>CAVUKF010000006.1:0-505915 GCA_963742025.1 uncultured Solirubrobacterales bacterium
TGTATGTGCGTCTCGGCTCAGTTACGTATTGCTCGATGGCGGCAGGGCTCGGCATGAAATTTGACCAAATGGATCGGTGGATGGATGAACTGATGGGCTGGGGGGGGCGGAGGTTGGCAGAAGACCTGTCAGACACCTAAAGGCTGTTCGAAAAGCCACGGAACATAGCCAGCAACTGACACTGGAGTCCTGCTTTCGCGTACAGGCGCCAGAGTCGATGATGACGATGTTCCAGACCGTGCGCACGGGTTCGGGTATTATAATGTAAATCGGCGCATTCAGGGCGCCGCCGTGTCCGCGGGAAGGACTCGAGCCTCCTGAATGTTTGCAGTTTCAGCAGTCGATGTGATGAACTCTTTTCTGCCCGAGAGAGCGGACACCGGCGCAGCGGCTGATCCGTATACGGACAGCCAAGAAAGGAGATCATTGTGAAGAAGCCTCTCCCTAGCCGCGTGCTCCCCAAGCACCCGGATCTCGATCAACTCAAACGTCAGGCGAAGGAGTTGTTGGACGCGGTGCGTGCTGGCGAGCCAGACGCCGTGTCAGAGGCCGCCGCGCGATATCCTGGCGCTGGGGCGCGGAAATTTGCGTTGCACGATGCTCAACTTGTGATCGCCAGGGGGCACGGATTCCATAGCTGGCCCAGGCTTAAAGCCTACTTGAGCGGAGGCATGATCAAACCGCCGGAACTTGAATCCTACAAAGGGCGTGATGTCTGGGATACGATCAACGCCGCCGTGGCCGGCGACACAGTCGCGCTCCAACGCCTGATGGAACGCGATCGGAACCTGAGCCGTGCTGAATACTTCTACGCGCCGCCTATCCACTTCGCCGTACGAGAAGGGCATGCCGAAGCCGTGCGGATTCTGCTCGACGCGGGCGCAGCAGAAGCGGAATGGAACGGCTGTGACCTCGACGGCCTGATCGAAATCGCCAGGGACCGGGGTCACGAAGATATCGCTCTGCTTCTCGATGAGGAATGCGGCGCGGCAGACCGGTTGTTCCCGGCATAGGATCATGCGATCCATATGGCTGCAGAGTGCAACGATGTCCTGCAGCGTCCGGGCCCTGCTTACGGGGATCCAACTCTCCTGAATCGTCGCGATTCCGAGGGGGGGACGCCGCTACACCGGGCGGTGAAGCGTTCGGCACACGAGGTATTGCGTCGTTACTTGATCGTGGCGCCGACATTGACGCAACCGATGGCACAGGCTCGCAAGCCCTCGACCTTGCGGTATGGAGCCGGAAACGCCTGCCGGCGAGCAACGATTTCCATATCGCCCGGCTGTTGCTGTCACGTGGTGCTACCTGTGATTTGACGATTGCCGCCGCACTCGGGGACCTGGATCGGGTCACGGCACTTCTTGACCAGAACCCCGCCTGTCTTCGCGAAGTGCGTCCGAATGGGAAACGCGCACTATCCGCGGCAGTCAAATTCGGCCACCGCGAGATCGCACGTCTGCTGCTGGATCGCGGCGCCGATCCCAATTGGCCCGAATCCGACGCCCCCCGGGGCGCTTCCCTGCACGCCGCCGCGCGCACCGGTGACCGCGAACTGGTGGAGTTGTTGCTCGCGCACGGCGCCGATCCCAACAGCCATGTGGACTCGGCGGGCAATGCCGTCTACGCAGCGAGAACTCCGGAACTGCGGGCGCTGCTCATGGCGCGAGGAGGAACACTCGATCCGTATGACCTGGTCTGGCTGGATGAGGACGACGAAGTCATGCGTCGCGTGACGGAAGACCCGAGTTCGGCGGAACTCGGCTGCGGCGGGGTATTCACAGCCGTATGCACGCGAGGGAAGCAGGATCTGCTGTTGCGCCTGCTGGACGCCGGCATCCGCGTGCCGCCGGTGGTGACCGGGTGCCACAGCTACCTGATCGAAAACATCGAAATGCTCCGTATCCTCCTTGCAAGCGGGATCAATCCGGACTTGCCAAACTGGCAGCGGCGGACATTTCTGCACGATCTATGCTCCGGTGGCAAGCGCGGCCAGACGCAGCGGATGCAATCGAGCGCGCGCGGATCCTGCTCGACGCGGGCGCCTCGATCTCAGCCAGAGACGAGGAGTACCGTTCGACACCGCTCGCATGGGCGGCCGAACGAACATGCGGGAAATGGTGGAGTTTCTGCTCGCCGCGGCGCACCCACGAATCTCCCCGATGACCCGCCATGGGCCACTCCCTCTGGCGTGGGCCGAGCGGAGGGGACACGCAGAGGTCGCCGAGATCCTCCGGAAGCATGGCGCCGCCAGATAGACCTAACCGGCTCCTTGGCATCGCTAGTCTACCGTGATGCCTGTCGCTCGATTCTACTTGAGGAAAAAACGCGTGCGATTTTCCCCCGCATAAGATTGCGGGCTGCCTGAAAGTGGCGGCGGGTCCTGATCAGCCAAGTCGGGAGACGTAGGCCGCGGTTAGTCGCGTAGCGTTTAGGAATCCAGCATAAGCCTCGCAAGGTTCACTCGGTCGTATAACGCATGCGGAGAAGTGGTGGCGGGAATCCGTAAAAGGCCGTTAATGCGCGGCGGTCACGTCTCGAACACTCCCGGCCGATGTCTGAGATCCAGTTCGGGCAACGAGTACAACACACCAAACGTCAAACCTCTCGAAGGGCAGTCACGGAATCCACCTTCGTTGCGCGCCAGGCTGGAACGTAGCTGGCCAGCACGGCGACCGCAAACAAGAGCAGAGGTACAACCACAAATACCGCCGGATCATGCGGCCGAACGCCGTACAGCAAACTCGCCATCATCGAGGCAGTGGATGCGGAAAGGGTTACGCCGGCGATAATTCCGACGCCGGCAAGAACGACCCCCTTGGTCACGATCAGTTTCAGAATATCGGCGGGCCGTGCCCCCAATGCCATGCGCAGTCCGATCTCGCGTGACCTCTGGCCAACCATAAAGGCGAGCAAGCCGTAAATTCCAATCGAAGCCAAGACCAGCGCCACGCCTGCAAAGCCGCCCACCAGACCGGCAGAAAAACGGCGTGAAGCCAGTGACCGATCAAGGATGTCGTTCATAGAAGAAACATGAAATACCGGCAAGCCGGGATCAATGCTCTGGATTTCATGCCGAATCTGTGGTTCGAGCAGGGTCGCGGGCAGAGACGTCCGCAACACCACGTTCAGTTGCTTGCTGGGGTCTTGATAGGTCGAAACGTAGATGTGGGGAACGCCATCGATGTCGAGACCGTCACTCTTGATATCCTTAACAATACCCACGATGGTCGTCCATGGCTTAGTAGGGTCTTTGCCGATTCGCACTCGGCGGCCCAGCGGATCGCGATCCGGCCAATACTTACGAGCGGTGGTTTCATCAATGATGGCCACCAGCGGTTTGCCGTCTTCATCGCCCTCGGTGAATGAGCGGCCGCGTAGGAGCGTCGCCTGTAACACCTTAAAATAATCGGGGCTTATCCGAATTCTCTCGGCGTGCAGATCCTGCGAGGACTCGACCGGTCTATCTTCAATCGCTAAGCTTTCATTCGCTAAGCCACCGACCGCGTTGGGGTTGATATTGGTGGTCGGTAGAGCTGAGGTGATTGCGGCGAGTTCCACTCCCGGAATTGCCTTCATGCGCCGCAGCAACTCACGATCAAAGGTGGCCTTACCAGGAATACCGAGATACGGATCCATCTTCGGATCGTTGGGATTTCCTAGCCACGTGTTTGCCGTGACAACTTGAGTTGGATTAAAGCCTGGATTTTCCTGCAACAGATCCCGCAGCGTACGCAGCAGCAAGCCGGCTCCGACCATCAGTATGACGGCGAACGCCAGTTCAGAGACGATTAGAACATCCCGCAATCGGCCGGTCTTAGTGCTGTAGCCGGACCCTCGACCGCCTTCACGAATGGCCGAGGAGAGAGCGACTTTTGCCGAATGAAGCGCTGGAGCAAGTCCAAACACTAAGCCGGTGAGAATGGAAATCAGCAGAGCGAACGCCAGCACCACCCAGTCGATTCGTACTTCGTTGAGCCGGGGAACGTTCGATGGCACAAAGCGCAGGATGAAACCCAAAGTACCCACTGCGGTTGCGATTCCCGCGGCGCCGCCGATGAGCGATAGCAGCATGGACTCGGTCAGCATCTGGCGCACCATGCGGCCGCGGCTCGCCCCCAGCGCTAACCGCACCGCCATCTCTTGTTGCCGCCCCGAAGCGCGCGCCAAGAGGAGATTGGCAATGTTCAACGATACGATGAAAGCGATCAGGATTACCGCACCCAGTAACACCAGCAGCATGGGCCGGACCTTGCCCACCAAAGTTTCTTGCAATGGTTGAATCTCAATTGTCCATTGCGCCTGCGCCGGGTAATCGGCGGGAAAGTCGTGGCGTAATTGGGCAGCCATGGCAGTGAGCCGCGACTGAGCTTGCGCCAGTGTCAGGCCAGGCTTAAGCCGTCCGATTCCATGTACTAAAATCCGGGTACCACGCATTGGCGGGGGAAAGGGATCTGCGCTGAATCCGCCGGCGCCAAACACTTCCGCGTCGCCGGAAGTCGTCGGTCCAGGATGGCGAAATCCGCGTGGCAGAACCCCAAGCGACCCTGTTGCTTGACTCGTCGTCTTGCTCTGCTCGCCAGCGAGATCTCGCGTGACTCAACCTCGACGCCGGCGGCGGCCGCGTATGCCCGGACGATCGGCAGCAATGAGTGGGTGGCGAGCGCGGGCGCCTCGTCGGTGAGCGTGTCAGATGATCTTCAGTTCCGAGCACGTCACCCTACCGGCTCGGATATCGCTCGGGCCGACCGAGCTCAGTCGTCGTCGGTGGCGACGATCAACACGTTTCTGTGGGCCGCGTGCGAGACCTTGTTCGGGACGCTTCCGAGCACGCGCTTGACCCCGTGCATGCCGCGACTACCGACCACGATCAGGTACGCGTCAACCTCATCGGCCACGCTGATCAGGGCGTCCGCCGCATCGCCCTGCGCCGAGTGTGACTTCACCACCAGCACGTCGTCGCGCACGGAGACCGCCGCGCTGCCGAGCACCGTCTCGACCTCGGAGTCCGGGAGCTGGCGCCAGATCGCCGCGGCCGCCGCGGGGCGCGCCCGCGATCCGCGCTCCTGACGCCGGCTCGAACGCATAGACGAGATGCAGTTCGGTGCCAAGCGCCCTCGCCAAACGCGCCGCCTCCTGAACCGCCTTGCTGGCGGTGCCGGAGCCGTCGGTACCCGCCACGATCGGACCGAGCGTGGAGTCTTCGTCGCTCACAGCGGTGATTCTATTCAGCGATCGGTGAGCGTGTGGAAAAGCTTGCCCCAGCCCGGTGGCAGCGATTCGGTACATTTGTACCAATGACCGTAACCACTCGTCCACGTGGGATCGCTCGGCGCGACGCGCTGCTCGACGCCGTGATCCAGATCGTCGCCGAGCTCGGCGTCGATGAGGTCACCCATCGGCGCGTAGCAGAGGTGGCGGGACTGCCGCTTGCCTCAACCACGTACTGGTTCGCGTCCAAGGAGGAGATGCTCACCGCCGCGCTCGGCGCAGCCGCCGAGCGTGACCTCGCCTGGCTGCAGGCACGCGCCGCAGAGCTCGATGGCGCCGACGACGTGCCCGGCGCAATCGTCGCGCTGCTCTACGACCCGATCGAGGAGCAGCTCCGACACAGTCGCAGCTCCCTGCTCGGCGCATACGTCCTGTGGCTCGAGGCCGCTCGTCGGCCCGCCCTGCGTGAGATCGCGTCCCGTTGGACGGATGCCTATCTGAGCACCACCGCCAGGCTATTGGAGCGAGGCGGTTCTGAGGACCCGATCGGCGACGCCCGGGTGGTGGTCGGCGCGATCGACGGGCTGATCCTGCAGCAGTTGGCCGAGGGCCGCTCGACATCGCTTCGTGCTGCTGTGCTGCGGCTTGTCGCAGGGCTGGTGATGCCGACGTGATGTTTCGCCGCTCAAAGCCGGCGACGCCAGCCGGCGGGCACCACCAGGCGATCCGGCTCGTGCGCAAGCTCCTGCTGCTCGAGTCGGCGATGTACTCGGCGATCACGCCGATGCTGCCGCACTACGCCCGCACGCTGCCCGCATCGAAGGCTGAACTCGGCGTCCTTGCAGCCTCCTACACGGCCGGGCTGATTCCGGGAAGCATCCTCGGCGGCTGGATGGCGGTTCGCTACGGAGTGCGGCGGACCACGCTCGCCGGGGTGCTCGTGTTCGCTGCCGCGGTGCTGGCCTTCGGGTTCGTCTCACACCTGCCCGCACTCGACGCCCTGCGAGCCGTGCAGGGCGTGGCGTGCGGCTGCATCTGGGGAGGCGCGCTCACATGGGTGATCGCGGTTGCGCCGGAGGGCCGCCGTGGCGAGATGCTCGGCACCGCGATCAGCGCTGCGATCGTCGGCATGCTGATCGGCCCCGTGCTGGGTGTCGCCGCGGTCACGATCGGCCCCGAGATCGTGTTCAGCGTTGTCGCGGCGGTCTCGCTGCTCGCCGCGCTGATGGTGGCGCGCAGCGACGAGCCGAAGCTCCGCAGGGAGACATCGACGGCGCCGATCTGGACGTTGATCAAGAGCCGACGCGCCGTGATCGGCGTTTGGCTGACGATGCTCGAGGCGATCGCCTGGGGTGCACTGAGCGTGCTGATCCCGCTCCGACTCGCGCAACTCGGGGCCTCGAGCGCGGAGGTCGGCGCGACCTTCCTGCTCGCATGCGTGCTCAGCATGTTCGTGGCGCCGGCCGTCGGGCGGCTGTGCGACCGGCGCGGCCCGGTCGGTCCGGTCACGTTCGCGCTGCTCGGCACCGCGTTGCTGATGGCGACGCTGCCGCTTCCGCATGCGGCGCTTCCGCTGGCGATCGTCAGCATCTTCCTGATGGGTATCCCGCTCAGCGCGTTCCTGATTCCCGCCGTCTCGCTGCTGACCGACTCCACCCAGGCGGCCGGAATCGCGCTGGCCGTCTCGACGATGCTCTTCAACCTCTCCTACGCACTCGGCGAGACGATCGGCGCCCCCGCGTCCGCTGTGCTCGCACAGGCGACCAACGAGACCACGCCGTTCCTGGTCCTGGCGGTGATGATGCTGCTGACCGTCGCGCCGATCGTTCGATACCGGCGAAGACTGGCCGCCGGGGCGTCCACGACGGCCCCGAGCAGCACGCCGATACCCGCGACTCTCGGGCTGAGCGGTGCTCCTGTCGCCGGCGGTCATCATCCTGATGGCGCTCATCCGGAGCCCATCTCGGGCAGGCGCCGGGCACACCGTTCCGAAGCGGCGGTCAGGAACTAAGGCGTCCAGTTCTCGGCGAGCGGGGTCAGCTGAAGTTCGTGCGTTGCGGCCCGGGTCCCCTGGTTGGCCAGGAACACGACCGCGTCGGCAAGTTCACGCGGGTCGGCGAGCGCCTCCGGCGCGACGCCGGCGCGCGGTGGCTGACCGAACGCCTGGATGCCCGCGTCGACGATCAGCAGTGACACCTGAATGCCGTGCGGACGGAGCTCGAGCGCAGCCGCGTTGGTGATCGCTCGCACACCGAATGCGCCTGCAGCCCACAGTCCGCGGTTGGCCATCGCCCGGCGCGCCGAGCCGCCCGTGACCTGAACGAGCGTCGCGGGACCGCCCTGCGCCAGTGCGAAGCGACCGCCGGCTGACAGAAACGAGAACGCCGAGCGAGCCGGCGCCGCCGCCCACGAGTCGAACGCACCGGGCTCTGCCTCGGCGATCGGACCTCCACCGAATGGTCCGGTGCGCTCGCCTCCGTACGCTGATGCGGCATTGACCATCAGCCGCACCGAGCAGCGTTCGGTGGCCGTCCGCTCCAGCACCTCGAGGACACTCGCGGGGTCGGTCACGTCCGCCCTGACCGCTTGTGCACCGGACGCGCTGACACCGTCGAGCGTGCTCTGGGACCTGGCGACGCCGACCACCGACCAGCCGTCGCTGACCAGCTTCTCGATCACCGCCCGCCCGAGGTTGCGCGCTCCGAACACCACCGCGCTGCGCTGCTCGCCTGTCTGGCTCATCGATCACTCCATCTCTGTCGGATTCTCGAGCTGCTCGCTCGACTCTAGTGTCGCGAGCCGCTAGAGGGCCAACGGACCTGGGTCTTCCGGCACGTCAACGGCGTGCTCCTCGAGCGCGGCGAGCGGGACGAGCTCGAGGGCGCCCTCATGGGTCGACGCCAGCACGACATATGCCGCTGCGCCGTCATCGTGGGCCCGCAGCCAGTTGACCGCGGTCACGCACCAGCGGTCGCCCGGAACGAGTCCCGGAAAGCCGTACAGCGGCATCGGCGTGATCAGGTCGTTGCCGATCTGCTGCTGGTGGTCAAGGAACTCTTCGGTCACCACGGCACAGATCGTGTGGCTGCCGCGGTCTTCAGGGCCGGTGTTGCAGCAGCCGTCGCGATAGAAGCCGGTGAGCGGGTCGCTGCCGCAGGGCTCCAGCTCACCGCCCAGTACGTTCCGCTCGCTCACCGGGCAAGTATCGCGGCTCGCCACGCCGGTGTGCTGTGCGACAGGATGCGGTTGATGGCTGCTCGCAATCTGGTGAACCTGAACGCGGTCGAGAAGGGCTACGGCAGCCGATCGGTGCTGAGTGAGATCACGCTCGGAGTCAATGAGGGCGACCGGGTCGGGATCGTCGGGCGCAACGGCGCGGGCAAGTCAACGCTGCTGCGATTGATCGACGGCGCCGAGACACCGGACTCCGGGACGGTCGTCCGAGCTCGGGATCTGGACATCGCGCTGCTGGCACAGGGCGATCGGTTCGGAGGCCACGAAACCGTCGGCGCAGCACTGATCGGCGAGCGGGCTCGACACGAGTGGGCCGGCGACTCGGCATTCCGCGGGGTGCTCGACGGGCTGCTGGGCGGCGTCGAGCTCGATCGGTTCCCCGCGGGGTTGGACACGGCGATCGCGGCTCTGTCCGGTGGTGAGCGCCGACGCGTCGCGCTCGCGCGAGTGCTGCTCGAGCGCCCGCGACTGCTGCTGCTGGACGAACCGACGAACCACCTCGACGTCGACGCGATCAACTGGCTGGCGGGCCATCTCTCGTCGCTACCGGGATCGCTGCTCGTCGTCACGCACGATCGTTGGTTCCTTGATGCCGTGTGCACCACCACCTGGGAACTTGCCGACGCGGCCGTCCATCAGTACGACGGCGGCTACGCAGCGTTCATCCTCGCTCGAGCGGAGCGTGAACGCCAGGCGGCGGTGCGCGATGATCGTCGCCGCCAACTCCTGCGCAAGGAGCTCGCGTGGTTGAGACGTGGTCCTCCGGCGCGGACGTCGAAGCCGAAGTTCCGGATCGAGGCCGCCAACGCTCTGATCGCGGATGAGCCGGAGCTGCGCGACCGCGACGAGTTGCTCCGTTTCGCGAGCCGTCGCCTGGGCGACAAGGTTCTCGAGGCCGTGAATGTCTCAATTGCGTTCGGCTCCCACGAGGTCCTGCGAGACGTCACGCTGCGCCTCGGACCAGGGGATCGCGTGGCGCTCCTCGGTGCCAACGGATCCGGCAAGACGACGTTGCTGAAATTGCTCGGAGGCGATCTGGAACCGACCCGAGGAGAGGTTGAGCGCGGCGCGACGGTGAGGCTGGGACAGCTGTCCCAGGACACCGCTGCGATCCCACCGGACGAACGTGTGCTCGAATCGCTTGAGGCTGTTGCGGGGGCCGCAACGCTGAGCGACGGCCGGGAGCTGACCGCCGGCTCACTGTGCGAGCGCTTCGGCTTTCGCGGGGACCGCGCGCGAACGTTGGTGCGAGACCTTTCAGGTGGGGAGCGACGTCGTCTGCAGCTGATGCGCCTGCTGATCGCAGGCCCGAATGTGCTACTGCTCGATGAGCCGACCAACGATCTCGACACCGACACGCTGACCGCACTCGAGGATCTCCTGGACGGCTGGCCGGGCACGCTGGTGATCGCCAGTCACGATCGCTACTTCGTCGAGCGGGTGTCCGACTCGGTCTACGCGATCGCAGCCGATCGTGGCATTCGCCACCTTCCTGGAGGGATCGATCAGTACCTTCAGCTGCGGCCGGGTGGCGCGGCGCCGGCGCCGGCTCAGGGACCGCGGGCCAACTCCCGGCGCAGCAGCGCGGTGCCGGCGCCGGGCGCCGCCGTTCGGACCGCCCGCAAGGAGATCAGGCGTACCGAGGCGGCTCTGGCGAAGCTCGAGAGCCGAGAGGCGCGGCTACACAGCGAGATGGCCTCCCACGCCAGCGACCACGCTCGCCTGAACGAGCTGCAAGCCGAGCTTGACGGCGTGCGGGCGCAACGCGACCGGCTGGAGACGGCGTGGCTCGAGGCCTCTGACACACTGGAGCGGACCACCGAGATCGCGTGAAGGCGATCCATGTATCTCACGTGAGCTCGTCTCGACGTTCGACAGCCCTGCAGACCGTTCAGCTTTGGACCGATGGTGCCTGCTCCGGCAACCCGGGACCCGGAGGTTGGGGCGCGCTGCTCGTCCTGGGCGAGCACGAACGGGAACTCAGCGGCGGCGAGCACGAAACGACGAACAATCGGATGGAGCTGATCGGCGTAATCGAGGGACTTCGTGCGCTCACCCGCCGCTGCCGGGTACAGGTACACCTGGATTCCAGCTACGTCATGCACGGATTCACCAAGGGCTGGATCGCCTCCTGGCGGTCGAATGGGTGGCGCAACTCGGCGAAGGAGCCGGTCAAGAACCGGGAGCTGTGGGAGCAGCTGTTGGCGCAAGCCGACCGGCACGAGGTTGAATGGGTGCTGGTCAAGGGCCACGATGGCGTCGAGCGCAACGAGCGCGTGGACGCGCTCGCCGTCGCCCAGCGTGACCTGCACGCACGTCGCCCAGCGTGACCTGCACGCACGTCGCTAGCGGTCAAGCAGAGCGTTCAGCTCCGTGATGTCGTGGTCGCTCGGTGTCCACTCTGCGGCTGCCGCGTTTGCACGAACCTGCTCGGGTTTGGTCGCACCGGCGATCACCGACGAGACCACCTGCCGGGCGAGGAGGGCCCCGAGCGCAACCTGGACCAGAGACACACCGCGCTCACTCGCGTAGCGCTCGAGCGCCTCGATCAGGGCGAACTGATCCGCGCTCGCGACCTCGTCGCGTGCAGAGAGCCTCGCCCCCGACGGCGGTGGTTCCCCCCGCCGATACTTGCCGGTCAGCAGGCCTGATGCCAGCGGGTAGTACGGGACGAAGCCAACCCCGAGTCGCTCGCATGCGGGCAGCACGTCACGCTCGGCCTCGCGGACCAGCAGGCTGTACTCGTTCTGCAGTGCGACGAAGCGCGTGAGCCCACGCTCACGCGCGACCGCATCTGCCTGATCGATCTGCTCGGCGGTGAAGTTCGACGCGCCGATCGCGCGTACGGTGCCCGCGCGCACCAGCTCATCGAGCGTCTCCAGGGTCTCGGCGATCGGTGTCTCACCGTCGGGCTGGTGGTACCAGTAGAGGTCGATCACATCGGTGCGCAGACGTCGCAGTGATGCCTGGACAGCCTGGCGGATGTAGTCGCGGGAGCCGCGCGGTCCCTTGCCGTCGCCCATGTCCATACCGAACTTCGTAGCGAGCACGACCTGCTCACGGCGGCCCGCGAGCACCTCACCGAGCAACTCCTCGCTGCCACCCTTGCCGTAGATGTCGGCGGTGTCGAAAAACGTGACCCCGGATGCGATCGCCTGATCCACGACCGCGCGAGTGCCCGCGAGGTCCACGCGGCGGCCGAAGTTGTTGCAGCCGAGACCGATGATCGAGACCTCCGGGCCGGAGTCGCCCAGTGCGCGTTTGGGAAGATTTGTCATGCGATGATTTCTATCGCAGACCGTGGGTCTCGCAGGACGTGGCGTAGCAGCCGGTTGAGCTCGGCTCGCTCGGACGGCGAGCCATCGAACGTGCCCGCCAGCGCTTCGGTCAGTTCCTCGTCGATCAGGTCACGGACGCGCTTGCCCTCCGGGGTGAGCGACAGGATTCTGACTCGGCGATCGCCGGGGTCGGCGAGCCGTTGCACGAGACCCAGCCGAGCGGTCCGATCGACCAGGCCGGTGACGTTCGAGGGGTCGCAGCCGGTCGTGTCCGCCAGTGCCGACATCGCGATCGGTTCGTCGAGTGAGCGCAGCAACATCACCTGCGCGGCGGTCAGATCATGCCGGGCTGCGATCGCCCTGAGCTTGTGCTGGGTCGCGCGGCCAGCTCGGAGAAGCGCGTCCGCCAGCTCCCGCGCGTCCTTGAGTTCCCCGGCGTCGGTCACGTGCGGATTGTGCCGAGAATCCTTGACAGGCTCAAGCGCCGGACTAAACTTGAGTCTCTCGACTATCGACTCCGCAACTTTCACCATCATCGCTGGGAGGCGTTATGACGGCACTGGCTGGACTGCGATGACCCACGACGAGGCTCGGCGATCGAGCTCCGGTCGCCCTCCCGCAATCCACCGAAACCCTGACGCGCGGCAACAGCCTGACGCCCACGGACCGGAGGTGCGGCGTGAGGCCTGGGAGGACGCGATGCGAAAGCTGCGGATCGGCATTCGCGCGCTGAGCGCGATCCTGGTCGCCGTGATCGCCAGGGTGATCGTCTCCGGCCTCACATTCGCCGCCGAGGTCAGCGGCGCTCTGGTCGCGCTGCTCCTGCTCGCGTCGCTGCTGCTCGCTCGCCGGGGACGCCAGCTCGAGCCGGGCGCGGAGCCGGAAGCCGGGAGCGAACGGCGATAGCAGTTTGGCCGCGGTCGGCTACGGTTGTCGTCATCGACATGAACGAAAAGCCCGTGGTCGAAGTTCCCGCAGACCAGCCGCCGTCCTATCAACTGGAGATTGAGGACATCGTGGTCGGCGATGGCGACGACGCTGTTACCGACCGCATCGTGGAGGTCCACTACGTTGGCGTCTCGTGGAAGACCGGCGGGCAGTTCGATGCATCGTGGGATCGCGGCGAGACTTTCAAGTTCGGTCTCGGCAAGGGCCAGGTCATCGCCGGCTGGGATCAGGGCGTCGCCGGCATGAAGGTGGGAGGGCGGCGGCGGATCACGATCCCGCCGATGCTCGCCTACGGCAAGCGCGGTGCCGGGCGTGTGATCGGGCCGGACGAGACGCTCGTCTTCGTCGTCGACCTGATCAGCGTCCGCTGACGCCGCCGGAGCTCGTCCGACTGCCGCGAGCAGAGAGCCACTGCCCGAAATCGCGGGCGACAATCCGCTCGTTGTGAACACCGATGGCTTCCGGGGAAGCCAGCCAGACGATCGGCGGCCCCATGATCGAGGGGTCGAGCAGGTTGTCCCGGAGCTCGTCTGACATCTCCGCGGGGATCATCCCGGTATCGGTCGCCCCGCCCGGGAGCAGGATGTTGGCGCTGACGGGCGTGCCGGCGAGGTCGGCGGCCATCACCCGGGCCAGCGCCTCCACGGCGGCGCCGGATGGACCGTAGGGGGTGAAACCGCCGCGCGTCATCGTCTGCTCGTTCATCGAGATCGTGATGATCCGTCCGCCGCCGGCGCGCAGCATTCGCGGCACCACGGCTCGGCTGACCAGAAACGTGCCGGTCGCCTTGGTCTCCAGCACGTCGCGAAAGCCGGCGGGCGTCACCTCCCAGAACGGCTGCGGCTGGGTCATGAACCGCGGGTTGACTGTTCGCATCCCGATCCCGGCGTTGTTGACCAGCAGGTCCACCCCGTCCATCAGCGCGTAGGCGCCGTCGACCGCAGCGGACACCGAGGCGGGGTCACGAACATCAAGTTCGATTCCGACGGCCCTCGCACCGAGCTGTGCCGCGGTCGCCCGAGCCCGGTCCGCATCGCGGCTGGTCAACGCCACGCGGGCGCCCGCCTCCACGAGCGCCTGAGCCATCGCCCGGCCCAGGCCACTTGTGCCGCCGGTCACCAGACCCGGGTGTCGCTGAGTTGCCCCACCGAGCCTCAGCCTAACGCGCCGGCTCGGCGACCTGGCGGTGGTGCTAGCCCTACCCCGTGAGACTCCGGCTCCCCGGCTGGTCAGAACGTTGCGCAACGTTCAGTCTGTACACGAGCAAGCGATGAACCAACTTGACCAGAGATCCCTGACGCCGGCTGCCCACGGTGTGGACCTGACGAAGAGCTACGGCAAGGGCGACGTCGTTGTGCGGGCACTGGACGACGTCAGCGTCGAGTTCGAGCGTGGTCGGTTCACTGCGGTGATGGGTCCCTCGGGGTCGGGGAAGTCGACGCTGATGCACTGCATGGCGGGGCTGGATGTCCCGACGTCCGGGCGTGCGTTCGTGGGCGATCAGGAGATCGGGCTGCTCGGCGACGCCGAGCTGACCGATCTCCGCCGGGACCGGATCGGGTTCGTGTTCCAATCTTTCAACCTGGTCCCGACGCTGACGGCGGCGGCGAACATCACCTTGCCCGCCGACCTCGCCGGCGCCGAGATCGACCAGCATTGGTTTGACTATCTCGTCGACGCGCTCGGCATCGCCAACCGCCTGTCGCACCGTCCGAACCAGATGTCCGGCGGCCAGCAGCAGCGAGTCGCGTGCGCGCGCGCATTGATCCGCCGGCCGGAGTTGATCTTCGCCGATGAGCCGACCGGCAATCTCGATTCGAGTTCGTCTGCGGAGCTGCTGGCGTTCCTGCGCCGGTCGGTGATCGAGCACGGCCAGTCGATCGTGATGGTCACACATGATCCGCGAGGGGCCGCCTACGCTGACCGGGTCGTGTTCCTGGCAGACGGCAGGGTCGTCGGAGAGCTGACCTCGCCAACCGCCGACTCGGTCCTCGAGCAGATGATGAAGCTCGGGAGCTAGCGATGTGGAAGATCACGCTCACGGGTCTGCTCGCCCGCAAGCTGCGCCTGGCGCTGACCGCGCTGGCGATCGTGCTGGGTGTCACGTTCGTGACCGGGACGCTGGTGCTCACGGACACACTCAACCGCACGTTCGACACGCTCGTCAGCACTGCCTATCAGCACATCAACTTCCAGATCCGCGGCAAGGCGGCGTTCAACAACGATACGGCGGCTGCCGCCAACGGCACGGTTCGCAAACCGATCCCGGAGTCGATCGCCGCGGCGGTACGCCGCCTGCCGGGAGTCGCGTACGTGGATCCGCAGGTCGAGGGCTACGCCCAGTTCGTGTCGGGCGGCAACGCGATTGGCGGCGCGGGGTCGGCATTGGGTTTCTCGTTCGATCCCAATCGGCAGCTGTCGGCTGTCCGGCTTGTTGACGGCAGGGCCCCCACCACCGCCGATGACGTCGTGATGGACAGGGGGACGGCGACGAAGTACCACTTCAAGGTCGGCGACCGGGTGCAGGTCCTCTCGGGGCGAGCGCCACAGATGTTCACGATCTCGGGCATCGTGACGTTCGGGACGGCCGACAATCTGGCCGGGACGACGCTGGCCGGCTTCTCCCTGCCGGTGGCGCAGGTCCTGTTCAACACGCGTGGGTACTACGACACGATCGACGTCCTGGCCAAGCCGGGCGCGGACGATGTGGCGCTTGCGCGCGCGATCGCCAAGGTTCTGCCGCCGGGTGTGGAGGTGGTCAGCGGCCAGACGGTCGCCAACGAGCTGTCAAGCGCCGTCAGCGACGCGCTTTCGCCGCTCTCGACGGCGCTGCTCGTATTCGCGCTGATCTCGCTGTTCGTCGGCGCCTTCACGATCTTCAACACGTTCTCGATCACCGTCGGGCAGCGGACTCGAGAGCTGGCGCTGCTGCGAGTTGTGGGAGCGAGCCGGCGACAGTTGTTCCGATCGGTGCTCGGCGAAGCCGCGCTGGTGGGGCTGGCGGCCTCGGTGATCGGGCTCGGAATCGGAGTCCTTGCCGCGGTGGGCCTCAGAGGCGCTGCTGAAGGCGTTCGGCATCTCGCTGCCCTCAGCGCCGCTCGTGTTCGAAGGCCGCACAGTTCTCGCCGCGATCACGGTCGGTGTCGGAGTGACCGTCGTATCGGCGATCGCCCCCGCGCGGCGCGCGGTCCGGATCGCACCGGTCGCGGCGCTGGTGGACAACCAGGAGGAGCCGGCGGAGTCGCTCAGGCGACGGATGATCGCCGGCGGCGTCGTCGCGATCGGCGGCATCGCCTTGCTGCTGGTGGGATTGACCGCACCGGCGATCCTGCTGGTCGGGCTCGGCGCAATGGCCGTGTTCGTCGGTGCCGGCATGCTGGCTCCGATCGTCGCGCGGCCGATCGCGGGCATCCTCGGGCGCCCACTGGCAGCCGTGCTCGGCACCCCGGGGAGGTTGGGACGTGAGAACTCGATGCGCAGCCCGCGCCGTACCGCCCAGACCGGCGCCGCGCTGATGGTCGGCATGGCGCTCGTGTCGGCGATCGCCGTCCTCGGCGCGTCGCTGTCGCAGTCAGCGACCAGCAGCGTCGACAGCGCCGTCACCGCCGACTACATCATCACCGGGCCCAGTTCCGGGTTCAGCACCTCGGTCGCCCCCGCCGTCTCTCGAATCCCGGGGGTGGCGGCGGTCTCATCCGTCTATCAAGGGCAGTTCGAGCTCGGGGGTTCGCTCTCGAGTCTGGTCGGCGTCACGGCGACCGACCTTCCGCAAACGGTCCACCTGTCGATCACCGCGGGCAGCGGCGCTCAGCGCCCTGGCTGCCGGCGAGCTGCTGATCGACACCACCACCGCGAGCGCCAAGCACCTGTCGGTCGGCTCGGTCGTGCCGTGCCACCTTCGCCCAGACGGGGGCCTCGACGATCAGGATCGGCGGGATCTTCAAGGCCAACCCGCTGATCGGCAGCTACGTCGTCGGCGCCGGACTTCTTCCTCTCCCATTTCCACAGTCCGCTGCCGATCGGCGTCCTGGTCAGGGCCGAGCCCGGTGCAGGCCACGTCGGGGCCGCAATCAACGCCTACCTCAACGCATACCCGAACGTCGGTGTACAGACCCGTGCCCAGTTCGAGCAGTCCCAGCAACGCACCGTCAACCAAGAGCTCGGACTGATCTACGTTCTGCTGGCGCTGGCAATCGTCGATCGCTCTGATCGGGATCGTCAACACGCTGATGCTGTCGGTGTTCGAGCGCACTCACGAGCTCGGACTGCTGCGCGCGGTCGGGATGAGACGCCGCCAGGTTCGCGCGATGATCCGATCCGAGGCGGTCATCATCGCCCTGTTCGGCGCCGTGATCGGCGTGATCATCGGGACCGGGCTGGGCGTCGCGTTCGCGGCGTCGCTGAAGCAGCAGGGCATCACCGAGATCGCGGTCCCGTTCGCCAGCCTGGCCGGGTTCCTGCTCCTGGCTGCGCTGCTCGGTCTCGGCGCGGCCAGCTGGCCGGCCCGCCGCGCCGCCAAACTCGACGTGCTCGCCGCGATCGCGGCTGACTGACGTGACGGCGGCGGCGTGGTAGCTCCGATGCTGCTTGGAACCAGCCCTCGATCGACGGCACAATCAGCAGCGATGAGGACGAAGCTGTACATGGTCGGGATTGCCGGGACGCTGGCGGGGGCCGGCGCGGTGTGGCTGGCGGCGCACCAGCCACCAGGACGCCCGACCGAGCCCGGCCCTGTGCTGACGCTGCTGGTCGGCGCCTCGCTGCTGGGATGCGGGCTTGCCTCCTGGCGAGCCCGGCCGGAGAACCGGCTCGGCAAGATCATGGTGTTGACTGGCTTTGCCTGGTTCGCCGCGCAGCTGGTCGAGGCGACGGCGCCCTGGCTGAACACGATCGGACTCTCGATTCAGTCGGCGTGGATCATCGGATTGGTCTATCTGCTGCTCTCGTTTCCGTCCGGGCGGTTGCAGGGCCGACTCGACCGCGTGCTGATCGCGGTCGGCGTCGTGGCGGGGGTCGGCTTCCAGCTGCTCGCGATGCTGTACGGCAACAGGGCCGGGCTGCACTGCCCAGGTTGCGCCAACAACCTCCTGCAGGTGGTTCACGACAATCAAAAGGCCCGCGGCTGGATCGGCCTCCAGCATCTGCTGGCGATCCCGTTGATCGTCACCGTGATCGTGCTGCTCGTCCAGCGCTGGCTCCGGGCAAGCGCAGCCCAGCGGCGTGCAGTCGCGCCGGTGCTGGTCGCAGGGTGCGCCACGCTCGTGGCACTGACCTCGACGGTCATCCTTGACCTGGTCGGCGACCCACTCGGCGCGCTCCCCGCGAACGTTTACTTCACCCTGATGGCGACGGTGCCGGTCGCGGTGCTGTTCGTGTTCCTGCAGACGGCGGCTCGCGCGCGGCATGGTCGCGGGCCTCGTCGTCGAGCTCGGCGCACCGACTCCGTCGACCGGCCTGCGTGACGCGCTCGCCCGGGCGCTTGGCGACCCGTCACTGGAGCTTGCGTTCTGGTTCCCGGCAGAGTCGTGCTACGTCGACGGCGACGGCGGAATGGTCAAGCTTCCCGACGAGGACAGCGGGCGCTCCGCGACACTCGTCGAGCGAGACGGACAGCCGATCGCAGTGCTGCTGCACGATCCGGTGCTCGAACACAACGCCGAGCTCGTCGCATCAGTCTGCGCGGCTGCGAGCCTGGCGCTGGAGAACGAGCGCCTTCACGCCGAGCTGCGTGCCCGGCTGGTCGAGCTTCAAGCGTCGCGCGCGCGGCTGGTCGAGGCGACGGACGCCGAGCGGCGGCGGATCGAGCGCGATCTGCACGATGGCACCCAGCAGCGGCTCGTCTCGATCGCGATGTCGCTCGGCCTGCTGGAGACGAAGCTGCCAGGGCAGCCGACTGTCGCAAAACCGATCGTGCGGGAGACGCGGGAAGCGCTTGCGCTCGCGCTCGAGGAGCTGCGTGAGCTGACCCACGGGATCAATCCGCCGCTGCTCACCGAGCGCGGGCTTCCAGCCGCGCTCGACGAGCTCTGCCGCCGCGCTGGGCTGCCGACACATCTTGAGCTGGCGATCGATCGACGTCTCCCTGACCAGATCGAGAGCGCCGCGTACTTCCTTGTCAGCGAGGCGCTGACGAACGCCGCCAAGCACTCCCATGGCAGCGAGGTCCGAGTGGCCGCCTTCTGCGAAAGCCAGACCCTGACCTTGGAGGTGGCTGACGACGGCATCGGCGGCGCCACCACGGCCGGCGGCTCGGGGTTGCGAGGGCTCGCCGACCGCGTCGAGGCGCTCGGCGGCCGGTTTACGGTCTCGAGCCCCCCGGGCCGGGGCACGACGCTGCGAGCTGAGATCCCATGCGCGTAGCACTGGCCGACGACGCGGTAATGCTGCGCGAGGGGCTCTCCCGCCTCCTCCAAGAAGCCGGCTTCGAGGTCGTCGGTCTCGCCGCGGACGGCGACGCGCTTCTTGAGCTGGTCGAACGTACGCGCCCGGACGTCGCGATCATCGATATCCGGATGCCGCCGACGCACACCGACGAGGGTCTGCGCGCTGCCAAGATCATCCGTGAGCGGTGGCCCGCGATCGGAATCCTCGTCCTCTCCCAGCACGTCAACTCGCGCTACGCGCTCGAGCTGCTGTCGGCCGGGACCGACGGCATCGGGTATCTGCTCAAGGAGCGTGTGTCGGACCTTGACGAGCTCTCCTCGAGCGTCAACCGAGTCGGGAACGGAGGGTCTGTGCTGGACCCCGCGGTCGTCGACGAGCTCGTCGGCCGACACCGCCAGGCCGACAACCCGCTCGAACGCCTGACCGATCGTGAACGCGAGGTGCTCGCCCTGATCGCCGAAGGGCGTTCGAACCGGGCGATCGCCGAGCGGCTGTTCGTCACCGAGCACACCGTCGAGAAGCACGTCAAGAACATCCTCGGGACGCTGCGCCTGCCGCAGTCCCCCGATGACCACCGGCGCGTGCTGGCCGTGATCACCTACCTCAACTCGCAGTAGCCACGACCGGCTGCAGCCGCCGGAACCCGTTTGCGCTGCCGCGGTTTCCGGGTAGGATGCTGCGGTGATCCGCACCACGACGCGCACGCTGGTTCTGATCGTCGTCGTGGTGCTGGGCATCGCCGCCCAGGCGCTGGCCGCCGCGCCGCCGCCCAACGACAACCGCAACTCGGCTCAGCCGCTCGGCGCGCTGCCGGCGGCCACCAACGGCACCACTGTCGGCGCGACCGTGGAGACCACCGAACCGCCCTCCGGCTGCGCCCGGACCGCCGGGTCGGTCTGGTACTCGGTCTCGTTCGGCTCCTCGCCTCCGGGCGAGGTCGGCGTGAAGCTTCAGGCGAACGGCGACCTCGACGCCGCCATCGACGTCTTCCAGCGACAGCGGTCCCAGAACATCCCCGTGACCTGCGCCCGTACCGATCAGAACGGCTTCGCCGGCATCAGCTTCCAGCCCTCAGGGAACGCCACCTACCTGATCCGGATCGCCCAGCGCGCGAACTCGACATCCGGCACGTTCTCGCTGAAGGTGTTCGTCGTCCCGCCGCCGCCGTCACCGCCCGGGCCGGCGCTGCCGACCCGCGGCGGCCACGGCGTTCTCGACAGCATCTTCAACATGCAGGACGCCTACTCGCTCCGCCTCCAGGCAGGGACCACATACAAGTTCAACCTGGTCAAGACGAACGACGGGTGCGTGCAACTTGCGATCTTCCCGCCCGGAACGAGCTCGTTCGGCGGGGGCGCTGCCGCCGGCCTGAGCTGCGCCGGCTACCGGCTGTTCACGCCGACGGTCACGGGCCTGTGGAGCTTCCTGGTCTCCGCCGCCCCCGGCATCGACGGCTCACAGCCCTACTGGCTCCATATCGCGCCCGCAACCTCGCTCGAGATGGCGCCTGGGATCTTCCTGCCGAACTTCGCCCACTACACGGCAACGCTGCACGGAAACCTCAACACCGACGTCCGGCTGTTCCGGTTCGACGTCACCACCTTCAGCGATCTGACGCTGTTCCTTCAGACGGCGTCGAACGCGTCCTTCGACCTGAAGCTACTCAACGACCAGGGCAAGTATCTCCAGTGCAACTGCGGGTCAGAGGGTGAGGAGACGATCCGCCGCGAGATGCGTCCAGGCCGGTATTTCGTCGTCGTGCAGGCGGAGAACTTCGAGTCCGGCCCGTTCACGCTCTACCGCGAGTCGCGCACGATCACCCACGTCCGGGTCTCGTTCGACGGCTTCGGCTACGAGCAGATCAGCCCGGGCGCGTCCACCCGCGTCACCGCCACCGTCTCACCCGCGATCAACGGCCCGGTCACGTTCGAGCTGGAGTACTTCGACCCGGTCGAGCGCTGGCAGTTCCGCGGCTACTACAACGCGGAGGCCGTCAACGGCGTCGCGGTCCTGCCGTTCACGCCACCCGCGGTGGGACGGTGGCGGGCAACCGTCGCCTACAACGGCACCCACAGCGCTGCGCCCGCGACGAGCGGTTGGGCCAACCTGCTCGTCGCCGGCCCCCTCACCCAGTAGCGATCAGTCCGGGTACTCGTCCTTGCGCCAAGCGCGGGTGTCCTCGGGCTGTCCCTTCGCTGTTCGCTCGAGCAGGAACGAGTGATACGGGGCTACGAACCGATCGGGAGCCATCACGGTGTAGGTGTGGTAGACGGTTCCGTTCTCGCGGGCGAACGCGATGAAGCTCGGACCCTCACGTAAACCATCCTCGAGCTTGGCTCCGACCTGCCGCCCCCAGTCCTCGAGCCACGCGGGAGGGTTGTCGATCGTTTTCCTGATCTCGGGGATCGCCTGCGCCTGCTCGGGCGTGAGCGCGATGCCGAAGTCGAACGGAAACTCGGTCCGATAGGTCGAGATGTAGGGGAACTGCCAACCCATCCGCTCCCGATAGGCGATCAGCCGGTCGATCGGCGCGCGGGAGAAGCAGATCAGCGTGACATCGCGGTGGTTGAGATGCACGCGCGTGGCGTCGAGCTCGTCGCCAAGGCTCGAGCACCCGGGGCATGCTCCAAGCTCGTAATCGGGGCCGAACATGATGTTGTAAGCGAGGAGTTGCGAGCGCCCGTCGAACAACTCTGCGAGCGTCTTCTGACCGTCCTCGGTGTCGAACCGGTAGTCCTTCTCCACCGGAACCCAGGGAAGCCGACGGCGCTGCTCGGTCACCTCATCGCCGAGCTTGGCGTGCTCTGCCTCCAGCTTCGCGAGTTCATCGCGAGCGGCCTTCCACTCCTCGCGGGTTCCAATCCTGTGGTCGGGCATCGTTTACCTCCTTTGGCGTTTCGTGACCTCAGCGTAGTCAGACGAAGCTGCTCCACAGCGTCGAGAGGGGTGCGGCGAGGTCCGGCTCGTGCCGCAGCTCGATCCGTGTCACCCACTTGACCCATTCGAAGCCGCGCGCACCCGGTACGACGAGCCGGACGGGGGCGCCGTGGGCGTGGCTGAGCGGCTCGCCGGTGACATAGGTGGCGAGCAGCAGCCCGCGCGCGTCGTCGATCGAGAAGCTCCAGCGGTAGCCGGTGACCGAGGCGACGCTCACGTGGTGTGCGCGCGGATCGGCGCCGCTGAGGTCGAGGAGCCGGCCGAGGCGAACGCCACACCAGCGCTGGGTGGAGTAGAAGCCTCCGGTGCAGTCGAGCGTCGCGACGAGCTCGTCCGTTGCAACGAGCTCGGGAAGTGACAGCACCTGGGGGCGTGCCGCCAACCCCTCGACGCGCAGGCGGTAGGCCGCCGGGTCGATCGGGGCCGGATCGTCCGCCACCCACGATGTGCTCGGAAAGGAGTTGCCGTCGAACGACCCTGCCTCGTATGAGCCGGTGAAGCGGCGGCGGGCGCCCTTGAGGCTGAGCAGCGCCTCGAACGGTCGCTGGGCGCGCCAAGCGACGAGGGCAGCGGCGGTGAAGCCGGTCGCGGTGAGGAACTGGCGACGTCCAGCGAGGTCACGCCGGCGCAGACGCTTCGCGCGGACCATCATGTGGGCGGTGACCGCAATCGCCAGAGCCGCGCCGAGTGCGTCGTGCCAGCCGAGCAGGCTGTAACCGCCCGGAGCGGCGGTGACGCCATCCGACCACAGAATTCCGGCGGCAAAGCAGGCGGCGAACATCAGCACCGCGCCAACCCCGGCGGCGCGCCGATCGACATCGCGCGCACCACGGGCAACGCGCGGCCATACACGGCGGAGCTTGACCAGGACGAGGAACAGGACTCCGATCCCGCATGCATCATGGACGGCAAAGATCCAGACGGCACCAGGTGAACCGGCGAACAACGTGAGCACACCGGTCGCGAGCAGCGTCGCCACCAGCGCCGCGAGACCCCAATCGGTGACGCGCGCGGTCACTCTGACAGTCTAGGTCGCGAGAATCGCGGGCCCGTCAGGCTGCGTGCCGGCGACCGGCCCGGACGTGGGGCACGAAGTCTGGCAGGGGTGGGACCAGCATCACTGGCTTATCCGACGCGCGGCGAGGTCCGCTTTGGGACTGACCTGATAGGTCGCTCAGCGTGGCAGCCCGTGAAGCGTCGCAAAGGCCTCGAGCCGGCGTAGCTGCTCGTCCAGATCGGCCGAGGTCGTGCTGACGACGAGGCGGTCGACGCCCTGGGCGGCGTACGCCTCCACACCGCTGCGCTCCATGTCGATCGAACCCCAGCGGGTGTACTCGAGCGCCTGCGGGTCGCGGCCCTCGTCAAGCGCGGTCGTTCGCATCAGTTCGATCTGGGCGACCCGTTCGGTCGCCGTCAACCGGCCGCCGTTGAAGAACCCGTCGCCCCGGCGGCCGGCGCGGCGGGCCGCGGCCAAGCTCGAGCCGCCGACGTGGATCGGCAGCATCTGCGTCGGCTTTGGGTAACTGGTCACGTATTCGAACGAGTAGAACTCGCCCTCGAAACTCGTGCCCCTGGCGTCGCCTGCCCAGAGAGCGCGCAGGACGTCGATCGCCTCGTCGGCTCGACGGCCGCGGGTTGCGTAGTCGATTCCGACGGCGGCGGCCTCACCCGGGAGGCTGCTGACTCCGATCGTGAGCAGGCGCATTCGACCGCTGGAGAACACATCGATCGTCGCCAACCGCTTGGCCAGCACGACTGGGTGGTGGAAGGGCAGTACCAGCACACCCGTGCCGAGCAAGATCGTCGTCGTCGACGCCGCGACGAACGCGAGGCATTCGAGAGGGTCGACGATCTCCAGATCAGGCGCGATTTCGCTCTCGCCGATCCGCGCGCCCGGGTACAGCGCGACGTGCTCGGGCACGTAGAAGGACTCGAAACCCAGGTCCTCGGCATGGTGGGCGACCGCCTTCAGGTGCGCCGGGTCGGTGCCCGCCACGGCGGTGTTGTAGCTAAGGCCGAACTTCATACCACGTCCGGCCTCAGGGCAGCACCTTGAAGCCGACCTGCTCTGCGATGCCACCGAGCGGAGTGGCGATCAGCACGTAGCTTCCGGGACCGAGCCGAACGCCGTCGATCATGCCTCCCCATATGAACCGGTTGGCGCCTGCTTCGCCCGTTTGCGCGAGCTGCCCACGCAGGGCCGCCAGCCGCGTGCACCTTCGATGCCCTCGGTTCTCGCTCGTCGGTGTGACGCAGCGTCGCCGCGCTCGGCGCCCCGGTGCCTGGACCTTGATCGTGAAGGCGACACCGTCTGGAACGTTGAGCTCATAGCTGACGCGGAGCCGCATCGGGCGTCGGCAGCGCTTCCCGGCATTGTTGTTTCTCGCCGGCGCGACGCAGAGGCCCCTCACGTCGCGCCCGGAGAGCGAGAACCCCGGCGGGTCCACGCGGAACTTGGAGACCAAGGCACGGGCTTTGACGAGCTGAATCACCGCGGCCTTGGTCGTCGGCGTTCCGCCGCTGGCGGTGAACGTCACCGTCACCCCCACGCTCACGTGGTGGAGGACGTCGATCTCTTGTGCCTGTGCCGTATCGAGCGCGACCGGTACTTTCACCACCCCAGCTTGGCTCACCCGGATCACGTGCGAACGGGCGGCCGCCATGCGAGCGCTGGAGTCCTGAGCCGTCACCGGCGCCACCGAGACGGCGAGCGCTCCGCCGGTGTCGACGCTCACGGGCAGTGTGGCCGTGCCCGTGATCGGGTCGACTGACGGCTGGCCCAGCGAGAACAGGTCCTGGGCTAGCTCAAGGAAGGTCGGGGCGCAGGTCGCCGAGTTACGAGAGAACACGGCGACACCATCGTCGCCGGGAGAGGCCACGTAGACGTTGTTGCCGTCCGGCGAGACCGTCACCTGGCGCGCGCCGGCCAACCCGATGACGCCGTCGCCGACTTCGCTCACGACACCGTCGAAGGTGAGCGCGCCCGAGCTCTGGTTGCGAGTGAAGTAGCCCAGCGAATCGTCGGCCTGGCTGGTGGCGTAGACGCAGCGGCCGTCGGGCGACACTGCCAGGCCCCACATGTCGCTGAGTCCGGACACCCCATCGGCGCCGTTCTGGATCTCACCCACCGGCGTCAAATGCCCCGTGCTCGGGTCGCGGGACAGGATGCTGATTGCGCTGCTCGTGGAGCCCGACTGGGAGGGTGCCCCGGTCTCGTAGACGTAGTCGCCGTCCGGCGAGATCGCGAGGGCGTTGCCGGCGTTCAAAATGCCGTCTCGCTCCTGCACGCTCACCACGCCGGTCGTCGTGTTGCGACTGAGTACATAGATCCCGCCGGAGGCATTCTCACTCGAGACGTAGATGAACCTGCCGTCGGGCGACATCACCGCGTCGGTCCCCACCGCCCCACCGAAGTTCTGGCTGGTGTCGAGCGGCATGGTCTGCACCAAGGCCAACTCGCCGGTGCTCGGGTTGCGCTGGAAGACGTTGATCTTGCCATCGGAGGCGACTCCGCTGGTTCCGAACTGCACGCCGTAGGTGAACACGTAAACGCTGGATCCGTCTGGTGAGACGGTCAGCGTGATCGGATCGCGGGCGATCGATGTATCTGCGAGCACCGGATAGGACTGCTCGGCGACCTGGCCGTTGCCGGAATACTGAAGCAGCCGGTTGCCCTGGCCATCGACGCCGTAGACGTTGGCTGCGTCCGGGCTGACCGCAAGCGCGGGATTGAACAGCGCGCCTCCGCTCGACGCCCCGGGCGCCTCTCCCAGAACGGATAGCTGACCGGTGCTCGGGTCCCGGCTGAACACCGAGAAGCCGACGCCGTTGAAGCCCGCGTACAAAAGGCTTCCGTCGGGCGAGACGATCACGGACGTCGCGGTAGCGGTGCTCGCGCCCGCAGTGGCGGGAATCAGCAGGCAGACGGCCGACACGAGCCCCGCCGCCAGTCTGCTCCGACGTTGCATCGTCGGCTGGCTGGTTGAAGCCTGCGCTCAGTGAACGATCAGCACGTCGCAGTGAGCTTTGTGCGAGACAGCCTCGCTGACGCTCTGGCCAAGCAGACGCGCGAGCACCCTCGGCTCCCGAGTGCCGACGACGATCAGATCCGCTCCGCGCTCTGTGGCAAGCTCAACAATCGTGTCCGCCGGATCCCCGATCGCGGCCTGGTAGTGCGCCGTGATTCCCTGACCCTCCAGATAGACCCGTGCGTGCGAGAGCTCCTCGACGTGCATCGACGGGGAATCGGTCGAATCGACCGAGCCGCCCGAGCGTGGCCCGCCGGCGGCCAGCGGCGCGACGCTTGTCACGAGGAGCTCGGCCTCGAAAGCCTTGGCGAGCTGTGCGGCGCGCTCGAGCGCGCGCTTCGACGGTTCCGTGTCGTCAAAGCCGAGAACGATCTTTTGCATCGGTTCCTCCTGTGGGCGGCTGGTCGGCCGCAAGCATGTCATGCGGGGATCCCGTTTCCAAGAAGGCTGAACTGTGAAACTGAAAGTTGGGTGCCTTTGCGAGCCTGATGGCTCAGACCAGCAAGTGCTTCTGCGCGCGCCTGACGGCGTTCAGCGCTTCGCGCAGGTCAGCTCGAGCAATCGGTGGCAGCCCGCCCGGGTCGATCATGTTGTCGGCTGGCGCGCCGGCCGCGACGAGCTCCGCATGGTGTGCAAAGCGCACGCGCGTGATCACGCCGAACGCCTCAGAAAGCGCATCGCCATCTGCGCGCTCGAGCCCACCGGCACTCGTGATCGCTTCGATTCGATCGAGGGTCGGAGAGATCGTGACGCCCGTGGCGAGCGCGTGATAGCGAACCAGATTGACCAGCGGGATGATCGCTCCCCGCTTCAGGTCGAGGCGACCGTCACGCTCGATCGCAAACTGGCCGCGAAAGCCGAGCGCGACGCGGGAGCTGGTGGCCGAGCGGGCGATCAGGCGCATGAACTGGGGGTGCTGGCGCGCCGTCCGTATCCTCGCCGTCAGCTCTGGGGCGAGCGAGAGCCCGCCCGCCGATGCGCGAAAATCAAACGCGACCGAGGCTCTGAGCAGGTGCGACTCGTCGGGCTGCTCCAGGCACTCGTCGAACGTGCGCAGCCACTGCGCCTTGGACATCCGCCACATCCGGTTGCTGGCCAGCACGCCGTTGTTGTCCACTCCGATCCCGCACTTGGAAAGGCCGGTGCTGACATCTGATGCGAGACGCTCGAAGTAGGCGTCGGCGGCGTCCTGTGCCGCCGGCGCCGGGTTGCCGTACGCAAGGGCGTCGTCCTGGTCGGAGGCGAGCGTGAACTCGCGCCGGGCCGCGCTGCCGAGGTCGAGCCACGCCCAGGCCAGCGGCGCTGGCCCGTGCTTCCAAATCGAGAAGTCGATCAGCCGAGCGACCACCGCATCGTGCTGGAGACTCAGCACCCGGCCGAGATCGCGCGAGGGCACGCCGGCGCGCTCGAGCGCCAAGAACATCGTCGGCAGGTGGGAAGCGGCTCGCACGAGCGCCTCCTCGTCCGTGGCCGCCAGGAGCGTGTGACGCAGTCCGATCGGGCCGTGGGCGTCGAGTCCGAGCAGGTCGGCGGCCGAAAGGACTCCGCACACGCGCTCGCCGTCGACCACGGCCACGTGATCAACCCCGGCGGCGAGCATGTCGACCGTCGCCTCGATCGCCAACTGGCCGATCGGGACCGTCGGGACCGGCGCGTGGGCGATCGTGCGCACCGGCGCGTCGGCCGGGACCCCGTCGACTGCAACCCGCGTCCGGACTTCGGCATCGGTCACGATCGCCAGCTGATCGCCGTCCAAACGCACCAGCAGCGCCGAGACGCCGGGGGCGCCGAGCCGCTCGATGGCTTCGCCGACCGGCGCATCGGGCTCGCAGAACGTCGCCGGCCGCATGATCGCCGACACCGGCGTTGTACCGACCTCGTGCAGGCCGTGGACTGTCTGCCCGGTGCGGGTCAGGCGTTTCCGCATCGTCTGGGCGACGTAGGTGGCGCCGGCCTCGGTGCCGAGCAGGCGGCGCCCGGCGACAGCTGCGAACAGCGCGCAGGTTGAAGGCTCACGGGCCCGGACGGTGAACGCCGGTGACATGCCGGTCAGCAGCGAGGGATGACCAAAGCACTCACCCGGCTCGAGCACTTGGATCACCTCACCCTCGTGGACCAGATCCATCGAGCCGGTGACGATCACCCAAAGGCCGGCCGTGGGAACGCCGTCCTCGACAAGCACCACATCGCCCGACCGAAAGCTGTGTTCGCTTGCGTCCAGCGCAAAGGTCCGCAGCTCGCCGGCTTCGATCGCGTCAAACGGAGCATGTCCTGCAAGGAAGGTGTCCAAGTGCTCCATGTAACTAGGTTCCATTGTGATCGCTTCGCGGCTTTCGGGCGAGGACCGAGGTGCCAGGGTGGTGCGGCGAGCGAGCTGTCCGTGTTTCTAGACGGCTGCTACTCGCACTGCACTAAATTCGCTGGAAATCAGTGGAATCCGCGAGAAAGTCCTGACGGGATCCTTCACGCCGGCCGGCCGATCAAGACCAAAAAGGGTCTCCCAAAGCTTGCAATAAACATGTGCCGTATGATACGAATCCGATTGTGTCGCATGATACAAGTGCGGCTCTGGGATGAGATAGGTCGGTGTTCTAGCTCAACTCAGTCTCACCATCACGCTAGGGAGATGAGTTGATGAGCGCAGTCCAAGGCACTGGCGAACCATCCGGCGCGGATACATACACGCCCCTCGCACGCACGATCGGTTGGCGGCAGGCGTTCGTGATGGGCCTGGCCGGAGTCATTCTGGTCACCGGCATCACGCCGTTTGCCGTTCAGGCAATGGGGGCGGCGGCCATCCCGATGCTGATCGGGATTCAGCTGATCGGATTGATCGTCTGTCTGTGCGTGGGAGAGATGGCCGCGCTGTGGCCGCACCGTACCGGAGGTACGCCGTCCTACGCCGCTGAGTCGTTCAAGCCCTTGGGACCCAAAGCCGCACTCCATATCGGAGGGCTCAGTACGTGGTGCTACTGGCTCGGGTGGTTCCCAGTGGCGCCGATCAACATGATCCTGGCCGCGAGCTACATCGCCGCGCTGTTCCACATTCCCCTGGGCAAGATCGTCGACCCCGCCGGGAGCCTCGGGACGCCGGAGGGCATCGGGGTGCTGGCGATCACGCTGATCGGCCTGGTAGTCCTGTTCGTCCCCTGCTACCTGGGCGTCCGCCTCGGCGCCCGCTTCGCGGCGCTTCTCGGCATCGTCTCGATGGTGCCCCTCACGCTGCTGATCATCCTGCCGCTGTTCAAGCCGAGCAGCTTCCACTGGTCCAACGTTGCGGGCTTCCACTTCTCCGATCCGAAGGTGGCCACGTTCGCCTTTGTGATGTCGTGGCTGTTCGTGATCTCGTGGAACGGTATCGGCGTGGAATCGGCCGGCTGCTATGTGGCCGAGTGCCGCGACCCGGCGCGCGACGCGAAGATCGCCCTTACGGCCGAGGGTCTCTACGGATTGTTCATCTACGCCGGCACCGCGATCGTGTTCGTAGCCGTGCTGGGGGCGTCCCTGACGTCCTCGGACCCGTTGACCGAGTACACCACGTTCGCCACTCACATCTTCGGCAATGGATCCTGGGTCCAGTACGCGATCGGCATCCCGCTGATCGCCGCGTTGATGTTGTCGGTGCTCAACGCCATCATGGGCGTCGGGCGCTCGTTGTTCCAGGCCTCGGAAGACCGGCTGCTGCCGAAATTCTTCACCCACCAGAACAAGCACCATGCTCCGGATCGGGCGATGCTGTTCAACCTGGTCTGCGCGATGCTGGTCGGCCTGCTCGGGTCGCCCGTGCGCATCTACATCTTCTCCAACGTCGGCTACCTCTTCGCCATCATCGTTGTCCTGCTCGGGTACTTCTATTACCGCCAGTTCCGCAAGGATCTGGTGAGCCCGTTCCGCATGCACGGCGCTTTCCGCTGGCTCGTCCTCGTTGTGGGGGCGTTCCTGATCTTCGTCTACATCACGGGCGGGTACCGGTCGCCTGACGTCACGGTTGGCCCGGGTCAAGGCCCGCTCCTGTTCATCTTGGGCCTGGTCGTCGTCGCCGCCTACATACCGCTGTTCCTGTGGCGGCGCAGGACAGACCGCATCGACGGACTGCCACCGCTCGATTCGCTCCCCGACGTGGCTGACCTGATCGCCGCACAAGCCGCCCGCGAGGCCGCGAGCGAGCGCGTCCGCGTGCCCGTAGCACACGGGGACGGCCCCCGGATCGGTGAGGCCCCAGACGATGCCCCGGCTCCGGCCTGAGGCCGGGGTTTGGTTGGCCCAGCGGACACCACGCCCATAACACCGCTCCGGCGGTCCGTCCGATCGTTGCGCGCAAAGGCCAAGTGGGACCCCCAGCCGACCCAGCCCGCCGCGGTTCTCGTCGCCACAATCGGCATCCCGATCCCGGCGGCGGTGATCAGCCAAGCCCGCCGGCTCAGCGAAGGACGTCCGGTGGCCGTCCTCACCATCGCGCGCATGTACGGAAGCTCGTTCGGCCTGCCCAACCCTGGGCTCTTACCTTCAAAAAGGGAAATGGTTGAGCAACGAACCCTGATCGCTGACGCGATCGAAAGCCTCGAGCTCTCCGGCGTGGAAGCGTGGGGTCAGGTGGCGACCACCAGACGCTATGCCAGGACGATCATCCAAGCCGCGCGAGCGCATGGTGTCACCCAGGTGCTCGTGGTGTCCCCGGAGGTGCCTCGGTGGAGAGCGGTGCTCGAAGGTGACACCGCCCGCGACGTCCGTCGCCGCATCGGCAAGAGCGTGGTCGTCGAGGGAATTGCGGTGCAAGCGGCGGTATCGTCGTGACGTCACCTGACAGGCGATCCGCTTTCGGCAGGGGATCCACCTTCGTTTAACTGAATTAGGGCGAGAGCGAAGTGCACGTCAGGTGCGGGGGTACATACCTTGTGACAAGTTCCGCATCGGGCGCCTGGTTTCTGCTACGGTAATTTCGGCAGCCGGCGCGGTCCGTGTGAAAGTGCGCGCGCGTCCGCGTCTTGTACCAACGTCAGCGATCCGCGAAGGGGAAGTACACATGGCACCGAGAGAGACACCTTTTTACAACGTAGGGCTGGCGGCCGGTGCCGAAATGCAGGATCTGTTTGGATACTGGCTGCCGTGGCACTATGCACCTGGACACGAGGCGGAGCATCAGGCAACCCGCGAGCGAGTAAGTGTGTGCGATCTCGACTATATGGCCGAATTCAAGTTCACCGGCCCAGATTCTCTACGTTTGGCACAGCACCTGTTCACAAACGACTTTGCAGATCTTGACGTCGGGCGTGTCCGCTACACCGCCATGTGCAATTCAGAGGGAAACATGATTGATGACGGAACGGTGTGGAGATTGGCACCGAATGAGTTCCTATATATCAGCGGTGACGAGGCAGACTTTGAGTCTGTGCAGGCAGGCGCGAAGTCGTACGATGTACAACTGTCGAACCTGACTTCCGATTGGACGACGCTTGCGATTCAGGGACCCGCGTCGCGTAAGGTGGTCGAGAAGGTAGTCGCGACTGATCTGGGCTCGCTGCGTTACTACGGCTTCAGTCGTGCACAGGCGGCTGGTGCGGACTGCATCGTCGCGCGCATGGGGTATACGGGAGAGTCTGGTTTCGAGCTTCACTTCATGCCGGCGCACGGGGAAGCGATTTGGACGGCTCTGATGGAGGCTGGAGCGGAGGACGACATCATGCCCTGCGGGCAGGCCGCACTCGAGAGCCTGAGACAAGAAGCCGGCTATCTGCTCGTCGGTAATGACCATGACAAGAGCACAAATCCGTTCGAGGCGGGAATCGGGCGGGTGGTGAAGTTCACCAAGCCTGAGTTCAGCGGGCGGCAGGCTCTGATCGACGTCGTAAACCGCGGCCTTACGAGGACGATGGTCTGGTTTAAGCTCGAGAGCAAGGCGGTCGTGACCAAGGGAGACGCGATCAGGCTCGACGGCAAGACCGTTGGGACGGTGACGAGCGGCTCATACTCACCGACACTCGGGCGTGGCGTCGCGATGGGCTATGTCGAGCCGGCGTATGCGATCCAGGGCGCGACGTTCGACATTGGCGGAGATTCTCAGACGGAGCGAGCAACTCTGTCGGTGATGCCACTGTACGACCCAGGAGACGTTCGTACGACAGGTAGATTTGCGCGGTAAAGGCCCGGATCCGGGCGCTGGGACCTCACGTAGTCGCACCTAGCCGATGGCTGCAGAGCCAATCCCGCAGATCGACGCAACGGTGGTACCGCGATTCGCCGGCGTGCGCACCTTCGCTCGACTGCCGACGCTCGATCAAGCGGGTCGAGCCGACGTGGGTATCCTCGGGGCCCCATTCGACGGAGGTACAACCTTCCGGGCCGGATCTCGCTTCGGCCCGGCGGCCATACGAGAGGCTTCGCTGCTACTGCGTCCGTACAACGACGCGTTGGACCTATCGCCGTTCGCCGAGCGCCAGGTAGTCGACGCCGGCGACGCCGGCCCAAATCCGGTCGACATCATTCAAGCGCATGCTTCGATCGAGACAGAAGCCGCATCGCTGCACCAGAGCGGCGCCCGAGTACTCGGCCTCGGAGGCGATCACTCGGTTTCTCTGCCCTTCCTTCGCGCCGCAGCCGCGACACACGGAAGGCTTTCGCTCCTCCAGCTTGATGCTCACACCGACACCTGGGACTCCTACTTCGGGTCGAAGCTGACGCATGGCACGATGTTTCGCCGGGCGGTCGAGGAGGGGGTGATAGACGGGCATAGCTCCGTCCAGATAGGACTGCGCGGATCGCTCTACGGGCCAAGCGACACCGCCGACAACGAGAAGTTGGGCTTCACGACGCTGCTGGCTCGCGACTTCGATCGCACCGGGGTCGACGGAGCGGTACAGCTGGCGATCGAGACGCTCCGATCGCCCGTGTACATCACCGTTGACATTGACTGCCTTGACCCTGCGTTCGCGCCGGGAACCGGAACCCCGGAGGCAGGAGGGCTGACAAGTCGGGAGCTACTGGCGATCCTGCATGGCCTGGCCTCGCGAGTGAACGTCGCCGCAGCCGACGTCGTCGAGGTCTCACCGCCCTACGACCCGACCGGAGCCACGGCCGTAGCGGCGGCGAACGTCGCCTATGCGCTGATCGGACTGATCGTCCTCAGCCTGAGAGCATAGACACCACCTCTTGCACCGGGAGAGCGAGCCAAGGGAGATCCGCCAATGACGACTGAGCTGATGCTCAGAGCGCGAGAGGGCATTGCAGTTCGGCTTGGTCCTGGGCAACGGATGCGAGTCATCAATCTTCACGGCACGCAGGTAATCGACCTCTGGGCTGTGGATCCGAATGACCCGGCACACCACCTGTCGATGGAACACACCCGAGTGGCCATTTCCAAGCTCGTGCCGGAGGTCGGTGACGACCTGTACAGCTCTCGGCGACGCCCGATGCTCAGGTTCGTGAAGGACACGAGTCCGGGCGTCCACGACACTCTCATGGCCGCCTGCGATGAAGAGCGATATCGCCTGCTCGGCGCTCCGGCAGGCCACGCCAATTGCGCCGACAACTACCGGCGGGCGCTCGCCGCTGTCGGTATCGACGTCGAGGCGGTGCCCGCTCCGCTCAACCTGTTCATGAACGTCCCATGGCACGACGATGGTCGCCTCGACTTTCTCCCGACGGTGGCTCGCGCCGGTGACTTTGTGGAGCTTGAGGCGGTGGCGGCGGTGGTCGTCGTGATGTCGGCGTGTCCGATGGACATGAACCCGATCAACGGCTATGAGCCCGCCGACGTCGCGGTCGAGCTATCGGCCGACCCGGACGGCTGATGTCAGACGGTGCTTGTGCCGTGTGGCGATAATCGCCACATGTCAATCTTCCTCGCCCGTCCGGAGCGGCCCGCAGATGGGATCCCCCTGGCGGTCAAGGACCTGTTCGACACGGCGGGGCTCGTCACGACATACGGCTCGATCCTGTTCGCCGAGCACGTGCCCGACGATACGGCGGAGGCGGTCGTTCGGCTCGAAGCGGCAGGATACGCAACCGTCGGCAAAACAAATCTGCACGAGTTCGCGTACGGGATCTCGTCGCAGAACCCGCATTTCGGAACGGTGCCGAACCCGGTCGCGCCGGGTCGGTTAGCGGGCGGTTCGAGCGGTGGTTCGGCAGCTGCGCTGGCAGCCGGGCTCGCGGACGCGGCGCTGGCGACTGATTCGGGCGGTTCGATCAGGATCCCGTCGGCGTGGTGTGGTGTCGTCGGCTTCAAGCCCAGCTATGAGCTCGTACCGCTCGACGGCTGCTTCCCGCTCGCCCCGAGTTTTGACCATGCGGGACCGATGGCTCGTTCCGTTCGGGAATGCACGTCGATGCTCTCGGTCCTGGTGCCCGACTTCCGACCTCGCTCTCCCGAGCCGCTCCACGAACTGAAGCTTGGCATTGCGTGGACCGAACTCGCCGACCCGCTCGTGCGCGCCCGCGTCGAGGAGGCCAGCGGACACTTTCCGCATGCCCAGCAGCTCGACCTTCCACTACCCGAGCGGGTGCAGAGCGTGTTCATGCGCGAGGTGGCCGGCGTCCACCGGGACCTGTTCCGCGAGCACGCCGCTCGGTATGGCGAGAACCTGCGTGTCAAGCTCAAGCGCTGCCTGGCGGTCACCGACGAAGAGTTCGAGGAGGGGCTGCGCGCGCGGGAGGCCTACCGCGATCGCTGCCTCGAGCGGCTCGAGGGGGTCGATCTGCTGTTGACACCGACGGTCCCTTTCGTGGCTCCTCACGCCGACGCAGACGAGCTGGCGATCCGGGATGCCGCGATTCGCTTCACCAGCCCGTTCAACGCACTTGGCTGGCCGGCGCTGGCGATGCCGTGCGGACCCGCAGAGGACGGCCTTCCCGCGTCAGTTCAGCTCGTGGGGCGACTCGGAGACGATGCGCTTGTGCTCGCCGCGGGAGAAGAGCTCGAGCGTGCCGCTTCTCACCAAGCCAGCCAAAGCTCAGGAGCATCGCGTTGATCATCATGGACAGGAGCGACATCACATCGAGCGAGGCTTGATGATCGCGTGAGTGACACCAGCTCCCATCGCCGCGGTGCCGATCCCAAACGCGTCGTTGCTGAGCTCAGGCACCTGCGTGAAACGTCGGGCACGGACGGCGGCGCACAACGAGTTGCGTGGACGCGGACCTGGGCACAGGCGCGCAACTGGGTTCAAGCGGAGCTCGGGCAACTGCCCGTGACAGTCGAGCTCGACGAGGCCGGTAACTTGTGGGCAACCCTGGCGGGCCGAAGCGTTCAGTCGTTGGTGATTGGGAGCCACCTAGACTCGGTCCCGAACGGCGGATGGCTAGACGGCTCTCTGGGCGTCGTGGCGGGACTCGAAGTGCTGCGTGCATTTGCAGCCGGCCCGACGCCTCCCCTGAGCGTTCGGCTCGTTGACTGGGCGGATGAAGAGGGAGCACGGTTCGGTCGCAGCCTGTTCGGCTCCAGTGCGGCCGCGGGCCTCCTCGATCCCGAGAGCGTCCGGCACCTGACCGACGCGGACGGTGTTGCGTTGCCCGCGGCGTTGGCCGAAAACGGCGTTGTACTCGAGGACGCGCCACGTGCCGTTCGCCGCTTACGGGAGGTAGCGGCCTACATCGAGCTGCACATCGAGCAGGGTCCGGTGCTGGAGGATGCGGCCCTCGCTTTGGGCGTCGTCGATGCCGTCTTTGGCGTCGAGCGCCATCGCGTGCGCTACGAAGGGCAGTCGGCGCATGCCGGATCCACGCCCATGCGGCTTCGACGTGATCCCCTGGTCGCTGCCGCGCAGCTGATCATCGCCGCCCGCCGCGGTGCGATCGAGCTTGGAGGGGTAGCAACTGTTGGCGAGATTCACGCGCCGCCGGGCATCCCCACCGCGATCCCAGGCAGTGCCAGCCTGATGCTCGACCAGCGACATCGCGACGCCGACGGACTACGTCAGATGAACGAGGGCATCCGGACGGAGTCAGAGGCAATTGCCCAGCAGGAGGGGGCGTCGGTGCAGTGGGATGAAGTGCAGCGGGCGCGCCCTGTTGCCTTCGACGACCGGCTGGTCGAACTCGCGGGGGAGTGCGTGACCGCCGTCGCTCGAAAGAGCATGCGGCTGCCAAGCGGTGCGCTGCACGACGCAGCCATGGTCGCCCACGCCGGCGTTCCGACGGTGATGTTGTTCGTCCAGAGCATCGGGGGGATCTCCCACAATCGAATCGAGGACAGCCGACTCGAGCACATCGAGCAGGGCGTCGCAGCTCTTGATCTGCTGGCGGAACGAATCTCTCAGATGGATGGGCGGATCTGACCGCGAGCATCCCGCTCAAGCGTGATCATGCTGAGCATCTCGAACACGGCATTCGCCGCAAAGAGCGAGGTCACTTGTCCGGGACCGTCGTACGCAGGCGCGACCTCGACGACGTCGTAGCCGATGAACGGCAGCCCGGCAAGTGCACGGAGGTACGAAAGCGCTTGAAAGCTGGTTGGCCCCCCCACCTCGGGCGTTCCGGTCCCTGGGCAGAACGCGGCATCAACAAAATCGACGTCGAGCGAGAGGAACGCCGGACCGTCCCCCAAGCGGTCACGGGCTCGAGTTGCGAACTCGGTAGCTGACATCTCGGCGAGCTCGATCCACGAGAGCGTCTCGACTCCGAGACCCGGCGGGATCTCGACATCTGCCTCTCCATAGAGAGATCCCCTGATGCCTGCTTGGACCATGCGACTCGGGTCGATAACTCCCTCCTCGAGCGCGCGACGGAACATTGTCCCGTGGGCGTAAGGGTGACCGTTGTACAGGTCCCAGAGGTCGGTGTGTGAATCGAGGTGGACGAGACCAAGCGGTCCGTAAACCGATGCAAGCGCACGCACCTCGGCCAGCGCCACGGAGTGGTCGCCTCCAATCCCGACAGTCGTGACACCGGCCTGCGCGAGTGGCCGGACAAACGTCTCGATTCGCGACAGTGTGTCCTCGATGTACCCCGGAGCGGTGGGCGCGTCGCCGTAGTCGATCGTCGACAGCGCTCCGAACACTTGGACGCCCAGAACCGCGTTGTAGGTTCTGATCATTCCAGAGGCCGATCGCACCCCCTCCGGACCGAACCGCGCGCCGCTCCGAAATGACGCACCCCCATCCCACGGCATGCCGTACACGGCAGCTTGGACGCCATCCAGATCTTTTACGTACGGCAACCGCGCATATGTCCGCGGACCGGTGAAGCGCGGCGCCTCAAGAGCATTCCAAGGTTCATACATCATGCGTCTCCGTGACAGGGCCCGACGGCGTGCCCGGGTGGCCACTCTTGCGCCAGCGAACAAGCCAAAGCCAGGATCGGCATAGCGTAGGAGATATAGAACCTGGCTGTCGAAAACGAGGGTCGAGAACGAAGTGTTCGGCCTCGCTTGCATTCCGCAAACGCGATCCATAGTCTGCCGATCCGTGTCGGTGTTGGAGATCTCAGCGGCCGCGGCCTGATCGGGCCCTGGCTGCTGTGCCGATCTGCTCGCAGGAGACCCTGGACGCGACCGTCGCTCGATCATTTGATGCTCGTCAGCGGGCCGCGCTGCGCCGGCTGGTGACAGACGAGGTCGTCGCCGAGCATCGAGCCGACCCGCTCGGACAGCACAGTGACAGCCTCAGACGGCTTCTCAACTACTTCGGCAGTTTCCCGATCGACGGCAAGTTGATCGTCGAATATGGCGGCGGCAACGAGTTGTTCGCGTCTCGCCTGACCGGCGGCCCGCCGCTTTGCGCCCACCGGGTCAGCGGTCCATTCGACAGTGAGCTCTCGGCGATCGATGCCGTCTTCCGGCTGCGGCTTCGAGACGTCTTCGGGATCGAGATCGGCGATGTCTGAGCGACGCTTCGAAACCCGGGTAACCGGCTACCCAAAAGAATTCAGCATCGCGCCGGGAGAGACGCTGGACTTCCACGTCAGCGGTGCCGGCACCGAGCACGTGGAAGCTCAGCTGGTGAGGCTGATCGATGGCGACACGCAGCCCGGTGGACCGGGATTCATCGAGGAGGAAATGGGGGGGGCAATGGTTTCTACTGGGTGGTCACGTACTCGGAGCAGAAGCCGTGGATCATGGAGGTCCGCCGCGGTGAGGCCGGGGTCCGCGCCTGGCAGGCCGCTCCCGGCGAGACCTCGCACAGTCAGACCGGCGAGCGCGGGGGCTGTGGCGCAATCGTGGTCGCCCGCCGCAGAAGCTGTTTGGGACAGGATTCACGTCCGAAGGCGGAGTCTCACCGAACGAGCGCATCGGTGACTTCGGCGTCATCGGCGGCGGCGCCGCCGGTCAGGAGATCAAGCGCGGACGTGCTACTCGGAACACCACCGCACGCGTATCTGATCGCATCGGCCCAGAATCAGAATGACTCATACAAGGTCGTTCCGGAGGAGATTGAGTTCATGTTCGACGGCGTCGGCGGTATCGAGCGGCCGCATGTGAGGGCTGACCTCACCCACTACGAGGCGTCGGGGGGCGGCGCGGTGTTCGCCAGCTCGTCGATCGCATGGTCGGGGGCGCTCTCCCATGCCGGCTATGACAACAACGTCGCGCGAATCACCGGCAACGTGCTTGATCGGTTCATCTCCTGAGCAATGCCGGAGACTTTCGTTCTTCTCCATGGATCGTGGCACGGCGGCTGGGCATGGGAGCCATCAGCCTGGTGCCTGCGCGAACTCGGTCACCGAGCCTACGCGCCCACATATCCGGGCCATCTCCCCGGAGCGCCACGGCGCGGAGTTCGGCATGATGACTACGTCTCGAGCGTGGTGCGGTTCATCGAGGCGCGCGATCTTCGCGAAGTCGTCCTTGTCGGTCACAGCTTCGGCGGCTCGGTGGTGAGCCGCGCGTCCCAGCTGATCCCCGAGCGTCTGAAGCGGCTCGTCTTCCACACGGCGTTCGTTCTCGCTGACGGCACGAGCGTCAACGACAACTTCCCGGCTGAGCAGGTCGCGATGTTCCGAGGCTCCGCGGACGCCAGCCCTGACCAGACGGTGGAGTGCCCGTGGCCGGTGTTCCGCGACCAGTTCATGCAGGACGCGGCAGCGGAGGACGCCCGCTCGGTTTGGGAGCGGCTCGTCCCACAGCCCTACGGTCCGTGGGCCGAGAAGCTGGATCTGCCGGAGTTCCACCGCGGGGAGCTGCCGCGGAGCTACATCGCCGTGGCCGACGATCTCGCCCTTCCGTCCGGCCAGTGGCATCCGGGCATGTCTTCTCGGCTGGGCACGTTCAAGCTCGTCGAGATGAACGGGAGCCACGAGGTCATGTTTACGCGACCGTCGTTGCTGGCGGCGAAGCTCCTCGACGCGGCCGGCGACTGACGGTGGCAGGCACCGGGTCGGTGGCCCGCGGCGACTCCTCAGACGAACGAGGCTCGGACCCGGTTGTGTTGTCGCTCAGCCCGGAGGAGATCATCGGCCCCGTTCACGAGCGGCTCGCCGCTGGGATGGCGCCGCACTGCCTGGTCCACTGTCCGGGTACGGACGCGGAGGCATTGGCAACGCTCGCCGACGTCGACTACCTGATCGGGGATTGGACGCATCAGCGCCGACTCGATGCGCCGATCCTCGACGAGGCGATCCGGTGCCTGGCGATCTTTCAACCGACGGCCGGCGTTCAGAGCGTCGATATCGGGCACGCGGCTTCGCTTGGCATCCCCGTTGCCAACGCTCCAGGAACGAACGACCAGGCGGTGGCGGAGTGGACAGTGATGGCGATCCTGGCGATGATCAAGGACGTCTGGCGCCACCATCTCGGCGTCCAAGCAGGTCGGTGGGACATGGTCGCCGGCGGCCGCGACGGCGTTTACGAACTTGCGGGCCGAACGGTTGGCATTGTCGGCTTCGGGAGGATTGGTCGCGCGGTCGCGCGGCGTCTGCAGGGGTTCGAGCCGGGTCGGATCGTCTACGCCGACACCGAGCCCGGCGATCCGGAGGTGGAGCTGAGGCTGACTGCCGAACAGGTCTCACTCGACGAGTTGCTCTCGATCAGCGACGCCGTGACGCTGCACGTCCCGCTGACTCCGTCGACTCACGGGCTGCTCGACGCACGTCGCATAGCCCTGCTGCCGGCCGGAGCGGTACTCGTCAACGTGGCGCGCGGCGCGGTCGTCGATGAAGGAGCGCTCTACGAGGCGCTGCACACCCGGAGGTTGAGGGCGGCCGCACTGGACGTGTTCGCCCAGGAGCCGTTGCCAGCCGATCACCCGTTTCGCCGGCTCGACAATGTGCTCCTCTCACCGCACCTGTCGGGCTCGACAAACGAAGCTCGGGAGCGGATGGCAGCCACCACGCTGCGCAATCTCGACCGCGTCCTGCGCGGCCGGGCACCCGACAATGTCATCAACAACGTCCTGGGCGTGCCGCGCCGCTCGCTGCCCGGCTTCGTATACACTACGTAATCGACACTCTTTTCTTCCTTCGCCGAAAGGGAACGTGAAGTGAGAGCCGCACGGCTTATAGAGCTGACGCAGCCGCTGGTGATCGATGACGTGCCGATTCCCGATCCCGGTCCGCGGGAGGCCGTCATCAAGGTGGTCAGCGAAGGCATCTGCCGCACCGACTGGCATGTGTGGATGGGCGACTGGTCATGGGTTGGCCTGGTTCCGCCTCTACCGATCACATTGGGCCACGAATTCTCCGGCACCGTCGAGGCGGTCGGACGCGATGTCTCCGCCGTGGCTGTTGGAGATCGAGTCGCAGTTCCGTTCCACGAGGCGTGCGGCGTGTGCAATTACTGCCGCTCAGGCAGGACGAACCTGTGTGATGCACTCGAGTTCCTCGGGATGACCCACGACGGCGGCTATGCCGAGTACGTCCGCGTGCTGAATGCCGACCTCAACTGCGTGCGGTTGCCCGATGCGGTGTCATACGACGCCGCGTCGGCGCTCGGATGTCGGTACATGACCGCGTGGCATGCACTCGCCCACCAGGCCGCGTTGCGGGGAGGCGAGTGGCTGGCAGTTCACGGCGTCGGCGGAATCGGCCTGTCAGCTGTCCAGATCGGCGTGGCGCTCGGAGCCGGCGTGATCGCCGTCGACATCGACGAACGCAAGCTCGAAGCGGCGCGCCACCAGGGTGCTGCGCACACCGTCAACGCTCGCGATGTCGATGTTGCGCAGACCGTCAAGGAGCTGACCAGCGGCGGCGCCGATGTCGCTCTCGGCGGCCTCGGGGTCGCCGAACTGGTGCGCAGCGCACTGATGGGACTGCGTAAGGGCGGTCGGTTGGTGCAGGTCGGCCTGACCAGCAAGGCCGAGCAGGGGATCGTCGGAATCCCGCTGGATGAGCTGATCGAGGCTGAGCTGACGATCATCGGCAGCGTCGGCAACCCCCATATCCACCTGCCGGCGCTGCTGTCGCTCGTCGCCGACGAGCGCCTCGACCCGTCGGCGCTGATCACCGAGCGCGTGGAACTGGCGCAGGCGAACGACGTGCTCGAGCGGATGACGAGCTTTGACACGGTCGGGTTCGCTCTGATCGACAGGTTCTGATGCAGCCCCGGTCTCTGAGCCGAGGGCCGAGCTCAGGATCCGAGCGCGCTGATGACGGCGCCGAGCTGCCGAATCCCCAGTTCCAGTGAGTTCAGGTCGATCCGCTCGTGGAGCGTGTGCATCCCGGAACCGCGCGCGCACCCGAGCGAAACGGCGGGGATGCCGAGGGCCACGGCCGCGTTTGCGTCGGTCGATCCTGAACCGCAGCGGTCCGGCAGCCCAAGCTCGCTGCGCACGTCGAGGATCGTGCGCACGAGCGCATCTGTCGGGTCGATCCGGCCGGCCGGCCGGCGTCCGACGATCTCGCTGCTGAGCGCGAGCACGGGCGGCACGGCCAGTTCCTTCAGGGACGCTTCGAACTCGTCCAGTTCGGACTGCCGCAGTGAGCGTCGCTCGACCAGCATCTCGGCGTCGCCCGCGATCGCGTTCACGGCCCCGCCGCCCGAGATCCTGCCGACGTTGGCGCCCTGCTCGACCAGCTGATCGGCGAGCCCGACCAGCGCGTGGATCGCGCTCGGCGTGCCGCGGTCCCACCAGGAATGGCCGCCGGGTCCCTTGACGGTGACCTCGGCACGAACGCTCCCGACGTGATCGGTGATGACCTCATCCAGACCATGTCCCTCGAGCGCGATCGCAGCTGCCGGCGACAGCTCCCGGCAGACGTGAAGCGCCCCGCGCAGGTTGCCGAGGCCCTCCTCGCCAACCGTGAACGCAACCGCGAGCCGTGCCGGCATGACCTCAAGCTTCTCCAGTGTCCAGACCAGCGCCATCACAGCGGTGGCGTTGTCTCCCACTCCAGCTCCGCGTAGCTCCTCGCCGTCTCGCTCGATCGCGATCGGTGTGTCTGCAGGGAACACCGTGTCCACGTGTGCCATCACCAGGAGCCCCGGTGCGCCCGATCCGAAGCGCCAGACCAGATTTCCGACGCCGTCGCGGTGCCGTTCGCCCGGCCGGTCGCGCAGGCACTGCTCAAGCCACACGAGCCGCGCCTCCTCGGCACCGGTGGGGGCCGGGATCGTGGCAAACGTTGCCAGGGCGTCGGCGTCGATCACAGCGCCGTCAGATCTGGTGTGACCCGGGTCCATTCGGTCAGTGGACCGAGCCGCGATCCCGTGGAATCACGGCGGTGACGTCGATCTCGACCAACCACTCGGGGCGCGCGAGAGCGCTCACCACGAGGCCGGTTGAGCAGGGATGGACACCGCGCAGGTACTCGCCGACGACCCGGTAGACCGGCTCCCTGTAGCGGATATCGATCAGGTAGACGACGATCTTGCAGATGTCCTCCAGCCGCGCACCAGCCTCGCCGAGCAGCATCTCGACGTTGGCCATCGCCTGCCGTGCCTGCGCGGCCGGATCGCCGATCCCGACACTCTGAAACGTTTCCGGGTCCTGTCCGACCTGGCCGCGCAAGAAGACATGGTTATCAGCGACCACCGCCTGACACAGATCGTTGTCGAGGGCCTGCTCGGGGTAGGTGTCCTTGGTGTTGAATGGGCGGATCCGTGTATGTGTCATCGCGCGCCCGCATAATCGGCGCTCTCGGCGTCCGGCGCGACCGCACGGCCGACTGGCCCGACCCCCGCGCGAACCTCGACCTGATGCTCCAGCCCCGCGTACCGGCGCACCAGATCCGCGGGCCCCGCGAAGTCGTAGTTGTTGTACACCGCCAGCAGGTGAGAGAACGCGGGCGATTGAGCGAACAGCTGGAACGTCAGGCGATGGCCGGCGTAGTCGGAGTTCAGCAGGTCCCGCGCGAACGCGAAGAACCGTCTCCGATCCTCCGCCGAGATATCGCCGATGGCCAGGTACTTGTGCAGCCACGGCCCCGCTTCGGGATCCTCGAACGTGGATGCGCTCGGCGTCACGCATAGCTGACCGCCGCAGAGATCGCGCGCGAGGTGCATCATTGCCGGAAGCTGCGAGCAGGCGAGCACGCGCCCGGAGTACAGCAACGCCTGATTGGGCATCAGCAGCCCGCCGGGACTAACCTCGCCGAGCTCGATCGCGGCGGTCAGGTGGGCGTTGATCCCCTCCCGATAGCAGACGAGCTCCGCGAGCTTCTCGCGGACGCCCTGATGCACCTTGACTCCGCTCTGGGTCACGTTCGTGTATGCCGCACCGACCAGCAGGTCCGCGAATCGCAGGTGCCGCTGGACGAAGGGGAACATGCTGTACCGGTGCAGCGTCGCGCGGATGAACGCCGCGGCCTTCGTGTGCCTGTAGAAGAACACGTTCTCCCACGGGATCTCCACGTCGTCGAACACGATCATCGTGTCGATCTCGTCAAACCGGCTTGACAGCGGATAATCCGCGGGGTCGCGATCGGCGAACGAGGAACGGCAGATGTGTCTGATCCCCGGTGCCGACATGTCGGCGATGAATCCAACGGCATAGTCGGACAACTCGGCGTCGCCCCAATCACCGATCGTCGGCTTCACGAACGCCTGGTGCGCGTACGCGGCGGCCGTCTCGAACTTCGCGCCGCGGACAACGACCCCGTTGCCGGTCTCTCTGACCACGTGCAGCAGCACGTCCGGATCCTGGTCCTGCGGGCGCCGTGATCGGTCGCCCTTGGCATCCGTGTTGGCAGAGACGTGGAACGGGTCGGCGAGCGCTGCCTGACGCACGTGGTGGCGGATGTGCTCCGAGAACGCCGGGTTGATCGCGTCAAGCACGTCCTGGCCGTCATACAGGGACCACATCTCGCCGACCGTCTCATCTCCGACACGTGTGACGATCCCGCCGAGGTCGTCGAGAACACAATCGACCGCGGCGCGCTTGGCGTGCCAATCCTCCTTGGTGCGCGGCAGCTTCGACCCGGTCGGGCATCGCTCGCCCGAGTCCTCGTCGAGATACGACATGACCTCCGCGGTGGCGGGTTCGTGGGCGAGGTCGTAGATGCGAGCGCGGGCGTCCACGATCGGCCTGAACGCGGGGTGCGTCGTCACGTCCTGAACCCGCTCGCCGTCGATCCACACCGCACGGCCGTCTCGAAGTGAGTCCCGATATTCGTCGCCGGTTCTGATCACAGTTCTATTTCCCGTATAGTGGTTTTCATTTTCCGAAACTGACGCTAGCATGGACTGACCGTCGGTGCAAGCTCAATCAAGAACCGAGGTGATCGTGATGTCCCGCCCACGCACCAGCCAGGAGCCCGACACACCGAAGGTGCTGGACAAGGCACTGCGGGTCCTCGACGCGTTCGGCGAACCGTCCTCCGATTGGTCGGAGACGGCGCTGCGCGAGCACCTCGCGATGCCCTCCACGACGCTCAACCGGATCCTCCGCAGCTTCGAGCGCTCCGGCTACCTGATGCGCAACGACGATGGGCGCTACCAGTTGGGGATCGCCGCGATCAGGCTCGGCAACCGCGCCAGCGCGTCCCTGGACCTTCCCGCCCTGCTCGCCGCACCGATGCGAGAACTGGCCGTACGCACGGAGGAATTGGTGATCCTCGGCGTGCCCGACTTCGCCAGCGGGCTAGCCCGATACATCGGCACGGTGGACTCCCCCAGGCGCCTGCGCGTGACCGCCGAGGAGGGGATCGGCATTCCGCTGACGGCCGGCGCGACCGCGAAGGCGATCCTCGCCTTCCAGCCGCAGGCGGCGATCGACCGGGTGCTCCAGCAACACCGTCAGCGGCTGGCCGCAGGCACGTTGATCGAACTGACGGCGATCCGTCTGGAGTTGGAAGCGATCGCCCAGCGCGGATGGGCCCTGAGCTGGGAGGAGACCTACGACGGCGCGTGGGCTGTCGCCGCACCGCTGCTCGACGACGAGGGTCATGCGTTTGCTGCCCTGGGCGTGGCGGCACCGGTCAGCCGCCACAGCGACGATACGGAAGCCCTCAATCGACAGGCTGTGATTGACGTCGCGGCGCGAGCGGCGCAGAAGCTCGGCAGCACCGGCCGCGTCAGCCCGGAGCGCGAGCAGAGTTGAATGGATCGCGGGGCCGCGGCTCGTCGAGACGATTTCCGGGTGTGGTGACCGGCCGCGGCCAGGGTGCGATGCGCTCCCAGGCCGCAGCCGCCCGAAGCACGAGATCGTCGTCGAAGCGCCGGCCGATGATCTGCAGTCCGATCGGCATTCGATCCTCGGCAGGGCCCATTGGAACGCTGATCGCGGGCTGTCCCGTCAGATTCGCCGCGAAGCAGAAATAACACCAGTCTTCGAAGGAGTCGTCGAGCGGCTCGCTGTCGATCGCCGCCGGATTCAGGCGGCCGTTGGCGAACGCCACGCATTCCATCGCCGGCGTGAGCACCAGGTCGTAGCGACGCATGAATCGGCCCCACTGCGACGCGAACGCCATCTGGTTGTTGCGGGCCTGTGCGTATGCGGGCCCTGACACAGCAGCGCCTGCCTCGATCAGGCTGCGCTCGTATGCTCCCACCTGCCCGCTGGCGAGCAGTGGCCCTTCAGACGCCGAGTCGTCCGCCGTGGTCAGCGTGGTCCAGTCTCCGATCGGATTGTCCAAGGCTGGGTGGGCCTCCTCGAGATCAGCGCCAAGCGAACGAAACCGGGTGATCGCAGCCCGGAAGGCCTCGCGTACACCGGGGTCGATACGGCGGACGTACCCCATGTCCTCGGAGTAGGCGACCCTGATGCCGGCGAGCGACCCCGGCTGTCGTGCAGCGCCGAGATAGTCCCGATCGACCACCGGCGCGGACACGGGATCGCGGTCGTCGGGCCCTGCCATCACGGTCAGCATCAGCGCGCAGTCCTCGACGGTGAACCCCAGCGGCCCGATGTGGGTCAGTGTCCACCACCCCGGCCACTGAGGTTCGCGGGGCACGAGGCCGAACGTCGGCTTGAGACCGGGGATTCCGCAGAAGGAGGCCGGAATCCTGATCGAGCCGCCACCGTCGGTGCCGATTGCGACTGGCACCATTCCGCCGGCGACGGCCGCCGCCGAGCCGCCGCTCGAACCACCTGGCGTGCGTGCGAGGTCCCACGGGTTCGACGTCGCCCCGTACAGATCGTTCGTGCAGGCGGCGCGGTAGCAGAACTCGGGCACGTTGGTCCGTCCGACGATCACCGCCCCGGCGCTCACAAGACGGTCGACGACTGCGGCGCTCTCGTCCGGTACGAAACCGGCGAGCGCCCGCGAACCGTCTGTGGCCGGTATGCCGGCCTCCCAGATCACATCCTTGATCCCGACCGGCACGCCGGCGAGCGGGCCGGGATCGTTTCCCCGAGCGATCTGATCGTCGACGGCATGCGCTGCCGCGCGCGCGGCCTCCGGCCGCACTTCGCAGAAGGCGTTCAGGGTTGGGTTGAGCTCGGCGATGCGTGCGAGCGCATCGTCCACGACAGCGACGGCGCTGAGCAGTCCGGCACGCACACCGGCCGCGATCGCGGCGGCGCTGGTGCTCTCTAGAGCTCCAGACAGACCGTCTTGGTCTCCGTGTAGATGTCGAGCACGGCGTGGCCCATTTCGCGGCCCCACCCGGACTGCTTGAAGCCACCGAACGGCATCGCTGCGTCGTAGATGTGGTAGGTATTGATCCACACCGTCCCGGCCTGCAGCCGCTCCGCGACGCGGTGGGCTCGCGAGACATCACGTGTCCACACCGCAGCTGCGAGACCGTACGGACTCGCGTTGGCGGCTGCAACGATTTCGTCCTCTCGGTCGACCGGCGTGACGGCGACGACTGGGCCGAAGATCTCCTCGCGCATCGCGCGCGCGGTCGGCGGCAGGTCCACGAGCACCGTCGGGCGGTAGAAGTATCCGGCGTCACCGTGGGCGCTCCCACCGGCAACGACCGTCGCGCCGTCATCGAGTCCACTCTGCACGTAACCGCTGACACGCTCACGCTGCGTCTCGGAGATCAGCGGCCCCATGTCTGTGCGAGAGTCGAGGCCCGACCCCAGCCGGATCCCGTTCGCCCGCGCGACAAGACCATCCACCACCTCGTCGACCCGCTCCCGCTCGACTAACAACCTGGTTCCGGCGCAGCACGCCTGACCCTGATTGAAGAACACCGCGTCACCCGCTGCGGGGATCGCCTTCTCGAGATCAGCATCGGCGAAGATGATGTTCGGTGATTTTCCACCGAGCTCGAGCGACACGCGCTTGAGGTTGCCCGCGGCTTGGCCGAGGATCAGCTTTCCGACCTCGGTCGATCCGGTGAACGAGATCTTGTCGACGTCGGGATGGCCGCTCAGCGCTGCTCCGGCCGTCTCACCGAAGCCCGTGACGAGGTTGAAGACCCCGTCCGGGAAGCCAGCCTCCTGGATCAACTCGCCGAGCAGCAGTGCCGACAGTGGCGTCTGCTCCGCGGGCTTGAGGACAACCGTGCAGCCGACTGCCAACGCCGGCGCGAGCTTGTAGGCGGCCATCATCAGCGGGTAGTTCCAGGGAATGATCTGACCGACCACCCCGACCGGCTGACGCAGGGTGTAGGTGAAGAACTCCGCCTCACTCCGATAAGGGATCCTGACGGGGATTGTGTTGCCCTCGACCTTCGTCGACCACCCGGCCATGTAACGGAAGAGGTCGACCGAAAGCGGCACATCTGCGGCGCGCGCAGCGGCGACCGGTTTGCCGTTGTCAAGCGAATCGAGCACGGCGAAGTCCTCGGCGTGCTGTTCGATCAGATCAGCGAGTCGCCACACCAGCTGTCCTCGTTGGGACGGACCGATCCGCTTCCATGAGGCATCGCTGAACGCCCGGCGAGCGGCCGCGACAGCGCGATCCACGTCAGCCCGATCTCCGGCCGGGACCGAACCCAAGATGCGTCCGGTCGCCGGATCCAGGCTGTCGATTGTCCGTCCGTCGGCGGCGTCGACCCATTCCCCGCCGATCAGCATCCTGTTGTCCGGTCGCAGGTAGGAACGAACCTTGTCGGGCAGCTCGGCAACCGTGCCGGGCCCAGGACTGGCCCCGAGATCCTCTTGAGTGGTAGTCATACGCATAGCGTATACAACGTGAACTCGACAGTGGAAGGTATCGCCGGGGCGAGCACAGCATCTAGCGGTCGCGCGTTTGTATACTCTGCACAGCATTCCTTGCCCCCGCAAGCACGCGCACCGTACTCCTCATCAAGCTCGATGCCGATCTCCAAGTCTCCCCGGACGCCTCGCAACGTACGCCAGCGCTACACGGGCGGCGCGCGTGCAGAACGACCGCCATCGCTGGCCGAGCACGTGTGCAACGTGATCCGCGCCGATATTCTCAACGGCACGCTGCCATCGGGAGCTCGGCTTACCGAGGCGATGATGATGGACCGGACCGGCGTCAGCCGCACCCCGTGCGCGAAGGTCTTCGAACCCTGGAGGGCGAGGGGCTCGTCGTCACGTACCGGAGCCGCGGAACGTTCGTCACCTACCGGCTCACCGCCGAGGAGGCAGACCTGATCTACGAGGTGCGTCTCGTGATCGAGCCGCACCTCACCGCGCTCGCGGCGGAGCGGATGACGCCGGAGATCCTCGCCAGCGTCAAGGAAGTCCTTTCCGCGTTCGTCGAGGCGCTCGACGCCTCAGACGCATGGGAGGCAGGCCAACTCGACGCAGAGTTCCACATGGCGATCTACGAGGCCAGCGGCAGCGAACTGCTCAGCCTCCTCCGCGGTTATTGGAATCGCCTGCAGCTCGAACTGTCCGAGCGTGTGTACAGCACCGAAGTCCCAAGACGGTTCCTCGACGAGCATCTTGCGATCCTGCACGCGCTCGAGGCCGGTGACGCCGACCGGGCGCGGGAACGGATGAAGGTGCATATCGAGCACGGGCGCAAGGTGCTGCGGAAGGCGCTCGAGAAGTGACTGGACGGATCGGATGAGATTCGGGCTCGCGGTCGAGAATTTCACACCGGCGGCAAGGGACCCCGACATTGACGCGATCGTGGCTTACGGTCAGCGGGCCGAGCAGCTCGGCTACGACTCCCTGTGGGCGTGGGATCACATGTTCCTCGGAAGCGCCCGCCCATTCCCGTTTCTTGAATCGCTTTCGACCCTGCTCGTACTGGCGCGAGCGACGAATCGCGTCGAGCTGGGCACCGGCGTGCTCGTTCTGCCGCTGCGCAATGCGGCGGTGTTGGCAAAGACGGCGGCGACGCTCGAGACCGTCTCCCACGGCAGGCTGACACTGGGGTTGGCGGTCGGCTGGTACGAGCGTGAGTTCGATGCCTGCGGGGTGCCGTTCAAGCAGCGCGGCCGTATCTTCGAGGAGAACCTCGAGCTGATCCAGATGTTCTGGAGTGGCGAAGCGGTCAGCGGACAAGCCCGGGGAACGGCTTTTCGCAATGCCGTGATGCTCCCAAAGCCGAAGCCGCGAGCCCGCCCTGCGCTGCTGATCGGTGGATACGTCGACAAGGTCCTGCGGCGTGTCGCTGAGAAATCCGATGGCTGGCTGACGTACTTCTACGCACCCGATGCGTTCGACAAAGCGTGGCGGCGGATCCGCGAGCACGCCGAGCAAGCCGGACGCGACCCCGAGGAGCTTCAGAACGTCGCTCAGCTTCCATTCTGTGTCGATGACACATTCGACGTTGCGGATCGCCGTATCCGCCGGTACATCGACGAGTACTTTGATCTCCCGGCGTGGAGCGAGTCGACCGCCGAGAGCGCAATCCGCGGCACGCCCGAGCAGTGCGCCCAGCAGATCGAGGAGCAACTCGCGGTCGGAGTGCAGCACATCTGCCTGGTTCCGTGCGGCTACGAGCAGGAACAGGTGGAGCGCTTTGCCGCCGAGGTCCTGCCGCTCGTGCAGGCCCGTCCGGCGACCGCGGCCAGATGAATCCCGTCAGCGACAAGCGGATGACGCTCGCCGAAGCCGCGACCCTTGTCCCTGACGGCGCGGTAGTCGCCGCAGGGGGGTGCTGTTATTCGCGAACTCCGTGGGCGATGCTGCTGGAACTGCTTCGCGCGCAGCGGCGTGATCTGACGCTGGCACGCAACTTGATGTGCTACGAGGCCGAGTTGTTCCTGGCGACCGGAGCGGCGCGCAAGCTGGTCGCCAGCTGGGTCGGGATCGGGCTCCGCTGGGGTATCCCGAAGGTCTTCCGGGAGTACGTCGAGCGCGATCCGGCGATCTACGAGGAGTGGAGCCACCTCAGCTACGGGATGCGCCTGCTGGCGGCGTCGATGGGAATGCCGTTTCTCCCGACGGCCTCGCTACTGGGCTCGGACTTGCTTGCTCACACGCCCGCCCAGGAGATGCATTGCCCGTTCACGGGCGAGCTCGTAGTCGCGATCCCGGCGCTCGTGCCGGACGTGGCACTGATCCACGTGCAGACTGTCGACGCGACCGGCAACGCTCAGATCGACGGCCCCACCTACATGGATGTCGAGTACGCGCGCGCGGCGAACACGGTCATCATCACGGCCGAGGAGGTGGTTCCGACCGAGGCGATCGTCCGGCACGCCGATCGCACGGTCATACCGGGCTTCGTCGTCGACGCCGTCGTCGAGGTTCCGTTCGGGGCATATCCGCACGAGTGTCACGGGTGGTATGAGGCCGACTTTGCGCACTTCGACGCCTACACGGAGTTGGTCAACGCCCGAGGCGTCGAGGGAGTCATGCGGTATCTGAATGACACCGTCGAGCAGCCCGGCAGCTTCGCGGGCTTCCTTGATCAGGTGGGCGCATCGCGTCTGCTGGAGCAGCGCCGGTTGGCCCGCGAGATGGTCGCCGCATGAGCCGCACAACCGGCTGGCACCGTCCCAGCCTCGAACTCGAGGTACGGGAATGACCGGCGCCACCGCCACCCCGGCAGAGCTGATGACGATCGCCGGGAGCCGCCTGCTTCGCGATGGGCGGGTGGTGTTTGCCGGCGTCGGCGCGCCACTAGAGGCGAGTGTCCTCGCCAAACGGCTCCATGCCCCCGACCTGACGATCGTTTTGGAGGGGGGATCGATCGGCCCGCGAATGCTGCCCGGTCGCCTGCCGGTTTCGACAAACGAGATGCGCGCCGCGCACGACGCGTTCATGCTCACCTCGATCAACGACCTGTTCCTCTATGGACAGCGGGGCTACTACGACTATGGGTTCATCGGCGCCGGTCAGCTCGATCAGTTCGGCAACGTCAACACGAGCTACATCGGTGACCCGGCTGCGCCAAAGGTCCGGCTACCGGGCAGCGGCGGCGCCAACGACATCGTCTCAAGCTGCCGCGAGGTGATGATCATGACGCGGCATGAACTGCGACGCTTCGTCGAGAAGGTTGACTTCATCACCAGCCCCGGATACATCTCGGGACCGGAATCTCGGCGGGCCGCGGGGCTGTCACGCAGCCGGCCCGTCGCGGTTGTGACCGACCTTGCCCTGTTGGGCTTCGACGATCAGACCGGCCGCCTGCGACTCGACGCCCTGCAGCCGGGAGTCACGTTGTCACGGGTACAGGAAAACACGGGCTTCGAGCTATTGGTATCGAACGACCTCGATGAGTTGGCCGCACCGACCGACCGTGAGCTAGGCGAGCTGCGCTGGCTACGTGACGGCGAGCCGCGCCCGGCGAGCGAGGCGAGAGAGGTGACCCACGCACAATGATCGGCCCATTCATCGATATGCAAGGCGCAGTCGACGTCCACGTGCACTCCGAACCTGATCTGTTCCCGCGGATCGCCGACGATGTAGGTGTCGCACGGCACGCGGCCTCGCTCGGACTGCGTGCGATCTCGCTCAAGTGCCACTCCGAGCGAACAACCAGCCGTGCGTACCTCGCGCAGCAGATGGTCGAGAACATCCAGATCGTGGGCGGGATCGTGCTCAATCGCGCGGTCGGTGGGATCAATCCAGCCGCCGTCGAAGCGGCACTTCAGCTGGGCGCGCGCCACGTGTGGATGCCGACCGTCGACGCCGCCAACCACGCCCGGACCTTCGGTTCCACGGGCGCCTACGACAAGCAGTCGAGCACCGTTGCAAAGTCGGCAGACATGGGGATCGAGGTGTTCGATTCGAGCGGCGCCCCGATCGAGGGCCTGATCGACGTGCTCGACCTGATCGTCGAGCACCGGGCGATCCTCTCGACCTGCCACCTGTCCGTTCCCGAGATCGAGCGGCTCGTCACGTTGTCGCGTGAACGCGGTGTGGAGAAGATCATGATCACGCACCCGTTCTTCAAGGTGCCGAGCCTCGACATCGAAACGCTGAAGCGGCTCGTGGCGCAGGGTGCGTACGCCGAGTTCGGGTACTGCACGGTCTCGCCGATGTGGAACCATGCGCCGCTGACCCGGGTTGTGGACGCAATTCGTACGCTCGGGGCTGACCGTTGCATCCTGATGAGCGACGCCGGCCAGCGCCACAACCCGATGCCGGCCGAGTGCCTGCGGGTGTTCGCACAATCCGTTCACGAATCAGGGATTCCGGAGGATTCGATCGAGCGCATGATCAAGCACAACCCGCTCGAGCTGCTAGAGCTTCCATCTCCACCGGCCCACCGCGTTGCCGCGTCCAACGGCAGCGTCGCCGGCTCCAGCAGCTCCGTCGCCGACGCCAACCCACAGGCCGAGGCGAGCGCCGCCATGGCAGTTGACGTGAGCCGATGAGCGCACGCGTCGGCCTGATCGTCCCCTCGTCGAACACGGTCGCCGAGGTGGACTTCTACCGTCGGCTGCCACCTGAGGTGACCCTGCACACTGCCCGGATGTATCTCGAGGAAACGACACCGGAAGGGGAGTCCGCAATGCTGGACGAGCACCTTCCGACAGCGATCACCGACCTCGCGAGCGCCCGTCCCGACGTGATGGTGTTCGGTTGCACAAGCGCCGGGGCGTTGCGCGGCAACGAGTACGAAGCAGAATTGATCGACCGCATCGCAAGCCGGACCGGGGCGTGCACAATCAGCGTCGCCTCGGCGGTGCGCTCCGTGATCAACGCACACGACGCCCGGCGAGTGGGCGTGATCACTCCATATGTGGACAGCCTCAACGAGAAGATTCGCGAGAGCCTCGAATGCGACGGTGTCCAGGTCACGGCGATCCACGGTCTGGGGGTCACCGAGAACTTCGCGATCGCCGAAGTGTCTCCAGAGCAGATCACCGAGCTCGCCGTGCAACATTTCGAAGGCGAGGACATCGATCTGCTGTTCGCCTCGTGCACCAACTTCCGGGCGTTCGATGCTCGTGAGGCGATCCATGCGGCTCTCGGAGTTCCTGTGATCACCAGCAACCATGCGGCGTTCACCAGCGTCCTGGCAGCCCTCGACGTCGTGACTCACCGCTAGTAGTCGATGCACCCCGTCCCGTTTGACTACGTGCGAGCGGAGTCCTGGGCGGACGCTGTCGGGCTGCTTGCCAGCGATCGCGAGGCGCGAGTGATCGCGGGTGGCCAGAGCCTCGTTCCGATGATGATGCTGCGTCTCTCCAGCCCGAGCCTCCTGGTGGACCTCGGCCGGATCGAAAGCCGCGGGATCGAGCTCCGCGATGGATTGCTGGTGCTCTCGGCGCTCACGCGCCATGTTGACCTCGAGCGCTCCGACCTGGTTCGCGTGAACTGTCCGATGATGGCCGAGGCCGCGGCCCACATCGGGAACGTTCGCGTACGGCATCGAGGGACGCTCGGCGGCTCATTGGCCAACGGCGAGTCGAGCGCTGAGCTCGCGTGCGTGAGTGTGGCCCAGCGGGCCTCGGTCAACGTGCTCGGTCCGGAGGGCGGTCGTGTCGTACCCGCTGCCGAGCTGTTCGTGAGCGAGTTGGTTACATCGCTCGCGCCCGGCGAGGTCATCACGAGCGTCGAGATGCCGGCATTGCGAGCAGGCCAAGGCTCCAGCTTCGTCGAGCTGGTGCGGCGCGCCGGCGACTTCGCGCTCGTCGAGGTTGCGGCGCTGGTGACGCTCGACGACGCGCGCCGGGTGACCTCGGCACGGCTCGTGCTGGGAGCCACAGGGGATCGTCCAGCAGACCACTCCGACGCGGCCGAGACCCTCTACGGCCGAGTCATCGATGAGCAGGGCGTCGCCGAGGTGGCCCAGCGGATTGCCGGGGCGGCACAGGTGGGTCCCCATGTCCATGCGGGCCCCGCTTACCGCCGGAGCATGGTCGAAGTGTTGATGCGCCGTGCGCTCAAGCGCGCAGCCGATCGGGCGGAGCTAACGTTGGGTGGCCATGGTGGGGCCAGATGATCCGCCATCAACTGGCCCTGAACGTCAACGGCCGGCTCGTCGAGGCGTGGGTGACACCTGACCAATCCCTGCTCGAGCTCCTGCGCGCCGAGCTCGGCGCCACCGAGGTCAAGCTGGGTTGTGGAGAGGGCGTCTGCGGGACCTGCACGGTCCTGGTCGACGGCGAGCCGATCAACGCATGCCTGGTCTTCGCGGTGCAGATGGACAGCTGCTCGATCACGACCGTGCGCGGGCTCACGGGGGACTCCGAGCTCCATCCGCTGCAGCGCTGCTTCCTCGACCACGATGGCGCGCAGTGCGGCTTCTGCACGCCCGGAATGATCCTGACCGCGCACTGGTTCATCGACCGACACCCACACGCGGACCGCGACGAGATCCGCGCCGCGCTGTCGGGCAACCTGTGTCGCTGCACCGGCTACACCAAGATCCTCGACGCGGTGGAGGCGTACCGCGACTCCCGCCTCCAGAACGGCGATGGCGATGGCGGCTGACAGCCCAGTCGTGACGAGGACATCGATGTCGACTACGGTCGAGCCCCCGACTGAGCGGCACCAGCCCGAGGCCCACCGACACCGAGACTTTGTCCAGAAGGTTTCGGGAACGCTCGCCTACGCCGATGACTGGGCACTCCCCGGAATGTTGCACGGCGTCGTCGTGCGCGCCCAGACGCCGTGCGCCTGGATCACGGGCATCGACACGCGCGACGCCCGCAACGTGCGTGGCGTCCACGCCGTGATGACCGCTGCCGACATCCCGCACAACGTGATTGCCGAGGAGGCGAGCGGACTCGGGGTCGACGCGATCGTACAGCCCGTCCTGGCCCTCGACCGCATCCGTTACAGCGGCGAACCGGTGGCGATCATCGCGGCCGAGACGATGACGGCTGCGCTCGAAGCCGCCGCCTTGGTCGAAGTGGACTACGAGGACGCGCCCGGCACCTTCACGACGCAGGACGCGCTGGCGCCTGACGCTCCTGAGGTTCATCCCGGCGGCAACCGCTACGTGACCTGGCGATCCTCGATCGGAGACGTCGACGAGGCGCTGGCCCGCTGTGCGATCGTCGTCGAGGAGACCTATCGCAGCCAGCGCGTCGATCACGCGTATCTCGAACCGGAGGCCGGCGTCGGCTGGATCGACAGTGACGGCGTCATCACCCTGAGGGTGGCCACGCAGGTGATCGAGCACGCGAGGCAACTGGCCGACATCTTCAGGCTCCCGCACAGCCGTGTCCGCGTGATCGCCTCGTTCATGGGCGGGGGTTTCGGCGGCAAGGAGGACATGACGGTCGAGCCGTACCTGGCCGCGCTCGTGTGGAGAACGCAACGACCGGTGAGGATGGTGTGGGACCGCCAGGACTCACTGCTCGCGCGCCAGAAACGACATCCGTTCGAGATGCACTACACGACCGGCGCCGATCGCGATGGAACGATCCTGGCCCAGGACGTCCAGATCGTCGGGGACGCCGGCGCATATCCGCTGCTGAGCTCTCGCGTCCTGTTTGCGGGAGCGGTCAACGCGACCGGGCCCTACCGTGTCAACGACGCGCGAGTCGAGAGCGTTGCGGTGTTCACGAACACCGTTCCGACGAGTGCGATGCGCGGCTTCGGGGCCGTGCAGGTCGTGCTTGGCTACGAGTCGCAGATGGACGCGATCGCTGCGCGTCTGGGAATCGATCCGGCCGAAGTCCGCCGGCGGAACTTCGTCGTGCAGGGGGACCGGCGGGTCACCGGAGAGCCGATCGACACCGTCCCTGGAGTGCAGGAGTGCCTGCAGCGCGCGCTGGACGCGCTGGGCGAGCGAACGCCGGCCGCTCCCGGGACGCGCGTCGGACGCGGCTTTGCGTGCAGCATGCAACCGTACGGACGCTCGATGTTCTTCGACGACCGCGCGTCCTGCTGGATTGGCCTCGAGCATGACGGAACGGTGGTGGTCCGTGCGGGAGTCACCGACCTGGGTGCCGGACAGTCCGCTTCGCTGGCCGATATTGCCGGCGAGGTGCTGGGCGTCAGCATCGAGAACATCAGCGTCCACATCGGCGACAGTGCGCTCACCCCATTGACCGGCGGGACCTTCGCGACGCGCCAGCTCTACATGTCCGGCAACGCCACGGCGCAGGTGGCCCGCGAGTTGCGGGACAAGCTCGCGCCGGTTGCAGCCGAGATGCTCGACGCCGACGTGGCCGCGCTGTGTTTCGGAGACGACCAGGTCTTCGTCACGGGGGACCGGAGCCGTTCGATCACGATCGGCGCGCTGGCACGCGCGGCGGAGGCACGGGGCGTGATGCCGTTCCGCCACGGGACGTTCAACGCAGAGGTCGGGGAGTTCGACGTCGCGACCGGCGCGGGGCGCACGTACCCCGATTACACCTACGGCGCGCATGCGGCCGAAGTGGCTGTGGATCTCGAGACTGGCGAGCTGACGATCCTCAAGTACGTAGCCTGCCACGACGTCGGACGCGCGATCGACATGCCACGCGTCATCGGGCAGATCCAAGGCGGAGCCGCGATGGGCATTGGGTACGCGCTCAGCGAGGAAATCGAGATCACCAATGGGCTGATCAGCTCGACGGTGTTCGCGAACTATCTGATACCTAGCTCGAGCGATCTCCCTGACATTCAGGCGATCGGATTGGAGCTGCACCCCGGAAAGGGTCCGTTCGGTGCTCGCGGGATCGGCGAGCCACCCGTCGGACCACCGCCTGCGACGCTCGCGAGCGCGATCGAGGATGCGATCGGGATCCGCTTGCGCGAACTTCCGATGACCGCTGAGCGCGTGCACGCCGCAATCACACGCGAGCGCTTGCGCCGGACGGACCCGGTGAAATGAGCCGCCGAGAGCTCGTCACGCCAGACGGCCCGCCCGTGGCGATCAGGCAGAGGGGTCGTGGCGGACTGGAACTGGCTCCGGTACCGGCGGCCGTGAGAGCGTTCCATCGAAGCATGCCCGGATACCGCGAAACGCCGCTGCGCCAAGCGCCAAGCGCTGCCGAGGCGCTCGGTGTCCGCGAGGTGTGGGTCAAGGACGAGTCCAGCCGCCTCGGCCTACCGTCATTCAAAATCCTAGGGGCGTCATGGGCGGGCTACCGGGCGTTGGTGGAGCAGCTCGGATCAACCCCAGAGAAGCTGCCGACCTTCGGAGCGCTCGCGCTCGCCGTCGAGAAGAAGCTGCGGCCGTTCAAGCTGGCGGCAGCAACCGATGGCAACCATGGAGCAGCGGTCGCGCGGATGGCCGCGCTGCTCGGCCTGGACGCTCACATCTTCGTGCCCGACAACACGGTCGCGGCCAGAATCGACGCGATTCGCGCGGAAGGGGCGGAGGTGACCGTCGTCGCCGGCGGCTACGACGACGCCATCCGACTCTCGGCACTCGAGGCCGGCGATCGTTGCCTGGTGATATCGGACACCTCGTGGGACGGTTACGAGCGTGTACCCGCTTGGGTCATAGAGGGCTACAGCACGATCCTCGCCGAGATCGACGAGGCGCTCAGCGACGAAGCGCGCCTGCAACCGGACTTCGTCGTCGTTCCGGTCGGCGTCGGCGCGTTTGCGGCCGCTGTGGTTCGCCATTTTGCCAACGTGGCCGGCCCGCGGTTGATCGCCGTCGAGCCGACGTGGGCCGCGTGCGTACTGGAATCCGTTGCCGCCGGCGAGATCACGACGCTGAGTCATCCCCAGAACTCGATCATGGCTGGACTCAACTGCGCTACGCCATCGCTGATCGCCTGGCCGATCGTCTCGCGCGGCTTTGATCTCTACCTCGCCGTGGACGACGCGCGGGTGCCGAGAGCGATGCGGATACTCGCACGCGACGGGATCGTCTCGGGCGAGACCGGCGCTGCCGCCCTGGCGGGGATGCTCGCGATCGCGGAAGTCCTCGCGCCGTCACGCCAAGCGCTCGCATTAGCGCCCAGCGCTTCGGTGCTGCTGTTCTGCACCGAGGGCGCGACGGATCCGGTGGCCTACGAACGGTTGGTCAAAGACCATGCTGCTCAATGACCGTATCCGCGGATGAGCACCCCGCCCTCTCGGGCGTGACGGTCCGCTCCGCAATCTTCGATCTGCTGCGGGAGCACGGGATGACCACCGTGTTCGGGAATCCAGGCTCGACGGAGCTCGGCTTCCTGGCTGGGTTCCCGACCGATTTCCGATATGTGATCGGGCTCCACGAAGGGGTCGCGGTGGCGATGGCCGACGGTTACGCCCAGGCGACCGGGCGCCCGGCCTTGGTCAACCTGCACAGCGCGTGCGGCGTCGGCAATGCAATGGGAGCGATCGTCAACGCGTTTCACAACCGCGCGCCGCTGGTGATCACCGCGGGCAACCAGGACCGTCGCCACCTCGCTCTCGAGCCATACCTGTTCGCACGCTCAGTCGAGCTTGTCGCTCCATACGCCAAGTGGGCGGAGCAGCCGGTGCGAGCGGAAGATGTTCCGGCAGCGATCGAACGGGCATGGCGGCTGGCCAAGAGCCCGCCTACCGGCCCGACGTTCGTCTCGATTCCGGCCGACGATTGGGACGCTCGGGCATCCGCCGCCATACCAGGAGAGCTCAGGGCGCCACAGCGCGCAGATGACGAAACGCTGGATCTGCTCGCCGCGAGACTGCGCTCGGCGAGGACGCCGGTGATCGTCACCGGAGCCGGGGTCGACCGTGCCGGTGCATGGCAGTCTGTGGTCGCGCTCGCCGAGCTGCTGGGCGCACCGGTCTGGTCCGCGCCGCAGTCGCCCCGGGCCGGGTTTCCCGAGGATCATCCGTCGTTTCGCGGCCATCTCGTCCCCGGACGCGCGAGCGCCGCCGGTCAGCTCCAAGGCTCCGACCTTGCGCTCGTGATCGGAGCGCCCGCATTCGCATTCCTGCCATTCGAACCCGACGGGCCGCCGATGCCCACCTTGATTCAGGTGACCGATGACCCTGAGGAGGCAGCCCGCGCACCATCGGCGCTGGGCGTCGTCGCAGATCCGGGCAGTGTCGCGGACGGACTTGTCGCGAGGCTCTCTCGCGATAACGAGGGCGCCTCCCGGAGGCGCGACGAGACTCCGGTTGCAACGCCAACGTTGATCACATCTGCACACACGGATCCGCTGATCACCGCCGAACGCCTGATGGCAACTCTCGCGGAGTCGCTGCCCGCCGACGCCGTACTCGTCGAGGAGTCTCCGTCGAACCGGGCCGAGTTTCGGCGTTACATCCCAGTCCGCCGCCCAGCGAGCTTCTTCGCCACGGCGAGTGGCGGGCTCGGGTTCGCGATGCCCGCCGCCGTCGGCATCGCGCTGGCTGATCCGGGCAGGCCGGTCGTGTGTGTCGTCGGAGACGGATCGGCGCTGTACGCGCCGCAGGCGTTGTGGAACGCCGTTCAGCTGGCCACCCCCGTCACGTTCGTGATCGTCAACAACGGTCGTTACGCGATTCTCGAGTCGGCAGCGCAGTTCGCAGGGTTCGCTGCCCTCCCGAGTCTCGAACTGCCGGGTATCGACTTCGTTTCGATGGCTCGTTCGTTCGGATGCGCGGCACAGCGTGTGAGCGCCGCCGACGACCTCGGCCCCGCGCTGCTCGCAGCGTTCGCCGGCACTTGCCCGATGCTGATCGACGTCGTCATCGACCCGTCAATCGCACCATTACTGGGCACGGCACCCAAAGTCCCCATCGAAGGAGCGCAATGACCAGCGAACCTGTCCGCCTGGATCCGATTCGCATCGGGCAGACGCTTGACGACCTGGCGGCGATCGGCAACCGCTACGCCGGAAGCGCCGGAGAGGCGGCCTGCCGTGACTATGTAGTCGATCGGATGCGGTCACTCGAGCTCGCAGACGTACGCATGGAGCCGTTCCCGTACCTCGGATTCGTGTCCGGCGGGGCCTCATGTTCGATCTCGGGTGTCCGGGGTGTCGCATTCGAGAGCCATGCACTGCAGTACACCCGCGCAGCGGCGGTCGGTGGCAAAGCGATCTACCTCGGTGAAGCCACACCCGCCGACTTCGCACGCGTCGATGCTGCGGGGATCGATCTCCGAGACAAGGTCGTCATCGCACATACGATGTTTCCCTTCGACCTCGCCGACGAGCTCTCGGCGCGTGAGATCGCGGGCTTTGTCCACATCTGCGAGACGCCGTTCGGAATCGTCGGGAACTTCGCCGGCGCTCTCTACCGGCCGCCGCTCGAGCCGCCGTGGCCTGGCCGGCCGACGCCGTTCACCGGTGTCACGATCGGCTTGTCGGACGGACGTGCATTGCTGTCTGAAATCACCGCGAACGGCGCACTCGAGCTCGCGTTGGAACATAGCGGCACCTATGAGACGCGCACGACACACAACGTCGTCGGCGAGATACAAGGCGACCTGACTGGTCCCGAGCAGCTGATCGTCTGCGCTCACTACGACAGTCAGGCTGAGGGTCAGTGCATCTTCGACAACGGTGGTGGCGTTGCGAGTCTCCTGGAGCTGGCGCGAGTTCTCGAGCGTTCCGCGCCACAGCGCCGGGTCGTCTTGCTGGCCTCCGGCGCGGAGGAGGTCGGCGTGTGGGGTGCCACGGCCTATGCGCACGCGCATGCCGCAGAGCTGGACGATGTGGCCGCCATGATCAATCTCGACGGCGTTGCCAGCAGCTATCCGTCTCACCGCGAGATCTGGTCGGCGCATCAGGGCATCGCAAATCGAGCGGTGCAGACGGGGCGCCGGATGGACTGGATACCTGACCGCGTGATGAATGCCAGGAGTACATTTGGCGACCATGCGCCGTTTGCAGACGCCGGTGTGCCCGCCTGTCTGATCTGGCGCCCGGACTTCCCCTACTACCACTCAAGGGGAGACGTTCGTGAGCTCGTCGACGAGCGGGCGGTCGCCGACACAGCGAGCGTCTCAGCGACGCTCGCCAGGGACGTCGCATGCGGTCTGACCCTCCGTGAGGAGACAGCGGAACCCCGATGACCGGCGAGAGCTTCTCTGGACTTCTCCGACGCCAGCTGCGCACTGACCTCGCCAGGCTTCCGCAGTCGATGCTCCACCGGTACGAGGCCGGATCGCGCGCGCGGCGCTGCGTGGGCATCGCCGAGATGTCTGCGCTTGCGGCTCGCAGGCTGCCGCGCGCAGTGTTCGACTATGTCGAAGGTGCAGCCGGCGACGAGCTCACCGCGCAACGCAACCTCGACGACCTCCGGTCGCTCTGCGTGGTGCCACGCGTTCTAACGGGCGGCGCCGACGTGGACCTCTCCGCGACCGTGCTGGGGGAGCGGCTCTCAGTGCCACTGCTAGGTGCGCCGACGGGCCTCACCGGACTGCTGCATCACACCGGCGAGGTCGCCATCGCCCGGGCCGTGCATGGCGCCGGCGGCCTCTACGTCCTCTCGAGTGCCGGCTCGAGGAGCATCGCCGACGTCGCGAGGCTCAGCCCCGGGCCGCTGTGGTTTCAGCTCTACGTGGGACCCGACCGGGGCCTCGTCAGAGCGCTTCTGGAGCAGGCGCGAGGCGCCGGCTTCCGCGCGCTCGTCCTGACAGTCGACGTACCACGGGCAGGATCACGTGAACGGGATCTCCGCAACGGCTTCACCGTTCCACCGAGGGTGACCGCATCGTCAATCCTCGAAGGGCTCACGCGTCCGCGCTGGAGCCTGGACTTCCTGCGCCACCCGCGGATCATCTCCCAATCGGCTGCCGCGGCTGCGGTGAATTCGAGTGAGAGCCTGCCCCAGCTGATGGCGCGTCAGTTCGACCCTGCCCTGAGTTGGAGCGATGTCGCCTGGCTCCAGGAGCAGTGGAACGGGCCGGTCGTCCTCAAGGGCGTGCTGCGAGGCGACGACGCGACCCAGGCGGCACGGCTGGGCGTTTCAGCCGTCGTCGTTTCCAACCACGGTGGACGCCAGCTCGACCACGCCCCGTCGGCGATCGAGGCGCTCCCGGAGATCGTGGCCGCCGTCGCCGGCGAGATCGAGGTCTACATGGACGGCGGCATCCGGCGCGGCGTCGACATCCTCAAGGCGCTCGCACTCGGGGCGCGCGCTTGTCTGAGCGGCCGAGCGCTGCTCTACGGCCTCGCTGCCGGAGGTTCGCAGGGCGCCGTACGTGCCGTGGAGATTCTCGTGAACGAGCTCTCGCTGGCGATGACGCTCGCCGGCGCAAGGTCGATCGCGGAGCTCGACCGCAGCTTCATCGCCAATCGCCCAGCACACGATCAAAGGGTTCGATGGAACACCGCATAGACGCCGCGCGCTACCACCACAGCTGGGACCCACGAACAGAGCCGACGCTCGAGATCGCCTCCGGCGACACGGTGGTGTTCGACCTGCAGATGGCCGGAGCAGGTCAGATCAGCGAGGGTGACCGCTACGAGGACACAAGCTTCGACATGGACACGATCTACCGCCTACTCGGCCCGGTTCACGTGTCCGGAGCCGATCCCGGCGACACGCTCCGGATCGACATCCTGGAGCTGACGCCCGGACCGTGGGGCTGGTGTGGGACCGAGCCTGGTCTCGGGCTGCTGCCTGAGGACTTCCCGGACCCGTTCGTGCGGACCTTCGACATCCGCAACGGCCGCTGCGTTGACGTCTGCCCACAGATCGTCGTGCCGCTCGCGCCGTTCCTCGGAACGATGGGCACACACCCCGATGAACAGGTCTCGCTGCCATCGTTTCCGCCGCACAGGGGCGGCGGCAATGTCGATACGCGGCACCTGACGGCCGGCTCGACGCTGTGGTTGCCCGTATGGCGCGAGGGCGCCCTCTTCTCGTGCGGTGATCCACACGGTGCACAGGGGGACGGTGAGGTCTGTCTGGCGGCGCTGGAGTGCGACATGCAGGCCCGCCTCGTGTTGACCGTCGAGCACCGCTCGATCCCGGGACCGCGCTTTCGCACAGCCGGTGCGTTGACTCCGCTCGTCGAGGGCTCCGGTCACCACGGCGCGATGGGGATCGGTCCCGACCTCATGGAAGGCGCCAGGAGTGCGGTTCGTTCGACGATCGCGTGGCTCGTGGAGGAGCACGGGCTCACACGCGAGGACGCATACGTGACCTGCAGCCTCGCCGGCGACCTGAAGCTCCTCGAGGTCGTCGACGGAGGTATGTGGAACGTCGGCTTCACCGTGCCCCTGGGCGTCTTGCGCGACCGGGCAGGCCTGCAAACGCCCGATCCCTGAGCCCTGCTTTCCGCGGTGCGTCGATGTTGCAATCGACCCCGAGTTCTTGTATACAACGCAGAATCGGCAATCCTGCGAGTGCTTGATGTGAGGGAGAGGAACGATGACAACGCAGACGCGCGGTGAGCAGGGCGCGGGTGAGACGCGCACCAACCAGGGTGCGGGTGCGGTGGAGGTCCGGTCGATCGATTACGTCCCGGTCAGCGAACGTCACGGCAAGCCCTGGCATCTTGGCCCTGTCTGGTTCCAGGGGAACGCTCAGCTCGCAACCCTGGCCGTCGGCCTGCTCGGCCCCTCGCTCGGGCTGAACTTCATCTGGTCGGCGATCGCGATCATCCTCGGGATCCTCGTCGGGACGCTGTTCATGGCCTTCCACTCCGCCCAGGGGCCGAAGCTCGGCCTCCCGCAGATGATCCAGTCCCGAGCCCAGTTCGGGTTCTACGGCTCGCTGCTCCCGGTGATCGTCGCCGTGCTCCTGTTCATCGGCTTCAACGTGTTCAACACGATCCTCGGTGGCCAGATCCTGCAGGTTCTGTTCCCCTCGTGGAGCAATTTCATCGCGGACCTGCCGATGGTGATCCTCGCGGTCGCGCTCACGATCGTCGGCTACCACTACATCCACATCGGGCTGCGGTGGGCGACGTGGCTGTTCATCGTTGCTTACGGCATCTTCACGATCGGAGCCCTCTTCAACACCTCGCTGCCATCGGGCTCATTCTCGCTCGGGAGCTTCCACTTCGGACTGTTCCTCGTGCAGTTCGGCGCAGTCGTCAGCTACCAGCTCACGTGGGCGCCGTATGTGTCTGAGTACTCGCGCTACCTGCCTGAGGACACGCCGACGAGCAGCGTCTTCTGGTGGACCTACGGCGGCTCGGCAGTCGGGGCGGGCATCATGCTGCTCGGCGCGTTCATCCTGGCGCCCCACCCGACGCTCGAGCCGATCGCAGCCGTCAACCAGAGCGCGCAGCAGATCTTCCACGGCTTCGGAACGATCCTGCTGATCTGCTCGATCCCGGGTCTCGTCGCGGTGCTCGCGATGAACGTCTACAGCGGCGCGCTCTCCTCCCTGACAACCGTCGACACGATCAAACGGATCAAGCCGAACCTGGCGGCGCGCTGGGTGGCGGCGTTGTTCATCGCGATCGCGGCATTCGCGCTCGCGCTGCTGCTCCCCTCGAACTTCCTGACGAACTTCAACAACTTCCTGCTGATCTGTCTGTACTTCATAATCCCGTGGACGGCGATCAACCTGATCGACTTCTTCTTCGTGCGGCACGAGCGCTACGCGATCCTGGAGCTGTTCAAGCCGAACGGTCTTTACGGTCCGTGGTCGTGGCGCGGCCTGGTCTCCTACGCGCTGGGATTCGCCGTGATGATCCCGTTCATGAGCACGACGATCTGGGAGGGGCCGGTCGCCAAGTCACTCAGCGGCGGTGACATCTCGCCGTTCATCGGCTTCCCGGTCGCGGCGATCTGCTACTACCTGGTCAGCCGGGACATCGACGTCCCCGCCGAGGTGGCGATCGCCGAGCAGCAGCGGCCGCTGCTTGAGGCTGAGGCTCGTGCGCACGCGGTGATCGGTACCGCCGAAGAGGAGGATCTGCTTGACGATGTCGGCGCGCGCGTGGCTGACGGACTCACCTCGGCCGGCGACGACGAGACCGGCGTGGAGCGCCATCCGAGTGCGTGAGCGGCGCGCTGTCTTCACGTGATCGGGGTCGGGCCTCAGGGGCGCACGCTGCAATGCCGGGGCTGGGAGCAGGAGGGCGCGTTGCGATGCCTGCTGAACAACCTCGATCCGGCTGTCGCCGAACGCCCAGAGGATCTGATCGTCTATGGCGGCGTCGGCAAAGCGGCGCGTGACCACCGGGCACTCGCCGACATCGTCCGCTCGCTCACAGAGCTCGGCGGTGACGAGACACTGATCGTCCAATCCGGCAAGCCGGTGGCCGTTCTGCCGACCCATCCCGACGCTCCGCGGGTTCTGATCTCAAGCGCGATGCTGGTCCCGGCGTGGTCGACGTCCGAGGATTTCTGGGCGCTCGAGGCCGCCGGCTTGACGATGTTCGGACAGATGACCGCCGCTGGGTGGTTCTATATCGGCACGCAGGGGGTGCTCGGCTTCACGTACGAGACGTTTGCCGCCGTGGGGCGCATGCATTTCGGCGGCAGCCTCGAGGGTCGCCGGGTGCTGAGCGCCGGATTGGGCGGGATGGGCGGCGCACAGGGGCTTGCGATTCCGTTGGCAGGCGGCCGCGCGTTGATCATCGAGGTAGACCCCCTGCGCGCCCGCCGGCGAGCTGACGCCGGCTGGATCGACCTGCTGACCGACGACTATCGACACGCGCTGGCGTCGCTCGATGACCCAAACGGACCTGGCTCGATCGGCCTGATCGGAAACGCGGCCGACGTCGTCCCGAGGCTGACGCGGGACGGCATCCCGTTCGACGTGGTCACGGACCAGACGGCGGCCCACGATCTGCTGCATGGCTACGTTCCCAGTGGCTACACCGTCGAGCAGGCTGCCGATGCCAGCAGCACCGAAGGCCGCTACCTCGATGACGTCCGCGCGTCGATCGCCGCGCACGTGACCGCGCTGCTCGAGCTGCGCGATCGGGGCGCCGTGGCGTTCGAGTACGGGAACAACCTGCGCGCACAGGCGCGTGACGCCGGCGTCAGCGACGCGATCGGGATGCCCGGATTCGTATCGGCGTATGTTCGGCCGATCCTGGCCAAAGGCGTCGGGCCGTTTCGCTGGATCAACCTCACCGGCGATCCAGAAGACCTCCGTCGATCTGAGGACGTGCTGATGGAGGTGGTCGGCACCGAGTCGCTCGAGCGCTGGATCTTGCTGGCACGTGAGCGGGTCGGGCTGCAGGGGCTTCCCGCGCGGATCTGCTGGCTCGGGCTCGGGCAACGTGACGCGTTCGCGCTGGCGATCAACGATCGCGTCGCTGCAGGCGAGATCGGACCGGTCGCGCTCGGCCGCGATCATATGGATCCCGCCTCGGTCGCTTCGCCCTCACGGGAGACGGAGGCGATGCTGGACGGCAGCGACGCGATCGCCGACTGGCCGATCCTCGGCGCTCTCCTCAACGCCGCGCAGGGCGCGAGCTGGGTCGCGGTCGGCAACGGTGGAGGTGTCGGGATCGGCCGCAGCATCCACAGCGGCATGGTCGTCGTCGCCGACGGCAGCGAACTCGCCGCACGCAAGTGCCGGCGGGTGTTCTGGAGCGACCCGGCTCTCGGTGTGGCGCGTTACGCTGATGCCGGGTACGAGTCAGCGGTCGAGCAGGCACGCGCCCATCAGCTGAAGATCCCAAACCTGGAGGCCCCGGGTCGATGAGCGTGTACAGCGGCCACGGCGGCGCGAGCGCGGACGCGCAGGCGAGCCCAGCAGCAGGCAACGGGAGCGGCACGGGCCCTCGACGGTCGTTCACGATGAGCATCGACACGGGCGGCACGTTCACCGACGGGTTCGTCTCCGACGGGGAGCGGACCGTGCAGGTCAAGGTCGATACGACGCCCCAGGATCTGACGGTCGGCTTCGCCGCCTGCATCGACGCTGCGGCGGCCGCCGTCGGCGAAGAGCTCGGCGGGTTCCTCAGCTCGCTCGCAAAGCTTCACTTCAGCTCGACCGTTGCGACGAACACGATCGTGGAAAGGCGCGGGGCGCCGGTCGGGCTGATCGTGACGTACGGCTCCGAGGGTGACCTCTACGGCACGCCCGCGCAGGCCACCGCGCTTCACGAGTTCGTCCGCCCAGACCTCGTGCGGGGAATCCCGGAGGAGGTCGGGAGCACGGGCACCGTCGTGTCGGAGCCTCAGGGAAGCGAAATCGAGGCGGCGGTCAGGGACCTGCTCGAGCGGGGAGTGCGCCTGCTGGTGCTCAGCTTTGCCAACGCGCACCTCAACCCAGCCAACGAACTCACTGCACGCGCGGCGATCGACCGCTCCTACCCGCGCCACTATCTCGGCGCTGTTCCACTGCTCGTCGCGTCGCGAATCTCGCTCGCAGAGGACGATTTCGGCCGTACCGCGACTGCCGTGATCAACGCATACCTGCACCCGCGCCTCGCGCGCACGCTGTACACAGCGGAGGATTCGCTGCGCGGCCGCGGTCTCATCCGTCCGCTCCTGATCGTCAACACCGACGGCTCGACGAGCCGGGTTGCCAAGACCCGCGCGATCGACACGTATGACTCCGGACCGGGCGCCGGCGTGCTCGGCGCCTCCTACGTGGCGAGCGAGCTCGGTGCGAGGACCGTCTGCACCTTCGACGTCGGCGGCACGACGACGGACGTCGCGTTCCTCAGCGACGCGCGCGTTCCCTTCCAGGAGACGACCGACCTCGGACCGCTGACGATCCCTCACCCCTCGGTCTCGCTGACATCGTTCGGCCTCGGCGGCGGCTCTGTCATCGCCGCCGATCCAGACCGCGATCGGATGCTCGTCGTCGGGCCGGAAAGCGCCGGCGCGACGCCGGGCCCCGCCTGCTACGGCCTCGGCGGCGACCGTGCGACACCCACCGATGTATGGCTCCTGCTCGGCTACCTGCAGCCTGGTCAGTTTCTCGGCGGACGCCGCCGGCTTGATGGCTCGGCGGCATCCGCAGCCATCGCCAGACTCGCCGAATCGCTCGGCGTCGACGAGCCGGCGGCGCTGCTGCTGGCCCGGCGCGCGATCCACGACCGTCTGGCGGGCCATCTACGCGGTTGGGCGGTCCGCCACCCTGAGTTGACGAACTCCGCAGTCGACGATCGCTGGCTGTTCTCCTACGGCGGCGGCGGCGGGCTGCTCTGCTGCGCGGCAGCCGAGGCGCTCGATATCGACCGAGTCGTGGTCTTCCCCCACAGCTCGGTGTTCTCCGCGTTCGGAGCCGGGCTGCTTCCGGTCGCTCACAGCTACCAGACGGCGCTCGCAGGCGATTCCTCTCCCGCGAAGCTCCAGGACGCGGTTGCGCGGCTCGCCGACAACGCGCGACGCGACCTGCGCTCCGAGGGCGTGACCGAGCTCGACGAGGTGACCGTCACGTTCCGGCTCGGCGACGGGGCGCCGCAGCACGGCCACCTCTCCTCGGTGCTGGCTGACCCGGCCACGCTGGTCGGCTCGGGACACGCCGTCGCCGGGCCGGTGCGGTGCCGGCTACGGGTCACGGTGCCCAACGCGCCCACGGTCGAGATGAGTGCCGCCGGCAGCGGCGTGTCCGCCGGCTCCCGTGAGATCCACACCGACGAGGGTTCGGTGCTGGTCCCGACGATTGAGGGGCTCGGCACTCGAGTTGGCTCGCAAGCCGATGGCCCCGCCTTCCTCGAGGCTCCTGATACGACGATCTTCGTTCCCCCCGGGTGGCGGGTCGAGTTCGGCTCCCAAGGCTATGGAATCCTCTCCAGGAGGCGGACCGCATGAAGCGACGGATCACCGAATACCTCGAGATCGACATCGACTCCGAGCGTTGGCTTTGCGTCAAATGTGGCCATGACCTCGGTTCCGCCCGAAGCAACTACAAGCACGGCTGCCTGGTGTGGGAGCGTGATCCACGCGAGGTGCACCGGCCCGTCGTGGAGGGCGAGTACACGTTTGCACCGGACCCGACCTGGTGCCGCATCCTCGAGTTCATCTGCCCGACCTGCGCCACACTGATCGAGGTCGAGTACCTGCCGCCCGGACACCCGATCACCCACGACATCGAGCTCGACATCGATGCGCTCAAAGCCGGCTCGGAGGGCATCGGGTGAGCGCCTCGATCGAAATCGACATCGGCGGTACTTTCACCGACTGCTACGTCCGCGAGGACAGTCGCGAGGTCTGGTGCAAGGCCCGGACGACGCCGTTCGACCTCTCGGTCGGAATGGCACGCTCGATCGACGACGCTGCGCGGCGCCTTGATCTGAGCACGGAGGAGCTGCTCTCCGGCACGGACATCATTCGCTACTCGACCACGCTTGCGATGAACAAGCTGATCGAGCGCAAGGGACCGAGGCTCGGGCTGATCCTCACCGAGGGCTTCGAGGACACAGTGATCGTCGGCCGCGCGAGCCAGTGGTCTGACGGGATCCCCTTCAAGGAGCAGCGCAACATCGCCGGAGCCGACAAGCCCGAGCCGCTGATCCCCCGCGAGCTGACGGTCGGGGTCAAGGAGCGCGTCGACTACCAGGGGAACGTGCTCCGCCCCCTGGACGAGACGCACTTCCTCGCGCAGCTCGACCAGCTCGTCGATGCGGGGGTCCGCGGCTTCGTCGTGTCGCTTCTCTGGTCGTTCATGAACCCCGCCCATGAGCACCGCATCCGGGCGTTGATCGAGCACGAGTACAACGAGGCCTACCTCGGCAGCATGCCCGTATTCCTCTCCAGCGAGGTCTCACCGCGGAAGTTCGAGTACACACGCACGACGATGACGATCCTCAACGCCTACCTGCATCAATCGATGTACGAGGAGCTGATCGGGATCGGGCAGGGGCTACGCCGAGGCGGCTATCGCAAGCCGTTGATGATGGTCCACAACACCGGTGGGATGGCGAGCGTCTTCCGGTCGGCGGCTGTCCACACCTATAACGGTGGTCCGGTGGCCGGACTGATGGGCAGCGCTGCCCTCGGGCGTTCCTACGGCTACTCGAACGTCGTGGTCACCGACATGGGGGGCACGAGCTTCGACATCGCGATGGTGGTCGAGGGCAGCACCCGCTTCTACCAGTTCGCACCGACGATCGACCGCTGGACGGTTGACGCGACGATCCTCGACACGCGCTCGATCGGCTCAGGCGGCGGATCGATCGCGCGGGTTGACCAGCTCCTGGGCAACCGGCTCGACGTCGGCCCTGAGAGCGCAGGGTCGATCCCGGGTCCGGCCGCCTACGACCAGGGTGGTCGGTCGCCGACGGTGACCGACGCCGACCTCGTGCTCGGCTACCTGAGCGCCGAGCGCTTCCACGGCGGACAGCTGACGCTGAACGCCAGACGTGCGGAGCGGGCGATCCGCGACGGCGTCGGCGCGCCGCTCGGGATCGACGTACACGACGCCGCGCTGCTGATCAAGCGGATCATCGACGCCAAGATGGGAGCGGAGATCTACAAGCAGACGGTCCTCAAGGGATACGACCCCCGGGACTTCGTGATCTTCGCCGCGGGGGGCGCGGGTCCGGTTCACTGCTGCGGCTACGCAGCTGCCGCCAACATGGGCACGGTCGTGATCTTCCCGTTCTCCTCGGCGTTCTGCGCCTATGGCTCCTCAACCATGGATGTCATGCACGTCTACGAACGCTCCCGCCGCCTGCCGCTGCTGACCCCGGGGAGGGGAACTTGGTTCGCCGACTATGGCGCGTTCAACGAGGTCGTCGAATCGCTGCGCGAGCTCGCGCGGCGCGACTTCGCGGGCGAGGGCTTCGACTCAGAGCTGGTCTCCTACGCGCTCGAGCTCGACATGAAGTTCGGTGGGCAGCTCAACGTCAAGCGTGTCGCCTCGCCGTCGCTCTCCGTCAGCTCCGAAGCGGACATGAGGGCCGTTTATGACGCGTTCGAGACGGAGTTCAGTGAGGCCTACAGCCCGCTCGGGCTCAATCCCGAAGCCGGGGTCGAGATCGAGGCGTTCATCCTCAAGGCCACCCTTCCGCAACCATCCACCGAACGCGCTCGGATGGAGATCGGGCAGGCGGACCCATCGAGCGCGCGCACCGGCGACCGGCCGGCGTGGTTCGCCGGCCGCGCCGGTCCGTTGGATACCCCTGTGTACGAGATGAGCCGCCTGCTTCCGGGACATCGCTTTCCTGGCCCTGCCCTGATCGACTCGGACGACACAACTGTCGTCGTGGCGCCAGGGTGGAGCTGCGAGGTCGACGACCGTTCCGGGATCGTGCTCACGAATGATCAGGAGGACGCTGGTGTTTGACGCGGACATGGTCACACGGGCGATGGCGCTCGAGGAGCCGACCGATCAGGAGCTGAGCGACGCGGTGGCGCTGGGTCCCGGCGACTACGAGATCTACTCCGAGAACCTGAACCTCATGCTCCAGGAGGGCAAGGAGGTGATGACGAAGATGGGAATCTCCAGCATGCTCCACTCCGGAGACACGCTCGTCGCGATCTACACCGCGCGCGGCGATCTCGTCTCAGCGGTGCTCGGTACCTACCTGCACTCGGTGACCGGGCAGGTCCCGATCAAGTTCGTGATCGACCACTTCAGCGATGACCCCTCCGTCGGAGTCAGTGAGGGCGACATCTACTACTGCAACGAGGCGCTGTACGGCGGGATCCACAATCCCGATCAGTTCTCGATCATGCCCGTCTTCAGCGATGGCGAGCTGCTCGCCTGGGTCGTCTCGGGGGCCCACCAATCCGAGACCGGCGGCAGCGAGCCAGGCGGCGAGGTCACGCAGGCACACACCCGCCACGACGAGGGTATGAAACTGACACCGATCAAGATCGGCGAGCGCTACCAGCTCAAGAACGATCTCCTGCTGATGATGGAGAACTTCATCTCGCGCGCGCCGCGGATGCAGGTGACCGACGTGAAGGCCCGGGTGGCCGCCTGCGACCGCGTGCGCATCCGCCTCCAGGGGCTCGCAGAGCGCCGCGGCAACGGCATGATCAGGGGCCTGTTCCGCCGGATGATCCAACAGACCTCAGCCGGCGTGCGACAGCGAATCGGAGAGTGGCCCGACGGCGTTTACCGCCACAACGTCTTCATGGACACCACAGGCCACGAAGATGGTCTGCTCAGGGCCTCCGTCGCGGTGACGGTCAAGGGCGATCAGCTGACGCTGGATTTCGACGGAACGTCACCCGAGCACGAAGGCTCCTACAACGCATTCACGAACGTGATCCGCGGGCATTGCGCGGTCAACCTCTATCAGTTCCCGTTCCACGACTTCCCGATCTCATCCGGGATGTTCGACCACATCGACATCCGCGTTCCACACGGAACGTTCTTCGATGCGGACCCCGAGGCGGCGATCAGCTGCTCGCCTCTCGTCGGCGCGCTGGTGTTCCCGCTGCTCGGCGTCGCCCTCTCGAAGATCATGTACTCGACCGAGCAGCGTGACCTTGTCTGCGCATCCACCGCATCCAGTGCGTCGGCGGTGATGGTCGCGGGCACCAACCAGCACGGGGTGCGGGTCACCGATTTCATGGGGTATCCGCTGAACGCCTACGGCCTCGCCGCGCGCTCCGATCGAGACGGAATCGACGTGTGGGGCTTCCCGCATGGTCCCTGGGGCAAGGCCCCGGACGTCGAGGACATCGAGTCCGAGTTCCCGCTCCTACACCTCTACCAGAAGCAGCAACGTGACACATGCGGATACGGGAAATACCGGGGCGGGGTCGGAGCCGCCGTCGGCTATGTGGTCTACAAGACCTCGCACCTCGCCTTCACTTCCAGCCAGAAGGAATCGAAGTTTCCGGCGCATAACGGGCTGTTCGGTGCGTACTCGATGACCGTCGTCCCCGGCATTCGCGTGGTCGGTGCCGATCTGCTGGAGCTGATGGCTGCGGGCGAGCCGAACTTGCCGACCGACGATTACTCGCTCGCGAGCGGCGACACGGCGCTCGGCGGCGAGATCATCGTCGAGCACCAGACGCGGGGAATCAGGATCGTTGCCGAGGGTGATGTCCTGGCTGCCAGTACGCAGGGAAGCGGCGGCTACGGCGACGTGCTCGAGCGCGACAGCCACGCCGTCATCCACGATCTCCGGGCAGACCTCGTCTCCGACTGGACCGCGCGCGAGGTGTTCGGCGTGGTCTACGACCTCGAGACGATGCTCGTCGACGAAGAGCAGACGCGGATACGGCGTGAGCAGCATCGTACGCGCCGGCTCGCGAACGCTCGTCCGTACGCCGAGTTCATCGCCGATTGGGAGCAGCGGCGCCCACCCGACGCGGTTCTCAAGTACTTCGGCGAGTGGCCCTCAGGGCGCCCCAACAGACACGTCTTGCGGGTTTGAACGCGGTCGAGTCGTTCCGAGCCTCGCTCGCCGCCGAGGCGACGGCCTTTGCGCCGATTCTCTGGCGGCACCTTCCCGAGTTGGTCCACCAGCCGGACGTCGAGTGGTGGCGTGATCCGAACGCCGCGCGTCGCCTGTTTGCCGACGCGGCCGGGCTCGCCAGAGCGGACGCGATGTTCGTCTTCGCAGCGGAGGCGGCCTTGGTCAACGCGTCGGCGCAGGAGCGTGTCGGCGATCAGGCGATCGACACGCTCGCCCAAAGCTCTATGGTCACGGCCGGCGCCGAGCTGATCGCCGTCCTGCGCGCAATCCACAGCTTCGCTGTGATCGCTGCAGTTCCGGCCCCGCCGGTGCTGCTCCGGACGCTCGACGGGCACGAGCCCGAGGCTGCGCAGGACGCCTTTGCGGATCTGATCCTGAGCGCGCTCGATGCGGGCGCGGACGCCGTCGCGGTGACGACGACGGACCCCGAAGAGCTGAGTGATGCGGTGCGCCGCGCCAGTCGGTTGGCCGAGCTTTTCCAGGCGCCGGTGCTCGGCCTCCGTCTTGAACGGACCGGTGTGAGCGGCTTCGTCCACGGTGGCCCCGAGCTGGTCGTCCTGCCCGCTGACGGTGCGTGGCCGTCCGACGCACGGGGACTGGTGATCACGCCGGGCGACGTGAGCGGCCGCTGGGACGCCGAGCTGCTCCGCGCGGCTGGGAGCCATCGCCGATGAAGGTCGCGATCCTAGGGGCAGGCGTGATGGGCGTCAACATCGCACGGGTGCTTGCGAGAAGGGAATCCACGGTTGCGCTGTTCTCACGCACCCAAGCGACGCTGGACGGCGCGCGCGCCGCGCTTGCCAGAAGCGGCACGCCGGCCGTCAGCTTTCACAGGTCGATCGAAGAGGCCGCTGACGGTGCCGACGTGGTCGTCGAGTCCGTCCCTGAATCACTGGAGCTCAAGCGGACCGTGCTGCGCGAATCCCAGAGAGTCGCTGCGCGGAGCGCCGTGATCGCCACGAACACATCCTCGCTGCCGCTGCGCGAGCTCGCCTCGCGGCTTGACGACCCGAGCCGGTTCCTCGGCTGGCATTGGTTCAACCCGGCACATTTGATCCCGCTCGTTGAGGTCGTTCCGTCGGAACTGACCGACCCCGGCGTCGTCGAGTGGTCGCTCTCGACGCTCCGGGCTGCAGGCAAGCGCCCAGCGCTCGCCCCGGCGATCGACGGCTTCCTCGTCAATCGCCTCCAGTACGCGCTCATCCGTGAGGCTCTGACGCTGGTCGAGCAGGGCCTTACGACACCGGAGCAGATCGACGCCGCGATCACCGATTGTCTAGGTCCACGATGGGCCGTGATCGGCCCGATGCGCAGCACCGATCTGGCCGGCGTCCGAACCGCCGTCGCTGTGGCACGGCAGCTTTATCCGCAACTGTCGACCGTCAAGGACCCACAGACCGTCCTGACCGACCTGGAGGAGACAGGCAGGTTGGGAGCCGCGTCGGGTCGGGGGTTCTTCGACTACGGCGACGGGAAGGATCCATACGCAGAGCGCGATCGGCGCTTGGCCGCGGTGCTCCGCGCGCTTGCCGACGAGCCGTGAGCAGCTCAAGGCGCTTCGGCGGCGGCGTTACTGATGGCCCGTCCCACGGGTCGACAAAGCTGCCGGCCCCCGCGCGCGCAGTTCGCCGACAGAGGTGACACCGAGCAGCTGCATCGTCCGCCTGAACTCGGCACGGAGCAGCTCCAGCGCTCGGTCCACTCCCTTCTCGCCCGCGGCCATCAGGCCGTACAGATAGGCGCGGCCGATCGCGCCGGCGTCGGCTCCGAGCGCGAGGGCGACTGCGAGATCCGTCCCGTGCCTGATCCCCGAGTCGACGATGATCGTGATCTCCTGGCCAACAGCGGCGCGGACGCTTTGCACCATCTCGATCGGCGGCACGGTGCGGTCCAGTTGCCGACCGCCGTGGTTTGAGAGGTGCAGCCCGTCCGCGCCGGCATCGACCGCCTGGCGAGCACTCGCGGGGTTCAGGGGCCCCTTGACAACCAGCGAGCCCGCCCACGCCTGGCGCAGTGCGGCGATGTCCTCCCAGGTGACGCTCGGATCGAACTGAACGCTCATGTTCTCGATCGTCACGCCACCGGCACCACCGACCCCGGCCGGCGCGTTCGCGAATCCGATCGCCGGGCCACGTAGAAGGTTGATCCAGTAGGCCGGTTTGCGGGCGATGCCCAGCGGGGTCGCCGCGGTCAGGCGTGGCGGAATCGTCAGTCCATTTCGTACGTCGCGGATCCGGTAACCGGCGACGGGCACGTCAACGCTGACCTCGAGGACACGGTAGCCCGCAGCCCACGCACGCGCGATCAGCTCACGCGTGATTTCACGGTCACGCCACACGTACAGCTGAAACCACAGGTCCGGATGACCCGTGCCCGCGACCTCCTCGATCGACGTCGATGCAACCGTCGAGAGGCAGTAGGGGACGTTTGCACGTGCAGCCGCGCGCGAGACGGCGATCTCTCCAGCCTGGTGGATCATCCGCGTATACCCGGTCGGAGAGCACAGGAGCGGCAGACGAAAATGACGTGAGAACAGATTCGCCGATGTGTCGACCGACGTCACGTCGCGAGCGCAGTCGGGGACCAGCTCCCACTCCTTGAACGCATCCTGATTGCGCGACACGGTCAGCTCCTGATCGGCGCCCCCGTCCACGTAATCGAACACGGGCCCCGGCGTTCGACGCCTGCCGAGCTCCCGGAGATCCGCGATCTGGTGGCAGCGTCCGAGCCGCCGGGCGTTTGATCTCCATTCTGGACGCTCGAGCTTCACGAGCGCCCGGAGCTCGTGCGGCCTCATCGTTTCAATCGAGCCGTGCGCGCACGGCGGCGGCGTGTGCTGGGAAGCCCTCGTGATCAGCGAGTGCCAGCGCCGCCGGCGCGAGCTCGGCCAGGGCGAGCGCGTCGAGCTTCGCAATCGATGTCCGCTTCAGAAACGTCTCAACCGTGATACCCGAGGTGACGCACGCGAACGAGCCGGTCGGAAGCGCGGCCGGCACGCCGATCACGTAGTTTGCGGCCGAGATCGGCGTGTTCTGGCCGAGCAGGATCTCACCGGCATGCAGCAGCGCCGCGAGCGCGGCATCCTCCTGATCACTTGCGACGACCAGCTGCATGTGCTCCGGCGCATAGGCATTGCTGACCTCGATCGACTCTTCGAGATCGGTGGTGACCACGCAGCCGCCGTTGACGCCAAGCGCTTGCACGGCGTACGAGCGCCGCGGCTCGGGCAGCGCCTCGAGCTGCTCGGCAACCTCCGCTTGAACAGCTGCGAGCAGCTTCCCGGAACTCGTGACCAGGATCGCGGAGGAGTCGGGGCCATGCTCCGCCTCGTTGAGTAGATCGGCGGCGAGCAGCCGGACGTCCGCGCTGTCATCGGCCACGATCAGACACTCCGACGGCCCGAGCAGCATCTGTGTGTGACATCCATAGAGCTGGCATTGGATCTGCGCAGCCTGAACGGGCGGGCTGCCGGGACCGACCACTTTGCGCACGCGCGGGATCGACTCGGTTCCGAAGGCGAGCGCAGCCACGCCGGCGGGGCCGTTGGCCCGCCACACGTTCATCAGGCCGAGTTCGCTCGCCACGCACAGGACCGCGGGGTCCACCTCACCGCCGCTTCCCGGGATCGGCGGGACGACAACCGCGATCTCCGGCACGCCCGCGACGAGCGCGGGTGTTCCAAGCTGAGTCAGGACCGATGGGAATGAGCCCTTCCCACTCGGGACGAACAGTCCGACGCTCGAGATCGGCGTCAACCGTTCGCCCACGATCAGACCGGGGCTCAGCTCGGCGCGCCACTCGCGCTCAGGAACCGCATGTTCATTGAAGGCGCGGATGTTGCCGATAGCGACACGTACCGCATCGATCAGCTCGTCCGAGAGCTGGCTGCGCGCACGGTCGAACTCCTCGTCGGAGACGCGGAGCCGATCCGGCCTGACCGAGCAACCGTCGTGACGCTCCAGCGCGCGGGCCACGGCGGCGTCGCCATTCTCGCGGACATCGAGAACGATCTCGCGGATCGAATCCTGCAGGGCTGGATCGAAGATCCTGTCGGTGCCGCGGCCGAGAAGCCGCTCCCGCACCTCGGTCGTTGCCTCGTTCCAGCGGATCACGGCAAGCGGCTCGTCGCGATGGCTAGACATTGCGACCGCCATCGATCGTGACGACGGCCCCGGTCATGTAACTCGCGTCTTCCGACAGGAGGAAGCTGACGAGCGATGCAACCTCCTCGGCCGTGCCGAATCGGCCCGCAGGCACACCGGCGAGGAGCTGAGCAGCGGTCACCGGGTCATCGAGATATCTCTCCGTCATCGGTGTCGGGATATAGCCGGGACAGATCGCGCTCACGGTGATGCCGCGCTCGGCGAGCTCCAGAGCCATCGTTTGCGCCAGCGACAACACAGCGGCCTTCGAAGCGTTGTAGTCGGCGAAGTCCCGTTCCGGCCGCAACGCGTTGACGGATGCGTTGATCACGATCGCTGAGCCGTGTGACATCGCTCTTGCCGACGCGGCGGCGACCTGGAAGGCGCCGATCACGTTGACGTCGAGCACTCGGCGGAAATGATCGGCATCGAGATCGAGGACGTTGACGCCGGCGCCGTCGATGCCGGCATTGACAAACGCTCCATCAAGGCCGTCGAGCGCCGCCACCGCGTCATCCACACTACGGGCAACCGCTTCACCGTCGGTGACATCGCACGCGGAGCCACCGATCAGGCCGTCAAGCGCGTTGAGCGTCCGATCGACGGATTCCTGATGGCTGCCGAGGACCCACACAGCAGACCCGTCGGCCGCCAACCTCTGCGCGACAGCCGCTCCGATCCCGCTCGTGCCGCCGGACACGATGACGCGACGACCGTCGGATCTGCTCAACTCTGGTCCTCGGAGATCGTTCCGCCGCTCACGTGCGAGACATCCTACGATCTCAGGCGATGTCAGCGCAGGTTCTCGCAGCACCACGGCTCCGGTTCTGTTGAGCCCGAAGTCCAGCATCGACCTGAACGTCGACCTCGGCGAGCGTGCCGACAGCGTCGGCACGGCCGAGGACCTCAGGATGCTCGATGCGATCACAAGCGCAAACGTCGCCTGCGGCTTCCATGCAGGCGACGCCGGGACGATGGCGCGGATCTGTCAGGCGGCTCTCGCACGTGGCGTCAGGGTCGGCGCGCATATCGGATATTCAGATCGAGAGGCGTTCGGCAGACGCGCTCGGGACGTCGATCCGGCGCAGCTGCGTGTCGAGTCCGTCTACCAGCTCGGCGCGCTCGCTGCAATCGCGCGGGACGCCGGTGGAGCTGTGACTTACGTTAAGCCCCACGGTGCGCTCTACAACCGCTGCGCGATCGACGAACAGCAGGCCCGCGCGGTCGTCGAGGCGATTGTCAGCTTCGATCAAGCCCTCGCTCTGCTGTGTCCACCCTCCTCCGTGCTGATGAGCGTTGCGCTGGAGCACGGTCTCGACGCGGTGCCAGAGGGGTTCGCCGATCGCGCGTACCTCGCAGACGGGCGCCTGATGGCGCGAACCGAGCGCGGCAGCGTCCTAACTGCCGGCGCCGCACTTTCACAAGCCCGGCAGATCGCGCTCGAGCACACCGTCACCGCGTCCGACGGCAGTGACATCCCGCTGCCGGCGCGCTCGATCTGCGTTCACAGCGACACCCCCGGCGCCGTGGATCTCGTCCACGCGCTCCGCAGCGGCCTGGCGGGCGCTGCGGTCGAGATACGACCGTTTACGTGACGCGTCTGATCGAGCTCCGGCCGGCCGGCGACAGAGCGATCCTGATCGAGGTCGCTGACCCCACGCTGATCGCCTCGTTGTCCTCCGCCTGCCGCGAGCGTTGGGGCGACCTGTTAGCGGAGATCGTGCCCGGAGCATGCACGCTCCTCCTCGTATGGAGCTCGCCGCTGCATTCGAGCGAGAAGCTGCGCGACGAGATCGAGGGGCTGATCGAGGTCGCACGTGTCGATGTCGAGCCGAGGAGGCTGCGGATCCCGGTCCGATACGACGGTCCCGACCTCGAGTTCGTCGCGCGAACCGTCGGCCTCAGTGGTTCGGAAGTCGTCGACCTCCACCGCGCCCGACGGTACCGCGTCGCGTTCATGGGCTTCGCGCCCGGTTTCGGCTACCTCGTCGGCGGCGACGAGAAGCTGCAGATACCGCGTCGCGCCAGGCCGCGGGAGTCGGTACCAGCGGGCTCCGTCGCAATCGCGGCCGCCTATTCGGGCGTATACCCAACCGACGCTCCTGGTGGATGGCACATCATCGGTAGAACAGACCTGGTCATGTTCGACCCGCACAGAGACCCCCCGGCGTTGATCGAGCCGGGCGACCGGATCGAGTTCGCAGCCGTGTGATCTCGTACCCGAGCGCTGCTGGGGTCACGATCGGGATCGGGCCCCTACGGTTCGCGCGCACCCGATTGCATCAGCGCGCGTAGTCTGATCACACCAGACCGACGATGCGAGGGGAAGAGGCCGTGCGGCGCGCCTGCGGTGAGCCGGTCCCGAGCCAACCGCATGGCCGGCCGTTCGACGCATCGGTGGGAGACCTCGACCACGCAAGCAAAAGTGGACGGCGGCGCGTCCACCCGCGCACCCCTGGGCGCTGATCGTCGCGTCCGTTCAGCAGCCATCGCAGCGTCGGTGGCCAGAAGGCGTAGAAGTGCTCCTCGACGGACAGCGACCACGTCCAGGCGAGCGGTCCCATGGCCGCCCAGATCGCCTGCACGAAGCTGCTCAGGTAGAGCAGCACGGGACCCAGCAGCAGTGCCAACTGCCAGACGCTCTGCCGGCTGGAGAACACGACGACGTATGCAGGCAACAGCACCAGCAGGCCAGGGAGTAGCCGCGCCGACCGGCGCAGGTAGAACGAACGCAAATCGATTCGCCCCCTGTGTTGTGCTCATCCAACAGCAGCGTCGTGATCAGATAGCCCGACAGGACGAAGAACACGGTCACGCCGAGGTTGCCGCCAGGCAGCAGCGCCGGCATCGCGCCCCAGATGCTCGCGTGAAGCATCAACACACCGAAGATCTCCAAACCGCGAATACCGTCGAGCGGCGGCCGGTAGCCAATCGCCGTTCGGTTCAGTGCGGCAGCTTATCTTAATCTGACATTTATATAGATAATCTCACCGGCCGATGCTCGAGCAGGTGACTGCACCATCCACGAGGAACGAACCGCCGCGGACCACGGGTATCGGGAGCCAGTATGTGGATGCGCTCGAGATCGGCAATGAGCCGCAGCTCTACCCCGTTCTTCCGTGGTACCGAACACCGGCAGGAGCTCCACAGCTCGGACGTCCGCTCGCCTATGACTTGGACGACTACACGGCGGAGTTCAGGCGCTACGCCAGGGCGCTTCCCCCCGTTCCGCTCGCCGGACCATCAGTCGGTCACTCCTGGGTCACCCAGCTCCCGGCCTTCGTTCCGGCGGTCCCGAGGGGCGGGCTGGTCACCTTCCACGCTTACGCGATCAACCGTTTCGGCGACGCGTTCCGGGGTCGCAACTGCTCCACGCCGGGCGTCAGCAAATTGTTCGCCTCGGCGCTGTGGGCGCTCGACACGCTGTTCGCGATGGCACGCGCCGGAGTCGACGGCGTCAACATCCACACCTGGCGCGGGTCGGCCGCGCCCAGCGGATTGAGGCTCCTGCAGACGACCGAGACCGACGGTGCGGGAATCGAAAGCTGGGCGGTCCGCGCCCCCGGCCACAGCGTCCACGTCGTGCTGATCAACGACAGCCTGACCCGGCCACGTTCAACGTCCGCGGCGGCACCGCGGACGGCAGGGTGGGCGAACTCTCGAGCGGTTAGTGGCGCCAAGCGCCGGCGCCACGTCCGATGTCACGATCGGGTGCCAGAGCTTCGGCGCGGATACGACCACCGGCGTCCTCGGCGGTACGCCATGCAGCAGCACGGTCGACGCCCTCAGGGGCGGGTACCACGTGACGCCACCGGCCTCCAGCGCGGCGATGCTGACGATCCCGGGCAAGCCTTGAGGCGTTCGCCTGTACCCGGATGCGGGGCTGACTCCGGCGGCAATGTGCAGCCTTCGGAACCGTGAGCGCCCCAGTCGAGGTCACCGATCCCGGGGGGCGGGAGGTCCGGGACCTCCGGACCCTCACGCCGTCCTCATCGGCGCGTCGACCTCGGTTCCGGTTCGGGCTCGACGGTGTTGAGCTCGCGGTGCTCGCTGCCTTCGCGGCCGTATCCGCCTGGACCTTGGGACTTGACCTGTGGCGGGTTGTCGTCGACGGGAAGGTCTGGACGGGAACCGACGGGCTGTTCCTGACCGACCAGATGCAATATCTCGCCTGGATCCAGTCCGCGTCCCGGCACGTGCTGATCTCGGATCTGTTCGTCGTGCACTCCAACCCGGCCGACTACCTCCAGCCGCTGGTGGCGATCTCCGGTGTCCTGACGGCAGTCGGGATGGCCGCCTGGCTCTCGATGCTGCTGTGGCAGCCGATCGCGGTGGTCGCGATGTTCTTCGCGGTCCGCGCGTTCGCGCGCAGCAACCTGAGCGGTCGGGGCGCGCGGCGTGCCGCGCTGGTGATCGGACTGTTCGGTGGCTCGTTCCCGGCGATCGGTGACATGTGGCCGGGATTCTGGTCCTGGGGTTATCCGTTCGCGTTGCTGGCGATCGCGGCGATGGCGGGCGCGCTCGTGAGCTATGAGCGCGCCCGTTCAGTCGGCCGTGTATCGTGGCTGCCCGCCGCGCTCGGGGCGACCGCCTCATGGTTTCACCCGTGGCAGGGTGAGGCGCTGGCGCTGATCGTGGTCGCCACGGAATTTGTGATGTGGGCGCGCGGTGGGCGTCCGCCGTTTACGCGCAGACAGATCGCGCTCCCAGCCGTGACCCTGATCGCGACCGTGCTGCCGCTGCTCTACTACCTTGTGCTCGCGCACGTCGACCCGCAGTGGGGGATGGCACGCGTCTCCAGCAAGCACAGCTTCCCGCTCAGCACGATCGCGCTCGCGCTGGCGCCGTTGCTTGCGGCCAGCGTGCTCGCCTACCGACGGATTCCTGACAGTTTCATCGCGATCGCGACTCGGTTGTGGTTGCCGGCCGCGGTCTTCGTGTTCATCGTGTCGGAATCGGGGCTCTCCGACACGCCGCTGCATGCGTTCGCGGGGATCACGATCCCGCTCGGGGTGCTCAGCGTCGAGGGGGTTCTCTCGCTCAGAGCCCGGCGGCTGTCGCTCTGGTGGCTGCTCGGTCCGTTGCTGGTGGCCGCTGTCACGATCCCGACGAGCATCGATGAACTGAAATCGGCCGCCGAGTATCTGGTACCGGCTACCGGGAACGCCAACTTCATCGCTCCGTCCGAGCGGACGGCGCTCGACTATCTGGCAGGTGACCCGCAGCCGGGGGCGCTGCTGAGCCGCGGATACCTGGGGCTGATCGCGCCGGGCTTGACAGGCCGCCAGGTCTACGTGGGAACCTGCCAGTGGTCTGAGCCGAACTGCCCTGCGCGCCAGGACCTGGTGCAACGCGTGTTCCAGGCTCCGGGAGTGCCGGGGACCGCGATCCGTGCCGATGTGCGGAGCACCGGCGCGCGTTTCGTGCTGAACTCCACCTGCACCCTGCCCGGCAAGGATCTTGATCGCGCGCTCGCGCCGATCACCGCATCGGTCCGGCATTTCGGGTGCGCGACTCTGTACATGATCGGCGCGCCGCGAGCGTCTCAGAGACCGGCGCTCGAGATCACCGGTGACCGGTCTTGCGCACGACACCGACGCTGTCCGAGCGCCAACAGGGCGCGGCCCTAACAGCGCTCAAGAATGTGACGAACCGGTTCGACCCCTGGAAGCCCATGCGATGACCTATGTCATGATTTCTCCTGATGGCGAGCGACGCCACAGATCACCGCTTGGCTGGAGCCCAACCGTAACTCCGCATTCAACTCGTGGGAGGACCGACTGCGATTCTGGAGTACGGCCCAGGGAGCAGGCGAGCTCAAGTCAGCGTTCTCGGGCAACGGGATCCGTGATCGCCTTCTGATGCTCGAGCGCGCTCAACAGGCCGAGGTCTGACGCCTTCTAAAGCTCGACAGCGGAAGCGGTAGCGCTCGGTTCACGCCGCCTTGCGCTGCTTCCCTTTCGCCTTCGCCTTCTTCGTCGGGAAAGTCGCGGTCGCCCCGCGCCCGGGGAGACCCGTGATCGACTCCGGCGTAACGGTGACGGTAGCTGCCTTGATCAGCGCAGCGTCTGTCAGCGTGACCGCGTGCTTCGGCGCTGTCACCTGAGCGATCAGCGTTGCGCCGTCGCCCTTCGTCACGAGCACGTGGACGAGGTAGGTGTGCGCGTTCGCCACGGTCTTCCAACTCACGGTCAGCCTGCGGCCGGAGGCGTGGATGGCGAGCGACGCCGGCTTCGCGGGCTTGGCGGGCGCCGTCGCGGTGAAGTGGGCGACCGTGACGTCGGTGCGCGGGCGCTTGTCAAGGGTGATGTCGGCTTCGATCGTCCGGCGCCCACCCGGACCGGCGGCTGGGGTGAAGCCCAAGACGCCGTCGGTCGCGGTGCTCGATCCGATGATCTGGTCGACGCCCGGGCCCTTCTCCCAGAAGACCACCTTCTCGTTCGGAAGCGGTGTCATTCGCCAGGTGAGCGTGTGCCGGCCATCGCCCGTGCCGGTGACGCGGCCGGTGACGGTCGGCGTCGGGAGCAGTTTCGCCGCCCGAACCGCGGTCACCGGCGTCGAACCGGGCTCGGGGGTGATCTTCCAGACGCCGCCGCCATGCTGGACGGCGATCCAGGTGCGCTTGTCATGCGGATCCTGGAGTACCTGGAAACCATCGACGAAGTACGGCCTGACCGAGTTTGCCGGGACTCGTACGTGGACGCCGTTGGGGCCGGCGAGGGTGACCCTGGGGGCACCGCCGGCGCCGTTCAGCTGGACGAGATCGGAGCCCGTCGCGAGTCGTACCTCGCGACTCGAACCCGCCGCGGTGTTGAGCGCACCCTGGTTGTCACCCTGTCCGATGCCGATGGGCAGGGTCTGCCAGGGACCGACCGAACAGCTGTCACCCATCAGGTCCCACGAGCGGGTTGCCCAGGTGTAGGCGGCACCCGGGCTCCAGCCGAAGCCGAGCACGCTCAAATGGAGGCATCCGACCGCTCCCGCGTCCGAGACGAGCACCTCGGCGCCAGCCGACAGACCAACGTATTTGAGCGTCACGGTCGCCTGACCGTCGATGTCGAAGTGGCCGTCGTCGATCGCGCCCTGGAGCGCGGCCTTGAAGTAGATCGGGGCGTCGTCGTCGGGGTTGAAGACCGCGCCGAAGCGGAAGCCGCCCGGGTTGTAGTAGTCGAAGTAGGCGTTCAGCCCCTTCAACCACAGGACGGTGAGCTGGCCGGTTGCCTGGAGAAGCTCGGGTTGGTTGCCCGAGGCGGCCTGATATGTGAAGCCGCCGTTGACCTTGACGGCCGCGTCGCCGTCGACCTCGGGACCGAACGACACGCCGAGCGATCCGCCGACCGTCGTCGGGTGGATCCCGACATCGACGTAGATCTGCTGGAGGAAGACGCCGGCGGCGATCGGGACGTTGATGTTCTCCACGTCGGCGCTGAACGAGTGGAAGGCGCCGTGCTGGATCGCGAGGCTCGCACCGATCGCGATCTGGTTCGGGGTCGGCAACTGCAGCTGGGCGTTGCCGTACCAGATGTCCTGGACCGGGTCGTAGCTGAGCACGAGGTTCTTCACACCGATCCCGCCGAGGAGGCTCCAGTCGGCCTCCTTGATCGTCTCGCTGCCGTCTTGGAGTCCGACCCCCGGGGACGTGTTGATCGTGATCGCGCCCGTGATCCCGAGCCCGTTGATCAGCCAGCCGGGGAGCGGCAGCCACGCGTCCCCGACGAGATCGGCGCCGAAGCCGCTGTCGAAGCTCAGCTGGAGATCGCCGTCGAGCGATAGGCCGTCGATCTGCCCCGTCGTGCCGTTGGAGAGCGTCGGCAGTGACAGCGTGGTGATCGGCTCGCTCTGCGCGAACCGCGGAGGCCTCGACACGCTCCAGTCGATCGTGCCGTCGTAGATGAACTCGGCATCGCCGCCGTCGGAGTGCTTGGCGGTGATGCTGATCGGCCCGTTGCCCCGCACCTGGCCGGTGGTCGTGTCGATCGTGATGCCGATCGCGCTCGCGTCCGGCGTCAGCGTCAATCCGTTCACATCCACCGGCGTACCCGGGGTGCTCGAATACACGCCGTCAGCATCCGACAGGCAGCCGGTCGCCTCCAGGTAGTCGACCTTTACCACGACGTTGCAGTCGGGGAGCGTTGTGAACGTCACATCGGCACCGTCGCTCGTCGCGGTGCCCGGGTTGGCGGCCGCGAGCCGGAAGTGGTAAGTCGTACCAGGACTGAGGCCAGTCAGGTCCGCCCCGACGCCGACCGAGCTCGAACCCGAGACCCGGCTCTCCTGGCAGGGGATCGAGTTTCCGTAGCTCGTCGTCGTACCCCAATCGAAGTGGCAGTCGCTGAGCGTCCCGCCGACGGGGTTGACGAAGCCCTGGAGGCCGGCCGACGTCTGACCGATGTCGGTCGCGCTGTCAGTCGACACCTCGGGCGCGCCCGGCGGCGGCGGCGTCTCGGTGACGAACGACGCATCCTGCCCGTCGCCGGTGCCCACTCCGGTCGTTACGACAAGCCGGTAGTGGTACGTCGTCGTCCCCTTCAGGCCGGTGACGGCGGCGCTGACGGCAGTCGGGCCGGTGATCGTCGACGGCGAGCATGGCACGGTGCTGCCGTAGGCGGTGGTCGTGCCGTACTCGAAGTGGCAGTCGGTGACCGTCCCGTCCTGGGGATCGACGTCTCCGTTCAGGGTCGCGCCCGTCGGGGTAACGCCCGTCGTCTGTTCGGTTGTCGCCACCGGCAGGTGCGCCACGGTGACGCTCGCGTGCGTCGAGTGCTCGGTCCCGTCAGGATCGGTGTAGTTGTAGGTGACGGTCACCTGCGCGTCCTGGCTCGGGTCCTCGGCAGTGGCATAGGTGTGGTCGCCGAGGACGTCGAAAGTCGCCTCGTTCGCGGCGGCGCGTTGCAGCTGCGCCGCCGGACGGTCCTCGTTGATCGGGTTGACGCAGGCGATCGGGATCGGCGTTGCCGGTGGACTGACTGCGACCTGCGTCGTATTGCCGTCGCCCCAGTCGACGGTCGCGGTGAAGTCGTAGCAGTGGACGTTGGCGTCTGCGTCGGTGAGGATGCCGCTCAGAGAGGCGTCGTTGCCGGTTCGGCTGATCGTGACGTTGCTGAGCGAGAACGCGGCCGTCGATACGGTCGCCGTGAAGTCGACCGTGCCGCCCGTGACGCCATCGGCGTCATCCGGATCGCTCCACGTCCACGAGCCGTCGTACGTCCCGGGCAGAGCGTATACGTGGTCTCCGTCGTCGGTGACGGTCCACTCACAGTTCGCATCGTTCTGCGTCGAGCATGGTGGTGAGATCGGCAGGCAGGAGGCCTGCTGGGCATCCGGGCGTCCCTCGTTGACCGGCTGGTCGCACCTCGGTGTGAGGGTCGCCGTCGTCGTATGGCCATCGCCCCAGCTGATCGTCGCCGTCGGGTCGAGTTGACCGCACGTCGTGAGCGCGTCCGCCGAGGGGCCACCGTGCGCCACCTCGATGATCGGCGGACAGTCCTCAGTCAACGTCCCGAGTGAGCCGCTGTACGTGCTTCCCTGCACGACGGTCGGGTTGACGGACGTGACGACCGGCCCACCCGCGGCGAGCGAGACACCCGGCACGAACAGCGCAACAGCGACGAGAACCCCCGCAAGGCGAAGCGCCGCTCGCACGAACCGCCGGACAATCGCCGCCGTCGCTGTCCACCCGAGGTCACCCATCGTCACTCAGGCGGCCGTCGTGATCTGGTCGAAGGCGGCCGTGAGGCCCTTGGCGTCGGCGTCGGCGCCTGCCCTGAGCAGGTCGGTCACGTCCCCGCCCTTGCCGAGCGCGAGCGGTGCGGTGATTCGATCGCATCCAGCTCCATCGTTGCCTCCTTCGTCGTGGTACCGGCGGCGCACTGGAGTCGGTCGATCAGCTCGAGCCAGCCGAAGAACTCGGTCGCGGCTGCGTTGCCGACGGCCATACGGCCGCTTACCGTGCCCGTCGTCTGCACGATATCGATAACCACTCGGCTGCTCCGTTTGGTGCTCACTTCCGATAGAGACTGATGCGCGGGTTTTGATACGGCATCGGGGCCGACCCTGGAATTATCCGGCGGGCACCCTCGTGTTCGACGGTTCGAGCGCCGCGGAGAGGCCGGCGCGGGAGCGGATACCGAGCCGCGCGTAGACCTGGGAGAGCTGACCCTCGACTGTCTTCGTCGACAGGAACAGGGCCTGGGCGATCTCCCGGTTGGTCATCCCGGCGGCAGCCATCCGCGCCGCCCGCAGCTCGGCCGGCGTCAGCGCGTCCGGCCCGGTGCGGACGGCGCGACGCGGTCGCGCGCCGCACGCCACGAGCTCAGTGCGCGCGCGCTGGGCCAGCGCCCATCCGCCACACCGGGTCGCGAGGTCGAGGCCCTCCGCCAGCGGCTCCCGGGCGGCCATGCGTTCGGAGCGGGCGCGCAGCCCGGCCCCAAGGTTCACAAGCGCGCGGGCGTGCTCCAGCCGGGCCGGCGAGCGGGCGAGCACCTCGACGCCCTCCCGCAGTCGGTCGAGTCCGCCCGGCCCGGGGTCAAGCGTGCCGCACGTCGACAGAGCAATCCCGTACCGCCCGGGGGCGCCGAAGGCCCGCGCCTCGGCGAGCTCGTCGTCCGCGAGCGTCCGCGCCTCCGCGGCACGGCCGAGGGCGACGAGGGCATCTGCGGCGGCGGGGACCCAGCGGCTGTCGACGCCGAGTCGCAGGCCTGTCGCGATGGCTTCGCGGTGGGCCGCGAGCAGGTCGTCGAGACCGCCCGTCAGGTTCCCGGCAGCGACGCGAACCTCACCCCTCTCGGCCTGGAGCACCCGGGCCCAGGCCTGCGTGGTCAAGATGTCAACCGACTCGATCAGCTCGATCGCACGCTCGAGGCGCCCACGCTCGAGATTGATCGCCGGCAGACGCACCATCGCGCTGTCAGTCGCGCCCAGCGTCCGTCCGAAGTCGAGCGCCCGCTCGGCGTAGTCTTCGGCTGTCGCCAGGTCACCCGCCCGGTAGGCGATGTCCGAGCGCAGCAGGGACAGCTGCAGCAGCATCGGGGCCGAACCACGCCGCTGCGCCTCGTCGAGGCCCCGCTCCGCGGTCCCGGCGGCCAGATCGAGCGCCTCGGCGCTGCCAAGCGCGAAGCCGGCGGTCACGTAGCCTGCATCGAGCCAGTCCGTCAGCAGCCGACCGTCGGCGAGCGCCCGCTCGGCCATCTCCGCCGACGTTGCAGCGGTCTCTCCCGACGTGACCGCGACGCTGGCCATGATCGCGAGCGTCCTGGGGTCGCGCGTCGCACCGCGGATCGCCCGTGCTAGCAACGGGCGGGAGCGCTCGATCGAGTCACGCGCCGCCGCCCAGTCGTCGAGACCGACGAGGATCACGGCCGCCTCGAGCACCTCGACCGTGTCCGGATCCAGCTGCGCGGGCTCGGCCAGCAGCGTTGTGAGGACCGCGCGGCCCTCGGCGTTGCGGAGCACCCCGCACAGCGCCAGCGCCAGCTCGAACGCGATCTCCGCGCGCGTCGCCGGATCGGGGGCGAGCGCGAGCGCCTCGCGAAGGGCGGCGAAGTCGTCGCCGGCCGGCAGCAGCGCCTCGGCGCTGCCGAGCATCCGCAGGACCGCGTGCCGGTCGGCGGCAGGCGGTGGCTCGACGAGCGCCCGCCGCAGGTAGGAGACCGCTGCCTCCGGCGCGCCCTGGGCCAGCGCGTCCTGCGCCGCCGAGCGCAGCGCGTCGACGGTCCAGCCGTCGCCGAACGGTTCGGCCATCAACAGGTGGGCGGCGACTCGGTCGGTCGCGGCGGCGCCGTCGCTCACCAAGCGAGCCGCCTCGCCGTGCATCGCAGCGAGACGGGCCGGCGGAATCTGCGAGACGATCGCCTCACCGACGATCGGATGAACGAACGCGAGCCCTGCGCCGACCGCGATCAGCTCTGCGTCGTGAAGCCGGTCGGCGGTCGCCGTCGCCGTGGCCCGCTCCAGTCCCGCCAGCGTCGCGATGTCGCGCAGCGAGGTCTGCGACCCGAGCACGGCCAGCGCTTCGACGAGCCGTTCGCAGTCGGCCCCGAGGCGGGTGAGCCGAACGAGCACGCTTGCGCGGATCGCCTCGACGCCGAGCGATCGGACGTGCCGAGCGAGCTCGACCGTCGGCCGACCGCCCTCGATCGCCAACGCCGCCGCCAGTTCGCGCAGGTAGAAGGGGTTGCCCTGCGTCGCCTCATGGCAGGAACTGCATAGCCCCTCGTCGGCTCGCACCCCTAGTACGCGACGCACGACCTGCCCGCTTGCCTCCGCGCTCAACGCGGCGGGATGCAGTACGCGGACCGGAGGCTGGGCCAAGGTCGCGGCGCGCTCGCCGCGACCGTCGGACTCGCCGGTCCGCAGCGCTGTGATCAAGAGGACAGGCAGGGCCTCGATGCGGCGAGTCAGGTAGGCGAGGAACCGAGCCGAGGCGGCGTCGAGCCACTGCACGTCGTCGACCACGATCACGAGCGGGCCCTCGTCAGCCAAATCGGCGGTGAGCCAGTAGAGCCCGTGCAGAACGCCGGACGCGCGGTCTCGGTCGCCGCCGACACCAAGCTCGGCGGCGAACACCGGTCGCGCCAGCCGGGCGGCGCCGTCGAGCCCGTCGATCCCGATCGCCCGCACACGCTCCCAGAACAGCTCGCGCACGGCGGCGAACGACGATTCCATCACGAGCTCGTCGCCACGACCACGCAGCACGCGGAGCCCGAGGCGTTCGGCGTCGCGCGCGCTCTCCTCGAGCAACGAGGACTTGCCGATGCCCGCGGCCCCCTCGATCAGTACGGCGCCGCCGATGCCGTCGCGCGCAGCTTGCACGGCGCCGACCAGCGCCGCGATTTCCCTGCTGCGTTCGAGTAACTGCCCGCCGGCGACGGACCCCATCGGCGGATCATACGGTTCAGGCGATCGCGCTCAGTTCCTTACTTCCAACCCCCAAGCCGAGGTCGAGACGAGCATCGTCGGCAGCCCGGTCGCAGCCGTCGACATCCATCTTCTGGCGGCCGCTCGTCCTCAACGATCGCAGCTTCGGCTGAGCTGGCTCAGGCGCTCGCGGTCGTTCGCGACGGACTCATTTGATCTCGAACTTGTGGCTCGCCGGACGTGGATCGACGCCGGCGGAGTCGACGCCACGGACGGCGAACGAGTAGGAGCCCTTCTTCAGCTGCTTGTACATCTTCGGCGATTTGCACGACGTGAACTTCAGCTTCGGCACCGGCTTGTGCTTCTTCAGCGGTCCCACGAGCCCGCACTGGAAGCCGGTCGCGTTCGTGCCCTTGAACGTGAACGTGACCGTGGTCTTCTTGATGGTGGACTTTGTGATCTTCGTGCCCGAGGGCGCTTTCGGCGGTGGCGGGGTCTGATGAGTGCTGGTCGTGTTCGTGTTCGTCGTTGTGGTCGTCCCGGTCGAGGGCGTGCCGACGACGATGTTGCCGCCGCCGTCCGAGCCGATGCACAGTGTCGATGACGGGCACGAGAGGCTCGAGAAGCCGTTGAAGCTGCCGAGGCTCCCGGACGCGGTGTCGGCCGACCACGCGCTCGCCGCGCCGGTCGGATCGGTCGAGCTGAAGGTCGCGCCTCCATCGTCGATCGCGACGACGCACATACCCGCGGTCGGGCAGTCGACGGGACTGGTGGGCGCAGGTTGACTCGTGTCGAGGTCGACCGGGCTGTCCCAGCCACCGGACGGGGTGCTGGAGGCAAGCACGCTGTTGTTCGCGTCGCCGACGACGCACAAGGAGCTCGACGGACACGAGATCGCCTTAAGCGTTTCGCCCCCCGACAGCGTGGGGTCGATCGGCGCCTCGCTCCAGGTCGGACTCGCTGCGGTTGGGTTGGTGGTCCACACCGCGCCCTGGCCGTCGACCCCGAGCGTGGGGTCGTCGCCGATCATCGCGCAGAACGTGCTCGTCGGGCAGGAGAGGCCGGTGTCCTCGTAGATCGAGGGATCCCAGCCGCTCGGGGTCGGTAGCGCCTTCCATGCGGACGCACCCCCGGCCGGATTCGTGGACGCGTACAGCGTGCCGTTGCCGAAGTTGCCGTTGCCGAAATCGACGACGCAGAGGACAGGTCCGCTCGGGGTGCAGGCCGCCTGGGCGCCGACGGGCTTTGGCCCTCCGGTGCCCAGGATCTTCACCGAGCTCCACGACGTCGCGACGCCCGGCGTGGTCGAGTAGTCGATATAGGCGGATTGCGTCGTCACGCAGACCGCGGTGCCGGCGCACGCGATCTGACCCGGGCTGGTCGTCGTCGAGTTGGGGAGGGGGCCGGTGCTCCAGTCGCCCGCGCTGCCTCCGGTCGGATCGGTGGAGACGGCGACAGTCGTCGGTCCGAGGCCGACGCACAGTGTGCTCGAGGGGCACGCCATCCTCGAGAACGAGGGCGCGCTCGAGTTCGCGAGCGACCACGAGATCGTCGTCGACGACGCCCCGGCGAGCGCCGCCGCAGCGCCGCCACCAACCGCCAGCGCCACCAGCACCCCAACCACCCGGACGCTGCGCAGCTTCACGAAGCCGGCGGTTCCAGCTGAATCCCGATCCATCTCGCCCCCTCATTACACCCGGCCGGGTGGTAAGTGCGCGGAGTATACCCGTTGCGGCTAACGCTCGGATCGGCGGCGCCGGATTCGTCCGACGCCGATCTCGAGCGCAGCTCTAGCCGAACCGGTGGACCTGCTCTATTTCCCACAGCCTGACCGTTGGCTGTTGACCCCCGGCGTCGTCCAATGTCATGTGTAGACGTTCTTGCAGGAATGATTCAAACAGCTCACGGGAGTCCCAGAGGCTGACTACACGCCATCCGTCATCCATCGGTCCCGCTAGGCGAAGGCGGTTGCCCGCAGGCGGATTGCCGGTGAGATTCCACGCCTCCATGAACACCGCATCCAGTTCGGAGCTCCCACCCGGTACTTCGACAACAGCCAGCACAGGCACGGCCTGACCTCCATCGCTTAGATCCTGTTCAGCGTAATCAAGTTCGGTCGCTCCTGGATGGGCTCCTGGACCCGTCGATCAGCCGTGTCTATCAAGCCCAACGATCGGGCCGGAGCGAGGCTACATTTGCAACCCGTCGAATCTGCGCGGCTCGGTCTGCCCTGGCCGGCTGTCAGCTCGGTTGCTGCGGAGGGCCGGCGCCGAGCACGTGCGCGGCCGCTAGACGGCGGAACTGCCCGTCAACCGCCATCAGTGTCTGTTCGGTGCCTCGCTGCACGATGTCGCCCCGGTCGAGCACGATGATCTCGTCGGCGCGGCGGGCGGTCGCGATCCGGTGAGCGATGATGATCGAGGTGCGCCCGCGTAGCAGTCGGTCCAGCGCCCGCTCGATCAGAATCTCGGTCGGTCGGTCGATGTTCGAGGTCGCCTCGTCGAAGATCAGGATCCGAGGATCGGCGAGCAGCGCCCGCGCGATTGAGACCAACTGGCGCTCGCCGGCTGACAGGCCGCTGCCGCCTTCCCTGATCGGGTGGTCAAGGCCGGCGTGGAAGCGGGCAACGACCCGATCCAACCCGACCAACGCACAGATCCGCTCAAGCTCGGAGTCGCTCGCCTCAGGCGCCGCGAAGCGTACGTTATCCGCGATCGTGCCCGAGAACAGGAACTGGTCCTGGAGCACGACCCCCAGCTGGCGGCGGTAGGCGCGGAGATCCAGGTCGCGGAGATCCAGACCGTCGACCGTCACCGATCCTGCCGCCGGGTCGTAGAAGCGGGCGACGAGCTTGGCCAGCGTCGACTTGCCGCCGCCTGATTCGCCGACGATCGCACAGCACGAGCCGGCGGGGACGATCAGATCGATGCCACCCAGCACCTCGTGCTCTCCATAGGAGAAGCGCACGCCATTCAGTGCAAGCTCGCCGGTCAACCGACCCGGCACGATCGCACCCTCCCGGCTGTGGATCTCGGCGCCCGCGTCGAGCACCGACGCGATCTTCACCATCGCTGCTTGAGCGGATTGCAGCTGCGAGTAGATCTCCGACAGAGACTGCAGCGGCTGGAACGCGAGCGACAGCAGAAAGTACGCGGCTGCAATCGTGCCGATCTGGCTGGTCGGCAGAAACTGCGCGCCGACCGCCAACACGGCGACTGTGGAGATCACGCCGAGCAGCTCGATCGACGGGAAGAACATCGAGGCGATCCGCTGTCCATACACGTTCGCGCGCCGGTTGGTGTCGTTGAGCTCGTCGAACTGTCCGCGGAACGCATCCTCGCGCTGGAACGACTGCACGACGCCCATCCCGGCGACGGATTCGGCGATGTGTGCGGTGACGGCTCCGATCGCGTTGCGAACGTCGAGCTGCGCGCGCGTCGACGTTCGCTGAAACCAGCGGCTCAGGACAAGCGCGGGCGGGAGCACCACGAGCGCTGCCAGTCCGAGTTGCAGGTCGTTGATCAACAGCGCCACCACAGCCGCCGGTAATAACGCGCAGCTGGTCACGATCGTTTGCAGCCCCTGCGACAGCACGTCCGAGATAGCGTCCATGTCGCTCGTAAGCCGAGCGATGATCCAGCCCGCGCGCTGCTCGGAGAAGTAGCGCAGCGAGAGCGTCGTCAGGTGGTCGAACAGTTCCTGGCGCAGGCCGAGCACGATGCCTTGACCGAGGCTCACCATGCCGCGAGTGACGATCGTCGACAGCAGATAACCGACCATGGTGAGGGCGAGAAATGCCGCCACTGCCCGGTCGAGCGTCGCGGTTGAACGCGCCACGATTCCATCGTTGATCGCCACGCGCACGAGCAGCCAACTGCCGGTCTGTGCGATCGCCTCGCCGATCGCGCAGGCGAACAGAGCCACGACCCACGCGCGGGGCTGGACGATCAAGCGGCGCAGGGTCAGCAGACCGGTCGGCGTCGTCTCCGCGCCTGGGGCGTCTGCCGCCGGCAGCGCTGCCGTGATCCCGGCGCCGAGTTCAGAGGGCACGGGCAACCGCCTCCTCCCCGAAAAGGCCAGCGAACGGGCCGCCGCGGCCGATCAGCCAATCCGGCACGCCTTCTTCGACGACTCGCCCGCCGTCGAGCACGACGACTCGGTCAGCCAGCGCCAGGGTAGATAGCCTCTGGGTCGCCAGAAGCACGGTGCGGCCGCGCAGCTCGTCGCGCAGCCGGCCGATGATCTCACGCTCGGCGTCGGTGTCGACTGCCGATAGCGGGTCGTCGAGGACGACCACCGGCGCGTCGGCGAGCAGCGCGCGCGCCAACGCAACCCGCTGGCGCTGGCCGCCGGACAGGTTAACCCCGCGCTCGCCGATCAGAGTCTGAAGCCCGTTGGGCAGCGAGCCGATGAACCGCTCCAAGCCGGCCCGCTCGCAGGCGTGCTCGATGGTCTGCTCGTCCGCATCGGCGCGGCCCGCGAGCAGATTTGCGCGAAGCGTCTCGGAGAACAGAACCGGGCGCTGCGTGACGACGGCGATCGACGCTCGCAGCTCCGCCAGCCGCAGCGAGCGGACATCCACGCCGGACAGCCGCATTGTGCCGCTGGTCGGGTCGTACTGGCGCTCGAGCAGCGACAGCAGCGTCGACTTGCCGCTGCCGGTCTGCCCGCAGATCGCGACGATCTCGCCAGGGGCCACGCGCAACTGTACGCCGCGGAGTGTCTCGGATCCGCCCGGATAGGCGAAGTGCACACGCTCAAACGCGATCGTCGCCGGTGCGGCGGGCGGCAACGTCGTCGCGTGCGCCACCTCCACCTCAGGCAGTACCGGAATCTCTTCGAGCCATGCGAACGCCCTGCCCGCCGACGCCAGCGCCCGCTGTCCGAGATCGAGGATCAGCCCGAGTGCCTCAAGCGGCCAGACCACCTGCAGGAGCAGCTGGATGAACAGGGCCAGATCACCGTAGGTGAGCGTGCCGTCAATGACCTCGCGCCCACCGAGAAGCAGAACGACCGCCACCGAAATCGATGGCAGGTAGAAGACCGGCGGAAGGTGGATGGCCTCGACCGTGGCCTGGCGCAACATCTCCGCGCGGATCGCTGTCGCGCGGTCGGCGAACCGCTCCTGGATGATGTTCTCGCGCCCGAACGCCTGCACCATCTCGATCCCCACGACCCCCTCGTTGGCAGCGTCCGTGAGGTCGCCCTTGCGTGCCTGCACCTCACGTGAGATCGGGGCGACGCGTCGCCCGAACCGCCAGGCCACGTACGCAATCAGCGGCAGCGGCAGGGCGCTGAGCAGCGCGAGCCTGGCGTTCGTGGCGACCAGCAGTACGCCCGTGCCGACGATCAGGATCGCGCTCTGAATCGCCTGCACCATCCCCCAGCCGATGAAGTACCGGATCGGGTACAGGTCGTTGGTCGCACGCGAGAGGACCTGGCCGGTCGGCTGGCGGTCATAGAACGCACGCGGGAAACGCAGGTAGGCGGTGTACATCAGCTCGCGCATGCGTGCCTCGATGTTGATCCCAACGCGACTGGTCGCGTACCGGCGCTTGTAGTTGATCACGGCCCGGAATGCCGCGAGCGCGACGATCACCGCTAGAAGCGGCGCCAACGGCTCGCGGTGAACGACAATCGAGTCATCGATCGCCCGGGCGACGAGCACCGGGATGATCAGCGAGAGGGCGCTGTAGACGGCTGCATATGCAAGCCCGATCAGGCTCAGCCGTCGCTGCTCTCGCCACATCCCGCGCAGCTGTCGCGCGGTTGCCTTCAAGCCGTACGGCGGCGGATCGTAAGCGTCCACGACCGGCGCGTGGTCAGCCTCGGACCGAGGCTCCCGACACTCGGGCGGGACCACAGAATCTGGCCGACGATCCGCAGGACGCGGGCGCCAGCGATCACGTACCGCACGCGTCATATGCAGCGTTGTCCTCCGTGCCTCAGGGGCGGGCGCAACTTGACAGGAGTCGTCCACGGCGGCACGTCTAGTGCATCGGAACGCACTCCCTCGGGCGGCCAACCGCAGACAGCCGAACAAGCCTAGCGCTCAGCGCGAAAGCGAGAGCGATCCGGGCCGCCTTGCGGAGAACGAATCCGGGCAGGCCGGTCACCTCGGGGCCTCTCACCCGAACCGGTCGAGCAGTTCACGATCGAGCACGTCGGCCGTCTCTGCCATCACTCCGACGAGCCGTGCCAGCGTCTGCTCACTCGTCTCCTCGCGGAACAGCGCGTGCTGGAGAATGATCGCGCCCTCGCCATCGATCGACAGCAAGCCAAACCGGAGCGTGGCATTACGCTCGGCCAGGTACAGGCCGAGCTCGGGACTCACGGGGAGCCCCTGCGCGATCCAGCTGTAGACCTCGAGCACCGCGTCGTCCTCGCCGGCCGGCTGGACGCCGACCCGTACCCCGATCCGCCCGCGCGGCACGAAGTAGGCGGGCTCGTCGGGCGACTCGAGGACGGAGTCCCCGAACGCGGCACGGAGCTGGCAGCCGGTGCGCTGGTGTAGCGACGGGACTGCGTCGCTCACGGCCCCTGGTAGCCGCCGTTCCAGAAGATCCGGTAGTTGTCCGGGGTCCAGGCCTCGGGATCGCTCAGTGCCTGGTTGAACTCGACCGCGCGAACTCGCCCGTCCGGACCGTACTGCGCCAGGCAGCACTCGCCGTCGTTGGTCAGGTAGCCCTCCTTGGCCTTGAACCAGAACTTGCCGTCGTTGACCCAGGTTGCCGATTCGGGGTGCTGAGCGCCGAGGATGTTCTTCAGCTGCTTCAGGTACGCAACCTGGTCGGCGTTCGAGAGCGCCGAGCCGTCGGCCTTGGTGATCGCGATCAGGTCGATGTCGCCCGTGATGAACTTCCAGCCACCGGCCGGAGGCGCCCCAGGAAGGCGGATCTCAGGGATGACCGCGCCGTTCTCGGTGACCAGGCGGAAGGGGACGGTCGAGTACTCGTCGGCCTGCACGGCAGGGTTGACGGCGTTGTCAGCCCACGGCCACTTGCCCCTGACCTTGCCGGCCTTGGCCCACTTCTGCATCTGCTTGTACTCGCCGTTGTACTCCTTGACGCGCGTCTTCCAGCGGCTCATGGTTTCGCTCCACACCGGATCCTGAGGCGTGACTCCCCCCTTCGTCAGGTTTGCCTCGACCTCGCTCAAGCTCAGGGGCTTGCGGATCACGACCTTGCCGAGCTCACTCTCCGGGCCGGTCCCCCCGATGTACCCGAGGTATTCGGTGTCGATGAAGCTGACGTTCTTGGTCTTGATCCAGTACGGCTTGACGACCGCCAGACCCTCCTCCAGGAACTTGATCGCCTGCGACGCGCGCGAGCGCAGCACAACCGAGATCCCGAGCCGCTTGGTGAACGCGCTCAGTAGCGAGGTCTCCCGCTCACTGACGCCGAACAGATCGACCATCTGCTCGGGTGTGAACCAGTAGCCAGGCTTGACGACGTTGCGGAGCGCAAGGAACGCCGCCTTGACCGGCTCGAGCGCCCGGACAGCGGCGTTGAGGCCCTCGCTGACCTTGGAGTACAGCGCCGTCTTAGCCGCGTCCACCGCAGCGGCGGCCCGCGGGAACCGCGCCAGCACCGCCGGTCCGGCCAGCATCGCGATGTTGGCGACCGTCTCCGTCCCGTCCGAGGTGAGATCGGTCAGCGCGTTTAGCGCAGCCTCGGGCGTTCCGTAGTTCCAGTCGTTCAGCAGCTTGGTCCAATGGGCCTGCAGCGACTGGTCGATCTGAGCTTTCAGCTCGCTCGCCGAATCCGCGAGCAGGAAGGGCGCGTTGGCGAAAGCGGCCTGGACCTTCGCCTCTACGGCCTGTTCCCAGGCATCGATGCAGCCCGGATCGTCCTCGCAGTCCTGGTAGAGATCGACCTCCTGGTCGATGTAGTCGAGCGTCGCGCTCGAAACCTTGGAGATGCCCTTGATCACCAGCGAAGGGAGGTCGTAGACGAGCCCGCGCACCATCCCCCAGGTCGTCTTCCACAGACCCCACGTGATCCCCTTGGCGACGTTCCAGACGACGTCTGAGGCGCTGAACGGATCCCGGATCGGCCCGCTGTCGTCGATCCCTGTCGAGACGTCACTCGTCCCTTCACCCATCACCACGTAGGTGTCGGAGTCGACCTGCGTCGGAACGTCATTGGCGACCGTGTAGATCGTCGGCGTGTCGAACGAAATGTGCGCGGTCGACCCGCCTGGGGCCGTGCTCGCCGGATCGAGCGGGTCGCTGGCGGTCGTGCGGACGAGCACGACGTAGGTGTCCGTCTGCTGGGGTTTCAGCACGATCGCCGGCGACAGATCGACCTCGTCGAGCGAGCCGGTTGGGTCGTCGCTGTCGTTGACGACGGCGGCGGGGTCAAACAGATCGCCGCCCGACGCGTTGCCGGCGAGGTTCGGGTAGATCGGGTCGATCGCAACCGTCCGGTAGTACGAGCGATTCGACAGCGTCAGGTCGACCAGGAATGAGGTGCCGGCCTGGACGAGCGGCGGGTGCTTCGTGCTGACGGTGTAGGAGCCGAGCTTCGCCGACATGTAGAGCAGTTGCGAGTCGGACTGGAACGGCTGGCTGCCGAGCCCCTTGATCGTCTGTCCATTCAGCCCGCCTGTCACGAGCGCCTGCACATTCAGCGAGGAATCGCCTTTGATGTCGATCGTGTACGGGATCGCCTGAGTCGAGGCGCCCGGTGCGAGCGTGCCGACGTCAAGCGTCGTCGGCGCCGCCGTCTGCGTCACCGGGATCGAGTCGCCGGAGGCGGGGGCGGCCCAGGCGAACGACAGCTGCGACGGGAGCGTGACGTCGGTGATCGGTTGCGTGCCGGTGTTCGTGACGGTCAGCGTGATCGTGCCGACCTGCTCGACGGGACCGGATGCGGTCTCCTGCACGAACGAATCGGTCGGAACCCCGATCGCGACCGACAGAGGGCTGCGACCGTGAATCGTCCCGGTCGCCGTCGCCTGGCTGAGGGTGACCTGCGTGGGCGTCGGGTTCGACAGCGTAACCGTGAACGTCTTGTCGGGCTCGAAGCCGACGTCATGCACCGTGACGGGGATCGTCGCCGTCGTCTGCCCCGCCGGAATCGTCAGCGTGCCACTGGCGGCGTCGTAGTCGGTGCCCGCAAGCGCGGTGCCGTCGGCCGTCGCGTAGGCGACCGTCACGGTCTGCGAGTAGGCGGCGCTCAGTGTGACCGTGAAGGTGAGCGTCGCCGTCGCGCCACCGCTTGGCTCGAGTACGGAGGCGTCGGCGACCGACAGGGTCGGGCAGGCGGCGCTGCCGTTGACCGTCGGGTCAGCGGCCCCTGACGTGCCTGCGGTGCCGGGACCTCCTGGCGCGCCGGTCGGGTTGGGAGGCGTGGCGTCATAGCCGCCGATCCCGCCGAGTCCGCCGCCGCCCGCGGCTCCACCGCTCACAGAGCTACCGCTGAAGCTCGTGCAGCCCGAGATTGCCGACACGCTCGCCATCGAGCCGTCGCTTCCCGGACCGCCGTTGCCACCGGTCGCGCCGGCGGCGTTGGTCCCGTAGGTCGTGCCGGTGCCGGCGGCCGTGTTCAAGCACGCGTTCGGACACCCGCCGGCGCCCCCCTGGCCGCCGGTGCCGCCCTGGCCGCCGGCGGCGCTGTTGGAAGAGAACGTGGCCTGGCCGAGGGTCATCGTGCCGGCGTTGTAGATCGCGCCGCCGGCGCCGGTGCCGCCCTGGCCGCCGGCGCCTGCCGCGGCGCCGTCCGCCCCGTTCCCGCCGTTGCCCGTCCCACCGCCCAGCCCACCCTGGCCGCCGGGGCCGCCGGCGCCGCCGACGCCGCCGTTCAGCGAGGCCTGGGGCCCGACCGAGTTGCCCGAGAACGTTGCGCTCGTGATGTTCAGCGTGCCGGCGTTGTAAATCGCGCCACCCTCCGCGTCCCCGCCGGTGCCGCCGACCCCACCGGCCGCACCCACGACGCCGTTGGGGCCTGACCCGCCGCTGCCGCCGGCGTTGCCGCCGCTGCCGCCACGGCCACCGCCGCCACCCGTGCCGCCGACGCCGGCGAACGCGATGTTGTCGCTGAAAGTGGTGCCGTTGACGTTCAGGGTCGCCCCGGCCGACACGTAGTCGTCTCCGCCCTGCCCCGGGCCGCCGGTGCCGCCCTGGCCGCCGGCCGTCGCCGCGGCGCCCTGCCCGCCGGAGCCACCGGCGAACGTAACCATGTTCTCGTAGCCACTGCCTCCGGACCCGCCGGAGCCCCCGTTACCGCCGGCACCGCCCGTGCCTCCGTAGACCTGGGCGGCCGAGTCGGTGCCGCCGTTGAGCGTCACCGTCGCACCGGCAGAGATGAAGATCTGTCCCCCCTGGCCGGCCGGGCCGGGAGCGCCCTGCGAACCCGGCGAGGTGGCAGGCGTCCCGTTGCCGCCCGTCTGGGAGCCGACTGTGCCCGTCGCGCCCGTGGTACCGGAGTTGCCCTGAGCGCCGGTCATGCCGACACCCGCGGTGAAGTGGCTGCCGATCAGGTTGATGTTCGTCAGCGTCAGCGAGCCGCCGGTGACGTTGATGAAGCGGGAGGTGCTGAGCCTGTCGGAGTCGTACCAGTCGACCGGCGTGCTCCCCGTGGCAGCGATCACCGTCGTCTGGCTTGATGTCAGCGGGATGTCGTTCTCGAACTGGATGTAGTCAGGAGACGCCCCGTCGCAGTCGATCGTGTAACTGCCGCCCGCCGCGAGCGCCGCCTCGACCGCCGTGTCCGTGCACGAGATCGCTGTCGGGTCGGCCGACGCGCTGGCGGCAACCCCAGCGCCAACCGCCACGAGCACGACCAGAAGTCCGGCGACAAGCACCGCGACCAGCGCAGACCCACGACGGTCTCGCATCCGCGCCGGAATATATAGAGCGGAACGTCCCGTGTGCAGGAAATCTCCGGCCGGCAACATTCCGCCGGCAACGGAGCCGCCGCGGCCCGCGCCCGTTCTGGCGCCGGACCCCACGACGGCAGGCGGTTCCGAAACCCCCTGCGTATCCAGGGACTTTATGAACGGGAGCGACGGGACTCGAACCCGCGACCTCCGGCGTGACAGGCCTGGCACTCAAAGGCCAGAATGCCTGCAAATAGGGAGTGGGCACCGAGACCGTGACGCGCCGTTCTGTGAGCGTGGGTGCTAGAGGTCAGTGTCGATCAGATCGCGGCGGGCGGGCTTCCTGTGAGGGCCGTCGACGAGCGTGCGTCTTGGATGGTGACGACCACGACTCGGTCCTCCTCCTCAATAAAGACGTACACCACGATCAACCATCGCGAGGGCCCCAGGATGAACCGATAGCCATCCCAGCCTCCGACCAGAGCCGGGCCGATCCTCGGGAACTCAACGAGCGAACGCAACGACCGGGCGACCCGGGCACGGGTATCGGCCGGAAGGCTGTGCATCCGGATCAACCTGTCGAGATCCTCGACGGCTGCGACCGCCAGCTCGACCCGAGCCACGCGCTAAAGCTCGTCCACCGAGATCGTCTCGCCGGCTTTGGCCTGCTGGTGGCCAAGCTCTGCGCGCGCGAAAGCGCTCGTGATGCCATCCAAGAGCTCGGCGACGTTGCGGGCGTCGGGATCGGCGTCATCGAGCGCTCCAGACAGAAGCGAGCGTGCGATCGTTCCAGGCTGGATATGCATCCGGTCTGCGAGCCGCGCCAGCTTCTCTGCCTGCTCGCGATCGAGCGTGATGTTGAGACGCTCCATCCACGTCATCCTACACGAGAAGGCACGCTCCGTGTAGTCCTGACTCTCGCCTCTTGGCGCCTGGGCGCGGTCGGCCTGCCGGCGCGTCGACGACACCATCACATGGGTCCGGAAGACCGGCCGGACGAGGCCCGCGACCAGCGTCCAACCTCCGTCGCAGATGCGCCTTACCCGGGCGGGGCGACGCGCGGCGCATGATTCGATCCGGATCAGAGCGCTCCGGTGGGCTGGAGAGTCGAAGCGATCGCCCGGACAGCGGCAGCCGCGTCCGCGGATCGGGCGCGCGGGAAAGCGAGAGCAGCGGCCGGGGCGCCGGCTAGCTGCCGTCGCCGCCCAACGCTGTGGTGATCTCGGCGATCGCCTGCTGCTCGGCGCCGCTGACGCTGTGTCCGTGCTCGCGGTGGGCGTTGGCGACCTTGTCGGCTAGTGTGAGGATGAAGCGCCGGTAGTCGCCAACCTCGTCCGGAGACGCCTTCGTCTCGAGCAGAGCTACGGCGTCGCGCAGGTGCTGCAGACCTCCCTGCTTGAGCTCCTCGGGCGAGTGGTAGTGGGTGTGGTCGCGCTCGGGCTTGGCCGCCGTGATCTCGTCTAGCAGTTCGCTTTCGCCGTGCTCCTTGCGCGCTTCGGCGTAGGCCTTGCCAATCGCGATCGTCTCGCGGAACGTCCCGCCCTTCTGGGCAGTGACAACGATCAAACCGGCACTAGGAGGCGCCTCGAGTACGAGCTTCCACTCATCCTGTGTGAAGTCAGCCTTCCCAGTCATTCGAGTCTCCTCTGCAGGTTTACGAGTAAAAAGTCCTTCGCCCTGGTGCGCAGGATCGCAGGTCAGTCCGCATGCCGACGACTTCAAACAACGCATCGTTTCACCTACACCGTCCTCGATGACGAAGACGACGTCGTCGGCTGCGTCTCTGATTGCCGCACGGCGCATGACGTGCAACGAGTTGGCGTTCGACGCGGTTGGTTAATTTTTAGTACGACAATCCCTTCTAAGTGCATTTTCGTGCTAAAAATTAGACACGCCGTCGATTGATGATCAGACCCTGAGAGACCTGCATCGCGGCGCCGCACTCGCCGGCCGCCCGGGCATCGGTATTCCCTCGAAGGACCTTGGGTTCAATGGTGTTGAACCGGATGAGGCCGATCGGTTGCGCAAGTCCGTGCATCGTCTCGGCCGTTCCCGCCGCATCACGCCCGTGAGAAGAGACCTTGTCGTGCTGCCGGACGCGACCGGCTTGAGCAAGGCGAGCATCACCGAGCTGGTCGATGCTGTGGCGCCGCGCCCGTACCTGATCACGGGCGGCCGGGCGCTTCAGGAGCATCGGCTGACCGATCAGCACTTCTTCAGAGTGGTCACCCTGGTCCCGAGCCGCGTGGGAACGTTCGCCTACCGCCAGGAGAGCGCATTCTTCGTTGTGACGGCACGCCACCGCATCTGGGGCTGGGTCGAGGACAACAGTCCCCACTTCGCGACCGCTGAACGGGCGATCATCGACTCGATCTCCAGCAGCCGCTACGGCGTCTCCCTGTCACAGGCGATCACAGCCCTGTCGCTCGCGCGCACCCGCGACGGCGATTTCCTCAACAAGCTGCTGGCGGCTCTACGCCGCTACGGATCTGACGCAACCTCCCGCCGGGTCGGGCTGCTGGTGGAGCGAACTTTCGGCAGCGACGCCGCCGAACCATTCCTGGCGCTCATCGGGTCGCTGCGCTCACCGGTGCCGCTGCGGCCGGGAGCCCCCGCCGGCGGCCGGGTTGATCCCAAATGGCGCGTGCTTGTAAACGCGAGCACGGAAGTCGAAGCGGCGTCGGTGTGACCAGCGACTCGCCTGCGCCGAAACGCTGCTGGGGGCAGCGCCTACCAGCTTCAAGACCTGCTCGAACAGAGCCCGGGCGGCCTCGATTTCACGATCCGTGACTTCGCGCTGCTCACGATCGCCGGGCACCTATCCGCCAGGTTTCCTGACCAGCTCGTGTTCAAGGGCGGCTTCGTGCTCCGCCACGTTCACGACGTGCTCCGGTTCAGTAAGGACATCGACGCACCCGCGACAAGCCGGCGAGACACAAGCTCGACGCGGACGAGGTCGCGGAAGTGATCCGCGCCGCGAGCATCGGCGACACGGTTCGATTCGACCCGGATCAGCCAGCGAGAAACAGCGCACACAGCCTCGACTTCGGAACCGTGAAAGTGACAGGCGCGCTCGTGGCGCCCGCCGAAGTCCAGGTCGAGGTCAGCTACCGGGAGGAAGTGCTTGAACGGATCGAACGGAGTTCATCGGGCCACCGTTCTACGAGCCGTTCAAGATCCTGCCGATGTCCTTGCAAGAGATGGCCGCCGAGAAACTCCGCACCCTTGCGCAGCGAACCCGACCGACCGACCTTGCTGACCTCGCCGTCATTCTCTCTCGGCCAAGAACCAACGACGACCAGGTCCGGGTGCTCGCCATCGAGAAGTTCAAACTCGTCAAGCACGGCGCGCAGAACCGCGTGCACCGCATCGACGAGAACCAGGCAGAAGCGCGCGATGGCTTCCTCTTCGGAGGCCTTTGGGGCGGCGGAGCTGGGTCCGCTGGCCACTGGAACGTCGCCGGTGCGATCGTCCGCGTCGCCGCCGGCGGGATGAGGGATGCGATCGTCCGGTCGCCGTCCGCCGGAGGCGTCCGCGGGGGCGGCTGCGCTCGTCGGCGATCAGCACCGAATCGGTCGCGAGCGCGGATCAGAGCGCGTCGCTGTCGCGCGCCGGGGTCATCTACGCAACCGGCTATGCGCGCCGCACCCGCAGCGGGTTACAGACCTGGCTGATCGCGGCACGGAAGCTCGCCCGCGGGCGCTACAAGCTCACGCTCACCAGCTTCCACGGCCCGCGACAGCCCACCAGCCGCCGGCAGTTCACGATCCGCTGAGCAACAAACGGCGGCCGGGCAGTCACGCCCGGCCGCCGTGGCACCGCCGGTGCGACCAAGCGCCAGCCTCACGAGCGACGCTCCGCATCGCGATCAGAGAGCGACGCCCCCGCCCGAGGAGGGCAATCGCAAAGGGCGACCAGCAGCTGTCCGAACGGTCGATGCTGCCCACTCTCCGTGAAAGGAGGCCGCGCATCGGTCCATCGCCGCGGAGGGAAACGGTTCGATTCCGGTCGTTCGAGGCGACAGCCAGGACGCTCGCTCGCGTGCGAGTTCGCGTGAAGGCGGAAATGGTCGGCGACGATCGCAGCTGGGCCGACGGACGCCTCCGACTACCGGCGACCGGCGATCGCCGCATCCGTCATGCCGCCGGCGCCGACGCCGACGAGCGCAATGGCAACGTAGGAGCGGTCGGCGGTCGGGGGCATCGCGCGACTGCTTCCTCCACGAATCCGATCGTGTCGGATGGCGTCTGCGGCGCCAGTCTCGTCCCGTCAAGCAAGCGGATCCTGTCTTGTGCTTTCGTCCCGGCAGCTCGCCCCTGCTTTTCGCCCGAACAACCCACGGGCAATTTCTAAACCGGCAGAAAGGGGTAATTCTCAACGCCTTGACACGCGGGTAGAGTGTCGCGATCGCTTTACGATCCGAGGGGGCCGCAGTGGGTCAGCATGCCGTGCTTGCGCGATGGCCGGTGATTTCTGTCAGATGTCTCGTTGTCGCGGGGCTGGTGCTTATTGCCGCCGTCGCCGTCGACATGGGGCACCTGATGGCGCCTTCGGCCCCAACGACTCGGGCGCGCGCATTGTCGTCCGTGTCGGTGCCGGTGCCGGCTCAGGGTCCCATCTCGGCCGCTGTTGGTCGCAACGACCGCGCGTACTGGATCCACGGAGAGCGCGCGGTCAACCCGGAGCAGTCGCTGCGACTGCGGTTTTCACCGTCAGGAGTCACGGTTGCGAGCGGGCGTGGGTATTTGCGTTTGGGCGTCATCGGTGCGGCTCCGGTCGTGCGGGCTAACCGCGTCAGTTACGCGCGGGGGGGTGTGCGCGAGTGGTTCGTGAACGGCCCGTTCGGGCTCGAGCAGGGGTTCACGGTTGGACACCGGGTCGGGACGGGCGCCAACGTGACGTTGGGGACAAGCCTGGCCGGCGACATGACGCCAACGCTGCGGAAAGGCTCGGTGGTGCTTCGGGGTCATGGCGTGACGCTCAAGTACACAGGTCTGGCCGCGACCGACGCGGCGGGCAGGCGGCTCCCCGCGTCACTGTCCCTGAGCCCCGACGGGAGCTTGAGGATCAGCGTTGACGTGCGCGGCGCCCGCTACCCGCTCACGGTCGATCCGATGATTCAGCAGCTCGCGACGCTCACGAACAGCGACACGAGCGCGGATCTATTCGGGTCCGCAGTAGCGATCTCGGGTAACACGATCGCGGTCGGCACACCCTTGGAGAGCGTCGGTGCAACTACCGATGCGGGGGCGGTGTACGTGTTCAGCGAGCCGGCGCCCGGCTGGGCGAGCGTCGGCGCGCCGGCGGTCCTGACGGCATCCTCGCCAACGCAGAACGCCGAGCTCGGTTTCAGCGTCGCCATCATTGGCAACACGATCGTGGCCGGGGCCGCATCCTCGATCGTGAACACGACCGGCTCGGTCTACGTGTTCACGACGTCCAGCGGCACTTGGAGTACTGGTAGCCAGACGGCGATGCTCACCGACCGAACGGCCGACGACCTCGGTGCCTCCGTGGCGATCTCGCCGGACGGAGGTACGATCGCCGCTGGCGCGCCTGGCTCCAATGCCGTCGACGTCTACACGCGGCCGGGCAACGCCTGGGTCTCGACAGCGTCCCCCGCCGCGACTCTGACCGCATCCAACACGAATGCCACCGAGGGGATCGGCAACGGGATCGGCGAAGCGGTCGCGATGACTGACACCACGGTTGTCGCCGGCGCCGATTCCCAGGCGACGCCGACCGGAGACGGGGGCGGTGCGGTGTATCTCTGGACGAAGCCGTCAGGCGGCGACTGGGCGACGACGGCCACGCCTACGTCCGAGTTGTTCTCGACGAATTCGAAGGCGACGACGATCGGGTGGTCGGTCGCCACCGACGCAACCACCGTCGTTGCCGGTGCACCGGAATCGACCATCGGCGGCCCAACGGAGCAGGGGGTCGTTGAGATCTGGACCGAGCCCAGCACCGGCTGGGCCGCCACCGACGACAACAATCTCGAGCTGAGCGTCGCCGGCTCCAGCTTCTTCGGCGGAGCGCTCTCGCTGTCGGGCGGCGTACTCGCGGTCGGCGCCTATGGCGGGCAGCAAGGGTCCGTCGACCTGTTTGACGAGCCGGCGAGCGGTTGGGCCCCGACCACGACCGCCTCAGGTCAGCTGATACCGCCCGCGTCCAACCCGGTCGGGGCTGCGTTCGGCTGGGCGGTCGGAGTCGACAGCGGCGCGGTGGTCGTAGGCGAGCCCAGATATCTGGAGAACGGCATGCGCCACGGCGAGGCGTTCGTGTTCGGCACCCATGGAGGCACGGGGGCACCGACGGCCGTCCCCGCCAACACCACGGCGCCGGTGATAACCGGCACCATGAAGGCGGGCAGCACGCTCACCGCCACCCCCGGCACGTGGAGCAATAACCCGACCGGCTACAGCTACCAGTGGTCCCGCGATGGAACTCCGATCCAGGGCGCGACCGCGAGCACCTACAAGGTTCAGACGAGCGATGAGGGGCTGAAGCTCGCCGTCGCGGTGACTGCCTCCAACGCGCTCGGCGCAGGCCGGCCGGCCACGAGTCCCGGCGTGTTGGTTGCGGTCCCCAAGGTCAAGGGCTGCCCGGCTGCGACTGGGAAGCTGTCCGGCACAACCCTGGGACTCGTTCGCCTCGGAATGACCCGCACCCAGGCACGCCACTCCTACACAAAGAGCTCCAACCGTGGCACGCACTACGAGGACTTCTTCTGCCTGACCCCAATCGGGGTGCGTGTCGGATACGGCTCACCTCGCCTGCCGGAGGGCGACCGCGACAAGGTGATTTGGGCGTCCACGTCCAGCAGTTTCTACGCGGTCGACGGTATTCGCGTCGGGGCGACCGTCAGCACCGCCACCAAGGCCCTGAAGCTCACTACCCCGCTCAAGGTTGGGCTCAACACGTGGTACCTCGCGCGCGAGGGCTCCGCAAACGCGGTCCTGAAGACCCGCAGCGGGCTGATCGAGGAGATCGGCATCGCCGATAAGTCGCTCACCAACAGCGCCAAAGCCGACACGAAATTCCTCCGCAGCTTCAGCTGAGCGGCTGCCGAGTGCTCGCAGACAGACGGCCAATCACGTTCAGATCCTCAGGATGCTCCTCAGAGCTAGAGCAATCGCACGATCAACAAAGACCACTTCAACTGCCGGTCGACGCCTTGTGCGCATCCAACGGTTGCCCGCATCGGCCGCGACCCCGGTCCGTGAGCGCCACTGCTCCGGATCGCTAGACATCACGGTCACTTCAGAGAGAGACGGGAGCGACGGGACTCGAACCCGCGACCTCCGGCGTGACAGGCGGAAATCAGGTCTCTGAAACGAGCAAATTGGGAGCGTTTGAGGGCCTCGTTTGCAGGATAAACGACCGATTCTGACCCAGAAGGTTGCCCGACAGGGTTGCCCGAAGGAGGGTTGCCCGAGGGTTGCCCGCTGTCAGCGAGGTCTAGTAGGCTCCGTTCTCAGTGACATCCACCGGGCCCTCAGACGCGGCCAGATCAGCGCCGAACCCCGCCGCTCGCCCGTTCATTCGCGCACGGGCCAGCGGCCCTTACTGGTACGTCAAGTGGTCGCGTAATGGGCGCCGTGTCTTCCGAGCGATCGGCCGGGCCTGGGTAGAACCGGACGGTCGCGGAGGATGGCGACGTCGCCGTGGGCGACCACCGGACGGAGTCCTCACCGAGGCGCAGGCAGCCGAGAGGATGCTGCTCCTGGTTCGAGACCACGACGCCTCTGAGACGCGTATTGAAGCGAGCGCCGAGGCTCGCCGCCGAGATGGCATCACCTTTCGCGAACTCGCGCTCGAGTACCTCGAGTGGCTCGCGGACGTCAAAGATGCCAAGCCGAAGACGCTGCTCGAGCACCACTACCTGCTTGCAGAGCCCGGAACACCGCACAAGCGAGGACGCGGGCAGGCGGCTGGCCACATCATCGCGGCACTCGGTGATCGACCGGCCGGCTCGATCACGACGCGCGACGTCGAGACACTCCTCCGATCCGTCGCCGCGACCGGGGTATCGGCGCGCACGGTGAACAAGACACGCCAGCTCGTTTGCGCGATCTTCAACTATGGGATGCGACCGAGCACCTACGAGCTGCCGAGTAACCCTGCCCGCCATGCCGATCGCCGAGCCGAGCCACAGCCCGGTCCGCTGGCTTTCTACAGCGCCGAGCAGATCGAGGAACTTGCGCGCGCACTCGCCGCCGGTAAGCACCGTGACCCCAGGGCGCAGACGGTCGGGGATGACGAGCTCGCTGCCCGCGCGATCGACGATGCTCAAGACGCCGAACTCATCCGCGTGGCCGCCTACACCGGACTGCGACGGGGAGAGCTCGTTACCTTGCGCTGGCGCGACGTCGACTTCCCGCGACAGAAGATGACCGTCCGGCGGTCGCTTTCCGGGACGGTGGAGGCAACCTCCACCAAGAGCAGACGCGCGCGGGAGGTGCCGCTGCCGGATCAGGCCGCCGCCGCTTTCGACAGGCTCAGTCGGCGTCGAGACTTCACCGCCCCGGACGAGTACGTGTTCGTCACCCGGTTCGGCCGACGGATCGATCCTTCCGCGCTACGACGTCGATACGAGCGTGCGCGAGACGCCGCTGGGCTCGAGCCGCTCCGGTTCCACGATCTACGACACACCTACGGCTCTCTACTTGTCGCCGGCGGCATCGACCTCGCGAGCGTGAAGGCGGCGATGGGCCACTCAAGGATCACGACGACCGAGCGCTACCTGCACGCGCGACCTGCAGGCGAGCAGGCGATGCGCTTTACACGAGCGTTTGCAGCCGGTGCACCTCAGCCTGATACGGATCACGCCGAGGCACCGACGGCATAGGGCAACCCTGACTCGGCTTGTTGAGAAAACCCAGCTCGGTGCGGCGGACGCAGACCGAGTGGCTGGGCATCGCTTCGCGCGGCCGCGTGGTTCCCCGGCGTTATCGGATTCGCGGTTCGTTCGTACCGCAATGTTGCGGCTGCCGCGCCGTCTGACAAGATCTAAAAAGCCTTTTAGAGTCTGTTAGACGCATGGATCCACACAAGAACCCGTACACACCCGGCGCCGGTGCGCGCCCGCCGCGGCTGGTCGGGCGCGACGCCGAGATCAACGACTTCGGGGTTGCTTTCAAGCGTCTTGGTGCCGGCCAGTCCGCCCGGAGCTTCGTTCTCGACGGACTGCGTGGCGTCGGGAAGACAGTCCTTCTCAACGAGGCTGACGCCGTAGCCCGCGAGCACGGCTGGGTGAGCTCCGGGGTGCTTGAGTGCAATGAGGACGACGAGCTTCCGCTGCTGATGGCACGCTTGTGCCACCGCGCTTTGCGTCGGCTAAGTGCCGGCCGGCGGATTGGCACTCGGGTCAAGCGGGCACTTGGCGTGCTCCGTGCTTTCACGTTTGCGATGGACGAGCACGGCTCCTGGCGGTTCAACATTGATGTGAAGGCAGTCACGGGAGTTGCTGACTCTGGCGATCCCGAGGCTGACATCGTGGAATTACTCGCCGAAGTCGGAGCTGCGGCCGCCCAGCACGGCTCGGGTGCCGCGTTCCTGCTCGACGAGCTTCAGTTCCTTGGCAGGCGGAGCCTGGGCACACTGGCTGCGGCGATGCACGGGGTGAGCCAGCAGAACGCCCCGGTGCTGCTCGTCGCAGCAGGCCTGCCGCAACTCCCGCTGATGCTCAAGAACGCCAAGCCGTACACGGAACGTCTCTTCGATTACCGCACGATTGGAGGACTGCCCCGCGCGACCGCGGCGACGGCTCTGACGGCGCCGGCACAGCGAGCAAACACATCTTTTGAAAGGGACGCTCTTGACCTAATCCTCGACCGCGCCGACGGCTACCCATACTTCCTGCAGCAGTGGGGCGAGCTCGTCTGGCGCGAAGCTGAAGGTCCCACGATCACCTTACGCGACGCCGAAGCTGCCGAAGATCTCGTCAACGACGAGCTCGACCGCAGATTCTTCCGCGACCGATACGAACGAGCCACCGAGGCCGAGCGGATCTACATGGCCGCAATGGCCGATCTCGGCAACGGCCGACATAGCTCGGGAGAGATCTCCAAGCACTTGAACATGGCTCCGAAAGAACTGTCTGTCCGCCGAGCCGGTCTCATCGAGAAGGGCCTAGTCTTCAATCCCGCGGGCACACAACTCGAGTTCACCGTGCCGCAGTTTGCGGCCTACCTCCGGCGCGTCCATCCGTTCGACCCCAAAGAACGACCCACCCGCGGGCGTCCCCGTCGAGCTCATCCTAGGGCCACCGGGCTCTAAAACGGTTTTTAGATTCGCTTAGACCTCCGATCGGCCACGTGGTCGCACCCCGACCAGCGGGACAGCGGTCATCAACCGCCGACCTGCTCTGCTGGATCTTAAGGCAGTGTGTGCTCGAGACGTCGCCCGTCGCCGCCGCCGCGAGCTAACGGTTTTCGTGCCTGCAGTCCGGGCCGCGCTCGTCGCAGCGCCTTCCACACCAGCTATTGCCCTAGCGCGAAAGCACAAGGAAGTGGCGCGCTACGGAGCTGACAAAAGCAGAAGCGACATGTGTTGCGTGTGACCTGGCCGGATGATCGCCTCGTCAAACCACTCGCGCAGGCAGGGGTGCGCCGCGTACGAAGCGATCGTCCGCTCGGCTAAGGTGCTAGGGCCTCGCGCGCGCCGGCCGTCTGCGGGCATGGAGGTTGCGTCGCCTCTGGCTGCCTAGCTTTGGATTGATCGAGAACCGCGTGATCTTGTCGACCGCAGGTCCATCTGTCCGAAGTTGCGGGACGTTGCGAGAACGGCCGGTACGCAGGTCCATGACGACGTCAAATCCTTCGTAGTAGGAGACGTTGACCTGCTCGACGACCCTGAGTGTCGACGGCGTGTGCGTGAGGACGCCCTCCATGAACCCTGCCCATCCCGTTGTGCCCTCGACCAGCGCGCTCTCAGACCAGGTCAGGCCGGGAGCAAGGTCGGAGGCGACGAAGAATGGAACGTAGACCCTGGGCTTTCCCCCGCGGTATCGGCGGGCGACTCGAAAGTTGATCAGCGCTGCCACGGCGGCGCCGTTCGGTAGGCCAGGCCGGACGCCGATCTGGTGGCTTGCGACGATGCCGCGGGCCCCGTATTCGTGGTTTGACAGGTCGGTCACCATGACCTCGGCTGTTTTGAGCTCCGTCGAGAACAGTGGTAGTAGGTGCGCTCCGATCTCGGCATCGATGTTCGCGGCATAGAGGTGAAGCTCGTCTCGAGTGGGCGGCGCCGACGCGTAGTTCACGTGAATGCGGGAGAGCACGTTCGCGCGGCCAACGGTGAACTTCAGCTGGATAACCAGGACGTTTGGAACTGAGGGAAGGGGAGGCATCGAGAGTCGTCTCTGAGCGGAACCCTACCGGGGTCGGTCTCGCCATCAGGACAGTCCGCGATCATCTTTGAACCCGCAGTTTGCCGCGAATCCTTCGGTTCTCCAGGACGCGGGGTTATCCACCGCGCATGGCCGGAAGTGATTGCGGTGTCCGGCGCGACCTATGGACGGGGCGCCGGGCTCGTCGTCGTGATGGCTGGATAACGTGCGGATGGCACCTACTGCAGAACCGAGGATCGAGCGGGCGTTGACTTCTGAGGAACCGTCTGGAGTTGCGAAGCGTTTGCGGCTGCGCCGTCCGGATCGGTGCGCCCGTTGCAGCCGTGAATTCAATCCGGGCGATGAGGCGCTGTGGTATCGCGAGGTCAAGCTTGTGACCTGCTTGGAGTGCCCAGCCGATCCGCAGCTCGGTTCCGGTACCGCGGACCCAACTGGCGTAGCTGAGGTGCAGGCTGGGACCGCCGGGGCGAGCGCACGGCGCGAGTACGATCGCCGACGACAGAAACGTGAAGACGACGCGCGCGAGCGCCTCGGGGCGCTGGGGGTTGTTCTCGCCCGGCTGATCGACGAGCCGCAGAGCACCCGCGCCTGGCAGAAAGGCGCCAAGGGTGAGGAGTTCGTCAGCCGCCGACTCGAGAAGCACCTCGCGGGCACAGCCGTGAGGCTCCTTCACGATCGCCAGATCCCTGGGCACGGGAAGGCGAACATCGACCACATTGCAGTGGGCCCCGGCGGCGTCACCGTGATCGACACCAAGAACTACCGCGGCAAGGTCAGGGTCGAGCGGGTCGGCGGCCTGTTCTCGGAGCGGCGCACGATCCTCACGATCGGTGGGCAGGACAGAACACGGCTTATGAAGGCCATCGAGGTTCAGGCCGAGATCGTCCGAACGGTACTCGCCGATACCAGACATGCAGCTATCGACATCGCGGGGGCGCTCTGTTTCGCCGATGTCGACGGCCTGCCCTTGCTCGCTCAACCGCGGTTGGACGGCGTCACGATCGATGGGCCACGACGCGTCGCGAAGCTCGCCAACCGAGCAGGTGACCTCGACGAGCCCGCGATCAACACCATCCGGCACGTTATAGGCACGGCGCTGCCCGCGGCCTGACGCCCAACCATACGTATCTGCACGCGTATCGAGTCCCACGAAGTGCCCTGCGAAGTGCTCCGTTGCGCTCGGTGCCGCATGGCTGCAGATTAGGTAGGGTCCCTGCCGGTATGAGGGCGCACTCGTTGAGGACGGCACGAGGTCACCGAGGCTGGTGTGCCGCCGAGTTGGGGGGTGCGGGCGTTGTCTGATCGTCAGTGTCCTGCTTGTTCATCGGTCCAGCATGTGCCAGACGGGGCTTGGGCCTGGAAGTGCGGTTCATGCCAGCGGGACGTGTGGGCGCTGCGCTGTCACAAGTGCAATACGGTCACGAACCTTTACGGACCCATTACCGGAACCGGCTTCGTCGAGTTCAAGTGCTCGTCATGCCGCACCAAACTTCGCTGGGACAAGAAGCGGCTCAGAGAGGGTCTTGCAGAGGGCAGACGGCTCGTCCAAGCGGAGAAGGCGGCCCAGCGTGACTTAGCAGCTCGGCTGAAGTCTGCACAGCAGACGAAGCTGGCAGCTGCGCAAGGTAACGCAGACGAGTTGAACCGGCAGCTCGAACTGACGATGGAAACGCTACGGACAGCGTTGGCCGGGGCTCTGGCCCGTCCGGACCAGTTCAGGTTGGATCTGCTGAAGGTCAGCCCCGCGAAACCTGTCTGGAATCCCGGTCGTCTGGAGGATGCTGAACCAGCTCCGGAAGCCGCCTCCTTCCAACCGAAGGCATTGACGGGACTCGCTGCTTTGAAGCCTGGGGCAAGACGGCGGCATGAGGAGTCGGTCACCGCCGGAGAAGCGCGGTACCAACAGGCGCTTGCTGAGCACGCCGAGCGCGAGGCAACGCGGGAGGCGCAGCTCTGTGACGCCAGGGCGAAGTTCGACGCGGAGGCTGAGGCGCTCAGCGACGCCACCGCCCAACAGCACACAGCCGTGGACGAGTTACAGAGCCGACTCTCGGCCGGCGATCCCGACGCCGTCACCGAGTTCTTCAGCGCCGTGGTTGACAGCGACCGGTATGGCTACGAGGTCTCGACGCCGTGCCGTGTCGCCTACTCGCCTGCCTCCAAGCAGCTGGTTGTAGAGGCAGAGCTGCCGGACGTGGACATCGTGCCCAAGGCGAAGTCCTTCAAGTTCGTGAAGGTCCGCGGCGAGGTCACGTCTACGCCGCTGCCCGCCACGGAGCGCAAACGTTTGTACGCGTCGTTGGTGGCGCAACTAGCGCTTCGCGGGCTCCATGACGTTTTCGCGGCAGACGCCGATCAAAACGTAGACACGGCGGTCTTGAATGCGCACGTGTCAACGATCGACCCGAAGACCGGGCAAGGCATCCATCCGTGCCTCGTAACGGTCAGGGTGACACGAGATCACTTCAACGAGCTGAACCTAGCGAACGTCGAGCCGGCGGACTGCCTGAAGGGACTCAGCGCGTCTGTTTCCCGGAGCCCCGCAGAGTTTGTCCCTGTCAAGCCCGTGATCGAGTTCGACATGGCTGACCCGCGCTTTGTCCAGACCACAGACGTCCTGACCGAACTTGACGGACGCCCGAATCTGATGGAGCTGACGCCCACCGAGTTCGAGGGTTTAATCACCAACCTGTTCGAGAGGATGGGGTTGGACACAAAGCAGACCCAGGCGTCTCGCGACGGCGGCGTCGACTGTGTCGCGTACGACTCCCGCCCGATCTTCGGTGGGAAGGTCGTGATTCAGGCCAAGCGCTACAAGAACACCGTCGGTGTCAGTGCCGTCCGCGATCTCTTCGGGACCATGCAGAACGAAGGCGCGACCAAGGGCATCCTCGTGACAACGAGCGGGTATGGCCAGGCATCCCATGAGTTCGCGAACGGTAAGCCGCTGGAGCTGATCGATGGCGGCAACCTCCTGTACCTGCTTCAAGAGCACACCGGAATCGAGGCAAAGATCGAACCGCCCGACGATTGGGTCGACCCCGTGCTCCCCGGTTGAGGGCAAGCGCCGGAGCGCTCAATGCAATCCTTCGCCTGAATCGCCGATTGCAGGGCCAGCGAGGCGGCGTCCAGAGCCCAGCGTGTGGGTAGGCACGGACCGTCAGCACGACCCGATCTCGCAGGCGGGTTGCAACCTACCCGATCCGTTCCCCGCGGGACAGCCGGCAGAGTCGTGCAACGCGGCCTGACGCGGAGCCACATCTGGTCACCGAGCGCTGCGATCCCCAACGATCGCCTTCGCCTCAAAGCCGTACGCGCTCGGGGTGAAGCCAGGCCTCGGGCGCTGGTGATCGCGGCATACGGGACGGCCCGAAAAGCGAGTGTTAGAGGCAACGAGCACCGGACGGTCGCTCGCCGTCGGTCCAAAGTGTCCGGAACTCACGAACGTGGCCGTTGCTTTGCGGCGAGTCGCTGTCAGCACACCTGCCAAAGCCTGCCTCCTAGGAATTGTGATCCTCGACCTCCAGCCCGCGAAATCGGGTGGCAGTTTGCGAGTCGAAAGCGTCAGCACTCGTCACGTTCGTCGCATAAGCTGCAGGACCGTGCCCTTCACGATCCTGCATGTCTCGGACCTACATCGCTCGCCTGAGGATCCGATCAGTAACGACGAGCTCATCTCGACCCTTGTAGCGGACATCGACCGCGCTGCACGAGAGACGCCTGCGATTGCTAAGCCAAATGCCATCGTCGTTAGCGGCGATCTTGTACAGGGAGTCCCTCTCGACACCCCCGAGCATTCGGCCGCAATAGCGCAGCAGTACGGCACCGCGATCAGCTTTCTTGAGGAATTGACAGACCGCTTGGTGGAAGGGGACCGCTCCCTGGTAGCGATCGTGCCGGGTAACCACGACGTCGATTGGAACGTCGCTCGCAGCGCAATGACTCCTGTTGATCCGGATCAGGTGCCCGAAGGGTTTGGCCCGTCCCTATGTGGCCCGCTTGGTCGCATGCGTTTGGACTGGCGCAAGCTGCAGGCCTATCGGATCAACGATCAAGCAACCTATGGCCGTCGTCTTGCGCATTTTGATGATGCAATTTCGGCGTTCTATGACGGGGTAGCCATCGAGCGCACTGACCTTTTCAGATTGCACAGTTGGTACGACGGCGCGATCGGGGTTGCATGCTTCGACTCCTGCGTTGGGAACGACTGCTTCGCGTACTACGGAGCAATTAGAGAAGAAGCCGTCGCGAGGGCGCACTTGGCGCTCAGAGAGCGTGGCCACCAACTACACGTCGCCGTCTGGCACCACAGCGTCGCTGGGGACCCGGTTGCTGCCGACTACATGTCGCTCGCGCACCTGTACCAGCTTATCGACCGCGGCTTCCGCATCGGGTTTCACGGCCATCAGCACCGCGCCGAAATCAACTCCCGCCACGCACACGGCTTGGGCGACGAGCGGATGGCCGTGATCAGCGCTGGGTCGCTGTGCGCAGGACGTCGAGAGCTGCCGACAGGAACGAATCGTCAGTACAACGTGGTCGAGCTCTCCGACGAACTGACATCAGTGCGGGTGCATGTCCGGGAGATGGCGATCGCGACAAATTTCACTGCGGCTCGACGCGCAGAGTTTGGTGGTAACAGCTACGTGGATCTTTCATGGGACCAACCCGCTGCAGCGACGGTGCCCAGCGCTGCCGCAAGCCGAAACGCACGAGTGCTTGAGGCCGAGGCCGCTCTCGCCCGCGGCAATGCTGAGCGGGCTGTTGACATCCTCACTGGGATTGCGGCTGAGCCCGATTCGTACGCCCGCGCGTTGTTGCTCCAGGCGTTGCGCGAACACGGGGACGACGCCAAACTCGCGGAGGCTTTCGATAGTCCCGCCAACGCTGATGAGCTGGTCAGTGCCGCGTTTGCGCTGCTCGCGATTCGGGGCGAAACCGAGGCACTGGCGTATTTCGATGACCGCGCGCGGACTCTCGAATTGCCAGTCGCACAGTTCGATGATTTGCGGAAGGCGCTCACCACGAAAGCGAGGCTCAGTTGACCGACCGGCGAGCCACCGAACGAATTCCCTTCGAAGTCGAGGTCGGTCGGATCATCGATGTTCTTGCGAAGCAGATTTACCAGTCCCCTCTTGCGCTGCTGCGTGAGAACGTTCAGAACGCCTTCGACGCCGTCCTCCTTCGCCGCCACCGGTTCGGCGAGTTCGACGCTAGGATTGACATCTCGATCGAGCGATCATCCATTGCGATTGAAGACAATGGCATTGGAATGTCTCCCGACGACTTGCGTCGGCACTACTGGACCGCAGGTTCCAGCGGCAAGAACAATCCGGAGGCGCGAGCTGCCGGAGTAGTTGGCACGTTCGGCATCGGCGCGATGGCTAATTTCGGCGTCGCCGAAACGTTGGAGCTTGAGACCGAGTCTGCAGTTTCGGGTGACCGCACCGTCAGCGTCGCGCATCGCGCGACGCTTTCAACTAGCGAGGAGTGCATCGAAATTACTCCGGTCCCGCCGACTGGAGCTGCAGGAACTCGCGTGGTTGCGCGCTTCGCCGAAAGCACCATCGACGTAGGCGAGGCGATCCGCTATATCAAAGACTTTGTCACGTTCGTCGAGGTTCCGGTCTTCGTCAATGGCGAGCTGTGTAGTCAGAGGCCCTTAGACGAGCTTGTGCCGCCGCCCGCCGACGCGGAGCCTGTTGGTCTCGGGCGAGTGGGCGGACGGCTCAGCGGCGAAGCAACGCTCCGCGTAACCGGCGCAGGCGAGGTATGGCTCAGCCTCGACAGTCTTAGATACCTTGACCAGCCTGTCCGGGGCCGACTGGTACTCCGGCAGGGCGCGGGTGGACTGCGGACTTTCAGAAGCGGATTCGGACTTGCTGTCGCGGCGGTCTCATCCGGCTATGCGCTCGGTGGCGCAGCGGACATTGCAATACTCGAGCCCACCGCAGGGCGAGAGGCACTCACGACGGCGAGTCTTCAGGTCCTACAGGAGACGGTGGCGGCGATCGAGGACTCCGTCTCCCCCAAACTCGCTGACCGTCCTGAAGCTAATCAAAGCGGCGCGCTGATTAACTGGATCAACTCAAGAGGGCGATACGACCTTTGCGGGCAACTCCTCATTCGGGTCGAGCCCGGCGGGCAGTCAATCCCGCTACAGCGCGTCCGCGACGAAAGCCAGGCTGCACCTTTCCTTTACTACGCGGGCTCTGATCAAGCGATGATTGCGTCCTCGTCCTCCGACGAGCGACCTCTTCTCGTCCTCGCAGCGGGCCGAGCACGCCGTCAATGTGAAACAGGCTACTTGACTCAATACTGTCGAGCCGAGGAGGTCAGCGACGCTCCCACCGTGTTGGACGAGAAGCCCCGCGGGGATTGGGCAGTCGGTGAGCGGGCGCTCACATTCCGCATCGCGTCCATCCTTCAAGCCGATTACTTCCTAGAAGCCCTGGTTGGCTTGGGCACGCTCTCGCATGGTCTTCCAATTGTTGTCGAGGACTCTAGGAGACCAATTCGCGTCGTCCTTGATCCGACAGCTTCGACTTTTGAAGTTATCCGAGAGCTCTACGAGTCTGACTATGTGCTCTTTGGGAGCATGGTCAAAGATTATGTTCGTAACGTCGTGTTCCCACGCGTTTCGCACCTGGTTCCAAGCAGCACTCGGCAAGGCGCGGAGGCGTTTCTGAAGTCGATCAAGCGCACCAGGGATGTGTTTGAGTATGAAATGGATGATCTAGGGGACTTTGCGGGCATTTGGGATGAGTACCTCAATGGCGCAATCTCGATGACGGAGGCGGTCGACCGCTCGACTCGCGTCGCCCGGCAGACCGTACAGGTGTTCGAACCATCTACGGCGAGTTCGGCTGCAGAGGTGCTTCCGGACGTCGTGGATGGTGCCGCGAGCGCAGACGCTCCGAGCCCCGGGCCCGCGCCTCCAATCCTCAGAACGGAGGTCGCAACCGCAGCCAAGCTGCTGACCGTGGAGGACGGGCAGCCCGCCGTGTACGGGTACAGGTGCTTCGTTGCTCTATCGGAGCGAGCTCGCGAAGAGCGAGGAGAGTTTTTCCTCCAGCCGCACTCAACAGCAGTTGTGTGGGGTGGCCAAAAGGTCGTCTTCGTATTCGAACATCACTCTGGAGAATTCGGGCTGTATTACGACCTTCAGGGGTCGCACGTCGTATCAAGCGAGTCCGGTGGCGGACCATATCCAACGGCCACCATTGTGCTTCAGGATAAAATCTTCATTCCAGTCCCAGACAGTCTGATCGCCGCCTTTATTCCGTCTGGAGAAGAGCGCAAACGGTTCGAGGTCCGATCCGATCTGCTCTACACCGACCTCGCTGTCTGATGGGACTGGCTCGTCACGCGCTTGGACCGGCGGTACGGCAGCCGCTCGCGACGGGGAAGGCGTCCATCCGTCTCGCGGGCATGCTTCAAGCCGACGGGATTGAAACGAACAAAACGTTTAGATCCGCTTGACGCTGATCGTCGCCGTTCCAGTGCACCGCCGCCCTCAGCTCGACCTCCGCTCCTGTTTGTCCCCATCTGACGAACTGCGGGTGCTCGGCGAGCGTTTCGCGCCCCTTCCCGACAACGCCTGTAAAGCCGCGGTTGCGGACGAACATGATCACCGCGAGCTTCGTGTCACGCCATGCCTGGTAGCCGAACAACTGATTGAGGGTCTCCGTAAACGCTGATGGACCAGTCCAGAACTTGCACTCCGCGATGAACAAGCTGCGGCCCTTCTCCGTGATCAGTATGTCTGTCTTGCCCCTGAAGTTGAACGCTTCGGCATGCGCCGCACCGTCGTAATGCGTGTTAAGGGCTGCACGGATTACCTGCCGCAGGTCTTCTTCGCCCATCTCGGCGTAGGTGCCTGGGCTCTGCTCAAAAGACGCCGTGGTCAGGCGGATCACATTGAGAATGTGATCGTACGTTTCATGCACAAGTGCCGGTTCGAACGGGATCGCCTGATCCTTCCGCGCCGGTATCCGAGGCGAGGGACGCAGCTTGACGACATCCGGGATGTACGTTTTTGATGCGTCGCGCGGGGGCCCGAACCTGACCCCGCTCGCCCGTATCTGAGCGCGGTTGTGCTCGATCCGCTCCCGGCGGTTGCGGATCGTCATCTGCGCCTGATTCACCAGCAAAGCGTTGAAGCCCTCGATATCGCTTCTCGTGAACCCAACCCACAACTCCAGGGTCGTGATGAACTTGTCAGCGATTGCTTGCCAGTCCGGCGAACTGCCCGCGTGGTACAGCACCTCATGTACCACGTCGCCGTCAAGCACTCGGCCGGCCGGGGGGTTGTAGGTGGGCCGTCCCGGCTGTAGCGAGAACGCCGCTCGGTAACCCGTATACGGCACGTGCAGCACGGAGCGGTACCCATCCGCGACGACCCGTCCACCGTCAGGTCGACCGAAGAATCGCGGATCTCCGGTTACGTCGATCTTCTTCGGCTGCGGCTCCTCGAACCAGAACTCGTCTGCCTTGATCTCCGGCGATGCGAGACTGTACCGGACCGCTAGCGCCTGAGCCCACTCGATCTCAGCTACGGCGAGAACATCATCGTCGCTGACGCCGCCGATCTCGCTAAGCATCGCTTGGGTCTGCTTCGCCAAGGTGTCCCTGAGAAATCCGGAGTTGAAGAGCAGTTGAGCCACACCGCGACCTTATCCGCGGGAGCCGACGGAGGCGCGCACAGCCAGTCCTCTTACCGCTTCGTCAGGGGCTTCAAGCCAACGTCACAGGGCTCTTGGACGCTGGGCAAGGTCGTGTCGGAGGGACCCATGGGTTCGGCGGAAGCACACGGCTACCTGACGATCGGATTCTTCCTCTGGCGAGGATCGCGTGTCAATGGCCATCGAGTTCTCCCCATGGGGAGTTCCGATGGCCACCTACGGGGGGAGAATCTCATGGCCACGCACAATCGCGCGGGCGATCGATCGGATTGGCGATCAGGCGATCGTCCGGCTGCAAGGCTGCTGCGACTCGGCGTCGTTCGCTCTGAGTCGGGATGAGAAAGGCCGGCAAGGCGGCACCGGCGCGCAGTTGGCGCGGCGCCAGTCCCGTTCCGTGCAGAAGCGTCGTTCAACCTTCAGAGCTTCGCTATCGCTGCCCGATTTCCCGCGACCCGACATTTTGCCCCGCAGTACTTTCGGCGCCGAGTAGCGGTCGGTGGTAGTGCCTTGCCGCAGTGGTGGCAGCGCGCTTCCGGTGAATTGATCGCGCGCAGGACAGGGTTGATCTTGCCCGGAAAGTCCACCTCGATGAGCTTGAGGATGATCTCGCGGACTAGATCGTCGGGCTGACGCTGCCGTCGTCCGGCCATGGCGTGCAGGCGTCGGTAGTGAGCGTCGTCGAGATCGATGCGGATCGTGGTCGTCATGGGCTCGGCTTAGGATCGTTGTGGCTTCGGCTCCGCTCGTAGAGGGCCCCGGCGGCAAACGCGACGATGACCAACGCGGCAACCGCGCCGAAGAAGAGGTCGAGCGCGCAGAAAGCCGAGAGCAGCAAGCTGAGGTCGGTCTTGTCCATGTGGGGCGACTATCCTGCGTGTTCCGTAACTGTTTCGTAACAGCCATCTCCAGCGTACCGGACGAGCCGGGCAGGCAATCCCTGCTGCTCCCCGTACAAGATGCCGAATGTACCTATGTATTCAGCGGCCTCGTGCGCGCCATCTCAAGAGTCGCGCGTTCGGCGACGAGCGCGTCTCGGACCGACGCTCGGAGCTGGCTTCTACGACCTGGTGCCTTGTGCTTTGAGTCTGATCGACGCAGACGATCCGCTTGCGCAATCGCGCTAATCGAGCGCGAGCACCGGCTTCGGACGTCGCCAAACTGTGAAGCCCGTTCCGGCGGAGCGGCGTCACCGGGGACGGTTGCAACACTTCGGGAGCAATCACCCCAACCTGCCCACAACGGACGCGGCAATGGCGGATCTCGAGCGGCTCGAGCGCTTGGGCAGCCGCGTCGCAAGTCCGCTCACGTCGATTGAGCCATGGACAACCGCAGGCCGCGACCGGCGGCTCTCCCGCTGGTCGCGTGCGCAAGTCGCGGACCGACTCGCCGCGGTCACCGCCCTGTGGATCTGGCGTGTCCGGGATCGCAACTTCACCGTCCCAGCAGTGGAGACCTGACCACGCCAGTCCCTTCCCGGACTTCGCTGCCAAAACGCGCCGGGCGGTCGGGCTGTCACCGAGCGGAGCGAGGGGAAGGGAGCGAAGCGACCTTGACCGCCCGGACGACGGCGCTACCACGATGCAAGTCCGGGAAGGGGCCCACACCGACCCTCCAACGGCCGTCGGGACCTCACGGCAGCGTGAAAAGAAGCTCACGGTCGATCTGGGTCTGGAAAGTGAACGCCCAGCGCAGTTGCCAGCGTGCGGTCGTGAGAGATGAGGCCGGCGACCGAGCCGCTGTCTGCTGTGGGCACCACCCCCTCTCCGCGGTTCTTGATGTCCGGGAGGCGGCTGCGACTCGAGTGCCGTCTCGGCGGGCTTGAGGTCGGGTCGTACTCGCAGTTGATGTCCGCCAGCCGAGCAACGGAACTCGTTCGTGACTCCCCCGCTGGGTCCGGCGCTTGCGTTCCTTCTCGCGGTCAGTTCGGCTGTCGCGGCCAGCGCCGTTCGGTCTGCCCGGTTTCGGTCTGTGTCGGTGTACCGGCCGCCAGTGAGGGCGGTTCGGCCGCCGCCTCCTCGATCGGCGTAGCGGGATCTGGCGAGTTTTCGTCTTCGAAGTCCTCGTCGGCGTCGGCGTTGGTGAGGTACGCCTCGAGTTGCTGGGGGTCGGTGAGGGTTTCGTCGGCCTCGCTCCAGAGCGTGTCGAAGTTGTCGGCCAGTCGGTCGAAGAGTCCGCCGTCGGCAGTCCGCCGGAGTTGGAGGAGTGGTGGTGGTTGGTCGCCTTCGGCGGCGAGGTTCACGGTGAGCAGGATCTGATCGTCGGCATGGAGGAGCGAGTGGTCGGGGGCGGCGTCGATGACGCGGATCTCGATCTGCTCGTGGCTGATGAGCCGCTCGAGCCGCGGTGTCGGGAGGTATGTGAGCAGGCGGACCTCACGGCCCAAGACCGCCTGTTCGGCGAGCGCGTTGGCGAGCTCGTGCGTGAATCGGATCCCGCGGCCGTTGTCGAGGACGTCGATCGCGCTGCATGACTGGGTGATGAACGCGATTGGGTCCGGGGCGTTGTCGTCGGTGTCGTTGGCCCATGTTCCGGTGACCTCGATTCCGGCTGCGTCACTCGTGGCTGGACTGGAACCGGGAGTCGCCGCGGGTGTCTGGTCGGGCCAGAGTTGGTGTTGGGTGAGGTCGAGCGCGCGGGCGATCGTCGCGCGGTGCCGAGGGTAGGGCGTGGTTGTGCCGGCGAGCCATCGCTGAACGGTCTTCGGATCGACGCGGACGATCTCGGCGAACTCCTCCGGGGTCAGGCCGGCTTGGCGCAGCGCGTTTTTGAGGTTGTCGTGTGCCATTTTGGTCGCGTTCACTGGTTGTGCGTGAAATCCAGCTTGTGCAGGGGTTTCGGAGTGTAGGCGTGGGAGTTGTCCGAAGTTGTCCGAGGATGTCTTGCAAGACGTCCCGAGATGCCCTTGTGCCGTCCCGGCTGTTTGCGCATTGTGGTTGCCATGGCGCTCACGTCCCCCGATATTCAGGATCGTCCGGTTGTCGCTTTGGCGCGTCGGGGGTTGACGCGGGATGAGGTGATGACGGCCGGCGAGGTTGCCGAGCTTTTGCATCTGCCGGTCTCGACGGTTTATTACCTCGCTCGGCGTGGGGAGATCCCGGCGTGTAGGCTGGGTCGGGCGTGGCGGTTTCTGCGGCCGCGGATCGAGGAGATGTTGGGCTCCTAGACGGGGGCTCGGCATCCCGGGGGGAGGATGGCAGTCATGCAGCGGTGGGGACCCTCACACCAGAGGGTGCGGCGCACGGGGTTCTCGCCACGGTGGCCGGTGTGGGTGATCATCGCCCTCGCGGTCCTCGGGATCGCGAACGGCGCCACCCGCCACGAAAGCCCGGGCGCGATCGCCGTGGGGATCGTCGTGTTAGCGGCGGCCGCGTCGTTCGGGCTGCCCGCGAGCGTGCAGCGGCGGCTGCTCGCACCGTTCCGCAACCGCCGTCCGCGACGCGGCGAGCTCGGCGGTGACCCGTTAGTGGCGGCACGCGCCGCGGCGCTGCGGGACGGCGGCGGCGTGTACCTCGGTTTGACTGCGTCGGGGTTGGCGAGGCATGCGCGGAGCGAACGGGCTGTTTTGCTTTTGGGTCCGCCGCGTTCTGGCAAGACGAGCGGGGTGATGATCCCGGCGTTGTTGGCGCATACCGGGCCGGCGGTCTCGACCTCAACCAAACCCGACGTCGCCAGAGCGACACGGCTGGTTCGCGCGGTCGAAGGGCGGCTCTGGGCATTTGACCCGACCGGCACCACCCCGCCGGGCGCTGGCATGCGGGAGCTGCGCTGGTCGCCGGTCGGAGGGTCGGTGTCGTGGGATGGGGCGTTGTTGATCGCGCGGGCGATGACCACGAACATCGGGGCGGGCACCACGGAGCGGTCGCATTGGGCGAGCCGCGCGCAGGCTTTGTTGGCGCCGATGTTGCACGCGGCCGCGGTCCATGGGCGTGAGATGGAGACTGTCGTTGATTGGGTGACGCGGCACGAGCTGGACGAGGCGGGGGTGTTGTTGGAGGATCAGCGTTGCTCCAAACTGGCGTTCGGGAATCTGCTCGGCATGTTCCATACCGAGGATCGGGAGCGCTCGTCGATCTTCTCCAGTGCCGCCGACGCGCTCCAGGCCTATGGCAGCGAGCACGCGCTCGCCGCGACCCGGAACCCGAACTTCGACGCCAACGAGTTCGCAAGCTCCACCGACACCGTGTACATCCATGCGCCTGCCGAGGCGCAGGCTGCGGCGGCACCGATCGTGTGCGGATTGTTGGCGGAGATCCGCCGTGCGAACTACCAGGCGCACGCCGCCGGACGGCTGACGGGCCGGATGTTGTTCGCGTTGGATGAGGTCGCGAACATCGCGCCGTTGGAGGAGCTGCCGCAGATCGCCTCAGAAGGCGGCGGCCAAGGTCTCCTGCTGCTCGCCGCCCTCCAAGACCTCTCCCAAGCCCGGGCGCGGTGGGGTCAGCAGGCGGACGGGTTTCTGACGTTGTTCGGGACCAAGCTGATCTTCCCCGGGATCGCCGACTCCCGGACGCTCGAGTCGCTCTCGACGATGCTCGGCGAATACGACCGCCAACTCGTCGCGACCACCAGCTCGACCGTCCCCGGCCAATGGCAGCGAAGCCACGGCCAGACCTTCTCCACACAGCGCACCAAAGTGCTCTCGCCCGGGGAGATCGCGAACATCCCCGCTGGCCGCGCGCTGCACCTCGACGGGGTCAGCTGGGAACTGCTGACCCTCACCCCGGCGCACGCCGCCGAGCCGTGGCGGACGCTGACCGCAATCTCAGCCAGCTGATGCGAAAGCGTGGCTGTTGGCGGGCGTGTCGGCCCGTCTCATTCCCCCTGGAGCGCCTGGACATCTTCGGACAACTTTGGGGCAGAGCACCTAGTGCGTGGAGTGTATGCCTGAACCTGACAGCAGAAACGCTCACAGCCAGCGGAGGTTGGGGGTGCTGATCCTCGCGAAGATCACGAGCAGCTCAGCCGGCGGCTACGCCGAATATCTCGAAGGGAAAGCCACGGCGGCAGAGCTGGGCGACTACTACCTCAGAGACGGCGAACGAACCGAAGCACCAGGACGCTGGGCGCAAGGCGCCAACCACTTCGGACTGAATCCGGAGCAGCCGGTCACCGGCGAGCAGCTGCACGCCCTGATGGCGGTCCGCCGCCCCGACACGGGCGAGGAGCTCCGCCGCGCGGGTGGGAGTGGTGAGGCGGTCGCGGCGTTGGATGCGACGTTCTCGGCGCCGAAGTCGGTCAGCGCCGTCTGGGCGCTCGCCGACCGTGATCTGCGCGCGCGGATCGAGCGGGCGCACGAGGCTTCTGTCGACCGTGCGCTCTCCTACGCCACCCGGCAGGTCCCGATGCTCCGCCGGCGGGTCAGCCAGGACACGGTCGTTCACGAGAAAGCGACCGGTCTGGTCGCGACGAGCTGGCGGCACACCACCGCCCGAGCCGTCCAGGAGCAGGCGCCCGACCCGCAACTCCACTCCCACGTGCTGTTACACGGTGCTGTTCGGAGGGATGGGCGGATTGTCGCGATCGATTCGCGTGCGTGGCTGGTGCATCAGCGTGAGGTCGGCGCCGCCTATCGCACCGAGCTCGCCCGCGAACTCCAAACCCTCGGGCTCACCGTCCAGCGTAGTACTGGTCGCGGTGGGCGCTACTTCGAACTCGACGTGATCCCGCAACCGCTGCTGGATCGTTGGTCAAGCCGTCATCACCAGGTTCAAGCCGCGATCCGCGACCGCCTCGCCGACCAGCAACGCGCCCTCCAAACACTGATCGACCAGCAAGGACCCGCGGCGCAAGACGCCGCGCGACAGCTCGAGCTCCTCCAGGAGACGGGCCGGCTGTCGCCGGCCCAGGAGCGGATGATGGGCACCATCACCCGCAGCGGAAAAGCGCCCGTTACCGTCGGTGATCTCGACACGGAGTGGCGGCGTACCGCGCTCGGGCTGGGGGTCAGCCACGAGCGGATCGACGTCCTCCGCCACCAGCAGCCGCCGGCGCTGCAACCCGTGTCGCCAGTCGAGGTGCTTGAGGCGCTGACCGAGTTCGACGCGACCTTTCCCGCCCGCGACGCGCGCGCCGTCGCGCTCGAACGATCCGCAGGCGCACCAATCCAAGACGCGCTCGAGCAGCTCCGTGAGCTACGCGCCAGCCAGGACATCCTTGTGCTCGCTGACGGGACCGGCACCACGCGCGATCACCGCGGCCGGGAACGGACGGTGGTGGCGATCACTGAACGGCTCGCCGCGAGCCGCGTCGAACCGCTCCCAGCTGGGGCAGCCGGGCACGAGAGCGACCGGTTGGACCGTGAGCTCGCGACCGTCGGCGGGCGGCTCTCTAGAGAGCAGCGCGCGGCGATCGAGCTCGCCTGCGGCGAGCATCCGCTGGTCGTGATCGAGGGGTACGCCGGGACCGGGAAGAGCACCACCCTGACCGGCATCGCGCGAGCGCACCAGGCGTGTGGCCGGGAGATCGTGGTCACCAGCACCGCCGCGCTCGCCGCCGAACGACTCGCCGACGAGCTCGCCGAACATGGTGTGGACTGCGCCGCATACTCGACCGTCGGCCTACGTGCAGCGATCGACAGCGGTAGCGTCAAGCTCACACCCGAGACGACCGTGATCCACGACGAGGCTGCGCTCGCCTCGACCCGCGAACAACTCCACCTCCTACGAGCAGTCGAAGCATCCGGCGCACGGTTGATCGCTGTCGGCGACCCACAACAGAACCAGCCGGTCGGCGCCAGCGGACTCTGGAGCAGAATCGAGCACGTCAGCCGAGAGGCCCGCGCGCACGTAGCGCTCACGATCAACCAGCGCGCGCGGGACCGGGCTGACCGCCGTGACCAAGCGAGCTTCCGGGAAGGGCACGTGGAGCTCGCTGTCCGCGGGTACGCCGCCCGTGACCGCGTCCACATCGACCCCGACCAGCAACGCGCCGAAGACCAAGCCCTCGACGCCGCCCACGCAGACCGTACCGACGGCAAGACGACAATCGTGATCGCCCAGACCTCGAACGAGCACCTCGACCAGCTCAACGCGCGAGCCCAAGCGATCCGCCAACAACACCACCAACTCGGCGAACACAGCGTTCCGGTTCCCGGACGGCCCTACGAGCTGCACGCCGGCGACCACATCCAGATCCGCCGAACACTCCGACACCACGACCACGGCCAGCTGCGCAACGGCACCACCGCCGTCGTCGCCAACGTTCAAGCGCGATCAGGTGGGGTCGATATACGGCTCAAGGACGGCACCCAGCTACAGCTCGCAGAGCACCAGATCGCAGACGCCGACCTGCGGCTCGCGTACGTGCAACACCCATTCCCAGCCCAAGGCCACACGACCGACACCACCCACGCGATCATCTCCACGCAAGCAACACGCGAAGGCACCTACGTCGCGCTCACCCGCGCCCGAACCGAAACCCACATCTACACCGGCGACATATCAGACACGGCAGCGGGAGCCGACCGGCTCCAACACCTCGCCGACCGCATCAGCCACACCGAGCCGGACATGCCGTCGATCCAGACACCACTCGCGCACGAAGCCGCGATCACCAACGAGACCGACACGACGATCCTCACGCCTAGCCTCGATCAAACCCGACCGCAGGTCACCCCCGATCGAGCGGCTGACACGCCGTCCGGGACGATCGAGCGTACAGACGATGTCGCAGAACGCGCCAGATCCACCGCGGGGCGAGTCCCCGACGACACAAGCGGCCCGGATGAACCGACCGTTGAGCGGCCCGAGGAAGACAGAACCGTCGCCGCCGAGCCCGACCTCGCCACCCAGCGAAGCGACCCCGACGATCTCATTGAACCGTCGCGGCGGGAATGGCCACGACGACCGAGCCACGAGCCAGCCACCCTACAGAACGTCGCCGAACCGCTCGAGCGAGACGAAACCCTCGGGTTCGAACCATGACCGCAACCTAGAGGTGGATCGTGTCGTCGCGGCCCGCTCCGCGGAACGTTCAGCAGCGGACGAACCGTCGGTTCGACGTGGGACGTTTACCGCCGATCGCGACAGAGCTGGGCGCAGGCAAAATCGGCCAGGCTGCTCAAGGTCGAACGAGAGCTGCGTCCAGACACCGCCGCCCTCGCGAACGAACCACCCTAAGCAAGGCCGGCGAACAGCGTGCACATCCGAGGGTTCGCGTAGATATACGCAGGGACACGGCGGCACTAGCCGCATCGCCTTGCCGGCCCACCAACGGAGCCCTCCACCACCGAGTGCTCGCTTCCCCTTCAGATCGAAACGCAGCAGCCGTGCGCGCCGGGTTCAGTCGCCAAGCAGCTTGAGATACAGATGCGTTGTGGCTGCGCATCGCTCGGCGAGACCACGAAGGTCCAGCAGCCATTGCTGCTCTGATGCTTTGCTCGTGTCGGCGAGCAGCGCGTTGAGTTCCCGCATGAGCGCCGGGATCTGCAGCTGGTTGAAGGTGGTGTCGCCGCAGGGGTCGATCTCTGCGATGCGCGGGTACTCATCGCGGTATTCCTGCGCGCGGGCGAGCGCCCCGTCATCCGTGGATGCGGCTTCGGCGACGACCGCTCCGTGTTCGTCAACCAGTCGAACGGTCCATCCCATCCGGCGAGAGTATCGGCCCCGTAGACACCTGGCGGTGGCGCAGCCAGCTGTCCCTTCGATCGAACAGGGACGACGCAGGGCCTCGGCTCAGTGGCGTCCTGGGTACGATCGACGGGTGGCCCCCACGAGCGATGTCGACGTGCTGCGGCTCGTAGCGGCGGACCCGCACGGAATGGTCGGCGAGGAGTTGCTCCATGAGCTGGGGTTCGACGGCACCGAGGCAGCGATCGCACAGGCGATCTCCGAGGGTTGGATCGCGCTGGATGTCGACGATATCTACCGCGTAACCATGCTCGGCCACGAAGCGCTCGGTTCGAGCGCGTGATGAACAGACGCCCGCTGCCCCTTCGATCGAGCAGGAGCACTGCCGTCAGCCGCTCAACGAGGCCCAAAGCACCAGCGGGCGACTCGGCTACGAGAGACAATGATTCTGTGCTCGAACCAGGCGACGCACACAGTCTGGCGCTGGCTCTCATTGGTCGGGTTCGCCGTAGCGGCATTACGGAGTTGCGCACCATCGGCCTCATTGCGCGCTTTGGCAACGAGGAATGCGTTTTCGAAGTTGGCCTGTGGCCGATGCATCCGGACGTGATGGAAAAGATCGCGTCGCTCGTGGCTCCGGCCAAGGTCTCGTTTAAGCCGCATCCTGCGCCGCCGCTACGAGACCCTCGCAGACCGTCCCTCTGATCGGTGGCCGTCGGGTAATTCGTTTTGGACCCAGCGCGAAGCGCTCCCGCGTGAACCTATCCAGTGGAACGGATCGGTTCCGGAGGGTTCGGTTCCCCCGGATCTCACCCGGTCAGGGGCGAGATCCGGTGGCGGTGCAGTTTCAGGAGGTTGTGTGTGGCGTTCACGAGCCGCCATTCCGATAACGCGGCCGCCTCACCTCGTCGTTGGAAGCGATCGACACCACGGTTGAACTTCTCATCAGCGAATACCGGCTCGATCATCCCGGGGCGTTTGCGGTAAAGGCCTTTGCCGGGCTCGTGGCTGAGGACCTGGCGCATCCATGAGTACATCCCGCCGCTCCAACCGGCGCGCTCACCTTTGCGGTTGCGCGAATCCGGTGGGACCAGCACCTGCATCCCGCGCGAGGTGATCTGTTGCATCTGCGCCTGGTGCCAGTAGCCGGCGTCCGCGAGCACGACCTCAGGCCGCTCAGTGATCCCCGCTTTGGCGAGTTGACGTTCGGTCGCTTCGATCATCGGCCCGAGATGCCCGAAGTCCGGAGAGTCCAAGGTGATCTCTGCAGCCAGCACGATCTGGTGCTCGTTGACGACCGCCTGGACGTTGTAACCCTGCACCCATCCCTGGCGAACCTTCTGCAACCTGCAGTCCGGATCGGTCAGATTGACCTTCCCCTCCGGCTCGGGCGGCGGGACATATGGTTTCGGGGGGCCGCCGAACCGCCGACCGTCCTTCATCACCCCAGCCTTGCGGTAGGCCTCATACGCCTGGTTCGCCTCATGCTCCACGGCGAGGTCCTGCGCCAAACGCCGCTCCGCTTCCAACAACCGTTCCACCCGTGAGCGAGGAACCGGCCACGGGTTCTGCTCGCGGTAGCGATCGAGTTGATGTCGCGCTGCTCGCAGCCACCCCTCCCGGCCGTTCCCTCCAGCGACGATCTCGCCGGCGTCCAGCTGCAGACAGAACAACCGACCCTCACCATCAGGCTCCTCGGTCGGTTCGGCAGGCTTGATGAGCGGCTCGCTCGACTGTGGCTGCTCACCCCGCGACCGGTCTCGCCGCTCGCGTTGACGTTCGCGTTCGAGCTTCTCCTTCGCTGCTTTCAACGCGGCACGCCGGCCCTCCGGGGTGCGCAGATGCTCGGGCAGTTCATCGCCGCGCGCGTCACCGTAAAGCTCGTCCTCTTCCTCATCGACGCGAGCTGCCTCTTTGAGGATCTCGATCGCGATCCGCTGATAGTCAGCGTTGGAGTAGCTCGACGCGTTCGCGTGCACCTTCGTGCCATCGACAGCGATCACCCCGACCGACGCCAACCCCGCGTTCTTGCACAACTGCAACACCCCACTGAACAACTCCGCCAACGCGGTCTCGTGACGAACCCGGAACTCCGCGATCGTCGAGTGATCAGGCACCCGGTTCGCCAAGATCACCCGGAACACCACATCCTCCACGCACGCACGCTCGATCGCGCGCGAAGACCGGATCCCACGCGAATACGAATAACAGAGCAACGACACCATCACGCGCGGGTCATACGCCGGCCGGCCGCGACCATCCCACCGATACGCCGCATAGAACTCGCTCAAATCAAGCTCGGCGACCGACTCGATGATCGTCCACACCAAATGATCCGCCGGCACCCAATCCAACACCGACGGCGGCAACAAAAAGTCCTGCTCACGATCACAATCAATAAAACGCTGCGTCATACCCAGAAGTGTCCCCACCCTCGCGGACACCCCGAATTACCCGACACCCACATCGACAAGCGATAGGCCGAGACGGGTTGGGCAGGGTTGCGAGAGGGCCTGTTGTCGCGGTCCGGCGTGGAGGTGGCGCCTGAGGCGCGGGGCTCCGAGTCACGGGTCCGCTAGACGAAGAGGGTCGGGCTCGGGCCGGTGTACGTTCGCCTCGGCCGCGAAGGGTGAAGCGTCCGGCCCGCCGCGCCCGACCATGAACAGCCGGTCTCCCCGTGTCAGGTCGACTCCGGCCGCGGTGGCCCGCGCGATCGACTCGCGGTACCCGGCCGCAAGCGACCGGCAGAAATCTTCGCCGAGGGGCTCGGTGTGCAGCGTCAGCTGGACCCGCCCACCGTCGGGCAGCGGCAGAAAGCCATGGTGCTGCTCGATCGCGCCGTCGACGGCCATGTGGGCACCGGGGTCGTTGAGTGTCACCGTGGCGATAGTCACACAGCCCTCGGGCGCGCCCGGGACGAACTCCACCCCCTTCCAGGGCCGCGCGGGCCGATGCTCCGGCTCGACGGCCAGCTCGGAGGGGAGGAACACGATTCGGTAGCCGATCGTGACGCCGCCGAACGGCGAGGGGCGATCCCACTTCATCCACGCCCGGTCGGCATCCGGGTTCGCGCGCACGCCGCGCACCCGCTCGGCGGCCTCGTCGGTGAGTCCGACGCGCCACTTGTCGCCGTGGAGGCTGACCTTCAGCTCCCGGTAGTTGTCGCGGCACGCGATGTAGACGTCGCCGTCTGGCGTGACCCATATGCGCCAGGAGTTGGACGACAGGCCGGCGGGGTCGCCGACCGCGAAGCGGAGGACCGGGCGGGCGATGCCGGCCAGTCTAGGCGCTTGCCGAAAGGCTGATTTCGGCCAAGCGCTAGATGCCCGCCCTCCCTGCGGCTAGCCTGACCTCATGGCTGATCCAGGCTGGTCGACCCGGCTGCGCGCAGTGTTAGGGGTCGCGCCTCACGAGGTCGAGGAGGAGCACTTGCAGGCGCTCGTCGACGCGGGCGTCCGCGAGAACGCGGATCTTGACTTCAAGCGCGACCCCTACGGGAAGACTGACGGCGAGAATCGGGAGCTAGCGGCCGACATCGCGGCCCTCGCAAACGACCGGGGCGGCGTGCTGGTCATCGGGGTCCGGGACGAGAACGAGGTCGCGGTCCAGCTAACCCCCGTCGCGCTGGACACCGGCGAGGCGGGGCGCGTGCGCCAGGTCGCGACGGACAATGTCACGCCCTACGCGGCGCTCGATATACGCGTGATCGAGTCGCGCGCAGACCCAGCCAAGGGCTACATCCTCCTCATCGTTCCGCCCAGCCCCGAGCGACCACACGCGGTCCGCAAGAATCACGACCTGCGCTACCCGCGGCGCGACGGCACCCGGAAGCGATGGCTCCCGGAGTCGGAGGTGGCAGATGCCTACCGGGACCGGTTCGCTCGCGCGACGACGGACGTCGAGCGGGTCGGCCAGGTGATGCGGGAGGGGCTCGCCGCGGCCGAGTACACATCAGGCTCGGCGCATCTAGCCGTCGCGCTGGTGCCCTCTCAGGCGGGCGTCATGCGGATCGACGCCGCGCAGCTTCGGTCGGTCGAGGAGTGGGCGTTCAGGCAGGCGGACCTCGGTGGTCCCCGAGACCCCTTTGCTGCGCCATTCCGGGGAGGCGGCGGTCTGGTGGCCGAGGCTGGCGTCCGCCGCATAAGGTTCGGCACTAGTTCGATGCGAGGACTGAGCACAGCCCACGCGTGCGTCGAGGTTCATGTCGACGGCGCGGTGTTCGTCTGGCGCCAGCTGTTGCTGCTCGACCCCGATGGCTCGATCGAGCGGCTCCCGAGCGACCTGCCCGGGGTGGGTGAGGCGCGGCTCAGCGTCGCCGACTTGACCCTGAATGCCGCCGGCTGCCTACGAGCAGCGGCCCGTCTGTCCTCGGAGGTGACCGGCGCATTCGGCGACTGTGCCGTTGTCATGCGACTGGACGGGAAAGTGTTGCGCCTCGTGTCGAACTCAGGCGACGCACTGCCCTTCATGCTCGGACGCAGAGTCAATGGTCCGGTGGTCTCCGAACACACCCTTGTTGTCGATTCACTGACCCGCATGTCGACTGATCTCCTCGTCGCAACGCGGTCGGTCTGCGCCGACCTGGTTCAAGCGTTCGGTGCGGCTGAGCTCCCCACCATCTCGCCCGACGGGCACCCAGTCCTACACGCGTTCCCGAGCGGGTACCACCAGACTCTCGCGACCTGGTCGACGGACACTGGCATCGCCCTCGCGTAAGCCGTCTCAAGCAGGTCCACCGACCGCGCAGCTGCGAAATGCTGGTTCTAGCCCCCGGGCCCGGCTGCTGCTTTTCGATGTGGGTGTCGGGTAATTCGGGGTGTCCGCGAGGGTGGGGACACTTCTGGGTATGACGCAGCGTTTTATTGATTGTGATCGTGAGCAGGACTTTTTGTTGCCGCCGTCGGTGTTGGATTGGGTGCCGGCGGATCATTTGGTGTGGACGATCATCGAGTCGGTCGCCGAGCTTGATTTGAGCGAGTTCTATGCGGCGTATCGGTGGGATGGTCGCGGCCGGCCGGCGTATGACCCGCGCGTGATGGTGTCGTTGCTCTGTTATTCGTATTCGCGTGGGATCCGGTCTTCGCGCGCGATCGAGCGTGCGTGCGTGGAGGATGTGGTGTTCCGGGTGATCTTGGCGAACCGGGTGCCTGATCACTCGACGATCGCGGAGTTCCGGGTTCGTCACGAGACCGCGTTGGCGGAGTTGTTCAGTGGGGTGTTGCAGTTGTGCAAGAACGCGGGGTTGGCGTCGGTCGGGGTGATCGCTGTCGATGGCACGAAGGTGCACGCGAACGCGTCGAGCTACTCCAACGCTGACTATCAGCGGATCGCGATCGAGATCCTCAAAGAGGCAGCTCGCGTCGATGAGGAAGAGGACGAGCTTTACGGTGACGCGCGCGGCGATGAACTGCCCGAGCATCTGCGCACCCCGGAGGGCCGGCGTGCCGCGTTGAAAGCAGCGAAGGAGAAGCTCGAACGCGAACGTCAACGCGAGCGGCGAGACCGGTCGCGGGGTGAGCAGCCACAGTCGAGCGAGCCGCTCATCAAGCCTGCCGAACCGACCGAGGAGCCTGATGGTGAGGGTCGGTTGTTCTGTCTGCAGCTGGACGCCGGCGAGATCGTCGCTGGAGGGAACGGCCGGGAGGGGTGGCTGCGAGCAGCGCGACATCAACTCGATCGCTACCGCGAGCAGAACCCGTGGCCGGTTCCTCGCTCACGGGTGGAACGGTTGTTGGAAGCGGAGCGGCGTTTGGCGCAGGACCTCGCCGTGGAGCATGAGGCGAACCAGGCGTATGAGGCCTACCGCAAGGCTGGGGTGATGAAGGACGGTCGGCGGTTCGGCGGCCCCCCGAAACCATATGTCCCGCCGCCCGAGCCGGAGGGGAAGGTCAATCTGACCGATCCGGACTGCAGGTTGCAGAAGGTTCGCCAGGGATGGGTGCAGGGTTACAACGTCCAGGCGGTCGTCAACGAGCACCAGATCGTGCTGGCTGCAGAGATCACCTTGGACTCTCCGGACTTCGGGCATCTCGGGCCGATGATCGAAGCGACCGAACGTCAACTCGCCAAAGCGGGGATCACTGAGCGGCCTGAGGTCGTGCTCGCGGACGCCGGCTACTGGCACCAGGCGCAGATGCAACAGATCACCTCGCGCGGGATGCAGGTGCTGGTCCCACCGGATTCGCGCAACCGCAAAGGTGAGCGCGCCGGTTGGAGCGGCGGGATGTACTCATGGATGCGCCAGGTCCTCAGCCACGAGCCCGGCAAAGGCCTTTACCGCAAACGCCCCGGGATGATCGAGCCGGTATTCGCTGATGAGAAGTTCAACCGTGGTGTCGATCGCTTCCAACGACGAGGTGAGGCGGCCGCGTTATCGGAATGGCGGCTCGTGAACGCCACACACAACCTCCTGAAACTGCACCGCCACCGGATCTCGCCCCTGACCGGGTGAGATCCGGGGAACCGAACCCTCCGGAACCGATCCGTTCCACTGGATAGGTTCACGCGGGAGCGCTTCGCGCTGGGTCCAAAACGAATTACCCGACGGCCACCGATCAAAGGGGCCTGTCTCGTGGTGTCTTATGGGGGCCACCCTACAGTGATCGCCAGACTGCGGAAGGCTCACGAGCAAATCGCCGACATCTAGCTTCGTGTTGGTTAGTGAGGTGGTTCGTCGAGTTGCTCGCGGACGCGCGCGAGCACCTCCAACACCACCGGATCGCTCCCTTCGCCGGCCCAGTCGATAATCGCCCGGCGTGCGGCGTTCGCCCCCTCGATGTCGCCGCTGTCTTCCAACACGGCTGCCTTCAGCTGAAGCGCGCCCAAGACAGTCCTGTACTCGGGTAGCTTTCCTTCCGCCCGGAGCGCTGCGGATTCAGCGACAGTGCGGTCACACGCCTTGACCGCGGCAGGCCCCAAGGCGAGCAGCTCTGCCGTCAAATCCTCCTGCTCAACGACCCTACCCAGGAATAGCGCAAGTCCGGTCGCGCGAAACAGGATTCCACCACGAAGCTCTGCGGCGTCTTCGTCGTCGTAGCGCCTTAAGTGGTCGTCAAGGCGTACCAGTGACGCCAAGATCCGTTCCATACGACCAATAAACGCCGCGCTGACGCCGGACTCCTCTAGTGGTTCGAAGCGCTCGCTGCGGACAGCTTCAACCATCAAATCGTTCACAACCTCCGCATCGACCGCGTCTGCTTCGGTCAACCTCCCGATCTCACACAGCACCACGTCCGCTGACTGAAGGCTCAACTCACGATCCTCGACAGTCTCGATTACATCAACCATCTCCTCGAGCGTTTCAAGTTTCTGCTCGGGCTCCACGAGCCGACCAAACCTCTGTATCAGACGGCGCAGCAGCTCATCTCGAAACGGAGACTCAGACTGATGTCGGAGCCAGTCACGCAATGTCTCTCCCAGGCGTGCCAACCGCTTCCCGCCCAGTTGGTCGCTCCGATCCATCTTCTGGACCGCCGATCCCTCGTTCAGCATCACCGCCATCAGCCCTTTGCGTTGGCGCAGCGGCAGACCGACCTCGCCGATCCATCGTTCCCGGAAAGCACCGCACGCACCTGCCGCCTCCGGCAAGCGCTCTAGCCGGACAAGAGCCTGGCAGCGCGCAACACCCGCGTCAAACTCGACCCAGCTCAGCTCGCCCGACACATCGTCAGACACCGACAAGATCAGACTAGTGGCAACCTCGACCACTTCGTCATAGCGTTTGAGGCTCCAGAGCGTCCGGACGCGGTAGAGCTCTGTCTCGTATCGCCAGGGATCATGCTCAGATGGACCCCCAATTTCATTCGAGATCGCAACGAGCTGTTCCACCACCCCCAGCCGCCACTCGGCTGACCAACCGCGCAAGAGACCAATCAGATACCCCGCCCGGAGCGGCACGTCCGGACGCGGCGTGTCACCACCGTTGGGCCCGTCAACAACCGCTACGCACGCAGCATGCGCAGCCTCCGCGCCCACAGGTGATCTCCCCGTGTGATCGAGTTCGATCAATCCAGCCACAGCACGCGACGCCTCACGCCACCGACCAGCATCAACCAACCCCACAAAGCGACGCGCGACACGGACCGTCTCCGCCTCAGAATCGACAGACCAATCGATCCAACTACCGCGCCCAGACAACCCTTCACGCACCCGCAATCACGGCTGTCGCCAACCAAGCAACCACGGTCCTTCTCGCATACAGGCCGAACATACCAGCCCGTCCACATCGACCTAGCGACCAATGCACGCGCAACTCACGCGCTGCCCTTTGGGGCCTGGGTAAGCGCTGTCCCTCATCGATCAATCCGACACGCTGTCAGGATCGACAGCGGCTGCGAAGAATCGGCTGAGAGCGTGCGAAACGTCGGGCGCGTACCAGTTGCGTGAATCGTCCTCGTGGTCCCAGACGAAAACGTCGTCGCGAACCCGCTCCGGCAGTACCGGATGCCCGAACAGATCGCCGTTACCGAGCTGGCCAAAGAACACCAGTGAGCCAAACGGCATGTACGTTGAGCGGTACGCGACGTCCGTTCGCAGGTCGTGATTTCGCGCAACTACGTCCGCGATCGGCAGCACGTAGGCATATCCCCACTCGTCGAACAGGCCGTCCGTCTCGGAATAGAGGCTTGTGAGCTGTGGGGACAGCGGGTGCCCGAGCTCGCGACGCGCCGCATCAATTTGCGGTTGAGCCGCCGCGGGTCCGAGCTGGAGACCGAATCGGTCGGCGAGGCTCCGCCAGTCCTGAACGTCACCTGACATCGCACATAATTCTTGCGCCTTCGGAACTCGCGGCCTTGCATCGGTCCGCCCGGAGCTGGCGAGTTTCGATCAACTCAGCAGCTGGTCCGGCTTGTCCCAGCTGATGAGAATCCAATCGCCGAACTCGCTCGTGTCCTCCCGAGCAAGCGCCTGCAACGCATGAACTCGGCTGGTCTCGACCAGGATGCTGTCGTCCCCCACGCGGCCCTGTCGGTAGCCGTCCGTTGCGCTGAAATCGCTCCAGGCCGTCTCCCAGATGCCCCCATCCGTATCGTGACGTCTAACGTCGAGACCGAGGATCACGCAACCAGCGTCCGCTAGCGAGTTGATAGCTCTCGCGGCGTCGCCAATCGGCCAGCTGATCTCCTCGTTTTGATAGACCCGAGCCTGTGCTCGGACGTCTGCCGGCAGCAGTGCGAGGTCGTCCATTTGAGTCATTCAGCGACACTATCGGTCGCTTCCCCTTCGGGCCTGAAGGGGAAGCGAGCACACGGTGCCGGAGGGCACGTTGGCGGACCACCAAGGAGACGCGCCCAGCGCCGCGCCGTCCCTCCGTATACCTACGCAAACCCTCCGACGCGCACGCCGCTCGCCAGCCTCAATTAGGCGTGACACGCCCTCTTGTGCGGCGATCCCTGCCTGAAAGCTGGAGTGCAGCCGCAGATTGCGTCGCGCGCGACAACACGCCGACTACCTTTACGTCTCGCCGACTTGGCCGAGACCCGGAACCTCCTACGCGGAGTCACCGAAATGGATCGCAGACCGCTACAAGGGTTGCCCGGGAGGGTTGCCCGCTCACACGACTTTTGCGTAAATCGGACGGTCGGCGGCGATAAAAGCGGCTTCTAAGCAGGCTTTTCGTGGAACGGGAGCGACGGGACTCGAACCCGCGACCTCCGGCGTGACAGGCCGGCGCTCTAACCAACTGAGCTACGCCCCCTCGGGAGGGCAAGTATGGCAAGTGAATGATCTCACCGCCGTGCTCCTCAATTCGCCGGCAGTGCGTGGGCGCGCTGCGCAACTTTTGGCTGTGTGATGCCTTTAAGCGGATGGAATCGAATCGCACAGAGCGTCCAACCCGGCCGTGGACGATTCTGAGCGGGAATCCACCAGCGGGGGCCTCATTCGTGGGGCCCCCGTCTGGTTTCCGGTGACGGACGGCGTGCGCTCCGAGATCACGCCGCCTGTGGACGCCGGCTGGCATCTGCCTGCGAGACGGCAGCGTCGCAGTGCGGACAGCTGCTCCAGTCAAACTTGCGTTTCAGCTTGCGCAGCCTCAGGTCGTTCTCGTGCCAATCGCGGTTCAGGTGGCGCCCGATCACGACGGCCGCGACCTCGCTCGCACCAGCTTCTCTGAGTGCCGCGGCAGCACTCTGGGCGTTCGCCCCCGTCGTCCAGGTGTCGTCGATCAGCAGAACCCGGGCTCCGTCAACCGCGCGGACCGCCTCGTAGCGCGAGGGATCGAAGCTCCGGGGCACGGACTGTGCGCTCGATCGCCGCAGCAGCCGCTCGTGACGCTCTCGTGTGGGAACGACCAACTCGCCGACGATGTCCCGCAACGGATGGCGCCGGTCTCGCTCGCGGTCGCTGGAGGGCACGGTTGTGACCAGGTCGAAGCGCTCGACTGCGCAGGCGTGGGCGATGCAACGTTCGTGCGCGGCCAGGAACCGCCACAGAATCGCCGCGAGCTCAAGTTTCTGTCGATCCGCCGAAGCGCCGGTCGTCCGCTTGTATCCGGCGAGGGCCTGATGCAGCGGCTCGCGGGCGACACTGTAGGAGATCGGCACGACCGCAGCCAATCTGTGTTCGAGGCTCGAGCACGCGTAGCAGCGCTCGAAGCCACGCGTCATGTTGAAGCAATCGACGCACACACCGAATCCCATCGCCGGCGCCAGCATCACGCGCTCGTAACGCGCGGTGAGCGCTTCAAGCCCTGGCATCACACGTGGCTCCCGAGAACCGCGGCGCCGGCCGGAACGCCGCCACGCCGCAGATGCCTCGATCACCTCGACGATCTCCGCCGGGCGTCTGATGACGTGCACACCTGGCCGTGCGGCCAGTTCGGCGGCCCAGTCCTGCTCGAGCAGGTCGGCGAGCAGCACGACGGCTCGCCCCTGGGCGAGCGCATGCCGGGCCTGCGTACGCGTGCCGCTGGTGGGACCGGCCTCGACGATCACGGTTCCGAGGGTCATCCCCGACATGACCGCGTTGCGCATCGGGAAGGTCCGCCGACTCGGGTGGGACGCCGGCCAGAAGCGTGAGACGACTGCGCACCGCGACGCGATCTCCGCCTGCAGCGCGGCGTTCTCCCTTGGATAGCAGTGCTCCAGGCCGGTTCCGATCACGGCGACCGTACGCCCGCCGGCGTCAAGCGCCGCCATGTGTGCTGCGGTGTCGATCCCGGTCGCCAAACCCGAGGTAACGGTGTACCCACAGCCAACCAGGTGGGCGGCGATCGCCGACGCAGCGGCCACTCCACGCGCGGTCGGGTTCCTCGTCCCGACGACAGCGATCGAGTTCTCGTCCGAGGTGGCGAGGCTCCCGTTCACGAACAACAAGGGTGGGCGGTCGGCGACGCCGCGTAGGTTCGCCGGATAGCCGGCGTCAAAGGCGGACAGCACGCAGATTCCACGGCGAGCCCAGCCGTCGAGCTCACGCCTGGCCCGGTCAAGCTCGATGGCCACCAACAGGCCATGCTCGGCTTCGAGCGCCGCCTGCACGCCGCCGGTTCGCTTCAGCGTCGCCCGATCGACCGCCCCTGTCGTTGAGCCGTCACGCAAGAGGGCGATGAGCGCGACAGTCTCGGGCTCTGGAGCGGTCACACCACGAAGCTATCGAGGCGAACGGACGTTCGTATTCGCAGAGGCGGAGGTTCGCCGGCGCAGCGATCTAACGCGACGTCCTGCTCGGCGACGAATCCCGAAAACGTGTCACAAAGATCTGTGGATGCGGTAATGGGGGATGATGAGTGAGCCGGATCCGGTGGGTGGAGGATGGCTGTGACGGCGCTGGGTTCCGATGTGGAAGGTTTCGCTGCGTTCTACCGCGAGTTCGAGCGGCCGGTGCTGAGTTACTTCATGGGCGCGACCCGCGGTCGTGCCGATCTCGCGGCGGACTTGGCCGCCGAGACGTTTGCGCGCGCGCTTGAGTCACGTGAGCTGTTTGAACCCTGGGTAGGGCGCCCGGATCAATGGTTGTTCGGGATTGCGCGCAATGTGCTGGAAAGAGCTACAGACATGGTCGAGTGGATGCGTCCGCCCGGGCGAGGTTGGCACTACCCCCGTTGCTGCTTGATGAGGAGTCGCTTGCCGCGATCGAGCGGCTATACGAGGGAGGAGGCGAGGCGATGCTGGCTTTGGCGAGCTTGCCTGAGGAACAGCGACGCGCGGTCCATGCCAGGGTCGTGGAAGAGCGGGCGTACGCGGAGATCGCGGGTGAGCTTCGATGTTCGGAGGCCGTCGTGCGTCAACGGGTGAGTCGCGGACTGCGGACACTCCGGTGAAAGCTTGGGATGGACGAGGAGCGTCCTACCGCAGTTGGAGAGGGATCTGTTGGAGGCGGCTCACCGGCTCGAGACGGCTCGCCCCGAACCTCGTGGGAGGCAGCTTTCGGAAGCGCGACTCGTCGAGCAAAGACTGCCCGTTGCTCAGCGTTTGATGCCACACGAGGAGCGGGCACTGGTCCGAGCGAGCGGGGTCACGGGCAGTTCGGCGTGGTCGTCTAATCCGGCGTTCACCGAGCTCTGGAGGCAGTACAAGTCGAGCGGGGACGAAGGCGCCCGTGAGCGCCTGGTTGTGAGGTACGCGCCGCTCGTCAAGTACGTAGCCCATCGGCTGCGCTGCGGCCTACCCACGAATGTCGAAGAGGCCGACCTCGTCTCCTACGGCCTCTCAGGGCTGATCTCCGCGATCGAGCGGTTTGATCCCTCGCGCGGGATCAAGTTCGAGACGTACGCGATCACTCGAATCCGCGGGGAGATCATCGACGAGCTGCGCAAGCTCGATTGGGTGCCGCGCTCGGCGCGGGCTCGTGCTCGCGATATTGAGCTCGCAAATGCGAAGCTGGAGGTGCGCCTGAAGCGGGCTGCGACGGACGAAGAGGTGGCCGCCGAGCTGCAGATCACCGTCGAAGAGTTCCACGATTCCCTCATCCAGATCTCCCACTTCTCGATCGTCGCACTCGATGAACTTTGGAACCTGTCGGATTCCGGCAGCGACCACCCGTCGCTGCTCGACACGCTGCCCGATCGCGGGGCATCGGATCCGCAGACGCTCATCGACCGGGGCCAGATGCGCGCGCAGATCGCGGAGGCGATCGCGGTGCTGCCGGAGCGGGAGAAGCTCGTGATCGCCCTCTGCTACTACGAGAACCTCACCTTGAGAGAGATCGGCGAGGTCCTCGGCGTGACCGAATCACGCGTCTCGCAGCTGCATACGAAGTCCGTGCTGCGGCTACGCTCGAAGTTCAGCCCCGAGCTCGAAACGGCGATTGAGCGAGTCTCGTCGGTCGGCGAATCAGCACGGCTTCGGCAATCGTACGAGGGCACGGTCGACAAGTTCTGTCACGTTCTCGTGGCCGAACAGCCGTACCGCCACACGCTCTGCGGGAAGCGCTGCCCGCTACCCGTGAATCATTCGCACGAGATCGGGGAGTGCCCGAAGGGGTTTCCGGTGTGTCCCAAGTGCGCGCGAATCGGGGGCGCCGACCGCGGCTGAGCGCCACCCATGTGGATCAAGGCTAGTCGGCGTACTCGGTCGGGTCGGCGACCTCGACCTCGGACCGCGACGCGCGCGGCTCAGAGACGATCGCCGGCCGCACGGGTGCGACCTGAGGTTCGGTGGCTCCCCGGGTCCGCTCGGCAAAGCTGGGACGGCTCACCGGGGCATCCTCGATCGGGTTCGTGACGGCGTCTGGCCCGGGAGTGACGACGGTGCTGATGTCAAATTCCATCGCGGCCGTCGGCGCCTCGGCGGGCGCCGACACCGCGGCTGTCTGGACGCTTGTGGCGGCCGGAGCGGTCTCCACGCTGGCCGTCATCGGGGCCGGCTCGACCGCCGCCGCCGGGGTCGCCTGGACCGCCGGCTTGGCGGGCGTCTCGGGCTGGACAGCCTCGTCAAGACCGGAAACCGCGCCCCTGAAGTCACGAATCCCCTTGCCCAGTGCCCGGCCTGCCTCGGGAAGACGCTTCGGACCGAGGAAGATCAGCGCCACCAGCAGGATGAAGATCAGATGCGTTGGCTGGAGGATGTCTCCGAACACGAGCATGAACTTTAGCGGTTGATCTGCCGCTCGTGACGTTTTGCTCCCGTTAAACCCTCAAGACACGTAAGAATGCGCGTTCCGTGTCAGCCCAACCACCCCCGCCGGTCACCGATCTCGACTGGTCTCCTGAGCGCGCCCGGGCGTTCGCATCCCGGATCGTGGACCTTTACGCCGAGTTCCTCGCGACCCTGCCGGACGGACCGGTGTCGCCGCAGCTGACGCCTGCGTCCGTGCGTGACGCCGTCGCCCTGGAGATCCCCGATGAACCGCTCGGCGACGACGCGCTCGCGGCGCACCTGCAGGCGGTGCTCGACAGCTCGCTGCGCCCCGGCAGCGGCGGTTTCCTCGCGTACATCAGCGGGGCCGGCACAGTGCCCGGAGCGATTGCCGACCTGCTCGCGTCGGGATTGAACGCCAACGCCGGCGCATGGCTCCTGTCCCCGGCAGCGACCGAGGTGGAGCTCCAGCTGATTCGCTGGCTGGCCGACATCTTCGGCCTGCCCGAGACCGCCGGCGGGATCGTGGCTCAGGGCGGCTCACTCGCCAATCTGACCGCGTTGAAGCTCGCGCGGGATCGTGCGCGGCCGGAGGTGCGTGCCGACGGTCTGCGCGGTGAGCCACCGATCGCGTTCTACGCGTCGGCCGAAGCGCACTTCACGATCGAGCGGGCAGCTGACGTACTCGGACTTGGCGAGAGCGCTGCGCGGAAGGTGCCCGTCGACGACGACCTGCGGATGCGAATCGACTTGCTCGAGCAGCTGATGGCCGAGGACGTAGCCGCGGGGGTGGTGCCCGCCGCCGTCGTGGCGACGGCCGGAACTACCGGGACCGGGGCGATCGATCCGCTGGGTGAGGCTGCCGATCTCGCCGAACGGCATCGAGCGTGGTTTCATGTCGATGCTGCCTACGGTGGAGCGGTCGCCGTCTCCAACGAGCTGCGCGGGATGCTGACGGGGATCGAGCGCGCCGATTCGATCACCTTCGATGCCCACAAGTGGCTGTACGGCCCGGTCGTCAGCGCGTTCACACTCGTCCGCGATGCCTCCTGCCTAGGTCGATCGTTCAGCGCCCAGGCGGCCTACGTCGAGCAGGAGCGCGACCACGTCGACCGAGGGCTCGATCTCGGCTTCGAGGGGCTGCAGCTCAGTCGGGGTTTCACGGCGCTGCGCGTCTGGGTCGCGCTGCTCGCACACGGGCGCAACGCGGTCGCACGGCGCATCGAGCACGACGTCGGGTTGACCAACTGGCTCGGTGCTCGGATCGAGCAGACGCCGGAGCTGGAGCTGGTGTGTTCCCCTTCGCTGTCGATCTGCTGCTTTCGCTATCGCCCTGAAGGTGTCACCGACGAGGCATATATCGACCGGCTGAACACGCGCTTGATGACCGAGTTGCAGATCGATGGCCGCGTGTTTCCCTCAATCGCCTCGGTTCATGGCCGAGCCGCGATCCGGACGTGCATCGTCAACTACCGCACCGAAGCGCCGCACCTGGAGCAATTGCTGAAGCTGACCCTCGAGATCGGGGCCCGGCTGCACGCCGGACGGGCGATCGGCTGACCGGGCTTGACGGCTCCTCAGGCGACGTGGCGGGCGATCACGTTGGTGATCGTCGTCAGGAACGGCCACCCGCTCTGGCCCGCAACCAGTCCCCTGAACAGGTATGTGTAGCCCCGCGCGCCCAGCGCCACTGGAAACGTGATCTTCCAGTGCCCGCGGCGGTCGGTCTGCACCGCTCGCGTGAACGGCGCCCAGCCGACCGGCACCCCCTCAATCCGGTACTGCAGCTGTACGAGCACTCCCTCGCCCGGTATATATCCACCGTAGACGCGGCCGATGATCTGCAGCGGGCGGCCCGCCACGACTGAGCTCCCGATGTCGATCGCGGCCTTGCCGGTGACGCGCACGCCCGTGCTCGCCTCGCTCGCGCGCAGGACGCCGGTTCCGGCGTAGGAGAACGTCACCGCGCGCGACGCACCGGCGCGCAGCGTGTATGTGAAACGACCGTCTCTTTCTGTCGTGATCTGTCCGGCCGGCTGCGCGGTCCAGCCACTGGATTGCTGACTGACCTTGATCAGCGCTCCGGGGATCGGTGTTCCGTCGATCGTCGCGAGCAGACCGTGCACCCGGGCCGGCTGGCCATAGCGCAGCTTCAGGGAAGGTGTGGCAGTGGCGTGCGACCGCCGAGCGCAGATCCGCGCGCAGCCGGCAGCGCTCGCCTGCGCCTGCCCGATCACGAGTTGCGTGACGATCCGCAGCGGCAGCGTCACGGCCTCCGGCGTGCCCCCGCTTCCCTGCGTGATCGTCGCCTCGTTGCCGGCGAGGTCCCAAACGTGCGCCTGGAGGTCGTAGGTGCCGTCCGCGATGCTGCCGTCATCAGGGATCGTCGCGCCGGCGATCCCTGTGCCGGCGCTGTAGGTGGTCGGCAGCTGCCGCCATCCGTCTCCCATTTGGATCTCGATCTGCGCGCCGGACACGCCGGACCCCGTGTCGGCGACCCGAACGTCGACGAGCGTCGGACGCTGCGGGTCGGTCGCCATGAACTCCCCCGTCGGCGGTGTGTTGTCGATCAGGAAGTTCCAGGCGACCGGTGTCGACAAGTTCCCCGCGTTGTCCAGGGCCTTGCAGGACAGGTCCCCGCCCGGCGGCTGCACCGCGACCTTCACGGTCTGGCTGTCGGTGGCACCAGCGTTGGTGTACACGCTCGTCTGCTGGTTGATCGTGCAGCTGATCTGCGCCACACCAGAGGTCCCCTGCGGCTTGGTCGCGGTCACATCGATCGACTGTGCGGTCGTCGACCAGGTCGACTGGCTCGGCCCGTCCGAGAAGCTGACGGCCGGCGGAGTGGAATCGATCTGCACCGTGTAGCTCGCCGTCGGGCTCTTCACGCCGGCGCCGGTGACGCTGTAGCAGTTGACCGTGTGCACACCGTCGCTGCTCACAACGACGTTCGCGACGCTCCCATCGGTGGTCGTCCAGCCGCCACCGTCGAGCTCGCAGGAAACGCTGGCGATCCCCGACAGCTGCGTCGGCTCCTTGCCGGTGACGGTGATCGTCAGCGGGCCGCTGACCCACGCCGGGGCCGGCGTCGAGCCACTGTAGGCAACCGACGGCGTCTGGCTGTCAATCTTCACCTGGCCGTCCAGGTTGGCGCTGGTCGAATAGTCGACGTTGTTCTCGGCCGTACAGCTGACGCTGTTGACACCGTTCTGGGTGACCGGCAGGACGTACGGCAGCTGCGCGGTCGGGATCGTCACGCTCGACGATCCGACATCGCACGTCACCGGCCCCTGCAGGCCGGACTCGTCGCTCGCGTCGACATCGACCGCCTGCGCGGTCGGATACCAGGCACCGAGGTTCTCGGTGCTCGTGACCACCACGCTCGGACCTGTGCACTCGACCGAGAACTGATCGCTGCTAGCCGAGGACCACATGTTCGCGGGATTCATCGCCGACGCCTGGGGCGTATAGGTCCCGGCCCCGAGGCCACCGCTCAAGCAGGGATTCAGCGGGAGGACGATCGTGCTGCCACCCGCGGAGCATGGAGTTGCCGAGCCATAGTTCGGAACAACATCGTCAGTCGACGACAGCGATCCTACGGACACGTTCAGGTCGCAGATCCCTGCGGGATCGCTCGCTGACGCGCTTGCCGTCCAGCCTGCTAAGGGACCATTCTTGTTGCTGATCCAAACGGTCGGGTACGTAGAGATCCTCAGCGAGGGCACGCTGGGCTCATCGATCGTGACTGTCGCATTGAAGACGTTGGCGCTGCCGGCCGGGCCGAACAGCGAGTCAGAGGAGTTCTTCGAGCACATGCTCGCGTCGCACCACAGCCCGAACCCGATCTGGCTCGCGTCTCCCACCGGCCACGACGTGTCACCAGGGTCGTTGTCCATACACGATTGAGAGGTGCCGCAGTCGCTGACGGGATCGCCGCCGCCACCGCCAGAAGTCGCCCAGTGCGCAACCCAGCCGCCATACGCATTGAAGCTGCCCGCAAACTCGATGCCGATGATCGACGTTCCGGCGGGAGCATCGAGCCAGTACGCACCCGCCTGTGCCCCGTTGGCCGCCTCTGCGCTCCAGACCTGCAGGCCCTTGCCGCTCTCCTGCCCCGGCGACCCTCCCGCGGGCTGGGAGCAGTTGGCGGCGGTGTCCAGATTGGTCCCGGCGTTCGAGGACCACCCGTTCTGGAACGCACCCGCGCCATATCCGTCCGCACACATGTAGACGTCGTAATAGCCCGCCACCGCCATAGCAGGCACGACCACCGCGCTAGCACAAGAAATGCCCACGACCGCAAGCACGGTAATCGCAGCGCTCCGCCCGGCACGGCTCGCTGGCCGCTCCATCGACCTGATTCGCATCGCCCCCTGCCTTCCTGTTTGCTAGGTCCGGTTGCAGAACACCGCGACGCTGAAGTTGCCATTGGCCTGCGTGAACGTCCCGTCGTTGATCCCGCCTGTCACCACCTGGAACACGTTGCCCGGGCCGTTGGGAGTAACCACATACGCGACCGGGACCCCGTTCGTGCTCACATCACCCAGAGAAGGCGTGATCACCTCCGACGGGTTGCTGCCACTCGTACACAAACCGCCCGTCGTCAACGTGTAGACCCCGTCACCGTCCGCCTGAACGGTGACGCTTTGGCTCGCTGTCACGATGGTGGCACCGTTACCCGACACGACCCGAGCCCAAGCGCTCGCCGCCGCCGGCCCCTGCGGACCGGTGTGCCCCTGGACACCCTGCGGACCCTGCTGATTCCACGACAGGCGGCTCTGCCCTGGTCCGCAGCGCTTCTGGATCAGCAACTGGTGGGTGCTCTTGACAACACATCCTGAGATCGTCCTGCTCGAGCCCGCGGAACCGAGCGCGTAGCTGCCGCCGGCGAGGAGGGCGCCGGCGAGCAGCGCAATCGCGGTCTGGAGGAATCTGGAGCTGGTTCTCATCGCAAGGTCCTTTCGCTGCCTACGGTGCAGGCGGGCCGCCAGGAGCGGGCAGGCCCGCGACCGACGAACTGCTCTCGGCCGTCCTAACACCGGAGCGCACGCTGCCTACCGCGCCGGCGGTCTTCTCAGAGCTGCCCGGAGTCGATTGCGTCGCCGACGTCGTCGTCCCGCTCGACGCAGACACGTTCACCCCCGCGGAGCCGATGGTAGACGCCGGCCGCGGGCGCGTGCCTCCTGCGTGGGAGCCGGTGGCACCCGTACTTGATGCGTCAGTCGAACGCCGGGCGCCGCGCCGACCGCCCAGCACCCCGGACCGAGAATGCAAACGCGACGCCACAGCGCCTCGACCGGCGGTGTGGTGACGTAGATCTTCGGCCCTGCCATGGACCCCCGTACTGATCGTCGAGGCGGTCTGCCCCGCGGTGGTCAGGGCGCCGTCCGAGGCGACCGTCGACCCGACCCCTGCCCGGCCGCCTGTCAGCAATACGACCAGGACCCCGGCGGCCATCAGCGCGAGGCAGGCCAGCGAACTGAGTGCCAGCTGCCGGCGCCATGTGATGCTCTGCGTGTCCTCACGCGGCGGATCCGTGTCCTCACGCGGCGGATCGCCCACCTCACAGAGCGGATCCGTGTCCTCACAGGGTGGGTCCGACTCCTCACGCGGCACCAACGGCGCAGCGAATGAAGAAGACGAACCAACGCCCGCTCGCGCCGGACGGACCGCCTCGTGGAGCGCCTGCGAGTCGGCTCCCCAGAACGAATCCGCGCTCAGCGTGCGGTCGGCCGCACGACCGATCGGCACCAGCTCCTCCGGCGGTCCGATCCACTCCGTCGGAAGCCGGACGACGTTGTCAAAATCGTCGTCCCCACCCCCGTTGTGCCACCCCTGGCCCCGCGACCCCACGTCCGTGTTGCCTCCGAATTGACGACGACGACATCCGCCTGCGGCGCTAGTATAACCACACTGAATTAGCGCCGGTTGTTCTCAATTGGAGAAAATTTACAAATGGAACACGATTCTGCGGAAGATTCCTTTCTGACGGTCGCAGACGTCGCCGAGATGCTGAAGCTCAATCAGCAGACGGTTCGCAACTGGATCGACCAGGGCTCGCTCCCTGCGCTGAAGGTGGGCCGGCGCGTACGGATCAGGCGCTCGGATCTCGACCTCGTGCTCGAACAGGGGCGCACCACGTCGGTTGCCGCACCGCGGACGTCGGGGCCGAACGCACAGGACTTCTGGAGCGGTGCCGCGGTGGGGGTGGCCGATGTCGATCCGGATGCCGACCCGGGACCGGAAGCCACCGAAACCGTCCCAGTCGCCGGCAGCCTCTCGGAGTTCGCGGCAGATCGCACGGTGCCGCAGCCCGACCAGGACGGTCGTGGCCACAGCTCCCCTAACGGCCGGGTCCATGGCTCCAGCGACGTCGCCGTGGAGGATCAGCCCTGAGCTTCAGCGACGAACTCGAGCGCCAGCGTGCGCACGTCGCGCATCTGGTCCGCCACGCCAGCGAAGGCTGGGCGGACGCGATGCGCGCGCACACCCTCGCACCGCCGGACGCGGGGTTCGCCGGACGGCTTCAGTCGCTGGCCGAGGCCGCCGCGACCGAGCAGGTCGCCTGGGAGCAGGCGCACCGCGCCGGATTGCTGTGGCGACCGGTGCCGGGCGGTGAAAGCGCCGCGCCGCCGTATGAGCTTCGCCCGGGGACCGGCCGCCGCGGGCCCGAACCACTGTGGGCTCAGTTCGACACCGCGGTCGGCGCGCTGAACAAGGCGATCGCCGGCTCGAGCGCGGCCGATCTCGCCGCCGCGTTCGGCGAGATGTCGCGTGCGGCATCGGAGTTGGCGGACGCGATCGAGCGCGAAGACGAGGTCGCGCGAGAGGCACATACGCGGGCGCGGGCGCGGACGCGAGGGGCCGCCTGACCGCCACGGTCGGGCCGATTTCCTTTCAGGTCGAGTCGACCGAGACCGCACCGAGCACTGAGACCCGCTACACACTCGGCTCGACAGTCCAACAGGACCAAGATCCTGCAAACCCCCTTCCACAGCAGCCGGCGAGGAACTCGCCACTAGCGACCGCCTGATGGCCCCGCACGCACGACCCACGATCCCGCTTTCCGCGCCCGGCACCAAACGCGCCGTCGTGATCGGCGGCGGCTCGTTCGGCACCGCCGTGGCTGTGCTTCTCGCCCGCAGCGGGATGCGGACCACGCTGCAGACGCGGACCGAGGAGCAGGCTTCGCGCCTCAACGATGAGCGAGAGAACAAGGACTACCTGAACGGCGTGGAACTCCCGCGCGAGCTGAGGATCGAACACACCAGCGCCGGCGTCGCGCGGGCGGATTACGTGTTCCTCGGCGTCCCCTCCAGCCGGCTTGACGGCGTGATCGAGGCACTCGAGCAGGGCGGCCTGGGCCGTAAGACGGCGGTTGTGTCGCTCGCCAAGGGGCTCGTGCCCCCGTTTGGCACGCCGCCGACGGTGCTGCTCAGACAGCGGTTCGGCGCACACCGGGTCGCGTGCGTCGGAGGTCCCGCGCACGCGCGGGAGATGGTGTTCGACGGCGCCGGACTGGTGGCCGCATCGAGCGATCAGGCGCTCGCGGCGGCGCTCGCGGCGGCCTTCAACCGCGCCGGGGTGATCTGCGAGCAGTCAAACGACCCCGTCGGCGTCGAGCTGTCGGGGGCGGCCAAGAACGCCGCCGCGCTCGCGTCGGGCGCGACCGTGGCGCAGGGTCTCAACGCCGCCGGCGCCGCCGCCGGCCACATCTTCGCCGAGATCTGGCGCTGGGCCGAGTCACTCGGCGCCAGGCCCGAGTCGATGATCGGCCTGGCAGGCACCGGCGACCTGGTCGCAACCGCGCTCGCGCCGCAGAGCCGCAACCGCCGCGCCGGCGAGCTGCTCGCGCAGGGGGTGCCGACTGCCGAGATCCCGGCGCGAATCGGGCAGGCCGTGGAGTCGCTCGAGTCGGTGCCGCTGCTCGCGAAGGCGCTGCACGCCGCCGGCATCGAGGCGCCGGTGAACACGGCCCTCGCGAAGCTGATCGAGGGAACGCTTCCGCTCGCCGAGTGGATCGCGGTCGTACGCGCGACGGTCCCGCCGCCGGCGCGCTGGCGACCGGTACGACGCGGCTTCTGGCGGCGCCTGCGTGAACGGGCGAGAGCGCTGTTCGCGCGGAGGGAAAAGGCGGTCCAGCTGCAGGAATCGAACGCGACGCAGCCGCCGGCGCCCACCCCGGACCCGCAGCAGACCTGAGGCCGGCTACGGCCCGCGCTCGGCGAGTGTCGTGACCACCGCCTCGTACACCCCCGCGCCATAGGCGCCCGACGCGATCCGGACCCCACGCCGGCCGACGGCGTCCTGCGCCAGCGTCGGGTCGCGCTCGAGCGCGTTCGCGACCAGCCAGAAGCAGCCCACGACATCGGCGGCGTCGAGGTCCTCACGCGAATCCCCGACCGCGATGCACTCCGGCGCCGAGTAGCCGCGGTTCTGCATGTGGCGCGCGACCGCGCGCGCCTTCGACGCGACCGACGGGATCAGATGGTAGGCGTGGACCCGGCCGTGGCCATCGCGCCGACCGTCGCCGGCCCAGACGACGCCGTTGTCGACCAGCCGCAGCCACCCGAGGTCGGCCTCCGCGAGCGTCGCCTCGGCTTCGGCCAGTGAGATGTGACCCCGGAACAGATGCGATACATCGCGCCCCTGCGACCACGGCGTGTGGTACTCGAGCGAGCCCGCGAACCGCTCCAGCAGCAGCGCCGGGGCACCCGATGCCTCGATCTGGTCGTGGATCGTGCCCGCCTGTGCCGAAGGCTCGATGCCGCCCGTCAGCCACTCGAGCTCGCCGTCGAGAACCAGTCCGCACCCCAGCTCGAAGATGAATGAGCGCTGCCCGATCAGCCGCGAGTCCTCGAACACGCTCGACCGCCGGCGGCCGGAGTAGATCACCACCTCGACGCCCGCGCGCGAGCACGCCTGCAGCGCGCGGATCGCGTCGAGCGAGAACGAGCCATCGGCTGCGGCGAGCAGCGATCCGTCCGGGCCGAGCAGGGTTCCGTCGAGGTCGACGTACATGCAGCGCATCGCCTGAGCGAACCTAGCATCCCCACCGCCATACTGGCCGGGTGTCCACCACGCGTGAAGCCGAGCCCTGGGAGCAGCTGCTCGACGCCGGCGCCGCCGACGAGCGGCTGGTCTACAGCGATTTTTATAGGGCGCGCTCCGCGCGCCGTGTTTCTGTTCCCGATGACCTCCATCCGCTGGTCCACGACGCGCTCACGACGGCCGGGATCGATCACCTCTACGCCCACCAGCGCCTCGCGCTCGACAGCGCCTACGCGGGGCCGACGATCGTCACGACCGGCACCGCTTCCGGCAAATCGCTGTGCTTCCAGTTGCCGACGCTCGAGGTGCTGGTGCGCGACCCGAGGGCACGGGCGCTGTACCTGTACCCGACCAAGGCGCTGGCGCAGGATCAGGCGCGCGCGCTGCATGCGTTCGGGCTGAGGAGGCAGATCCGCCCGGCGATCTACGACGGCGACACGCCACGCCAGGAGCGCACGGCGATCCGCCGCTCCAGCAACCTGATCCTGACGAACCCGGACATGCTGCACATCGGGATCCTGCCCCACCACAGCTCTTGGGACGAGTTGCTGGCGAACCTGGCCTTCGTCGTGATCGACGAGGCCCACGTCTACCGCGGCGTGTTCGGCTCGCACGTCGCGAACGTGCTGCGGCGGCTGCGTCGAGTCGCTGCGATCCACGGCACGATTCCGCGGTTCCTGCTGACCAGCGCGACGATCGCGAACCCGCTCCAGCTCGCCCGGGAGCTCACCGGTCTGGACGAGATCAGCCTGATCGACGACGACGCTGCGCCGCGGCCCGCGCGCCGGGTGGCGATCTGGAACCCGCCGCTGCTCGACGAGCAGCTCGGCACGAGGGCCTCGGTGCTCTACGAGGCCGCAGAGCTGCTGTCGGAGCTGGTCAGCGCCGGGGCGCGGACGATCTGCTTCATGAACTCGCGCAAAGGGGTCGAGTTGATCCTCCGCCACACCGTCGACCGGTTGGCGCCTGAACTGGCCGAGCGAGTGGTCCCCTACCGGGCCGGCTACACGCCGGCGCAGCGCCACGAGATCGAGCGCCGGCTCTCGAGCGGCGAGCTGCTCGGCGTCGTCACGACCAACGCGCTGGAGCTCGGGATCGACATCGGCGAGCTCGACGCCGCGATCTGCGTGACGTTCCCGGGAACCGTCGCCAGCCTGCGCCAGATGTGGGGCCGCGCCGGTCGCCGAGGCCGTGGGCTGGCCGTCTACATCGCCGGCGAGGACGCGCTCGATCAATTCTTCGCGCGCCATCCGGCCGAGTTCCTGCGCCGGGCGGTCGAGGCGGCGATCATCGACCCCTCAAGCCCCGAGATCCGCGATGAGCATCTCCTCTGCGCCAGCCACGAGGCGCCGCTGACCGAGCTAGATGACGAGATCCTCGGTGGCGATGTCGTCGCCGACGCGACGAGGCTCACCGAGGCAGGGCTGCTCCGTGAGCGCGCGACCGGCTTCGTCCCGGTCCGCGCCGACGACTACCCGGCGGCCAGGGTGGCGCTGCGCTCGGCCTCGGCCGACAGCTTCGTGCTGATCGACGGGAGCTCCGGAGAGGTGCTCGGGACGATCGAGGCCGCGCGCGCGTTCTCGACAGTGCATGACGGCGCGATCTACCTGCATCTCGGTCGCTCCTACGAGGTCAGGGAGCTCGACCTCACTGCCCGGCGAGCGCTGCTGACACCGTTCTCCGGCGAGCACTTCACACAGACCAGGAGCGAGAGCATGACCTACATCGACCGGCTGGCGGAGCGTGTCGAGACGCACGGGGTGACGCTCTCGTTCGGAACGGTGATCTACACCGAGACCGTGCTCGGCTACCAGCGCAAGCGGCTCCAGGACCACACCGTGATCGACTTCCAGTCACTCGACATGCCGACCGTCGAGTTCTCGACGCGGGCGCTGTGGTACGAGCTGGAGGGCCTGATGGACGCCGAGCCGTTCCCGCCCGAACACCTGCTGGGCGCGCTGCACGCGCTCGAGCATGGGCAGATAGCGGTGCTGCCGCTGATCGCGATGTGCGACCGATGGGACATCGGCGGGCTCTCGACGAACGCGCATCCGCAGACCGGCGGACCGACGATCTTCATCTACGACGGCCACCCGGGGGGCGTTGGGATCACGCGCCGCGGCTTTGATCAGTTCGACCGGCTGGTGGGGGACGCGCAGCGGCTGATCGGCGAATGCCCATGCCGCTCGGGCTGTCCCTCGTGCGTGCAGTCGCCCAAGTGCGGCAACCTCAACGAACCGCTGTCGAAGGCAGGCGCTCTGGAGCTGCTGGCGCGACTCACTCGCTACCGGTAGAGCAGCGCTTTTGGCCGCACGTAGGCGGCCAGCTCCGCGCAGCCGGCGCGCAGATCCATCCAACTGCAGCCGAGCGACAGGGTCGCAAGCGCGCCCGTCGGGAACTTTCGCTGGATCTCGGCCAGCTCTCCCTGCAGGACCCCGGCAGCAGCTGCATCTCTGGCCCCCGCCAGCTTCAGCACCAGCATCTGCATCGCGGGGTTGTGTCCGATCACCATCACCGAGCCGGTCTCGGCCGGGATCCGCCGCAGGCGCTCGATCAGCTGGTCCGCACTCGCGTCGTAGAGCGGGCGTTCGATCCGCTGCTCGCCGCCGAGCGAGATCCCGGCGAGCGTCTCGCGCGTGCGCCGCGCCGTCGAGCACAGCACCACATCGGGACTGATCTCGTTCGAGGAGATGTAATCGGCCAGCACCGCGAGCGCCTTTCGACCCCGCGGCGCGAGCGGCCGGTCCTGATCCGGCGCTCCGGGATCGTCCCAACTCGACTTCGCGTGCCGCAGCACGTAGAGCGTGCGTTCGTGCATGTCTCCATTGTCACGCCTGCGGCGGCGGCGGCGCCTCGCTAGCATCGCGCGACACGGCGAGATAGCTCAGCTGGTAGAGCACACGACTGAAAATCGTGGTGTCCCCGGTTCAAGTCCGGGTCTCGCCATCAATCAATCAACCGGCGGCGGCGTGCGCGGCCGAAGGCGTCTGTACGAGACGCTCCTCGAAGGTGAAGCCGGCTTCGAGTGCGCGGCGGACCGGGCATGTCCGTGCGACGTGTTCGAGTCGGTTGATCTGGTCGGTCGTGAGGCCGTGTGGGAGGTGGATCGTGAGCTCGACGTGTCTGGGGGTGATGTCGGCGTTGTAGTCGACGTCGACGTCGAGCTCGCCGAGGTCCCAGCCGCGTCGTTGCGCGTAGAGCACGATCATCGTCGAGACGCATGACGCGAGCGCGGCGGCGAGCAGTTCGTGTGGGGTGGGGGCGGTGTCGGTCCCACCGAGATTCTCGGGTTCGTCGGTGATGATCGTGTGGCGGCCATTGACGTCGATTTCGTGGCGCAGGGTGCCGTCGATCGAGTGGGCTGTTGCTGTGTAGTTCATGGTGTCTGTCCTTATCTCATGAGTGTCCGAAGGTCACATCCGGGAGAACCCGGCGAGCCCAGCGGGGTAGGTACCAGGCGGACTTGCCCATTACCCGCAGTAGCACGGGGAGTAGGAGAAGGCGGATCAGCGCGGCGTCGAGGAGTACCGCGACGCCGAGGATCACGCCCATCTCCTTGGGCGGGAGTGGTCCGGAGAGGGCGAAGGTGAAGAACACCGCGACCATCACCGCACCAGCGGCGAAGATCACGCGTCCTGAGTGTGCGAGGGCGCCGATCATCGCTTCCTTGGGGTCGTGGCCGCGGTCCCAGTGCTCCTTGGCGCTCGAGAGCAGGAAGACGGTGTAGTCCATTGAGATCGCGAAGATCATCGCGAAGAAGAACACCGGTCCCCAGGCGTCGAGGAAGCCCTGTGGTTGGAAGCCGAGCAGTGAGTGCACGTCGCCGTTCTGGAAGACGAGTTTGGCGACGCCGAACGCGGCGCCGGTCGCGAGCAGGTTGGTGAGCACGCCGACGGCGGCGAGTAGTGGCGCCTGTAGTGCGATCAGTAGCAGCAGGAATCCGAGAGTGAGGATCACGCCGATCACGAGCGGGGTCTTGGCTGCGAGTGAGGCTTGGAGATCGTGGTTCTCGGCGACGGCTCCGCCAAGGAGGGTCCCGGTCGGGAGCTCTGCGCGTAGGCGGTCGATCGTTTGGCCGACGGCGGGGTTTGATGGGTCCTGTTTGGGGATCGCGGTGACGAGCGCGTAGCCGTTGCTGGTCTGGGTGGGCATCAGTTCCGCGACGCCCGGGTCGTTCGTTGCGATCCGGGTCACCGTCGCGGCGTCGGCCGTGCGTGTGACTATCTGAAGCGGTCCTGTCGCCCCGGCGCCGAACGCGGCCTGCACCTGGTAGTAGCCGATCCGGGACGAGTCGCCGGCGGGGACGACCTTGATCGACGGCATCGCGGTCTTCAGCTGCGTGACGGGGAGCGCGAGACCGACGAGGATCGCGACGGCGACCACGCCGTAGCGAACCGGCTGGCGCCAGAGTCGCTCGCCCCAGGCGGCGAACCGTGCCGAGCGGTGCTCGCCTGTGTGCGCCCACGGAAGCGAGGCGCTGTCGATTTTCGGGCCGAGCTTGGTGAGCACGGCGGGAAGCAGCGTGAGCGTCGCGGCGAGCACGAAGATCACCGCGAGCATGATCCCGAGGCTCATCGAACGGAACGCCGGGCTTGGGACGAGCATCACAGCGCTGAGTGAGATCAGCACCGTCACCCCCGAGAACAGAACCGCCTTGCCGGCGGTGTCCATCGTCACCGCCGTCGCATCAACAGCGGACAGCTTGTGTCCGAACAGCGAGCCGCGGAAGCGGTGGACGATGAACATCGCATAGTCGATCCCCAACGCGAGCGCGAACATCAGCGCGAAGTTCATCGCCCAGATCGAGATCGGCATCACTTTCGTCCCCAGGTACAGCAGCCCCGCGGCAGACATCAGCCCGACCATCGTCAACATCAACGGCAGGCCCGCGGCAACGAGCGATCCGAACGCGAGCAGCAGAATCCCCAACGTGACCGGCCACGAGATCACCTCGGACTTCAGCATCGCCGAGCGGTTCGCAGCGTTGAAATCTGACCACATGGCTGACGCGCCGGTCAGATGAACCTGAACGCCGGCCGTCGAAAGCGAGGCGAGCTTGCCCTTGACCGCGTCGGCGGCCTTGACCATCGAGTTCGAGTTGAGCGCCGCACCCGCCTGAACGATCGCCGTGTGGCCAGCCTGCGAAATCGAGACGCCCGGCGCCGGCGCAACCACACTGCTGACCGCATGATCGGAGCGCAGCGTCCGCTCGACGCGCGCGACCACCCGCTTGAACACAGGATCGTCCACCGTCTGCGTCGGCGAGTACACGACGGCCATCAGCCCGTAGCTCGACAGGCCCCGGAAGTGCTTGTTGATCAGGTTCCGAGCCTGGACCGATTGAGAGCCGGTGGTCTCCCAGCCCGCGCCCGAAAGTGCGGTCTCGACCCGGGGGGCCAGGAGCCCCAGCCCGATCGCGACCACCATCCACGAGACGAGCACGACCCGGAAATGCGTCGCCGTGTAGCGCCCGAGCCGGCCGATCGGCCCAACGTTCACGGCGTGTGGATACGCGTCCGCGCCGCCCTGCTCGATCCCGCTTTCAAGTTCAACGATCGCCATCAGCCATCAGCTCCTGTGTGTGGGTTTCAGCGTCAAAGGGCGAGGACGCCGCGTTTGCGGCTGCCGATGAACACCTGCTCGAACGCGACCTTCGCCCAGTGCGCCTGCGGGCCGGCCATCACGTGGGCGTGTTTACCGTTGCCGTTGCTGGCGAGCACGTGGCTGGCTTTGAAGATCACGCCGTTGTTGCCGGCGTCGAGGATGCAGATCGCGTCGAGATCGTCGATCGGCATCAGTTGCGGGTCGCTGCCGTCGATGTCGGCGCTGATGTTGTGGACGGCGACCTTCGCCATCTTCTCGGTCATCTGTCCGGTCTTCGGGACTCCGGCCGGGACAGGGGTTGGTGCGGGCGCGGCGATCGCGATCGCGACGCCGGCCGCGAACACGTCGGGGAACTCGGTATGGCGGAACTGCTGATCGACGGGGATGAACCCCATCGGGTTGCCGAGTCCATCGGCGTTGCGAATCGCGTCGACGCCGGTGAACGGCGGCACGATCATCGAGTAGGCGAACGGCAGCACCCGGCCGCTCTCGAGTTCGATCTCGCCGTCGCGAGCTTCCTTGATCGAGCTGTTCGGGAAGTCCCTCGATTCCCAGCCTGTCGAAGAACCGGCTGATCATCTGTTCGGAGTTGCCGACGCCACCGAGACCGAAGTGCCCGAGGAACGGCTCGGCGGTGATGAACGTGACCGGCGCGACCTTCTGGAGCCCGGCCTTCTTGATCTGGTGCTGGGCGTTGAGCAGGAACTCGTAGGAGGCCCCGAAGCACGAGCCGCCCTGCGCGGTGCCGATCACGACCGGCCCCGGGTTCTGCAGGAACCGATCCCACGCGTCGCGAGCGAGCATCGCGTGCTCGAGGTTGCAGACCGACTGGGTATACCCGTCGTGCGGCCCGAGACCCGCGACCTTCTCGAACGCGAGCCGCGGCCCGGTGCCGATGAACAGCCTGTCATATGTCAGTTCCTCGCCGGAGCTGGTAGTCACCGTGTGCGCGAAGGGGTCGATCCTCCCGGCGGCGTCATTGATGAACCGGATCCGCTTCTTCGAGTAGATCGGCGCCAGCGCGAACGTCACGTCCTCGGGCTCGCGGCCGCGGAACGGGACCCATATCAGCGACGGGATGAACGTGAACTCCGGGCGTGGATCCAGGACCACGATCTCGTGACGATCCCCGGTTCGCTTCTTGAGCTCGAACGCCGCGGTCAACCCGGCGAAGCTCGACCCGACGATCACGACACGCTTGCGACTGGAACTGAGCATCACTCCGTCTCCGTTCATCTATACAACTGTACGCTTGTGTATTGCAACATAACCGATCTTCAAATTGCTGTCAACCGTACGTCTGTGCAGTTGTGCGCATTCCCTCCAAACTCCACTCGCTCCCCATCTATGCGTCTATACAACTGTGCGCTTGTGGTATCGTGATCGCGTATGCCTGACCAGCCTGCCTTTCCGCATCCGCTCGCTGACCCGCTCGTGGACCTGATCGCGCAGCGGTTCCGGGTGCTCGCCGAACCGATGCGAATCAAGCTCCTCGACCATTTGCGGGACGGTGACGCCACCGTCGGCGAGTTGCGGGAGGCCCTCGGAGCCAGCCAGCAGAACGTCTCGAAGCATCTCGGGATCCTCTACAGCGCCGGCATGGTCGCCCGCACCAAGGACGGCAACCACGCTCGATACTCGATCGCGGACGAAGGCGTGTTCGAGCTCTGCGAACAGGTCTGCGGCAGCGTGCGCCGCCAACTCGACGAGCTCGACGCCCTTGTGCCGAGCCAGTCGCGCTAGGGCAAGGCCGTCTTCGCGCCAGTCAGAGCTCGACGAGCGCCTGCGCCAACCAGCACGGTGGTGTGTTGTCGATCGGGTGAATAGGATCGGCGTGACCATGCCGCTGGTTCGTCCCGGGTGGTGATTCGGTACCGGATCGGCGGCGCTTTCGATCTGCGAGGTGTTTCATGCGTACCCGCTCCGTCGTTGCCGTCTTCCGGCCATCGCCGTCCCTGTTCGTGTCGCTGCTGGCTTTGTTTGTTGCGTTGAGCGGCGTGTCGTTCGCGTTGCCCTCGGGCTCCGCGGGCAGCGCGAAGCTGTCATCGCTGGAGGCGAAGGTCGCAAAGCTCCAGAGCTTGCTTGCCGGCGTGTCGCGTAAGGGCAGCACGCTGAGGTTCTCCGGGGTCAACGTCCAGATCGTGAACGGGGCGGGTAAGACGGCGAGCGCCAACGGACTCGGCAACCTGATCATCGGCTACAACCGTGATCCGGGCAGCCAGACCGGCTCGCACAACCTCGTCCTCGGCGACAACCAGTCGTTCACATCCTTTGGCGGCCTTGTCGCCGGCGAGGACAACGCGATCGAGGCGCCGTACGCGTCAGTTCTCGGCGGGTCGGGCAACACCGCCAGCGGGCGTGACAGCTCTGTCGCCGGCGGCAGCGAGGACACCGCCAGCGGCATGCTCGGCTGGGCTGCCGGTGGGCAGCACAACACGGCCAGCGGCTGGCAGAGCTCGGCGCTCGGCGGTTACGGCAACAGCGCGACCTTCCCCAGCGGCGGCAACGGTCACAGCGGGAACGCAAACATGATCGTCGTCGGCGGCAACGGCAACAGCGCGACCGGTGACACAAGCGCAGTCACCGGCGGCTTCCAGAACCAGGCACGGGGCCAGTACAGCTCGGTCAGCGGCGGTTTGGGGAACAACGCTTCAGGTGAAGGCGGGACGGTCAGCGGTGGCACCACCAACACTGCCAGTGGAGCGTCAAGCTCGGTGGCGGGCGGAGCGCAGAACACCGCCGGCGGCGAGGCAGCCGCCGTCTCCGGTGGGTTTCAAGGTGCCGCGAGCGGCGAGCAGAGCCTCGTCGCCGGCGGAAACGGCGACAGCGCCAGCCAGAACACGAGCGCAGCGCTCGGTGGCGAGGGCAACATCGCCGACGGCACGTTCAGCGCCGTGGTCGGCGGTAACGGCGGTAACGCCAGCGGGCAAGCGAGCCTCGTCGCGGGCGGCTACTACGACTCCGCGACATCGAGCCAGGACGTCACCGCCGGAGGGAACACCGACTCCTCAGGCGGCCAGTCGACGTTCGTCGCGGGAGGAATCAACAACAGCGCGCAGGAGGAGTACTCGACGATCTCCGGCGGCTGCGCGAACGAGACCGGAACCGCAACGGCAACCAACCCCGGCTGCTCGAGTCTCGGCAACGCGTTCGATGCGATCCTCGGCGGCTACCTCGACGATGGCCTCGGCGGGCTCGGGTCGGTCGCCATCGGCGGCAACAAGAACACCACATTCGAGCCGAACGGCATCGTCGAAGGCGGCTATCAGAACACCATCGGCAATGGCAACAATGCGACCTCGGAAACGCTGATCGGAGGTGGCCAACTCGACGAGCACAACTCGAACAACGACGTGTTCATCGACGGCACGAAATTCTGACCCACACGAGTCGCCGCCCAACACCGTGCGAGGCATCCGTCGAACTATCCGCCTGACCCCAGTGTTACTCACACACCAGCACGCAACAGACCACCCTTTGGATTCGTCCGAAGGAAGCCCTGCGAGCGAGCGTGGAAGAATGGGCGGGTGATGGAGCTCTACACGCGCAACGAGACGGCAGCCACGATCGTGCACTGCGCGCTCGAGTGGGCCGGCGTGCCCCACAGCATCATCGAGGTGCAACGCGGCGAGGACGGCGGCGTATCGCCGCCCGGCTACCTGGCATTGAACCCGCTCGGCACCGTTCCGACGCTGGTTGACGGTGAGCTTGTGCTGTACGAGACGGTGGCGATCTTCGAGTACCTGGTGGAGAGGTTTCCGTTGCTTGGCCCCGATGCGGGCGACCCCGGGCGGCCGGAGTTCCACTTCTGGCTCGCCTGGTTGACCAACAATCTGATGGCAGCGTTCTATCGCTGGTTCAAGGCGGACGAGATGATCGCGCTCGACGCCGTCGAGGCGCTCAAGGCCGGGGCGATCTCTGACCTGGAGGAGCGTGGGGCCTGGTTGGAGCTGCAACTGACCGCTCGCGAGTGGCTCGTCAACGAGTCGCCGTCGGTCGCCGATCTGTTCCTGCAGGGCCTCGGCAGCTGGGCCGCGGAGATCGATGGTCTTGACTTCGGCGGCGAGGCGCTGGCCGAGCACGCGGCGCGAACACTCGCACTCCCCGGGGTCGCCGCAGCGCTCGACCAGGAACGCGCGCTCGGGCCTTCGGCCGGCTAGCCGGACCGACAGGTTGGGTGGCCGCTGCAGCGAGGCGTCCTGCAGGCCCTTATTCGAGGCGTGCACCGAGCGGCGCCGCGACCTCGCCACGGTCGCGCCGATCGCGCTCGAGCGCGGAGCCGGAGGGCTCGCCGGCCTGGCGGGAATACTCGCCGGCCGGGCGGGAGGGCTCGTCGACGTGGTGGTATTGGCCGCCGCGCATCAGCGATGCGACGGCCGCGAGCAGGCACGCGATCACGGCGAACGCGAACGCTTCGTGCAGGCCGGCGCGGAATGGTGCCGAGATCAGGTGCGGAAAGAACGAGCGGCCGGTCAGCACCGCGCGGCTGTGCGCGCTGAGCAGCGCGATCACGTGTGAGCCGAGCAGATGCTGGATCGGGTTGTAGCCGAGAAACGCCGCGAACAGGATCGACACCGGCGGCAGGTGGGCGACCTGGTTCGCGGTGGCTGCGCCGACGCCGTGCGCCTGCAGGCCGGTACGCATCGCCTCGGGCAGGGTCGCGCTCAAACCGATGATCATCAGCGTGAAGAAGACCCCGATCGAGAGCACCTGGGCGGAGTTCTGGAAGGTCTGGTTCATCCCGCCGCCGGCGCCGCGGTCACCGCGCGGCAGGCTGTTCATCACCGCCGCGCGGTTCGGCGAGGCGAACAGCCCCATCGACACGCCGCATAGCAGCAGTACGAGCGCGAATCCCGGGTAGGCGAAGTTTGTCGGCAACAGCGCGAGCAGCGCGAAGCTGACCGCGCAGGCGACCATGCCACCGGTCGCGAACGGGCGGGCACCGAAACGGTCCGACAGGTAGCCCGACGTCGGCCCCGCGAACAGCATCCCGATCGTCAGCGGCAGCATGTAGACGCCGGCCCACAACGGTGTGACGGTGAAGTCGTAACCATGCTGGGGCAGCCAGATCCCCTGTAGCCAGATGATCAGGATGAACATCAGCCCGCCACGCGCGACCGCCGAGAGGAACGTCGCCAGCGACCCGCACGTGAACGCGCGGATCCAGAACAGGTCCAGGCGGAACATCGGATCGGCGACACGCCGCTCGATCACCGCGAACGCCGCCAGACAGAGCATGCCGCCGCACAGCAGCGCGATCACGCGCGGGCTGCCCCACCCGATCGCGGCAGCGCCATACGGCCTGATCCCATAGGTGACGGCGACCATCACCAAAATCAGTCCGAGCGCAAAGGTCACGTTTCCCGACCAATCGATCGGGCGCCGGCGCGGCTCGCTTCGCTCCTCCAGCTTCAGATAGGCCCACACCGACCCGAACACCCCGACCGGGACCGAGATCAGGAACACCAGTCGCCAGTCGATCGGTGCCAGCAACCCGCCCAGCAGCAGTCCGATGAAGACGCCGCTGACACCGACGATGTTGTTGATCCCCAAGGCCATCCCGCGCTGGTTGACGGGGAACGCGTCGGTGATGATCGCCGCCGCGTTCGCGAGCAGGCACGCGCCGCCGATGCCCTGCACCACGCGAAAGCCGATCAGATAATCCGCCCCGGCACGCCCGGTCATCCAGTCGACCGCCAGCAACAGTGACGCGACCGTGTAGATGACAAACCCGAGGTTGTAGATCCGAACCCGCCCGAACATGTCCCCCAGCCGGCCGAGGCTGACGATCAGCACGCTCGCGACGACCATGTAGCCGAGGATCATCCACAGCAGGTAGAAGCTGTTCGCCGGAACCAGCGGGTCCAGGTGGATCCCGCGGAAGATGTCCGGCATCGCGATCAGCGCGATCGACGCGTCGAGCGTCGCCAGCAGCACCCCCAGCGTCGCGTTCGAGAGCGCGATCCACTTGTAGCGATCCCCGTGTCCGCCCACTCGAGAAACCCGGGGCGAGTTGAGGACCAGAGGCGACTGCACCAACAGGATTATACAGGCAACCTGTTCAGTCTGACAGGCAACCTGTCCAGTTTGCTGAAGCGTTTGCGACTAAGATCCCGCCATGTCCTCGACCGATCCCGCGCTCGTAGCGAGCGAGCTCCGGGTCGTGCTCGGGCAGCTGATCCGGCGACTGCGAGCCGAGAACCGTCTTCCACTCCCGCACAGCACGGTGCTCGCGCGCCTTGACCGAGAAGGCACCGGCAGCGTCAGCGAGCTCGCCGCCGCGGAACGGATCCGACCGCAATCGATGGCCCAGACGATCAGCGAGCTCGAAGCCGATGGCCTCGTCACCCGCACACCCGATCCGACCGACAAGCGCCGCGCGCTGATCGAGCTCACCGACGAGGGACGCACGACGCTGCGCAACGACCGCCGCCAGCGGGACGGCTGGCTCGCACAGGCGATCCTCGATCAGCTCGACAACGACGAGCAGAGGACGCTGACAGAGGCCGTGGCAGTACTGCGGCGGCTGGCCGAGAGCTGAACACGAAGCAGCGAGCAGCGAGCAGCGAGCGGCCGGCGGCCGGGTATCACTGCGATCTGGCGGCGTCGATCAGGGCCAAAACGCGGTCGGGGCCGAGTGGCTGGTCGACGACGGTCACACCGAGTGGCGCCAGCGCGTCGGCGATCGCATTGACGACGGCTGCCGGGGCGCCGATCGCGCCGCCCTCGCCCACGCCCTTGTGTCCACCCGGCCGGTCCGACGGCGTCTCAAGATGCACGTAGCGGATGTCGGGGACGTTGGCCGTGGTCGGGAGCAGGTAGTCCTTGAATGTGATCGCCATCGGATTGCCGAACTCGTCATAGGGCATGTGCTCGAGCAGCACCCCGCCGATGCCCTGCGCGACACCGCCCGCCACCTGACCCTCGACCACCATCGGGTTGATGATCACGCCGTAGTCGCCACCGACCACATAGTCGAGCAAGGTCACCTGGCCCGTCTCCAGATCAACCTCGCAGGTGCAGACCTGAGTGGAGTTGGCGAACGTCGCCCCCGGCGGCGCATAGCGCGAGGTGTTCTCGAGCCCGGGCTCGATCCCCTCCGGCAGGCTATGGGCCGCGTAGTAGGCGGCGCTTGCGACCTTGGCAAGTGTGATGCTCGCACCGGGAGAACCCTTGACCGAGATCACGCCCTGCACGATCTCGAGGTCCTCGGGCGCGGCCTCCAGCATGTGGCCGGCGATCTGCAGGACCTTTTCACGCAACCGCGCGGCCGAGATCCGCGCCACGCCGCCGCCGATCACGGCGCTGCGGCTGCCGGCGGTCCCACCGCCGTAGGGCGAGATCGCGGTGTCGCCCTGCAGCAACCGGACGTCCTCCAGAGGGACGCCCAACTGATCCGCGACGACCTGCACCATCGTCGTCTCCAGCGAATGTCCGTGGGAACCGGTGCCCATCAGCACGTTGACCTTGCCGCCCGGCTCGATCCGGATCGTCGCGACCTCGACACCCATCGGCCCCTGCGCGCCCGCCGTCGGCTCGACATACGTGCTGACCCCGATCCCCAGGTAGCGGCCCTGCCGGCGTAGCCGTTCCTGCTCGGCGCGGAACGCGTCGTAGCCGATCAAGCCGAGCGCCGCCTCGAACGTCTCCGCCGGAGTCAGGCGGTCGTACTCGCGCCCAGTCGCGGTCGTGTACGGCATCTCCTCCCCACGGAGGATGTTGCGCCGCCGCAGCTCCGCGGGGTCGATCTCGATCTCACGCGCCAGAACGTCGATCACGATCTCCCGCGCGACCGTCTCGAGCAGCCACGGCCCGCGGTAGGCGCTGAGGCCGCTCGTGTTGGTGAACACAGCGCGCCCCGACCACCCGTAATGCTCGACACGGTATGGACCGGGGAGGACCTCCAGCGCCATCGCGCCGGGAACCGAGCCGGGCATGAACGGGTACGCGCCGACGTCACCGAGGTAGTCGGCGTGCATCGCCTGGATGACGCCCTGTTCGTCAACACCAATCTTGACCGTCATCTGCTCGTCGCGCGCGTGGTTGGCAGCCGTCAGGTTCTCCTGACGATCCTCGATCCACTTCACCGGCTGCCCCAGGCGGCGGCTCGCGAGCACGGCCGCGGTCTCCTCGCGCCCGCGAAAGATCTTCTGACCGAAGCCGCCGCCGACGTCGCGCATCGTCACCCGGATCCGGTGCTCGCCGAGACCGAGCACGCGGGCGAAGTACTCGCGATCCATGTGCGGGTTCTGAGAGGAGATATGGACCGTCAGCTGTTCCTCCCCACGCTCCCAGTCGGCGACGATGCCGCGCGGCTCCAGCGGGACGTTGAGGTGCCGATGCTGGTGGACCGTATGCGTGACGACGTGGGCGCTGCGCGCGAAGGCCCGCTCGAGATCCGGGTCCGGCGCCGAGGATTTCGCCCAGGCGAGGTTCGTTTCGAAGCCGCTGTGCGTGCGAAGCTCGGTGCTCAACGCAAACTCGCGCCCGACGACCGCCGGCAGTTGCTCGTACTCGACGTCGATCAGCTCAACCGCGTCCTCCGCCAGGTAGCGACTCTCGGCGACGACGATCGCCACAGGGTCGCCGACGAAGCACACCTCGCCGTCCACCAGCGCGTACACGACAGGGAAAGCGAAGTGCTTTGAGGAGTAGTCCCAGAGCGGGCCGACCGTGTCGCCGTTGAGCTCAGGGCCAGTCCAAACCGCGACGACGCCGGGCAGCGCTCGCGCCCGTTCGACATCGACCGAGGTGATCCGTGCATGCGCGAGCGGGCTGCGCGCGAACGCGGCGTGCAACATGCCAGGCAGGCGCACGTCGTCGATGTAAACGCCGTGGCCGGTCAGCAGGCGTGGATCCTCGCGTCTCTGCACGCGAGCGCCGACGTAGCGTCCGGCCACCGGCAAACCGATCGCGCTCACCCGCTGCGCTCCTGCGGCCCCGGTTCGGCCTGCTCCTCGTGGATGATCTCGATCGCGCGGCGCAGCGCGCGCATGATCCCCTGGTAGCCGGTGCACCGACAGAGGTTGCCCGACAGCCCCTCCCGTAGCTCCGCATCACTCGGGTCAGGGTGATCGCGCAGGAACGCGTGAGCCGAGATCACGAACCCGGGAGTGCAAAAGCCGCACTGCAGTCCGTGGCACTCGATGAAACCGCGCTGCACCGGCGTCAATCGGCCGCCGTCGGGCGCGAGCCCCTCGAGCGTCGTGATCTCGACGTCCTGCGCCTGTACCGCGAACATCAGGCAGGAGCGAACCGCCTCGCCGTCCACGAGCACGGTGCAGGCGCCGCAGACGCCGTGCTCGCAGCCCACGTGCGTGCCGGTCAGCCCGCAGTCCTCGCGCAGGAAGTCAGACAGGGTGCGGCGCGGCTCGACGTCGCGCTGGTAGCGCCTGCCGTTCACGTTCGCGGTGACAGAGATCGACCGGATCATGCTGAGACCACCTCAAGCGAGCGCTCCATCGCCCGACGCACCAAACGGGCGGCGAGCTGACCTGCGACGCGGCGGCGGTAGGCGGCTGACGCCTGCGTGTCGCTGGGCGGGTTGAGGTCCGAAGCCACACGCCCGCAGGAGTCCCCCAGCGTCGCCGGCGGCTGCCGGTGGCCGACGAGCTCCTCCTCCAGCGCCGTCAGGCGGACGGGCCGGCCGGCGACCCCGAACATGACGACACGGGCCGCGGCGACCGTGTCGTCCTCGGCCCGTGAGACGGTCGCCATCCCGCCGACCAGCGCGAAGTCGCCCGGGCGCCGGGCGATCTCCTGCACCGCACATCCGGTCCGCATCGTCGGAATCGGCACTTGTACCGACACCAGCAGCTCCCCCGGCGCCAGCGTCGTCACGTAGGGAAACCGGATCAGCTCTGCGGCCGGGATCCGGCGCCGGCTGCTCGCGCCGGCGACCTCGACCTCACCGTCGAGCGCGAGCAGCGCCGCCGGATACTCGGCCGTCGGGTCGGCGTGCGCGAGCGAGCCGCCGATCGTGCCGCGGTTACGGATCTGGAAGTGGCCGATGTAGCGTGTCGCCTCGGCGAGCAGCGGCGCGTGACGCAGGACCAGTTCGTCCTGCGCGATCGCCGCCTGGCGTGTCGTCGCGCCGATCACCAGCTCGCCGTCGGATCGCGCCACACCGCGCAACTGCTCGACCCGGTTGACGTCGACGAGCATCCTGAAACGCGCCATCCGCAGTGCGAGCAGCGGCACCAGGCTCTGGCCCCCGGCAAGCACCCGGCCGTCCTGCGCGTACTCATCCAGCAGGGAGAGCACCTCCTCGACCCGTTCGGGAGCTGCATAGTCGAACGGAGCGGGCTTCACTGTCGACAGGATAATCAGCGCGAACATGATCGGGTGGATCCCCACGCCGAAAGCGTCAATCTCAATGGCATTCACAAAATCTTGATTCGATCACCGCGATTCTGCATGTCGGCTTCACAAGCCTGGTCTAGCGTTCAGGGGCGCAACGGAGTCATCTCTCGGAACCGAACCGGCCTCTCGAAGGTCACATCGCGCAACCGTGTCGTTGAAGCCAGCGGAACTGCGCCTGCGGATGCGCGTCAGGATCAGACGACGGCGGCTCGATCAGGAACTGGCCGGTGGTTGCCAGCTGGTCTCAGCGGAACACTCGCTGCGGGCACGGCAGCTGATGGATGTGGTTGCACGCCGGCGGCTGGCATCGTCGTTACGCAGGCTGGTGGCCGAGGCGGACCGTTCCCAGGCCGTGGTGATGAGCTCGCTGCCCGTCTGCCGGGAGCCCGTCAGGTCGTTGCGTGAGGGTCTGCTCGGCCTCGCCGACGCGCTGGCCGCACCCGGGCAGCTGAATCCGTGCGGGGTCGCGCGGACGGTGGTGCTCCTCACCGACGGGTCCGGGCCGCTGTTCAACGCCACCCCGACGCAATCGCTCTCCGAGAGGATCTGGTGGATCGCCGATGGGCTCGCGCCGTGCCCCCCACATGCGTGGGGTTGTCCGAAGGTCATGAAGCTGGATCCCGATCACGTCGCCTGGACCTGCGAGCGTTGCGGCGCGATCGCGATGACCAGCGACCTCACGGTCAGACCAGCCTAGAAAAACCGGGCCAGCGGTACTCGCGTCTTTGCACTGGACGTTTCGCCATCATCGCGGAACAATGTCCGCAGCGAGTTGTCGACCCTGGAGAAACGATGAGCACCGACTACACGCTCGGCACCGACTACACGCTCGGTTACGGCACGCACGCGACACCGCAGGACGGTCGCTGCGCGATGGAATGGGTCAGCTACCTGGCCGGCGAGCCGCACGGCGACGAGCCTGCGTGTGTGAGCCCGGTGCTGCGGGCGTTCTGCATTGCCCTCAACGATGGCCTCGGCGATCAGCAGCGTCAGCGGCTGCGCCCGTTTCTGACCCGCACGATCGGCACCTCGGCCGATGGCCTCGACGACGCGCGCTCGTGGATGGCGATCGACTGGCTGATCCGCGACTACACGCCCGCGTGGCTGCGCCTCGCCCGGCTGACTGTCGCTGCGGAACGGCTGAGCGCACTACCACCGGTCCTCGATGTCGCCGACCTCGGCCCGGCGGTCTCCGTGCTCAGGCTCGCGCGGCGTGACGCTCGCGCTGCGTACGCGTCGACGCTCGGGGTCAGGCGAGCAACGGCGCGGTTCCGCGGCTGGCCCGCGGGAGAACCGGAGGCGCGTGAAGCCGCCTGGGGCTCCTCCGGGGCGGCAGCCTGGGCGGCCGCGCGGCTGGGAGTCGGGAACATCACCGCCGACCGCGCCCGCGCGATCGCGCGCGCGGTCGCCGGGGACGCAGCCGCAGCCGCCACACGGGAGTGGCGGCTTCGGACCGGAGGCGCGGCGCCGAAGCAGGTAGCACCAGTGGCGCTGGAGGAGACTTTGAGCACGCTGCTCGGCTCGGCGCTGGCCCTGCTCGACCGGATGCTCCCCACCGAGCTGGTGATTATCGGCGACGCCTGCACGGCCGGGCGCGTCGCCGATTATGTGGCTGCGCTGTAGCCGAACAGACCGTTCAGGAACCGGCGATCCCGCTCAGGAACGGGATCAGGTGCGCGAAGAAGGCGTTGTTCGGGTAGGCGCCGGCCGGGTCGTTGTGCGAGTAGGTCGCCTGGCGGTTGACGAGCGTCAGGTTGCGCTTCGGGATGCCAGACTGGGCGGCCAGCTCGCGAGCCGCGCTCAGCACCCCTGCGCCGCCCAGGACGGTGCAGAATGCATAGATCCTCAGGTCACGGGGAAGCGCTCGGCCCATCGTCGCGTCGACGTCGAGCACCTTCTGGGCGGGGTTCGTGAGGCCGTTGCCGACCGCGCCGGTGTCGTCGGTCAGCCGCTGGGGGAAGTACCACTCGCTGCCGTCGACACCCTGCAGGCCCGATCCGGCGAACATCTGCGCGAAGCGCGTGATCGGGGTCAGCGCGCCGGCGCCGTTCCAGCCGGCGGGAGCCGTCGAGGTGTCAAGCCCGGCGCCGAGGTGGGCCTGCGCTGCCAGCAGCGAAACCGGCGAGGTGGCGGCATTGAGCGCGTAGCCGAACTGCCCGAGGTTGGTCGCCGGCACCGCGGGCTTCAGCTCGGCCGGCAGCAGGCTGAAGGACTGCGCCAGCGACGGCCCGGCGGGATCGATCAGGGCCGAGACCGAGCCGGTCACGACGAACAGCCCGGCGAACGGGGCTGGAATGCCGCCGAAGCTGAGCCACGGAGACGCGCTGGAGGCGTCGAGCTCAGTCAGCGACGCGCGGGCCTGTGAGGCGCTCACCGCGGGGAAACTGCCGCCGTCGATGTAGACCAGCCCCGACAGGCCGTCGGCGCCCGCATGCCCATCGAAGTCCCAGGTCGCGTAGGCGGTTACGACCGCGCCGCCGAGTGAGTGACCGCCGAGCACGACCTTCCCGCCGAGCCTCGCGGCAGCCTCGATCACGTGGTGCAGGTCCTCCACGGCGACCTTCATCCCCCACTGCTTCGCGAACGCGACGCTCGCGTTCGGGATCAGCTCGAAGTGCGGCGTCAGCGGGTACGGGTTACCCGCCCAGCCGAGGTAGTAGTCGAACAGCTGGGTCGCGGTCGCCTTTCCCTGCTTGGCGAGGTTCAGCTCGGACTCGTCCTGCAGCAGCGTCTCGCGGCGCTGGACGGCCCACACCTGCCAGCCTGGCCGATCCGCGACGATCCACTTCGCGAGCGGTACGAAGTAGGCCGCCGCGGCCGAGGTGCCGGGCTCCAGCACGAGCACGTTGCGCGCACGAGCCGCTCCGACCTCGATCACGCCGACACGGTCGTACCGGACGGGCGTTCCGGCCGCCCTGTAGCCCTGCATCCAGTGGATCGCGACACGGGCTCCGGCCGGGGCCGGCGCGGCAGCGAGGAGCGCCACCACGACTGTCGTCAGCAGCCGCGCCGTCCGATTCGCGACGGCGCGCTTGGGCCTCGCTCTCTTGCTCCCAAACAGCATCGCGACAGCCTACAGCCGCCCAGGCCGCTGTGTTGAGCCTTGATTAGGCCTCGCACAAACGCGCCACAACCCACCCCGTGCGGGTTAGATTTCGCTCAGCCTGGCGGAACAGCTTTCTTCCAGCACAAGATTTCGCTCAGCACAACCCTCTAGGAGGAGGAGCAGTGAAACAACACTTCAGGTTCCTAGCCGTCGGCCTGCTGGCACTCGCGAGCGCCGCTGTGCTCGCGGCGTGCGGCAGCTCGTCCAGCTCGTCGAGCGCGTCCAGCTCGTCGAGCTCATCGACGACCGCCAGCACCACGCCGAAGACGGGCGGCACCGTCACGCTGCTGATGGGCGTGGCGCCACAGTCGCTTGACCCGCAGATGGACTACACGACCCAGGGCGCCGAGATCAACTGGCTCGTCTACACCGGCCTGACGACCTACGCGCACGCGAACGGCACCGCCGGCACCGCGGTGATCCCCGGCCTCTGCACGGCGCTGCCGGTGATCAGCGACGGCGGCAAGACCTACACGTGCACGCTGCGCAAGGGCCTGATGTTCTCCAACGGCAAGCCTGTCGAGGCGAGCGACTTCACCTACGCGGTCGAGCGCGCGATCAAGATCCCGTGGGGCGGCTCGGGCTCGTTCATCACGCCCGTGATCGTCGGCGGGACCGCGTACTCCACCGGCAAGGCCAAGACGATCTCCGGGATCACGACCGAACAACGCGACCGGGCAAGATCATGATCCACCTGACGGCCCCATACGGCCCGTTTGACAACGTGCTCGCGTTCCCGGCGCTGGGTCTGGTGTCCCGGCGGCCGCGCCGTTCAAGGACGAGCCGACCAACCCGCCGCCGGGCGTCGGTCCCTACAAGGTGACGAACATCGTCCCGAACACGTCGTTCACGGCCGTCCCGAACCCCAAGTGGGCGAGCTACGACATCCCGGGGATCCCCGCGGGCAAGGTGACCGTCGACGTCAAGATCGACTCGAACGTCACCTCCAACGCTGTGGCGGTGCTGAACAACACCGCCGACTTCTTCGACTGGGCCGACACGATCCCAGGCAGCCTGCTGCCGCAGATCCAGTCGCAGGCGGCGACCGGTTCAAGCTGGTCGACCTCGGCGGCTCGACGTACTACATCTTCATGAACTCCCAGGAGAAGCCGTTCAACAACCAGCTCGCTCGCGAGGCGGTCGTCACCGGGCTCAACCAGCAGGCGTTCGTGACGGCTCGGGTCGGGCACGCTGGTCCCGGCGTGCTTCTTCCTGCCGCCGGCCGTCCCCGGTCACCCGACGACGCGACGTGCCCGTACGGCAACCCGGCTCACCGGCGACCTCGCCAAGGCCAAGCAGCTGGTGCAGCAGTCCGGCATGGCGGGCCAGCCGGTCACGGTCTGGAGCGAGGAGCGCGCGCCGCGTCAGCAGTGGATGACCTACTACACCCAGTTCCTGAACCAGATCGGCTTCAAGGCGACGCAGAAGGTGATCGCGGACGCGAAGTACTTCACGACGATCGGTGAGTCGAAGCTCCATCCCCAGACCGGCTTCGCCGACTGGAACCAGGACTTCCCGAACCCGGTCGACTTCTACGGCGTGCTGCTGAACGGCAGGCGATCCTGCCGACGCAACAACGAGAACTTCGGCGAGGACCAACGACCCGTACATCAACAGCGAGGTCGCGAAGCTCGGCCGACGCCGACGACGGAGCTGAGCACGGTGGCCGCGCAGTGGCAGGCGCTCGACGAGTACGTCGCCAAGAAGGCGTACGTCGCCGTGTTCGGCTACCAGACGTTCCCGGTGTTCACGTCTGACCGGATCAACTACAGCGACCTGGTGTTCCAGCCCGATGTACGGGTGGGACTGGACTTCGTTCTCGCTGAAGTAGCGCCAAGGCAGCAATTGATGCAAACCGTGGGCCGGGACGGATAGTCTGTCCCGGCCCACGCTGCTCATGTCCTTCGTTCCAGACAGCATCCATCTGCACCGGGCGACGATCCTGCGAATGGTCACGCCCGGTCTCGACGAGCGACGGCGAGGACGCTGCCGCCCGGCATCGGGCCGTGGCAGCTGGCATGGCGCCGGCTGCGGCGCAACAGGGTGGCGCTGTTCTTCGGCGGCGTGTTCATCGTGATCGTGTCATGTGCCTGCTGGCGCCGGTCTACTCGCACGACATCGCCCACATCGGCTACCGGCCACCGAACATCACCGGGACGATCACGGTCGGCGGCAAGATCGAGGACATCGTCAACCTGAACGGCATCCCGATCGGGCCCGACCTGGAACTTCAGCCACTACTTCCTCGGCGCCGACGCGCTCGGCCGCGACGTCGCCGTCCGGCTGCTCTACGGCGGCCGCAACTCGCTTGAGATCGGCGCCGTCGCGACGCTGATCACGATGGTCTTCGCGATGATCGTCGGGATCATCGCCGGCTACTTCCGCGGCGTGGTCGACGTGGTCATCAGCCGTCACGCTCGACATCATCTGGGCCTACCCGGCGGTGCTGCTCGGGATCACGCTCGGGACGGTGCTCGCGACCGGCGGGATCGGCCCGCTGAAGGGCTCCAACAACTGTCGTCGTCGCGGGGGTGATCGGCTTCGTCTACATCCCGTACGTCGCGCAAGCCGATCCGCGCCCAGGTGCTGAGCCTGCGCGAGCGCGAGTTCATCGACGCCGCCCGCCAGCAGGGCCTGAGCGACGTGCGGATCATGTTCACCGAGATGCTGCCGAACCTGTCGAGCACGATCGTCGTGTTCATCCCGCTGATCCTCGCCAACGCGATCCTGCTCGAGGCGGCGCTGACCTACCTCGGCGCCGGCGTGCAAGCCGCCGAACTCGTCCTGGGGCACGATGATCGCCGACGGGATCGACCTGATCCCCGGCGGCGTTCCACAACGTGCTGGTGCCCGGGATCATGCTCGTGCTGACGGTGCTGTCGGTCAACGTCTTCGGCGACGGCCTGCGCGACGCGCTCGATCCGCGCGCCAAGGTCCGCATCGATCCGCGGCCTCTCTGATCAGTCCGAAGCGTCCTCGCGCCGGAGAACCAGCAGCATGACCCGCTTCGTCATCCGCCGGCTGCTGCTGATGATCGTGGTGCTGTTCGTGATCTCGCTGGTCACGTTCCTGCTGTTCTCGTGGCGCTCCCGAACGGCAACCCGGCTTCGCGGCTCGCCGGGCGACTGGCGACGCCCGCGGAGATCCACCTGATCGAGGTCAAGTACGGCTTCGACAAGCCGATCTACGTCCAGTACGTGCAACACGATGAAGAACATCTTCGACCGGCCAGGCGTACTCCTACACCCAGGGCTTCAACGTGCTGACCGAGATCAAGGACGGGCTGCCGGCGACGCTGTCGCTGGCGATCGGCGCCGGCATCATCTGGCTGCTCACCTCGATCGTCGTCGGCACGCTCGCCGCGATCAAGGCCGGGCAGGTACACCGACCGCGTGCTGACGGTGCTGTCGATGGTCGGCGTCTCGATGCCGCCGTTCTTCCTCGGCGCCGTGCTCATCTACTACCTCGGCTACAAGCTGGGCTGATCTTCCCGCTCGGCGGCTACGTGCCGTTCACGCAGAGCCCGTCGCAGTGGCTCTGGCACATGATCGCTGCCGTGGTTCACCCTGTCGGTGCTGTTCATCGGCTTCTACTCGCGCGTGCTGCGCTCGACGATCCTCGACACGATCAACGAGGACTACGTCCGCACCGCGCAGGCCAAGGGGCTGTCCGAGCGCCAGGTGCTGCTACGCCACATCCTGCGCAACAGCCTGATTCCGATCATCTCGCTGTGGGGGCTCGACGTCGCGCAGGTGATCGGCGGCGGCGCGATCCTGACCGAGACGGTCTACAACCTGCACGGCGTCGGCCAGCTCGCCGCGACCGCGATCGGCAACCTCGACATCATCACGCTGCTCGGTGATCGTGATGCTCACCGCGTTCGCGGTCGTGTTCGTTCAGCGCGATCGATCGACATCGTCTACGCCCTGCTCGACCCGCGGATCCGGCTCGGCCATGAGCGGCGACGACGACTCGGGCCAGCGGCCGCGAACGGCCACTGCTGGAGGTCGACGACCTGCGCGTCGTCGTTCGCGACCGAGGACGGCGTCGTGCAGGCCGTCGACGGCGTCTCGTTCGACGTCGACCGCGGCGAGGTGCGTGGCGATCGTCGGCGAGTCCGGCTCGGGCAAGTCGGTCACCGCGATGACGCTGATGGGCCTGACGCGCGGGCCCAACGCGCGGATCGAGGGCACGCGCGACGCTCGACGGCCAGGAGCTGCTCACGGCCTCCGAGCGAGCAGCTGCAGAAGGATCCGCGGCGGCGCGATCGCGATGGTCTTCCAGGATCCGATGAGCTCGCTGGACCCGGTCTACCGGGTCGGCACCCAGATCGTCGAGCAGATCCGCGCCCACGACCGCAAGGTCAGCAAGGCCGAGGCGATGGACCGGGCGGTCGAGCTGATGGAGCGGGTCGGGATCCCGCGCGCGCGCGGAGCGGCTGCGCTCCTACCCGCACGAGTTCTCCGGCGGCATGCGCCAGCGCGTGATGATCGCGATGGCGCTGTCCTGCTCGCCGAAGCTGCTGATCGCCGACGAGCCGACGACCGCGCTCGACGTGACGATCCAGGCGCAGATCCTCGACGAGCTGCGCGAGCTGCGCGAGCGAGACCAGCGCCGGGATCATCCTCGTCACCCACGACCTCGGCGTCGTCGCCGACATCGCCGACCGCGTGGTCGTCATGTACTCCGGGCGGGTCGTCGAGCAGGGCACGCTCGACGAGCTCTTCTACGACCCCCAGCACCCCTACACGTGGGGCCTGCTCGGCTCGATCACGCGCGATCGACCGCGACCGCGCGGCAGCGCCTGCCGGCGATCGCCGGGCAGCCGCCGTCGCTGCTGCGACCCGCCCAGCGGCTGCCACTTCCGCCCGCGCTGCCCGCACGCGTTCGACCAGCTGCACCGAGGTGCCGGCGCTGAGCGCGCAGCTGCCCGGACGCGCCCGGACCACCTCGACCGCTGCTGGCTCGACGCCGAGCAGAAGCGCAGCTGCGGATGGTCGGCGGCCAGATCGGGCTCGCCGCCGAGCCGGTGACCGCGTGAGCCGCTCGTGACGCCGGCGGGCGAGCCGCCGCCGACGCCGAGCCGAGCGCCGCTCGAGCCCGGCGCGGCAACGGTCGCCACCGCTGATGGAGGTCGAGCACCTGCGGGTGCTGTTCCCGATCAAGTCGGGCGTGATCATCGACCGCACGATCGGCGCACGTGCACGCCGTCGACGACGTCTCGTTCACGCTCCACGAGGGCGAGACGCTCGGGGTCGTCGGCGAGTCGGGCTGCGGCAAGACGACGCTGATCCGCACGCTCGTGCGGCTGATCGACGCCGACCGGCGGCGCGATCAGCTTCCGCGGCGCAGGACATCACCAAGGCCTCGCGCAAGCAGCTGGAGCCGATCCGCGCGCGAGATGCAGATGGTCTTCCAGGACCCGCAGGCGTCGCTGAACCCGCGCAAGCGCGTCGGCCAGATCCTGGCGACGCCGCTGCGGCTGCGCGGCGTCGCCGAGGACCGAGATCGAGCGCCGAGAGCCGCGAGCTGCTCGAGCGCGTCGGGCTGCAACCCGAGCACCTCAACCGCTTCCCGCACGAGTTCTCCGGCGGCCAGCGCCAGCGGATCGGCATCGCCCGCGCGCTCGCGGTCGAACCCGAAGCTGATCCTGCTCGACGAGCCGGTGTCGGCGCTCGACGTCTCGATCCAGGCGCAGGTGATCAACCTGCTCGACGAGCTGCAGGACGAGCTTCGGCCTCAGCTACATCTTCGTCGCCCACGACCTCAGCGTCGTGCGCCACGTCTCGGACCGGATCGCGGTCATGTACCTCGGCAAGCTGATGGAGGTCTCGCCCGCCGAGGAGCTCTACGACAAGCCGATCCACCCCTACACCTCGGCGCTGCTGGCGGCGATCCCGATCCCGGACCCCGACGAGAACCGCGCGCGCGACGCGTCCGATGGTCACCGGCGAGGTGCCCAACCCGATCAACCCGCCGCGCGGCTGCCGCTTCCACACCCGCTGCCCGCGCGCGACCGACATCTGCCGCACGGTCGAGCCGCCGCTGACCGAGTACGCGGGCGGCCACCTGGCCGCCTGCCACCACCCGCAGAACGTCACCGCCGACGAGATCGCCGCCGCCACGCGCTCGCAGCTGAGCCCGCTCAGCGCCGGCTCAGAAGTGCCGGTCGCGGCCGTCAGCTAAGGGGACGGCGGGCCGCCCTAAGGGGTATCGCGCGGCAGCTAAGGGCCTCGCAGCGGCAAGTGGCTGCGAACTCCCGATGTGCAACTGCCGGTCTCAGTTCAACCTGCATGCAGGTGAATACGAACCGGAGACCCACAAGGAGTTCAGAATGCATCCCGGCCTCGCACACGCGTTACACACCGCCCATCGCGACAATCTCATCCGTGCCGCGGGGCACTCAGCGCCTTCCGGGCGCCGCGGTCGCCTCCGCAAGCGATACTTCGACCATGCGAGGGCGGCTGACGAGCAGCCACTTCGTCGGTCGCTCCGACGAGCTGGCTGAGCTTGAGCTGGCCGCGGTCGACGCGGCCGGAGGTCGTCCCGTGCTGGTGCTGCTCGGCGGTGCGTCGGGCGTCGGCAAGACCAGGCTTGTGTCCGAGTTCGAGCAGCGGTTGGAGGGCAGGCTGGTTTTGCACGGTGACTGCGTCGAGCAGGGGGACGGCGAGCTGCCGTACGCGCCGCTGCTCAGCGCGCTGCGACCGCTGGTCCGCGAGCACCACCCGGCGCTTGAAGAGCTGAGCCCGGGCAGCCGCGCACAGCTTGCGGCGCTGCTGCCCAGCCTCGGAGGAGCTTCGATCGAGCATTTCGACGTTGAGGCAGCCGGCCAGGTGCGGCTGTTCGAAGCCTTGCTGGAGCTGCTGCACCTGCTGAGCGAGGAGTGCGGCGTCGTCCTGATTCTCGAGGACATGCACTGGGCTGACCGCTCGACGCGCACGTTCGCGGCGTTCCTGGCCCGGAGCCTGCGCCAGGAGCGCGTGATGCTGCTGCTCAGCTACCGCGCCGACGAACTGCACCGGCGCCATCCGCTGCGACCGCTGCTCGCAGAACTCGACCGCCTCGAGCGCACCCGGACGATCGAGCTGGCGCCGTTCGATCGCGACGAGCTGCGCGAGGCGCTGCTGGACATCCTCGGCCAGGCGCCGAGCGAACAGCTGATCGACCGTCTGCTCGCGCGCAGCGAGGGCAACCCGCTCTACGTCGAGGAGTTGCTTGCGGCCGGGCTCGACGGACGCGGCGCGGCGCCGCAGAGCCTGCGCGACGCGTTCATGTTGCGGATCGAGCGGCTGTCGCCGGACGCCGGGCGCGTGGCGCGCCGTCGTCGCCGTCGCCCACCGCGCCGACGAGCAGACGATCGCGGAGGTCACCGGGAATCGGACACGATGCGCTACATGCGGCGCTGCGCGAGGCGGTCGCCGAACAGGTGCTGGTGACGGGCACCGACGGGCGCTTTCTGTTCCGGCACGAGCTGCTGCGCGAGGCGCTCTACGACGATCTGCTCCCGGGCGAGCGCGGCGAGCTGCACCTGGCGCTGGCGCGTTCGCTCGAGCAGCAGAGAGGTGACGGCGATCCAGGCGGAGGTCGAGCGCGTGAGCGCCGTCGCGACCCACTACGACGCTGCCGGCGACCAGGCGGCGGCGCTGCGGGCGACGGTGGCGGCAGCGAGGCAGGCGGCGGGGGTATACGCCTACGGTGAGATGGCCGACCTTGCAGACCGAGCGCTCGAGCTGTGGCCGCGCGTGTCCGAGCAGGCGCGCCCGCCGGACGTCGACCACGTCGACCTGCTCGTGCTCGCGGCACGTGCGCACGGCATGGGCGGCGATCGTGCACGCAGCGAGGTGCTGCAGACGGCGCGCGCTCGAGGAGCTCGACGCGGACACGGAGCCGATCCGCTACGGAGCGGTGCTGGCGCGACTCGCTCGGACGCAGTGGTCGTTGAACCGTGGACGCGAGAGCCTTGCGACGGCGCAGCGCGCGCTTGAGCTGCTGCCCGAGCGAGACCGCGAGCGCTGAGCGCGCCTCGCTGCTGGGCTGGCTCGCACGCACGCGGGTGCTGCGCGGTCGCTACCGAGACGCGATCACCGACGGTGAGCAGGCCCTGAGCGCGGCGATCGCCGCCGGCGACCTGACGGCGGAGAGCGAGGTGCTGAACACGCTGGGGATGGCGAGGATCGCGCTGGGGAAGGTTGACGAGGGCGTCGCCAGCCTGCGTCGCGCGCTGGCGATCGCGCGCGGATCAGGGCGATCTGGACGGCGCGGTGACCGCCTACGCGAACCTCGCGGACTTCCTGAATCTCGCCGGCCGTTCCCGCGAGGCGCTCAGCACCGCGCAGGAAGGCCTCGCGCAGACGCCGCTGCGCCTGCGCCGCAACTACGACTGGATGACGCTGACCGTCTCCGAGCAGGCGTTCGTGACCGGCGACTGGAAGGCCGCGCGGGAGCACGCGGGGCTGCCCGCGCAACAACTGGCGGGCCTGAACCTGATCTACGCGCTGCTGCGGGACGCAGAGCTGGCGCTCGGTGAGGGAGACACCGATCGCGCGGCGGCCGCGCTCGACGACGCGGAGCCCCTGGTGCGCGTCTCCAGCGAAGCACAATGGCACGGCCTGTTCGGAGCTCTGCGCGCTGAACTGCATCGCCGCGAGGGCGACCTCGACGGCGCTCGCCGGGACGTCGCGCACGCGCTCGACGAACTCGAGACGTGTACAGAGGACGTGATGCGGATCGCCCGCGTGACCGCCGTCGGACTCACGGTCGAGGCCGACCGCGCCCAGCGTGCGCGTGACATCGGCGAGGCGAGCGATGAGCGCGACGCGCTCGTGCGGGCACGGATCCACATGCAGCGGCTACGAGCGGCGGCACAGAGCGGCGGCCCGGTCGAACGGGCGTGGCGTGAGTTCGGTACGGCCGAGCTCAGACGCGCCAGAGGTCGCAACGACCCGGAGGCGTGGGCGAAGTCGGTTGCCGCCTGGCGGGCACTGGAGCGGCCGTATCCGGTGGCGATTGCGCTGCACCGCCAGGCCGAGGCGCTGGTCGAGGGCGGTGAGCGGGCCCAGGCGGCAATCGCCGCCGCCGCGGCGCTCGAGATCACCGACCATCTCGGCGCCGGCTGGCTCGGCGGCGAACTGCGCGGACTCGTCGACCGCGGCCGCCTGACGGCGCCCGCCGCGGACCGGGACGGTTCCGGGGCGCGCGAGCAGGGCGCCGGCTCGGAGGATCCGTTCGGGCTGACTCCCCGCGAGCGCCAGGTGCTGGCGCTGGTGGCGCAGGGTGCCACGAACCGCCAGATCGGCGCATCTCTGTACATGGCGGAGAAGACCGCGTCAGGTGCACGTCTCACGGATCCTCGCCAAGCTCGGGGTGCACAGCCGGACCCAGGCCGCCGCCGTCGCACACCGTCTGCACCTCGGCTGAGAGCCGGTCGGCCTCCCCGGGAACGCTCTGCGGCGGCCGGCCGGGTCAGTTGACCGGCGGCGGCTCGCCGCGGGCGCTGGCCGACAGCGACGGATCCCACTCGCACACGACGCAGGCATGCGCGAACACCGAGTCGGCGAACTCGAGTGCGGCCGCGTGTGGATCGTCGCTCGCGCCCGCCTCGTTGTGGTCCAGAATGAACTCGCCGAGCGTCGCGTCCCAGCGCGCCGGCGACGGCGACAGCGGTGCGGCCGTGAGCCCGTCGGGAGCGGGGTGTGCGTATGCGTAGAAGGCAGCCCTGCCGTATCGCGCGTCGCCCGGCCACCAGCCGATCGCGACCTCCTGTGCGTCCATCGCGTTGCGCATGATGAAGTCCTGCGAGGGAGGTGACGCCGGCTTGCCGGAGAACAGGCTCACAGCCAGGTCGAACGAGCCCCACCAGGCGTTGACCGGGGTGCTGCGACCGCGGTACGGCGCGCGGAATGCCGCCAGCACGAGCGCCGCTGCAGTCGCCGCCGCAAAGTAGCGCTCGACGTCGGCGGGCCTGTATGTGGTGTGCTCGTCGTCGGCGTCGATCGGCACCGTCCAGGAGACCTCCTGCGGCGTCGGATCGATCTGAAATTTCCCGCCGAACTCGTGTGCCGCCGCCAGAACGGCGCCGGCCACCTCCCCCACCGGCCGGTCCGGCGCCAGCGGCAGACGATGTGAGCGGCCGTCGCTGTGCTCGACCACAGCCTCGTGGGCACGGAGATCAAGACAGACGACAAGTGCTCCCGAGCCGTTGGGGGCCGGCAGCGGCGCCGTCTCCCAGCCACGCGCGCTCAGCCGCAGCGCAGCGTGCTGAAGCTGCGGTTCTGGCGGCGCGAGCTTCACCGCGATCTTGCCCAGGAGCTGGGTGTGGGCGTGCAACGTGTCGCAGGTCGCGCTCCACTGCGCATAGTCAAGCGCCTCCCAACCGGTCGCCATCGCTCAGATGCTACTCGCGACCGGGAGCGCGTAGAAGAGCGCAACGAGCCCGCAGATCGCGATGCTCAGGTCCGGCGACAGCGGCGCGAGCGCGACCGCGACCGCGTACGGGAGCAACCCGGACACGCCACGCCGATAGAGCCGGCGGCGCTCCTCCTCGCTGAGCTCGCCATCGAGGAGGTGAGCCTTGGTCAGGAGCGTGTGCCGGTTCAGGAGTGAGAAGCAGGCTCCCATCACCAACAGCGAGCCGCTGTAGATCGCCGCCGTGAGCCGCTGATCCGGGCCGCTGCCGGTCAGATACGTCGCCATCAGCCGAGTCGAGAACGGCAGCACGCAGACGCTCATCAGCAGCAGCAGGTTGATCACCAGGATCGTGTGGTCGGCCTCACGAAGCCGCCCGATCGCCGCGTGGTGGTTGATCCAGATGATCCCGATCGTCGCAAATGAGATCACGTACGCGAGGTAGGCGGGCCACTGATGCAAGAGGTTGTGGGCGAGGTGCGGGCTCAAGGGGCTGGGCACGTCCAGGCCGAGCGCAAGCAACGTGATCGCGACGGCGATCACCCCGTCGGAGAACGCCTCCAGGCGGGCGGTGCTCAAACCCTCGCCAGCTTCTTGCCGGGGTTGAGCAGGCCCTTGGGGTCGAGCGTCCGCTTGATCGCCTCATGCGCGGCGATCGCCGCCGGCGACCATTGCATCGAGAGGGCGCCGCGCTTGACCAGGCCGACGCCGTGCTCCCCGGAGACCGTCCCGCCGAGCGCGGGCCCGAGCGCAAGCAGTTCGTGCGCAGCCTGTTCAGAGCGCCGAAGCTGGTCGGCGTCGGCGGTGTCGAGCAGGAACGACGAGTGCAGGTTGCCGTCGCCCGCGTGACCCCAGCTGCAGGCATCGAGGCCGTGCCGGGCACCGATCTCGAGCGTCGCCAGGATCGCCTCCTCGAGCCGTTCGACCGGCACCGCGATGTCCTCGCTCAGCTTCCCGCCGCGCTGCGCGGTGACGGCGATCGAGACGCCGCCGCGCCAGCGCCACAGACTCCTGATCTCGCCGGCGGTGCTGGGCGCGTGCACGAAACTCGCGCCGCATGAGCTCATCACCTCGCGAAGCTCCAGCGCCAGCCGCTGCGCCTCGGACGCGGAGCCATCGGCCTCGGCGATCACCATGAAACCGGCGCGGCGCTCGACCTCGGGCGACAGCGTTGTGACCACACCGCGCAGCGCACCGATCGAGGCGCGGAGCGTACCGGCGTCGAGGAACTCGAGCGCGGCCGGCACGAGACCCGCGGCCATCACAGCGGCGATCGCCTCACAACCGGCGTGCGCATCGTCGAACAACGCCAGCACGGGCAGCTCCCGCTCGGGCGCAGGGGTCAACCGCAGCCAGCAGCCGGTGATGATCCCGAGCGTTCCCTCTGATCCGATCATCAAGGACCTCAGGTCATAGCCGGCGACGTCCTTGCGCGCGGCGCCGCCGAAGCTGACCAGCGCGCCGGGCGCGATCACGACCTCGAGGCCGGTCACCCAGGCGCCGGTGACCCCGTATTTGAAGGCGTGCGGGCCGCCGGCGTTGGTGGCGACGTTCCCGCCGATCATCGATTCCTCTGCGGCGCCGGGATCGGGCGCGAACAGCAGCCCGCTCTCACGCGCTCGACGCCGCACGTCCGCGGTGCGAACCCCCGCCTGTGCGTAGGCGCGCCAGCGCTCGGGCTCGACCGCGATCGGCGCCGCCAGCCGCTGCAGGCCGAGAACGACGCCGCCTGCCGGCACCGCGCCGCCGCTGTAGCCGGTGCCACCACCCCGAGGGACGAGCGGCACATCGTGCTGATAGCACCACCCGAGCACGGAGGCGATCTGCTCCGCCGTGGCCGGCGTGGCCACGGCGTCGGCGTTGCCGCTGATGCCACGGGAGCGGCTCGCGTCGCTGAGGTACGGCCTCGCTGCGCCATCGGCGCCGTCGATCACCGAGCCGGCGCCGATCAACGCTGCCAGCTCGCGGACGACCGTGTTCAAGTGATGCCCAGCGTCACAGCCACTGGGGGCAAATATATGGCTCTGCGCTCATGCAGATCTCTTCGAAAGCTCTTCGCGCCGTCTTGCGGTATTTCGAAGGAAACCTTAGGGGCATGGGTGAGAGTCCTCTCATGAACAAACGGATTCTCTTCCTCCCCCTGATACCCGCGCTCAGCGCAGTGGCGATCGCCGCCACCCCCGCCCTCGCCGCCTCCTCCTCTGAGGGAGTCAGCGAAAACTGGGCGGGGTATGAGGTATCCCCCAACAACTCGAGTGGTTTCTCGAACGTGCAGGGCAGCTGGATTCAGCCGTCCGCGAAGTGCACGAACGGCACCGCCACCTATTCGGCCTTCTGGGTCGGAATCGGCGGCGGCTCCCAACAGTCACAGGCGCTCGAGCAGACCGGCACGCAGGCGGATTGCAGCGCGAGCGGCCACGCGAGCTACTTCGCCTGGTACGAGCTGGTGCCCTCGGCACCGGTCCGGCTCGGACTGCAGGTCAGCCCCGGCGACAAGATCTCGGCGGCGGTCAAGGTCAACGGCAGCTCGGTGACGGTCACCCTGCTCGACAACACGACCGGTAACTACGTCAACAAGACCCTGCAGATGAGCAACCCCGACACCTCGACCGCGGAGTGGATCGCGGAGGCGCCCTCGAACTGCCAGGGCGGCGCCGACGGTCAGTGCACGCCGCTGCCGCTCGCCGATTTCGGCAGTGTCGGATTCACCGGCGCGTCAGCCACCGCAGGCGGGCACACGGGCACGATCAGCGACTCGGCTTGGACCAACGAGCCGTTGGCCCTGGACCCCTCGCAGGAGGGGCTCGGCGGCGGTGATGGGTTCGGGTTCGTCGACACCGGCTCGACATCGAGCGGTTCGACCGCGGCCGCCCAGCCCTCCGGGCTCTCGAACAACGGCAGCTCGTTCTCGGTGTCCTACGACGCCAACGGCCTCAGCCAGGATGTGTCCACGCAGTCCAGCACAGGCGGTTACGGAAGCGGTGGCTACGGCGCCTCCGGGTACTCCGACGGCAGCGGCGGCGGCTACTCAGATGGTGGCTACGGCTACGGCTACGGCGACAGCGGGTCCTCCGCAGGCGGGTACGGCTACGGCAGCGGCTACGGCTACGGTGGCGACGGCGGTTATGGAGGCGGCTACGGCTACCCCGGCACCGGCATCGTCATCACCTTCTAGCCAAACACCTCGACCGTCTGCACCCAGCGCATCTGCATGGCCAACGCGACCGCCCTGCGGTGGCTCAGGCCGTGGCGGATGCAGACGATCGAACCGCCGGACCCGACGTAACTCGCACCGGCGCCGGCCGCGAAGGCGCCGGTGAGCAGCCGGAAGGCAGGCTGCGATTTCTACGCTACGACACGCTCGCGCTCACCCGCAACCCGGGTGAGCGCGTTGCCGTAGCCTGCGCCGAGCTGCTGCAGCGACGCCTCCCAGGTCCGCGCGCGGACCGATGCCAGCGCCGTTCGCCGCAGCCGCTGCGCCAGCAGCGGCGCACCGAGCACCGACAGCAGCGCGTCGGCCAGCGCGGTCGCATCGGCCGGCGCCAGCAATCCGGTCTCGCCGTGCTCGATCAGCGACAGCGGACCACCTTCGGCGACCGCCACCACCGGCAGTCCGCTCGCCTGCGCCTCCAACACCACCTGCCCGAAGGTATCGGTGCGGCTTGCGAACAGGAATGCATCGGCGCTCGCGTAGACGCGAGCCAGGTCGCCGCCGTGCTGCCAGCCGAGGAAGGTGGCGTGCTCACCCAGCCGCTCGCGCAGCGTGTCCTGCTCGGGCCCGCCGCCGGCGAGCACCAGATGCAGGCGCGGCTCACGCGCCCGCGCCGCCTCGAACGTGTCAGCCAGCAGTTCGACGCCCTTCTCCCTGGTCAGGCGGCCGGCGTATAGAACGTTGATGCGGTCGCGCAGCACGGTGCAGTCCCGCAGCGACGGATCGAACCGCTCGAGGTCGACGCCGCGGTCCCAGCGCCCGATCCGCCCGGGCGCGATCCCGAGCCCGAGCAGCCGCTGATCGGACGCCGTGCTCGGCGAGAGCACCGCGTCGCAGGCGCCGTAGAACCTGCCGAGTGCATATCCGGCAATCGCCTCCAGCTGCTCCTGACCCGAGCGCAGGCCGGCGTAGGCCGCCAGCTCGGTGTGGTAGCTGCCGACCAGCGGCAGCTCCAGCAGCTGTGCCAGCAGCCAGGCGCCGGCGCCGGCCGGGCCCGGCGAGCAGACATGTACGAGGTCGTAGCGTCCCTCTGAGATCGCGTCGACGATCGCTGGGACGCTCGGCACGCCGAGCTTCAGCCCCGGGTAGAAGGGGACGTCGATCTCGGCGACCGCGCTGAGCCGCCGGTCGACGTCCGGCTCCGTCCCGATCACCTCGACCTCGAACCCAGGCACGCCGCGGTCTCGGATCTGGGTGAGCGTGTGAGTCACGCCGTGCATCGCACCAAGCCCGTCGGCCACGAGAGCCACGCGCGGGCGATCGCCGTCGCTGCGGGTCAGCTTCAGCTTCTCGCGTCCGAGAAACGCAGCCGAGGCCACGTACGGGATCGCGGGGACGCACGCATCGAACAGCTCGCCGGCGACGCGTGTCAGGTCGACGCCGCCGTCGGCGGCGATCCGCGCAGCTGTGCGGGTGACCATGCGCGCCAGCTCACGTTCGTGGATCCGTCGCGCGCGCCGGTGCAGATCGGCGTGGCTGAGCTCGCCGTTCTGCAGCTGCTCGAGCAGCTTGCGCTCATCGACCTCGAGGTCCATCGATTCAAGCCACGCGCGCAACAGGGCGAGCGCGTCCCCTGGGCCGAGGTCCCCGGCGATCGAGCCGTGACGGGCGTCGCCCTCGCTCATCACGCGCTGGGTGATCTTCAGCACCGCGGCGGGATCGGGCCTGGCACCGGTGTCCTGGTCGCCGAGCGTGCGGATCGCGAGCGCCATCGCGGCGTGTGTCCACTTTGCGGCGCTGCCCTGAGCGCCGTGGGCCGCGGCATTGCCGGCGCGGACCTGCGCCAGGAACTCCTCGGGACTCGCGACGCGGGGCGTCTCGGTGAAGGTCGCACCGATGTCGACGCCGGCGTGATCGTCGGAGCCGCCGATCGCCGTTCCACCGTGCGTCTCGATGTAGACGAACGCCGGCAGGTTCAGCTCCTTCGCGCGCGAGCCGTTGCGCGTCTCCCAGATCGGGAACAGCTGCGCCAGCCGCCGGCGGTGACGCGCCAGCAGCGGCGCCGCCACCGCGTAGAAGGGATGCGCCAGCGCGGTCGTCATTCCGCGCGCGTTGAGGTACTCGGCACATTCCTCGACGTCGCCGTTGTGGGCCTGCAGCCAGCCGTGATCGTCGGGAGTGATGCCGTAACAGAGCACGTGCACTGCCTGGCGCTCGCCCCTGAACCAGACGGTCAGCTCCTCGGAGATGAACGTATCGGTCAGGTGGGCGAGCTTCAGGATGCCCTCGATCGTGTCGTGATCGGTGATCGTCACGAAGTCCATGCCGCGGCGCTTGGCGAGCTCGTACACCTCCTCTGGCTCGGTTGCACATTCCGGCAGCTGCAACGAGCGCTGAATCCCCAGCTTCGACAATTGGGACGCCGTCGAATGCACGTGCATGTCGGCACGGCTCACGTCCATCTGATTTTGATTCTTTTCGTTCATGGCCACAGGATTGACCTGCAAATCAGCAGACTCGTGAAGAACGCGCTCACGTCCTGTAACGATCTGGTGAACGCAGGATGTGACCCTGGGCGGCCGGCGAATCAGGCATCGAGACGCATCCCGGCCCGCGCCGTGAGCCGTCGGTCAGATAGCCTCGCGTCGTGCACATCCTGGAGCTGACGGCGCCCGAGCAGCGTGTGCTCGGCTGCCTGATCGAGAAGCGCTTCACGACACCCGATCAGTACCCGTTGACGCTGAACGCGCTGCGGCTCGCCTGCAACCAGGCGACCAACCGGGACCCGGTCACCGACTACGACGAGGGGACGGTCCACGAGGCGGCGCAGCGCCTGACGCGCTATGGGGTGGCGCGGCTGGCGAGCGGCCACAGCAGCCGCGCGACCAAGTACCGGCACCTCGCCGAGGAGGCGCTGGGTCTGGATTCCAGCCAGCTGGCGGTCCTCTGCATCCTGCTCCTGCGCGGCGTCCAGACGCCGGGCGAGCTCAAGGGCCGGACCGAGCGGATGGTGGCGTTCGAGTCGCTGAGCGACGTCGAGCGGGTGCTCGACGAGCTGGCCGAGCATGGCTATACGCAGCGGGTCGCGCGCCGGCCCGGGCAGAAGGAGGACCGCTTCGAGCAGCTGCTCGGGGGTCACGGGGATCCCGGCGCTCAGGTGGCAGCGGCGACGGCGATCCCGGGTCCAATCGCTGCGGGCACCGTCGCGGAGACGGATCACCTTGCGCAGCGCGTCGAGGCACTCGAGGCGGGGCTGGCTGCACTGCGCAGCGAGGTCGCGGCGCTCGAGCGCGAGATCACGGAGCGACGCGCGCGAGACGACGGCTAGGACGGCGGTCTCAGGTCGGCAGCGCGAGGCCGACCAGGAAGGTGGCGCCGCCGACGATCACGCCGGCCATCGTCATCTCGAGTCCAGCCGACCACCAGCTTCGAAGCGTCACCAGCGACTTCGCGGCGCCGACCAGGAAGTGCGCGATCAGCGAGATCACCGCAGCGGTCACGATCGCCACAGTGCCGGTCGTGAAGAAGAACGGGATCACCGGGATGATCGCGCCGAGCCCGGTCGAGATCCCGGCGGCGAGCGCCGCCTGCCTGGGGTCGTTCGGCTCGCCCGAGATCCCGAACTCCTCGGCGGCCAGCGCGCTCAACATCGCCTCCGGGTTCTTCGAAAGCTGCTCGGCGACCGCGTCGGCGGTCGCCCGGTCGACTCCCTTGAGCTGGTAGAAGAGCGACAGCTCCTCCTTCTCCTCCTCGGGGTGCTGGACGATCTCCTGGCGCTCGCGCTCCATGTTCGCCGCGGCCACCTCGGCTTCGGAGCGCTCCGCGAGGAACGCGCCGGTCGCCATCGACAGGGCCGAGGCGATCGCGCCGGCGATCCCGGCCGTCAGCACGAAGCTCGAGCCGCCGGTCGCGCCTGAGACGCCGGCGACGATCCCGAACACGGCTGCGAGGCCGTCGTTGGCGCCATAGATAGCGCCGCCGATCCAGCCGCCGCCGGTCCGATGCCAGTTCTCTCGGCCGAGGATCTTGTCGAGCCGATCCTGGGCGTACTGCTGCGAAGGCGTCCGGGTCGGCGGCACGGGCGGCGAGAGCGCACTCGCCGAGCCGTCCGCGGACCCGCTGCGCAGCTCATGAAACGAGTCCGAATGAGTGCGCTCGTCCTCGCGCAGTTCGCCGAGCAGCGCGTCGGTCGCCGCGTCGCCGGTGCTGCGCAGGTAGAGATCGTCGACAGCGTCGTCCTCGGCCGCCTCCGCGCGCGCCAGCAACCGGTCGACCGGCGCGATCCGTGCCTGCATGCGCAGGACGAGCGGGAGGCGAACCGTGTCCAGCGGCGGCGGCTCGATCGAGAGCTCCTGCATGCGCGCCTCAAGCCGCTGACGGTGGCCGCTCTCGGTCTGCGCGATCCGCAGCACGATCTCCGCCTCGCGGGTCGGCAGCCTTCGCGCGATCGACTCGTAGAGTTTGGTCGCCGAAGCCTCGGCGCGCCACGCCGTCAGCAGCCGCTCGCGCACCTCCTGTGACGGTCCGGTCACGACGCCGAGGGTAGCGGGCCGGGCGGGCTAGCCTTCGCGTGTGCGCAGACTCGGCCTCAGCCTGATCGCGCTGTTGATCGCGCTCGCGTTCCTCGTCGTCGCGATCGTCGTCAGCTCCAGCAAATCGAGCGGTGGCGACCAGCCGACGACCACCGCGGTCACGGTTGGCCATCGGCGGGTGAGCCCGTCACATGCGAACACCCTGTTCGTGCGCAACGCCAGGCCCCAGCCGGACTGGCGGCCCTACACGGGCCCGGTGCCGATCCTCGTCTACCACGACCTCGGAACGCCGCCGCCGTCCGAGCCTTACCCCGGGCTCTATGTCTCTGACTCCGACTTCACCTCGGAGATGGCGTGGCTGCACGACGCCGGCTACCAGGCCGTGACCCTGGACGAGATGATGGACGCCTGGTACCACGGCGGCACGCTGCCGCACAAGCCGATCGTGATCACGTTCGACAACGGCTACATCCCGCAGGCGACGTTCGCGCCGTCGGTGATGTCACGCTACGGCTGGCCAGGCGTGCTCAACGAGATCACGGCCGGGCACCTCGACAATGCGCGGCTCTCACGGCTGCTGTCAATCGGATGGGAGATCGACTCACACTCGGTGAACCATCCCGACCTCACACAGATTTCACCAAGCGCCCTGCAGTACCAGGTTGTGGCCTCACGGAAGTTCCTGCAGAACACGTTCCATATCCCGGTCAACAGCTTCTGCTACCCGTCGAGCGAGTACAACGCAGCCGTGATCGCCGCGGTCAGGGCGGCTGGATACACGAATGCGACCACCGAGAACTCGGGCTACGCGACCCGCGCCAACCCATTCCTGCTGGACCGCTTCGAGATCGAGGGCGGGCTCTCGCAGCTGCAGAGCGATCTCGGTCAGGGGCCGTGACGATCCGGCCGAGCCGGGCGCTCAGGCCATCGGCGAAAGCTCGAGCGCCTGGATCACGACCAGCTTGCGGAACTGCGGCAGCTCGACGTCTGCCGCGACCGTGTCATCGAGATAGTCGCTGAGAACGGGCGGCCGCTCGCCGAGGAACACGTCGGCGGGCAGCATCACCGGCGTCAGGTCAAGCTCCGCGAGCGTCGAGAAGTCACGGACGAGCGCGGGGACATGGGTGATCCCGCGACGCAGAAACGCGTAGGCGCGGTGATAGCCGTCGCGGAGCAGATAGCGCCCGTTGAACCGCGCAACCTGCATCAGCGACGGAACCACGCCGACGACGAAGCCGAACCCGAACGTGCCGGGCTGGACTTCACCCTGGAAGTGGCTGACGACGGTCAGGTTCGAGTCGGCGCCGGAGAAGATCCACGCATTGCGGGCCGGGTCGTACTGGACCGGGAGCTTCGTCGACGAGGGCTTCGGCAACGAGATCGCGGCGATCGCGTGGAGGTCGCCGGCGTCGACCTCCGCCGATCGCCGACCGGGGTCGTCGGCGTGGACGTGGGGCTGCAGAGCACACAGGCGCCTCAGATCAACGACCCTCGCCTCCCAGCCGGAGGCGAAGTATGGAGCGATCAGCGGCAGCGCTCGCAAGGCGTCGAGGTGGCCGCCGACCGAGGCTGGAAGCTCGCCGACGACGCCGCTCTGATCGATTCCGGCCGATCTGGACGCGACCGACGCGCGAGCTGCCCGCGCACGCTCAACCTGCTCGGGCGCCGCGGGGGCGTCCGCCGGACCTCCGGTCTGGATCGAAACCGCAGCCTCGGGCGCCATCCAGCCCAGCAGCGCACGTGCCGGGCGCTTGGATCGCCGCGGGTGCTCCGCGCCGGGCACCTGGTCAGCTTTCGCTCTCAAACGCTCGTCACCGACGGCGGGCCGACAGCTTCTTGACGCGGATCGTCAGCCGCCAGTTCTCATTGTCGTCGCGCCAGGTCGATCCGCTGGCCAGGGTCGGAGCGTGGCAGTCGCTGTCGTATGACCCCTGGCAGAAGCTGCGGGTGGCCCTCCCGCTGAGACGGATGGTCCGCGGGAATCTGCACCGGCTCAGACTTGCATTGCAGTAGTGACTCAAGCTGCGGACCATCGAGGTGGCCGGACCCGAGAGATATGCGATCGGCTCGCCGCCGGCTTCCGTCGCTGGTCCACCCAGCGGATTCCCGTCCGGTATCGCAAAGAACATGCTGGCGTAAGGACACGGTCCGCCACCCGTGAAGTCGCCATAGGCCGCCAGATAGCCCGGGTCGGGGACCAGCGGAGCGAGGCCGAGCCCGGATCCCGTGTAACCCGCTGGGGTTATCGGCAGGACGAAGCGGTTGACGGTCGAGCTCGACGTCCCACATATCTGCGGGTAGCCCGACGTCGGGCCATTGTCCCCGGGCGTGCAGCTGCCGTTGCCGAGCTCGGCTATCTGCACGGAGATCGACGAATCGGCGCCATCGCCGGCCACCGTCAGCACGCCGTAGGGCATGTGGAATCTGGGCTGCGGCTTCCCCGCCGTGGCGACGGCATCGCCGAGCGCCCATCGAACATGCTCCGTGAAGCTGCCACACGAACCGCCGCCACCGTAGTTCGCGACACCATCGCCGCTGACCGTGAACTCGTAGGGGTAGATCAGCGATGCGATGCCGCTGCGAGGCACGGCGGCGAGGCCGCCGGCCGGCAGGGCGATCGCGCCGGCACCGGCGAGCGAGGCGATCGACACCGCGATCATGACTACAAACCGACGTTGACGCCCCATGCGGCCACTCCTTCTCTGTCTGACGCTTCGCAACACCGATTCGGGCTCAGGAGAAGCTCTTCAGGAACGCAAGCTGTGCCTTGTGAGTCTCGGTCAGCGCCTTGTCGCCGATCCCGATCTCCTCGATGACGTCGTCGCGGACCTTGAACACAGCGGTGGAGGCGCCGTTCGGTGCCAGGTACCAGTTGTTCAGGCCGACATGGAACGGGCCGGCCAGTTTCAGCGTCTTTTCGGCGGCGGCGACGGTCGCGCCGACCCGCACGCCCTGGACCGCGTAGTAGTAGCTCGAGGTCGACGCCCAGATCACCCGTCCCGCGAGCTGCCTGCGCTGCGGTTTGCGGAGCGTGTCGAGCAGCACCGGTGAGGCGATCCCGATCCGAACACCGATCGGCGTGAGGCAGAAGAACACCTCATAGTGCTTGCCGCGGTTGGAGCTGCGGGTGTAGGCGCGCACCGCTTGCGCACGGGTCATCCCGAGCCGCGCCAGGCCGAGCGTCTGTCCGCTCAAGCTGCCGGTGGCGCCGGGGCAGCGGGCGACGTGCGGTACCGGGATATAGGTGCCCTTGCCGGTCACGGGCGCACTGGTCCCGCCGGCGCCCGAGGCCGCGACCGAGCACGTCAGGGTGGTGCCCTCTGCATCGGTCGGGGGCTTGTAGGTGGCGCCCGTCGCGCCCTGAATCGGCGTTCCGTCGAGGTACCACTGGTAGGTGTAGCCGGTGGGACTGTTGCTCCATGACCCGACCACACAGGCGTAATTGCCCGAAGACGGCTGGCCCGCCTCGCCACACTGCGTCGTGCATGCCGGCGGTCCGGTCGGCGCGCCGCAGGCAACCGGCGCCAGAGTGTCGATGCTTGACCCGTTACCCTCGAGAACCCAGATCGTGCTTTCGTCGACAAGGGCGAGACCGTCCGGGTTGCTGCCCTGGGTGCTGACCGGGTACGCGGCTGCGTTTCCCTCGGCGTTGATGCAGCCGACGCCGGCGTTGGTGGCACCCGTTGTGTAGGTGAACCAGAGGTTTCCGTCAGGTCCACTGATGATGTTCCAGGGATCGGAGATGCTCTGCGGCAGGGTGAACTGGGTGACCGCGCCGGCCGGCGTGACGTTGCCGATCACGCCGGTGCTCTCGGTGAACCAGATGTCGCCGTCTGCGCCCTCCGCGATCCCGAGCGGGGTTCCGCTGAGCGTCGCCGCCCCGGCCGGGAACGTGTTCACGAGCTGACCGGATGTGGTCATCTCGCCGATCTTCTCGGAGCCCGATTCGACGAACCAGAGATTGCCGCCCGGCCCCGAGGCGATCGTGTCGGAGGCGGTCGCCGGGCCGAGCGTCGCGCCGGTGACGGGATACTGGTTGAGCGCGGCCGGACTGTTCGGACACGGCTTCCACGGACTTCCTGCCGGCACCGTCGTCCATGGGACCAACTGGCCGATCTTGTTCTGAGTGACCTCCGTGAACCACAGGTTCCCGTCCGGGCCGACCGTGATTCCGCCGTCCAGATCGCCTGCTGAGGAACCCGCCACCAGGTAGCTTTCGACCGTCGGCATCGGATTCATCGTGAAGCAGCCGATCTCGCCAGGCTGAGTTTCGGTGAACCACAGCGCTCCGTCGGCCTCGACGATCCCGCTCGGCGAGCTTCCGATCGAGGGCTCCGCCTGGGCATAGACGGCGGCGCCGAGATCCGGACCGGACGTCGGCATCTCGTAGATATATGAGCCGCCGTCGGTGTACCAGGCATTGCCGTCCGGACCGATCGTGATCTCCTCCGGATTGATCGCGCAACCGCCGCATGGCGCCTGTTGGGGACCTGCGGCATAGGGAGGTGTATAGGTGGGCGTCGCTGCCAGGGCCGGCGCGGCAGGCACGAGCGCGAGCATCAGCGTGAGCATGAGCGTGACGACACAAGCGCACGACAGCGTGCAGATCGTGATTATTCGCCGACCGGCTTTGTGAGTCATCCGACCCAGTTCGTCGACCATGTCGCTCGACACGATCCCACAACCACCCGACGCCTGCGCAGTTTCGTGCGCCGCCGCTACAGAATCGAGATCTCCGACTGATCCCCGACGAGGAACCGGTACGCCCGCGGCTGCCTGTCGTCGCGTCCGATGTGGACATTGCGTCCGAGCAGCGAGGACTCCATCCGCCCCGCGAGACCGCGGACCGAGGAACCCTCGAGCAGGATCGAGTGCTCGACCTCAGCGTTCTCGATCGTGCAGCCGGCTCCGATCGCGGTGTACGGTCCGATGTAGCAGTCAGTCAGGTGGGCGCCGGCGCCGATGATCGCCGGGCCGCGGACTGTGCAGCGCTCGAGTCGCGCTCCTGGCTCGATCACCACCCGGCCGTCAACCTGGGACTCGATCAGCTCTCCGCCGAGGCTGGGGCCGATCGTGTCGAGCACGAGACGGTTGGCCGCGAGCATGTCCTCGAGCTGGCCAGTGTCCTTCCACCAACCGTTGACGATGTGCGGCTCGATGCGGCGCCCTTCATCAAGGAGGTGCTGGATCGCGTCGGTGATCTCGAGCTCGCCGCGGGCGGACGGGGCGATTGCGCGAGCAGCATCGTGGACGCACGCCGTGAACATGTAGACGCCGACCAGCGCAAGATTGGACCGTGGTTGCGCCGGCTTCTCGACCAGCCTGACGACGCTTCCGTCCTTGAGCTCGGCGACGCCGTAATGCTGGGGGTCGGGCACGGCGGTCAGCAGGATCAGCGCATCCGGACGGCTGGAGCGAAAGGCGTCGACGAGATCGTGGATCCCGCCCTGGAGCAGGTTGTCACCGAGGTACATGACGAATGGCGAGCTGCCGAGGAACGGCTCAGCTGTGAGCACTGCATGCGCGAGTCCGCTCGGCGCGTCCTGGACGATGTAGGTGAGGCGCACACCGAACCGCGAGCCGTCGCCTGCCGCGGCACGGATCTCGTCGCCCGTCTCGGGAGCGATGATGATCCCGACCTCCGTGATCCCGGCCTGCGCCATCGCCTCGATGCCGTAGAACAGCACCGGCTTGTTCGCGACAGGGACGAGCTGCTTGGCGCTCGTGTGCGTGATCGGACGCAGGCGAGTCCCCTTCCCTCCGGACAGGATCAGGCCCTTCAGCGAACCGCCCGCAGGTTCGCCCCCGTCAGGCGCAGTTCCAGCTACGAGCGCCGGCTCGGGCATCAGCGCCCGACCAGCTCGGCCACCTCGGCTGCGATCGCCTCTGCGGAGACGCGGACCGCCTCCCGCGCGTCGGCCGGAGCGAGCACGACCGCGTCGCCAGCCTCCTTGAGCACTTCACGCACCAGGAAGTCGGTACCGGCGAAACCGAAATCGACGACCAGCGAGCCATCGACCCGCTCCTCGATCACAGTGCGCTCCTCACGCGCCCAGCGCGCGCGGTCTGCCGAGATCCAGACGCGCGCACGACGCGACGCGGGGACCTCGCCGGTGCGGGGCCAGCCGTCGACGTCGGCCGCCGGGTCGACGTCGGCCCGCGGCACGAACGTCTCGTCGGTCACGCTGGCCGATTGGAAGCGGTCAAGGCGGAAGTGACGGACGTCGTTTCTGGTTGGATCGAAGCTGGCCAGATACCAGCCGTCGCGACCGTTGATCAACGCATAGGGCTCGACCAGGCGGGTGGTGAACTCGTCCTCGTTCTCCTTGTAGTACTCGAAGGAAAGCAACCGCCGCGCCGCGATCGCGCGCGAGACGACTGCGGCGATCTCAGCGTCATCCCCCCCTGGCGGTGCGATCTGGAGGCCCTCGCGCGCCGGGTCCTCGCCGAGGGCGGACACGACCTTGCGTCGCACTGACGCCAGCGACCCCTCCGGTATGTGCTCGCCGATCAGGTCGATCGCTGCAACCAGCGCCTTCGCCTCGACCGGCAGCAGCCGGGCGGGGCGAGCGAAGGAGTCGCCGTAGGGCTCGGGCTCAACATCGATCGCGCCGTCCTCGCCGATCTCCGCGTACAGCACGTATGTGCCGGCGCCGAAGTTGACGACGTTCAGCACCGAGATGTCCTCCCGCAGTTCCTGGTCTGAGACGTTGAGGTCGTGACGGAGCACAGCGGCGTCGAGCTGGCGTCCGGCGCGTCCCGCTTCGATCAGGATGCTCGCGAGCGTGACCAGTCGCGCAAAACGCTCCGGCCGGATCGCGGCCTCGCCGCCGCCGTCGCCCTCCCCCTGCTCGATCGGCGTCGCGGTCGCGACGGTCGGCGCCGTCGTCGGTACCGGCGCAACCGAGGTCGCGGCGCTCAGATCCCCCTGCCGCTTCGGAGCAAGCTCAATCTCGCCCGTGTGCCGCTCGATCAGCGACGCTAGGCGCTCACGCAGCTCCCGTGCGAGTTCATCGGGTGCGACGATCCGGGCGTGCTCACCGAGTCCGAGCACCCATGCGATCAGCTGACGGGAGTTGGAGAAGGTCGTGATGAAGATCCGATCGCGACCTCCCTGGGTGGCCGGCCGGATCTCTCCGTAGCGGCCGAAATGGCGCTCGATCTGCCAGGCGATCCGGCCGCTCAGCCAGATCTCCGCAGAGCCGACGGGCTCACCGAACTGCCAGGCGACGCGGTTGGCGTAGGCACGGGGATCGAAATCCACTGGGCGCTGGAAGTCGTGCTCGGCCTTGGTCGCATAGCCGACCTTGCCGAGAATCCGGGAGAGACGGAAGACCCGGATCGCGTCGCGCTCATGCGAGCGGCCGACGAGGTAGAACTGCTCACCCTGGAACAGCAGCTGGAAGGGGTCGACGCGCCGCGATCCGGTGGCGTCGCGCTCCATCGTGTAGTAGTCGAACACGATCGTCTTACGCCGGAAGATCGCGGTCTCGATCTTCGCGAGCCGCTGTGATACGTCGTGCCCTCCGGCTGCGCCTGTGATTCCGAGCGCGACGGTGCGCTGCACCGGCGAGCTGAACGGGCTCGGCCGCCCCCACGAGATCTGCTGCAGCGCGAGCCGCAGCGGCTCGGCGTACGCGAACTCCCCACCGAGCAGGTGCAGCGCAGTATTGAGCGCCGCGAGCTCATCGTCGTCGAACTCGATCGGCGGCAGATGGAAGTTCTCCGGCGGCAGCGAGTAGTTCTCCTGTTCGACCTGGCCGTCCGCCGGCTTCTCGACAGTCAGCACGATCCCAAGCGCCTCGAGCTCCGAGCGGTCCGCGTAGAAGCGGCGCGCGAAGGCATCCTCGTTCATCACGCTGTAGCCCTCGACGTCACGCCGGATCTCCGGTGCGGTGACCGGCCGGCGCTCGGCCATCAGGTATGAGATCAGCGAGAGCTGGCGGATCAGTTTCTCGGTGTCCTTGGCCATCAGCCCCCCACTTTAATCGCGGGCGCGCCCCGCCGTCTGCCGCCGGGCCTTCCGAGCCGCTATTTACGGGACAACCGCACCGCTATCAGGCAGCGGCGCGCTCGCCGTCGGCCCCGGCACCGCCGAAGTAGGCGCTCGCGCCGATCCCCTTGTCGAACGCCGCCCATTGCTCGCCGGCGGCGAGGTGGTTCTCGATCCGGTCGAAGCTGCCAAGCCGGCTGCCGAGGTTGTCGACCATGTGGATCAGCGTCGCCTCGCGCGTACAGGGAACGACGGGACTACCGTGCTCGAGCGCACCGTGGTGGCTGAGGATGATGTGCAGCAACGCGTGCTCGAGTTCCGCCGGGAACCCGTCGAGCTGCTCGATCTCGCGCCGGATTCGGTAGTAGCCGAGCACGATCTCCCCGTGCAGCCGTCCGAGATCGGACATCTCGATCGAATCGCCCCGCTGTTCGTAGGCGTCGAGCTTGCCGATGTCGTGCAGCAACGCGCCGGTGACAGCGACATCGCGGTCCAGGCCGGGGAAGATCGCCGAGATCGCGCTGACCGCCTGCGCCACCGTCAGGGAGTGCTCGAGCAGACCGTGGCGGTAGGCCTGGTGGTAGTGCTTGGCGGCGGGCGCAGCCCGGTAGCTGACCCACGTCCGCGAGCCCTCCGCGAAGATCGTCGCGAGCAGGCAGCGTAGGTGCGGGCTCTGCACAGTCGCGATCAGCTTCCGCAGATCGGTCTCCATCTGATCGACGGTGGCGGTCGTGGCGTCCTGCATCGCACGGCGAAGATAGAGTGGCGTGCGGACGGCGCGAGATGACCAGCACGGCTATCGTCACCGGCGGCACGGGCGGGCTTGGAACCGCGGTTGTGTCACGGCTGCTCGATGACGGCTGGCGCGTTGTGGTTCCGTGGGTGTTCGAGCATGAGCTTGACCGCGTCGAGCGACGCCCCGGGCTCGAGCTGATCGAGGCCGACCTGTTCGAGCACGATTCCGTTGCGTCCGTCGTCGCGCTCGGCGCGGGTTCCTGGGAGGCACCGCTGCGGGGGCTCGTCCACCTCGTGGGCGGCTTCGCGTCCGGCGGCAGGGTGCACGAAACCCCGGTGGACGAGTTCGAACGTCAGTTCCGACTGAACCTGCGCGCAACCTATCTGATGACCGCGGCCGTGATCGAGCCGATGCTGGCCGCCGGCAACGGCTCGATCGTCTGCGTCGGCACGCGTGCGGCGCTGCAGCCGTTCAGTGGCGCAGCGGGCTATATCGCGTCGAAGGCGGCCGTGATCGCGTTCGCGGCGGCGGTGGCCGTCGAGTACCGCAACGACGGCCTGCGATGCAACTCGATCCTGCCGAGCGTGATCGACACCCCCGCGAACCGCGCGGCCACGCCCGACGCGGACTTTGGCCGGTGGGTCAAGCCGTCGGAGATCGCCGGCGTGATCGCCCACCTGCTCTCCGACGATGCGTCGCCGACGAGCGGCGCGGCGATCCCGGTTTACGGCCGGGCGTAGCGACGGAGGGCCGATGGAACGCAAGTGGTGGACGCTGACGGTCGTCTGCACCGCGACGTTCATGCTGTTGCTCGACATCACGATCGTGAACGTCGCGTTGCCGACGATCGCCAAGCAGCTGCACGCGAGCTTCTCGCAGATCCAATGGGTGATCGACGCCTACGCACTGACACTCGCATCGGCGCTGCTGACGGCGGGCGCGCTCGCCGACCTACGCGGACGTCGGCTGATCTTCGCGATCGGCCTCGGCCTGTTCTCGCTCACCTCGCTCCTGTGCGGGCTGGCGCCGAGCGCCGACTTCCTGATCGGTGCCCGTGCAGGCCAGGGGATCGGGGGTTCGATCATGTTCGCGACCTCGCTGGCCCTCCTCGTCCAGGAATTCGAGGGGCGCGAGCGGGGGATGGCGCTCGGCGTATGGGGCGCGACGATCGGCGCCGCGGCGGCGATCGGCCCGCTTGTCGGCGGCGTGCTCACCCAGGGGCTCGGGTGGTCCTCGATCTTCTACATCAACGTCCCGATCGGGATCGTCGCCTGTCTGATCACGCTGACGAAGGTCGCCGAGAGTCGGAACCCGCACGCCGTCAGCGCCGACTGGTTCGGCACCGTCACGTTCACGATCTCGCTGTTCCTGCTCGTCTACGCGATCATCGAGGGGAACTCGCTCGGCTGGGGGAGCACGGAGATCATCCTGCTGTTCGCGGGAGCGATCCTCGCCCAGGCGCTGTTCCTGATCGGGCAGCTGCGCTCGAGCCACGCGATGCTCGACCTGACGTTGTTCAGAAAGCCGGCGTTTCTCGGCGCGTCAGCGGTCGCGTTCACGGTGTCCGCCTCGATGTTCGCGATGTTCCTGTACCTGACGCTCTACCTCCAGACCGACCTCGGGCTCTCGCCGCTGCAGACGGGCCTGCGCTTCCTGCCGGTAACGCTTCTCGCCTTCGTCGTCTCGGCCGCGACGGGCAACCTGTCCTCGCGGGTCCCGGTCCGGCTGCTGCTCGGCGCCGGCCTCGTCCTCGTCGGAGTCGGGCTGCTGCTGATGCGCGGCCTCACTGCACAATCGGGGTGGACCGCCCTGCTGCCCGGGTTCATCGTCGCCGGCGCCGGGGTCGGGCTCGTCAACCCGCAGCTCGCGGCGACGGCGGTCGGCGTCGTTCCTCCCCAGCGCTCCGGGATGGCGAGCGGCATCAACAGCACGTTCAGACAGGTCGGGATCGCGACTGGAATCGCGATCCTCGGCGCCCTGTTCGAGAGCGCGATCACGTCGAAGCTCGCTCCGCGGCTCGCCGGAACCGCCGTCGCGCACGAACTGCCTGCGATCGCGCACGCAGTCGCCGGCGGCGGAGCGCAGGCCGTGCTCGCCCGCGTGCCGCCGGCTGAGCACGCCGCCGCTGCCAACGCGATTCACGTCGCATTCGCCGCCGCCATGAACGAGCTCTTCCTCGTCGGCGCGGCGGTCGCGCTGCTCGGCGCAGCCGCGGCGCTGCTGTTGATTCGCCGCCGCGACTTCGTCGCATACGCGACACCGTCCTCGGCGCCGACGCCCGATCGCACGGCCGCCGAGGCCATCTAGCGGGGCCCCAACACCCGCTCGTGGCCGTGACGTGAGAGACTGATAACCATGAGCAACTACGCAATCAAGAACTTCAAGGACGACATCGAGGACTCGGCCGCAGCCCGTAGTGAGGGCAAGGTCGAGGCTCGGTTCGGCCGCAGCCAGATCGACTCCGAGCACCTCGGCATCAGCTACTTCCGCTACGCGCCGGGCTTCCGCTCCCCGTTCGGCCACCGTCACCGCGAGCAGGAGGAGGCCTATGTCGTCGTGTCAGGCTCCGGCCGCGTCAGGCTCGATGACGAGGTCAAGGAGCTTCGACAGTGGGATCTGGTCCGCGTGGCGCCCGGAGTCGCGCGCGCGTTCGAGGCCGGCCCGGATGGGCTCGAGCTGATCGCCGTCGGCAACGATCGCCCCGAGGGCGGGGACGGCGAGATGATCCAGGATTTCTGGACCGACTGACGGTTTGACCGGCGGCCCGCCGGCCGGCGTGGCCGGCGACCGCCGCACGCGCGCGGGCCAGGCGCCGATGCCGGGTGGCAGGCGGCCGTCGGTCGACAGCCACGACCCTGCGAGGATCAGAAGCAGCCCCGCGATCCCGCCGGCGCCGGGCTTCTCGCCGAGCAGGGTGACCCCGAGCGCGACCGCGACGATCGGGTTGATGTAGGTGATCACGACGGCGCGCGAGGCGCCGATCTCGCTGATCAGCATCGCCATCAGCACGAACGCGAGGGCGGTGCAGACCAAACCGAGCACGACGACCGAGGCGATCCCGCCGGCCGACGGCATCCTGCTCGGAGCGTCGATGATCGCCAGCGGTGTCAGCGCCACCACCCCGATCGCGAGGCTCGCGCCCATCGCGGCGCGGGGATCGATGTCGGTCAGGTTGCGCTTCAGGATCAGCGGCCCGCCCGCATAGCCGACGGCGGCGATCAGGATCGCACCGGCGCCGAGCAGCGACCTGGCGCTGCCGGAGGCATCGAGCCCGACCAGCAGAACAACGCCGAACAGGCCGATGATCAGACCGGCAAGGCGACCGCCGGTCGCCCGCTCGGCGTGGTCGAACCGGATCGCGAGGACCGCGACGATCAGCGGCACCGAGGCGATGATGATCGCCGCCAGCGACGAGGCGACGTAGCGCTCACCGGTGGCGATCAGCGGAAATGGGATCGTCACCTCGACGATGCCGTAGGCGATGATGAAGCGCCAGCGACCCTTGAGTGCCTGCAGCGCGCCTGACCGCGCCGCGAGTGCGAGCAGCACAGCCGACCCCAGCACGAGGCGGGCCCAGGCGAGGACGACCGGCGGCACACCGCCGTCGACCCCGATCTTGATGAACAGGTAGGGGATCCCCCAGAGGGTTGAAACGGCGGCGAACAGTGTCCATGCCCGGGCGCTCATGCTTCATCAAAATACGACACGCCCGGCGGCCGGTTACGTGACCGGGTCCGGCCGGCGGACGCAGGTCCGCCGATCGGCTCAGGAGCGCGCGATCGACGCCGGATCGACGCCATCCAGCCGGGTCATCGTGACGCTCGCCTCGAGCGCCGAGTTCGCGAGCCCGCGGTAGACGCCCTTGATCGGCGGGACGTCGGCGTAGTGGCGCCCGTGACCGATCTTGACGTGACGCTCCGAGGCAAGACCACGGTTGGTCGGATCGGCACCGACCCAGACCGGCTCGCCGCCGCCGGGCACCGGGAGCAGCGCCTCCAGCCACGCGTGGGTGTCGACCTCGACTGATTCCTGTTCCCCGCCCGCGCGCGTCGCGAACAGGTAACCGGAGACATACCGTGCCGCGATCCCGTGGTGGCGCAGCAGCGACAGGCCGAGATGGACGAAGTCCTGACAGACGCCGGCACCGACGTCAAGCAGATGCGTGACCGTCGAATCGACATATGTCGCCCCCTGGCGGTATTCGAACCTGTCGGGGATCAGCTCCGTCACCTGCAGCAGCGTCTCCAACGGCGTCGGCGCCGATCCGGCGGTGGCAACGAGCGCCGCCCCGAGCCGGTGGCCGATGGCATCGTCGTTCTGGAGCAGGAACTCTCCGCCGGCCTCTCGGTACTCGGCCCCACGCAGGGCCTCCCATGCCTCCGCGGGTGGTTCTGGCGGGAGCCGGGTGGCGACGCGGGCGCGCACGTCGATCGTCAGCTGGCGGTGTGGACGCGCGACCTCGAACTCGACCACCTCGGTACCGAAGTAATCGGCGTGGCGGTGAATCCGCACCTCCGGATTGAGGCGCACGCCGAACTCGTCGACGCGCTGGCGTGAGTTGGCGGCGGGCTTGACGCGGAGCGCGTTCAGGTTGTCCACGACGTCCGCGTCGTAGTCGTAGCTGGTGAGGAATCGGATCGCGAAGTTCATCAGGGAGTCCCGCCGGCGGAGCGCTAGATGTGGACCGCGGCCAGCGCGGCGATTGGAAAGTAGCGCTCGTCGATGTCGTGCTCCACGAGTTCCAGCTCCTCCTGCACCTGCGTCAGCATCTCCCCGAACGACCCGCTTGAATCAGGAGCGCGCCGCTGAAGCTCCAGATCCGCGATCAGACGCCCCAGCCTCAGCACCGGCGGCGAGGTCCGCGGCGACGCGTCGGCTGTCTCCAGAGCCTCTCGCAATGCGCCGACCGACCACGCGACCGACCCGGGATAGGCGCCCTCGTAGAGCAGGAAGCGCGCGACGCTGCGCAGCACCGGCGCCTGACGTACCGCTCGCCGGTAGGCCTGGAAGCCTCCGACGGCCTGAAGCAGCGCCAGCGCCTCGCCCTCATGTCGCGTGTTCGGCTCCTGCGCGTCCTCGGCCGGCACCACGACCAGCAACATCCGCAGCACCATGTCGGCTTCCTCGATCCGCCCGCCGGCCTCGAGGAAGGAGCGAGCCTCGTCGCGCAGCATCGTCCGCTCCAGCAGCCCCCAGAACAGCGCGCAGCACTCTTTGATCTCCTGGTAAACGGAGTAGGGGCCGGTCGCGAGCGCCGCTCGCAGATCATAGCGGCCGAGCGACAGGTCAAATGAGTTGAGCGCCTCCCACATCTCCGTGGAGATCACGTCCCTGAGCGTACGGCCGCGCTCACGCGCGCGGGAGACGCACGACACGATCGACGCTGGACTGTCCGTTTCAAGCGTGAGCAGCGACGCGATCTCGGCGCGCGACAGCGGCCCTGGATGCCACTCGCCCGCCGCGTCCTCGCGGGCTGAGTCCTCGCCGGGCGCCGGCGGCTTGGCTCCGATGATCGCCAGAACGCCCCGCCACGAAAGGGCGATCCCGGGCTCGCCGGGCCCGCCCGCAACGTCGGCATGGAAGGCGCCGTCGAGCATTCGCGCAGTGTGCTCGGCCCGGGTCAGGTCACGGCCGAGCCAGAAGAGCTCCTGGGCGATCCGCGCCAGCATCACCCTCCGGTCTGTTGTTGCTGCTGCGCCTGTCCGGACCAGCCGCCGTAGCGAACATCCGGCAGACGCGGTGGCCGGCGGGGCGGCAGCGTCCCGGGAGCGGGATCGCTCGAGTCCCCGTCGTCGAGCACCCAGGTGTCCTTGGATCCTCCACCCTGCGAGGAGTTGACGATCATCGAGCCTTCCCGCAGCGCGACTCTTGTCAGACCGCCTGGAACGATCCGGATCTCATCGCCGAACACCGCGAACGGCCGCAGGTCGACGTGGCGCGGCGTAAGACGGCCGTCGCCCGTCTCGGTCGGCACCGTCGAGAGATGGACGAGGTCCTGCGCGATGAACCGATCGGGCTGGGCCTTGATCAGGCGCGCCTGCTGCTCGCGCTCGGAAGCGCTCGCCTGTGGTCCGATGAACACCCCCTTGCCGCCGGACTCTGATGTCGGCTTGACGACCAGCTGATCAAGCCGCGTGAGCACATCCTTCCTCACCAGCGGATCGCCGAGCAGGTAGGTCGGGACGTTGTCGAGAATCGGCTCCTCTCCCAGATAGAAGCCGATCATCTCAGGAACGTAGTGGTATACCGCCTTGTCGTCGGCGACCCCGGTGCCGATCGCGTTCGCGATCGCGACTGTTCCCGCGCGGTATGCGCGGATGAGCCCGGGGACACCGAGCAGGGAGTCGGGGCGAAACTCGAGCGGATCGATGAAGTCGTCATCGAGTCGTCTGTAGATCGCGTGCACGCGCTGGAGTCCCGCCGTGGTGCGGATGTAGCAGACGGCGTCGCGCACGACCAGATCTGAGGACTCGACCAGCTCGACGCCCATCTCGCGGGCGAGAAACGCATGCTCGAAGTAGGCGGCGTTCAGCGGTCCGGGAGTCCACAGCACGACCGTCGGCGCCTCGGTGCCCGGCGCCACGGCGCGCAGCGCCTCCAGCAGCAGCATCGGGTAGTGATCGACCGAGCGGATCCGATGGCCGGCGAACAGCTCCGGCACCAGGCGTGTCATCGCAAGTCGGTTCTCGAGCACATACGAGATTCCGGAAGGAGTGCGGACGTTGTCCTCCAGCACACGCCAGCGACCGTCGCCGCCCCGCACGAGGTCGCACCCACAGACGTGGGTGTAGACCCCACCGGGCGCGCGAACACCGTGCACCGGGCGCGCGAAACTGGGGCGGCTGACGATCAGCGACCACGGAACGATCCCGGCACGGACGATCTCGTGCGCGTGATAGACGTCGTCCACAAACGCGTTCAGCGCCCGGATGCGCTGTGCCAGCCCGCGCTTGATCACAGTCCACTCACCGGCCGTCAGCACGCGCGGGACCAAGTCCAGCGGCCAGGCGCGATCCCGCTGGCGGCCGTCGCTGCCCGCCACCTCGAACGTGATGCCTTGCTGCATGAAGATCGCGTCACGCCTGCGCCCTGCTTCCAGCAGTGCCTCGGGTCCGAGCCTCTGAAGCGTCGCGAGCAGCGCGGCCGCGTGCGGTCGTGGCGAACCGTCGGGCGCGATCAACTCGTCCAGGCAGCCCTCCGGCACGACGTATCCGTCGATCACTGCCGACTCGATCACCTGAGTAGATGTAGCGCATGACGCCGGCGGACGCCTTCTCCGTCTGGCCAAACGCCGAGCACAGGCGACGGATAGATTTGCCGATATGCGAATCCTGATCACGGGCGGGCACGGCATGCTGGGGCTCGACACCCGGCGAGAGGCGCTCGCGCGGGACATTGACGTGGTCGCGTGCTCGCACGCCGAACTGGAGATCACCGACGAGTCCGCCGTGCGCAGCGTGATCGGCGATGCGAACGTGGACGCTGTGTTCAACCTCGCCGCCTACACCGATGTCGACGGCGCCGAGAGCGACGGCGCAACTGCACACGCCGTCAACGGCACCGGTGCCGGCAACGTGGCTCGTGCAGCGACGGACGCGGGCGCATGGACGATCCATGTCTCCAGTGACTACGTGTTCGATGGCGCCAAGCGCACGCCTTACCTCGAATCGGACGCGACCGGTCCACTGTCGGTCTATGGCGCCTCAAAGCTGGCGGGCGAACGGGCCGTCGCAGCGGGCGCCCCGGACAGTCACACGATCGTGCGCTCCTCGTGGCTGTTCGGCACCGGCGGTCCGTGCTTCCCCGCGACGATCATGCGCCTCGCGGCGCAACGCGATCGGCTGACGGTCGTCGACGACCAGTTCGGATGCCCGACGTTCACGGAGCATCTCGCATCCGCGCTGCTCACGATCGCGACCGACCGTGAGCGGTGCCGGGCGCTGCGGGGGGTCGTCCACATCGCGGCTGGCGGGGAGTGCTCCTGGTACGTGTTCGCGAAGGAGATCATCTCGGCCGCCGGCGCCGGCACAAAGGTCAGCCCGGGCAGCACCGAGGCGCTCGGGCGCCCCGCACCGAGACCGCCCTACAGCGTGTTGGGAACCGAACGCGGGGAGCAGGTGCCGGAGTTGCCGCACTGGCGGGCGGGGCTCGAGGGTTACATGGCCGCTAGGGTGCGGTCGACATGAAACTGCTGGTTTGTGGCGGTGCCGGCTTCATCGGCTCCAATTTCGTTCGGATCCGCCTGCGTGAGCACGGCGACGACGTGACCGTGCTCGACAAGCTCACCTACGCCGGCCGGCGAGAGAACCTGCATGACGTGATCGACGAACTCCGCCTCGTTCACGGCGCGATCGAGGATCCAGTCGCGGTCGCCGACGCTGTCAGGGGATCCGAGGCGATCGTCAACTTCGCGGCCGAGACACACGTCGATCGCTCGATTTCGGGTCCTGAGGCGTTCATCGTCACGAACATGCAGGGCACCCACGTCCTGCTCGAGGCGGCGCGCGCCAATTCGCTGCGCTATCTCCAGGTCTCAACCGACGAGGTCTACGGCTCGATCGACAGCGGCTCCTTCACCGAGTCTTCGCCACTTGCTCCCTCCAGCCCCTACAGCGCCACCAAGACCGGCGCTGACCTGCTCGTATCGAGCTACTTCCACACCTACGGCCTGCCGACCCTGATCTGCCGCGGCTCGAACAACTACGGCCCGTATCAGTACCCGGAGAAGCTGATCCCGTTGATGATCCTGAACGCACTGGCCGGGGATCACCTCCCCGTCTACGGCGACGGCAGGCAGGTACGCAACTGGCTGTTCGTCGAGGACTTCGCGCGCGGGATCGGTCACGCCCTGCAGCACGGGGTGCCGGGCGAGGTCTACAACTGCGGCGGTCCTGACGAGTGCGAGAACCTGGCGGTGGTGCAGCGGATCATCGAGCTGGCGGGCGCCGACCCGGCGCAGATCGAGTACGTCACCGACCGGCCCGGTCACGATCGGCGTTACTCGCTCGCGTCCGACAAGCTGCAGGCGCTCGGCTGGCGGGCGCGCACGCGCTTTGAGCAGGGCCTGTCGCGGACGGTCCAGTGGTACCGCGAAAACGCCTGGTGGTGGGAGCCGATCCGCAGCGGCGAGTACCTCGAGTACTACGAGCGCCATTACGGCCGCGCGCTGAAGTCTTGAGCGCGCTGGACGAGCTCGAGCGCGAGATCACGACCTGCCGGCGCTGCCCGCGCCTGGTCCAGTGGCGAGAGCAGGTGGCGCTTGAGAAGCGCGCGGCGTTCCGGGATCAGACCTACTGGGGCCGGCCCCTCCCCGGGTTCGGCGACCGGCGCGCCCGCGTCCTCGTGCTCGGCCTCGCGCCCGCCGCCCACGGCGCCAACCGCACAGGCAGGGTGTTCACCGGCGACCGCTCCGGCGACTGGCTGTTCGCTGCGCTTCACCGGACGGGCTTCGCGAACCAGCCGACCTCCGTCTCACGCGATGACGGGCTGCGCCTGAGCGATTGCTGGGTCAGCGCCGTGGTCCGCTGCGCGCCTCCGGCCAACAAGCCGCTCCCGACCGAGCGAGATACGTGCCTGCCATACCTGAATCGCGAGCTCGCGCTGCTATCAGCGACCCGCGTGATCGTCTGCCTGGGCGGCTTCGCCTGGGACGGCGCGCTGCGGCTGCTGTCACCGCCGCGGCCGTGGCCGCGATTCGGCCACGGCGCCGAGCACCGTGCCACCGGCCCCGGACAACGTGCCGTCACGTTGCTCGGCTGCTACCACCCCAGCCAGCAGAACACCTTCACCGGGCGGCTCACGGAGGGGATGCTCGACGCCGTATTCACGCGGGCCAGTGAGCTGCGGTGACCCGGATCCCGTGGCACCCGTAGACGGTTTCGAGCCCGAGCTCCCCCCAGACGTCGGTGAGTTGACCAGGATTTGACATCGGGCCTCACGGTGCGAGCGATGATCTTCACCGTAATGCCGAGACGCCCAGACCGCGAACCGGAACTCGCCGAGCTGACGATCGCCGACCCGCCCGAGCGCTGGCGCGCGCTCGGCTTCGAGGTGGATCACGAGGAGGGCCATCTCGACCTTGGCGGTGTGCGGATCTGGCTGGGCTCACGCAACGGCGCGCGCGGCATCACCTCGTGGGCGATGCGCTACATCGATGAGGTCCCGTCGATCGACGGCCTGGACACGCCCGAGCCTCTGATGCGGCACCCGCCGCCGTTCGCGACCCATCCGAACGGTGCCACCGGGCTTGACCATCTCGTCGTCGCCACCCCGAACTTCGACCGCACCTCCGCAGCGCTCCGGGCGGTTGGGATCGCGCTCAAACGGACCGTCGAGAACGAAGGCACGCGCCAGGGTTTCGTCCGGCTCGGACCGGCGATCCTGGAGCTCGTTTCACCGCCGTCGCTCGAGGATCACGGGCCGCGCTTCTGGGGACTTACGATCGTCGTCATCAGCCTCGAGGAACTGGCTGACAGGCTCGGTCCGCACCTCCGGGAGATCAGGCCGGCGGTCCAGCCTCAGCGCCGGATCGCGACGCTTGCGGCGTCCGCCGGGCTCTCGACGCAGGTCGCGTTCATGAGCCCGGAGCCGCCATAGGATCCACCGCGTCGGCGAGCGCTACGCTCGGCATGATGGCGCCCGATCAGCCACTTGCGACCTTCAGCCGAACCACTCGCGAGTGGTTCGAGCGCGCATTCGCGGCGCCGACCGCCGCGCAGGCGCAGGCGTGGCCGGCGATCGCCTCCGGCGAGCACGTTCTGATCAGCGCCCCGACGGGATCGGGCAAAACGCTTGCCGCTTTCCTGTGGGCGATCGACGCGCTCGCAGCGCAACGGCCCGACGACGCCGGTCCGGCCGGCATCAGCCTCGTCTACGTCTCGCCGCTGAAGGCGCTCTCCTACGACATCGACCGCAACCTGCGGGTGCCGCTGCGCGGGATCGGAGCCGAGCTGACCGTGGCGGTGCGCACCGGCGACACGCCCCAGAAGGACCGCCAGGCGATGCTCCGCACGCCCCCGGACATCCTGATCACGACGCCGGAGTCGCTCTACCTGATGCTGACCGGTCAGGCGCAGCGCCTGTTCACGGAGACCCGCTGGTGCATCGTCGACGAGATTCACGCAGTCGCCGCGACCAAGCGCGGGGCCCACCTGGCACTCACGCTCGAGCGCCTCAGCGCGGCGGCGGACACCGAGGTCCAGCGGATCGGCCTGTCCGCGACGCAGAACCCGCTCAGGAGGTCGCCCGATTCATGGTCGGACCGTCCCGGACCTGCAGGATCGTCGACACCGGGCTGCGCAAACAGCTCGACCTCAAGATCCACATCCCGGTCGAGTCGATGGTCGAGCCGGACGCGACAATCGAGCTAGACCCGCTCGCCGGCGGCACCGACGCCACCCGTCGCTCGATCTGGCCGGCGATCTACCCGGAGCTGCTGGAGCTGATCAACGCCCACCGCTCGACGATCCTGTTCGTCAACAACCGCCGTGGCGCCGAGCGAATCGCGTTGCGCCTGAACGAGCTGGAGGGACGCGAAATCGCGCGAGCCCATCACGGCTCGCTGGCGCGCGAGCAGCGGCTGATCGTCGAGGAGATGCTGAAGGCCGGCGAGCTGCCCTGCCTGGTCGCGACCTCCTCGCTCGAGCTCGGGATCGACATGGGCGCGGTTGACCTCGTGATCCAGGTCGAGTCGCCAAAGTCGGTCGCGCGCGGACTGCAGCGGATCGGCCGGGCAGGCCACAACGTCGGCGACGTCAGCCGCGGGCGGATCTTCCCCAAGTTCCGCGCCGACCTGCTCGAGTGCGCGGTGGTCGCCAAGCGAATGCGCGAGGGCGCGATCGAGACGACGGTCGTGCCTCGCAACGCGCTCGACGTCCTGGCACAGCAGATCGTCGCGATCGCCGCCGCCGGACTTGCTGGTACCGGCGGCGGCGAAGGACGGTCTCCGTCGACGAGCTTCACGCCCTCGTCACGCGCACCTACTCCTATGCGGAGTGCAGCCGCGCCCAGCTGGAGAACGTGCTCGACATGCTCGACGGTCGCTACCCGTCGTCGGAGTTCTCCGAGCTTCGTCCCCGGATCGTGTGGGACCGGATCGCCGGCACGATCCGCGCGCGCCCGGGTGCCCGTCAGCTCGCGGTGACGAACGCCGGGACGATCCCCGACCGCGGCCTGTACGCCGTCACGCTGCCGGACGGCCGGCGCGTCGGCGAGCTCGACGAGGAGATGGTGTACGAGGCGCGGCCGGGCCAGACCTTCCTGCTCGGCGCCTCGACCTGGCGGATCGAGGAGATCGGCCGCGACCGCGTGATCGTCACGCCGGCGCCCGGACTGCCGGGCGCGGTCCCGTTCTGGAAGGGCGACAGCGTCGGGCGGCCGGGCGAGCTGGGCGCGGCGATCGGCGCATTCTCACGCTGGGCGGTCGATCAGCCGCCCGAGGCGCTCGAGCGCGACTATGACCTCGATCCGCGCGCCGCGCGCAACCTGGTCGCGTTCCTGCGTGAGCAGCAGCAGGCGACGCGCGTGGTCCCCTCGGATCGCGCGATCGTCGTCGAGCGCTTCCGAGACGAGATCGGCGACTGGCGGCTGTGCATCCTCTCGCCGTTCGGCGGGCGGATCCACGCCGCCTGGGCGCTCGCGCTGAGCGCCAGGATCCGGGATCAGCTGGGGCTCGAGTCCGACGCGATCACCTCCGACGACGGGATCATCATCCATCTACCCGATGCCGACGAGCCGCCCGGCGCGGAGCTGGTGATGCTCGAGCCCGACGAGGTGGAGGACGCGATCGTCGCGGAATTGGCTCGAGCGCCCTGTTCGGGGCACGCTTCCGCGAGAACGCGGCGCGGGCGCTGCTGATCCCGCGCGCGCGGCCCGGGAAGCGCACGCCGCTGTGGCAGCAGCGGCTGAAGTCGCAGTCGCTGCTGGAGGTGGCCAAGAAGTACGGCGAGTTCCCGATCATCCTCGAGACGTTCCGTGAGTGCCTGCGGGACGTGCTCGACGTCCCCGGCCTGGTCACGCTGCTGAACGCACTCGGCGCGGCGGGAGATCTCGCTGGTCGAGGTCGAGACCGCGAGCGCCTCGCCGTTCGCCTCCTCGCTGCTGTTCGACTACGTCGCCACCTACATGTACGAGGGCGACACGCCGAACGCCGAGCGGCGCGCAGCCGCGCTGTCGCTCGACCGCGAGCTGCTGCGTGAGCTGCTCGGACAGGAGGAGCTGCGCGATCTGATCGACCCGGGCGCGCTCGCCTCGGTCGAGGCCGACCTGCAGTTCCTCTCCGAGCATCGCCGCGTCGCGACCCGCGACGCCCTGCACGACATGCTCCGAGCGCTGGGCGATCTCGGCGACGCGGAGGTCGCGGCCCGGGTCATCGACGGCGTTGACGCCGAGGGCGATGCTGGATCAGCTTGCGGCGGAACGGCGCGCGATCCGGGTGCGGCTCGGCGGCGAGCAGCGCTGGATCGACGCCGCCGATGCCGGCCTGTACCGGGATGCGCTCGGGGTCGTGCCGCCCGGCGGCCTGCCCGAGGCGTTCCTGGAGGACGTCCCGGATGCCCTGCTCCGGGTCGCGCGACGCTTCGCCGCAACCCACGGGCCGTTCACCGACAGCGCAGGCTGCGAGAGCGTTACGGCGTCGACGTCGGTGCGGTGCTGGCGACGCTCGAGCGCGACGGCGACGCTCGTGCGCGGCGAACTGCGACCGGGCGGCTCAGAGCGCGAATGGTGCGATCCCGAGGTGCTCGGCGGCTGCGACGGGCGTCGCTTGGCGGCGCTGCGCAAGGAGGTCGAGGCGGTCGACCAGCGCGCGCTCGCCCGCTTCCTGCCCGCCTGGCAGAACGTCGACCGCCACCCGGCGAGCGGCGCCGGGATCGATCGCCTGCGCGACGTGCTCGTGCCCCTGCAGGGAATCGCGCTGCCCGCAGAGGTGTGGGAGCGCGAGGTGCTGCCGCGCCGGATCGGCGCCTATTCGACGCGCCTGGATGGATCAGCTGTGCGCCGCCGGCGAGGTCGTCTGGATCGGCGCGGGTGCGCTCGGCCGCTCCTCTGGCCGTGTCGCGCTGTACTTCCGTGAGGACCTGCCGCTGCTCGGAGGCCCGCCGTCCAGGGGAGAGGTGCCGGAGGCGCTCGCGCACATCCGCGTGCGCGAGCGCCTGCGCGAAGGCGCGTGCTTCTTCACCGACCTGCTCGTCGGCGTGCGAGGTTCCGGCGCCGGAGCTGCAGGACGCGCTCTGGGATCTGGTGTGGGCGGGGGAGGTGACCAACGATGCATTCGCGCCGCTGCGCGCGCCGCGACTGACGCTGGCGCAGGCTACGGGCGCCGCCTCGCGGTCGGGTCCGCCAGGTGCCAGGACGCGTTCCAATCGGTTCTCGGCGCGCCGTCGCAGCGGTGGACGCGTGCCGGCAATCCAGGGTCGCTGGTCGCTGACCGAGCCGCTGCTGCTGGGGGCGAGTGTCGATCCGGGTGCGCGGCGACGCGCGCTTGCCGAACTGCTGCTCGAGCGCTACGGGATCGTGACGCGCGAGCAGGTGCTGGCCGAGGGCCTCACCGGCGGCTTCTCGGCGATCTACTCGGAGCTCACGGCGCTCGAGACCCTCGGAATCGCGCGGCGCGGCTACTTCGTCGAGGGGCTCGGCGGCGCCCAGTTCGCGCTGCCGGGGGCGGTCGAGCGTCTGCGTGCCGTAGACGGCGACGGCGGCCGCGAGCCGGCGCCGCTGGTGCTGTCCGCCGTCGACCCGGCGCAGCCATATGGCGGCGCGCTGAAGTGGCCGGCGCGTCCGGGCGAGTCCAGGGCGCCCGCCCGAACCGCCGGCGCATATCTGGTGCTCGACCGCGGCGTCCCGATCGTGTACCTCGAGCGAGGCGGCAAAGCCCTGCAAACTCTGGTCGATGCCGATGACGAGCGACTGACGTCGGCACTGGTGGCGCTGGTCGAGCACGTCCGTGCTGGACGGATCAAGCGGCTCGCGTTGGAGAAGGTCGACGGCGAGAGCGCCCTGCGCTCGACACTCGGTCCGCGGCTGCTGGAGTTGGGGTTCCACGAGGGCCCACGCCGCCTCACTTTGACTGCGTGAGATAGCGACCGAGCTTGCCGGAGGGCGACACGATCCTGTGGGCGGCGACACGGATGCGCCCGATCCTCGAGGGCAGCGTTCCCGACGAAATCCTGATGCCGGCGCCGGCGAAGGGCGCGCTTCGCGGCTCGCATGGGCGCGAGCGCTGGCCGCCGCGACTGGCCGGAAGACGCTCACCGGTGTCAGCACGCACGGCAAGAACCTGTTTCTGCACTTCGACGGTGGCTTCGTGCTTCATTCGCACCTCCGGATGACGGGCTCGTGGGGCGTGTTCGGAGCCGGCCAGCGCTGGCATCGAGCGCGATCGCGCGCCTGGATCGTGCTTCGTCGCGGTGAGCATGAGGTGGTGGAGTTCGACGGCCCTGTGCTCGAACTGCTCACCGACAGCCGCGCCCGTTTTGACCAGAGGCTGGCGGGGCTTGGGCCTGACGTGCTCGCCGAGGAGTTCGACAGCCTGCGGTTCCTGCGATCGCTTCGGCAGGACGACCCGACGAGGGCGATCGGCGACGCCCTGCTAGATCAGCGCAACATCGCTGGAATCGGCAACATCTGGAAATCCGAGGGGTGTTGGGAGGCGGGCATCGACCCGTGGCGGACGGTTGGATCGGTCGGCCGAGGAGGAGGCGCTGGCGATCGTCGCGGGTGTCAGACCGCGAATGCTCGCCTCCGGGCTGAGAGGACCGAGGCACGGACGGCTGCAGATCTACCGCCATGTCGGATCGCCCTGCCCCCGCTGCTGGACGCCGATCAGCGCCCGGCCCCAGGGCGAAGGGAACCGGATGACCTACTGGTGCCCGGGGTGCCAATCGTGAGGCTGGTCGCGCGCTTTGCGATCGCGGTGGCGCTGATCGCCGCTGGCACGGGGGCACTCACGGCGATGGCTCGTTCACGTGTCCCGGCGCGCACGGAGCCCCACCGTTGGCACATGCCCCAGCACCTGACCTGGTATTGGCAGCTCCAGGGACGGGTCGAGCACTCCATCCCTGCAGCCGCATACGACGTCGACGGCTTCGACACCTCGGCCGCCGAGGTCGCGGCGTTGCACGCCGCCGGCAAGCGTGTGATCTGTTACATCGACGTCGGCACCTGGGAGAACTGGCGTTCCGATGCGAGCGCGTTCCCACGCTCGGTGCTCGGTAAACCGGACGGCTGGCCCGGCGAACGCTGGCTCGACATCCGTGCCCTGTCGGTGCTCGAGCCGATCATGTCGGCGCGGTTCAGAATGTGCGCACGGAAGCGTTTCGACGCGATCGAACCCGACAACATCGAGGAGGTCGGCAACGACACCGGCTTCCCGGTCACGCTCGCTCAGCAGCTGCGCTACGCGAAGTGGATCGCCCATGAGGCGCACAGCCTGGGGCTGGCGGTCCTGCAGAAGAACGACTCCGCACAGGCGGCCGAGCTCGAGCCCTACTTTGACGGAGCGCTTGTGGAGCAGTGCAACCAGTACCAGGAATGCGCTGCATTCAAGCCCTATCTGAAAGCCGGCAAGCCGGTGCTCAACGCGGAGTACCAGCGCTCACTCTACCCCCGCTTCTGCGCAGCGGACCAGCGCCTGGGGATCATGGGCGCGCTCTACGACCTCGCGCTCGACGGAGCCACATACCGACCGTGCTGGCAGTCGGCGAGCGGGTAGGCGTTCGGCACCTGCCACGTGAATCGACCCGTCGAAACGGCTGCGCGAAGCGGTTGGAACGCGCCCGGGGTTTGGATCCTTGTTTGGATCCTTGATCAGGTGGGTAGGCGATCGGATGATGCTTACGATCCGTCATCGGCTCCATCAATGTTCCCCGTGATTCCGACACTCACGGAGTAGACAGCCAAGGTGCTCAAGCTCCGCATCAGTTTCCTCCTCGTCCTTGTGGCGAGCATGCTCGCTGTTGGGGCGAGCGCAGCGCAGGCGACCACGCCGGCACCAAACCAGACGCTCGGCTCGGCGCTCGGCGCGGTCACCCAGACGGTCTCGGCGGTAACGCAGACAGTCGCACCGGCGGGTTCGCAGTCGACAAACACCGCGGCGCCTTCAACCAGCACCGTCGCGCCGGTCACGAGCACCGTCGCCAACACAGTCGCGCCGGTCACGAGCACCGTCGCCAACACAGTCGCGCCGGTCACGAGCACCGTCGCCAACGCAGTCGCGCCGGTCACGAGCACCGTCGCCAAGACAGTCGCGCCGGTCACCAGCACCGTCGCCAACACAGTCGCGCCGGTCACCAGCACCGTCGCCAACACAGTCGCGCCGGTCGTCAACACCGTCGCCAACACAGTCGCGCCGGTCGTCAACACCGTCGCGCCGGTCGTCAACACCGTCGCGCCGGTCGTCAACACCGTCGCCCCGGTCCTCGGCACCGTCACCACGACGGTCGCCCCTGTCGTCGAGACGGTCGCCCCGGTCCTCAACACCGTTGCACCCGTCCTCAACACGGTCACGCCGGTGACCAGCACCCTCACCCCCGTCCTGAGCGGCGTCACGAAGACGGTCGCACCGGTGCTCAACACCGTCGCGCCGGCCGGCGGCACCACCTCGCCGGTCCTCAGCACCGCCGCCGCGGCGGCCAGTCCGACTGCCTCGGTTTTCACGCCGGCGAACGGACAGACCTCGCCGATGACGAGCATTCCCGCCGTGGCGGTGCAGTCACCCGAGAGCATCGCACCGACCCGGTCTGATCGCGGCATCTCGACGCAGGCCGCTTCGACCGCTGCCGCGCCCGCGACGGTGAATGCAGCCGTCGCGACCGGTCTTTCGCTGGCGGTCCGCCAGGCGGGCCACCAGCGCACCGTCGCACCGCCGAGTTCGCCCGCACCGCCGGCCGGGCCGATCCAGCTCGGCGGCGGCGTTGATTCCGTGGCGGCCGGTGCCTCGGGCTACTTCTTCGGCGTCGCCGTCCTCGCTTCGCTGATGGCGATGTTCGCACCGCTCGTGAGCCGCGCTCTGCGAGAGCGTCGTCACTCACGAACGGACGCGCCGTTCCTCCTCTTGCTAGAGCGCCCCGGCTAGACCTGGGTTAGTCCACCAGGTCATCGCGCCGTTGGCCATGAGCCGAGGCGCATCCCTAGCAACCAATAGGAGAACAGACTCATGTCACGCTCTGATCGGGCGTGGAGTGGGAGCTGTGCGGTCATCCGTGCCATCTTGCGTGGCAAGGGCAAGCCGACCCAGTACGGCGCTCCCGAGGCTCAGCATCGCCTCGGTGGCCGACGCCGCATGGCTCATTCGCTCCAGCGCCTAAGTGTTCGTCGCCCGCCCATCCGTGGGATAAATCGCATGGGACGGTATCTGCGGCGCGGCGCACCGAGTCGGTCCGAGGCGGTCGTGCTCGTCCTGGCATTGATCGCCGCCGTCGCGCTGGCGGGGATCGCCGGCCCGACGCAGGCTGGTCCGCATTTTGCCGACGCCGGCGCACCGCAGGCCGGTCCGCATTTCGCCGACGCCCCCGCACTGCCCGCCCGGCCGCATTTCGTCGAGGCCGCTCGACGGCCGCGGGGCAGCGGACGCATCCACCCACGCAGATCCCGCGCATACAGGTCCGACCGTGTCGCTGATGGCGGCCTCACCCGCTCGAGCTTGCTCGAGATGGGAAGTGGTTATGCGACCGGTGGCTCCGACGCGGTGCGCACACTGCAACGTCGTCTGTCCGGTGCAGACTGCTCTCCGGGGCCGATCGACGGGCTCTACGGACCGCTCACCGAGCGGGCGGTGGAGTGCTTCCAGGCAACGCACGGCCTCGTCGTTGATGGCATCGCGGGCCCGGTCACGTTGGCCACGATGCGGACACGGCCCTTCGTGGTGGAACCCGGTGCCGGCTACGGAGTGCCCGGCGGCTCCCCAGCTGTCCGGGTGCTACAGCGTCACCTCGAGTCCGTTGGGCTCTCAGCCGGGCCGATCGACGGGGTCTACGGCCCACTGACGATGCGAGCCGTGATCCGGTTCCAACGCGATCATCGGCTGTCGGCGAGCGGTTTTGCGAACGTGCGCATGCAGCGCGCTCTGCTGCGCGCGGGGCAGGCACATAGTCAAGCGGCACGGCGTCAAGCGGTGGGTCGAGAGGCCGCGCGCCGCCAGGCCGCTGAGCGGCGAGCTCAGCCGAGGCCGCCCGTAACGATCCACTCCGTCCCTGGGAGTGTGCCCGAAACCACCGCCCGACGCACCCCCGGGACGAGCACCGGCGTCGGACACACACCCAAGGTTGGCAACGGCGGGTACGCACCCGCGTCGCCGGCCTCTTTGCTGGTGTTGCTGGCGATGGTGTTCCTCGGACTGGCGACCGCTGCAGTCAGCTACCGGCAGACCCACATTCGCGTGAAACGGGCACGTCACAGGGTTCCGCCAGGTCCGCCGCGGAAGATGTCGGTGGTGGGTGCCGGTCGGTTCGGATCTCCACATGAAAACGCCGGGGTCGACCGGAGAGAGCCATGACCGGCGCCCTTCAAGTCGAACCTCATGCGCAGCTCCGAGGCGGCGAGGCTCACATACGCGTGCTGGTCGCCGATGCGGATGGGCTCGCCCGGCGGATGGTGCAGAACGCGCTGCACGCAGCCGCGTGCTCGATGATCGTCCACACGGCCCGAGATGGCCGTGAGACGTTGGAGCTCGCGCACTACTACCTGCCCGAGCTGCTGCTCATCGACACGGCACTCCCACCCGCCGGTTGCTTGGCGATGATCAGCAAGCTGGTCCAGATCAACCCGGCGTCTCGCATCCTGACGGTCGCCGCCACGGAAAGGGATGACGAGGCCGTGCTGGAGGCGCTGCGCGCGGGTGCCATCGGGCATATCGACAAGGAGGTTGAGCCGAGCGAACTCGGGCGCCTGGTCGGTTTGGCCGTGGGAGGCGAGGCGATCGTCCCGCGACGGCTGAACGCCCCGCTGCTCGCGCTGCTGCGTGAGGTTCCGGACGCCGGCTGGCGGCCGCTGCACAGTCGCCTGACGACACGTGAGTGGCAGGTCGTCGAGTTGCTGGAGAACGGCGCCACCACCGAGCAGATCGCACAACGGCTCGTGCTCTCGAACACGACCGTCTACAGCCACGTCAAGAACGTGATGCGCAAGCTGGGTGTCCACTCGCGTCGTGAGGTCGCCCGGACCGCTGAAAGCCTGCGACACGAGGAGTCGCTGATGAGAAAAACCCTCAGTCCAATCTGATCAACCTCATCACATGACCACCCATGGCGGAGGGAATCCTAAGAACCAATAGGCGATGCCGGCGACGGCGACAGGGCCCAAGCCGCGCGCGGTATTCGACCATCGACCCAACCAAACGAAGGAGACAGCATGCGTGAGATCACGATTCAAGAGCTCGACGGCCAGCTGGCCGAGCAGCTTCCCGCCCGGGAGCTGATGGGTTGCTGCTGGCATCCCGCGGGCAACACGTACACCTACAACCAGGGTTCCTTTGACGGGAACGGCAATGGGAACGGCAACTTCGGGCTGCTGAACATCGCCGGGATCGGCAACGGCGACCTCGACGGCAACAACGTGAGCCTGTCCCTCTAGGCATGCCGATGAATGCCAAGCGGGGTGGCCCGACGGCCACCCCGCTTGCGTGTCCAAGGCGTGTGAGGCTCGAATCCTGCGGAGCAAACGATGAGCATCACGATCGAAGGAACAAAGATGGCAGCGCCTACACGCTGCCGGCCCTGCCTGCTCCCGGGCACAGAGCTGATCGGCAGGAGTGGGGGATCCGGGCTGAGGGAGCCTCCGTACCTGATCCGCCGCTGCGACGGCCAGATCGTGCAGCTCTCTGAGCTTCTCTATGGGATCGCCGGCTGCATGGATGGGCGCGAGCTCAACGAGATCGCCGGGCAGGCGAGTGCCCGGACCGGTGTGCGGATCACCGCGGAACAGGTGAAGTACGTCGCCGAACAGAAGCTGCTTCCGTTGGGGCTCCTGCCGCTCGCGGATGGCAGCACTCCCCATCTGGAGCGCCGCAATGTGCTCCTCGGCCTGCGGTTCCGCGCCGGGATCGTCCCGGAGCGAGTGGTGAACGCACTCGCGGGCCCGCTGCGAGGCCTGTTCCTTGCGCCGGTGATCACCGCAGCGCTCGCCGCGATGATCGCGTGCGACGTGTGGTTGGCGAACTCGCACGGCTTCAGCGCCGGACTTCGCACGGTGCTGCACCACCCGGCTCTGGGACTCGCGATGTTTGCCCTGGTGATCCTGTCGTTGGCCTTCCACGAGCTGGGGCACGCGGCGGCATGCCGCTATGGCGGCGCACGCCCAGGGCGAATTGGGGTCGGGATATACCTGGTGTGGCCGGTCTTCTACACCGACGTGACCGACTCATGGCGGCTGCCGAGATCCGGGCGACTGCGGACCGACCTGGGCGGCGTCTACTTCAACACGCTGTTCGCGCTCGTCGCCGCCGTGATATCTCTCGTGACCGGTTACGCACCGCTGCTGATCGTGGTCCTCAGCCAGCAGATCCTGATCCTGAATCAGTTCCTGCCGTGGGTGAGGCTTGACGGCTACCACGTCGTCAGCGACCTGATCGGCGTCTCGGACCTGTTCGGGCGGATCCGGCCGGTGCTCAGGAGCATGCTCCGCCGCCGCCGACATGACCCGCGGATCTGCGACCTCAAGCCCTGGGCCCGTGCCGGCGTGACCACCTGGGTGCTGACCACGCTGATCGTGCTGGTCGCGGTCGTGATCATGCTCGTTCGGGGCGCACCCGGTTACATCGATACCGCCTGGCGGTCGCTGCTCGTGCAGATCGGCGGCGTGGTCGAGGGCTTTCGCTCCGGAAGCGTCGTGGACGCGCTGAGCGGCGCCCTCGGCATGATGACGTTGCTGCTACCGGCGGTCGGCATCACGATCACCTACTTGCTGATGTGCCGGCGCGCCGGCGCCGCGCTGGCGATACACGGCGGTCGCCGTACCCGCGTGGGAGCAGCATCGACCGCGCCGGCACAGAGCGTCCCCGGCGCAGGCTCAGAGCATCTCGGCGCCGACTCGAGCCACGCGCCTTGATCAGAGCGGGATCGCTTGAAAGCCGCCATGGCGACCATCCCGCCATCCCGCAGTCCGCGGGATGCGGGGCCGCTCAGCAGGCGGGGCCGGCACGGATGCCGGTCCCGTCTGGGTGAGCAGCGCGCCACAGCTGGGACAATCGACCGCGGTGAGGAACCAGCGGCGGTTACGACGAGTCGGGCACAAGGGCGCTGACCTGATCGTCCCGGGCAACACGAGCGCCAGCTTCGACGCAGCCCTCCACGCCGAGGTCGACATGATCGAGTTCGACGTTCTGCGTGAACAGCACGGCGAGCGACTCGTGCTGGCGCACGACTACAGCGACGCCGCAGACCGTTCCCCGATGACATTGGAGGAGGGGCTCGATCATCTCGCGTCCGATGCTTTCGCCGCGATCGAGCTGGACGTTGACATGAAGCTTCCCGGCTACGAACTGAGGGTGCTCGACGCGCTGCGCGACCGGGGTTTGCTGGAACGCACGTTGATCTCCAGCTTCTTCCCTGAGAGCCTGGCACTGATCCGAGCGACGGAGCCCGCCTTGCGACTCGGCCTTTCGGTCCCGAAGGTCCGTCGCGATCCGTTCCGCTCGCCGCTGCTGGTGCCTGTGGGGATCGCCGCCGTCCAATACGGACGCGCGGTCCTGCCGGGCCGGGCAGCGCGCGCGATCCGCTCAGGCGTCTGCGACGCGCTGATGGCGCATTGGCGACTGGTCACGCCACGCCTGGTCGCGGCGATCGACGACGCCGGCGGCGAACTGTACGTCTGGACCGTCGATGAATTGCCGCGGATCCGTGAGCTCGCCGCGCTCGGCGTCAGCGGCGTGATCACCAACGACCCGCGCCTGTTCGCCGCGCTCGCCCTACCGGGCTCACGCGACCTGCTCGCCTCCTGAACGTCTGCGTCATCGGTCTCGACAGCTTCGGCGGGCTAATAGGCTGGGCAACGGGCGATCCAGGGTCCGGGTCGTTGAATTGCAGCGCCCGGACAGGTCGGCTCGGAAAATTGATGTGTGATGAACCGGCTCGAGCGTCGTAGTGTTGGCATGGCGCTGGTGATGAGAGCACCGTCCAGGGACGAGACCGAAAGCTGGGACAGGCTCGAGGAGCTGTACCGCTCGAGCCGTGACGATGTCTACGCCTATGCGCTGACGCTGCTGCGTGACAGCGCCGCGGCGGAGGACGTGACCGCACTCGCCTTCGAACGTGCATATCGGCGCAGGCGGACGTTCGATCGCCGCCGCGGCGAGGAGCGGGCATGGCTGTTCGGGATCGCCCGCAACGCCGCGCTCGACGAGCTGCGACGGCGCAAGCGCGTCGCGACGCTGCTCGTCGACCCCGAGGGGCTCAGCGAGGAGGAGACCGCCGACGACGGGCCGGACGTGACCCTGCGACGGACCGCGGTGCGCAGTGCGGTGGCGGCGATGTCGGCGCGGGACCGAGAGCTGATCGCGCTCAAGTTCCATGCCGGCCTGAGCAACGCCGAGATCGGGCAGGTGCTCGGCGTGAGCGAATCGAACGCCGGGACCCTGCTGCACCGCACCGTCCAGAAGCTGAGGAAGGCCTGTAATGCGACTGTCTGAAGAGATGCCGATGGATCCGGACGTGCTGGCCGAGCTGGAGGCGATCGACGCCACCCTGCGCGGCGAAGCGGTCGATCCGATCCACGCCGACCTGGCCGAACTTGCGCTGCTGCTCGCCGATCAGCGGACCGAGCTGCCCGCCGACGCCGCAAGGTCACTCGATGCTTCGGTTGCACGGCGCTTTGCGCCGGCGGACGCCACCGCGAATGCAGACGGTGACGACGCTCGCACTTCGCAGCGCCCACGGAACCGACGGTGGGCGCTGCGTCCAGCGTTCGGGATCGGCCTCGCCGGGCTCGCGGCAGTGGCGATCGCCGCCGTGATCGTGGTCAACGGGAACTCCAGCTCGCCGGCACTCAATGATCTCAGCAGCAGCGGAAACTCGGTACCGCCGGCCGCCGGCTCTGTGGCAGGCAGCAACTCGAGCGTGGTGCGCCACGCCGCCGCGAGCACCCGCGCCGACAAGCGGACCGCCTTCGGTCCTGCCGGCACCCCGCACAGCACGACGGGTTCCTCCGCCTCATCCTCCTTCCTCAGCAGCGTCTGAGTCGGCGCCCGCAGCCCAGGCGCTGGCTCCGCCCGCGAACCAGACCGTCGTCCCAACACCGGCGTCGAACGGACGCAAGGTGATCCAGTCCGCCCAGCTGCAGCTGCTCGCGCCGGGCGACCGGATCGACGATGTCAGCCAGGAGGTGTTCACGGTCGTCGGGCTCGAGAGCGGTGTCGTCAAGAACTCGACGATCACAGCGGCGAGCGGTGACAACGGCTACGCGATCTTCCAGCTGAGCATCCCAAGCGGAAACCTGGCCGACACGATGACGCGACTCTCGACGCTGCAGTACGCGCACGTCGCCTCACGAACCGACGCGACCCAGGACGTCAACAGCCAGTACCTGAGCGATGTTCGCCGGCTGGCCGACGCCCGGGCGCTGCGCATAGCACTGCTCAAGCAGCTCGCGGCCGCCACCACCCAGGCGCAGATCGACAGCATCACGGCGCAGATCGACGGCGCCGAGGCGTCGATCTCAAGCGATCAGGCCACCCTGGCCGGCCTCAACCACCAGGTCGACTTCAGCACCCTGCAGGTGCAGATCAACGCCGGCACGCTGCCACCGGTGGTGCCTGTGATCGGATCGTCAAGCGGCTTCACGCTCGGCAGGGCGTGGCATGACGCGGTCCGGGTACTCACGGTCGTGGCAGGGGTGTCGCTGATCGCACTCGCCGTGCTGCTGCCGCTTGGTCTGATGGCCGCACTGGTGGCGTGGATCGCCTACTGGGTTCGCCGCCGTCGCCGCGAGGCCGCGCTCGACGCGGCGTAGGCGAACCGATTCCAGGGTCGGTGTTGTGGTATTTGTGGAGGATGCCGATCCTGACCAGCCGCCACAGCTCTTGTGAATCGCGCCGGCGAGACTGAGCCGGAGCGCTCGGCAGGTGGCGTCGTCCTGCGTGGCGATGAGGTGGTCGTGATCGTTCCCCGCAAGCGCGATGCCGATGGCAACCGCGTGCTCGGGTTGCCCAAGGGCCATCTCGACGGAGACGAGACGCCGCAGGAGGCCGCCGCGCGTGAGGTGCGCGAGGAGGCGGGCGTCACCGGAGAGCTGAGGGCGGCGCTCGGGGAGGTGCGCTACGCGTATCAGCGTCGCGGTCAGATGATCGACAAGCGGGTCGCGTTCTTCCTGTACGAGTACGTCGACGGCGACCCCGCCGATCACGACGATGAGATCGAGGAGGCACGCTGGATGCCATTGGACGAGGCTGCCAGGACGCTGAGCTACCCGGGCGAGCGGGACATCCTCGTGCGCGCGTTGTCGCTGCGTGGGGCAGATCTGTAGGCTGACTCGCGTGCGCGTCCTGAATTTCTACTCGTCGGTGTTTGCCGACCAGCTTCGCCGGGGGCGGAAGACCGCCACGATCAGGCTCGGCGACAAGTCCCACAAATACCGTAAGAACGATTGCGTGCTGGTCACGATCGGCTACCAGCACTCGCCTCGGGAGAAGATCTTCCTGGCGGTGATCGATCAGGTCGAGGTCAAGCGCGTCGCCGACCTCTCACCCCGGGACATCGAGCACGACAACCCGGAGTTCCGGCGTGTCGATGAGATGGTCCACTTCCTGGAGCAGATCTATGGACGCCGGGTGTCGATGGACGACACCGTGACGGTCGTGCGCTTCTCCCAGATCATCGAGAACCCGCCGGAGCTGCGCGACCGCATCCACGGCCTCGGCGCCGCCCAGAATTAGCCTCGGCTCGCCGGCCTGCGCCAGCGGATCAGAACTCTCCACGCCACTGGTTGCGCATCGCCTCGACGCCGACCGAGATGGCAGCGTTGCTCGAGGCTCGGTCCGACCACCACTTCCAGTAGGGCATCGTCACGCTCGAGGGTTTGAGCTCGGGCGCGTCGAGCTTGATCCGCATCGGCAGGAGGATCGCGTCGCCGATCACGACGGCCTCGCCGACGTCGAGCATCGGCAGAACGCCGGTCAGGCTGGAGAGCGTCGCAGACACGAGGTGCTTGATCACCTCTTGATCCTGATCGTTGGTCAGGCGCAGGATCATGTAGTTGTTGCACTGGCTGAGGATCGTCCGGCTGACATCGCTCGGCCGCTGGCTGACCACGGCAAGGCAGACGCCGTACTTGCGGCCCTCCTTGGCGATCGCTTCAAACGCCGTCAGCGCAACGCTCTGAACAGGGGTCGGGTTCGAGCGAGCCGGAAGGTACAGGTGCGCCTCGTCGCAAACTATGCAGACGGGCGTGCGGTCCTCCGGGTCCATCCAGAATTGGACGTTGTAGATCAGCCTGGCGAGCACCCCGGCGACCATCGGCAGAATCGGGGCCGGAACCTCGGAGAAGTCGATCGTCTTGATCCCGACGTCGCCCGGGCCCGCCTCCAGCAGCTTCGTGGCCGTCTCGGCCAGCCAGTCGCTGGACACGGTGTGCTCGGGCGGGTGGAAGATGAAGCCGTAGCGGGGGTCGGCCATCCGCGCTTCGAAGCGGGCGATCAGGCCGCCGAGTTTCCCGTTGAACGGTCCCGGGTCGACCCGGCCGCTCGGCTGGCGGACGATGATCTCGACGTCGTCGGCCTTCAGCCAGCGCAGCAGGTCATCGAGCTTGTAGGGGACCGGCGAGTCGACGGTTGCGGTCGCGACCGCATCCCCGCGGCCCATCTCCGCCAGCGCCGACCGTTTGAGCGTCTGCACGCGGTCGGTGAGGCAGAGCCGGTGGTCGGCCGCGTTCGGATCGCCCTCGTTGATCACCAGCGAGAGCAGCTCTTCGAGCTCAAGCAGCCAGAACGGAAGGTGCAGGACGTCGCCACCGGCGTAGAGGAGATCGGCCGGCCCGGCGATCCGCATGCCGCGCACGCAGGCATTGCGCGCTTCGGTCGCGAGCCCGAGCGGCGTGTACTCGCCGTGCATGTCGAGCACGACCAGGTTCGCGTGCTGCAGACGGGAGGCGCGCTCGAGCAGCAACCCCACCGTCCAGCTCTTGCCGGCGCCGGAGTTGCCGAGGATCGCGAGGTGCCGCTGGAAGAGTCTGTTGCCGTCCGCGATCGCGATCGCACCCTGATCGGCGACGAAGTGCCCGAGGACGAGCCGCTCGTCCGGAGCGACGTCGGCACCGAGCAGCGACATGAACGCGTTGAAGCGCTCCCCGTCGATCAGGTGGCAGGCGGAGCCGATGTTCGGATAGGCGGCCGCTCCCACGCGGAAGGACCCGGCGCTCGACGTGGATGGGTGCAGCGTGCCGGCGGGCATGATCCGCAATGTCACGCGCCGGGCAACGCCCGAACCATTGCCGTTCGCGGAGTTGTCATCAACCAGGGCGAGACCGTCGACGATCCCGATCAGGAAGCCCGGCCCGGCGATCAGCGCGACCAGATCAGAGACTGAAACCCGTGCGATCGTCTCGGCATCGGTCATCATGACCTCGATCCGGTCTGCATCGACCCGGTCCACGTAGCCGAGCACCGGTCCGTGGTCAAGGCCAAGTGGTAATGCCTGCGCAGCGCTTGAGTAGCTCACGCGTTTTGGTCCCTCTGTCGGCCGATGGTGATGATGGTAGTTGCAAATTCGTTCATCGGATCTCCAGCCCGCCTCCGGAGCCGCTCCGTTGCCGAACCCACCCTTGTATCGGTCACGGCGACGCTGATCCTGAATTTCGAATAAACGATTCGCCGCGTCGCTTTATTGCGCGGCCGAGCTTCAGGGGACGGCGATCAGGAAACGGACCGTCGAGATGCGACCTGCTCGCGCCGTCACGGTCTTCGTCGCGAACACCCTGCCGTGCACCTGAACGCCGTCGCCGAGGAGCGTGACCTTGTACCGGCCGGGCGCGACCCTCACCGCGAAGCGACCGTGGCGGAGCTTCGCCGTCTCTACGATTCTGCCCGGGCGCTCGCTGATCGTGACGCGATCGGTGGTGACGCAGCGTTCGGCAGTCGCACCGCAGACGGTGATCGGCTCAACTCGGCAGCGACCGGGGTAGGGTCCGCCGCACAGCAGGACGTAGCCGTTGATCACGGCGGGCCGAGCGACCTCGATCGGGTCGAGCGCCTCGAGCTGACCGACGACCGGGGCGTCGAGCGCAAGGCGGTCCAGGTGTCCGTTGCTGACGCCCTCGCAACCACCGAGGCCCACCTTGACCGGATCGGCAGGACCCGAGGCGTACTGGAAGTAGGCGACGATCGCGGTGCCGAAGTCGGCGGGACAGCTGTATGCCCCGGTCGTCTCCGGGATCGCGTCGAGCTGCGAGGAGAGTCCCGCGACGGTCGCCTGGTCCAGAACCAGACGCGATGCGACCAGGCCGAAGGGCGGTCTTCCCGCAACCGAGAGCGGCGGCGGATTGGGCAGGCCGTTGTAGCGGCACAGCAGCACCTGCTGGGCGCCGTCCGGGACCATCTCGGCGGTGGCGCCGGCACGGGTGCTGAGAATCGACTCCGAATCGCCGGCCGGGCAGGCGAGCGGCTTGATCGAGTACGGGCTGCTCGCGGTTCCGTACACCGGTGTGACGCCAACCCGACCCGAACGCGACGAGGCTCCGAGCGCCACGGCAGCCGCGGCCACGGCCACCGTGAGGACAAGGGCGAACGTCGCTGCAACGGCCATGTGGCTCCGAATCCGGCGCATCGTTGACAACACTACGCCCCGGAGCGCCGGGCGTCACACGCCGCCGGGGGCCGTCCCGAGGTTTTCGAGCACGCCGTCGGCGGGGCACACAGGCCCGCGCATGCGGGCCTTTTGTAAAGAATCTTGGCACTCCTCACACGAGAGTGCCAAATTAGCCTTGAACAGCATTTCAAAACGGCTATAGTGACCTTATTGGCACTCTCGTAGGTAGAGTGCCAAGCGTACGCACAATTTCCACCCGGAGGTTGCATCAATGAAGCTCAAGCCCCTCGGCGATCGACTGATCGTACGGGCAATCGAGGAGGAGGAGACCACTGCGAGTGGGATCGTCCTGCCCGACACTGCGAAGGAAAAGCCCCAGAAGGGCAAGGTCCTGGCCGTCGGTGACGGCAAGGTGAACGAGGACACCGGCAAGCGCACGCCGCTTGACGTCGCCGAAGGCGACGAGGTGCTCTACAGCAAATACGGCGGCACGGAGATCAAGGTGGACGGCGAAGAACTGCTCGTCCTCCGCGAGTCCGACGTGCTGGCCAAGGTCCAGTAGACCGCTCAGGAGAACGAAAGAACACATGGCACATAAAGAACTGAAGTACAACTCGGAGGCCCGCAAGGCCCTCGAGCAGGGCGTCGACGCGGTCGCCAACGCTGTCAAGGTGACGCTCGGCCCCAAGGGCCGCTACGTCGTCCTCGACAAGAAGTTCGGCGCGCCGACGATCACCAATGACGGCGTCACGATCGCGCGTGAAATCGAGGTCGAGGACGTCTTCCAGAACCAGGGCGCACAGCTCGTGCGCGAGGTCGCCACGGCGACCAACGACGTGGCCGGCGACGGCACGACGACGGCGACCGTGCTCGCGCAGGCGATCGTCCGCCAGGGCCTCAAGAACGTCGCGGCCGGCGCCAACCCGCTGGCCCTGAAGCGCGGTATCGAGAAGGCCGTCGACCAGGTCGTCAAGAACATCGAGACCCAGTCCAAGGAGATCTCGGGTAAGGATCAGATCGCACGCGTCGCCACGATTTCGGCCGGCGACGACGAGATCGGCGACGTGATCGCCGACGCGATCGACAAGGTCGGCAAGGACGGCGTCGTCAACGTCGAGGAGGGCCAGACGTTCGGCATGGACCTCGAGTTCACCGAGGGCATGCAGTTCGACAAGGGCTACATCAGCCCCTACATGGTCACCGACCAGGACCGGATGGAGGCAACCCTCGAGGATCCCTACATCCTGATCGCCAACCAGAAGATCGGTTCGGTGCGCGACCTGCTGCCGGTGCTGGAGCAGACGATCCAGTCGGGCAAGCCGCTGCTGATCATCGCCGAGGACGTCGAGGGCGAGTCGCTCGCGACGCTCGTCGTCAACAAGCTCCGCGGCACGTTCACCGGTGTCGCGGTCAAGGCACCCGGCTTCGGCGACCGCCGCAAGCGGATGCTGGAGGACATCGCGATCCTCTCCGGTGGCGAAGTGATCACCGAGGAGATGGGCCTCAAGCTCGAGAACACTCAGATCTCGCAGCTCGGCCGCGCCCGTCGCGTAGTCGTCGCGAAGGACACGACGACGATCGTCGACGGTCATGGTGAGGCGGATGGGATCAAGGGCCGCATCAACCAGATCAAGAACGAGATCGAGAACACCGACTCGGACTTCGATCGGGAGAAGCTGCAGGAGCGCCTCGCGAAGCTCTCCGGCGGTGTTGCGGTCGTCAAGGTCGGCGCTGCCACCGAGACGGAGATGAAGGAGAAGAAGCATCGCGTCGAAGACGCGCTGCAGGCCACTCGGGCCGCCCTCGAAGAGGGCATCGTCCCGGGCGGTGGCGTCGCGCTGCTGCACGCGCAGGCCGCGATCAAGCTCGACGACATCGAGGATCCGGACGAGAAGACGGGCGCCAGGATCGTTATCCGTGCGCTTGAGGAGCCGCTCCGGCAGATCGCTGAGAACGCCGGGCTCGAGGGCTCGGTCGTCGTCAACGACGTCCGCAAGGCGAAGAAGGGCCACGGCCTGAACGCGGCGACGAACGAGATCGTCGACCTCGTCGCGGCAGGCGTGATCGATCCCGCGATGGTGACGCGCTCCGCGCTTCAGAACGCGGCGTCGATCGCCAAGAACATCCTGACGACCGAGGCGATCGTCGCCGAGGTGCCGGACAAGGATTCTGGCGGCGGCATGGGCGGCGGCGGAATGCCCGACATGTCGGGGATGATGTAATCAGTCGCCGATAGCGTTATCGCTGTCTTGGGAGGGCCCGGCTTCGGCTGGGCCCTTTCGCTTTCTGGTTGCGCCGGTGCGAGGGCAGAGAGGGCGAACCCGTTCGCGGCCCGATCCTCGCCGAGGCTATTCCCTGGCGATCATCGCGGCGGCCTCACGCTCGAGATCCACGTACGGCTCACCGCTGACGTCGACCGCGCCGAAGTGAATCTTGCCGCCCGTGAAGTGCCAGGGCCGCTCGCCAGGGTAGTCGTAGGTGATCGCGTGCAGGCTGCGCCCCACAGTGAGCCCCGACCCGGTCAGACCGAAGGTCGCGGGTTGGGTCTTGATGCGCCCCTCACCGACCTTCGTTTCGCCGTGGTAGAGGGACAGGATTCCGGTCGAGAGGCCCGGCGGGTCCTCCCCATCCTTGACGAATTCCGCAGACACGATTTGGTTCTCGCCGACCGGTAGATCCTCGGTGGCGTCGATCTTCTGCTCCAGCATGCCGACAAAGTTGTAGACGTAATGGAGCCGGTTGTCCTTGACGTACAACGTGTGTCCACCGAAATGCGAACCATGCGCGAACAGCACGCCGCCGGCCCCGGAGGCTGGAACGTCGAGCCACATCCCGACGATGTAGTCACGGTTGCGGACGTTGACGGCCAGCGCTTCGGGGACCTCGGCGACACCTGGGAAATAGCGATAGCGGTTGCGGGGGCTGGTGAGCTGGGGACGGGGGGTCGTGATGATCTCGATCGCCGAGCGGTCATCGAGCGGGAACGCGGCGTTGGCCCCCGCCTCACGGAACCACAGGTTGATCAGCTCGCGCAGTCTGCCCGGCTGCTCGGCAGCGAGGTCGTGCAACTCCGCGCGGTCGGTCTCGACGTTGTAGAGCTCCCACGTGTCGTCGTTGAAGTTGCTCCAGCCGGCCAGCGTGGGGTGCGTGCTGACGGCCTTCCAGCCGTCATGCCAGATGGCTCGTGAGCCGAGCATTGCGTAGAACTGCGTCTTGCGGCGGTTGGAGGCGTCGGCATCGTCGAAGCTGTAGCGCATGCTGACGCCGTCGAAGTTGCTCTGCACGTGCCCCTTGATCGACTCGGGCGGCTGGACCCCGAGGCAGTCAAGGATCGTGGGAACCAGGTCGATCGCGTGGTGGTACTGCCCGCGGATCTCGTCCCGGGCCTTGATCCCGTTCGGCCAGGAGATGATGCAGGGATCGCAGGTGCCACCGTTGAACTCGTAGCGCTTCCACATCTTGAACGGCGTGTTGAACGCCATCGCCCAACCGTTGGGATAGTGGTTGTAGGTCTTCGGGCCTCCGAGCTCATCGATCATCGCCAGGTTCGTCTCGATGTCGTCGGGAATCCCGTTGATGAACTTGTTCTCGTTCAGCGATCCGTTGGGGCCCCCCTCACCGCTGGCGCCGTTGTCGGACACCAGGACGATGATCGTGTTATCGAGCTGCTCGGTCTCCTCCAGGTAAGCCGAGAGACGGCCGATCTGGTCATCGATATGCGCCAGAAACCCTGCGTAGACCTCGGCCATGCGACAGAACAGCTTGCGCTCGTCCTCCGACAGCGACGCCCAGGGCCGAGTGACGTCCATCATCGGGAACGGCTTGTCATCCGGTCCCTTACGGTTCTGAGGCGTCCCGATCGGGTTGATCGGCGGAAGCTCGGTGTTCTCCGGAACCAGGCCGAGCTGCTTCTGGCGTGCGAGCGTCTGCTCGCGCATCGCCTCATAGCCGCCGTCGAAGCGGCCCTTGTATTTCTCGATCCAATCCGTCGGGACATGGTGCGGCGCATGGCATGCCCCGGGCGTGTAGTAGAGGAAGAACGGCTTGTCGGGCGCGACGGCCTTGGCGTCCTTGATGAACTCAAGCGCCCTGTCGGTCAGGTCGATTGACAGGTGGTAGCCGTCCTCTGGCTGGCTCGGTTGATCGACGGGGTGGTTGTCGTAGATCAGATCGGGGTGCCACTGGTTCGTCTCGGCGCCGAGGAATCCGTAGAAGCGCTCGAACCCACGCCCTGTCGGCCAGTTGCGTCGTGTCGAAGCCAGGTGCATCTCGTCGGTCGGGCACAGATGCCACTTGCCGGTCATGTATGTGTTCCAGCCGAGCTCGCCGAGGATCTCGGACAGCATGCCGTTCTCGGGCGGGATCGTTCCGCTCGCGTTCGGGAACCCGATCGCCGCCTCGGCGATGCACGCCATGCTGTTACGTGTGTGGTTACGACCGGTCAGCAGGCAGGAGCGCGTCGGCGAGCACAGCGCTGTTGTGTGCCACTGCGTGTAGCGCACTCCCGTCGCCGCGATCCGGTCGATGTTCGGGGTCTCGACCGGGCCGCCGTAACAGCCGATCGCCGAGAAGCCAACGTCGTCGAGGACGATGTAGACGACGTTCGGAGCGCCCTCGGGAGCCTTCGGCGGCTCGAACGGATCCCAGTCCGGAGTCGAGTCTCGAATGTCGACGTTGATGACGCCCTTGAACGGCTTGCTCATGACGGCGGCCTCACATGTTCTGTCGAAGGAGGTGACGGATCGCGCATAGATCTGCGCGGTGACCGCTCAGCCTCGCAGAACCGGTCGGCCGCGCATCATCCAGTTCGGGTGAGGGCCTGGGCCGCCGCGCAGCGTCAGGCGATCCGCTTGAGTACGAGGATCGACTGCGAAGGGATCGCCAGCTCCGTCCAGGCACCGTAGTTGGCACTGGCGGGCTCGAGCTCGGGCTGGGCCGTCGAGAGCTCGAGCGTCCACTCGCGGCCGAAGCGTCTGCGCGGGAGCATGAACGCCCGGTCCCCGGAGTTGGCGTTGAACAGCAGCAGGAACGAGTCGTCGGTGATCTCCTGCCCGCGGCGTCCGAGGTCGCGCACCTCCAGTCCGTTCAGGAACAACCCGAGCGCGCACTCGCCATCCTCCCAGTCGGCGTTCGTCATCTTGCGCCCATCGGGTCTGAACCACCAGGCATCGGGCAGGCCGGAGCCCTTGTGCTCCTCGCCGGTTAGGAAGCTCTCGCGGCGGAACGTCGGGTGAGCGCGGCGCAGCGCGATCAGCCGTTGCGTGAAGGCGTGCAGCGCCGTGCTCTCGGGCGACGGCGTCCAGTCGAACCACGAGATCTCGTTGTCCTGGCACCAGGCGTTGTTGTTGCCACGCTGGGTGCGCGCGAGCTCGTCGCCGCCGAGCAGCATCGGCGTCCCCTGCGAGAGCATCAGCGTCGTCAGGAAGTTGCGCCGCTGGCGCGCGCGCAGCTCAATCACCTCCGGATCGTCGCTGGGACCCTCGACGCCGCAGTTCCAAGAGCGGTTGTCGTCAGTGCCGTCGCGGTTGTCCTCGTCGTTGGCGAGGTTGTGCTTCTGTTCGTAGGACACCAGATCGGCGAGCGTGAACCCATCGTGGGCGGTGATGAAGTTGATCGAGGCGAACGGATCGCGGCCCGGCTCCTGATACAGATCCGAAGATGCCGTCAGCCTTGAGGCGAATGCCCCACGGCTGGCGCGTCCGCGCCAGAAGTCACGCATCGTGTCCCGATAGACGCCGTTCCACTCTGACCACAGCACCGGGAAGTTGCCGACCTGATACCCGCCAGGACCGAGGTCCCAGGGCTCGGCGATCAGTTTGACCTGCGACAGCACCGGGTCCTGGTGGATGACGTCGAAGAACGCTGACAGTCGGCCGACATCGAACAGCTCTCGTGCGAGCGCCGAGGCGAGGTCAAAGCGGAAGCCGTCGACGTGGCATTCGACCGCCCAGTAGCGCAGCGAGTCCATGATCAGCCGCAGTACGCTCGGATGGGCCGGGTTCAGCGAATTCCCGGTGCCCGTGAAGTCGACGTACCAGCGCGGATCCTCGGGTGCCAGCCGGTAATAGCTGGCGTTGTCGATGCCTCGGAAGGAGAGCATCTGGCCGAGCTCGTTGCCCTCCGCAGTGTGGTTGTAGACGACGTCGAGAATCACCTCGATGCCGGCTTGGTGGAGCGCCTTGACCATGCCCTTGAATTCCCGCACCTGCTCGCCGCGGCTGCCGGTCGCCGCGTACTCGGAGTGCGGCGCGAGGAAGCCGATCGTGCTGTATCCCCAGTAGTTCCTCAGGCCGCGGTCGAACAGGAAGGACTCGTGGGCAATGTGGTGGACCGGCATCAGTTCGACGGCGGTGACACCGAGATCACACAGGTAGCCGATCGCCGCGTCGGACGCCAGCCCCGCATAGGTACCCCGGAGGTCCTCGCGGACGTCCGGGTTGGAGATCGTGAAACCACGCACGTGGGTCTCGTAGATGACGGTGTCCGCAAACGGCACGCGCGGCGGTCGATCCCCATCCCAGAAGAACGAATCATCGATCACCACGGCCTTCGGGATGGCAGCCGCGTCGTCTTGATCGTCGCGGGTCAGATCCGCATCGACTGTGGCGCCCGGGACGTAGGGCAGCACGTTCAGACCGAGCGTGAAGTCGACGACCCCGTCGATCGCCTTTGCATAGGGGTCGATCAGCAGCTTCGCCGGGTTGAAGCGGTTGCCCCGCTCAGGGTCGTAGGGCCCGTACACGCGAAAGGCATACCGCTGCCCGGGGCCGACGTCCGGTATGTAGCAGTGCCAGTTGAGCGCCTGGCGGGCGACCATGTCGACGCGGGTCTCCTCACCACCGTCGTCGAACAGGCAGAGCTCGACGCGCTCGGCGTGCTCGCTGAACAGCGAGAAGTTGGTGCCGCCGCCGTCCCAGTGGGCGCCGAGCGGAAAGGGTTCACCGGGCCAGACGAGCGTCATCGGGCCTCAGCAGGGGATCGTCTTGGAAGGCGGGCGCGCCGCGACGGCTGGCAGCTCATTTCCGAGATCAGCTTGCGGTCGCGCCGGCGGCGGGCGGCTCGTCGAGCACCAGCCAGATGACGGCCAGCGGCGGCAGCAGCATCTGGGCACTCTGCGCTTGTCCATGCCAGGGGGTGGGCTCGGTGCTCACACCGCCCCCGTTGCCGGCGTCGCCACCGCCGTAGTGGGCGGAGTCGGTGTTGATCGCCTCACGCCAATGTCCGGCACGCGGAAGACCCAGCCGGTAGGCGGACCGCGAGACCGGCGAGAAGTTGGCGACGCACACAAGCAGCCTCTGACCCCCGTCTGAGGCTCGCACGAACGCCAGCACGTTGCTGTCGGCGTCGTTGGGCTCAAGCCACCAGAACCCGGCCGGCTCGGAGTCGAGCTCCCAGAGCGCCGGCTCGGCGCGGTAGGTGTGATTGAGGTCACGCACAAGCGACTGAACGCCCGTGTGATCCGGGCGCTCGAGCAGATGCCACGGCAGCGATTCGCCGTGGCGCCACTCATACGGTTGGGCCATCTCGCCACCCATGAACAACAGCTTCTTGCCCGGATGCGCCCACATGTATGCATACAGAGACCGCAGGTTGGCGAGCTTCTGGGTGTGGTCGCCGGCCATCTTTTCGTACAGCGAGCCCTTGCCGTGGACCACCTCGTCGTGGGAGAGCGGCAGGATGAAGTTCTCGCTGAAGGCGTACATCAGGCTGAAGGTCAGCTGGTGGTGGTGGTAGCGGCGGTGGATCGGCTCGCGCTCGAAGTAGCCAAGCGTGTCGTGCATCCAGCCCATGTTCCATTTGAAGCCGAACCCGAGCCCACCGAGATACGTGGGCCGGGATACACCCGGCCACGCCGTCGACTCCTCGGCAGCCGAGATCACGCCCGGCTCGACTGCGAACATCACCTCGTTCAGCTGCTTGAGGAACGCAACGGCATCGAGGTCCTCCCGGCCGCCGAAGGCGTTGGGCACCCACTCCCCCGCGCGCCGCGAGTAGTCCAGATAGAGCATCGAGGCGACGGCGTCGACCCGAATACCATCGACGTGATACTCGCGCAGCCAGAAGAGGGCGCTGGCGATCAGGAAATTGCGGACCTCATGACGGCCGAAGTTGAAGACGAGCGTGCCCCAGTCAGGGTGCGAGCCACGGCGTGGGTCGTCGTGCTCGTACAACGCCGTGCCGTCGAATCTCGCAAGCGCGAAGTCGTCACGAGGAAAGTGCGCCGGCACCCAGTCGACCAGGACGCCGATCCCCGCGTTGTGGAGGGTATCGATCATCGTCCGCAGATCGTCCGGCGAGCCGTACAGGGGCGTCGGCGCGAAGTAGCCGGTGACCTGATAGCCCCAGGACCCGCTGAACGGATGTGCCATCACGGGCAGCAGCTCGACGTGGGTGAAGCCCATCTCGCGCGCGTACTGCGACAGCTCCTCGCCGAGCTCCCGGTAGCTCAGGACGCGGTTGCCCTCCAGCGTGTTCAGGCGCCAGGACCCGAGGTGGACCTCGTAGATCGAGATCGGCGCCCTGAGCGGCTGCGACGCAGAACGGCGTTCACGCCATTCCCAGTCCTCCGCGCCCCACTGATGCCGGCGCTCGAACACGACGGACGCGGTGTCGGGCGGCAGCTCGGCCTCCTGAGCGTAGGGATCTGCCTTCAACACGAGCCGGTCATCGGCGCCATGCACCTCGTACTTGTAGCGGCTGCCCGCGGCGACCCCGGGGAGGAACAGCTCCCAGACACCGGTCGAGCCGAGCGTACGCATCGGATGGACGCGCCCGTCCCAGAAGTTGAAGTCGCCGACCACGCTGACCGCATGCGCTGATGGAGCCCACACCGCGAACGCCGTCCCGTGCGCACCCTGATGCTCGATCACACGAGCACCGAGCCGCTCGTAGAGCTGCTCGTGCCGACCCTCTGCGATCAGGTGAAGATCGAGCTCCCCGAGCGTTGGCAGGAACGTGTACGGATCCTCGATCGTCAACGACCCGTCGGCGCCGTAATCGATCTGCAGGCGGTAACCCAGCGGCATCTCCGCCCCCGGGACGGTCCCCTCGAACACCCCGTCGGCGTGGATCCGCGCCAATTCGACGGTCGAGCCGTCGGCGAGCTCCGCGCTGAGCGCGGTCGCGCCCGGGCGCCACGCGCGGATCACCACCCCGCCGGGGGCAAGGTGGGCTCCCAGGATCGCGTGCGGGTCAGCCAACCTGCCGCTGAGCAGCGCTTGGACCGACTCCTTCGCCACTAGGACGACTCCAGCAACCGACTGATCCCCGCGACCGGGATCGATACCCAATCCGGCCGGTGCTCAACCTCGTAGTGCAGCTCGTAGATCGCCCGTTCGAGCTCGAAGATCGACAGCAGGTTCTCGGTGGCGACCTCGCCGGCGGGCAGCAGGCTGGGATCGACGTGCGAGAAGTAGGCATCAAGAAACACGGCGCGGGCGCGACCCTCGAAGTCGTTTTGCGTGCCGACGTCGCTCATCAGGCCTGCGGTCGCGCTCAGGTAGGCGAACGAGCGGAGCATGCTGGCGACGTCGCGCAACGAAGAGCGCTTGAGACGGCGATCGGACAGCGGCCGTGCCGGCTCACCCTCGAAGTCGATCACCACCCAGCCCCGCGGAGAGTGGAGCGTCTGGCCGAGGTGGTAATCGCCGTGCGTGCGGATCATCCGACCCTTGAGGCCGATCTGCGCCCTGGTCGCCAGCTGCTCACGGACGTCCTCACCGCGTCCGACGATCGGCGCCAGGCCCTCATCGGATGGCAGCGCCAGGAAGAGTCGCTCGATTTCCTCGTCGATCGTCGCGGTCAGCAGCGCGATCCACTCATGGCTCGGCTCCTCCGGTGAGAACGCCGGATCGGCGGCATCGGTCGCGAGCGTGTTATGCATCATCGCGGTCACCTCCCCCAGCCCGGCGAGCCGCCGCAGGAACGCGTCAGGTCCGGTACGGATCTCTTCGAGGGCGAGCTCCCAGCCACCGACCGCGCCGTCGATGAACTCCTGCGCAAGTCCCAGAGTGCTCGCCAGCGCAACGCCGTTGTACTCGTAGAAGCCGTGAAGTCGCGCGACCTGCTCGAATCCATGTGCGGTCAGGAACCGCAGCATCTCCAGCTCGGGGTTGATCCCCGGCTCCAGTCGGCGAAACACCTTCAGCACCGTGCGTTCCGAGAAGACGAGCGACGTGTGCGACTGCTCGACGTCAAGCGGCCGCACGGTCCGAGCTGCTGTTTCATCGAGGTCGGGGGCGCCCGCAGCGCGGCGGAAGGAGTAGCGCCCCTGCGCCGTCTCGATGTCGCCCCCGGCGTTGATCTGCCGCATCAGCGCCACCGCGAGCTCGGGATCGCGCAATCCGTCGTGGGCGGCCCAGCCTCGCGCCCGAGCGATCACGGCCGGCCCATCAGCGGGATCGCCGGCTCGCACTCCCAGCGGCAGCTGGTAGAGCTGATGGGTGCCGGTCGCGAAATGCGCCTGCACGATCGCGAGCAGCAGCGTCGCCTGATCGCCGAGCGTCACAGCGTCGAAGGACTCGATCGAGTTCACCGAGCGTGATCTGGATGCGTACCACCGTTGAGCGACCAACCAGTCGCGCAGGTCGTCCTGTGCAAGCAGAGCAGGGACCGCGTCCACGGCCAGGTCGGCGGTCTCAGCCATCAGATCCGTTATTCCCTTGATCGACGAGCGAGAACCAATAGAAGCCGCGCGGCGCGAATGTCAGCAGGTAGGGCAGGGAGCCGATCCGCGGGAAGCGGGAACCGCCGAGCAACTCGACCGGGTAGCGGCCCTCGAACGCACGCAGGTCGAGTTCGACGGCCTGTGCGGTGCGAGCGAGGTTGTGAACGCACAGGACGAGGTCGTCCTCGAACTGCCGAATGTGGGCGAAGATCCGGTTGTTCGATGTCATGATCGGCTTGTAGCTGCCGAGGCCGAACACGAGATGCTCCTTGCGAAGCGCGATGAAGCGGTGCAGCCAGCGCAGCAGTGAGGTCGAAATGCGTAGCTGCGCCTCGACGTTGACGGCCTGGAAACCGAACACCGGATCCATCAGCGGCGGCGCGTAGAGGCGGGCGAAGTCAGCTTGCGAGAAGCCACCGTTACGGTCCGGAGTCCATTGCATGGGCGTGCGCACGCCGTCGCGATCGCCGAGGAATACGTTGTCGCCCATGCCGATCTCATCGCCGTAATAGAGCACCGGCGAACCGGGCAGCGAGAACAGGATCGCAGTCATCAGCTCGATCTCGTCACGGCCGTTGTCCAGCAGCGAGGCGAGCCTGCGCCGGATCCCCACGTTGATCTTCATCCGCGGGTCCTTCGCGTACTCGGCGTACATGTAATCGCGCTCTTCGTCGGTGACCATCTCGAGCGTGAGCTCGTCGTGGTTACGCAGGAACAGGCCCCATTGGCAGCTGTCGGGGATGCCCGGCGTGCGCTCGAGGATCTCGTAGATCGGAAGCGCGTCCTCACGCCGGACGGCCATGAACATGCGGGGCATCACCGGAAAGTGGAACGCCATCTGGCACTCGTCGCCGGCGCCGAAGTACTCGACGACATCCTCGGGCCACTGGTTGGCCTCGGCGAGCAGAACCCGGTCCTCGAAGCGCGCGTCGACCGCCGCGCGGACACGCCTGAGATAGGCATGTGTCTCGGGCAGGTTCTCGCAGATCGTGCCGTCGCGCTCGAACAGGTACGGAACGGCGTCAAGCCGGAAGCCGTCGAGGCCCAGCTCGAGCCAGAAGAGCAGGACGTCGACCATCGCCTGCTGCACTTCCGGGTGGTCGTAGTTGAGGTCGGGCTGGCTGGAGAAGAACCGGTGCCAGTAATAGGCGCCCGCGACCGGGTCCCAGGTCCAATTCGAGGTCTCGGTATCGGTGAAGATGATCCGCGCGTCGGGGTAGCGGTCATCCGTGTCCGACCACACATACCAGTCGCGCTTGGGCGAATCGGCGCTGGAGCGTGACTCCTGAAACCATGCGTGATCGATCGAGGTGTGGTTCATCACGAGGTCGGCGATCACTCTGATCTGCCGGGCGTGGGCGGCGTCGACCAGCATCCTCACGTCCTCGACCGTGCCGTAATCCGGGTGGACGACACGAAAGTCTGAGATGTCGTAGCCCCCGTCGCGGAGTGGCGATTGATAGAACGGCAGCAGCCAGATGCAGTCGATCCCGAGCCACTGCAGATAGTCGAGCTTCTCCGTGAGGCCACGGAAGTCACCGGAGCCGTCGCCATTTGCGTCGAAGAAACCACGAATGTGGATTTCGTAGAAGACCGCGTGCTTGAACCACAGCGGCTCGGCCTCGAACCACTGCCGGGTCTGGGCGGGTGAGGGAGCCGCAGATTGGAGCTGCTCGCGAACTGAACGTTCCATCTGTTCGCCGATCGCCGGCCCGCCGGTCACTGCAGCACCTCAAGGACATGCGCCTGACGCTCGCCCGGGGCAAGGCGAACGTAGTTGCGCCCCGCGTGCCACTGGTAGTGATCGCCGCTCAGCAGATCGTGCACCGTCAGTGCCGCGTCGGTCGTCAGTCCGTCCGGGACGTGAACGGCACCAGCTTGCGCCTGATGGGGATCGACGTTGACCACGACGATCAGCGAGTTGCCGGCTGTGCGCTTGGCGAAGGCGATCAGGGCGTCATTCTCGGCGTCGAGGAAGCTGACGTTCGACAGCTCCTGGAAGGCGGGGTTATGCCTGCGGATGTGGTTGAGCCGGGCGATCAGCGGCAGCAGTTCGCCGTCGAGGGACCGCGTCTTGCGCTCGTATTTCTCGGAGTTCAGATACTCCTCGGAGCCTGGGCGGACCGGCACGTTCTCGATCCGTTCGAAGCCTGAATAGATCCCATAGCTCGGGCACAGCGTAGCCGCGAGCACCAGTCGCGCCTCGAATGCCGGGCGCCCCCCGTGCTGGAGGTATGCGTTGAGGATGTCAGGGGTGTTGACGAAGAAGTTCGGACGGAAGTACTCGCGCTCCGAGGAGTGGGCGAGCTCGGTGACGTATTCGGTCAGCTCATGGCGCGAGTTCTTCCACGTGAAGTAGGTGTAGGACTGGCTGAAGCCGAGTTTGGCGAGGTGGCGCATCACCGGCCTGCGTGTGAACGCCTCCGCCAGGAAGACCACGGAGCGATCGCGCGCGTGAACCCGCTCGATCAGCCACGCCCAGAACGCGAACGGTTTGGTGTGTGGGTTGTCGACGCGGAAGACCTTCACACCGCACTGCACCCAGTGCAGCACGACCTCCAGCAGCGCGTCCCACAAGCCCCGCCAATCTGGCGACTCCCAGTTGACGTTGTAGATGTCCTGGTAGCGCTTGGGTGGGTTCTCCGCGTACTTCAGCGTCCCGTCCGGCCGGCGGTGAAACCATTCGGGGTGCTCGGTCAGCCACGGGTGGTCAGCCGAGCTCTGGATCGCGAAGTCGAGCGCGATGTCAATTCCGTGGGCGGCGGCGGCGGCCGTGAGGCTGCGCAGATCCTCGATCGTCCCGAGCTCGGGGTGGACCGCGTCGTGCCCGCCGCCGGCGTCACCGATCGCCCACGGTGAGCCGGGATCGCCAGGCGACGCCTGCGGAGCATTGTTGGCCCCCTTGCGATTGGTCAGCCCGATCGGATGGATCGGTGGCAGGTAGAGCACGTCGAAGCCACGCTCGGCGAATAGAGGCAGCTGCGCCTCGACGCCCCGCAGGCCGCCCCAGGAGCGCGGAAACAACTCATACCATGCACCGAAGCGCGCCCGCAACCGGTCAACCTCGATCCGCAGAGGCGCCGGCAGCGAGACAGCCCCGTGGCGCTCCTGCTCGGCCTCGACAGCCGCATGCAACTCCGCGCCAAGCACGACGTCGTGCTTGGCGCTCTCGGGTGCGCCGGGGTCGCTGAGCGTCGCGAGCGCATGATCGATCAGCTTACGGTGAGCGGCGGTGCGCGCGCGCGCCGCCGCCGCGCGCAGCAGCAGCGCGCCCTCCGAGAGCTCGCCCGCAAGCTCGTGCTGGCCGGCCTGCAGCTTGCGGACGAGCTCTTCCCGCCACGTGCCGAAGCGATCTGTCCACGCCTGAATCGTGTACTCCCAGCGTCCGATCCGATCGACGATCACGTCGGCCGCCCAGCGGGCGCCACCGAGGTGGGCATCGGTCGGTTCCATTGCGGCCTCACGCCAGGCGCGCGCTCCCGGGGGCCGGTAGCGGACCACTGCATTGAGCAGATCGTGGCCGTCGGTGAAGACCTCAGCCGAGATCGTGACGTGATCACCGACGCATCGCTTGGCCACGAACGCGCCGCCGTCTACAGCAGGCGTCGGGTACTGGATCACGATCCGCTCTGGAGCTTGCACGGCCAACCTTCCACGCACAATAACCGGGGACGCCACAATGCCCGGGTGTCACCGTCGGCGCACCCCGCCCACCAGGGACCCGAGCTGCCTCGGTGCAGCGGCGTGCAGCTGCACGTCACCTCGCTCCCCGGGGGCCGTCTCGGGGTCGCCGCGTACGAGCTCGTGGACTGGTTGGCAGCGGCCGGCCAGAGCTGGTGGCAGGTGCTGCCGCTCGGGCCGCCCGATCGCGATCGCTCGCCGTACAAGGCGCATTCTGCCTTCGCCGCCTGGCGCGGGCTCCTGGCTGATCCACGCGCCCGCGTGTCGAACGACGAGATTGACGAATTTCGTCAGCGAAACGCGTACTGGATCACGGGCTGGGAGCGGTTCTCCAGCCCTGGTCGGGCATCCGCCCGCTCGGTCGCTGCTTCCGGTCGCCTCGGCGGCGCGCAGGTGGTCGCCGATCAGGTGAGGTTTGAGCGCGAATGGACGGCGCTGCGTGAGTACGCGGCGATGCGCGGCGTACGTCTGATGGGCGACGTTGCGATCTACGTCGCTGCCGACAGTGCCGATCACCAAGCCAACCCGGAGCTGTTCCAGGATGGGTTCGTCGCCGGTGCGCCACCGGACGCGTTCGCCGCCAAGGGGCAGCTGTGGGGGAACCCGCTGTATGACTGGCGCGAACTGCACCGCCAGGGGTACCGGTGGTGGGTCGAACGCCTGCGACGCACGCTCTCCATGTTCGACCTCGCGCGGATCGACCACTTCCGCGGCTTCGTCGCGTATTGGTCGATCCCGTCCGGGGACGGCGATGCCGCCCGTGGGCGTTGGCGCCGAGGGCCAGGGCGTGCCGTGTTCGAGGCGATGTTCCGAGCGCTCGGCGAGCCGTTGCCGCTTGTCGCAGAGGATCTCGGCATGATCACGCCCGCGGTCGAGCGTCTGCGTGACGAGCTGGGGCTCCCCGGGATGCTGGTGCTGCAGTTCGGCTTCGACCCGCGCCATCCGCACAGCCCGCACGGTCCCGGCAACCACCTCGAGAACCGGGTGATCTACACCGGCACCCACGACCACGACACCGCACGCGGCTGGTACGAGTCGCTGAGCGATGCAGTGCGGCGGCGGGTGGACGCCGAGTTTCGTTCGCGCGGAATCGCCGATCCTGAGCCATCGTGGCGACTGATTCGCCTGGCCCTCGCCTCACCCGCGCGCGTCGCGATGATCCCCGCGCAGGACCTGCTCAACCTCGGTAGCGAGGCGCGGATGAACAACCCCGCGCGTGTGACCGGTAACTGGCGATGGCAGCTCGATCGAGGATCGCTGACTCGATCGCTGGCGATGCGTTTCAGGCGAGCGACGGAGGCAGCCGGCCGCCTACCGTGATCCTGGCGGGACGCCTCGGGCGCGGCGGAGCACCTTCCGAATCAACCATCAGACGAGCTGAAGCAGTGCAGCGGTGCCGGCGGCGGCGAGCACCGGCACGACGATCAGATCGAGCGACCAGCTTTCGGCCGCCCGGCTGCCGAGGCGCTGACCGAGCATCAGCCCGAGCGTCTTGAGCGCATAGGTCCCCGCACAATATTATGCTATGGATTTACTCGATCACGCAATTATTCGAGAGCTCTCAAACGATGGGAGGCTCTCCAACGTCGACCTGGCCGCCCGAGTGAGCCTGTCCCCGTCGCCCTGCCTTCGTCGGGTGCGCGCCCTGGAACAGGCCGGCGTGATCCGCGGCTATCACGCTGACATCGACCCATCGGCGCTCGGCCGGGCCCTCCAGGTATCGGTCCTGGTCGAGCTGACGCTCAAGGATCGAAAGACAGTCGAGGCGTTCGAAGCCCGCGTTGCCGCGATCGACGCCGTCGTCGAGTGCAGACGGATGTTCGGCATCCCTGACTACATCATCCGCGTCGCCGTCGCCGATGTGGAAGCGTACGAGGCTGTCTACATCAACGAGCTTGCGGAGCTGCCCGGCGTCGGTCGTGTCAACTCGCAGTTCACGATGAAACTCGTGAAGCCCTGAGTCCCCGCATCACCCTCGGCTCCGGCGAAGCGCGGAAGCGCTGAGCTTCACGTGGCGGTACGCGTAGGTCACGTCGCCGTGGAGACGACCCCACCACGTCTCGGTGTAGTCGATCAACGCCGACGGCCACACTGCGACCTGCATCCCGTCGGCCGCCAGAACCGCCAGTGCCCGCTCGGCAATCGCGATCTGACCGAACGCGGTCGGGTGGACGTGATCACTCATCACCAGGTTTCGCCCCTGGAAGCCGGCCAGGTCCAGGACGAGCGCTCCCTGCCGGCGCGCGGCCGCCTCGATCCGGGAATTGCATTCCAGCACCTTCGGGCCGGACCGTGGCCGCCCGAGGTCGTGCGGGAGCGTGACCGTGATGGCGCGATCGCACCGCGCGAGCAGGAACTCGAGCACGGTCGTGAACTCGACCCCGAATGCATCAGCGTCCCAGCCGGGGCACAGCACGTCGTTGGTGCCGATGTAAATGCATCCGAGCTCGTAGCGCGCCTGGGGATGCGCAGTCCGGCTCTCGAACGCCGGAATCTGGCGCAGGACGACATCGGAGCACGTCGCTCCGTCGACCGCGTTCGGCGTGTACGGCAGGCCGAGACCACGCGCGACCCACGACGCCCATGACTGCAGAGAGACGCCCCACTGCAGGTCTCCGCCACCGTTGGTGATCGAGTCGCCGAACGCGAGAACCCCCAACCGGGGGTCAGCGTCCGGCGCGGACATCGTTGTCACGGCCTTGCATGGATAATGGCCCCATGGAGGGCGCCAACGCCGGGAGGATCGATCTGCAACGCGCCGCGGCCGACCTGGCCGCTCGGCTGCCCGACCCTCTGGCATCGCTCGCGCGCATCGCTTACAACTATGCCTGGTGCTGGCAGGCCGGCGGCCACGAGCTGTTCGCGTCCGTCGACGGCGAGCGTTTCGACCGCTGTCTGCGCAACCCGGTGGCGCTCCTGCAGGAGGCCTCCGGACCCGCGCTGCAGCGGGCAGCCGGTGACGGAGAGCTGCTCGAGCGGGCAGCTGAGCTGGAGGCGCGGATCGATGCGCTGCTACGGGCGCCCGCTGACGCCAGCGTGATCGATCCGACCCGTCCGGTCGCGTTTCTGTGCGCGGAATACGCCGTGCACGTGTCGTTACCGATCTACTCAGGCGGGCTCGGGGCCCTCGCCGGCGATCTGCTCAAGGAGGCTTCCGACCAGGCGCTGCCGATGGTCGCGATCGGTCTGATGTACCGCAAGGGTTACTTTCGCCAGCGCATCGACGCCCGCGGCTGGCAGCACGAGTACTGGGTCGATACCAATCCTGATCGCACGCCCGCCGCGCTCGTGACAGCGCCAGGCGGCGACCCGCTCACGATCCGGGTTCCGGTGTATGACAAGGACGTCCGCGCACGAATCTGGCGCGTCGACGTGGGCCGCGTACCGCTGTTTCTGCTCGACTCGGATGTACCTGGCAACGACCCACTGCAGCGCTGGATCACAGCCCGCCTGTACGAGTCCGATCCCGACACGCGGCTGGCGCAGTACATGCTCCTGGGAATCGGCGGTGTTCGGGCACTGCACGCGCTCGGCATCGACCCAGGCGTGCTGCACCTCAACGAGGGCCACGCAGCGCTGGCGCCGCTGGAGCTGGCGCTGACCGGAATGCGTGACGGCGACGCCCTGCAGGCCGCCCTGGCCGGCACGACCGCACACACCGTCTTCACGACGCACACGCCGGTCCCGGCCGGCAACGACACTTACCCAGCCGAGCAGGCAGCGCGCGCCTTCGAGTTGCTCTCCCGTGACAGCATGATCCCCGAGGCCGAGCTGATCGGACTCGGTCAGACGAATGCGAGCGAGCCGGCCGAGCCGTTCGGGGTCACGCAGGCGGCGCTCCGGCTGACGCGGACCGCGAACGCCGTCAGCCGCCGCCACGGTCTGGTCGCGCGCGAGATGTGGATGCCGTTATGGCCGCGGCGACCTGCGACCGAGGTACCGATCGGGTACGTGACCAACGGGGTGCACCTCCCGACGTGGATCGGCACACCGATGCTGCAACTGCTCGACAGCCACCTCGGCGCCGATTGGCTGGCGAACGCAGCCGACCCGAAAACCTGGGCGGCGGTGGATCAGATCCCCGACGAGCAGTTGTGGGAGGTGCGTGAGCGCCAACGCACCGAACTGATCGAGTTCGCGAGTGCGCGCAGCACCTTGGACCGGCTCATCCGTGGTGACGATCACAACTACGTGCTGGCGGCAGCGCAGGCACTTCGCGGCGACGCGCTGACGATCGGCTTCGCGCGCCGAGTGGCGACCTACAAGCGTCTGGACCTGTTGATGCGTGAGGCCGAATGGGCCCTCTCGATGCTCGCGGGAGACCGCCCCGTGCAGCTGCTGCTCGCCGGCAAGGCGCACCCGCGGGATGATGACGCCAAGCGCGTGCTTCACCGCCTGTTCTCGCTCAAATACGCGCCGATCATCTCGGAGCGGGTGGTGTTCCTCGACGACTACGACCTCGCCACCGCCGCTGCGCTCGTCCGTGGCTGCGACGTCTGGCTCAATCTGCCGCGGCCGCCGTTGGAGGCGAGCGGCACGAGCGGCATGAAATCCGCCGTCAACGGCGGGCTGCAGCTGAGCGTGCTCGATGGCTGGTGGGCAGAGGCGTACGACGGCACGAACGGATGGGCGATCTCGGGCGAAGTCGACTCCGACCATCAGGCACAGGACGACCGCGACGCGGAGACGCTCCGTGACCTCCTGAGCAACGAGGTGATCCCGGCGTTCTACGAGCGCGATGAACGCGGCATCCCCGTGCGCTGGCTGGCGATGATGCGCGCATCGCTGATGACGATCGCGCCTCAGTTCAGCGCGACCCGGATGCTCGCCGACTACGTCAGCGGCCCCTACAGCGACCGCGACTGATCGGTGCAGGAGCTGCTTCGCGCAAGCGCCCTTGAGCTCGCCGCGATGATCCGCGCCGGCGAGCTGGGCGCCCGCGAACTGGTCGAGGCGTCGCTGACGCGGATCGCGGAGGCCGAGCCGTCGATCAACGCGTTCACGTATGTCGCGCACGACCAGGCACTCGCGCAGGCCGCCGCAATCACTTCCGGGGACGAGCGCCCGTTCGCCGGTGTCCCGATCGCGATCAAGGACAACCGCGCGGTCAGGGGAATGCCGCTGACGATGTGCAGTGACCTATTCGGGGACTTCAAGCCTGACTACGACACGTTCTGCGTGCGGCGCCTGCGGGCGGCCGGGTTCGTGATCGTCGGCAAGACGGCGTTGCCCGAGAACGGGATCCTGCCGACGACCGAGTCTCGCCGCAACGGCCCGACCCGCAACCCCTGGGCGCTGGATCGAACGCCGGGCGGCTCGAGCGGCGGCGCCGCCGCCGCGGTGGCCGCCGGCATGATCCCGATCGCGCACGGCAACGACGGCGGCGGCTCGACCCGGATCCCGGCGGCCTGTTGTGGCCTGGTCGGCCTCAAGCCCGCGCGGGGGCGCGTCTCGGTCGGCCCGGAGAGCGGTCAGAGCTTCCTGGTCGGCGACGGCGTGCTGACCCGCACAGTCGCCGACACGGCTGCGGTCCTCGACGTGATCGCCGGCTACGAGCCGGGCGACGCCAACTGGGCTCCGCCGCCACTGGAGCCGTTTGCGCTCACCGCGAGCCGGCCGCCCGACGGACAGCTGCGGATCGCCTTGACGGTCGCGCCACCACTCGACGGGGCCGAGCTGGACCCCGTCTGCGAGCGGGCTGCACGCGACGGGGGTGTGCTGCTGGAGTCGCTGGGGCATCATGTCGAAGAGGTCAACCCGCCATGGTCGGGACTTGATCTGCTCCCCGACTTCACGCGTGCCTTCGGTCCCGGGATCGCGCTGACCTCGGCGATCGGCGCGCGGCTCGCCGGCCGTGAGGTGACCTCAGAGGACGTTGAGCCGCTGACCTGGGAGATGTATGTGCACGCGCGCGACCAGGACACGCTCACCTACCTGGCCGCGATCGCACGGCTCGAGAATGTTGCCCGCTCGATCGTCACCTTCCTCACGTCGTACGACCTTCTGCTGACGCCGGCGCTTGCGCGCCGGCCGGTCCCGGTCGGCGAGATCCATGGTCGTGGACCGGACCCGTGGGGTAACTACCAGCGCTCGGGTGACTTCACGCCGTACACCGCGATCGTGAACGTGACCGGCCTGCCGGCGATCTCCCTGCCTCTGTATCACGGCGACGATGGGCTTCCGACGGCTGTCCAGCTCGTCGGTCGCCCCGCCCGCGAGGACGTGCTGCTGTCCGTCGCGACGCAGCTCGAGGCCGCTGCGCCGTGGGCGGCGCGGGTCGCGCCGGCCTGACTCCACGTGGCCATGCCGGCACGCGCAGCCCCCTGTTCAGCTCGACAGCCGGGCCGTACGGGATCACCGATCGGCGTAGTAGGGTATCGCGGACGTGGCCGGACGTGCCCTAGGTGATGCTCGTGGATGAGCTCGATCTAACGTCTCTTTCTGGGATCCGGGGCGTGCTCGAAGTCGCCCAGAGCGTCCTCTCGGAATTCGACCTGGAGGTGGTGCTCGCGCGCGTGCTGGAGTCGGCACGGACGCTGTCGGGAGCGAGCTACGCCGCGCTCGGAGTGCTCGACTCCACACGTACGGAACTCGAGCAGTTCCTCACATCGGGGATCGACGAAGCTTCTCGGGAGCAGATCGGACCACTACCGCATGGCAGAGGCGTGCTCGGCGAGCTGATCACGCGCCCGGCGCCGCTGCGCCTGGAGGACGTGGGCTCACATCCACGCTCGTACGGGTTCCCGTCGGGGCACCCACCGATGCGGTCATTCCTCGGGGTGCCGGTGTTCGTGAGCGGCCAGCCGTTCGGGAACCTGTATCTGGCTGAGAAGGCCGACGGCGCGCCGTTCACTGAAGCGGATGAACAGGCGCTCGTGATGCTCGCCGGCCTGGCGGGCGTCGCGATCGATCATGCACGGCGCTACACGATCGTCGAGCAGCAGCGCTCGGACCTGCAGCGCACGGTCCAGGCCCTCGACGCAACCGTTCAGATCGCCCGTGCGGTCGGTGGCGAGACGAACCTGGACGTGGTCCTGGAACTGGTCGCCAAGCGCGGCAGGGCGCTCGTCTCGGCGCGTGCCCTCGTGATCGAGTACGAACGGGGCGACGGCATGCTGGTCGCCGCCGGGGCCGGCGAGCTGCCGGACGGTCTGATCGGTCAAAGCGTCGACCTCAACGACAGCGTTGCCAGTTCCGCACTGCGGACAATGAGCACGCTGAGACTTGAGACAGAGCCCAATCGCGTCCGGTTCGCCCACTACGGACTCGGTCGCCTGGGCATCGACGCGCAGGCCGGACTGGTCGTCCCGCTGATCTTCCGCGGGCAGGGATACGGCGCGCTCGTCGCGGTCGATCGGCTCGACGGGGGACCGGAGTTCACCGCCGAGGACCAGCGCCTGCTCGAGGCGTTCGCCTCGAGTGCCGCGACCGCCGTCGCCACCGCAAGGTCAGTCGAAGCTGAACACAGGAGCCAACGGCTGGCGGCCGCGGAGCAGGAGCGCGCGCGATGGGCGCGTGAGTTGCACGACGAAACGCTGCAGAACCTCGCTGCCCTCAGGCTGTCGATCGCCATGCACCGGCGACGCGGCAGCCCGGAGGAGTTGGCGGAGATGATGCGTGGCGCGATCGAGCAACTCGATCTGGAGATCGCGAACCTCCGCGCCCTGATCACCGAGCTTCGCCCGACAGCGCTCGACGACCTTGGCCTCGAGGCCGCGTTGGAGGATCTCGCCGGCCGCGCTCGCCGCCGCGGGCTCGAGGTCGATCTGCAGGTTGAGGTCCACCGACCCCCTGGAGGCGGACGCGACGGGGCCACCGCCGACCTCGAAACCGCGATCTATCGCATCGCCCAGGAGGCGCTGACGAACGCCGGCAAGCACGGACACGCCGAGCACGCGCAGATCGCCGTCCGCGAAGACGACAACATGATCACGGTCACGATTGCCGATGACGGCGACGGCTTCGACCCCGCGGTTCGCACACACGGCTTCGGGCTTGCAGGGATGCGGGAGCGCGTCGAGCTTCTCTACGGGACCATGGAGGTCGCGTCCGGCCCTGGCGATGGCACGACCATCACGGCGAGGATGCCGAAGCGGCGAGAGGCCCTTGCGAGTTCGGGCTGACCCGCGCCGAAACCGGTCAGCCGCCCCCGAGCACAGCCCGCATCGACCTCGGAACCACCCCGAGGGTTTCTGCGTCAGCGGTTCCCTTTCGTGAGGTCATCGGGATTTCGAGTAGCTGCGCCTCATCCCAGGTGGCGAAGGTGGTCGGGCCCATCAGCAGCTCCGCGGCGTTGAGCGTGCGACGCACGACCCGCATCGGGATCCGCACCACCGGCCTGCGTCTGTGCAGCGACGCGAGCACGATCTCGACCAGGTCCTGGTGTGTGAGCGTCTCCGGACCCGCCAGCTCATAACGCGCGCCGACTGCACGCTCCGCGCACGCGCCCCCGGGAAGCGCCGCGATCACGCACTCGGCCACGTCATCGGCCCAGATCGGCTGGAAAGCGGTCCGGCCCGATCCCGGAACCAACATCACCGGCAGCAGGGACATGCGGCGCAACAGCCTCAGGTATGGGTCGTTCGGCGCGTAAACGAGCGACGGCGCAAACACGGTCGGGGCGAGCGAGGACTCCATCACGGCGCGCTCGGCGATCGCCTTGGCGCGCATCAGGCGCGAGCCGCTGCGAGTCGATGCGCCGAGGGCCGAGAAGAACACGAAGCGTTCGACACCGGCGCGTTCGGCAGCCCGGACGAGCCGCCAGGTGGCGACGCCGGCCAACTCCTCGATCGAAGAGCCCGGCTGATCCCGGATCACCGAGGCGAGGTGCACGACCGTGTCGACCCCTCGCAGCGCGTGGCGGAACGAGAGGTGATCGGATAGGTCTCCCATGGCGATCTGCACGCGGACCCGCTGGGCGCCGAGGCGTCGGGGATCACGGACCAGACAGCGGACATCGTGGCCGGACGCGGTCAACCCTCGAAGCAGGGGAGCGCCGATCGTTCCGGTGGCACCGGTCAGCAGGAGCACCGCCGGGAGGCTACCCACGGCGAGGCACGTCCGTAGAATGAGCGCCTCCCCGTACATCGAGCCTCAGAAGGAAGATCGAACAGAATGGCCTACGTCATCGCCGAGCCCTGTATCGGCACGAAGGACAACTCATGCGTTGAGGTTTGCCCAGTTGACTGCATCCATCCGACGCCCGACGAGCCCGACTACGACAACGTTGAGATGCTCTACATCGACCCGGAGGAGTGCATCGACTGCGACGCCTGTGTCGAAGCCTGCCCCGTCGACGCCTGCTTCGCGGAGGATCAACTGCCGGACGAGTGGCAGAAGTACGCCGGGATCAACGCGGCCTACTACTACCCTGACAAAGGCTGAGCTCGCTCCCGGATGCGCCGCGCCCGCGACTCCGAGGCGCCCTCAGGCCATCGGCAGCGACATGCCGACCGGCTTCGCCGCCGGCACCGGTGTCGGCGCGCTGACCTGCAGCACCGGAAGCTCCACAGGTTTGACGGGCAGCGGCGTCGCGGCGATCAGACCGCGGGCTGCGTGCATGATCGCCTGGGAGGCTGGGTCATCCGGATCTGAGAAGACGACCGGGACACCGGCGTCGGACTGCGCGCGAAGAGCCATCGTCAGCGGGATCTTCGCCAGCAGCGGCACTTGCAGCTCAGCCGCGAGCTCATCGCCGCCACCCTCACCGAAGATCGGGAAGCGCTCACCGCCGGGCGTGACGAAGCCGGACATGTTCTCGATCACGCCGATCACCTCCAGCTTCAGCTTGTCGGCCATGTCAGCCGAACGTTTGGCGACCTTCTGCGCCACCGCCTGCGGGGTGGTGACGATCAGGAACTTCGCCTGGGGCAACAGCTGCGAGAGGGTCATCGAGACGTCACCGGTACCGGGAGGCAGGTCGATCAACAGATAGTCGAGCTCACCCCAGTCGACATCCTCCAGGAACTGCGTCAGAGCTTTGTGGAGCATCGGCCCACGCCACACGACGGCTGCGTCCTGCTCGATGAAGAAGCCGATCGAGATCACCTTGATCCCGTCCTGTGCACGCAACGGCACGAGCTTGTGCTGCTCGTTGACGCGGGCGCGCTCGGCGCCGAGGCCGAGCATCCGGGGCTGCGAGTAGCCCCAGACGTCGGCATCGAGCACGCCGACCTGCTTGCCCTGACCCGCGAGCGCGGCGGCGAGGTTGGCCGTCACGCTCGACTTGCCGACGCCCCCCTTGCCTGAGCCGACGCAGATCACGTTGTGAACCTGCGCGAGGGCACCTTCCGGCAGCGAGCCTCGGCCGAGCTTGCCGCGCAGCGCCGACTTCTCGGTGTCGGAGAGAACGTCGAAGCTCACGTTGACGGCGCTGACGCCCTCGAGCGCCCGGACGGCCTCCGCGACGGAGGTCTGGAAGTGGCCGCGGATCGGGCACCCGGACGTGGTCAGCGAAACCATCACATCGACGACGCCGTTGGCGTGCACGTCGATCGAGCGCACCATCTCCAGCTGGACGATGTCGCGATGGAGCTCCGGGTCGATCACGACGCGGAGCGCATCAAGTACCTGATCTCTGGTCGGCATCAGCCCATTCTGGCAGACGAGCAGTTGGTCGCCGGGCGCTTTCCGCTAGAACTCGCAAATAGGCGATAGCCACGACCGGTGGCAGCGAGGGAGAAGGAGCGCGAAATGGCAGTCAACACCCCCGTCGAGTTGGACCGCGAGCGGATCCGTGAGCTCACCGAGCGTGAGCGGGCACGGCTGGAGGAACGAACCCCGACGTCGGGGGGGATGTATGCCCGCGCCCGCGAGTCGCTGAGTGGTGGCGTCGCATCGAGCTACCAGCTGGGCGAGCCATGGCCGATCTATATGACGCATGGCGAGGGGCCGGTCGTCTACGACGTCGACGGCAACCGGATGTGGGACTTCCACAATGGCTTCGGCTCGATGGTTCAGGGTCACGCCCATCCGAAACTGATCAAGGCCGTCACCGAGCGGATGCCACTCGGGACGCACTTCGCCGCCGTGACGGAGGACAGCGTGATCGTCGCGGAGGAGCTCAAGCGCCGCTGGGGCCTGGATCGCTGGCGGCTCGTCAACTCCGGCTCGGAGGCGACGATGGACGCAATCCGGATCGCGCGCGGGCTCACAGGGCGCGAGACGATCATGAAGATCTTCGGCTCCTATCACGGCCACCATGACGCGGTGATGGTCTCGATCGGCGTCGAGTACGACAAGATCGGCGACCGCGAGAATTACGCCTCCCTGCCCTACGGCGCGGGCATCCCACGGGCCGTCACCGAGCTCACGATCCCGGTTCCGTTCAATGACGCCGGTGCGATGGAGCGCCGGATCAAGCGCCTGGATGCCGAGGGACGCCTGCCCGCCTGCGTGATCATGGAGGCGGCGATGATGAACCTCGGGGTCGTGCTGCCCGAGCCCGGCTACCTGGAAGAGGTCCGCGAGATCACCCGCCGGCACGGGATCGTCCTGATCTTCGATGAGGTCAAGACCGGACTGGCGATCGCGGCCGGCGGCGCGACCGAGCGCTTCGGTGTCAAGCCCGACATGGTGACGCTCGCCAAGACGCTCGGCGGGGGCCTGCCGTCGGGCGCGATCGGCGGCACCGAGGAGGTCATGAGGGTCGTCGAGGACGGCACCGTCTACCAGGTCGGCACCTACAACGGCAACCCTCTCTCAATGGCGGCGGCACGGGCGAGCCTGCTTGAGGTGCTGACACCCGACGCCTACCGGCACCTCAACGCGCTGAATGATCGGATCGTCAGCGGCTGCCAGGCGGTGGTCGACAGATACAACCTCCCTGGCTACGCGATCGGCATCGGGGCAAAGGGATGCGTGACCTTCTCGACCGCGAAGGTCGTGGACTACGAAACGTTCAAGGCCAACCAGGACGTCGAGGTGACGGAGCTCGCATGGCTCTGGAATATGAACCGCGGGATCTTCATGACCCCTGGCCGCGAGGAGGAGTGGACCCTGTCGATCACGCACACCGACGAGGCGATCGACGCCTATGTCCAGGTGTTCGACGACATGGCTCGCGAGCTGACGCAGCTCGCCTGAGCGCTCCCCGCGATGGCGCTCGAGATCACGCCCGTAAGTGGGCGCGGTGACCTGCGGGAGTTCGTCGAGCTCCCGTTCCGCCTCCACGCCGGGACGGCCTGGATCCCGCCGCTGAAGCTGGAGCGATACGCCTACCTGAACAGGAAGCTCAACCCGTACTTCAAGCACGGGGAGGCGGAGCTGTTCCTCGCCCGGCGTGACGGGCGCGTTGTCGGGCGGATCAGCGCGCAGGTCGACCGCGCCTTCAACGCCTACCACGACAACAGGTGGGGGATGTTCGGGTTCCTGGACTTCGAGGATGACCAGGAGCTCCTCGACGCGCTGCTCGACGCCGCCGCGTCATGGTTGCGGGCCCGTGGTCGCGACCGGATGATCGGCCCGATGGACTTCGTGATGAACGAGGAGAGCGGCGTGCTGTTCGAGGGCTACGAGCTGGAACCGATGATCCGGCAACCGTGGCACCCCCCCTACTACCGGCAACGCTGTGACGACGCGGGGCTGGCCAAGGCGATGGACCTGTTCCACTGGAAGCTGCAGATCTCCGACCGCGATGAGCGGATGGCTCCGATCCTGCCGCAGCTCGCCGAACGCTCGCGGACCAAGCACGGGATCCGCCTGCGCAAGATGTCCTGGCTGCACCTCCGCCGCGAAATGGACGAGTTCGCGAAGGTCTACAACGCAGCGTGGTCACACAACTGGGGCTTCGTCCCGTACGCCAAGGAGGATCTCGACGACCTCGGGATCACCTACCGCCTGATCTACTCGCGTGACTGGTTCATGATCGCCGAGAACGACACCGAGACGGTCGCGATGGCGATCACGATCCCCGACATCAACCAGGTGTACAAGAAGATGAAGGGCCGCTTGCTGCCACTCGGCTGGTGGTACTACCTGAAGCGCCGAAGGTACATCGACCGCGCCCGGATCGGGTTTCTCGGAGTGTTGCCCGAGTACCAGCACACCGGCGTCGCCGCCGCGCTTTACATGGAGCACTTCGAGGTCGCCGACCGGACGAACATCAAGACCGGCGAGGCCGGCTGGATCCTTGAGAGCAACAAGTCGATGAATCGCGCGCTGGAGGCGCTCGGAGGCTCGATTGTCAAGCGTTGCCGGGTGTACGAGCGGCTGCTCGAGGAAGGCGCCGAGCCCTCAGCGCCGGCTTCGATCGCTCCGGCCTGAGCGGGCCGCGCGCGAGGCCGATCGGAACGAAGCGTGCCGGCCGCGTCTGCCAGAGCAGGCGGGTCACCCCGCGGAGGTCGCCCAGCGCCGTGCTCAGAATCCTGACGCGGGAGTCAGGGTCATCGGTCCAGTGCACCGGAACCTCCGCGATTCGCATTCCGGCGCGCTGAGCCACAACCAGCAGTTCCGTGTCGAAGAACCAGCCGTCGTCACGCACCTCGGGCAGCAGCTTCTGCGCGACGTCGCGGCGCACAGCCTTGAACCCGCACTGCGCGTCGGAGAACCGTGTCCGCAGTACGGCACGCAGCATCATGTTGTAGGAACGCGAGATGAACTCGCGCTTGAAACCACGGACGACACGGGCACCGGCGGCCAGGCGCGAGCCGATTGCGAGATCGGCGTCACCGGACATCAAACTGCGCAGCAGTGGATGCAGCGCCCGCAGGTCCGTGGACAGATCGACATCCATGTAGCAGACCACCTCGGCGTCGCTCGCCAGCCACGCGGTCCGCAGCGCCCGGCCGCGTCCCTTCTCAGCGAGCGTCAGCACCGCGACGTGCGGGAGCTCGCGCGCAAGGGCGCGGGCGATCGCCGGCGTCTCGTCGATGCTCGCGTTGTCGGCGATCACGATCCGCCAGTCGAACGGAAGGCTCGTCGCGAGGAAGCTGTGCAGTTGCCGGATCGAGCGCTCGAGCGCGCGCTGCTCGTTGTGGACGGGCACCACGATGTCGACCTGTGGGCTCCGACGCTGCCGGACCACGCGAGCGATCTGCAGAACGGTTGGGTATTGGGTGGTGGTGGGCATCGCCTTTCCTGTTCTGTGCCGATCAGCTGTTGATTGGTTGGGTGAGGTCATAGACGGTCTGGTCGCCGATCTTGATCGACTTGAAGTGGGCTTTCACCCAGGCGGCGATGCCGCTCGAGTCGCCCGCCGCCCCCGAGGGACCGCCGCCACCGCCGCCACCGCCGGAGTCGATGAAGTAATGGATGTCGCCGTCAGCGACGTAGTGCTGGAAGGCGCTGAGGCTGAGGTTGCCGCCGTTGTTGTTGAAGCCGCCGATCGCCATCACGGGATCGCCGCCAGTCGCCAGCTCGATGCTCGCCGCCGTCTGGGAGCCGAAGGTCGCGGCCACCCATCGGTAGTCGGAGGAGTCACGTTCAAGCGCCGCCAACAGCTCGTGATCGAGCGCGGAGGGGCCACCACCGGCACCGCCACCGGCCGTGAAGCCGCCGCGGGCGCCACCGGAGCCCGGCCCGGCCCCAGGAGCACCTGTGGCACTCGGGATCGCTCCGGCACCGGGGAACCCACGCGGAGTTCCACCGCCGCGGGTCGCGCCGCCCGGAGGGCCGCCGCCGGCCGGTCCGCCACCCGCGGGCCCACCGCCGGCCGGTCCGCCACCCGCGGGCCCACCGCCAAACGGGCCGCCGCCCACCGAAGCCGCCAGCGCCGGACCGGCCGACGGGATCGAGCCGGTGTGCGGCGTGCTGATCGTCTCAACGCTGTACGCGAGCGGACCCGCCGCGATCGCGATCACCGCGAGCACAGCGGCAGCCAGCGTGAGGCGCCGTGCCGGACGGCTGAGCAGCGGCGCGATCAGCAGGCCGATGATCGCGAGGGCGCCGGCGATCGCAATCGCCACCCGCAGCCACGGAAGCCATGAGGGCGTGCGTGAGAGCAGCGCGAACGCCCAGCCGCAGCTGACGCCGATCGCCAGCGCCGCCAGTGCGCGTGTCTGCGCGGATTCACGCCGCTGCCACAGAAGCGCGCCCCCGATCGCGACCAGCGCCGCGATCGCCGGCGCGAGTGCGACCGTGTAGTAGGTGTGGATCACCCCCCGGCCGAAGCTGAACACGACCGCCGTCACGAGCAGCCAGCCGCCCCACAGCAGGAGTGCCGCTCTGACACGATCGGTTCGAGGCGCCCGCCGTCGGCTCCAGAGCCCGAGTGCCAGCGCCAGCACCGCTGCCGGGAGCAGCCACGAGGCCTGCCCTCCCATCAGGTCGTTGAACAGCCGCAACAGACCTGGCGAGCCGCTGAACATGCCTCCGCCGGCACCGCCGCCGCCGGGCCCACCGCTTGAGAACAGCCGCTCGAGCCCGTTGTAGCCGGTGATCAGGTTGAAAATGCTGTTGTCGGGCGAGCCGTCGATGAAGGGGCGTGATCCCACCGGCCACAGCGCGACGGCTGCCACCCACCAACCCGCCGTCAGCAGCATCGCCGCAGCGCCTGCCAGGAGCTGCCAGGTTCGGCGCCAGATTCCCGTGGGCGCTGCGATCAGGTACACCAGCGAGAACGCGGGCAGGACCAGGAAGGCCTGGAGCATCTTCGCCAAGAACGCGATGCCGATCATCGCCCCGGCGGCGACGATCCAGCGCGTGCCCGCGCGCTCGATCGCGCGGGTCAGGCAGTAGGCACCGGCCGTCAGCATCAGCACCAGCAGGGCGTCCGGGTTGTTGAACCGAAACATCAGCGCGGCCACAGGCGTGAAGGCGAGCATCGCACCGGCGGCGAGGCCGGCACCGGCGCCGAACCACCGCTTGATCGCCGCGTAGAGGAGCCAGACAGCGCCGACGCCCTCGAGCGCCTGAGGCACGAGCATGCTCCAGCTGCTGAAACCGAAGATCCTGCCCGACAGGGCCATCACCCAGAGCGAGGCGGGTGGCTTGTCGACCGTGATGAAGTTCGAAGAGTCGATCGAGCCGAAGAACAGCGCCTTCCAGCTCCTGGTCCCCGCCTGCACGGCGGCGGCGTAGAAGCTGTTGGCATAGCCCGAGGCGCTCAGGTTCCAGATGTAGGCCCCCGCGGTGACGAGCAGCAGCGCCGCCAATCCGACACGTGCCCAGGTGATCCGTGAACGAATCGAATCGATCAGGGTGGCGCGCTCGCCGGCCATGCGATGCGGGGCGAAGGTGTTCTCTGACAAGGCGGGGTTCGAGTTCATGCCCGTCAGACTGACCATCCCGGATAAGCGTTCTCACGGAAATGCGTAGGACGGAAGTAGGAAACGGCCGGCCCTGATAACCGCGTCCGGCTTCCAAGCCGCTGCACGCTCCGCTATTGGAGTGCGCGAGACCGCTCCGCGTGCAGCGGCAGCAACCGCGGGCCGGCGTCCCGGCCGGCCCGGGTCTGATTAAGGACCGACGGGGCGCCACTTTCGTGACGCCCCGGCGGTTGAGGGAGGAGAGGGTGCTGCATTCGCCGGCGAGATATGAGGCCGGCGAACCTTTCCCGCTCCGGTGCTCTCCTGGGCACCCGGCGGGGGAAGTCTTCCTACGAGATCGACCCGATCAGCTCCTGAGCTGTCGATACGAGCCTCTCGACCTGCGCACCGACGACGTCGGAGCGCTTCGCGAGGTCCGAGCGGACGGTACCGACCTCACGCTCGACGCGACGGCGGTTCTGCTTGACCGCGCGCTCGATTCGATTGCGGCGCTGGCGAAGTCGGCGCTCAACGCGCGTGCGCGCCGTGTTGCCGCGCTTCTCGTAGCGCTTGAGCTCACGCTCGAGCCCGGCGCGCGTGCCATACCGCGTCGCCAAACCCTTGATGTCGTCGCGGACGACGAGGCTGGCACCGACCGGCACCAGGATCGCGCGCTCGGCGACCTGCTGAACCTGCTGAACCGCCGTCTGCGGCGGCGTCGACGCAGCGGCAGACGCCGCGGGTCGGCTGGTGTTCGCGGGCTTACGGCCGCGGGTCGTCTTCGTCTGGGTGCTATCGGTTTGTGTTGCCGCCATCTTGATCTGCTCCACTAGGTCGAAACGGATTCTTAAATCAAGCCCGTTCGTTACTTGCATAATAGCCGATCGAACGTATGTTTGCAAGTCGCTTGAAAGACTCTACGTGATCGAACATGTGTTTGTAAACCGCACGACCAAGGAGGTTACATCCGAGTAGCAAGCTGGCAACAACCGTCGCCGGTGTCGCCCCTCAAGCCTGCGCGGTGCGCGCCAGCCATGCCTTCGGATCGTTGATCTCCGCAAGCGTCGGGAGCGCCTCGGGTGCCGAGAACACGTGCGTCAGCGCCGCAGGTCCGCGTGCGGCGGCGACCGCGTCGCAGAAGATCTTGCCCTGCTCGTACTGACGCATCTTCATGTCCATGCCCAGCAGCCGGGCGATCAGGCGTGAAAGGCCCTTCTGCGAGCGCCGGCGCTCGTCCAGCGAACGCCTCAGGCGCGGCAGCGACGGCAGCAGATCGGGTGCGACGGCGTCCATCACATGCTCGGCGTGCCCCTCGATCACCGCCATCACCGCCTGCACCCGGTCGAGCGTCTCGCGTTCACTCGGACTGGCCACGATCGAGAGCACGTCCCCGCGGCGCAGCGACCCGACTGCCCGCGCCAGCTCGTCCCCGCTCGGCAGGCGCGCGCGACGTGGCGCCTCCAGCTTCGCCTCCGCGCTCGCAAGCAGCTCGCCGACGAGGCCCGCAAGGTGGCCCCGTAACCACGGAACCCCCCCGAACTGGACGGCGTGGGTCACCTCGTGAAGCGCCACCCAGGTCATGAACTCGCGCTCGTCGGCCCCCATCGCCCTGACGGCATGACCGAGGTTTGGCAGCACGAACAGCAGCCGTGGCGGACTTGTCGCAGAGGGCTCCTCGAGCAGCACGAGCTCGTACTGCCCGAGCACCCGCTGCGCCAGGTATCCGACCAGCAGTCCCACCTCAACGCTCATCACCACACCCACCCAGATCTGCATCATCGGGCCGAGCGGCTTGAGGCCGGCGCGGGCCCGCTCGAGGACCGGATCGACGAGCTTGCGCATCGAGCTGATGTTGCTCGCCACCCACTCGCGCCTGCCGACGCCTTCGGGCGCAGGCAGCGCGGCCGCGGGCACCAGCCCCGTGTACTTGACGACCCGACGCTCGGACTCTCTGGCGAGGTCAAGAAGATCGGTGCGCGGCGTGTTCGCGTCGCCACTGCCCGCCACCTGCCAGGCGATCCGCTCGGCGATGAACCAGTCGATCATCACAGGCCGATCAGGCCGCACGCGGAACCAGTTCGAGCTCCCGCAGCGTCCGCTCGGTGCGGGCGGCGAGGATCGGCGCGTGCGGCACGAGGTCAAGCGGCGCCGAGAGTGGATCCTCGAACCCGGGGGAGGCGATCAGGCCACCGGCTTCACGCACGATCAACTGGCCCGCTGCGGAGTCCACGGCACGGCAGTTGCGCAGCGTCAACATCGCGTCGAAGCGCCCCGCCGCGACCTGGCACAGCGTCGATGCGATCGTCCCGATTGCTCGCAGCCGGTAGGCGCTGGCAACCAGCGCGTCGATCGAAGCGGCCACCCACCTGGGGTCGGCGGACTCGATCCCGAGGATCTCGAGCCTGCCATCGCGGCTGCGGCGCTCGCCGACCGTCTGGTCGAGCCGTCGGGAACCGAGCCACGCCCCCTCGCCCCGCATCGCCCACCATTCCTCCGCGGGGCCGAAGTCATACACGTAGGCGAACTCGACATCGCCCATCGTCATCCCCGAGGCAACGGCGATCGACAGGGCATGGTGCGGGACACCCCGTTTGGCGTTCAGTGAGCCGTCGATCGGATCGACGATCACGCAGACGTCGTCGCCGCCATAGTCGACCTCGCCGAGCTCCTCGGAGACCGCTCGAAATCGATAACCCTGCGCCGACAACGCCTCGAGCTCCGCGAGCACGATCGCCTCAGCACTCGAGTCGATCACGAGCGTGCGGTCGCCGCCACGGCCGCGTGTGCCCGTTTCCGCGGCCCGCTCCTGCGCGCTCGGCGTCGCCGCCAGCATCGCCCGCATGCCGTCCGACGCGCGGCGGCAGGCCGCGAGCCAGTCAGCATCCAGGGCCGAAGGGGTTATCGCCATCAGCGACCTATCCTGTCAGACGTGGCGCTTCTCTCCGACGCATCGGCCGCCGACTGGCATCAGGCCGTCGCCCACCGCAGCGGGCCGTTGCTCGTGGTCGGGCCGGCTGGCGCAGGTAAGACGACCCTGTTGCTCGAGCGGTTCCTATGGCTCGTCGGACAGGGCTCGATGCCCGACCGGATCGTCTTCATGACCCCGACGCTGGCGCGCGCCGACGCCGCGCGAGCCCGGCTCGAGCAGGAGCTGACAGACGGCTACAGCGAGTTGCTGGTGCTCACGCCGGCGACGCTGTCGGGCCTGATCCTGCGTCACGCCGGTGCCCGCTCCGAGCAGGTCGACGCGACCGTCGGCGCCGGCGACAGGCTGGCGATGCTCGCCGAGCGGATCGACGAGCTGTCGCTGGCGCACCACGACTTCGGCGGCAACGCCGGCGCTCTGCTCGGCGGCTTCATCAGGCGGATCGATCGCCTCAAGTCCGAGCTGATCGGGGCCGAGGATTACGCGCGCTGGGCCCAGGCCCTGGATGACACGCTCGACGCGGAACGCGAGCGCGAGTTCGCGGAGATCTACCGCGCCCACGAGCGGATGCTCGCCGAGACCGGGGCCCGTGACGACGGCGACCTGGTCCGGCTCGCGCTCGGGTTGGCGCAGTCCCAACCCCACCTGCGCCAGCCGTTCGAGCATCTGCTGCTCGACGACGCGCAGGAGCTCGACCTCGCCGCCGCCAGCCTGGCGCGAACGCTGGCGGGCGGCACCCTGACCGTCGCCGGCGACCCGCTCGCGGCCCTGCACCGGTTCCGTGCGGCGGGCGCCCAGCGCCTGCAGAGCTTCGACACGCCGGGGACCGCGGTCGTGCGGCTGCTCGGATCACGGCGCTGCCCGCCAAACGTGATGCGCGCGGCCTGGTCGGTCGCGCTCGACGGCGAGCGGACGGCGCCGGACGGCGCGGGACGGGAGCCCGCGGCCACGCCGGCCGCGGGCGAAATCCACTTCTGGCGCTGCGCCAATGACCGCGCCCAGGCCCAGGCGGTAGCTGCCGACATCGAGCGGCTGATCGTGCGCGAGGGCGCCGCGCCGGCGTCGATCGCGGTGCTCGTGCCCGCGATCTCCCGCGAGGGGCGCTCGGTATCGGTCGCGCTCGAGGAACGGGCGGTCGCGCACCGCCTGGTCGGTGAGGCCGCGTTCTTCCAGCAGGCCGAGATCCGTGACCTGCTCGCGTGGCTGCGGTTGCTCGCCGACCCGACCGACGCCGCCGCCGTCGTGCGCGCGCTGGCGCGGGCGCCGATCGAGCTTCGATCGGTCGACATCGCCCGGTGCACCCAGATCGCACGCCGGCGCAAGCTCGACATGGTCGCGGCGCTCGCAGCCGCGACCGAATCCCCGCAGGTCCCGCCCGAGGCGCGGGAGCGGATCCGGATCTTCCTGAAGCTGTACCGCTCAGGCGCAGGCTCGATCGACACGATGCGCCCGGACCTGTACGTGCACCGTCTGATCGAGCGGCTGGGGCTGCGCCGCGCCCAGCTGTTCGTGGCACAGGCGGACGTGGTTGAGCGGCTGCGGGCGCTGGCACACTTCGGCGAGCTCGCCTCGGCGTACGTGACACGCACGCCGCTCGCCACCCCGCGGGAGTTCGCGCGGTCAATCGCGGCGGTCGCCGACTATGGGCTGCGTGAGCAGGAGGAGCCTGAGCTCGACGGTGCCGGCACCGCCGTCCAGGTGCTCGAACCACAGAACGCCGGCGGACTGGAGGCCGACCACGTGTACGTGCTCGGGCTGCACGCGGGACTGGCGACGCGGGCGCCCGAGCCGATTCCCGACTCGCTGCTGCGCGAGGCGCTGCCGGTCGATGACGAGCACGGCCGGCAGGCGGCGCTGCGCGGCCTCCTGTACGTCTCGCTGACACGCGCCCGCCGACGTGTCGTGCTCGCCTACTCGGGCAGCGGCGAGCGCGGAGCGGCCGTCGCACCGGCACCGTTGATCGAGCGCGCGAGGCTCGCGGTCGGCGGTCAATGGGAGGCGATCGACGAGGAGCTGTTCGGCCCGGCGGAGGCGCTCCACGCCACCTACAAGCTGCTGCGCGACGAGCTGCTCGCGGGGACCACTCGCGCCGGATCGAGACTTGGCGAGCTGAGATTCGACACCGACCTCGACGTGTCGCACGCGGTCGTGCGCTACCTCGAGCTGCTGAAGCTCGCCGCACTGATCGCCCGGCCCGAGGGGCAGGGCGTGGCCGAGGCGCTGCGAGATGTCAACGCGCGGATCCTGCAGGCGGTCACCGCAGAGCAGCGTGAGATCTTCACCAGCTCGGCGCTGGATGACTACCTGCTGGGGACCGAGCGCGACGCACGCCGACGGGCGCAGGCGATCGCGGCCCGTGACGAGCCTTCGCTCGAGGCCTTCCTGCCGCGGCGCGGGGAGGGTGTGATCCTGTCGGCGAGCGACATCGACACCTACCGTGCCTGTCCGCTGAAGTACAAGTTCGCGCGCGTCTTCCGGATCCCGCAGGAGCCGACGCTGCACCAGCGATTTGGGATCCTGGTGCACCAGGTGCTCGAGCGCTTCCATGCCGGCGGCGCCACCGAGCAGCCGGGCACGCTCGGCGAATTGCTGGGGCTGCTGGACGCCGGCTGGCGGCGTGGCGGCTTCGGTGACTCCGAAGAGGAGCGGCAGCTGCGCGGCAAGGCGGCGACGGCGCTCGCCCGTTACCACGAGCGCGCGCTCGCCGAGGAATCTCAACCGATCTGGTTCGAGCGCCAGTTCACATTCAAACTGGGTCCGCATCTGCTCCGTGGACGAGTCGATCGTGTCGACCGGCTGCCAGGCGGCGAATACGAGCTGATCGACTACAAGACCGGCCGCCCGAAGACGCCGTCAGAGCTGCTGGATGACGTGCAGCTGTCGCTGTACGCGGTCGGGGCGAGGGAGGCTTGGAGCCTCGAGGCCTCGAGGCAGTCCTATTACTACCTGCTCGACGACGAAAAGGTGTCGGTGCCGGTGGATGACGGCGACCGCTCGGAATGGATCACCGCGGTGGCGACCGAGGTTGCGCAGGGAATCCTCGCGCAGTCGTTCGAGCCGACGCCGTCGCAGCGTGTGTGCTCGATCTGCGACTACCGGCTCGTCTGCCCCGCGGCCGAGCGCTGAGCCTAGGGCTTCGGCGGATCGTCGCCGCGCTGGCGCAGGAACCGCTGCAGGTCACGCGCGATCGAATCGCCGGACGGCAGTTCGTACTCGTCGCTGTGCTCGCCCGCGGCCCGCTCCAGGCGGGCGACGAATGCCTGCACGTCCGGGTCGCTCTGCACGGCCGCGTTCACCTGGCGCTCGTAGTCGGCGGCGGCGGTTTCCAGCTCCGATCCGTCGACGGCGACGCCGACGAGCCCTTCGAGCTTGCGCACGAGCGCGAGCGCGGCCTTCGGGTTCGGCGCCGCGGCGACATAGTGCGGAACGGCCGCCCAGAGGCTCGCCGATGGCACACCCCCCGCATGGCAGGCCGCATGCAGGACGCCGACGATCCCCGTCGGTCCCTCGTAGGAGGACTGCGTGAGCCCAAGGCGTCCGACCAGCGCCGGATCGCTCGCGAGGCCGGTCACGTTGATCGCTCGAGTGTGCGGGACATCCGCGAGCAGCGCCCCGAGTGTGACCACCATCTGCACACCGAGCGCCTCGGCCAGCTCGACGATCAGCGAACTGAAGCCCCGCCACCGGAACGACGGCTCGGTGCCGGTCAGCAGCAGCAGATCGCGCGGGGCGCGCGGCACCTTCGCCTCGTAGAGCTCGACCTCGGGCCATTCGATCGAGCGCGCCTGGCCGTCGATCATCTTGATCCGCGGACGAGTCGCCTGGAAGTCGTAGAACTCCTCGGGATCGATCGTCGCGAAACGTCGCGCACCGAGCGCATGGACGACGTGCGTCAACGCCGTGGAGGCGGCATCCGCAGCGTCATTCCAGCCCTTGAATGCGCACACGAGGGCGGGTGCGCGGAGGCCGTCTGGCCGATACTCCCACTGCAGTGGCTGCTGCATCCGGTTCACCGTACATCATGCGACGATGGCGGCGGAGCAGATCATCAGCTCGTTGCGGGAAGGCGACGAGGTGCGCGGCGTCTTTGCATGCGTGCGCAAGGATCGGTTGACCACGCGCACCGGCACCGCCTACCTGGCGCTTGAGCTGCGGGACCGGACCGGGACGATCAGTGCCCGCGCCTTCCGTGATGCGGACGTGATCGCCGGTCGTTTCGAGCGTGGGGATCTCGTTCGCATCACCGGGCGCGTGCAGCGCTTCCGTGACGCCCTGACGATCGACGTTGCCGAGGGCGTGCGGGTCGAGCCGGGGACCGAAGGCGCCGACCTCGACGCGTTCCTGCCCAGCGCCTACCGGGATGTCGAGGAGCTCGAAGGGTTCCTCGAGCACTTCGTGGGGGAGGTCTACGACCCGGGCTACCGGGCTCTGCTGGATCGCATGCTGGCCGATCAGGAGCTACGCGCGGAGCTGCGCCGCGCGCCATGCACGCGCGGAGGTCATCACGCCTACCTGGGCGGACTGCTCGAGCACACGGTCGCGGTCGCCTCGCTGGCTCACGAGCTGTGCGACCTGCACAGGCGCCTGAACAGCGACCTGCTGCTGACCGCGGCGATCGTGCACGATGTCGGCCGCATTCGCGAGTTCACCTACGGCGCCGAGATCGGCCTGACCGAACCGGGGCGCCTGCTCGGGCACCTCGCGCTCGGCCAGCAGATCCTGGTGCAGCGCGCCGGCGAGGCCGGGCTTGACGAGGATCGGCTGCTGGCGCTGCTGCACTGCGTCCTGTGCCATCACGGCGCCGGCGGCGCGCCCGGCGGGCGGTTCGCATCGGCCGAGGCGCTGGCGCTGTACCGGCTCAATGCGCTCGACGCTAGCGTCAAGGGCGTACTCGAGCACGGCCTTCCCTGAACGCGCATCTTTCGTCCACACGGCCGTTACCGCACTCAATCGCACCAGTCTTCTGCCGATCAGTCGATTGGCGCACATGAACGCTTCGGTCCAGAACAAGGCGATGGTGTTGTTCGGCGTCGCGATCACGCTGCTGCTTGCGATCGGGCTGTTCGGTGCCTTGCAGCTGCACAACACCAGGCAGCAGATCGCCCAGCCCGCGGTGATCGTGATCCTCGGAATGCTCGCCGCCGCCATGGTCCTGGTGGTCGCCGGCGTGTTCATGCTCAGGCGCGGGGTGGACTCCACGGCCCGGCAGCTTGGGAGCGCCGCCAAGGCGATCGCGACAGGGGACATCCAGGTCACGGAGCGCAGCGAGCTCGGCGGCGCCGGCCGCGAGCTGGAGTCGATGCTCGAGTACCTTCGCAGGACCGCCGCGCTCGCCGATGCGATCGCGTCGGGAAACCTGACAACGCGAGTGAGGCCATTGTCCGAGCACGATTCCCTCGGCACGTCGCTGGCCGCGATCGCAGACAGGATCGAGCGGCTCGAACGAGAAAGGGATCAGCTGGAGGCCGCCGGAGCCGAGCGGGCATTCGTCGACCCGCTGACTGGGCTGCCGAGCCGCCGGGCGCTGATGCGCGACCTCGAGGCCTACCTGGACCAGGAGGACGGACCCGACCTGATGCTGGCGCTGTTCGATCTCGACGGCTTCAAGCCATACAACGACGCGTTCAGCCATCCGGCCGGCGATGCGCTGCTGGTCCGCTTCGCGGACCGGCTGCAACGCTCGCTCGACGGTTCCGCGCAGGGTTACCGGATGGGTGGAGATGAATTCTGCGTACTGGCTGTCACCGACGAGAAGGGAGGCCTCGCGCTGGCGAAGCGCTCGGCCAGGGCGCTCAGCGAGCACGGCGATGCTTTCTCGATCGGCTGCTCCTACGGCATGGCCTATATCCCCGTCGAGGCGGGCACGGCCTCTGACGCGCTGCGGGTTGCGGACAAGCGGATGTACGAGCAGAAGATGGCCAACGCCGCGGTGAGCAGGGAGAGCACGAGCGTCCTGCTGAAGGTCCTGGGCGAGCGCAGCCCCGGGCTGGTCGAGCACACCAGCGAGGTGGCACAGCTCGCGAGCGCGACGGCACGTGGACTCGGGCTGTCCGAGCTCGAGGTCAAACGGATCGAGTTGGCCGCCAAGCTGCGTGACATCGGCAAGTCGGCGATCCCGGACATGATCCTCAACAAACCGGGCCCACTCGATCAAGTGGAGTGGGAGTTCATGCGCCGCCACACGCAGATCGGAGCTCGGATCATCGCCGCCGCGCCGTCGCTCGCCGGCGCTGCCGACCTGGTTCGCTCACACCACGAGTGGTATGACGGTCACGGCTATCCGGATCAGCTCGCAGGCGAGACGATCCCGATCGGCGCGCAGATAATCGCGGTCTGCGACGCATTCGGCGCGATGACGGGCGAGCGCCCCTACCGGCCGCCGATGAGCGTCGAAGATGCGCTCGACGAGCTCAGTCGCGGTGCCGGCACGCAGTTCAACCCGACGGTCGTGCGGGCGTTCTCCAAGCTGATGGGCCAGCACGGCCGGCAGATCCGCCTGAGCGCATAGCGCTCGTCCCCCGCAGCCCGGCCGGGCGCGAGTGCGCGGACTATGGGAGCAGTTCGGCAGCGAGGGCGGTCCACTCCGCCACCGGGACGCCGCGCACGCCGACCGCCTGGACGCAGACATGATCGGCTCCGGCGGCGAGGTGCTCACGCACCACCAGTGCGACCTCGGCCGCCGAACCCTGGGGGACGACCGCGTCGATCAGGCGGTCCGACCCACCGTCGGCGACATCTTGCTGATCAAAGCCGCAGTTGAGCAGGTTGGCCGTGTAGTTGCGCAGCTGCAGGTACGCCGCGGCGTAGGTGCGCGCGACCTCCCGTGCGCGAGCCGGGTCTTCGTCGACCACGACAGCGAGCTCGGGCGCGATCAGGGCGGTCCGTCCGAGCTCCGCGCGAGCGCGCCGCGTGTGTTCCACGGGCACGAAGTACGGGTGTGTGCCCAGTGAGCGCTCGGCGCTGAGCTTCAGCATCTTCGGGCCAAGTGCGGCGACGCAGCGGAGATCTGGCGGCACCGGTGCCGGAGCCTCGTCCAAGCCGTCGAGGAACTCGCGCATCTTCGTCAGCGGCCGCGTGTAATCGCTCGTGGCCTCCGGGTGGCCGACGCCGAGCCCGAGAAGCAGGCGGTCGGGGAATTCGGCGTTGAGCCCGGCGAACTCCTCGGCGAGCAGCGCCGGCTCGTACTGCCAGACGTTGACGATCCCCGTGGCGACCACCAAACGCTCGCTCGCTTCGAGCAACGGTGCGACGGCCGGCAACCGCGGCGAACCACCGAGCCAGAGCGCCCCGAACCCGAGCTGCTCGACGAGATTCGCAGCGGTCGCCACGTTCTCCTCGCCGAGCGCCCGCTGGGAGATCCAGACGCCGATCTCGCCGAGTCGCATCCCCCAAGCTTGTCAGAGCGCGCGCCGACACCGGCCGCCGGCGACTCGGTGACCTACGATCGTGGCTCCAGATGGAGACGATCGACCAGCTCCTCGCCAACAACCGGGCATTCGCCGCCTCGCTCGCGGCAGTGCATCTCGACGTCCGGCCGGCCAGGCAGCTCGCGATCGTGACGTGCATGGACTCGCGGATCAACATCTTCGCCGCGGTGGGCTTGCGTGACGGTGAGGCGCACGTGCTGCGCAACGCTGGTGGGGTGATCACCGACGACGTGATCCGCTCGCTGGCGATCTCACAGCGGCGACTCGGGACGCGGGAGGTGATGCTGATCCAGCACACCGACTGTGGCATGCAGACGCTGACCGATGATGGCTTTCGCGCCGAGCTCCAGAAGGAAACGGGAGTGGCGCCGGCGTTCGCGATCGAGTCGTTCACCGACGTGGACGCGAACGTGCGGCAATCGCTGCTGAGGATCCGCCGCTCGGCGTTCATCCCCCATCTGGACGTCGTCCGTGGCTTCGTCTACGACGTCGACACCCGCCTGCTGCGCGAGGTGCTGGCGGCCGACGTCGATCGAGCCCACGATCAGCCCGTCTGACTGATATGGGGGTTTGGTCGTGATGGTGTTGGTGGGTCTTCGTCGGCGTGATTGGAGGTTGGCGTTGCCGGGGCGCTGGCGGGGCGGCACGAGCAGAAGGTCCAGTTGGTCGACTGCGGGGTCAGACTGATATGCGAGGGCTGTCACCTCAAGACCCGGTGTTCGTCGCGGCTCGCTGTCTAGGAGCGGGCGCGGCCGGTCGCTGACCGGCTGCCCATAGTCAGATCGCGAGCCTCGCGCGACGGTTGTGGGCCTTCGGGTTGCTCGTGCTCGCCCCGGCAGCGTCCCGGGCGCGATGATCGGGGGGGTGTCAGTCAAGCGTTGCGGCCTCCCAGAGGAACGCGGCCAGCTCACGTGCGACCGCGATCGCGACGACACCGGCGGGTTTGCGTCGCTCGGCGTGGAGTCGCTGCCAGCGCTGGTAAAGGCGGCGCTGCGCGCGCCAGGCGATCTCGATGACCCGAGGGTCTTGGCCGGCTTGGCGGCGGGCGAGTGTCTCGCCGATCGCCGGCTGGCGGCGGTAGTGGTGGGCGGCTTCGACCAGCAGTCGGCGGGCGTGCGGCGGCCCGGCCTTGGTGATCGATCCTTGCCGGCGCTTGAGATCAGAGGTGCGCTCGGACGGAACGATCCCGAGGAACCCTGAGATCAGCGCGGGCCGAGGGAAACGCGTAAAGGTGCCGACCTCGGCGCACACCCCAGCGGCCGTGAGCGTGTCGATCCCGCGGAAGCACCGCAGCCGAGCGATTACCGGCGCGTGCGAGCACTCCGGGGCCTGCTGCTCAATCGCCGCGAGCAGGCTGCTGCGGCGGCCGGCGAGCAGCTCCACGCTAGCGAGGTAGTCAGCGAACGCCGTCTGCGAGCACGAGTCATCGAAGGCCAGTGTCCGCAGCCACCGCATGTGTTTGAGACTCCAAGCCTGCGCCTCCTGGTAGCGGCGCCCGCGGCGCAGCAAGAACTTCGAGAGCCGATGACGGGCGCGCATCAGATCACCACGAACATCCTCGATGCAGCGAACCAGATCGCGGAACGCCTCATCCTCGACCGAGGGAACGAACGCGAACCGCAGCTCGCCGGCTGCCAGCAGCCGCACGAGGCGGATCGCGTCACGCCGATCGGTCTTGACCCGATCGCCTGAGCCCTTCGGGATCGACCCCGGCGCCACCACCCGCACATCGATCCCGCGCGCGTGCCCCTCGCGCGCCAGCCCGAACCCCGTCGGCCCGGCCTCATACACCGCCATCACCGGACCCGGCAAACACTGCAAGAACTCAGCTACCCCCTCCGGCGCGCCAACCAGCCTGCGCACCGTGACCTCGCCACTGCCGAGATCCAACACCGCCGCGTGCGTCTGCCGAGCATGCACGTCAAGACCGACAAGGCACGTAGCCTTCACCGCCATGGTCGGCTCCTTCCGTATGTAGTCGTGGACCGCCGCGCGAGTGCAAGTCGCGCGGCTTCAACGTCCCCAACGCAACGGGAGGGGACCGGCCATGGGTTACCAGACCACCCGGACGTCAACCCCCATAGGGTCTAGGCTCGGGCCAGCAGCTCGATTCGGTTGCCCCACGGGTCCACGGTGAAGAAGCGGGCGACGTCGGGAAGCGACGCGTCCCACTCGACCATCAAGCCGGCTCCCGCAAGCCTGGCCGCGAGCTCCTCCAGCTCTGCCGCGCCGTCGAGCGCCAGCGCCGGATGCGCCTTCAGCGCCGGCGTGAACGTCTCGGTCACACCGATGTGGATCTGATGCTCGCCCGCGAGCTGGAACCAGACGCCACCGCGCGCGAGCAGTGGCTCCGGCTTGTCGACCTCGGCCAGGCCGAGCAGCTCACCGAAGAACCGTCGCGCCTCGGGTTCGCACCCGGGTGGCGCGGCCAGCTGAACATGATCGATCCGGAGCGGCAGCGACGCTCATCGTAGCGTCAACGCCCGGGCGATCAGCGTGGCGGAGGCCGGGCAGCCCTTGACGAAGCCGAAGAACGGGCCGAAGTCCCTGGTCGCCGAGAAACCGGTTATGTAGAGACCGGGAAGCGTCGTCTCGAAGCTCTCGTTCAGAACCGGGAAGCCGTCGGTGATCTCAAGGCGCTCGGACATGCGAGCCAGGTACGGGACACGTCGCAGGTCCGCGCGGTAACCCGTTGCGAACACGACCCTGTCGACGGTCAGGCGCTCTGAATTCGTCAGGCGGACCTTCAGCGCTGCACCGTTGTCGGCGACGGCGACCTCGGCGACCTCTGCTCCCGGCCGGCGGTGAACGCCGTCCCAGGAGAGCCGCGGCGTCAGCCAATATTCGAGCGTCAGCCGGCCGACCTCCCAGAACCGCTCGGCAATTGCTTCCTGCTGGGCGCTGGGGAGCCCGCGCCAGTAGCCGGGCACGTTGATCGTGTGCTCCACATGTTCATCCACGAACTTCCAGCTGACACGATCGAAGCGCGGGACGTCGTGGCGATGGACGATGTCGATCCGTTCCGCTCCGTGCTCGTGGATCAGAGCGGCCCATTCGTACGCGCTCTGTCTGCCGCCGACGATCAGCACGCGCGCTCCCGCGAAATCGCCGAACTGCACCAGGTCGCATGTATGGGCGCCTCGGCCCTCGGGAATCGATGCCGCCCAATCGGGAAGGCTCGTGTAGTGACGGACGCCGGGGGCGCAGACGACGGCGTCGGCGATGACCGTCTTGCCTGTGGCCAGCGTCGCCTGGAACCGCCGATCGGGCTTGGCGAGCTCGACGACCAGATCCTGCTCGACATCGACACCCTTGGCAAGCGTGAACCAGTCGGCGTACTCCAGGAACAGCCCGATCGGGATCGGATCCACATCCGTGGCAACGATCCGGCGTTCGTCGAGGAACGCCTGGAAAGTGTGGACGTTCCCGGCGTCGAGGTGCCAATCCGCGCCCGAGCGAAGGAACATGCCCTCAGGCATGTTCTCACGCCAGAACGCCATCGAACGGCCCACGGTGATGGTCGTGATGCCGAGTTCGGCGGCGTGGGCAGCGACCGAGAGTGCATACGGGCCGGCCCCGATGACAAGGAGCTGCGTATCGACCCGTGGACCTGTGGCGCTCATTTCCCGTGTTGTCGCTGATTGATCAGAGCGGGAACTTACACTGCAACTTCGGGACAGTGCATCCATGACGCGCTCAGTCATCGTTTCTGCCGTGAGAACGCCCGTCGGGAAGTACGGCTCGGCGTTCCGGACCCTCTCCGCGGTCGACCTCGGCGCGGTCGCGATCGGCGAGGCGCTCAAGCGTGCCGGGATCCCGCCCGACCGCGTCGACTACGTCGTCATGGGCCACGTGCTCCAAGCCGGCGCAGGCCAGATCACCGCCCGGCAGGCGTCGATCGCGGCCGGGCTCGGAATCGAGGTGCCCGCGCTCACGCTGAACAACGTCTGCCTGTCCAGTTTGACCGCGATCGCCTACGCCGACCAGCTGATCCGAGCGGGCGAGCTCGAAACGGCCGTCGCCGGCGGCATGGAGTCGATGACGAACGCGCCATACCTCCTGCCAGACGCTCGCTGGGGCTCTCGAATCGGTGACGGCGACATGATCGACGCGATGATCCACGACGGCTTGTGGTCGACGTTCACCGGCCGGCACATGGGCGAGTCCTCAGACGAAGTCAACGCAGAGCTGCAGATCTCACGCGAGGAGCAGGACGCGTGGGCGGCCCGCTCACACCAGCGTGCAGCCGATGCACGGGGCACCGGCAGGTTCGCAGCGGAGATCGTCGGCGTTGAGGTGCGGGCGCGAGGAGGATCAGCGTCGGTCGTCGACCAGGACGAGGGCATACGCCCGCAAACCACCTGCGAATCGCTCGCTCGGCTGTCCCCGGCGTTCGGCTCGGGGGGCACGATCACGGCTGGAAACGCCTCGCAGCTTTCCGACGGGGCCGCCGCTGTCGTCGTGACGAGTGCGGCGCGCGCAGAAGCGCTCGGCATCGAGCCACTCGCGGAGATCGTCGCCCACGGGATGTGTGCGGAGCGGTTCGCGTACCTCCACACCGTCCCCGCGATCGCACTGGAACAGGCGTTGCGCAAGGCGCGGCTCAGCGTCGATGACCTCGGGCTGATCGAGATCAATGAGGCGTTCGCATCGGTCGCCGTTCACGCCAGCCGGATGCTCGACGCAAGCGAGGACCTCGTCAACGTCAACGGCAGTTCGGTTGCGCTCGGTCACGCACTCGGCTCGACCGGCGCGCGGATGACCGCGACGCTCGTGCACGAGATGCGCCGCCGGCACGCGGAGTACGGCGCCGCCACGCTCTGCGGGGGCGGCGGCCAGGGTTACGCGCTGATCCTGCGCCGGCCCCGGTGAGCCCCGGTAAGCCCCGGTAGTGACACGCACGCAAGCCGGAGATAGAGTGGCCGCTTTCCTGGACGGCGACACGAGAGCACGGGTGCGGAATGCGGCTGAGAGGATCAACGCTTGCGGCGAGCATGATCGTGGTGGCAGCGACGCTCGCGATCACGGCGGCACACGCAAGCGCAGGGGTGGTGTGGCTGTGCCGACCGGGTCAGATGCCCGACGGCTGCGCGCCCGGGCTGTCGACGACCGTCTACTCACCGTCGCTGACCCGCGTCCTCGCAGTCGAGCACCCGCAGCCCGTTGCCTCGCCGGCGATCGACTGCTTCTACGTCTACCCGACCGTCAGCGATCAGCCGACTGGGAACGCGACCCTCCAGATCGACCCCGAGGAGCGCTCGATCGCGCTCTACCAGGCGGCCCGCTACTCGCAGTACTGCCGGGTGTTCGCGCCGATGTACAGGCAGGTGACGCTGGCTGGGATCGGCACGGGCGCGCGGCCGACGACGAAGCCGAACTCGACGCTCGCGTTCGACAGCGTCCAGGGCGCCTTCCGCGCCTACTTGCGCACGTACAACCACAACCGTGGGTTCGTGCTGATCGGGCACTCGCAGGGCTCGTTCATCCTGCGCGAGTTGATCGCACGGGACATCGACCGCGTCCCGGCGCTCCGGGCGCGTCTGGTATCGGCAATCCTGTTCGGCGGTAACGTGACCGTCAGGCGCGGCACCGGCATCGACGGGGACTTCAGGCACATCCCCGCATGCCGCTCGGCCAGCCAGATCGGGTGCGTGATCGCGTTCTCCACGTTCGACGAGCCGCCGCCGCCGGACACGCTGTTCGGAGTCCCTGACACCAGCTCCCTGAAGCCTCTGCACAACCCACACCTGCAGGTGCTCTGCACCAATCCGGCCGCGCTCGGCGGCGGCAGCGGACTGCTCGACCCGATCGCCCCGAGCGTTGCGTTCGCGCCCTACACCCTGATCGGGCTCGGACTGTCGGGGCTGCACTTCACGCAGCCGACGCCGCCGACGGTGTGGTGGTCGGCACCAGGCGCCTACAGCGCACGGTGCGAGACCCTCGATCACGCCACGGTGCTGGAGATCAAGCCTCGGCTCGGCGCGCCGCTACCGACGGCGAGTCCTGATGCCGCCTGGGGTCTTCACCTGCTCGACGCGAACATCGCGCTCGGGAACCTGCTGAAGGTCGTGCAGAGCGAGGCCGCGGCGTTCACCGCCCGCCGCGGCCTCTGACCCTCTGCGCCCCCTGATCAGCCGAGCTTGCCGAGCACCGACTCGAACGCGCCGGCGATGACCTTGTAGCCCAGCTTGTTGGCATGGATGTTCGGTCCGACCGGCGGCGCTGCACACATCCAGGTGAGCGTGCAGATCTCCTCGACGTCCTTGGCCACCAGCTTGCCCTGGTAGGGCACCTGGTCGGTGGTGTCGGAGGTGTCGAACGCGGAGGCCACGTCGGCGGTCTTGAAACCGGCCGCCTTGTCCGCACCCGCGATGTCCGCGTTGATTCCGGTCGGGCCCTGCAGCAGGGGCACCGACAGAGACGCGAGTCCGTAATCGGGCGAATACGGGTTAAGCGAGTAGGCGAGAACCGGGTCATACAGATTCATCGCGGCGAGCGCCGTGCCCTTCGGCGCCGCCTTGCGCAGCCCGCTGAGAATCTTCGGCGTATTGGCCTTGATCGATGCCTCGCCGGCGCCCACGCACGCGTACACCGCGTCCAGGGACATGGCCGATGTGCAGCCGTCGACGTCGTTGGCACCGATGTCGATCGTGATCAGCGCGACCTCGCCCCTCTTGTGGTGCGCCTTCAGGAAGGCCTCGGCCGCGGCCTCCTGCGAACCACCCCTGCGGTCGCAGTGGAACAGCTTGGCGCTCGGCCCATTGTCCGCCTGGCTCGTCCCACCGTGCAGCAGGCTCGTCGTCGTGTCGCCCGGGCACCCGAACTCGACAAGCTTGAGACCGGGGATCTGCTTGACGTAATGCGCGTACAGATCGTTGGCGTAGCCCTGGCTGGTTTCGCAGCCGGGGTATTTGGTGACGTTCGTGGAGCACGGCGGTATGACGTCGACGCCCTTGGTGTTCGGCTGGTAGCCGACCGACAGCGAGTCGCCCAGCGCCACGTAGTAGCGAACGGGCTGCGTCTTGGCGCTCGCGAGCGCGGGTGACAACGCCGCAACGGCGCTGGTGATTGCAACGGCTACCAGGCAGGCGCCGAACCTTCGTCCCTTCAACAATGTGTCTCCTCTTCTAAGGAACCGGGCTAGTGAACTTCCGGCCGGACTCTTGAACGTCCCGACGATAGCGCCAGTCGTGGTTACAGGCTGATAACACCCGTCATTGCGCAAAGGTGCGCCGACGCCGCCGCCAACGGTCCCCAGAAAGGAGTCGCGCCCCGGCGACTGATGGGAGAGGAGGTTCAGTCGGCGGGGCGCGCTCGGGAGGAGATGTGATGCGGACGGCATTGTTGCCTGAATCGGCTTAGATGTCCAAGACCAGTTTTACGAGCGACCTATAATCGTTGGTTATGGAACTGCGGCAGCTGCGATACCTCGTGGCGCTGGCGGAGGAGAAGAGCTTCACGCGGGCCGCGGCCCGAGAGCACATCGCACAGCCCGCGCTCTCCCAGCAGATCCGCCGGCTCGAGGAGGAGGTCGGCCTCGCGCTTGCGCAGCGGACCACGCGGAGCGTCGCGATCACCGACGCGGGCGAGGTCCTGATCGCCCGCGCGCGGCGGATCCTGGCAGAGCTCGATGCGGCCCGTGATGAGCTCCAGGGACTGCGCGGCGTGCAGACCGGGCACGTGATGGTCGGCGCGATGCACACGATGGGGCCGGTCGACGTGTCACTGGCGCTCGCGATCTTCCACGAGCGCCACCCATCGGTCGAGCTCACCGTCCGCGAGCAGTCGAGCGAGGAGCTGGCCGAGATGCTCAGGGCGGACGAGCTCGACCTCGCGTTTCTATCGGTCACGGAGCGGATCGAGAGCCACGGGCTCGGCTTGCATCAGCTGTTCAACGAGGAGCTCGTCGTGATCCTCCCCCGCGATCACCGTCTGGGGTCGCGGCGCCGGATCCGCATGCCCGAGCTCGCCGGCGAGGTCTTCATCAGCTATCGCGAGGGCGCGCGCCTGCGTGAGCTGTTGATGGCGGCGGGCAGCCACGCAGGCTTCGAGCCCGACGTGAAACTCGAGTCCAATGAGAGCGCGCGGATTCGCAGCCTCGTCGCTCGGGGCATGGGCGTCGCGATCCTGCCGCGCTCGGACGCAGTCGGTCCGGGCGCCGATGTTGCGGTCGTGAATCTGATCGATCCTGCGCTGACCCGCGACATAACGCTCGCCTGGCGCGAGGGTAGACGGCAGGCACCCGCCGCGGGTGCGTTTCTGGAGCTGGCGCGGGAAACGTTCACGACCGGGGCACTCAGCACTGGGGTGATCTGATCAACGCGATCATCACAACCTCACTCATGCGCTGACGCCTCCTCCGGTGGATCGAACCGCGGGTCGACACGCGGACGCTGCGAGGATGATGTCGGCGAGTCGGCCTGGGATCTGTGCGGGAAGCATGTGGCGCCCGCCCTGCACCTCGATCAGCTCGGCACCGGGGATCTGGCCTGCGAGCAGACGCGCCGAACGCAGCGGCACGATCTCGTCCGCGGTGCCGACGACGATCGTGGTCGGCGCCTGCACCAGCGCCAGGCGCTGTTCGAGCAGCGGCAGCTCGCGCAGCTGCAGTCGCTGTTCGACGAAGAACGACCGCCTGACGCCGGGGCCGCGCAACCACTCTCCGGCGCTGCGCAGCCACTCAGCGTCGACCCCGAGGTGGGAGCTGAGTCGCACGCGGATCGGGCGTGAGCCGGTCGCGAGTCGCACGCCTGCGATCAGGGCGGCGCTCGCGGCGTAGCCGACCACCGGCCAGCCGAGCAGATGGTCGATCGCGATCAGCGACGCCGTGTTGGCGGACGGCGCCACAAGCACCAATGCCTCCACCCGTTCAGGTCGCTGCGTCGCGAGCCACGACGCGACCCCCGCTCCGTAGCTGTGCCCGACGACCGTGGCGCGCTGCGCGCCCGCGTCATCGAGCGCGGCCACTGCCGCGTCGGCGCTCGCCTCGAAGCCGCCGGCGGCGGTGACACCGTCCCAACCGGGCCGGTCGATCGCAAGCAGCTGGGGGCAGTCGATCCCTGTCGCCGCAGCGCAATCGTGGATCGCCGCCACCAACGGTTGCCAGTCGTGCCCGCGTCCGGGTTGACCGTGCAGCAGCAGGATTGGCACGACCCGGCATACTAGAGACGTGACGATCGCGCTCCTTCAAGATGCGCTACAGCCGCTGCGATCGAATCCGCCGGGAGCGGCCGTCCTGCTCGACATCGATGGCACGCTGTCGCCGATCGTCGAGAACGCGGCCGATGCGACGGTGCCAGAGCCGACGCGCCAACTGCTGATCACGATCTCGAAGCGCTTCGGGCTGGTCGCGTGCGTCAGTGGCCGCCGGGCGAAGGAGGCTCGTGCGATGGTCTCGATCGGGACCATCACCTACCTGGGGTCGCACGGAGCCGAGCTGCTGCAAGGTGGGTGGACCGAGACGGTGCTCGACCCCAGCCTGGCCCCGTGGGCCGAGCCGATCAAGCAGTTCGCGCAGGCATACGACACACGGGAACTGCGCCGCGCACGGGTGCGCCTGGAGGACAAGGGCGTGATCTTCGCGTTTCACTGGCGTGGAGCGGGCGACGAGCCGGCGGCGAAGGCGATGATCGATGAGATCGCGGCGCGGGCGAAGGATCAGGGCTTCCACGTTCATTGGGGTCGCAAGGTGCTGGAGATCCGTCCGCCGGTCCGGATCGACAAGGGCGAGGGCGTCGCGAAGCTGATCGAGGGGGCAGGGGTTAAGACGGCGCTGTATGTGGGTGATGACGTCACCGACCTCGACGCCTTTCGCGCGCTCACGGAGTTGACCGCATCGGGCGATCTGCAGTACGCGCTGCGCGTCGGGGTCCGCTCGGACGACGGGCCAGCCGAGCTCGAAGCCGCAGCCGACCTGATCGTCGACGGAACCGACGGCGTTGTCGGGCTGCTCGCGTCGCTCGCCGCCGGATAGCGTGCCTCGGTCATTGGGACGGAGAGCTTGACCGCCGTGACGCAGGCACAGCGATGAGGTTCTCCGAATTCCTGAGGATCACGGTTCTGATCAGCGCGGCAGCCGCGAGCGCGCTCGGGGTGGCGACGCTCGCCGCGGCGAGCGGCGCCGACAACGACCTGATCGTGCCCGTAGCCGCCGGCTGGTGGCTGGCCGCCGCCCTGATCGGATCATGGCTCGGGCGGCGGGCTGCGACCTCGCCGCCGATCGCGTCGCTGCTTTCGAGCGCCAGGACCCAAACGAGCTTGCCCGAGCTGCACCCGGCCAGGACTGTCCTGAACCGCCTGTGGCCCCTGCTGCTGTGCACGATCGGCGCCGGCGCGCTCGCGTTCCTGGCTCCGCAGGTGCCCGCTACGGCGGCTGGGTTCGCGATCATCTGGTCGCTCGCCTGGCGGCGCCAGTCCCATGCGGTGACCGCAATCGAGGAGCGCGATGGTGCGCGGTTCTACGTTGAGCAGACCTCTCCGCTGGCGCCGATCAAGCTGGTTCGAACGCCCGGGTTCCGATCGAACCTGCTCGAGCTCAACGGAGCGACACGGTCCGGGCACGTCAGCCCCCGCGGATAGCGGCCGCGGCTCTGCACTCGGAGGGGGCGTGATGGCGGTCGATCGGATCCTCGTGGTCAACGTCGAGGGCACGACGGGCTGGCGCGCAGCGGCGGCCGGCCTGGTGGCGGCACTGCGTCGCGGCGGCGCGGAGGTCGAGCTGGTCGGTACCGGCCCGGTCCCGCAGGTCCGGACGTTTGCGCTGACCGATCTCACCCAGGCCTGGATGGCACGGCGGACCTGCGCGCGGGCGATCGCTGCCAGCGAGCCTGCGGTGATCATCTACTGCTCGATCACCGCCTCGCTGCTGTGGCCACGTCCAGGTGTGATCTGGCTCGATTCGATCGCCGCCGAGAACCGGCCGGGCCGCCACGGGATCTGGCAGCGGACCGTCGAGCGCCGCCGTCTGCGGCAGGCGCCGCTGGTGCTGACGATGAGCGCCCGCGCGCTCGATCCGCTGGGCGAGCGGCGTCCTGAGAGCTTTGTCGTACCCGTTCCGATCGACGCCTCGGCGCCGCCTTCGCGGGCACCGGCGAAGCGCGACATCGACGTCCTCACGTACGCGGGGAATCCCGAGAAGAAGCGCCTGCAGTTCATCCTCGGCGAGTGGTCACGCATCCGACGCGAAGGGGAGAGGCTCCTGGTCGCCGGCATCGATCGAGTCGATAACGCTCCGGACGGGGTCGAGATCGCCGGCAGGCTGGCGCCGGAAACCTACCGCGCGCTGCTGCGGCGCGCCCGCGTGTTCGCCGCCGCGCCGGTCCGCGAGGATTACGGGATCGCCCCGCTCGAGGCGCTGGCGGACGGCTGCATGCTGGTCACGACGCCGGCTCCCGGGCCCTACCCTGCCCTTGATCTGGCGCGCGCGCTCGACCCGAGGCTGGTCGGCGATGATCTGGCGGCGGGCATGCGGACGGCGCTGGATGATCCGCTCTCGGATTACGCTCTGCACGCCGGCGAGATGCTCGAAGCATTCAGCCTGGAGAGCGTCGCGCGCACCCTCCGGGAGCGCGTGATTCCGCGCTTGCTGCCACGATTGGACGCACCGCTGTGACGCCTCTCGCCTTCATCCCGAGCCCGTCCCGCAACGGCTTCTATGTCGGACCGTTCTTCTTTCACGCCTACGGGATCATGTACGTGCTCGCGGTTGCGGCCGCGATCTACATCACCCGCCGCCGGTGGGCGAAGCTGGGCGGTGACCCCGATCTCGTCTACGACGTCGCCAAATGGGGCTTCCCGGCCGGGCTGATCGGCGGGCGGATCTACTTTCTGATCACGACTCCGAGTCAGATCCCTGATCACTGGTGGGGGCCGTTCGCGATCTGGGAGGGCGGGCTGGGGATCTGGGGAGGAATCGCCGCCGGCGTCGGCGCCGGACTGTGGGTGCTCTACCGCCGCCTGTCGCGTGAGCAGGTCCGGGTCTTCATGGACGCCGCCGCCCCAGCCCTGCCGGTTGCGCAGGCGATCGGCCGGGTCGGCAACTACTTCAACCAGGAACTGTTCGGCAAGCCGACGACGCTCCCGTGGGGTCTTGAGATCGCGCCGCGGTTCCGCCCGCCGCACTACCTGCAGTACGCGACCTTCCAGCCGACGTTCCTCTACGAGATCATCTGGGACCTGTCGCTGGCGGCCTTCCTGGTGTGGCTCGGCCACCACCGCAAGATTCGCCCGCCCGGCCTGTTCGCGCTCTACGTCGCCGGCTATTCGGGCTTCAGGATCTTCGAGGAGACGCTCCGAATCGACTACTCCGTGTACATCCTCGGCATGCGCCTGAACTTCTGGATCGCGACGATCTGCTGCCTGGCCGGGCTGATCTGGTTCATCGTGATCCAACGCGGACACGACTCCGAAGCGCCGCAAACTCCTCCCACGGCAGGCAGTTCGCGACCTGCGAAGGCCCAAGCCAAGCCCGGCGGGCCGTCGCGACCCCGTAGCGGGCAACCTCAAAGCCGCCGGTCCGGTGGGCGTCGCAGTTGATCACGATCGAAACCCCCGCCGCTGCCGCGGCCCGCGCATGGACCTCGTTGAGGTCTCGGCGATCCGGGCTCGCGTTGATCTCGAGCATCGTCCCGGTGCGCAGCGCCGCATCGAGCACCGCTTCGAAGTCGAACTCGTAGGGCGCGCGGCGCTCGATCTTGCGCCCTGACAGGTGGCCGATCGCGTCGACGAGTGGATGCTCGATCGCCGCCACGATCCGCTGCGTCATAGCCTCCCGGGGCATCCGGAAGGACGTGTGCACGCTCGCGATCACCCAGTCGAGCGCTGAGAGGTGCTCGTCGTCGTAGTCAAGCGACCCGTCAGGCAGGATGTTGACCTCTGAGCCGGCGAGCAGCTCGACGCCCGGTACCGAGATCGAGCGGATTCGCTCGATCTGCGCCAGCAGCTGATCGGGCGTAACCTCCGCACCGAAGCCCATGCTCGCCGAGTGGTCGGTGATCGCCAGGTACTTGTAGCCGGCGTCCCGTGCGGCGATCGCCATCTCCTCGATCGACGCGGTGCCGTCGGAGGCGGTCGTGTGGCAGTGCAGATCGCCCTGCAGATCGCCGAGCGTCACCAGCGTCGGCAGGCCCTTCGGCAGACCGGAGGTGGGATCGAGCACCGCGGCCTCCAGTTCGCCGCGGTTCTCCCGCAGTTCGGGCTCGATGTAGCCAAGCCCGAGCAGCGCGTACACCTCCTGCTCGGTGGCGCAGTGGTGGGTCTCGGCGCTGGCGTCATCGAGCACGCCGTACTCGGAGACGTGCAGCCCACGGCGCACGGCGTAGTCACGCAGCGCCATGTTGTGCTCCTTGGAGCCCGTGAGGTGCTGGAGAAGGTTGCCGAACTGGTCGGGCGCGACGATCCGTAGGTCGACCATCAGCCCGGTGTGGGTGCGCAGGCGCACGCCGGCCGCCGCCGGAGTGCCGGAGCTCTCGACCAACTTCAGCTCGGTGGCCGCCTGTGCGAGCGCGATCGGATCGGTGGCGGTCGCGATGATGTCAAGGTCCTTGACGCTCTCGGTCATGCGCCGAGCGGAGCCGGCCAGCTCCACACGGTCGACACCGGGGCGCGCGCGCAGCGCCACGAGCAGCTGTTCACCGACGGCGAGCGCCCGATCGAGCACGACTCGCCGCCTCGGACCGTCCGCGTCGAGGGCCTCGAGCGCCTCCAGCAGCGACGCTTCCGCCTTGGCACCGAACCCCTTCAGGTCCCGGATGCGATGCTGCTCCGCGGCCTCACGCAGCGCCTGCGGCGAATCGATGCCGAGCTCGTCGAACAGGCGGCGGGCACGCTTGGGACCGAGACCGGGCAGCCGCGTGATCGCCACCAGCCCGGGCGGGTACTTCGCCCTCAATTTGACCAGCGCCGGGATCTCTCCGGTGTCGGCGAGCGCCAGTACCTTCTCCTGAATCGTCGCCCCGATGCCGGGCAGCTCGGTCGCGCGTCCGGCACGCGCCAGCGCGGTGATCGACTGCGAAGCGTCGCGGACTGCCTTCGCCGCGTTGCGATAGGCGACGACGCGGTGGATGATCGCACCGTCGAGCTCGTAGAGGTCGCCGAGCTCGTCGAGCGCGTCGGCGATCTGGGAGTTGGTCGGATCCGCCATCCTGACGCGTAGGCTAGCCGTCGGCACGGGTACTCAGCGGCAGCTGCATCGAGCGTCCACATCGCGCTATACTTTGTGAAGTAACAGACGAGCGTCAGGAGCTGACATGGCAGGCAACGTGAATGAAGTGACCGACAACAACTTCCAGGCCGAGGTGCTGGAGTCAGACGTGCCGGTGCTCGTCGACTTCTGGGCGCCGTGGTGCGGCCCCTGCCGGATGGTCGCGCCAGTCGTCGAGGAGATCGCCGACGAGAAGGCTGGCGAGCTGAAGGTCGTCAAGCTCAACACGGACGAGAACCAGCAGACCTCGATCCAGTACAACGTGCTGTCGATCCCGACGCTGATCCTGTTCCGCCACGGCCAGGAGGCCAAGCGCGTCACGGGTGCATACCCGAAGAAGCGCCTCGTCGCCGAGCTCGAGCCGGCGCTCGCCTAGGCGGGCGGCTTACCCGGCGCGGGCTCGCCGCAGCTCCGCCCGCGCCGTCCCAGGGCCACCCCCGCCGTCCCACGGCCATCCGCGCCGCAACGGCCTGCCGCTCGCTGCTTCCCCCGCCTGCCTGTACAGAAACGCTCCATATTGGAGCGTTTCTGTACAGGCCGCATAACCTAGACCCGATGAACAGAGAAACTCGGCTGGTCCGCGGCGGACCGTCCGGCCTCGACCGCGCGACGATTCACTCTTATGTCGACGGCACGCCCGGACCGGTGTTCTACCAGCGCTACGCGCATCCGGTCGGGCTCGAGGCCGAGCGGCTGCTCGGTCAGCTGGAGGGCGGCCACGCGTTGCTGTTCCCATCGGGGTCGGCGGCGACCAGCGCGCTCGTCCTCGGGATGCTGGAGCCCGGGGCGCGGATAGCGGTCGCGCAGGGCGGCTACTTCGGGACGGTCGGACTGTTCAACGAGCTGGCCCGCTGGGGGCTCGAGGTGACGTCGTTCGATCAGACCGGCCGCCCTCCGGCGGCCGACCTGGTGTGGCTGGAACCGTGCTCGAACCCGATCATGAGCTTCCCCGACCTCGACGAGGCGATCGCAGACGCCCACTCAAACGGCTCGCGGGTCGTCGTCGACAACACCGTGCTCAGCCCGATCCTGCTGCGGCCGCTGGAGCACGGGGCCGACTTCGTGATGCACAGCGCCTCGAAGATCATCGCCGGCCACCACGACGCGCTGCTCGGGGTGGTCACCTGCGCCCGAGCGGATGACCACGCGCGATTGGGTGCGTTCCGGGGCGAGACGGGGATCGTGGCGGCGCCGGATCCGGTCTGGCTGATGCTGCGCGGCCTCAAGACGCTGGCGCTGCGGGTAGAGCGCCAGTCGGCGAGCGCGCTCGAGCTGGCACGCCGGCTGGCCGCGCACCCGGCCGTCGAGCGCGTCCGCTACCCCGGCCTGGGCGACCCGGTCGCAGCGCGTTACGTCAAGGCGTTCGGACCGCTGCTGTCGTTCGACGTGGCCGACGCGGACCACGCTGCAAGCGTCGAGCGACGGCTGAAGCTGATCGAGAACGCGACCTCCCTCGGCGGCGTCGCATCGACGCTCGAGGCGCGCGTCCGCTGGGAGGGCTCGCGGGTCCCCGCGGGCCTGCTGCGCCTCAGCGTCGGCCTCGAGGACGTCGAAGACCTCTGGGCTGACCTAACCGGAGCGCTCGACGGCTGAGAGCGCGATCCGCAGCTCCCGACCGTCGATCCCGACCGGCGCTGCGTCGGGCAGCGGCTGATAACTCAGATCGACCGCGAGCGTCTCGCCGGCGATGTAATCCTGGTGGCGCCGCGCGGCCTCCAGCAGCTCGCGGTCGCCGTCGAGCGTCAGCATGATCCGATCGGAGACCTCGAGTCCGGCGTCGCGGCGGGCGGACTGGACCGCGTGCACGATCTCGCGAGAGTAGCCCTCGACCCGCAGCTCGTCATCGATCTCAAGCTCGAGCGCCACCGCGTGCGAGCCCTCGCGTTCGACCTGATATCCCTGCAGCGGCTTCATCGAGATCACCAGATCGTCAGCGCCCGCCTCGTGGTCGTGGCCGTCGATCGAGAACGCGACGTTGCGCCCGCCCCGCAGCGTCGCCGCCGCATGCCGGGGATCGAGCCCGGCGATCGCGGCCGCGACAAGCGGCATCTCGCTACCGAACCGCGGGCCGAGGGTACGGTAGTTCGGCTTGATCTCCACCTGGCCGAGCTCATCGGCCTCCGAGACGAATCGCAGCTCGTGCACGTTCAATTCGTCACGGACGATCTCGGCCATCCGCTCGATCGCCTCGCGCTCGAAGCCGGTCGCGACGACTACCGCTGCTCGTAGCGGCTGGCGAACCTTCAGCTTCGCCTGGCCGCGCGCCGCAAGCCCGAGGCGGACGGTCTCGCGTGCGATCGCCATCGACTCCTCCAGCACGAGGTCACGCTCGCCCGGGATCGGGAAGCTGGTCAGGTGCACGCTCGAGAGCGAGCCGTCGAGGTTTTCGTAGATCTCATCCGACAGGAACGGGCAGAACGGCGCGAGCAGCTGCGTGACGGTCACCAGACAGTCATAGAGCGTCACGAATGCGGCCGCGGAGCCGTCCCAGAACTGCCGGCGTGAGCGGCGCACGTACCAGTTGGAGAGCTCGTCGACGAATGCGGCGATCGCGCGGCCGGCGCCGGTCGCGTCGAAGTCGTCCATCCGCTCGCGGACGAGCTCGACGGTCGCCTCGAGGCGCGAGCGCGCCCAGCGGTCGAGATCACTCTCCATCTCCCTGCAGGCGGCGTGATCGAGCTCGGGCGCCGAGACTCCGTTGGCGTTGGCGTAGAGCACGTAGAAGCCGTACGTGTTCCACAGCTGCAGCATGAACTGACGGACTGCCTCGCCGATCGTCTCGAGCGAAAAGCGGTAGCCATCCCATGGATACTTGGAGGTGAAGAAGTACCAGCGCAGAGCGTCCGCGCCGTAGCGGTCGATCACCTCCCACGGCTCGACGGCGTTGCCGAGCGACTTGCTCATCTTGCGGCCCTGCTCGTCGACGATCAACCCCAGGCAGACGACGTTGCGGTAGGAGGATCGGTCGAACAGCAGCGTCGAGACGGCCAGCATCGAGTAGAACCAGCCGCGCGTCTGGTCCAGCGCCTCGCAGATGAAGTCAGCCGGGAAGTGGCGCTCGAACTCCTCGGTGCCGTGCGCCGGCGAGTGGTATTGGGCGAACGGCATCGAGCCGGAGTCGAACCAGACGTCGATCACCTCTGGGACGCGGTGCATCGTGCCCCCGCACTCGCCGCACGGGAACGTTGCCTGATCGACGAACGGCCGGTGGGGGTCACTGAGCCTGACGCCCGAGCGCTCCTGCAGCTCATCGAAGGACCCGATCACGTGGATGTGGCCCGAGTCGCAGCGCCACACCGGCAGCGGCGTGCCCCAATAGCGCTCGCGCGAGAGCGCCCAGTCGACGTTGCCCTCGAGCCACTTGCCGAAACGGCCGTGCTTGACGCGATCGGGATACCAGTTGATCGTCTCGTTCGCGGCCAGCAGGCGGTCCTTGCGCTGGCTGGTCGCGACGTACCACGATGGCTTCGCGTAGTAGATCAGCGGCGTGCCGCAGCGCCAGCAGTGCGGGTAGGAGTGCTCGTAGTCTTCGGCGCGCAGCAGCCGGCGGCGAGCGCGCAGGTCCTCGACGAGGTCGGCGTTGACGTCCCGCACCGAGCGCCCGGCGTACTCCCCGATCCGCTCGTCGTAGGTGCCGTCGGGTCCGACCGGGTTGATCACCGTGATTCCGTACTGCTCGCCGAGGCGAAAGTCGTCCTCGCCAAACGCGATCGCGGTGTGCACGAGACCGGTGCCATCCTCGGCGGTGACGAAGTCCGCGGGCAGCACCGTATGCCCGGACGGCCCGTACTGATCGGTGGCGATGAACCTGAACGGCGGCTCGTAGCGCGCACCGGCGATCGCCGCGCCTGGAAACTCATCCAGCACCACCACGTGCTGCCCGAGAACGCGCTCGATCAGATCCTTCGCGAGGACCATGACCGTCCCGTCGGGAACCCCGCTGCTGCCGCGGCCGTCACCGCCGTGTGGCCGCGCGCGGACATACGTCATCTCGGCGTCGATCGCGACCGCGGCATTCGACACGAGCGTCCATGGCGTCGTCGTCCAGACCAGCAGCTCGTCACCCTGCTGGAGCGGTCCGACGGGTTCGGTCACCGGCAGGCGCACGTAGGCGGAAAGGTCGTGCACGTCCTGGTAGACGCCCGGCTGGCCCAGCTCGTGGCTGGATAGGGCGGTGCCGCAGCGCGTGCAGTACGGCACAACCTTCAGCCGCTCGAACAGAAGCCCCTTGTCGTGAATCGTGCGCAGCGCCCACCAGACCGACTCGACGTAGCGCGGGTCGAGCGTGCGGTAGGCGTGATCGAGGTCGATCCAGTGGCCGATCCGCTCGCACAGGGCGTTCCAATCCTCGACGTGACTGAGCACCTTCTCGCGGCAGCGCTCGTTGAACTCGGCGATGCCGAAGGCCTCGATGTCGTCCTTCGACGTGAAGCCGAGCTCCTCCTCGACCGCCAGCTCGACCGGCAGCCCGTGGCAGTCCCAACCGCCCTTACGCTCGACGTGGTAGCCGCACATCGTCTTGTAGCGCGGGAAGATGTCCTTGAACACCCGCGCCAGCACGTGATGGGATCCCGGAGCGCCGTTGGCGGTCGGCGGTCCCTCGTAGAAGCCCCAGCGCTCGGCGCCCTCGCGTTGGCGCACCGACTCGCCGAACGTATCCTGCTCGCGCCAGCGCTCGAGCACGCGCAGCTCCATCTCGGGGAACGAGGCGCGCGAGTCGACTGGTCGGTGTGGCAGGGCCATCGGGCGCCCGATTCTATGGATTGGCTCTGGCACCGGCCAACGCGGCGAAGTGCGCGCCGCGCTCCTCGAAGTCCTGGTAGCTGTTGTAGCTCGCCGCGGCCGGCGATAGCAGCACGACCCAGCCAGGCTGGGCCTGCTCGCGCGCGATCCGCACCGCGTCGGCCAGATCGCTCGCATGCACGATCCGCTCGGGCGCCATGCCGGCTGAGATCGCCGCGTCGGCGAGCCGCGCACCGGTGTCAGGCAGGCAGATGAGCCTCAGCCGCTCGCCGGCCGCCGCCACCCGAGCGAGGTCGCTCAGATCCTGACCCCGCTCGTAGCCGCCGGCGATCAGAACCACGTCGCGGTCACCGAACGCCGCGAGCGCGACGACCGTGGAGGCCGGGTTGGTCGCAATGCTGTCGTCGACCCATTCGACGCCATCGGTGACGAAAATCGTCTCGAGCCGGTGCGGCAGACCGTGGACGCCGGCGAGCGCCGCGGGTAACGATGGGCGCTCAAGACCAGCCGCGTCGAGCGCGGCGAGCGCAGCGCAGAGGTTCTCGGCGTTGTGGCGACCCGGGAGCGGAAGTGACCGCGGTGAGATCAGGGTGCCGTCGCCGTCGCTGACCACGCCGTCGTCTTCGATATGCCAGCCGCCCGGCACTCCGAAGTGGACGTGGACAGCATCGCCGGCGACCGCGCCCTGCACCTCGGGGTCCCCGGGGCGGTAGGCGACAGCCTGCACGCCGGGGAGACCAAGCAACCGGAGCTTCTCACGGCGATAGGCAGCCTCCGATCCGTGCCAGTCGACGTGCTCCTTGAACAAGTTGGTGAGGACCGCGACGCGGGGCCCCTGGACGAGGTCGGAGATCTGGAAGCTGGAGAGCTCCAGCACGACCAACTCCTCGAGCGGAGCGTCGAGCAGATCGAGCACCGGGCGGCCGATGTTGCCGGCGAGATGGGTTTTGCGCGCCGGCGCGCTCAGGTGGGCGACCAGCACCGCGGTCGTCCCCTTCCCCTTCGTCCCGGTGACGCCGATCACGTTCACGCCCGCTCGCTCACTCAGCCAAAGGCCTGTGGCGGTCGTGACCACGACTCCGCGGTCCCGTAGCAACTGGAGCTGTGGCTTGTGAATCGAGACACCCGGTGATCGGACGAGGACGTCCACGCCGACCAGGTCCTCGGACGCCCGCTCGCCCGCGACGAACGGCGCGCCGCTCAGGTTCGGGTCCTTCAGCGCGGCATCTGCATCGCGCTCCGGCCGGTCGCCGACGACCGCCACCAGCCGGGAACGCGGCAGCTTTGCGTGCATGTGGTTGGCGAACGAACGCGTCTCGCGGCCGACTCCCCAGACGGCGACCGCCTTACCGTCAAGCTCCGAGAATCGCATCTACCGCGCCGATCAGCTCGGGTGGAACAGCATGGTCGTCGCTGAGCGCCAGCAGCGGATGCGGATCTCCATCGTCGGCATTGAAGCGCGGCAGCACCTCGGCCGTCAGCCGCCTGACGAGGTGCTGCTGACGCCAACGTGGATCCACCGCGAGCATCCTGATCGCGGCCAAACTCTCCTGTTCCTCCCCGACGCACTCGAACGGCTTGTGGGCGCCCGTCGCGGTCAGGCTGGCGAAACCCTCGAACTGGCTGTCCTCCTCGAGCAGGGCGCGGCCGAAGATCGTCTGCATGGCGTCCGGTTCGATGAACGGGGACAGGATCAGGAACACGAATCGGCACTTGTCGCAGTCACCGCACCAGGTGCTCGACCGCGACGCGGGATCGAGCCTGAAGACCCGGTTGCAGCTCGTGAACACAGGGTGGTACTGAGTCATCCGTGCAAACGCACGGGCGATCGCCAGCTCTGAAGCGGGGCGCAGAACCGAGAAGATCGCGGGCGCGCCGGGTAGCTCGGCGGCGGCAGCCGCCAACAGGCGCTCGGCACGAGCGCTCTTGCTGAATTGATGGTTGACCTCGATTCCTTGCCAGACGAGGTTCGGGCTCGAGGCGGATCGCTCGTTCGCCATCGCGACGCCATCAGCCCCGTTGAGCGCTGCGCTCAGCAGTGCGACGCAGCTGACGATCGCCGTGACGGGAACGTGACCGTTGAGCGCCCCGGCGGCGTTGCATTCGAGCAGACGGGGGTCAATCGACCGTGTCGCGAGCAGTCGCCGTAGGCCCGAGACACTGACGGTACCTGCGATCGGGGGCGGGTCGAAGATTGAGAACAGCGTCGTCTCAACGCCGGTGCGGCGCACGATCTCCAGCGCGACGGCGGAGTCCTTGCCGCCACCGATCGGGACGAGAACATGATCGAGTCGTCTACGCGTCGGGGGCGTTGGAACCGGCCCCGCGGAGGTGGGCGGCGCGGGCCCGGACGGGAACCGCGGCCGGGGCAGGTCGCGCAGGCGGTTGACGATCGAGAACTCGCCGAGCCCCTCGGAGTAGAGCGCCTGCAGCAACGCGCGCGCGGCAGGGGCCGGCGCCCCCGTCTCACACGAGATCTCCGGCGGTGCGGCCGCTTTGAAGTAGCTGACGCCGGCGACCCAGTGCAGCAGGTTCAGGAGACCGTCGATCGTGTCCGGATCGGCGCTGGTGCCCGCGTCGCCGATCGGGATCGTGAGGCGCTCCTCGAACTCGAAATCGTCGTCCAGCGCGTAGCGCAGGCTGACGTTCCCGGCGGCGTCGAGGGAGCGAGCGACGAACCGGAAGGCATGGACTGACGACGGGACGAAGCTGCGGCCTCGCACCGTCTCTGAAACAGGTTGCACTGCGACAAGCGTAGATCGTAGGGTCTGAGACGATGCCCACGTGAGATTCGAGGCAGATTGATCACGATGCGGCTGCGCCTCTATCACCACAGCGACGGCGCTCGGATCGCATACAGGGAGACTGGGACCGGTCCGGGAATCGTGTTGCTGCATTCGCTCGGCCTCTCCCATCGGGAGTGGGAGCCGATCGTCGCGGCGCTGTCGGCGCGGTTCCGTGTCGTGTTGCCCGACCTGCCGTTGCACGGGGACTCCGAGGATCGTCCCCGGCACCCGTACACACCGGACTGGCTGACCGACGTGGTCGCTTCGTTCTGCGATGAGGTGGTCGGCCCGCGTCCGCTGGTGGCCGGACACGACCTCGGCGCCGAGCTCGCACTGCTGTCGGTCACGAGTGGACGGCTGTCCCCGGCGCGACTCGTGCTGATGGGGACTCGGTTGCACCGCCGAGACGAGTTTCCGGCGAAGCGGGCGGCGTTTCGGTTCGCGAGCGAGCTCGCGGTCGTACCCGGCCTTGACCGGCTGCTGTCCCACGGCGCCGGCCTTGTTTTCCGGCCGTCGGTTGCGACGACGCTGTCCGCGCAGGGCAACCCGGCCGCGCGTGACCTGCTCCGACACGCGTTCGCCGACGTCGGCGGCAACACCAACCGCGCCCGATCGTGGGCCAAGTTCGTCCACCACTGGCCGGTCGAGCCCCAGCGTGACCTGCTCGATGCCTATGCCGCGATCGACATGCCGGTTTTGCTGCTGTGGGCCGAGGAGGATCAGTCGGCACCCGCTCGATGGGCCGCGTGAGGCGCTCGACCTGATCCCGGACGCCCAGCTGCGAACCCTGCCGGGTACCGGCTTCCTGATCGCCTACGACGATCCGGTCGCGCTGGCACGAGAGCTGATCGCATTCTGCGGGTGAACCGCAGCGCCTCTGCGCCCCGGCAACGGTGGCGGTTGCGCGGCCGCGCGGTAGCGTTTGATTCGTCAGGAGCGATTCGCGATCGTCGAAAGGAACGGCATGGGCGTCCAGGAGAAAGACCAGCTCTGGGGTGGCGAGACCACCAAGGCAGTCGGCAACTTCCCGATCTCGGGAGAGGGCATCCCGCTACCGGTGATCCATTGGCTCGGCGCGATCAAGGCGGCAGCCGCGCGCGTCAACGCCGAGCTCGGCCTGCTCGATCCTGCCCTCGCCGAGCGGATTGCGGCAGCAGCCGATCGCGTGGCCGCCGGCGAATTCGACGACCAGTTCCCGATCGACGTGTTCCAGACCGGCTCGGGCACCTCGTCGAACATGAACGCCAACGAGGTGATCGCGACCCTGGCGGGTGACGGCACGCACCCAAACGACCACGTCAACATGGGCCAGAGCTCGAATGACGTGTTCCCCTCGGCGGTTCACCTGGCGGCGCTGGCTGAGACGACGAACGCTCTGCTGCCGGCGCTCGAGCGGCTCGAGGTTGCGTTCACCAAGAAGGCGAGCGAGTTTCACGACATCGTCAAGTCGGGGCGTACGCATCTGATGGACGCTGTGCCGGTGACCCTCGGTCAGGAGTTCTCGGGCTACGCGGCGCAGATCAGGCTCGGTGCCCGCCGGGTGCGAGGCGCGCTGCCGCAAGTCGCTCAGATCCCGCTCGGCGGAACGGCCACCGGCACGGGGCTCAACACCCACCCGGAGTTCGCTCCAAGGGTGCGGGAGCTGCTCGCTCGTAACAGCGGCCTGACGATCTCCGCGCCCGAGGATCCGTTCGAGGCGCAGGGCAACCGCGACGCACTCGTCGAGTTGTCCGGGGCACTCAAGGTGATCGCCGTATCGCTGACCAAGATCGCCAACGACCTGGCGCTGATGGGGTCCGGGCCGCGCGCGGGTATCGGCGAGCTGTACCTGCCTGAGCTCCAGAAGGGCTCCTCGATCATGCCCGGCAAGGTCAACCCCGTGCTCCCGGAGGTCGTTCTGCAGGTGAGCGCTCAGGTGATCGGCAACGACACGGCGATCACGATCGGCGGCATGCAGGGCAACTTCGAGCTGAACGTGCGGGTGCCGCTGATCGCGCGCAATCTGCTCGAGTCGATCCGGCTGCTCGCCTCGACAGGGCGAGCGTTCGCCGAGAAGTGCGTCGAGGGGATCATCGCCAACGAGGCCGGCTGCGAACGTTCGGCCGAGTCGACGCTCGCCGCCGCGACCGCCCTGAACCCGTACATCGGCTATGACCGCGCAGCCGAGATCGTCAAGGAGGCCGCCAGCTCGGGACGCATGCTGCGAGAGGTCGCCTACGAGAAGGGTGTCGATGAGGACACCTACAGCAAGGCGATGGACCTGCGCAAGATGGCGCAGGGGAATCTGTAGCGCGTGACGATCAAGGCGATGCGGCTGGCGGTGGGCGCGCTCGCCCACCGCTTCAGCACGCCCGGCGACTGCCGATACTCAGGGTGGTGAGTGCCGAGATGTCCCGACGGCCACGCGTGGCTGGCCATGTCACAGGTTGATTTCGAACGGGATTGGGTTCCGCGCGTCGGCGAGCCCGCAGCGCGCCGCCTGGCTCGTCGGGACAACCTGCTGCTGCTGATCCCGCTGATGTGCCTCGGGGTCGCGGTCGCGCTTGCCTCGCTCAACGGCGTGCAGGCGACCTCCAGCTTGATGTTCGCCGTCGCAACACTTGTGGTGTCGGTCATCGTCCTGCTGATCTGGCTGCGCAGCCGCGTCCTGCTCGCACGAGAGATCTCGCAGTGGCTCGGCGTGAAGGTCACCTGGGTCCAGCTGCCTCGGATGCAACCCTCGAGCTTCGACAAGTGGTGCCGGCGCCGCGGGATCGCGCCGCGCGACCAGCAGCAGAAGCCGGATCCGACCCCGGAGTCCGATCACGCCGAGGAACCCGACGACGAGCCTGACGCACTCGGGGAGACCGATGCGGACGCGTCTGTCGACACGCATTCAGGGGCGGTCGAGCCGACTGCTTCCGAATCAGCTTGACCGTGCCGATAGAACAGGGGGTACGGCGATGCGCTCGGCCCCCCAGGCAAATCACCGCGTCACACGCGTTCGCGTTCGGGCGATCTCGACTGCAGCGATCGTGGCGCTTTCTGCGCTGTTCGCGCTCTTGAGCGCGGGCACTGCCCGCGCCGCCAGCGCGTTCGTGATCCGCGGTGGCGGCAATGGCCACGGGATCGGTATGAGCCAGTACGGCGCACTCGGATACGCGCTCCACGGCTACGGCTATGCGGCGATCCTCGCGCACTACTACCACGGCACGGCGCTCGGCACGGTGAGCCCCGATCGCACCGTGACGGTCCTGCTCCAGGTCGGTTCGGCGTCGTTCAGCGGCGCCGACACGGCAGGCGGCACCCATCGCCTGAGGCCAGGCGCCACCTACTCGGTCGTCGATGGCGCGGCCGGAACTCTGCGACTGAGCTCCGGGGGGCGTACGGTGGGCAGCTTCCGAGCGCCGCTCGTCGTCGACGGTGCGGGCCCCGTCGACCTGGTCGGGCTGGGCCTCTATCGCGGCTCACTCGTCTTCTGGCCGGCGCCGGGGGGCGCAGTCGAAACCGTGAACTCACTCGGTCTGGAGGACTACGTCCGTGGTGTGATCTCCGCCGAGATGCCCCCCAGCTGGCCGGCCCAGGCACTCGACGCGCAGGCGGTCGCAGCCAGGACCTTTGCGATCAGCGTGAACCCCGAAAGCTCCCACTTCGACGTCTACCCCGACACCCGCTCACAGATGTACCGCGGGGTCGCGGCCGAGACCAGGGCAACCAACGCCGCGGTCGCGGCGACGAGCAATCAGGTTGTGACCTACCGCGGCAAGCCAGTCGTGACGTACTTCTTCTCGAGCTCAGGAGGGCACACGGAGAGCATCCAGAACGAATGGCCGGGGGCGACGCCCGAACCCTGGCTGGTCGGCGTCCCGGACCCGTACGACGACTCCGGCGGCAACCCGTTCTACCGGTGGACGGTCGATCTCTCGATTGCCCGGGCGACCGCGTCGCTGGGCGGCCTTGTGAAGGGCTCGCTCGTCGGGATCCGCGTGACCAAACAGGGCCTCTCGCCGCGGGTCCTCGCCGCGCAGGTGGTCGGCACGCGCGGGACGCGAACTGTCACGGGCCTGCAGCTTCAGCAGCAGTTCAACCTGATGAGCACATACATGACGTTCGCCACGATCACCACCGAGCCCGGCGGCGGCGGAGGATCCACGAGCGGCTCACCGAGCACGACGGGCGGCGCCGGCGCCACCTCCACCGGCGCTACCGGTGCGACCGGCGCGAGCGCGGGAAGGACTGGGACCGGCATCCACGGGACGATCTTTCCCGCGACGCTCAGCTCGTCAGTCCAGGTTCAGAAGCTGGGCCGGCATGGCTACGCCACGGTGGTGAGAGCGGATCTGGCCGCGGACGGTAAGTTCTCGGCCGGCCTCACGGCGACGGGCAGCTACCGGGTCCTCTATGACGGAATCGCCGGTCCCGCCGTCAGAGTTGCAGGCCGACACGACTGACATGGAGGACTCGACGGACTCGGCGATCGGCGCGACGGTAGGCTGCGAGGCGTGCCGGCACCACTCCTCGTCGTGGACGCCCCCTTCCTGCTCTACAGGTCGTTCTTTGCACTGCCACAGTCGATCACGGGCGTCGACGGTCGCCCCGTCGGAGCACTGCTCGGCGCTGCCAACGCTCTGCTGCGGGTGGCGGCAGACCGCACGCCCCGAGCGATCGTCGTCTGCTTCGGTGCGGAGGCGGCGAGCTACCGTGTCGCGCTCTACCCCGGGTACCACGCCGCCCGCCCACCCGTTCCCGCTCCGCTCGCGTGGCAGTTCGAGCAGGCTCCCACCTTCTTCGCGGGCTTCGGCTGGCAGTGTCAGTCCTCCGATTCGCTCGAGGCTGATGACCTCCTCGGCTCGTTTGCAGCGATCGAGGCGCGGGACGCAGGGCGGACGTTGATTCTGACCGGCGACCGAGACATGTATCAGTGCGCCGACGCGCACACCACAGTGCTCTATCTGAAATCGGGCACGACCGGCTTCGAGGAGGTTGACGAGGACGAGGTCGTCCGCCGATATGGGGTTCCTCCGTCGCTCGTCCCGGACTTCATCGCGTTGCGCGGCGATCCATCGGACGGCCTCCCCGGTGCGCCGGGGATCGGCGCCAAGACGGCCGCAGATCTGCTCTCACGTCATGGCTCGCTGGAGGCTGCGGTCGCCGCCGCGGCACACGAGCGCCCCAAGGTGGCAGTGGCGCTGACGTCGTCCGCATCGGAACTGAGCGCCTTCAAGGCGATCGCCGAGTTGCAGCGCGTGCGGTTGCCGCGCCCGAATGATGCTCCGACCGATCTCGGCGGCGCGACCGAGATGGCGCGCCGTTACGGCCTCGGCCAACTCGCCCGTCGCCTGGAGGCGGCGCGATCCTTGACCGATCTTTGAACCCGGCGGCCGGCGTTCAGGGCGTGAACGGGCTGCCGAGCGGGTAGCTGCACCGATTCGGAATGCCCAGGGAGAACTGGCCGCCGTGCACGGCGCACTCGTGGCGCTGGTGCAGCGTCAACACCAGCCACCCCACCAGGATCAGCACGATCAGGATCGGCAGCTTCGGGATCCGCTCTTCCGACACGCCGACAGACTAGCCTCCGTCGAGGCGGATTCAGCAAGCACCGCCGGGGGATGCCGGTCAGATCCTACGGGGTGAACTTGACGGTGATCACATCACCGTCGGTGACAACGTAGTCGCGCCCCTCCAGCCGCAGCTCTCCGCGCTCTCGCGCACCTGCGTAGCCACCGGCGTCGACGAGCGCATCCCACGAGACGACCTCCGCGCGTACGAACCCTCGCTGGATGTCGCTGTGGATCTGACCGGCGGCGTGCCAGACGGAGAGACCATGTCGCAGATGCCAGGACTGGGCCGGCTTGTCCTCACCGGCTGTGAAGAAGGCGGCCAGATCGAGCAGCGCGAACGCTCCACGCACCACCCGCTCGAGGCCGGATTCGCTCAATCCCAGCTCCTCACGCATGATCGCCGCATCGTCGGCGTCGAGCTCCGCCAGCTCAGCCTCGATCCTGGCCGAGACGGCCACCGCGCCGGCTCCCTGAGCGGCGGCGTGCTGGGCGATCACCGCTGGAACCTCGACATCACCCTCGTCGACGTTGGCGACGAACAGAACCGGTTTTGCGGTCAGCGAGCCCAGCAGCGTCATCGCATCGGGTGCGTCTGCCGGCGGGGGCACGGTCCGCGCGGGCCGGCCGGCCTGCAGCGCCTCGATCAGCTCCCGCAGCCAGGCCGCCTCGACGAGCGCGCGCCGGTCGCCGCTCTTGGCCGTCTTCGCCACCCGCTCGAGCCGGCGCTCCGCCTGCTCCAGGTCGGCATAGAGCAGCTCCGTCTCGACCGTCTCCACGTCTGCGATCGGATCCACCCGACCCTCCGGATGGACCACGTTCTCGTCCCCGTGGACTCTGACGACGTGCACGATCGCGTCGGTCTCGCGGATGTTGGCCAGGAACTGGTTGCCGAGGCCCTCGCCGCGATGCGCGCCGGCGACCAGTCCGGCGATGTCGTGGAAGGCGATCGTGTCCGGCACGATCTTCGAGGCCCTGACGGTGCCGGCAACCGCATCCAACCGCGGGTCGGCAACCGGGACGATCGCGATATTCGGCTCGATCGTCGTGAACGGGTAGTTCGCTGCCTCCGCCGCGACACCGGTCAGAGCCGAGAACAGCGAGGACTTGCCGGCATTCGGCATCCCGACGATCCCGACCTTCATCGAGGCGACCCCGCCGTCGCCGACGCCGACGCCGTCGCCGATGCCGTCGCCGTCGCCATCGCCGCATCGGCGATCGCGGTCCCGAGCAGCGCCCCGGCGACGACGTCGCTCGGGTAGTGCACGCCGAGGTAGGGCCGGCTGACGGCGAACAGGATCGCAGCCCCGTACAGAGGTCCGGCCGGCGCCAGACCGGCGTACGCCCGGGCCGCCGCGAACGACGTGGTCGCGTGCGCACTGGGGAAGGACAGCCGGGAGACAACGCCGGTCAGTGGCGGCAACCCCTCGAGCTCGGGCCGCCGCCGGCGCACCACGAGCTTGACGGCGTAGTTCGCGCCATAGGCGACGGCGACGACCGCGGCGCCTTTGCGCCATGCGCGGCGCCTCTCGGGCTCAGCCGACAGGATCGCCCCGAGCAAGCCCAGCCCCAGCCAGCAGGCCGCGTGCTCGCCGAGCCGGGAGTACGCGGCAAGGGCACGCTCGAGGCGTTGGTCGTGGCCGCGCGTGCGGAACGCGATCAGGATACTTCTGTCAGCTTCGATCAACGGCACAGCGCCAGCACTGTACGCGGCCGGATCGCGGTCCGTAGTTGACCGCCGGCGATCACGTGGTGTTTACCGACGCCGGCGCCGGTCGGTTCAGCCACGCTGGTCATACGCTTGACACCGGGGGCTGCGAAGTCGGGACGCCACACCGTCCCGTCCGGGCAAGTAGGCGAGCACGCCCCGGCCCCTCCCTCCCCGGGGCGTGCGCATTTAACGCCTAGAAGCCGACGTGGTGTTCATCGTGGTCGACGAGCACGTAGTCGATCCGGCCGACGTCGAGCGCAATCGTCCCGTCCTCGGCGGTCAGTTCGTGCCACGCGCCTGAGCCCAAAGCTGCGCGAAGCCGCGCCAGTTCGTCGTGCGCCACGCGGGCGGACAGCACCTGTCCCCCGTGGAATCCAATGCTGATCTTCTGCGGCCTGTCAGTGCTCATTAGGGCTCCCAATCGGCTGAACGATTTCGGTCAGCACACCGCCGGTGGAGGATGGATGCAGGAACGCCACCCGCGAGGAACGGATTCCGATCCGCGGGCGCTCGTCGATCAGACGCACACCGGCCGCCGCCAGGGCGCCCAGCGCGACATCGATGTCCGCCACCCGGTATGCAACGTGATGCAGGCCGGCACCGCGCCGAGCGAGGAACCTCCCGACCGTTGTGTCCGGCGCAAGCGGCGCGAGCAGTTCGACGTGCCCATCCCCGATGTCGAACAGCGCGGCGTCGACTCCCTGCTCAGCCAGCGTCTCGCGGTGGACCAGTGGCATCCCGAGCACATCCGAGTAGAGCGCAAGTGCGGCCTCGATGTCCTCGACGGCCACACCGACGTGATCGATCCTCGACAGCATGCGGGCTGAGCATACCCAGGGCGCTCACTCCACCTTGGTCAGGCGATCGCTCGGGGCGTACCCGCGCCCCTCCTTCGCGCACGGCGCGCCGTCGACGATCACGATGTCGGCGGTGAAGTCGTTCTGGCCTCGGATCAGCGAGGATCCGACGCCGTACGCGTCGATCGGAACTCCGACCGCTTCAAAGTGCGCGATCCGTGGTGCGTCGAACCCGCCGCTGGCAACGATCCGCACCTCCTTGAACCCCTCGTCGTCGAGCGCTGAACGCACCTTCTCGACCAGCGCCGGGCTTACGCCGCGCAGGTCGGGAGTCGGTTCTTGATCTTGGAGCGAGCGATCGATCAACCGCTCCGACGTGTCAAGCCTCACCCCCCACAGCTTCGGTCCGAGCGCCCGCGCGACCTCGAGCGCGGTGCGAACGGAGTCGTTCTCCCAGTCGACGAGGACGGTCACGTTCATCTCGTGGTGGAAGCGCTCGGCGAACACGCTCGCGGCGCGCACGGTGTCACCCCCGTATGCCGCAATCAGGCCGTGCGGCACGGTGCCGATTCCGACGCCACCCCACCACGATGCCTGCGCGTCGGTCGAGACGCCGATCGCCCCGGCGACGTGGGCGCTCCATCCGTCTCCGGTCTGCACCAACCAGTGGTCGTGGCGCGCGGGGAAGTAGAAGATCGGCTTGCCGGCGGCCGCATGCACCACCTCGGCGACGTTGCGCATGATCAGCGACCGCCGCGCGAGCGTCCCCAGATACACCGTTTCCAGATGTGCAAACAGGGTGTAATCGCCCTCGATCGTCATCACCGTTTCGTTGGGCGCGATCCGGTCGCCCTCGTGCAGCGCGTGCACGTCGAGCGACTCCCAACCTTGGATCCACGCCCTCCCCCGTTCGGCGCCCGAGCACAATTTCAGCACCGCCACCGCTTCATCGATGCCGCCGAGCAGCGAGTCCTGCTTTTGGAACACCTGCATCAAGACTCGCGGATGGTGGCCCTCCATCTCGAGCAGGCGCTTCGTGTGCACGAAGTAGGCGTCCGAGTAATAGCCCTCGCGGATGCGCTGCACAGGCAGGCGGAAGACAGCTGCGTCGAGACGCGCGCGAGCGGCCGGCAACATCGCGCAAGTCTATGTTCGACACCTCGTGATCGGCGGCAAAGCCGCCGACTCGTTCCCGACGGTCGTCCAGGCCCGGGAACCGGACTGATCGAGATGGGCTAAGCCGAGCCGGGGTTGTGGCCGATAACAGGTCAAAGGTCAAAGGTCTACGATCAATCGGAGTGGCAAGGGGCCGGACGTGCTGAGGATGCGCCAGCAAGCCAGCGAAATACTCGGAGTAGTCGAGCAGGCGTTCAGTTGTCTGCCGGCCGAGGCCGCGGTCAGTGCCGCGAGCCACGAACGTGCGCGTCGCTGGGCGGACGCGTTGCATGCCTCGCACCCGGACGCCCCTGATGCTCCGATCGCTCTTTCGTTCGCCATCGAGATGCTGCTCGCGCTGCCCGCCGCCTGCAGCCGCCACCCCGACGCGCTGCGAGATCTCGTCGACTCGCTCGAGGCCACGACGGCGATCCCGCGGTCGCTCCTGGGTCGGCTCGTCTTCGCCGGAACGCTGCAGAGGAGCCCTGAGGGTGAACCGCTGGAGCGTCAGGCCGGGCTTGAGCGCGCGCTCGCATTGACCCGGGCGATCATCGGCGCGCAGACCGTCTCGCTCTGGCAGGCCGGAGCACGGTCGCCGACCCGTGTTGCGGAGATCGGTGACCCTGCTGTGGACCAGCGTGAGACCTTCGCAACGGTGATCGAACTGCTCGCCGGCGACGGCGCGGCCGAGCACGCATCCGGCGCCACGTTCGGCGTGCGGCTGACGACGGTCTCGGACCCGACGCCGGGGGCGCTCGTATGCACCGGCGCCTGGATTCCCGCCGGGGAGGCTACGATGCTGCTCGCAGCCGCCGGCACCGCGCTGACGCCGATCCTGGCGCTATCCGATGAGGGAGGGCAGCACCGAGCGGCGGCCGCCGCAGAACGGCAGCTGACGCGGCTGCGGTTCGACCTTCATGACGGGCCGCTGCAGGATGTCATGCTGCTCGCCGAGGACCTGAGGCTGTTCGGCAGCCAACTCGAGTCGGCGCTGTCCGAGCACCCATTGCGGCGGCTGATCATCGGCCGTCTGGATGACCTCAAGGCGATGTTGGTCGCGCTTGACGGCGACCTGCGCCGGATCGCCTCGCTGCTGGAGTCGCCGTTCCTGCGCTCGCAATCGTTCCCGGAAGCTCTGGCGCAGCTCACGGGTGCCTTTGCCCAGCGGACCGAGGTGATCCCGATCGTCAGCCTGGAGGGCGCGTTCGACAATCTCACCGACTCCCAGCACATCACTCTGCTGGGGCTGATCCGCGAGGCTTTGAGCAACATCCGCGAGCACAGCGACGCAGCCCACGTCACGGTCACGGTGATCGCCGAGCCACACGGGCTGGCGGCAACCGTGACCGACGACGGCTCCGGGTTCGACCCCGAAACCGCCCTGATCAAAGCCGCCCGCGAAGGCCATCTCGGCCTGGTCGGTATGCATGAGCGTGTGAGGATGCTCGGCGGGAGCACTCGGATCGACAGCCGGCCCGGCGGTCCGACTGTGATCTCGGTGAGCCTGCCGCGCCACGCTGTGGACGGTGGTGAGAGCGCTGTTGCGCCGAGTTGAGAGGATTGCCCTGCCGAGGCGGAGAACCATGCAATTGTGCTTGCAAGAAACAGATCAGCTGTTCCGACATGACGCACATGCCGAAACGAGCCGTTAACGTGCACTCCACCACTAGTCGTTACGCTGCGGCGCGTGAGACCTTGGCTGATGGCGCGAGGCTATGAGCGCCGCGATGAAAGTGGTCCTCAGCGAGACGAGGGGAAACGTGATTTGTGAGCGAACGGAGATCGCCAACACGCCGTGGCGACGCCTGCGCGGGTTGCTGGGGCGCAAGGGGCTGCCGGCGGGAGACGGCATCTTGATCGAGCCGGCGCCGTCAATCCACAGCGCCTTCATGCGCTTCGAGTTCGACGCGGTCTTCCTGGACCGGGATCTCACCGTCCTGAAGGTCGTCGAGCGGATCCCACCGTGGCGCGCGCATTCAGCCAAGCGATCTCGCAAGGTGCTTGAACTGGCGGCTGGGGAGATCGAGCGCCGCGGCGTTCAGGTCGGCGATTCGCTGAGCGTCGCAACCGACGCCCAGCCGGCCGGTGCCGTGGGAGCGCTGAGATGAGCGCCAACCCGACATCGGCGCCGGGCGGGAACGAGACGTTCTCGGAGACCGACCAACCGCCCCCGTTGCGGATCGAGCGACCTTCGGCCCTCAGGATTCTCCCATGGGCGAAGGTGACCTCATTCGAGTACTGGAGCGATGACGGTCGCTTTGCGACGCTCGAGCTGACCGCCGAGTTGCGTGGCGGCGTGCGCGCACCGACGAGAGCCGAGCTACACGTGCGGCGCGCTGACAGGGTCACTTCGCACAAGCCGGTTCGGGCTACCGTCAACCGCCGGGAGGGGACGCAGCCGCGGTGCAAGAAGCGCTCGTCGATCTGGACCGTGTCGTTCAGGCTGCCGCTGACGCTGCTGGAACACCCCGGGGTCAGCTTCGAGGTGGCCGGCGCCGAGCGCCGCGGGTTCGCGCTGCCGGCGCCGGCGCTCGCGCTTCCTGCCGCGGGTGCGATGCATTTGGAGTGGTTCACCGACAGACTGCCGTCTGCTGAGGGACTTCGTCACCGTCGGCGCCAGGCAACCGCGCTGGCATCGGTGGTCGCGCTCGGGGCCGGCCTCTCCTCGGCCGCCGCAGTCGCAAACGCCGACACCTCACCGCAGGGGTCAGCGCCGGGAGGTTCGACCACGACCGGCGCCGTGCAGACGGGCCTGACGTCGACCGGCACGACCTCCACCGACACGACCCCCACCGGAACGAGCACCAGTCCGACGTCAACCTCTCCGTCGACCGCGACCTCGACGACGACCACTCCGTCCGATACCGGCTCCTCGACGACGACGGTTCCGAGTTCGACGACAGGAACGACCACGCCCGTCCTCACCGGCCCGCAGACGATCTCAACCCCCCCTGTGACGACCACCACAGGCTCGGATGCGACGTCCACCCACTCCAAGACCAGCACGACGATCTCCACCACTGCGATCCTGAAGTCGGCCGCCAAGGGATCGGCCGCCCTGAAGGTGTCGGGGGCCGTCAATGGCATGCGAAAGGTTCGTTGTCAACCCCCTGCCAAGAAGACCGACCGCGCCACCCGCAAGGACCGGAACGCGATCAAGAAGCATGGCGCCGGCAGCGGCTCATCATCGAGCAGCACCGGCGGTTCGACCCGCGCGCACGGCCATAAGACGGCGGCCAAGTCGGCCAACTGCGTGCCCGTGATCGGACGCCGGCATCGTGGCGCGCACTCCGGGACCAGGCACCGCGCCGGCGCGCGCAACAACGGTGGCGCCACACTGCAGAAGCCGGCTCCCGCGACAGGCTCCCTACCGTTCGTCCCGCTCACCGGCGGCACCTCGAATCCCTGGGGAGGTTCGGTTCTGGCCGACCCGTTCACCCCGTCCGAGCTCAAGTTCTACGCCTCGCTGGTCAAGCACATCAACCTTCCGCCGAAATATCTGGTGCCGATCTACAAGGCCGCGGCCCGCAGGTTCCACGTCCCGTGGCAGGTGCTGGCGGGGATCAACCGGATGGAGACCGACTACGGCGCCGATCTGGGTGTCTCATCCGCCGGCGCAGAAGGCTGGATGCAATTCGAGCCCTCCACCTGGGCCGAGTACGGGATCGCCGTCGGCCGGCGCTTCAAGCGGGTTGATCGAGCGCCGAATCCGTATTACCCGCGTGACGCGATCTTCTCCGCGGCCCGCTACCTGCACGCAAGCGGAGGCAGCCACAACGTCCCCCGAGCGGTGTTCGCATACAACCACGCAGTCTGGTACGTCCTCGACGTTCTCTCGATAGCCCAACAGATCAATCAGCACGGACTGCGTTGGAACAGCTCCGGCCACCGGAAGGTAGCGGTGATGCGCACGACTGCCAGGCTGCTCGACGGCATGGTCTACAAGTGGGGTGGCGGCCACTCGAACTGGATGATCACGACCGGCTACGACTGCTCGGGCTTCGTCTCGATGGTGCTGCACTCGGTCGGCTTCCTGCGCGCGCCGGCGACCACGCAGACGCTCCCCTATCAGCGCGGGATCCTCACCGGTCGCGGCCGCTGGGTCACGATCTATGACCGTAGCGACGCCGGTTCCGGCAGCGACCACGTGATCATCGACATCAGGGGCGAATGGTGGGAAAGCGGTGGCTCCTCGTTCAACGGCGGCGCCGGCAGCGTGCACCGGATCAATCGAAAGTCGCTCACACGCGCCTACCTGGAGTCGTTCAACCTCGTGCTTCACCCCTGGGGCCTCTAGGTGCCCCGACACGAGCGTGAGGGCTGAGGCCGGCGGGACCCGGCGTTTCCGGCCGGGCGCGTGTTGCCGCCAGGCTAACGTGCTCGCCGCAGGAACTGAGTGATCGCCTGCGCGATCGCCTCGGCCGCCCGGTGCTGGAAGGAGGACCGAACGAGCGATGCGGCGTCCGTCGCATTTCGCATGTTTCCGCATTCGATCAGCACCTTCGGCACGGTGGTCAGGTTCAAGCCGGCGAGATCGTCGCGGTGGGTGATCCCGTCAACACCGTCGTAGGTGCTCTCCGGCATCCCGGTGACCGCTAGGAACCGCCCGCGCAGAATCGCCCCGAACGCGGCGGAGGAGCCGATCACCTTGTCGTTGATCGCGTCGGCGACGGGTTCGAGGATCGCGAAGCCGCGCCCGTCCGGAGGGCCACCGTCGGCGTGTATGTCGATCGCCACGTTTGCATGCGCGCGGTCGATGATCTCGGCGCGGGTGGTGACGCAAGGACCGACCCCCTCATTGTTGGTCCGCGTCATTACGACCTTCGCCCCCTCGGCCACGAGGTCCGCCCTCAGGAAGGTGGCTACGTTGAAGTTGTACTGCGCCTCCGTGTAGCCGCCGTCCGTAGCCGTTCCGGTCGTGTCGCAGTCCTCCTCCTCGCGGCCATTCCAGATCTGATGGTCGAGGAACGCCGGATCCGACCAGTTGCGCCCGTTGTGCCCGGGATCGATTCCGACGATCTTGCCGGCCAGCGGGAGCGCTGCACCGGAACGCGCGTCGGCGATCGACGGTCCGCGGGCGCCGAGCAGGGCCGCCGTCAGACAGCCGACTGCGACGATCAGGCAGAGACCAAGCGGCCCCTCTCGGCGCAGAGACGCTCGGCGTCGAGCGGGGCCGCGATCGCCGCTACGGTTCGACACCGGTCAAACCGTAGCGGCTGAGCGAGGCTTAGTCGATCGGGGGCGGGTAGACCTCGGCGACGTACTTGTCGACCTGGGCCTCCGGCAGACGCACAGCGACCGCCCAGTAGTAGATCACGAGGCTGAATACGGCAACGACGAGAATGTCCCAGTAGAACGGGATCGCGTTACCGACGCCACCGACGAAGGTGGTCGCGAAGTTGACCCCGAGAATCGAGACGCCGTCGACGATGCCCACGCCTCCGCTCCCCGGGAACTGCCCGAAGAACGAGATCACCAACATCCCGATCAGATAGGCGAGCAGCCACGGCAGGGCGCCCCAGTCGATCTGCGGCCGGTTGGGGTTGAGGTTGAACACCGCCGAGATCGTCATCAGCACATAGCCGATCACCAGCAGGATCATCAGCGTCGAGATCGACGCCCCAGCCCGACCAGTAGACGATCAGGTTGGCGAAGATGAACGCCAGCGGCGCCATGAACCTCCATGCCGGCAGGTCATAGACACGCGGCAGGTTCGGCTTGGAGCCGCGCAACGCTCCCAGTGATAGTGGCGCACCGGCGTACATCATCAACGAGCAGTCCGTCACGACACCGACCAGCTTCTGCCAACTTGGGAATGGCAGCAGGAACAGGATGCCGAAGAAGAAGCTGAAGATGATCGCATACCACGGGACCTTGAAGCGCGGGTTGTTGCGCTCGAAGAACTGCGGGATCATCCCGTTCTTGCTGAGACCGAACGCGACGCGGGAGGCGGAGGTCGTATAGATCAGCCCGGTTCCCGACGGCGAGATGATCGCGTCGAGTCGCAGGAAGAACGCGAGCCAGCTCAGCCAGGCGAGCGTCGCGACCTCGTAGAACGGCGCCGCGTTGAGCGCCTGCACCGTCGGGTTGTTGTTCGTCGGCCCGAGGTTTGTCCAGGTGCCCGCATGCACGAGCAGGACCGGATCGAGTGCCGCGATGAAGGCGACCTGGACGAGGAGGTAGATCGCCGAGCCGATCAGGATCGAATAGATCACCGCGCGGGGCAGGTCACGCTTCGGGTTCGCGCTCTCGCCGGCGATCTGCACCGCCTGCTCGAAGCCGAGCAGCGAGAACACGATGCCCGCGTTCGGGATCGCGAGCATGATCGACTTGACTGCCGCGCCCTTGATGAAGAAGCCACCGCCGGCCGTGAAGTTGCTCCCGTGGAAATTTGATACGCAGCAGCACGACGATCGTCACGCACGGGATCACGACCTTCCACCAGGTGAGCGCGTTGTTGATCCGCGCCAGCCAGCGGATGCCGATCATGTTGATGAAGCGTGAAGACCGCCATCATCGCCGATCGCGACGACGAGCCCGGTGCCGTGGACGACGCCGTTCACGAACCAGCCGTGCAGACCGCTGTAGCTCGACGCGTACTGGACGGCGGCGATCGCCTCGATCGGCGCCACTGCCGCCGCCTGCAGGTAGGAGAACCAGCCGAAGGTTGCACCCGCAAGACTCCCGAACGCGTAGTGCGGGAACCGGCTCGTGCCGCCCGTGACTGGGAACAGCCCGCCAAGCTCGGCATGGACAAGCGCGAGCACGATGATCATCACCGAAGCGATGATCCAGGCGATGATCGCCGACGGGCCGGCGATCGTGACGGCCGTGAGGGCGCCGAACAGCCAGCCCGAGCCGATGATCGAGCCCTCGGATGCCCACAACAGTCCGAGGAACCCGACGCTGCGATCCATACCCTCGAATTCGAGGGCAAGCTCAGGATCGTGATGTGGTGGTGGTGCGGCCTGGGCCACTTCAACCCCAATCGTTCGCGGTCAAGACACCAGCTTGACTCGAGTTTGTACGGATAAACACGATCCTATGTAGGGCTTCAGACAGAAGTCAAGCGCCCTCTGGAGCTGCGATCCTGGCAGGCAGATGTCCTTCCGAGCCGATCACCCGCCTGCGCAGGCCGGATTGAAGGTTCGTCCGATGCGAAACGAGGACCTCGACGATGCCGCCACCGTGTCAGCCGCCGCGTTCGACGTCGACCTCTCAGACGAGCCGAGCGAGCGGCTCTGGCGCCACCGGGTCGGCTACCCATTGGGCACCGATCCGAATGGCGCGTTCGTCGCCGAGCTCGATCGCGAGATCGTCGCCGTGGCGCAGGCGCTGCGGCGTGAGCGGGTGTGGTGCCTCTCGATGCTGGCGGTCCACCCGGGTGCGCAGGGGGTCGGCGCCGGTCGGGCCGTGCTCGGGCCGGCACTGACGTACGGGGCCGACGCGGACGCGGGTCTGATCCCGAGCTCCAATGACCCCCGGGCGATGAGGCTGTACGCGCTCAGCGGCTTCGCGCTGCTCCCGACGTTCGCTGCCGCCGGCGAGCTCGATCGCCGGGCAATCCCGCGAGTGGACAACGCGATCACCGAGGCCGACAACAGCGGACTCGAGCGCCTCGCTCCGATCTCACGGGACGTCCGCGGCGCGCCCCACACCTCGGAGCTTCGATATGCGCTCGAGCGTGGCTCACGAATCCTGACGATCAGCGACAGGGGGTTCACCGTCGTGCACAGCGGCCGCGTGTGGTTGCTGGCCGCCCGCGACGAGGAGGCCGCGACCTCGCTGCTGTGGCGCGCGCTCGAGCTGGCAAGCTCCCAGGCCGGTCTCGTCAGCGCCCGCTGGATCACCGGCGGCCAGCAGTGGGCGCTGCGCGTCCTGCTCGCCGCGGGCCTGCGGCTCTCGGTGCACGGGGCATTCTGCGTCCGAGGAGCACCGGGTCCGTTGTCGCCGTACCTGCCGAGCCCTCCGTTCGCCTGAGCGAGCATCGGCGTGCCGTCGACGCAAGTCTCGCTGCAAGACCGCAACCTCGCGCCATCTGCGGGGTTATGGGGAGGTGTGCGCGCGGCCCGAGTCTGCCCGCGACCGCCGGAAGCCACTAGAGCAGACCCGAATCCGCTAGAAATACACGCTTGAGAACTCCACGCCTGATATTGCCCCTGCTGACGTTGATCGCCGTCGCGGTGATCGCAACACCGGCGCTCGCCGCGGTGTCCGTCCACTGGCACGCCGCAGTTCGCATCGAGCCGGCCCGCAACGGCGGGCTCAGTGCGGTTTCGTGCCCATCCGCGAAGCTGTGCGTTGCCGTCGACCAGTCCGGCTAGCTGGTCACGACGAAGAATCCCGCCGGAAACGCAAAGGCGTGGACCAAGCGGATCAGAATCGACAGGGCGGCCAACGGTCCGCTGACCGGCGTCTCGTGCCCGACGACGAGGCTGTGCGTCGTGGTCGACGCGAGCGGGAACGTGATCACTTCCAAGAACCCCACAGGTGGTCGCAAGTTCTGGAGCTCGCCGGTGCATGTTGACTCGACAGCCGCCACGGACGGTGGCACGGCGGGGCTCACCGGCATCTCGTGCCCGACGGTCAAGCTGTGCGTGGCGGTTGACGCCGGGAGCCCGGGCAACATCGTCACCTCGACGCGACCGACCGGCGGCGCATCCGCGTGGAAGACGACGGCGATCGGCGGCGTCCTGACGAGCATCTCGTGCTGTCGAACACGCTGTGTGTCGCCGCCGGAAGTCAGCACTACGTCTCGACCGCCCCACGGGCGGCGCGAGCGCTTGGAAGGCGACCGGGACCCAGGCCGGCGGCGGCATCTTCAGCGCAATCGACTGCCCGTCCGCATCGCTCTGCGTCGCTGCCGGCTACGGCAACACTCAGCGGTCTGATGACGACCTCGGACAAGCCCCGAGCGGCGCGCTGCGCGTGGACCGCGGTCAGCGCTGCGGCCAGCCGCCGAACGCGGGCGGAGGCGTGCTGGACGGCGTGGCCTGCATTTCGGCTCGTTCTGCGTTGCGACCGACAGCGCGACAACGTCTTCATCTCGACGAGCCCGGCCTCCGGCGTGTGGGGCTCCGCGAACGTTGATCGCGCCCGCCAGCGGTTCGACCACAGCAGTCGCGACGGCGGTCGGCTGCGCGCCGACGCTATGCGTCGTCGTCGATAGCAACGGCTACGCGATCGCGGCCACCAAGCGCAGCTGAAAGCCTGGCGCAGTCGCGGTGACAGCCTGGGCTATGTCAACGCGGCCGGCGCGCGTGACGTCTCCGCATAGAGCTCGCAGGCCCGCTGCTCGCGGTCGAACTCCTCCAGGTACGCCGCATAGCGGAGTGGCTTGTCGTGCGCATCGGCGTCCGACCAGCGAGCTGTACGCGCCACGGACGAACTGCGAGTGCCGGTGCCACTCCACGTAGGCGCTCAGGACCTCGTCGAGATGCTTGGGGCTGATCGAAAGCGTTGCCATGATGTGGTTAATCGGCCGGAGCTCCCGTGCTGAGCAGTTTCTGGCTGACCGCGGATATGATCGCCGCCGATGACCGATCCGAGCAGCTTTCCGAGCGCAGTTTCCGGTCCTCGAGCGCCTTCGCCTATCTGAACGCCGGCACCGAGGGCCCGGTGCCCAGGCGGCGGCGCGAGGCGGTTCATGACCGCGTCGACCGCGACACGGCCGCTGGACGTGCGGGTCGGCGCGTATTTCGGCGAGGTGCTCGAGCTCGCTGCGCGCATGCGCGACGGCTACGCCGAGGTGCTCGGCGCCGAGGCTGAGGACGTGGCGCTGACCGGCTCGACGACGGACGGACTCAACACGGTGCTCGGCGGCCTGTCGCTCGTCCGCCGGGCGAGGAGATCCTGACGACGCGACCAGGAGCACCCGGGGCTGCTCGGACCGCTGCGCCTCGCGCGCGTGCGCCACGGCGTCACGATCCGGATCGTCCCGTTCGACGAGATCGCACGAGGCGAGGCCCGCGAGCACAAGACTTGTCGCCTGCTCGCACGTCTCGTGGGTCAACGGCAGCATCGTCGATATTCCCGGCCTGCGGGCCAGCGGCGTGCCGTTCCTGCTCGACGCCGCTCAGGGGATCGGCGCGATTCCGGTCGACGTCGCGGCGCTCGGCTGCGATTTCTACGCGGCCTCAGGGCAGAAGTGGCTGTGCGGACCGGAGGGCAGCGGCTGCCTGTTCGTACGTCGCGAGCGCCTCGACGAACTCGAGCCGCCGTGGCCGTCGTTCGCGACCCTCGCCGACCACGAGCATCCGCTCGACTCCGGACTCGCCGAGGGCGCACAAGCGGCTGGACCACGGTTTCCCCTCGGCGATCCGCAGCGTGTGGGCGCTCGCGTCGATGCAGGTGTTCGCCGATGCCGGCTGGGACTGGGTCCACGAGCGCGCCGCGACGCTCGCGGACGGTCTCGCGACGACGCTCGCCGAGCATGGGTTGCCAGCGTCGCTCCCCGCGGCCGCTCGACGCTCGTCTCCTGGCAGCCGAGGACCCCGCGGCGGAGGTCGAGCGCCTCGCCGGGCACGGCATCGTCATCCGAAGCATCCCGAGCGCCAACCTGCTTGCGCGCCTCGTCGGCGCTTGGAGCAGCGAGGAGGAGATCGAGCGGCTCGCAGAGCTCGCCGCACGCTGAGCGCGCGCGCTTCGCCCTTCAGCCGAGCAGCTCGCGGGCGAGCTCGGCGTAGCAGCCGGCGGCGAAGCCGAGGTCGCGCACGTCGATCCGCTCATCGGCGCTGTGGACGAGCGGCGCACCCTCAAGCAGCGCCTGGTGGCGCTGCGGAAAGAACCCGTACGCGACGCAATCGGGGAAGGCCTCTCGGAACCAGCGCGAGTCCGAGAACCCCGGGAGGATGACCGGGACGGTGCCGGCGCCGGGGTCGGCGCTTCGGACCCAGCTCGAGATCGCCGCCATCAGCGGCGTGTCGACGGAGAGGCGTTGCCGAGACGGTCTCCCGGAACTCCAGCTCGAAGGCCGTCTGCGTCGTCGCCGAGCACCTCGAGGATCCGGCCCGCGCCAACATCCTCGCCGAGGCCCGGCGGTACCCGGCAGTCGACGGTCAGCGGCGCCCTCGACGGGATCACGTTGATCGCGTCGGAGGCGTGGATCATGGTCGGGACAAGCGTCACGCCGAGCATCGGCTCGATCATGAACGAGCAGCTCCGGCGCGATGGCGGCGATCCGCTGTGATCGCCGACACCGGGTCGGCGGGATCCGTCCGAGCGCCGCCAGCAGCGCCGCCGGACCCTCGGTGAGGTCGTATCCGGGCTGGTCGCTCGCCAGACGCGCGAGCGCCGGACCCAGCTTCACGAGCGCGTTGTCACCGGCCCGCGGCATCGACGCGTGGCCGGCGATGCCGCGCGCAGTCAGCGTGAAGCGGAAGATTCCCTTCTCCGCGCAGCACACGCCGTAGCGCCGGGTGCCGCCGTACTCGAAAATGGCGCCGGCGCCCTCGTTGATCGAGCAGATCGCAGCGGACCTTGTCTGGATGGTCGCGGTCAGCCACTGCGCGCCGAAATCACCGCCGGTCTCCTCGTCGGCGACGAACACGAGCTTCAAAGTGCCCGAGCGGACGCCAGCCGGACCGCGGGCGAGCGTCGCGGCGGCGACCGCCTCGGCCGCGACCTGCGACTTCATGTCGAGCGAGCCACGGCCCCAGAGGAAGCCGTCGGCGAGATCGCCGGACCACGGATCGTGCGTCCAGTCCTCGGATCCGCGACGACCGTGTCGACGTGGCCGAGATAGACCATCGTCGGGCCGCCGCCGTACCAGGCAGCGTCGCAACGAGGTTCGCGAGCTCGTGCTCGCGCGCAAGGATCTCGGTCCTGAGCCCCGCCGCCTCGAGTAGGCGCGAGATACTCGATCGCCGGCCGCTCGTTGCCCGGCCGGTTGACCGTGTTGAAGCGGACGAGCGCCTGGAGCAGCTCGGTCGTCTCGCGTTGCAGGTCGTCCATCGCGCTGAGAGCGTAGCGCGCGCGACGGGCGCCCCGGAGCGGGAGACCGGCGCCCGGTCATCGGACGCGGACCCGTAAGATGCACGACGTGGACGAGGGCTACCCCATCTCCTATCTGATGCTCGAGCACACGTGCCGGTCTTCGACTGCGACGGCACCGAGGTTGGAAGCGTCGACCACGTCGTCGCCGCCCCGGAGGAGGACATTTTCCACGGCCTCGTCGATGCGCCGCGAGCGGCCGCACGTGCTTCATCGTCGCCGATGACGTCGCGTCGCTTCACGAGCGTGGCGTCGACCTGCGGATCGACGCCGCCGCTGTCGCGAGGCGCCGGAGCCGCATGGTGCAGCGCCCGTCGTGGCATGACCGAGAGCCCGGGATCAAGCCGTCCCACTGGCACCACGTGCTCGACCTGATGTCGGGCGAGGATCCCCGCTCGCGCGACTGGACCAAGGAGAATTAGGCTCGATGTCCCGCGGGACCGATCTCGAGCTCGCGCTCGAGCTCGCCGACATCGCCGATGCGATCACGATGGGGCGCTACCGCGCGAGCGACCTGTCGGTCGACACAAAGCCCGACATGACGCCGGTGACCGAGTCCGACCGCGCCGCCGAGCTCGCGCTGCGGGAGCGGCTCGCTGCGATCGCCCGGCGACGACGTGATCGGCGAGGAGTTCGGCGCCGGCGCCGGCGCCTTCGGTCGCGCGGTGCTGGATCCTCGACCCGATCGACGGGACCAAGAGCTACGTCCGCGGGGTCCCGACGTGGACGACCCTGATCGCCCTGCAGGTCGACGACGAGGTCACGGTCGGCGTCGTTTCGATGCCGGCGCTCGGCGCCGCTGGTGGGCAGTCCGAGGCGAGGGCGCATTCGGCGACGGCAGCGCGATCCACGTATCCGCGTGTCGGACCTCTCTCGGCGCCAGCTGACGTGGAGCGGCATCGAGGAATGGGATGCGATCGGCCGGCTCGACTCGATCGATCGCGCTCGGTCGCGCGTGCTGGCGCAGCCGTGGAATCGGCGACGCGTGGCAGTACATGCTCGTCGCCGAGGGCGCCGCGGAGATCGCGATCGACCCGGAGGCGAAGATCTGGGACATTGCGCCGCTCAGGATGATCGTCGAGGAGGCGGGCGGACGCTTCACCGACCTCACCGGCGCCGACCGCATCGACGGTGGCAGCGGCATCGCGACCAACGGGCTCGTCCACGACGCCGCGCTCTCGTTCGTCGGCTCGCCCGCCGCGCCTTCCCACACCAGTTCGCCACCCCAATCAGCCTGAGGCGGTCTGGGCCTCACTCAGCCTGAGGCGGTCTGGACCTCACTCAGCCTGAGGCGGCCTGGGCCTCAATCAGTCTGAGGCGCAGGCGCGTCCGAGGCAGCCGACGACGCCCGACGCGCGGCCGGGCAGATAGACCAACCCGGTGACCAGCGCCAGGCCAGAAGCAGCGGCCAGTGGCAGCCACATGTCGACCTTCAGCGCCATCGCGCCCGCGAAGGCACCGATCAACATCGCCGTGGCGGCGGCGATGCGCCTGTGGGTCGCCGCCGCCGTGTTGCCGATTTTCCGGAGGTCGGCCGCCAGGCCGGTCAGCGTCAGGGTCAGGACGGTCGTGGTCAGATCGGGGACCGCGAACGTTCGAACCGTCGCGTTGCGCACGCCCATCGCGAACGCCAGCAGCGCGATCACGGCGTCTGCCGCGAACGTCTTCGGATGCACCGTGAGCGCCGCCGCGATCACGGTGCAGGCGATCAGCAGGGCGGTCTCGATCGCGAGGCCAGAGCCGGCGTGCTGAACATGTCGAGCGGCGGTCCTGCGCGCCAGCTCGCCGCCCGATCAGCGCACCGAACAGGAACGCGACGAGCGAGACGATCGGCGCGACCACCGGCAGGCCGGTGCCGCCGGCCAGGCCGAAGCCGAGCAGCACGACGTTGCCTGTCATGTTGGCCGTGAACACGTGACCGAGCCCCAGGTAGCTGACGCCGTCGATCAGGCCGGTCGTGAACGTCAGCGTCAGGAGCGCCCGCGAGAGCGGATGTCGAATGCTCTGCGCGGCCTGCTGCGAGACCGATTCCACGTGCGAAGGGTACGCCGCTGCGATCACGCCCATACTTCACGCATGGAGCGCCTGTTCGGCGACGACGAGGAACCGCGGCAGCAGGCCGGCGCCCGGCCGCTGGAAGGCGAGCTCGGCGACGCTCCGCTGGCGGCGCGGATGCGCCCGTCGACGCTGGAGGGGTTCGTCGGCCAGCGCGAGCTGCTGGCTCCCGGGTCGGCGCTGCGCGCCGCGATCGAGCACGGTCGCCCGCACTCGATGATCCTGCACGGCCCGCCCGGGAGCGGCAAGACGACGCTCGCGCGGATCATCGCCGCCGCGGCCAACGCCGCGTTCGAGGAGGAGAGCGCGGTGCAGGCGGGGCGCGCCGAGGTGCGCGCCGTGATCGAGCGGGCGCGACTGCGCCGGCGCTCGGGCGCCGGCGCGCGGACGCGACGGCAGCGGCGTGCCGACGATCTTCTTCCTCGACGAGATCCACCGCTTCAACAAGGCCCAGCAGGACGCGCTGCTGCCGGCGGTCGAGGACGGGCTGATCACCCTGATCGGCGCGACCACCGAGAACCCGTACTTCGAGGTCAACTCGGCGCTGCTCTCGCGCGCCCGCGTCTACGAGCTGAAGGCGCTCGAGCCCGGCGATGTCCGCGTACTGCTCGAGCGTGCCGTCGGCGCAGGGCGAGTGCGGCGCCGGCCTTGAGATCGAGCCGGAGGCGCTCGACTTCGCCGCCGAGTGGACCGCCGGCGATGCGCGCGCGGCGCTCAACGGCCTCGAGCTCGCCTGCGAGGCCGCCGGCGACGGCGCGACGGTCACTGTCGACCACGTCCGTGACGCCCTCCAGCAGCGGGCGCTGCTGTATGACCGCCAGGCCGACAACCACTACGACACGATCTCGGCCTGGATCAAGGCGACGCGCGGCTCGGATCCCGATGCGTCCCTCTACTACCTGGCGGTGATGCTCGAGGGCGGCGAGGATCCGCGCTTCATCGTCCGCCGGATGGTGATCCTCGCCTCCGAGGACATCGGCAACGCCGACCCGCAGGCGCTCGTCGTCGCGACCGCGGCGGCCGCGGCGGTCGAGCACGTCGGGCTGCCCGAGTGCCAGTTCGCGCTCGCGCAGGCCGCGATCTACCTGTCGCTGGCACCGAAGTCCGACCGCGCCAAGCGGGCGGTGTTCGCGGCGCGCGCCCACATCCGCGAGCACGGCGCCCAGCCGCCGCCGCCGCACCTGCGCAGCTCGACCCGCGGCGACGGCAACTACGACAACCCCCACCAGCATCCCGGCCACCTCTCACCGCAGGAGCTGATGCCGGCCGCTGCCGTCGGGGCGCGCTTCTACGAGCCCGACGAGGCCGAGGCGGCGCTCCGCGAGCGACTCGAGCAGATCCGCCGCGCCCGCGGCCTAGAGTGACCGAGACTGTTATATAGACGGAAAACGTGCAAGCTTTATTCCATCGAGCTTTTCGGGATACTTCCGTGAGACGATGGGTCGCTGATCATGAGACGCCTCGGCCCGCAGCGCCACCTCAGCCATGGAACGATCGTCGCGTACGTGGCCCTGTTCTTCGCGCTCGGCGGCACCGGTTGGGCCGCGAGTCATGTCAGCAGCGGTCCGACTCTGGTGGCCCGTGTCGCGGGCGGGTCCGGAGTCAAGGTGCACTGCAGCGCCACCCGTAACGGGAAACGGGTCAGCTGCAGGGTGCTGAGGGGCAGCGGCGTCGGGCCGCGCGGCCCCCGAGGCCCGCAGGGACCCCCGGGCAACTCGGGAAGCTCCGGCGGCTCCGGTGGTACCGACGCCGACTCGTTCACAGAGTCCCCCGCTTACAACCTCACCACTCCGGTCGCCTACGTCAACGGCGTCGGCGTCAACGCCCAGTCCTCGGACACCACCAACGACGAGTGGCAGCAGGCCAACATCTTCACCTTCAAGCGTTGGACCACTGCCGATCCCGGGACGATCACCTTCCGCACCCCTCTTCTGAGCCCGAATCAGCTGCAGGGAACCGGCGCCCATCTGGATTCGGTCGACTTCTGTTACGGCTTGCAGAACACCAACCAGTACAGCAACGGCGAGGCTGACGTCTCGATCACCAATGCCACCGTGCTCGAGTACGTCGAGCCCGATGGCACCTCGACGAGTGGTTACCAACCGGCGTACACGCCGGTGACGCTGATCGACAAGCCCCTGACGCTCACGACCTCGGACGCCGGCGGCAGCACTGGCTGCGACACCGTCACGGCCTCGCCCGCAGCCGCCATCACCAGTGGCGGCTACCTCGAACTGGACGTCCAGGTGCAGATCCTGACGCCGACGGCACCGATTTCGCCTGGCACGGCGTCGTACCAGGGCTGGGTCGATTTCGGCCGCGTCACGACGACGTACGCTCCGTAGTCCGGTATCGGCCGGGGACGGCCGATAAGCTCCGCTCCCGTGCAGACAGGCACCGCGACGGCGCAGCTGGAGTCGTTCAACCCCGCGACCGGGGAGCTGCTCGGGATCCGTGCCGATCACGCCGCCCGAAGAGGTCGCCTCGGTCGTCGACGCGGTCGCCAAGGTGCAGCCATTCTGGGCGCAGCTGACGCTCGCCGATCGCGCCCGCTATCTCGAGCGCGCCGCGCAGGTCGTGATCGACGAGTCCGACGCGATCCGGGACCTGATCGTCAACGAGCAGGGCAAGCCGCGCAACGAGGCATTCTCGATGGAGGTCCTGCCGTCGATCGACGCGCTGGACTGGATCGCGCCGCGAGGGCCGGCGAGCTGCTGGCCGACGAGCGGATCCCGATGCGTCAGCCGTTCTTCGCGACCAAGCCGCCGCGTTCACGTACGAGCCGCTCGGCGTGATCGGGGTGATCGCGCCGTGGAACTACCCGTGGACGATCCCGTTCGGCGAGGTCGCGCTGGCGCTGATGGCGGGCAACGGCGTCGTGCTGAAGCCCGCCTCGCTGACGCCGCTGATCGGCGAGCGGATCGTCGCATGTGTTCGAGCGGGCAGGCGTCCCGGAAGGCCTGGTCCGCGCGGTCCACGGACCCGGGACAGGCACGGCGCTGGTGCAATCAGGCGTCGCCAAGATCTTCTTCACGGGCTCGGTCACGACCGGTCGCATCGTTGGCGAGGAATGCGCCAGGAGGCTCAAGGGCTCGGTGCTCGAACTCGGGGGCAAGGACCCGATGATCGTGCTCGGCGACGCGAACGTCGAGCACGCGATCGCCGGCGCGCTGTGGGGCGGCTTCGCCAACGCCGGCCAGACCTGCTCGGGGATCGAGCGGATATACGTGCTGCGTGAGGTCTCGGAAGCCTTCATCGAGGGGGTCGTCGCCGGCGCTCAGCGGCTCCGTCTCGGCGACCCGCTGCGCGTGGGACACGGAGATGGGGCCGATGACCTCACTTGAGCAGTTTGAGCTGGTGCGCGAACTGGTCGACGACGCGATCAGCCGGGGGGGCCACGATGCGTTGCGGCGGCCCGGTCCAGTCGCCGCCCGGTTTCGAGCGCGGCGTTTTCTACGCCCCGACGGTGCTTGTCGGCGCCACGCACGAGATGCGGATCATGCAGGAGGAGGTCTTCGGTCCCGTCCTGCCGATCGTCGTCGTCGACAGCGAGGATCAGGCGGTCGCGCTCGCCAACGACAGCCGCTTCGGCCTCGGCGCCTCCGTCTGGACGGCCGATCGCAGCCGCGGTGAGCGGATCGCCCGCGAGCTGGACTCGGGAATGGTCTGGATCAACGACCACATGTTCAGCCACGGCGCCTGTCAATGCGCCTGGGGAGGTGTCAAGGAGTCGGGCCTCGGTCGCACCCACTCGAAGTTCGGGCTGTACGAGTGCGTCAACATCAAGCTTCGGGTTTGGGAACCGTCGCGGATCCGAGATCTCTGGTGGCATCCCTACGACGAGACGCTCGGTGCCGCGATGCGCCAGGCCGCATCGGTCCTTTACGGCCGCCCGTCGATCCGTGCCGGCGCGCTCAAGAAGGGGTTGGCGCCGATCGCGAAACTGAGCGCGCGCCTCGCCAGGGAAGCGATCGGTCGCTGAGCGCCAGGCATCGCTGCGGCCGTCACCACGTGGCGGCCGCGTCACGCAAGTACCCTTAGCCGATGCCGGCACAGGCCTACAGCGGCAAGGAATGCGTCTGCCAGCTCAAGCGCGGGATCTGCGACCAATCGTGCGTCCAGGACATGCTGCGAACGCCGCTCTATATCGCCTGTCTGCGTCTGGGCGGCCGCCGCTGCGTGGTGGTGGGTGGCGGCGAGGTTGCACTCGAGAAGGTGGACGGGCTGCTCGCGTGCGATGCCGGCGTCACGGTGGTGGCGCCCGAGGCCGATCCGGAGCTGGTCCAGCTCGCGCTCGAGGGCTCGATCCGCTGGGAGCGCCGACAGTACGAGACCACCGATCTCGACGGATGCCTGCTCGCGATCGCCGCGACCGATGACACAGCCGTCAACATCCGGGTGTTCGAGGACGCCGAGCGACGATCGATGCTCGTCAACGTCGTCGATGTGCCGCCGCTCTGCAGCTACATCCTTCCCGCGATCACCCGCAGCGGCCCGATCGCGATCGCGATCTCCACCGCAGGCGCCTCGCCGGCGCTGGCCAAGCGGATGAAGCGCGAGATCGCGGAGACGTTCGGCGAGCCCTACGCGGTGCTTGCGGTACTGCTCAACGACGCTCGCGGCTGGGCGAAGCGGACGCTCCCCACATATCGAGATCGCAAGGAGTTCTTCGAGGCGATCGTCAACGGGGAGCCGGACCCGATCGAGCTGCTCCGGACGGGGGACATCGACGGGGTGCGTGAGCTGATCGAGGCGGCGCAGCACGCACATGCGCATGACCGAAGACGATGAGCGAGCTCACCCACCTCGACGAGCATGGCCGGGCCCGGATGGTCGACGTCGCCGACAAGCCGAGCACAGATCGCAGCGCCACTGCCCGCGCGATCGTCCGCGTCTCGCCGCCGACGGCTGCCGCCGTGCAGGCCGGAGATGCCCCCAAGGGCGACGTCCTCGGCGTCGCTGCGATCGCCGGGATCCAGGCGGCCAAACGCACCTCCGAACTGATTCCCCTCTGCCACCCGCTCGCGCTGACGTTCGTCGGCGTCGAGGGCTCGGTCGACGTGGATGCCGGAGAGATCGTGCTGATTGCACAGGTACGCACCACCGGTCAGACCGGGGTGGAGATGGAGGCGCTGACCGCTGCGGCAGTGGCCGCGTTGACCGTGTACGACATGGTCAAGGGGATCGAGCGCGGCGCGGAGATCGCCGAGGTGGTGCTGCTCGAGAAGGCCGGCGGACGTTCTGGGACATGGCGGCGGTCGCCTGCGGGGTCCTCGCCCGAGTCGGCTCCAGCCGAGAGGTCCTGACCGCGCGCGGACATCGTCGCGCGAGCGCCGATAACCTCAGATCCCATGAAGACGGCGATCCTCACCGTCTCGACGTCTGTCGCGGCCGGGGACAACGAGGACCGCTCAGGCGTGGCGCTAGCCGAGCTGGCGAGTGCCGCCGGAGCGCAGATCGTCGCCCGGGATGTGGTCAGCGACGACGCCGGGGTGATCGAGGCATGGTTGCGCGGGCAAGTCGCCGCCGGCGTGTCGCTGGTGTTCACCACGGGCGGCACCGGCTTCACGCCAGACGACGTCACGCCCGAGGCGACCAGCGCGGTGATCGAGCGTGAGGCGCCCGGATTGGCGGAGGCGATGCGCGCGGAGTCGATCCGCCACACCCCCATGGGGATGCTCTCACGCGGCGTCTCCGGGATCGCCGGCCAGACGCTGATCGTCAACTTCCCCGGCAGCCCAAAAGCGGTTCGCGAGCTGTTCGGCGTGATCGCGCCTGTGCTCGAGCACGCGGTGGGGACGCTGCAGCGCAAGCGCGGGCAGAGAGTTGAACACTGAGCCGCCGGCGCTCGAGCCGGCGCTCCAGCCGGTGATCGAGCTGTCGGGGCTGACGCGGCACTTCGGTGAGCGCACCGCACTGCGGGAAGTCTCGGTCACGGTTGCGACCGGCGCGACGCTGGCCGTGCTGGGGCGCAACGGTGCGGGCAAATCCACGTTGTTGCGGATCCTTGCGACGCTACTGCGGCCACACTCGGGCACTGCGAAGCTGTTCGGCGAGGAGCTCCCGCGCCGCGCCTGGCTGGTAAGGGGACGGATCGGGCTGCTCGGACACGACCCGCTGCTGTATCGCGACCTGACCGGGCGCGAGAATCTGCACTACCACGCGCGCCTGCACCGTCTCCCCTCGGAGCGGGTGGACGAGGTGCTCGCCGCGGTCGAGATGCGGCTCCGCGCCGACGAGCCCGTGCGGCTGCTCAGCCGCGGGATGGTCCAGCGGCTGGCGGTCTGCAGAGCGGTGCTGCACAGACCCAGCCTGCTGCTGCTCGATGAGCCGCGCTCCAACCTCGACCCCGGTGCCGGCGAGCTCGTCGAACCGTTGATCGGCGCCGGCAGCGGCGCCACCCGCGTGATCACCAGCCACGATCCACAGGCGGCGCTCGCCGAGGCCGACCTGGTGCTCGCGCTGAAGGATGGCCGGGCGACCTTCGTCGGCGCCCCCGCCGAGCTGGACGCTTCGGCGCTGCGGGAGCTCTACGCTTGAGGACGGCGCTCGCGGTTCTGCGTAAGGACCTGCTGCTCGAGTTGCGGACGCTCGAGACGGTGCCGGCGATGGTGCTGTTCTCGGTGACGACGTTCGTCGTCTTCCACTTCGCGCTGAACCGCGCAACGCTCGCCGGCCAACTCGCCGCCGGCGTGCTGACCGTCGCATTGCTGTTCGCAGCGCTGCTCGGAATCAATCGCCTGTTCGTCGCCGAACGTGAGCAGGGCGGCTTCGATGCATTCCTGCTCGCCCCGGTCGACCGCAGCGCGATGCTGCTGGCGAAGGCGACCGCGCTGTTCCTGTATCTGACTGTGCTGGAGATCGTCGCGGTGCCGGCATTCTCGCTGTTTCTGCTGGCCCGGTCGCTGCCGCCGGTGCTGCCGGAGCTGTTCCTCGTGCTGGCGCTGGCGAACGTCGCATTCGCCGTGATCGGGACGCTCGTGTCGGCGATCGCCGTGCAGAGCCGCGCCCGCGACCTGATCGGCCCGATCGTCGCGCTGCCGCTGCTGCTGCCGGCGTTGATCGCCACCGCGCGGGCGATCGGGCCGGTGCTGGCGATCAACGGACCTTCGGCGCCGCCGGGCAAGTGGCTGGCTGTGCTCGCTCTTTATGATGTAGTGAACGTCCTCGTCGCCTACGCGGTGTTCGACTTCCTGCTGGAGGACTGAGTCTTTGAGCCCACATGGCCGCCATCTGAGTGGCCTCTCAATCGCCACCGTCGTCACGCTTACGACGGCGTTCGTGCTCGTGTTCTTCTATGCGCCGCTCGATGCCAACCAGGGCTTCGTGCAGAAGATCTTCTACCTGCACGTTCCGCTCGCGATCATCTCGCTGTGCGGCTTCGTGCTCGGCGGTCTGTTCGCGATCGGCTATCTGCGCACCGGCGAGCGGGTCTGGGACATGCGCTCGTACTGCGCGATCCACATGTCGCTGATCTTCGCGGTCGCCGGCCTGATCGCCGGCTCGATCTGGGCGAAGGCCTCGTGGGGTCACTGGTGGGTATGGCAGGAGCCCACGCTCGTGTCCTATCTGATCGTGATTCTCCTGTTTGCGACCTATCAGCCGATGCGCTTCTCGATCGAGGATGCGGAACGTCAGTCACGTTACGCGAGCGTTTTCGCGGTTGTCGCGGGCGCGTTCGTCCCACTCAACTTCATCGCCGTACGGCTCTCGGCCGAATACGTCCACCCGCGCGTGCTGACGCTCGAAGGTGGCAATTTGCCTGGACCGATGCGCCTCACCTTTTTCGTCTCGTTCATCGGACTCGCGCTGCTGTTCACCACCCTGATGAAATACGAGATGGCCGCCAAGACGGCACGAATCGAGACGCGGCGCCTGCGTCGGATACTGTCAGGCGAAGATGGCCTCCCGCCGCTGCGCCGGAGCGCCGCGCCATCGTGAATCCAGCCCTGCTGATCCCGTTCGCGGAGGCGCCGGCGCTGCCGCTGCACAAGGCCGGCGCATTCGTCGCGGGAGCCTACATCGTGTTCCTGGCGATCATCCTGATCTATGTTGCGATCATGGCGGTGCGGCTGAACCGCAACTCCAGGGAGCTGGAGGAGCTCAGGCGCGAGCTGCGGGCACGAGAGCAGGCCGGCGCTCAAGCGCCTGGCACGGCATCCGAGCACGAGGTGGTACCTCAGCGATGAGCGAACTGCTGGCGATCGGCGCCTCGTACAAGACCGCACCGGTGGAGATTCGTGAGCGGCTCGCGCTACCCGATGCCCGCGCGATCGAGTTCCTGCGAGACCTCCGCGGCGGTGCCGAGATCCAGGAGGCTGTGGCGATCTCAACCTGCAACCGAACCGAGCTGTACCTGGTGGTCAGCGATCCGGTCGAGGCTGAGAGCTCGGTGCTGGCGATGCTCGCACGGCAGGCTGGGATCAGGCCGACGGCGCTGTCCGGTGCGATCTACTCGCATCGCAACTGTGAGGCGGCGCGTCACCTCTACCGGGTGACAGCCGGACTGGAGTCCATGATCATCGGCGAAGCCGAGATCCAGGGCCAGATCAAACGTGCCTACGACACCGCGCTCGCGCGCGAGACGGTCGGGCCGCTCACCAACCACCTGTTCAAAGCAGCGCTGGCGACCGGCAAGCGAGTCCGGACGGAGACCGCGATCGGCGAGCGGCAGCTCAGCCTCTCGTCGGTCGCGGCGACACTCGCCCGCGACGTGCTAGGCGACCTGGCAGGGCGGCAGGTGATCATCGTCGGGACCGGGGAGACCAGCGAGCTGACGGCGCGCGCGCTGGCCGACAGCGGCTGCCGGACGTTGTTTGTCGCGACGCGGCGGCGGGACCGGGCGATTGCCCTCGCACAGCGCTACGGCGGCGAGGCGATGAGCTTCGACGAGCTGCCGCAGGCGCTCGAGCGTGGCGATGTCGTCGTCGCAGCCACGCTCTCGCCGCATCTGCTGATCGAGGCCCGCGAGCTGGCCGAGGTGATGGAGGCTCGTGGGGGGCGGCCGATGATGCTGATCGACCTGGCGGTCCCGCGCGATATCGACCCGGAATGTGGCGAGCTCTCAGGCGTATCGCTCTACGACATCGACGACCTCCAGGCGGTCGTCGCCCGCAATCGGAAGGTGCGGCAAGCCGAGGCGCGCAAGGCCGAGGGGATCGTCGAGGAGGAGATCCAGAGTTTTGCGGCCTGGCTCGGTTCGCTTGAGATCCGCCCGACGCTCGCGGCCCTCCGGATCCGCGGCCAGGAGATCGCAGAGCAGGTCGTCCGCGAGAACGACGGCAAGTGGGAATCGGCATCCGAACGTGATATCGAGCGCATCGATGCGCTCGCGCGCGCTGTGGTCAACCGGCTGCTGCACCACCCGACTGCACGGATGAAGGAGCTCGACGACGACCGCGTGCACCAGCGGATGGCGCTCGTGCGGGATCTGTTCGACCTCGCGGTGGATGAACCGGCGGGGAGCGAACGGCCTGCGAGCAACGACCAGGTTGACGAGCGGGTGCCCGCGCCGGTGGCCGAAGTTCGCAGCATCGGCTCGCGCCGACGCTGATGCGGATCGGTACGCGCGGCAGCGCGCTTGCCCTCGTGCAGGCCGGCTGGGTGGCGCGGCAGCTCGGCGATCAGGTCGAGCTCGTCACGATCACGACGCACGGCGATCGCGCCCAGCTCGTTTCCGACAAATCACGGTGGATCTCGGAGCTGGAGTCGGCGTTGCTCGACGGTCGCATCGACCTTGCGGTGCACTCGGCCAAGGATGTGCCTGCCGACCTCGCCGAAGGCCTTTCGCTCGTCGCGATCCCAGCGCGCGAGGATGCACGTGACGTGATCTGCGGGGCAACATCGCTGGCCGAGCTCCCGGCGGGGGCCAGGGTCGGCACCAGCAGTCTGAGGCGGGCGGCACAGCTCCGCGCAATTCGCGACGATCTCGCGGTGATCCCGGTCCGCGGCAACGTGGACACGCGGCTGCGTAAGCTCGCCGCGGGCGAGGTGGACGCACTGGTGCTCGCTTTCGCTGGACTGCGCCGGCTCGGGCTCGCAGGGGCTGCTGACGGCGTTCTGGAGGAGCTGCTGCCCGCAGCGGGCCAGGGTGCGTTGGCGATCGAGGCTCGCGCCGGTGACGCGATCGCCGAGCTCGCGGCTACCCTCGACGACGCCGAGGCGTCAGCGTGCGTGAGCACCGAGCGTGAGCTGACGCGCGTACTCGGCGCGTCCTGCAATACGGCAGTCGGCGCCCACGCCAGAAGCGTCGGCGGCGGGGTGATTGAGCTCCGCGGCTGGGTTGGCTCCCCCGACGGCTCAGCGTGGGTCGCAGATCGCCTCGTCGGAGCTCCGAGCGGGCTCGGTCAGGAGGTTGCCGAACGCCTGCTGGCGGTGGGCGCAGCCGAGCTGCTGCAAGCAGGCGAGCTTGTGGCCAGGGACCTGGAGGGCGGCTCCGCATTCCCGGCGCCGCGCGGCGGCGGGTGACCGTTCGCCTGGTCGGGGCCGGGCCGGGCGATCCGGGCTTGATCACCGCCCGGGCGCTTGAGCTGATCGCGGCCGCCGACGTGATCGTCTACGACCGGCTGATCCCAGAGAGCGCGCTCGACGGCGCGCGTCAGGACGCGCAGCTGATCTACGTCGGCAAGGAGTCCGGCGTGCGCTCGCTTCGACAGGATCAGATCGATGCGCTGCTCGTCGAGCACGGTGCGAACGGGCTCGAGGTCGTCCGGCTCAAGGGCGGTGATCCGTTCGTGTTCGGCCGCGGTGGCGAGGAGGCCGAGGCGTTGCGGACGGCGGGGATCCCGTTTGAGGTCGTGCCCGGCGTGACGGCCGGGATCGCGGCCGCAGCCTACGCCGGGATCCCTGTGACCTTCCGTGAGACAGCCAGCGCCGTCGCGTTCCTCACCGGCCACGAGGATCCGGACAAGGCGGGTTCGTCACTTGACTGGCGGACGCTGGCGGGATTCCCCGGCACGCTCGTCGTGTATATGGGGGTACGTCGTCTGCCCGCGATCGCGCAGCGGCTGATCGAGGGCGGCCGCGACGGCTGCGAACCGGCCGCGATCGTCCAGCGCGGCACGTTCGCCGACCAGCGCGTCGCGGTCGCGACGCTGGCGACGATCGGTGCGGTCGCCGAGGCCGAGCGGATCACGGCGCCGGCGATCGTGATCTTCGGGGAGGTCGCCGGCCTTCGCGAGCAACTCGCGTGGTTCGAGCGCCGCCCGCTGGCCGGCGTGCGCGTCGTTGTCACGCGTGCCGCCACACAGGCCGGGGCGCTGTCGGTCCGTTTGCGCGGCCTCGGTGCGGACGTCGTCGAAGCACCGGCGATCAGGATCCGGCCGTTGGCGGGTCCAACGCCCGAGCTCTCACGATACGACCTGGTGTGCCTGACCAGCGTCAACGGAGTGCACGCGCTGTTCGCGCGGATGAACGCCGTTGGCTTGGATGCGCGGGCGCTGGCCCCCGCGCGGGTGGCGGCGATCGGCCCGGGCACGGCGGCGGCGCTGGCGGAGCATGGGGTGCTTGCGGACGTGGTGCCGGAACGATCCGTCGCCGAGGGTCTGATCGAGGCGCTCGGAACCGAGCCGGTTGCTCGAGCGTTGGTGGCGCGAGCCGCGCAGGCGCGCGACGTCCTGCCCGACACGCTGCGCTCACGCGGGGCGACGGTCGACGTCGTGGCGCTGTACGAGACGCTGCCCGAGCAACTGAGCGGGGCGAAGCGCACGGCGGTCGCTGCCGCCGACTACATCACGTTCACCTCAGCATCAACCGTGCGCAACTTCATTGCCGCCTTCGACGGCGAGCCGCCGGGCGCGGCGCGCCTGGTCAGCATCGGCCCGGTGACGAGCGCGACGCTCCGTGAGCACGGCCTGACCGCGCATGTCGAGGCGGCCCGCCACGACATCGACGGCCTGATCGAGGCGCTCGTCGGCGACGTCGCAGGTGCGAGCACGCCGGAGCGGGAAAGCTGAGCAGTCGATTGCCGGGGGTTGCGGACACGCCGAGACCGGTCGTGACGCTGCTGAGCGATTATGGCCTCGGCGACGCGTTTGTCGGCGTCTGCCACGGTGTGATCGTGGGGATCTGCCCGCAGGCGCGGATCATCGATGTGGCTCACGGGATCGTCCGCCACGACGTCGAAACCGGGGCACTCGTGCTGGCTCAGGCGATTGCGTTCCTGCCCGTGGGTGTGCACGTCGCGGTCGTCGACCCGGGCGTTGGCGGTGATCGCCGCGCTGTTGCGCTGGCACTCGCGGACGGCCGGATCCTCGTCGGCCCCGACAATGGGCTGCTGTGGCCGGCCGCGCAGGCGTGCGGCGGCGTGCGCGACGCGGTCGAGATCTCGAGCTCGCCGCTGCGCCTTGAACCAGTCTCCGCGACCTTCCATGGACGCGATCTGTTCGCGCCGGTCGCCGCGCACCTCGCGTGTGGCGTGCCGCTCTGCGATGTCGGAGAGCCACTGGGACCGTCCGCGGGACTTGTGACGCTTGAGCGGCCGCGGGCACGGATCGAGCGTGGCGCGCTGGTGGCGCAGGTGGCGTACGTCGATGGGTACGGAAACGTAACGCTCGCGGTCGGGGACGAGCTGCTCGATCTCCTTGGACCGCCTTGCGGAGAGCCGCTGTTCCTGACGCTGCCGTCGGGCGCGACGGTGAGCGCTCGGCATGTGCTCGCGTTCACGTCGGCGCCGAGCGGCGAGCTGGTCGTCTACGAGGATTCCTCGCGATCACTGGCGATCGCGGTGAATCAGGGCAGCGCGTCGCGGCAGCTCGCGTTGGGCATCGGCGACGTGGTGAGGCTGCAGACGGCCTCGTGAACCGCAGGCGCGTCTCAGCGATCTGCCGAGCCGGCGCCGCGGCGTGCGAGCAGATCGGCCCGCAAGATCGCGAGCAGATCGCCTCTGCTCTCAGGATCGATTCGTCCCAGGTTCGCCATGTGCAGCCGGCGCCGAAGGACCAGGTCCCCCAGCATCGCTGTTCGCACCCCGGACCGCATGGCCTGCAGGTACCACGCGATGAACTCGCCGGCACGGTGCTCAGTCGGAAACGGGCCGACACGGTCAAACAGCGAGCGGCGCACCAGCATCGAACCCGCCAGCAGGCCCGGCAGTCGTCGTTGCGTGATCCGCAGGCGTTGCCGATCGCTCTGGCTCAGGCGATCACAGACGAACTGCTCAACCTCGCCGAAGGCGGCGTCGAGCGACGGGTCGGCGCTGAGCGCCGCCACGCGTAGGCTGACGCTGTCAGGGGTCCACAGGTCATCGGCATCAAGGAACGCCAGATATCGGCTTGATGCCGCCGCGACGCCGCGATTGCGCGCCGCGCCAGGACCGCTTTGAGGCTGGCGCACATAGCGAAGCACCGAGCCGAACCGCTGCGCGATCGCTGCGGTCGCGTCGGTGGAGCCATCGTCGACGACGATCAGCTCGGCAACCGCCACCGACTGGTCGAGCACGCTTCGAATGGCGTCTTCGAGATAGTCCTGCGCGTTGTGCGCAGGGATCACGACGCTGACCGACACCTCACTGCAGGTCATCCCGTCGCCGGCCTCATGCGGCGCTCGCCGATTGCGCGCGCGTCAGGCGCAGCGCCTCAGTGACCGTGGCGGGAATCCCGCGCACGTCACTACCGAGCGCGAGCTCCAGACACGGAAGTGATCGGCACAGCTCCCCGAGGTGCTCGAGCGCCTCGGGATCGAAAGCGCCGAGTTGGAGAATCGAGCTCGGCGCGAGCGCGCTCAGTGCCCGCGCAGGACCGACCGAACGCAAGCTCGGCGGCGCGGTGCCGTCAACACGGGGGACGACCACGGCCCGCAACTCGAAGCCGCCAGACAGCGCGCCGTGCTCTGCGAACATCAAGGCCTTGTCTCCGTCCTCGACGCCGTCGGCGTTGTCGACCCGGGGCATCAGCATCGGCCAGCGTCGTTGATGATCAGGGCGCAGCAACGTCGAACCGTAGAGGCTGTGGACAACCGGAGCCGAGCCCGTTTCGATCAGGACGTAGTCGTCCCCGGCGCATCGCATACCCGCCGCCAAGCACGCGAGCGCAACGGTCGACTTACCCGAGCCGCCGGCGCCGGCGAACAGGAGCCCTGACTCCGCGTCACCGACTGCCGCGGCGTGGCACATTCGCAAGCCGGCGGTCGGCGCCCAGGCCGCAAACACGAGTCGTGCGGGGTGGGCGATTTCCCAATATGGGAGACGGCGGGGATCTGGCACGTAGAGGAATGCTTCCCGGCGCTGCCGGTCGATGATCATGAACGCGGCCCCGACCTGCACCCGGTAGCGCTCGTCGCACAACGACTCGAGGAGGCCGAGCCGGCCCTCCATCCCCGCCAGCGGTGCGGGCAGGTCGAGCGGCGTTCCGGTGCTCGACCCATCCCATGCCTTCAATGTGAGTGTCGGCGTCGACGTCTGCTCAGCCGATGGTGCAGCGAGCGCTCGGCGGAAGACCGACTCCAGACCGGTGCCGGCGAACGATATCCGGACCCGGCGACCGCCGATCGTCAGATCGAGATCGTGACCCCCAGCCTGCGCGCGCGCGCTGCTGAACGCGGCATCGGCACGGGAGATCAGCGCGTCGGCGGAGCACGTGACCTTCGTACTCATGCCGACTCTGGGGCACGGTGGGGCCATCCGGCTTCGTCCACTTCATGGATCGGGTCCAACACCATCAGCTCCTGCAGCTCGTCGTAGCTGTTCAGCTCCAGACCCGGAGGTTGCTCGCCGCCGGCCTCGGCCGATGGCGGTTCAGGCTTGCTGCCGTCGGCGCACCGGATCAGGTCAGCGCGCACAAGCTCGGCGATCAGACGGGCGACAGGACCGGCGGCCTCGTCGCGGTCGATCCCGAGCGCTTCGGCGCCGGCTCGGATCAGATCCTCGTACCTGGCGCCGGCAACCAACGCCCGCCAGACCACAGCGCCGGCGCCGGCAAGTGTGTAGTACGAGCCGGTCTCCAGGTCGATCACGAGGGTCTCACCGTCGATCGTGTCGTGAACGACGCCCTGCTTACGGATCGCGAAAACCGTCTCGGCTGCGCTCATCGCGGCGCCATCACGCGATCGATCTGTGTCTGCAGAACCGCGGCACTGTGGCGCGTGTGCACGTGCTCACGGGCAGCACGGGCGATTCTGCGGCGCAGCTGCGGCTCGCGCTGCAGACGCAGCATCGCCAATGCGAATTCACGCGGCTCCTCCGCGACCAGCGCCTCACATTGATCGCGTAGCTCCATGCCCTCCGCCGCGATCGGCGTCACGACCGCGGGAAGCCCTCGCGCCATCGTCATCAGCAGCTTGCCTTTGATGCCTGAGCCGAATCGCAGCGGACACGCGAACAGCTGATGGACATCGAACAGCGAGCCGAGATCCTCGACATAGCCGGGGACGTGTACCTCGCCTCCGTCGTCGAGTGTGCAGATCGCCGCCGGTGGCTGATTTCCAGCGAGCGTCGTGAACGTGTCACCGCCGTGCTCTCGTAGTTCAGGCAGGACCTCACGAACGAGGTACATCGCCGCATCGATGTTGGGGAAGTCTTGGTAGCTGCCCAGGAACAGGTTTCCTCGGCGCGGCGGCGGATCGCCGGCAGGATCCGAGCCGACCGTGTCGGGATCCAGCGCCGGCGCGAGCTGGGTGACGACCTCGACGCGTGCACCCGGGCTCGCCTCGCGCAGTGCCCGGGCATCGACGTCGCTGATCGCGAGCGTGCAATCGGCGACGGCCACACATGCGAGCTCACGCTGCTTTGTCGCCATCGCGCGGCGGAGAGCCTGAGCGTTACCAGTGACCCGCGCGTGGCGATATTCACGCACATGATTGACGTCGAGCGTATCGAACAGAATCTGCGCCGTGGGGTTGGCAGCTCGCGCCGCATCGATCAGCCGGCTGGCCACCCGTGACCAGCAGAGCACGACAACGTCGTAGCGCTCGGGGTGGCGAGCGATGTATTCGCGCAGCAGGTCCACCTCCCGCTGCGGGAGGATCGTCACGCCCAATTCATCGAGCAGCGATGGATCGCCGCGCTCGACCGGGAACGCCTCGGCGAAGTCGATCGCGAACCCCCTCGCGATCAGGTGCTCAAGCAGTTGCATCGAGCGCTGCGATGCCGAGTCACGATCAGGCGTGGGAATTCTCACGTCGACGTAGAGCAGACGGCCCGCCTGGCTCATCCGCGATCATCCGCCGCCGGCCGGGAGGCCTCTGTGAGCACGAGACGACGCACGTGCAATCCGAGTTCTCTTCGGTCGTCGCCCAAACCCAGATCGCAGGGAGCTGCAGGGTTGGCGATCTCAAACGACAGTTTCAACTCACGCCCGGCCCTTACCCGCCCGAGCATGGCTCGGGCACGACCCCCCGTGGGCACCCCGTCGAGCACCAGCTTCCCTCGGTCACGTCCGTTCACCGCCACGTCAACATCAACGCTGCGCCCCGCCGATGCACCGAGCGGTGTGCACTCGAGCTCGACTGCGAGCTCGCGCCGCGGAAACCTGGCAGTGCATTCGATCTGAAACATCAGAGTGGCACTCGACCCGACCGTCCAGCGACCACCGTCCTGGGCCTCCCACCAGCCCTCAGCGAGATAGGGCTCGGCGTTCCCGTCCGCGCCGAAGTCGAGCTCGGTGCCGAGCTTGTACGGCTTGACCGCAGAAACCATCAGCTCGGTCAGAAACCAACCGAGCTCACGCGGGTCCTCGCCACGCCCAAGCGACCGCGGCGAGCAGGCATCTGGAGTTCTCAGCCTCAGGTCGAGCCGCTTGCGCCCCCGCACAGCCGACCGCGGGAGCACAACGGTGCAGCGCGGCAGAGAGCCGCTCCCACGGCTTCCGGTCCAGGTCTTAATCGACTGGCCGTTGACGACGACTTCGAGCCGCTGGCTGGGGTGAAGCGCGTTGACGTAGGGTCGGCACGAGAGCGACAGGATGCGAGCGCTGCCTGGGGCCCCCGCGACGGGCACGGAAAAGCGCGCCTCGCGCCCGATCGTCCAGCATCCGTGGTCGTCAGGTAGACCGATGCCGCGTGCAACGTACCGCCCCGGGGCGCCGGCGCGACCGAGCTGTACCCGAGCTCCAAGCATCAGCGGCGGACGGGCGCTCTCGCATGGATCGTCGCCTCGCAAGCTCTCGATGGCGACGCGCAGGCCCGATACCGGGGTCAACCTTGTGCCCGGCGCCATGCTCCGGCGGACCTGCGATTGGTAGCTGAGAACAGCTCTGGCCAAGCGGGTCCGCGCATGCGGCGCCGTCAGCGTCGAGCGTAACTCGGCACGCTCGATCGGTGAACCTCGGCGGGGTCGAGTGCCGCGATCACCTCCGCAGGGATTGGCGCCGCGAACGTACTCGCGAGATAGCTGAGGCCGGCGTGGAGCGGAACCGAGAGCCGGCGCCGGCGCGCCTGCTCGATCAGCCGATCGAAGTTGAGCGGCTCGGTGAGCAGCAGCCAAGCATCAAGCACCCACCGGTAGGAGGGGCGCGGATCCCACCGCATCGCATGGGCGACAACGTGCAGCAGCTGGTCGGCCGCAGCCGGCACACGCGTGGACACGCCGGCGATCTCGACAGCGGTGGCCGCCGGCCACAGTTCCGCGTCCGCCCCGATCTGACGAGATCGTGCATCGCATGCCAATGCAGGTCGATTTGACGACCGGCGGCCGTGGCGAAGGCGTAGCTCGGCGTCGAGGGCGTGAGCACCCATTGCACCCAGTCCCGGCTGATTCCGCCGATTGGCTCGAGTCCGGCGTCGGCGAGAAGACCCATCGCGCGGGTGCGAGCGGTCTCGGGAACGAGCACATCAAGGTCGCGCATCGGCCTCAGACCAGGGTCATCGAGCCGCGGGATCAACGCACCGCCCTTCAGGATCACCGTGGGAATGCCGGCGAGCTCAAGTGCGGCAACCAGCGGCATCACCTCGCTGATCAATAGCTGATTTTCGGCCCAGAGGTAGCGGCGGATGCCCCGCAGCCGGGGCAACCCATCGTAGTCCGGGTCGAGCGTGACGAGGTTGCGGTAGAGCATCGGCAGCACCGGCCACGCAGCGCCGTCGAGCGCATCGAAATCGAGGCGTGGCCGGAGCTCCTGCCGTGCCTCGAGCCCGCCGCTGTCCGGCGACAGCGCCGACTTGAGCAGCAGTTCCTGATCGGGCGCCGTTGTGCTGAGCCAGCCTGGGGGCTGTCCCAGGGCGGCGCGGCGCCGACGGTGCGGGGTCCTGACTCGCGCGAGATCTCCCGCGCGGAGATCAGCGACTGCTTCACGCTTTCGATTCTGTGGCTCAACGCGACGGGCAAGAAGCGTGCGATTCTAAATACATTCTCATCAACCAACGCCACCACGCCGCGCTGCGCGAGGTGGGCTGCCGGCCAGGAGCTACCTCTCGCCGAGTACGCGGGTCTCCAGCCAGGCGTTGCGGAACGCTCCGCGCGGGTCGAAACGCGACGCCAGGGCGGCGAAATCCTCGATGCGCTCGTAGAGCGGCGCCAGCGTGTGGGCATCCGCCAGGAACAGCTTGCCCCAGTGCGGCCGTGAATCGAACGGAGCCAGCGCCGTCTCGATCTCGGCCAGTGCACCAGCCACGGCAGTCGGCTCACGGACCCAGGTGAAGTGGATCGCGACCATCGGCTGACGATAGGCGGGGCTCATCCAGAGCTCGTCAGCGGCGACGGTGCGGACCTCCGATACCTGCACGCAGCGGACCGATCCTCTCAGCCAGCGACAGCACGGCTTCGATTGCGGCGACGGCGTGCCGACGCGGCACCAGATACTCAGACTGGATCTCGGCGCCGCTGCTCGGCGTGTACCCGATCCGGAAGTGCGGCAGGCGTTCTGACCAGGGACCCGGAACACCGAGCTGCTGCGTGCAGTTCACCGGGTCGATGTCGAGGATCGGGTGGCGATCGACGCTCGCGGCGATCGCGCCGAACAGGGTGTCGTGGACAGGCTCGGCTGCTCGCCCACCCGGTTCTTGATCCACACCTGCTCGGCCGCCTCTCCCCAGCGGGTGAACGACGCTGACGCTGTAGCCGCTGGAGGTGATCTCGTCGAAGTGCTCGAACAGCGCCCGCCAGCGGAGGCCCTCGAAGACGAACTGGCGGACCTCGTAGGCGGGCTCGACATCGAGCGTGATCCGGGTTACGGCGCCGATCGCGCCGAGGCCGACGACGACGCCGTTGAAATCCGGATCGCCGCGCGCGATGTGGTGAACACCTCGCCTTCGCGAGGTGATCAGCTCCAGAGCTGCGACCGCCGTGGCGAGATTCCCGTTCGCGTCGCCCGAGCCGTGGGAGGCGGTCGCGACGGCTCCGGCGACCGAGATGTGCGGCAGTGACGCGAGGTTGGACAGCGCCACCCCCTCCGCGTTCAGGACGCCGACCAGCTCACCGTAGCTGAGTGCGGCGTTGAACGACACCGTTTGCGCGCCGTGGTCGACGACGACGTCGCGACGGAAGGCTGCGCGAGCGTCATCAGCTCGTCGGAATCGGCGATGTCCGTGAACGAGTGGCGCGTGCCGAGCACCCGGATCCGCGGCGCTGACGCGACGATCTGCTGGACCTCCTCGAGCGTTTCCGGTCGGTGCAGCCTCGTTGCGTGATACGTGTAATTGCCGCCCCAATTGGTCAGATCCACCAGCGGACCCTAGCCTGAAGCCGCGTGATGCCGCCATTCAAGATCGAACCGGGCAATCAGAGCTCGCACGGCATAGAAGCTGGGACGGTGCACGAAGACGGGGTTCGCCGTCAGCGGGTTGGCGCCCCGGAGCACACCCTCGGATGCATAAGGTCCGGTCAGGTTGTCACGTTCGGTGACGAACACCATCCCCGCCCCCGAGGCGAGCATGCCCGAGATGGCGCTCGTCATCCACAGCGCCTGGGACACCGCGCCGTAGCGGTAGCCCGGTTCGGTCTGGAAGGCCGGGTCGGCCGGATAGCCGGTCTCGGTCACCCACAACGGACCGCGAAAACCCCGATTCGCAAAGTAGCGCCGCCAATCGCGCACCACCACGCCCGCGTCAAGCGGGTCCGGTGTCCTCACGTGGATATTCGCGATATCGAAGTCGTGCGACGCGTCGACGCCCGGGGTCGCGAATACAGCGTCCATCCAAGCGACGCCCTGCGCACCGACGTTCATCAGTCCGCCCAGCGCGACCCGCGCATCAGGGTTCGCGGCATGAATCGCGACATATGAGGCGGCCAGGATCGGCGCGTACTGCTGGGGCGTTCCCAGAAACGCCCAACTGCCGTCAGGCTCGTTGATGATCTCGAAGTCATCGATCACCCCGGCGGTGTGCGCGGCTATCTTCCCGGCCATCGCACCCCACAAGCCTGGGTCGCTGGGCGCACAACGGTAACTCTGCGCAAACGCAATCCCAGCGGGGCAGTCCGCCATCCACCACGGCGTCGCGGTCAGATCGGCGAGCACTCGGAGGTGGTACTTGCGCGCAAGTGACATGTATTCATCAACACCGTTCCAGTCCGGCGCGCTCGTGGGGTTCACAAACACGCCCGACAGCTCGATATCGAGCCGGATCTCTGATCCCCCAATCGCAGCCGCCTGTTTGAACAGTGCAGCCATCGCACCGAACGGCGTGTCCAGATACAACATCGAATGCACTCCGATCGGCGCCGCGGGACCGGTCGGCGCCACTACCGCCGCCGCCGATGCCCGCGGCGCGTTGGCCACCACAACGGCCAGCACCAACACTGTTAGACGCAACCTGTCGCAGACCCGCCACCGGGCGGGCACACCCCGGACAGCCATCACTGCTCCTCCCGCCTGCGGCCACACCGCAGGCGTCGACGATCGGCACTACTCGAATGTGGTCAGCCGTTGCTGACCGGCGCTGAACTACCGCTGTCGCGTCAGGCGGTCCTCTGACCGCGTCGACTTTGCAGACGGCGCGGGCAACGTGGTCAACCAGGTAGTGGAGTCACGGTTCTCATTCGAGTCAAGTGTCGTGCGGCGAATCCCTTCGCCACCTGACCCAGGTATCGATCTGCACACCCCGCAACCCGCGGTGACAACTACGGCGCCCACAGGAGCCGGGGGGCCGGAGGTGAGGTTTCAGCCGTCGAGGGACGTGGCGAGACCAGTGCGCATCGCCTCGTCCGCGAGGCGGGTGCGCTTCTCGTTCTGGGCGAGACCCGCGAGGTCGAACCGCTTGAACAGGACGCTCAAACGGCGCTTGACGGCCGGAACGCTGATGAACAGCTCATCGGCGATCTGTCGGTTGGTCGCGGGTACGGCGTGGGTTTCGTCGCGGAGCGGTCGGCACAGCGCGACAAGAAGTTTGCGGTCATCGCTCGACAGGCTGGCCCTGACGGCGACCTCCTTGGCGGCTTTGGTCGCAGCGGCCCCCGATCCGGGAGCGCGAAGCACGACCGTTGTGGAGCCGAACATCAGCACCGCTCGGTCATCGAGTCGCCGGCGCCCGGTGACACGGCTACCGTCGACGTAGGAACCGTTGCGCGACCCTTCGTCGACGAGGATCCACACATCCTCGATCCTGCGCAGTTCGGCGTGGGCACGAGAGACCTCGTCGTCCCACGAAAGACAGATTCCGACTCCGTTCTGGCGACCGACGGTGACGACTGGATCCCGCAGCCAGACTACCTTCTGCGCGCCGACAACATCCCGGTAGATCACATGTGGCAAGCCGCTGCGCTCGGCGTCGTTGCGGTCCTTGATTTCCGCCGGCGTCGACGTATGCGGTGCCAGCGGAGATTTTCGCTCCGATTCCACGACGGCGCGATTCTAATGCGCAACTGCGAGGCGTGATCAACGTTTGTGCGATCTGGTACTTAATCGATTCAAATGACGCCACGGAAGCGCTATGATCGCGCCGTTCCGCGGTGGCCGACCGACGCCCGAGGAGAGCGAAGGTAGATGACGACTGGCTCATTGCTGGCGCCGGGCTCGTGGCTCGGTGGTTACCGGATCGTCGATCTGATCGGAATCGGCGGCATGGGCGTCGTCTATCACGCCAAGCAGGCGTCGCTGAAGCGCGATGTGGCGCTCAAGGTTCTTGATCATGACCTTGCCGACGACGAGTCGTTTCGGGAGCGGTTCCGGCGCGAGGGGGAGAGCGTCGCCCGGTTCGATCACCCGAACATCGTCCCGATCTTCGACTCCGGCGAGGTCGACGGACAGCTGTATCTCGCCATGCGACTCGTCAAAGGGGCCACGCTGGCGGGGCGAATGCGCGAGGGACCGCTCACCGCGCCTGAAACGGTGTCGATACTCGCACCGATCGCGGACGCGCTCGACGCGGCGCACGCGGAAGGAATCGTGCACCGTGACGTCAAGCCTCAGAACATCCTCCTCGAAAATGGGTCCGGGCGACCGTATCTCGCCGATTTCGGCGTCGCGAAGGACGGCGGGGAAGGCATGACGACGGCCGGCGGCTTCATCGGGACATATAACTACGCCGCGCCGGAGCAGCTCGCGCACGAACCCGTTAGCGCCGCCACCGATGTCTATGGGTTGACCGCCGTGCTCTACCAGTGCCTCACCGGCGAGCTGCCGTACCCACGCGGCAGCGAGGACACCGCCACCGCACATGTGAGCGCGCGGCCGTCGGGTCTGCCGGCGAATCATCCGGCGGCGGACCGGTTCGACGAGATCTTCGCCCGCGGGATGGCGAAGGCACCGGGCGAGCGGTTTACCACCGCCAACGACCTGATTGAGGCTGTCGCCGGCGCGATCGAAAGCCTCCCACCGTCCGAGCGCGACGCCTCCCTGGCCACGGACGAGGCGAACATCGCCGGACTGTCCGCTGCAGCCGGAATGCCCAGGGCCGCATCCTCGGTCGATCCGACTGTCAGCCTCGACGCCTCCCCGGCGTACCCGCACTCGACGACCCTAGTCTCTCACGTCCCCCCCACCGCCAACCTCGACGAGGCGGCAGATCCGGCGGACGTCGGTCGCGTCGGCCGTCGATCCGGGCTCCTTGTTGGGGGCGGCGTCGCTCTCGCGCTGATCGCCGCGCTCACCATCATCCTCCTAGCCGGGGCCGGCGGCGCTCACGCGGCCAAGCGTGACGCGACGGCCAGGAGCGGCCCTCTCACCGTCAGATACCCAACCGCATGGCGCGCGGGCGCCGACGACACTTACCTCACCTCGGCGATCTCGGGGACACCGATTGCTCTCCACCGGGACGGTGTGACACTCGTCGCCGGCACCTTGGCGACGTCCGCGGTCATGCCCGCCGGCGTGCCACCGGTGCTGCTCGCCGAGCTTGGTCGACCGACGAGCTCGGGCCCGGCCACGATCGCAGGCGACCGCGGCGAGCAGTACGAGTGGTCCGCCCCGGCCGACCATCTGATTGCCACCGTGCTCGCACTCACGACCGGGGACGTGGCGGTCGTGTGTAGGGGGCATCGCGGCCTGAGTGACTGCAGCGCGCTGGCCCGGACCGTGACGGTGCGGTCGACAGACACGATGCCCCCGGGACCCGACGCCTCGCTCGCGACGCCCGTCAACCGCGATCTCGCCGCTGTGACCGCCACACGCCGCGGACTCGGAGCACTCGCGGCGCCGACATACTCCGCGCGAGCCCAGAGCGCCAAGCGCCTCGCCGCCCGGGAGCGCGAGGCGGCCGCCGCCCTCACGGGGCTCGCCGCGCCTCAGCGCTACCACGATCTGATCTCCGGCCTCGCGTCAGCCCTGCTCGGCGAGGCGCAGGCCCTTGCCACGCTCGCGAACGCCGCGGGCAACGGCGCCCTCAACGATTACCCACGTGACGCGGCGCGGGTGTCGAACGTCAGCAGGTCTCTCGTGACAGCGACGCGGCGCCTGACGCAGGCCGGCGTGGCCGTGCGCGCCTATAAGGAGTTGCGCCTCGCGGGACCATTGCCGACGGCCCCTCCGGTGATCCCCGCCCCCCCGATCGGTGGCAGCTCGGCCGGAGGGCAGACGACGACCAACCATGGTTCGACCAGCCTGGGCACCGGGCTCGTCGGGTCGAACAAGAACAATTGACCAGGATCCAGGGCGGCTGATGTGGGCTCCTTTTTGACGGGAACAGCTTGGCGGCTGCGCGCCCGCACGATCGCGGTGGTGCTGGCAAGCGCGCTGTTCGCATCGATTCCCGCCGTCGCCTCGGGCGCGTTCGGACGCACCAACGACGACTACGACTACGCCTGGAGCTTCAACTCGGCCGGGACACCGCTCTATCCGCTCAACACGTATCTGGAGGTCACCGACACCACCGATGCAACCCTCCAATCCAACATCTTCAGTCCCTGCGGGCTCAGCAGCTGCCCGGCCGGGCCAGCCGAGCTCGACACGTGCTACGGCGTGAACTACGGCAGCACGGTGTGGTACGCCTTCTACCCCGATCACGATGGCCAGGTGGAGATCAGAACCGTGGGGTTCCCGAACGTCATCGCGCTCTACAGGGTCGACCCCAAGACGCAGGTGCCGACCCTGTTGCAGTGCGTGCCGGGATCCGGTTATCACTCCAATGAGCTGTTCAACGTGTCGATCAGGGCGAGCGCTACGCGTTCCAGGTTGGTGGACGGGACGACGCGGCCGGCGCTCTGCGCGTCACCCTGAACTACGCGACAAGCGGCCACCTCACCGTCGCTCCGTTCGTCACGCAATACTTCGAGCCGGCGGTCGAGCCGCCGGGGGTGTATCGGCTGGTGAAACTGTTGTTCATCGGCCTCAGCCCGGGCGAGACGGTGTCCTACGACTGCGCCTTCTGCCAACAGGCTGCCCAGGCCACACCCGCACCGCGGGCGAACGCCAGCGTCACGGTCTTCGGATCTCCCCCGGCGATCGGAGCCGGTGACAAGCTGCTCGTCACGGCGACAGCCCCAGCTGAGTACGGTCGGTACAAGCTGTACACGCTCCAGCCGGGGGCGGTGCACAAGACGCTGATCGGCGAGGGCTGCCTGAGGCCGAACGTAACCGTCGCATCTGGCCTGACGTCGACGACCCTGCCGCCGGGCGCCGAGGTCCCGTGCCCGGAGGCTCCGCTGATCAGCACTCCGAACGCCGAGTACGTCTTCTGGAAGGGGGCGGACGGAATGCTCCGGGAGAACTGGTACGACGGGTCCAGCTGGAATAAGCGTTCGCTCGGCGACACCGATATCGACTCCCCCCCGTCAGTCATCGTGCACCCGGCCGGAGAGCAGGACGTGTTCTGGCGAGGCAGCGACAACCGCCTCTGCGAAACCTGGTGGACCGGCACTTGGAACTCCACATGTGACCTCGGGCCGGGACGGCTCGGTTCGCCGCCCGCCGCCGGGCTCGACTCCTCGGCGGCGAGCACGTGTTCTGGCAGGGGATCGACGGCTACCTCTGGGAGACGTCCTACGACCGCGGTCAGTGGAATGCCCCGACTCTCGATTCCCGAACTCGGGAAGCTCGGCTCTGCACCGGCGGTCACCGTCCGCCCGGACGGAGAGCAGGACGTCTTCTGGCGCGGGACCGACGGCGAACTATGGGAGGCTTGGTACACCGACCAATGGCACCAGCCGATCCGGCTCGGGACGGGACGGATCGGCTCGGCGCCGACCGCGGGAACGGACGGGTCCGGCAACGTGTTCGTTTTCTGGAGGGGCACGACCGGCGGCCTCTAGGAGCAGTCCGAGTCCTCCGGGGGCTGGGGCAGCTCGATCCAGGTCAATTTCGCCACGCTTGACTCGCCCCGACCGTGATCGTCCACCCCGATGGGGAGAAGGACGTGTTCTGGCAGGGCCCCGGCGGCAAGCTGATGGAAACGTGGTTCACGTGGTTCACGGACAAATGGAGCGCACCGGAGCGGGTGGGTATCGGACAGCTCAGCTCCGCCTCCGGCGCCGGGCCCGGCGCTGGTGCTCAGTAGCTGCTCGGCGATCCGGCAGTCGCGGTGCCGAGGAGACGTCAGCTCGCGGTCATCGACCGCACCGTCGTGAGCACCGCCTGCTGCAGCAGCCGGGCGCAGTAGATCGTGAGGTGGACGCCGTCGAACCGGCAGAGGTTGCCGTTGACCGTGGCCTGGTAATGGTTGCCCGGCGAGATGATGCTGTCGATGTTCAGGAATCGAGCCCGCGAGGGATCGCGCGCGACCGCCTGACGAAGCATCGAGTTGATCAGCGCGTGGCGCGCCGGAGAGGCCGCCGGCGCCGGCGACCCGTCGGGCATCGGGGCCGGATCGGTCCACGGAACCGACAGGAACAGAATCGGCGCGCTCGCCCCGAGCGTCTGGACGAACCGGTCGATCTGCTGCTGCACGTAGGCGTCGAAGCCGGGATCTCCGAGGTGCACGACACGGCCGTTCCGGAGCCAGTCGAACTCATCACGGTAGCCGAGCTCGACGACGACGGCCTGAGCGTGGAGGGCTCGCTCATCTCGTTGCCACTGCTGCGCTGCGGTCGGGCAGCCCGCATATTGAGCTTCCCACTTGCCGCGTGAGTTCAGCTCCCCTGCCGTCGTGAAGGCACACCCGAGGATCGCCGCGTCGGCGACCTCGACGCCGTAGTTCTGCTCGTTCTCCATGATCCCGACCCCGAGCGTGAACGCGATCGAGTCGCCGACAAGCAGAACCCTCCTCGGCGGACAGGTGAAGAACCTGACCCGGCTCGATCCTCTCCACTCGAGCCGATGGCCGACGAGCCAGGCCGGCTCGTCCTGCGCTCCCTCGGCCGGCGTCAACGGAGCCAGGCCGTAGTCCGGAGTATCGGTCAGGGTGACAGCACACGCCGGACCGGATCCCCTCAGCGCCGCGTTCACGTTCGACTGCCGCGGCACCGCCGCGAGCCCGGCCGCCACCGATCCGCCGATCGACGCGATCAGCACCGCGGAGGCGGCAGCGGCGGCGATCAGCGCCGGCAGTGGACGCGCGAGGCGTCGTGGGATTCGTCGCCGGCGTATCGGCTGCTCAACGACATGGAAGGACACCACGCTCACGCAGAGCGTCGCGGCGACTCGGAACAGGACGAGCGCCGTGCCGCCGAGGCCGGTGGTCGCGGTGTCGAGCCACACGAACAGCGGGAAGTGCCACAGGTAGATTCCGTAGGAGATCTTGCCGACCGAGCGAACCGGCGCCAAGGTGAAGAGGCGCCCAACGGGTGAGCGGGGGCAGACGACGATCGCGACGATCATCACCGAGACGGCGGCATCGAGGCCGAGCAGTCCATACGGGTAGAGCCAAACCGACTCCCCATTGGCGAAGCGCATCATCACGAGCACGCTTCCGAGCGCGAGCAGCGCCGCGGTCCCGAGGGCGACGCGTCCCCTCGTCCCGACCTGCGCGCCGGCGCCGCGCAAGCCGCGGCGGGCGCAAAGCGCCATACCGACAGCGAGCGACCCGCCGACCAGCAGACCGGCGGCACGCGTATCGCTTCCGTAGTAGACGCGGTCGAGCCCTCGTCCGCCGTCAATTCGCAGGATCGTGTCGACCACGGACGCGACCACGCCGACGACGCCGACGACGAGGAGCGCCTGCAACGGCCTCGCTGAGCCGGGCTTCGAGATTCGGCGCGCGAGCGCGAGGACCGCGAAGACGATCAGCGGCCAGACGAGGTAGAACTGCTCCTCGATCGCCAGCGACCAAGTGTGCTCAAGCGGCGATACCGGGCCGTTGGCGGCGAAGTAGCTGTCCCCCACCGCAATCTGATGCCAGTTGCTCACATAGAAGATCGTCGACATGACATCGCTCCTGAGTCCGAACAGCGGCGTGTCCGCGCCACCGGCCGCGTAATAGATCGAGATGACGAGCACCAGAACCGTCAGCGCCGGCAACAGCCGACGCGCGCGTCGAGACCAGAACGCCCCGAGCGCGATGCCGGAGTGGGCTCCCCACTCCGCGATCAGCAGAGACGTGATCAGGAATCCGGAGACGACGAAGAACGCTTCGACGCCGAGGAAACCGCCGACCGCCCATCCAACACCGGCATGGAAGAGGACGACGGCCGTGATCGACAGAGCGCGCAGGCCGTCGAGACCATCGTGATAGGTGATCGCCGGGGCGGTGGAAGCGGACGCGGTACTCATCGCATCCCCAGCTTCCGCGCCTGAAGCGTGCCCTACAACCTGACCTGGGTATCGTCGCCGGATACCATGGGGAGCGCCGCCGAAGACGAGCCAGCGCTCCCCGGCGGTCATGGGCGAGCGCCGCACTACGCTCCAGTGATGCGCGGCGGCCCTCTCGGTACACCCCGGTTACATCTTCGGGTGACGGACTCCACCAACACGCGCGCGAGGGAACTTGCCGCACGAGGCGCGCCACACGGAACCGTTGTAACCGCCGCCGAGCAGTCTGCGGGTCGCGGGCGGCAGGGGCGAAGCTGGACCGCGCCTGCAGGGCGCGCCCTGCTGTGCTCGATCGTGCTGCGCGACCCGCCGCCGCTCGCTTCGCTTCTCGTCGGTGTGGCAACGGTGGCGATCATCGGCCCGGCCGCGAAGCTCAAGTGGCCCAACGACGTGCTGCTCGATGGTCGTAAGGTCGCCGGCATCCTGATCGAGGGCCGCCCTCAGGAGCATTGGGTGGTCGCCGGGATCGGACTCAACGTTGCGATGCGGTCCGCCGACCTCCCCGAGGATCTTCGCGGCCATGCGGGAACCCTGGGACTTGAGCCTGACGCGATCGAACCGACACTCGACGCACTGCTGGTCGAACTCGAGCGCTGGCTCGCTGCATCAACCCGCGATCTGCTGCAGGCCGCCCGGGCTCACGACGCGCTGCTCGGTCAGCCGGTGCGGTGGGCGGAAGGCGTGGGCCGCGGCGGCGGGATCGACGGCGATGGCCGACTGCTCGTGATCACCGCCGATGGGACCAGAGCGCTGCACTCCGGCGAGGTCCACCTCGTCGACGCCGCGCACTGAGGACCCAGCGTCCCCAGCGGGCTGACGCACTGCTAGGCGGCCGCCTCGGTGTGATCGTTCGGCTCGGCGGCATCGTCTGCGGGACCGTCCCCGAGTTCGTCGTCTAGCTCATCGCTCCCGTCGTCGTCATCGTCGTCGTCGTCGTCGTCATCGTCGTCGTCGTCGTCGTCATCATCATCGTCGTCGTCGTCGTCATCATCATCGTCGGGGTCATCGAACTCGACTCGAGGCCCGGACGTCGACCCGTCGGCGCCGCCACGCGCCAGTTCCTCGCCAAGCTCGAGCTCATCGTCACCGTCGAGCTCGTCGCCCAGCTCGAGCCCGTCATCGACCGCCAGCCCGTCGTCGGTCTGATCGCCGCTCTCGACCTCGGGAGTGCCGCCGCCGACCACGGCGACCACCGCCACGCCGCTGTCCTCCCCGGTCCTGCGTCGCCGCCGGCTCTTACCCCGCTTCCCCTTCGGGAAGTTGCGAAGCAGTTCCCGCGCCAGTGCCGCCGGCTTGCGGGCCATCCTCGTACGGGCGCCTCTCAACGCATCCTCGGCCTCCGGCGTGTGTGCCAGCGCCGCCGCGAGGATCGCCGCCGAGAGGCGGCGGTCCTCCTTGCGTGAGGCGTGCACCAGCCGGCGGGCATTGCGCGCGTGTGCCGCACCACTCGAGTTGACGAGCAGCCCGAGCAGCCGTTTCGTCTCCGGCCAGCGCTGAACCGCGTACTCCTCGTGCACCTCACGCGTGTACTCGGCCATCCGCCAGATCCAGGCGTTCGCCTGATCGCGACGGCCGATCCGCCGCTCGGCGAGCGCCAGCAGCATGATCTTCACGCCCTCGCGCCGGTCATCCCGCGGCCATCCGCCGATCATGTCCACAGCGGTGTCGAACGCGTCGGCATCGCGGCTGGCGGCGATCTCCTGCAGCGCTCGCAGACGCAGCTGCGGGTTGCGGTTGCGCTGTAGCGCGCTCAGCAGGAAGCGCCGGCGAAGCTCACCATCACGGTCGAAGTGGAGCATCGCCTTGGCGCGACGCCACCCGTTGGGCGCCACGCGAGCGCCTGCCAGCGCCGCCCACACGTGCTGCTCGCGGTAATCGAGGTTCTCGACCGCGATCCGCCACAGCTCTCGCTCGAAAACCTCCGCGCGCCGCTCGGGATCGGGCGTGACGGGCAGCACCCGCCGCTCGACCCGTACCCGCCGGCCACGTCCGCGCCGCACCGGACCGACGACGATCGCGCCGCCCCGGTAGACGTCTCGATCAAGTAGGGAATGCAGCGTCACGACCGGGTCGTCATGGTTGGTCGCCGGGTGCACGAAGTCGATCACTATCCCTGCTTCCTTACCCGGATGACGGCGTGTTACACGTCCGACCCGCTGCTGATAGATCCGCTTGGATGCGGTCGGCGCCAGGTGCATGCAGACGGTCGCGCGTGGGCTGTTCCAACCTTCGGCGAGCAGCTGCGCGTTGACCAGCACATCGATCTTGCCGGCCTCGTAGTCAGCCAGGATCTGCGCCAGCTCGCGCTTGGGGGTCTCCCCGGAGACCGCCATCGCCTTCATCCCGAAGTCCCTGAAGGACGCCGCCACGTTGTAGGCGTGGCGTACACCGGCCGCGTAGACGACGCCGGGAACACCGTTGAAGCGCGTCTTGTAGAGATCCGCGATCGCCATGTTGAACGGCGTCTGGTCGAGCAGTTCGGCCAGCATCTCCTGATCGAACTCGGTGTCCACCTCACCCCTGCGCAGCGGCACCTTGGCGATCGTCCGCACGCCCGGGCCCGGCGGGATCCTGATGCAGCGCAGCGGCGCGATCACGCCGCGGCGCGCCGCCTGCGCGAGGTCGAACCGCGATGTCTGCGTCGGGAACAGGTCCGTTACGTGGCGGGCGATCAGAGCGCCCGTCGCGGTCATCCCGATCCAGATCGGCCCCGACAGGCCACGGATCGACGCCGAGGTCTTCTCGCCCAGCGCGGTGTGCGCCTCGTCGCAGATCACGATCGTGTACGCGTCGGAGATCCTGGTGGAGTTGCGGACGAACCACTGGTAGGTCTCGACCGTAACCGGACCGTTGGCGGCGTCGGCGCCGTCGAGCAGCGGCCCACAGATGCGGTCGCGGTAGCCGCGGTCACGCAGCTCGCCGATGAACTGGTCGACGAGATTGCGGCGGTGGGTCAGGATCAGGACACCACCGGTGCGCGAGGCCTCGACGAACCCGAGTGCGGCGACCGTCTTACCGGCGCCCGTCGCGTGCTCGAACCAGAACCGGCGGTCGGCGCCGGGGTCCTCGGGCAGCTCCCCGCTCGCAACGTCCGCGTCGAGCTCGTCATCCTCCTGCCAGTCCTGGGGCTCCTCATCGTCGGCCTCGCTGTCGTCCAGCTCGGCGTCATCCCCACGCATCGACCAGCTCCTCGATCGTCCTCGCCGTCGCCGCCGTCGCCGGCGCCGTTCCCGCCGCCGTTGCCGTTGCCGGCAGTGCTCGCGGCACCGTTGCCCCCGGCGCCATTCCCGGTCGCGCCTCCGTTGCCGCTGCGCTGCGCCTCCGCGAGCAGCGCCGTCAGCGTGCCCGAAAGCGCGTCGACCTGATGAGCGGAGAGGACGGTTCCATCGACGAGGTGCGGCTCCTCCTCGGAGAGCAACCGCTCGAGGCCGAGCAGCAGCGAGAACTTGCGACGCCACTCGAGCGACGGCTGCATGTGGCCCTGATCCGACCTCCGCCAGGGCAGCATCGAGCGCGCGGCGGCGAGCCGACCCGGGCGCAAGCGCAGCCTCGGCGGTTTCACCGTCGTAGACAAAGTGCTCGTGCGTCAGTCGCTCGGCGCGTGCGATCGCAGCATTACTGGGAAGTGGGCTTAGATCACCCATGTGATTGAAAAGGTGTCGTCTGAACGTCGAGCCGCGGTGATGCTTCGGTGCGGCTCAGGAGGGTCTCGGCAACGTGAGCCGGAACCAGCGAGGATCTCTCTCGGAAAGCGTCCCTCTCGCCAGAACCTGACCAGAGGATAACGGGTATTTAAGCAGACCGCAGGTGTGGCAAGCTTTGCGCGTGATTCTGCACCCGATTTCCAGCACTGCCGACGACGCGTACTCGCAGCCGCTTCGCCCGGGGCTTTCGATGACCGCGCTCGGCTACCAGATCCGGCGCGTCGCCAACCCCGACGAGCTGTCGGCCGCGATGGATCTGCGCTATGACGTGTTCTGCGTCGAGCAGGGCGTGCCGCAGCGCGAGGAGCGCGACGGCCGCGACCATCAGGCGCTCCATCTGATCGCGCTCGAAGACGACGAGCTGCTCGGCACATGCCGGCTGGTGTTCGTCGGGACGACCGTGCAGTTCAGCCGCCTGGCGGTGCGAGCGGACGCGAGGCGGCACGGAATCGCCACGGCGCTGCTCGCGGAGGCCGACCGTGAGACGCGGCTCGGGGGTGCCAATCGCCTCGTGCTGCATGCGCAGACCTACGCGCTGCCGCTCTATGAGACCGCGGGCTACAGGACCCGCGGGCGCGTGTTCGTGGAGGCGGGCATCGAGCACGTGGCGATGGAAAAGATGCTTTGAGCGGGCCAGAGCTGCGGATCGATCCGCTCACCGGCCGACGGGTGATCGTCGCCGAATCGAGAGGGCAGCGCCCCGGCGGCGGCCTGGAGGTGCCGCCACCGGGCCAGATGCAAGACGCGGACGATCCGTTCGCCGAGGGCCACGAGGCGCAGACGCCGCCTGAGTTGTATGCGATCCGCCCGAACACGAGCGCCGCCGACACACCGGGCTGGAGCGTCCGGGTCGTGCCGAACAGCTACCCGGCGCTCGTCGGTGCGGACGCGTTCTCCTCGGCGCCGCCGTCCCCGGCCCCGCCGGCCGGCCGGCCCGTCGGGCCACTGATCACGGCGCGGGCCGACCGCGAGGCGGACCTCTTCTACCGCGCGCCGGCGCTGGGCGCGCACGAGCTGATCATCAACTCCTCCAGGCAGGTCGTCTCGCTGGGTCAGCTGGAGCTCGCCGAGTTGGAGACCGCACTCGATGTCTGGCGTGAGCGGCTGCGCCACCATGCCGACGCCGCCTGCCGTCACCTGATCGTCAACGAGCAACCGGCGGCCGGGTCGTCGATTGCGCACACGCACGCGCAGCTGTTCGCGCTCGAGTTCGTGCCCGCAGACATCGCACGGGAGCGGGAGCGCTTCGGGGCGTACGCGACCCGCACGATGGGTGCCAACCTGCTCGGCGACCTGATCCAGGAGGAGGTGCGCAAACGTGAGCGCATCGTCGCGATCGACCGCGAGGCTGTGCTGATCGCGCCGTTCGCCTCACGCGTGCCGTTCCAGCTGATGCTGGCGCCACGGGTGCCGAGGGGCCGCTTCGAGGATGCCGGCGCCTGCGGTGCGGCGCTGCTTCACGACGCGCTGCGACGCCTCGCGCGCGTTCTCGGATCGCTGCCGCCGCTGAACATGTGGGTGCGGACGGCTCCCAGCGGCGCCGATCACTACTGCTGGCGGATCGACATCCTGCCGCGGTTGACGCCGATGGCGGGACTCGAGCTCGGCGCCGGGATCGATCTCAACACGGTCTCGCCAGAGCATGCGGCCGTGGCGCTGCGCGAGGCCTGAGGCCTTGAGAGCGCTCGTCCAGCGCGTCTCGCGCGCGTCGGTTTCCGTCGACGGTCAGCTGGTTGCCGCAATCGGCCCGGGGCTGCTGGTGCTGCTCGGGGTCAGCGTCGACGACGGTCCGGCCCAGGCCGACTGGCTCGCCGACAAGGTCCGTGCGCTCCGCGTGTTCAGCGACGCGCATGGCCGTATGAACGAACCGCTCGGCTCACGCGAGGTGCTCGCGGTCAGCCAGTTCACGCTCTACGGGGATGTCCGGCGCGGGAACCGGCCGAGCTACATCACGGCAGCGCCCGGGGAGCTTGCCGAGCCGCTGTACGAGCGCTTCTGCGAGCGCCTCGGCGCCAAACGCGGCGTGTTCGGGGCCGACATGGCGGTCGAGCTCGTCAACGACGGCCCGGTCACACTGATGCTCCAGAGCCCGGCGTAGCGCCAGACTCAGGCTGATCGGCGCCGGCGGCTCCGCACTCGGACGGGCTCGCGGAGCGCGTCGGCGTAGACGTCCCAGGTCGCGGCGGCCGCGTCAGCCCAGGTCCACGCCAGCGGCTCAGGCGCGGGCCGCCGCGCGTCCTGCGCGGCTTCGATCAGACCGTCGAGGTCGTCAACGCCGCGCAGCTCGATGCGATCCCCAAGGACTTCGCGCACAGCGGCGCTGTCACACGCCACGACCGGGGTGCCGCACGCAAGCGCCTCGACAGGCGGCAACCCGAAGCCCTCATCGTCGCTCGGGAATACGAGCGCGTGCGCGCCGGTGTAGATCGCCGCTAGCTCGTCGTCGGTCACATGACCCGTGAGTGTGACGTCCGGCAGCTCACGCGCCCAGCGGCCGTCGGCGCCGACGAGCACCAGCGGCATCGTCCGCTTCGCGCCGGCGAGCGCGGCGATCCGTTTGCGCGGCTCCGGTCGTTTGAGCGGGCCGACCCAGAGCAGATACTGCTCGGGAAGCTCGAACCGATCGCGCACCTTCGCGACCTCTTCCTCGGTGCGCCGGTGGAGTGTCGGCGCCGCCGCCATGCCGACCACGGAGATCCGTTCTGCCGGGATCTCGAGCGTGCGCATCGTGTCGTCAGCGACCGCTCTGGTCGGGACGATCACGCGCGCCGCGCGCTGCACGGCCAGACAGTGGAGCCTGAATCGCAGACCCAGCCGCATCGATTCGCCGACGCGCTTGAGCGCGATCAAATCGTGCACCGTCACGACCATCGGGACCGGGGAGTTCAGCAGCGCACCATCGATCCACGGTGAGTGGAACACGTCGCAGCGTCGTGGTTGGTGCGCCTCGACCACCTCGCCGCGCTCGGCCTCGCGCAGCGCGCGCAGCAGACAACGTGAATAGCGACCAAGCCCGCGCGTCTCCTTCGCGGGACGACTATCGAAAGCGACCTTCATGCTTGGCGGGCAACTGTATCGGGCACGCTAGTTTGCCATGTGTGAAGGACTACTACGAGGAACTATGGCAGGGGCTGCCGGACGAGCTGACCCCGCCCGATTTGCCGATCCGCCGGGCCTTTCTGCTCCGCGAGCTGCGCGACGGTGACCGCGTCCTTGACCTGGGCGCCGGCGCCGGCGAGTTCACCTCGATCGCCGCGGCGGCCGGCGTCAGCGTGGCCGGCGTAGAGGTCGCCGAGGCTGCCGTCGCCCGCGCTCGCCGCGCATACGATCAGCTGGATTTCCGCCTGGCACCGATCGACGGGCCGCTCCCGTTCGAGGACTCCAGCTTCGAGGTCATCTGGTCCAGCGAGGTGATCGAGCACGTGGCCGACACGGCCCGCTGGCTCTCCGAGGCCCGGCGCGTGCTCACGCCGTCAGGCCGGCTGCTGTTGACAACACCCTCCCATTCCCGGCTGCGCCTGGCGCTCGGCGGCATCGAGCGATTCTCCGAACCCCTCGGCGACCACCTCCACCTCTATTCGAGCCGCTCACTCGGCGAGCTGCTGACGGCTTTCGACTTCCGCGACATCCGGATCCGCGCCGTCGGCGGCCCGCCGCTGCTGCGACGCATGCTGCTCGCCCGCGCGGTGCGGTGAGATCGCAGGCGGCCTAGGACGCGTCGACCGCGGCGGGGAGCCACGGTTGCACTGCACGCGCGCGCTCGTGCTCAATCACGTCGGCGAGAATCTGGTCGAGTGTGTGCGTCGGTTGCCACCCGAGCGCGGCGCTGATCTTGCCCGTGTCGGGTACACGACGCGCCATGTCTTCGAAGCCTTCACCGTACGCCTCGTCGTATGGGACTCTGACTATCGCTGACTTCGATCCAGCCGCCCTCTTGACCCGCTCTGCGAGCTCGACCATCGAGATCTCCTCGGTCGAGCCAATGTTGAACACCTCGCCACGGAGATCATCGCGCTCCATCAGTCCGCACAACGCACGGGTCACATCCTCGACGTGACAGAAGCAGCGGCGCTGATCCCCCGAGCCGAACACCGTGATCGGCTCGTCGGCGAGCGCCTGACGGACGAACGTCGGCACGACCATCCCGTAGCGCCCCGTCTGCCGGGGTCCTACGGTGTTGAACAGGCGCCCGACCACGGTCGGCAACCCCCGTTCCCGGTAGTAGGCGATCGCCAGAAACTCATCGAGAGCCTTCGAGCACGCATACGACCACCGCCCGCGGGTCGTCGCGCCCATGACGATGTCACCGTCCTCACGAAACGGCAGGTCCCGGGACTTCCCGTAAACCTCGCTCGTCGAGGCGATGAACACCGGCTTCTTCTTCTTGTCCGCCGCGGCGAGCACCACCTCAGTGCAGTGCACGTTCGTCTCGATCGTCCGCACTGGACTGTCGACGATCAGCTGAACACCGACCGCCGCCGCTAGATGAAAGACGAAGTCGGCGTCGTCGACCAGTTCGGCAACCAGGCGACCGTCGTCGCAGGTGTCGATCGTGTAGCTGAACTGCGGCTCGCTCCGCAGCCCACGAACGTTTTCGATTGTGCCGGTAGAAAGATCGTCAAGGACGTGAACCGCGTGTCCTGATGCAGTCAGTTCCTCGGCGAGGTGAGAACCGATGAACCCTGCGCCGCCGGTGATCAATACTCGCACGACACAGCCCCTTGGGATCTCCCGGCACGTCTAGGGTCGCCCGCAGTGAACCAATACAGTCCGGAAAGTAGCACGCCACCAATCGACCCCGTATCCGCCATGATCGCTCAGACTCCGAGACGCGCCGAGATCGCACTTGGACTCACGACGGCACGACCCGCAGCCCGATCGCAAAGCGTTGCTCCTCCGGCGCGCTGCGGCCGCGGAATCTGATCACCGGCGCTTCTGCTCGGACGCCATAGCTCGGAGACAGCCAGCCCTGCTCGACGTCAACCGCGAGACCGGGGCCGCTGATTTCAAGCCTGACCCCTGGAAAGTGCGCAATCGCGATCCCATCACCGGTCGAGACACTGCACGGCGACAGCGGGAATCGCCACGTGAGCGCATGTGACACATCGCTTGCGACTTCGTCGACCACCTCCAGCGCCCCACCCTCGCCGTCGAGGCGAAGTGTGCGAATGTGCACGCATCGATCGCCGGGCCGCTCGAAGCCGCGATGAAGCCCTTTGAGCGTCGTCACTGTCTCACCCGGCTCCCATCCGAGCACCTCTGGCCGCGCTTGGTCGACCATCGCAAACGGACGGTCCGCGCGGATCTCGTTCTGCTCGAGCGTGTCAACCTGCATCGTGCTGTGCGCCGCCGTTGATCGGAAGGCGTTGCGCGCATCTCGGTCGGCGGTGTAGAGATATGAGCCCGGATCGACGATCAACGGCGTCGTGCGCCAACACAGCTCGAACGCGAGCAGGTCGTTGTGGGAGTGACAGCCGCGTCCATGGATGCCGACGTCTCCGCAGCGGACCGCAGCGTACAGATCGCCGGCGCGCAGGAAGTAGAACCCTCCGGCTGGGTAAGCCGACGATCCAATCGGAGCCTGATAAGACTTGCCGGCCTGCGCGAACAGATGCATATGCGAGCGCTGGTCGGCCTGCCCGTAGTCAGCGAGTGGCAACACGCGGCCGTCATCGGCATCTCCGAGTTGCGGGGCGAGCCCATCAGGGCGCGTGTAGTCGGCCACGAACGTGAGCATCTGCTCGATCGTCGCCGTGAGGAGGGGGTCGAGGCTACCCTGAGCGAGCGCTTCAGCCGCGCCGGCCCCGACGATGAACAGCTCTGCCACGAGCCGGTGGTAGGACGTCGACGCTTCGTGATCGCAGCCATCGGCCCGTACCTGATGGCTGATCTCGGCGCTCAATTGGTCGATTGACCAGCGGATCCACCTCCGACCCTCTGCCGACTCCTTGAACACGCTCGACGTAACCAACAGCCCGACGACGTCGGCCAGGTAATGGTTGCCGCGCGCGGGGCCATACTCAAGGTGCGCGCGGATGAATCGACCGTGGAGCAACAGTGACGCTAGTGCCTTGTCAGCCCAGGGGCCGATCGAGTCGTCGCCGGCGCAGAGCGCGAGCGCCGCGACCCAGTTGACCGCGCGGATCGCAACGTCCATCGTGCACTGCCAATTCACGCCGATCTCGACGGGGTTCTGCTCGATCCAGTCCACGATCTGCGCACCGATCTCCTCGATGTAGCGCCCGTCACCGGTGATCCGGTTCGCGAGTGCGAGCAGTGGCAGATGCTGGCAGCGTGAGAGCTCCCATGGAACCTTGATGTCGGATGCGTCCGGGTAGGAGACGACGATCCGCGAGATGTGCTGCAGCGGCCAGCGACGCCCAGACTTAAAGTCACGATGCCAGTCGATCACCGGACCGAGCTGAGTGGGGCCCGAACCGAGCAGATCGAACTCATGGACCATGATCCGGTCGGCTGCGGCCACCAGAGCAGCCCTTCGTTCAGCGTCCAGCTGATCTAGCTCGGCCAGCGCGCGCGCGAGGCTCGGAAGCGCTTCGATCGCCGCCCCAAACGCCGATCGAGTGTCGCGGCCCCCCAGCGCGGCGATGACATCGCGCTCCGATACCCGCAGCGGTCGACGTTCGACCAATATGCGCCGGGTTCGTCCACGTGCAACGCGGACCGTGTGGCGGCAGGCGGCTGCGGTCCCCCGAACTGGCCCGAGCTGCCGGTAGGCATGCAGACGCGATCCGAGCGTGCTCATGAGGCCAGCGCACGCCTCAGCACCGACACGATCCGGCCGGCCGCGTGCCCATCCCAGCCAGGCGGCACTCGACGTGGCTCATGAACGTTCTGGGCAATCAAATTCGGAATCCCGGCGATCCGCTCGGGTGCGAGCCCCAAACACCGGTTGGTGCCTAGTTCGATCGTGATCGGCCGCTCCGTGTTCGCTCTGAGCGTGAAGCATGGCACCCCGAGGTATGTCGTCTCCTCCTGCACCCCGCCGGAATCGGTGAGGACGCCTGGAGCGGTTTCCATCAACCCGAGGAAGTCCAGGTAGCCGAGTGGCTCGGTCAAGTGAAGGCGTGGATGGAGTGTTCCCACAAGTTGCGCAATCCGTGCTCGCGTGCGCGGATGGACAGGGAAAAGGACTTCGAAGGATTCGGCGAGTTGCCCCAGCGCCGCAAGCGCCGGCGCGAGTTGCGGGCCGTCGACCAGCGCAGGACGGTGGAGCGAGACCAGCACGTAATCGTATGGCTCCAGTCCGAACGACGTGGCTGCGCTGCGCCCGGCGATCGCACCCCGCAGGTGCACAAGTGTGTCGATCATCGTGTTGCCCACCTCGTGGATGGCGTCCGCTGGCCTCCCCTCGGCGAGCGGATGTTCTCGGGCCTCAGGCGAGTGGACGAACAGCAGGTCCGAGAGTTGGTCGGTGGGGACGCGGTTGAGCTCTTCCGGCATCGTCCGATCGAAGCTCCGCAGCCCGGCCTGGATATGCCCCACGGGCAAACCCGCCTGTTTGGCGGCCGGCGCCGCCGCGAGCGTCGAATTCACGTCCCCGGGCACCAGCACGACATCCGGCCCACGCTCGGCCAGCACCGGTTCGAGTCCCGCGAGGATCCGGGCGGTCTGCATCGTATGCGACCCCGACCCGATCCCGAGATATACGTCCGGCTCCGGTAGCTGCAGCTCATCGAAGAAAACCCGGGACATCGCATCGTCGTAGTGCTGGCCAGTGTGGACCAACTCGTGCTCAAAGTCCGGCTCGGTACCGACCGCACGCACGATCGGCGCGACCTTCATGAAGTTTGGTCGAGTTCCAACGACCGACAGGACTCGTAGCTTCCGACTCACGATCGGTAGTTGAGCAGGTTCCTCAGGAGGCCCGCACCGGGCTGACAGATGACGCCTGACCGAGTCGCAGCCGGCGATAGGCCGCCAACACGCTTGCCGGCACCCCAGACGCCGCGGCAGCGAAGATCTGGGATTCGCTGAGCAGGGACACGAATCCAAAGGCATCGGGGGCGAGGGCGTGCGCATCGAAACGCGCCGCATAGCCCTCGGCATTCATGAAACCGGCCAACCCGCAGCCGCCGGCCCGGAAGTCGATCTGCCGGCAGGTTTCCGGTCTGGTCAGGGCCACGGAAGACGTCGCGCCGGGCAGCACCCAACGCTCGCCGAGGCTGCTCGTCGAAAGGCCGACGCGAGCGCCCTGCCCGTGACGGACGAGCGCGAGCGCCGTCAAAAGCGAAACCGGCCTGCCGTCAGCCGACCAAACCCATAACCCGTCGAACGTGGGGTCGAGCACGAACTGCTCAGTGCCACCGCCGGGTTTGTCCACTGGCACCCCGAGCACGACGTGGGTGAGCCACGAGCGATCGCCGAAATCAATCAGAAAACCATGCAGACCGAACAGTTGCATCAGCTTGAGCACGAGGTCAGCATCGGGCCCACAGTCCCCGCCCTTGCGGTGGCTGAGGTAATAGAGGTTGAGCAGATCAGTCGCGGATCGTTGCCAGTAATCGGCAACCATCTGTCCGTCGCTACCGGTGAACGGTACCCGCGGCGCGGCCCAATGCATGATGTCGACCGCTGCGGAGAGCGTGTTCCCCTCCCGCAGCGCCGCCCGCAACCCTGGCGCCTGCGCGAGCACCTCCCGCCTGAGGCCGCCGTCCGTTTGACAGTTCGCGCAGATCGTGACGGTCGCCCTCTTGAGGAGATACTCGGTCGACTCGGTCGGCGCAGCGCGGTAGAACAGGATCTCCACGGCAGATCCGGCAATGTCGTAATCCGTGTTGATGCTCGGGGCGCTGAGGTACTCGTACCTGCCGTCTGGACCGAGCCGCAGTCGCATCGCGAATCCACCCGGTCCCGCCACCGGATCGATCGTCAGCCGGTAGCTGCGCCGCGGATTCAGGGAGGCACGCAGAAACACGCCGTCGCCGACATTGGGTGCGGCCACAGTCCAGGCATCTCCTCTCCGATGCAGAGCCCCCTCACGCAAGAAGGCGACGTGAAGCGGCACTGGCCGGGGCGCGGCTTGCTCACCCATGCGCACTACCACCGTGGCGCCGGCGACAACAGCAGCGGCCAGGAGCGCGCAACCGAGGAGTAGACCGCGCCGAGGGCCGCGATGAGTGCGGTGCGGCGACACCGGCTTACTCTAGTCGTGGACCGCGCTCAACGGCACCCGGCTGTCCCGTCGCGCTCGCGACCCTCGCGTTCGGCCAGTAGCCTGCACAAGCGGATGAGAGCAGGCACCGATACGACGGCGGGATCTGCGGTCACGGGGTCCGCTGATCATGCGGACTGGTTTCCTGGCGTCGCGATCGACCGCGAAGCCCTCACCTCGATTGCTGCGATCGTCGTCGGCGGCGGCATCGTTCTGGCGGGCTTCAACCCGCTCGATACCGTCTCGGCCAGGCTCGGCGTAGGTGCACATCCAGCGCTCGTCGTCCTGACGCCACCCGTCCTGATCGGCCTGTTCGCCGTCGCGGTGGCCTGGACCAACGGTGCGCGTGGATTGACGCTGCTCAAGTTGCCGTGGCCGGCGGCCGCAACGGTGTTTCTGCTGGTGGCCGGCGGAATCCTCTCGAGCCTGGCAAGCCCGCGCCCGCAATACTCGCTGGCGTTGGTCATCTCCGGCGTGCTCGCGCCTGCGCTTGTGTTTGCGGCGGCGCGGACGGGGCGACTTCCCGTGGTGCCACTGACGGCTGCGTTCTTGGCGACCGTAACCGTCTTTCTGCTCCGGGCCGATTTCGTCTACCTGCATCTCCATGGTGTTCCCACCAGCCAGAGCGTGCTGTTCGCGACGAAGTTCGTCTCGGTTCCGTACGACTTCCACTATTACACCCTCGGTAACCCGGACAGCACAGCGGGCTACCTGCTCTTGCCGCTCGGAGTCGCGGTCTTCTGGGCGGCCGCGCCGACCACCGCGCGGATCGGGCGGCTGTGGCTCGCGGTGGTGACGGTTGTGATCGCCGTCACGTTGGTGCTGCTCTACTCCAGGTTCGCCGGGATTGTCGCAGTCGGGCTTGTGCTGGCGGCGCTTCTGTCCTCCGGGCTTCCACGTCGCGTGCGAATCGCGACCGCCGGAATCGCTCTCGCCGCGGTGATCGGCTTGGGCGTCGGCTCGCCAGGGCATTATCTGCTTGACCTCTTCTCCAGCGCTGGACAGTCGTCCGGAGCGGTCCGTCTGGACTCGCTGCGCGCCGGGTTCCATACGCTCGTGCATCACCCGCTCACCGGTGTCGGATTGGGTACCTACGGCGAGTCGCCGGGCCAACTGGCCGCGCACAGCTCAATCATCGAGGCAGCGGCGGAGATGGGAATGCTCGGCCTCCTCGGGGTGACGCTCTTCACGGTGGCGCTCGTGACCGGACTGGCGCTGTCGCTGCGACGCCGCCAGCCGATGGACCTCCGCGGAGCGGCGTGGGTGGCGGCGGCGACGTACGCGCTGGTCTGTGCGTTCTCCGGCATCGCCGCCGAAGACCTGATGATCGGCTTCGTCTCTATTTATGGCCTGACGCTCGCACTCGTGGCCGGGGTGGCCGTCGCGGAACCGGCCGGCCCGGGATCCGGCCTCGCCCCTCTGGACGACGTCCTGCGCAGGGTCCTTCCCCTGCGTGGCATCCGCTCGCGACCGGGTGCGTCGTCGATTGCCGCCGGCCTCATCGCCATCGTCGCGCTGGCATGCCTTGCCGGACCCCTGACTCGCGAGCCGTCCACCGCTGCGCGCTCCCATAGCCTCGCTCACAGCTCGGCGACCGACAAGGACTGGAGCGTGCAGATCCCGCCACCGAGGTGGGATGCGGCCACCGCCGGAGTCCTCGTGACCCAGGCCGGCACTGCCGTGCTGGTCACCACCACCTCCCAGCCAAGCCACTATCAGCTGTTGATGCCGTCGATGACCCTACCTGCGGGGGCCTACGAGATCGTCGTGACCGGGCGGGTGCTGACGGGGGGCCTGATCGTCGGCGCGCTCGATCCGAACACGAATCGGTGGCTCGGGGCAAGTGGCTTTGTCGCCGACGCGACCGACAGCGGAATGCGGGTGATGTCAGTCGATTTCAGGCTGCCCCACCGCGGAGCAGCGCAGATCGTGCTCGCCAATCATGCTCGACGGGGTGTCTCGCACTGGCTTCTGCGGGCCATCTCGATCACCCGACCAACCTCGGATCCCGGACCGATCCTGTAGCCGCCCGCCGTCTGGCAATGATCGCGAGCGGCGTTCAGGGGAGGGCCGAAACGCCACCGAGCGTGGGGCCGGCCGCGGCGTCGCCTGCTCGTGCCTGGCGCAGCGCGCCGAAGTGCAGAACCAGAACGAGCAGATAGGAGCACGAGGACACGATCGCGGCTCCATCGATCCCGAAGCGAGGGATCACGAACACGTCCGCGACCACGCCGACGACGGCCGCCGTCAACCACGCGATCAGTGCCGCACGGGCATACCCGCGGCTGACGACGTATCCCGACACGACCGTTTGCAGCGAGAGCACAACCAGTCCGGGGAGCAGCAGTCGAAGCGGCGCGACCGATCCGTGGTACCGGCGGCCGAGGAGCAAGTCGATCGCGGTCGGTGCCAACACTGCGAACACCGCCGCAACCGCGGCGCCGATCACAAGCGTCCAGCGAATGGCGCGCGTCGCGTCCTCTGAGTGCGAGACGGTTGCGTGGGCACCGCGTCTGAAGACCAGTGCGCCAAGCGCAGCCGGCACCACCAGGACCAGGTTCCCGATCTGCGATGCCACTGAATACAGGCCGGCCGCGTGCGTGCTCTCGAGGTCGGCGACAAGAAGCACGTCGATACGCTGGACCACTAACGCCATCGATGTGGTGCCAAAGATGATCAGCGAATACCCGATGTGCGGGCGTAGAGCTCGATACATCTGGCCCAGATGGATGCTCACACGAGCATCTCCGTAGGCTCCGGCCCTGCGTAGGCCCAGCAAGGCTGCGACGCCGCCCGCAGCGCTGCCCACAGCAGAGACCCCGATCACCGAGAAGACCGTCAGTCCGATGGTTAGGGCAATTGCGATGGTCGCGCTTAGCACGACCAGCGCCGGGAGTATCTGAACGCCGGCGTACAACCGGAGCGATCCGGCGGTGAGGCTCAGATTCAGCACCACATGCTGGAAGGTGAACGCCCCGGCCACAGCGGCGGCCGCGAACAGGTCAGGACCGCTGACGCCGGGCGTCCGGTGGATCGCCTCGACGCAGAGGAACACTCCGGCGCCCGCAACGGCAAGGAGCATACTCGCGAGGGTCCCCGCTCGAGCCACTGCCGGCCTCAATTCGGGCCCCAGACGTGCGAACGCGTAAGCGACGCCGCCTGCCACTCCCGCTGTCGCCGCTGTACCACACAGAACGCTGAGGGCCAGAACCGCCGACGAGGCGCCGCGACCCGAGACGCTGAGTTGCCGAGCGATGACGATGCTCGACACCGCGGAGATCACGACGCTCACCCCTCCGCCCGCTGATGTCAGCAGTGCCTCGCGGCGCAGCGTCGAACGAGACTCGGTCACACGCGGCTGCGCTTTCGCGTCGCAAGCTCCCACAGGAGCGGCTCGATGCGCTCCGCCACTGAGTCCCAAGACTCATCACTGACGCTGGCACGACGGCGCGCACGAGCTTCCTCGTCGTCGTTGCCCGGTCGCAACGCGCGCAGTGCGGCATCAGCGAAGCCATCCGGCCCCTGGCCGAGCTCGATCACGCTCCGGTAGCGCAAGATCTCGGGCAGCGGCGTGCTGGCAACCGGGCGACCAGCCGCCAAGTACTCGCGCAGCTTGATCGGGTTGACGGCCTCGGTGAGTCGGTTGACCTTGAAGGCGATCAGGCAGCAGTCCATCCCGTGCAGGTATGCCGGCATCGCTTCGTATGGCCGCCTGCCCAGCAGGACGATGCGGGGGTGTCGCAGCTCGCACGTGTCGGTGTTCGCCCCTCCGACGAGCACGACCGTGCCGTGCTCAAGCCGGTCGGCCGTAGCTCGCAGAGCCGCAAAATCCATGTGGTCGTCGACCAGGCCGGCGGCACCGAGGATCGGGCGTTCGAGTGTGCGGATATCGTCAGGCGGCGGAGCCCATCGGGCAAAGCGCTCCGCCGACACCCCGTGCGGGATCACCGCCGGATTCCGACCTAGCTGCCGCAGGTCGTCGGCCAGGTGCTCGGCGGTTGCGATGCAGGTGTCGGCATCTCGGGCGAGGCGCTGCAGACACCGACGCAGCAGGGGTCCGTCGACGTGGCTGAAGGAGTCGTAGCGGTCCTGGTAATAGAGCACTGAGCCGCGCTCCTGAAGCCGTCCGATCAGCGGCGCGACGATCGGCTGGCTGAACCAGGTGACGCGAGGTCCGCGCAGGCCGCGCCGCCAGATTGCAAGCTCAATCTCCGAGCGCAGGTCGGCGAGTTGTGCCCCGCGCAGCAGGCGCCCACCTGGGGGGATCGGTAGCCCGCGGAGCACGTGCAGGCCGGACTCGACCTCTCGCAGGACCGGCAACCGCAGTCTGGCCATGGCCCGGCGCCACTCGTGCCTGTCACCAGTCGCGATCCCGCGCATCGGGACACCCTCAACGAAGATGACATCGAAGCTCCTCGAGAATCGATGCATCAGGTGGTGGCGCGAGTGTGGCAGACCGTCCCAGCGGTCACCGGCGAAGCAAACGATCAGGGGGCGGCGCATCTTCTCAATCTTCGCCGAGCGTCTGGCGAAGGCTGACTTCCCACGAGTGGTGCTCTCGGGCCTCCCGCTGCGCGGCGGCGCCAAGTCCGCGCCGCAGATCCGGCTCAAGTGCAAGCCGGCGCAGAGCGGCAGCCAACTGGATCGGATCGTCCGGCGCAACGAGCAGCGCGGTGCGCTCGTGTTCGAGGATCTCGCCGAGCTGGGCGACGCGCGTCGCGACGATCGCTCGACCGGCGGCCATGTACTCGAAGATCTTGATTGGAGAACCGATGAAGCCGGGGACGCCGGCGTGTGGGGACACGAGCGCGTCGGCCGCCTGCATGTACCCGGGAACGTCCTCGCGCTCGACCATTCCAGTCATGTACGCGTAGTCAAGCGCGCCACTGGAGACCAGCAGTGACTCAACCTGCGCGCGCTCGCTGCCGTCCCCGACGAGCAGCAGCCGCGCTTCTGGCACTTCGCGCAGCAACTCGGCGAAGGCACGCGCCAGGACCGGCACACCGTGCCACGGATAGAACAGCCCGCAGAAGCACACAACGAAAGAACCGGGCGCAAACGGCAGCGCACGCGGCGGTGCGCGCGCGAAGCGCTCGATCACAACGCCGTTTGGAACCACCCGCAGTCGGTCCTTGTCAGCGCCCATCACCAGGAGCTCAGCTGCGGCGTTCCCGCTGACGGTTACGATCCGATCGGAATGCGCGAGCAGCAGGCGCTCGGTCGCCGCGCCAAGGCGGCCGAAGCGTAGCCGCGACCACTGCCGGCGCCAGTGCACTTCGGACGCGTTGACCTCCAGGACAAGCGGAACTCGCGAGCGACGCGCCGCCAGGAGGCCAGTGAGATTGTTCAGGCTGTAGCGCTGGTAGACGAAGCCGTCGATCGCGGGACCACGCAGGACGGCTCGTAGCTGGCGGATCGTTGCAGCCAGCTCGATCATCTCGATCGGTACGTTGGCGCGCATGTTGATGGGCAGCCGACGAAAGTGGGGCAGTCCGGCGATCTCACCCGTGGACCAGAGGTCGACCTCGTACCCGGCCGCACCGAGGGCACCGACGATGCCCTCGGTGTGGGACGCCGAGCCTCCCGCGCGCAGGCCGTTGGCGACGATGTCGACATCGGTGCGTAGATATGTCACCGTGCCGGCGGCGGGTATCGGCAGCGGATCGGCGACCGGCCGCCGCAGCACGAGCTCGATGATCGGGACCACGACCGCCGCAAGCACACCGCAGGCGATCTGCAGCACCGCCCAACGCACGAGGTCAAGGATGCCCTGAGAGCGGTCGATAGTCGTAGGCGGGCGAGCTCCATCGGGGTCGAGCCTGACACCTCGAGCTGCACTGAAGATCACGGGCAGTGCGAGGAAAACGCCGCGCGCCCGGCTGTGCGAGAGGTCCGGCTGTGCGATCGCCACAAGCGCGTAGCGGCGCCGGCGGATCATCCACAGCCAGCCGGCGGCACGCAGCAGGCCCGATGCGGACCGTATGAGCATTGGGGGCGTAATCAGCTCGCCGGCCGGCGGCGGCGGGTGACCACCCGCCCCCTGCCCGTAGACGAGCAGGTCGTAGACCGCAGGGGCGGTCTCGAGCGTCTGTGCCGACTCGCAGGCTTTGGCCGCCGCTGAGACGTGGCAGACAAGCAACGTACGGCCGGTGGCTCGACGGTCGCTCATCCGCGGGCGAGATTAGAGGATCCGGTCTCGTGCTCAGCCGCGCGCGATCGCGCACGCCAGTTGCAGCGTTGCCAGGAGCCTCAACCCTTTGGCGCTACGCTGAGCCGCCGGGTTCGCCCGGAGCGCTCATGCGACCAACTCAGATTCGCGACGACGACGTCGACACGCCTGACTCCGTCGGCTATTTCAACCGACTGAGTCACGATTACGCGGCGAATCTGAATGCCCATCCGGGCTTCGGCGAGCGCTTTGCGCTGTTTGAAGCTTGGCTTGCGCGAATTGAGGTGTACGCGGCGGAACCGCTCACCTGCGTCGACCTCGGCTGTGGGCCGGGAACACTGTCGATCGCCGCCGCGCGTCTCGGATACCGAGTGGTCGCAATCGATGGCAGCACGAAGATGCTCGAGATCGCGGCCGAGAACGCTGAGCGCCAGGGAATCACGCTCGAACTGCACCGCCACGCGCTGCCGCTCGACGCGGACGCACTGGACGCACTGGCCGCCGGCGCCGACGTCGTCATTGCCTCCAGCGTGATCGAATACATGCACGATCAGGAGCGGTTCATCTCCCAGTGCCGGCAGCTGCTGAGACCAGGCGGCATCGCCCTTGTCTCGTTCGCCAACGCGCAATCAGTCGTTCGGCGGGCCGAGCGGCGCCTCCGTCACACTCGTCTCTACCGAGGATCCATCCTCGAGGTCCAGCAACATCGACAGCGCGAGCGCGACGCTAGACGCCTGTTCGAAGCCGCCGGTCTGGGGGTCGTCGGCGTCAGCTACTTCTCAATGCCGGCACCGGTTTACGGGATCTGGCGCTCTAACCGCCGACCTCCGTGGCTGGCGACGATGTTCCTGCTCGCTGGGCGACGCTGAGACCGTGATGCTCAACGCCGGTGGGCGAGTCCGCCCGTCACAGATCTCCGCCGTGGGCCGAACTGGTCCGCCAGACCATCACCCTGGACGACGGCGGCTTGCTAGCCTACGGCTCCTCCTCGGCCAATGAAGCAACTGCTCCAGAACGTCGCCACGGGCGAGATTACGATCGAGGAGGTGCCCGTACCGGTACGGGGAGCGACGTCCCTACTGGTCGGTACTCAGTTCTCCTTGATCAGCGCCGGGACTGAGCGTGCCGCCCTCGAGATCGGGCGAGCGTCACTGATCGGTAAAGCGAAGGCCAGACCCGACCTGACCCGAAAGGTCATCGAGTCGGCTCGTACCGAGGGACTCGCTGCCACCTATGCCAAGGTTCGCGGGCGGCTTGGTGATCCGAACGCGCTTGGCTACAGCCTGTGCGGTGTTGTGATCGAAGCGTGTGAGGATGCGCCCGCCGCCCCCGGCGAGCTGGTCGCATGCGCCGGCGCCGGGCTCGCCTCGCACGCAGAGATCGTGTCGGTGCCCAGAACGCTCTGCGCCCGGGTCCCAGACGGGGTTGCACCGCAGGACGCCGCATACGCGACGGTCGCGGCGATCGCGCTGCACGGGGTCCGCCTGGCCGAGGCGCGACTCGGCGATGTCGTGGCAGTCGTCGGGCTCGGGCTCGTTGGGCAGTTGACGGCCGAGATCCTGAAAGCCGCTGGATGCGTGGTGCTCGGCTGCGACCCAGATGAGGCGCGCGTGCAACTGGCCCGTGAGGCTGGGGTGTTCGCCGCTCAGGAGCGAGATGACCTGGTGGCCGAGGCCCGCCGCCTGACGAGCGGACGCGGCGCCGACGGGGTGCTCGTAACCGCCGCCAGCCGCTCTTCGGCCCCGCTCGCCACGGCCACGGAGGTCGCACGGGAACGTGCGACCGTAGTGATCGTCGGCGATATCGCGATTGAGTCCGCGCGTGGGCCGCTGTTCGCCAAGGAGCTGAGACTGGTTGTCTCACGCTCGTACGGACCTGGCCGCTACGACCCGATCTATGAGCAGCGTGGGATCGATTATCCGGCTGGCTATGTGCGATGGACCGAAGGGCGCAACCTCGAAGAGACGTTGCGTCTGATGGCCGCCGGCGCACTCAGACCGTCGCGGCTGACCACTCACGTGTTCTCTCTCGACGATGGCCCTGCGGCATACCGGCAGCTCGGCGCCGACGAGCCCTCAGTTGGGATTCTGCTTCGCTACCCGGGGGTCGAGGCGCTCAATGGGCGCGCGATCACGCTTGCGCCGCGACCTCAGCGCCGTATGCGCGCTCCCGCGCCGGGGAGACCGCGAGTCGGGATCGTCGGGGCAGGCTCGTTCGCGCGCGGCGTTCTGCTGCCGATTCTCGTGGAACATGCCGACATCACCGCGGTGGCGGCGGCCACCGGCGTCTCGGCACGGGCGGCCGCAAGCCGCTTCGGCGCGGTGCTGGCCAGCACCGACGCTCATGACCTGATCCAGCACCCTGACATCGACGCGATTCTGATCGCCACGCGTCACGACTCGCACAGCACATACGCGACCGAGGCGCTGCGAGCCGGCAAGCATGTGTTCGTCGAGAAGCCGCTCGCCCTCGAAGAGCAGGGACTTCAAGAGGTGGCGCACGCAGCCGCAGACGCTCCGGGGGTGATGATGGTGGGGTTCAACCGTCGCTTTGCCCCGCTCGCAGCGCGGCTACGCTCGGAGCTGTGCGGCCGAGGTCCGCTCGTCATCACCTATCGCGTCAACGCGGGACGGCTACCGAGAAGCCATTGGACCCACGACCCCCAGGTCGGCGGCGGCCGAATCGTCGGCGAGGCGTGCCACTTCGTCGACTTCCTGATGTTCCTGACAGGGACGATCCCGATGGACGTGACGGCCGTGGCGGTCGGTGGTGGATCCGAGCCGCGAGAGGACTCGTTCGCCGCGACCCTACGGTTCCCGGATGGTTCAGTCGCCGTGATTGTCTACTCGGCACTCGGGGATCCCGGATTACCAAAGGAACGCGTCGAAGTGCTGGGTGAGGCCGGGGCCGGAGTGCTCGATGACTTCAGCGAACTGCGCCTGTACCGCCACGGCGAACAGGAGCGAGTATCTCGAAAGCGGGACAAGGGTCACAACGCCGAGGTCGAAGCGTTCCTCACAGCCTGCCGCGAGAGTCGGCAGCCATGGCCTGTCGCGGACATGGTTGCCGCAACGCGTGCCACCTTCTTGATCCGCGACGCGGTCGAGTTGCCGCCCCTGCACTGAGGTGCGAGTTCTGCTGGCATCGCAGTACTACCAACCCGAGGTCGGCGCAACCCAGAATCGAATGCTTGCCTTTGTCGACGCGCTCCTGGAGGCTGGACATGAGGTAACCGTCATCTGTGAGCAGCCCAATCATCCACAGGGTATGTTCCAGGATGGTTACGGCCGGCGGCCGCTCCAACGCGAGCAGTCCGGATGCCTCACAACCTATCGCCTTTGGGTCCTTGCGTCGCCGCGCAAGAGCACGACCCGCAGGCTCCTCTTCTACGGCACGTTCGCGATCGGCGCCTTCGCTCTGACATCGGTAATCAACCGACACGATGTGGTGTTCGCCACTTCGCCGCCGCTGCCGGGAGCCATGGGCGTCGCGATCGCGGCTCACGCCCGGGGCATGCCGACGGTGTTGGACGTCCGAGATCTCTGGCCGGCAGCGGCAGAGGCACTCGGTGAGCTCTCAAACCGCCGAGCGATCACCGCGTTCGAGCGTGCGGAACGTTGGCTGTACAGAGACGTGGCCGCCGTGACCGCGACCACGCAACCGTTCTGTCGGCACATTGACGCGCTTGCTGGGCGATCTGTGGCCGTCCACATTCCGAACGGCGGACTCGATCAGCTGGTTGCGCTGCCCGATCGTCCTCCTCCCTCAGATGCGTCGTTCAGGGTGGGCTACTTCGGCAATTTCGGGATCGCCCAGGGGCTGGGAATCGTCCTGGATGCTGCGCAACTGCTTGCGGATGAGCCGGTCGAGTTCCGGCTTGCCGGCGGCGGCCCCCTGGAGCCGCAGCTGCGACGGCGCATCGCGGAGCTTGGATTGACGAACGTCCGTCTGGAGCCGAGCGTGCCGACCGATCGAGTCGGGCAGTTGATGCTCGACTGCCACGCTCTGCTGATTCCGCTGCGTGACCACCCGTTGCTGTCCGACTTCATCCCGTCAAAGCTGTACGACGCGATGGCGGTCGGACGCCCGGCGATCGTCGCCACCCGTGGCGAGGCCGCCGCATTCGTGGTTGAGCACGGCTTCGGCGTGGTCGTGCCGCCTGAAGATGGCGTCGCGCTTGCTGCGGTGCTAAGACGGTTCGCCAAAGAGCCAGAGCTCGCGCAGGCGGCTCGGACAACTCGGCAAGGCGGTGGCCGCCCAGCACGCACGCTCCACCCAGGCATCACGGTTGTGTGCACTCCTGGAGTCCGTCGCCAACCAGTTCGACCGTAGAAACCGTCGCGTCGCCCATCCTTAAGAAACCCCGTAACGTACCGTGTCGGTGGACTTCCCACTCTGGGTCCGGCTTGGAATTGGTGCCGCGCTCGCTGCGGGGCTCGCGTATCTGACGACTCCGCTGGCGATCGCCACCGCGGAGCGGCTCTCGTTCTACGACAGACCGGTCGGCTATAAGGGCCACGGTAGGCCGACGCCATATCTGGGCGGCGCGGCGGTGATGCTGGCGTTCGCGCTTGCGGTGGCGGTCGGGGCTGGAGATCCGGGCCGGACTCTGCCACTACTGACGGGCGTTGCAGTGCTGTTGGTGGTTGGGACGATCGATGACCGACGCACCGTCACGCCGCAGATACGGGTCGCGGTGGAGCTCGCGGTCGGGGTGTTGCTGACCGCCGCGGGGCTTGGCTGGCGCCTCGGCGCCGGCTTTGCTGTCGACGCCGCAGTCACCGGGATCTGGGTGGTCGCCGTGGTCAACTCGTTCAACCTGTTCGACAACATGGACGGGGCCGCGAGCACGATGGCGGCGGTCGTCTCGGGCGGGGCGTGTGTGCTCGCGATCTCAACTGGTGCGACGTGGGCTGCGGTCGGCTGCGCGGCGCTTGCAGGTGCCTGCCTCGGCTTCCTTCCGCACAATCTGACGAAGCCGGCGAAGATCTTCCTCGGCGACGGCGGCAGCATGCCGCTCGGCTTTGCGGTGGCCGCGCTCGTGGCGAACGCGGCGCGCAGCGCCGAGCCATCGACGCTGGCACTGCTTGTCGGGTTCCTGCTCGTGGGCATTCCAGCGGTTGATACCTGCCTGGTGATCGTCTCCCGCCGGCGGCGCGGGATCTCGGTGCTGACCGGCGGGCAGGACCACCTCACCCACCGCACGAGGCGCCGCGTACGGACAACGGTGCGGGTCGCACTCGTTCTAGGTGCCGCGCAGGCACTCCTGAGCGCGCTTGTGATCGTCGCGATCCACGGGACCAGCGCGACCATCGTCTACGTGTTGCTCGCCTTCCTCGTGTGTGCGTCGGCGACGATCGGCATGCTCGAACAGGTGGAGGGGTTTCAGCTGATCGGCGACGAGGGCCACGGTGCGTCGGACACTTCACGCGGACTCTCGGCGCCCGGGGGCGCGGGCGTTCCGACAACAACTTCGAGCGAGTCGGTCGTCTGGGGCCGGGTATCGATCGCGATGCTCGGAGTCCTCGGCCTCGGCACGGGACTCAGCCCGCTATTTGAGGCCTACTACGGCACCGGAGTGTGGGTACCGCTCGGCCTGGGGCTGGTGATCGTCGCAGCAGCCGCGCTGGTCGCGAGCCCACCGCGGCTCGGCCGCCCCGCGATCGTGGCGGTTTGCGCGCTTGCTGGGCTTGGACTCTGGTCACTTGTCTCGAGCACGTGGTCGCCCACCGTGGAGCAGGCGACGATCGACGCGAACAGATGGTTGGTCTACGCGGCAACGCTGCTCTTGGCGATAGTCCTGATCCGCAGTCGCCGGCACGCCGCCGTGCTGATCAGCGCGGTGGGCGCTGGGATCGGCATCGTGGCGGTGCTCGTCATCATCCGACTGCTCGGTGCGGGCGGCAGCGCGATGTTCATCGACGGACGCCTGAACCTGCCGCTCGGGTACATCAACGGCGAGGGATGTGTGTTCGCGATGGGTTGCTGGCTGTCGTTTGCGCTCGCCGAACGACGGACGCCGTTCGCGGCCGGTTGCGGTGCCGCCGCGACGGTCGTACTGGCTTGTCTGGCGCTGCTGAGCCAGTCGCGCGGTGCCGCAATCGCCGTGTTCGCTGCGGCGCTGCTCGTGGTGCTGGCGATTCCGGGGCGGCGTCGACGGCTGCTCGCGCTGGCGACCATCGCGGTGGGAACCGGACTCGCAACGCCTGCGGTGCTAAGGGTCTACTCGACGGCCGGTGCATCTGGGTCACCGACGCCCCGCGCGCTTCACGCGGCTGTGCTCTCGATGTTGCTGGCAGGTGCCGGCACCGGGCTCGTGTGGGCCGGGCTGGTCGCCGCCGACCGACTGATCGGAAACCGAAGCGCCAGGGCCAAGGTGACGTTGTCTCGCATCGCCAGCGTCGCGGCGATCTGCGTCGTGCTCCTGCCGGCCGGCGCGGCCGTCGTCAAGCTGGGCTCGATCGAGCGCACGGCACGCGACCAATGGCATGCCTTTGTGCATCTCTCCGATGGCGGCTCCAGCAGTGCAGCCGCCACACAGACGCGGTTGCTATCAGGTGCGGGAAACCGATACGACTACTGGCGGATCGCATGGCATGTGTTCACAGCAAACCCAATCGCCGGTGTCGGCGCAGGCGGCTACACAGTCGCTTACTACAAGCAACGGCGAACGACCGAGGCGATCGAGAACCCTCACTCGATCGAACTCGAACTGCTTGCCGAACTCGGGCTGATCGGCGCTGCGATGCTGGTGGTGTTGATCACGGCAGTCGCGTTCGCGGCCCGGCGCTGGCGGACGGCTGCCAGGCAATCGCCCACCGCGCGGACGTTGCTGGTGTGCGCGGCCGGCGTCGCGGTCACGTGGCTGGTCGATACCAGCGGCGATTGGATGCACCTCCTGCCTGGCGTCACCGGGGTCGCGCTGATGGCAGTCGCCGTGCTCTGCTACCGCGAACCGAGCGCCGTCGGTGACCAGGCGATCACCATCGCGGCCCGCAACGACGGCAGTCGTCGGGGCAGGCCAAGCGCGCTCAGGACCGTCGCGGCGGCCGGCGTCGGCTTCGTGCTCGCGCTCACGGGCGCGAGCTTGATGCGTTCCGGTCTCTCGCAGTTCTATCTGGACGACGCCCGAGGAAGCCTTGCGAGGGATCCAGCGGCAGCCTTGACGGACGCCAATCGAGCACTCCGGCTGGATGGCGCCAACCTGAACAGCTACTACATCAAGGCAGCCGCACTGGCCCGATTCGACGACGCCGCTGCCTCGCGGGCGGTCCTTCTGCAGGCTACCGGCGTTCAGCCCTCGAACTACGTCACATGGGTTCTGCTGGGCGACCTTGAGGTCCGCGCGGGCGACATACCATTGGCAAGGCACTACTACGTCGCGGCGAGTGCGTTGGATCCAAACGATCCCTCGCTCGCTGCGCTGGTCGCGAATCCACGAAGTGCGCTGTCAAGTGCTCCGGCCGGCTGAAAGACCCTGCAGTCCCTGCGCTACCCTCACGCAAATGAGACTGCTGGCCGCGGCGCTCGCCGCCGCGATGGTTCTCGGGGGACAAAACTCGGTTGCGCTCGCCGCGCAGCCTGGCGTGCACGTTGACCCTGGGTCTCCGGCGGGCAAACAGTATGCGATCCCGATCACGAGCGCACGAAGCGAAACGGCCGGCCAGACCGGGTCGAATGCCGGTGAGACCCCGCCCGCGTTCGGCGTCGGCATCACGCCGCCATCAAATGCGTCCACCGGACATGGCAATTCTGGGTTCCGGCGGCGAAAAGCCAGCTCGGAGACCCGTTCTATGCGACGGCACGCGAACAATGCAAGCGGGGCGAGCGCCGGGCCGAACACGCAATCCGCGACGCCGCCCGGTGCACTCCAAGCCTCGACAACCGGCGGCAGCGGCTGGCTCGCGCTGGCGCTCGGCGGCATGCTGGTGCTGTTACTCGGCGGGGCCGGCGGCCTGATGCTGCGCCGGCGCCTGAGCTGACGCACCTGACAATCTGGTCTGATGACTCGAGCAACAAGACTGCGCGCCCTCCGCCTCATGATCGTGGCTGGACTCGCCTGCACCATCGCGCTGACAGCCGCGCCGCCCCGCGCCGCGGCCTTCAGCAAAGCGATCTGGGGCGAGGCCACGCGCGACGGCGTCAACCAGTTTCCGATGTACAAGATGCTGGGCGTGTCGATCGTCGAACTGGACCTCGATTGGAACCAGGTCGCGCCGACTCGGCCGGCAGATCCGACCAATCCACGCGATTCGGCATACGTTTGGCCGTCCGGGGTTCGGGCGGCGATCACGGATGCCGCCGAATACCACATGCGCATTCTGATCGAGATTTTGTGGGCGCCGGGCTGGGCCAACGGAGGCCATGCCGGTGGCGGGTGGGCTCCGACGCGTGCCGGCAGCTTCATCGAGTTCGCGCAGGCCGCCGCGAAGGAGTATCCGAGTGTTCACTTATGGATGGTCTGGGGCGAGCCGACGAGGGAGGGCAACTTCCTGCCGCTGGCACCAGCCGTGCCAGGCCAACCGCTCGACTCCGCGCAGCGCGCGATGGCGCAGCGGTATGCGGAGATGGTCGACGGCACGTACGGCGCGCTCAAGCAGATCAGCAAGCGCAACCTGATCATCGGCGGTTGCACCTATACCACGGGCGCTATCGACCCTCTCCAGTGGATCCAGAACCTTCGGCTCCCCGACGGCAAGCCTCCGCGTATGGACATGTACGCGCACAATCCCTTCACCTACCAGAGTCCGGTGTTCAGCAACGTGCCGTCCGCGTTCGACGAGGTCCAGTTCTCCAATCTGCCGGAGCTCGCGAAGTGGGTCGATCACTACCTGCGCAAGGGGATGCCATTGTTCCTCTCTGAATGGCTGATCCCGACGTCCCAGGACCAGCTGTTCAACTTCTACGTAGCTCCCCAGCTCGCGGCGCAGTGGGTGACCGAGGCGCTGCGAGAATCGCGTGCCTGGCACCGGATCTACGCACTCGGTTGGTCGATCGTCTACGACAGCGCCCCGACGACGCCCGGCGGCACCCCGTACTCGGCGGGTGGGCTGTTGACCGCTAACGGCACCCCGAAGCCGGATTTCTACGCCTTCGAGCACGGGTAGCCGTCCATAGCCATCACCACAGCACCACGCCTCACGGCCGGTGGGCCCCACTACTACACGCTCAGGGCCGACTCGAACGTCGGCGGCGAGGTGTATGAACGGATGCTGCTCGAGCGCCTGCCGGCCCACGGGATCGATCTGGTGCTCGGAATGCCGCGCGATCACCGCCTCGAGGACCCACCGCCGGGCTGGCAGGTGGACGTGCTCAGACACCGGCGTGGCCTGCACTGGGTCACCGCGCCGCTGATCTTCACTCCCTACACGATCCGGTTGCTGCGCGCGCGGCGCGTCGAGGTGCTCCGCGGACATTCGGTCCGCTACACCGGGCCGGCGCTCCTGCTCGGAAGGGCATTGACGCGCGCGCGCGTCCCGGTGGTGCTCCACCACCATCACCTCTATCCACGGTGGGCATGGCTGGAGGCGGCGATCGCCCAACGGGCCGACGCGGTGATCACCGTGTCCGAGCACTCACGGCGGGAATTGATCGTGGCAGGAGTCCAACCCGAGCGGATCCACGTCGTGCTCGAAGGCGTCGCGACACATCCGCCGACGGATGGTTGGCCCGAGGCCTGGCCGTCAGCCGGGATGCGGTTGTTGGCGCTCGGAAGGCTCGAGGAGCGCAAGCGACCGGCGGTGGCCCTCGACGCATTGGCGGCGCTGCGTCGCTCCGGTGTCCCCGCGTCACTGGTCCTGGCCGGCGACGGCCCGTTGCGGGAGAGCCTCGCGGGCCGCGCCCGGGCGCTCGGCGTCCTCGACGATGTGCGGTTCACAGGGCGCGTTTCGGAGACCGAGAAGTGGAGGCTCTACGACAGCGCCGACGTGCTGCTGTTCGCGTCCACGCTGGAGGGCTTCGGGCTGGTCGTGGCGGAGGCCCAGTCGCGGGGCGTTCCGGTGGTCGCGGCGGCCGGCACCGCAACCGCGGAAGCGCTCGACCCTGGCCGCAGCGGCTTCCTGACGCGCCCGGACGGCGAGGCGTTCGCCGCCTGCCTGCGGGTGCTTGAGGACGAGCAGCTTCGACTCGAGATGGGTGGACATGCGCGCGAGTTCGCGCGGCGGTTCGACTGGGACCGTTGTGCCGCCGGGGTTGCGACGGTCTATCGCAGCACTGTGGAGGGGGCGGCTTCTGGACCGCTCAAGTCTCGGCGCGAGCGGTTGCGAGGTCTTGCGAGATGATCGGGTCAGAGAGGTCGAGCGCGTGCGCCCGCTCAAGCGCCGAGAGCGCCGGCCGCAGCTCGTGGACCGAAAGGTAGAACGCACCGAGAAACCCCCAGGATTGGGGGTTCTGGGGTTGGAGCTTGACAGCATCGAGCGCTTCGGCTCGCGCCCGCCCCGGATCTCCGAGGTCCGCGTAGACATCGGATAGCTCCCACAGCGGAAGGACCGCGACGGGATCGCTGGCGGCGGCCGAGGTTGCGTCGGCCAGTGCGGCGGAGCCGTTGCCCTGGATCAGCGCCGTGGTCGCCGCGTTGTCGGCGTCGATCGAGCGCAGGGGTTGCCAGACCGCCCATGCGACCAGTATCGCTACCGCGGCGAGCGCCGTCGCCGCCAGCCGAGGCACAACGCCGGCGGCCGGCCGCGACCCGCGGCGGCGGACCCCGACGCGCTGATCGAGCGGACCGCGAGCTGCGAGCCAGCCCGCGCAGACCAGCGCCGGCACGGCCACGCCCGGGTAGAACCACGTCCAGTCGACCGTCGAGCCGACACCGAAGGCGACCACCGCACAGAGCAGAGCCCACATCCCGGCGCGCTCGGCTGACGTCGCATCGACGTCAGCACCGCCGGCGCCGTCCTGGTGGAAACCCCGCCGGCGACGCAGCGGCCGCGCCGACGCGATCAACCATGCGATCACCAGCCCGAGGCTGAGCGCGACCCCGATCAGCCCCAGGTCGGCAAAAGTCTGGATCACATAGCTGTGTGCATCGGCAGCGGGCGCCGTGTCATCGGTGTATCGATACTGAGCCGTGCCGAAGCCGTCGGCACCGACTCCTGCCAGGAGCGCGTGCTCGCCGACCGTCAGGCCCTCACGCCAATAGCTCGGACGGCTGTTGGCAAGGTCGACCAATCGGCCGGGATTGTCACCGACACTCTGGGCGGTGGTCAGATCGCTCCAGACGTGTGACACCTCACCCGTCAGTCCGCGTGCCGAGACCGCGGCCTTACCCACCGCCGCGATCGGAACCAGAGCCAACAGACAGATCAGCACGGTGCCGATCCGGCGGCGAGCGTCGGCGCGCACCGCCAAGCGCTGAGCGTGCGACAGCACGAGATACGCGAGCACCGTCAGCGCGGCGAGCACCACGACCATCACGACCCCGAACGTGTGGCCCTCGCTCGTACGAACCGCAAGGCCGATCTGGTCCTGGGTGAAGGCAACCTCGCGCAGCGCCCACCCTGCGATCACGATCGCACCAACCCCACCGAGCGAGAGAACGAGCACGCCGCGCAAACGCCCTGGGACCGCTGCGAACCAGATCGCCACACCGATCACGGCGGCCAGTAGCGCGCTGCGTGAATAGGACAGCACGACCACGGAGATCAGCAGTGCGATCGCAGGCACCGCGGCAACCCGCTGGCCGACGCTGCCCTCGTCACGCGCTCCCAGCCACAGACAAGGCGCCACGCCCAGCGCGGCCATCAGGCCGGTCGCGTTCCAATAGCCGAACGGCGCCAGCAGACGCCCGACATGGTCCTGGGGATCAAGCGTCGCCGGAAACACCTTGGCAAGCGCTGCCCATGCGCTCACCGCCACCGACGCGACAGCGATCGCGCCGACCACCGCGCGCCATCGCTCAGGCGCCAGGCGACACGTCGCCATCGCCGCCGTGAAGGCCCCAAGGTAGCCGAGCGTCCTGCCAGCCTCGATCCACGACTTGTCGGGCACGATCGACCAAGCAACGGACAGTGCCGTGAAGCCCGCGAGCGCCGCGAACAGCAGGAGCGTTACGCCGCCCCATGCCGGCGCCGGCGCGCCGCGCAGGACAGCGACGATCACGAGCCCGAAGCCGAGCAGCACGAGCGCGACCTCGACCCATGTGTTCGCCGCCAGATCGATGTCGCCGCCGCCGGTCGTGAACGCCACCAGTGTCAGCCCGGCAGCGAGCGCGAGGGCGCACGCCGCGTCCACCGCCGTGATCCCGGCCCTCTGACCGCCGTCCGGTGTCAGGGTCGTCTCGCGATCAGCATCAGCGTGTGCCCGAAAGGCGCGAGTACCGGCAGTGAGCCGGCATGGTCAAGCGGAGCGAGCGTACGTTGCAGGAGGCTCGGCATCCGCCTCCAACCGTAGGTGACGGCGTACAGCCGTGCGCTGAGGCCGGCTGCGAGCGCTTCGTCGCGCAGACGCCGCGGCGACAGCGGGACGTCGTCCGGCGTCCCGTGCAGCGCGGTCGCCGTGTGCGTGCGGTTGGCGAGCGCGAGACCAAGCCCGACCGGATGCCACAACCCTGGCTCGATCGCGACAAGCGCCCCTCCACGAACGAGCAGGCGTGCCGCCTCCGTGAAGCAGGGCGACAGCGGCCCCTGAAAGACGAGATGGTGCATCACCTGGCGATAGAGGACGAAGTCAAAGCTCGCCTCCGGCAGCGTGAGCGCGCCGGCATGACCGACGAACGCCTCGTCGGCACGCGCGCTGGACAGCACGCCGGCGACGCGATCTGCGTCGGCGTCAACCGCGACGAGGTGGAACGCCGGCGCTGGGAACAGGTGACGCCCGGGGTGCCAGCCTGCACCGACCGAGAGCACACGGCCGCGATCAAGCGGCAACGCCGACGCCAGCAGATGACGCTCCCGATCTTCCTCGTGCGCGTAGTACAGCTCGAGCGCCGAGCGCGAGCTGAGCCGGTCGAACACGTTGTCCGCGCGGTAGGGCTCGGATCCCGGCACGTTCAACTCGCCTACCAGCTCCGATGGATCGCGAGTGTCCGTTGCGCGTCGACGGCGCGCGTGTACGGCTTGTCGCGCAGAAACGCCCTAGCCTCGTCGATCGCGTCGTTGCGGTCGTAGGAGGAGGCGATCAGGCGCAGGCCGTGACGGACCGGGGTGGCATCGATCACGCCGACGCGCCAGCCGCTTGCGCCGGCGACCGCGGACCAGTGGCTGTCGAGACCCCACCCGAACCGCAGCTCGGGAAACGGCAGCAGCGCATCGAACGTGCGGGCATGGAACGCCGTGACCGGGCCGATCTCGACGAAGCCGGTCTCGCGTACGACGCTGAAGGGCCGGCGGCGGGTCACCTGCCAGGCGGCATGCGATCGGTGGCGGTGCGCCGGCTGCGCCAGCGACAGATCGAACCGTTCGGCCAGGAACACGAACTGGTCCAGGAAACCGCTCGGCAGCACGACGTCGTCATCGACGATCAGCAGCCAATCGTGTCCGGCGGCAGGATGCCGGGCGAGCAACGCGTTGAGATTCTCGAACTTGCCACACTCGCCGGCCGGCATCGTGACCAGCTCGAGCTGGTGACGGGAACGAGTCAGCTCGGCGCGAATCCCCGCCATCAGGTTCGAGACATCGGTCCGCTCGATGCCGAGCGCGAGGATCCGGCGGCGCGGACCCGCGGCCGCGTCGCGCTGCAGCCGCCGGCCTCGCACAGAGGCCAGCGCGATCGCGTCGGCGAGCGCGTCCTGCGCAAGCGCCCTGGTCGTCGCGCGAATCCCGAACACCTGCCCGGAGGTACCCGACATGAAGTCATCAGCCGGCAGATCGGACGGCGGTGCCACGCCGCGACTCGTTCCGGCGCCGTCGGGCGCGAGCGTCTCCCGCACGCGCCCGGCGGCGCCTGCGAACATCACGATCCCGTAGCCGCAGCGCCGCCGGACAGCGTGCCAGGCGCAGCCGACGAGCACCCGCAGCTCCGCGGCCGGTGTCTTTGGTGCCCCGACGCGAACATCGTTGCGCCGCGCGGCACGCCCGAGCACATAGGCGGCGCCACACATCCGCCTGAGCGTCGCGTCGGTCGCGGTGCGGCGGTGGTGCACTCCGGCAGCGGCGATGTAGCGAACGCGCCCACCGGCGGCCGCGTAGCGACGGATCCAGTCCTCCTCGTCACCGCGTAGATCGGAAATCGTCTCGTCGAACGGCCCAACGCGCCGCAGTGCGCGCGATCGTATCGCCATGTTGGCGCCCCAGACGAATGTTGTGTCGCAGTCGTGCGGACCGAGATCGAGAGCACTGATCGGAGCCGGTTCACGCCCGCAGTAGCGTGGGCCGCCGCCTTCGAGCAGCGGCCGGATCGGCCCGCCGAAGACGTCGATGTCCGGCGCTGCTCGCACGCCGGCGAGCAGCGCCGAGAGCCACCCATCCGGTGCAAGAACGTCGTCGTCGACGAACACGATCAGCTCGCCGTGCGCTGCCTCCGCGCCTGCGTTACGAGCCGCGTTCAGGCAACGCGCGACAGGCAGCGTGAGGATGTCCGCGTGATGGCGCTGCGCCACCTCGGCGATCGCTGCGTCAGGGCCGTCGCTGACGACGATCACCTCAACGCCCGCATCGCGCGCCTGGGGCATGATCGAGCCGAGCGCGACATCGAGATAGCCCGGTCTAGCCCGGGTCGGCACCAGCACCGAAGCGCTCGCGTTGCTCCCCGCCACGCGACCGGCCCGTTAGTCGACTGCTCGGCGGTTATGACGCAGCAGCTGGAGCGTGAGCGCGACCAGGAACCGCGGGTTGTACCGGAGGTAGCGACGCCACAGCCGACGGGGCTCACGTCCTAGGCGATAAGCCCACTCGAGCCCGATGCGCTGAAGCCACTCAGGGGCCTGCGGAACCAACCCTGCATGGAAGTCGAACGCGGCGCCGACCCCGATCAGAACGGGTGCTTCGAGGTCGGTGCGCACCTGCGCCATCCACTTCTCCTGCTTTGGCACTCCGATCCCGACCCAGACGACGTCCGCCCGCGAGCGGTTGATCTCCTCGATCACAGCCTCACGCTCGAGCTCACTCAGCGGGCGGTGTGGCGGCGAATAGCCGCCAACGATCTTGAGGCCCGGAAACCGCTGACGCAGGTTGAGCGCGAGTTGTACAAGCGCACCCTGGTTTCGGCCGCCGTAGAGATACAGGCGTTGACCAGCCTCGGCGGCGCGCGCGCACGAGCGCAACATCAGCTCGGGGCCGTAGACGCGATCAGCGAGCGAGTGGCCGAGCAGATTGATTGCCCAGACGAGCGGCTGACCGTCCGGGACGTTGATCGAGGAGGCAGCCAGCGCCGCGCGGAGCTCCGGGTCCTCGCGCGCCGCCATCACGGTGTGGACGTTGCAGACACAGACGTAGCCACGCTCGCCCGTGCGCACCATCGCCTCGATCCATTCGACCATCGCCCCGTAATCGGTTCGGGCAATCGGCACGCCCACCACCTCGACGCTCGGCGGCGAGGAGACCGACGTTATGGGTTGCCGCAACGGCGTGCTTTCGGGGCGCATGGCGTTTATCTCAGCCCCGTTGGACGTGGAGCCAGTCGGATTCTGACTAAGAACGCCAAAAGCAGCATTTGGTTTCGGTTTTGCTTTGAATAAGCGGCATCTCCTGGGGATTCTTGCGGGTCGAACTTCCGACGGCGCTATCCTCCGAAGAGGACATGGACGTCAAGCTGGTCCGCGAGTATCGCCCCCTTTCTCGCGGGCCTCGGACGGCCCCCCAGCCCTACCAGGGTCGTCCTTGCGAAGGGCTCGCGCCGCTTTCGTGGCGCGAGCCCTTCCTATTGTTGCGGCTAAGCTCCCTGCCGCATGGACTGTGTGGTCACCGGCGGCGCCGGTTTCATCGGGTCGAACCTCGTCGATGCGCTGCTCGAGCGCGGCGACGGCGTGCACGTGGTCGACGACCTCAGCACCGGCAAGCGGTCCAACCTCGAGCACGCGCTTGCCGCCGGCGCGACCCTGCACGAGCTTGACGTGCGCAATGCGGTTGTGCTGCTGGAGCTGTTCGCGGCGATCCGCCCGCAGGCGGTCTTTCACATGGCCGCCCAGATCGACGTACGACATTCGGTCGCGCAACCGGCAGATGACGCAACATCAAACGTGCTCGGGACGATCGCAGTGCTCGAGGCGGCACGGTCAAGCGGCGCGCGACGACTCGTGAACACTTCGACCGGAGGCGGGCTCTACGGCGACGCGGGCGTGCTGCCGACGCCCGAGGAGCACCCGATCCGGCCGCTCGCGCCCTACGGGCAGAGCAAGTACGCCGCCGAGGGTTACTGCGGGTTGTATACGCGGCTGCATGGTCTCTCGACCGTCTCGCTGCGCTACGGCAACGTCTACGGTCCACGTCAGGACGTGCACGGAGAGGCCGGCGTCGTCGCAATCTTCTGTGGCCACCTCCTCGAGGGCCGGGCACCGACGGTGTTCGGCGACGGCCGTCAGACGCGCGACTGGGTGGACGTCTCAGACGTCGTGCGCGCGAACCTTCTTGGCGCTGACAGCGAGCTGACGGGGCCGGTCAACATCGGTCACGGCAGGGAGACGTCGGTGCTCGAGCTGATCGACGCCCTGGCGGAGGTGGGCGCCGACCGTTCACTGCATCTGCCCGAGCCGGTGTTTGTGCCGGAGCGCCCGGGTGAGGTCGCCCGCAGCTGTCTCGACGTCTCCCGCGCCGCCCGTGAACTCGGTTGGAGCGCCGCTGTCGAGCTCCGCGATGGCCTGCGAACGATCCTCGACGGTCTGGTGGGCGGAGACTGACCAGCGGCGATCCGCAGCGGATCCGGCTAGATGTTCTCGGCTACCCGTGGCGCCTCGTGGGTGAAGACCCACCACCCCACCAGGAAGGTCAGCGGGATCAACGAGAGCGACACGAGCACGTGCCAGAGCCCGCCGCTCGCCACGAGTGCCGAGCGCATGTGCTGCTGGAGTCGGATCACCGGAGGGATCGCGGCATATAGCCGCAAGCCGTGGGCCATCTGGCTGGTGGGAATGAACGACGCGGGCGTGATCACGGTCGGAATCGGGTCGGGATGGACGAACGCGTAGCCCATCTGAGTCAGGAGCAGTGCAATCGGGTTGAGCGTGAGCACCGCGTGTTCGAACCGGTGATACGCGCTCGCCACGTACATGATCGGAGACGCGTAGAACAAGACCTGAAGCAGGACCTCCCAGATCGGCTGGACGTCCCGATAGCGGACGTAGAGTGCCGACAGGAGCATCCCGAGGCCGGTGGCAAGCACGATGAACCCACCGGCGATCGGCAGCATCTCGAGCCACGACAGCCTCGGGCTGACCCCGTTGGCGAGCGCGAACACAACCACCGCAATCGAGTTCATCGCGAGGTTGAAGACCGACGTCAGGCACACTGACAGCGGGATCACCATCCGCGGAAACCGAACCTTGCGCAGCACCCCTTCACGCGATCGCAAGGCCTGGACACAGGTCCCGGTGGCCTCCCCGAAATAGGTCCAGAGCACGATGCCGGTCAGCAGGTAGACCCCGTAATGCGGCACCCCCTTGCCGACATCGACGATCTGCGTAAAGAACACGTAGATCACGCCGAAGAACAGCAGCGGCCTGATCAGGGACCAGAAGTACCCGAGCACGGAACCGAAGTACCGAAGCTTGAATTCGGTGCGCGCCATCGTCAGCGTCAGCTCGATGAATCGCTTGGCGCTGCCCCCGAGCGCGGAGGGCCCGTAGGTGGGGACTGATTCGGTGCTCACGGGCGCTGAAGCTAGCAGCGAGCCCATGCGTGTGCCGCCAGCGGGCGATAATCGCCGGATGAACGTGCAATCGATCTCACCCGGGGAAGCGATCGGCGCACGCCGGGGGGACGCTGTCGTGTGCATCGGCGGACGTGCAGGGCGAGAGCAGTTCGCGACTTGCCTGCGCAGCGTGCTCGCCCACACACCGGCCGGCGTTCCGATCGTCGTCTGCAAGACCGCAGTCCCCGAGTCGGACCTACGTCAGGTGACCGTCGAAGGAGCACCACCGGACGGGCGAGCGGTTCTCTACCTCGGCTCTGGGCAAAGCGGCTCGGCGGAGCAGAGCGTCAGCGCGGCGGCCCGAATCGCGGCTCCTGCGGACATCGTCGTGCTCGACGCAGATTGCGTCGTCGCGGACGGCTGGCTCGCGGGACTGCGAGAAGCCGCGTACTCGGACAGCAGGGTCGCGATCGCAACGTCGCTGGGCAACGACGGTGTACTTGCCACGGCGCTCAGGCAATCCGGACTGAGTTTCGGAGAAGCCGCAGCCGCGATCCGAACCGAGTCGGTCCGGATCAGGCCGCGCGTGATGTCGGCGGGTGGGCCTTGCATGTACGTCCGCAGAAGCGCGCTCGAACTGGTCGGTGACGTCGATCTCGAACCGGTGCCGGCGCCCAACGGGCCGCTCGACTTCGCCCGTCGCTGCATACACGCCGGACTGTCTCTTGTCGTGGCCGACGACGTCCTGGTTGCACGCGAAAGCCCGAACGCAGCCGCCGTTGAGCCCGCCCCGGAGACAATCGGCCCGTTGGCGCGATCGCTGGGAGCCGCCCGACGCGCGCTCACTGGCCTCTCGGTCGCGATTGACGCTCGGATTCTCGTCGGACCGACGAATGGGACCACGGTGCACACACTTGAGCTGATCGCCGCGGTAGCCCGAACGGGCCGAGCGCGTGTCACGGCGATCGTCGGACCCGACCTGAGCAGCGATGCCCGAAGTGCCCTTGAGACGCTGCCCGGTGTCGTGCTCACAACCGTCACGCCCGAGCGCGTTCGCGCCCCGGCTGCGCGTGCCGATCTCGTACACCGCCCCTTTCAGGTCTCGGCGCCCGCTGACCTGGCTTTCCTGAGCCGGTTCGCGGATCGACTCGTAATCACGCAACAGGACCTCATCAGCTACCACAATCCGTCGTACTTCCGGTCGGCCGAGGCGTGGACCGGCTACCGGGAGCTGACGCGCGCCGCACTCGCGGCTGCCGATCGAGTGCTGTTCTTCTCCGGCTACGTGCGCGACGATGCGCTGGGCGAGGAGCTGCTGGAGCCCAATCGGGCGAGCGTCGTCCCGATCGGAGTCGATCACGTGGTTGCGCCGGTCGACGCCGATCTGGCGGTGCGGCCGCAAGGCGCCGAGCTGCTTCCCGCCGACACCGACATGATCCTGTGTCTCGGAACGGATTTCCTGCACAAGAACAGAGTGTTCGCGCTGCGCCTGCTCGACCAGCTCCAGCGACTGCGTGGTTGGTCAGGGTGGCTCGTTTTGGCCGGCCCACACGTCGCATTCGGATCGTCGGGCCCCGAGGAGGAACAGTTCCTCAGGGACCGTCCGGAGCTCGCGGGCACGCTGCTGAGGCTGGGTGCTGTGAGCGAGCCGGAGAAGAGATGGCTGCTCGAGCGCGCAAAGCTCGTCGTGTATCCGACGGTCCATGAAGGGTTCGGTCTGGTCCCATTCGAAGCCGCCGATCACGGTGTTCCGTGCCTTTGGGCGGCCGGGACGGCGCTGAGCGAGGTCCTCCCGGACTCAGCGGCGGGGATCGTCGCGTGGGACGCGTCGGCGAGCGCACAGCGGGCGCTGGAAATGATCCGAGATCCGGCCGCGGCAGCGGCGACCTTGCAGGCCGTACACACAGCCGGCGAATCGCTGAGGTGGGATCTGACGGCCGACAGGCTGATCGATCTGTATCGATCGGTTTGCGATCAGCCATCGGCCCCGGCCGGCGCGATTCAGCGCACCCGGGGGCTGATGCAGAGCGGTTTGAGCGATGACGCGGTCCGGCTGGTCGGGCCCAACGGCGTCCTGGCGAGCGATCTCGAACGACCATTGCTTGCGCTCGCGACTCACCCGAGGATCGGATCTCCGGTACTCGGGGCGATCAGAGCCGGATATCAGATCGCCCACCGCAGGCGGCGAACCGGACCGAGCAAGTAGCGAGTTTCAGCGAGACTCGAGCTCGATCGTGTGGGGCATGTCGATCACACCGCCGCCGGGTCGATCCGCCAGCACGATGATCGTGCTCGTCGTGTGGGCGTCGAACACGTCGGCGCCGAGACCGGCACGCGCGACCGACGCGACCAGGCGATAGCGCCCGGGCGCTAGCCAATTCTCAAACCGCATCCGAACCGTGGTCGTGGCTCCCGCAGCAAAGTGCCCCGTGGGAATCCGCTGAACGTCGGTGTTCGTCGAGAACACCGTATGACCGGTCTCGTTCATCAGCGCGATGATGAAGATCGGGTCATCGGTCGCAGCGAGGAATTCGACATCCATTCGGACGCTGCAGGACTCGCCCTGGCCGACCGTGACGGCGACCTCGCCCGGTGCCGTTTCGAACCAGGCGTTGAGCACATTGGCGATCGCGTCGATCCGCGGCGGCTGGTCGTCCGAAGCCGTTTCATCCGGCAGCTGCCGGGCATTGCGGAAGTTGAGCTGGTTGTACTGGCGCGCGATCGACTCGGGCAGGCCGATGTCGACGATCCGGCCGTTCTCCATCAGCATCGCGCGGTTGCAGAAACGCTCGACCGCGCCCATGTCGTGGGTGACGAACAGCATCGTCCGGCCCTCTCGCTGAAGCCGCGTAAATTCGTCGAAGCACTTCTGCTGAAACGCCGCATCGCCGACTGCAAGGACCTCGTCGACCAGCAGGATGTCCGCATCGACTTGGACAGCGGTCGCAAACGCGAGGCGAACGTGCATCCCCGAGGAGTAGTTCTTCAGCTTGAGATCAACGAAATCCTCCAGCTCGGCGAACGCGATGATGTCGTCAAACCGCTCGCGGGCCTGCCGGCGCGACAGCCCGAGCATGATCGCGTTGATGATCACGTTGTCGCGGGCCGTGAGGTCGGGATTGAAGCCCACACCCAGCTCGATGAAGGGCGACAGCCGGCCGTTGACGTTGAGTTCGCCATCGTCGATGTCGTAGATCCCGGCGAGACACTTGAGCAGCGTGCTCTTGCCGCTCCCGTTGCGTCCGACGATCCCGAAGAACTCGCCCTGCACAACGTCGACGCTCACGTCCCTGACCGCCTGAAGGACGTCGAAGGACCGGACGCGGAACGGGTGAAGCGCCCGCTCCTTGAGCGTGTTGTACTGCTGGTGCGGCAGGCGGAACGCCTTGTTCACATTCCTGAGGCTTACGGCCAGAGGGGTCGACGCCGAATAACGCCCACGCACGCCGGTAGGCTGATTGCCGACGATCACGCTCACGGTCGAGACGGTAGCAGTGGCGCCCCCTCACCCGGCTGCTAGCTTGCGCGGCCTGAACATCTGCACGATCATCGCGAAGAACTACGTTGGATACGCGCGGGTGCTGGCACACTCACTCGCTGAGAACCAACCGGGCAGCCGTTTGTGGACGCTGGTGATCGACGACTTCGCTCGCTACATCGACCCGGCGCAGGAGCCGTTCGAGGTCCTCACGCCTGCGGAGGTCGGTTGCGAGCCATTCGAGCGCATGGCCCTGCGCTACTCGGTGCTCGAGCTCTCGACCGCGGTCAAGCCGTGGCTGATGCGCCATCTGATGCGTACGACCGGCGGGCCCGTCACCTACCTTGACCCTGACATCAGGCTCTTCGGGCCACTCGAGCGGCTCGATCAGCTCGCCGCCCAGCACGGCGTCGTCCTGACTCCGCACAACACAACCCCGATCCCCTCCGACGGTCGCAAACCGAGTCAGGTCGACATCATGATCGCGGGGATCTACAACCTTGGTTATCTGTCGCTCGCGCCGAAACCGGAGGTCGACCACCTGTTGGACTGGTGGTCCGACAGGCTGCTGCGGGATTGTCGGGTCGACCCGGTCTGGGGCTACTTCGTAGATCAGCGCTGGTTTGATCTGGCCCCAGGCTTCCTGACGGACTTCTCGATCGTGCGCGACGCCGAGTACAACGTCGCCTACTGGAACCTCCACGACCGGCCTTTGCAGCACGATCGTGGACGCTACCTGGTCAACGACCGTCCGCTGGCCTTCTTTCACTTCAGCGGCTTCGACCCCGAGCAACCGCTTGTTCTGAGCCGCCACCAGGACCGTGTCGACGTCACAGAACACCCGGTCCTGGAACGTCTGCTGGCCGAGTACGCCACCGCCGTGCTGGCGGAAGGCCACGCCGTCGCGCGGCACTGGCCCTACAGCTACGGAGCGCTTGGCGATGGAACACCCGTGACCGACACGTTCCGCCGGCTCTACGACGACTTCGCCGATCAGCACGACGGAGCAGTCGATTCTCCGTTCACACTCGAGGGGCTGTCGGTCTTTGAACGCTGGATGGCGGAACAGGAGCCGGGCGTGGCCCCCGGGATCAATCGGGTCCTTGCTCGCGTCTACGATGACCGCCCCGATCTGCGGGCGGCTTACCCGGATCTGATCGGGGCTGACGCTGCCGGCCTGCGCCGCTGGGCGGAGGGGATCGGTGTTCAAGAGGAGCCGCTGCTGGAGCGTGCGATGTCGAGCGACGAAATATCCGCTTCTGGATCGCGATCGAAGCGACGCGCGCCGACCACGCCGCTGCGACAGGCCCCGTGGGGAATCAACGTGATCGCGGACTTTCGCTCGGCGTCGAGAATGGGTCAGGTCGCGCGGCAGCTCGTCGCCGCAATGGACGCGATCGGCCTGCCCGTCCTTCCGATCTCGAGCCAGCAGACGATGCCGGCCGGGGAACCGTCCGCGTTCGCGACTGCGGCACCCGCGGATGCCTCATTCAACGTGAACTTGATCTGCCTGGACGTTCAGGACCTGCCGGACTTCGCCAAGCACGCCGGCGTGGAGTTCTTCGCAGGGCGATATTCGGCAGGATTGTGGTTCTGGGACGCAGGCCGGCTGCCCGAACGCCTACGCGATCACGCATCGCTGCTCGAGGAGGTGGTCGTGCCAACGGCTTACGTCGCTGGCGCGCTCGAGGCACTCGGTTCGACCCCCGTCAGCCAGATCCGGATTCCCGTCTCGCCAGAGCCGTTGGAGCCGGGCTTCGGGATGGACTTCGGCTTGCCTGAGGAGAGGTTCCTCTTCCACTTCGGCTTCGATTACCTCGACGGGCACGAGCGAAATAACCCGATGGGCGTGATCGCGGCGTTCCGGCGTGAGTTCACCCCTGATGAAGCCGTTGGCCTCGTGCTTCGCTGCGGCAACCCCGGACGTGCCCCGTTGCCACATGCGGAGCTGTGCGGTGCCGCGGGCGAGCACCCCGGGATCATCGTGATCGACCGCGATCTGTCGGAGCCCGAGACCAAGAGCCTGATCGTGCGATGCGATAGCTATGTGTCGCTGCATCGCGCGGAGGCCTTCGGGCTGTCGCTGGCGGACGCGATGTGGTTCGCCAAGCCGGTCATTGCAACCGGCTACTCGGGAAACCTCGACTTCATGACTGCCGAGAACAGCCATCTGGTCGATCATCGCCTGGTCCCGATCGATCCGGTCGATCAGCCGGATCACGCCGCAGGAATGTGGGCAGCGCCCGACTTGGATCACGCGGCAAAACTGATGCGGCAGGTGGTCTCCGACCGCGAGGCTGCAGGACAACTCGGCGCGGTCGCCTCACGGGATATCCGCCGTACCCATGCTCCGCAGATCGCAGGCCAGATGTTCCTTCGTCGTGTCGATGCGATTCGTGCTACCGGCCGCGCTCGGCGTGCGGTCGATCCGCGACGTGGGCGCCCGTCGGCGATCGCGAAGCTGCCCTTGAGTATCAGGCGCGGTCCCAATCCGCCAACCTCTGCAACGCAGGCCGGAGCGCGCGATATCGCCCGCAAGGTGATTCTGCGCACGATGCGCCCGTTCACGGCGTATCAGCAGTCCGTCAACAGAGACGTCGTGTCCGGGCTTGGTGATTTGAGCGATGCGATCACCGGCGCGGGCCAACAGACGGCAGTGGAGCGGGCGCTCCGAATGGCGCAGGCCCGAGGCGCGGAGCGGTCCCTGTCGCTGTTCGAGGCGCGGGTCGTCGATCAGCTCCGCCGGCCGATCGAGGACGCGACGCGGGAGGTCGCCGAAGTCAAGACGATCTTGACTCTTCAGAGCGATCGCAATCTCTATCTGGCGCTCGCCGAGCTCCAACGTCGCGATGGCCAGATTGCTGCAGAGGCCGCCGAGCACCAAACGGCGCTTGACCTGACGCGGTCTGAATTGCGAGCCTTCTCCCAGAACGGCGAGGACGGCGTCCTGGCCGAGATTCTGCGCCGGATCGGGACGCGGAACCGCTACTTCGTCGAGTTCGGAGTTGGAGCGGGTCGCGAGGGAAACTGCGTCTACCTGGCTGACGTCGCCGCCTGGCAAGGGAGCTTTATGGAGGCGGACGGTGAACTGCACCACCAGCTCGAACGAAAATACCTCGCACAAGGCGCCGTCAACACCATCTGCGCGCGCGTGAGCGGGGATAACGTCGAGCAGTTGTTGATTGAGCTCAACGTGCCTGCCGAGCCGGACGTGATCTCGATCGACATCGACGGGCAGGACTACTGGATCTGGGAGGCGATCGAGAACTACCGTCCGCGAGTTCTGGTGATCGAGTACAACAGTTCGCTGGATCCGCGCCGGAGCCTGGTGCAACCGAAGGATCCGACCGCGTGTTGGGACGGGACCGATTACTTCGGGGCATCGATCGGCGCCCTTCAGGCAATGGCGCGGCGAAAGGACTACCGCCTGGTGCACACCGATCTATCAGGAGTCAACGCCTTTTTTGTGCGGTCGGATCTCGCCGGCGAGGCTTTCCTGCCGGCGGGAGATGTTGCCATCCGCGGGGTGCCGAACTACTTCCAGACCGGTTACCACCATCCGCCGGCCGCGCCCGGGCGCCGGTACCTCGATCTCGACACTGGCGAGCTGGTGGAGGTGTCCACTGAACGCAGGTAGCCCACCAGTGGGACGCGACCCCCGTTGGGGCGTGAATGTGGTCGGTTACTTTCGCTCTGAGCTGGGCGTTGGTGAGGCGGCGCGTCAGGTTGTCGGTGCACTTGAAACCGTTGGCATGCCGCTGCTACCGCTGCACGGAAGGACGATCCCACTCAACCGTCAGGGGCACTCGTTCGATTATCTCGACTACACCGCGGCGCGATATCCGGTCAACCTGATCTGTATGAACGCCGACGCACTGCCTGAATTCGCACAGCAGGCCGGGCCTTCCTTCTTCACCGGTCGATATTCGATCGGATTGTGGTTCTGGGAGATAACAACCGCTCCACCGGGAGACTGGAGTACGTCGTTCGAGTACCTCGACGAGGTTTGGGTGCCAACCAATCACGTTGCCGAAGCCGTGACCTCTGTCTCACCAGTGCCCGTCATCAAGGTGACGATCCCGATCGAAATGCCGCCGATCACGCCGGTCTCGCGCGCCACGCTGGGACTGCGAGACGATTTTCTGTTCCTATTCTCCTTCGACTACCTCAGCGTGTTTCGGCGCAAGAACCCGCTGGCCGTGGTCGACGCTTTCACGCGAGCGTTCGATCCCGGTTCAGGCGCGTCGCTCGCGCTCAAGTGCATCAATCACGAGCACGATCTGCCCAATCACTCAAGGCTTGTGGAGGCGGTGGCGGGCCACCTTGACATTCAGCTGATCGACAGCTATCTCAGTCCCGCGCAGAAGGACGCTCTTACCGCATCGTGCGACTGCTACGTCTCGCTACATCGTTCCGAGGGTTTCGGCTTGACGATCGCCGAGGCGATGTACCTCGGCAAGCCCGTGATCGCAACGGGGTATTCGGGCAACCTCGATTTCATGACTGCGGCAAACGGCTACCTGGTCGACTACGACCTTGTCTCGATCGGCGCCGGGGCGGAGCCGTACCCTGCCGACGGAGTCTGGGCCGAGCCCAACGTCGAGCACGCCGCACAGCTCATGCGGGAGGTGTTCGACGATCGTGGGCGCTCGACAGCTCGCGGAGCATTGGCGGCCGCCGACGTACGCCGTACTCATTCCTCGGCTGCTGCAGGAGCCAGGATGGCCGCTCGACTGGAGTCCGTCAGACGGCTCCACCGCGGCTCCACCCACAATCGCCTGGTAGTGCCGTCACTGCGTCCACGGATCGCGCGCGGACCGCTGGCGCCGCCGCGATCAGGCGGTCGCGCTCTCGGTCCCCTGTTCCGGCGAATCGTGTTGCGACTGATCCGGCCGTTCACCGCATACCAGCAGACGGTCAACGACGAGGTGCTGCGATCGCTCGAACAACTCGAACAGGCGGTGGAAAGACTGCACGAGGAACCGGCGCGCTCCGAATCTGAATCGACTGCGCGCACACGACGCGGACAGGATTCAGTGCAACAGGCCCCGGCCGACGCTCAGTTGACTGATACTGAAAGCGGCCGTTCGTAAGAGATCCGCTGGAATTCTGGCGGGTCATCGGTAGGGCGCCCGACGACCATTCCTCGGCTTGGCGAGCCCGAGGGCCACGAACGGATGCGCTCGGGGCGGAACCCGCACGAACTGAACCAGTCGGTAAGTGCGGCGAGGTTGGGAGCAAACCAGTTGCTGGCGTCGTCACCGAGCTCGTCGCTTCGGTAGAAACGGGCGACTGAGGTGCCGGCGACCTGCGTCAGCTCGCCGTCACATACCGCCGACTCGACGTAGGCGATCTGTCGCGTCAAACGACGCACATTGTCGAGGGCGAGCAGAGGGTGGCGGAGGTGATAGAGAACTCCAAGGAACAGGACCAGATCGAACTGCTCACCGACGATCTCCGGCAGGTCATAGATACTCGCCTGAAGATGCTCAACGCCAGAGCCCAACAGCTCCTTGATCGCGTTGAAGCCGAAGTGGTCGGCGTCGAGGATGTCCACCGCGACAACCCGTCCGGCGCCCCGCCGTTCTAACTCGAACGCGAATGCACCGTTGGTCGTGCCGATGTCGAGCACGCTCTCACCGCTCAACCGATCAGGGAAGCCCGCCATCTCCACGAGAAACGCAACGTTGTTCGCACCAGGCGCGAAGACGCCCGGCGCCAACTCGAATCGCTGATGCCAAATAATGTCTTTCCGCGCAGCCAGCGCTTTTGCGTCAGCTCTCGTCGGAGTCCGCAATCCCACCGCCGACAGTCTAGTCCGCGCTGAGGTACGGGCCATCGTTGCGTAGGCGGCTCACGTCATTGTGGCGCCAGTCGATACCAGTCCACGTATCGACCACACGCATCGCGCAGCGGGATCGTGCTTGACGGAGCCACCGGCGTCAGAGCGACGGTCACCGGCGGTGTTCCGGCGTCGGGCGATGGGATCGGTGGCGAGTCCGCCGCTATCGACAGCGCAATCGACCCTGGCTGCCGCACGGTCAGGTTTCCGGCCGGCCAGTATGGACCCAGCCGGTCGAGGGTCGCCGGGAGTTGTGCGTGGAATCCCTGGGCATGCACGAGCAGGTTCTCGACGGCGGCGTATTGAACGTTGAGCTTGTAGGTTCCCGGCTCCAGGCTTGGCGTATTCACCGTTGCCTGACCACCCTCGACGAGTCCGGGAAATGTGACGTAGACAGACCTCGGAGTGACGTTCGCGATGCCGCTCAGCCGGCTCAGCCGACGACCGCTTCGTGTCGCGCAATCGAGGACCGCACCGGAGGCGTCACCAGCCGCGAGCGTTTCGCGCGGGAGCGTCGGACCTACGCGCCGGTACAGATCGTATGGCCCGCTCTGCGCCACCAACTTGAAGTTCGGCGGGGGGCCGCTCGCCGACGCGTCGTTCGGCGCGACTACGTAGTCGAAGGAATCAAGCGCCGCCGGCACGATCGAGTCCCAGTCGAATCGCTCTCCCGGTGTCCACGGACTCGCGGGATTCAGCGGCAGCGGATTCAAACCGGGCACGGACACATCAGCGCCGGCGAGTTCCCATGGGATGAACTCGTCGTACTCGAACGACAGCACGGTCCTTCCCGCAACGATCGGCCGAAACGCAGCCAGCGCGAGCTCGTGCGCGTCCGGATCGACCGGCGAGTAGCGCAGGGCCTGAAAGGTGGAGATCGCGAGTATCAGGAACGTACAGGCGGCGACTCCCCACCTCATCTGATTCCACCAGGAGGTGCCGGGCCGATCCTGGAGCGCTTCGATTGCCGCGAGCGTGACCACGAATGGCGACGCGATCACCAGGGCCTTTGCCGCCGTGTATGGCGATTGCGTGTGATTGGAATAGAGGCAGATGACCCCGCAGACGACGGCCGCCGCCGGTAGCTCAAGCTGGCCTCGCCGAACGAGTCGGATCAGGCCGGCGAGCGCCAGGCCGACCACGACCAGTCCGAAGACCTTCGAGGCGGTGGCATCGGCAGGCGGGAGGCGATAGTCATCGTTCAACCACGACCCGGTCACCTCGAACGGGTTCAACGGGCCGACCAGGTTCCCGAGGCTGTTCTTGGCGATCCCGGTGCCTGTGCCGACCAGTGTCATGTACCCGTAGAACCGATGCAGCCTCCGGATCTGGGGGGCGACCAGGACCAGCAGGGTCGCTGCGGCTATCACCGATGGCACCGCGAGCGCACGAGCGTACCCGCGAAGCCGCTCGAGCCCGCCGTCGATCGCGCCGCCGATCGCTGCAGCACTGCCGAGCAGGGCGATGATGCCGACCGGCCAGGGCAGGCCGGGTAACGAGTACACCGACAGGAACCCCCCGAAAAGGAAGGCAATCGGTACGAGTTGCAGGCGGCCGACGATCCCGGTCATGCGGATTTGGTTCAGTTGCCCGATCAGGCCGAAGATCAGGACGACCATCGTGAGCTCTTTGAACGAGCCCTGGCCCATGTAGGCGGCCGACAGGTACTGCATCGCACCGGCGACTGCGGCCAGTGGTGCGGCGAGCCTCGGAACCTTGCGCAACTGCGCGAAGACCATGAGAGAGGTGAGCACTGGCAGCACGATCGTGAAACCCGCAAAGGCCCCATCGACGCTGATCCCCCAACCAGCGGCGAGTGTCCCGACGACGGCATGCGGGCCGAGCGGGTAGTAGCCAAGCGGGCCCGCCGGCGCAAACCGGGCAATCGACGCGCTCTCGAATGCACCGGCGAGCAGCAGGTGGCTCGCCATGTCGTTGTCGACCCCTACGCCGAGCGTCCCGAAGCGCCCGGCCGCGATGAACGGAATCAACACCACCAGCGAGGTCAGCACGACCGGCACGAGCCCCCACAGAGGCGGTCGGTGAGCTGGGCGGCGCTGCAGGACCACACCGCCGCTCAGCGACAGCGCCAGGATCGCGATGAACGGTAACGTCGAGCGTCCCGGCAGACTCAACCCTGGAGCGGCGAGAAGCATCAGTGCGCTGAGGCCAACCGCCGGCGCCGACGGCGACCAACTCGAAGCGCCGCAGACGAAGCAAACCAGCTGCCCGATCAGCACGGCAGCCAGCCCGACGGTGGCGGCCGCCAGAACGGTCGCGATCACGGCCGACAGGCTATCCATCTCGCGCGGCCTACGTCAGTCGGCCGCGCGTTGGATCAGTACGCGTCGAAGTCCAGGAACTCGAAACGACCCACGGAGGGCGCCGGGGCGTCGCTGTCGAGGCGTCGGAAGATGAGGTTGAGTGGTGACGGACGCAACCGCGCGGGCAGCGGCACGCCGCGCAGCGGCCAGTGATCGTTGAAGCCGGCGTGCAGGACCAGCGGTGAGGCGTGGACACGACACAGGCGGCGAACCACGGCTCGCGCTTCGGCGACGGTCAGCGGCCTGGCCGAGATCACAGCCAGCAGAATCGCGATCGGTATGTGTTGTGAGCGGTCGACCGTGCTCACAGCGATCCAGTCGCCGCCGTCATGGACCTCGTAGGTGGAATCGGGCCGCGTGAGTCTCCACTGCAGTGATTCGGGGCTCCAGGCGCGCATCAAACCCGAGCCCAGCGCAGCGGCCGCGAGGGTATCGGCGAGCCTGCGAGGATCAGGCAGACCATCGACGATCCTGGCTCGGCCGAGAGGGATCGGCACCAGAACCTCGACCGGAAGCGGGTTGATCAGGGTGAAGGCCAGGCGGCGGACGAAGCCGGGGGTGGAGTTCGCATTGGCAACGCCGACGACGGTGTCGTACCCACGTTCCATCGCAGTCGCAAAGGCCGAGTTTGCGAGCGACGTGAAGAGACCACCACCGCGCCCACGCTCTGCCACGGCCGTGTTGAGCGACAGTGTCGAGCGCAGCGCTCCACCGTCCTCGACGCAGGGCCACGGTACGACGGCGTAATGTCCGAGGCGACCGCGCTCGTCGTCCAGGTCGGCTGCGACGACAACGCCGTCCGGGTTGTCGCAGTAGAGCCATTGCAGGTAACGCGACGCGCCGACGTCGGCCCCCGCGAACACCTCGAGCAGCAGTCGGCTCGTCGGACCGATCTCGTAGCTCTCGCTCATCAGAGCACGATCTCGTTCGGCAGCGGAGGGGGAGGATCAGGCCGCCGCCCCCGCATCAGCTCGATTGCGACCAGTACCCGAACGACGTACCATGCGCTGGCGACCGGCCCGGCACTTGCGACTCCTGCAGACCGATCGTGCATGTGCACCGGACGCTCCGCGATCCGCGACCCGCTCTCGCCCGCGATCACGAGGGCCTCAACCGTGTCGCCAAGGTACTCAACCGGGTAGTTGTGCGCAAAACGCTCGAGCAGTCTGGGTCCGATCACTCGAAAGCCGGACGTGGCGTCGCTGAGCTCGACTCCGGTTGCACGCGTCGCGCGCCTTGACAGTGTGCTCATCGCGAGGCGACGCCAACGTCCGACCGCGTACGCATCCGACCCGTCCGCAAAGCGTGATCCGACAACCATGTCCAGACCGCCGGCGCGCAGTTGCATGACGAGCGGGCTTATCTCGCGCGGGTCGTGCTGCCCATCGGCGTCTACCTGGACGACGATCTCGAAGCCACGGGTCTGTGCGAGCCGGAAGCCGGCCCGCAGGGCACCGCCAACCCCGAGGTTGAACGGCAGTCGCAGGACCTCCGCCCCGGCGCCTGTGGCCGCATCGGCGGTCCGGTCGGTCGAGCCGTCGTCGACCACGACAACCGGATATCCCTCGCGCCGCACATCTGTGACCACGCTGCCGACTGATGCCTGTTCGTTGAACGCCGGCATGATCACCAGCACACCGTCGGTCGAGGACGTCATGACTTGGGCTCCGACTCCAGCGCCGCGAGTCTGCGCTCCAGCAAAGCGCTGTATTCACTCAGATCCTGCACCGCTCGATGCAGGCCGCTCACCGAGATCGAGAGTTGAAGGCAGACCAGCGCCAGGAAGATGAAGATCACGCCGAGCGAGAAGCCGGTCGATGTAAAGCCGTGATGGCTCACAGCTGTCGAGGACACGTAGAGGATCGGGGCGCCGGCGACCGCCACCACCGCGACCGCGATCCAGCCGAGTCCATAACGGACCGACAGCAAGCCGATTCGAACCAGACGGACGGCCAGGACGAGCAGCACGAGGCCGCCGACGATGATGATGACGCCCTGGACGCTCATGGATCGGGTTCCAGCGCTGGCCGCATTCCGTGGGTAGCCAGCATCAGCGCGCCGGGCACGCTGGCGATCAGCAACACCACCACGGTTCCGAGCGAGATCAGCGTCGCGTCAGTCGCCGACACCCCGACCGATCCGAGCAGCAGTACGAAGGTACCTTCCCTGATTCCGAACCCGCCGATTGAGAGTGGTACGAGCGTCGCGAAGGTCACGAGTGTCCAAGTGACCGCCGCGGCGGGAAATGAGATCGAATCCCCGAGGCAACGCGCAAGCGCCCATATCTGGAGTGAAATCAATGCCTGGAACGCGATGCTCGTAAACAGCACGATCACCAACGTCCTTCGGTCTCTCATCGTGGTCGTCACGACCTCCCATATGGTCCGGATCGTGGCCCTCGCACGTCTCGGGATCAGCCGCGCGGCGATGGCCGGACGGCGGTAGGTCACGATCCCGAGAATCACGGCCACTATCGCCCCGACAATGGTCGCCGACACGAGTCCGGTGATCGCCCCATGCGGCTCTCTCGTGGCACCGATCACCACGCCGGCCCACGCCACGACAAGGAGGCCCACCAAGCCGCCGGTGCGGTCAACGACAACCGTGGAACCGACACGAGCCAGCAACGGCCCGCGTCGCACCACCAAAAACGACCGGGCCACATCCCCGCCGACCGAGGTCGGAAGAAACGACTGCGTGAAGGTGGACACGGAGTAGACCCTGAAGAGCTCCCTCACGGATAGGTCGATTTGATTCAGATGCAGGAGCGAGTGCCAGCGGAGCGCGCCGAACAGCAATGCGGCCACGACGCAGAGGATCGCCGCCACGAACCACGCCGGCTGGCCGCTGAGGATCCGGTGTCCGATTGTCCCCCAGTCGATGTTGTGGGCGACGATCGCGAGCAGCACCACCGTCACGATCGCCCGCGTCCACGGGGAGGTGAGCAGCTTCACGGTAGCGACGCGAGTGGTGGGCCGGCTGCGAGCGCGGTCACCCGCTCGCCGAGTGGCGGTCCGAAGCCATTGCTCTCGCGGGCCAGCAGTTCCACGCGTCGCAGCGTGTCCCGTCGCCGTGCGTGGACGATGCGGCTGGTCAACCAATTTGCATGCGGGAGAACGTAGAACGGCTCGTCCGGGTCCAAATCATAGGGATGGACGTAGCTCCATCGGACGGCTGCGGCGGGTAGTCGGCGCAGTCCAATCCGCGCCATCCGAACCGGAATGTAGCGGACATACACGCCACCCAGGAACGGAACCCGAAGCGAACCGAAGCCGGCGACCGGACACGGCAACTCGATGATCCCGCTCGGCCAGCCGAAAGGCGTCATCGGCACCCCCGGGAATCCGTGAAGTGGGTTGGGAGCCGGCAGGACACTGGAGGACCAGGCATATCCGGCGGCGGCGAGCGCATCAGGCACCCACGGCGTCTCAGGAGTCAGCGAGAAGATCGGCGCGCGAAATCCCGTGACCGACACGCCCGCGATGTCCTCGACCAACTCTCTGGCCTTGGCAAGCTCCGCCGTAGCGGAGGCTTCGTTCAGATCTCGCATTGGAACATGACGCCAGCCGTGGACGGCCAGCTCATGACCGGCCGCAGCAATCCTCGCGACGAGCGTCCTCGAGCTCGACGCCAGCTCGCCGACGACGAACACGGTCGCTCGGACGCCCCGCTGCTCGAGCCACTCGAGCAGCCGATCGGTTATCGGCTCGTGCCGCGCGCGAGACGGGCTCGGTGCATGGTCCTCGAGGTCGTATGTGAATGTGAGCACGGTGACGGCCGAACATTACGGTGCGCTCGATCTTCCCGCGGTTGCGCGCGCGTTCTCCCAACACCGGGCGAGGCACAGATCCACACGCGGCGGCGGCCAATCTCCCCGGCCCAGCGAGGCCGTGACACACTTCAGCGACTCGGCAGCCGGCGATCAGCCGCTGCCGAGTGTCTACGGTGGTCTTCTCCTCGATCGAATTTCTGTGGTTCTTCATGCCCGCCGTGCTTGGGCTCTACATGCTCGTGCCGCCGCACTGGAGGAATCCGGTCCTGGCTTTGTCCAGCCTTGTCTTCTACATGTGGGGCGCCCACGGGATCGTTTTCGTATTCGTGGGGAGCATCCTGCTCAATTATGTCTCGGGGCTGTTGATCGGCCGCCTCCGCGACCAGGAGCGGATGCAGGCGGCGCGCCGGGTGATGTGGGCTGCCGTCGCGGCTGACCTGGCGATTCTCTTCACCTGGAAGTACACGGTCTTCGTCACATCGCAGATCGATCACACCCTAGGTTTGTTCGGCGAGCGCACCCTGATCCCGCTCCCCGCGATCACGCTTCCAATCGGGATCTCGTTCTTCACGTTCCACGCCATCAGTTACGTCGTAGATACGACACGCGGGGAGGCCCCGCCGATGCGGCGACTGGACGACTTCGCGCAGTACATGGCGTTCTTCCCACAGCTGATCGCCGGCCCGATCATCCGCTACCACCAGATCGACGATCAGATCCGCCACCCTCCGGCCCGAAGCGCCCGGCTTGGTGATCTCGCGGACGGCTTCCCCAGGTTCGCGCTCGGGCTTTCGAAGAAGGTCCTGATCGCCGACCAGGTCGGTCATGTCGCGGATGCAGCCTTCGCGAGTTCGCACACGCTTACCACGCCGGCCGCTTGGCTCGGAGTGATGGCGTATACGGTGCAGATCTACTTCGATTTCTCTGGCTATACGGACATGGCGATCGGGATGGGCCGGATGTTCGGGTTCCGCTTTCCCGAAAACTTCAACCGGCCCTACTCATCCGTTTCCGTGACGGATTTCTGGCGACGCTGGCACATGACCCTGTCACGGTGGTTTCGCGACTATGTGTACATTCCGCTCGGGGGCAATCGTGGAAGCCGCGCCCGCACATCAGCGAACCTCCTGTTCGTGTTCCTGCTGACCGGCATCTGGCACGGCGCGGCGTGGACATTCGTGCTGTGGGGCCTGTATTACGGGGTGCTGCTCGTGATTGAGCGCCTCACCGGTATCGCACGGTTACCTGACGAGCGCCTGGCGGCAATCAGACGCGCGACCACGTTGCTGATCGTCATGCTCGGCTGGGTTTTGTTTCGCGCCGGAAGTCTTGGAGATGCTGCCCGCGTATACGCCGCGATGCTGCCGGTGCATTTCGGCGCCCTGACTCCCGCAGTTCATGCGGCGCTCAACCGTGAGTCAGTCGCTGCTCTCACCCTTGGCATGCTGACCGTCTTCCTCCCGCGCGACTTCGTGTTAGGACGCGTCGTGCTGGACGGGAACTGGAACGGTGCCGCGCTGGGTGCTCGGTTCGCAGCGATCGCGATCCTTCCGTTGGCAGCGATCTCGGTCGCAGCCGGTAGTTTCAGCCCGTTCCTCTACTTCCGCTTTTGATGCCACGGCGCCGTGTTCTTCATCTGACGTTCGCAGTCGTCGCAATCGTGTTCTTCGCAACCCCGCTCGCCCTGCGCGCGGTGGGCGTCCGAGCCCACGCCTTCGAGAATCGACGGCTCGCCGCCGCACCCAAGCTCGCTGACGGCTGGGATTTCTTCGACGAGGCGACCCGCTTCCTGATCGACCGGATGCCGCTCCGCGAGCAGGCAGTACACGCGAACACCTGGATCGACCTACACGTTTTCAACACCACCCCGCAATACGGAACGAACGGACTGGGCGGAGTTTCCGCGGACGCCGCGTTGCCGTTTGCAGGCCAGCCCGATCAGGACAAGGCCGCGATCGGCGGCACACAGGGATCAGCTGCCAAAGGCACCTACCAGCCGCCCGCAACCGCCGACCAGGTTGTCGTCGGCCTGGATGGCTGGTACTTCCTCCAAGGTGTGTTCGTTCGGGCCTGCACACCGTTCATCCCGTTCACCGAAGCGATGTCGAGGTGGGAGGCGCTGCTTCGAGTGATCCGCGCGAGCGGTCGCCATGTGATCTTCATCGTGCCGCCCGATAAGTCAACGGTCTATCCCGAGTACGTCGCTCCGAGCACACCGGAACTCGCCTGCGCCCGAAAGGGCACCGCGGCGCTGTGGCACCTGATCGATAGCCCGGGGGCAGCCGCCGCTGGAGTCATCGGGTTACTTCGGCCACTGCTTGCCTTAAAGCGGGTTTCGCCGGTGCCGATTTACTTCCGTACAGATTCCCACTGGAACAACATCGGTTCACTGACATTCGTGGAGGCGATCCTCAAGGCTCTCAGCAAACACGTCAGGGTCCTGCCGAGAGAGATCGTGAACCCGGGGTCGGTTCGGTATAGCGGCGATCTCCTCGCGCTGCTGGGGCAACCTGGCAGCGAACTGGCGCCGAGGCGATACATCGAGCGGGCCAAGGGAGCACCGGTCATATCGACACCGACCGTCATCGTCGGAGATTCTTACGCTGATGTTTCACTTCCGCAGGTAAGTCCGTACTTCGGCAGGCTCAAGTTCATCTACTGGTTTGGAAGCTCCACGCGACAACTCCTGAACGCAGTCGCAGGTGCGCGGAACGTCGTGCTCGAGGTCGTCGAGCGGGAGTTCGACTACCACGCCAGCAATCCTGGCATCATCACGCCACGGTTCATCGCACTCATGCGCGAAGCGCTCGCCAAGCACCCGCTACCTCGATAGCCCGGCCGCGGTGCGAGGTGGCGCGATGCCGGCCCAGTTCATGACCGGCGCCAGGTGAACACGCATGGCTTCTGAGGACCCGGCCAACATGCTCAAAGATAGTGATACAGCCTGCGGCTGCGTGTCGGCAAGAGCGTTCGCCAGCAGGGGTCCGACGGAAGCGTCAGATACGACCAAGTCGTAGTGGAACAGACGTCCTGACAGCCACGACGACTCGTCTTCCATGAGAATTTCGATCCCCAGCATCAGCAACTGATCGAGATCGAGCTCAGCGCTCATCGTAGTGGCAACAGCCCACGTCACCCGAGCCCTGGGCCACAAGTCGATCAACATGCCGGCCAACTCCCGAGCGCCGGACCGCCCTGCCGCCGCGCAGATCGCGACGCGAGGGTCGGCAGGCGCGTCGCGAGCGGCGAGGACCGCCTGTTCGCTCCCTCGGTTGAACGTCCATGGCCGACCGACAAGGTGGTCTCGCCAACGCGTCACAAAGAGGGCGCGGTTGCGCGCACTGAGCGTCGCAGCTGAGTCGCTCCCGCCCGAGCCGTAGCGCATGTGAGTGACGGTCGAGCGAGGCTCGTACACGACCTGAAGCCCCTCGTGAGCGAGCCTCATACACAGATCGGCGTCCTCATAGTAGGCGGGGGTGAAGAGCTCATCGAAGCCGCCGACAGCGAGAAACAGGCTGCGCTTGACGAGCATGCACGCGGCAGAGCCGATGTCGACCACGCGGCGGAACCTGTAACAAAGCCGGTCTGGGTCGTCGCCGTCTCCGTAGACCATGACGGTGCCGTCTTGAGCCAAGAGTGCACCTGCGTCCTGGAGCGTGCCGTTCGGGTGCAGGAACCTCGGCACGACTGCTCCAACCCCTGCACACTCGACGGTCTCAAGCAGTGGCTCCAGCCAGCCGGGGTGCACGAAGGCATCCGTGTTGAGGAATAGAAGGTACGGTCCGTGGGCCTGATCCGCTCCCTGATTGGCCGCGGGCCCAAAGCCGACGTTCCGATCGTTGAGAATCACGTGGGCGCTCGACAGCTCGCCGAGCCTGTCCCTCGTCCCGTCATCGGATGCGTTGTCCACGACGATCAGCTCGAACCGGCGCGGCGTGTGCTCGATCAGCGCGGCTACGGCCCGCTCGGTCGACTGCCACGCACCGAATGTGACCATCACGACCGACACCTCGACCTCGCCGGAGGCCGGTGGTACGAGCGTCATCAGCCGTGTGCACGAAAGCGGAAGACGACGCTTCGCGGCCACTCGCTCCAGCGTACGATCTTCATGTTCCGAAACCTGGCGATCTGCTCGCGTGCACGCCGGAGCTCAGCGTCAAGCTCGACCACCTGCTCGGTCAGCCGTTGGACTTCGACGGTCAACGCCGCCGCGTGTTCCCGCAGCGTCAGATTGTCGGCGGCCACGAGATCGGAGGTCTGGCGTTGCTGGAGGAGATCGACGCGCAGCGTGGAGACGATCTCGGCGAGTGCACCGCGCGCCTCGTGCAGCTGTTGTGTTCGCCGCGCGTATGCCAACTCAAGTGCGTCCTCCGGGTTGGACATGCTGCGCATCTTCGCAAACAGGCGGCTCCGGCGCACGATCCGAAGAGGATTGTGACTACGCCGGCTGCGGTGACGGCTGCGTGCTGAAGCGCCGGACCGTCGCTGACCGCGCTGCAACCGATAGGGCGCCGACGGCACACGAGCCGACGTCCAGATCCTGGGTCCACAACTGAATACCCGGTGCCCGATCCCCGCGCTCGTGACCTGCGAAGCCCGTTCCGCGACACTTCAGCTCCGCTTCGTGGCGAACCCACATCCGCAGAAACTCGCGTTCGCGGGCCCTCTCCCCGAGGCCGGCGAGACGTTGCGCTTCGTGATCGCCGAACACCCGCCGCGCGACGGAAAGCGTGTCGATGCGGCGACCGAGAAGTTCAAGGTCAACCCCGACCTCGGTTCCAACTGCGAACGCATAGACAGCGAGGTCCCCAGCATGTGAGAGATTGAAACGCAATCGATGACCGTCGATCCCCGGCTTGCCATGAGCACCTGTGTTGAACCGCAGTTCCGACGGGTCGGCGTCAAGGTAGCGTCCAGCCAACATGCGCAGGGTCGCACGTGACGCGATCCAGCGGTGCCGATCCGGCAAGCGTGCAAAGCGGGCGGCGCGTGCGCGCTCGGCATCGTCGAGGATCGCTTCGAACAGCGAATATGGTCCACCGAGGTGTACGTGCCAGACGTCGACGATGCCGTTGCGGATTTGTAGCCTTGGGGGCTCTACCCCAAGAGCCGACAGGCTATCGCCAGGCTTCACAAGCTTCCTTCGCCAAACGGGCGATGCACGCGGCAAGTCCAGCGACGTCCGGCTCACGCAGCATCGAACGATGCGTACCCTGCACGTGCGCCTCGAGCACTCCGGCGGAGTCGATGCCATACCACTGATCGAGATCCGACTGAACCCTGTATTCCTCGGATCGGATCAGCGTGATTACGCCACCATAGGGTCCGGCCCGGTAGGAGGACCATGCCGCTTGGCTCGCCACACGGATCCGCTCGCGCCGCTGGGCCGCCGCGCCGACCCGCCGTTCGGTCCGCAGCGTGTCGGCCAGTTGGCGTCTCAGCCAGCCGCCCCTGGATTCGGCTGGCGGGCGCGACGTCGCAGCTGATGGCACCTCGGCGCTCGCCAAGGACGCGATGGCCGCGGTCGACGGCGGCAGCAGTGACTCACACAACTCGTGCTCACGGCGCCCCTGCGACCATGCCCATTGGCAGAACCGCTCGCTGTCGGCACCCGCTAGGTCTGGGAACACGTCGCGGACGTCCGGGCGCATCCGGTACAGCTCGTACAGGTAACGCGTCACGGGGCTGCCGTCAACGGCCGGCGCGGCCAGCCACTGCAGCAGCCGCGCGCTGCCCTCTGCCGAGAAGATGTCGTAGGACGGGAGGGAGCGACGCACCGCGGCGTTCATCACCTCGTCGAATGGCGTGCCGTCGGCGAGCGTGCGTGGTTGCCAACGCTGGGGTCCGCCAGAGTCGAGCACAGCCAGCAGCGCGACTCGCTCACCGCGCAGCTCGAGCAGCCGCGCCATTTCAAATGCCACCACCGCACCCAGACAGCGGCCACCCAACAGGTACGGACCGCGACGGCTCACGCGCCGGACCAAGCGGAGATAGTGCTCTGCCATCGCATTGACGGTGAAATGAAGCCGACCGCGGCCGTTGATGCCACGCGGCTGGAAGGCGTGGAAGGGCTGATCCGGCCCGAGGCGCCGCGCGAGCGCCCCGAAGCCGACTGAGTTGCCGTCCCCGGCCGAGACAAAGAACAGCGGCGGTCGTGTGCCGGTCGCTGTGATCGTGACCAACGAGCGCCTTGAACGCCCCCAACCGTCCTCTCGCAAAGCGGCCGCAAGACCTGACACGGTCGGCGATTCGAAGATCGTCGATAGCGGCAACTGGCGCCCAAAGACTCGCTCGATCGCATCGAACATCTCGACGGCCAGCAACGAGTGCCCCCCGAGATCGAAGAAGTCGTCGTCGGGGCCGACGCCATCCACGGCGAGCACGCGCTCCCAGATCGGGATCATCCTGCGCTCGATGGATTCGAGCATTGCGAGGCGACCGGCTCGCACATGATCAGCACCAAACTGGGGCGTCGGCAGCGCGGCGGCGTCAAGCTTTCCGTTTGGCGTGAGCGGAAGCGCGTCGATCCGCGTCCACGCCGTTGGCACGGCATAAGCGGGGAGGAGCGATCCGGCGTGTGCCCGCAGTTCGGAGTCGCTTGGTGCAGCTCCCGGTGCAACGACGACATGCGCGACCAGCACGCGGTCGGCTCCAGGCCGCCGAAAGGTGGCGACATGGACGTCGAGGACGTCGGGATGTCCTCGCAGCGCCGTCTCGATCTCGCCGGGCTCGACCCGGAATCCGCGGATCTTGAGCTGCCGGTCACGACGGCCGATGAACTCGAGCGTGCCATCGTCGCGCCACCTGACTCGATCGCCGCTGCGGTACATGCGGGTCGTCGGCTCGTCCTGATATGGGTCTGGACGAAACCGCTCGGCGGTCAACACGGGGTCAGCGACGTAGCCGAGCGCGACGCCGTCGCCGCCGATCCACAGCTCGCCGGGAACACCGACCGGGCAGAGCGCACCGTCCGGATCGAGCACGTAGACCCGCGTGCCGCTGATCGGTCCGCCGATCGGCACCGGCTCGTCGACCGTTTCGCCGGGCGCCATCCGATGCACGCACGTGAAGGTTGTGCCCTCGGTCGGCCCGTACCCATTGATCAGGACCGCGTCAGTCGGGAGTGCTCGCAGTGCACGCCGGACGTGGTCGGGCGAGAGCACATCGCCCCCCGCGAGCAGTTGGCGCAGATCCGCAAGCAGCTGAGGGCGATCGTCGACGACGCGATGGAACAGCCCTGCGGTCAACCACATTGTCGTAACGTGCTCGCGCTCAACGAGATCGGCAAGCTCACCGACCGACATCGGTCCGGCAGGAGCGAGCGCGAGCCGTCCACCGTTCAGAAGCGCCCCCCAGATCTCGAAGGTGGAGGCATCGAAGGCCGGGGGGCGAACCCCAGGACCGTCTCGTCGGGTCCGAGCCGAACGTAGTCGACGCCGCATACGAGTCGGAGCACGGCCCGATGCGTGACCTCAACAGCCTTCGGAACCCCGGTCGAACCGGACGTGAACATCACGTAGATCGGGTCGGTCGGCGACGGCTCGCAGACCGGCGCCGTGTCGGGCTCGCGCCCGAGGTCCTGAGCGTCGTCCAAGCAGATCACCCTGAGCGGCGAACCTGGCAACCGCTCTCGGTGGCGCGCGTGGGTCAGGACGAGACGCAGATCGAGCAGGTCAAGCTCAGTGCGGAGTCGACGTGCCGGGCTGAGCGGGTCGAGCGGAACATACACACCACCGGCTTTGACCACCGCGAGCATCGCAACGATCAGGTCGACTGACCGCTCGAGGCAGACGGCGGTTCGAACGCCTCGCTTGACCCCGAGAGCGCGCAGTCGATTCGCAAGCCGGTTGGCGCGACGCTCCAGCTGCCAATAGGTGAGGACCTCCGCCGCAAAGCTGATCGCGATCGACTGGGGGCGCTCGCTCACCTGCGATGCGAACACTTCCGCCAGAGTCGCGGGCGAGCCGGCGCGGTTGGCCGGGCCTACCCCCCAAGTGAGCGCTCGCTCCAGCTCTGCGCGATCTGTCAGCGGCAGGGCTCGGACATCCCGCTCGGGATCCCCGCTCACGAACTGCTCAAGCAAGCGCTCAAAGTGCCCGAGCATCCGCTCCGCGCTTGTGCGATCAAGTAGGTCTCGGTTGTACTCCCAGACGATCGTGATCCCGTCTTCGGCGGTGCGCTCGTACAGACCAGGATCGACGCGTTCCGGTCGGCTGTGGACCCCGCGGTTGATCACGACGACGTTGAGGTCAGCCTTGGCGGACCCGTTCGGAAGCGCATCGCAGGGGACCAGCACCGCCCCCGGGAGCTGCAGCGTGCGCACGGGCGCATCGTGGAACGAGAAGAGCGTCTGATAGAGCGGAGCGGCATTCGCCGACCGAGCCGGCGCCAGGTGTTGCACGACCTGCTCGAACGGCACGTCCTGATGGCCCTGAGCCTCGATCACGGTGTTACGAACCCGCTGCACGAGCTCCCGCACGGTCGGCGAGCCCGTCAGGTCGATCCGCAACGCAACCGAATTGACGACCATCCCCAGCAGTTGCTCGCTCGCGAGCGTGCGCCGGTTCGCGAAACCAGAGCCGACTACGAGCTCCTCGACTCCAGCGTAGCGCGCCAGTAGCGCAGCATAGGCCGCCAGCATCACCGTGAAGGTGGTCGCGCTCCACGCGGCGGCACGATCTTCCAGCGCTACCGCGAGCTTCGGCGCCAGCGTCAGGCGCAAAGTGTCGCCGCGGTACGTCTGACGCGCCGAGCGAGGATGATCGAGTGGCAGTGGCAGCTCCGCGGGCGCGCCGGCGAGCTGCTGCTGCCAGTAGGCCAGGGTCTGCTCCCCGCAGGCGCTCCCCGCGAGATCCGCCTGCCACAACGCGAAATCGCGGTATTGGAGGCCGAGCGGTGGCACGGGGAACGACTGTCCGCTGAGCTCAGCGGCGTACGTGAGCGCGAGCTCCTCCAGGAACCGCGCAGTTGAAACCCCGTCATGGATCGCGTGATGCTCCAGGCAGATCAGCGCGTGATCATCCTCGGCGAGTCGCGCAAGCGACCAGCACGCGAGCGGCGCTCGCCCCGGATCCAGCCGCCGGCGAAATATGTCGGCTGCGAACTCGCTGAGCGCGCGCTCACGATCGGCGCCGGTGCTGAGATCCACGAGCGGAAGTCGCGCGTGGCAATCGTCGTGGACCCGCTGCATCCAGGCTCCATCGACCTGGTGGAAGCTTGTTCGCAGGATCTCATGACGAGCTACCAGCGCCACCAGCGATCGCTCGAGCGCGGCTGCATCGAGCGCTCCGAGGATCCGGTGGATCGCCTGGCTCTGATAGGGGAGGCTTTCATCGGCGAGCTCACCGATCAGCAACGTCTTCGCCTGCCCCGCAGTCGCAGGCACAAGCGGCGCCAGCGGACGCGCGGCAGCGCGAAGTGAGGGCAGGGACGCTGCCCTGCGCGGCGACGCGTTCGTGGCGTGCTCAGCGAGACCCCGGGCCGTCGGGGCGTCGAAGATCGCAGCGAGCGGAAGGTCGAGCTCGTGTCGCTCGCGGAGCCGGACCAGCGCCTGAACGGCCGCCAGCGAATCGCCGCCCAGCTTGAGGAAATCGTCCTCTGGTGCCACCTCCTCAAGCCCGAGCACCTCGGCGAACACCGCAGCGATCATCGTTGTGAGCTCGGATGTCGGGGCGTTGTCGCCGGCTGGCCCCGATCGCCCGCCGTCAACGACCGCTCGGGCGCGCAACGCCTGACGGTCCACCTTGCCCCGGGCCGTAGACGGCAGCCGATCGAGCGTGACCAGCGTCGAGGGAAGCATGTATTCGGGCAACCTTGCGGCGAGATACGCGCGGATCTGACCTTCTCCCACGTCGCTCCCGCTGACCACGTAGGCGATCAGTCGACGGTTACCGGCAGCGTCCTCTCGCACCACGACGGCGGCGTCCTGAACCGAAGGATGGCCGAGCAGCTGAGCTTCGACCTCGCCCGGTTCGACTCGATATCCCCGCAACTTGACCTGGTCATCGACCCGGCCGACGATCTCGATTGCACCGTCGAGACGCTCGATCACGATGTCGCCGGTTCGATACATCCGGCCGGCCTTCGGGTCGACCACGAACCGCTCGGCTGTCAGCTCCGGCTCGTGCAGGTAGCCCCGCGCGAGTACCGGACCGCCGACGTGCAGTTCGCCGCGCTGACCGCGCGCAGGCGCACCGTTCGCGTCTGCAACCAGTAGCCGCGCGCCGTTGAGCGGCCGGCCGACGGGCACCCGCACACCACGTTCGTCCTCCGCAGAGACCTCGTGTGCGCAGAAGAACACAGTCGTCTCAGTCGGTCCGTAGATGTTGAAGAGCCGCACCCGCGGGCAGTCGGCGCGGAACCGGCGAGCGTAGCGCGGCAGCAGCTGTTCACCGCCGGTCAGCAAGATCCGCATTCCACGCAGTGCCGTGGAACCGTGCTCGGCCACTTGGTGAAAGGTGCTGGTGGCCATCGCCGCCCACGTCACTCGATGCTCGACGACAGTGGCGCACACCTCTGCCGGATCAGGGCGTCCGGAGGGGTGACAGACCAGGCGTCCTCCCGAGACCAGCGTCGCCCACAGCTCGTAGGCGGCAACGTCGAACTGCGGAGCGCAGACCTGCAGCGCCCCCTCCCCCGGCGACGGCGCAAGTTCCTTGGTCCCGTCCAGGAGGTTGAGCATGCTGTGGTGCTCAAGCGCGACCGCCTTCGGCCTTCCCGTCGACCCGGAGGTGAAGATCACCGCGAACAGATCGGCCGGCTTGACGTCCAGCTCCAAGCGATCGTCCTGCATCGCGGAGGACGAGCGGCGCTGAGGGTCCAGGGTCACGACCGGTGCACCGATGTCCTCGCACCGGCCGGCGAGGTCACCCGGTGCGAGCACGAGTGGCGCGCGTAGGCTAGCGATCTGCTGGTTGATTCTCAGCGACGGCGAGCCAGGGTCAAGCGGCGCATAAGCGGCTCCGGCCTTCAGGGCCGCGAGCGCTCCGACGATCGTCTCCGGTCCTCGCTCGGCCAGGACGCCGACGACGTCGCCTCGGTTCACGCCGAACGAGAGCAACAGACGCGCAAGCTGGTTGGCGCCGGCGTCAAGCTCCGCGTAGGTGATCACACGCCGACCAGCCTCGATTGCCACCGCGGATGGACTCGCGTCCACGGCCTGCTCGAACGCTGATGCGATCGAGCGCGGCTTGACGCCGGCGCGCACTCGTTCAGATCGGTTATCCGGTCTTTCTCGAGACCGTGACGGCGCTTGTATACCGGCTCTTTCTTGTCTGATTGCGCTCACCAACCAAGGCCACTCGGCCAGATCACCGGGCGTCCGGAACCCGGTGCCGGAGGGCGGCGGCTGCGCGAGCGCAGTCTGCCAGATCGGCACGAGCTTACCGGGGTGCGGTGGCGCGACGCGACGCCGTGCGCGCGAGATGTACCCTGCAGCGTCGATCCGCATGCGGGAACTTCCCACACGCCTTGACGGCCCGATCCTGATCGAACCCGTCGTCCACCGCGACGAGCGCGGGTTCTTCCAGGAGGTCTATCGTCAGGACGCTCTCGCCGCCCTGGGGATCACCGAGCTGTTCGTCCAGGACAACCACTCCCGCTCGACCCGCGGGATCGTGCGCGGGATGCATTTCCAGGCGGGCATGGCCAAACTCGTGCGCTGCGCGCGCGGAGCGATCCTTGATGTCCTGGTGGACATACGGCCACGATCACAGACGTTCGGCGAATGGGAGAGCTTCGAGCTCAACGACGAGAACTGCCGGCAGATCTACTGCCCGGACGGGTTCGCGCACGGATTCTGTGTGCTCAGCGAGGTGACCGACGTGGTCTACAAGACCTCGACGTACTGGACGCCCGAGCTGGAGGGTGGATTCGCCTACGACGATCCGGACGTCGCGATTGCCTGGCCTCGCGGCCTTGAGCTGGTCGCCTCGCAGCGAGATCGTGACGCCCCACCGCTGGCGGCGATCGCCGCGCAGCGCGCTGACGGCATCGGCTAGCGGTCCTCGCACGCCCTCGCCTCAGCGGCGTCAGCGACAGCCACGGGTCACCATCCGTGCCACGCTGGCCCAAGGCGCACGGGCAACTCGTCAGTGTCCAGCGGCAGGCGATATTTGTCCGGGTCGGCGTGGTCATAGGGAATTGTCGGGAAGTTGACGACTCGGACGTCCGTGGTTCCGATGTTGCGCTCGGCATGCCAGACGCCACGAGGGATCGTCAACAGCTTGCGGTGGAACTCGGACAGCACCAGCCGCGACTCCTCACCGGCAGTCGATGAATCATCGCGGGCGTCGTAGAACGCGAGTTCGAGTTCGCCGCTCAGGAACGCGTACCGGTCGTCGTGCTCACGATGGATTCCCCAACCCTTCGCCAAGCCCGGACGAATCGAGAACATATAGGCGAACACCAGTGCCTCATCGCTGACCCCCCAACGCAGGTCATAGAGCTCACAGACCGTTCCGCGTTCATCACTGTGTGTAACCAGATCGCGCACGATCATGCCGTCAGGGAGCCGCTCGAGATGCCTCCCGTCGGGACTGACGGTCTGAATATCCCGCTCGATCGGCATCGTGCCATTCTAGGCGTGTTGCCGACCCGATTCACGATTGCGATCCCTACGCACGACCGGCGCGAGACCGCGCTTCTGGCCCTGCGCAGCGCGCTCTGCCAGACGCGGCCCCCGGAGCAGGTGCTCGTCCTCTGCGACGGCTGTAGCGACGGGACCGAAGCTGCGATACGCGAACTCGGTAACTCAACTGTCGAGGTTGTGGAGCTGGCGAAGTCGACCGGTTATGGCTACGAGCATCGAAACCGCTCACTTGAGCTCGCAGCCTGCGACGCGATCATCTGGCTCGCGGACGACGACCTGCTCGTGCCGGACCATCTCGAGCGCATCGGCGAGCTGTGGGACACCGGCCACTTCGACCTCGTCCAGTGCGACGGTGTGGTCGTTCACCCGGATGACACGTTGGAGTGGTTCGGCTCGGACTGGAGCGTGCCCTACTCGCGAGAGCGGCTCGAAGCCATGAATTCGAATCCGATGAGCTCGATCAGTCTCCGGGTTGACGTGGCTCAGGCGATCGGCGGGTGGGATGCCAGCCTGCGACGGGAGGCCGACTGGGACCTCTGGAGGAGAGCGCTCGCGGCCGGTGCGCGCAGCGCGCGCAGTCCCGAGCCGACCGTTTTGCATTTTCGCGCCAGCGGGCGCGAACAAGCCTGGCCGCTGCGGGTCCGCCAGAACGCTGCATGGCTCAGCCGCCTGGAAGATCCCGTGAGCCTGCTCGAAGCGAGGGTCGTTCTGCGACGGGCCGGCGCCGAGCTTGACGCGATCGTCGCGGGGCGTGTGGCCGAGCTCGAGCATCATGCGTCGGTGCTGGAGCAGGAGTTCGAGGGGGCGCAGCTCGAGCTTGACGCGGCGAGGCGTGCGCTGCAGGAGTCAAACGAGCGTGCCGCCCAGCTCGACGCCGTTCGTGCGGCGGCCGAGGCGAACGCCGCGCGGCTTCAGACGACGCTCAGCCGGATCTACGGCGGCGGCTGGTGGCAGCTCCGACAGCGGGTGACGCCGCTGATGCGCCTGCTTGGTCGCGGCGGCTGAGCGCGAGCATGTGGACGAGCCGAGGTCCGGGATATCACTACGCTTGCGCGATGTCCGCCCGGCGAGCGCCCCGACCCGCATGAACCGACCGCAGCCTTGAGCACGCGTCGGGCATTGATCACCGGGATCACCGGCCAGGACGGGTCCTACCTGGCCGAGCTGCTGCTTGACCAGGGCTATGAGGTGCACGGGATGGTCAGGCGCTCCTCGACCGAGAAGTTCGATCGCATTGAGCACATTCGCGAGCGCCTTACGTTGCACCAGGGCGATCTGCTCGATCAGCGCTCATTGGTGGACACGCTGCGGGCGAGCAGGCCGGACGAGATCTACAACCTCGCTGCGATGTCGTACGTCGCGGCGTCGTGGGTGCAGCCGACGCTGACCGCGGAGTTCTCGGGGACCGGCGTGACGCGGATGCTGGAGGCGATGCGCGAGGCATGTCCCGAGGCGCGCTTCTACCAGGCATCCTCGAGCGAGATGTTCGGCAAGGTGCGGCAGGTACCACAGAGCGAGAGCACCCCGTTCTACCCTCGCTCGCCCTACGGCGTCGCGAAGGCCTACGGGCACTTCATCACCGTCAACTACCGCGAGTCCTACGACCTGCACGCGACCAGCGGGATTCTCTTCAATCACGAAAGTGCTCGCCGGGGACTCGAGTTCGTGACCCGCAAGATCACCTGGCACGCGGCCGCGATCAAGCTCGGGTTGCGCTCGCAGCTGGCGCTGGGCAATCTCGACGCCGAGCGCGATTGGGGGTTCGCGGGCGACTATGTCCGCGCGATGTGGCTGATGCTCCAGCAGGAGCAGCCGGACGACTACGTCGTCGCGACCGGCGTCTCGCATTCGGTCCGTGCGTGCGTGGAGATCGCGTTCGACCACGCCGGCATACCGATCGAGGGCCACGTCGTGAGCGACCCGCTGATGCTCCGCCCCGCCGAAGTCGAGCATCTCGTCGGCGACGCGAGCAAGGCCAAGCGCGTGCTCGGCTGGGAGCCGGAGGTGAGCTTCGAGCAATTGATCCGGATGATGGTCGACTCCGACCTCGCGCTCCTGCGCCACGAGCACAGGGGTGGCGCCGCCGACCCACCGCGGTGACTCACACCTGAGCTGACAGCTGATCGTAGATCCAGCGGTATACGCGCTCAAGGCCGGATCGGAGCTTGATCCGCGGCTCCCAGCCGAGCCGTTCCAGGATCATCGTGTTGTCGCTGTTGCGTCCCCGCACGCCCTCCGGAGCGCCGCGCAGATAACGACGGCTGACCTCGATCCCCGCGATCTCCTCGACGATCGCCACGAGTTGGTTGATCGTGACCAACTCACTTGAGCCCAGGTTGATCGGTTGCTCGATCCCGCTGGACATGATTCTGATCGTGCCCTCGGTGCAGTCATCGATGAACATGAAGCTGCGTGTCTGCTCACCGTCACCCCAGATCTCGATCTCGTGACGGCCGTAGATCGAGGCTTCGGCCAGCTTGCGGCAGATCGCCGCCGGCGCCTTCTCGCGCCCGCCGGTCCAAGCGCCATGCGGACCATAGACGTTGTGGTAGCGCGCAACTCGGGTGCCGAGGCCGAAATCTTCGCTGAAGTGCCGGCACATGCGCTCGCTGAAGAGCTTTTCCCAGCCGTAGCCGTCCTCGGGATCGGCTGGATAGGCGTCGCTCTCGGCCAGCGGCCGAACCTCAGGGACCAGCTGTTTCCCACGCGCGTAGACGCAGGCAGAAGAGGCGAAGAAGAAGCGCTCGACGCCCAGCTGATGAGCAGCTTCAAGTAGCTGCGAGTTGATCACGACAGACATCATGCAGCGCGCCTTGTTTGCCTCGATGAAGCCCATCCCACCCATGTCAGCCGCGAGGTTGTACACCAGCTGCGCACCGCTGAGAGCACGGGCGCACGCGTCGCGGTCACGCAGATCCAGCACCAGGTTCTCCGCCTCTGGAGAACGCTGATGCCAGCGGTCGGCTTCGACGACATCGACGGCTCGGACGTGTTCTCCGGAAGCCGCCAGGCGACGGACCAGATGTCCGCCGATGAAGCCTCCTGCACCCGTCACCACGATCAGCTCGTCTGCCATACCTGACCAGATCTCCTGGCTGCCATTGTTAGCGAGGCGCGCCCGACAGCGTAGCCTGGATGCCATCACCCAGCCGGGACGTGCAATGGATCAGAGGGAAGCGAAACGGCATCGCGACCTCCGCGGTCGAGGACCGCTGGCGGTCGCTCGTCGCTGGGATCAGCTCGGAGGACGACTCAATGCGATCGTCAACGCCAGCGCCCTGGCTGAAGCGTTCGGCGGAGAATTTCGCTTCGTCTGGCCGGTCGGCGCCGACGCGGCGATCAATCATCCGACAGAGTTGTTCAGCGAGGCGTATCTCAGCGAGTTCGAGATCCCGAGCACGGAACTCGAGGGCCGCACGCCGATCCCAGACTGGGAGATCGTCGCGATGGAGGAGCTCGACGCCCGTGCCGAGCTTGAGCGCACCGGCGCCTCAGGCTTCATCGAGGTGTCGGAGATATTCGCGATCTCACGGCTGGCCGGCGAGACGAGTGCCACAGCGCGAGCCCGCTTCTCCCGCTGCTTTCACGAGATCGGTTGGAGCGCGAAGGTTCTCGACCTGATTGCTGTCTGCTCACGGCTGGCGGGCATCGACCGCCTGTCAGCGGTCCATGTCAGGGCCGGGGACATCGTCACCGGTGACTGGCGTCACCTGATCGCCCACGAGAAGTACACGCCCACTCCCTACATCGAGGATGCGATCGAGCGCCTGGCAGATGGTGGCCGTAACCCGGTCCTGGTCCTGTCCGACAACGACCGTTACCTCGGCTCGCTGAAGCAGCGTTTCACGACCGTGATGACAGCCTCCGAGATCGTTCCCGGCTACGCCGCCCTGACCGAAGCGCAGCGCGCCCTTGCCGATATCCTGGTTCTGTCGCGCTGCGAGACGATCGTCGGACCGCCCAGCAGCTCTTTCAGCCGACTGGCCGCCAACCTCGGATGCGGGCATGTGGCTCGCGCGGACGAGCTGCTCGCTGCGGGAACCGAGCTTGAGACGCTGCGGCGAGGCATCGCGACCCGTCGCCAGGAGGCGTTCGCCGACCGCTTCTGGGGCGGGCTCGCAGCGCGGGATATCTGCTGGTGTCTCGACGTTTTCGGTGACGAGCTGCCGATCGCCGAGCAATGCCAACTCGCTGCGGAGGCAGTTGATCACGAACCTGACTTCGCCGGCGCGCTGGCGCGACTCGCGCGCACCACGATCCTCGCCGGGGACTGGCAGACCAGCCTCGATGCCGCCGCCAAGGCGCTACGAGTCGCCGAATCGGTTACTCGTCACAGGGATCCGCTGCTCGAAGCACTCTCGACAGAGATCGCAGTGAAATGTCTCGCCGCAGGACAGGGCCGATTGCCGCCTCGCCGGATCACGGATGCGCAGCAGATGCGCTGGTGCTGGCGGTTCGCACCCGTCGCCGCGGCACGGCGCCGACGCCTGAAGGCTGCGGCAGCTGATGTCAAGGGGACGTTTCTGCGGGCCGAGCGCGTGACTCCGTACCAAATGGACGTTGGCGCGATCGCGGCCGGCTTGCGGCGCTTGATCGCTGCCGTGGAGCAGCTCTCTGAAGAGGACGGCCTCGCGCTGGCGCGGACTGCCCGGGCGCTGGAGCCGCCGCAGGTCGAGGATCCTGGGATGCGCGCGGCGCGGGCGGTCAGATTGCAACAGCATCGCGCGTCCGGATCATTGGATCCCGTTGCCCGAGATCTCGAGCGAATCGCGGCGATCCTCGAGCGAGCCATACGGAGATCGATTGAGGCCGGCGCCCGCAGCGCATCGCCCGCGAGGTAATTGCGGCATCATCAGCTCTGATGCGCGCTCGCCTCGCAGCTCTCCTCGAGGTCACGCCCGACCGCTTCCGCAAGCTCTCCTATTGCTCGCTGGCCGTGTTGAGCCTGATCCTGCTGACCGGTGCAGCGGTCAGGTTGACGGGCTCGGGCCTCGGCTGTCCAACATGGCCGAAGTGCTTCGGGAAGGTATACCCGCCGCTCGAGACACACTCACTGATCGAGTTCGGCAACCGGGTTGCTTCCGCGCTGATCGGCATCGGCGTGCTCGTCACGGCCGTGGCTGCGTTCAGGCGCAGGCCGTTCCGACGGGATCTCGCGATCCTCGCGCTCCTACTTCCGCTCGGCGTCGTCGCCCAGGCGGTGCTCGGCGGCTACACGGTCGGGTACAAGCTCGCGCCGGGGTTCGTGATGGCTCACTTCTTGCTCTCGATCGTCATCCTGATCCCGGCGGTCGCGCTCGCCTGGCGCGCCACCTACGAACCGGGATCGCGCCCGCGTTCGACCGACCGAGCCCTCGTCTGGTCGGTGCGCGGGCTCGGGCTGCTGGCGGCGCTGACGCTCGCCGCCGGGACCGCCGCGACCGCAGCCGGCCCCCATTCCGGCGGCGGGGTCGGCCAGCACATCAAGCGGCTGCACTTCGACGGCGCCGACACACTCTCGTTCGCGATCCACATGCACGCAACGATCGCCGCCCTGTTCGGCGTCGCCACGATCGGCGTCTGGCTGCTGAAGCGCACCCGCGGGCCGCTCGCCCCGCTCGAGCCGATGACCGTGCTCGCGCTCCTACTCGCGGTCCAGGGTGTCGTCGGCTCGACCCAGTACGAGCTCGGGCTGCCGGCCGAGCTCGTCGAGGTGCACGTCGCCCTCGCCGTGCTGACGTGGCTGGCGGTGCTGTGGGCGGTCGCCAATGAGGGGCGGCTCCTCCCGCGTGAAGCGACCGCTGGGAGCTCCAGCGACTCCGGGCCCGAAGCTCGACACAAGTCCCTGCAGGGCGTCTGAGGCGGCGCCCATGCACTAGCATCCAAGACGTCGATCATGCAAACAGAACGTCCTGCAGGCGCGGGCCAAGGCGCCCCGCCGAGGAGCGCCGAGGCGTCGCTCAGCATCCTCGTCGTCGACGACGAGTCCGATCTGCGGGAGATGCTGACCCGCTCCTTCACGCGCGAGGGCCATCGGGTCACCGCGGTCGCGGACGGGCGCTCGGCGATCGACCGCGCGAGCACCGACCACTTCGACATCGTCCTGCTCGACATCGCGCTCGGCCAGGGCCCGACGGCTACGAGGTCTGCCGGACGCTGCGCGCACGGCGCAACGTCGTGCCGATCATCATGCTGACCGCGCTCGACTCCGAGGCCGACGCCGTCCTCGGGCTGGAGGCCGGCGGCGACGACTACGTCACCAAGCCGTTCGGGCTGGCCGAGCTCCGCAGCCGGATTCGAGCGGTTCTGCGTCGCGCCGGCACGCGCGCGATGGGCGACGAGGTGCTCACCGTCGGGCCGATCCTGCTCGACCGCGCGCAGCGCGAGGTGACGATCGACGGCCGCGCGGTGCGCCTCACGTTCAGCGAGTTCGAGCTGCTCGACGCGCTGATGGCCGAACCGGGACGGCTGCTCAACCGCCAGGAACTGTTGCGCGCGATCTGGGGCGACAGCGCCTACCGCGATCCCCGCGCGATCGACGTGCACATCCGCCACCTGCGCGAGAAGCTGGAGCCCGAGCCCGAGAAGCCGCGCTACATCCTCACCGTGCGCGGCGCCGGCTACCGGCTGCGGGGGCAAGTGACCGAGCCGACCGGCTCTCTGGACCGCCCGCGACCGCTGAGGGCGATGCTGTCGCGGTCGTGGCTCGGCGCGCTCGGTCTGCGCGGCCGGATCGTCGGGGCCGTGCTGGTCACGGCCGTGACGATGCTCGTCGTCGCCGCGATCGCGCTGCTGCCGCGGCTTGAGAGATCGCTTCGCAAGTCCGCTCAGCAGACGCTCAACACCGAGCTCTCGCGTGCCGCGATCTCGACCCGATTCGCAGCCTCGATCTGCGGCGATCTGCCGGCCGGAGTGCCCGCAGATCCCGGGTACCCGCAGCCGAGGCCGAGATCGAGCGCCCTGTCCGAGGCCGAGACCACGCTCAAGGGCGAGGTCGGCGCCGACCAGCGTGATCCTGATCGGGTACATCGACAGCTCCGGTCACGGGCAGCCGCTGTGCTCGAAGCCGACCGTCACCGAGCAGAAGTTCGAGGATCCCGGCGCGGTCGCGACCGCGTGGCTGTCGCGCTCGGCCAAGCCTCGGGCATCATCGACGATCGCCGGCACGTCGTACGCGCTCGAGGCGATCCCGTTCCACAGCAGTGACTCGGTGCTGTTCGTGAGCGCAGCCGATCAACGAGATCCCGGGTGCGGTCCACGCGGTGCAGGTGGCGTTCCTGCTCGCCGCGCTCGCGGGCCTGGTGCTGACGTTGCTGCTGGCGATCCCGCTGTCGGCGACGCTCGTGCGCCGGCTGCGGCGCCTGCGCGAGGCGGCGCTGCGGCTCGCGGCCGACGGCGCCGGTGGCGGACCTGCCGGTCGACCGCTCCCGTGACGAGGTCGGCGACCTCGCGCGCACGTTCGCGCTGATGCAGAGCCGCCTGCGCCACCAGGAGGCGGCGCGCCGGGCGTTCGTCGCGACGGCGTCGCACGAGCTGCGCACGCCGCTCGACGTCGCTGGACCTGATGCTCGAGCTGCTCGCCGAGGACCTTCGCAGCGGCGCCGTCGACCTCGACGACGCGCTCGAGCTGCTCGAGCGCGCGCGCGCACAGTCGCGCCGGCTCGGGCGGCTCGCCGCCGACCTGCTCGACCTCAGCCGGATCGACGCCGACGTGCAGCTGCGCTCGGAGCCGGTCGAGCTCGGCGAGCTCAGCCGCGCGGTGCTCGCCGAGTTCGAGCTCGGCAGCCAGGAGCGAGGTGTCGGCTGCGTGCTGCAGGAGCGCGAGGGGCCGGTGTGGGCGCTCGGCGATCCGGGCAGCATCGCGCAGATCCTGCGGATCCTGCTCGACAACGCGCTGCGCGTCGCGCCCGGCGGCAGCGAGATCGGGGTGACGCTGCGCGCAGGCACGGCCCCGACGCTGAGCGTCAGCGACCACGGCCCGGGCGTCCCCGACGAGGAGCGCGAGATGATCTTCGAGCGCTTCAAGCGCGGGACGTGGCACCGGCGGCGAGGCCGGCTTCGGCCTCGGTCTGGCGATCGGCCGCGAGCTCGCGGAGCGGATGGGCGGAACGCTCGACACTCGACCGCCGACGACGGAGCCCGGCGCGACGTTCACGCTGAGCCTGCCAGTCGCGCAGGCACCGATCGAAGATCAGTGGCGAGCGCGCCACTCGTAGCGCCGGCGCCTCGTGGCGGACCGGCACGGCAGCAACCGCGTCGCCATAGCTGGCAGCATCCCCCCGATGGACGAACGACTGATGCGGGCGATGCTCGACGTCGACGACCACCATTGGTGGTACCGCGGCCGCCGCGCGGTCATCGCCGCCGAGCTCGAGCGGCTGCCGCTCGGCAGGCCCGGCGCGGCTGCTCGACGCCGGCTGCGGCTCGGGCCGAACGCTCGTCGAGCTCGCTCGCTACGGCGAGGTGTCAGGCGTCGAGCTGAACGAGGACGCGGCCGCGGTCGCGCGCGGCCGTGGCGCCTTCGACGTCCGCGTCGGACGGCTCGAGGAGCTGCCGTTCGACGACGCGACGTTCGATCTGATCACGTGCCTCGACGTGCTCGAGCACACGCCCGACGACGTCGCCACGCTGCGCGAGCTGCGGCGGGTCGCCGAAGCCCGGCGGCTGGCTGCTTGCTGACCGTGCCCGCCTACCAGGCGCTGTGGTCGCGCCACGACGAGGCCAACCACCACTATCGCCGCTACGGCCGCGCGCGCTGCCGGCGCGCGCGCAGGGCCGCCGGCTGGCAGGTCGACCGGCTGACCTCCTTCAACAGCCTGCTGCTCGCGCCGGCCGCGGTCGTCCGGCTCGCTCAGCGCCGGCGCAAGCGGCCGACGGCGACTACACGACCGATCTCCAGCTCGGTCCTGACTGGCTCAACGGGGTGCTCGAGCTGCCGCTGCGCGCCGAGGCGCGCTGGCTGCGCACCGGGCCACACGCTGCCGGCCGGGCTGTCGCTGCTGGCGGTCCTGCGCAAGCCGGAGCCGGTCGTGCGCGCCGGCCGCGAGCGAGGCGTCGCGACGCGCGCTGATGCTCGGCTCTCGCGGCGATCATCGCGTCAGCGGCAACCTCGGCTACCTGCTGCCCGCGATCATCGGCCTGGAGTCGATGGGCGTTCCCGTCGCCCGGCGAGACCGCGCTCGTGCTCGCCGCCGTGCTCGCCAGCCAGGGCAAGCTCAACATCTGGCTCGTGATCCCGATCGCGATCGCGTCGGCGATCGTCGGCGACAACATCGGCTACTTGCTCGGCCGCAAGCTCGGCCGCGACGTGCTCGAGGCGCCGGGCCCGTTCCAGACGCGCCGGGTCGACGCTGATCGCGGCGGGCGACCGCTTCTTCGCCAGGCAGGCCCGAAGGCCGTGTTCATCGGCCGCTGGATCGCGCTCGTCCGGTTCGCGGTCGCCTGGCTCGCCGGCATCGACGAGATGCGCTTCAGCGCTGTTCTTCTTCTACAACGCTGCCGGCGCGATCACCTGGGCGCTCACATACGGCCTGCTCGGCTACTTCGGCGGCACCGCCGCCGCCCACATCCTCGAGCAGGTCGGAGTCGGCGCCGCGATCGCGCTCGGCGTCCTGTTGCGTCGGCGGCTTCATCTACTTCCGCCTGCGCGAGCATCGCAAGGGCGAGGAGATCTGCACTCTGGCGCCGCCGGCGCCGCTGCCGCCGCCGTGGCCCGGCCGGCGATCGCACCGGCCGTCGTGCCACCACAGAACCCCACACCCGGCACTCTTGGGCAACTGTGGGGGATAGAGGCGGCACAGCCGGCTTAAACCCCACGCATTCGGGACTGACGGCGAGAGTGGGGTTTTGGGGTTCCCCGGCCGCCATATGAGGCCTGGGGTTCCCCGGCCGCCACATGAGGCCTGGGGTTCCCCGGCCGCCACATGAGGCCTGGGGTTCCCCGGCCGCCATATGAGGCCTGGGGTTCCCCGGCCGCGGTACGAAGGCCTACTGCTTGTCGAAGTCGAGCGCGCAGGAGTTGATGCAGTAGCGCAGCCCCGTCGGGTTCGGGCCGTCGTCGAAGACGTGGCCGAGATGGCCGCCGCAGCGCTGGCACACGACCTCGGTGCGGGCCATGCCGAGGCTGCGGTCGGGACGGATCTCGACGTTCTCGGCGACCGCCGGCTCGAAGAAGCTCGGCCAGCCGCTGCCCGAGTCGAACTTGGTCTCGGAGGTGAACAGCTCGGCCCGCAGCCGGCGCACCGGTAGGTGCCGTCGTCCTTCATGTGGACGTACTCGCCGGTGAAGGGCCGCTCGGTCGCCTGCCGGCGCAGAACGTCGTACTGCTCTGCGTCAGCCGCTCCCGCCACTGCTCGTCGCTGAGCTCGAGCGCGCCCGCCTCCTGGGTGTCTGTGGTTTCGTTATCCATGAACTTCACGGTAGCGCGCCGTGTTGTCCCGAGTCGCGAAAATTGCGGCGATCATCGGCCGCCGGCTCCAAAGGTCGAGCGCAGCGACCGCGCATAGCGCCGTGCCCTGTCGGTTCCGCGCCGTCCGGCCCACGGGTGGGGTCCGACGGCCCAGGGATGCCAGCCGAGTGTCCCGTAGTGCTCCCGCAGAATCGCCTTGAGCTCTCCACGGTGCTCACCGCAGGCGTACCGGTGCGGACCGTAGATCCCGCGGCCGTGCCAGGTCAGCCAGCGCCCGGGTTCAGCGTCCACGTACTCGCCGTGGCGCAGGTCGAGCAATTGCTGCTCCAGCGAATGCTGCGTCGCCGGGTCCGGCCGTACGCCGCAGATCTCGCAACGGAAGACGACGAGAACCGGCACGTCTCAGTGCAACGCCCGCTCGCGATTGCGACCGGGCTCGAGCGCCGGCTGCGAGTGCGGCTGTTCGTGATAGCCGCTGGTCAGCCGCGGTCCGGGACGGCGCCACTCCGGCTCGACGTCGTATTCCCGGCGGATCCGGCGCTCGCGCAGGTAGCGGAAGAGCGGCCCGTGCGCGATCCTGGCGGTCTTCGAGTAGAGCTTTGCGGCGCCGTCCATCTCCATGAACGGCATGTATTTGTCGGGGAAGCCGGGCATCGTGCAGGCCATGCAGATGCCTCCGACGTTCGGGCAGCCGCCGACGCCGTTGACCCAGCCCCGGACGGGGACGTTGCACTTGACCACGGGTCCCTTACAGCCGAGCTTGACCAAGCAGCGGCCGTCGTCCTGCCCCTCCGAGAAGGCGCCGTGCTCGGCGAGCCCGGCGCGGTCGCAGCGCTCGTGGACGGTCGAGCCGAACATCCGCACCGGCCTGCCCTGATCGTCAAGCTCCATCGCCGGCCCCATCCCGGCGAGATGCAGCGCCATGCACAGGAGCGTCTCGGTGATGTTGTCGGGCACGACCGGGCAGCCCGGGAGGTTGACGATCGGCACACCGAGCCGGGAGCGCCAGTTCCAACCCAGGTAATCACGCAGGCCCATCGCCCCGGTCGGGTTGTTGCGCATCGCGGGGACGCCACCGTAGGCCGCGCACGTCCCGATCGCCAGAACCGCCGCCGCCCGCGGCGCGAGCAAGTCGATCCACGTGTTGGTCAGGACCGGTTGACCGGTGGTGGCGTCGACGCCCATCCCCGCCCAGTGACCCTCGCCGTTGATCTGCTCGTTGGGGACCGAACCCTCCAAAACGAGGATGAACGGGTCCAGCTCGCCGGCGCGCGGCACGCTCGAATGCCTGCACGAACGCCGCTCCGGTCTCGAACGCGAGCATCGGGTTGTAGAGGATGATCGGCGGCATCCCCGGCAGACAGCCGCGCAGCAGGTCCTCGAGGCTGGGGTTGGTCGCGGCGGTGAGGGCGACCGAGTCGCCGTCGCAGCCGAGGCCGCTGGTCAGCCACAGGATGCTGATCGGGCGGTGGCGGTCGGCCTGGTATGGATCGTCGGCTTCCGCCACACGCGTCTCTTCATCAGGCCGGCCCTGTCCCGGATCGCGCTGACCCTCCCCTCGGCTCATCCGGCCTGCCGCTCGCCCCGTTCTGGGTCGGACGCGCGCCGTGTCAGACCAACCGTCCGTTCCAGAAGCGCCTCGAGGTGCTCCTCGGCGCTGCCCATCAGGTGCCAGTCGCCCGCCGAGCCGACCACGAGCCCGGCGTGCGACAGCCGCGCCAGCGCGTGCGAGATCGAGGGCCGCTCCGCCGCTACGAGTTGGCCGAGCAGCCGGTGGGTGAGCGGCAGCGTCAGGCGGATACCGGACGGCTCGACCCGGCCCCAGCGCGCCGCCAGGTGCCAGAACAACAGGTCCAGGCGGACCTCGAGCCGCGGATGGCAGGTGATCGCGCGCATCTCGTCGACGTCGGTCGTCCGGCGACTGGCGCGCCGCAGCAGCGCCTGCAGGATCTGCGGCCAGGGCCGGACGCGATCGGCGAAATCGCGATCGAGCAGCCCGAATCGGGTCGGCCACAGCGCCCGCCACGAATCGGTCCGCTGGAGCATCGCGTCGATGTGGTCCGGTGGCGGCTGGATCAGGTCGCCAGACCCGATCAACTCGGTCGCGGTCCGCTCGCCGAGGCTCGCCTCGTACGCGATCAGCCCGTCGAGGACGAGCAGCCCGAGGCCGCCTCTAACCTCGTCGAGCAGCGGGCACAGCTCGCAGCCTCCGACTGGTGCCTCGAGCACCTTGACCGTCGTGCCCTGCCTGACCGCGAGCCGAGTGCGGAGGTCGAACTGCTCGGCGATCTCGTCATCCGCGTCAAGCAGGTAGGTGTGAAGCGCAGTCGCCTGCGGCCGCCTCGAGGCCCGCTCGAGACCGCCCCGCCGCCACTCGGATTGATCGACGCCCTGCACAGGATGTGCATGTAATTTAGCGGTCGACCGATGGTTTGTGGCGTATGTAACCAGGGTTACGTGGCGTTCGATAAGCATCATTCCCTCCGTAAGCCTCGTTACGTGGCTCGCACATGCGGCTCTGGACGGTGGTAGAACGGCTGCCGTGTGCTTGGCGATCCCAGGGCAGGTGGTCGAGGTGATCGACAGCGAGAACAGACTCGCCAAGGTGGAGGTGGCCGGAGTTACGCGCACGGTCAACGTCGGTCTTCTCGACGGCGAGAACGGAGGCGTCGGGCCTGGCGACTGGGTGCTGATCCACGTCGGTTTCGCGATCTCGCAGGTCGACGAGGAGGAGGCGCGTGCAACGCACGATCTGCTCGTTCGGATGGGGCGCGACTACGAGCAGGAGCTCGAGGAGCTGAAGGCGAGCGTGATCGAGTGAGCGAGCCGACGAGCTGCGATCAATGGCACTGCGCCACCTGCGCCGACGAGGGCGAGCCGATGGTGGTGCTCCTGCTCGATGAGGTCCGCGGGCTGGCCCTGTGCTCACGTGAGGACGGGGCTCGGGTGACGGTCGAAGCCGCGCTCGTCGGACCGGTGGCTCCGGGTGACGTGCTGATCGTGCACGCCGGGACCGCGATCGCGACGCTGCGCGCGTCCGAGCGCCAGGCGGCGCCGGCATGAAGTTCGTCGACGAGTTCCGTGACGCCGAGCTCGGCCGGGCGGTCGCGGGAGAGATCCTGTCGCTCGTCAAGCCCGGGCGTCACTACAAGCTGATGGAGGTTTGCGGGGGGCACACGCATTCGATCTACAAGTACGGGGTCGACGACCTGTTGCCGGCCAACGTCGAGCTCGTGCACGGACCGGGCTGCCCGGTGTGCGTGATCCCGATGGGACGTGTCGACGACGGGATCGCGCTGGCGCACGAGCCCGGGGTGATCTTCACCTGCTTCGGGGACATGATGCGGGTTCCGGGATCGAACGGAACGCTGCTGGAGGCGAAGGCCGCCGGCGCGGATATCCGGATGGTCTACTCGCCGCTCGACGCGCTGCGGATCGCCAAGCAGAACCCCGATCGCGAAGTCGTCTTCTTCGCGATCGGGTTCGAGACGACTGCGCCATCGACGGCGCTGACGCTCAAGCGTGCGAAGGCCGAGCACGTGAGCAACTTCTCGTGCATGTGCAGCCACGTGACGATCGTGCCGCCGCTGCGGGCGCTGCTCGAGTCACCGGATCTGCGGCTCGACGGGTTCATCGGACCCGGGCATGTGTCAACGGTCGTGGGGGCGCGCCCGTTCGAGTTCATCCCCGCCGACTACTACAAGCCTGTGGTGGTCGCGGGGTTCGAACCGCTCGACATCCTCCAGGCGATCCTGATGATCCTCCGGCAGCTCGACGAGGGTCGCTGCGAGGTCGAGAACCAGTACAGCCGGGTCGTCCCCTATGACGGCAACGTACGGGCGCTGGAGGTGATGGCCGAGGTGTTCGAGTTGCGCTCCCACTTCGAATGGCGCGGGCTCGGCTTCATCTCGCACAGCGGCCTGAAGCTCTCGCCGTCCTACGCCGACCTCGACGCCGAGGTCCGCTTCAGCGTGCCCGGCGCGCGCGTCGCCGACCCGAAGGCGTGCCAGTGCGGTGAGGTGCTGAAGGGTGTGATCAAGCCGTGGGAGTGCAAGGTGTTCGGCACCGCCTGCACCCCGGAGCGGCCGATCGGCACGTGCATGGTGTCCTCCGAGGGTGCCTGCGCCGCCTACTACAACTACGGCCGGTTCGCGCGCGAGCGCGAGGTCGTCTGATGAGCGAGCGGTCCGCGACGGCGGTCTCGGACCGCGAGCAGCGGATCCTCGGGATCATCGAGACCGCGCGCGCGAAGCGGGCGAAGTTCCGTGACAGTCAGATCAACATGGCCCACGGCGCCGGCGGCAAGGCGACCGCGGGGCTGATCGAGGGGCTGCTGGTCCCGGCGTTCGGGGGCGCGGCCCTGGCCGAGCTGGCCGATGCGGGCACGGTGATCGTCGGCGGCGCCGCCGGCGGCGGCGTCGAGCTGGCGATGACGACCGACTCCTACGTCGTGCGGCCGCTGCGGTTCCCGGGTGGCTCGATCGGCGAGCTGGCCGTCAACGGCACCGTCAACGACCTGGCCGTCGTCAGGAGCGCGACCGCAGGCGCTGACCCTCTCGCTGATCCTGGAAGAGGGCCTTGATGCCGACGTCCTGCGGGCCGAGGTCGAGGCGATCGCACAAGCGGCGCGGAGCGCGGGCGTTGAGATCGTCTCGGGTGACACGAAGGTGGTCGAGCGCGGCCACGCCGACGGCATGTACATCTGCACCACGGGGGTAGGGCAGCGAGAGGCGCGGGCGGGGAGGCTCTCCCCGTCCGCACTTCGCCCCGGCGACCGGATCCTCCTTTCGGGAAGCATCGGCGAGCACGGCACGGCGATCATGCTGGCACGCGGCGAGTTCGAACTCGATGCTGCGATCGAATCGGACACGTGCTCGCTGTGGCCGGCCGTCGATGCCCTGTTGGGCGCGGCCGGCGATGATCTGCGCTGCATGCGCGATGCGACGCGGGGCGGCGTCGCATCGGTGCTGAACGAGCTGGCGCGGGCTTCGTCGGTGGCGATGATCGTGCGCGAGGCGGATATTCCCGTTGCTCCGGCGGTCGCCGGAGCAGCAGAGCTGCTCGGGATCGACCCGATGTACATGGCCAATGAGGGCAAGCTGGTTGCGTTCGTCGCCCCGGGGGCGTCGGAGCGGGCGCTGGCGGCGCTGCGGGCGGTTCCCGGATGCGAGCGTGCGGTGGAGATCGGCGAGGTCCGGACGGACCCGCCGGCGATGGTGCTGGTGCACACGAGCTTTGGCGGCAGGAGGGTGATGGATCAGCTGGTCGGAGACCCGCTGCCGCGGATCTGTTGAAGGGCCCAACAAGAGGGAAGGGAGACGGGATGGCGACGATGGCAAGTCCATACGAGGCTCAGAAGCGAACCGAGGCGGTGACCGCCCACGTCCTGTGGATGACCACCGGGTTGAGCTGCGAAGGGGACTCGGTGGCGATGACCTCGGCGACCAACCCGAGCCTGGAGGACATCATCCTGCAGGCGATCCCGGGGATGCCCAAGGTGGTCGTGCACAACCAGGTGGTCGACTACGCCAACGGCGCGGAGTACGCACAGGCGTGGTTCGACGCCGAGCAGGGCAAGCTCGACCCGTTCGTGCTCTGCATGGAGGGCTCGATCGGCAACGAGGACATCAACGGCGAGGGCCATTGGACCGGCTTCTCGATCAACCCGAGCACCGGCCAGCCGATCACGATGAACGAGTGGCTCGACCGGCTGGCGCCGAAGGCCGCCGCGGTGGTCGCGATCGGGACCTGCGCCACGTACGGCGGCATCCCGGCGATGAAGAACAACCCGACCGGCGCGATGGGCGTGCCCGACTACCTCGGCTGGAACTGGAGGTCGAAGGCCGGCCTGCCGGTCGTCTGCATTCCGGGATGCCCGGCGCAGCCTGACAACATGACCGAGGTCCTGCTGTATCTGGCGCTGCACCTCGCGGGGCTGGCGCCGGCGCCGGAGCTGGATGAGGCGCTGAGGCCGAAATGGCTGTTCGGGCGGACCGTCCGGGAGGGCTGCAATCGCGCCGGGTTCACCGAGCAGGGGCAGTACGCGACCGAGTACGGCGCGGATCATCGCTGCCTGGTCAAGCTCGGCTGCAAGGGACCGGTGGTCAAGTGCAACGTGCCCGTCCGCGGCTGGGTCAACGGCGTCGGCGGCTGCCCGAACGTCGGCGGCATCTGCATGGCGTGCACGATGCCGGGCTTCCCCGACAAGTTCATGCCGTTCATGGATGAGGACAAGTGGGGCCGGTGGGCAGCCGGAGTCACCCAATACGCCTACGGGCCGGTCGTCCGGTACTTCCGCAAGCGGAACATCAAGACCCATTACGACAAAGAGCCCGAGTGGCGCAAGCGTGGCCGCAGTCTCGAGACCGGTTACTCGCAGCGGTGGTGACTGGTCCGCTGTCCAGTTCACCCCACACACAGTTTGACAACGCCGGCTGCGGCCGAGTGAGGAGACACACGAATGGCGACTGAAGCGCCCACACAGAAAAAGGTGATGGTCAAGGAGATGTCGTGGGATCCGATCACGCGGATCGTCGGCAGCCTCGGAATCCACACGGAGATCGACTTCACCAACCAAAAGGTCAACAAGTGCTATAGCACTTCGATGATCTTCCGCGGGTTCGACATCTTCATGAAGGGCATCGACCCGCGTGACGCCCACTTCATCACCAGCCGGATCTGCGGCATCTGCGGTGACAACCACTGCACCTGCTCGTGCCTGAATCAGAACATGGCCTATGGTGTCAAGCCGCCGAAGCTCGGCGATCTGGCGTTCAACCTCGCGGAGACCGCCGACTACATCTTCGACCACGCGATCTTCAACGACTGCATGGCGAACGTCGACTTCTGCGAACAGATGGTCAAAGAGACCAATCCGACGCTGCTGGCGAAGGCCGAGAGCACGCCGGCCCCCGGTCAGGATATCCACGGGTTCAAGACGATCGCCGACATCATGCGGTCGCTGAACCCGTTCACCGGCGAGTTCTATCTGGAGACACTGCACGTCGCGCGCTATACACGTGAGATGTACTGCCTCTTCGGCGGCAGGCACACGCACCCCTCGACGATCATGCCGGGTGGCTGCAGCGCCGACATCACGCACCAGACCTGCACCGACTACTACGTGCGCCTGATGCGCTATTTCGACTACGTGAAGCGCAGCGTCCCGATGCACGATGACCTCTACGACTTCTTCCTGACGGAGCTGCCGGGCTACGACATGGTCGGCTACCGCAAGACGAACCTCGTCAACTGGGGATCGTTCGACGACCCCGACTACGTCGACTACGACTATCGCAACATGACCGAGTGGGGCCGTAAGCGCTACATCACGCCAGGCGTCGCGATCGACGGCGAGCTGATCTCGACCGATCTCGTCGAGATCAACCTGATGATCAGGATCCTGCTCGGCTCCTCGTACTTCGACGGGTGGGAGAACGAGCCGACGTTTGTGACACACGACCCGTTGGGCAACCCGGTCGACAAGAACCATCCGTGGAACAAGGTCACGCTGCCGCGGCCGCAGAAGCGCGACTTCACCGACAAGTACACGTGGGTGGTGTCGCCGCGGATGTACGACAAGCGCACGGACACCCACGTCTGCTGTGACACCGGCGGAGGCCCGTTCGCGCGGCAGTGGTGCACCGCCAAGGCGGGGCTGGTCGACTTCGGCTACGCGAGGGCGACCGGTCATTCGATCCAGATGGTCCTGCCGCGCTCGCCGAACATGCCCGAGATGGAGCTCGAGTGGAAGGTGCCGGAGAAGTCAAATGCGATCGAGCGTGACCGCGCCCGCACCTACCACCAGGCATACAGCGCGCTGATCGCTCTGCACAACCTCGAGCGGGCGATGAAGGAGGTCCAGGCCGGCAGGACGAAGAGCTGGAACAAGTTCACCGTTCCGGAGTCCGCGGTCAGCGTCGGCTTCCATGAGGCCGCCCGTGGCGTGCTCTCGCACCACATGGTGATCCGTGAAGGCAAGATCGCCAACTACCAGCCCTATCCGCCGACACCGTGGAACGCGAGCCCGCGTGACTCGTTCGGGACGCCGGGTCCCTATGAGGACGCGGTGCAGAACACGCCGATCTTCGAGGAGAACGGCCCCGAGAACTTCAAGGGGATCGATATCATGAGGGCGGTGCGGTCATTCGATCCATGCCTGCCGTGCGGTGTTCACATGTACACCGGCGCCGGCAAGGTTCGCAAGGTGGTTCACACTCCGACCGCGCTGTCGTAGAGATGGACGAGATCACTCCAGGGACGGAGGCGCCCGAGTTCCTGTTCGAACGTGTTCAGGAGCTTCAGGGTGCGTTGGAGGCGCAGGGAGACTCGTCAACTCGGGAGGTGGCCGAGGAGCTCGTCTCCGCGATCGTCCAGCTCTATGGCGAGGGACTGGATCGGATCCTGACCGTTCTCATCAGCAGCGGCGGGGAAGGGGCCAGCCTGGCGGCAAGACTGACCGAAGACCCGCTCCTCTCGACGCTGCTGCTGATCCACGACCTGCACCCGGTTCCCCTCACAGACCGGGTGCAGGGCGCCCTTGACTCGGTGAGGCCGTACATGGAGTCACACGGTGGCAATGTCGAGCTGCTCTCCTTGGAGGACGGTGTCGCGCGTATCCACCTCCAGGGAAGCTGCTCGGACTGCTCAGCCTCCTCAGTCACGCTCGAGCTGGCGATCAAGCAGGCGCTCGAGGAGGCGGCACCGGATCTCGCGGGGCTGGAAGTGGAGGGGGTCGCGCCGCAGCTCACAGGGCTGGCGCTCCCGATGAGCGGCGACACACTCCCGATGGCGGTCGTCGGCGCGAGCGAGCCCGACGCTGGGCACCTTCCGCGGATCGAACTGCCGATCGTCAACGCCGGCCCCGGCGCGGCGGCACCGCCCGCCGCCGCGCCGGCATGGATCGACCTCGACTCGCTGGGAGAGCTCGACGAGGGCTCGATGCGAGCCGTCTCGCTCGGCGCCGACGCGCTCGTGGTGGCGAACGTCGATGGGGCGCTGCTTGCCTACCGCGACGAGTGCGCCGCCTGCGGTGCCCCCCTTCGGGACGGGACACTCGTTGCGGGCTCGCTCGCGTGTGGAGGCTGCGGACGTTCGTACTTCCTGCCGCGGGCGGGACGATCGCTCGACGCCGACCGGCTGCAGCTGAAGCCTGTGCCGCTGCTCAGGGATCGGGGATCGGTGAGGGTGGCGCTGGTCGTATGAGCGTGAACGGGGATCGTGCCGGACGGGGTGACCGGCGATCGATCGCCGACGCCGTCGCAGTGCGCCGGCGGGCGCAGCTGGTGACCGGGATGCGCGGTCTCGCACAGCCGCGAGATGCTGCTGTGCGAGATCCCGCACCGTCACCGTCACCGTCGGAGTCCCCGTCGGAGCCGGGCACCGAGCACTGCGACCTCTGCGGCCTGGAGATCCCCGCCGAGCACCGCCACCTACTCGCCTTGGCCGACCGGGCGATCGTCTGTTCCTGCGAGGCGTGTTGGGCGATGCGCGCCGGCGAAGGCGACTATCGGCCGGTCGGGAACCGGACGCTGTGGCTGGTCGATATGGAGATCCCGGACAATCTGTGGGCGAGCTTTCAGATCCCGATCGGGCTCGCGTTCTTCATGCACTCGACCGTGACGGCATGTGTGGTGGCGATGTACCCGAGCCCCGCCGGTGCGACCGAGAGCGAGCTGCACTTCGACTCGTGGACTCGGATGCTCGAGCTCAACCCGGTGCTCGCAGGGCTCGAGCCGGATGTCGAGGGGCTGATCGTAAACCGCCTCGCCGAACCGCCGATCTATGCGATCGCTCCGATCGACCGCTGCTATGCGCTGACCGGAACGATCAAGCTTGCGTGGGAGGGGATCTCCGGCGGCAGCGCAGTCGACGTTGCGGTCGCGCGCTTCTTCGAGGAGCTCGGCGGCCAGATGGCAGCGGCCAGATGAACGTCGATGCCGGTGCGCTAAACGGGGTGCCGACGGCTCCCGCGGCGGTGACACCAAAACCCGAGCTGGTGGCCCCCGAGCCTGACTTCGCAATCGAGGGCGCACGAGCGATCCGCCACGCGGCGGCGCCGATGCTCGCGCTTGACCTCCGGATCAGCGACGAGAGCGGATGCGAGATCTACATGATCGCGCTGACGATCCAGCTGATGATCGAGCCGGCGCGGCGTGAGTACGACGCCGACACCCGACAGCGGCTGGTTGAGCTGTTCGGCGCCCCGGAACGCTGGGCGGTCACGACCAGAAGCCTCGTCTGGTCCCGCCTCGATGTGCTGGTGCCGGCGTTCACGGGCACCACCAGCGTGTCGGTACCGATCGCCTGCCACTACGACCTCGAGCTGGCCGCCGCCAAGTACCTGCACTCGCTTCCCGACGGCGAGGCGCCGCTGGCGCTGCATTTCAACGGGACGATCTACTACCGCAACGAGCGCGGGGAACTCCAGATGGTGCTGGTCCCATGGACGAAGTCGATCGATTTCAGAATGCCGGTGGCGGTGTGGCGCGAGACGATCGAGCACTACTACCCGAACACTGCCTGGCTGGGCGTCCGCTCACAGACGCTGGAGGCGCTGCAGCGGGAGAAGCTCGCGCGGGGTATGGCGACGCTCGACGCGTGCCTGGCCCAGATGCTCGATCAGGCGCAGACGGCCCGTGAAGGCGTGCGGGCTTCGGGAGACCACGGTGAGTGACCGGCTCGAGCAGCTCGTCGACTCGCTGCTCTACGAGGGCTACGCCCTGTACCCCTACACCCCGGGTGCGGCCAAGAACGCCACGCCGACACCGTTCGGGATCGTCTATCCGCCCGTCTACGCGGCAGCGCTGGCGACGACGTTTGACCACCTCGAGCTGCGCGCCGTAATGGCCGCGGACGCCGACGCGGTGCTGAGCGGCGAGGTTCGCTTCCTCGCGCCGACCGGCGAGCGCCACCAGGCACAGGCGCACGCGGTGCGGATTCCGGGCGTGATGGTCGGAGCGCTGAGAGAGACGGCCGTGTGCACGCCGGCGCAGTTCGAGGGCGAGGACGGACACCTGCTGTCGGTTGCGGTCCAGCTCGCGGCGAGGACGCTGGGTGCGGGGGAGTATGAGATCTGCCTGCGGGTCGAGAACAAGACGCTCGTCTCCAGTGGGCTGGATCGCGCCGGCGCGCTGCGGTCCTCGCTGATCTCGACGCACCCGATCGCACGGGTGCGCGGCGGGCGGTTCGTCTCACCGCTCGAGCGCCCATGCGCGAGCGTCAACACCTTTCCGGTGCTGGCCAGCGTCGACGATGACGCGATCCTGGGAGCGGCGATCATGTTGAGCGATCACCCTCAGATCGCGCCGGAGAGCCGCGGCTCGCTGTTCGACGGCACCGAGATCGAGGAGGCGCTGCTGCTGCACGTTCATGCCCTCAGCGATGGGGAGCGCGCGGAGATCGAGCGCCAGGATCCGACGGTGCGCGAGATGCTCGCGCGAGCCCTGGCGACGACGCCCGAGGACATCGTCGCGCTGCATGGCCGCGTCACGCTGCGGGATCCGGGGAGCTCGGACAGGGCACCACTCGGCGCCGAGACGCAGGAGCCGCCGCGCGAGCCCGAGGGGCTCTACGACCCCCGGGCCGGCGAGGAGATCGTGCACCTGCGTGGGTTCACGCTGCGTCGAGGCGACAAGGTGGTGCTCCACCCGCGCGCCGACGCCGACCTTCACGCTCGGTTGGTCGCGGGGCGGACCGCGACGCTCGAGCGGATCTTCACCGACTACGACGGGCGCACTCACCTGGGTGTGACGATCGACGACGACCCGGGGCAGGAGCTGATGCGAGAGACCGGGCGCTTCCTGTTCTTCTTCGACGAGGAGGTCGAGGTGATCGAGCGATGAATGATGAGCCGCTGCGCAGCATCCTGATCGCGGGCGTCGGCAACGCCTGGATGCGTGACGACGGGTTCGGGGGTGCGGTTGCCCGCCGGCTGTCGGAGCTCGAGCTTGGTGACGGCGTGTCGGTGATGGACGCAGGCACCGGTGGGCTCGACCTGGCATACGAGGTGATGCGCGGCTACGACGCATTGGTCGTGCTCGACGTGAGCCGTCAGGGTGGCGAGCCGGGAACGCTGTATGTGATGGAGGCCGATCAGGAGTCGGTCGCAGGCGCGATCGAGGACGGCGAGGTGATCAACCCGCATGCGATGGACCCGGAGACCGTGCTGCGGTTCGTCAAGACCGTCGGTGCCTGGCCCGGGAGGGTGTTGGTGATTGCATGTGAGCCGGCCGAGGTGCAGCAGATGGGGTGGGGGCTTTCCGACGAGGTCTCGGCGGCGGTGGACCGCGCCGCCGACCTCGTCGTGGCGACGGTGCTGGAGCTGCGGGGCTCCTCATCGCCGGCGGCGGCAGCGAGGGACTGACCCGTCCGGCGATGCATGAGCTGTCGCTCAGCGGGGCGATCGTGAACACCGCCGTCAAGCATGCCGACGGGCGTCGCGTGCGCGTGGTCAACTTGCGCGTCGGCCAACTTCGCCAGGTGGTGCCGGAGACGCTCGCGTTCTACTTCGAGTTCGTCGCGCGCGACTCGCTGTGTGAGGGGGCCGAGCTGGTTGTGGAGGTGGTTGATGCGCGTCTGCGCTGCCGCCCGTGCGCGAAGGAGTGGGCGATCGAGGTCCCGGCCTTCCGCTGCCCGACCTGCGCCGGCAGCGATGTCGAGATCGCGGCCGGCAACGAATTCGAGATTCAGTCGATCGACGTTGAGGAGGTGGAGACCCAGTGCATCGGACAAAGGTGACGGTCGTCGAGGAGGCGCTCGACGCCAACAACACGATCGCGGCGGCGAATCGCGCCGACTTCGACCGCGCCGGCGTGCGCGTGGTCAACTTCATGAGTGCTCCCGGGGCCGGCAAGACCGCGCTGCTGGAGTCAGTCGTCCGTGAGCTCTCCGGGCTTCGCTTCGGCGTGCTGGAGGGCGACGTCCAGGGCTCGTTCGACGCCGACCGGCTCGCGAGCCTGCACGTCCCGGTGATCCAACTGAACACGGCATCCGGTTTCGGAGGCGAGTGCCATCTGGACGCGAACATGGTCCGTTCGGCGATCCCGGCGCTGCCACTGCAGGAGATCGATCTGCTGATCGTCGAGAACGTGGGGAACCTGGTTTGCCCCGCCGAATTCCGGATCGGCGAGGACGCCCGGATCATGGTCACCTCCGTCACCGAAGGCGAGGACAAGCCGCTGAAGTACCCGCTGATGTTCAGGGCCTGTGAGCTCGTGATCGTCAACAAGATCGATCTGCTCCCCCACCTCGAGCTCGATCTCGACCTGCTGCTCTACAACATCGACAAGGTCAACCCCGCCGCCGAGCGGATCCTCACCAGCGCGCGGACCGGAGAGGGAGTGACCGCGTTCGGAGAGTGGCTGCTGAGGATCGCCGGCGCGATCGGAGTGGCCGCGTGAGCGAAGCGGCGATCGAGGCTGCCGTTGCGGGCGATCCCGCGGCGCGGCTCCAGACGCTCGCGCAGATGCGCACGCTCGCCGGAACGCAGTTCTTCGCTGAGCAGGCCGATCCGCTGGCGCGGCTATGCCACCTGGTGGCCGAGCGGTTCGCCCGCGGCGGGCGGTTGGTCGCGCTCGGGGCGACGCCGTCGGCGCGCTCCGACGCGCGGCATGTCGCGGTCGAGTTCGTGCACCCGGTGATCGTCGGCAAACGGGCGCTGCCGGCGTTCGCGCTGACAGCGGCGGGCCCCGAGCTGGCCGACGCACTCGACCTGCTGGTACTGCCGGACGACATCGTGATCGCATTCGGGGCCGACGAGGACGGCGGCGCCGCCGCCCGCGCCCTGCAACTCGCGCGCGGGCGCGGCGCTCTGACGGTCGCATTCAGTTCCTGCGGCGCGGAGCGCGAGTTCACGCCTCCGACCTGCAACCGTGACGTGCGGCAGGAGCTGGTCGAGACCTTCTACCACATCCTGTGGGAGCTGGTGCACGTGTTCTTCGAGCACCGCGGCCTGCTTGCCGGACGAGATCCTCGCCAGGCGCACGACGCCGGCGCGAGCAGCTTTCTCTATCCGTTCCTCGACGAGCGTGAGCGCGAACTCGAGCCGGTCGTCGAGGACGTGCGCCGTTCGGTGTTGATGAAGGCGGCCGAGATCGACGCGCTGCGTGAACAGACGCTGACCGATAACACCAGAGTGCTGATCGACGCCGCAGATTCGCTTCGTGCGGCGCTGGACCGCGGCGGCAAGCTGCTGGCATTGGGCAACGGCGGCTCCGCGACCGACGCGATCGACGCGGTCGCAGACTTTCGCACCCCCATGCGCCCGGGCGCCCGGCGCTGGCCCGCGATCGACCTGACCGAGGACCCGGGGATCATCACGGCGATCGCCAACGACATCGGCACCGACGCGATCTTCCTGCGTCAGGTGATCGCCTATGGCGCGCGCGGCGATGCGCTGCTGAGCTTCTCCACATCCGGAAACTCCCTGAACGTGATCGAGGCGCTGTACGAGGCGCGGCGCCTCGGTCTGGGAACGATCGCGATGGTCGGCTACAACGGCGGGCGGATCGCTGCCGAAGGGCTCGCGGATCATGTGATCGTGACGCGTTCTGAGCACATCCCGCGGATCCAGGAGGCCCAGGCGAGCGCCTGTCACGCGCTACGGGAGCTCACCGGTTGAGCCGTGTCGCCGTGGATCCGATCGAGCGCCACGGCCGTGCGGAGCCGGGTGGCCGCTGCCGCGCCAGGATCAGGGTCACCGGGACCGTGCAGGGAGTCGGCTTCCGGCCGTTCGTTCACCGGCTCGCCGGCGAGCTCGCGCTCGGCGGATGGGTGCTCAACGACGCGCAGGGAGTGCTGCTCGAGGTCGAGGGAAGCGAACGCGCCGTCGCAGAGTTCCGCTCCAAGCTCACTGCGCAGGCGCCGCCGCTGGCGCTGATCGAGCAGGTGCTGGTCTCAAGCGCCGAGCCGTGCGGTGAGCGCGGCTTTGAGATCCGCGCGAGCGTGACGACGCTGCGTCAGACCGCAGCCGGCATCAGCGGCGCGCGCGTGGACGCACCCGTCAGCGTCGACACGGCGCCGTGCGGCGACTGCCTCAACGAGCTGCTTGACCCCGCCGACCGCCGTTTCCGCTATCCGTTCACCAACTGCACCAACTGCGGCCCACGGTTCACGATCGTCCATGGCGTTCCCTACGACCGGCCACTGACGACGATGGCTTCGTTCACGATGTGCCCCGAGTGCCAGGCTGAATACGATAACCCGGCCGACCGGCGGTTCCACGCTCAGCCGAATGCGTGCCCCGCCTGCGGGCCGCGTCTGAGGCTGATCAGCGGCGAGACAGAGGTGGCCGGCGATGCGCTGGCTGCGACAGCGCTGGCGCTGCGCGACGGGGCGATCGTCGCGGTCAAGGGGATCGGCGGCTTTCATCTCGCGTGCCGGGCTGACGATCTCCTCGCCGTCGGACGCCTGAGGTCGCGCAAGCACCGCGAAGACAAGCCGTTCGCGCTGATGGTCGGCTCACTCGCTGACGCCGAGCTGCTGGTTGAGCTGCGGGACTCCGAACGTGAGCTGCTCGGCTCGCCACAGCGGCCGATCGTGCTCGCGCCTGCCAGGGGCGGCGCCGCGGTGGCCAGTGCCGTGGCGCCGGGTGCACGCGAGCTGGGCGTGATGCTCCCTTATTCACCACTGCACCATCTGCTGCTGTCGGAGTTCGCGACGCTGCTGGTCGAGCCGCCGGCGGCGCTGGTGCTGACCAGCGGCAACGTCTCAGATGAGCCGATCGCGTTCACGGATGCCGACGCGATCGCGCGGCTGGCGGGGATCGCCGACCTGTTCCTCCTTCACGACCGGGAGATCGAGACTCGGACCGACGACTCGGTCGTACGCGCGGTCACAGCCGGGGGTGAGCAGCGCCAGGTGTTCCTGCGTCGTTCGCGCGGCTACGTGCCGGCGAGCATACGCCTCGCGGGCGGGACTCCGGCGGCGCTGCTCGCGTGTGGCGCCGAGCAGAAGAGCACCTTCTGCCTGGCGAAGGGCGAGCGGGCCTGGGTCTCCCATCACATCGGCGACCTCGAGAACTATCAGACCCTACGTTCGTTCCGTGAGGGCGTGGCCCACTTCGAGCGGCTGTTCGATGTACGACCGCAGGTCGTCGCTCACGACCTCCACCCGGAGTACCTCTCGACCAAACATGCGCTCCAGCTCGCGCAGGACGGCGACGGGGTGACGCTCGTTCCTGTCCAGCACCATCATGCGCACCTCGCGGCCTGCCTGGCCGAACATCGGCTGGAGGGACCCGCTGTGGGGGCGATCTTCGACGGAACCGGCTACGGGACCGACGGGACGATCTGGGGTGGTGAGATCCTGTTCGGGGATCTCACCTCATTCTCACGGGTCGGGTCGCTGTCACCGGTGAGGCTGCCGGGCGGCACGCGCGCGATCCGCGAGCCGTGGCGGATGGCGTGTGCGTGGCTGCTGGCCGCCGCGGGCGGCGCAGATCCGCCGGAGATCCCGGCTGGACTGCAGCAGAGCGTCGATCAGCGGGACTGGCACCGTGTCGCCGAGTTGGCGAGAACGGGCTTCGCCTCTCCGGTCACCACCAGCATGGGACGGCTCCTCGACGCGATCGCGGCGCTGTGCGGTCTGCGTAGCCGGGTCAACTACGAGGGCCAGGCAGCGATCGAGCTTGAGTGGGCGTGCGCCGAGCACGCCGGCTCCTACGACGTCGAGGTCCGGGAGGAGCAGGACGGGATGCTCACGATCGACCCGCGTGAAGCGGTCCTCGGCGTGCTCGACGATCTTGGCGCCGGGGCGGCGGCGGGGATCGTCGCCGCCCGCTTCCACGCCGGGATCGCCGACGCCACCGTCCGGGCGCTGAGTGCCGCTGCGCAGGCAGCCGGAGTGCAGGTCGCGATCTTGAGCGGTGGCGTGTTTCAGAACCGGCGGCTGCTGGAGGCGGTCGGCGCCGCGGCGACCGCGAGCGGTCTTCGCGTGCTGACGCCGCAGCTGTTGCCGCCCAACGACGGCGGCATCTCGTTCGGGCAGGCGGCCGTCGCAGCCGCGCGCCTGCGAAGCGGACTCGAGCCTGTCGCCGAGAGCGATCGCACACAGTGAGCAGCGACCCGCTCGATTCGCTGATCTATGTGCGCGGCGCCAACCGCCCGTTCCGCGAGCTGACGCTCGAGGATGTGCGCAGCCGCGCGGACGAGCTGAAGGCCGCGACCGGGTTCGGGCCAACCGCCCGAGTCGCGCCGGTGGCGATGGCGTGGCGCGAGCTGTCGATCACGATGGTGCGGGCCGGCGCCACGACGGTCGGAGAGCTGGACGAGGACGTGATCGTGACGCTGGCTCCGAAGCTGTGGGTGGTGCCGCCCGGCGGCAGCCTGCTGCCCTAGATCAGCTCGATGCGGCGGTGCCGGTCTCGACCGGCAGTGTCGGGTTTCGGCTCCACTGCGACCACGATCCCGGGTACAGGCGACCCTGGCCCAATCCGGCCCGTTCGAGCGCGAGCAGGTTGTGACATGCGGTCACGCCCGATCCGCAGTACGAGATCACCTGTGCGCCCGAAGTGATCCCGGCTGCCGCGAACCGGTCCCGCAGCACCGCGGCGCTCAGCATCCGCCCGTCGGAGCCCAGGTTGCCGGCTGCAGGAACGCTCAGCGCCCCGGGGATGTGACCCGAGCGCGGGTCCACCGGGTCAGGACCGCCGCCAAAGCGGGCGTGGTCGCGCGCGTCGATCATGACAACCGCGCTCAGCCCGGCTCCACGCTGCACCTCCGTGACGAGATCCTCGATCTCGGCGATCCGCTCGGCCGGCCAGCTGCGCGGCGCGAAACTCGCGCCTGGGCGCTTCACGCTTCCGGCCTCGAGCACCCCCGGCCATGCCGCGAGCCCCCCGTCCAGCACGGCGGCGGACACCCCGATCGCACGCAGCAGCCACACCAGCCGACCGGCGATCAGTCCGCCCGCATCGTCATAGGCGACCACCGTGTCAGCGTCAGCGACCCCGAGCGCGGCCAGCGAGTTGGCAAAGTGCACGGCCGTCGGCAGCGGGTGTCGGCCGGCCTGCTCGCTCGCCGGCGATGAGAGCACATCTCCGAGCTCGACGAACACCGCGCCTGGAATATGGCCCACCTCGTAGGCGTCTGCGCCCGGTCGCCCGTCGAGATACCAGCGGACGTCCGCCACCACCACCTGATCCCGGTTCCGCTCAAGCCAAGCGGCGCTGATGAACGGCTCGATCATCTGTGAGTGAACTCTAGATCAGGCTCGACCAGCAGGTACTTGTGGGCACAACTATCTGCTATGCTGCTGTCATGGAGCTTGGAGTCGCGACCTTCGCGGACCTCGGGGATCTCTCCCCGGAACAGCGCATGCGCAACCTGATCGAGGAGGCGGAACTCGCCGATCAGGTCGGCTTGGACGTGTTCGCGGTCGGCGAGCACCACCGGCGCGACTTCGCCGTCTCGGCGCCCGCGGTGGCGCTGGCGGCAATCGCGATGAGAACCGAGCGCATCCGACTGTCGAGCGCCGTCACGGTCCTGAGCTCCGATGATCCGGTGCGTGTCTTCGAGGAGTTCGCGCAGGTCGATCTGCTGTCCGGCGGACGGGCCGAGATCATGGCCGGGCGGGGCTCGTTCACGGAATCCTTCCCACTGTTCGGCTACGACCTCAAGGACTACGACGACCTCTACGCCGAAAAGCTCGAGCTGCTGCTGGCGCTGAGGGACGGCAATCCGGTCAGCTGGGCCGGGAATCACCGCGCGCCGCTCCAGCAGGCCGGCGTCTGGCCGCGGCCGATTCAGAACCCCCTGCCGGTATGGGTGGCGGTCGGCGGCACGCCGCAGTCGGTGATTCGCGCCGGCGCGCTGGCACTGCCGTTGACGATCGCGATCATCGGCGGCCAGCCGGAGCGGTTCGTGCCGCTGGTCGAGCTATACCGGCGTGCGTGGAGCGCCGCCGAGCACGCGCCGGACCAGCTGAAGCTGGGGATCAACACGCATGCGTTCGTCGCGCCGACACGAGCGCAGGCCGACTCGGCCTACGCCGCCACATACCTGGCGATGATGAACCGGATCGGCCGCGAGCGCGGTTGGCCACCGTCGGGGCGCCCCGATTACGAGGCGCTCGCTTCGCCCCGCGGTGCACTGGCGGTCGGCTCTCCCGAAGAGGTCGCCGAGAAGCTCCTGTTCGAGCACGAGCTGTTCGGCCACCAGCGCTATCTGGCCCAGATGAGTGTCGGCGCGGTGGCCCATCGTGACGTGCTGGCGTCGATCGAGCTGTTCGGTACCGTGGTCGCCCCGCTCGTGCGCGCGGAGATTGCGGCGCGCGAGCAGCCGAGCGCCGTCGAGTCGGCCTGACGACAGTTCAGGCCGACTCCCAATACGTCTGCTGAACATCCGGCCAAACCGAGAACCTGATTCTGGAGCGTCGGGGCGCTGCGGCCGACCCATACGATGCCCGTGAATCAATCTGCAGCTCAAGATCCCGTGGCAAGATGCCCGCGCCGCTCACGACACGTTCGCGATCGGCGACACAGCGTCGATCGTTGCGATCGCCACCAACGTCGCCGTCGGGTCGAGGTGCATCCACGGGATCGCCGCCCGCAACGGCGCAAATAGCACCGCGAGCCTCGCCGCAGCTCGGTTAGGATGGCGTCCGAGCCGATGATCACCCCCGCATATGTTCCCCGCGAGGACCGCTACGACTCGATGTCCTACCGGCGCTGCGGTCGCAGCGGGCTGCTGCTCCCCGCGATCTCGTTGGGGCTCTGGCAGAACTTCGGCGCTTCGGTTCCACTCGAGCACAGCCGAGCGATCATCCGCCGCGCGTTCGACCTCGGCGTCACCCACTTCGACCTCGCCAACAATTACGGGCCCCCCTACGGCACCGCCGAGCTGACATTCGGGAGGCTGCTGGCGGAGGACCTGCACAGCCATCGCGACGAGCTTGTGATCTCGACGAAGGCCGGCTACGACATGTGGCCGGGGCCCTACGGCGACCATGGGTCACGGAAGTATCTGCTGGCGAGCCTCGACCAGAGCCTGGGGCGCATGGGGCTCGACTACGTCGACATCTTCTACTCCCACCGCGTCGACCCGGACACCCCGCTCGAGGAGACGCTCGGGGCGCTGGACTCCGCGGTCCGCCAGGGTAAGGCGCTGTACGTGGGGATCAGCTCATACTCCGCGCAGCGCACCGCCGAGGCGATCGAGATCCTGCGCCGGCTCGGCACGCCGCTGCTGATCCACCAGCCGTCGTACTCGATGCTCAACCGGTGGATCGAGCCGGAGCTGCTCGACGTCCTCGGAACCGAGGGCGTCGGCGCCATCGCCTTCTCGCCGCTGGCCCAGGGGATGCTCACCGACAAGTACCTCAACGGCATCCCCGAGTCCTCGCGGGCACACGAGGGCGACTCCTTCAGCGAGCGGCTGCTCAGAGGCGAGACCCTCGAGCGCGTGCGCGCACTGAACCGGATCGCCGGCGGTCGTGGCCAATCGCTCGCACAGATGGCGCTCGCCTGGTGCCTGCGGGACCCGCGCGTCACATCTGCGCTGATCGGGGTGAGCAGCGTCAGCCAGCTGGAGGACAACCTCCGCGCGCTGGCCGGACTCGACTTCGAAGACGACGAGCTGGCGGAGATCGAACGCTTCGCGCAGGACTCCTCGATCAACATCTGGTCGGAGTCGAGCGACTCCTGAGCTACGGCGGGTCGGGCGAGCGCTGGATCAGTCGGAGCGCTGGACGTCTTCGAGCAGGCGCCCGAACCCCGGGCCGTCGAACTCGGCAACGGCCCGCTCGAACTTCTCAAGCCCCCAGGTCCAGAAGTCGAAATCGATATCCGAGACGCCGTCCTGGATCGAGGCCCAAAGCGTCCAGCCGTACTTCGACATGAGACCCCAGAGGCGGGCACGGGCGACCTTGTTGCGCAGCGGCCGTCCGTAGTAGGCGGCCACCAGCTGCTCAAGTGCCTGCAGTGAGAGGTTCGACTCGCTCCACACGTTCCCGAGCTCGAAGCACGCATCGTTGTTGCCCGAGTACTCGTAGTCGATCAGCCGGAAACGCTCCCCGGCGAGGATGAAGTTCCCCGCGAGCAGGTCGTTGTTGCAGGGCACCGTTCCCTCGTCGCGAACCGTCAGCGCCTCCCGCATGGAACCGAGCTGCGATCCGAAGTCCTCATAGCGTTCGGGCAACCGGAAGCCACGCTCCTTGACGATCTGCAGGTAGCGCGCCTGAATCTCGAACATGTTGAAGTCATCCCGGAATGCCTGCGCGCCGTGCAGCCGCCGGCACGCATCCGCGACCTGCTCGGTGTGGATCCCGCTTCTAAGATCATCCTCGCTCATCGTCGGGCCGTCGATGAACTCGAACACCATCGTGTTCTGGTCAGGGAGATAGGCGATCACCTCCGCGCCGACGCCGGCCGCCGCCGCGCGGACCGAGTTCTCGTATTCGTTGTCACGATCGATCGCCAGGAGCCCGGTGTCACTGGACCAGCGGCGCACGACGTAGGCGCCCTCGTCTGTCACGACCTTGTAGTTCGCGTTCGTCAGGCCGCCGGGAAGCTCGCTGACCGTGCGCCGGCCGGCGAGCGCCGGAACGGCGTCGAGGAGGTCTTCGAGGACACTGTCTCTGGTACCGTCGAGTTCGGTCATCTCGGCCGCCTGTTCCGTGCGCCGGGCACATTCTTTGAGGGTGGTTGGGCTGGTATAACTCGCCGACGCTAGCAACAGCGGGGTCGACGAGTCAACGGGCCGCGCGCGGCTTCATGGGCCGATAGGAGCGGCGATATGGCACGAGCTCGGGTTGTGATCATCGGCGGGGGCATCGCCGGGTGCAGCGTTGCCTACCACCTCGCCCGCGCCGGCTGGAAGGACGTAGTCCTGCTCGAGAAGCGTGAACTGACCAGCGGCTCCACCCACCACGCCGCAGGCCTGGTGACCGCGTTCAACCCATCGGCGACGATGATGCGCTTCCGCCGTTACAGCATCGAGCTGTACCGAGAGCTCGGCGTGTTCGAGCGGGTCGGAAGCGTGCGGATCGCATCCAGCAGGGAGAGCTGGATCGACCTGCGCCGCGCGGTCAGCCGAGCGGCCGGCATCGGGCTGGAGGCCGAGCTGATCTCGCCCGAGGAAGTCCTGCGGCGGTTGCCGCAAGCGGATGGCGCACCGATCTTCGGTGGCGTCTGGATGCCGGATGATGGGTACGTCGACCCCCATATAGCGACCTACACGCTCGCTGACGCCGCGCGCGCGCTCGGGGTCGAGATCCGGATCCGCACACAGGTCAGCGGGATCGAGCTGCGCCCGGACCGGTCCATGCGCAGCGGTGCTGACCGACGCCGGAGCGATCGAGACCGAACATGTGGTCAACGCAGCCGGGATCTGGGCGCCGCGAGGTAGCTGCGATGGTCGGGGCGTTCGTGCCGTCGGTGCCGGTGGACCACCAGCACGTGGCGATGCAGGCTGTGCGCCGGTCACGAGGTGCCACGGGGACTTCCCTGCTTCCGGGATCCGGACAACCTGATCTACGGCAAGGCCGAGGCCGGCGGTCTGCTGATCGGCGGTTATGAGCCCGATCCGCCCGCGCGCTGGGTTGACGGCGTGCCCTGGGAACACGGCGCAAGCCCGGTGCAGTCCGACATGGATCGTTTCGCGCCGCTGCTGCAAGGGCGCGATCCGCCGGTTCCCGTTCCTCGAGGACGCGGGCGTCGTGCGCCTGCTGTGCCACCCGGACGCGATGACACCCGACGGCAACCCGCTGCTGGGACCGATGCCGGGCCTGCGGGGCTTCTGGGTCGCGGCGGGTCTCTCGCTGAACGGGTTCGGAGGCGCGGGCGGCCTCGGCAGGAGCCTGGCGGAATTGATGACCTCCGGTGCCAGCGAACTCGACGTCGACGCGTACCGGCCGTGGCGCTTCGGCCGGTTCTACCGGGACGGAGTGGTGGCCAGTGAGGGCGCCAGGGAGGTCTACAAGTACTACTACCGGCTGCGCTATCCACTCGACACCAGCGAGGCCGGACGCGGCCGCCGGTTGAGCCCGCTGCATCTGCGCCTCGAGGAGCTCGGCGCCGTCTTCGGCACCAAGAACGGCTGGGAACGCGCCGACTACTTCGATCCGGCGAGACCGTGGCGGCGCGCCGGCGAGGATCAGCGGAAGTTCGGCTGGACCACCCCGCCCTACCTGGACCTGCTGGCGGCCGAGCACAACGCGTTCCGTGAGCGGGTCGGGATCATCGACCTGACGTCGTTCGGCAAGATCTCGGTCAGCGGACCGGGTGCGCTGGCGCTGCTCGAGCGCGTCTGTGACAACCGCATCGACCGGCCGGCCGGAAAGGTGATCTACACGCAGTTCCTCAACGGTGCCGGGGGAATCGTCGCCGATCTGACGGTCACGCGGCTCGCGGAGGACCGGTTCCGGCTCGTTACCGGCGCGGGAGCGATCGACTCGGACCTGGGCTGGTTGCGCTTGCACCACACCGACCCCGACGGACCCGTCGAGATCCGTGACGTCACCGAGGAGTACTCGGTGATCGGAATCTGGGGCCCGAGCGCTCGTGAGCTGCTCGCCGCCGTGAGTGACGATGACGTCTCCGACACCGCCCTGCCGTTCGGCGCGGCCAGCGAGATCACGATCGGCGGCGCCGGGGTGCTGGCGCAACGGATCACGTTCGTCGGGGAGCTCGGCTTCGAGCTGTACGCCGATCCGGAGTGGGCCCTACAGATATGGGACCGGCTGATGGGCGCGGGCCGACCGCTCGGGATCCGCGCGGGCGGGTACCGGGTGCTCGAGTCGCTGCGGGTCGAGAAGGGGTACCGGTACTTCGGGAGCGACCTCACGGCTGCAGACACGCCTTATGAGGGCGGCGTCGGGTTCTGCGTCGCCGATCGCAAGGACGGCTCGATCGGTGCCGCCGCGCTCGCAGCGGCACGCGCCAACGGTCCGCGCCACCGGCTGCGAACGGTTCTCGTCGGCGACGGTGCCGAGTACCTGCAGGTGTACGGCGGCGAGGCGGTGCGGATCGGCGCCGAGGTCGTCGGGCGGGTGCGCAGCTGCGCATACGGCTTCACCGTCGCTCGCAACGTCGCTCTTGCGACGCTTCCCCCGGTAGTCGGCGAAGGCGACCGGGTGACCGTTGAGGTGCTCGGCGAGGGCGTGCCGGCCACGGTCGCCGCCGACGTGCTCTATGACCCGGAGAACCGGCGGGTCCGAACAGCCTGAGGGCTCAGCTCTTCCCGCGCCTCGGCTCCGGCCTCAGGCGGAAGGTGGCTTCGGGCAGCTGGTGCCCAGCGGGTACGGCCCGAGCGGCTCGTCGGGGAAGCTCAGCCCGACGCTGACGGTCCAGCTTCGCCGGCATCGGGCGGGGGTGCCGATCAGCGAGTAGACCGTCGTCGCCCGGTGCCGGTGCGTGCCGCTGCCCGTGAGTCTCGTCACGCTCCGCGAGTGCCCGATCGCCAGCTTCAAGTGGTCGATCTCGGCAATCACGCCCGCTGGGAACGTGAAGCTCGGAATCGCGGTGAGGTTGAGCGCAACCCGACGCCCCACCATGCTCAGATCGCCGGTGCCGCTTTCGGTCTCGGTCTGTCCGCCGGTCACCAGCCTGCCGACGGTGATCACCGAGCTGCCGGCACCGTGGAGATGCCGGCCGAGAAAGATCGTCAGCGGGACCGTTGTCTGGGTGGTGCTCCCCGTGACCGCGTTCACCAGTCCGACAACGGCCGACCCGGTGCCGATCCGGCTCGTGACCGGGCAGGCGTTGGCGATTCCCTGAGCGTCGGTACAGCGATCCGCCACCGCCATCGTGCTCAATGAGAAGCCCTTCTGCGTGGTGAGCGTGCCCAGCGTCGGCCGGCCACTCGGATCGAGGAATGGCCCGACCGCTGCGGCGTTGAAAGTAGCGGGAGAACTCACCTTGACGGCCTTCAGACGCAATGAAAGCGTGCCCGCGCCGGGAAGCTCCCCCAAAGGCTTGAAACCGCAGCTCAAGTCCATCGCCAGCTCTGGAGTCGCGGTTGCCGGGAAGAACAGTTCCAGACCGCCACCCCAGGCGTTGGCGCCCGGGCATGTGTCAGGGTTCGTCAGGAAGCTCTGCGTGAAGTCGCCCGCCAGGGTCCCACCCCCGGGGCCGGTCGCCGACGGGCCGAGGCTGACCGACAGCTTGTCGACCGTGACCGCCGAACCCTCGGTGAGGCCCGACCACGCCGGAAGGTTCTGCATCAGGTTCAGCACGCTGCCGTACTCGCACAGGTCGCCGATCGCGGCCTGGTCCGGCCATTTCACGAGTGCATCGCCGGCATCGAGGACGAGCGCTGAGACGACCTCGACGGTCGCCGCCTCAGGTACCGTGCAGCCGGTCTCCCCGACAGTGTTCGGCACCCGCGGCGCGCCGAGGAAGAAAGACAACTCGACGGTGAGCGTGGGGTCGAAATCTCCGCGCAGCAGCGGGTCCGCCGTCAGCGTCAGGCTGCCGGATCCGATCTGGCTCCCGGGCGGGCACTGGACGTCGTCCTCCTCGACGGAACTGCACAGCGCCACGGTCGAGTCCGCCGTGCCGTTGCTGTTGGTGGCCGTGCTGAAACCTGTGCCCAGATCGAGTGCGATCGCACTCGGCAACGTGCTTGCGCTCGCGAACGGACCCGCCGTGACCTCAAGGGTTGAGCCGCCACCGAGTGTCGCGGGGGCGACCATCGCCGTGACGGGAGCCAGGGTCGGACCGGCAACAGCACTCCCGGGGGCGAGCGCGAGCAGCATGATCGTCACGAGCAGGAGCCTTCTCACTGCAGAGGAGCCTAGCCCGCAGCGACCGGCCTGTGTGAACGACGACGCGGGGACGGGCGGCCCGCGAACGGAGTAATCTGCCGCGCGTTCACAGCCTGGTGACAACGGGGGACCCGGATGTACGGGCGTAAGGCCGGTGCGAAGAGCGGCCATCGACCGGTGACCGTGCTCGAGGGCATCAAACCCTATCAGCGAGCCTGGCTGTCGAAGGACATCGTCGCAGGGGTGACGCTGGCTGCACTCGCGATCCCGGAGGTGATGGGCTACACGAAGATCGCGGGGATGCCGGTGATCACCGGCCTCTACACGATCCTGCTGCCGATCATCGTGTTTGCGGTCCTCGGATGCTCCAGGCACCTGGTCGTCGGCGCCGACTCGGCAACGGCCGCGATCATGTACGCGGGGATCGCGGGACTCGGGTTGAGCGGCGTATCGCCGGACTCGCCGAAGTGGGTCGCGCTGGCTGGACTCAGCGCGCTGCTGGCGGGATTGCTGCTGCTGCTGGCGCGGGTCGCACGGCTCGGCTTTCTGGCGAACTTCCTCTCCCGGACCGTGCTGATCGGCTTCCTGACCGGGGTCGGCGTGCAGGTCGCGATCGGGCAGGTCGGCGGCATGCTCGGCGTGCCGGCCCCGCAGCTCTCGGAAAGCGCCTTCAGCAGCGCGATTCGCAAGTTCGCGCTGACGCTGAGCAACATCAGCTCAGGCTCATGGGAGACGGCGCTGGTGTCGCTCGCCGTGTTGGCGATCCTGATCGTCTGCCACCGCTGGATCAAGTCGGTCCCCGGTGGTCTGGTCGCGGTCGTCGGGATGATCGTGCTCAGCAAGGCCTTCGACTTCGCCGCCCACGACATCTCAATCCTCGGGCCGGTGCCGAGCGGGCTGCCGCACATCGGCCTGCCCGCGGGAATAACCCTGTCGGACGTCCAGAAGCTGGCCGCGACGTCGATCTCGATGTTCCTGGTGATCCTCGCCCAGAGCGCGGCGACCTCACGGGCCTACGCGGTCAAGTACAACGAACACTTCGAGGAGAACACCGACCTGGTCGGCATCGGCTTTGCGAACGTCGTCGCAGCGCTGTCGAGCACGTTCGTGGTCAACGGCAGCCCAACTAAGACCGAGATGGTCGACGAGGCCCACAGCCACACGCAGGTCGCGCAGCTGACCACCGCGGTGGTCGTCGCGATTGTGCTGGTCTTCCTGACCGCGCCGTTGAAGTACCTGCCCAACTGCGTGCTCTCCTCGGTCGTGTTTCTGATCGGCCTGAAGCTGATCGACATCAGGGGGATGCGCGAGGTCTTCCGCCTGCGGCGTGACGAGTTCTGGGTCGCGCTGCTGACCGGCATCGTGGTCGTCGTCGTCGGGGTCGAGCAGGGGATCATCCTCGCGCTGCTGCTGTCGCTGGTCCTGCATGTCCGCCGCCACTACGACACAGTTGACGTCGTCATCGGTCGTAACGCCGACGGTCACCTGACGAGCCTGCCGCCGACGCCGGGCACGATCACGCTACCCGGGCTGATCGTCTACCGGTTCGGCGGCGGCGTCTTCTACGCGAACGCGACCAGGCTGTCCGAGGAGGTGCTGGGACTCGTCAGCGTCGAGCAGCCCCCACGCTGGTTCGTGCTCGACTGCGCCGCGATCGACGACCTCGACTACACCGGCGGCAAGACCCTCGCCGAGCTCGCCGACCAACTGCGGACACGCAAGATCACGCTCGCGTTCTGCCAGGTCGCCGACAAGGTGCGCGCTGAACTCGACACCTTCAGCATCACGCCGAAGGTCGGCGCCGATCACATCTACGACACGGCACAGGACGCGATCGTCGGATTCCATGCCGCCGAGACGAACCCCGGCGCCGGCTGAGAACGCGTGGTTGCGCCGTGGTTGCGCCGTGGTTGCGCCGTGGTTGCGCCTACCCGGCTGAGGCCAGACCGGCGAGGCGCTCCGCGGCCTGCGCGATCAACTCCTCGCGCTTGCAGAACGCAAACCGCACGAGGTTCGGGGCGGCGGTGGCGTCGTCGTAGAAGACGCTCGTCGGAATCGCGACGATGCCGCAACGTCGAGGCAGCTCCGCGCAGAAGACGCTCGCGTCCGCGCCGACATCGGCGTTGACGAAATAGGTCCCCGCGGGAACGAGCGGTTTCAGCTCCGCCGCGGCCAGCCCGGCACAGAGCTGGTCGCGCTTGGCGCGCAGCTTCTCGCGCGTCGCGTCGTAGTAGGCCTGGGGTAGGCGCAGCGCGGCGGCGGCAGCGTGCTGCAGCGGTGTTCCGCCTGCGAACGTCAGGTACTGCTTCACCGTCCGTGTCGCGGCGACGAGCTCCTCCGGACCTGAGCACCAGCCGATCTTCCAGCCGGTGAACGAAAACGACTTTCCGACGCTGGAGATCGTCAGCGTCCGCTGCGCCAGGCCCGGGAGCGTCGCGGGTGGTATGTGCTGCCCCTCGTAGACGAGGTGCTCGTAGACCTCGTCACTGATGCAGATCAGGTCGTGCTCGACACATGCGGCCGCGATCAGCTCGAGTTCTGAGCGGTCAAGGACCCGGCCGGTCGGGTTGTGCGGGGTGTTCAGCAGCATTACCCGCGAGCGGGGCGTGATCGCCGCTGCAAGGGCATCCGCTCCGAGTGCGAACTCGGGCGGGCGCAGCGTCACCGGCCGTCTGACCGCGCCCGCGAAGGCGATGCAGGCCGCGTAAGAGTCGTAGAACGGCTCGAGCACAACAACCTCGTCGCCGACGTCACACAATGCCAGCAACGCCGCGGCGATCGCCTCGGTGGCCCCGAAGGTGACGAGCAGGTCCTCGGGCTCAAGGCCGTAGTGGACCCGCTGGTGCTCACGTACCGCCTCGCGCAACGCCGGGACTCCCGGCAGCGGGGCGTATTGGTTCTCGCCTCCGCGGAGCGCCCGGACCGCGGCCTCGATCACGGACGCGGGCCCGTCCTGATCCGGAAAGCCCTGGCCGAGATTGATCGCCCCCGTCCGGGCGGCGAGCGCCGTCATCTCCGTGAAGATCGTCGTCCCGAGTCCCTGTAGGCGCGTCGCGCCGACGCGCCCGGACCCGGGGCGGTTGTTGGGCAGACCACGCGCGCCGCCGCTCACGCCGGCTCCGCCGTACCCCAGATCCCGGGACCGCGACTGTGCTCGTAGATCAGAGAGGTCTCGGCGTGGGCGACCGCCGGGTGCGTCGCGAGGTGGTCGACGACGAATTCCCGCAGCTGATGGGCGTCGGCGGCTGCAACCCAGACAAGGTAGTCCGTCGCGCCCGTCAGGTGGAATACCATCACAACACCGTTCAGCGCTCGCACCGTGTCCGTGAACGCGTCGATCTGCTCCCGCGCGTGGACGGCCAGGCGGACGGCGATCAGGGCCTGGAGCGGCCGGCCGAGCGCGGCCAGGTCAACCACCGCATGGAAGCCTCGGATGACGCCGCGGTCCCGCAGCGATCTCAGACGGGCGACGGCGGTCGACGGGGCGACGCCGACGGTTTCGGCGAGGCGCTGGTTGGTGATCCGCGCTTCCCCGGCGAGCAACTCGAGCATCGCCAGGTCGATCGCGTCGACAGCAGGTTGAGGATCATTCGACATGGCGTGCGTTCAGACGCGCGAGTTGGAATTATATGCGACTATCGGCGCCTTCGCCGCAGAATCATCGGCCAGTTGCGTTCATGCCGCAAGATCATCAGACTTGCCGTCATGACACGAACTCTCGCGGCAACCGACATCAAGGATTCGATTCTCGACACGATCGGGGACACACCGCTGGTGCGGCTGTCTCGGATCGGCGCCGGCCTGCGTCCCGCGCTGGTCGCAAAGGTCGAGTCGTTCAACCCGGGCGGATCGATCAAGGATCGCATCGCGGTCGCGCTGATCGATGCCGCGGAGCGAGACGGCCATCTGCGGCCTGGCGGCACGATCGTCGAACCGACCTCGGGGAACACCGGCACCGGACTCGCAATCGCAGCTCGGCTCAAGGGCTACCGGGTGATCGCCGTGATGCCCGACAAGATGTCCAAGGAGAAGATCGACCTGCTGCGAGCCTACGGGGCCGAGGTCGTGCTGGCCCCGACCGACGTCGCACCCGACTCGCCGCAGTCCTACTACCGGGTCGCCGACCGGCTGACGGCCGAGATCCCGGGTGCTTTCCAGCCCAACCAGTACGCGAACCCGGCGAACCCCCGCGCGCACTATGAGTCGACCGGACCCGAGCTCTGGCAGCAACTCGGCGACCGGATGACCCATCTCGTCGCCGGCGTCGGCACCGGCGGCACGGTCACGGGGACGGCTCGCTACCTGCGCGAGCGGAACCCCGAGCTGATCGTCATCGGGGCCGACCCTGAGGGATCGATCTATTCGGGCGGCGAGGCAAACGTGCACCCCTACCTCGTCGAGGGCGTCGGCGAGGATTTCTGGCCCGAGACGTTCGACCGGTCTCTCGTCGACCGCTGGGTGACGGTGTCCGACCGCGACGCGTTCCTGACGACGCGCAGGCTCGCCCATGCCGAGGGCATCCTGGCAGGCGGCTCCGGTGGCCTCGCGCTCCACGCCGCGCTGCTGGTCGCCGCGGAGATCGAGGATCCGGATGCAATGCTGGTCGTGGTCCTTCCCGACGGCGGGCGCTCATATCTGTCGAAGGTGTACTCCGACAGCTGGATGCGCCAGTACGGCTTTCTCGAGCGCGGTCATGAGCTGACCGTCGGCGATGTGCTGCGCCACAAGCGCGATGCCGGCGAGATCCCAGCGCTCGTGACCGTTGAGCCTCACTACCGGGTGCGGGATGCGATCGCACTGCTGCACGAGCATCGTGTCTCCCAGCTGCCGGTGGTCAGTGCCCACGACCCGATGACGATCGTCGGGGCGATCGGGGAGCGTGGCCTGCTGAAACACGCCGCCCAGGATCCGACGCGGCTGGACGGGGAGATCGTCGAGGTGATGGAGCCTCCGTTCACCGCGGTTTCAAGTGGAGATCCGGTCCGCGAGGCGGTCGAGTTGCTGGCCGGCGACCGCCAGGCGCTGATGGTCACCGAGGACGGCGTGGCGGTCGGGCTCGTGACCCGAGCTGATCTGCTGGAAGCGCTGGCGTCGTAAGCTCGATGCACCTGTGAGAAATCGAGAGGAGGCGACCGCCTCATGAACGATCAGGACCGACCACGGGATGCGTTTGCGACTCGCGCTGTGCACGCGGGTCTGACACCCGACCCCTCGTTCGGTTCGGTGATCCCCGCGATCCACCAGACCTCGACATATGCGCAGCGCCGTCCAGGTGAGTTCGTCGAGGACTACGACTATGCGCGCTCCGCGAACCCGACTCGCACGGCGCTCGAGCATGCGCTCGGGGAGCTCGAGGGTGGGTATGCGGTGACGTTCTCCTCAGGCTTGGCCGCCGAGCACGCCGTGATCACGACCGTCTGCGGTGCTGGTTCTCACATGGTGCTGCCGGCCGACCTCTACGGGGGCACCTTCAGGCTCGTCGACAAGGTGATGAACGGCTGGGGCCTTCAGTACGACCTTGTCGACCAGACCGACGTGGCGGCGCTCGAGCAGCGCGATCCGGCACGAGCACGAAGCTGGTCTGGGTCGAGAGTCCGACCAACCCGGCGCTTGACGTCATCGACATCGAAGCGGTCGTCTCGCGGCGCGGCGAAGCGCTCGTGGTGGTCGACAACACCTTCGCAACGCCGTTCAACCAACGGCCGCTGGAACACGGCGCAGACGTCGTCGTGCATTCGACGACGAAGTACCTGGGTGGCCACTCGGACGTCGTCGGCGGCGCCGCGATCACGCGCAGCCGCGAGCTCTACGAGCGGCTGCGGTTCGTTCAGAACGCGGCCGGTGCGGTTCCCGGCCCGTTCGACTGCTTCCTCGTCCATCGCGGACTGCGCACGCTCCACCTCCGGATGGCGGCTCACGCGCGCAGCGCAGCCGCAGTCGTCGAACTGCTGAAGGCGACACCGGAGGCGACGGACGATTCGCTGGCCGGGATTCAGCGGCATGGTCAGCTTCCGCCACCCGCGGGCCGCAGTCTGTGGCGACGCGGACGCGGCTGTTCACGCTCGCCGAGTCGCTGGGCGGCGTCGAATCGCTGATCGAGCTGCCACAGGCGATGACCCATCAATCGGTTGAGGGGTCGGCTGCCGCCGTCCCGGCCGACCTGATCCGGCTCAGCTGCGGGGTCGAGGATCCAGGCGATCTCGTCGCGGATCTGCGCCAGGCGCTGGGGCATACCGAGACACCGGCCCGGCCCCCAGGCGGAGGCACGGGTCAGTCGATCAGCCCGAGCGACCGAGCTCGGGCAACCGCCTCAGCGCGGCTGTGAACGCCTAGCTTCTTGTAGGCGCGCGCAGCTCGCTCTTTCGCCGCGGAGCGGGAGATCCCGAGGTTGTCCGCGATCAGCGCAAAGCTCAGCTTGGTCGGCAGGTAGCGCAGTACGCGCGCCTCAGCAGCGGTGATCGACGCCGCCCTGACGGTGGCTGCGGCCAGCGCGACGGCGTCATCGGTCACGTCGTCCGCCGCTTCCACCACCGCCGCGTCCTCGTCGAGAGCCCCGAGGGTCGCCTCGTCGGCCGCCGTCACGATGATCGCGTCATCCTCGAGCGCCTCGTCGGTCGCCTCGTCGGCGGCGGCTATCACTGCGGCGTCATCCTCGAGCGCCTCGTCGGTCGCCTCGTCGGCGGCGGCTATCACTGCGGCGTCATCCTCGAGCGCCTCAGCCACCGCTTCATCGGCGGCTGCCACGATCAGACCAGCGGCAGTCAGAGCCTCGACAGCCTCGTGCGCTGCCGCCTCCTCGACGATGCCGGCGGCGATCAGCGCGGTGATCGCGCTCGCGGCAGCAGCGGCCTGGATCGCCTCGGAAGCGGCCACCGCCTCTTCAGCGTCGATCTCGGCAGCGATCGCCAGCAGGGTGGCACGCGCCTCGGCTGCGTGCGCCGCCTCGATCACCTCGGCCGCCTCCTCCATCGCGGCAACCTCCGACCCGACGAGCAGCCGGGCCTCAGGCGTGAGAAAGCCCTCGCTCACCAAGACCCCGCCCGTGTCGGCGATCGCGTCGAAGAGCGACTGCGCCCAATCGTGCTCGATCAGCAGGAAGGCGAGCGCCGTACCCGGCTCAAGCGACTCCGCAAGAGCCCACGCGTCGGCCGGCTCGAAACCCGGGATGTCATCGTCAGACCCCCCGACGGGGGCTCCAGAGAGTGGCACGATGCTCGAAAGCAGCACCCCAAAATCCTCATCGTCACCAGCCAGGACAACGGGCTCGATCGTGCCGTCCTCGTCCTTCGCAAGGAAGAGCATGTCGAGCAGCCGCAACACGCCTCGGCCCTGCAATCGATCGACTTCGGCCAAGATCCGACCCTGGAAGTCGGAGCCGGGGCGGAAGCTGACGGCGATGACCTGTAGCGGACCCGGCATATTCGAACCTCCCAGAGATTGTGTGGCGGCGGCGATCCTACCAAGGCTCGGTGCATGCTTGAATCTGCGCGATGGATGGCGCCCTCCCGCTCGGAGACGAGCTCGACTGGCAGCCCGCCCAGCGGCCGGCACACACAGAGCTGCTCGGTGCCCATGTGCTGCTTCGCCCCGTGCTCCGATCCGACGCCGGTCCGTTGTTCGCGGTTTCGCACCCACCGGACGGCGATCCGAAGATCTGGACATACATGGGCGACGGCCCATATCTGAACACGGAGGATCTGCGAGACGCGCTCGGCGTGTCGGCGGCGTCGGAGGATCCGCTCTACTTCACGGTCGTCCCGGTCAGCGACGGACAGCCGGCCGGGATCGCCTCCTACATGCGCATCACCCCCGAGTTCGGAGTGATCGAGATCGGCAACATCTGGTTTGGCCCACCCCTCCAGCGAACCACCGCCGCCACCGAGGCGATCTACCTGCTCGCCCGCCACGTCTTCGATGATCTCGGCTACCGCCGCCTCGAATGGAAGTGCAACGCGCTCAACGCCGCCTCCCGGAGAGCCGCCGAGCGTTTCGGGTTCACGTTCGAAGGCGAGTTTCGCAAGCACATGATCGTCAAGGGACGCAGCCGTGACACCGCCTGGTACTCGATCACCGATGAGCAGTGGCCGGCAATCCGAACCGGCCACGAGGCCTGGCTCGCGGAGGAGAACTTCGACGGCGCCGGCCGGCAGCGGCGGTCGCTGCGCGAACTGATCGACGACGCTCGGCGCTGAAGCCGGCCGTCCGATGCGCGCCGCCCGGGGCGGTCTGTGCGAAGGCGTAGACGCCACCCACGCGTGCAGTCGATCACGAACCGCCCTGGGCGCGGCAAAGGCTGCGCTCGGGCGGCTGCGCTGTATTGATTGCGCTCGGAGGCGTACTCTCCTCGAACGTGAGCACGCAGGCTGAGACGGAAGGGCCAGAGGTCACCCCACGCGAACCCGGGGAGTCGCCGGCCGAGCGCAAACAAACGTTCTCGGCGCGGTTGGGGCTGTTTCTGCGGGCAGTACGTGACGGCGATGATGCGATGGTCGAGCGAGAGGTGCTGCGGCTGGCCCAGTCGCACCGCCTGCTGTCGCCGCTGGCACTCGTGGTCGGCGGCCTCGTGATGCTGTTCCAGGGGTTGAAGCTGCTGGTCACGAACTGGCGGCTGACGCTCGTTCAGATCCTCCCCGCGATGTGGATCTGGCTCGCGATGATCGACCTCAAAGCGCACGCGTTGCACGGCAAGTCCTTTCATGTGATCCGTGGCCCGGTGCTGATCCCGATCGTGCTCGCAATCGCTGCGATCACGGCCGCCGGCTTCTACCTCAATGCGGTGTTCGCCTTTGCGATCGTCCAACCCGGGGTGCCCGAAGTTGAGACCGGCCTTCATCGAGGCGCGCTCGCATCTCAAGGTGATCCTCACCTCAGGCGGCGTCGTCGGCCTGATGCTCGCGTTCGCGACGGTGATCGTGACGCGCTGGGGTCGTCCATGGTTCGGGATCTCCCTGAGCATCGTCGTCGGTCTGATGATGGTCTGCTACGTGGCCGTCCCGTCGCGGCTGATCGGCGCCAAACCCACCGGTTCCAGACGCGACAAGTTGGCGATGAGCGCGGTCGGCGGGGCAGTCGGGGCTGTCATCTGCACGCCGCCGTACCTGCTCGGTCGCGTCGGGATCCTGATGCTCGGATCCCACACACTGTTCATCCCCGGAATCTTCGTGCTCGCGCTGGCGGCGACCCTTCAGGCGGGCGCTACGGGTGCGGTCAAGACGGTGAAGATGAGCGCCAAGCTGATGGCCGGCAAACCGGCGGATCAAGCAGACGTTGCGATCGTCGGCGACCAGCCTGCGTAGCAGGCGATGGAGATGTGCCACGATGGGTTCTGTTGCCCCTTTTCGGTAAACGACCAGAGCCGATCAGCGACGAGGAGCGCCAGGCTGCCGTCGTCGATCTCGAGCGCATCCGCCAGGGTGGCATTCCGCTCGGCGCCGAGGAGCGCCTGAAACGTATCGCCACGGCGAGCTCGCCGTGCTTCAGCAGCGACCTGAGCGCCAAGGAGTACGCGATCGCCCAGGCATCTGGTCTGACGCCGCTCGCGCAGATCATGGGCTCATCAGTCGTGCAGCACGGCTGGCAGAACTACGGCTGGGGCTCCTACGGCGGGGGGATCCGTGAAATGCCGTCGTTCGCCGAGCCATGGAATCTCTCGCGCCAGCGCTCGTTCGATCGTCTGCGGCAGGAGGCGCAGTTCTGCGGCGCGGACGCCGTGATCGGTATCGAGATGACCGCCAACAGCTTCCTCGGAGAGGCCGGCAACGTCGAATACGCCGTGTTCGGAACCGCCGTGCGTGAGACCACCCTGAGGCAGCCCGACCGCTCCACACCGCGCATGTGCGCGCTCTCGGGCCAGGACGTCGACAAGCTGCGCCGCATCGGAGCCGAGACGCTGGGCGTGATCGGCCACACCTCCGTCGTGTGTGTCGCCCTGAGCCCGCGGGCCAACCAGATGATGAGGACCTGGTGGGGAAACCAGGAGATGCGTGAGATCACCGAGGGCGTCTACGCAGCCCGCCATCTCGCGATGCAGGAGGTGCTCCGTCAGGCGAACGAGGTGGGCGCAAACGACATGGTCATCTCGACCCTCACGCACGACATCGACCACCACGAGTACGAGAGCCAGGGCTACTCACACCACTTCTTCATCGTCTCGATGCACGTGCTGGGCACTGCGATCCGCCTCGGCGCACATGAGCCCCACCCAGCGCAGCTCGGGGTGCCGGTCCTATCGATCAACCTCGGCGCCTAATGGGCATTGATCAATCACCACCTCAGGAGAACAGCTGATGTCGACATACGATCCGACCAGCACCGAAGGCCTCGCCCAACACGCCAGCGAGCGCCTGCAGATGAACGCGCGGGGGTTGTTCACGTCCGACCTGTCGGTGAACGAGTATCTGTGCGTGGAGAAGGCGGGCTTCGAGCCCGTCGGGCTGGTGGTCGGCTCGAGCATCTACCACATCGGCTTCCAGCAGTCGAACTGGAAGGCAAGCCAGGAGATGGTCGTCCTCAGCCAGGCGATGTATGCGGCACGCGAGCTCGCGATGACGCGGATGGAGGAGGAGGCTGATCAACTCGGCGCTGACGGCATCGTCGGCGTCCGACTGGACGTCGGTCGCTACGAGTGGGGCGCAGACATGGCCGAGTTCATCGCGATCGGAACTGCGATCCGGCATAAGGGCGGCAAGGTCCATCGCGCACCCAACGGCCGCCCGTTCACCAGCGACCTCTCCGGGCAGGCCTTCTGGACGCTGATGCAGACCGGCAAGCGGCCCGTGGGCCTGGTGATGGGCAACTGCGTCTACCACGTCGCTCACCGCGGGATGATGCAATCGATGCGCCAGACGGGTCAGAACGTCGAGCTCGAGCAGTACACACAGGCTCTCTACGATGCACGTGAGCTCGCGATGGAGCGCATGCAGAAGGAGGCCGAGGCGATCGGCGATGGGGTCCTCGGAATCGTCGAGGTCAAGCTCCACGAGAACAACCACGGCTGGGGCAGCCACGTCATCGAGTTCTTCGCGCTCGGCACCGCGGTGGTTCCGAACGAGCATGCCGCCGAGGGTCAGCAGCTTCCCGATATCACCCCGGTACTCGACATCAACGACTGACCAGACCCGTGACGGCGGGGCAATCGCGTGGTCAGGGAGCTCCTGGTAGTCGCGGGCCTGTGAATTGGCCCAATCGTCAGCCGGACGGTGCGGAGCGCCCCAGCGACCCCGGGTCGGCGAGCAGACCATCCCATCCCCAGCGCGGCATCGGCTTGCCGGGATCGACGGCCGAGCCGGCTGCTGAGTAGGAGAGGACGTCGTCGACGGCCCACCGCATATATGCCCGCAGCGTCGCGCGGAACGCCGGATTCTCAGGCAGGTCGGCATCGTCAAGCGCAAGGGCAAAGCAGCGGCAGAACCGCTCGCCGAGATCTGTCATGTCGCCATTTCCCGCATGCATCCGGAGAACACCGGACTGGTCACCGCACCCCTGCGAGTACAGAGGCGGACCGCCCATCACCTCAGCCCAGTAGGCCGCGAGCCGCTCTACGTGCTCGGGATGCTGACCGGGATGCGAGAACGGATGGTTCAGCTCGGGATCTGCGACACATCGCGCGTGATGCGCGGCGGCGAGAGCGAGAAACGCAGCTTCGCCGCCGGCGAATTCGAACAGTGTGGGGCGCACCCGCAGATCGTCTCAAATCGAGCGCCCGGAGGGGCGCTACGACGGAAGCCGGCCGCGATGATGCATAGGATCTTCTGATGGCGGTCGTGTGCGTCAGGGGACCACTGCGGAAGCTCGCTGGCGGCCGCGCCGAGCATGAGCTCGAGGGAGCGACGGTGGTCGAGCTGCTTCGCGCGTTGGAGCTCTCTCACCCGGAGATCGGTGGATGGGTCCTCGACGAGCGTGGCCTGATCCGCCGCCACATCAATGTGTTCGTCAACGGGGAGCGCGGCGGCGAGGCGACCGCGGTGCGGTCCGCGGATCGCGTCGAGGTGGTACCGGCGATAACAGGAGGCTGAAGAGTTGACCGAGCTGGTGGTTGGGACGAAGAAGGGCCTGTTCCTGCTCGAAGGCGAGCCAGGTTCAGGCTTCGAGATCAGGACGCGCGCGTTTGCGGGACAGCCGGTCGATTTCGCGACGCGCGATCCCCGCAGCGGGCGGCTGCTCGCGACGGTGACCTCGCCGTTCTACGGGCCGAAGATCTTCTACACGGACGGCGATCCGGGCGCGGAGTGGGAGCAGGCCGACGGCGTCGCGCTGCCCGAAGGTGGCGATCAGGCGCTCGAGCGGATCTGGGTGATCGCCTGCGGCGAGGCCGACGGGACCCTGTACGCGGGGGGAGATCCCGGGGTCCTGTTCGAGAGCCACGACGGCGGAGCGAGCTGGGAGATCAACGCCGGGCTCTGGGAGCAGCCCTCGCGCCCGCACTGGCAGCCGGGCGGCGGCGGGCTGTGCCTGCACTCGATCTGCACCTGGCCGGGGGATCCCGACAGGCTGGCGGTCGCGGTCTCGGCCGCCGGGATGTGGCTGACCGAGGACGGCGGCGCGCAGCTGGCGGCGGGGCAACGAGGGGCTCAACCCGCGGTATCTGCCCGAGGAGGCGCTCAAGGACGAGAACGCGGGCCGCTGCGTGCACCACGTCGAGCGCGCACCGACGCAACCCGAGCGGATGTTCATGCAGTTCCACGGCGGCGTCTATCGCTCCGACGACGCCGGCGAAAGCTGGACCGACATCGGCGGCGGGGGGCTCCCGTCCGACTTCGGCTTCCCGCTGATGGTCGACCCCGCCGATCCCGACAGCGCATACGTGATCCCGCTCGTCGCCGACATGGATCGCGTCACCCCCGACGGCCGCGTGCGCGTCTATGAGACGCGCGACGGTGGCTCCAAGCTGGGCCGCGCGGGGAGACGGTCTGCCGGCCGAGCACGCCTACCTGACGGTGTTGCGCCAGGCGTTCAGCCGCGCCAGAGCCGGCAGAACGCTCGAGCTCTACTTCGGCGCCACCTCCGGCGATCTGTTCGGCTCCGGCGATGCCGGCGCGACGTGGTCGACGGTCGCCACGCGACTGCCGCCGGTGTTCTCGGTAGTCGCCGTCTGAGCGCGGCTCTGTACTAACCGCAGCCGGTGTTGAAGCCGCAGCTGGAGCACGTGTAGCAACTGCCGGTCCGCTGCATCATGCCGCCGCACTGCTGGCATGCCGGACCGAGATCGAGTCCCTTGCGCACAGCCGGAAGCACCGGCGGGCTGTCGGTCAGCATCGCGGCCGCGGGCCGCGGAACGCTCCCGCCGTTCGTGTCCTCGGCGTCGGGAGTGATGCGCGCAGGACGGGCGGTGTCGCCGATCTGCGAACTCGCTGCGTCCTGCGCTGCCTTGCGGGCGCGGACCTCGGCGGTCAGGATGCCGAGCTCCTCCTGCAGGTCGACATCGAGGAAGCGTGAGGCAAGCCAGCGCATGATGTAGTCGGGCATCGACTTGGCGAACGGGATCTCCGGATTGGAGGTCATGCCCTCCGGCTCGAAGCGCATGTAGCTGAACTTGCGCACGAGCGTCTCGAGCGGCACCCCATACTGAAGCGAGATCGAGATCGCGGTGGCGAACGAGTTCATCATCCCGCGCAGGGTCGATCCCTCCTTTCCGATGTCGGTCAGGAAGATCTCACCGACGCTGCCGTCGTCGTACATGCCGGCAGTGATGTAGCCCTCGTGCCCGCCGATCGAGAACTTATGCGTGAGTGAACGGCGCTCACGCGGCATCCGGCGGCGCTTGGGTGGCGCCTTGTCAAGCGCGTCGGCGATCGCCAGCTCGATGTCGACCGGCGGCGCCGGCGCCTCGTTGTGCGCGTCGGTGCTCAGCGCCTGCGCGGTCTTGCAGCCGTCGCGATAGACCGCGAGCGCCTTGATACCCAGCCTCCACGCCTGGATGTACGCATCGGCGATGTCCTCGACCGTCGCCTCCTGTGGCAGGTTGACGGTCTTCGAGATCGCGCCGCTGATGAACGGCTGGACCGCGCCCATCATCTTGATGTGGCCCATGTGGGAGATCGCCCGTTCGCCGACCGCGACGTCGAACACCGGCAGATGCTCGTCCTTCAGATCGGGAGCGCCGATGATCGTGTCGCGCTCGTTGACATACGCGAGGATCTGCTCGATCTGCTGGTCGTCGTAGCCGAGCGTCTGCAGCGCGAGGGGAACAGTCCGGTTGACGATCGTCATCTGCCCGCCGCCGACGAGCGCCTTGAACTTGACCAGCGAGAAGTCGGGCTCGACGCCGGTCGTATCGCAGTCCATCAGGAACGAGATCGTGCCGGTCGGCGCGAGGACCGTGGCCTGCGCGTTGCGGTATCCATGCTCCTCGCCGGCGCTCACCGCCTGCTCCCAGGTCAGGCGCGCAGAGTCGAGCAACGCGGTGTCGGCGCAGGTCACGTCCGGGATCGCGTAGGTCGCGTCCCGGTGCATCCGCATGACCGCGTTGTGCGCCTCACGGTTCTGCTGATACTGGTCATAGGTGCCGATCGACGCGGCGATCTGGGCCGACTGCAGATAGGCGCGCCCGGTCATCAGCGCCGTGATCGCGGCGGCCGTGCCACGGCCGGCGTCGGAGTCGTAGGCGACACCATCAGCCATCAGATAGGCGCCGAGGTTCGCATAGCCGAGCCCCAGTTGCCGGAACGCCCTCGCGTTTTGACCGATCCGCTCGGTCGGGTAGCTCGACGGGCCGACGATGATCTCCTGCGCGAGGAACATCACGTCGATCGCGTGCTCGAAGGAGCCGACGTCGAACGTTCCGTCCTGATGGCGGAACCGCATCAGGTTCAGTGACGCGAGGTTGCATGCGGAGTCGTCGACATGCATGTACTCCGAACATGGATTGGAGGCGTTGATCCGACCCGATGCGGGGCATGTGTGCCACTGGTTGATCGTCGTGTCGTACTGGACCCCGGGATCGGCGCAGCGCCAGGCCGCCTCGGCGATCTCCTGCATCAGCTCACGGGCCGGAATCGCCTCACCGACGGGTTCGCCGGTCGTGCGTGCGATCAGGTACCAGTCCTCGTCGTTCTCGACCGCCCGCATGAACTCGTCGTTGACCCGGACCGAGTTGTTCGCGTTCTGGTACTGGATCGAGTGGAAGCCCTCACCGTCGATCGACATGTCGAAGCCGGCGTCACGCAGGGCCGCGGCCTTGTCCTCCTCCTTCGCCTTGCACCAGATGAACTCGCGGATATCAGGGTGATCGATGTCGAGCACGACCATCTTCGCCGCGCGGCGCGTGCCGCCACCGGACTTGATCGAGCCGGCCCAGGCGTCGGCACCACGCATGAACGAGACGGGTCCGGACGCCGTGCCGCCACGGCTGAGCGGCTCCATCGAGCCACGGATCTTCGACAGGTTGATTCCCGAGCCCGAACCGCCACGGAAGATGATCCCCTCCTTGGTGTTCCACTCGAGGATCGACTCCATATCGTCGGAGACCGACAGGATGAAGCAGGCGCTCGCCTGCATCTTCGGGCTGCCGACCGGATGCCAGCCGACGTTGAACCACACCGGCGAGTTGAACGCCGCCATCTGGTGCAGCAGGATGTGGGTCAGCTCAGCCTCGAAGGTGGCCGCATCCTCATCTGTCGCGAAGTAACCACGCTCGTTGCCCCAGGTGGCGATCGTGCCTGCGACACGGGCGATCATCTGCTTGACCGACGACTCCCGCTCAGGCGATTCGGGCTGGCCGCGGAAGTACTTCTGCGCGACGATGTTGGTCGCGTTCTGAGACCACGTCCTCGGGAACTCGACATCGAGCTGCTCGAACGAGACCTTGTCGCCGTGCCCGATGCGCGCATCCCGTCGCTCCCACTCGACGAGATCGAATGGATTCTGGCCCGGAGTCGTGAAGAAACGGCCGATCGAGAGGCCGCGACCGGACTGCGCTTCCGTGATCAGCTGGGTGTGCGGTTGGTTCTCCATGCTTGCCGGGCTCCTCTCGATTTCCGCTTCTTCCGCTGCTTTTCCTGGGCTCCGTAGCGGCTCAGGGGGTAACAGCGAATCCTTGCGCACGCGCCGGACGGAATCAGCTGGCACAGCGCCTTCCGGGTGCGCTCGGCGGCATCCGGACCATCTCCAATTGTACCGGCGCGACGTCTGCGCTCGGCGGGCGCAGCGGACGAATCGGTCGCGCGGAGCGAGAACCAAAGGCGGCGTAGCCGCCCCTAAAAAAGATCAATTTCCGGTCTGCTCGGCGAGCAGTCGGGAGATCGTCTCCTGCGCCTGCTCGCGCGCCGCCACCGCGAGCGCGAGGTCTTCGACAAGACGCTCGAAGCGATCCTCAAGCGCACGCGCACGCGCATGCGCCTGGGCACGCAGCTCGGCTTCGTCATCTACGGCGCGGGCGAGCGCACGAGTCTCGAGCTCGCGTTCCTCGAGGTGTTGCTGCGCCTCTCGCGAGCGCAGCATCGCGGCAACGAGCTCGGTTTCGAGCGACTCGGCGAGGCGTTCGAACTCGGACGCGAGCCGCCGAGCCTCCTCTGCGGCGATCACCGCCGTTCGTGCGTCAGCTCGCGCGGTGTCGGCCGCTTCCCGAGCGACCGCGAGCTCCGCGCGAGAGGCTGCGCGCTCCGCTTCAAGGGCGTTATGAGCCGCGTCCGAACTGCGCACCGCCGCAGCTGCGCGCTCCTCAGCGCGGATCAACTGCTGCTCAAGGTCCTCACCGGACTGCGCGTCAGTCACGGCGGACGATTGTATGTCTGTTATACATCGCGCGCCGATGTCAACCCCGCGACGCGATCCAGCCATGAGCAGATGAAGCTGCTCGTCACCGGCGGCGCCGGCTACATCGGCTCGATCGTCTCGAGGCTACTGCTGGCGCAGGGCCACGAGGTGGTGGTGTTCGACAGCCTCGAGCGAGGCCACCGGAGCGCCGTGCCGGGTGATGCGCGGCTTGTGATCGCCGATCTCAGGGATGCGCAGGCGATCTCCGAGACGCTCGCGGAGGGGTTCGACGGGGTCCTGCACTTCGCGGCGCTGGCGCTGGTCGGAGAATCGGTCAGCCATCCCGAGCGCTACTACCGGACCAACGTCTGCGGATCGCTGAACCTGCTCGAGGCGATGCGTGAGGCAGCGGTGCCACGGTTGGTGTTCTCCTCGACCTGCGCCGTCTACGGGCAGCCGGAGGCGGTCCCGATCTCCGAGTCGGCACCACCACGCCCCGAGAACGCATACGGGGCATCGAAGCTCGCCGTCGACCAGATGATCTCGTCGTTCAGCATCGCGCACGGGATCGGAGCGGTCAGCCTGCGCTATTTCAACGTGGCGGGCGCAAGCGGCGGCGCCGGCGAGGATCATGAGCCTGAGACACACCTGATCCCGAATGTCCTGCGCGCGGCGCTCGGTCAGCGGATGAGCGTGGACATCTACGGCACCGACTACCCGACGCCGGACGGGACCGCGATCCGGGACTACATTCATGTCGATGACCTCGCGTCAGCTCACCTGCTCGCGCTGGAGGGCACGAGATCCGGTGAGCACCGGATCTTCAACCTGGGCAATGGCAGTGGCTTCTCGGTTCGTGAGGTGATCGCAGCCGCTGAGGAGGTGATCGGCGCGAAGGTCCGGACGATCGAGTGCCCGCGCCGGCACGGTGACCCGCCGATGCTGGTGGCTGCGGGTGAGAAGATCCGCTCTGAGCTCGGATGGGAGCCACACAAGCCGTCGTTGACGGAGATGATCGCCGACGCGTGGGAGTTCGCCACCGCGAATCCCGCCGGCTACCCGAGGGATTGAGCGATCCCTGAGCGCTGTGGTCCGCTCGCCTCAGGCGGCGACGAGCTGATGGTCGAACGCGTACCGGATTGCTGCAGCTCGGTTCGGCACCCCGAGCTTCCGGTAGATGTTGGTGAGGTGGAACTTCACCGTGTGCTCACTCACCCACAGATCCTTGCTGATCGCGGCTGTGGTCATGCCGGCGGCGACGGCGGCCAGGATCGTCTGCTCACGGCTGGTCAGATCAGGCGAAGCGGGCCGATCGACCGGCGCGCCGAGCTCTCGCACACGCGGGCCCGCGTGGTACACGGCACCATTGGCCGCATGCCGCACGAGCGCGGCGACGTCGCCGGACTCAACGCTCTTGACGACGTAGGAGCTCGCTCCCGCGGACAGGGCGCCGTCGATCGTCGCGCGGTCCTCGCAGGCGGACAACACGATGATCTTCAGCTGCGGCCAGGCGGCCCGCAGGCGCTGGATGCAGGTAGGCCCGCTCATCCCGGGCATCCGCAGGTCCATGACGACGACCGCAGGACGGCGCCGGTCGACCATGGCGACCAGCTCGGCTCCGGAGTGTGCTTCGCCGACGACCTCGATCTGGTCATCACGCTCGAGAACGCGGCGGACGCCGGCGACCATCAGCGGATGGTCATCGGCGATCACAACCGTCAGCGGCGCTGAGCCGTCGCGGCCGCCGATCTCACAACTTGATTCGTCAGGCATCGTCAATGCTCTCATTTCTAGTCCAGCGGATCCCCCCTGCTGGACGCCTCCACCAATTTACCACTTGGCGCTAGATCGTGGAGAAGTCCGATGCCAAGCGCACGACCCACGGCACCCCCGGGCGCCGGTCTGCGCCACTGAGAGACGTTCCTTGAGGTCGAACTAGACCTTCGTGCAGTGCATAGGCGGGTCGAGACCCACGACACTAGATGGCTGCATGCGTGACGTGAGGATCATCCTCAACCTGACGCGAGGCAACGTGCTCTGCGAGCAGGTCGAGATCGCTGATAGCGCGCTGCCTCGGATGCGCGGCCTGCTCGGTCGCAGATCGCTTCCATCGGGGGAGGGAATCCTGCTGCAGCCGGCGCCGTCGATCCACACGGCATTCATGCGCTTCCGGTTCGACGTCGTGTTCCTCGACGCCAGCCTGCGCGTGATCAGAACAGTCGAGCACGTGCGGCCATGGCGAGTGGTGATCGCTCGGCACGCGGCCAGCGTGCTGGAGTTGGCCGCCGGTGAGATCGCGCGTCGGAAGGTGCAGCTGGGCGATCAGATCGTCGTTGCCGACAGTGATCTGGCGATCGGCGCCGGCGCGCCGCTGACGGCGGGACTCGCGACGCGGGACGCAGCGGGCGAAACGAATGGTGTCCTGTCGGACGCGGGGGAAGGGGTGAACGCGGATCGCTCTGACGCCCCGAGGGTGCTGCTGGTCGGGTCCGATCGCCGGTTCCGCTCGGTCGCGGCCGCATTGCTGCAGCGGCGCGGCTATACGGTCACGATCGGTGAACAGATGGCGAGCATGGCGGAGGTCGCGGCGCGCGAGCATGTTGATGTGGTCGTGCTCGACACCGGAGCATTGCCGGCGCTCGCGGCGCTCGAGGCCGCCAAGCTCGAGGCGCTCAACCCGTCGGTCGGCCTGGTCTTCGTCAGCGACGGCCTCGGACACGCGCTGCCGTCCACCCCGGTTCTCCCGAAGTGGGGCTCATTTGACGGCCTCTACGACGCGATCGAGGTCGTGCGCGCGACCAAGCCGCAATCGGGCCGATCCTGACGGAGCGGCGACGGCTCAGTCGTGCAGCTCGCGCGGAGTCGAAGCAAATCCGTTCTCGAGTGCGTAGCGGACCGCCTCGGCCCGGTTGCTGACACCGATCTTGCGGTAGATGTTGGTCAGGTGGAACTTGATCGTGTGCCCGCTGACCCAGAGCTGGCCGCTGATCGCCGCCGTGGTCATACCCGCGGCGACGGCCGCGAGGATCGTCTGCTCGCGCTCGGTCAAGCCCGGTTCGCTGCGGCCGGGCACCGATGGTCCGGGCGTGAAACGCGAGGGAACGTGAAACACGACGCCGCTGGCCACCTGGCGGATGATCGACAGCAGGTCAGCGGGCTGAACGCTCTTGACCACATATGCGAAGGCGCCGGCGGTGAGCGCCGCATCGATCGACGCACGGTCCTCCGCCGCGGACAGGACCACGGGCTTTACGTCGGGCCAGTTGCGGCGGATCGCGGTGATGCAGTCCGCTCCCACGACACCCGGCATCTGCAGATCGAGCAGCACGACATTCGGGCGACGGCGTTCGATCATCGCCAGCACCTGCGGGCCCGTGCAGGCCTCGCCGATCACCTCCACGTCGTCGCTGCGCTCCAGCGTGCGACGGATGCCGGTGAGAATCAGGGGGTGATCGTCGGCGATCAAAACGCTTGTACGTCGCGTGACCGGCGGCTGCTCAAATTCGAGGCGTGCTGCGACGGCACCCATTCCTCATACCTCCTCGACACCTAGGACCTGCGGGTTGAACTGATTCCTTCTTGATCGTCGTTCCCAGAACCGAGAACCGTTTCGGCACAGGCGCACGTATTCTTGAGAATTGGGCGGTTTCCTCTGGACGAACGGTTCTGACGCGGTGGTGGCGGGGGACCGCTGAACCGGGCCGGAAGCCCGCTTGCGCAGGCGGTTCCTAGAGCAGATCGCCGAGCGCTCGCAGCGCGTCGGCAAGCACCCGTTCGCGCGGCTGAGATGCATCGAGCACGCGAATCCGGTCGGGCTCCACCGCCGCCAGCGCAGCGTAGGTTTCGGCGACGAGACGGAAGAACTCATCCTGTTCACGTTCCAGTCGGTCAGCGTCCTTGGACCTTGAGGCCTGACGTGCCCGGGCATGCGCCGCGTCGAGCGCCAGCAGCAACGTCCGGTCGGCCTGCAGGCCGCCGGTCGCGAACAGGTTCAGGGAGCGGATCGGCTCGACCCCAAGGCGGCGACCGCCGCCCTGGTAGGCGAGCGACGAATCGAGGAACCGGTCAAGCAACACCCATGAACCCGACGCCAGCACGGGAAGGATCGCCTCCTCCACGAGCTGGGCGCGGGCGGCGGCATAGAGCAGTGCCTCAGTCCGCGGGGCGATGCTGAGCTCGGCGTCGGTCACCAGCGCGCGAATCCGCTCGGACACCGTCACGCCGCCCGGCTCGCGCATGAGCTCGACCGCGACTCCGCGCGCGGCGAGCGCATCGCGCAGAAGCTCGGCGAGCGTCGTCTTGCCCGTTCCGTCGATCCCCTCGATCGTGATCAGCCGCCCGGCGTGCGTCATCGCCGTTGACGTTAGCGGCGGCTGTCCCCCGTCGAGTGACCGGTGCACGCTGCACTAGGATCGCCGAGTGCCGTCCGAACTAGACAGACACCCGAACGCGCGCGCCCTCCTGGGCCCGGTGCTGGCCCCCGGTGGGCGACCATCACACGCCTACCTGTTCCACGGACCCGGCGGCGCCGGTAAGCGCTCGGTGGCTCGCGCGGTCGCGGCTGAGCTGCTGAGCGAAGGCTCAAGCGACCCAGACAGCGCGCGTGCCCGCGCTCGCTCAGGGTCCCACCCCGACCTGACGTGGGTGTCACCGAGCGGCGCCCACGAGATCCTGGTCAGCGACATCGACGGCCCGGTGGTTGCGGCGGCGAGCCGGACACCGTTCGAGTCGAGCCGTCGCGTGTTCGTGATCGAGCGCGTCGATGAGCTCGGCGACGAGGCCGCCAACCGAATGCTCAAGACGCTGGAGGAGCCGGCGCCGTTCGTGCATCTGATCCTGATCACCGATCGAGTCGCGGAGGTGCTGCCGACGATCCGCTCCCGCTGCCAGCATGTGCGGTTCGAACCTCCACCGATCGAGCAGGTCGCGGCTGCGATCGAGGCGGGCGGTGCCGAGCCCGCCACGGCGCTCGCCTGCGCCAAGCTGGCGCTGGGCGACGCTGCCCAAGCTCGAGAGCTTGCCACTGAAGATGGGATCGCCCTTCGCAGTGCCGCAGAGGGCTACGCCCGCGCCGCGATCGCCGGCGATGTCGCGGGGAGGGTGCCGTGGGTTGCGCTGCTCACCGCAGTTCGGGCCCGCGGCGAGGCGGTCGAAAGCGAGCTCGCGGACAGCAGGGCAGCCGAGCTCGAGCTGTATCCGAAGAAGGAGCGTAAGCGCGCCGAAACCGCCTGGACGGATCGGATCCGACGCGTCAAGCGCCGCACCGAGACCGGGGCGCTCGACCTCGGCCTGCAGCTGGTGACGCTGTGGTACACCGACCTCGCGGCGATCGCCTGGGACGTCGCCGAGCTGGTCCGGCATCTCGATCGCATCGAGGCGCTGCGGGGCGACGCCGGACCACTGCCGTCGCAGCTGCGTGCGGCGATCGAGCTCGTCGAGGACACAAGAGTCCGCTTTTCGCTCAACGTGAGCGAGGAACTCGCGTGCGAGGCGCTCGCGTATCGGCTGGAGCGAACGCTCGCGACGTGAGTTACCAACCCCGGGTCTACCTCCGTGCGCCGACGCACGGCGACGAGCACGAGTTCACATCGCTGATGCGCGAGAGCCGCGCGTTCCACCGGCCGTGGGCGACGGCGCCGACAGACAGCGAGCGCTTCCTGGCCTATGTGACGGACTCCCAACGTCCCGACTTCGAGGCGATGCTCGTCTGCAGATACGGCGACGACGCGATCCTCGGCTTCTTCAACCTCTCCCAGATCGCCCGGGGTTCGATGCAGAGCGCTTATCTCGGCTACGCGATCGGCCGGCGCCACGCCGCCCAGGGTTACATGCGGGAGGGAATCGAGCTCGTCCTTCGGCGAGCGTTCGTCGATCTCCGCCTGCACCGGATCGAAGCGAACATCCAGCCCGACAACACCGCGTCGACAGCGCTCGCGCGCGGCGCCGGCTTCCGACGCGAGGGATTCTCTCCCCGGTACCTCAAGATCAGCGGCCGCTGGCGCGACCACGAGCGGTGGGCGCTGCTCGCCGAGGACTGGCGCGGACGCACCGGCTACTGACGGCGATCTGCCCGCCGCATGGTTTCTCCCGGGACCCCGTTGCGCCCGTCATTTGATCCTCAGCGCCAACGCGACCGCCGTTAGACTCCGGCCGGCAACGACGTCGCCGACGTAGCTCAGCTGGTAGAGCACTTCACTCGTAATGAAGGGGTCCCCGGTTCGATTCCGGGCGTCGGCTTTCTCTTGATTTGCAGGCTATTTGCATCAGTCGATCTTACCCTCTGAATCGGCGGACACGTCCATTTCACGTCCACTAGTTTGCCGCGCGGCGCGGATTTGGACCTCGGCGGAGACCTGGATTCCGTCCCAGTTTTCGATCACGCCGGCGTAGTGCTTCTCGATCATCGTCACGCTCGTGCCGCACTGCTTGGAGATCGTCGTGAGGGGGACACCGGCATAGACCTGAACGGTAATGAAGCTCGACCGTAGATCGCGCGGCCGCGTTCCCGCGGGCGCCGCGCCCGGATAAGTCGGTTGGTTGCGGCTGTTCGCCGGCCGCTCCTCTCCGCGCCAGATCCGGGACCGCCAGTTCCGCCAATCGTCGTCGCTCCAGAAGCCACCATCGTGTGCGGGAAAGACCGGGCGCGCCCCACTCGGGCGACCAGACTCTAGGAACCACCGCCGAAGGTCTTCTGCGAGCGGCGCCAGGAGGGGCGTGAATCTCGTGCGGTGGCGCTTGGTGTCGCGATACCGGATCGCCCGCTCGCCGACGTCGTCCCACGCGAGGCGGCACACCACCTCCTCGGGCCGTGGCCCGGAGTACGCGAGCACGCTCACGAGCGTCTGGTCACGTGTAGCCCGAAGGTCGCGCCGAATGCGTTCGACGTCGGCCGGCAGGAAGATATGCGGCTCCCGCGCACGCTCATATCGCGGCTTGCGCACGTTCGCCGCGGCGTTGTACTCGACGAGCTCTTCGCTGACGGCGAACGAGAGGATCGACTGGACGATCCTCATCGTTTTGACGACCGTCGCGGTTCCGACTCCTGCGCGTTCGAGGTCCTCGCGGAACCGGGCGATGCGGCTCGGAGTCAGCTCGCGCACGCCGTAGTCGCCCAGGCGGGGCATGATGTGGTTCGCCCACGTGCGCTTGTAGAACTCGCGCGTCGACGGCGCGAGGTTCGGGACAGCATGAAGCCGCCAGTAGGTCTCGACGAACTCGGAAAGCCGGATGTCTTCGGGAATCGCCGCTTGTCCAAGTTGCTTGCGGCGGACCCGATTGGCCTCGAACTTCACGGCATCCCCTTTGAGGACGAAAGTCCGGGCCCGGCGTCTGTCTCCCTCGCGCCAGCGGAGCTCCCACTTGCCGTTGGCTTTGCGGTGGAGGTCCATCAGCCATGAGCCTCGATCGCGTTGAGGCGCGAGATGCTTCCTGGTTCCGAAGACGTCGGAGCGGTGGGTCGAGGCCTCCGGCGGGGCGTGGCTCGCAGGGACTCTGACGATTGAGCCGCACGAGCAGGCGTGCGTAGCCAGCGCTCGTACTCGGTCATCGAAATGCGGTAGTGGCCTGGCACTGGCTCGAAAGCATGAAGATCGCCCCGGCGAATTGCCCGAAGGATGGCGTGGTAGCTGAACCCGGTCCGCTCAGCGACCTCGCGGGGGGTGAGCACGTCACGAGCGTCACCGGTCATCTGGCAAACCGTGAGAGCGGGCCGCGATCATGGCGGGCTCGCCGTCGACGAGCAGCATCCAGTCGGAGGCGAGCCGGATTGTGGCTTGAGCCGGCATCAGATGTGCGGGCACTTGAGGTTCCTCCGAAGACGGGATCGTAAGCCGGTCTAACACTACACGAGCCCACCGTGAATGTCGTCCTATGTAGTGCTAACTGATGTCCGTCTCCACATCGCCAGGCGACGAAGCTAGACCGGAGCGAGCACGTTGAGACCAAGCGACGCACCCTCGCCGGCCATGCGCCGGTCATAGGTGATCACCGCGCCAAGCTCATGGGCGATGCTCGCGGCAGTGGCCAGGTGGATGGCATCCAGCGATCTCAGCATCGGCCCCCCGATCTGCATCGCAGCGGGCAGGATGGGCTCGATCGCCAACAGCCGCAGTCCGGCCAGGACCCGCGGCACGAGCGCCGGGGCGGCCCTGCCCAAGGCAGCACGCTGTGCGCGCCACTTCGACGGTGGCGAGCGAGCTCGCGGCGCAGGGCGCTCGTCTCCGGCTCGACGGCGATCAGCTTGACGAGCGCGGAAGAGTCGAGGTAGACGAGCCCCGGGCTACGGGGTGCCACGCTCGCGCAGCGCAGTCGGCTGCGGACCGCGCTCCACCTCGAGCGCCGCTGTCGCCGGTGCGCCCGGCCCAAGGTCGAGCGGCTCGACGAGCAGGAGATCGTCCCGCGCCTCGGTCACCGTGGTGTCGAGCGACAGCGGGGAGAACGACGGTGCTGGGTGAGCGGTCGGTGGCCACACGGCGAGTATGGCGCACGCCACCCCGGGAGCCCAGAATCGTCCGGTCCTCGAAATCTCCACGCCGGCTGGGGCTCGCCAAATGCGCTGGGGCCTCATGGCATGGCGGCGTTGCTGTCGGATATCGCAGTCGCGATGCGGTCAGCCGCATCGTGGAGCGATTCGTGCTCCCAGACTCTGATGACACGCCAGCCAGCCTCCTCGAACGCGGCGTCGTTCCGGCGATCACGGGCAACGTTCAGCTCGAGCTTCGTCCGCCACCATTCCCGGTTGGCCGTGGGGAGGTTCCCGTGCTCAGGGCACGAGTGCCAGAAGCAACCATCCACGAAGACCGCAACGCGGGCGCGCGTGAACGCGATGTCGACCCTGCATCGCACGTCCTCGATCGGAGGATGATCGACCCGGAACCGCATGCCTCGGCTGTGCAGCTCGCGGCGCAGCGCGAGCTCCGGACCGGTGTCGCGGCGCCGGTTCGCGCGCATCGTCGCCCGCGCGGCCGGCGATGACGGCGGCGGTGAGCGGTCGACGTCTGTCATCTGCACAGGATGAACGTCTCGGGGGCGTCGTGCGTCCGCCTGGCCGCATATCGTCAGGATCGCCGGATGAGCAATGTCGCCCCTCAAAGACAGACGGCGGTCCCGTCGCGGCGTGGCTCGGTTCTGCGGCTGCCACGACACCCAGCTGCCCCTGATCCCACTGATCTCAACGCGGTCCGCCGATGGGCTTTCCGGGCTACCGGAGCCTCGTGCGGTGGACATGTTCTGCGGTGCGGGCGGACTCTCGCTCGGTCTGCGGGACGCGGGCTTCTCGGTGATCGTCGGCGCCGACGCTGACGCGTGGGCTGTCGAGACGCACACGGCCAATGTCGGCGGGCTCGGCTACGTCGGGGATCTGAGCGATCCGGGGGAGCTGCTCGAGCAGCTGGACGGCTGGGGGATCGAGCATGTGGAGCTGGTCGCCGGTGGCGTTCCGTGCCAGCCGTTCTCGCGTGCCGGCCAGGCGAAGCTCCGCGAGCTGATCCGATCCGGTGAGCGCCACCCGCAGGATCCGCGAGCGCTGCTGTGGCGTTCGTTCATGCAGGTTGTCGAGCGTCTTCGGCCTGACGCGGTGCTGGTGGAGAACGTGCCCGATCTCCCCACCTGGGATGACGGCGCGGTGCTGTCCGGTTTCCTCGAGACGCTCGGCGACCTCGGATACACGGTCGACGCCCAGATCCTCGGGTGCTTCCGGTATGGCGTGCCGCAGCACCGCTCGCGGCTGCTGCTGACCGGTCTGCGCGGTGGTCGGACGATGCTGTGGCCCGATGCGGCCGACGAGCTGGTGACGCTCCGCGACGCGATCGGTGACCTTCCGCCCGTGCCGGGAGGACAGCGGGAGGAGCGGCTTCCGTACCGCCCGAGACCAGGTGGGACATCGGTGTTCCAGAGTCGGATGCGCCGCGACCTGACGGACGAGCTGCGGCCGTGGATCCACGACCACATAACCCGAGCCGTCCGTGTCGATGACTGGGAGGCGTACACCGGGCTCGATCAGGGGCAGACGTACGCGGACATCCCGTCGCATCTGCAGCGCTATCGGACTGACATCTTCACTGACAAGTACAAGCGGCTTGCGTGGGAGGAGCTGTCCCGGACGATCACCGCCCACATCGCGAAGGACGGCTACTGGTACATCCACCCGGAGCAGCACCGGACGCTGTCGATCCGGGAGGCGGCGCGGCTGCAGACGTTCCCGGATTGGTTCCGCTTCGCCGGGCCAGCCCAGCCACCGCTACGCGCAGATCGGCAACGCCGTCCCGCCGCTGGTCGGCGAGGCCGTGGGCGGCGCGCTGCTCCGGTCGCTCAACCGCGAGGCCCCGGCACGCACGGCGCGGGATGGCAGGACCGCTCGAAGGCGGCTGCTCGACTGGCACATGGACGAGCCCGCGCATCCGTGGCGGCGGCCGAACGTCGACCCCTGGCTTGTCCTGGTTGGCGAGCTCAGCTCTGGAGCGCTCCTCTGCAGACGATATGGCCGCGAGGTTCGATGCGCTCCGATCGGTTGCGTCCTCCCCGTCGGCGCTGCTGGCCCTGGCCGACCCGTGGGTGCAGCAACGGATTGCGGCGTCAGCGCTCACGGCGCGCGAGCGGTCGTCGCGGCGGCCGAGGCGGTGGTGGAGCTGTTCGGCGGGGAGATCCCGACCGAGGATCTCGAGCTGCGGGCGATACCGGGGGTCGGTGACTCCGTCGCCAAGACCGTCCTGTGCTTCGGTCACGGGCGGGCGTCCGTCCCCCTGCACAGCGCCGCTGCGCGGGTCGCAAGCAGGGTGGCCGGCACCGAGCACCGCCGCCGGTGGCAGCTGCGGCTCGATCTGCACCGGCTCGCCGGCCCGGAGGGCCCGGACGCCCCGTTCAACGCCGCGGTGCTCCAGCTCGGGACGACGATCTGCCAAGCCGCGGACCCCGGCTGTGACGGGTGTCCCCTGCGCAAGGGTTGCATGACGGGGCGACACCGCCGCCGCCGAGTCGGTCGCGGATACGGCGGCGGCCGCGTGACGCCGAATGAGATGGTCCCGTCGGCTCGGAGGCTGATGGAGTCGCTGCGCGATATCGGCTATGACCTTCCCGCCGCCGTTGCCGATCTCGTCGACAACTCGCTCGACGCCGACGCCGAGAACGTCCGCGTCGATGTCGGTCACGATCGCGAGGGGGGTTGGATACGGATCGCGGACGATGGCATCGGCATGACCGAACGAAAGCTGGAGGAGGCTATGCGCTACGGGTCGGCCCGCTCCTATGGAGCCGGCGATCTCGGTCACTTCGGTCTCGGCCTGAAGACGGCGTCGCTTTCACAGGGGCGGAGGCTGACCGTCGCCACGCGGTCTCGCATCGGCGGTCCGATCCGCATCCGTCGTTGGGACCTGGACACGATCGCGCGCACGGACTCGTGGCAGCTCGAGCGGGCCACGGCGAGGGAGAGCTCAACGGTCCTGACAGATCCACTCGCGGAGACGACCGGCACGGTCGTGCTCTGGGAGCGCCTCGATCGAGTTCTCGGCGCACGACGCCCGGGCGGCGATCCGGCAGCTCGTAGACTCGAGTCGGCGATCCGGGAGATCTCCGAGCATCTCGCGATGGTCTTCCATCGCTTCTTCGCCGGCGATGCCCCGGGGCCACCGCTGTCGATCCATGTCGCCGGGGTGCGAATCGCGCCGTGGGATCCGTTCGCGACCGGTGAGCCGCTGACACGAGCCCTCCCGGTCCAGTCACTCGCGATTGAGCACGCCGGCGTGCGACATGACGTGCTGGTGCAACCGTACGTTCTGCCGGCACAGCACCACTTCTCGAGCCCGGAGGCACACACGGAGGCCGCTGGCCCGAGTCGGTGGAACAGGCAGCAGGGTCTGTACGTATATCGCCTCGATCGCCTGATCCAGTCCGGCGGTTGGAATCGGCTGCGGACCTTGGACGAGCACGCGAAACTGGCGCGCATCGCGATCGACATCCCACCCGGCGCCGACGCGGCCTTCCGGATCAATGTCTCGAAGATGACCGTTGGGCTTCCGGAGGGTCTTCGACCGCAGTTGCGTGCCCTGATCGCGGGTGTCGTCTCCCTCGCCCAGGACGTCTACCGCAGACGGCTCGCGGTCGTCTCCGAGGTGGCTGAGCAGAACGCCCGGGAGCTCGCCTCCCAGCGACCGGTAACTGTCGGGGACCAATGGCCCGTGATCCTTGACACGCTCAACCGCCAGCTCGCCGATCACCCCGAACTCCTGGATCGCGTCCTCGTCGAGCTCGCCAACATCAAACCGCTGGAAACGGCGAAGCCGCGAGTCGTCTCAGCCCGACACTGACCGGGAAGTTGGTGCACGTACGCTCTCTACGTGCGAGCATGCGCCCGGCGCCGAGAGCGATGAGAGAACGTGAGCATCTGACAGCCCTACCGCGCATCGTGTCCCGACAGATGCGGACGGCTGTTGGACGGGTGCTTCACGCGCCGTCTCGGCCTCTCGGACCGCGGCTGATGCCGCCGTGCCGCCCGCCCGCCGAAGCCCGCCGACGCTCCTTCGGGTGCGCTCAGGAATCGGCCTCCACGTGATCGAGCTGCGCGGCATTCTTCCTCCGTTCGTTAGGGCACGGGGATCGTGTGTGTGGCACGGTCGATCCTCGAGGCTCTCATGGGGCGGGTGTTGGGTGCGGCGACCAAAGCAGGCGATTGACCAATGAGCGCCGAAGCGACAGCCGGACTCGAGGAGCTGAGCGAGAGCGACAAGATCGTGAAGTTCCTCGTGCGCGCGATGCGGGACGGCAGCGGCATGTCGGTCGAGGCTGCAGCTCGGGAGCTGGTCGACGATCTGGGTCTGCCCGCTGACCAAGTCGACGCCGCCGTCCGCAAGGTCCGGGCGCTGACAGACTCGATCCAGACCGCGCAGGAGCCGCGCGGTGTCGTCGCCGGGAACATCGAGTCGTGGTACCTCGGCTCGCGGCAGGATGACAAGAACTGGCCCGCCCTCGTCGAGATCCTCAGGAGCGACGGCTGGAGCGACGCCGCACTCGATGAGCTTGGACGCTCGGCGGACAAGGTGGTGGCGCAGTTGCCGAATCCCCACGGCAGCGGTTCCTATGACTGCCGGGGCTTGGTGCTCGGGTACGTTCAGAGCGGCAAGACGACGAACTTCACCGCGGTCATAGCGAAGGCCGCCGACGCCGGCTATCGGTTCTTCCTCGTGCTCGGAGGCGTCCACAACGCACTTCGGCAGCAGACCCAGGACCGACTCAACGCGCAGCTCTGGGAACGCCATCCGGATCTGTGGTTCCGGCTCACGGACGAGGACGACTTCCGGCCGGACGCGAACGTCGACGCGCTGCTGAGTCCCGCCAGCAACCAGCGGGTTCTCGCGATCGTCAAGAAGAACGGCGCCCGGCTGCGGGCGCTCAACAAATGGCTGGGCGGGGCGAGGCCGGAGATCCTCGATTCGTGCCCGATGCTGATCATCGACGATGAGGCCGACCAGGCGACACCGAACACCGCCAAGGCCGACCGTAACCCCACGATGATGAACCGCCTCATCAAGCAGATCGTCAACGGGGTGCCGAAGACCGCATACGTCGGATACACGGCAACGCCGTTCGCGAACGTCCTGATCGACCCCAACGACCCGACTGATCTGTACCCCCGTGACTTCATCGTCGACCTCCCGCGGCCGACCGCCTACATCGGGCCGGAGGCGATCTTCGGTCGTGAGCCGCTCGAGTTCGACGCGGACGGATTGGAGACCGACGATGGCGGGGCGCTCGTCCGCGAGGTCCCTGCGGAGGAGCTGGACGACCTTCGTCCGAAGGGCGCCAAAAGCCGGCATGACTTCTTCCCGTCGGTGACCGCGAGCCTCGACCGCGCCCTGCGCTACTTCCTGCTCAGCACCGCCGCCCGGCGCGTTCGCGGGAAGGGGAACAGGCACGCGACAGCGCTCGTTCACACGTCGCAGCACGTTGATGTCCACCGCAAGACGGCGGCCGTGATCGTCAGCCACATCGATGGGCTCGCGCGGCGGCTCGCCGAGCGGGACACCGCTCTGCTGTCCGCCTTCGAGGAGCAGTGGCTCGACGAGGTGGACCGGGTTCCCGCTGAGGGCTGGGGACTTGAGCCGGTTGCGTGGGATGACGTGGCCGCGCTGCTCGCGACCGTCGCCGAGGAGGCGACGGTGATCACCGATAACTCCCAGAGCGAGGAGCGCCTCAGCTTCAGCGACGAGACGCCGCGCGTGATCATCGCCGTGGGCGGGAACACGCTGTCCCGCGGGCTGACGCTCGAGGGCCTGGCGGTGTCGTTCTTCGTGAGGACCGCGTCGGCATACGACACGCTCCTGCAGATGGGCCGCTGGTTCGGCTACCGCAGCGGCTACGCGGATCTGACGCGGATCTGGATGACTGCCGAGATGCTCGGGTGGTTCCACCACCTCGCCACGGTGGAGCAGGAGATCCGATTCGACATCGAACGCTACTCCCAGGGCCACGAGAGCCCCGGCGACTTCGGGCCGAGGATCCGAACGCATCCCAAGCTCGCGATCACCGCCGCGGCGAAGATGCAGCACGCCCGGACGGCGCAGCAGTCGTACTCAGGTCGGAGGATCCAGACGATCCTCTTCAATCACCGCGACGCGAGCTGGCTATCGGCCAACGTCGACGCCGCGCGGGAGCTCGCGATGTCGGCTGCATCGGTCCGGAGGGTGACAGTACGGCCGGGCATCGAGATCCTCGGACCTCTGCGGAGCGGAGAGATCAGGCCGTTCCTCGACCGATACCAGTTCCACGAGGCCAGTCGTGACCTGAACGGCAGGCTGATCTGGGAGTACATCGAAGGTCGTGCGCAGCAGGACGAGCTCACGCACTTTCGCGTGGCGATCATGGGCCGAGCCACACTCTCCGAACATCTCGGGGACGTCGACCTCGGCCTCGACGCGCCGGTCAACTGCATCAATCGCGCGCGACTCCAGATCGTCGGGGGGCGGTCCTATGCCGACATCAAAGCGCTGATGAGCCGTCCTGATCGAGCGGTCGATCTCGGCCTGTCCGCGGGCGAGCTGCCCACCGATGCCGACGGGCTGGCGAGATTGCGTAATCTGCCGAGCGACGGGGGACGTGGTGATGGCAGCGGCCTGATCCTGCTCTACCCGGTGTCGCGGAACAGCGTTCCGGCGCATCCGGGCGGCAACCGTCGCAGCATTCGGGAGCCGCTTGACGCGGTCGGGCATGTCATCGGGGTCGGGCTCGTCTTCCCCGTGAGCAAGGACACCGCGGCGAACGTCGACTACGTGACGGCGGACATCCGTGATCTCGGGGTTGAGGAGCCCGATGCGCCAGATGAGGCGGACGAGCCAGCGGAGGAGGCCGAGGTCACCGCGCCGTGATCGACGCGATCCGCCTCACGTTCGCCGCGCTGCGCGAGGCGGGCCACGCCGAGCCCGGTCGCCTCAGCGTCCGCGGTGTCGACGGGGGGCCCTCCGGGCTACGACTCGGGTTGGACGCTGACGGTCGGTCCCATCTGCTCGTGGAGGCCGACGCGGACGCCGAGATCATTCGGGTCTCCGGTCGAGTTGGTGGTGACCTGTGTGCAGCGATAGTGGTGTGAGCAGGGCTTTCGCTGGGGCGTGATTCTTCGGAGGTTGCGCAGTGTGCAGCGACGCGCCGCCGCCCTGCGGTGCAGGCTGCTGGCTGTTCGAAGGTCAAGCGGCCAGCAAGGAGGGCGACGTGCGCGTCACCACGGCATTCAACCGGCTTCTGCGCCTGCCCGGCGCGTCGGTGATCGATGTCAGCTTCAGCCCGGAGGGGGTGATCGTGACCGTTCGCCTCAGGCGCCGCCGGCGGGTGTGCTCGGGGTGCGGGCAGCTCGCCGGTCATGTCCACGGCCGGCGTGTGAAGCGCTGGCGGCACCTGGACCTCGGCGCCAGTCGGTGTGTGATCGAGTGCGAGCTGCGGCGGGTGTGGTGCCCTGATTGCGGGGTGCGCTCGGAGGCGGTCCCGTGGGCCAGGGCGGGCTCTCATCACACCCGCGATTTCGAAGACCTGGTCGCGTGGCTGGCGCAGCAGATGGCCAAGGCGCCGATCACCCGGCTGCTCAGGATCGGGTGGGACACGGTCGGGCGGATCGTCGAGCGGGTCGTTGCTGACCGGATCGACCATCACCGCCTGGACAGCCTGGTCGCGATCGGCGTGGACGAGATCTCATATCGCCGCGGGCAGCGATACCTGACGACCGTCGTGGACCATCACACAGGCGGGATCGTGTGGTGCGCCCCCGGTCGCAACGCCCAGACCCTGCAAGCGTTCTTCGAGCTCCTCGGGCCGCGGAAGGAATCGATCGCCGCCGTGTCGATCGACATGTCCGGCGGCTACCAGCAAGCGATCAAGCAGAGCATCCCGCAGGCGGACGTCTGCTTCGATCCCTTCCACGTCGTCCGCCTCGCGCAGCGGGCGGTCGACCAGGTCCGCCGCGACGAATGGAACGCCCACGACCGCTCCAAGACACCGACCGGGAAGTGGGTCAAGGGCACCCGCTGGTCGCTGCTCAAGAGCCCCGAGAAACAGACGAGCGACCAGCTCTCAAAGCTCGGCGAGGTCCAACAGGCGAACAAGCCGCTGTACCGCGCGTTCCTGCTCAAAGAAGAGCTCCGGCTGCTCTACCACCTCGACGATCCCTCGCTCGCGCCCGAGCACCTCGACGCCTGGCTCACCTGGGCGTCACGCTCCCGGCTCGAGCCGTTCATCAAACTCGCACGCACGATCCGCCGCCACCAAGAGGGGATCCTCAACGCGATCCGCCTCGGCCTCGACAACGGCCGCCTCGAAGGCCTCAACAGCCGCATCCGCCTGATCAGCCACCGCAGCTTCGGCTTCCACAGCCCGCAACCACTGATCGCCCTGATCTACCTCTGCTGCGCGGGAATCCAGATCCCGCTCCCTCGATGATCCTCACTCACCACCAAACCGACCGGAGCGCCGATCATTCCTGGCATCTCGGCGATCACGGCTCGCGGACGGGATCTCACCATCGCATCTCACACGAGCCACCATGTCGATCTCGTGTGCGAGGTCCTCGAGCTCTCCGAGGTGTTCGACCACTTCGTCGCGGCGGTCATGGAGCGGGCGAACGACCGCCCCGGCGATCTCCCACGGGTGGTGCAGGATGTCCTCGATCGGTGGCGCGGCTTCTTCTCGGCGATGGGCGCTCCGCCACCGCGTAACACTCTCACGGCCGTCGTGGGCGAGCTGCTCCTCTTGCGTGACGTGGCGAACAGGGACGCGGTTGATGTGCTCTCGGCGTGGGTCGGCCCGAGGGGCGGAAGGCACGACGTACGCCGCGGCCTGTGCGCCGTTGAGGTCAAGACGACTCGTGCCCACACCGCGCGCGAGGTCGTGGTCCATGGCGAGGATCAGCTGCTGCCGCCCGACGGCGGAACGCTCCATCTGCACCTCGTGCGACTGGAGGAGGTCGCCGGCCTCGGCGTTTGCGTCAGCGATCTCGTCGACGAGCTCATCAGTCTGGGGATCCCGAGGGTGGACCTGCTCGAGACGCTCGCTGATGCCGGAGTGCCACCGAGCGCACTTCCGGCGGTCGGGGGGGTTCGGTTCGACGTGCGTGAGCGATCGACGTTCAGGGTGGACGAGCACATGCCGCGGATCGTCCCGGAGACCTTCGTCGGTGGACAACGGCCGCAGGGTGTCACGGACGTGACGTATCGAATCGATCTCGATCACGTCGCCGATCGCGTTCTGGACTCGGAGGGCTATGCAATGCTGATCGGAGAGCTGACCGCGTCGGGAGGGCCGAGATGACCCTCACACGCTATTCGGAGCCGTATCTAGCGACCGGAGGCCTAGCGGCTGAGGGTGTGCTCAACCAGCTCGGACGCCCCGATATCGAGCCCCTAGAGGTCCTGATCCGCGAGGCGATCCAGAACTGCTGGGACGCGCGCCGAGAGGCCGAGCAGTCGATCCGTGTCGAGATCGCCCGTCGCCAGCTCGACGCCGGGACCGTGGCCCAAGTCGCTGAGGAGATCCTCGTCGACCCACCACCGGACCTGCCGCTGGCCGACGAGCTGCATCCGGGGATGGCGATCATGCACTTCGCGGATTTCGGGACGGCGGGCCTGACCGGCCCGACCCGCGCGGATCGCGTGACAGAGGAGGGCCCCCGCAATTTCGTCGACTTCGTTCGGAACATCGGTCAACCTCCCGACAGGGACTTCGGCGGCGGGTCTTTCGGCTACGGCAAGGCGGCGTTCTACATCGCGAGCAGAGTGCGGACGATCGTGGTGGACACGCTCTGCGAGACGGCGGACGGGCTCGAGCGGCGACTGATCGCCTCGGCCCTCGGCACCAATCACACTCAACACGGCCGCGCGCAGACCGGCCGGCATTGGTGGGGCGTCATTATCGACGGCGTTCCCGAGCCAGTCACCGGCGACGATGCAGCGAGGCTCGCCCGGGTGCTCGGTCTCCCGGATCGCGAGGGACGTCAGGGACTCGGGACCACGGTCGCCGTGATCGCCCCCGGCGTCGAGCCGGATGGCGTAACCGACGTGATGGGCTTCGTCGCCGAAGCGGTGGCATGGAACTTCTGGCCCAAGATGGTGTCGACGCGAGGAGGTGTCCAGGCGACGATCGACTTCCGGCTGTTCGACAACGGGACGCCGGTGCGGGTTCCCGACCCCCGGACCCATCCCCGGCTACGCGGTTTCGTCGAGGCAATGGACCGTCTGCGTGCAGAGACGGATGGCGACGATGACCCTACGGTCATCGACCAGCCGGTCGCCTCTGAGCGACCCATCCAGCACCTCGGGCGCATCGTCATCCAGAAGGGGCCAGTAGCACCGGCCGATCTCGTCGAAGGCCGACCAGTGCCCCAGGGCGCCCGCGCGACAGCTCGTGCCGTGCACCACATTGCGCTCATGCGAAACGCCGAGCTGATCGTGAAATACCTCCCAGGCCCAGAGCCGACGACGGGCCGCTTCGGCTACTCAGGGGTGTTCCGATGCTCACTCGACACAGATCAGGCATTCCGCAGCGCCGAGCCCCCCACGCACGATGACTGGATCCCGCGCGCGGTCCTGGACAGGCGCGAGCGAGTCTTCGTGAACGTCGCGCTTGATCGCATCCGGCGTGCGTGCCGAGAGGCCGCCGGATACGGCGTCAGCACCGCCCTGCTGACCGAAGGGGCGAACATTCCGCTGGGCGAGTTCGCTGACGGACTCGCCCGGCTGATGCCCGGTTTCGACGGGCCAGGTGCTCGACGAAGCGCGCCCCGGGCATCATCGCGCCGGAGACGTAACGCCCCCGGGGCCCGTGCGAACGTCGGCGTGGCGCCCGAAGTCTGGGTGGACGGCGGGCCCCCACCGCCCACCAACGTCGGGCAACCCGAGAATGGAGCATCTCTCCAACCCGTTGAGGCGACGCCGGACCTCGCGACGCCCGCGCTGCCGCGCCCGGTTCTCCGTGTCGCCGGCGAGCCGGAGCCGGCCATAGCGGGCGATGGCACCTCCGTCATGCGATACCCGTTCGAACTGCGTGCGCACGGCAACCGCGTACGCCTGAGCGCGACGGTGCAGGTCATGACAAACGACGGCGAATCCGTGGAGAGCGAACCGCCGCGCGGATGGGTCGCACCCGATGCACGGGCATGGATCGATCCGGCCGGGGTCGAGCACACGCACGCGACGGTCGAGCCCCTGCGGGACACCTCCGACGGCGCATGGGTCGTAGAGATACCGATCGTCGACGACATGGTGATCGGCGTCGACATCACGTCTGAGGTCCTCGTGTGAGGACTCCCGTCGCAGCGACGTACCTGACTCCAGGTGACGCGTGCGTCATGGCGGGTCCGTGGACGGGTGCCGATGGCGAGGAGATCGGTGACAGCATCGACCACTGGGACCCCGTCACGAACCTCCGCCTCGGGCGGGCGCTGACGATCGACCTGGACGTGGTCCGCGAACAGTGCCGACTCGGAGCCGACGCCGCCTTCGCGGTGGTCGCGAGCTGGCGCGCCCCGACACGCACACGACTCGGGGGCGCAGGGGATCTCGTCGAACTCGGAGCACTCGATGGGCTCGTGCGAGCGCCCGTGTTACTGGAGATCCCGGGGCCGGAGGCCGGCGGGCGGGTCGACCTCACGACGCGCCTTGTGCTCAGAGCGACCGGTTCCGCGCCGTCGCCCATCTCGCCTCGCCGAGTCGGAGCGATCCTCTGGAGTGACAGCAAACGCGTGGCGCTGGAGGGCAGCGCGGCCAGGTTCCCAATGGCGGCCGCGGACTTCGCCACGCTGCCGCGCGTCCCGGACGGCGCCGCGTGGTACGTCGAATGGGACCCGCGCGATCTCGAAGCGCCCGTCCTGGGCGGGATGCGACTGCTGCTGAACAGCTCGCACCCCCGGATCATCAGCGCCGTGCGCACCGCCACCGACGATCCTGCCGCTCCCATCGTCCGCGCACTGATCGAATGCGATGTCGCCCGACACCTCGTCCGAGCTGCGCTGGACAACGAGTCGTTCGTGACAGCGGCCGATGGCTTCGCTGACGAGAGCGTCGGACGCCTCCTCGCCGATCTCACCACCATGATCTGGCCCGGAATGCCGTTACCAGCGCTGCGGGCGCGCGCGCTCCAGGACCCCGCCAGGATCGACGCCGAGGTGCAGGCCGCTCTCGGAGTGGCACAGTGACGGCGCTGCTGCCCCGCCTCGATCGCGAGCAGACACGGGAGCTCGTCGACTCGGCGCGCGGCGAGACCGTCGCCGAGATCGCCGCACGAATGCCGGTCCGCGACGTTCGCACGACATCGTCGCCGCTGGGAGGACTCGAGCTCTCCGGCCTAGACCTCGCCGAGCTCAGAACCGCTGTCGTTGGCCTCGCGGCCGAGTACGGCTATCCCGACGCCGGGAGGGATCTGCCCCTCTTCGATGCCCTCTGCGCCCGTATCGTCCACGAGCGGCTCCGCGTCTCGCCGCACGAGGCGTCCGAAGAGGATGCATGGAGTCACGTGACATGCTGCTGGCTCCTTGACGTCGCAGCATGGCGATGGGGTGGGGTAGGGGACACCGATCGCCGGTTCCGTGGAGATGTCAACCGCAACACCTTCCGGCGTCTGTGGTGGCGCGCCGAGATCCTCGGGCCTGACATCAACCTCGCAGAACTCGGCGAAGACCAGCTCGTCGGCATCATGGAGCGCCCAACGATCGCCTCCAACCGCCGACTCGCGCGCACTCTCGCAAGGGCATGCATCAACAGGGTCCGAGATGGTGAGGACTCCGGCCAGATGATGCTCATGCGCGAGGCCTCGAAGCGGATCGTGCGGCTCACGCCGCTGCTCGACTTCTTCTCGCTGGATGACGCCGAGCTCGATCAGATCATCGAGGGCGTCCTGAATGCGGCGGCCAACGGCGGCAACGTGGCAGTTGCCGATCCGCGACGCCGAGAGATCGCCCCCTCCGAGGACGTCGAGAGTGCCCCACGCGCCGTATCCGTCGTGTCGACCTCGCACGATGACGGAACCCAACACATCGATCCGGCCGACCTGGAGGAATACAACCAGGTGGCCCTCGCCATCGCCGGTCGAACCGGCCGCGTCACGAACAGCGCGCTGCGCGAGGTCGTTCCGCTCGAGGCCGCCGACGCGCGACGGATCCTCCAGAGTCTCGTCGACAGTGGAATGCTCGCACGCCGCGGACGAGCGAAGGGGACCTACTACGTCCTGCCCGGCTACACCGAACCGGACGCGACGCCAAGCCAGCCTGGGCCGGTCGCGCCTAGCCCGCCCGAAGCGGCACCTCGACCGGCACCCGCACGGGCGCGCGCACCGACCCGCCCACCGGTGGTGCCCAGTCCGGCGGAGAGCGCGCTGCGTCGCTTCCTCCGGCGGCGCTTCTGACACGCGACGGTTCCCGACGGCGCGGGCCGGCGCTGCCGTTGACCGTCCGTCGGAGCGGACACACGGCTTGGGGGACGAACAGGCGGCGCTGCCGATCGTCGTGGGCGGCCTCGAGAACCGTGGTTGCGGGCTGTGGAGCATCCCGTCTGGGACATAGGCGTCCGAGCGTTCGTCCGCGACGCGCTGGTCGCCGAGGACAGAGCGCTCATGGTGGCCGGCAGAATCCCGAGATTGCCTGTCGGTCGACTCGGGGGTGGCGTCATGGCATTGGCGAAGGAGGGCTGGCCGGACATACGCCCAGCGTTCGGTCTGGCAGGGGGCCTTACGGCTCGTGTGAGAGGTCGCGTCTGAGCGTCCATATCACTTGGACCCGAGGAGGTTCCACGTCCCCGCTCGTGGGACTGTCATATTGATCTGGCAGTAGGCGACGTCGGCGGTCGCTCGAGTTCTACACCCGTCTCTTGGGGGCAGCTCGGCCGTAGCGCCGGCGTCAGCGCAAACCACCGATTTCAGAGGCCGTTTCGGGGCAACGTGGCGCGGTGTCGCCGACGGATGCTTCTGGCACTCCAGTCCGGAGCACGGCAGCCTCCCGTCGGCCACCGGAGATTGGTGGCAGGCGAAGCTCAAGTCGGTGGGGATCGCCGACACGATCTGGCTCTTCAGGTCAACGGGTGGCGAGTCGTTCGCGTTTGGGGGCACGAGCCGCCTATCGACCGGCGGATCGCGTTCGCGTTTGGGCGCACGAGCCGCCTATCGACCGGCGGATCGCGTTCAGCGGAGGCTCATCCCGCCCTCGATTAGCAGGATTTCGTGACGCTGAGCACTTAACCCCGCGAATTCGCCGACGAGTACCGGGTTCGCGAGAACAGCTTCGAGCAGTTCCTCGATCGCGTCGTCGTCCCGGGCGAGCTGGACGAGCAGACCGAGAGCGTCGCCGATATCGACGTTGGCGAGCAGGTGACCCCACGGCCCATCCCGCCAACGGTCAGCTGGCTCACGCCCCGGTCCGGTCACGAGCTCATCCCACCCTCCGTTTGGACTTCACAGCGGACGCGCACGACACGCCCGGAGCGTAGCCAGCTCGTCGCTGGCCGAAGTCGATCGCATTACATTGTCCGCGTGTCAAGGGGCGAATCGCGGTGCCGTGCCGTGCTGCCTTCCCCAGTCGGCTGCAAATCACTGTCACGGCCGACGTAGCTCTTGAACTCGCCGGAACCAGGGCCGCCGAAGTGGCGTGCAAGATCGAGCATTTGCATATGCACGAGCGGGCCGAGCAGCCCGTCCTCTAGGGCTCATCGGGGCGGCTGCGTCGCCGTCGTCGGAGCCGCTGGAATGCGCCATCCGATCGTGGCGCTCGGACCAATCCGACGACCAAAGCGATCGCTACGAGCCTGGGGCCAGCCTCCACTGAGCGGGCCGCCAACCACTTGCCCGGGGCGCACCAACAGCAGGCTCGCGACGCCGGCAGCCCGTACCCTCTTGCGCATCATGGCGTTTCCCCGGAAAGTCGCGGAGGATCTTCTCGTTGCCTGTCAGCGGCATTGCTGCCTCTGTCACAAGCCCTGCGGCGTCAAGATCGAAGTGCACCACATCGTTCCCGTCGAGAGGGGTGGTGATGACTCGGCGAATAACGCAATAGCTCTGTGCTTCGACTGCCACGCCGAGGTGGAGCACTACAACACCAAGCATCCCCGAGGCCGGCGCTACACGGCCTCGGAACTGAGGCAACGCAGAGATCATCACCTCGAACTGGTTAGGAGCAGACTCGGACCCCCTCGTCCCATCATTTCCGCAGCCTTAGGCTCGACGACGCTAGCCGCCGTCATCGACCAGCTTGAGACACTCGAGCTGTGGCGGCCTGAGCTATCCGAGAGAGTTCTGCCCCAAGTCCTTCAGCTTGCAGCTGCCGAACGCTCAGCGTTAGTCGACCGGCTCGGCGACCTGCTGGCCGGTGCCGAGGAGCGGGTCCGCTGGAACGTCGGGAGGGTTGTCGAGTTGCTGGTCGACTGGGATCCACAGCTGGTGTCTGACGACCTCCTTCTGCGACTGGCGGCGGACGACTTCTTCAGCGTGCGTAGTTCTGCTGCGGTTGCGTACTACTCGCTCGCTCGCTCCGCTCCCAACCGTGTGCCCGTCCAGACGCTCGGAAGGCTCGCCAGCTACGACGAAGACTGGTACGTGATGACGCCGGCAACTAGCGCGCTGATCCGACTTGCGAGAACGCGCCCTGTTGCGATGGACGTCCTCGCCGGCGACCTAGAGGCGGAGGACCGCGATACGCGACGTCACGCAGCCGAGGCCCTCCGTCGCATTGGCCTCGAGCATCCAGCGGCGCTGCGCACGGACATCGCAGATCGGCTACAGGCAAGTTCGGATAGGAAGCTCAGAGAACTTGGAAAAGACTGGAGCGCGCGTCTTGAGGCAAGACGTTCGCGGGAGAAAACCCCGCTCGACTCGTACATGTTCTAATCCGACCACTGCCGGCGACTTGTGGCCGAAGCGGGGGAGGCTTCGCGAGCGCTGATTCGTCTCTCGAAGCCCCTGTAACGTTCGAGTCCGTGATGGGCGGCATGGAGCTGTGCCCAGGTTCCCGTTGGCCTGAGATGGTCGGATTGCTGAGAGCGCTCCCAGATGGCGAGCTCGGTTCAGAGCATCTGATGACGGCTGATTTCTTCCTCGAGAGGGAGGGTCGTCTGCAGGTCTACTGGATCCCGTTTGAGCGGCTGAACCGAGAAGCGCGGATCGTGATCGTCGGTCTGACGCCTGGGTGGCATCAGATGCAGCAGGCATTCACCGCAGCACACGACGCGCTTCGCGCCGGTGTCACGGACGACCTTCTGGTGCTCGAGCACGTCGACCGTCAGGCGGGGTTTGCCGGAAGTATGCGCACAAATATGGTCAACATGCTCGACACCATCGGGCTCGCCGCTGCACTCGGCTTGCGCACCAGCGCAGAACTCTTCCAGCAACAGGACGTGATGATCCACGGGACGTCAGCGATCAGATACCCGGTGTTCGTCGACGGCAAGAACTACGGTGGTGCCACGCCTCCGGTCGAGCGCAGCGCGATGCTGAAGCGGTACGTTCACGAGCTCCTCGCTGCCGAGCTGAGCGCGATTCCCGACGCACTTGTGCTCCCGCTCGGCAAGGCGGTCGAAGGGTGCCTTCGAATTCTGATCGCCAGCGACCAACTCGACGAGGCCCGATGCCTCTTTGGCTTCCCTCATCCCTCCGGCGCCAACGGCCACCGGGCCGCTCAGTTCCGCCGCAACGAGTCGCTGCTACGCGACGAGCTCTCACGTTGGGCGCAGTTCACCTGAATCGCCGATAGCGAGGCCTTTCGGGCGGCGCGCAGATCTACGCATTTGCGTAGGTATGCGACGAGTCGAGAACTCCTCCGGTGCGAGGTGCCGGGAGCACGACCGACCGTCGCCCGGCCATGAGCGCACGTTGTCGGGTTCAGCCCGTAGGGGGCGTGTGCGAACGAGACCGGGCAGCGTTGCTTTCGTGCTTGATGTGCTTGCTCGCCCACGGTCGTCCAGCTAGCAGTCGCTGGCAAGAGCCGGTCCGCCGGTGAGACAAAGATGCGCCCTTTCCGCGCAGGGGGCTATCTATCTAACTCAGGCTGAGCACGACGACATGGGCGATCTGCGCGCCGGCCTGAGAGCTCGCGTCCGGCCCTAGCGCGAGCCACACGGCGGCTGGTGCTCGGTTTGCATTAACCGATGGCCGGCTGCCAACCACGGCCGTCAACCTGTCTCAAATAGATAGCCCCCTTCCGCGCAAAGCGGGTCGACGGCGGCGCCAATGAGATCAGCTGTTCGTAACAAGCGGGGTGTCGACTAGGTTGCCGGTGCTGGCTCGTAGAGGGACCGCGCCGAGTCAGCGCGACGTGAGTGGAGCGGTCGCGTTGGCTTCGCAGTCAGGGCCGAGATGTTCTCTCGGGAAGCGGGGCGGTGAGGTAACGCTGGATGGTCGGGCCGACGCAGCTGGCGAGGTGGGAGCGCTCGGCGTCGACGATCTGGGGTACGCAGACGATGTAGCGCGCCATGATCAGGCCGAGGATTTGGGAGGCGGCGAGCGCGGCGCGGAGGTCTGGCTGGTCGGGCGCGGCGGCGGCCACGCGGCCGAGGATCTCGGTGGTAAGGAACTCACGCAGCATTGTCGCGGCCTGCTCGTTGGTCACCGCTGCTTTGAGAAATGCTTGGAATGGGGCGCTTGCGGCGGTGTTGTCATACAGCGTCAGGAGCGTCTCGACGATCCGTTCGCCGAGCCCGTCGGGTCCGTCGGCGAGGATCGCTGGCACCAGCCGGCTGGGTTGGACGGGTAGCTGCATCGCGGCGACGAACACGCTCTCCTTGGAGCCGAAGAAGCGGTGGACGAGTGCGGGGTCGACGTGCGCGTCGCGGGCGATGGCGCGGATGCTGACCGCGTCATATCCGCGGGCTGCGAAGGCGGCGCGTGCGGCTTGGAGGATCTCCTCGCGGGTTCGGCTTGGGCCGGGTCGACGCCCCGTTCGTCGCGGTCTGCCGCCAGGCATTGTTGGACTCACCATAAGAAGTCACTATATGATGACTTCTGTGTCGGCCGTCATGATCACCAACCTCTGCGTCGCCCGTGGTGGACGACGTGTGCTCGACACGATTGCCTGTCAGATCGCGGATGGCAGCGTCACTGGGCTGCTGGGTCCGAGCGGGTGTGGCAAGAGCACGCTGATGCGCGCGATCGTCGGCGTCCAGGTGGTCGAGTCCGGTGAGATCCGGGTTCTTGGTGAGCCGGCGGGCGCTCCCCGGCTTCGCAGGCGCGTGGGCTATGTCACCCAGGCACCATCGGTGTATGCCGATCTGAGTGTGCGGGAGAACCTGCGCTATTTCGCCGGGGTCCTCGGCGTAGGACACGCGCGGATCGCCGAGGTGATCGAGACCGTCTCGCTACAAAAGGAGGCAGACCGTGTGACCGCCAACCTGTCGGGGGGACAGCGAGCGCGTGCGTCGCTGGCGACCGCCCTGCTCGGGGAACCGGAGCTACTTGTCCTTGACGAGCCGACCGTAGGGCTCGACCCGGTCCTGCGACGGGATCTGTGGGCGCACTTCCGGCGTCTGGCCAGCTCTGGGGTGACGCTCTTGGTCTCAAGCCACGTGATGGACGAGGCTGAGCACTGCGATGAGCTGCTGCTGATGCGCGACGGAGCGCTGATCACGACCGAAACGCCAGCCGAACTGCGCCGCGACACCGGTCAGCAGAACCTAGAGGGCGCCTTTCTGGCGCTGATCGAGCGGCAGGAGCAGCATTGAGCCCGCGGATCACCTGGGCGACGGCTTTGCGAGTCCTCACACAGCTGCGGCGGGACCCGAGAACGATCGCGCTGCTCCTCGCGATACCACCGCTGCTGCTGACGCTGCTCAAGTACACCTTCTATAGCGAGCCGCAAACGTTCGAGCAGATCGGCGGTCCGCTCGTCGGCCTGTTTCCGTTCATGACGATGTTCCTCGTCACCTCCATCACGATGCTGCGCGAACGCACCACCGGCACGCTCGAGCGGCTGATGACGATGCCGCTCGCAAAGATTGACCTCCTGCTCGGCTACGGCATCGCATTCGCGGCTGTTGCGGTCATCCAGGCGCTGATCACCGCGGGCGTCGCGTTCGGACTCCTCGGCCTGCACATCGCCGGGTCAACCCTGCTCGTCGTCGCGCTCGCCGTCGGCAACGCGATCCTCGGGATGTCGCTCGGCCTGTTCACCAGCGCGTTTGCCCGCACGGAGTTCCAAGCGATTCAATTCCTCCCAGCGTTCATCTTTCCGCAGCTCATCCTCTGCGGCCTGTTCGTTGCCCGCGATCAGATGGCAAAGCCGCTCCAGATCGTCTCCGACCTGCTCCCTCTCACGTACGCGTTCGACGCTCTCCAACGCGCCACCGTCCAAGGAACGCTCGGTAGCAGCGGGGCGCTCGACGTCGTCGTCATCATCGGCGCGACGCTCCTCGGTCTCGCGCTCGGCGCCGCCACCCTCCGCCGACGCACCGCCTGAGCAGCTATCCCGGGCGCATCAGTCCGCCGCAGCCGCGTGACTCGCGAATGTGACCCCGCAAAGTGCTGAGCGGCTCAGCGGCGCGGTACCCGTGCCGTAACCGAAGCAGGGCTCAACCGACAGGGCTGGACCTGAGTTTCGCCACAAGCAAGACGCCGGCGAACACGCTCAAGAGCGAATGAAGCGCCTGGCTTCACCCCCCGAGCCCCGCACCGGAGCACGGCCGGGACAGCGCGAATCCACAAGCGAGCCGGGGCGGCCCCGTCGGGATGAATGCACAAGCCGTTGAGCGTCTCTCTTTCCGGGGCGCCGAAGGGCGATCGGTTCTCGTCGCACGCTCGCTTGTCGCCGAAAGCGCGTCTCGCGAGCCGGCGCGCAAAGTTCGGCGGTTACATATGCACGCGTGAGAGCTGCCAGGAGCAAGCTGGACCCGGCACCCGCAGTTCTACGTCGCCACAGGACTGGTGCGTCGGCGGCCAAGCCGAAGGCCTAAGCGACGTTACGGGGTTGCGTTTCCCCGGAGCCGTCCCCGGCGCTTCGTTACCATTTCGACCCGTTTGAGTGTTGCGGAGAGCTGCGAATTGGAGCCAGGACGATCGGCGCCTCGCTCCTTGACCGTGGCGCGGATGGGACGGGCACCACGGTGGGGTGGAACAGGATCGGCTCGGCACTGCTAGAAAGGAGCGCCTTGTGACTGCGTGTCGTGTTGCTCGGATGCTGTGCGCCGCGGTGCTCGCCACGGCAGCCTGTGGGTTCGGTGGCGGGTCGGCCCGAGCGTTCATCTATTGGTCGACCGGCTCGAAGCTTGGTGTTGGCCGCTCCAATTTGGACGGCACCGCCGCGAACTACGACACCTATCCGGAGCTCGGCACCGAGACCTGCAGCGTCGCGGTCAAGGGCGGGTACCTGTACTACGGCGGCCAGTTCCTGCATGACAGCATCGGCCGCGTGCCGATCGCGGGCGGCCCCGCGAACACCGATTGGATCGATGGCGTCAGCAGCCCGTGCGGGCTCGCGATCTATGGCAACTACATCTACTGGACCGACGAGCCGCCTTCGTACACCAACGCGACTGGCTCGATCGGGCGGGCCAGCCTGGTCGGGCCACAGGACATCCACCAGGACTTCATCACCGATGCGAGCGGCGCCACCGCGCCGATCGACCAGCCGTGCGGGCTGACGGTGAACGCCAACGGGATCTACTGGACGAACGCCAAGGGCGGCGCGATCGGCCACGCCAATCTGGAAGGGACAGGTGCGACGACCCTGCTGGCTGGCGCGCACGCGGGCTGCTCGATCACTCAGGCTGGCCCGTACCTGTATTGGGAGACGAGCTCAAGCTACGCCATCGCGCCAGATGGGGACACCATCGCCCGCGCGCAGTTGGACGGCTCGGCACCAAACCTGCTCTGGGGCGCCGGCCTCGGAGATCCATGCGGGCTGGCGAGCTACTCCCACTACCTCTACTTCGGCGCGGCCGGCGGGGTGATCGACCAGATCGACACCGATAGCCCCTCGTTGCAGTCCTCCGAAACCCAGCTCGTCCAGGGGCAGGGCAGCGGCTGCGGCATCGTCGTCGACGGGTTCTACCAAGGCAAGATCACCGTCGCGCGGGCCAGATCGCTTCCCCACGGCGTCGTCACCCTTACCCTGACCGTTTCGAACGCCGGCCGGATCAGCGTGCGAGCCGCCACCCACGCCCCGGCACTGCTCGCCACGGCCGCAGCGAGCGCGCCCCGCGCCGGTCGGGTCGTTGTCCGCCTCAGACCGACAGGACTGGCCCTCGCGCGACTGCGCCACCAGCCTCAGCTACACACGACGCTGACCGTCAGCTACACACCCACCGGAGGAATCGCTGAGCCACTGACCGCGCACGTGACCATCACCTACTAGATGACTTGTGCCACGGATTTACGCGGTGTAGGCCACGAGCGAGCGGGGTGGGCGGCCGAGTTCGTGGTTGAGCATGACGGCTGCGGCGAGCGCGGCGAAGCGGGCGGACAGTCTGACGCGGAGGTTGTGGAGGGTTCGGGCGCCGTGACGTTCGAGGGTGAGGATGTCTTTGCAGGTTTGGAAGATCGATTCGATTCGTTGACGGATCGGCGCGAGGTGCGGTCCGCGTCCGGTTTCGTCTTTGCGTCGGGGGCGCAGGATCGTCGCGTCCAGGAGGGCGAGTTCGGTTTCGAAGGTTTTGCCGCGGAAGTTCTTGTCGCCGATCAGGATGATCGCTTGTCCGGGTTGGCGTTCGCAGCGCGCGACCATCTGCAGGCAGACGAGCTTCTCGTCGATCTTCGGGCTGGTCAACGCCAATGCACGGGGTGTCCCGTCCGGCGCGAACAGGGCGTGCAGCCGGAACCCGTAGAACAGGCGGCTGTGGCTGGCGCAGTATCCGTAGTCGGCGGCGTCAGACAGCGCGCCGCCGAGTGTGGAGGATCCGCCGCGTTTGACGGTCTCCCTGGAGCGGGCGCACTCGACGGGTGTGGAGTCGACGAGCAGCACGTCGTCCATGAATCCGGGGCTGCGGCGCGCGAACTCGGCGATCAACGCTTCGATCTGCGGCGAGAGTCTGATCCGGCGTTTGTGGAACGCATCCCTCGCCGGCAGCACTGGGAACAGATGCCGCAATCGCTTGTCGGCGACCAGCACGAACCTGGGATCGGACGGGATCCCCATGATCGCCTGCGCGATACAGAGCGTGACGATCTCCGCATCGGTGATCCTTCTTCTCGCGTTCCCGGCCCGTTTGGGCAGGAAATCGTCGGCCAGGCAGTAAACAATCGTGAGCAGCAGATCGAGGTCGGCGTCCACTCGAGGCCCCTTTCGGGTCGGCGGTTGGCACTACAGAGCACCGCCGACTTCGATCTGCCTGCTTATGACTCCTTCAACACCACGACCCCGCCGCCGGCCGTGGCACTACTCATCTAGACCGGCAGGGTGGCCGCAACCACGAAGCGACCTCTTCGCAGAGAGCGATCACTCCGCTGGCGGCCGCTGGCGAACAACTCTCTGTCGCCAAAGCTATAGCCGCCGAGGTCGGCGTCATCGTGACGAAAGGGATCGTCGGACGCAGATCGGCGGACCGATTGCCGCGTTCCGGTTGTTCTGGATCGCCGCCACGACGTGCTTGCCCCTCCGCATCGAAAGAGCAGCGACGCATCGGCGCTGAAGGGCGGCGCGACTTCGGCGACGCCGATGATCGCCACGCGTAGGCAACGGCGGCTTCTTGGGCGTTGCCTCGGACCGATGGTTTCGTTCCAGGGCGATAGCGACCTCCGCTTCGGTCTTGGTGCTTGCGCAGAGTCTGCAAGCACCCGGCGCCTGGATTTGGCGAATAGGAGGTTACGTGGGCAGCGCTGGCCAAGACCTGCTCTTGTCCGAGCGCGGTACTCGTCCGGGCGTCGAGAAGGTTCCAAGATCGTTCCAATCCGAACGTCTCGGATGGCTCGAGCGGCGGTGCAGCGCGTTTGCTTCCCTCGGGAGCCACACCCAGTGGAACGGTTGCAGAGCCCGCTGTGGCCGTTGGGGGTGTGGCCTGTGAGCCCGCGGGTGATGACGCGTATCCGTATCGGCGCCCCGGCGCCCGGGTTGATCACGCCGCTGAGCGACAGCTGGGGGAGCTGTCAGGGCGCGCGGTAGATCCCGTCAGTGCGTCCGGGATGACCGGATGGTGCCGGTGAGCGGGAGGGTTGAGGCGGGGTTGCCGACCAGCAGGCTGGTGGTGAACGCGCCGCTGGTCCCGCTCTTGGCGGTGATCTTGATCTGCAGGGTCAGCTTGCAGGTTGCACCGGCCCCCAGGACCTTGCCGCAGACGCCGGAAGCGGCAAGGGAGGTCGGGTAAGCGGCAAGGGAGGTCGGGTGCGAGACGATGATCTTCACGCCCGCGGGCGACACCGAGCCGAGGCTCAGCTTCGCCAGGCTGATCGTTCGGGTGGTTGCGTTCCTGACCTTGACCGACTTGATCGCGCTGATCACACCCGGCTGCACCGGGCCGAAATCAAGCGGCGACGGAGAGAACGAGAGGCCGCCGATGGTGCCGGTGAGCGGGAGGGTTGAGGCGGGGTTGCCGACCAGCAGGCTGGTGGTGAACGCGCCGCTGGTCCCGCTCTTGGCGGTGATCTTGATCTGCAGGGTCAGCTTGCAGGTTGCACCGGCCCCCAGGACCTTGCCGCAGACGCCGGAAGCGGCAAGGGAGGTCGGGTAAGCGGCAAGGGAGGTCGGGTGCGAGACGATGATCTTCACGCCCGCGGGCGACACCGAGCCGAGGCTCAGCTTCGCCAGGCTGATCGTTCGGGTGGTTGCGTTCCTGACCTTGACCGACTTGATCGCGCTGATCACACCCGGCTGCACCGGGCCGAAATCAAGCGGCGACGGAGAGAACGAGAGGCCGCCGATGGTGCCGGTGAGCGGGAGGGTTGAGGCGGGGTTGCCGACCAGCAGGCTGGTGGTGAACGCGCCGCTGGTCCCGCTCTTGGCGGTGATCTTGATCTGCAGGGTCAGCTTGCAGGTTGCACCGGCCCCCAGGACCTTGCCGCAGACGCCGGAAGCGGCAAGGGAGGTCGGGTAAGCGGCAAGGGAGGTCGGGTGCGAGACGATGATCTTCACGCCCGCGGGCGACACCGAGCCGAGGCTCAGCTTCGCCAGGCTGATCGTTCGGGTGGTTGCGTTCCTGACCTTGACCGACTTGATCGCGCTGATCACACCCGGCTGCACCGGGCCGAAATCAAGCGGCGACGGAGAGAACGAGAGCTGGCCCGATCCCGGCGGCGCCGCTCCCGCCGTGTATGTGATCTCGTCGCCGACCGCGTCTACCGCGACGCAGAAGGATGCAGACGAGCATGACACCGACGACAGTCCATGACCGTTGGGGTCGATGCTGACTGGCGCGCTCCAGGTGCTGCCGTTGAACGTCAGCGCGTTGCCGGGGCCGCCCACGGCCACGCAGAACGACGCAGACGTGCAGGACACCGAAGAGAGCCCCTGACCCCGATAGATACTCGCCGGCGCGCTCCACGAGCTCCCGTTGAACGTGAGCGCGTTGCCGGCGCCGTCGACCGCGACGCAGAACGACGAAGATGGACATGACACCGACGACAGGCCCTGACCGTTGGGGTCGATGCTCGCGGTCGTGCTCCACGAGCTGCCGTCGAACACGGCGCCGCTGCCGTTGTGGCCAACAGCAGCGCAGAACGACGAGGACGGGCAGGACACCCCTTCGAACGACTCGCCATTGCCGATCGTGGTCGCCGCCGACCACGAGGTCCCGTTGAACGTGTACGAGTCTCCATTCACGGCCACGCAAAACGACGACGACGCGCACGAGACCGAATCCAGCGAGCTGCCGCTGACCTGAGCCGGGGCGGTCCACGAGCTGTCACTGAAGGTCTGCCCGTTTCCGGCGTCGTCGATTGCGGCGCAAAACCCCGACGACGGGCATGAGACCGAGCTGAGCCCGAACGTGTAGGACCTGTCGATCTGCGTCGCCGCACCCCAGGATCTGCCGTTGAACGTCACCGCGTATCCACTGACTCCCACGGCCGCACAGAACGACGGCGAGCACGACACCGAGGCGAGCCCGTTACCACCACCGACGTTAACCGGGGACGACCATCCAGTCGACGCGAACGCTGACGCCGGAGCCACGAGCAGCGCAACCAGAACGCCGACCACCAACCGGGTCACACGTGCAACCGTGCCGCTCTCGCTCGGTCCTCGCTCGCTCTCAGCGCGGCTGCCTAACACCCGCTGACGCGGCGTCTGAACCTCGATCGCGTCCCGCTCCACTCGCCCTCCTCGCAGCGTACCTGCAACACCATACTCCCAGAACGAAGCCGGGCAGGCAAGGGTTCTGGGACACAGCCACACGCTCCAAGCCGCCGGGCTTAAGAGGACGCTCTCGCCGGCCGACCCCGACCGGGCCGCAGGCCCCAAGTGGTTCAGAAGCAGGTCGGAGACCTGGGGCTACTCAGGGACCATGCCTCAAGCGTACGTCAAGAAGCATGCTGTTCGCTCGTTCGTGTCAGAAGGACCGAAAGCACGAGCGACGGCCGGACCGAGCAGAGTGTCGGTCTGAGCAACAAACGACATTCTCACCGGCCCCGCTTTCCGCCGCCGGCGAGCATCCGGCCGACACCCGCATCCCACCTCCTTTGCGCGAACTGCAGGGAAGCCACTCGATGACTACTGCTCCCGAATCGTGAAGCAGCAGCGCGTCGACGGGGTCGCGTTGGTGGTCCTGCTCAGATGCAGCAGCGGCGCCGAGAGTGGTGCAACATGATCAGAGCAGGAGGTTGCGTCGAAACCGGCCCGCTGTTGCATTTATGGCAAACGAGGCGTCCGACTGGCCGACGGCCCGCGGTGGCTGCTTACAGCCCGATGCAGCAGTGTGGTGGTCCCGAGCAGCGGCTGCGTGGCTATGCCGGGGATGGTCTGGGCTTGGCTTGGGCGCCGGGTTGGACGGTCGGGATCCCTCGGGTGAACGGGAGCGCAACGAGCGCGAGCAGCGCGAGGATGGCCTCCGCGGCGCGCAGGCCGTCGATCTGGCTCTGTTTGTTGACCTTGACGATCTCGTCGGCGGTCGCGGTGGGCACGTTTGCCTTTTGCAGCGCGGCCTTGGTGTCGGCCTCTGACATGAACGGCACGCCGCCTGCGAGCTGGGTGTGCGCCTGCGAGACGACGCTGTCGGGAACCTTGGGGTTGTTCTCGATACCGGTGAAGAACGACGCCGTCATCGCCGAGATCAGCACCGCGCCGGCGAGTGCCGTGCCGATCGACGCGCCGAGCTGGGTGCCGGTGTTCTGGAGCCCGCCGACCTCGCCGCTTTTCTCGTCGGGTACCGCCGAGACCGTCACGGCGCCGAGCTGGGAGGCCATCATCCCGAGCCCGGACCCCGCGAGCAGCAGCGGCCAGGTGACGATGCCCGCGCCGACGCCAACGTCGAGCAAGGCGACCAGAAGCACGAGGCCGGCGAACAGCATGATGAACCCGAGCCGGACGACGCGCCGAGGTGACGCGTCCGGGCGTAGCTTGGGGACGCCGACCGCGAACAGGAGCAGGGACAGCGACAGCGGCAGCAGCCGCACGCCGGTCTCGACCGCCGAGACCCCCAGCGTGACCGACAGGAACAGCGCAAGCGTGAAGAAGAGCCCCGCCTGGATGAGGAACATGAAGAAGAACGACATGACCCCGCCGCGCAGCTGCAGGTTGCGGAGCATCGCCGGGTCGATCAGCGCGGCCTCGCCGCCCTTGACCCGCCGGTTCTCCCACCACACGAACACGACCAGCACCAGCGCCCCCGCGAAGATCATCCAGATCACCGGGGAAAGCCCGAGCCACGCGGGAGCGTCCGGCTTCGGCTGCACGAGCCCCCACGTTCCAGACTTGAGAACGCCGAGCACGATCGCACCGAGCCCAAGCGCAGACAGAGCCGTGCCCACCAGGTCAAGCCGGGCGCCCTCCTCCGACGGCGTGTCGTTCATGCGGCGAGCCAGGCCGAGGATCACCAGCACGATCACCACCTCCCCGGCGAACACCCACCGCCACGACGCGTAGGTGGTGAGAAGGCCACCGACCAGCGGCCCCAGCGCCACCGCGATCGCGCCCGCAGCGGCGACGAGCCCATAGGCGCGCGGACGGTCGGGCTTGGCGAAGTTCGACGCGACCAGCGCCACGATCGCCGGCATGATGAGCACCGCCCCCAGCCCTTCCAGGCCCGACCAGCCGATCATCAGCACCGTCAGATTCTGTGACAGCGCGGTAGTCAGCGAGCCGCAGGCGTAGATGATGCACCCAATCGCAAACGCCCGCTTGCGCCCGATCATCTGGCCGACCTTCCCACCCGTGATCATCAATGACGCCATCACCAGCGTGTAGAGAGTGATCGCGGTCTGGATCCCGGTCACCGTGGTTCCAACATCCTTGGCGACCGTCGCGATCGCCGTGTTCATGACCGTCGAGTCGAGAGCCATCACGAACTGCCCGGCCGCCAGGGTCATCAAGACGATCCCCGCCGCGCCCGCCGCGTTCGCGGTTCCCGCCCCTACCGCCGGCGCTCCAACATGCGCGTCGGCGCTCACCCGGCACACCCTAACCCATCACAGACCCCACGAGAGATCGAGTGCGCCCATTCTCGCGAGGAAGCGAGAGTGCCCCACCGATCGAGAACCAGAAGCCGCTCGCTTCCGCTGCCAGCCCATACCGGCAGCGATGGTTGGGCTCAAGGAGGGTGCGCGCACTTCGGCAGGCGTGCGTACGTAGCATGCGATGAGAGGGGGAGGCCTCCGCCCGTGTCAAGCTGGTCGGCGGGCGGCTCAGGATCACGGGCAACATACGAACCCAGGGGTGCAGGGCGCCGATATTGTCTTGCGGCCCGCGGTTACGCGGTGGCCGATCGCGGCCAGCGAAACGATAGGCAAGGAGGACGCACAGTGGATCACACGTCCATCGACATTTATCTGGTGATCGACACGTTCTTTCTGCTCTTGATCGGTGTTGGACCGAAGATCGCGCTCGTGCCTTTTCTTGAGGTCACCGCTGAGATGGCCCCTCCGACCAAGGCTCTCGTGGTCCGCAAGATGCTCTCGACGGCGGGCGTGGTCGCGGTCATCCTCGTCGGACTCGGGGAGTTGTTGGCGCGGTTGCTGCATTTTTCTACGGGGTCGCTGTCAATCGCCGGAGGCGTCATCCTGATCATCATCGCGGTCACGATGGTCCTCGGATCGGGTGACCCCCAGGAAAGTCAAGCGATCAAGGGACGCGATCCGATGCGGATCGCGGTCTTCCCGCTGGCTGTTCCGTACCTGCTGAACCCGGCGGGCATCGTCGCGCTGGTGACGCTCTCGGCCGAGTCGGACTCGCTCGCGGTTTTCGCAATGGTGCTGGGCGTGCTTGCCGTTGTGCTAGCGCTCGACGTTGCCGTGTTTCGATGGGCAAACCGCGTCAGTGATCATCTAGATGAGACGCGCATGCTCGTGGCAGACAAGGTCTTCGGTTTCCTGCTCGCGGCGCTCGCGGTCCAGCTGATGCTCGACGGACTGCAAAGCGTCGGCGTCATCCACCTCGCCGGTCACTGACTAGCCTCCAAATCACTTGGCAACCCAGCTCCTGCTGCCGGGTTGATCGACAAGCAGGTCTCCGCCCTGGGCAGATTCGGGACGCTGTAGACGCCTCCTATCCGCAGAACGCAACAGTCCGGCCTGGGCCTGACGAGACCGCTCCTCCGGGCCACTTGCGACACTCTCGGCGTGCCTTTTGGCGCGGCCGAGACTGCCGGTTCGGAACGAAGGTGCAATGGTCGGAGCGGGTCGCCGGGCTCCTCCTTCGCCATGACGATGCGGAACTGATCGATCCCGCCGGCGACGGAACCGTGCGGTTCATCGGCCGGCACGCGACCCGCTTTCACCTCCCGAGAGGTCTCTCGGCCCGAGCGAGCGAGGGACCCCCATTGCGCGGAAAGCGTGTTCCGGCCGCAACATGGCGCAAGCCCGCCGCCAGCCTACCTCGGTCGCGTGCGCGTGCCTCGCCGCGAGCGGGGCTGGCGAGCGTGGTGCACATCCGAGCGTTTGCCTATGTAGCCGCCTCGGCGTTGCCTAAGCCGCGGCTTCGTGTGCGAGTTCTGCGAGTAACTTCGACATGGCCTCCAGCGTGGCACCCTGCTGGCCCACGGCGTAGTTGCGCCGGAGGTCCCGCGGATCGTTGTAGCCGACCAGCGTCCCGCCATCAGCGTCCCAGACCAGGATCCGCAGCGGCAGCTCAATTCCAATCCGAGGGTCGTTTTGCATCAACGGGGTTCCGGCACGCGGATTGCCAAACAGGACGACTACCTCGGGCGGCATCTCAAGCCCCACGTCCCGAGCTGCGGCCGCATGATCGATTTGGGCGAATACCGCAAGACCGCGACCGGTGATCGCGCCCACGAGGTTGCTTAGCGTTTCAGGGAAGCCATTCTTGCTTGAGCCGATGACCATGACCGGCATTCTCGCGCAGAATCCCCTGACGATTCGATGAGGCCGTCACCGTATCTACGGTTGGCCGGCCGCGTGGCTGCAATCCGCGCGCGCCTTCCTATTCCCTCCGACGTGGAGGGCCGGCCACCTTCACCGCCCAGTCACGCCAACCAGCACGTGACATCTTTCGGCGACCGGCGCAGCCGCCGGCCGCCGGCCGCCGATAGATTTGCTGTCATCGCGGCCGCTGGTCTGTGGCAGGGCACGAGCGTTTCGGCAGGGAGGCGCCCTCAGGTGGAGAGTGTCAGGATCGCGGCGGCGTGCGCCGGGACCCGAACGGCATAGACACCGTTTGCGTTGGGTGTGACCAGCGTCAGGCTCGGCGTGCCGGCGAGCTGACCCGTGCGCGGGGACAGGCTCTGGCCCGCCAGCGTCGTGCCGCCGGTGGCGCTCAGCGACTTGGCGCTCAGGAGCGATAGTGATCCGGTGCCGCTGGTGCCAGAGGCGGTGACGCCGATCGTGCGCGCGACGGAGCCGACGTTGGTCAGCACGACTCGCTCTGACCCGTCCGGCGCACGCACGGCGAATTGGTAGAAGTGGGCCAGGTCGGGGTTGGGGATGCGCAGCAGGTGCGAGCCGGCGGGTGCGGCGCCGGCGAACGTCAGCAGGCCGTAGTACTCGGGTTCGACCGAGACGCTCCAACCGGAGGCGGAGCGTCTGGCGGTGATCATCTGGCTGAGGTTGCCGTCGACCGTTTGGAAGTTGACGCCCTGGACGCCGGCCCGCCACAACGCCGGCAGCACGTTCAGCGCCCACAGCGCCTCGCCGAAGGAGTTGGAGATCCCGGCCTCACCCCCACAGGAGATGCCGTTGATCTCGTCCACGCGCAGCGGCTTGCCATGGGCGGCGGCCGCAATGACCGCCCCGTGGACCTGAGCGGCGAGGCCCTGGATCGACGCGCGGGCGAAGAACTCCGACACCGACACGTGCGCGCCGCGCGAGCAGCGCTTCAGCGGATAGGCATGCACCGTCACCAGCTTCAAGCTGGAGGGCATGTCGCTCAGGATCGTGCCCAGCTTGGGCAGCCAGTGTGGTGATCCTGAGCCCGGGCCGGCGAGCGGAGCGCCACCGAGCGCCGAGGCTACGTGGGAGAACTTTTTACCGTAATCGGCGATCGTGTCGATGCCGCGCTGTCCGTTCACCACAGACAGCGGATAGAACTCCGGTTCGTTGCCCAGCTCGAAATCATCGATCAGGCTCGCGCCGACGTACCGGTTGAAGTCGGCGACCTCGGCGCTGGCGATCTTCGAGTTGATCTTGGGGTCTTCCTTGAGGGTGACGCCGAGTATGGCCTTGCCCCCCAGCGCCTCGAGCAGCGCCTGGACGTCGGCGCCCCACCGCGGGGTGAGCGTGTATATCCACGGCGGCTCGGTCATGCCGGGGATCGCCCACCACGAATCGTCTGCTGAAACACCGCCCAGGCGTAGCAGGAACGGTGCGCCCGGGGAAAGGTCCCTCAGCAAGTTGACGAAGGGAGTGTCCGGATCGGCGGCTGAGCCCGACAGGGTGGGGATGGTGGTGAGCTCGGTCGCGATGCCAACAAAGCCCTGAGCGGTCGAAGTCGCGGCCACGGCGGCAGCGCCTCCGGCCCTGACGGTGGCCCTCTCGGAGGCGGGAGTGCGCACGGTCGGGCCGCTCGCCGTGGTCGTCGGGTAGGTGGTGCCGTCCGGACCGCTGCGCGGCGGAACGGTCTTGCTCTCGATCCCGGAGACGGCACCGACCCCCGGATTGTTGGCAGTCACCGGAGCGACAGACTCCAGCGTAGTGCTCGCCTGCAAGTCCGTGACGGACGAAGCGGCAGCGATCGCCACCGTCACGCCCACAGCGCACACGGCGGCGAGCGCCGCCACACGGGAGGTCAGACAGGCTCTAGGCATCGCTCGTCATGACCCCATACTGTCGATTTCACCCCAGATCGTTACAGCCGCAGAACCGGTGTGCGTAGACAATCGCGCGATTCTGCCAGCCACGCGATTCTGCCAGCCAGGTCTTCAGTGATCGCCATGATCCCGTCGCAAGGCGGAGAGCCCGGTCGCCGGGGAGCGCCTTAGCGGGTTTGTCCGCAAGCGACAGGCGTGCCCGTTTTGGACCCGTGGGGTGGGCTGCTTCGCGCCGGAAGTTAGCCAGCCGAGCAGCACGAATCGCTCGGGCAACCGTTCATCAAGCGACGTCGTACGACTCCACGCTCCCTTGGAGCGACCCGCTACCTCCTGCCGTACCGAGGGCGGTGCTAACGAGCAAACGCGGTGACCTCGCGTCGCTGGCTACTCGCGAACAAGCGAGAGTGCCAGGCTGGGAACGACGAAGGACAACAGAAAGATCGGCAAGATGCTCTTTCCGGTGCATCGGAAGCTGGCGATTTCGCCGTCGGCGGCGTCGAAGGTCTTGGTTCGGCTCGAGTTTCGGCCGTTGCGGACTTTCAGGGTGTGATGTCCAGGTTCGACTGGCGTCTCGAACGTGTCGTTCATTTCGAGCGACCCGACACGCTGCCCGTCGAGCACGACGTCGTACGTGCCACGGCGGACCTCGGCTCCGATTGCTTTGTGCGTGAGCTTCAGCGTTGCCGTCATTGTTGATGTTTTCTGGTTTGTGAAAGGGTGTTTCTGAGACGGCACTTCCAAGCTCCGAGCGCCGACTCGGACACGGCGCTGCTGGCGAGGTCGATGGACGCTGGGTCGACGGTCCTGCCGAAGCTGACCGCCCCAATGTAGCCGCTCCAGCACTCTCGATCACGCTGCCGGCAACGGTGCGGAGCGGTCACCAGGTTACAGCGCCAAAGAGATGCGACCTTTGTCGTTCCCGAGCGTTGAGCGGCATCCGACCGTTTGGTTCGGCTAGAGGTTGAGTTCGGTTGAGAAGACGATGACGGCGCGGCCGGTGACGGCGACTGAAGTCGGATGCGCGTCCTTAACGGTGACGGCAACGCGCATTGAGCCGGGACGGCCTAGAGCATCGCCCTGCCGCGCGGTGAACTCAAACCGGTCATCGATCGCGTCGACTAGGTGGTGTTCAACGAGGTAGGCGCCGAGCGGGCCGTTGGCGTTTCCGGTTGCAGGATCTTCGTTGATGCCGATCGCTGGTGCGAACATCCGACCATACGTCAGGGCGCTGCTTTCGTGGGTGAGGGCGAACGCGAAGTAGCCGTTGCAGCCGAGTGCGATGCTGAGGGACTGTAACGCTGCCAGATCTGGTCTCAGCTGGTCAACATCGGTCACGGTCTTGAGTCCGACGAGGACCTTGGAGTGGCCGGTGCTTACGACTTGAGGCGGACAGCGAGGATCGAGGTCATCGCTGTCCAATCCGAGTGCTTCGAGGAGTTCCGCTAGTTGCCGTTCGCGGAGAGGCGGTGCGAATTCTACAGCTCCTTGTGTCATGGTGACCTCGAAATCGCGTCCGACCGGCTCGATGTCTACCGGAAGAATTCCGGCTCCGGTCTTGGCTCGCACGCTTCTCGCAGCGAACGCCCCGACTTCTGTCGCGCGCACGTAGTGCGCTGCGATCGTCGCGTGTCCGCAAATTGGGACTTCGCTTGTCGGCGTGAAGTAGCGCACCCAGATGTCATGGTCGTCGGCGATCGGCGAGAGAAGAAAAGCCGTCTCCGAGCAGTTCATCTCTCGAGCGATCGCCTGCATCTCGTCTGAGCTAAGGGCGTCAGCGTCTGAGACAACTGCGGCTGGGTTTCCGGCAAACTTCGTTGCCGTGAACGCGTCGACTTGGTAGACGCGTAGCGCTCGACGTGTCTCCTCGCCGCTAGTGCTCATTGGCTGTCCGCTGATCGATCAAGTTCTGCAGTCGCGTTCGAGCCTCGGGCCATTCGTCGACGAGAACTGAGTAGACGATGGTGTCCGCGCGGGTCAGGTCGACACGAACGCGATGGCTTCGCAGCAGCCCTTCTCGGACGAATCCCGGCCGGTCGAGTGCACGTTGAGACCGTACGTTCATGCCGAACGGTCCACTGGATTCGGCAGAGGCTGAGTTGACCGAAGCACGAGCTCAGCGGCTCGACTCCCGCCATGATCGGCGGCCGCTTGGAGGCGGATGCCGAGGCGGTGTAGGGCTTTGTTGCCAGCTGGCGTGAGTTCGAGGCCGCGTGGCTGCGCGGTGGGCTTGACCCAGCCTTTTTGGCGCAGGGAGGCAGCGAGCTGGGCGCCGAGTTGACCGCCTAGGTGGGGTCGTCCGATGCGAGGGTCCATGCAGGAGAAGGCGAGCGTGCGGCGCGCGGGCCTGGTGGGCAGCTCGACTCCGAGCTTTGCAAAGCCGCGGGCGGCGTCTGGGCCGAGCTTGAGTTCCCCTTCGCCGTCTCGGGCCGCAAGGCTCGTGATTGGATGAGGTGGTCCATCAGAGCGACGCCGATCTGCCCGGCGAGGTGGTCATAGCAGGTGGCGGCCACGCGCACCGGCCGACCCGTTCGTGGCGGGGCTCCGCGTAACCCGTTGAGCATCGAGAAGATCTCCCGCAGCCCCGGCTCGGCGAGCTCGTAGAGCGCGAGGCGGCCTTGGTGGCTGACCGTTACGAGCCCGGCATCACGGAGTCGCCGTAGGTGATTGGCCAGTTGCGTCGGCGACACGCCAAGGCGCTCGGCCAACTCGCTGGCCGAGGCCGGGCCCTGCTCCAGGCGTTCTAGCACGGCGTATCGCGTCTCGTCAGCGAGTTCGGCCAATAGTTGGACGCGGGGATCGTTTGACGCTCGCATGTCCCCAGTCTACACCTCCAGGTTTCATATCTGCCTGAACGGTGGTAGTCTACCTTTCAGTACTGAGTGAACTGTCGACGTAGGCTAGGAGGCGCGAATGCTGCATCCCGCTCTCTCTCGAGCGCTTGCCACCGCTCACATTGAGGACCTACATCGCGCGGCCGCCCCCGGCCACACGATCCGCCTCGCCCGTCGCGTCGTGCACGAGCCACGCGTGGCCGCCACCCCAATCGCCGTACTGCGATCCGCGTCGACTCGACTACGTGGACGCCGCGCGCCTCAGGCCGACGGCATGACACGAACCGAGACTCCTCAAGCAGCCCTACGGCCACGCCAATCTGTCGTCGACGTCCGCTCTGGGCCGCGAGCCGGGATCGATCCGGCATCGAGTAGGGAGCGGCCTGCCCCGACCCTCATACGGACGTCGTGCGGGTCGAAGTAGCTCGCGTGCGAAGACTTCACACTCGAATACGTCGACGTCGGCGAGGTGACGCTGCGCGTCCGGCATGACGGCGACGGGCGGCCGTGGTGCTGCCGCACGGCCACCCGCGGACGCACACAACCTGGCACCGGATAGCACCACAGCTGGCCGGCTCGTTCTTCGTCGCCTGCCCAGATCTGTGCGCTACGCGCACGTCGCACCGTCAGGCTCGGTGTTCCAGTCCACCTTCCGATGACGGGGTTGCCGGCAGGACAGGACATCGAACCCGAGCGGGCGTCGGTCAGCTTGGAGCTCGGTCAGATCTCAGACATGGTGTGCTTCGCCTCGCGTGATGGAAGGCGACATGGGCAACGTCTCGGGACGCGACGCGCTCGCGGAAACCGTCGCTCGCGTCTGGGAGAACGAACCGCCACGGACGTTGCACCTGACGTGCAACGGAGTCGTCGACGACTCGGCGTCCACCCCGACCGTTGCGAGCATCCTCGTGATGCTCATGCCCATGCCTCCCAGCGTCGCAATCCAAGCGGCCGACGTGGTCCAGCACTTCATGTTTACGCCCGCAGGCTGGAGGATCAGCTCCCGACAGATAACCAAGACCCTGACAGCCGGACCCAAAAGCGAACATCGGTCGGTGAACTCGTGAGCTCAGATCCTGTCCTGGTGTTCGGCGCGACCGGCACTCAAGGCGGCTCCGTCGCCCGTGAGCTGCTCGCTCGGGCGGTCCCGGTACTGGCCCTGGTCCGCGACCCGCGATCCGAGCGAGCCCAAGCGCTGGCCGGCCTGGGAGCGGAGTTGGTGGTCGGCGACATCAATGACGAGTGGTCGCTCACGCAGGCGTTCTCGACGGTCCCCGTGGCCTACGCGATCACAGCACCGTTCGAGGATGGAGCCGACGCGGAGGTTCGTCAGGGCGACACGATCATACGAGCCGCCTCCCAAGCAGGCTCGCGGTGGCTGATCCTGGCCTCCGTCGCAGCCGCCGATCGCGCCCCCGTGCCGCATTTCCACAGCAAGGCGCGCATCGAGGCGCAACTCCGCGCCACGTCGATTCCATGGACCGTCGTCGCTCCCAGCTACTTCTACGAAAACGTCCTCGGGACAAGGCAATCCATCGCCGAGGGCGTACTGCCGCTGCCACTACCCGTGCACACCCCGCTTCATCAAGTAGCGCTGCGCGACCTCGGCGCGGTCCTCGCGGCAATCCTGGACCGACGCCGGGAGCGCCTGTCTGCCCGAATCGAGATCGCCGCCGACGCCCCAACACCAGAGGACATGGCCGCGACGATGGGCGTCCGCGCCGTCGAGACCTCGATCCAAGAACTGGCGGAGCGCAACCCGGATCTAGCCGCCATGTACACGTTCCTCGCGGGCCCTGGCTATGGCATCGACCGTCACCGGAGTTCACGCACGGTATCCCGAGGTCTCCTGGCCGCGCTTCGCTGACTGGGCCAGCGAGCGCCAGTGGACAACGCCACCCACCGCCCGCAAAATGAAGAGCAGCCGGTGACGCACAGTTACCAATCCTCCACTCACTATGAGGTGACCCCATGGGCACGATCACGACGACGGACGGCGTAGAGATCTTCTTCAAGGACTGGGGGTCGGGGCAGCCGATCGTATTCAGCCACGGCTGGCCGCTGTCGGCCGACGACTGGGACACCCAGATGTTGTTCTTCCTTCAGAACGGCTACCGCGTGGTCGCGTCTGACCGGCGCGGGCACGGTCGCTCGACCCAGACGGGCGACAGTCACGACATGGACCACTACGCCGACGACCTGGCTGCGGTGGTCGAGCGTCTCGATCTCCACGACGCCATCCACGTGGGGCACTCGACCGGTGGTGGCGAGGTCGTGCGCTACATCGCGCGCCACGGCGAGAGCCGCGTCGCGCGAGCGGTGCTGATCAGCTCAGTACCCCCGCTGATGGTGAAGACCGATGCCAACCCCGGCGGTCTGCCCAAAAGCGTGTTCGACGACTTTCAGGCAAGCCTCGCCGCCAACCGCTCGGAGTTCTACTGGTCGGTCGCATCAGGCCCCTTCTACGGCTACAACAGACCGGGCGCCCAGCCCTCGGCGGCGATCATCGAGAACTGGTGGCGCCAGGGCATGATGGGCGGGGCCAAGGCCCACTACGACGGCATCGTGGCCTTCTCTCAAACCGATTTTACCGAGGACCTCAAGAAGATCACGGTTCCCGTCCTCGTGATGCACGGCGAGGACGACCAGGTCGTTCCCTACGCCGACTCCGGACCACTGTCGGCCAAGCTCGTAAAGAACGGGACCCTGAAGAGCTATCCGGGATACCCACACGGCATGCCGACCACCGAGGCGCCGGCGATCAACGCCGATCTTCTCGCCTGGCTGCAGTCCTGACACATCCGCCGCGGGCCTTGAGTCTCAGCCACCAGTGGTCAACGAGCAGGCGTAGGCTGCAGTGAGTGTGACCGATCCGCTCCGAGCGATGCGAGGGAATATGCGTGCCTTCTATCGCCTCCTGGGTGAGCACTCCCCTGGGGGTGGCCTGGTGGAGCGCAAGGGGCTTTTGGCCGCGATCGTGCCGTCATGCCCGAACCAGTCGGTCGTCAACGCCGTCGTGTACGAAGATGCCCTCGCGCTCAAGGAGTGCCGTGACGGATTGGAGGCAGCGTACGTTCGAGCAGGCGTCAGATCATGGAGAGTCTGGGTGCCTGAAGGCGATCGCGCGGTTGGCGAGTGGCTCGAGCAGTCCGGACACCGCCTGTCTGGGGGTCCGCGCGCGATGACGCTCGACCTGGTTGCCGCCGAGTTTGACGTATCGGATGAACTCGATTGGGAGCGCACGAACGATGTCGCGACGCTCGCGAGTCTCAACGAGCAGGCCTACGGTGTTCCAACGGGAGAGTTCGCCCAGGCGTTGACCGCGTTGGCGGGAGATTCGGTCTGGCTTTACTTCGCTCGCGAGCACGGAGATGCAGCGGCCTGCGTCGCGGCCATCGACGCGGAAGGCGACTGCGGGATCTACTCAGTTGCCACAAGGCCCGCCTCGCGCGGAAGGGGACTGGCTTCAGCACTGATGCGCCAGGTTTTGAGCGATGCTCGTCGGCGTGGCTGCAAAACGAGCTCGCTGCAGTCGTCGAAGTCCGGCCTTCCCGTGTATAAGCGTTTGGGCTATCGCGATGTGTGTGCAATCGAAGCGTGGGAACAAAGGCTTGACGGAACGGCTAGGACGCCCGTCGGCTGACATCGACTGCGCGGTCGGCCAGCTGACCCGCGACTCGCTCCGGGACCTCGGAGGCATCGAAGCGGGGACGACAGATGCGGACAGGGGATTGTGCGCGAGCCCGCCGGGGACATCGAACCCGGAACCGTTTCAGGACCTGACGACGCAAGCATCTTGAAATTGCTGAGTTCGGACATGACGCGCGTTCTGGCCCGACGGAACCGGCCTACCCAATTTTGGGGAGCAAGCTCTTGACACCGGGCCCAAACAGGCTGGAGGCCAGCATCGCTTGAGCGCGAAAGCGGCGGCGAGCTCAGCGGACCCGCCGAGGCGAATGCACAAGGGACACAGTCCGTCCCGCTCTTCGCGGTATGAAACTGCTTCTTGGAGGTCCGTCCGGTCTCCGGCATAGCGTCGGGTGATCCGGGACGGGGGCCTTCTTGGGAGAGCGCAGACGGGTAGGCCGAGTTCGGCGATGGGCTTCGAGCCCGTGCTTTTCGTTCGGCCGCCCCTGCGACTTGCCTGGATTGAGCGGTCGAGCTCGTATCGGTCTG
>CAVUKF010000007.1:0-46902 GCA_963742025.1 uncultured Solirubrobacterales bacterium
CGCGCGGCCCCAAGTCGGTACCTCACGCCGTGCGGGCGCATGCACTCTGGCTGCATGCTCGCTGGCCTTCCCGCGGCTGCTCACGGCCGCGCGGTGGTCGTCGTCCGTCTCCGCGCCGGGCGGGCAAGCGGGGCGCGCCACGCCTCAGGATGCGACTGCAGGCCGGCGTGGCCTGCAGTCGTTGCTCGCTCTAGCCTGGGCGCCCAGACCTTCACCCAACCACTGAGGAGTTTTCCCATGCCTGCTCTCCAGGATCAAGCGGCGATCGTCACCGGGGCCGGCTCCGGCATCGGCCGCGCCACCGCGGAGCGGTTTGCCAGAGAGGGCGCACACGTCCTTTGCGTCGAGGTTGATGGCAACCGACTCGGCGAGACCGTCGAAGGCATCGCGAGGGAGGGCGACCTCGCCGCTCCCCACCGTGCGGACGTCAGTAAAAGCGCGCGCATCCGCGGTCGCCGTGACCGCAAGGGCAGGTCGGCCATCGCCGTTGTATCACCACCGTTCCCGCCTCATGCACGCCGTCGTGCCCGAGCGCCCTACGACGTCGCTTGGCATCGGAGGAACTCACACGACCGGCGCGAGACCCGCAGGATCATCCCCAGCCCGTAGGAGAACATGTTGGCTGCCACAGAGATCGCTGACCCAGTCCGAGAGTTCCTCGCCGCCGAGCGCCACCGGCTGCTGATCGATGGCGAGTGGGTAGCTGCCGACGACGGGCGGACCTTCGACACCCCCGACCCGTCGACCGGCGAGCGCCTGGCCACCGTCAGCTACGCGTCCGCAGCTGACGTTGACCACGCCGTCGCTGCGGCGCGCCGCGCGTTCGCCGACGGCTCCGAGTGGCGCAAAATGAGCTCCAGGGACCGGGGCCGCCGGCTCGGGGCGCTCGCCGCGCTGCTCGAAGCCCACGCTGAGGAGCTTGCTCAGCTCGAGTCGCTCGACAATGGCAAACCGGTCACATTCGCGCGCTCGGTCGATGTCGCCAAGGCCGTCGCGCACCTCGACTACTTCGCGGGTTGGCCGACGAAGATCGAGGGCGCGGTCCTGCCGGTGTCTCAGCGCGATGTCCTCTGCTACACCAAGCGCGAGCCGGTTGGCGTCTGTGGTCAGATCATCCCGTGGAACTTCCCACTGCTGATGGCGGTCTGGAAGGTCGCCCCCGCTCTGGCCGCCGGCTGCACCACCGTGCTCAAGCCCGCCGAGCAGACACCGCTGAGCGCGCTACGGCTTGGGGAGCTCGCGCTGGAGGCCGGCATCCCGGCCGGGGTGCTCAACATCGTCACGGGCGACGGCGAGACTGGCGCGGCGCTCGTCGAGCATCCCGGCGTCGACAAGGTCGCGTTCACCGGCTCGACCGCCGTGGGGCGCGAGATCGCCGCCCGCGCGGGCCAGGCTCTGAAGCGCGTGACGCTCGAGCTCGGCGGCAAATCTCCGAACATCGTGTTGCCCGACGCCGACGTCGAGCGAGCCGTCAAGGGCGCCTTCACCGGGATCTATTACAACAGCGGCCAGGCGTGCAACGCGGCGTCGCGGCTGCTCGTGCCCAAGGAGATGTTCGACGAAGTCGTCGGCGCGCTGGCCGACCAGGCGCGCCGGACGGTGCCCGGCCCGGGGCTGGACGCGAACACGTTCGTGGGCCCGCTCGTCTCGGCCGAGCAGCACGGGCGCGTGAGCAACTACATCGATATCGGCCGCTCCGAGGCCGAGCTTGTCGCCGGCGGCGACAGCGACCTCGGCAACGGCGGGTATTACATCGAGCCGACTCTGTTCACGACGAGCGACGACGACGCCCGGATCGTCCGCGAGGAGATCTTCGGGCCGGTGTTGGTCGCGCAGCCATACGAGTCGCTCGAGGAGGTCGCCCGGCGGGCCAACGCCGGCGAGTATGGCCTCGCGGCGGGTATTTGGACGCGCGACCTCTCCAACGCGCACCGCCTCGCGGCGCTGCTGCGCGCCGGGTCTGTCTACGTGAACGCCTGGGGCATCGTCGACGCCGCCGCGCCGTTCGGAGGCTTCAAGGCCTCAGGCATCGGCCGAGAGCACGGCAGCGCCGGGCTGGACGCGTACCTGGAGCCGAAGTCGGTCTTCGTGCAGCTGTAGCCTCGGCGCCCGAGCGGTCGGTGCACCGATCGCAGCGATACCCCGTCCCGGAGGCGGTCTACACCGCTGGTACGATCCGCTGCAACCGGAGAATGCCCACTTTCGGAGGCTGGGAATGTTTGGTTCCGGGTCACTCGAGCAGAAGCTCCGCGAAGGTAATGGGAAGTCCGCCAAGGCGAGGGTGCTGGACGAGCAGGACGGCATCCATGTGCGGTTCAACGGCCCCCACCACACCAAGGGCGGCCTCGGCGGAGAAGACGTCACGCGACTTCATTACACGCTGCGCGTCGAGCCGGACGGCGAGGAATCGTTCGAGGCCAAAATCGTGATCCGAGCGGACCAGATGAGAACGTCGCGATGGCGTCCGGGACAGACGGTGTTGGTGCTCTACGACCCCCAGGATCATGGCAAGGTCGCGTTCGACTTCGATGCCATGGATGCCGTGATCAAGGCATCGCGCGAGGCGAAGCGCGATCACCGGAGGCAGGCGGCCGCAGGGGACTAAGCCGATCCTGCCGATCAACGGCTTTACACTCCCGCGCACCAGTTCGAGGAATGATTGCCATGATCGTGAACACCGAGACGGCAATCCTTGCCGGGAGTGTTACAGGTTCCCGGAGCCGCTCCTTGCGGCTAGAATTGTGGCCGATGTTGATCTGGCGCCAAGTCGGACCGCGGGCCTGGACGCTGGCCGACGACAACACCGGCGGGTGGCGTCATATCGGCGAGGTTGGACTGCAGTTCCGGGTCACCGCCACCGGCCACGAGCCCACGGAGCACCCGTCGCTAGAGGACGCGAAGGCCGCCGCCGCCGCGTCGCTCCGTGCCACCACCGAAGGCGGCTAGCAGCACACAAGAGCTGCCTGGCTTCGTCCTCCATGCGGCCGTTCTGTGGAGTCGCCGGCGGAGCAGTGCACTACGTTGGCATCTGCGTTTGGCGAACGGATGGTCGCCACAGCTGGTGCGGTGCGAGTCGCCCCGCACCCTTGACTCGAACGGCTCCAGCGTTTCGATTGGCAATGGTTGGCTCGCCGACCTCGACGGGCGTCTGGGTGACGGTCACAGCGGTGATGAGCGCAGCGATGAACCAGGCGACACCGATCGCCGCCGTCGAGGGCGGGGTTACCGGGCATGCCCACCACGCGAGCGGAGCGATCCACACCGGGGCGAGGCGTGGCGATGCGATCGCGAGCGGAATCAGGAGCAGAGCGAAGTAGTGATTCCACAACACCGGTGTGGCCAGCAGGATCACCGCCACCGTCACCACCAACGCCGCGAGATCAGACCTACGCCGGCCGAACCGAACCGCCGCGAGCGCGACGATCGCCGGCACTGCGACGGCAAGAACGTGTGCGACGGGCGCCGAAACGCCGGTCCTCAGAGCTAGCGCGAGCAGCGTGTAGCCGGCGCGCAGTTGGGTGTCGGTGACAAGGCTGGTGACGTGGAGGTAGCCCTTGATCGCGCCGAACCCGATCGCCCCGAAGGCCGCAACGTTGATCGCGAGCGTCAGAGCCGCGGCCGTCGCGGCAGCCTTGTACCTCCGCGTCGCGATCAACCACAACCCGATTGGCCAGATGAACGGCTTGAGCGAAACCATGATCGCGACGATGACCGCGGCGACGAGTTGACGGTCCCGATATCGCCACGTCAACGCGATCCCGAGACACAGCAAAAGCGTGAGGTTCGCGGTGTGCCACGCAACCAGAACCGGCGTGAGCAGAAACACCAAGCCGTAGATCTTCCAATCGCGCACGCCGACGACCCGCAGAGCGATCACGAGCGAGACGATCGTGGCAAAGGTCCAGAGGTCATCAGCGAATCCAAGTGGCAAAAGCGCGAACGGAACGAACACGAGCGCGGTCAGCGCCGGATACGGAAACGCGACTCCCACTCCCACCCGCTGCCAGGACAACGCGTAAGGGTTCAATCCGTGCAGGACCCGCGCGGCCGCCGGCCAATACTCCTGGTCGAAATCAACTGCCTGCACGTGACCACCAGCAAAGCCGGCGCGAGCTACCACGAGACTGAGCATCACCGGCAGAACGGCGAGCAACGCCACGGCCACAGCAGTCCAGATCGACGGTCGAGGCGGCAGCGCCGATCGCCCAGCACGACGAATCCGTGATCGGTCATGATCGCTGCCCTCGAACATGGCTCCGTATCAATCGGGCGGCCCCGATCGCAAAGCCGCCCGATGACGGACGCGCGACCCAGCCCCCCTGACGTGGTGACAACCACAATGGTAGTCATAAAGCGCCAGGCTTGCCGAGAGCCGTGCGTTCACTCGTGAGGCTAACCGTTCGAGGCCCGAGGACTTCGAAGAGCAGGCCGTGCGTCCTGCAGCGCCCTACTCTTCGAGCGCGAGAGCTCCGAGTTCGAGCTTGAGATCGAGAGCTCTGACCATCTTGCCGGCGGCCGCTACCACCCGCGCGCTACCGACGATCGGAGCGACCCCCGCGAGGACACCCTGGACGTCATCTGCGTCGACGCCGCTCTCGCCCGCAACGCCGAGGTTCAGCATGTACGACGCCGGCGGCGCGTCAACAGCCACGAGCGCCGCGATCCGGACGAGCATCAAGGTCCGGTCATCGAGGTTAGTCGCTTCAATCGAATCCTCGGTCATCTTTGTCAACAGAGCGAGGATCGGTGCGTCATCAGATTGAGCTGCCATCAGTGATCTCCTTGAATCGGGTCGCGCAACATGTTCCCCGCTAGCCCCAGGCGGGTCATCATCCGATCGGGGTGAGTCGCTTAGCCGTGATGTCTGTCCTCATTGGCGTCCGCAGAACCGTGTTTGAGTCTCGCCGCCGAGGATGCAATCTCGTGCAGGGCGACCTGCACGCCGCGCGTCCGAGGCAGGGTTGGGCGAACGTTTGACGAGAGTCGCGCCCCAGATCCTCAAGGAGCGCGGAACCAAGCCGATGAAGGCTGCGAGTTAGTCCGGATGATCGAGCCGCTGGGCCGGGGAGAGCGACAACCCGCCTCCGTGTTCGCTCGGTCACGTCAGACAACGGGACGATTACACCACTGCGACTGTTTGGCACCCACCCACGCCCCCCGGACGCAGTTCCGGACAATGAACAAGAAGCGCGACCCGCGCTGCGTCTTGTTGCGCCCTTTCTCGAGATGGCCGATGGCGACCGCGGCCGGAACCCGAGCCACCAAGCTGAAGCTGAGCGAGGACCCTGGCAGTCTGCGTTCGTGCTCCCGCCTGGCATCTATCGACCGCGAGCAAGCTTCTTGCTTGCTTCGGATCAGCGACTGATAGGTTCGGGACGTGGCGACCCAGATCAAACTGAAAGTGATTCCAGCGGAGGAAGTCAATCCGAAGACGATGACGATCCTGGATGGGCTCGCGAACCCGGGACCCCTGATCAGGTCTGAAGACGTAGATGACCCCGAGTACGTCTGTGGGAACTGCGGCAAGGTTCTGCTGATCGGCGTACGGCCGGCACAGGTCAAAGGGGCCGTGTTGCAATGTTGGTGCAGGGCATACAACGATGGCACGATCTGATCGGCTCATCCGGGGTTGTCCGTGCCGCAATGACGCGCCGGAAGATGACCGCGGGATAAGAAGTGGTTACGAGCCTGTCAAAGCGCCGAGCACGAGCTGGTCGTGCTCGGCGGGCTTGACCTTACGAAAGACGTGGGTGATCTTGCCATCGGGGCCGATCACGAACGTCGAGCGCTCCATGCCCATGTACTTCTTGCCGTACATGGACTTCTCGACCCAAACGCCATACGCCTCGGCGACCTCGTGGCTCTCGTCGCCCAGGAGGGTGAAATCGAGACGCTCGTCGGTCGCGAACCTGGCGAGCTTCTTCTGTGGGTCAGGCGAGACGCCGAGGACGACCGCGTTGGCCTTCGCGTAGTCGGCGCAGTGATCCCTGATCCCGCATGCCTGGGTCGTACAGCCGGGCGTTGACGCCTTCGGGTAGAAATACACCACGACGCTCTTGCCCCGGAGCGCAGCCAGCGAGACGGGCTGACCGTTCTGGTCGGGAAGCGTGAAGTCGGGCGCCTGGTCCCCCGGTTTCAGCGGCATGACGAGTATCCCACGCGCCCCATTGAAGCAGAGCGCTACGCGAACCAGCCACCGCCCGGGCCGTTCGCCAACTCAGCCGGAGCCGCTCCGCCTCAAGCCCCGATTGCCCCAACCGATGAACGAGGGCGGTGTCCCGCTCAGATGATCGACCCTCTGTCGGCACCGTGTGATGAGCACGGGCAGCGACAGCATTGTGATCGCGTTCGCAGACGAAATCGGCGCCGAACCGACGCTCTTGTCGGCCTGGGCGAGCGAGTTCCGCGCTGAAGATCCGATCACGCTGGTGATCCACCCCGGGGGAACGGCCGACCAGCAGGTCTCGGTGCGGATCGGCGCGGCGGCGAGGGCGGCCGGGATCGGCGACGACGACGGCTCTGCGAAGCTCGTCGCACTCACCGGGCCGCTCGGCCCGGACGCCGACGCGCGGCTCGCCGCGCAGAGCGTGGCGCTCTACAGCCGCAGGGTGCCTAGCGGCTGCTTCGCGCCGCTTGCCCGCGTCGATGACCGCTCAGTTTCGGGATTGCGGACGCTGCTGTCGGTGCAGGCGCAGCCGACTGCGCAGAGCAAGATCTACGGCGCAGCAGACGCCCCGGTGGACGTCACGATCGGGCGCCACAGCTACTTCGCGACGCCTCCGCAGCTGCTCGCCTATGCCGAGGGCCGTCACGTCGAGATCGGCTCATTCTGCTCGATCTCCGGAGATGTCCGCTTCTACCTCGATGGCGGTCATCGGATGGACTTCATCACCACCTGCGCGTTTCACACCATGGGCCTGCACTCGCCGCCGGGCCACAACGCCAGCAAGGGGCCGATCACAATCGGTCATGACGTCTGGATCGGCCACGGTGTTTCGGTCCTCTCGGGGGTGAGCATCGGAACCGGCGCTGTCGTCGGCACCCGGGCGGTCGTGGCCGCGGACGTGCGGCCCTACGCGATCGTCGTCGGCAACCCGGCGCGTGAGATCCGGCGACGCTTCGACGACGAGGAGTGCGAGCTGCTGCTCGCATCCCGCTGGTGGGAGTGGAGCGAGGAGAAGATCCGGAGTGCGCTCGGCGAGTTGTGGGCTACTGACGTGCGGGGCTTTGTCGACCGCTGGGCCGCGTAGCTATTTGAGCAGGCGGCTGAGCCGGCGGTCCTTCATCACCTTGCCGTCCGTCTGGCAGTGCGGGCAGTAGCACATCACGTAATCCTCGTAGAACACGGCCTCGATCCGCTCGCCGCAGCGCGGGCACGGCTCACCGTTGTGGCGATGGACGGTGAGCGGCATCGGAAACTTGTCCGGGATCGGCATCGTGATCACCTGCTCGTAGTGCTCGATCACCTCACCCAGCCTGCCGACGATCGCCTCGCGCAGCGCCGCCGCCTCCCGGTCGTCGAGGTCGGAGCCGCGCTTGAACGGAGACAGCTTGGCCGCGTGCAGGATCTCGTCGACCCACGAGCGCCCGATCCCGGCGATCACGTGCTGATCGCGCAACAGCGCGTACAGCGGTCGCGCCGTGGCCAGCAGCTCCTTCAGCGGCGGTGGGTCAGGCCACGCGTCGGGTCCGAGTGCGGCGAGCGTCTCCTCGGTCGCCAGCTCTGGATTGCGCATCAGCTTGACCCAGGCACGTTGCTTGGTGCCGAACTCACGCAGCCGCAGCTCCGTCCCGTCGTCAAGCCGGAGCAGCGCCCTCGACGCCCGGTCGCGTAGCGATGCTCGCTTCTCAAACAGCTGCAGCCTGCCTGCCGACATCAGGTGCACGATCAGCGTCAGGTCTCCGTCGAGCTCGATCAGGAACAGCTTTCCGCGCCGTGTGACGCCGACGATGCGCTTGCCGCCGAGGACGGAGAACGGCGGATCGAACGTCTTCAGCGCGTTCACACCTGGTGTCAACGCCGACTCGATCGTGCGCCCTGCAACCGCCTCGGAAAGCCGGCGAGCGGTGATCTCAACCTCTGGTAGCTCAGGCATCGCCCTTGCGAGGTTAAGCAGCCGGCGGGCCGGCCGGTCTCCCCATGCCGCGTCCCTTGGCGATTGTTCGGCTGCTGTTCGATCCTCTTGAGGTTTTCTTAACCGGACGACCGCAGACTCGATCGCATGACCGACATCCTCGCAATCATCTCTCAACAGGCAGCCGACGACGGCTTGCTTGACGAGATCGAACGCCGCCGCCCCGACCGTGTGACCGTCCTGCTCGAGGACGACCAATCCGATTGGGGCAGCGACGACTCGGCGCGCGGGCGTGCGATCCGTGACCGCCTCGCCTCATTCCTCGCAGCGATCGAACAGCGGACCGGCGCAGTCGTCGTCGGCCTCGCCGGCAGCCGTGAGCAGCTTCGCGGCTGGCGTTTTGACCGCGTCGTCGGCGGTCTCCAGCCGCTCCCGCACGGCAGCTGACAGCCCGTGTAGCAGGGCAGCTGACGTCCCCTAAGAGGGCGTCAGCTGACCGATGGCAGGCTGAACCGAACGCGTGTACCCGCAGGCGCATCCGCCAGCCAGATCCGCCCACCGTGCGCCTCGACGATCGCGCGTGAGACGGCCAGCCCGAGGCCTGCACCGGCACCGGAGCGCGAGGCTCCCGCACCGCCTCGGAAGAACGCATCGAATACGTGTTCACGCTCCTCGAGCGCGATCCCCTCGCCGTCGTCGGCAACCTCCACCTCGATCCGGCCCGCCACTGGCTCAGCCCTGACGACGACGCTGCCATCAGCCGGCGTGTGCCGGATCGCGTTCTGGATCAGGTTGAACAGGACACGTTGCAGCTTCTCCGGGTTGGCGCGTGCCGGCGCCAGCGCGCTCGGCACCTCGGCGTGTACGGCGACGCCCTTGGCCTCGGCCTCCGCCCGCATCGCCTCGACCGTTTCGCCGACGAGCTCTCCCAGCGGGACCTGCTCCAGCGACCAGCCGATGTCGCCGGCCTCGAGCCTCGAGAGCTCGAACAGGTCGTCGATCAGCGCGCTCAATGCGTCGATGTGCGTGTTCATCCGCTTCAGATAGGCGCGGCGTGTGTCGCTGTCGACGATCTCGTCCTGAACCGCATCGGCGAGCAGCCGCAGCGAGGTGATCGGCGTGCGGAGATCATGCGAGACAGCCGCGACGAGGTCGCGGCGCGCCAGGTCGGACTGATCGCGCGCAGCCTCCTCGGCTGTCAGTCGCTCGATCATCGCGTTGGCTGCCCGCGCCAGCTCGTCGAGCTCGTCGCCGACCGCCGTCTCGATCCTCACGTCGCGTTCGCCACGGCCAACTGCCGTCAGCCCCTCACTGATCGCTCCGACATCCCGGAGGATCGAGTCGGCGACCAGCTTCGCGGCGAGCACCGCCAGCGCGCCTGCCGCGACGACGATCGCCGCCACCAGCACCGCCGCGTGATCGGAGATCACCATCAGCAGCCCGACGACCACCAGCGCGATCAGCACGGGCGCAACAACGATCGCCACCGCCAGTGCCAGCTGACGCGAGAGCGAGCCGGCGGCGGCACGGACGCGGGTCACGATCGACCCGGCGAGGCCGCCGGTGCGGTGCGCGGCGTGCCGGCGCGCGCTCACGGCTGGAACCGGTAGCCGACGCCCCACACGGTCTGGATGTGCTCAGGCTGTGCGGGATCGACCTCGATCTTCGAGCGCAGCCGCCGGATGTGAACGGTGACCGTCGAAGTGTCGCTGTAGAACGAGTACTGCCAGACGGCGTCCATCAGCTGGTTGCGTGAGAACACCTGACCCGGATGCCGGGCCAGGAACAGCAGGACGTCGAACTCACGCTGCGTCAGCTGCACCTCGCTGCCGCGGACGAACACCCGGCGGCTCGCAGGATCAATCGTCAGATCGGACAGCTCGATCACCGGCTCGTGCGTCGGCGAGATCTCGACGCGACGCAGCACGGCGTCTACGCGCGCGACCAGCTCCGCCGGCGAGAACGGCTTGACGACATAGTCATCGGCGCCCAACCGGAGCCCGGTCACCCGGTCTGACTCCTCGCCCTTCGCGGTCAGCAGGATCACCGCGATCCGGTCGCGGTCCTGCTCACGCAGGCGCCGCATCACCTCGAGCCCGTCGATCCCCGGGAGCATCAGATCGAGCACCACCAGATCCGGGCGCCGCCGCGCCGCCTGCTCGAGCGCCGAGATGCCGTCGCAGGCAACACTTGACGCGTAGCCGGCACGCTCGAGGTAGCGCGAAACGACCTCCGCGATCGTCGGCTCGTCATCGACGACCAACACCGAACCGCGCGAGTGCTCTTCCATGTGCGCCATTGTCGCAGCCGCCGACGCCCTGAAAGCGCACGCGAGCGGCGAATTCACCGCCTGTTCAGACTCGGCGCTCGGCGATCCGGCGCTCAGGGCGCGAGGATCGACGAGGCGTCGACCCTGCGGAGGATCGTCTGACCACACTGCCAGCAATAGGCCGCACCGCTCGAGTGCGGCGCCCCGCAGTTCGCACAGATCCCGGCGGTGGCGGTGTGTTCGAGCGCGAGGATTCGCTCGATCTCGCTGAGCTCCGCGTCTGCGTCCTGAAGCTCCGCGGCCCGCTTGACGATCACATCGACACGGATCCGGTCACGAACCGCCATCTCATAGACAAGCCCGCCGAGGTCCCACTGCAGCTCCGCGACGCGCGCGGTCAGCTGATCGCGGCGCTTCTCCAGGTCGAGCGCGGGCTCCTCATCCGCGGGCGCGCCCTGATCCGGAGTCGCATCGGCCTGCTTGCCGAGCAGCCGTGCCGGATCGAAGCGGCGTCCGCCGACGCTGGTGGAGCGATTGGACATTGCGCTAGACCTCTGATCAGGGGAAGAAGTTGCCGGTTTCCTTGCCGCCCTGGCAGCCGGGCGAACCGGCCGTGCAGGAGCCACCGGGCTTCACGGCCGGGGTCTTGGTGACGCTCTTGGAAACCCCGGACGACGCTGCCGGGGCCACGTTGGACTTCGGCGTGGAGGCCGTGTGCGAGCTCGAGTTGGAGCCAGAGCTCTTGGCCTTCGTCTTGGAACCGGACGAGTGAGACGAACCCGAGGAGGTCGAGGAGCTACCGGTGCTGCCCGACGAGGAGGGCGTCGAGGTCGCCCCGCCGGAACTGCTGCCGCCGCCTCCGTTCACGACCACGTGGATGCCGGCGGGCTTCGGAGTGCTGGAACCTGACTCCCCGATCAGAACGCCGACGCCGAGCGCCAGGAGCAGCGTGGCGATGCCCGCAAGCAGCGTCGTGCTCGACGTCCAGCCCACGCGCCGCGGGCGCGCGGCCACCGGCTCGACACCCGATTCGGCACGAGCGGCGGGTTGGAGCGAGAATCGTGGCTTGCCGCGGCGCGTGCCGCACTCGACGCAGTAACGCTGGTCAGGCGCCATCCGCGATCCGCACACTTCGCACACATCCCCGGCGACGGTGCCACCAAGAAGCGATTCGCCGCCACCTAGAGCATCGCGGTCAGCCGCGACCGAATTCGCCTGCTGTGAGTCATCCTCGGCGCTGCGCGTCGTCGTGGTCATGACCCCGACAAGCGTACATTGCGCCCCAAGCGGTTTGTGACCATCGTGTGAACATCGCGGGCGGTGCGCTGACCCGAAAGGGTCGCTCAGCCATAATCCGGTGCCAGTCCGCCTGTGCTCAAATCCCGGCCCTTTCAGATCTCGGGCGCGGAGCAGGCGGATGATCTCTCCAACATGTCCACCCCACGCGATCTCCGTCCCACGCCTTGACCGATCCCGGTGAAATGCGCCGCCGCGGGCCCCTGGACTGCCGGCATTGCGGCTCCAGGCTGGCCGTCGATCAGCGCTACTGCGTTGACTGCGGCACCCGGGCGCGGGGGCTGCCGCGGCACATCCGCCAGACGCTGCTCGCGCTCGCTCTCGGACGGCGGTGGGAGGGCGCGACCCCGCCGCCGCTCCAGTCACCCCGGACGCAGCGCCCCTGGCTCGCTTTCCCGTCGTTCGAGCTGCCGTCGCCGCGCGCCGCGGCGGCGTCCGTGCTCGGTCTCCTGGCGTTCGGGGTGCTGGTCGGGAGCGGGTCGCTGAGCTTCGCATCGATGCCGCTGAACGTGGTCGTGAACGGCCTCGGCGCTCATGGCGGCGTGATCACCTCAGGGCCGGTGCCGGACAACACGCCCGCGGGCAGCGGGGGGTCGGGAGGGTCCGGCCCCTCCTCGGGCAGCGTTCCGTCGAGCGATTCAGCCTCGACGGGCAGCCCTTCTACGAGCTCGCCAACCAACACGGGCACGACGACCACGGCCAGCACCACGCCGCTGCCGCCGATCAAGCACGTCTGGGTGATAACGATGGGCACCCAGGGCTACTCCAAGACATTCTCGGCGGCCTCCCGTGACAAGTATCTGAGCAAGACGCTTGCGGGCAAGGGCGAGCTCGTCTCACAGTACTTCGGGGTCACCCAGGGCGAGCTTGCAAATGAGATCGCGATGATCAGTGGGCAGGGCCCGACGCCGCAGACCGAGGCCGGTTGCGCCAAATACGGGCCGATCAAGCCGGGCACCGTCCTCAAAGCGCATAAACAGGTATCCGGTCAGGGCTGCGTCTACCCGAAGCAGACGCAGACGCTGGCTTCCGAGCTCGCGGCCAAACATGACACCTGGCGGGCCTACGTCCAGGGCCTTGGGGCAGTCGTCAAACTCCCGGCCGCTGCCAGGACGTCGGTGGCGACGGCGACCAGGAAGACCGCCGCCAAGACGACGATCACCGCGACGGCCGCGCGCAAGGCCCGCCGTCAGGCGATCAAACGGGTGGGCACCGTCAACGCAGCCTCCTGCCGCCACCCGGCGATCGACACGGCCGACCGGCTCCAGAGCGCCAGCCATGCCGACCCGTATGCGACCTGGCGTGACCCGTTCGTCTACTTCCGCTCGGTCACGGAAACCAAGGCATGTAACGACGATGTCGTCGGCCTGACGAACCTTGCCGACGACCTCAAGTCCGCCGGCACGACGCCTTCGGTGTCGTTCATCTACGCCGACCCCTGCGACGATGGGAGCAGCGCGCCGTGCTACCGCGGCGCGGCGTCCGGGCAGCGTCCGGCCGACCGCTTCCTGAGCTCGATCGTGCCGCAGATCATGAACTCGGCCGCCTACAAGCAGAACGGCTTGATCCTGATCACGTTCGCCCAGGCCCCGCAGACCGGGAACGACGCCGACAGCTCCTCATGCTGCGAGAACCCGACCACGTATCCGAACCTTCCGGCCTCGGGCACCGGCAGCGGCACCACGCCGACCACGACCACGACGACGCCAACCACGACGACGCCAACCACGACGACGCCAACCACGACGACGCCAACCACGACGACGCCGACCACGACGCAAGCGGGCGCAACGACGACCACCGCCTCGACGACGACGAGCACGACAACCGCCCCGTACGCGATCCCGAATGCCGTCACGTCCTGCTCGACCTCCGGCACGGACACGGGAACGACGACCACGCCGATGACGACCTCGACGACCCCGACGACGACCACGCCGACCACGACCTCGACGACCCCCACCTCGACAACCGGCGCGAACACGACGACGACCGGAACGACGACCTCTCCGACGGGCACCACGACCACGACGACGCCCTCCACGACGACCACGCCATGCACCGCCCCGGCCGGCGGGCAGGTCGGACTCCTGGCGATCTCGCAGTACATCACTCCCGGATCCAGCGACTACCTCGACAGCTTCAACCACTTCTCGCTGCTCGGCTCGATCGAGCAGCTGTTCGGCCTCAAGCGCCTCGGCTACGCCGCGGCCGGCCAACTGCCGCTGTTCGGGTCCAGCTTCTACACGAACTACACGCCGGCCTGAAATCGACTTCGGCGCGCCCCGACTCGCGGTTACGCTTCTCGAGCCCGGTGTGCCGGGCGATCCCCAGCCCCTTAAAGCAGCCGGGCCCCGGTCGTCAAGACCGGGGCCCGTGTGATGCTTGGTTCGCCGTCCGGGCGACTACAGCGAGCCGATCAGCCCGGCGTCAGCCGAGCGGATGTTCGTCGGCAGCGGCGCGAAGTCAAGCTGCGTGCCGAGGTAGAGGCCTCCGCTGGGACTGATCACCCAGCTCAGGAACGACTTCACGGCGGACAGGTTGGCGTCGTTCTTGTTGACGATCGCGTATGTGTAGGTCGAGATCGGGTAGGCCGTCTTGTACCTGGCGCTCGGGTCCACGATCGAGACGCCGTTGAAGCCCGCCCCCTGCGCCGAGACGCTGCCGTTCGATTTCGCCGCGTCGGCGATGTCACTGAGCTGCGGGAACTCGAACTTCCTCGCGTTGTTCTCGACCGCTGCGGTCGTGATGTGCTGGTTGATCAGGTAGTAGGCGCTGATGTAGCCGATCGTGCCCCTGTTGTGGACGACCTCGCTGGCGACGCCGGAGTTGCCGTTCTCGCCGATGCCGGCCGTCGAGCCCCAGGCGGTGCTGTAGCCGAGTCCCCAGGCACGGCCGCCGGCAACCGTCAGGTAGTGCTGGAAGGCGTAGGAGTCGCCCGAGCCATCCGAGCGGTACACCGGAGTGATCCTGCCGGCACGCTTCAACGCGCGCTTGAACTGCGGGTTGAGCTTGAGGATCGCCGAGTTGTTCCAATTCGTGATGGTGCCCTTGAAGATCCCCGCCAGGACCGAACCGTTCACATGCAGGCCGTAGCCGACGCCCGGGATGTTGTAGCCGAGGCCGGTGGCGCTCAGCGCCCACGGGATCTGCACCGGCGAGTTGGGGTCCTGCGCGTACTGAGACGCGGTCATCGGAGCGTCGGAGGCGCCGATGTCGACCTGACCGACCTGGACCAGGTTGATCCCCTTGCCCGAGCCGACACTGTTGGTCATCACGTTGGCACCGGTGTAGTGGGCAGCCCAGTCGGTCGCCAGCGGGTATACCAGCGACGAGCCGGCTTCCTTGATCGTCACCGCTGAGGCACTCGCCGTCGCGACCGACGCGGTGACGCCCAGCGCGGCAACGCTCGCGCAGATCATCCTCTTTAGATGCAAGGTTGGTTCCTTTCGGAGCATGTAGGGTGAATCGATCCCTCGCCGATCAGAACCTGGCGAGCGCAGCGTGTCCCGGCCGTGCACGCCTCCGCAGAAGCTAGGTGACCGATCTCGCTGACTTGTTACCAAGGTGTTACTTAGATTTGTAAAGCTTGTAATGCCCGAGGGACCTCTCAGCAGATCTTGAGCCGCTTGTCTACCGTGCGGCGCGCATGTCGACATTGACCCCTCCGCTGGTCAATCCCGCCCGGGCCGACGCCGCGCGGCGCAGGCGCCTCAACAAGTTCGACGTTCGCGCGAACAGGACGCTCAAGTGGTTGGCGCTGATCGGCGGCTCGCTGCTGTTCCTGACGATGATCGCGATCGCCTACCAGGTGATCGCCGGCGCATCCCTGGCCTTCGACAAGTATGGATTTGCGTTCCTCGGCCGCAGAGCCTGGATTCCGGCGATCGGGCAGTTCGGCGCCTTTCCGTTCATCTACGGAACAGTCGTCACCTCACTCCTCTGCATCGTCCTGTCGACGTTCCTCGGCGTCGCGATCGGTCTGCTCCTGAGCCTTATCGCCCCGCGTCGGGTGTCGGCGATCATCGGCCCGCTGGTCGAGATGCTGGCCGCGATCCCGAGCGTCGTGCTCGGCCTGATCGGGATCGCCCTGATCGCCCCGTTCATCGTGAACCACGTAGAACCGATTCTCCACAACGTGCTCGGGTTCCTCCCGATCTTCGGAACGCCTGGAACGGTCGGGAACTCGCTCTTCACCGCCAGCCTGGTGCTGACGATCATGGTCGTGCCGATTGTCGCCGCACTGTCCCGGGACCTGTTCCTGACGGTTCCGCTGGAGTTGCGTGACGGTGCCGAAGCGCTCGGGTCGACCCGCTGGGAGATGATCCGCGGGGTCGTGCTGCCGACCACGTCCTCCGGCGTCATCGCGGCATGCGTCCTCGGCTTCGGACGAGCGATCGGCGAGGCGATCGCGGTCAGCCAGGTGGTCGGCGACGCTCCGCTGACCCCGCACAACCTGTTCCTGCCGGGCGATACGCTCGCCAGCCGCCTCGCGCTGCAGTTCAACGGGGCGGTCAGCCCGCTGCACCTGTCCTCGCTGTTCTATCTCGCGGCGATCCTGTTCGTGTTCGGGCTGGTCACGAACCTGGCCGCTCGCTGGATCGCCTACGGCTTCGGGGGTTCCAGGTGAGCGCGATTCCGGACCCCGGTCACGCGCTGACCGCGACCGGCAACCTGCGCCGCCGGCAATTCGTCAGCCGCGCGTTCGTGAGCCTCACGGTGGCGGCCGCGGCGCTGGCCGTCACCGTGCTCCTGATTCTGGTCTACTACGTCTTCAAGCAGGGCATCCAGGCGATCAGTCTCCGGTTCTACACCAGCGACCTGCCGTCGTACACAGGGGTCGGCGGCGGTATCGGCCCGGCGCTGTTAGGCACGATCGAACTGGTGCTGATCGCCACGGTGATCGCACTCCCCGTCGGTCTGCTGACGGCGCTGTACCTGACCCAGTTCGCCGGCCCGCGCGCCGACCGCGTGCTGCGGCTGATCCTCGATCTGATGGCGGGCCTCCCGACGATCATCGTCGGCGTCTTCGTCGCAGGCTTGATCACCAACCGTTTCGGCCAGTCGGCGCTGGCGGGAGGTCTCGCCCTCTCGATCGTCGAGGTGCCGCTGATCGCTCGCGCCAGCCTCGAGGCGATCGCCCGGGTGCCCGAGACGCTCGTCGACGCGGCCGACGCCCTGGGCGTCGCGCGGTGGCGGACGATCACCGGCGTGATCCTGCCGACGGCGTCGAATGGGATCGTCACCGCGACGATTCTCGCGACCGCGCGCGCAGCAGGCGAAACCGCGCCGCTGCTGTTCACGACGAGCCTCTACGCGCAGGGCTTCTCGATCAACCCGCGGCAGGCGGTTCCATCGATCCCGTTGGAGATCTTCTCGCTGTTGGAGTCGGGCTACAAGGCGTCGATCGAAAAGGCATGGGGCGCCGCGTTCACGCTGATGGTCGTGATCCTGGCGGCTAACATCGGTGCACGCGTGTGGCTGCGCCGCAGCCAGAGAAAGCGGGGACTATGAGCCTGACGGATCCAACAACGCCGCACGATGGCTTTCGGCCGCGGGTGCGCCTGTCGGATGGGGTCGTCGATACCAAGACGCCTGAGCAGCGCCTGCCGGTCGAGCGCGATGTGGTCTTCCAAGCTCGCAACGTTTCTGTCTACTACGGCGCGAAGCTTGCCGTCGACGCGGTCAGCCTTGACATCTATCGCAACTTCGCAACCGCGTTGATCGGCCCGTCCGGCTGCGGCAAGAGCACGTTCCTGCGCTGCCTGAACCGTCTGAACGACTCGATCCCCGGCTTCAAGATCGGCGGGGAGTTGCTTTACCACGGCCACGATCTGTACGACGCCCGAGCCAACCGCGTCGAGGTGCGGCGGCGGATCGGGATGGTGTTCCAGAAACCCAATCCATTTCCGAAGTCGATCTACGACAACATCGCCTGGGCCGCTCGCAACCTCGGGATGCGTGAGAACCTGGACGAGCGCGTCGAGCGCGCGTTGCGCAGCGCGGCACTGTGGGATGAGGTCAAGGACCGGCTCAAGAGCAGCGCCCTCGGCCTCTCCGGCGGCCAGCAGCAGCGCCTCTGCATCGCGCGCGCGATCGCGATCGAACCGGATGTGCTGTTGCTCGACGAGCCGGCATCGGCGCTCGATCCGATCGCGACGGCCTCGATCGAGGACCTCGTCCACGAGCTGAAGACGCGCTACTCGATCGTGATCGTCACACACAACATGCAGCAGGCCGCACGGGTCGCCGACAAGACCGCGTTCTTCAGCCTCGACGACGAACGCGTCGGCACGCTGATCGAGTACGACGACACCGCCAAGCTGTTCTCGAATCCAACCGATCGCCGCACCCGCGACTACGTCATGGGCCGGTTCGGCTGATCACCAGCGCAGGCGGGTCGCGGGCACCACTCAGGGGAACAGCGAGGGGCGCGGCCTGGGCCGCGCCCCTCGAAATACCCGCTGGCGTGACGCTTACGGCGCCTAGCTGAGCGTGACCGTCTTACTCGAGCTCGGCTGATCGGTCGTCGAGGTCAGGGTGATCCTGGTCACCAGCTTCTTCGACTTCTTCAGCAGCGACGAACCCGCGGATGTGAGCTTCAGGCTCGCCGTGCCGGTCGCGCCGGCCGGAACGGAGAACTTGCCGGAGGCCGCCGTTACGGTCTTCTTGCCCTTCTTCGCGCTCAGCACGATCGTGCCCGCTGCGCTTTCGACGCTCTCGTCCTTGATCGTCAGGGTTGCCTTCCTACCCGCGACGGTGCCCTTGGCGGCGACGACGATCTTCCCGAGCTTCGGAGTCGTGAACGATCCAGTCGAACTGACGTAGAAGTTCGTGCTGTTGCCACCGTAGAACGCCACACACGGTCCCTGCTCCGCCGGCTCCTGCTTCGCGGTTGCCGTGAACGACCCGCTGACGCTCGCCGAAGCGATGCCGTCGGGAAGTGCCGTCCCGTTGATGCTCGAGCTACCGGCCGAGAGCGGGACCGCAGCGGCGGCGAGCTCGGAGGCCCAGACCGGGTTGGTGTTCGCAGCGATCGTGGTGTTCAGCACGCACGCGTAGTCCGGGTTGATCAGCGAGGCCGGGACCTTGGTCGGGTCATTCGGGTCGCCGGCGAAGCTACCTGTGCCCGCCGCCCAAGCGGCGTAATCGTTCGAACTGGTGACGGTCGAGGAGCTACCGAACCCGTTCGCGGCGATCTTGCCGGTGCCGGCGATCCACGCAGCGAGATCGCTCGGGCTGTACTCGTTGACGGTCGTCGCGTCCCGGCTCTCGCCAGCCTGCTGGACGATCCAGTAGACGTACTTGGTGCCCGGCGTGAGCGTCGCCGAACCGAGCCCGCTCGCGGCCGGATAGGCGCCGATCTTCGCGTTGACCGAGCTCAGACCGGCCGACGTCGGAACCTCGACGGTCTGCGCCGTGACGGTTTCAACGCCGGGCTGGTTGCCGGAGGCGATGTAGTCCGACAGCGGGTCGGCCTCGAACAGTGCAGTCGAGTAGAAGCCCTGCCCGACCGGGATACCGTTCAGGATCGCCGGTGCCGTGATCGTGATGCCGCCGAACGTGTACGGATCGTTCGGGGCCGCAGTGAAGTTCACACCCTCATCGCCGCCCGTGTCGATCGCGCCCGAGAGCATCGCCGACTCCGGAGTGACCGAGCTGACTCCCGTGACGACCGGCTGTGTCACATAGTTGTTGATCGCCAGGGCCGGCCCTGCGAGGAGCCCGCTAACGCCAATCGCGCACGTGCCGATCAATGTCAGGCGGGGGACCAATCTCGACAATTTCTTCCTCCTAATGTGGGGTTTAGAGCGCCGGCATGCCAGCGCTGTGCGGGAGACACGACGGCGGTAAAGTGACCGCGTCGCCGACCCGTCTTTCTCAGTCCGGCCACCTGACACCGGGGAAAGAGCAGCACGTCGCGTCTCAATTCCACGCGCACCGTCTTCGCCCAGAGCGCGTGAAAGCTACCACGGGAAGCTGCGCACGAGCCCTGCAAAACCTGTCCAAATGCCATGTCTGAGGGCTCCTCGACAAAGAATTACAAATGGTTCACAAGTTGGCGGTCAATCAGTTACAAATCAGTAACAACTTGGCCCACATTCCTGACCACGGTCGCCGAGCGGATGGCCCCAGCGAGCATTGGGCATTACCTGGCGGTGAGGAGCGTGACCCGCCTGGCGACGACGCCGCTCTGGTCGGTTGTCGCGGTAACCGACAGGTTGCCCGCAACACCGCGACTGCCGGCGCCCGACACCAGCGCACGACACGTTCCGGTCAGCTTTGCATCGACGGTGACGCGAGCCTCAGCCCTGATCGAGAGTCCGCTCGACAGGCATCTCACAGCCTTGGCGCCCTGCGAAACCGTGACCTCGAGCCTGCCGCGGCAGGCTCGCGCGCTGGCGCAGAGCAGGCCGATCGCTCCGGCGCCGCCCCTGACCGCGACGGTCGCCGATCTCAGCCTGACCGCACCGAGCGCCTGGGTCGTGAACACGACCTGGGGACTGCCGAGTTGCTCCGCGTAGTAGTACATGCCGTCGCCCACGTACTGAACCAACAGCGTCGCCTGGTACCTGGTCCCGGGAGCCAGCCGGACTCGCGCCCCGCAGGTCGCGCTGCGCTGACACCCGACCCTCGCCGTGACCTTCACGTCGCCCGAACCGGCTTTCAGGCAGACGAGGGGCGTGAATCGCACATCATCCTGGCGCCCGGCCCAGTCCGTGCGCGTGTCGTACTCGAACGAGTAGCACGGGGACCCCTCCGTGCTGTTGCCGGTGTCGACGCTGCCGTGGAGCGTGGCCGACTCCGGCCCGACCGCGGTCGGCGCCCTGATCGCCGGCGTGCTCTGCGCGAGCGCCGGCGCGGACAGCAGCGCGAAAAGCGCCAGCGCCGAGATCACGCCCTGCGCAAGACGACGGGCCGCGCCCACCGGCCGCTCAGACCGGCTCGCCGCGGCCGTAGAGCCAGCGGTATGCCCGCCGAAGCAGACGCGTGCGGCGCGCGCTGTAGGGGAACATGAACGGATCGCTCTTGGGGCCGAAGCGCGTGACCAGCAGCGACTGCGTCTTGCAGTACTTGCGGATCCCGCCGGTGCCGTGCCGCGTGCCGATGCCCGAGCCCTTCCAACCTCCCATCGGCAGGTTCAGGGCGCTGTAGTTGATCTGCGCGTCGTTGACGCACACGGCGCCGGCGTGCACCCGGCGGGCAACCTGCTCGCCACGCTTGACGTCGCCCGTCCAGACGCTCGCCTGCAAACCGTATTGCGAGTCGTTGGCGAGGCGGATGCCCTCCTCGACATCGGAGACCCGCATGATCGGCAGCGTCGGCCCGAACGTCTCCTCGCGCATGCAGGTCATCGAGTGGTCGACGTCGACGAGCACGGTCGGCTCGAAGAAGCGGCCGGCGCCGGCGCGCCGGTGTCCGCCGGTCAGCACCTTGGCCCCCTTCTCGACCGCGTCACGCACGTGTTCCTCGACGACCTCGATCTGCGGCGGGAAGATCACGGCGCCGACGTCGACCGTGCCCTCGCCGGTCGGAGGTCCCTGGCGCAGCGCGCGGACGTTGTCGGTGACCCTGCGCACGAACTCGTCGTACACGGGCGCCTCGACATAGACACGCTCGATCGAGATGCACACCTGACCTGCGTTGTTCATCGAGTAGAACGTGGCCGCGTTGGCGGCGCGCTCGATGTCGGCGTCGGCGCAGACGATCATCGGATCGTTGCCGCCGAGTTCGAGGTAGCAGGGGATCAGCGCCTGCGCGGCCTCCGTCATCACCGCTTTACCGGTCCTGGTCGAGCCGGTGAACATCACGCAATCGACCTTCCCGATCAGCGCCGCGCCGGTCGTCCCATCCCCTGTGGCGACCTGGAAGACCCCGTCCGGGGCGCCGCAATCACGCAGCATCTCCGCCATCAGCAACGAGCTGAGCGGAGTCACCTCACTTGGCTTGAGGATCACGCTGTTCCCGGCCATCAGCGCCGGGATGCAGTCGCCGAACGAGTTGAGGATCGGGAAGTTCCACGGACCGATCACGCCGACGACGCCGACCGGCTCATACCGGACGATCAGCTTCCTGCCGATCGCGGCGGGGTTGTTCCACGACGGCAGGTGCTCGTCGGCGAGGTATTTCTCCGCGTGTTTGGCCCAGAACGCCAGTGCCGAGACGGTCACGCCGAAGTCGCTCAGCTGTGCGTCCTCGTAGGTCTTGCCGGTCTCCGACACGACCACCTCGATCACCCGGCTGGAGTTGTCGAGCATCCACCGTTGCGCGCGCCTCATCAGATGCCCGCGCTCGGCGAACGACCGCGCCGCCCAGCCGCTCTGTGCCGAACGTGCGCGTGCGACGATCCCGTCGAGCTCCTGCGCTCCCTGAATCGGAACCGTCGAGACGATCGCTCCGGTCGCGGGGTTCTCAACTGCGATCGTCGCGGCGCCGCTACCGCCGTTGGTGTGGTACTCAGCCTGCGGCTCGACCTCGGTCATTCCCGGTTCCTAAGCCTCCGGTTCGAACTCGATCGACTCGATCGAGGGTGGCTCTGTCGGTCGATCCCCGGCGCCGGTCGGCGTCCTCTCGATCTCGTCGACCGTATCCATGCCATCGGTGACCTGCCCGAACACCGTGTGCTTGCCGTCGAGCCACGGGCAGCTCTTGGCCGTTACGATGAAGAACTGGGAGCCGTTCGTGTCCGGTCCCGCGTTCGCCATCGCCAGCGTCCCGCGGACGATCTTGTGATTGTTGATCTCGTCGGCGAACGTGTACCCGGGGCCACCCGTTCCCTTCCCCTCAGGACATCCGCCCTGGATCATGAAGTCGCGGATCACCCGGTGGAAGATCGTGCCGTCGTAGAAGTTCTCGCCGGCCAGCTTGCGGAAGTTGGCGACCGTCTCGGGCGCGTCGTCGTCGAACAGCTCAAACGAGATCGTGCCGGCGGTCGTGTGAATTGTCGCTGTGCTCATATCGACCACCCTACCCGCTGGGCACTGCCGGCGCGCGTCAGCGGCGTGCGAGCTCGAGCGCCAGCCTGTGACCGCGGACCTCGAACCCGGTGGTGAGCTCCAGCACGCGGTCAGCTTCCTGTTCGGGAACATCCAGTAGTACGAACCGCTCGAGCACACGAACGTTGCGGACCGCCTCACCGTCGAGACCCGTCGTCGCCGTGACCGCGTGGATGATGTCCGACGGTTCGAACCCATCGGCCCTTCCACCGGAGACGATCACCCCGCGCAGCGGCAGCTCGCCGTTCGTCGGCTCGTGCGGCTTGGAGTGTCGCCTTGGCTTGGGTGTGACCGCGGTCGGCGCTACGCGCGCGTCCTTCACCCACGGCGCCAGCGTGACACCCGCGTGTCGCTCGATCGCCTCCACCTCACGCTCCTGACGCGGCTCGAACAGCGTGATCGCGCGGCCGCTGCGGCCGACGCGTCCGGTCCGGCCGACCCGGTGGACGTATACGTCCGGTGAAACCGGGACGTCGTAGTTGATGACATGCGAGACGGTCGAGATGTCCAGACCCCGCGCGGCGACGTCGGTCGCCACCATCAGCGGCGTGCGGCCGTCCTTGAAGTTGATCATCACGCCGTCGCGCGCCCCCTGGGTCATATCGCCATGAAGCGCCTTTACGTTCATGCCGCGATCTCGCAGCGTGCGGTAGAGCTGATCGGCGCGAATCTTGGTGCGGACGAAGATGATCGCCTGCTCAGGCCGCTCCGCCGCGAGCACCTCGACGAGCGCCTCGCCCTTGTCACGCGCGGCCACCTGCAGCTTGAACTGCTCGACGCTGTCGACCGTCATCGTCGGGTTCTGGACCTTGACGGTCACGGGGTCGTACATGTACTGGGCCGCGAGCCGGCGGATCTCCGGCGGCATCGTCGCCGAGAACAGCGCGGTCTGGCGGCTTGAGGGCGTCAGCGACAGGATCCGCTCGACGTCCTCCAGAAATCCGAGGTCGAGCATCTCGTCGGCTTCGTCGAGAACCACGAACCGGCATGAGTGCAGCATCAGCGAGTGCCGGGAGATCAGGTCCTTGACACGCCCGACGGTGCCGACGACGACGTGCCCGCCGCCCCGCAGCTGTGCCTGCTGGCTGCGGATCGGGGCGCCGCCGAACACCGCGACGACATCGATCTGCTTGCGCGCGCCGTAGGTGCGGAGCGCCTGCGTCACCTGGATGCAGAGCTCTCGGGTCGGAGTCAGAACCAGGCCCTGCACCTCGTGCTCGGAAGGATCGACGTAGCTCAGCATCGGCAACCCGAATGCCGCCGTCTTGCCGGAGCCGGTCTGTGCCTGCCCGATCACGTCCTGACCTTGCAGCAGCAGCGGGATCGTCTGCTCCTGAATCGGGCTCGGCTCCTCGTAACCAACATCCTCGATGGCTTCGAGGATCTGAGGTGGCAATCCCAATTCGGCGAATGTCGGCATTCAGCCAAGACGATAGAGGGCGCCCGCGATCCGCGCCGATTCCAGTTGCTTGGGTGCCTAATCATTTGGTACCTTATGAAATTCGCCCGACCACAAGGAGAGAGCAGCGAGTGGAATCAGCATCAGACCGCATCGAGCCCTACGTCTGGAAGATCAGCGCCGTCGTGATCCTCGGATCGATCATGTCGATCCTCGACACGACGATCGTCAACGTCGCGCTCGACACGCTGGCGCACGAGCTGAACGCGACCATCACCCAGATCCAATGGGTCGTGACCGGCTACATGCTCGCGCTCGCCGCCGTGATCCCAGTGTCGGGCTGGGCGGCGCGCCGCGTCGGCGCCAAGCGGGTCTACATCGTCTCGCTGATCCTGTTCACGGTCGGCTCCGCGGCCTGTGGCCTGGCGCAGACGAGCACCGAGCTGATCCTGTTCCGGGTGCTCCAGGGTCTCGGCGGCGGCATGATCCTCCCGGTCGGACAGCTGATGATGGCCGAGGCGGCCGGACCGAAGCGGATGGGCCGCGTGATGAGCCTGGTGGCGGTGCCGGCGATGCTCGCGCCGATCTTCGGACCGACGCTCGGCGGCCTGATCATCGACTACACGTCCTGGCGCTGGATCTTCGAGGTGAACGTGCCGATCGGGATCATCGCGGTGATCGCCGCCGTGCGGATCCTGCCCACGGCCAAGCCCGCCCCGACCGACAGACTCGACTTCCTCGGCCTCTGTCTGATGGCCTCCGGCCTCGTCCTGCTGACCTACGGACTCGCCGAGATCGGTCAGCTCGGCACCGTCGACTCCGGCCACGTGCTGATTCCCGGATTCGTCGGGATCGCGCTGATCGGGTTGTTCATCGTCCACGCCCTGCGGATCAAGAACCCACTGCTCGATCTGCATCTGTACCGACGCACGACCTTCGCGTCGGCCTCGTTCACGATGTTCTGCCTCGGCGCGGCGCTGTTCGGTGCGATGATCCTGATGCCGCTCTACTGGCAGGAGATTCGCGGCTACAGCGTCGTCGACACAGGCCTGCTCACCGCCCCGCAGGGCATCGGCATGGCGCTCGTGATGCCGCTCTCGGGCAAGCTCGCCGACCGCTTCGGTGGCGGCCCGATCGCGCTGGTCGGTGTTTGCCTGACGACGCTGGCATCGATCCCGTTCGTGCTGATCACCGCGACCACGCCCGACGTGACTCTGATCGTGGCGATGATCGTGCGCGGCATGGGGATCGGGTTTGCGTTCCTGCCGGCGATGACCGCCGCCTTCGCCGCGCTGCAGCGCTCGGAGCTCTCGCACGCGACACCGCAGCTGAACGTCCTGCAGCGCGTCGGCGGCTCGATCGGCGTCGCGATGCTGGCGGTCGTGCTGGAGCAATCGCTCGTCGGCGCGCACACGCTGGAGCAGAAGGCCTCCGCGTTCGGCACCGCGTTCGGCTGGTCGATGGGCCTCACCGCGCTCGCGATCGTCCCATGTGTGATCCTGCTGCTCGCCGAACGGGCCGCGCGCGCCGCGAAGCCGACCCACACCCCGTTCGACGCTGGTGAGGTCTCCGAAGCGCTCGCCGAGGCCGTCGCATGACACCCACGACGCATGTACCCGACGAGCAGCGTGGTCCCGCTGCCGCCGGGCTGGGGGGCCCGGCGGCTGCGCCCGCGGGCGACCTGCAGGCCGCGCCGGCGCTCGAGCCGCACGAGCGTCTGGGGCGCTCATTCAAGCGGGCGCTGGCGTCCGTGCGCCGGTTGCGCGGGCGCGAGACCCACCACCCGGATGAGCTCAGCAACGCGCAGTACGGATTGCTCTTCGGCCTCGCCGGCGTCGCCGAGATGTCCGCCCGTGACCTCGCCGATACCGCAGGCGTCACGCCCGCGACGGTGACGCCGATGCTCGACGCGCTCGCCGCGGCCGGCCTCGTGCGGCGCAGGCGATGTGCCACCGACAAGCGGGTCGTGCTGACCGCGTTGACAGAGCAGGGTCAGGCGCGAATCCGGGAGCACCGCGCGCGCGTCGAGCCCCTCCTGCGAGCGGCGCTGTCCGAGTTCAGCGACGAAGAGATGATCACGGCGGCCACCGTCCTCGACAAGCTCGCCGCACACTTTGACGCCCTCGCCGAGTCGCCAGATTTGACAGCCACCACGCCGCGGTAAGAATCTGCCCCGCGAGATCAGGATCAAAGGGGGGTCGTCGGTGATGCGAGGCGTGCTGACTGCGCCGCTAAGTACGTCTTCGAGGTGACGGCGACCGGCCCCGGCGGCACAGGCGCGGCTGCCGACAAGCGCTTCTCGATCGCGAAGAGCTAGGCACCTCGCCGGTCGCTGCCGGCGGCCGGAGCCCCACCCGGCGTGGTCGTCGTCGTGAACGTGGCGCCGGAGGTCCCGCGGCGCACGAGCGACGGTGCCAGGACGCGCGCGGCGGCAGCCAGCCAGTAGTAACGCGGGACGTAGCGCTCTGGCTTGCCACCCGGCCCGGCCTCGAGGATCGCCTCGGCTGCCTTCTCCGGCGTCGAGACGATCCAGCGGGTCGCCAGCTTGGCACGCAGTTCACGCTGCGGGAAGCCCTCGGTGGCGATGAACCCCGGCAGCACCAGCCCGACGTGTACGCCGTGCGGAAGCTCCTCCGCGTACAGCGCGTCGCTCCAGCCGGCGAGCGCGAACTTGCTCGCCGAGTAGGCGCCGGCTCGCGGTCGCGAGACGCGCGCAGCCGTACTGGCGACGTTGACGATCGAAACGGGCGCAGCGTAGGACTTGCCCGCCGTTCCCGGCGCTGACTCGGTCGCGGTCGCCCGCGCCGCCGCGGCGGTGCGGCGGAGCAGCGGCAGCAGCGCCTCGATCAGCCTCGCCGGCGCCTCGAAGTTCAACCTCATGTGGAGGTCGAGGTTCTCCCAGCCCTTCTCGCCGAAGCTCCCGCGATGAGAAGCGCCCGCGTTGTTGACCAGCAGGTGCAGCGCTCCATGCTCACGCTCGACGACGCCTGCGATTCGGGCCGGCGTGTCCTCGTCGGTGAGGTCGGCGGCGATCACCGTCGCGCCGCCGAGCTGGCGGGCGAGCGCGACCATTCGCTGCTCGCGACGCGCGACCAGCACCAGCTGCAGATCGGGCTCACGGGCCAACCGGCGCGCCGTCGCCTCGCCGATCCCGGCCGAGGCTCCCGTGACCAGCGCGACGAACGTCATTGATAAGCCTCAGCAGTCGCCATCTCCGCCGGCCGAGCATATCCGGCGATGCCGATCAACGAGATCACCCCGCCGAGGATCGCGAGCGCCGCGCCGATGCTCATCGCCAGCCTGAAAGCCGCAACCGAGGAATCGACCAGCGCAATATGGATCTCCGCGCGGTCGGCCGCAGGGGCGTAACCCACGTCGACCACCAGCGGACGCGCGCGAGCCATTGCGATCGCGGGGTTCGCGGCGGGGCCGAGCCGCCGAGCGGCCAGCTCACGCGCCAGATGGGACTGGAACGAGACCGTGACCACGGCCCCGAGCGCCGCGATCGCGATCAGCGCCGCGACCCGCGAGACAGCGTTGTTGATCCCGCTCGCGACGCCCGCGCGTCCGGCACCGGCCGCCCCCATCACGGTCGCGGTCAGCGGCGCCACGGTCGCCGACATCCCCAGTCCGAACACGAGCATCCCCGGCAGGACCTCGGTCAGATAGTCGGCGTTCGCACCGACCCGTCGCTCGAGCAGCAGGCCGACGCCGGCCACGATCGGTCCGATGCCCATCAGAAACCGGGGGCCGATCCGGCCCGACAGGGCACCGAAGCGTCGCGACAACGCAAACACGACGGCTGTAACCGGGAGCAGTGCCATGCCGGCCTCCAGCGGCGTGTAGCCGGCAACCTGCTGGAGGAACACGACGAGGAAGAAGGTGGCCACCGCCAGGCCACCGTAGAGCGTGAAGGTCGTCAGGTTGCCGACGGCGAAGTTCCGCTTGGAGAACAGGCCGACGGGGACCATCGGCTCGGGCGTGCGCCGTTCCCACACGACCAGCGCAGCCAGCAGCACGAACCCACCGACGAGCGGGACCAGCACGCGCGGATCGGTCCATCCGAACCGCGGCTCATCGATCAGCGCGAACACGACGCCCGCCAACCCGAAGACCGCAAGGATCGCTCCGATCACGTCGATCCGCTGATCGATTCGCCGACTCGGGCCGACATGGCGCAGCAGCCAGAGCGTCACCGCGACCGGCACGAGGTTGATCGCAAAGATCCACCGCCATGAGGCCGCCTGGATCAGGACGCCACCGCCGAGCGGGCCGAAAACGGTCGCGATGCCCGTCCACGCCGCCCACGTCCCGATCGCCGGGCCGCGTTCGTCTGAGTCGTAGTTGTCCATGATCAGCGCCAGCGAGCTCGGCACCAGCAGCGCGCCGGCGACGCCCTGCACCGCCCGCGCGCAGATCAGCATCCCGGTGCTGACCGACAGCGCGCAGAGCAGCGAGCAGGCGCCGAAGCCGACGAGGCCTGCCGCAAAGATCCTGCGGCGCCCGAGCAGGTCTCCGAGTGAGCCACCCACCAGCAGGAGCGAGGAGAGCGTCAGCAGATACGCCTCCACGACCCATTGCTGGTCGGCGAGGTCGCCATGCAGCCCGGCGCGGATCGCGGGCAGCGCGACGTTGACGACGGTGCCGTCGAGAAACACGATCCCGCCGCCGAGGATGCTCGCCACGAGCGCATAGCGCTTCGCGGTTGTCGGCTCGACGCTGAGCGCGACGCCGGTGGCCACCTCCGACTCGCCTAACCCGTGCCGGCCGACAGCGCCGAGTTGGGCTCGTAGCCGGAGAAGCTGACGCTGCGTGCATACGGCACTCGCATGTGCACCACCACGCAATAGGTTCGGGTGTGCCGGCGGTTGCGCACGCACGTCCGGTACACGCTGCGCGGCTGGATCACGTACGTGCTCGTGTAGCGAAGATCGCCGCGGAAGGCGACGGGAGCCCGAGTTCCGATCCAGGCCTGCGCTCTGGCGACCGCCTCCTGAAGCGCCACACGGTCGGCGCTGATCGCCGAACGATGAACCAGCCCGGCGCCGAGCAGTGCAGCGCTGACGATCACGATCACGGCCGTGCCGGCGTAGTCGCGCGCGACCACGCGAGGCATGTCGGTGCGCAGGCGGCGGATCAACAGGCCAACCGCGCCGGACAGCACGATCATCGCGACGAGCATCGTCAGCACGGCGACCAGCCAGGCGCTCGCCCACGATTGCGAGTCGCCCTGCGGCGGCAGTTCATGGCCAACGACCGCGTCGATCAACATCAGCAGCGCGAACGTCGGCCACAGCCACGCACCGCGTAGCCGCCAGCGCAACCGCGCCCACCGGGCACCGTCCATCTGTCCAAGGGTAGTCGCCGTCCGGTTTGGAATCGACAGGTCCGCTACGTGGCTGGAGTAAGCTCGCAAGCAACTTGATGGCAACGGATTTGGCTCAGCCAGCCGGCGCGGCCGGTACAGCCACCGCGGAGCATCTGACGCCCGCGGACCGTGCCTGGCTGCTCCGGGCGATGCTGATGATGCGCGGCCTGGAGGAGCGCGCAATGAGCCTCTACCGCCAGGGAAAGGTCCCCGGCTCCTTCTACGACGGCTACGGTCAGGAGGCGGTGTCTGCAGGTGCTGCGTTCGCGATGGCACCGGAGGACCGGCTCTGCATCCTGCACCGTGATCTCGCCGCGCACGTGATCCGTGGCGTCACGCCCGCCCGGATCCTCGCCCAGTATCTGGGTCGCTCAGGCGGGCCGACGCGTGGACGCGACGGCAACGTCCACTTCGGCGACCGGCATCTCGGCTGCGTCGGGATGGTCTCGATGCTCCCGGACATGATGATCGTGGCCACCGGCATGGCGATGGCGTTCAAGCTGCGAGGCGAACGGCGGTGCGCGTTGACCTGGTTCGGCGACGGCTCCAGCTCGCGCGGCGACTTCCACGAGGCGCTGAACTGGGCCGGCGTGCAGCGACTCCCGGTCGTGTTCGTGCTCGAGAACAACCAGTACGCGTACTCCACCCCGCTCGACAAGCAGTTCGCCGTCGACCCGGTGCGGCGCGCCGACGCATATGGGATCGTGGGCGTCAGCGTCGACGGGAACGATGCCGAGGCGATGTTCGAGGCGACAAGGCAGGCCCGTGCCCGCGCGATCGACGGCGGCGGGGCGACGCTGATCGAGGCGGTGACGATGCGCATGCACGGGCACGCGGCTCATGACGACATGAAGTACGTGCCGAAGGCGCAGGTCGAGGAGTGGCGTGCGCGGGATCCGATCGACCGCCAGCGGGCGCGGCTCCGTGCGCTCGGCGTGGACGTCGACGCGCTGGCAGCCGAGGTGACCGCCGAGATCGACGCCGCCGTGCAGGAGGCGCTCGCGTCGCCGATGCCCGACCCGGCGAGCGCGACCGATGGCGTGTTCTGCGAAGGCGAGGCGGAGCCACTCGGGGATGGGGTGGCGCGCTGGAGCGGCTTCGCTTCCACCCGGCCGGTGGGCGGCTCCTGATGGCGACGCTCACCTACCTGCAGGCGATCTCCAGCGCGCTGCGCGACGAGCTCCGCGCCGATGACCGCGTGCTGATGATGGGCGAGGACATCGGGGTCTTCGGTGGCGCCTTCAAGGTCACGGACGGCTTCATCGAGGAGTTCGGCGCCGACCGCGTGATGGACACACCGCTGGCGGAGGCGGGGATCATCGGCTGCGCCGTCGGCGCCGCAGTCGTCGGCATGCGCCCCGTCTGCGAGATGCAGTTCTCCGACTTCGTCGCCTGCGGCTTCGATCAGCTCGTCAACGTCGCGGGCAAGATGCACTATCGCCAGGGCCTCGCGGTTCCGATCACGATCCGGCTGCCGAGCGGCGGCGGCTTCTCCGGGGGGCCGTTTCACTCGCAGAACCCAGAGGCGTGGTTCATGCACGCTCCGGGCATAAAGGTTGTGGCGCCCTCCACCGCGCACGACGCCAAGGGCCTGCTTCACACCGCGATCCGCGACCCGAACCCCGTCTGCTTCATGGAGCACAAGCACCTCTATCGGAGAATCAAGGACGAGGTGCCGGACGGCATTTACGAAACGCCGATGACCGCGCGCGTGGCACGCGCCGGCACCGATCTGGTGGTGATCGCATACGGCGCGATGGTCCACGTCGCGCTCGAGGCGACCGACGATCTCGATGGCGCGTCGATCGAGGTGCTCGACCTCCGCTCGCTCGTGCCACTCGACGTCGATGCGATCCTCGACTCGGTGGCGCGATGCTCGAAGGTCGTGATCGTCGACGAGGCCAACTCCACCTGCGCCGCCGGCGCGGAGGTGGCCGCGCTGATCGCGCAGCGCGGGTTCGAGGACCTCGACGGGCCGGTGCTGCGCGTCGCGACGCCGGACGTCCCGATTCCCTTCTCGCCGCCGCTCGAGCAGGCGGTGCTGCCCAGCGTCGAGCGCGTCCGTGATGCCTGTCGTGAGCTGCTGGCGTACTGAAGGGTGACGTTGAGCTCCCAGAGCACAGAGGCAGTGGTACTGGTCGACGTGACGATGCCCCAGATGGGCGTCTCGGTCGCAGAGGGGACGATCGTCGCCTGGCGGGCGCAGGTGGGAGACACGATCGCCGCCGATCAGACGATCTGCGAGATCTCCACCGACAAGATCGACACCGAGGTGCCGGCGCCGGTCGCGGGCGTCGTGACCGAGATCCTGGTCGCGGTCGAGTCCACCGTCGCGGTCGGCACGGTGCTCGCGCGGATCGCGAGCGGCGCCCGGGATGGCGCACCGGTTCCGAGTAACGGCTCGAGCGACGCGCCCGTGAGCCCCGGGGCGGCGACGCCCGACCCGGGCACGGTGCCATCGCCGGGCACCGTGCCCGCGAGCACCGCGCCGGCTTCCGGGTCGCCTGGCAGCCCCCGCGGCCGGTACTCGCCGGTCGTCCAGCGAATCGCGGCCGAGCACGGCATCGATCTCCAGCAGGTCGCCGGGACGGGTCGAGACGGGCGGGTGCGCAAGCAGGACGTGCTCGCTGCCGTGCAGGCGCCGAGCGAGGCGCCGCTGCACATCGAGAGCCCCTACCGGCCTGAGCCCGCCGATCCGGCGGGCGCCGGACTGTCGCGGATGCGGCGGCAGATCGGCGAGCACATGAAGCGCTCGCTGATGACCGCCGCCACCTGCACGACCTGGGTCGAAGCTGACATGTCGCGGGTCGAGGCGGCCCGTGCACAGCTCGGCGTCACCGCGCTGCCGATCGTCGCCCGGTCCGTGATCGCGGCGCTGCGCGAGTACCCGGCGCTCAACGCCTGGCTCGACGGGGATCGCTACATCCGCCACGACGGCGTCGTCCACCTCGGGATCGCGGTGTCGCTCGGCGATGACGGGCTGATCGTGCCGGTCATCCACGACGCGCAGGAGTTGTCGGTCGAGGGGCTTGCGGCGCGGATCCGCGATCTGGCGCGCCGTGCGCGGGCCGGACAACTGACGCCGGACGAGGTTCGCGGTGGAACCTTCACGATCACCAACCCCGGGCAGTACGGATCGATCATGGCGACGCCGATCATCAATCAGCCGCAGGTGGCGATCCTTGACCTCGAGGCGGTCGTCAAGCGCGCCGTCGTGGTGACCGACGCGGACGGCAACGACTCGATCGCGATTCGGCCGATGACGATCCTCGGGCTGAGCTGGGATCACCGTGCGCTCGACGGGGTGCTGTCGGCGCAGTTCCTGGCATCCGTGCGCCGGCACCTCGAGGCGTTCACGAGCGGTTAGTCAGCCGCGCGCGGGCTTTGGTCAGGTATCGAGGTGGAGCGTGAGGGGCAGAGCGACGAGTCCGCACCGCTGCTGGTCGAGGGTCTGCGGCGCAGCTATGGCGACTTCGAGGCACTCCATGGACTGGATCTGAAGATCGACGCGGGCGAGTGCGTGGCGCTGATCGGCCACAACGGCTCCGGCAAGACGACGGCGGTCCGGGTGATCGGCGGTCTGCTGGAGCCGAGCGCCGGCGTCGTCAGGGTGTGCGGCGCGCCGGTGCATGTCCCGGGGGCGCTGGCGGCGCGTGCCGACCTGTCGCTGGTTCCCGACTCGCCGATGCTGTACGGCGACCTGACGGTTCGTGAGCACCTCGAGCTGGTTGTGGTCGCGCACGGGGTCTCCAAGGATTTCCTGGATGAGCGGGTCGACTCGATGCTCGAGCGGCTCGATGTCGACGCGCGGCGAGATGCGTTCCCAGGTCAGCTCTCGCGCGGCATGCGTCAGAAGCTGCAGCTGGCGTGCGCGCTCGTGCGCCCATTCCGCGTGCTGGTTCTCGACGAGCCGGTGGTCGGGCTCGATCCTTCCACGCAGCGCACACTGCGGGACCTGCTGCTCGAGTCCAAGCGCGACGGTGCGGCGATCCTGCTGACCACCCACCAGCTCGAGTTCGCCCGGGGTGTCGCTGATCGGGCGGTGCTGCTGGCGGACGGGGCCGTCGTGCAGACCGGCCCCTATGACGAGGTCGTGGACGGCGAGCGGGTCTACGAGCGGGACCTCCACTGAGCGCGGTCGGCTTCATCGACGCGCGGGTCGAGTCCCGCGAGCGGGCGGGCGCCGCCACCGAGGTGCTGCGCGTGCGCCGGGCACGGCAGTTCCGGCCGAGCCTCTATCAGGTCTATTTCACGGTGCTGGGCGCCGCGATCTACGGCGTGCTCGCCGGCCATGCGATCTCGACCGCGGTCGGGAGCGGGCTGAGCGCGACGACCTTGGCCGGTTGGGGTCCGGCGCTGGTGGCGCTGCTCCTGCTGGCGGGCGCCCGCTCCGGCACATGGCAGGGGCCGGTTGTCTTCTCACGCGCGGACGTCGCCTTCCTGCTGATGGCGCCGATCGCACTGATCGACCTGGTCCGCCCGCGGCTCGTCCAGGCGATGGCGATCGCGACGGTGTTGGGCGCGCTGTGCGGGGTCGGCGTGCTGCTCGCCTGCGCCGCCGGTATCGGCGGTGTCGGCGGGCCACGTGCAGCGGGTACGGTGATCGCGTTCGCCGCGCTCGGGCTGCTCGCCGTGTCGGGCAGCTGGCTGGTCGAGCGCTCGCTGAAGGTCAGCTCGGCGGTGCTGCGCGCCAGCCCGCTCGTCGTCGCCGCGGCCGCTGGGCTGGTCGCGATCGCCGGCACGGGGCCACTGGGGCGATCGATCGCGATCTGGTCCGGTCCGTGGGGGTGGCCGCTGGCCCCGGTCACCGGGCATCGCGGCTGGCCGCTCGCGGTCGCGCTGAGCGCCCTCGCGGCGGCCGGCGCAGCGCTGTCGGCGGTCCGCGTCGCCGGTGACGCTGCGTTCGAGCGCTTCCTCGCCCAGGCCGAGACGCGCTCGCGGATCACCGCCTCCGCGGTGCTGCTCGACTACCGCTCAGCGAGGCTCGCCCACCGCGCGGCGACCGCCGGCACGGGGCCCAGCGCACGGTGGCGCCTGCGCCGTCCGGCTCGGTCGGGGGCGGTGGTGCTCTGGCGTGACGCGATCGCGCTCGCGCGGGCGCCGGCGCGCCTGGTGTGGGCGGGCGCGCTCGCCGCCGGCGCCGCCGCTGAGGCGACCACCCACCCCGGGCGCCCGTTGCCTGCGGCACTCGCCGCGGTCGCACTCTACTTCGCGGCAGCAGTCCTGCTCGAACCGCTCCGGATCGACGTCGACGATCCGGACAAGAGCCGGCTGCTGCTGTCGTGGCCGTTCGCGCGCATGCTGCTCGCCCACTGCGTGCTGCCCACGATCGTGCTCGTGATCGTCGCCGGGGCCGCGATCGCGGCCTGCTTCGCGCTGGGGAGCGCCGGCGCCGCCGTCCTCGCGCTGATTCCCACGGTGCTCGTGGCGGTCGCCGGCACGGCGGTGCTGTGCGCAGCGCTCGGAGCTCGCGGCGGCGGTCGGTTCGGGGGCTCGGTCCTGCTGCGGGTGATGACGACCGCCGCAACCGACCCGTTCGGCGGTCTCAGCGCGATCGTCTGGGTCGCACCGTGGTTGCTGCTGGAGATCGTCGCGGTCGGAGCGCCGATCGTCGTGGCCGGCAATGCAGCTGCGCACCACCCCGATCGCGTGCTGAGCGCCGGCCTGTCGGCGCTCGTGATCAGTGTCGCCACGCTCAGCGTGCTGCTCACCGTTGCGCGTCGCTCCGGTCCGCCCGAATGACGCGGGTTGAGATGACCGGCATCTGGCGAAGCGGGCTCACGGCCTCGAGCGACGCCGGCTGACGAGACCGAGCGTCGTGTTGGGAGCCACTAGGATCAAGCCTGTGCAAACCGAGTTGCTGGTCTGCAACCTGGGCGTCGTCGAGTACCGCTCTGCGGTGCTGCTCCAAGAGCGCCTGCGAGCGGCTCGCACGGATCGGCGGATCCCCGACACGCTGCTGCTGCTCGAGCATCCCCCGGTCTACACCCGCGGCCGGCGTTCGACCCCGGGCGAGTTGACGATGGGGTCCGAGTGGTATGCGGCTCGGGGGATCGAGATCATCGACACCAACCGGGGCGGGAAGGTCACCTATCACGGCCCGGGCCAGCTGGTCGGATACCCGATCGTCGAGGTCGACGATGTGGTCGCGTACGTGCGCACGCTCGAGCGGGCACTGGTCGCGGCGCTGGGCGACGAGGGCGTCCCGGCGCGGGCGCGCGCCGATGAGGGTCCTGACTACACGGGCGTGTGGGTGGCGGAACGCAAGATCGCGTCGATCGGCGTGCACGTCACGAGGGGTGTTACGACGCACGGGTTCGCGGTCAACGTCGACAACGATCTGGAGCCGTTCGGTTGGGTGGTGGCGTGTGGGCTGCCGGACGTGTGGATGACATCGCTGGCGGCCGAAACCGGCCGTCACGGCGCGCTGATGCCCTGCTTCCGCAAGCGGGTCGCGTGGCGCGTGGCGCAGGCACTCGGGCGCCGGCAGCGTCTGATCTCGCCGGCGCGGCTCGAGGCCTATGCGGCCTCGTCGACGGCCGCGGACGGCGGCGAGGCGGCGGGGCGCACAGACGGGGGCTCGGCAGCGGAGCGCAAGGACGGCGGCGAGGCGGCGGGGCGCACAGACGGGGGCTCGGCGGCGGAGCGCAAGGACGGCGGCGAGGCGGCGGCCATCATCGAGGCGAACATCCTCGCCAGTCGCCCCGGCTCGCTCGTGACCTGAAGCCACGTCACCCTGACCGGGCGCCATCTGGCGACGGTGGCTCGCTGGTCACGGCGGCGATCACGCTCGAACGCATCCTTGGTCTTGTGTGTCTCCCAGCCGTCGGTCTCGACGATCACGCGCTGCGCGCGCCAGATGAAGTCGGCGAGGATCATCGGCTCGCCGTCGCCGAGGTCGAGCCACTGCTGGACCTCCGGATCCGGTAGGCCCGCCCCGCGCGTCATCGCGAGGAACCGTTCCTCGAACTCGTTCCACGTCGGCGTGCTGCCCGGTAGGTGCTGTTGCAGGGCCGCCCGCAGCTTTGATCCCTCAGGGCGCGTCGCGTTGTGGTCGAGTTGATCATTGAGCGTGTTGAGATCGAAGAGCTCGAGGATCGCCGCCTGATCGAGCGCGCGCTCCAGGCGCCGCCGGCTGAGCACGCCGGCAAGGTCGAACACCGTGCGGGCCACGTTCGTACAGGAGATCCCGCTGATCAGCGTGATGTCGGCGGTGCGCAGCATGGTCGACCGGTGGATCTCGATCGGTTGGATACCTGTTCTCCGCCGGCGGCCGCTGCGGCTCGGAATCGTCACATCGATCCGTGCCCGGTTGGAGCGGATCAGCTCGAGCAGCGCGGCGGCCGAGCGGTGCGACAGCGCCGCACCCGGGCCACAGGCGAGCACCGCCGCCATCAAGCGACCGTTGCGGAACAGAAGTTCCGGCGGCAGGAGCGAATAGACACCATGGTGAACGCGGTGCAGCCGGTGTGCAGCGCAGCGGGCGCAGACAGTCCGTGCAGGGATCCCGAGCGCGACGGCCTGCCCGGTCGTGAACACTCCATGCTGCGCAACCGCCAGTGCCACCAGTCGCTCCTCGACGACGGAAGGCGGGGCGAAAGATGACGCATATGTTGCCGTGATTCGACCCGCCCCTGGCATTGGACCAGCGTGGCAGGGAAAACGTCAGGTGTGTGTCGATGAATGCAACGGTTCTGCGCCAAACGTGTGTCAGAAGGGCGAACGCCCCGCCCCCGCCGGCCAACCGAACAGCGCTTGCATTCGGCGACGGCAGCCGGGAGGATCGGGTGATGCGCGCCGCACGGGTCTTCCATGCAGTCGACTCCCATACGGAGGGCATGCCGACCCGCGTGATCACCGGCGGTGTCGGCGTCCTCCCGGGCGCGACGATGCTCGAGCGCAAGCTGCGGTTCGAGCGGGAGAACGACGGAATCAGACGGCTGCTGATGAACGAGCCGCGCGGACACGGCGCGATGTCCGGCGCGATCCTGCAGCCGCCGTGCCGCGAGGACGCTGATTGGGGCGTGGTGTTCATCGAGGTCACCGGCTGCCTTCCGATGTGCGGCCACGGGACGATCGGCGTGGCGACGGTGCTGGTCGAGACGGGCATGGTGGAGGTCACTGAGCCCGAGACGGTCGTCGCACTCGACGTACCCGCCGGCCTGATCGAGGCGCGCGTCGCCGTGCAGGACGGCCGTGCCGGCTCGGTCACGATCAGAAACGTTCCGTCGTTCGTGCATGAACTCGACGCGCAGGCGGGCGGCGTGCGCTACGACATGGCCTTCGGCGGCAACTTCTACGCGATCGCAGACGCGGCGGCGGCCGGCCTGACCGTGGCACCCGAACACGCCGATCAGCTGATCGGCGCCGCACTCGAGCTGCTCGCCGCGATACCCGAGCCCGTCCACCCGGTGGATCCGGAGATCCGCGGCTGCCGGCACGTGATCTGGACGGCACCGCCGAGCGACGGCGCCGACGCGCGCGGCGCGACGACGATCCATCCGGGATGGATCGACCGATCCCCGTGCGGCACCGGGACCAGCGCGCGGATGGCGCAGCTCTGGAGCCGCGGCGAGCTGGCGCTCGACACCCCGTTCGTGCACCAGTCGCTGATCGGGACGACCTTCACGGGTCGCCTGCGCGAGGAGGTCACGATCGCGGGTCGCCCGGCGGTCATCCCCGAGATCACCGGACGCGCCTGGATAACCGGGATCGGCCAGTACCTGCTCGACCCCGATGACCCGTTCCCGCAGGGGTTCACGATCAACGGCCGATGATCTCGCCGGCCAAACCTCTGCGACACCCCACCGATGGCACCTGACGCGATCGTCGTCGGCGCGGGGATCTGCGGTGCGGCGGCCGCGTTCTACCTCCAAGAGAGCGGGCTCGACGTGCTGCTGCTCGAGCGCGACGGTATCTGCGCCGGGTCGACCGGACGGGGCGAGGGCAACGTGCTGGTCTGCGATAAGCCGGCCGGGGTTGAGCGTGAACTGGCGGTCCAAGCGCGGGAACTGTGGATTGAGCTAGGCGAGCGGTTCCCGGCGGCGCGCGTCACTCAGAAGGGAGCGCTCGTGATCGACCACGAGAGGTCGGACGGGCCGGGCGCCCAGCCGCCGGGAGTCCCGCCGGAGGACCTGGCGCTGCTCGAGCCGGGGCTTGCGGCCGGGGTCCGCGCCGTGCGCGAACCCGGTGATCTGCAGGTCGACGCGGTCGGGCTCACGCGCGCGCTCGCCGCCACCGTGCCGGTGCGCGAAGACGCACACGTGATCGGGGTGCAGCCTGGCGAGGTGACGCTCGGGACCGGCGAGCGGCTCGCCTGCGAGCACGTGATCGTCGCCACCGGCGCCTGGGCGACCGAGCTCACGGGCCTCCCGGTCAGACCCCGCAAGGGCCAGCTGGTGGCGCTCGCCGCGCCGCCGCAGATGATCCGCCACAAGCTGATCGAAGCCTCCTACCGCGAGCTCGCAGGGGATCGCACGCCGGAGCTGGGGATCGCCAGCGTGATCGAGCAGACGCTTGACGGCGACGAGGTGCTCGTGGGATCAAGCCGTGAACTGACCGGATTCGATGTGACGGTCCGCGACGAGGTCACGAACGCGATGATCAAGCGGGCGGCCCGCTTCGTCCCGGCTCTGCTGGAGCTTCCGATCCGCCGCGCGTGGTGCGGCTTCAGGCCGTGGCTCCCCGACGGCCTGCCCGCCGTCGGCGCGCTCCGCCAGCGGCTCTGGACGAGCACCGGACACGAGGGATCCGGTGTCTGCCTCGGCCCGATCTCGGGGCTCCTGCTGGCCGAGATGATCACCGGCGCACAGCCGCTACGGGACCCCACGCCGTTTGACCCGAGGCGCTTCGGACGGACCGCTTGTGCAACAAATATGTGAGCCGACGGAAACGCGACGGCCGATCGGTACGCTTGTAGGTGAATATGACCGCCACCCGATCACGCGCCAACCCCGGCGGGATCAGCGACATCCTCGATGTGCTCGGCCACGACGTCGAGCCACTGCGAGGCCGTAAGCCGCCGTGGTTCAAGGTGCCCGCCCCCGGCGGGCCCCGCTACCGCGAGCTGCGCAGGCAGATCGAGGAGGAGAATCTTCACACGGTCTGCCAGGAGGCGGCCTGCCCGAACATCGGCGAGTGCTGGCAGCGAGGCACCGCGACGTTCATGATCCTCGGCGATACCTGCACCCGGCGCTGCGGCTTCTGCAACGTCAAGACGGGCAAGCCGACGTGGAACGATCCGCTCGAGCCGGCTCGGGTGGCGCGCAGCGTCGCACGGATGGGACTGCGTCACGCGGTGATCACCAGTGTCGACCGCGACGACCTGCCCGATTACGGCGCCGGCGCCTTCGTCCGCGTGATCAGGGAGATCCGCCGGCAGGCACCGGGGTGCAGGGTGGAGGTGCTGACGCCCGACTTCCGGGGCAACGAGATGCCGCTGGCGAAAGTGATCGCAGAACGGCCAGACGTCTTCAACCACAACGTCGAAGTCGTCCCACGCCTCTACCCCGTCGCGCGTCGAGGCTCCACGTTCGAGCGTTCCTGCCGCGTGCTGGAGAACGCGAAGGAGATGGGCGGCCCCGACGTGACGACGAAGTCGGGCCTGATGGTGGGTCTGGGCGAAAGCTTCGACGAAATGGTCCAGACGCTGGGCCGGCTCCGGGAGCATCGGGTGCAGGTGATCACGATCGGCCAGTATCTGCGCCCGACCGAGCAGCACCTCCCGATCGTCCGCTACTGGCACCCCGACGAGTTCAAGGCGCTCGAGCAGGCGGCCTACGAGCTCGGCTTCGACCACGTCGCCGCCGGCCCGCTGGTCCGCTCCAGCTACCACGCCGACCAACACGTCGCCCAGCAGCTCACGGGCGACGGCCCACTCACGGACCGCGCGGCAAACGACCGCCTCGCAAGCGCAGCCGCATGAGCCGATGACCCCGAACCGCAAACGCACCCTTCTGCTGATCGTCGCGCTGACGCTGCTCGCGGCGCTGACCATCGTTCCGAGCGCGCTGGCGAGCGCCGGCGGCGGCACTGCCGGGTTCGGTGGTGGCGGCGATGGCGGCGGAGGCGGTGGCGGTGGCAGCTTCTTCCTCTTCTACATCCTGATCAGAATCGCGACGATCGATCCGCCGTTCGGGTTCATCTTCATCGTCTGCCTCGGGGGGCTCTACTGGTTCCTCAAATACGGCTGGCCGAAGCTGCAGGCGTTCTGGCAGGCGCGCGAGCGCTCCGGCCCGGCCGCCAAGCGCACGACCCGCAAGCGTGAGCGCCGTGTCGAGCTCGCCGCCGCCGAGGCCGCGGACGTCGACCCGATCTTCGACCCCGAGCACGTGCGCGCCGCCGCCGGTGCGCTGTTCACATCGGTCCAGTTCGCGTGGGACTCGGCGGACAGGATCGCGCTGCGCGGCCTGGTTGCCCCGGACCTGCTGGCCGAATGGGAGCGCCGGCTCGACGAGTTCGATCGCAAGGGTTGGCGCAATCACGTGCAGCCGGTCGGCGAGCCGACCGTCGAGTACGTCGGGATCCTGCGCAAGGGTCCGGCCGATGAGCACCGGGTCGTCGTCCGGATCGATGCGAAGGTTCGTGACTTCGTCGTCGACGGAAGCGGCCGGCATATCAAGCGCCAGGGCCAGTTCACCGAGTCCGTTCGCATGCGGGAGTACTGGACGCTCGCACGGCGCGGCGACCACTGGATCCTGCAGTCAATCGAGCAGGGTTCCGAGGGGCGGCACTCGCTCCAGGATCAGATCGTCGCGACGCCCTGGGCCGACGAACAGTCGCTCAAGGACGAGGCGCTGGTCGAGGGTGCGGTCGCACAGGCGGTCCCCGACGGCACCAAGGTCAGCGAAGTCGCAGATCTGCAGTTCACCGGCGACGCCCGCTCCGCGGCGAACGACCTGAGTCTGGCGGACGGCAGGTTCGCTCCCGACGTGCTGGAGGTCGCAGCTCGCCGGGCGGTATCGGCATGGACCGAAGCGGTCGACGGCAGCGACGCGAAGCTGCAGGCGATTGCCGGCCCGGCTGCGATCCGCGAGCTGCTGCATCCAGGGGACCCGAGCGAGCAGACGCGGCTCGTGGTCCGTGGGACAACTGTGCGGCAGATCCGGATCACCAACCTGGACGCCGCCGCCGAGCCGCCGACGATGTCGATCGACGTCGATCTGCGGGGCCGCCGCTACATCGAGGATCGGGACACGACGCGCGTGCTGGCGGGTAATCCCGCCCGTGAGACCTCGTTCACCGAGTCCTGGACGCTCGCCCTCACGACCGACGCCGAGCAGCCCTGGCGGATCGTGTCGGTCGGCACTCCAGCCGCTGCAAGATAAGCGCTCGCAGCGGCATCTGTGGCGCTGAGGACGACCGATGACGGATCTGCGCGTCCTGCAGGAGGCGCGTACGCGACGTGCCGGCCGCGAGGCCCGAAGGCGACTTGAGCGGCGACGACGACGCCGACGGAGGCTCGCGATCGGAGCGCCCCTCGCGGCGCTGGTCGCGCTGCTGATCGTGTTCGCCGGCGACACCGGACACACAACAGCCGGCAAGGTGCCGGCCGTCAAGTCCTCGAGCGGCGGCTCGGCTCGCCACGCGGGAACCGGCGGCCGGAGCGGACGGGTGCGGCCGTCCTACGGCCGGGCGCTTGCCTCGGTGCAGATCCACCCGCGCCTTAGCGGCTCGCTGCGCAGCGGCATGCTGTTCGACGTCCGCACCGGACAGGTGCTCTGGCAACGCAGACCCGACATGGAGGTTCCGATCGCGAGCCTGACGAAGATGATGACCGCGCTCGTCGTCGTCGCCCACTCCAGGCCGTCGGATCGGGTGCTGATCACCAAGCAGGCCGTGCACTTCACCGGCTCCGGCGTCGGCGAGCTGCCGCTCGGCAAGCGCGTGCGCGAGATTGCGCTGCTCTACGGACTGCTGCTCCCTTCGGGCAACGACGCCGCGATCGCACTTGCCCAGCACGTCGCCGGCACGCAGACCGACTTCGTCTCGATGATGAACGAGCGCGCGCACCAGATCGGCCTCGGCTGCAGCCACTTCTCGACCGTCTCCGGCGTGATCGACGCCGGTAATCACTCGTGCGCGACCGACCTCGCGGTGCTTGCACATCTGGTCCTCAAGCAGCGCACGCTCGCGCCGATCGTCGCGTCGCGCAACGCCGTCGTGCCGTTCCCGATCAAGGGCGGGAAACTGTGGTTGTACAACAACAACCCGTTGCTGCAGATGGGCTATCGCGGCATCGACGGCGTCAAGACCGGGTTCACAACCGCCGCCGGCCTCTGTCTGGTGGTCGCAGCCAAGCGCGGCGGCCACTGGCTGGCGGCGGTCCTGCTGCACTCCTCCGATCCCCAGTATCAGGCGATCGAGTTGCTGAACGCCGGGTTTGCAGCGCTGCGCTGAGCCGGGTCCGCCCGCCGGCGCGCCGGCAGCACCGAGCCGGCAGGACAGTCGCCGCGCGTCACGAAAGTGACGGCGCAGACGATTGATTCAGCTTTGATGGCTGAACCGTCGATTCATCGATCACGATGACGATCGACCTCCGACCCGCGCCTCTTGTTGGCCCCACATCTTGGCGGCCGAGATGACCGTCGGTGCGCGTCTTCGCTACGACGGTGCGGTGCTCGGCGATTACGCGCTGCGCACGATGCTCTCCTCGGCGCTGACAGGCGTGATGGTGCCTGGCACGTTCCTGCTCGACACCCGCACCGAGGTGCGCAGGCTCGAGCGCTACGCCGAGCTCGCCGATAAACGGGACCCCGGCGCCGTGTTCGCGCCGCCGCCGGCCCGCATCCCGCTCGAGATCCGACCTGGAGACGGCCTGCGAGAGCTGCACGGCCGGGTCGAACTGCTGCGCTTCAGGAGCCCGCACGAGCCGCTGAACGCCGACATGCGCCGCGCCTACCTGGGCCACACCCGCAACCGCACCGCGCGCGCCCAGCACTGGCGTCATCAGGACGGCGTGCGCCAGACCCTGATCGTGGTCCACGGTTTCGGCGCCTCCGCGGCCAGCCTGAATGCTGCCGTCTTCTCGCTGCCGGAGTTCTTCTCACGGGGTTGGGATGTGGTGTTGTTCACGCTGCCGTTCCACGGCGGTCGCGGTGGGCGCTACGCGCCGTTCAACGGCTCGGACCTGTTCGCCCACGGTCTCAGCCACTTCAACGAGGCGATGCTCCAGGCGATCTGCGATCTCCGGGTGCTGCTCGATTACCTGTATCGGCTCGGGGCGCCGCGAGTCGGCGTCACCGGCATCTCGCTGGGCGGCTACGTGACGGCGCTGCTCGCGGAGGTGGATGCGAGGCTCGACTTCGCGATCACCAACGCCGCCGTGACCTCGATTCCGGCGATCATGTCGGGCTGGTTCCCGACCAACGTCGGCGCGCTCGCGCTGGAGCTGCTCAAGCACGTTCCGCGGGAGCTGATCGAGCGCGGCACGGCGCTGCACTCGCCGCTCACCTATCCGGCGCTGCTCCCGCGTGAGCGGCTGATGGTCATCGGCGGCCGAGGCGATCGCCTCGCTCCGCCAGAGCAGAGCGAGTGGCTGTGGGAGCACTGGGGACGCCCGGCACTGCACTGGTACCCGGGAAGCCACGTGCTGCACTTCGAGCGCGCAGGCTACCTGCAGGCGATGCGGGAGCTGATGGATCAACCTCGCCTCGCTGCCGGCGTGCGAGGAAGATCGCGCCGCCGAGCGCAACAACAAGACATGTGACCGCGCCCAGGCCGAGCCCGGCGCGCGGTCCGAAGGCAGCCATCACGAGCCCGATGATCGGTCCACCGATCGGGGTCGAGCCCTGGAACGCGACGAACCAGAGCGCCATCACGCGACCGCGCATCTCGGGCGCAGAACGTAGCTGCAGGGTCGCGTTGCCGGTCGACATGAAGGCGATGCTGGCGGCACCCGCGAGCGCCAGCGCGATGATCTCGGTCGCCAGATCAGGGGCGAGCGTCGCCAGCGTCATCGCGACCCCGAACGCAGCGGCGGCCAGCACCAGCCGGTGCGTCCCGATCCCCCCGCGCGCGGCGACGACCAGGCCGCCGGTGACCGCGCCGACGCCCATCGCAGCGGTCATGAAGCCAAAGCCGCTCGGCCCGGCGTGCAGCCCGCGGCTCGCCATGTACGGCAGCGAGACCTGGAATTCATAGGTGAGGCAACCGACGGCCGCCATCATCAGCAGTGGCACGGCCAGCTGTGGTGTGTCGCGTACATACTTCAGACCGGCGCGCAACTGGCCGCGTCCGCGCGGCTCGGGCTTCACCGGACGCAGCGCCTTGCGGTCCATCGTCGTCAGCGAGATCACGACCGCGACGAAGCTCGCCGCGTTGATCAGGAAACAGACGCCGTCGCCGACGGTCGCGATCATGATCCCCGCCACCGCCGGACCGACGACCCGCGCGACGTTGACCATCACCGAGTTGAGCGTGACCGCGTTTCGCAGATGATCGGGCCCGACCAGTTCCAGCATGAAGGACTGCCGCGACGGGTTCTCGAAGGCGTTGTTGAGACCGAGCAGCGCCGCCAGCACGCCGATCTCCCAGACCTGGACGTTCCCGGTCACCGTCAGCACGCCGAGGATCAGCGCCTGCACGCCCATCGCGCTCTGCAGCGCGATCATCAGCACTCGCTTGTTGACGCGGTCTGCGATCACGCCTCCGTAGGGCGCCAGCAGCAGCACCGGCAGTGTCTGCAGCGCAACGATCACACCCAATGCCACCGCGGAGTGGGTCAGGGTCAACACCAGCCACGACTGCGCGGTCATCTGCATCCAGGTCCCGATCAGCGAGATCGACTGACCACTGATGTAGCGGCGGTAGTTGGGTACAGCCAACGCCGCGAAAGTCGTGCGGCCGGCGAGCCGGATCCGGGTCACGCGCGCACCTCGCCGAGCGACTCGCTCAGCGCCTCCAGGGCCGGCAGCGCCTGCTCGATCGCCCGGCGCTGCTCGGGCTCGAGCACCTCGAGCGCGGCCTCGACGGCACTCGTCCGCTGTCGGCGCATCCGCTCGGCCAGCTTGCGCCCGGCGGGCGTCGCCGCGACCCAGGCCGAGCGCCGGTCATCAGGATCACACGTTCGCTCGAGCAGGCCGGCGTCGACCATGTCGCTGATCATCCGCGAGAGCATCGTCGGGTTGAGCCCCTCGGAGGCCGCCAGCTCGGCCAGCCGCAGCGGCCCCCGTCGCTCAATCTGCAGCAGCGCCGAGACCCGCGCCGGCGTCAACCCGGCGGCATCTCCCGCCTCGGTCGAGCGCAGCCGCCGCGAAAGCCGCCCTGACACGACCCGGAGCCGCTGGGCGGTCTCCAGTTCCTGCTGTGTCGCGGACGCCTGCATCTGCGCTCCCTGTGTCGATGTCGAAATGATTGCTTGCTAGCAAGCATCTTATCACACCAACCGCGCCGCTGGTGGCTGCGTTACAGGGACGCGAGCGCCGCGTTGAACGTCGAGCTCGGGCGCATTGCGCGCGCGGCGAGGTCCGGATCCGGTCGGTAGTAGCCGCCGATCTCGACTGCCTGTCCCTGGACGGCCGCGAGCTCGGCGAGGACCTGCGCCTGGCCGGCCGCCAACCGTCGCGCGAGCGGGGCGAAGCGAGCGGCCAGCTCGGCGTCGGCGGTCTGTGTCGCCAGCTCGTTCGCCCAGTAGAGCGCGAGATAGAAATGGCTGCCGCGGTTGTCGAGCTCACCGCAGCGACGCGACGGCGAGCGGCCGTGCTCGAGCACGCTGCCGGTGGCGCAGTCGAGCGCCTCGCTGAGGATCCGGGCGCCTTCGATATCGGTCTTCTGCGCCAGCATCTCGAGCGAGGCAGCGAGCGCCAGGAACTCCCCCAGTGAATCCCAGCGGAGGTGGTTCTCGTTCAGGAACTGCTGCACGTGCTTGGGCGCAGAGCCTCCGGCACCCGTCTCGAACAGACCACCGCCCGCCATCAGCGGGACGATCGAGAGCATCTTGGCGCTCGTCCCGAGCTCGAGGATCGGAAACAGGTCGGTCAGATAGTCACGCAGGACGTTGCCGGTGACGGAGATCGTGTCCTCGCCGCGACGGGCGCGCTCGAGCGTGAACCGGGCCGCCTGTGCCACGGGCATCGTCAGGATCTGGAGGCCGTCGGTGTCGATCCGCTCGAGCTCGGGGCGCACCTTGCGCAGCAGTTCCCGATCGTGCGGGCGGTCCTGATCCAGCCAGAAGACCGCCGGCATGCCCGGACAGGCGCGCACGCTGCACCGCGAGCGCCACCCAGTCACGGACCGGCGCGTCCTTCGCCTGGCACATCCGCCAGATGTCGCCGGCCTGACCTCGTGCTCGATCAACGTCGTGCCGGCGTCGTCGACCACGCGGACCGTGCCGGGCGCCGCGATCTCGAAGGTCTTGTCGTGGGAGCCGTACTCCTCCGCCTGCTGGGCCACCAGCCGATGTTCGGGGTGGTGCCCATCGTCGGCGGGGTCGAACGCGCCGTACCTGGCGGCAGTGCTCAATCGTCTCGGCGTACAGCGGCGCGTAGGAGTGATCGGGG
>CAVUKF010000008.1:0-89841 GCA_963742025.1 uncultured Solirubrobacterales bacterium
CGGTGTCACGGCGGTACCAGAACGAGATCAGCATGTACGAGGCGGCGCCGACGAACGCCCAGCCGACGATCAGCACGACGAAGTTGCCGGCGAGCACGAGCACCAGCATCGACAGCACGAAGTAGTTGAGGTACGAGAAGTAGCGCGCGAAGCCCTCGGTCGGACTTCATGTAGGAGATCGAGTACAGGTGGATCAGCGTCGAGACGCCGGTGACGACGAGGATCATGAACACCGACAGCGGGTCGACGAGGATCGAGCATCTTCGCGTCGGGCGCCGTCGGTGACCGCGTAGTTCCAGAGGCTCGAGGTCAGCTCGCGATGGTGCGCCGGGTGGCTGAGCAGCGTCACCAGCGCACCGACCGCGGGCAGCGAACGCGAGCCCGATCGCGAGCCGTGCCGATCCAGCCCGCGCGAGCGCCGAGCCGCCGATAGCCGACGCCGATGATGATCGACCCGAGCAGCGGGAACAGCAGGACGAGCCAGCCCTAGGTCGTCGCGCTCATCCGTTCAGCTCACTGAGCTCGTCGACGTCGACGGGCAGGTTGCGGCGGTGAGATCGCGACGATCAGACCAAGCCCGACAGTCACCTCGCACGCCGCGACGACCATCACGATCAGGGCGAAGATCTGACCCGCCTCGTTGCCGTGCATCCGCGCGAACGCGACCAGCGCGAGGTTGGCGGCGTTGAGCATCAGCTCCAGGCACAGCAGCATCACGAGCGGGTTGCGCCGCGTGAGCACGCCGCGGCGCCGATCGAGAAGATGATCGCCGAGACGACGAGATACCAGCCGATCGCCATCAGCTCTCCCGTCCCGTCGGTGCGGCACCGACGTCCCGCCGCGCGCGCGGGCGCTCTCGTCGCGCTCGATCTCGTCGAGCACACGCTGGATGCCGGCGCCCTCGGCCAGCGTGCCGGTGTACGCGGGCCGCGGCGTGCCCGCGAGGCTGTCGAGCTGCTCGTCGTGGTCCTCGAGCCCACGCCGGCGTCGCGCGAGCACGACCGCGCCGACCGCCGCGACGAGCAGCAGCAGCGAGGCGACCTCGAACGGCAGCAGGTAGGTCGTCAGGAACAGCTGCCCGATCTGGCCGGGCGTGCCGAAACCGAGGACGTAAGGGGCGCCCTTGCCGGAGATCCCCGACAGCGCCGAGCCGAGCATCGCGATCGCACAACTCGATCGCGATCGCGAGCGCGAACAGCGGCCCGAGGACCCGCAGAGCGGCTGCCGGCCGCGAGCTCCTCGCCGCCGCCGACATAGGCGACGACGAACACGTAGAGCACCATCACCGCGCCCGCGTAGACGACGACCTGGGCGGCCGCGACGAACTCCGCGCGGAGCAGCAGGAACAGCAGCAGCCAGCGCGACCAGGTGACAGACGAGCGAGAGCACGCTGTAGAACGGGTTGCGCAGGATCACGACCCCGAACGCGCCGGCGATCGCGATGATCGACGCGAGGAAGAAGAAGAAGACGCTCATTCGTCCTCCGGCCGCAGCGGGGTCCGCTCGATCGGCTCGGCGAGCAGCATCTCCTTGGTGAAGATCAGGTCCGAGCGCGTGTAGTCGGACATCTCGTAGTCGTGGCCCATCGTGATCGCGTCGAACGGGCAGGCGATCTCGCAGTAGCCGCAGAAGATGCAGCGGCTGAGGTTGATCTCGTACACGCTCGCGTAGCGCTCGCCGGCAGAGACCCGGTTTTCCGGCGTGTTCTCGGCGGCGACGACGCGGATGCAGTCGGCCGGGCAGGCGGCCGCGCACAGCGAGCAGCCGACGCACTTCTCCAGCCCGCTGTCCTCGAAGCGGTGGAGCTTGTGGCGGCCGCGGAAGCGCGGGTAGACCGGCGTCTTCTCCTCGGGGTACTGGATCGTCATCGGCCCCTCGACGACGCGCATGAACGTCGTCTTGAGCCCGCGCAGGGTCTCGCCGAAGATGCGGTAGGCGCCGGCCGCCGCGCCCGGGCGCGGTTGGCGGACGACCTCGATGACGTCTTTGCCTGGGTCGTAGCTCATCTCAGTGGACCACCACGATCGCGGTCACCAGCAGGTTGAGCGTCGCCAGCGGCAGCAGCACCTTCCAGCCGAACGACATCAGCTGGTCGTAGCGCAGGCGCGGCAGCGTCGCGCGGATCCAGATGAAGAACGTGAGCAGGATCGCGATCTTCGACGAGCACGACGATCGGATCGACCCAGCCCGGCGGATGGATCCCGAACGGCATCAGCCAGCCGCCGAGGAACAGCGTCACCGCCATCCCGGAGACGACGATCATGTTCGCGTACTCGGCGAACAGCGTAGGCGACGAAAGCGGTGCCGCCGTACTCGGTGAAGTAACCGGCGACGAGCTCGGCGTCGGCCTCGACGAGATCGAACGGCGCCCGGTTGGTCTCGGCGAACGACGCGACCATGAAGATGAGGAAGCCGACGAACTGCGGGATGAAGTACCACATGCCCGCCGCCTGCGCGTTGACGATTCCGGTCAGCGACAGCGTCTGCGCGGTGATGATCACGCCGACGAGCGCGAGCCCCTGCGAGACCTCGTAGGAGATCAGCTGCGCCGCGCCGCGCATCGCGCCGAGGAACGAGTACTTCGATCCCGAGGCCCAGCCGCCGAGCATGATCCCGTAGAACGAGATGCCGCCGAGCGCGAACACGTACAGCGGGCCGATCGAGACGTCGATCCCGTACAGCCCGACCCGCGTTCCGAAGATGTTCTGGACGCCGCCCCACGGGATGATCGCGAGCGCGCCGACCGCCGTGAAGATCGCGATGATCGGCGCGATCCGGAACAGGAAGCCGACCGACGTCGCCGGCCGGAAAGGCTCCTTGGTCGCGAACTTGACGATCTCGGCGAGCGGCTGCAGCAGGCCGAACGGTCCGACGCGGTTGGGCCCGTAGCGGTTCTGGAAGCGCCCGAGCAGCTTGCGCTCGTAGACGATGAGGATCGGCATGACACCGAAGACGACCCCGAAGATCACGATCGACTTGACGATCTGGATCCACCACGGCTCGAAGTAGTTGGCGTCCGCGGCCGAGATCACGGCTCGCTCACTCCGCGGGCGCCGGCGTGAACCTCGATGAGCGGCTCGGTCAGGGCGTTGGCGGACTCGCTCGGCGATCCCGTCGGCGAGGAAGGCGGTTCCCGCGGCGACGCCGGTCCGCACGACTGCGCGCGCGCCCGCAGCCGCGTCCCGTTCTGAGCGACCTCGACCTCCTCCCCATTGAGCATGCCGAGCCGCGCGGCATCCTCCGGCGCGAGCTCGATCAGCTGCTCGGCGATCGTGAAGTGCAGCGCCGGGCGAGATCTCGACCTCCGGCGAGGCCCAGATCGGCCGGTAGGTGCCGAGGCGCAGGCGATCCGTTCGGCTGCCGCCGCCGGCCGCTGGGCGGGCCGCGCGCTGCGGCGGCGCGTCGCCGGCTCGGCGCAGGGCATCGCCGCCGCCTGCTCGCCGGACGGCCAGCGGACGCCGCGCCCGCCGATCTCCTCGAGCGTCAGGCCCTCGTAGAACGGGACCGCGGCGACCAGCTGGCGGAAGGCCATCGGCGAGGTCAGGACGCCCAGGTCGTGGCCGGCGCGCTTGGCGATCTCGGCGATCACCGACCAGCCGGCGCGGACCTCGCCCGGGTGCGCGATCGCGGCGCGCAGCCGCTGGACGCGACCGTCGGGGTGAACGACGGTGCCCTCCTTCTCGGCGCTCGACTCGGCCGGGAAGATGACGATGCGCGTGCTCGGCGAGCCCGTCGGTGAGGACCGAGGCGTGGGCGATCACCAGGCCCGCGCTGTGCATCGCGGCGTGCCACGGCGTCGCGGTCGGGCAGCTCACGGACGGGGTCGGTCTGCAACAGGTAGAGCGCGGTGATCTCGCCGGCGGCGGCGGCTTTCGCGATCTCGGCCGCGCCGCGCCCGCCAACGCCGATCTCCGCGTAGCCGGGGCCGGAGTTGGGCAGCACGCCGGCCTCGCGCAGGCCGCGGCCGTTGGCGACCGACGGGATCTCGAGCAGCCCGGCGCCGTCACGGCCTGACGAGCGACAGCAGCTCGGCGATCCGCGCCAGCACGGCGAGCGCCCTCGGCTCCGAGGCGCTCGCCCCAGAGGATCACGATGTCCTCGCCGCCGTCGCGCAGGAGCTTCGCGAGGGCGGCCACGCTCGAGTCGGCCCCGCTGGAGGCGGAGTCCGTCAAGGCGGCCTCCAGCGCGGCGAGGAATGCGGCTTCCTCGCCGGGGACATAGCGGACCGAGACGGTCGCGTTCCGATCCAGAGCGCTCGGGCGGGCGGTCGCGATCGCGAGCTTGACCCCGTTGCGCCGCACGCCCTTGCGGATCCGCAGGTCGAGGATCGGCGCGTCGTCGAGTGGCTCACAGCCGAGCACGAGCACGGTGTGGGCGAACTCGAGGTCGGGGACGGTCGCCTGCAGCCCGGGAGCCGCGAGCGCGCGCGTCAGGTCGAGGTCGACGCTCTCCGGGGCGCCGAGGCGCGAGTCGATATCGCTCGAGCCGAGACGCTCACGCATCAGGCGCGCGAGCAGGAAGCCCTCCTCGTTGGTCGCCTGCCCGCCGACGAGCGCGCCGACATGCCCTGCGTGGCGGCCGATCGCCGCTGCCGTCTGCAGCGCCCGCTCCCAGGAGACCTCGCGCAGCGAGCCGCCGTCGCGGACCAGCGGCGCAGTGATCCGCTCGTCGACGTGGATCGCCTGGTAGGCGAAGCGGCCCTTGTCACACAGCCAGCCGTCGTCGACCTCGTCGTTGTCACGGGCGAGCACGCGCAGGACCTTCTCGTCACGGACGGTGAAGGTGACGTTGCACTGCGACGGGCACAGCGTGCAGATCCCGCCGGCGCCCTCGATGTCCCACGGTCGCGCGCGGAAGCGGTAGGGCTGCGAGGTCAGCGCACCGACCGGGCACAGCTCGATGATGTTGCCGCTGAACGGTGCGACGTACGGGTGGCCGTCGTGCGTGCCGACGAACGTGTGTGCGCCGCGCTCGGTGAAGATCAGCTGCCAGTCCTCGGCGATCTCCTGGCTGAAGCGGACACAGCGGTAGCAGAGGATGCAGCGCTCGCGGTCGATCGCGACCAGCGGCGAGAGCGCGAGCGGCTTGACGAAGTGGCGCTTGGGCTCGATCACGCGGCTGCGCCCGAGGCCCCATCCGAACGTGATGTCCTGCAGCGGGCACTCGCCGCCCTTGTCGCACACGGGGCAGTCGAGCGGGTGGTTGACGAGCAGGAACTCGACGATCGCGTTCTGGGCGGCGCGCACGCGGTCGGTCTGGGTGTTGACGACCATGCCGTCCCTGACCGGGGTCGAGCACGAGGTCTGGAGCTTCGGGATTCCCTCGATCTCGACGAGGCACATGCGGCAGGCGCCGACCGGCTGGCCGAGCTTCGGCTCGTAACAGAAGTAGGGGATCTCGACGTCGCCCTGCTTGGCGGCGTCGACCAGCATCGCGCCCTCGACGGCCTGGACCTCACGGCCGTCGATCGTCAGCTGGATGATCTTCCGTTCAGGTCTGGGCATCTCGGTCCGCTCTAGTGGGCGCCGACCGGAAGCTCATCGGCCAGGACAGCCGCGTCGGCGCGCTCGCGCGCAGCCTCGATCTCCGCCTCGAGCTCAGCTCGGAACTTCTCGACGATCGAGCCGATCGGCATCGCCATCGCGTCGCCCAGTACGCACAGGCAGTTGCCCATGATCTGGGTCTGGACCGAGGCCATGATGTCCAGGTCCATCGGCGTCGCGAGGCCGGAGTCGATGCGCTGGAGCATCTTCACGGTCCAGTTCGTGCCCTCGCGGCACGGCACGCACTTGCCGCACGACTCGTGCGAGTAGAACTTCGCGAGCTTGATCGCGACATCGAGCGCGCGGTGGCGATCGTCGACGACGATGATCGCGCCCGAGCCGAGCATCGTGCCGGCCTTCGCCATCGAGTCGAAGTCGTAGGGGACGTCGAGGTCATCGGCGGTCAGGACCGGCGAGCTGGAGCCACCCGGGAACCACAGCTTGATCGTGCGCCCAGGCTCGGGACCGCCGGCCAGCCCGTAGATGATCTCGCGCGAAGGGATCCCCAATTCGATCTCGTAGTTGCCGGGGCGCTGGACGTCGCCGGAGACTGAGACGAGCTTCGTGCCGGTCGAGGTCTCGGTGCCGATCTTCGCGTACTCGGCGCCGCCCATGTTGATGATCGTGCGGCACCGTGGCGAGCGTCTCGACGTTGTTGATCAGCGTCGGGCCGTGATAGAGACCCTGGATCGCCGGGAACGGCGGCTTCAGACGCGGGTTGCCGCGCTTGCCCTCCAGCGAGTCGAGCAGGCCGGTCTCCTCCCCGCAGATGTAGGCGCCGGCGCCGCGGTGCAGGACGAGCTGAGCGAGTGGCCGGAGCCGAGGATGTTCTCGCCGATGTAGCCGGCCCCGACCGCCTCGGCGATCGCCGCCTCGAGGATGTCGGCCTGGAGCACGTACTCGCCGCGGATGTAGATGAACGCGCGGTCGATCGCGGTGCCGTAGGTCGCGATCACGATCCCCTCGATCAGCATGTGCGGGCTCTTCTGCATCAGCTCGCGGTCCTTGAACGTGCCCGGCTCGGACTCATCGGCGTTGCAGACGAGGTACTTCGCCATCTCGCCCTTCGGCAGGAACGAGGCCTTCTGGCCCATCCGGAAGCCGGCGCCGCCGCGGCCGCGGATGCCCGATGCGGAGATCTCCTCGACGATCGCCTCGCGCGGCATCTCCAGCGCCCTGCGAAGCGCCTGGTAGCCGCCGCGGCGCTCGTACACGGCCAGCGTGTTCAGGCCGGGCTCGTCGATGTTGTCGAACAGGATCTTCATTCTCAACTGGGATTTCTAGTTCACGTGGTGGCGCCGGCGGCCGGCAGGCCCGGCGCCCGGGTCGGCGCACGCACGGTGGCGAAGCTGCTTCTCGGCGAGGACCGGCCACCCGGCTCGGAGGTCCTCGAGGATCCGGGCGGCGTCCTGCTCGACAAGCGGGCCGACGAACTCGCCGTTGACCGACGCCATCGGCGCGATGTCGCAGGCGCCAAGGCACTCGAACCCGCGGACGTTGACGTCGGGGTCGTCCGCGGCGGCGGCGAGCATCGCCTCGTAGAACTCATCGGCGCCCCGCAGCGAGCACGAGATGTTCGTGCAGACGTAGACGTAATTGCGCGGCTTCGGCGTCAGCTCGAACATGTCGTAGAAGCTCGCGACGCTCGTCAGGTAGGCGGGGGTCAGCGCCATCACGCACGCGACCTGCGTGATCGCCTCCGGCGAGCACCAGCCGTGCAGCCGCTGAGCGGCGTGCAGCGCCGGGATCGCCGCCGATCTGCGGTCCGGGTAGCGCGCCATCGCCTGCCTCGATCTCGTCGCGCAACTGCACCGGGACCGGCGTCAGCGCCGGGTCGGGGACTGTCGCCGGCTGCTTGCTCGAGATCGACGGCCTCGTCCCAGCCGGGCGTGCGCGAGCCGTGCTCGAAGCGGGGGACGACCGGACGGTTGACGGCGCTCATCGGTCGACGCCTCCCGAGCACCGGGTCGACCATCGCCAGCGTCGCGATCAGGTCCGCGATGTAGGCGTCCTTGACCATCGGCGCGGTCGCCTGCAGGTTGACGAAGCTGGGGTCGCGCATGTGGACGCGCGCCGGCTTGGCGGAGCCGTCGGAGCGCACGAAGCAGCCGAGCTCGCCGCGCGGTGCCTCGATCGGGTAGTAGACCTCGCCGGGTCGGGACGCGGAAGCCCTCGGTGACGAGCTTGAAGTGGTGGATCAGCGCCTCCATGCTGGTCGCCAGCTCATGCCGCGGCGGCAGCGCGACCTTGCGGTCGTCGGTGATGTGGGGTCCCTCGGGAAGGCCGTTCAGCGCCTGCTGGATGATCTTGGTCGACTCGTAGAGCTCGGCGTGGCGGACGCGGAAGCGGTCGTAGTTGTCGCCGACCGTGCCGACCGGGATCTTGAAGTCGAAGTGGTCGTAGCTGCGAGTACGGCTTGGCCTTGCGCAGGTCCCAGGGGTTCCCGGCCGCGCGCAGCAGCGGTCCGGTGACGCCGAGGCCGAGCAGCGTCTGCTCGTCGAGCGGGCAGGTGTCGCGCAGCCGCGCGAGCAGGATCTCGTTCTTCTCGAGCATGTCGGCGTACTGGTCGGCGCGCGTCGGCATCTCGTCGAGGAACTTCTGGAGCTTCTTGGCGAAGCCGGCCGGGATGTCCTCGATAACGCCGCCGATCTGGAAGTAGCGCGTGTGCATCCGCTGGCCGGAGGACATCTCGAACAGGTCGAGGATCGTCTCGCGCTCGCGGAAGCAGTACCAGAACATCGACATCGCGCCGAGGTCGAGCGCGCTCGTGCCGAGCCACACGAGGTGGGACATGATCCGGTTGAGCTCGAGGTGGATCACGCGCAGGTACTGGGCGCGCGGCGGGACCTCGAGCTCGAGCAGCGTCTCGACGGCGCCGCAGAACGCCATCGCGTTGAAGTAGTAGCTCAGGTAGTCCATCCGCTCGACGACCGGGATCACCTTCCAATAGGACTTCTGCTCGGCGGTCTTCTCGATGCCGGTGTGGACGTAGCCGATGATCGGCTTGATGTCGCGGACGACCTCGCCCTCGAGCGTCGCGATCAGGCGCAGCACGCCGTGCGTGGCGGGGTGGTGGGGTCCGATGTTGAGCGTCAGCAGCTCGTGCGAGTCGGCCCTGCCCGGCCGGCTCGGTCGACATCGTGATCGACTCCTCGCGCTGGCGGTAATCGCTCGACGTGCCATGTCTGCCGTAGGACTGCTCTTCGTTGAAGGTGAACAGGACCGGCTCGCCGCCGACCGGGAAGTCGCGCCGCTGCGGGAAGCCCTCGTAATCCTCCGGCATCAGGATCCGGCGCAGATCCGGATGGCCGATCGAAGACGACGCCGAACATGTCGTAGACCTCACGCTCGGGGAAGTCGGCGCCGGGAAACATGTCGACGACCGACTCGATCGCAGGCGCGTCGATCGGGACGCGCGCCTTGACGGTGATCCGGTCGACCTCGCGCATGTCGAGCAGCTCGTAGAGGACGCCGAGCCGTGGCTCCTCCGGGTAGTAGTCGCAGCCGTGCAGGCTCGCGAGGAAGTTGTAGCCCTTGGCGCTGAGTTGCGCCAGAGCCGTCCGGACGTGCGCCGGGGTGCACTTCGAGCGTGGCCTGCTCGCGGAAGAAGACCGTGTCGAGGACCGACTCTGGTTCGGCGTCACGGAGCTCCTGTGCGATCAGCTCAAGGCCGGTCGCGTCAGGCACCGGCTGCGTCCCCCGGCTTAGGGGTCACGATCTCGACGCCGAGCTCGATGTTCTCCTCGACGGCAGGAACTCCTCGGTGCCGACGGCGTCGTAGCGCTCGCGCCAGCCCTCCTTCCGGGCGCCCTGGACCTTCTCGCGCAGGCGCAGGATCCCGTGGGCGAGTGCCTCAGGCCGCGGCGGGCAGCCGGGCACGTGGACGTCGATCGGCATGAACTTGTCCGAGGGCACCAGCGCGTAGTTGTTGAAGACGCCCATCGACGAGCAGCAGGCGCCCATCGAGATCGCGTACTTCGGCTCGAGCATCTGGTCGTAGATGCGGCGCACGACCGGCGCCATCTTCATCGACACGCGGCCGGAGAGGATCAGCAGGTCGGCTTGGCGCGGGGAGGCGCGGAACGCCTCGAACCCGAACCGGGCGATATCGACGCGTGCGGCGACGATCGACATCATCTCGATCGCGCAGCAGGCGAGCCCGAACGTCAGCGGGAAGAACGAGTTGCCGCGCGCCCAGGCGACCGCCTTGTCGACGGTCGTCGTCAGCACAGCCTGCTCGACGTAGCGGTCGAGCGCGTCGCCGTCGAGGTCGCCGCGGAGCATGTCGCGCGCGAGTAGCTGGCGGGAGCGGAAGTCCTGTGGCGGCGGCTGAGCGCCGAACGGCAACGGGGAGCCTCCGGTCAGGGCCGAGGGCCCGTCCAGCGGCTCGCGCTTCATTTCCATTCGAGTGCTCCTCTGCGCCAGACGTAGACGAAGGCGACCATCAGCAGGACGACGAACGTGACCGTCTCCCATAGCGCGAACGAGCCGAACGCGCGCAGCTGGACCGCGATCGGATAGAGGAAGATGACCTCGATGTCGAACAGGATGAACAGCATCGCGATCAGGTAGAAGCTGATCCCGAACCGGAAGCCACGCTGGATCTCCGAGGGCAGGCCACACTCATACGGTGCCGTGCGGTTGCGGTTCGGTCGTGTCTTGACCCCGACCAACAGGTTCAACACCGAGAAAAGCGTGCCGACGGCGCCGCCGAGCACGAGGAAGACGATCGCCGGTAGGTACGTACGCAGCACAGCCGCGTTATATCACTGTGGGGGGCTGGCCCGCGCTTCCTTGTAACAACATGTTACTTAGTGCGGAATGCGGCTATCTTCCCTGAACTCATGCTGGAGATCGTCTGATGAAGGATGTCCACATCGTTGTCGGGGTGCTCTCGATCGTGCTGTTCTCGATCACCGGGCTCTGGGGAGCGTGGTGCTGGTGGCGGACGACCGCGAGCGTCTTCTTCTGGCGGATGCTCCGCGTCGCGCAGGTGACGATCGTCATGGAGGCCGTGCTCGGCGGTGTGCTGCTGGCGGAGGGCAGGAAGACGCCGTCGCTGCACATCATCTACGGGCTGCTGCCACTGGCGTTCTCGTTCATCGGCGAGCAGTTCCGGATCTCCTCGGCGCAGACGATTCTCGATCAGCGCGGGCTCGAGTCCGCTCAGGCGGTCGGAGAGCTCCCCGCGGAGGAGCAGCGCGGCGTCGTCGTGGCGATCATGCGGCGTGAGCTCGGGGTGATGACGCTCGCGGCGCTGATCATCGTCGTGCTGCTCGCGCGCGCCGCATCGACCGGCGGCTAGCGTACCGATGAGACCCGACTACGACATCGTGATCATCGGTGCCGGTGACGTCGGTGCTGCGATCGCGCGGGAGCTGGCGCGGTTCGAGCTGAGCGTCGCGCTGCTCGACTCCGGCGACGTCGGGGGCGGCACGAGCAAGGCGAACACGGCGTTGCTGCACGTCGGGTTCGACTCCCGGCCCGGGACGCTCGAGGCACGCCTGCTGAAGCGCGGTCAGCCGTTGCTGGCTGCCTATGCGGCGGAGGTCGGGATCCCGGTGGAGCGCACCGGGGCGCTGCTGGTCGCTTGGACGCCGGAGGAGCTGGCGCGCCTGAGCGAGATCGACGCCAATGCCCGGGCGTGTGGCTATGAGGACGCCGAGGCGCTGCGCGTCCGGCAGCTATACCGCCGCGAGCCGCATCTGGGCCCCGGTGCGCTGGGCGCGCTGGCGATTCCCGACGAGGCGATCATCTGTCCGTGGACGACGCCGCTCGCGTTCGCGACCCAGGCTGTGCTCGCCGGCGTCGAGCTGCGGCGCTTCGAGCAGGTCCTCGAGCTCACCCCGCGCCCGAGCGGATGGGAGCTGCGGACCTCGCGTGGGCGTCTGAGCGCCCGCTGGGTGGTCAATGCCGCCGGGCTGTACTCGGACGAGATCGATCGGATGGCCGGTTTCAGCCGCTTCACGGTGACACCGCGGCGCGGTGAGCTGATCGTCTTCGACAAGCTCGCGAGAGGTCTCGTCTCGCACGTCGTGCTGCCGGTGCCGGTGCCGGGCGCCCGAACCAGGGCGTGATGATCGCGCCGACCGTGTTCGGCAACGTCCTGATCGGCCCGACTGCCGACGATCTGGCCGACAAGCGCTCGGCGCCCTGCAGCCGGGACGGGATCGACGCAGCTGCTTGCGCGCGCACGCCGGTTGCTGCCGGCCCTGCTCGAGCACGAGGTGACCGCGGTCTTCGCCGGCCTGCGGGCCGCGACCGAGCACGAGGACTACCAGCTCGATGTCTCGACGGAGGCTGCCTACGTCTGTGCGGGCGGGATCCGCTCGACGGGGTTGAGCTCATCGATGGCGATCGCCGAATGGGTGCGCGACGGTCTGGCGGACGCCGGGTTGCAACTGCAGGAGCGCCCCGAGCCGCTGCCCGCGATCCGGATGGCGAACATCGGAGAGGCGTTCCCGCGGCCCTACGAGGACGCGGCCATGATCACCGCCGATCCGGCATACGGGGAGATCGTCTGCTTCTGCGAGCGCGTCACCCTCGGGGAGCTCCGGGACGCGGCGCGCGGACCGATCCCGGCGAGCGACCTCGACGGGTTGCGGCGGCGTACGCGGGCGCTGACCGGTCGCTGCCAGGGGTTCTCGTGCGGCGTGCGAGTCGGCGTCGAGCTGGCCCGCGACCGGTCAGGACGTCGTCTCGCTGTGGAGGCAGGACGGATGAACGCCGAGCGCGTCGAGGTGGCGATCGTCGGCGGCGGGCCGGCCGGGCTGTCAGCCGCGATCGAGCTTAGGCGCCGGGGTTCCTCGCCGGTGGTCGTGTTCGAGCGTGAGGCTGACGCCGGTGGGATTCCGCGCTACGCCGACCATCTCGGATTCGGGATGCGCGACCTGCACCGCGTGTTGAGCGGTCCCGGCTATGCGCGCCGGCTGGTGGCGGAGGCGCGGCGCGCCGGCGTCGAGATCCGCAGTCGCACGCAGGTCACCGGCTGGAGCGCCGGCGGAGCGCTGGAGGTGACCAGCCCGACCGGCCGCGGTGCCGTGCAGAGCGCGGCGGTCGTGCTGGCGGCGGGATGCCGCGAGCGTCCTCGCAGCGCGCGCCTGATCCCCGGCACCCGGCCGCAGGGAGTGATCACGACCGGGATGCTCCAGCAGATCGTCCACGGCGCGCACGGGTCCGTTGGCCGCAGCGCGGTCGTGATCGGCGCCGAGCACGTCTCGTTCTCGGCGCTCGAGACGCTCGCGCTCGCCGGCGCGAGGACGGTCGCGATGTCGACAGAGCTGCCCCGTGAGCAGTCGTTCGCGGCGTTCCGCACCGGCGCGGCAGCGGTCTGGCGCCTGCGTCTGCGCACGCGCACGGCGCTGACCGCGATCCACGGGCGCGAGCGCGTCGAGGCGGTCGAGTTCACGCACCTCGACACCGGCGCGGTCGAGACGGTCGAATGCGACACGGTCGTCCTGACCGCGGACTGGATCCCCGATCATGAGCTGGCCGTGCTCGGCGGGGCGGCGCTCGATCCGGGAACCCGCGGGCCGCAGGTGGATCGCTACCTGCGCACCAGCCGTCCGGGTCTGTTTGCGGTCGGCAACGTCCTTCACGGCGCCGAGCCCGCCGACGTTGCGGCACTCACAGGCCGCAACGTCGCGACCAGCGTGATCGGCTTTCTGCACGATCGGCAGTGGCCGGCCGGCAGGGTCTCGATCGAGGTGCTCTCACCGCTTCAGTGGATCGTCCCGAACGCGGTCGCGGCGGGTGTTCGCTGGGCGGATCCGGCGTCCGAGCGGTTCCTGCTGCGGGCGCGCGAGGAGCTGCGCCGTGTCCGGGTGGAGGTCGTGCAGGGGCGCCGTGTGGTGCATCGTCAGCGGCTTGCGCGTGTGATGCCAGGCCGTTCTGTCGCGCTCGACGCCGGGTGGACCGTCGACGTCGACCCGGTTGGTCCCCCGGCGACCGTGCGGCTCCGCGCGGGACCGTCAACGACTTGAACCGGGTTGGCCGGACCGGGGCGGAGCCGCGTCACGGCGAGGACGGCACAGGGCGCGGTAGCGGCCCTCGAACCACAGGAGCGGATCGCCACGGCCAAGGCCCATCTCGATCACCTCGCCGATCGCGATCGTGTGGTCGCCGCCGGCGATCAGCTCGCGCAGGCTCGAACACCGCCCAGGCGAGCGTGCCGTCGAGCACCGGCATCCCATGGACGATCCGGTGTGGGACGCTGCCGACCTTCTCCGACTCCGGCATCTTCGACGCGAAGGCGGCCGCGACGGCGTGCTGATCGGCGCCGAGCAGGTTCAGGGCGAACGCGCCGGCGTCGCGTACCGCATTCAATGTTCGCGCGCGGTTCTCGAAGCAGACGAGTGCCATCAGCGGCTCGAGCGACAGCGAGCAGAGCGCGTTCGCGGTCATCCCGCCGGCGCCACGCCGGGCCGGAGGTCGTGATCACCGCGACCCCGGTCGCGAAGCGGCCGAACACCTCGCGGAACAGCTCGGGGTCGGGCTGCTGCGTCATCAGGGCGGGTTATATCGCGCCTCCGCGCCGCGCGGTGTGGCCACTCACGGATGCCGGATCTGTCGCCCGAGGTGGGCAAGTGCTCGCTCGGGGCGCTCACTTCCGTATGATCTCGGCGCGCATGCGTAGGCCGACCAGGGTCATCCTCACAGTGCTCGCGGCGATCGCCGTCGCCGTCGCTGCGGGTGCCTGCGGAACCGAGCGGATCGATGTTCCCAAGTCCGACCCGACGTACGCCGCCGATGTGCAGGCTGCAAATCTGTTCCATCAGCGGTGTGCGGGCTGCCACACGCTCTCGTAGCCGGGACGATGGGCTCGGCGTCGAACGTCCGCACGGCGCAGGCGATCAACGGCCCGAACTTCAACATCACGCTGCGTGCGGCCGGCGATTCGCGTTCTCTACGCGATCGAGAACGGCGGATTCTCCGGCGCGTATATGCCCGCGAACATCTTCGTTGGGCACAGGCGCGGGAGGTGGCGATGTTCGTCGCCCGATTCGCCGGGACGCAAGGCGCCGCTCGAGCCGCTGTCGACGCCGTGCGCCGAGCAGGCGATCGGTACGCTGCCGCCGCCGCCGCCGTCTTGACGCGCGCGTGCTCGACGTCCGGCTGATCCGATCTGAGCCAGAGGCGGTCCGTGCGGCGCTGAGGCGTCGCAGCGAGCAGGACGCCGCGGCGGTCGACCGATTCCTCGAGCTGGACGGCCGGTGGCGCGCGATCACAGCCGAGCTCGAGGAGCTCCGGGCGCAGCAGAACCGTGCCAGCCGTGGGCGTAACGGGGGCGCCGACGCCGGAGGAGCGGGAGCAGCTCGCGTCGCTGGCGGCTCGCGGACGGGAGCTGAGCGACACGGAGACGGCGATCCGCGCGGAGCGCGACGCGGTGCTCGTGTCGCTGCCGAACCTGCCGTCGCCCGACGCGCCCGCTGCAGGACACCGTCCGCAGCGAGCACGGTGAGCCGCGGGGCACCGGGCCGCGACCACCTGGAGCTCGCCGGAGCGATGATCGACATGGAGCGGGGCGCGCGGCTGTCCGGTTCACGGTTCGCGTACCTGCGTGGCGCGCTCGTGATCGTCGAGCTCGCGCTCGTCCGCTACGCGCTCGAGAAGCTGGTCGGCGACGGCTTCGAGCCGGTGATTCCGCCGGTGCTCGTGCGCGAGCGGGCGCTCTACGGCACCGGCATGCTGCCCGACACCGAGCAGCAGATCTACCACTTGCCGGAGGACGACCTCTATCTCGTCGGGACCTCGGAGGTCGCGCTCGCCTCGCTGCACGCCGACGAGATCCTGCAGCCGGAGCCTGCTGCCGCTGCGCTATGCGGGATTCTCCACGTGCTTTCGCCGTGAGGCCGGCGCGGCCGGTAAGGACACGCGCGGGATCTTTCGCGTGCATCAGTTCGACAAGGTCGAGATGTTCGCGTTCGTCGAGCCGAGCGAGTCGGCCTCCGAGCACGAGCGGCTGCTGGCGGTCGAGGAGTCGATCCTCGACCGAGCTTGGGATCCCCTACCGCGTCGTCGCGATCGCGGTCGGCGACCTCGGCGCCTCGGCGGCGATGAAGTACGACTGCGAGGCGTGGCTCCCGGGTCAGCAGCGCTACCGCGAGCTGACCTCGTGCTCGAACACGACCGACTACCAGGCACGCCGACTCGACGTGCGCTACCGCGGTGCCGACGGCAAGCTCGCGCACGTGCACACGCTGAACGGAACTGCCGTGGCGGTCGGGCGCACGATCATCGCGCTGCTGGAGAACGGCCAGCGGGACGACGGTTCGGTCGCGTTGCCGGAGGTGCTCGTTCGCTACGGTGCGCCGGCTGTGCTCCCGGCGCGCGGCTCAGCCGGCACATGAGCGCGCGTCGCGGCCGGGGCGGTGCGCTGCGCGCGGGGCTCTGGCGCTGGCGCTGGCCAGCGCGGTGGCGGTGCTCGCGGCCGTGCCCGGGACGGTTGTCCGCGCTCGCCCGCGGGCGTCCGGGCACGCGAGGACCAAGCACGGTGCACGCGGTCCGAAGCACGGCGCAAGCCAAGGTGCGGCGTCGTCTCGAAGCCCGTCTCGCGACACCGCAACGCCGGCGCGCCGACGCCCGCGATGACCGAGGGCGGTCGATCCGTTCACGACCAACGGGATGCGCGCCTATCTCGTCGATCGCGAGGCGGCTCGGTCACGGCGGCCGTCGACGATCTGGTGACCGGCCAGATGTGGGTCTACGACCCGGGCGTCAGGCACGTCACCGCGAGCATCATCAAGGTGGACATCCTGGAGACGCTGCTGCGCCAGTCGGAGCTCCGGCACGAGCCGTTCGACGGCGCATCGCCGTCCACGATCGCAGGGGATGATCGAGGAGAGCGACAACGACGACGCGACCGATCTCTGGGACCAGTCGGCGGCCCCGGGGCGATCGCCGCCTATAACTCCACCGCCGGGTTGACGCAGACCAGTCCGAACGCAGCCTGGGGGTTGACGACGACATCGGCGGCCGACCAGGTCCGTCTTCTCTGCCAGCTCGTGAGCCGGATTCGCTGCTCGAGACCGGCGTCTCAGGACTACGCGCGTCGCTGATGCAGAGCGTCGATCCCGAGCAGGCCTGGGGGGTCAGCGGCGGGGTCCCGGCGGCGTCACGGTCGCGCTCAAGAACGGATGGCTGCCGCTGGCAGCGGCTATGACTGGGAGATCAACAGCGTCGGCCGCGTCAAGGGGGACCGCCGCCGCTACCTGATCGCGGTGCTGACCGACGGCGAGCCCGACGCCTACGGGATCGACACGATCGAGGGGCTGTCCGGGCGCGTCTGGAGCGACCTGAAGCCGATCAAGCGCAAGGCGCACAAAATCTGAGCCCAGGGCCCGCGCAAGAAAGCCTCAGGTGGCCGGGGCCGGCTCGGTCTCCAGCCGTCGCAGACCGAACGTGAGCGGCAGCGCCACGGCCGGGACGACCGCGAGCAGCAGGAACGCCGGGAGTGGGTCGTTGACCAGCGGGCTGAGGAGGCCCGCGACGACCAACCCACCGGCATTTCCCGCCAGCCAGATGATCGCTGTCGCGATGCCCCCCGCATCGCCCGCGCGGCGCTCGGTCAGCTCCAGGATCACCGGTAGTGCGGTCAGCAGCAGCGCGCCGGTCGGGACCAGCGCGATCCAGGCGACCGGCAGCGGCTCGAACAGCGCCACCAGCACGCAACCGACACCGGCTACGAACACGACGGCGCGCAGCAGCAGCGCCTCCTGACCGCGCCGCGCCACCATCGTCGGCAGGAACGCGCAGGAGATCACACCGGCGATCACCATCGCCGCCAGCAGCGCGCTCGCCTGGTGGTCGGACACGCCGCGCGGCGACAGCAGCGTCTGCAGCCAGGTGGCGAGCGCTACGAACAGGCCGAATCCGGCGAACGCCAGCCATGCGAGTGTGCGCAGCGTACGGTCCTGCCACATCGCACGCAGCTCGGCGCGTCCGATCGTAGCGGACGGCTGCGCTGCGTCGTCGGCGACCGTCGCGAGGCGCAGGCAGATCGCCAGCGCGATTGCGGCAACCACGGCGAAGATCGCACAGATTGTCAGGAGCGCGCCGAAGCTGCGCGATGTCGCGACGATCGGCCCGAGCAGCAGCCCGAGCAACATGCCCATGAACGTGCCGATCGAGCCGACCACGATCCCCTGCGCCCGCTCGCTCTCCGGAAGGTACACGTGGGCCAGCTTTGCGATCGAGTTGAGGACGAACGGCTGCGCCGTGGCGACCAGCAACTGCCCGATCAACGCCAGCGTGAAGCTGTCACCAAGCCGGACGATCGCACCGATCGCGCTCAACGCAGCGCCGGCGAGCAGCGCGCCCCGGAAATTGCGGTCCAGCGCGATCCCGGCCGGAATCGCAAGCACCACGTAGAGCAGCGGAAACACCTGGGCGAGCCAACCGACGGCCGCCTTGGAGACGCCATAGTGCACAGCCGTCTGCGTGGTGATCGGGGCGAACGTCAACCACAGAAGCTGCGTTGCCGCCGCCACCATCGCGAACGCGACTACAACGCTCCAACGGCCACGCCCCGTCACGACGCGCACGATACCCGCAGATCCAGTCACCTGCGAGGGGGGGCCGAGGCCCGTAGGAAAATTATCTGCGGTTTTGACGGCGTCTGGACGCTCCTGACGCCAGCGGCTCGCCATCGAATACCCCAGTATTCTCACGTCGAGCCGGCGTCGCCAGCCACGCCCAGTCACTCGTCAATTCCCACAACTAATTCCCCTACGAACCCTAAGGGCGGGTGATCCGCAGCCCGCTCGTGAGGGTGTGGCCGGAGATCCCTTGCAGGCGAGGGGTCGCCGTGAGCCGGTACCGGCCCGGACTCAGCGAGCGGTTGTTGACGCGACCGGTGAAGTGCAAGCGGTTGCTGCCGGTCACATCGAGGTGCGAGAAGCTGCCGATCGTCGTGTAGCGGGTGCACCGCCGGACGCGCCCACCATGATTGCGCCGTGAAGGTTTGACGCAGCGCCCCCGCTGCTCGACTCCGGCGTGCGACGCCAGCACCGTGAATGTCGTCGTCGCGGGCTCGCTGTCGGTGTAACTTACGGTCGCCCCCGTGCGGCGCTTGCGAGCGACGCTCGCCCCGGACCTGGCGGCTGCGAACGACGATGGGGTCACGGTCAGGCTGCCCAGAACGGGCGCCACCGCCGGGGCTGCGGACGTCTCGAACGTCTGATCGGTGCCGGTGGACGTACCGTCGATCGAGACCGCGACGACGCGGAAGTGGTAGGTCGTGCCGGGACTCAATCCGTTGATCGCCGCCGACACCGGCATCGGCATCAGGCCGGCGACCTCCTGGGCGGCGGTCTCGATTCCGTACGAGGTCGTCTTCCCGACGTCGAAATGCACGCTGGCGTCGCCGGCATTGGCCGTAACCGTGCCCGCCACCGTCGCGCTGGTCGATCCGACGGCGGTTGCGTCACCCGTGAGCGCCGCCGGTGGGGTGACCTCGTAGGCGCCGATGTCGCACGCCGGGCCGGAAGGGCGCGCGACCCCGCGCTGGTCGGTAGCCGGACAGCCGGCGCCGGTCGCGGGGACCGCGTCGATCGCCGCGCTACCCGGCCCGAGTTCCTGTGTCTGCGTGGGGCCACCGTTGCCCTGGAGTGGGCCGAGGCGCGGATCGCCGTTGATCCCCGGACACGTCGTGTCCCCGAAGCTGAGGTTGTGGCCGCCGTCGAGGACCGCCCCGTCGAGCCCCTCGGCGCAGTTTCCGCCGCTGTTGCTGGCGACGATCGTGTTCTGGATCGTCGTCGACGGGCACCCCACGCCCTCGATGCATAGGCCCCCCTGCTGGTAGATGCCGCCACCGGTTCCGCTCGCGCCCGGATTGCCGTTGGCGCCGTTGGCGCCGCCGATGCCCGCGCTTCCCCCGGAGCCGGGCGAGCCGGGCGCGCCAACGGCGTTGTTCGCGATCGTCACGTTCAACAGCAGCGGAGTCGTTCCGGCGGCTATTTGCAAGGCGGCACCGCCGCCGCCGCCGCCGGCGTTTCCCCCTGCCCGCCCATGGCCCCGGTCATGACGCCGGGGCCACCAGCGCCGCCTGCCCCGCCGGCGCCGGCGAAGTTGCCGGACAGCGTGCTGTTGGTGACGGCCAGCGAGCCGCCGAGGAGCGAGATCGCTCCGCCCGTGGCACCGCTGCCGCCGACGCCGCCGAGGCCGGCGCCGCCGATCCCTCCGGGACCGCCCTCGCCCCCGGCGCCGCCGGCCCCGGCGAAGTTGCCGTTGAGCGTGGTGGCGGAGATCGTCAGCGATCCGGAGCCGGTGTTGACGCTATCGATGCCGCCGCCGTCTCCCGCGCCGCCGCCGGCACCGCCGGTCACTCCCTCGACCGGGCCGCTGTAGCTCACCTGGCCGAGCCCTCCCGCGCCGGCCTTGTTGGCACTGATCGTGTCGCCGCTCAGGGTCAGCGTCGCGCCGTCACCGTAGAGGCCGCCGCCGCCACCACCGGTGCCGCCTGCGCCGCCGGCACCGGTGCCGGTGGGCTCGCCGGAGGGGGTCGCCTCGCCGCCGCCGCCGCCTGTGCCGGCGCTGTTCCCGTTGAGCACCGAGCCTGTGAGCGCCACGCTTCCGGTGCTGTAAATCCCGCCGCCCAAGCCACCGGTGCCGCCCGTGCCGGCTGCGTATGACGTGTCAGTGGGACCGCCGGTCCCGCCGGTTCCGGCGCTGTTGTCGCTCAGCGTCGAGCTGTTCACCGTCAGGATGCCGGTGTTGTAGATCCCGCCCCCTGATCCGCCGGCGCCGCCCGTGCCGCCGGTGACACTGGTGCTGGCGAATCCACCGCGGCCGCCGGCGCCGGCGGTGTTCGCGGTGAGTGTCGTGTTCGTCAGCGTCAGGTCCCCTGCGTTGTCAATCCCGCCGCCGTTGGCACCCGTTCCTCCGGAGCCTCCATCAGCATTCGTGTCACTTGCTCCGTTCGGGGCCGCGCCGCCGGTCAGCGTCAGGCCGGTGAGCGTGACGCTCGCCCCCGCAGCGATGCTGAGGATCCGGTCGCCGAGGCCGGTCGCATCGATCGTCGTGTCACCGGCGCCGGCGCCCTCGATTGTCAGGCCGGCGACGGTGCCGGCGATGTTCAGATCGCCACTCGTGTTGTCATCGATGCCGGAGGCCTTGATCGTCAGCATGTAGCGCCCGGGGCCGAGTTGGATCGTGTTGTCGGTCGCGCTTGGCGCCGCGCAGTCGGGACTCGCAGAGCCCGGGGCGTTGACGGAGTTGATCGCCTCTCGCAGCGAGCAGTGACCATCGCCGGGCGTCAGCTCGTCGTTGGTCGTGTTGACCGTCAGCGTGTTCGCCGAAGCTGCGGCGGGCGCCGTTGCCAGGAGCACCGTGCAGACGGCTACAGCGAGATCTGCGATTCGCCTCCCCCTACGGCCCATCGTGGAACTATGCCGAAGCGGACCGCTGAGGTCAACGGCCGCGACCTGCTTCTAGCCACCGGAGCGAAGCGGAGAGGGGGGGATTCGAACCCCCGAACGAGGTTGACCCCCGTTACGCGATTTCCAGTCGCGCCCGTTCAACCACTCCGGCACCTCTCCGGGCTGCTGGCGCGTTAGCGTAGCGCCTGGATGGTCAAGACCAGCTAGATCTGCCATTCGCCGTCACGCAGCAGCGGAACCTCGTCGCCGTCCCGGGTCGTGCCTGTCACAGCCACCTGCGGCGATCCGATCACGAAGTCGACGTGGATCTCGCTGTGGTTGACCTGCTCCCGGTCCACAGCGTCGGATACGGCGAACCCGTAGCCATGACCGAGCGCGATGTGGCTGGCCGCGTTCTCATCGAGCAGCGTGTCGCAGAACACGGTCTTGAGCCCCCCGATCCGGCTCTGGCGATCGACCAGGGCGACCTCTCCGAGGTACGCGGCACCCTGATCGCGGGCGGCCATCCGCCGCAGCGTCTCGGCCCCGGCGTCAGCGTCGATCGCAACCGCGCGGCCGTCTTCGAAACGAACCCGCAGGCCGGTGATCAGCCGCCCGGAGACGAACAGCGGCTTGGTCGACGTGACGCTGCCGTTGACGCGTCGAGGATCGGGTGTGCTGAAGACCTCCTCCGTTGGGAGGTTGGGCCGGTGTACGACTCCGTCCACCGTCGCGAAATCCGCAGCCAGCCAAGCCGAGCTCGGCAGCAGGCCGACCGTGAGATCGGTGCCGGGTCCCTCGAAGTGGACCGAATCGAGCGCCAGAGAGCTGAGCCGAGCAGCAACATCTTTGAGCTGTGACAGGCGTGTCTGCCATGCAGTCACGGGATCGTCCTCGCGCAGGCGGCAGACGTGGGCGATCTCGTCCCAGAGCTGCTCCAGCGCCTGCGCCTCGCCCAGCTTGGGGTGGGCGAGCTTCGCCCAGCCCGCGGTCGGACACGGGACAATCGTCCAGTTGACCAGGCGTTGGTCGACCAATTCGCCCGACTCCTTCAAACGTGGCAGCAGATCGATGCCGAGCAGCGCCGGATCGATGCCGTCCATCACATGCGGATCGGACGGCCCGCTCATCGAGATCTGCGCTGCGCGCTCCTCGCCCAGTCGTCGCACCCGCTCGCCGAGCCACGGTGGAACGAACGCGAGCGTCTCGGGGTCCGCGTGGCGTAGACGTGAGCGCTTCACCTGCGGGTCGAAGACCGTCACCTCGACGAACTTCGCGCCTCGCCGGTACGCGGCCTCGGCGATCGCCCGTGCGAGCGGTTCCTTCCCGGGCTCGGAGCCGACAGCCACGATCTGGCCCGGCTGGACGTTGGCGCCAAGGCCCACCGCGAGCTGCGCGAGCGCGTCGATCAGATCGGATCTGTTCACGTGGCCCGCTGCTCGCGCACGTATGGCATCAGCGCCTCCCGGAGTTCCTCCGGCCACCGTTGCTTCTGCCGCTCCCTGAGGTCGAACCAGACGTGGCGAACGAACGCTTCGGTCAGCACGTCGCCCTCGCGGCGGACGGTGAAGTGGCTCGTCAGCGACGAGGTCGTGGGGGGCTCGAGCTCGATCTCGATCTCGAGCTCGTCGTTGAAGTGCGCCGGCGCGAGGTAGCGGATGCCGCACTCGGCCACGACAACGTCCGATCCGGTGGCGACCAGCTCTGTGAACCGGCGCCCGAACGCCTCGGACAGCAGCTCCGTGTGCGCCATGTCGAACCACGTCAGGTAGTGCCCGTTGAACGCGTGTCCCTGCATGTCACACTCCACGTAGCGAACCCGGACACGGATGCTGAACGGCTTCGTCATCCCCCGATCTTATGGTCCCTATCGTTCCAGGACAATATGACTGAGGCGAGCCCCGATCCACCCGGTGCCGGAACGCACGCGCCGGTGATCATCGCCGGTGGTCACGGGAAGATCGCTCTGCAGCTCGGGGGGCTGCTGGTGGGTCGCGGGGCTCACGTCCGCGGACTGATCCGAAACCCCGATCAGGCGGTCGAATTGGAAGCTGCCGGCGTTGCACCCGTGGTCTGGGACCTGGAGCGTGAGCAGCCGGGTTTGGCCGAGGCCATCAGCGGTGCCGCAGCGGTCCTGTTCGCCGCGGGGGCTGGTCCCGGCAGCGGCGCGCCGCGCAAGCAGACGATGGATCGCGACGGCGCGATTCGTCTGATCGACGCCTGCCTGCGAGCCGGTGTCCGCCGGTACGTGATGATCAGTGCGATCGGTGCAGGCGATGCGCCCCCCAGTGGAGGCGGCGTCTTCGGTGACTATCTGCGCGCCAAGGCGCAGGCTGATCGAGCGCTTGCGGAGTCGGGGTTGCAGTACACGATCGTACGGCCCGGCGCCCTCACCGATGACGCACCGACCGGCGCGATCGCGCTCGCGCCCGCGCTTGCTCCCGGTTCGATTACGCGCGCCGATGTGGCCGGCGTGCTGATGGCTGTGCTCGACGCCCCCAACACGTGTCGCAAGACGTTCGACGTAACCGCCGGCCCGACCCCGATCAAGGACGCGATCGCGGCAGTCTGAGCGGGCAGGCGACGAGGCCGGTCACACGATCGCGGATCGACGGCGCGTGGGCTGCGTCGCAGGGTACGCTTGACGCGTTCCTCACCCGATGGGGGTTTGGGTTGGTCTGTCCGGCTTGCCAAGCTGAGAACAAGGAAGGCGCCAAGTTCTGCAATGAGTGCGGGACTCCGCTCGCGCTCCGCTGCGCCGGCTGCGGGACGCCCTATCGCCCCGGTCAGAAGTTCTGCGACGAGTGCGGGCAAGCTCTTCGGTCGTCGTCGTCGTCGTCGTCGTCGACGCCGCCGACGCCGGCCGGCGTGGCCGGCGCAGCGACCGATCTGCTCGCCGGTGCGCCGGACGCTGGCGCCTCTGCTGCCGAGATGCGGCTGGTGTCGGTGCTGTTCGTCGATCTGGTCGGCTTCACGTCGCTGTCCGAGGCACGTGAGGCCGAGGATGTGCGTGAGCTGCTCGGGCGCTACTTCGAGTCGGCTCGGACGATCGTCGAGCGCTACGGCGGCGTCGTCGAAAAGTTCATCGGTGATGCGGTGATGGCCGTCTGGGGCGTTCCCGTCGCGCGCGAGGACGACGCGGAGCGGGCGGTCAGGGCGGCGCTGGACGTCGTCGATGCGGTCGGCGCGTTCGGCCAGGAGGTCGGCGCGCCGGAGCTGCGGGCGCGCGCCGGCGTTGTGACCGGACAGGTTGCGGCGCTGGAGAATCCCGGGGAGGGACTGGTGGTTGGCGATCGCGTCAACACCGCCTCGCGAGTACAGTCGGCGGCCGCACCGGGAACGGTGCTGGCCGACGAGGTGACGCGCCAGGTGACATCGGCGGCGATCGCCTACCAGGACGCGGGCGAGCACGCGGTCAAGGGCAAGACCGAGCCGCTGCGGTTGTGGCGTGCGATGCGTGTCGTCGCCGGGGTCGGCGGCTCTGACCGCGAACAGGGGCTGGAGGCCGCGTTCGTCGGCCGCGACGGCGACGTTCGGCTGCTGAAGGAGCTGTTCCATGGTGCGCTTGACCGCGGCTCGGCCCGGCTGGTGGCGGTCAGCGGTGAGGCGGGAGTCGGGAAGTCCAGGCTTCGCCGGGAGTTCTTCAACTACATCGACGGGCTCTCGGACACGATCCTCTGGCACCTCGGGCGCTGCCTTGCCCACGGGGCGGGGGTGTCGTACTGGGCGCTGGCGGAGATGGTCCGCCAGCGGTTCGGGATCGCGGAGGAGGCTGCCGTCGAGGATGCGGCACGGAGGCTCGATGAAGGACTTGAACGCTGGGTGCAAGACGTCGCCGACCGGGACTTCATCCGCCCTCGCCTCGGCGCCTTGCTGGGGGTGGCGGAGCCGGGTCTCGGGCGCGAGGAGCTGTTCGCGGGCTGGCGGCTGTTCTTCGAGCGTCTCGCGTCGCACCTGCCGGTCGTGCTCGTGTTCGAGGATCTCCAATATGCCGATTCTGGGCTGCTCGAATTCATCGAGCAGCTTCTCGACTGGTCGGCGTCAAGCCCGATCTTCATCCTGACGCTGGCCAGGCCGGAGCTGGCGGCACGCGCCGAGGGCTGGCCCGGGGGAAGGCGCGGTGCGACCACGATCCCGCTCGAGCCGCTCGACGAGGCGGCGATGCGGGCGCTGCTCGGGAGTCTCGTGGACGGGCTGCCGGCGCAGGCGGTCGATCGGATCGTCGCCCGCGCCGAAGGTGTGCCGCTGTACGCGATCGAGACCGTCAGGGCGCTGGCTGCGCGCGGTGCGTTGAAACCCGGCACCGGCGACCGCATGGTGCCGGTCGGCGAAATCGGCGAGCTGGACGTGCCGGCGAGCCTGAATTCGCTGCTCGCCGCGCGCCTCGATGCCCTCGATCCGCTCGAGCGGGGGCTTGTGAAGGCGATGTCGGTATTCGGAGGGTCGTTCCCGCGCTCAGCGGCCGCCGCACTCGGCGGGGTGCCGGAGGACCAGGTCGACGCGGTGCTGGCGGCTCTGGTGCGCAAGCAGGTGTTGATCATCCGCGCTGACCGGCTCTCGCCTGATCGTGGTCAGTACGCATTCGCGCAGGGGCTGTTACGAACCGTCGCCTACGGTTTGCTGTCACGTCAGGAGCGCAAACCGCGGCATCTGGCGGCGGCCGAGCACTTGCGCAAGGCGTTCGCCAATGACGGCGAGGACGTCGCCGAGGTGATCGCCTCCCACTACCTCGAGGCATACCGCGCTGCCGGCGAGGACGCCGATGCCGATGATCTCCGTGCAGAGACGGTCGCGGCCCTGCGCCGGTCGGCGCGGCGCGCCGCGACGGTAGGCGCTCCCGAGGTTGCCGAGCGTGCATACCTGACAGCCGCCGAACTCGCCGGTGACGAAGACGAGCGGACGGCGCTGACCCAGTCGGCGGGCGAGATGGCTCTGCGGTCCGGGCGCCGCGAGGCGGCGATCGAGCTGCTGGAGGCTGTTGCCGCAGCGCACCGTGCAGCCGGGCGGGTGCGCGAGGAGGCCAGAATCGCCGGCGAGATCGGCCGTGCGCTCGGACGGCTCGGGCGGAACATCGAGGCCGCGGAGCGAATCGCCGCCGCGCTTGAGACCTTTGCCGGCGAGGAGACCGATCCCGATGTTGCCGTGCTGAGCGCCAGGCTCGGCGCCGCGCTTTACCAGGCGGGCGACTACGACCGGGCAGGGCCGGCGCTTGAGCGGGCGCTGCAGTTGGCCCAGGCATTTGAGCTCCCAGAGGTGCTCGGCGATGCGCTCGCGTCCCAGGCCAGCATGTACGGGTACTCGGGTCGAGTTCAGGAGTCGCGCTACCTGTTTCTGGCAGCGCTCGACATCGCCGAGCGCCACGATCTTCCCAGCACGTTTGCGATTGCCCAGGGCAACCTCGGGAATCTCGCGATGGCCTGGGACCTCCCCGAGGCGGCGCGGCTGGTCGAAGCCGTGCTCGTCGTGGACCGCCGACGCGGTGACCGCTACGGGGAGAGCATCGACGCCGGCAACCGGATGCAGCTGCACCTGTTCTCTGGCACCTGGCACGACGCCGAGCTGCTCGCAGGCGAGCTGCTCCCCGACAACCAACCGCGCCCGGCCGGGGAGTATGTCCACTATGTGCTCGTGCTCCTGCGTACGCTCCAGGGCGAACTGACGTCCGCTCGCGCCCATCTCGAGCGGATCGATTCCTGGGTTGACGCCGAGAACGAGGAGCTGCTGGCATGCCATGCAGCGGCGTCGCTGGCGCTGCTGTTGGCGGAGGGCAACGCCGAGGGGGCATTTGACCGCGGCAGGAGCATGCTCGAGCGCTCGCTGAAACGCCTCAGCGCGGCCCATGAGACCGTCCGCTACGGCTGGCCGGCGACGCTCCAAGCAGCTCTCCAGCTCGGCCGCCTCGCCGAGGCGCATGAGCTGCTGGCAATGCTGACCGAGCGTCCGCCCGGCCATCTCCCACCATACCTGCGAGCCCAGCTGATCCGTGGCCGGGCTATGGTTGCTGGGGCTGAGGGTGAGCACGAGGGCGTCGAAACCGACCTACAGGGTGCGATCGAGCGCTTCCGTCAGCTCGGATACCCCTACTGGCTCGCGGTCGCCGAGGCCGACCTTGCTCAGTGGCTGATCGGTCGCGGCCGCGCCGGCGAGGCCTCGCCGCTGCTCGCCGAGGCCCTCGCAACGTTCAGCTCGCTCGGTGCGCTGCCGGCGCTCGCGCGCGCCGAGGCGCTGAGCGCCTCGTTGTCAGACGCCGCCGCCGTCTCCTGAGGCTCGGCAACGGCCGGCTGGGCGGGCAGCAGCAGCGCGGCCGCGATCGCGCCGGCGGCTGCGACCGAGCCGGCGACGATGCAGCCTCGGCTCATGCCCTTGATGAACGAGTCGACCGCAGCCCGCCGGGTAGCCGCTGCAAGCAACGGAGCGCCGGCGCCCGACAGCCGTTGCGCCACCGTAAGCGCGGCGCCGACCGAGCTGTGCGCCGTCTGCGCGAGATGCGCCGGGAGCAGTCTCGGCAGCGTCGCCGTCAGCCTGCTCGCGTAGACGGTCGCGTAGACGCTGCCGATAACCGCTACGCCGAGCGTGCCCCCGAGCAGGCGGGTTGCGTCGTTGACGGCCGATCCGACCCCCGCCTTGGCGATCGGCACGACGCCCATGATCGCCTCCGTAGCAGGCGCGCTGGTAAGTCCGAGTCCGGTTCCGTAGAGCACCATCTGCGCGGCGATCGTCCCGTAGGTGGTGGCGGCGCTGGCGGTCGCAACCCACGCGTAAAACCCGGCGACCATCAACAGGCCGGTTGTGACCACGACCTTGGTCCCGATCCGCACCGCGAGTTTGGTGCCCAGCACCGACGCGATTCCGACGCAGGCGGCCACCGGCAGCAGGTGGATCCCGGCCGAGAGCGGGCTGTAGCCCTTGATGAACTGGAAGTACTGGGTGATGATGAAGATGAAGCCGAACAGCGTGAAGAAGCCCACGGTCACGGCCGCGCATGCTGCCGCGAACCTCGGGTTGCGGAACAGCGCCACGTCCATCATCGGCGCGCGGGATCTGCGCTCCCAAACGATGAACCCAGCGATCAGGAGGCTGCCGAGCGCGAATCCGAGGAGCGTCCGAACGCTCCCCCATCCGTAGTCGGGCGCCTCGATGATCGTGAAGATCAGCAGCGCCATCGCGGCGGTCGAGAGGCCAAAGCCGCCGGGGTCGAGCGCCGGCGCGGACTGATCGCGCGAGGTCGGCACGAACCGCGCGACCAACGCCGCCGCCAACGCCGCCACCGGCGCCATCGCGAAGAAGATGCTCGCCCACGAGAACCGCTCCAGCAGCCAGCCACCGAAGATCGGGCCGAGCGCGATCGCCATCCCGGCGGTCGCGCCCCACATCCCGATCGCCCGCGCGCGCTCCGCTCGCTCGATGAAGACGTTCGAGATCAGCGACAGCGTCGCCGGGAACACCATCGCCGCGCCGAGGCCCATGACGCAGCGAGCCGCGATCAGCTGTGACGAGCTGGTCGTCAGCGCGCCGGCGATGCTCGCCAGGCCGAACAGTGCGAGCCCGGCGAGCAGCATGCCCTTGCGGCCGAAGCGGTCGGACAGGCTGCCCGCCGTCAGCAGAGCGGCGGCGAACACCAGGTTGTAGGCGTCGACGATCCACTGGAGCTGGCTGTCCGAGGAGTGCAGCTCGCGGACGAGCGTCGGCAAAGCGACGTTCACGATCGTCGTGTCGAGGTTGATCGCAAACGCTGCGAGCAGCAGCGAGAGGAGAATCAGGGGTCGCCGCTGCATCGATGACAACCTAAACGCACTAGACAAGAAAGTCAAGTTAGAGCTTTAGTTGTTCATACTTGCGCTATCCTTCGTGAATGCGGACCTACGGTGAGTACTGCGCGGTCGCCAAGTCGCTGGACGTCGTCGGCGACCGTTGGACGCTGCTGATCGTGCGAGAGCTGCTGCTCCGTGGCGATTGTCGCTACACCGATCTGCGCGGCGGGTTGCCGGGGATCGCCACGAACCTGCTTGCCGACCGGCTGCGTGAGCTCGAACAGGCGGGGATCGTCACCCGCGAGCAGGCGCCGCCGCCGATTGCGACCACGCTGTTCAGACTGACGCGACGCGGCCGGGAGCTGGAGATCGTGCTGCACGAACTCGGCCGTTGGGGGCTGCCGTACATGGAGGCGGGGCCTGCGCCTGGCGACGAGTTCCGCGGACACTGGCTGTCCTGGCCGGTCGAGTTGTTCATGAGCGACACCGAGCCCGACGGACCTCCGGTGCGAATCGCGGTGCAGGTCGGCGACGAGGATCTGACCGTTCAAAGCACACCCACGGGCATCGAGGTGCATCCTGGCCGGCCCGATGATCCCGACCTGACGCTGTCCGGTCCCCCTCACGCGGTGCTCGGGATCCTGAGCGGCCGGATGCCGCTCTCAGCAGCGCGTAAGCGCGGCCTGCGCGCCAGCGGCGACCTCGCTGCGCTGAGACGGCTGCAGCCGCAGGTCTGAACCTCGCGCTACTCGCTATGGACCGCCTTGAAGCGCACGCGCTGACCCGGTCGCAGCTGCCCGAGCAACGGGAGGTCGTCGCTGACGACGACGGCGATCACCGGGTAGCCGCCGGTGGTCGGGTGGTCCATCCCGAGCACGATCGGCTGACCGTCGCCCGGAACCTGGATGCAACCGGGAAGCATCCCCTCCGAGGGCAACTCGCCCTCACGGCCGCGCGTCAACCGCGGACCGCTGCACCGCACTCCGATCCGGTTACTCGACGGCGTCACCCGGTACCCGCCGGCATTTGTCAGCTGTCCCTGCGCGTCCTTCGTGAACCAGTCCGCGCGCGGTCCGAACACGACCCGGAGGCAGGCCTCGGGCTCGGGCGCAGCAAACACGGGCAGTTCGTCCCCGCCAGGCTCCACGCTGTGCTGCGGCCCGATCCGAAAACGACCCCCGGCGGCCAGCGGCGGTGGTCCCAGCCCGGTCAGCAGGTCCGTCGAGGCGCTCCCGAGTATGCGCTCGACCATGAGTCCGCCACCGAACGCCACATACGTCCGCAGGCCTTCGCTGGCGGTCCCAATTCTGACCTCGTCGCCGATCTCAAGGTGCGCCGGCACGTTCATGGGCAGTTCTCGTCTGGCGCCGCCGCCAACACACCGCACCGCGACCGTGGCGCCCGTCGCCGCGATCGTGCATGCGCCGAGCACCCGTAGCCTCGGGCCGCTGAGCGTCGTCTCGAGCGCGGGCGCATCCTCCGCGTTGCCAAGCAGCCGGTTGGCCTGCCGCAGCGACCGCGTATCGGCCGCCCCTGATCGCGGTACTCCGAGATGAGCGAAGCCCGGGCGTCCCAGATCCTGAATCGTCGTCAGCGCCCCCGGGCTGATCACCTCGATCACCTCGGCGTCCTCGCGCTCGCCGACATCCGCGTTCAAATCGATCACTGCCAATGCGCTCGTAGATGGTACGGTGCCGCCAGGATTCCAACGAAGGGCGGCAGCGTGGTCCGGGACCGGAGACGTCAGGCAAAGTGCTGAGGCTCGCAGTCTCACCCCTGAGTCGCATCGTCGGGGCGCGCCGACGGTGGCACCTGGCGTCGGTGCTGCTGCTGATCGGCGCGCTTGGCCCGGGCGCGCAGCTCGCATCGGCCTCGACGACGACGATCAACTTCGAGACGCCGGCGCTTCCCGGTACCGCATCGCCACAGGCCGGATCGTCTTTGGGCAGCTACTCGCAGTTCGCGTCGGACGGTGTCCAGTTCGCCTCCTATTTCTCGGCGATCGAGAGCGAGATCCCCGGCCCGCCGTGCGGCGGCGAGCTCTATCGCGACGACGCGAACGCGCACTCCGGTGACCAGGTGGGCTTCAGCTTCTGTCCCGGCAACACGGAGGCGTTCGATCCGAGCGCCAACATCAGCGGTCAGATCCTCAACGCCGGAACCGGCCTGGGGTCGCTGACGGACTCGATCAGCCTGTATGCGGGAGCGCCGAAGGTCACGCTCAACGGTGTCTCCTACCCCGGCGGCCAAGTAACCACGCTGACCGCCTTCAACACCTCGGGCGGGGTTGTCAAGTCGGTGTCTGCGACGGTCGGGTCGAAGGCGAACACGCTGCTCTCGATCACCTCATCGAGCACGGATATCGCCTACTTCACCGTGTCTGGCCCGGCTGACGCGAGCGTCCCGCTCGAGATCGACGATCTCAGCTTCGAGGTGCCGGCGACACCTCCGCCGCCGCAGATCGCGCTCAACCCGGTCGCGTCGGGATTCACGACTGAGTCGCAGGGGCAGACGCTCAAGGTGCCCGTGACGATCGACCGCTACTCCGGCGCCGATGACCCGGTCACGCTCGCGGTCAGCGGCCTGCCCGACGGCGTCAGCCTTACCGGAGGGCAGACGATCGCGGCCGGCAGCGACTCGGCCGACCTGACCTTCTCGATCGCCGCCAACGCACAGGTGACGAGCTCCACCTACACGCTCAAGGCGTCGACAGCCGATGCCGCCACAGTGTCCGAGCAGGGCACGTTCACGGTCACGGCGGGTCTCGTGCTCACGCTCAGCCAGAGCTCGATCTCGGCGGCGGCGTGCTCGACGACGACGATCACCGTCTACACGCAGCAATACGTGCCGGGGACGCTGTCGCTGTCGGTCAGCCCGCAGGGGAACACGAATGGACTGAGCGACTCGCTGAGCACGATCTCGAACGGCGAGGCCACACTGAAGCTGGCGAGCAATGGAACGGGCGGGTCGGGGAGCGCCACCTACACGTTCACCCTGTCCGACGCGAACGTCACTCCGGTGACCGCCACCCTCGTGGTCAACCGCGTCGGGCTGACGGCGCAGGGCGTGTACGTGACGCAGGGCACCCAGCCCGACCCTGCAGACCACGATCTCGTCCCGAGCGGCACAGCCGAGTCCGGCTACCCCTATCAGGGCGTGACGCTGGTCGCGAACAAGCAGACGGTCGTCCGTCTGTACGCCGACGCCACCGGTTCGCCGGCGGTTTCAGGCCTGCTCTACGGCTACCAGGACGGCAGGCCGCTGCCCGGCAGTCCGCTACAGCCCGACTATGGCCCGCTCGACTCGAGCAACAACCCCGAGGCGACGTTGCCGACGGCTCCCGCAGCCGGCGGCGAGGTCGTCCCCGACAGCGAACTCGAGAGCAATGCCAATGCGTACACGTTCACGCTGCCGAACAGCTGGACCTTTGCGACCCTCCCCGCGAGTCCGATCCAGCTCGTCGGCCAGGTGGCGCCCACCGGCGGCGTGCTGGCGTCAGGATGCCATGCCAGCGACAGCTTCACGCTCAATGACGTTCCCTTCAGTGAGGTTGGCAACAACTTCAACTCGGTGATCTACCCGCTGGCGATGACGGTCAACGGCGTTTTCCCGCCGAACCCCGGCCAGGTGTTCCAGGATGCCGAGGCTGCGACGCCGATCGCCAACGGCCAGTTCGTGGTGCTGCCCTACCTGGCGTCGGTCGACATCACGAGCGTCGCCGACACGACGCAGGGCCCGTGTGGCCTGAGTCAGAGCTCGAGCGCCACGGCGGTCTACTCGCAGGACCCGCTCAACTCCAGCTCTCCGGAGACCGCCGGCCAGGCGTGCGCGAACATCAAGGACGCGGATGTGCTGAACCTCGTCGAGAGCTTCGCGCAGGGATATCAGGGGGGCGAGTTCAACGGTCCCCACGTGGTCGGCGTCAATCTGGGCGTCGCGCGCGGATTGACGAACGGTGTGCCGGGCCAGTACTCGATCGTCGACGGCACCGCCGGCTACCGGCCGTTGACCTCGGTTACGCACGAGCTGTTCCACCAGTTCGGGCTCCAGCACGCCAGCGCCGCGTGTGGCGGGGCTGGCGTCAGCTGGCCGCCCGACCAACAGGGGTATCTCGACGGGATCGGCCTCAACACCACTTCCGAGCCCTACCAGTTCATCGCCCCGGGTTCACCGGACTTCTCCGGCTCGGTCGATGCCCAGGCCTACGACCTGATGTCCTACTGCGCTCACGCCGGCGCCGATGACCCCAACACCTGGGTCTCGCCGCGAAATTGGAACCAGCTGATCTCCAACTTCGGTGTCAACTGCTGCAACGCGGCTGACGTCTGGCAGCAGGCGCTCTCCCGGTTCGGGCTTGACCGAAGTGAGCAACCCGACGTCGCCGGCGTCGCCCGCGTGCGCACACAGGCGGCCGATCCGCTTGCAGCGATCGCGAAGGTCGACCCCGCGCGTCTGAGCGTGATCGGCTTCGTGACAGGCGGTGGGGTGGCGATCACGAACGTCGGACCACAGGTCGGCCCGGCCTCACCGAGCGGCACGCCAGCCGACAGCTTCACGCTGACCGCACGTGGCGCGAACGGCCAGTTGCTGGCGGACGTCCCGATGGTTGGAACGACCGGTGGTCACATCGACGGCGCCGCGCCGGAACCGCTGGCGCAGATCAGCGGCGAGGTGCCGGCCACCGGCGTCCAGAGCATCCAGATCCAGGACAACGGCACGGTGGTGGCCAGCCGTGCGCGCCCGGCCAGGGCCCCGCGCGTGAGCTTCCTATCGCCGCGCTCGGGGGCGGTTGTGGGCGCCCGGCGTACCGTGCTCGTTCGATGGCGCTCGACCAACCCCGAGCACCTTGCGCTGACCGCGATGCTCGACTACTCGCGCGACGGCGGTCGCACCTGGCGGACACTCTACGTCGGACCCGACACCGGCCGCGCCGTAGTCCAGAGCTTCTTTCTCACGGCTACTCGCAAGGCGCGGCTGAGGGTCAGGGTCAACGACGGCTTCAACGAGTCGATTGCCGTTTCTGGCGGGTTCGTTGCGCTCGGCGCGCCACCGCAGGTGTCGATCTGGACACGCATCGCGCGAGGTCTGCGGATCTCCGGTGCCGCGCGCGTTCAGCTGACCGGGCAGGCGATTGATCAGGCCGCGCAGGTGCTGAGCGGCCGGAGCCTGCGCTGGTTCGACGGGTCGACCCTGCTCGGTGTCGGATCCGCGATCAGCGCCGGACCGCTTCCAGCGGGGGTCAATCGGATCCGCCTCCTCGCGCGTGATCCTGCCGGGCGCACGGGCTCTGCGACGGTGACAATCACCGTGAGCCGGGTCAGCCTCCCGTTCTTGAGACTGGAGATCCCGCGGAGCGTCAGCCGCCACTCGAAGCTATTGACCTTCCGTGCCGCCGCCTCGGTCCCGACGACACTTCAGATTGGCCGCCACAGCTTCCGCCTGGATTCAAAGCTCAAGCGATTCAGCCTCCGGATCGGCGCTTCCGGCGCGTCACTGCTGCTGGCGTGTCGCGTCACCGCGAATGGGATCACGACTCCGTTCGTGGTGCGAACAACGCGTTTCTGAGCCAGGTGTGATTTGGGTCATCGACTGCTGAGCGCGCAGGACGCGTACTGGCGGCCCTCCAACCAGATGGGCGTACTGAACACCGACCTCGGCAAGCAGCTGGAGGCGCAGACGCTCGGTGCTCGGCTCTGGCGTCTGACACCGGGGCAGGCCTCGACCCGACACCGTCATCGGCAGACCGCGGAGCTGTATCTGCTGCTCGAGGGAAGCGGTCGTCTGCGCGTCGACGGCGAGCTGCTGACGGTCACGCCGCTGAGCGCAATCCTGGTCGAGCCGGACTCGGTCCGGCAGCTGTTCAACGACACCTACGCCGACCAGCTCTGGCTGATCGCCGGCGCGCCGCCGGAGGCGGCCAGCACGTTGCAGATGACCGACGAGACGCTCGCGTTCATCTACCCCGACGGGCCGAAGGCGCTCCCGCCCGAACTGGCGGAGCGAGAGCGCCCGTAGCCGTCGCTAGCCGAGACGCAGCTCAGCCACACTCCCGTCGGGCACCGAAACGCGGGGCCCTTCGGTGCTCGCGTCCGCCCACACGAGGTAGTCGCCGGCCGCGAGACTTCCGAAGATCGCGGTGAGGACGGCCCCGTTCTGGGTGGAGCGGTCGTGTACGCCCGTATGGACGCGCCGCCCGTCGCCGTCCAGACGACTGATCTCGATCTCTGTTCCCCGGTAGCGCTCGCCCGGATAGATGACGAGTGCGCCACGGCCCGCACCGATGTCGAGCGCGACGCTCGCGCTCGAGGCGGCTTCTGTCGCTGTTCGGGTCATTGCCGTGTTCATCACGATCACTCCCGATCAGGCCGCTGCCAACGGCATTGTCTGGTAGCCGCTCAGCGGCGTCCCGAGATACGGGAACGACGTCATGTAGGTCGAGTCGGCGGCGGTGAGCCCGTCCGAGATGCCGCCGCTCTCGGTCGCGGGGATCGCACCGACCGCTGCGTCCGGGGTGTAGCTGGCGACGAGCTCATACGTCAGCCCTGCGATTGCCCGCAGCTCGATCGTGACGACGTCGTCGAACACCCTGCGCCCGTTCGGGAAGCCGGCGGCGTCGCCGCCGATCAGTCCGAGCTGACTCGTCCCGAACGGCTGTGACGGGCTGCTCGTCTGCGGGATCGCCATGTTCAGCCGCAGCTCGTCGGCGTAGGTGCTCCCTGTGTAGTTCTGGAAGCCGGGCACGACGCCGGCCGGGATCCCCGTCAGCAGGATCGCAACGAGATCCGCCCGGGCCGCGGTCAGCCCCGCCAGGTGGGGAAAAACCCCGCTCGGCGCCGAAGGCTGCGGCGGATACAGGACCGGCAGCAGCGAGGCGAGCTCGGGGTGCTGGTAGTGCTGGAGGAACTGGGCGTCGTCCGATGGTGAGAGCGTGTTCCAGTAGTCCTTCTTGCCCATCGGGATCAGCACCTCGTTGATCAACGGGTTGCCGAGCCGTGAGACCTGGACCCAGTCGCCGCCCCACCAGTCGCCGCCGTCATTGATGGCGTCGTAGATCCGCGTCCGCTGACGGCTGGCGGCCGCCCAGACACCGATCACGGAGCGCCGGTCCGCCGGGTCGCTCGGCGTCGAGCCATCACGCGTCAGGTCGCTCTTCGGCACCTGGATCGCGATCGAATGCACGCCGAAGCCGTTGGTCGCGTTGACACCCGGAGCGTTCGCCATCGACGCGACGTGCAGGCTCTGGAACGGACGCAGGTCGGCGAGGTCGAAGACAGCCCCCAGATCGACATAGAAGCCCTCGAGTCGCTGCCCCGCGAACACCGTACGCCCGGAGCCGATCGAGTGGATCGCCTGCCCGGCGAGGGCGTCGTAGTTCGGCGTCGATGCCGGACCGATGTTGCACGGCGGGCAGGCGAGGTTGCTCGCCAGCAGTTGCCGGCGCCCGTTGTGAACACGCGTCACCGAATAGAACTGGCGCCTGTTCCAGTTCGGGCTGGAGATCGAATCGATCGTGCCCGTGTTGTAGAGGAACGTATCCGGATTCAGAACGACGGTCTCGAACTGGAATTCGTACGTGATGTCCGGCAGGCCGTCGCCGTTGTTGTCGATGTTGATGTCGTAGCGCACGTCGTCGCCGAACTCGAAGAAGTTCGGACCGCCGAACGGCGCCTCCAGCGGTAGGTAGTTGGAGATGATCGTGACGGTGTCAGGATTATCCGGACTGACGAATGCATAGGTGTCGGTGTTGTCGGCGACCGGGTCCTTGCTGATCGCCGGCGCCTCGCGGTGAGACGACATGCTTTACCTCCGAGTCGGTGTGAAAAGGTTGTTGTGTGATCGAACGTCGCGAACTGCTGCTCAGCCCAGGGCCCGCGCGATCTGCGCGGCCAGCTTCCGATCGCGGATCGTCACCTGGCGGTCGGAGCTCATCACCGAGATCTCGCCGTTCCTGGGGTCACGCACAAAGGCGACGACCGTCTCGCGACTGACCGGTGCGTTGCGATCGGCCTCGGCCTGCCCGGTGACGATCGCTCCGATCGCCGTCATCGCAGCTGCAGTGCCAGCTGACTTGGTCACGAATCCTCGTCGTGTGAGGTCACTCATTGAGTCCTCCTCGATGGTTGCGTCGAGCGGCGGGTCGGACTGCCCCGCGTCCGCTCCTGCGTCGGCGAGGTTCGTCTCGGGCCGAGCCCTCAACTCTGTTTTGCCCGCCATACGTCGCCGGGGCGGCTTCGGATCACCGCAGCGTGAAAAACGCGGCTTGCAAGGGCTTGGAGCGATCTCGGCCGGTTGTTGCGTAGGGTTGCGGACAGTCCAACGGAGGTTGCATCTAATGGCCGACCAGCGTCATAAACAGATCAAGCGGTTCATCGACCCGTTCAGGGTTACGCCCGGGTCGCAGGTGCTGCTCTCGCGCGACTTCGACCCGGCATTCAAGGGGGGAGTCAAGAAGAAGGATGGGTCTGAGCTGCTGGCTCGGGGCGTGGCGCTGCTGTCAGAGCTCCAGGAACGCCTCGCTGCGCAGGACACACACGGCGTGCTGGTCGTGATCCAGGCGCTCGACGCGGCCGGGAAGGACGGAACGATCCGGCACGTGATGAGCGGAGTGAACCCGCAGGGTGTGGCGGTGCACAGTTTCAAAGTGCCCTCGGCCGAAGAGCTCAACCACGATTACCTATGGCGCTATCAGCAGCGCCTGCCCCGGCGCGGCGAGATCGGCATCTTCAACCGCTCGCACTACGAGGAGGTCGCCGTCGTGCGCGTGCACCCGGAGAACCTCGACCGCCAGAGGATGCCGCCGGAGAGCAAGGGCAAGGACGTGTGGGAGCGGCGGTACCGGGAGATCAACGACTGGGAGCGCTACCTGGTCGACAACGGCATCCGGATTGTCAAGCTGTTCCTGAACGTGTCGCGGGAGGAACAGCGGATCCGCTTGCTCAGGCGCTGCGATCTTCCCTCCCACAACTGGAAGTTCTCGCTCAACGACGTGCATGAGCGGACCTACTGGGACCAGTACCAGAAGGCGTTCTCGCAGATGCTCTCCCACACCAGCACCGAGTGGGCGCCGTGGCACGTGATCCCGGCGGATGAGAAATGGTTCGCGCGGATCGCCGCGGGTTCGGTGATCGTCGAAGCGCTGATGGCGATCGACCCGAGGTTCCCGGTCCTCGACAAGCAGGGTCGTGCGCAGCTTGCCGAGGCGAAGGCGGCGCTCGAGCGAGACGCGCCCGCGGGCGCGGCCCCCGATCCGTTCGCCGCGGACCGGCGCCCGAAGCCGGAATCCAAGCGGAGCTCGTGAGCGCGATCAGGGCCTGACCGGCCCTGGGGCGAGGGCTCGCCTCCCCGCTTGTCTATGGTGTCTGACTTCGTCGTCGTCGGCATGTGGCCGGTGACGCTCGCTTGATCATGCACATCGATCCCTACATCGTTCTCGGCAGCGCGATCGTCGGACTGCTCGTCGGCCTGACCGGAGCCGGCGGCGGCGCGCTGATGACACCGATGCTGATCCTGCTGTTCGGCGTGACGCCGTCGGCGGCGATCTCCAGCGATCTGGTTGCGGCAGTCGTCATGCGGCCGATCGGAGCTGCGGTGCATTACCGGGCGGGGACGGTGAATATGCGGCTGGTTCGCCTGATGGTGCTCGGCTCGGTCCCGGCCGCGTTTCTTGGCGCCTACCTGCTGCATCTGATGGGTGACGCGAAGACGGCGGAGAAGCACATAGAAATCGCGCTGGGCGCGGCGCTGCTCGTCGGGGCCGGTGCGATGGTCCTGCGGTTCGTGCTCGACCGGCGCGGCGGTGGGAGCCGCGTGATGGTGGTCCACGAGGTGGTTCCGCGTCCACTCCCGACGGTGGCGATCGGAGTCCTCGGCGGGTTGATCGTCGGGATGACGTCGGTCGGGTCCGGATCGCTGATGATTGTGATGCTGCTCTTTCTGTATCCGCTGATCGGCGCCAATCAGCTGGTCGGAACGGACCTGACCCAGGCCGTCCCGTTGACGATCGCCGCAGCCATCGGGGCGCTCGTTTTCGGCCACGTCGATTTCGGTGTCACCGGCTCGCTGATCTTGGGCAGCGTTCCGGCGGTGTTCGTTGGCTCGCTGCTCTCCTCGCGCGTGCCGGACCGCTACATCCGGCCGGTGATCGCGTTCGTGATCTTCGCCTCGGGCCTCAAGTATGTCGGCATCGGGACGACGGCGCTGGGTTGGATTCTGTGCGCCGTGCTGTTCGCGGCAGCGACCTACTGGCTGGTGTACGCACGCCCGTGGCGCAACGCGGAGACCGCATCGGGCGGCGGGCCCGAAACACCCGCGATTGAGCCGCCCGTGGCCGGGCAGGCGCCGTCGGCGCCCGCCGGCGAAGCTGCGGATGATGCTCAGGCGACCGTTGCTCGCCGCTGACGCCGGTGTGCTCGCCGAGGGACCTCGAGTGTTCCCCGCGAGCGACCCGCGCCAACTGCCTGAGCCAAGCGTGAAAGAGCTCGAGTTGATCGACTGGCGCCGTCAGGTGGCCGAGCTGTACCGGGCGGTCCGCGCCGAAAAGCGCCCGGAGGTGGCTCATGCCGTCTGGCGCCGGGGGCGTGACGTTCTCTTTCAGCACCATCCTCAGAGCCCGCTCCGGCCCTCGGATCCGCTCAGAACGACCGGCGTCCCCTACTGGCCCTACGACCGAGACCTGCGATTCACGCTGCCGCTCGGACCTCCACGAGTGGCGGCGGAGCGTTCGCAGACGACCGGAATCGACGGCATCACCTCGCTGCGTTCAGTCGGGTCGGTGGAGCTGCCGGCGCCCCTGGGGGCGACCGTCGAGCTGTGGTGGCTGGAGCAGTACGCAGGCGGTCTGTTCCTGCCGTTGCGCGACGGCACGTCAGGCGGCGGCAGTTACGGCGGCGGGCGCTACCTGCTCGACACCGCCAAGGGCGCCGACCTCGGGTTCGACGTCGCCAAGCGCGCGCTGACGATCGACCTCAACTTCCTCTACCACCCGTCGTGCCGCTACGACGAAGTGTGGGTGTGTCCGCTCGCGCCGGCCGAGAACACGATCAGCGCGCCGCTATGCGCCGGCGAGCGGTTGTGATCCCGGGCTTCAAGGGCACCCGAAGGACGGACTGATCAACTGCCCGACGTGCGAGCCCGGTCGGCCAGCGCCCACGACGCGGTGCCGCTCACCGCTGCGACTGTCAGCACGGACGGCCACGCTCCGATGCGCTTGGCCAGTGGGTGGGAGCCGCCGAATCCGGCCGCGTAGATGCCGAGCAGTACGGCCGCGGTTCCGGGGCCGCTACGGCGGGCCCACGCACGAGTACACCAGACACCGGCACTCGTCAGCACAAGGCCGCCGAGCGGGCGCACGCCGGTCTCCCTGGCGACGAGGTAACCGGCAACGAGCGATCCCGCGGCCACAGGTGCGGTGGGCATCTCGGTCATCAGACGGAGAGTACGCATCAGCTGACATCAGCGCGTGGATGGTTCATCAGGCGTCGTCGCTCTGGTGTTTCTGGCGGTCGATGTGTCCGGCGGCCGAGGGTGTCCGCCGACGCGGCAGCTTGCGCGGCGGCCGCCCGGCAGAGGAGAGGAAGAGCCGGGCGGCCCATCGCCCCCACAGCAACCGCTTCGGCGCTTGCCCGAGCGTCGGTGTACTACCGGGCGGCTCGCGCGTGCCCTGTTGCGGATCAGGCCGGGGACCGTTCAGGCGCAGAACATCGCGCACGATGCGTCGACATAGTCTCCACCGCGCTCCTTCCCAGGGGCGGTCGGTGTTTGCCGTCTGACGGTGTCATTGGTCGATTGTGGCTGTGGTTCTCTTGTACCGGTCCGTTCTGATCGCGCGCTGTGGCTCATAGGCGGCGTGAAAGGTCAGCTCGGAGAAGATCTCCGAGCGCACGCGCGGACAGCGGACGAGGGTCGGCGGCTGCGATCTGACAAGTGCATGATCTCAATTGATTTTATTTAATTTCTTCGCTGGCCCACCCTCCGGATCGCGCCCGCTGCCAGAATGGTGTGGATGGCTGAGCATTATCAGCGACCGGGTTGGTTCACGACCAACGTCTTCAACCGGCTCGTGGCGGCGCTGACCGGTCTCGGCGTCAGTGTCTACGGCTCCCGCGTGCTCGAGGTGAGGGGCCGCCGTTCAGGTGAATGGCGAGAAACGCCTGTGAATCTTCTCCGATACGACGGCGTCGATTACCTTGTCTCGCCGCGTGGTCAGACGCAATGGGTCAAGAATCTGCGTGCGAGCTCTCAGGGGAGGCTGCGCGTCGGACGGCGGACGCAGCCGTTTACGGCGGTCGAGCTCACCGACGACGAGAAACCACCGCTGCTGCGGGCATATCTGAAGAAATGGAAGATCGAGGTTGGTGCGTTCTTCGGGGGCGTCGGGCCCGACTCCCCGAATGACGAGCTCCGCCGGATAGCGCCTGACCATCCGGTCTTCCGGCTGACCGACGGATAGCAGCCTCGGCGTGCCGGTCCGTGGTCAGAACGGGATGTTGGGTCACTTGGGCCTCGATCGGTCGGAGCTTTCGTCGTGACCGGGCGTCAGAGCCCTGTCTACGATCGGATCGGCATCGGTTATGAGGTGGGTAGGCGGCAGGATCCGCGCATCGCGCAGCGGATCTGGACCGGTCTCGGCGACGCGATGTCGGTCGTCAACGTCGGGGCAGGCGCGGGCTCGTACGAGCCGGCCGGACGGCGTGTGGTCGCTGTCGAGCCCTCAGACGTGATGCTCGCCCAGCGGCGGACCGAGGCTGCTCCCGCCGTCAAGGCGTCAGCGGAGGCGCTGCCCTTTGCCGACGATCAGTTCGACGCGGGAATGGCGGTGCTGTCCGTCCATCATTGGATCGATAAGCGCAGAGGGCTCGCCGAGATGCGAAGGGTGGCGCGTGGGCCGGTGGTCGTGTTCACCCGCGTTCCGGAGGCTTCGCCGTGGTGGTGGTTGTACGAATACTTCCCTGCGACCGCGCAGCTGGTGGCACGACGCGAGACGTCGATCCGCGAGTTCGAGGCGGTTCTCGGCCGGGTTGAGCAGATCCCGGTGATGATCCCCGCGGACTGCATGGACGGGTTCGAGGCGGCATACTGGCGGCGTCCCGGAGCGCTTCTTGATCCCGAGGTGTCGCGGGCGATGTCCGCACTCGCACTGATTCCGGATCGGGCCCGCGCGGGCGGGATGCGCCGTCTGCGTGCCGACCTCGAAAGCGGTGAATGGAAGCGCCGGTGGTCCGGTCTGCTCGAACTGGACGAACTCGACCTTGGCTATCGCGTGCTGGTGGCGCCGCCTGCGGGGCGCTGAGAGCCGGCCGGCGATCAGACCTCGAGGGCTTTGAGATCGAGCCGGGCGAGCCGCTCGGGGTCAACAAGGAAGTCGCACTCGACGATCTTGCCGTTTTGGATCGTGAACGCTCCGACCGAGAACGGCTTCCCGTTCCGCTCTGAGACGAGTCCGGCCGCGCCGTTGACGAGCGCCCGTCGGGTTTTGAGCCCGGTCTGCGACCACATGGTCGCCTGACCGGCGACGGCCTGGGCGCCCTGCGCTCGGTGCGAGAGCCCGGTGCTCCCGCCGTCTGCGCGGAGCACCACGTCGGGGTCGAGCACCGCGACGAGCGCCTCGAAATCACCGTTGCGCGCCGCCGCCAGAAAAGCGTCCACGACCTCCCACTGCTCGGTGAGTGAAGCGTCCGGGACCGTCGCGGTGCCCCGCACACGTCGCCGGGCCCGGCTGGCCAGCTGTCGCGTCGTCTCGGGGGACCGTCCGACGATCGGAGCGATCTGCTCGAACGGCACCGCGAACATGTCATGCAGGACGAACGCCAGCCGCTCCGCCGGGCTGAGTGTGTCGAGCACCACCAGCAGCGCCAGCCCGATCGAGTCCGCGAGCAGGAGTTCGTGCTCGGGATTCGTGCCGTCGGCTGCATCGACCACTGGGTCGGGGAGGTGGACGTCGAGCGGCTGCTCTCGTCGGATCTTGCGCGAGCGCAGCATGTTCAGCGCGATGCGGGCGACGATCGTGGTCAGCCACCCGCCGAAATTCTCGACCTCGCTGGTTTCGGCGCGGCTGACCCGAAGCCAGGCGTCCTGGACAGCGTCGTCCGCCTCGCTGAGCGACCCCAGCATTCTGTACGCCACCGCGCGCAGCCGGGGCCGGTGCTCCTCGAAACGCTCGGCAAGCCATTGCTCATCACTCATGTCACATTCCTCCATCGTCATGTGTCTATCGGATAGACCCGCGGGATCCACACGACGTGACCCCGCCTGAGGACCCCAACTGGAGGACCCACATGCAACCAAGAATGAACAACCCGGCACTGACTGTTCCCGGCGCGATCGAGGCGCTGCAGAAGCTCGGCGCCGCCGTGCGTGGAGCCGGCGTGCCCGAAACGACGCTGTACCTGATCGAAGCGCGCGCCAGCCAGATCAACGGATGCAGCGTCTGCCTGGATATGCATTCGCGCGAGCTGAAGGCAGCGGGTGAGCCCGATCAGCGCATCTTCATGGTCGGCGCCTGGCGGGAGGCGCCGTATTTCACCGATGCAGAGCGAGCTGCGCTTGCGTTGACCGAGGCCGCCACGCGGATCGCCGACCGCTCGGATCCGATTCCCGACGAAGTTTGGGAGCAGGCAGCCCGCCACTTTGACGAGTCCGAGCTCGCCGGGCTGGTGCTCGCGATCGCGGCAATCAACGCCTGGAACCGCATCAACGCCGCCACCAGGCAGATCACCGGCGAGTGGGTCGAGGAGTCGATCACCCCGACCGAGGCGGCCGGCCACGCCGCCTGAGGAGCGGTAGGACCCGAAGAACCGGGCAGGCCCGAACGGGCGCGCGTCGGTACCGGTCGCGCGCCCGTTCGGTCAGAACACGTAGGTCCGGCGCCGATCTCGTCGGCCCGAACGGTTGCTTGGGGGGTACGATGGGTAGCCCGTCCCTGCGCTACGTCCTGTGGCTCGGTAGACCCGACCTGGAGGTAGATGCTCGTGGCGATACTCGATCTGGACCGTTCTGCGGTCCACCGTGCCGATGGGGGTGAGCACGAGCTCTCCGACCGCTCCCCGATGTCGATGTGGCGCGCTCGGCTCGCGCCGTACGCGCAGTCGCAGAGAGTCCGGAGCTCAGTGCAGTTCCTCACATCGGCGGTCGCCTATCTGGCGCTTGCGGTCCTGGCTTATCTCTCGATTTCGGTTTCGCCGCTGCTGGCGCTGGCACTGGCGCCTCTGGCAGGTGGCTTTCTGGTTCGGATCTTCATCGTCTTTCACGACTGCACGCATGGTTCGTTCTGGCCGACCAAGCGCGGCAATCAGTGGGTGGGCAGGCTCTGCGGCCTGCTGACGCTCAGCGCGTTCGCTTGCTGGCGCCACGATCACGCGGTCCACCATGCGACCGCCGGTGACCTCGACCGTCGCGGAACGGGGGACATCCGGACTCTCTCCGTTGCTGAGTACAACGCGCGATCACCGATGCGTCAGCGCGCATACCGTGTGTTCCGAAATCCCTTGGTGATGTTCGGATTCGGGCCCGTGTTCGTGATGATGATCGGGCCGCGCATCTGGAGCTCCGAGCAACGGCCACGCCTACGTCACAGCGCGATGCTCACGGATCTCGCGCTGATCGTCGTGGGCGGCGCGCTGATGGTCCTGCTAGGCCCCTTCGATTTCCTGCTCACGTGGCTGCCGGCGGTGATGATCGCGAGCTCCGCCGGAATCTTCCTGTTCTACGTTCAGCACCAGTACGAGGACGTCTACTGGGAGCGGCACTCCGAATGGAGCTTCGCCGCGGCGGCGCTGCACGGCAGCTCGTACCTGCGCCTCCCCAGCGTGCTGCAGTACTTCACGGGCAACATCGGCCTGCACCACGTCCATCACATGAGCTCCCAAATCCCGAACTACAACCTCCAGCGCGCCCATGACGAGGTTTCCGCTTTCCATACCGCGCCGGTGTTCTCGCTGCGAGAGGCCGTGAAGCTGACGCGGCTCAAGCTGTGGGACGAGGATGCCGGACGGATGGTGAGCTTCGAGGACGCTCGAGCGTCACTCAGCTGATGACGCATCACCAGCTCAGCTAGCGTTCCGGGTGTGGAGTTCAGCCGCGAGTTGCGCAACGACGTACTCGCCGGCGACATCACGGTCTCCTTCCGATTGTGGAAGCAGCCACGGGCCAGGCCGGGCGGCCGCTACCGGGTCGGCCCGGGTGAGATCGAGGTCGATGCGATCGAGCTTGTCCCGTTCTCGGCGGTCACCGCGCAGGACGTGCGACGAGCCGGCGAGCCCGACCGCGAGACGTTGCGTCAGCGTGCCGCGCATGCCGGTCCGATCGACGAGCACACCCTCGTCTACAGAATTGAGTTCCACGCCGTGCCCCCGGACTGAGCTGAATGCGGGCCCCAGCGCGTCGATCGAGCGTGACGGTCAGCGACTGGGTGAAGTCCGTGTACGGCCCGGGGACCGTTTTGTCCACCACGGACTCGTCGTTACCGAGGCAGCCTCGGCCAGCCGCGGGGCATGCGCTGGTCGGCTGGGATCGTCTGGAGGTATCCGGACGGTGCGCCAAGCCATACGAGCAGGTGGTCGAAGTTCCGTCCCTCGATCGACGACCAGCCGCCCGGATCGGCGCATGCGCATTGGTGTCGATCCTCGATCGCAAGCGTCTCTGCGCCGTGACCAGCCGCCCAGCCGATCTCCAGGTTCGGGGATGCCTCGTGCAGGACCGCGATCCGCTCGCCCGCTCTCACGATCTGCCCCGTCTTGACGCTGAGGGTGATGTTCTCGACTGCGTACACGTACCTGTCTGCGAACGGGCCGTCCAAGAGTCGGTAGACGACCATGCCACTCCCCGGCGGCGCGCAGGTTCTTCCCCAGCAGCTCTCGGGCCCGGATACGTTGGCTCTGGCGAAGATGACCTTCGCTTCGCCGATCGCAAGGATCGGACCTGAGCCTGAGTAGTCGACGCCCATGTCGATCCGGCTTGCGTGCAGGTCCGCGATCGCCTTCAGCGGGTTGACGTACGCCCAGACCGCGTAGTGGACTGTCTTTACGGCGATGCTGCCGCTGTGGGAGGCGCCGTTCCGGGGCGCGGTGATCGTGATCGCGGGGATCGCCGGGGCGGCCGCCGCCGGGCTTTGGGGTGCCGCACTCGCCGTGCCGATGGCAACCAGGATCGCGGCGCAGGTCCCGGCAGCTACTCGCACGGCGAACGTGGCTTCAGCATGCTGCGCGGGCTTGCCGACCACGACTGCGGAGTCTACTTCCGCAAGTCGGCACGTACCGTTGTTGGAGGGCTGCGATCCGGTCCGTGTGCGAACATATGTTCGTGCGCTGGGAGCAACAGACGGTTGATCGCGAGGCAGACGCGAGGTTGCCGGGATACAACGACGTAACGGTTCGTCATTTTGACGCGCCTGAGGCGGTTGATACGCGCTTCTATGAGGTTCGGGCAAAGTCGATCCTCAATCGCGTACCCGATGCCAGCCTGGTCCCGTTCCGCTGGACCGTCAACCCGTACCGGGGGTGCACGCACGCGTGCGCGTATTGCTTCGCCCGCCCGACCCACGAATTCCTCGAGCTGGGCGCCGGACGGGACTTCGAGCGTGAGATCGTCGTCAAGGTCAACGCTCCCGAGCGGCTGCGGGTGGAGCTGGCCCGCAGGAGCTGGCAGCGGGAGCACGTGGCGCTTGGGACGAACACCGATCCGTACCAGTGGGTCGAGAAGCGCTACGAGTTGATGCGCGGCATCTGGGAGGTGTTCCGTGACGCGCGCAGCCCGTGCTCGGTGCTGACCAAGTCACCGCTGTTGCTGCGCGATCTCGATCTGATGCGGGAGCTGAGCGCGGTCACGGACTTCACCGCCGCGCTCTCGATCCCGACGCTGGACCAGAAGGCGTGGCGGGCGACAGAGCCCCGCAGCCCGAACCCGACCGCCCGACTGGATGCGATTGCCGAGCTCGCGAGGGCGGGGGTCAAGACCGGGGTGCTCGTGGCGCCGCTGATGCCGGGAATCAACGACTCTCCCGAGCAGGTCCGCGAGGTGGTGCGGCTCGCGACGCAAGCAGGTGCCGGCTACATCACCGGAATCGCCCTGCATCTGCGGCGGGGAGTGCGGGAGGTGTTCATGGAGTGGCTCGCGGAACACCGGCCGGAGCTGATTCCGCGATACGAGCAGCTGTACAGCCGCGGCGCGTACATGCCCGTCGCCGAGCGCCGAGCGCTTACTCAGCTCCTCGAGGGGCCCCTGGTGCCGCCCGAGGAACGCTTCGGCCGCGTGTTGCAGACCGAACAGGAGGCGACCCGGAAGACTCCACGGCGAGCTGATCCCGAACCGAGTCAGCCGCGTCTGTTCTGAGCCAGCCGCGTCTGTTCTGAGCCGCGCCAGGTGGGCGGCGATCTCGGAATGCGCGACGGTCGTTACTGGCTCGCGGGCGAGTCAGCCGACCGCGTGTGGCTCAAGCGAGCGAGAGGACGCGGGCGGTGTCCGCGTCGACGCGTCCGTCGTCGATCTCAGCTCAGCGCTTTCTCGAACCAGTGATCCGCGAACGGCTCGTCGTTGAACGCAGGTACCTCCACCCAGCCGGTCGACCGGTACAGGGACAGCGCCTCGATCAGAGTCGCGCTCGTTTCGATGTGCGCGATCCGAGCTCCGCCGGCGAGCGCGCACGCCTCCAATCGCTCCAGGAGCCGGTGACCCAGTCCGAGTCCGCGGGCAGCCGGAGCGATCCACATGCGCTTGATCTCCGCCGGCGCGTCGGCGTGATGCTTCACGGCGCCGCAGCCGATCGCGGCACCGTGAAGGTAGGCGACGAAGAACTCCCCGGCAGGCGGCCGGACCTGATGCGGGAGCGCGGTGGCCCCGACGGAGGGGTCGAAGCCACGCGCCGAGCGACGGTTGAGCTCGGCGACGTAGCTCGCCAGGCAGCGTTGCGCGTCGGGGTGCTCGGGATCGACGGCTGTGATCTGCACACTCGCGGCGGTCAGGAGGCGCTCGACGTCTCGCATCGCCGCGAGCAGCCGCTCGCGCTGTTTCAAGCTCAGCGGCGCAAGCAGCGACCGCGCGAGCTGATCCGAGCGCTGATCGAGCATGGAGCGCTCGCGGTGGCCGGCAGCCGTGAGCCGTGCGACACGAACCCGCCTGTCGGCGCTCCCTGTTGACACCGTCACCAGCCCGGCAGCCTCCAGCGAGCGCAGCAGCCGACTCAGGTACCCCGAGTCGAGTCCCAGGTGCGCGCGCAGCCGGCGAACTTCGCAGCCGTCGAGCCCGATCTCCCACAGCACGCGCGCCTCACCCAGTGGTCGCTCGCGCCCGAGGAAGTGATCATTGAGTGCCCCGACGCGCTCGGTCACGACGCGGTTGAAGCGACGGAACTGATCGACCATCACATCGGACATCCTCTGACCTTAGTCAGCAAACTGACGGACGTCAACGAGCGCTCGTGTGGACTGACGCATACTCCAATTGGAACAACCAGGCGGTCGAGGCCAGCCAGGGATCACCGATGCAGGCGCCGTGTGACGGCAGCCACTTGCGACCTCTAGACGCGTGGTGCCGTCATTGCCCTACGGCAATGAAGCTCTGAACGTGACCCTGCCGGACGAGCACTTGAACCCGTTTCCGGTGTCCTGGCCGATCGGAATCGAGTCGGTGAAAGAGCCAGAGACCCGCTTGCCGCTGAACCGTCCACTGATCTTGAAGACCTCGAGCTGACGCGGGGAGGCTGCGCCGCTGAACGTCCCACGTGCCCCGATCGTCATGTGGGTGTTGAAGCTGACTGGGAACTGGGGATCGACGGCGCCCTCGGCGCTGCAGTTAGCGCCGACACCGGTGCCGTCGACGAACGCGATGTGCACGATCTTGTGGCCGCTGACCTTCAAGCTGATCGTCCCCTTGTGCTGGCTGGTCTTGCCGGCGTAGGTCCCGGACTGCGCGCCGAGCGCGACCCCGGCAAGGACAGCTGTGGTGGCGACTGTTGCCGCGGCGATCTTCCGAATCATGACTCCTCGCAATTTTGTCGGGTGTTGGGGGACCCACAGCATCGGCGTCGGATCTGGGGTCCAATCTGGTCTACCGCGGTCCAGAATGCTATTCGAGGGCCGGCTGGCTGCAAGCCGGCATTGCTGCTCGGTCCTCCGAAGCGAGACCTGTGCGTGCAGCGTCAATTCTCCTGGCAGGCGGTTGCTGCCCGCTTGACCGCGGGCGACTCGAGGTCGATCGAGTTTGGGATCACGAAGATCGGGCCGCCTGGTGGGCCCGGCACGGCGCTCTGCACGCCGTAGCCGTTCAGGTTGCTGGGCATGGTCTTCGTGGGATCCGGCCAGTTCGGCACCCTGTTGGCGCGCATGCATTTGGCGATCGCCAGCGCCTGCGCCATCTCGGCGGCGGTCGCTGTGCTGGTCGGGGCATAGCCCGCGAGTTCCACGCCCAGCTTCCCGCACTCCTTCTGGGCCAGCATGAACCCCGGCGAGCTCATGTTTATGCTGGTGCTGAGGTTGACCTGAGCGCCGCCATCGCCGAAGGTCGGATCAGGGAAGGTCGGGAACCCGTGCGAACGTATGCAAGCAGCGGCCGCGAGCTGGGATTTCGCGTAGCTCGGAACACTACGAGGCCGCTTGCCTGTGCTACCGGGTGTAGTCGCGCTCTTGCTGCTGGCGCTCGAGGTGGTCGCGCCGTTGCCGACGCTACTCGACGTGCTCGAGGACCCGCAGCCAGCAATCGTCAGCACGCCGGAGGCGACGGCAGCCGCGATCGGCAGGCGCCGACGAGCGAGGTGAAACAGCACCGACAAACCCGCCGAATGCTATCCGGTAGCACCGAGGCTTAGAGTAGTCCGCGGTCGTCGAGCATCAAGTCATGCGGGCCCGGCGATCGCGGCTACGGCGCGCTGGCACGACTTTGAACGTGATGGGTTCCGGCGCGACCATCGGGGGTGGGAGAATTCCGTCATGCCCGAGACCGAGCGCGCAGCGTTGGAGCGAGGGCGTGAGGCGTTCGAGCGGCGGGCATGGGGGGCTGCGTTCCAGGAGCTGCGCTCCTCCGATGCGGTGGTGTCGCTTACTCGTGAGGATCTGGAGCGTTTGGGCGAGGCCGCGCGTTGGTCGCGTCACTTCGACGAAATGTTCGACGCGTTCGAGCGCGCCGCGGCGGCCTATGAGAGCTGTGGAGACCGTCGATCCGCGGCGCGGGTGGCGGTGAAGCTGACGATCGAGCATCACGCGCGGCACGCCGACGCGCTTGCCGCGGGCTGGTTGGCGCGCGCCGGGCGGTTACTCGAGCGTGAGCCCGTGTGCCGCGAGCGTGGTCTGGTGATGATGTGTATGGCGCAGGGCATGTTCATGATGGGCGATGGACCGGCGGCGCGGCAGCTGAGTCAGGAGATGGTCGAACTTGGTGGTGTGCTTGAGGATCGTGACATCGAGGCGCTGGGCCGTTTGGCGTTGGGCCACGCGCGGCTGCTCGAAGGCGAAGTCGGCGAAGGCGCTGCCCTGATCGATGAGGCGATGGCCGCTGCGCTCGGCGGGGAGCTCGATCTCTGGACGACGGGGCAGATCTTCTGCTCCACGATCTTCGCCTGCCGGAATCGTGGTGACTGGGGCCGGGCCGGCGAGTGGAGCGTCGCGTCGTTGCGCTGGTGCGAGCGGCAGTCGCTGAGTGGATTCCCGGGCCTGTGCCGGTTTCACCGGGCCGAGGTGATGCGGTTCCGCGGCGAGCTTGACCGCGCCGAACGAGACGCGAGCGAGGCGGTCGACGAGCTGCTGTTGGCGGCGCCTCGCTGGGCCGCCTGGGGGCTGCACGAGCTCGGCGAGATCCGCCGCCGGCGCGGCGATCTGAAGGGCGCCCTCGAGTCCTTCCGGCGTGCCGCCGAGCTGGGTTTCGACCCGCAGCCGGGCCTTGCGCTCCTACGCCTCGAGGAGGGGAAGCCAACCGATGCCCGGCGGGCGATAGTTGAGGCTCTTGCGGACGAAAACGGTCTGACGCGCGAGGGCCGCTGGCTGCTCCTGCCGGCGGCGGTCGAGATCGCCGGCGCCGCAGGTGACACAGAGCTGGCGCGTTCCGCGCTCAGGGAGCTCGAAGAGCTCGCGGAGTCGCTTGATACGACCGCCGTGCACGCCGCCGCGAACGTGGCCAGCGGGCGAGTCGCGTTGCTGGAGTCGCGGACCGATGATGCGGTCAGAGACCTTCGCCGGGGTGTTCGTATGTGGTCTCAGATCGATGTCCCGTACGAGGCCGCGCAGGCGCGTGAGCTGCTGGCCGGCATCTACGAGGCGCTGGGCGATCAGGATGCCGCGGAGCTTGAGCTGAGGGCCGCGCAGGCGACCTTCGAGCGGATCGGGGCCGAGCGTGTCGCGCGTCGTGTCGCTGCGCACGTTTCCAGAGCTGGCACCGTCCCGCACACTGCCGTCAGGACGTTCATGTTCACCGACATCGTTGACTCGACCCGCTTGGTCGAGATGCTCGGTGACGAGCAGTGGGAGTCGCTTCTGGCCTGGCACGACCGAACGCTGAGACGGTGCTTCCAGGCAGGTGCCGGCGAGGAAGTCAAGCACGAGGGCGATGGCTTCTTCGTCGCATTTGCCGAGCCGGAGAGCGCCCTTGAGTGTGCCTGCTCGATCCAGCGCTCACTGCGTGATCACCGGCGAGATCACGGCTTTGCACCGCGCGTTCGCATCGGTGTCCATGCCACCGAAGCAACCGACCGCGGCGGCGATTACGGCGGTCGCGGAGTTCACACGACGGCCAGGATCGCGCAGGCGGCCGGCCCAGGCGAAGTCGTCGCGAGCCGTGAGACGCTCCAGGCGGCGAGAAGCGTCTTCCGCGCCCTCGATGAGCGACCGCTCGATTTGAAAGGACTCGCGGAACCAGTGACGGTCGCTACCGTCGACTGGTCGGACGGCTGACGGCGTTCCCCGGTGCGGGCACATCCATGGCGGTCGACATCGGGCAACAGCCCTTCGACGGTGGTGGCTGCCGCGAGCGGCACGTGCAAACGTCCGTAGAGGCGACTCGGCTCGGCACGACGCTCAAACATTAAGTTTGACCGTTCGGGCTACCGAGTTCCGGCGATCATCGTCTCCCCGTGGGTGAATGAGGGGATCGTGATCAACGACGAGTACCGGCACACGTCGATGATCGCGACGCTACGCAAGGTGTGGGATCTCGGCGATTCGTTCACCGCCCGTGACGCCGCCGCCCGCACGTTCGATCACCTGCTCTCGCGCGAGACCCCAGGCGACCCCGCCAGCTGGCCCGAGGTGAAGCCACGGCCGGTTCCCGTCTCTCCCCGGCTGCAGAGCTGCGCGTCAGTCGACCAGACCGCGTGGAGGACGATCACACCGGCAAATCGTCGCGATCCGATCGGACGCCACGACCACCAGCGGCTGTCAGTCGGCAAGCATGCGGTGTGCCGCGAACGACAGCACGCGCTGAAGCGTCTCGAAATGCCGATCTTCATGCACCACCACGAGACCGTGCTCCTGCGCGATCGCGGCGATCAGCAGGTCCGGCAACGGGACACGATGATGAAGCGGACCGAGCTCGGCAAGGTCCCGCTGCGCCGCCATCGCAGCCCGCCCCACCGTGGCGGTGACCGCGACGTCGCGCAGCGCAGCTAGACGTTCCTCCAACGCCACAAACGACGCGGCATCGCGCGTCGAGAAGAGAAGCTCGTATCTGACCGGCAGGCAAGTGACGACCCTCCCGGTCACCAGCGCCTCCGTCCACTCCTCGCGCACGCGTGGATCGCCCGCGCATTCCCACGCCGACTTGTCGGCCAGAAGCAAACCTTCGGGGAACCTCACCGGGCAGAGAGCTCGTCGATCCGAGCCAACACGTCGGGGTCCCATGGCGGAGCGTCGCCCGTTGACCACTCAGCCAGATCCCGGAGCAACCCCGTGCGACGGGTCGCGTCATCCTGGATCGCGCGAGCACCGCGGATGGCAAGGTCATGGACGACTGTCGCCGCCGGCGTCGTCACGCCCACGATCGAGGCCACGCTCTCAAGGGCCTGCTGCAGGGCTTCGTCCTTGACGACGCCAATCCGTTCGTGCTTTGTCGGCATGATGTAGCACCAGAGTGTAACACCGATGTCACGGCGACAGCGATCCATCGAACCACGCCCTCCGACCGCCCGGGTGGCGTCTGAACGGAGAGGGGATTTCCGCTCCTCAGATACGCGGTTTGAGGCTGCGCAACCGAACGAGATGTGGCAATCGGACTTCACGCACTGGCGGCTTGCGGATGGCAGCGATGCGGAGATCCTGAACTGGCTGGATGACCACTCCCGATACTTGCTCACAGCGACTGTGCACCAGCCGGTGACCGGTGATGCGGTCGTGGCCGTATCCCTCGAGCTCGTTGAACAGCACGGCCCGCGGGCCAGCACGCTGTTGCGCCCTCAAAGAATTACAATTAAGCGGTGGGTCCGCCAGGTGACGTTCGTGAGACAGACCATCTACGCGTCCTGATCGCGAACGAGCGGAAAGACCGTCTCGCCCTGGTGGCGCCGGTCGTGGTTGCTCTCGGCCACGAGGTGATCGCAAGAGAGATCGATGTCGAGGACGTCGGTCCGGTTACCGCTCGGGAACGACCGGATGTCGCACTCGTGGGGCTTGGGGAGAGCTCAGAACATGCGCTCACGCTGATCGACAAGATCGTTCGCGAGGCCGCCTGCCCAGTGGTCCTGCTGCTACACGGACCTGACCCCGAGTTCGTCAAGGAAGCGTCCAAGCGAGGCATCTTCGCCCACATCAGCGACGACGACGTTGCTGAATGGCAGAGCTCGATCGACATCGTGCTGCGCCGCTTCGCCGAGTATCATGACCTGGAAGGTGCGTTCGGGCGCCGCGCGCTGATCGAGCGGGCAAAGGGCATTCTGATGGAACGCCACTCCGTCAACGAGGAGCACGCGTTCGAGCTGCTGCGCGAGCAATCCCGCGAGGCGAACCGCAAACTGATCGACCTCGCCGCCGCTGTCGTCGATGGCCACCGTCTGCTGCCAAGGATCTCTCGGGGCCCTTCGGAAACCTGACAGCCGCGGTCAGCAGAAGCCGCCGGCGCTTGGGGTGACTGTGCTGGCTGCCATCAATCGGCCCGAAATCCTCGACCCGGCGCTCGTGCGCTCCGGGCAATTCGACTGTCGCGTCGCGTGCAGCCGCCCGACCCGCTCGGTCGCCGCCAGATCCTGGAGGTGCACACCCGCTCGATCCATCCCCGGCGGTGCCGTGAACCTCTGGCACACACCAGCGATCTGCGAGGCGCCAAGATCAGCGGTTCGCCGACGAGGCGTCACCTGCCGATCGTCGCCGTGATCACATACGGATGAGTACGTGGGTTCTGATCACTCCAGACGAGAGGGTGCCTGCCACGACTGCGAGGTTTGTGGCGGCCTGTCCGGCGCTTCCTCGAGTCACACATCAGTTCTGGTCGAGTGCATCGGGTGGCTCGTCGCCACGCAAGAACGCATTTCGGCTCGCCGGGCCGGCGAGGTTCCTGAAAATTTTCGAGGAGAGTGCGCATGGTGGCTCCTGACGTCCGCGTTCGCGCGACACCTGCCTGAGATCATCACGCTTGACGCGGCCAGTTGCTGGAGCCGCAGAACCGTCGTGCGCCGACTGCTGGAGCGAACGACGCACGCACCATACACCCGGCGCCGCCACCCATCAACGCATCCTGGTCGCGACTACCCGCAACGACCGACTTTTGCTGCAAGAGAGGCCCCACAGAAGCGACGCGCGCTGAAGGAGCGGCGTTCACTTCACGTGACGATCGCCTCAAACCCGCCGACTAACGTAGCTCAGCCGGTCGGCGCAGCCGGCAAGCTCGGCCAGCGGTAAGCGCGCACAATCGCGGCGAGGTCGACGCCTCGGCTGTGTGGTCGAGCGGCGTTCCATCAGGATCCACGGCTCTGTCTTGGAATCCGTCTGTGGATCGGGTGACCGAACACGGTGACGGCGATCACCTTCGCGTGCTGATCGCGAACGAGCGCAAGTACCGTCTCGCGTTCCAGGCAATTGCCGGAGATCGCCGGCGACGTCCCTGAGACGGACAGCGCTTACGACCTCTCCGTTCGAACCACACCGAAGCGTGATCCCTGGGAGCGGTCCGCGTGTCATGACCTATCGCGACCTGGTCTGGAGAGCGAGTGGGTCTTGTCGCGCACGTGATGTGCGCGCGCTTCGAGCAGCCCCTGGATTCCGCGGGTCTGAAATAGGGTGATGTCTTCGTCGGCATAGGTGGTGCGTGCGGCGAGGCGCTCCCAGAAGCCGGCGAGCAGTTGCTGTTCTCCATGGCCTCGTCGCCGTAGTCCTTGTTCGGCGATCTGTAGAGCGGCCTTCGCCAGCTGGTGCATCTCGGGGTTTCGGTCCGGGAACGTCAGGCCGTGCCGGGCGCCGGCGATCCGCAGTCGCTTCTGGTCAAGGAGAGGGACACGCTCGATTAGCTGTTCGGCGGCGGCGAGGTTCTCAACGAGTCCCAGCGCGAAGGCTGCCACCTGGACCGCTGCGCCGGGTGGCTGGGCGCAGGAGATCCGCGACTCGACGGTGCCATGAGCCGGGCACAATCGAGCGTCGAACTCCAGATGATGGGCGAACGCCACGATGTCTGATGGCTCCGGAATGATCTTGACCGCATCTCCCTCGGCGGTGCTGGCGCCGAGGTCTCGTGCCTGCATGAACTCCCTGGCCGTCAGCCCGGGTGAGTTCAGAGCGAGCGGCTCGCCGTTGCGTTCGATGAGCGGGACCCAGGTGTCGAGCACCGCATCGAGGTACTCATCGAGATCGCGAAACGCGGACGGGACGCCGCACGGGCGGCCGGATGGCCATGTCTCCGGGTCGTATGTGCGGTCGTAGAAGTTCTCGCGGGGCGCCTTCCATTCTGGATCGATCCGGCCGTTCCAGATCGGGCTGTTGGCCGTCAGCGCGATCTGTACTCCCGCCAGCGCGTTGAGCACATTGACGGCGCGGACGGCTTCCGAAAGCCGGATGTCGATGTGGCAGTGTGTCGCGGCGCTGACCGTGAACAGGTGGATGTCCGCACCAACGTCGCTCGGCACGAAGCGATGGTCAGAAAAGCGCTCGTACATCAGGTATCGGCTGCTTCGCGTGACCAGCTCGCGACTCGGCGAGGTGATCGGCTGCATCCCGTACCCGAGGACAAGGCAGTCGTTCGCCGCGCACGAGATGACGATCAAGCTCAGGACCTGATCAAGTCGACGCTGTGCGGCGAACAGCGTCAGACTGGCGGGGGTCGCGATCTCGATCGTCGCGTACCCGAGGTCGGTTGACACGGTTTCCTGGCCACCGGGAGGATCTGCGGCGTCACGCGTGGCCAGCACGAGATCGCCGCTCGAACGGTCGCGCGCGAGGTCAAACCCAGAGTCGCCGAGCCGTAGCAGGACGTCCTGAATCACCGCCCGGGAAGGTACGGCGCCTGCATGGTCGACGACGGGAAACTCGCACTCGAGTGCGACCTGGCGAAAGGCTTGACTGGATCGCCGGGCGAACGCGCGCCCAAAGAGTTCCGCAAGATCGCGTTCGATGTAGGTGTCAGTCGCCACGGTGCCGTCCTAGCTGGGTGCGTGTCGCACACGCCGGCCGAATCTTTGAAGCCGGAAAGGCACTGCTCGCCGAGGGTTGAGGCGACGCTCCGATCTATCCTACTCGACGTTCAACGGCTCCGCTGTAGCGGCGTCTCCGATGGCGCGGATCAAAGAATGCGACGCGGACTCTTGTCAAGGCCGGTTGCGAATTGAGCCTCTTGTTCGTTCATGTGGCGGTCAGCGTTCTTGCCCAGAATTTGCGGTTCGAGACCTTCTCGCCGTGGCCTGCGACTTTGCCGGAGACGGCGACTTTGGTCCCTTGCGCGGTCGAGCTGAGACTCAGGTTGATGTTCTCCCCGCGCAACCCGGCGTGAGACCGCGACGAGCAGCGGCCAACCACACTTGGGTTGGAAGCCACTGAGTTTGGTTGGTCACGTGCCGGTCGCATCTCGGTGGACTGGAGCACTTGTTCGGTAACAAGTTCACGTAGGCGCGCTCGGGCGTCTTTTGATGATCCGGTCAGCGACAGGCCGTATGCGGACGTGCGGGACATCGCGGAACCTCCTTTGTCGGATTCGCTACAAGGTCAGGGCAGGAGCGGCGAGCGAGTCGGCGAGGGCGCCGGTGGCTGAGAGCGGCTCTTGGCGAGGGCATCACACCACGCTTGGCGTTTGGTCTGATGGCTGGAAGGGATTCGCTCGCCTATGGCCTCGACGACATCAATCCATCCGAGCGCATCGGCGTAGTCGCCGCGATCAGCGGACTCAAGCGCCCACCGAAGACTGCGACTTACCGCCGCACGGTGACGGTCTGCCTCGCTGAGTCGGGGAGATCCGGGCGAGTTGGCGACGCCCGGCCGGTCGTCTCGCTCATCCACCTCGTTCCGCTCACCCACCGATAGGCGCGAAAGGCGCCCCACACCCGAGTCGCGTGGACCGCGAGACTCGGCAGGTACTGCGACGACGCTACTCATGCTCCGGCTCCTGACGCGTGCGTTACGGCGCTGACCGAGGCGATCAACACATCCGCGCCGGCCAGGTGTCAAGGCCGGAAACAACCGTCCGCCGAGGTTTAGAGCGAAACGGAGTTTCACTTTACTCCCTCCGCCAGCTGGCCGGCTCAGAAAGTGACCCCACGTGTCGGCCGGCGGCTGTCGGCTCGCAACCCGAGGCTCTCGGGGCTGACCGATCATCGGCGCGCTCGGCCAGGGGTCACGGCGTCGCTTGACTGCGCGTGTCTCAGTCCTCGTCGAGGAAGGCGCTGATCACGCCGACGACGTTCTGGGGCTCGTCGAGGAGAAACAGGTGTCCGCCCCCCTTGACGACGTGCAGGCACGCATCGGGCAGGCGAGCGGCGAGCAGGTGGCCGTTTCGGACCGGGACGCTCGGGTCGTCTTCGCCTGCCACGACCAGGGTTCGCTGCGATACCTTGTGCAGCCAGGGGAGGCTGGACCAGCCGGTGATCGCGTAGAGCTGGTAGGCGTAGCCGACCGGGCTGGGGGGGCGGAGCAGTCGCGCCGCGGCCTGCTCGGAGAAGGCGTCGGGTTCGCGGGCGGTGCGCCCGCCCGCGATATGCGGGACCGTGAGCGCGAGCAGGCGGGGGTGGTAGTAGCGCGCTGGCGTGGCCAACATCAGCGCGGCGACGGGGCGCGGCGGAGTTCCCCCAAGCCCGGGCGCGGTCGCGCACAGCACGAGCCGGCGGACCCGGTCAGGCGCACGCCGGGCGAGCTCTTGGGCCAGCGCGCCGCCGAACGAGTAGCCGAGCACGTCGACCCGCTCGAGCTCCAGCGCATCGAGCAGCTTGCTGACAACCTGAGCCAGGCCGTGCATCCGCAGCGGAAACCGGGACCTTTGCGACATGCCGGCGCCGGGTGGATCGAAGGCGATCAGTTCGCGAGTGCCGACGAGCCTCGCGAACGGCGCCCACATATCGAGGTTCGCCCCGATCCCGGTGATCAGCAGCAGCGGGCGCCCGGCGCCGGTCCGGGCGACGCGTAAGCGAAGGCCGGCTGCCGTGACGAAGGAGGGGTTCCAGTCGACGCCGCTGGCCATCGTTCGCGATTATCGTCCCTCGACGACCTGCAGTACCGGCGTCGGGTCTGGGTGCCCTGCCGTCAGCAGGGTGTCTGGGGGCTTGATCTCGCGTTTTAGGATCTTCCCGCTCGGGCCTTGGGGAAGCTCGTCGACGAACCAGACGTGACGTGGGTACTTGTACGCTGCGATCCGCAGTTTGACGAAAGCGCGCAACTCGGCGGGAGTGGAGTGTGCGCCCGCCTTCAGCACCACGGCGGCAGCGACCTCCTCGCCGAGCACGTCGTGTGGGATCCCGATCACCGCGGCCTGGTGCACGTCGGGATGTTCGTATAGGACATCCTCGACCTCGCGCGGGTACACGTTGTAGCCACCGCGGATGACGAGATCCTTCTTGCGATCGACGATAAAGAAGTAGCCGTCCTGATCGACCCTCGCCATGTCGCCGGTCTTGAACCATCCGTCCGTGTCGATGGCGTCGGCCGTCGCTTGCTCGCGCTTCCAGTAGCCCTTCATGATGTTGTGGCCCCGGATCGCCACTTCGCCGATGTCCCCTTGGGGAACCCGTATCCCTTGGTTGTCGATGACGCGCATCTCGACACCATCGATCGGCAATCCGATCGATCCCGGCTTGCGCTCGCGGTCGCGGCGGTTGGAGGAGGCGACCGGCGAGGTCTCCGAGAGGCCGTAGGCTTCCAGGATCTGGCATCCGAACCTTTCCTCGAATGCGTGCATGATCTCGATCGGCAGCGCGGCGCCGCCGGAGACGCACACCTCGAGGGAGGATGCATCGGTCTCGCCGGCCCGCGGATGATTAAGCATCGCCGCGTACATCGTCGGGACGCCCTCGAAGATGCTTACGCGGTCGCGCTCGATGATTTCCAGCGCCTTGCCGCCGTCAAAGCGCGGGATCAATGTGAGCATCCCGCCCACGGCGACGGTCGCGTTGAGCGCACATGTCTGTCCAAAAGCGTGGAATAGCGGCAGTGCACCCAGCGTCACGGAGCGCTCGTCGAGCCCGAACAGTTCCACCGTGATCTCGACGTTACGCAAGAGGTTGCCGTGCGTGAGCTCGGCGCCCTTGGGCGTGCCCGTCGTGCCGGACGTGTAGAGGAGCACGGCCGTGTCGTCGAGGCGGCGCTCGGCGATCTCGGCGGGCGGCAGGCAGCGCGCCAGCAGGGCGTCGAATTCGCCAGGCTTCAGTAGGATGCACTCGGTGTCCGCCTGCTTGGCGCCGGCCTGTGCGGCGTCGGCGACATCGTGCCAGGCGAGAAGTACCTTCGCTTCGGAATCGCTCAGATGGAAGGCGACCTCCCGCTCCTTGAGCAGCGCGTTCATCGGCACGACTACGGCGCCTGCGCGCAGCGCGCCGTAGTAGGAGATCGGGAAGTACGGGATGTTGGGCAGCATGATCCCGACCCGGTCGCCCGGCTGCACCCCGTGCGCGCTCAGAAGCGCGGCCGCCTGCGTGGCGGCCTTATCCAGCGCGGCATACGAAAGCTCGATCCGATCGAGCTTGATCGCGATGTGGTCAGGGCGCTCGAAGGCGGCGCGGCTAAGCAGATCGGAAAGGTTGGGCATCTCGTTCTCCTCGTGTCAGAAACCGCAACCGAGCCTCACGGCTCGAGGACATACTCCCCGGGGGCCGCGCCCACGAGCTTGTGCCGCCGATTGCCGAGCCGCGCGGGCGCGGGGCGCGTCCCGTCCGAGCGCGCGGCCAGCCATTCATCCCAGTCCGCCCACCACGTTCCCTGGTTAGTGATCGCCATTTCCTCCCAGTCCGCGGAGTCGGGCGGTGTCTGTTCGTCGGCGGTCCGGTACGTCGCGCGTTTGTTGCCGGGCGGGTTGACGATCGCGGCGATGTGCCCGCTGGTGGATAGCACGAACCGTTTGCGGCCGCCTAGCAGTTGCGTTGTCCGATAGCAGTTCTGCCATGGGCTGATGTGGTCCGCTGCGCCGGCGACGATGTAGCTGTCGACCGTGATCCTGCTGAGGTCGACCGGCGAGCCCAGCACTGTGACGTCACCTGGCCGGCGCATTGAGTTGTCGATTGAGATCTCCATGAAATCCCGATGTAGCGCCGCCGGCATGCGCGTCGTGTCGGCGTTCCAGTACAGGATGTCGAACGCCGGCGGCTCCTTTCCGAGCAGCCAGTTGTTGACAACGTACGGCCAGATGAGATCATTCGGGCGCATCCACAGGAACACGCTCGCGAGGTCCTGCCCGTCGAGATATCCCTTCTTCGCCGAGGAAGCGAGCGCGACGTTCTTGACCGACTCGGTCGCAAACGTGCTGATCACGTTGCTGTGCTCGTTGTCGACGACACAGACCCCGAGGGTGACGCTGGCGACGCGGTCGAGCTTGCCCACGTCGGCTAGGTGCGAGATCGCGGCGGCGACGACCAGTCCACCCGCGCAGAAGCCGAGGACGTGGGCGCGGTCGCATTCCGAGATATCCAGCACAGCTCCGAACGCTTCGAGCACCGCGTCGGCGTACGTGTCCAACCCCCAGTCGCGTTGCTCGGCGCGCGGGTTGCGCCAGGAGATCAAGAACACCTCCTGTCCGCGCGCAACCATGTACTCGACCAAGCTACGCCCTGGGGCGAGGTCCATGATGTAGAACTTGTTGATCATCGGCGGCACGAGCAGGATCGGAGCGTTCCGCACCTCCGGAGTCGACGGTTGGTAATGGATCAGTTCGAAGCGCTCGTCGCGGAGCACAACGGCGCCTGGGGTGAGACCGAGATTGCGGCCGACCGTGAACTTGCTGACGTCAACGTTCGCGGGCAGGCGAGGCGGCTCGCGCATGTCGTGAGCGAATTGCTGCGCACCGCGAACGAAGTTCCGCCCGCCTGTGTCGATCGCTGCCTTGAGCACCTCGGGGTTCACGAGCGGGGCGTTCGCTGGCGCCAGAGCATCGACCAGGTTCTGCGCGATGAAGCGCAGCTTGTGGTCATCCTCCCAGTCGAGCTCGGCATCACCGATGACCGCGTCGACCGACTCGCCGACGGCCAGATAGGCCTGAAGCAACCGGCGGTAGAACCAACTGGCGGACCAGGCGGGGTCGAGGAATCGGCGGTCGCCGTGGGGCAGCTTGAGCTCTGAGCGACCGGAAGCGATCTTCGCGAGCTCCGCTGTCAGTGCGGAGCTGCGACGGACCAGTCGCCCAGGGCGGCGGCTGAGCCCGGTCAGGAGCCGGACAGTCTCGCGGCCCGGGAGGAAGCGCGCCCGACTACCGAACCCGGCCTCGGTCAGCAGCAGATCAAGCGCCGCGCCGGCGATCGACGGGTGCTCCGCGGACTCGTGGGGATCGAAATGGGCGCCGGAGGGGCTCACGGACCGCACCGGCGTTGCAGTCTTAGCCATGAATCACATGTCGTATCCGCCGTTGACGCCCCAGATCTGCCCGGTGATGTAGGCGGAGGCATCTTGGGCGAGGAAGCACACGACGCGAGCCACCTCTTCCGGCTGCCCCATCCGATGCATGGGAATCTCCTCCCGAAGCTTGTTCAGCAGATACGGAGGGATCGTGGCCACCATGTCGGTCTCGATCAGGCCCGGCGTGACGGCATTGACCGTGACCCCCATCCCAGTGTCGAGCTTCCCGGACAGCCTGAGCGCGAGCGCCGCCTCGCGTGCGAGTGTTTTCGTCAGCCCGAACAGCCCCGACTTCGAGGCCGCGTAATTCGATTGGCCGATGTTGCCGGTCTCGCCAGTCACCGACGAGATGAAGATTATCCGGCCCGAGCCCCGCTCGAGCATGTGCTCGATTGCCGGCTTGCTCATGTAAAAGCTCCCCGACAGGTTCACGCGCAGCACCTTGTGCCAATCGTCGATCGACATCTTCCAGATCGGCCGGTCGACGGTGACGCCCGCGTTGTTGACGAGGATGTCGAGCCGACCGTGCTGCTCGATCACCTCATGAACGACCCGCTGGCAGTCCTCCCACTCGCCAACGTTGCCCTGATGCAACGACAGCGCGCCTCCAGCCGCCTTGATCGACTGCTTCAGCTCATCGGCTCGCTCGCGGTTCGAGGAGAAGCCCGCGGCGACGACCGCGCCCGCCTCGACGAGGCTGTGGCAGATCGCCGCACCAATGCCACGGGTACCTCCCGTGACCAGCGCGACCCTTCCCGTGAGATCCTCGCCGCGAACGGCGCTCTGAGGTCTTATAGCTGTGGTTGCCATGTTGACGCCTCTTTTCGTTTTAGCTAGTTGAGCCGCTCGATGATCATCGCCTGGCCCATCCCGCCCGCGACACACATCGTCTCGAGCCCGAGGCTGCCCTCGACGGCGTCGAGGTTGTTCAGCAGGGTGGTCATGATCCGCGCGCCGGTCATCCCGAACGGGTGGCCAAGCGCGATCGCGCCACCGTGGGAGTTGAGCTTCTCCGGGTCGATCCCGAACTCGTCCCGGCAGGGAACTACTTGGGCGGCGAACGCCTCGTTCATCTCGACCGCGTCCATGTCCTCGATCCTCATGCCGGCCGCCTTGAGTACCGCTCTGATCGCCGGAATCGGTCCGAGCCCCATGATCTCTGGACGGACTGCAGCCACCGAGGACGCGACGATCCGCGCCCGGGGTCGCAGGCCGAGCTCTCGGGCCTTGTCCGCAGACATCACGAGGACGGCTGCGGCGCCGTCGTTGAGCGGGCATGCGTTGCCGGCGGTGACGGTGCCATCGGGCTTGAACGCGGGCTTCAGTTCCGCGAGCTTTTCCACGGTCGTACCCGGGCGCGGCCCGTCGTCGCGGGTAACCGTGTGTGCCGCAATGACGTTGCCGCCGGCGTCACGGACCGCCGGTATCTCGACGCCAACGATCTCGGGGTCGAAGTGGCCACTGTCGCGCGCCGCGCAGGCGCGCTGCTGGGAGAGCGCGGCCCACTCGTCCTGGGACTCGCGGGTGACTTTGCAACGTGCCGCCACGTTCTCCGCCGTAAGGCCCATCGAGATGTAGACATTGAACCCCGTGCCGTTCGTGCCATCGATCCGCGGATTCATCGCTGGAAGCGTCTGCGCCGCGCCTCGCGACACGCACTCCACGCCCGCCGCGATGTACTGATCGCCTTCGCCCGCCTTGATCGCGTGAAATGCCATCCGGATGGTCTGGAGCGAAGATGCGCAGAAGCGGCTGACCGTGACCGCCGGGACGTGATGGTCGATACCGGCGAGCAACTGCGCGTTGCGCGCGATGTTGTAGCCCTGCTCCCCCTCGGGAAAGCCACAGCCCATCATGATGTCGTCCGTGTTCGCAAAGTCGACCCCCGGGTTGCGCTCGACGAGTGCGCGCAGGGGGATCGCCGCGAGGTCGTCGGCCCGGATATCCCTCAGCGAGCCCTTTACCGCGCGCCCGATGGGCGTCCGGATCGCGTCTACAATGACCGCTTCAGACATGAGTCCTCCTAGGTGGCTGTGGGCCGCGATCGGCGGTCCATTTGGGTCGGAGCGACGCGAACGGCGGTCGTCGAGCAGAGGCTGCGCGCACGGCGAGGCCCGCACCGAGAACGCAGTCCACTGGACGCGCACCGGCTGTCCCGCGCGAAATTCGGGCCATCGACAGCACAGCGCAGACCAAGTGTCCAGTCCGCTGCACCGGGTCGGTCGGGCCGATCATCCCAGGCGATTCCCTTCACAACCTTCATAGATGCGACTCCCGAGGCGCTACACATTGCGTGAACCATTCGGTCACGAACACGCCGACCGAGTGGCTGGAGCCGGAAAAGCAGTGCCACGCCGAAAGCTGGGGCGGGGCTCTCGGTCAGTCTACAACGAAAGCTGCGTCGGGACCGACGTGAGGAGAAAAGGCGTCGAGCGTGGCGTGTCAAGCGCCGACGCGATTGCTCGCAAGACGCGTAGGGAGGGCTCGTGCAGTCCCCGCTCGAGCTCGCTGAGATGGGCATTGGACACGTTGGTGCGTTGAGCAAGCTCGCGCAGGAGACGACCGGGCGGACGCTCGTTGGGCGCGCAACAGCGACCCGAGCGCCGCGAGCTGGGTCTTGTCAGGAGCATCGCTCACGCCGACATCCTCCCGCGCGAAACGGCGCGATGCGAACAGAGCTGCTTCAGCTGAGGTCGACCACGAGTGCAAGCGCAAGTGCACGCGAACTCAGAATCCTGCTGCCCGATGCAGCTTGCGGTAGCAGCGTCTACCGCCATCAACGTTTCGTTGGGGGGTCGGTTCTGGCGGGCATGCCTTGCTCTTGGGTCACGCGCCGCGTCCGGCAAAGGTGGCTGCGGGTCGACCGCCGCCGTTTGCAGTCGTGTCAGCAAGCCGGTCGGGTGTGGTCAGGGGGCTGTGTTGCGCTGGCATCATGGGGGCCGTGATCCACGAGGTATGGGGTGACGAGACCGAGCTGGTGCGAGTTGCGCTGGAGTGGGCGGGGCAACGGGTCGCCCGGCCGACCGATTCGAAGACTACGGCGCGCCCGGCTTCTGAGCTGGCCGCAGCTGCCGGTCGTACCGTGACGCCGGCGGGGATCGGGGGCGGCGAGGCGCTGCGCGTCTTTCGCGAGATCCTCTTGCCGGCGACGCGTTCACAGGACGATCCGATGAATCTTGCCTACATCCCGTCGGCGCCGACGCGCGCCGCAGTGGCGTTCGACCTTGTTACGAGCGCGACGAACGTGTTCGCTGGGATCTGGGAGGCTGGCGCGGGCGCGATCTTCGCCGAGAACGAGGCGCTGGGCTGGATCATCGAGCTGCTCGGGTGGCCGCCGAGCGCCGCCGGCTGCTTCGTCGCCGGGGGTACCGTCGGGAACCTGTCCGCCCTCGCTGCGGCGCGACATGCCGCTCTGAGCCGCCGCGGACGGCGGCCACAAGGCGGATGGCGGCTGGCGTGCACTGCTCAGGCACATTCCTCCATCAGAGTGGCGGCGCGTGTGCTTGACGTCGGGGTCGTCGAGGTGCCCGAGGACGCCAACGGCCGCCTTACAGGCGAAGCGCTGGCCGGCACACTGGCAGACGAGCCTGCGGACGTCTTTGCTGTGGTGGCCTCCGCCGGCACGACGAACGCGGGGCTTGTCGACGACTTGGCGAGCGTGGCCGCCGTATGTGCCGAGCACCAGGTGTGGTTGCACGTCGACGGCGCGTACGGCGGCGCGGCACTCGCCGCCCCGAGCGTCCGCCGCCGCTTTGACGGCGTTGAGCTTGCGGACAGCTTCATCGTCGACCCCCATAAGTGGCTGTTCGCCCCATATGACTGTTGCGCGCTGCTCTACCGCGATCCCGAACTTGCGCGCGACGCGCACTCGCAGACCGCGGGCTACCTCGACCAGATCGACCGTGAGGCCGGGAACCCGTCGGACCTTGCCATCCACCTGTCTCGGCGCGCGCGCGGGCTCCCGTTCTGGTTCAGCCTGGCGACTCACGGCACCGACCGCTACGTCGCGGCGATCGAGCGGACGCTCGAGACGACGCGCGCGGTAGCCGAAGCGATCCGGGTCTACGACCACCTGAACCTCGTCTGTGAGCCAGAGCTCTCGGTGCTTCTGTTCGAGCGGCCCGGCTGGGACCACGACGCGTATGCGGCTTGGTCGAACACGCTGGCGAAGCAGGGGCTCATCCTGTGTGTGCCGACCAGGTGGGATGACCGCACGGTGCTGCGCCTGGCGTTCGTGAACCCAGACACTCAGCCCGCCCGCGTGGTCGAGGTTCTGGACACGCTGCGCTAAGCCGACCCTCCGCGCGTCAACGAAACGGTCGAACGCCGCCCGTTGCGGTTGGCCACAAAACCAGGTCCTTGTGTAACCCGGTCGTCTGGTCGAGGCCCCTGGACGATCGCTTGTCTCGGCGAAGCACAACGGCGAGCGCGCGTGATGGTTGACGCACAGCAATCCCGGGAGTCGCATGTCCAGACGGGGCGTTGTCGTAGTTCCGTGGCGCTTCGTTGCCGACGCCGGGAGGGGTACGATCATCTGTGTGTACTTCCGCGCGCCGAGCGAAGTGGGCGCCTGCGCCCGCGAGCTGATTCCTGGTCGGCGAGCGTGACGCCCAACGGCGTCGATCGCATCGTCGGTCGTGAGGCGACGACATCCCCGGTGACGCCGGCGAAGTCGACTCCGGTTCCGATGATCCAGCCTTCAGCGTCCTACGGAATCACGATGCGCGTGCGCCAGCGGCAACGCCCTGGGGCGTTCGCGCGGGTTGCCGCGTCGATCGGGGAAACAGGCGCGATCCTCGGCGCTATAGACCTCGTGCGCACCGTGCGCGGTGAGGTGGTGCGCGACGTGACCGTCGCCTGTATCGACGCCGCGCACGCCGAGGCGGTCGCGCAGGCGGTTGGAGCCTTGGACGGCGTGATCGTGGATCGCGTCTCTGACCGCACGTTCCTGATGCACCTCGGCGGCAAGATCGAGGTGACCGGGAGGACCCCGGTCAAGACCCGTGATGATCTCTCGATGGTCTACACACCGGGCGTCGCGCGGGTCAGCCTGGCCATCCACGAGGACATCGACAGAGCGTGGTCGCTGACGATCAAGGGAAACACCGTGGCCGTGATCTCAGACGGGACGGCGGTGCTCGGGCTCGGCGATATCGGCCCCGAGGCCGCAATGCCGGTGATGGAAGGAAAGGCGTTGCTTTTCAAGGAGTTCGCCGGAGTCGACGCGTTCCCGCTGTGCCTGGCGAGCAAGGACACTGACAGCATCGTTGAATTCGTCAAGATGGTGGCGCCCACGTTTGGAGCGATCAACCTGGAGGACATCTCAGCGCCACGCTGCTTCGAGATCGAGCGGCGGCTGCGCGAGGAGCTTGACATTCCGGTTTTCCATGATGACCAGCACGGAACGGCAATCGTTGTACTCGCCGCGCTGATGAATGCTCTTCGCGTCGTCGAAAAGCATGCTGCCGACGTCAAGATCGTGATCGTGGGCGCTGGCGCTGCCGGGACCGCGTGTACCGAGATTCTGCTGGCCCACGGTGTGCGCAACATCATCGTCTGCGATATCGAGGGTGCGCTCTATCCTGGCCGGCCCGGCCTGGACGCGGTACGCGAAGCTCTCGCCGTGCGCACGAACCCCAACGGGGAACGGGGCATGGCCAACGACGTGCTGCCGGGCGCGGACGTACTCATCGGAGTGTCCGCGCCGGGCGCCGTGTCCGCAGCGGCCGTGCGCCAGATGGCAGCGGAGCCCGTCGTCTTCGCGATGGCCAACCCCGAGCCTGAGGTGCGTGTCGAAGCTGTCGGCCGATACGTCGCGATCATGGCTACCGGTCGTTCGGATTACCCGAATCAAATCAACAACGTGCTGGCGTTCCCGGGTGTCTTCCGCGGCGCACTCGACGTGCGCGCAAGCACAATCAATGAAGAGATGAAGCTTGCTGCCGCACAGGCCATCGCCGCGGTCGTGACAGATGACGAACTGCACGCCGAATCCATCATCCCAAGCGTTTTCAACCGGAAGGTGGTCGAGGCAGTGGCTCTGGCGGTCGCACGGGCGGCGGAGGCCAGCGGCGTCGCGCGTCGCGCACGTGGCACTGCGACCGCGATCGCGACCGAGGCGTCCTGAGCACGTTCGGCCAAGCGGTCGCGCCCAGCGGAAGAGCGGAAGAGTCTCTTTTACACGACTTTCAGTCACCGCCCCCGGCGGCACTCGACACGAACGCGGAAGGTTCCCCCCGAAGGTTCCCCCATCACGGTGCGTGCGGCGCGCCGTGACCGATAGGTTCGACGAAAACCGAACCATGATCGGCCGGTCTTTCCTTTCGAGCCGGTGAGGAATTGACCTGTAGCGTCGGCTGAGAATCTACACGGTGTTACGGCGTGGTCGTGTGGATTCTCACTGAGCGCAGCTGAGGTCGATGGCCGGAGACGGCGTCAGCCGGCGGTCTCTGTCGCGACGATCGCCGGAGCATTAGACACCATGAACTCCCGGGCCCGGCTGGGCCCACCCCTGATGGCGGTCCGCGAGCTCGCTGATCAAGTGATTCGCAACGTGGCCTTGACGCTGGCCGAAGCTCCGGACGTGGTCACCGCTCTGACCACGACCGAGTAGATGCCGCGGGGGGCGAATCCCCGCTTGACTTTGCCGTTCCACGTGAGCACGGAGTGACCCGCCTTGACCCGCGCGAAGATCATCCTTGCCACCACCTTTTTCCCGCGCATTATGGTGAGCGTCAGCTTCGCCGCGTTGCTGAGTGCGACTCGCACCTGCACATGCTTGCCGTGCTTGACCGCCAATTCGGCCGATGACAGCGTTAGGCCCGTTGCTCCGGTAGCGCCCTTGGGGCCGGTCGCGCCCGGCGGTCCCGTGGTCCCGGTGGCTCCGGGGGCGCCCGTGGTTCCGGTCGCTCCGGGGGCGCCCGTGGTCCCGGTCGCTCCGGGGGCGCCCGTGGTCCCGGTGGCTCCGGGGGCGCCCGTGGTTCCGGTCGCTCCGGGGGCGCCCGTGGTCCCGGTGGCTCCGGGGCCGCCCGTGGTTCCGGTCGCTCCGGGGGCGCCGGGGGGCCCGGTCTCGCCCGGTGCTCCGGCGGTAATCGTGAGCGTCTGCGTGGCTGAGCCCACGTTGCCGGCGGCGTCGGTCACGATCACGACTGCCAGCCAGGCGCCTGCTCCGACCCCTGAGGCCGTCGCGTTCCAGCTGCCGTCGGGTTGCACGATCGTAGTCATCGTTTGCCCGGCCACGTTCACCGTGACGGTACTGCCGGGCGTGGCGTCGGTGCTGCCGCTGAGGGTGGGGCTGAAACTTGTCGTGGTGGCGCTCGCCCCGCCGGTAATCGTGACGACGGGCGCGACGGTGTTGACGGTCAGCGTCTGCACGGCGCTGGCCTGATTTCCCGCCGCGTCCGACACGGTCATGACGACGAGATGCGGGCCGTCGGCGAGGTGCGCCGGGGTCACCGACCACGTTCCGTCTGACTGAACGGGGGCGGTGAGTGTCTGGTCGGCGACGGTCACGGTCACGACAGCGCCGGTCGGGGCGTTGGTCGTCCCGGCGATCGTCGGGGTGGGATTGTCGGTCAGCGCGGTAGCGCCGCCGCTGATGCTCACAGCGGGCGCGACGGTGTCGACGGTCAACTGCTCGGTGGCGGTGCTCGTGTTGCCGGCCGGGTCGGTGACCGCGGCGGTGACCGTGCGGGCGCCTTCGCCCATGGGCGCCGGGGCGACGTTCCACAGGCCGGTGGACTGCACCACCGCGAGCAGCGTCTGCGCGCCGACGCTCTCGATGATCGGCGTGCCGTCGACCACCGCGGTCAGCGTCTGCGCGTCCACGTTGACGGTGATGAGGGTCCCGGGCGCGGCGTTGGTGGTCCCGGAAATCGTCGCCGACGGATTGTTGGTCAGGACCGTCGGTGCGCCGTCGAGCGTGATGAGCGGCGGGACGGTGTCGATCGTCAGCTGCTGGGTGGCGCTGCCGACGTTCCCCGCCCCGTCGGTCGTCGAGGCCACAACCGGGTAGGTGCCGTCGGCGAGAATCGTGGGGGTTACCGACCAGCTGCCGTCCAGCGCCGACGGGGTCGCGGTCAGCGTCTGCCCGGCGATGGTCACGGTGACCACTCCCGACGCGCCAACGTTCGTTGTCCCGCCAATTGTGGGGGTGGAATTGTTGATATCCGCCGCGGCGCCGCCGGTGATCGTGACCGTGGGCGGGGCGCTGTAGAACTCGTCGGAGTCCATCGTGACCGCCGTTTCGGCGAGCACCCGGCCGTTGACCAACGAGCCCGCGCCAATGGTGCCCGTGGTGCTCGCCAGCACCGTCCCAGCGAACTGAGCGCCCGCGGCGAGCGAGAACGCGCCATTGACCTGCCAGAACACGTTTGACGCCTGCGCGCCGCCGGTCAGATTCGACCTGCGCTCCCGCCCCCAGCGACAGCGCCCCGTTGACCTGGATGACGAACACGGCGTTCGGGTTCCCGCCGCCGTCAAGGGTCACAACGCCCAACGCGGGGACGGCGACGGCGGCAGCGCGCCGTATACAGGCCGGGAGTCAGCGTCGCGCTGGTCAGGGCCGGAAGCGCGGTGCCGCCCGTCCGGGCCTGGACCTCGGCGTACGCTGTGAGCATGTCGTTGTACGCCGTCGCGTCGGCCGAGCCGACCTGCATGTTGCCAACGAGCACGCCCGGCGGAAAGCCTGAGGGCTGCGTGGGCGCGCCGATGTCACCGCGGACCGTCGTGTCGCCGAGGTTGGCCACCGACGCTCCGCTGATGACCGCATAACTCGCCGCCTGGCCGAGGTTGACCGTCGGCGTGGACGCGGCGAATGCCGACGGGGCGGACGCCAACGCGCAGACCAGCAGCCCGCCACCGAGCGCGGAAAGCCGCCGTGCTTTTGCGAACCGGGTTGTGGCTGACAAACCCATGAGCCCCACCACGCCCGCGTGACGGCATCCGCGGGGCAGTTCTCGCAACGGCGGCGACGTCCAGTGCCCAACGGCACCGGTACGACGCCGGTCAGGGCGCTCGGCGCCAAGCAGCATGGCGATGACGTTCACAATGGCGACAAGCACAACGTTCGGGGTCCGGCAAGAGCGCGGCATCACTGACTGTCCGTTCAATAAGGGTTTCCGGGCGGGATGGAGGGCCCGGGGCGGTCCGCGCTGAGCCTGGCGAGGTTTCGTGGCCCGGGACTGCGCGGGTTTGCGACGACAGAAGAGGAATCCAGAGAGACCGTGGTGGATCTTGCGGATCGCCGCGCCGCTTTCTCTTGTATCGACCTACCGCTCGAGTGTCGGACCGGGGTGACCCGCGAGCCGGACGGGGTGGACTACGGAGATGTTGGTCGCCGCGCCATATCAGTAGGGCCGGAACGTCGATTGAAGGGTCACGCATCGATCGACTTTCGTACGGGTGCGAGATCGATTCATGGTTCTTCGCGCGACGCCCGACACAGACATCGGCAGGCGGCTTCGGGAGGACGCCCGTTTCGGGCTGGAGACTCGATCAGCGCGTCGAACAGAAGGTGATGGATTTGCGCCGAACTCGGGTCACCGCGGCTTCCGCTTCCATTGAGACAGCCTTGGCTTGACGGTGGCCTTGAAAGGATTCCGGTCCTCGGGACAGGAGTTTCACGACGTTGCAGGCCGCTGTCGGGTGACGATCCTGCGTCCCGAGATCACCTCCGGCGCTCGCAGTCGGCCGTGGAGAGGATGGACTCTGGCTGCCCCGAGCGTCTAAACGGAGAGGGGGGGATTCGAACCCCCGATACCCTTGCGGGTATACCGGTTTTCGAGACCGGCGCATTCAACCGCTCTGCCACCTCTCCGGTGAGGCGGCATAGAAAACTAGACGACTGCCTCCCGCCGCGTCCAGTCGGCCGACCTCCACTGCCGCTGTCCGCGTCAGCACTGCGCGATCGCCGGCGGGGTACCGATCAGCGGCGCTCTGCGAAGAACGCGCGCAGCAGATCGGCGCTTTCCTCCGCGAGCAGGCCTCCCTGGCACTCCGGCCGGTGATTGAGCTGCGGCACGTCGAGAACGTTCAGGACGCTGCCGGCGGCGCCCGCCTTCGGGTCACTCGCGCCGAATACGACTCGCGGCAGGCGGGCGAGAACGACCGCGCCCGCGCACATCGCGCAGGGCTCGAGCGTGACGTACATGACTGCGTCCAGCACGCGCCAGCTGCGCTGTGCGGTGGCCGCCTCACGCAGCGCGATCACCTCTGCATGGGCGGTCGGATCGCCGCGGAGCTCGCGTTCGTTGTGGGCGACTCCGATCACCTCGCCATCCTTTACGATCACCGCCCCGATCGGGACGTCGTCGTGCTCGAGCGCTCGCTCTGCCTCCCGCAGCGCCAGCCGCATGAAGTACTCGTCTCTGGGGAAGAAGCGCTCGGTCATCGTGTGGTCGAGAATGTGAAGACGCGAATATGAAAAGGCCCAGCCGGAGAAACTTCCGCCTGTCGATGATGTCTTAAGGACGCGCGCGTAGGTCGCGAGCGCCCGCGCCGATCGAATGTCAATGCCCAGATCCCGTGTTCTGATAACCCTTGCGGCCTGCGTCGCCGCGGGCCTGTCGCTACTCGCATACGACCCGCCGGTCGATGCCGCGGTGATCGGACCGGCGGCACCGACAGCCCACGCAGTTGACCGCGCCGCTACGCCCGACCTCCTCGCGCACATCGCCGGGTCGTGGATCCCGGACGATCCGGGCCGAGCCCGGGTGCCGGGCGGCTGGCAGCGGCTGCAGTGGAACTTCCTGCCGGGTGCCGGCGTCAATGCTCCTGAGGCGTGGGCCAACCTGATCGCCGATCACCGCCCGGGCGGCCGGGGGACGGTCGTCGCGGTGCTTGACACTGGTGTCGCCTTCCGGAATTGGAAGAACTTCAAGGAGTCGCCGGACTTCCACGGGACGCGGTTCGTCGATCCGTGCGATCTTGTGGCGGGGACGATCAGACACGGCAGGTGCACCGACCCCTACCCGCTTGATCGAGAGGGGCACGGCACCTTTATCGCCGGGATCATCGCGGAGGCGACGAACAACCGTATCGGCGTGACCGGCCTCGCTTACGGGGCCTCGATCATGCCGGTCAGGGTGCTGAATGCCGACGGCGACGGAGACGCGGCAACGATCGCGCGCGGCATCCGTTATGCGGTGCAGCACGGCGCCAACGTGATCAACCTGAGCCTGGAGTTCTCGATCAACGTCACCGCATCGCAGATCCCGCAGATCCTTTCGGCGATCCGCTACGCCCACCGCCACAACGTGGTCGTGGTGGCGGCGGCCGGGAACGACAGCAGCGAGCAGATCGCGTATCCGGCGCGAGCGCCGGCGGCGATCTCGGTCGGGGCGACGACTTCCGACCGCTGCATCGCCGACTACTCCAACGAAGGGGCGGGCCTCGACCTCGTCGCCCCCGGCGGTGGCGACGATGCCTCGTTGCAGTCGGATCCGCTCTGCCAGCCGCAGCGCAGTCTGCCAGGCATCTACCAGATGACGTTCAACAACCCGTTGCGTCCAGATGACTTCGGCCTTCCCTCTGGCTGGTACGGAACGTCGATGGCGACGGCTGAGGTGGCCGCCGGCGCGGCGCTCGTGATCGCCAGCCGCGTGATCGGCCGGCACCCGACGCCTGACCAGGTGCTGGCTCGGCTCGAGCAGACAGCACAGCCGCTCGGGACCTCGATCCCGAACAGCTACTACGGGTACGGACTGCTCGACGTCGGTACCGCGACGTCTCGGACGGCGAGCGTCACAGCACCGTCGGCCCCAACGACCACGACCGGTGGGGCGACCTGAACCAGGGATTCACGTCGTCCTGACGATCAGGACCGAGCAGGGCGCGTAATGCGAGACCTTGTTCGGCACCGATCCGAGTAGGAATCGCTTCGCTCCGGTGAGCCCGCGGTGGCCGACGACAACCAGGTCGGAGCGCTGCTCTTCGGCGACATCGAGGATTGCGTCGGCCGCGTCGCCCTGGCGAGCGAACGTCTCGACCTCGCCGACACCGGAGGCGCGCGCCTCGGCCGCGGCCTCCTCGAGGATCGCAAGCACGTCGTCACGCGCCTTGACCATCCACCGTGCTGCGGGCATCGAGACACGCTCGCCGCCCGGCCGAAGGTCCGAGACAGGCTCGTAGGCGCTCACGATGTGGAGCCGAGCGCCGAACTGACGGGCAAGGTCGATCGAGCAGCGCACGGCGGCCCGGGCCGTCTCGGATCCGTCTGTGCCGACCACGATCGATGCGAACATCGCTCTGAAACCCAGCCCCGCCGGCTCACGCCAGTTTCGTGATTGCGATCACGATGCCGGCGAGCACGAACACGATGATCGCGATCTGGGTATAGAGCCACACCTTGGGCATCGACTCCAAAGCTAGCGTCTGCGCGCGTTGAGCAAAGCTGTCGCCCGCGGATAAAGGTTCCGATCGGGACGGCCGATACCTTGCAGGAGTGCGCCGCCGCCTCATTTGGTGGCGCCCTGACCCACTAAGCGACTTTTCGGTATAAAGGATCAAGATGCGCAGAGCCCTCACGAGTTTTACGATCCTGTCGATGCTGATCGGCGCGGGCGTCGCCACTGCGGCGAGCCAGTCGGGCACAGTCCGTGCCTCGCTGAGCCCCGACGCGACGCACGCGGCTTCGAACGTGAAGTTCAGCGCAGGGCCGTTCCCGACCGAGAGCTCGCTCCCGGCGACCCTGAGCCTGAGACTGCAGAACGGCTTCTCGATCGGCTCGGTCGGCACGAGCGCCGCGATGTGCACCGCCGCGGCGGAGTCCAGCGACGCGTGTCCGCAGAGCACGGAGATCGGGACCGGCTCGCTAACGATCAAGCCGGCCCACCAGCTGTTCGGCGCAAGCAGCACCGTCCCGCTGCAACTCAGCTTCTATCTGGGCGTCCCAAGCGAGGCAGGCTGCGCCGCAACCGTCGAGCTGCTCATGCTCGTAAAGCGAAGCAGCAACGACCTGCTGCTCAACTGGCCGCAGCAGAGCGGGATCGGCGACCTCTGCTCGCACGCAGGTGGCGTCGAGCTCAGCTTCCCGTCCTTCCCGATCTCCAACAACTTCACTGGTAACGCGAACGTCACGATCGAGAAGCTCTCGCTGGACCTCGGCAGCGAGGGTGGTCACAGTCTGTGGCACAACCCGGGCTCCTGCTCTCGTCGGTGGGGCGGCGCGGTCACGCTCGGCTTCAGCCGCACCAGCTTGCAAACACCCGTCAAGTTCGGCTGCCGGTAGCAGTCGCGCGGCTGGAGCCGCGCTCGCAGGCAACCGCCGTATCGTCAGGGGCGATGGCGGAGCATCTGAACCCGGCGCTGAGAGCTGTCAGCAACGCTGTGCTTGCTGTGACGTCGCGACTGGCGGTCGACGACGTGCTCCAGCAGTTGGTCGAGTCGGCGCGCGAGCTGGCCGGGGCGCGCTACGCGGCGCTCGGCATCCCGGACGGCGAGGGTGGCTTTCGCCGGTTCCTCGTCGCGGGTATGAGCGACGCGCTGATCGAGGCGATGGGACCATTGCCCCGAACGCACGGAATGCTCGGGGCGATGCTCGCCTCCACCGCCCCCTACCTGAACGAGGACGTGCAGGGCGATCCGCGCTTTCGTGGCTGGTGGCCGCGCGAGCATCCCGATATGCGCTCGTTCCTTGGTGTTCCGATCATCGCCGGCGGCGAGGTGATCGGAGCCTTCTACCTGACCGAGAAGGAGACGGCGCCGAGCTTCGACGCAGCCGACGGCGAGCTGATCTCGCTGCTCGCGGCGCACGCTGCGATCGCGATCACCAACGCCCAACTGTACGAGCGCAGCCGGGAGCTCTCGATCATCTCGGAGCGCAACCGACTGGCGCTTGAGCTGCATGACGTCGTCAGCCAGAAGCTGTTCAGCCTGACGCTCACAGCCCAGGCTGCAGCCACGCAGTTCGATCGCGACCCGCAGGCCGCGCGAGCCCATCTCGAGCGCCTCGGCGAGCTCGCGAGCGAGGCCCTCGAGGAGCTTCGCGCACTGATTCTCGGTCTGCGCCCGCCGGCGCTCGAGCGTGACGGGCTGCGCGCGACCCTCGCCAAGGAACTCGACATGCTCGCACGCGTACACCAGGTCGAGATCCGTCTGGCCGGAGCCGGCGAGCTCGCTCCGGGCGACCCTGAGCGCGACTTCGCGGTGCTGCGGATCGTCGGAGAAGCCGTGCACAACGCGCTGAACCACGCACGCGCGAGCGAGATCGTCGTACGCATCGGCCCGGGAACGGTCGAGGTGCTCGACGACGGTTGCGGCTTCGACCCCGGCGCCGTGGAACTCCGGGCCCATCACCTGGGCCTCACCTCGATGGAGGAGCGCGCCCGTGAGCTGGGCGCGAGCCTGACGATCGACACCGCACCGGGCGAGGGCACCGCGGTGCGGCTGGAGGTCCGCGCGTAGATGATCGGCGTCCTGATCGTCGATGACCACGCCGTCGTGCGCGAAGGGCTTCGCTCGTTCCTTGAGCTTCAGGACGGGATCGAGGTCGTCGGCGAGGCCTGCGACGGCGAGGACGCGATCGCCCGGGCGGGTGCGCTCCAGCCCGACATCATCCTGATGGACCTCGTGATGCCAGGGGTCGACGGCATCGCAGCGATGAGAGCGATCCGGTCAAGCGTGCCCGCCGCGCGCGTTGTCGTGCTGAGCAGTTTCCTGGATGAGGACCGGCTGCTGCCGGCGATCCAGGCCGGCGCCTGCGGCTTCCTGCTCAAGAACGTCGCTCCAGCCGAGCTGGCGCGCGCGATCCATGCAGCCCATCGAGGAGAGGCGCTGATCGACCCAGAGGTCGCGGCTCGGCTGCTCGCGACGCTTGCCGGCGACCCGCAGCGGTCGTCGCCGTCGCCCGAGCGCCTGACAGCGCGGGAACAGGACGTCCTGGAGCTGATCGTCGGTGGGCGTTCGAACAAACGGATCGCGCTGGAACTCGGGATCGCCGAGAAGACCGTCAAGGCCCACGTCTCGCGCGTTCTCGCGAAGCTCGGCGTGGCGGACCGAACGCAGGCGGCGTTGCTTGCCGTGCGGGAGGGAATCGTCGGCGAGCGGTCTTAAGACCTATTGCCTCTGGTAACCGGGCATGTCCGCAACTACCTTGCAGGCATGCCCAAAGCAATCATCACCGGAGCCTCTCGCGGACTCGGACTGGCGCTTGCGCGAGAGCTCGCGCGCAGACAATGGGAACTCGTGATCGACGCGCGGGGCGCAGAGGCGCTGGCGCTGGCCGCCGCTGAGCTTTCGGACCTGACGAGCGTCATCGCCGTCCCTGGCGACGTCGCTGACGAGCGCCACCGCCAGGCGCTCGTCAGCGCATCCGACGGAGCGATCGAGCTGCTCGTGAACAACGCGAGCGTCCTCGGCCCAAGCCCGCAGCCGGAGCTGGGCGACTACCCGCTGGAGGCGCTGCGGGAGGTCTACGAGGTCAATCTCCTGGCGCCGCTGGCGATCGCCCAGCTCGCATTGCCGCGGATGGCGGCGGGCGCACGGATCATCAACATCACCTCCGACGCGGCGGTCGAGCCGTACCCGGGATGGGGCGGCTACGGCTCCTCCAAGGCCGCGCTCGAGCAGCTCTCGGCGATCCTCGCGGCCGAGCACCCGGCGCTGCGCGTCTATGCGGTCGACCCTGGCGACATGCGTACCGAGCTGCATCAGCAGGCGTTTCCCGGGGAGGACATCTCCGATCGCGCTGCGCCCGAGGAGAGCGTGCCCGGATTGCTGGCGCTGATCGAAGGCGAGCTGCCGAGTGGGCGCTATCGTTGCAGCGAGCTGCCGCAGAGGCCGGGGGCGACCGTATGAGCGCGCTCGCGTTCGAGCTGCCGACCGCCTTGGAGGCGCACGAACCCGCCGAGGCACGCGGCCTGCGGCGAGACGGAGTCCGGCTGATGGTCGCGGCCCGGCGCGCCCGGTCGATCCAGCACGCACGGTTCTCCGGGTTGCCCGAGCAACTTCGGGCCGGGGACCTGTTGGTCGTGAACATCTCCGCGACCGTGCCGGCCGCGACGACTGCACGCAGGGCCGACGGCACCACCACCCGTGTGCACTTCTCGACACCGGCACCGGGGATCAGCGGCGACCGGCACGTCATCGAACTGCGCACCGCGGACGGATCCAGACCGCTTCGCGCCCGCACCGGGGAACTGCTCGCCCTCGACTGCGGCGGCGGGACGCTTGAGCTGCTGGCGCCGTACGCGTCGAGCGCCCGGCTGATGCTGGCTGCCCACAGCGGCCCGGTCACGCTCGCCGAACATCTGTGGTCCGCCGGTGAGCCGATCAGCTACGGCTACCTGACACGCCGCTGGCCGCTGAGTGCCTACCAGAACGTGTACGCGAGCGTTCCGGGTAGCGTCGAGATGGCCTCCGCCGGGCGGCCGTTCACGCCGGAGCTGATCACGAGGCTCGCGGCTCAGGGCATCCTGATCGCGCCGATCGTGCTGCATGCCGGCGTCTCGTCGCCAGAGCGCCACGAGCGGCCGTTCCCCGAGCGCTACGAAGTGTCGGCCCACACAGCGCGGCTCGTTGCGGCCACGCGAGCCTGGGGTGGGCGCGTGATCGCCGCCGGCACGACCGTGGTGCGCGCGCTCGAGACGGCGGCGCTCGCGGACCCGGGCGCGGGCAGCGCCAGCGCCGGCTGGACCAACCTGCTGATCGGCCCCGATCACCGGCTGCGCGCCGTCGACGGCCTGATCACCGGCTGGCACGAACCGGAGGCCTCGCATCTGCAGATGCTGGAGGCCGTTGCCGGCGGGGAGCTGCTGGCGCGCTGCTACCGGGAAGCGCTCGAGTGTGGCTACCTCTGGCACGAGTTCGGTGACAGCCATCTGATCCTGCCCTGACCGGGTGGTCTCGGTTGAGGCTTGGGCATTGTCGGCGCTATATCGGGAAAATCACCAAGCCTCAAGCCTCAAGCCTCAAGCCTCAAGCCTCCCGCCTCCCGTCACCAAGCCTCCCGCCTCCTGTCACCAAGCCTCCCGCCTCCCGCCTCCCGCCTCCCGTCACCAAGCCTCCCGCCTCCCTCGTCCCGCCTCCCGCCTCCCGCCTTACACCGCAAGCCTCGCGCCTCAAAGCCGCAAATCTCCCAGCCCGAGCTGACGGGCTAGTGCAGATCGGCGGCCGACAGTCCGTCAAGCAGGCCGACCGCGCGGGGTGCGCGCCCGGATTCCAGCACGATCGCGCCGCCCGGCCAGTACGGGTGCGGTGGGACCGCGTGGTGGACGAGGCGTGGCTCGTACAGCCACGAGCCGGAGTTGGCGATCCTCGGCCGCCCGTTCGGCGCCGCCCACTCCTCCAGATCGTCGCCTGCGAGCGGCCCCAGACGGTGCACGTGACCGAACAGCACCCAATCGGCGTCGATCTCCAGGTGTTCGATCACGTGCAGCAGGGCCGGAATGCTGAACCGCTGCATCTGACCCCCCAGCAGGGTCGCGGTCAGCGGTGCCATTCGGGGGTTCAGCAGCAGCCGCCGGGCCCGGCGGGCAAGGTTCCGGCGTCCTGGTGTGCGGGGCATCGTCCATGCTCGCGCCTGCTCTGAGAGCGCTTCGAGCGCCGCATTCAGTGGCCATGGCAGCATCCTCGGGGCGCGACTGGGCGCACGGCGCCGTGCCAGTTCGTACTCATAGGGCGAGGACAGCGAGCTCGGCGTCCGGGACAGCCAGCCGCGGGCGATCCCATATGCCCCGATCGGGAACAGGTGCTGATCGAGGTAGTGCCCGTGGGTCGCCCAGATGCCCTCCTGCAACCACACACCCGGATAGCTGACGCTGACCCGCGCCGGCGCGAGGCATGCGCTCAGCTGGACGAGCGCCGCCGTTGCATCGAGCGGGACCGGCGTCTGCGGGGTCAGCGTCCGCGCGTGATCGCCGAGCCAGCCGCGGATCAACGCCAGATCGTGATTCCCGGGCACGACGACGACCTCACCGTCAGGACCCAGCCGCGTGCCGATCGCACGGAGGATCGGCGTCGCGGCCCTCAGCGCGTTCGCGACCCCGACCTCGGTCATGTCGACCACATCGCCGAGCAGCACCAGCCGATCGCAGTCATCAAGCGCACGCAGCAGCGCATCGAGCGGCGCCGGCTGGCTGAGCACGCCGACACGGCGACGGCTTCCGAGGTGCAGGTCGGAGATCACGAGCGTGCGCGTCACGAGGCGGCACGATAGAGAGGCTCACGCAACCGCCCTGAGCCGATCAACTTTCGCGGCTGACCGATCAGCGCGACGCCGCCACCGCGACGAACCAGTCGCTCTCGTGCACCGTGCTGCCACCACCCAGCTCCGCGGCCAGGCCGGCGGCGCTGAAGTAGCGCTTGAACACGCGAAAGCTCTGCCCGTCGTTGAGGGTCCGCGTCTGCCACTCAGCGGCTTCGTGGTCGGGGCGCAGCGCCGAGTCGACGACGATCAGTTCGGGCGCCACCCGGAAGGCCTCGGCGACGAATCGCTCGCGGTCGGGCTGTTCGAGGTGGCCGTAGAAGTGGGCCGTGAAAACCCGCGAGAACGAGTCGGCCGTGAACGGCAGCGCCAACGCGTCGCCCTGGACCAGCTCGGCCTCCGGTAGCCGCTGCGCGGCGATCGCGAGCATCCGCTCGGATTGATCCAGCCCTGTCGTCGGACCGGGGAGGTGTCGGGTGAGGAATCCCGTGCCGCAGGCGATGTCGAGGGTGCTTGCCGGTGAGAGCGCCTCCAGGTCCTCCACGAGCCGGTTGACCGCAGCATCCCAATCGGGGCGCTCGCGCTCGGCGAACACACCGGTCCCCATGTACCACTCGTCGTACTCCTGGGCGCGGGTGTCGTAGTAATCCTTCACCTGCGTCCATCGTGCCACGCCGAACTCGAGTTGGCATCGCAGCACCGGCCCTGCTGCTCTACTGTCCCGCGGCGATGGGGCCCGAGGTGCCGCAGACCGAGATGCGCCGGCTCAGCTTCGGGTCGGTCGCGGAGCTCTACGACCGGGCTCGGCCGTCCTATCCGCCCGCGCTTGTCGACGAGCTGATCGCGCGCGCCGGCGCGGCCGCCGGCGCCGCCGCCTCAACAGGGCCGGAGGGTGGGGCGCCGAGCAGCGCGATCGCGCCGCTCTCGGCGCTCGAGGTCGGTGCGGGCACCGGCAAGGCAACGGTCCTGCTCGCTGCGCGCGGTTTGACGGTCCATGCGATCGAGCCCGACCCGGAGATGGCGGCGCAGGCCGCCCGCAACTGTGCTCGCTTCCCGGGCGTGACGATCGAGCACAGCGACTTCGAGTCGGCCGCGGTGCGCGCCGGGGCCCATCAGCTCGTCTATGCCGCCCAATCGTGGCATTGGATCGATCACGCCCGCAGATACGCGTTGGCGCGTGAGGCGCTGGTACCGGGTGGCAGTCTGGCGGCTTTCTGGAACATCGCAGATTGGAGTCGCTGCACGCTCGCCGAACCGCTGGCCGAGGCCTATCGCCGTTCCGGCGCCGAGTTCGTCGAGCCCGGTCCGATGTTCCCGGGCGAACGCTCGAGGCTCGACCTCGGCCAGGACTGGCCGGCGCAGGTAGCCGCCGCACCAGGGTTCACCGACGCGCAGACGCGGCTGTACCGCTGGACGCACGGATACACCGCGGACGCCTACGTCGCGCTGCTTGAAACCCACTCCGACCACATCGTGCTCGAGCAGTCCCGGCGTGAGCAGCTGCTGGCCGATGTCGCCGCGACGATCGACCGCCACGGCGGAACGATTGAGCTCCCCTACGCGACGTTGCTGTGCCTGACGCACGCACGATGAAACCAGCGGGTCGCCCCGGAAACCCACTAGGGTTCGGCTCGGATGGAGCTGACCGACCGACACGTCGTCGTGACCGGAGCGGGAAGCGGTATCGGCCGCGCGCTCGCGCGTCGCTTCGCCCAGGAGCGGCCGCGCGCGCTGGTCCTGGCCGACATCGATGCGGCGGCCGTCGGGGCGGTCGCCGGTGAGGTCGGCGGCTCGGCGATCGTCGCTGACGTGGGTGCGGAGGCCGGCGTGATCGCGCTGATCGAGCAGGCCGAGCGTGATCACGGGGCGATCGAGGTGTTCCACTCCAATGCGGGGGTGGCGGGACCGGCGGGCGGCGTCGAGGCGAGTGACGCCGGCTGGCAGGCCACGTGGGAGGTGAACCTGATGTCCCACGTCTGGGCGGCTCGTGCGCTGCTGCCGGGGATGGTCAGCCGCGGCGAGGGGTATCTCGTGAGCACAGCCTCGGCGGCCGGGTTGCTCACGCAGGTCTCCGCGGCGCCCTACAGCGTCACCAAACACGCGGCCGTCGCGCTCGCCGAGTGGCTCTCGATCACTTACGCGGACGCCGGGATCAGGGTCTCGTGTGTCTGCCCGCAGGCGGTCAGAACGCCGATGCTGGAGCTGGCGCTGAGCGATCCGATCGGTGCGGTTCCGCTCCTGGCGGGCGGCGTGCTTGACCCCCAGGATGTTGCCGAGGCTGTGGTCGCGGGGATCCGCGAGGAGCGGTTCCTGATCCTTCCGCACGAGGCTGTGGCCCAGCACATGGCGCTCAAGGGCGCGCAGCCGGAGCGCTGGCTGAACGGGATGCGCAAGCTGGTCCGCAGCGCCCGCGCCGCTGGTTGATCAGGAGCTTGCGGGGTCAGGGACGGCTCAGGCCTTGATGTGCATCAGATGGCGCAGGTGCCGCGCGAGGCTGCCGAGCTTGCCGTGGGCCTTGGCCACGAACGCGGTGGCGCCGAGCGTGACCACGAACACGCCGGCCAGCAGCGCCGCCCCCGCGAGCAGCACAGGCCAGTTGCGCTGGAGGAAGTCCCTGAACCGCGTGAGCACGTCGTCCGCGTCCTCGCCCGCGATCCACAGCGTCGCGACGATCGCGATCAGCGGTAGCACGAAGCACACGTTGAACAGCACCAGCAGCGCGAGCTGAGTGCCTGGATCCAGTCCGAAGCCGACGATCGCCGCGATCGCAGCGAAATACGGAAACGCGGTCGGCAGCTCGACCGCCGTGATGCTCGCGCCGAGCACCCAGCTCGACTTCCCCCCGGGATCGGGCTGTGGAAGCTGTCGTTTGGACAGCGTGTTGCGGTGGCGCCAGAGGACCACGCTGGCCATGATCATCGCGACCCCGACGATCACCTCGATCGTCGCCTTCGTGTTCGGGCTGGGGTGTGGAAGCAGCGACAGCAGGAGCTGACCGGGGCCGAGCGCGATCACCAGACCGCCAACGAGGTAGACCGAGAACACCGCGATCGTGTACTCGAGCACCCGTTCGCGAGCCTGCTCGGCACTCGCCAGATACAGGGCGGGCGCGACCGTCGTCGGGTTCAGCGAATCAGCGAGCCCGATTGTGATCACGATGCCGATCAACCGCAGCATCCGCGCATTGTCGCCGCGCAGGGCGATCTGATGCATGCGGACCCCTCGGCACCCGCAAAATGGCGGACTAGCTACACTGGCCACCGGCGCCGGGTGGCGTTTCTTGACGCGCCCGGAGCTGGCAATCCAGCCATCACTACACCGAACGGGAACTGACCCAAATGGCCCGTGGAGACGTCCGGATCGCTGCGACCCTCGCCTGCGAGGAGTGCAAGCGCCGGAATTACCAAACCAAGAAGAGCAAGCGCAACAACCCTGAGCGGCTTCAGATGCGCAAGTACTGCCGCTGGTGCAGGTGTCACACCTCGCATCGCGAGACGCGATAGCCGTACGAGCAGGTCGTGGCCCGTAATCGCAAACGAGCGAGGGATCGCCGTGCTCGGCCCGGGGACGACCAGTCCGGGTTGGTGACGGCGGGATCCCAACCGCTCGGACCCCAGGAGGATCCGCCGGTGCAGGCGCCGGAGCCGGTCGACGTGGCCGCAGATGCCCTCGAGGAGCAGGCGCCCGATCCGCTCGAGGCGCCCGATCCGCTGGAGCATGCCACGCCGGACGTGGAGCTGGCCGATGCGCAGGTGCTGCTCGGCGCGGCGGGATTCAACCGCGCGAAAGACGAGGGCGACGACGAGTACGACCGGATCTACGAAGATGAGATCCTCGATGACGGCGACGGCACCGTGGCCGGAGACGGTCTCGGAGGCGAGGGCTCGGGGAGCGGATCCGGCGATGGTGGCCTTCGCGCAGGGGGGCTGTCCGGCCCCTCGGCGAGCGGTGGCGGCGGCGCAGTCGCGCTACCGGGAGTCGCCGCTCCGGAGCGCCCGGGCATCTTCACCCGGCTGATCACCTTCCTTCAGGGAAGCTGGCGAGAGCTTCAACGGGTACAGTGGCCGGATCGCCGTCAGGTGATGCAGGCCACCGGGGTGGTGCTGGGCTTCGTGATCGTGGCCGGCGTCTACCTCGGCGTGGCCGACTTCGTCGCCCAGAAGTTCGTCAACCTCATCCTCAAGTAGCTAACACAATGTTCCGCTGGTACGTCGTCAACACATATTCAGGACACGAGAACAAGGTCAAGCACAACCTCGAGCACCGAGTCGTGTCGCTCGGGCAGCAGCGTGCCGTTCGCCAGATCGTCGTGCCGACCGAGTCCGTCTCCGAGATGAAGGACAACCAGAAGATCACGGTCGAGCGTCGCACGATGCCCGGCTACGTGCTCGTGAACATGGACCTCAACGAGGACTCCTGGTCGCTGGTCAAGGGCACACCCGGTGTGACCGGCTTCGTCGGAGCGTCGAACGAGCCGGTGCCGCTGACGCAGGCCGAGGTCGATCGGCTGCTTCACCAGGAGACCGCGGAGCGCCCGCGCAGCCGCGCCCAGTTCTCGATCGGCGAGTCGATCAAGGTCATCTCCGGGCCGTTGTCGGACTTCTCAGGCGAGATCTCCGAGGTCAACGAGGATGCGCAGCGCCTGAAGGTGCTCGTCTCGATCTTCGGCCGCGAGACGCCCGTCGAGGTCGGCTTCGATCAGGTCAAGAAGCTCTAACCCCGATTCTTTAAAGGGGCCCGCTGACGCGGCCCCGTGTTTTTTTCGTTTACCGAGGTGCTCAGAACGCAATGGCCAAGAAGGTCCTAACCCAGATCAAACTCCAAGCGGTTGGCGGGCAGGCAAGCCCGGCACCGCCGGTCGGCCCTGCGCTCGGCCAGCACGGTGTCAACATCATGGAGTTCGTCAAGGCGTTCAACGCGCAGACGCAGGGCGATGCCGGCACCGTGATTCCCGTTGTGATCACCGTCTACGAGGATCGCTCGTTCACGTTCATCACCAAGAGCCCGCCCGCGGCGATTCTGATCAAGCAGGCGCTCGGGATCGAGAAGGGCTCCGCCGAGCCGCACCGCGACAAGGTTGCGAAGATCTCCCAGGACCAGCTGAAGGCGATCGCCGAGAAGAAGATGAAGGATCTGAACGCCAACGACATCGACGCCGCCGCGAAGATCATCGCCGGCACCGCGCGCTCGATGGGCGTGGAGGTTGGGTGATGGCAAACCACGGCAAGACCTACAACGACGCCAAGCAGCGCTTCGACCGCGAGCGTGAGTACTCACCGGCCGAGGCGATCGCGCTGGTCAAGCAGCTCTCACGCGTCAAGTTCAATGAGTCGGTCGAGGTCCATGTCCGCACCGGTCTGAACGTGCGCCACGCGGATGAGCAGTTGCGCGGAACGATCGCGCTGCCCAACGGGCTCGGCAAGGACGTCAAGGTCGCGGTGTTCGCCCAGGGCGAGAAGGCGCGCGAGGCGCAGGAGGCCGGCGCCGACGTCGTCGGCGCCGAGGATCTCGCAGCGCGGATCCAGGAGGGGTTCGACGATTTCGACGTGGCGATCGCCACTCCGGATCTGATGCCGATCGTCGGCCGCCTCGGGCGGATCCTCGGGCCGTCCGGGAAGATGCCGAACCCGAAGGTGGGAACCGTCACCGCCGATGTCGCCAAGGCCGTCCAGGAGTCGAAGGCGGGCAAGATCGAGTACCGCACCGACCGCAACGCGATCGTCCACCTCGTGATCGGCAAGCGCGAGTTCGAGGAACAGCGGCTGCTCGAGAACTATGCGGCGGTGATCGACGAGTTGATTCGCGCCAAGCCATCGGCGGCCAAGGGTCGCTACATCCGCTCGGTCACCTTCGCATCGACGATGGGCCCGGGCATCAAGGTCGACCCGTCGCGAACCCGTGACATCGTCGAGGAGCCGGCAGTCGCGTAGAGTCTGCAGCCACTGAGTGAAGCCCAAGACCTTCGGCCGCGAGATCGCGTAAGCCCGGAGCAGGCGGAACGCTCGAATTCCAGCGGTCAGCCGCCGGTCCTCGACGCCCGCCTGCAAGCGGGCGTTTGAAATTCGAGAGGACCATGAACCGAGAACAGAAAGCAGCAGTCATCGACGAGGTCGCCGGGCAGATCGCCGCGGCCGAGGCGATCTTCGCGGTTGACTACCGCGGCGTCTCCGTCTCGCAGATCGCCGACGTGCGCGCGAAGCTGCGTGAAACCGACACCAAGCTGCGTGTGGTGAAGAATTCGCTGTCGGAGCGGGCGGCCGATCAGGCCGGGGCGGAGGTGCTCAAATCCCTGCTCGAGGGTCCCACCGCGCTCGCGCTCGTACATGGTGATGTGGCGCTCGCCGCCAAGGCGCTGAACGACGCGGCCCGCCTGCTCCGGGGCCCGCTCGAGTTCAAGGGCGGCGTGTTGAACGGCGCGTTGCTGAGCGCCGACGACGTTCGCTCGATCGCGCGGCTCCCGGCACGTGATCTGCTCCATGCCCAGCTGGTCGGCACTGTCGCCGCTCCGCTCACGGGACTCGTGCGGACGCTGAACGCGATGATCAGCGGGCTCGCGATCCAGCTCCAGGCGATCGCCGATCAGGGGCTGGTCAGCGGCTCCGCGCCGGCTGAGCCGGCGCCTGCGGCAGAACCCGAGCCGGAGGCCGCGGCCGAGCCCGAGCCCGAACCCGAGCCCGAGCCCGTGCCCGTGGCCGAGCCCGAGCCTGCGGCTGAGCCGGAGGCTGCGGCTGAGCCGGAGGCTACGGCTGAGCCGGAGGCTGCGGCCGAGCCGGAGGCCGTGGCCGAGCCCGAAGCCGTGGCTGAGTCTGAACAGATCGATGAACCTGAACAACCTGAAGGCGACGTCGCGTCGGACGACGAGCCGTCCGACGAATAAGGAGGAACCATGACCACGACAACAGAGTGGATCGAAGAGCTGAAGACAATCTCCGTGCTTGAGCTGTCAGAGCGGATCAAGGCGCTCGAGGAGGCGTTCGGCGTCTCCGCGACCGCGGTGGCAGCGGCAGCGCCGGCCGCGTCTGCCGGCGGCGACGGTGGCGGTGGCGAGGAGGCCGAGGAGCAGACCCAGTTCGATGTGGTCCTGACCGCGGCCGGCGACAAGAAGATCCAGGTGATCAAGGTCGTGCGCGCCGCGACGGGACTTGGTCTGAAGGAGGCCAAGGCACTCGTCGACGAAGCGCCCAAGCCGATCAAGGAAGGCATCGACAAGGCCGAGGCCGACAAGCTCAAGGCCGAGCTCGAAGAGGCCGGTGGCTCAGTCGAGATGAGGTAGGGCCAAGCACGCGCCCCGGGGCGGGCGCTTGTCTTATCGGCCCGCCTGCGGTCGCTATCCGGCGGTCAGCAGATGCTGCGCGACGTCGTCGGTCCAAGCCAGCGCGGTGATGTAGAGCTGACCGGCAGCCGGCAGGATCGCCTCGGCTCGCTGGAGATCGCCCACCTCGATCGCGGTCACGCAATCGAGCACCTGTCCCTTGCGGCCCTTGCGCTCCAGGAGCGCCGCACACGTGTCGGGCATCAGCGGAATCTGCTCCAGCAGCTCCGCCATCGGGGTCTTGAGCAGTGCGTCGATCACCGAGAAGAGCCCGAGCGTGAACATGTCGCGGCTGCTGCCATCCGGGAATTCCTGAGCGGCCAGCTCGCAGAAGCGAGCGCGGACGAGCGCGGTCACGGTCAGCTCGGTCGGCTGGTCGTCAACGCCCATGAACAGGGTCAGGGTGATCCACTGCTTGAGCTGCTCGAATCCCAGCAGCGCCACCGCCTGGCCGATCGACCCGATCCTCATGCGCAGTCCGAAGAAAGGCGAGTTGATGTAGCGCATCAGGCGGAAGCTGAGTCCGACATCCATCGCGATCCGGCGATGCAGGTCCGCCAACTCGACGTCCGGGTCGTGCAGCGACGAGAGCAGCTCCAGCAGCGCCGCGCGGTTCGTGTCGATCCGCCGGCCCTGGATCAGCTCAGGGCGGCAGAAGAAGTAGCCCTGGAACATGTCGCAGCCGGCCTCCGAGCAGAAGGCGTGGTCCTGGTAGGTCTCGAGCTTCTCGGCCACCAGCTTGACGGTGTGGGGCTTCAGCCGATTCACCATCTCCAACAGGCCCTCACGGCCGAGCGCGATCAGATCGAGCTTTACGAACTCGACGAGCTCCAGCAGGCGTTCGGTGTCGGGCGTCCACTGGAAGTCGTCCAATGCGAATCTGTGGCCGAGGCGCTTCAGCTCTCTGACCTTGGCGAGCACCTCGTCGTCGATGGTCTGATCCTCGAGGATCTCCAGCACCAGCGAACCGGCCGGGAGCAGCTCCACAAGGCCCTTCCTGATGAAGCCGCAGGAGATGTTGATCCAGGCGGGGCGCCCGCCCACAACCCGGTCGAAGCCGATCTCGGTGATCGAGTTCAGCAGCACCGTCGCGGTGGCGCTCTCGTTGTCGACGACCACAGCTGCGTCTGCGGCGCCATCTCTGAACAGCAGCTCGTAGCCGACCAGCCGCAGTTCACGGTCGAGCAGCGGCTGCCGGCCGACAAAGACATCATTCACCTGGTCCGCCGAACTTGCCTCGCTCACCTGCCCCGGTCCCGGGCAAGACTGCTCTGGCGCTTCGGCTGCGCCTGCGAAGAGTTTCACCTGTAACGGGTCATCGGCAGCCGGGCGCCAATCATGAAGCCGTCGTATTGGACGATCGGCACCAAGCGCACCGAAAACTTGCCACGCAGCGAATTTCGCCCTACACTGCCCTCGTCAGCCGATAGTCGTAGCCGCCCAACATCGGGCACCGCGCCACATACGCGGATGCCAAGGGCGGGGTCCGTGAGAGCTGGGCGGTCCTGCACAGGGCATCGTTGCCGTGTGCTATCTTTGTTGGTCGCGCCTGAGAATGGCCTCTCGGTCCTTCCGCGCGACACTCATCTCTCTCCACTCGCCCGAGGAGTCGCCGTCTTGGCAACCGCTCACGCCCCGCGGACGCGCCGTAGTTTCGCGCGTCTGAACAAGGTCCTTGAAGTCCCCAACCTGATTGACATTCAGCGCAGGTCGTTCACCTGGCTGACCGACCCCGATGGTGGCGGTCTGCGCGAGACGATCGACGACATCTCGCCGATCGAGGATTACACCGGCAATCTGGCGGTGCAGTTCGGGGAGTTCGTCTTCGACGAGCCGATCGCGAGCCTCGAGCAGTGCCGTGAGAAGGACCTGACCTACGCCCGCCCGCTGACCGTCACGGTCGCGTTCATCAACCGGGAGACGGGCGAGATCCGGGAACAGTCGGTGTTCATGGGCGATTTCCCGTGGATGACCGAGCGCGGCACGTTCATCATCAACGGCACCGAGCGGGTCGTCGTCACGCAGCTGGTCCGTTCGCCCGGCGCGTATGTGATGGAGCCCAAGGACCGGGAGAAGCAGGTCTTCATCGCGAACCTGATGCCGGCGCGCGGCTCATGGCTGGAACTCGAGATCGACAAGAAGGGGCGCGTCTACGTCCGCATCGACCGCAAGCGCAAGCTGCCGGTCACGGTGCTGCTGCGGGCGATGGGCTACGCGAGCGACGAAGAGATCCTGAAGATGTTCGAAAACTCGCTCTACATGCGCCTGACGCTCGACGCCGATGCGGAGATGACGCGCACCGAGGAGGGCGCGCTGATCGAGCTGTTCAAGAAGCAGCGCCCGGGTGAGCCGCCGTCGATCGATGCCGCGCGTTCGCTGCTGCACCAGCTGTTCTTCGATCCCAAGCGCTACGACCTGACGCGCGTCGGTCGCTACAAGCTGAACTCGCGACTCGGTCTGGACATCGACCTCGACACACGCACACTGACCCACGACGACGTGATCGCACTGGTCAAGGAGCTCGTCTCGCTGCCGAAGCTGCTCGGCATGTCCGAGGAGGGCGACGGCGATGTCAAGGACTTCGCGGCCGAGGCACTGTCGATGCCGCGTGAGCCGATCCAGGACCACCTCGACGAGTACGAGCACTTCGGCAACCGCCGGCTGCGGACCGTCGGTGAGCTGATCCAGGAGGCCTTCCGGATCGGTCTCTACCGGATGGAGCGTGTCGTCCGCGAGCGGCTCACGACCGAGGACGCCGACACGATCACGCCGCAGACGATCGTCAACATCCGCCCGGTCGTGGCGGCGCTGAAGGAGTTCTTCGG
>CAVUKF010000009.1:0-260018 GCA_963742025.1 uncultured Solirubrobacterales bacterium
CGGTCGCGCCGGCGGCCACATGCTGACGACGGTCGGGCGGATCATCTACAACGAGAAGATCGAGCGGGCGCTGGATGACGCGCTCGGGGACCAGTTCGACCTGAGCACCTACGAGTTCATCAACCGCTCGATGAAGAAGAAGGACACGACCCGGCTGGTCGACGACCTCGTGCAGAAGTACGGGGCGCCGTCGATCTCGCAGGTGCTTGACGCGTTCAAGGACATCGGCTTCCACTACGCCACCCAGGCCGGTGTGACGATCTCCAAGAACGACGTCGTGACGCCGCCGAACAAGGGCGAGATCCTCGCCCGCTACGACAAGGAGCTGGCGTCGATCGACCTGCAGTACAACGCAGGTGAGATGGATCAGGAGGAGCGTCACGAGGTGGTGACCAGCTCTGGGATCGTGCGACCAACGAGGTCGCCCAGGCGATGGTCGACAACCTCGACGAGCTCAACCCGATCTTCATGATGGCCAACTCGGGAGCCCGCGGCTCGTTCCAGCAGATCCGTCAGCTGGCCGGGATGCGCGGCCTGATGGCGAATCCGAAGGGCGAGATCATCGAGCGCCCGATCAAGGCCAACTTCATGGAGGGCCTTGATGTGCTCGAGTACTTCATCTCGACCCACGGCGCGCGCAAGGGCCTCGCCGATACGGCGCTGCGCACGGCGGACTCCGGCTACCTGACGCGCCGTCTGGTCGACGTCGCCCAGGACGTGATCATCCGCCAGGATGATTGCGGCACCACCGAGTACATCAACATGCCGATGCTCAAGCCGGAGGTGGACCCCGAGACCCGGCGTCTACGTCCGACCAGCGAGCCCAACGACAACCTGATCGGGCGGATTGCGGCCGAGCGATCACACCAAGAAGGGCCGTGTGATCGTCGAAAAGGGCGTCGAGATCGACCGTGCCGAGTTCGCCGACATCGTCGAGTCGTTCGCCGAACGCTCGGCGACTGGCGAACTGGTGCGCGTTACCGTCCGCTCGGTGCTGAAGTGCGAGGCGCCGACGGGTGTCTGCCAGGCGTGCTACGGCCGCTCGATGGCGACCGGCAAGGTGGCGCAGATCGGCGATGCCGTCGGGATCATCGCGGCCCAGTCGATCGGCGAGCCCGGAACGCAGCTGACGATGCGTACGTTCCACACCGGCGGTGTCGCCGGCGCGGACATCACGCACGGCCTGCCGCGCGTCGTGGAGCTGTTCGAGGCGCGCAAGCCGAAGGGCCTGGCGAGGATCGCCGAGGTCGCCGGCCACGTCTCGATCGAGGACGCCGACAAAACAGTGACCGTTGTGATCACCGACGAAGGTGGCGAGGAGCATCGCCACACGTTCCCGCGCCGGACGATGCTGTATGTCAAGCCCGGCGAGCAGATCAAGCCGGGCCGCCGCTCAACGAGGGCTCGCTGTATCCGCACGAGATCCTTGCCTACGGCGCCGACGACCAGGTCCAACGGCGTACTGAGACCGAGCTGTACCTCGTCCACGAGGTCCAGGAGGTCTACAAGTCCCAGGGCGTGGACATCAACGACAAACACATCGAGCTGATCGTGCGCCAGATGATGAAGAAGGTGAGGGTCGACCAGAAGGGCGACACCGACCTGCTCCCGGGTCTGTTCGTGGACCGCCACGAGTACAAGCGGATCAACCAGGCGGTGATCGATGCCGGTGGCGAGGGCGCCCAGGCTGAGGAGATCATCCTCGGAATCACGAAGGCGTCGCTCAACACCGACTCGTTCCTGTCGGCCGCTTCGTTCCAGGAGACCACGAAGGTCCTCACCGATGCAGCGCTCGAAGGTAAGATCGATCGCCTCAACGGGCTCAAGGAGAACGTCATCATCGGCAAGCTGATCCCGGCAGCGACGGGACTCAAGCGCTATCGCCGGATCGAGATCGAGCCGGCCGAGCCGCTCCCGCGCGGGATCGACGAGGTCGGCCTGCTCGACCACGACGATCTCGCCGCCGAGCTCGGGCTCGCCGACGGGGAGTCGCTGGCGGGCTTCGGTGGAATCGAGGCGGACCTGTCCGACCTCGAGGCGATCGGCCGCGACGGCTCCGCGTTCGGGTTCGTCGACGAGCTCGGCGATCTGGACCTGCCGCCGGCCGGGGACCTCGGCGGCGAGGACTGACCAAGCAGCTCCCGGGCCGCCCGCCGAATGGCAGGGCGGCCCGGCTACTGCGCTGCCGGCGGTCTCAGCCGGCCTGAGCGCTCAAGCGACTGCACCACCAGCGCCGCGGCCTCCGGCGCCTGCGTCGTGATCGTCTCGATGTGGATCTCCGCGTTCTCCGGGGGCTCGTAGGGGGAGTCGATGCCGGTGAAGTTGGCGAGCGAGCCGCTGCGTGCCTTCCGGTAGAGGCCCTTGGGGTCCCGCTGCTCGGCGACAGCGAGCGGGGTGTCGACGAACACCTCGATGAATTCATCGGGTTCGAACAGTCCGCGCGCCATCCGCCGTTCGGCCCGGAACGGCGAGATGAACGCGGCGATCACGATCAGCCCGGCGTCGAGCATCAGCCGTGCAACCTCGGCCACCCGCCGGATGTTCTCGACTCGGTCGCCCTCGGTGAACCCCAGATCCGAGTTGAGCCCGTGGCGGACGTTGTCGCCGTCGAGGACGTAGGTGCGGTGTCCACGCCGGTGCAGTTCACATTCGATCAGGTCGGCGATCGTCGACTTGCCCGCTGCCGGGAGTCCGGTCAGCCAGAGGACGGTCGGCGACTGACCGGCGCTCGCCGCGCGGGCCTGCTTGTCGATGCTCAGCGACTGCCAGCGGAGGTTCTGGGAGCGGCGAAGCGCGAAGTGGAGCACGCCGATGCCGACGGGCTCCAGCGTGATCCGGTCGATCAATCCGAAGCCATCGGTTCTGCGATCTCGGCGCTGAGCGTCGAATCCGATCGCATCAGCGAGCACCAGGTCGCAGACGCCGATCTCGCCCTGCTCGAGCTTCGTCGCCGCGATCCGCTCAATCGAGTCGACGCTGATCCTGTACTTGACTCTCGCGACCGTGGCGCCCACCGTCGCAGCGCCGATTGCCATCAGGTATTCGCGACCGCGGAGCATCGGCTCATCACCCGTCCACACGACCGTCGACTCGAACTGGTCAGCGGCGCCGGTCGGCTCGGACTGGCCGCGCGGGTCGGGCAACTGGACCGCGGTCAGGTGATCGAGCAGCGGCGCGCCGGGATACCAGGGCATCGCTGAGCTCGCCGTCGAGACGTTCTGGCCGGCCATCGCTGAGACCGGAACACATACGATCTGACCGAGCCCGAATCGGTCCGCCAGCTCGGTGCACCCGCGCTCGATCTCTGCGAAGCGGTCCTCGGCGTAGCCGACGAGGTCCATCTTGTTGACGACGAGGACCGCCTCGCCCACGCCGAGCAGCGCGGCCAGCTGGATCTGGCTCCGCGTCTGGTCGGAGATGCCACTACCGGCATCGATCAGGATCACGGCACAGTCCGCCGTCGCAGCGGTGGCGAGGTTCTCGGCGCGCGCCCCGGAGGACTGCGGGTCGTTGCCGAGCCAGACAAACTGCTCGGGCGCCGGCGACGCCGAGTGGTCGCGCAGCGCGCCGATCAGCGTCCTTGTGCCCGCACCGGCACCTGCGCAGATCACAAAGCGCGGCCGCGACTTGTGGTGTTGGGTCTGCAGATCGAGCTCGGCCAGGGCGGGCGCAAGCTTACCGCCAGGATCTGATCTAGGATCCGAGTCCGGATCCACGAGGTGCGCGGCACGGCTCGGAGGTGGCTCGATGGCTACGACCAAGATTGCAGACCCTGCGCGTGAGGTGCTCAATCAGTCGCCGCCGCTCGAGCCGCTGAACCTGTTCGAGACCGATGCCGCGCTCCGCGAGGCGCTGGAGCGCGAGGGCGGCGGCTGGGGGTTCGATCGTGCGCATGAGGTCGGCGAGGCCGCGGGCGGGCTGGAGGCGCGCGAGCACTCCCGCCGCGCGGAGCGCAACGCACCGATCCTTCGCACTCACGACCGGTACGGCAACCGGATCGACGAGCTGGACCTCGATCCGTCGTGGCACTGGCTGCTGCGCGGTGCGATCGAGCGAGGGCTGGCAGGGCTTCCGTGGCGGGATCAGCGGATCGGTGCGCACGTCGTTCGCGCCGCGATGTTCACCCTCTGGGGGCAGGTCAACGACGGCGTGATGTGCCCGGTCTCGATGACCTACGCGGTGGTGCCCGCACTCCGCGATGGGAATCCCGAGCTGGCCGCCGAGTGGGAGCCTCGGCTGACGGCGCCCGACTACGACAACGGCGCGCTCGCGGGGATGGCGATGACCGAACGTCAGGGCGGGTCCGACGTGCGCGCCAACATCACACGCGCGGATCCGCTGCAGGACGGCCTCTACGAGCTAAACGGCCACAAGTGGTTCTGCTCCTACCCGCCGTGCGATGTGTTCCTGGTGCTCGCGCAGGCGCCGCGCGGCCTCTCGTGCTTCTTCGTGCAACGTGGCCCCGGCATGGAGTTCCAGCGTCTCAAGGACAAGCTCGGCGGCCGTTCGCTCGCTTCCTCGGAGGTCGAGTTCCACGGCATCCACGGCCGGCTCGTCGGTGAGGAGGGCCGCGGCGTTCCGGCGATCATCAGGATGGTCAACCACACCCGGCTTGACTGCATGCTCGGCGCCACCGCCGGCTGCCGGCGCGGGGTCGTCGAGGCGATCCACCACGCCAGGCACCGCAGGGCATTCGGTGCTCCCCTGGTGAGCCAGCCGGCGATGCGCAACGTGCTCGCCGACCTGTCGATCGATTCCGAGGCGGCAACGCTCAGCGCCCTGCGCGTCGCTCGCAGCTATGACGAGCCGTCCGAGGCGGACTTCCGGAGGTTCGCGACAGCCGTGATGAAGTACTGGCTGACCAAGCGGGCGCCAGCGCACGCCGCTGAGGCGCTCGAGTGCCTCGGCGGCAACGGCTTCGTCGAGGACTCGGGCATGCCCCTGATCTATCGCGGCGCCGTGGTCAATTCGATCTGGGAGGGATCGGGCAACGTCGCCGCCCTCGATGTCCTGCGCGCGCTGAACAGGCAACCGGCCGGCCTGCCGGCGTTCCTTGCCGAGTGCGAGGCCGGCGCGGGCGGCGATGCTCGGCTCGACGCTCACCTCGTGAAGCTGCGCGGCCGTCTGGACGCGATCCTCGGCGACGGCGGTGCTGCCGGCGCGGAGCGCCTGCAGCGGGGCGAATTCCAGGCGCGCCACCTGGTCGAGGCGCTCGCGCTGGCGCTCCAAGGGTCGTTGCTGGTCCGCCATTCGCCCGGCTTCGTCGCCGATGCATTCTGCGCTGCGCGGCTCGGGGGCGATTCGGGGTGGGCGTACGGCACCCTTCCCGCCGGCGTCGACGCGGGCGCGATCATCGATCGGGCGCTGCCGGCGTGAGCGCCGGGAAGTCGGGCTGTTGAGCGACGCGCCGGTGCGGGTGCAACGATCGGGCGCGGTCTGGACCGTGCTGCTGTCGCGGCCGCAGCGGCGAAATGCCGTCGACGGACCGACGGCGCAGGCACTTGCGGCGGCGTTCAGGGAGTTCGACGCCGACGAGCAGGCGTCGGTTGCCGTCCTTCACGGCGAGGGTGGTGTGTTCTGCTCCGGCGCGGATCTCAAGGCGATCGGAACAGCGGATGGAAACCGGGTGCTTGCGGTCGGCGCGGGCGATGGCCCGATGGGGCCGACGCGGATGCGCCTCCGCAAGCCGGTGATCGCGGCGATCGCGGGCTACGCCGTCGCCGGCGGGCTCGAGCTGGCGCTGTGGTGCGACATGCGGGTGGCTGAGAAGGACGCGGTGCTGGGGGTCTTCTGCCGGCGTTGGGGGGTGCCGCTGATCGACGGCGGGACCGTGCGGCTCCCGCGGCTGATCGGAGCCGGCCGAGCCATGGACCTCGTGTTGACCGGGCGATCTGTCGACGCGACCGAGGCGCTTGCGATCGGCCTCATCGACCGTATCGTGCCCGTCGGTGGCAGTCGTGCCGCTGCCGAGCAGCTGGCGCGCGAGCTGGCCGCGCTGCCGCAGCAGTGCCTGCGCGAGGACCGACTGTCGCTGCTGGAGCAGGAGGCGCTGCCCGAGAACGAGGCGATCGCGAACGAGCTCGTGCACGGCCTGCGCTCGCTCACGCACGTTGATGCGGGGCTCGAGCGATTCCGTGCGGGGGCAGGACGGCACGGCACCCCCGGGAGTTGATTCCCCGGGGCGGGCCTGAGGTCGCTGCAGGGTTGAAACTGCAGCTGATCCACCCGTCCCGTGGGTACTTCGCCAGGTACCCGAAATGGGGGCTAGGATTACTCGAGAGATCAAACCTACTGCTGGGATTGACATGCGTCGCCTTGCGGTCCTGACCGTCATCTTCACCCTTGCGCTGAGCGGCGCCGCGGCCGCCTCGCAGTGGTGGTTCGGCGGCGCGACGCAGACCGCGGAGATGAGCTCCTACACGGGGCCACTCGGGATCGATCTCGCAGTCAACGGCGCCAAGGGCGACGCCGTCACGAACGTCGAGCTGACGGCGTTCTTCACGGGCGCGCCCGGGTGCTACACACACCGGATCACGCTCCACGGTCTCAGATTCAGGATCGTCAGGAACTCGTTCAAGGGCACCAAGCGGGTGGTTGCGGGCAACGTCCTGCAGATCGCCGGCAAGTTCCATATGTCGGGCGTGTTCCGTCAATCGGTCACCGGTACGTTCACCGAGACGTGGACGCCCAAAGGCCAGAGCACCGCATGCACGACCGGCAGGGTCCCATATACGGCCGAGTATGAGAGCTCGCCGCTGTTTTCAGCGGATGCCCGCCTCGCTCAGTAGCGCCGGGGCACGAACGTCTGCTCCTCCATCGGCGGCCGCACATAGTGCTCGGCGCCGCGCGGTGGCAGTACCAGCGGCTCCGGCGTGAGGTCCTCGTACTTGACCATCGAGAGCAGGTGCGCGATGCAGTTCAGGCGAGCCCGGCGCTTGTCGTCGGCCTCGACCACCCACCACGGCGCGTGTTTGATGTCCGTGTAGCGGAACATCTCATCCTTGGCGCGTGAGTACTCGACCCATTTGGCCCGGGACTGCAGATCCATCGGGCTCAGTTTCCAGCGCCGCATCGGGTCGTGGGCTCGGGCCTGGAAACGGCGTTCCTGCTCGTCGTCGGAGACAGAGAACCAGTACTTGATCAGCTGGATCCCGGAGCGAACCAGCATCCGCTCGAACTCTGGGCAGGAGCGCATGAACTCCTCGTACTCCCGCGCGGTGCAGAATCCCATCACGCGCTCGACGCCGGCGCGGTTGTACCAGGAGCGATCGAACAGCACGATCTCTCCGGCAGCGGGGAGGTGTGGCACGTAGCGCTGGAAGTACCACTGGGTCTGCTCACGCTCGGTCGGTGTCGGCAACGCGACGACCCTGCAGACGCGAGGGTTCGTGCGCTCGGCGATTCGCTTGATCACGCCGCCCTTGCCCGCGGCGTCACGGCCCTCGAAGATCACGACGATCTTCAGCCCCTTCGCTTTCACGTACTCCTGCATGATCACCAGCTCGCGCTGAAGTTTCTCGAGCTCCCGGTCGAATGTCCGGCGATCAAGCGGCTCAAGCGGGGCGGCCACCGGCGGGGCTCAGCTGAGATAGCCGTGCAAGCGCAGGAAACGCTGCAGCTTGGCGACGAACTTCGTGCCCTGGGGCACCTCGGGGGCGAGCGGACTGTTCAGATGGCCGTCCCTTGCCTGTCTGGCCAGGTAGCGGGCCACCTGCGCCGAATGCCCCAGCTCGTCCTCATCTGCAGCCCATGCGGCGATCAGGCCGACGCTGTCGGGGTAATGGGCCTTCGCCTCGCTCTTGAACGCGCGCAGCCAGAGCGCCGCATCCTTGGCGATCAGCTTCGGGAATCTCCTGGTGACGTTGATGAAGCGGTCATCGGAGAAGGCGAGGATCCGCATCGGCAGGCCCGAGGCGGCGAAGTCCGTGAACGCGTAGGCGAACCAGTCATCGGCGGTGAGGAACTCAAGGCGCCCGTTGTGGCCGAGATCGGCGATCCGGGCGCCGGGGTCTCCAAAGTCGTGCTCGGTCTTGACGTAGGTCATCGTGGTCGGATCCAGCGAGAAGACCTGATCGATGAAGCAGCAGTGGGCGCCACCGCTGTAGAGGCCGAGCACGACGTTCTCCTCGCCGTTGTCCTCGAGGTCGAGAACGCTCACCGACGGGTGCGCCGCCGAGGTCGAGACCGGCGCGCAGTACTGGCCGCAGACGCCGGGCGCCGAGACGACTCGCTGGTCGTAGCGAACCGTGCCGCCCTCCGCGATCGTGAGCCTGAGGTCACGGTAGGTCGGATACGCGCCGTTGAAGCTGAACGTGGCGGTCACGTTCCCGCCGCTCGCGGTCTGGGTCGCCGCCAGCGCCACGGACGTGGTCACGAGCAGAACGGCGAGTGCGGAGAGGACGACGAGGGACCGTCTCATGTGCGCATCCTACCCCGGCTCTCACAATCGAAGCCGGACCCCGTCGCGGACATTTCGGTTAACCGATGCCACTTGATTAAACCGACATGTACATCGAAACAGGCGGTACCGTTGTACAAAACGGCACACGGCCCGTACCAAGGGAGAACATGGCAGCAACGGACACCGGAGCATCTTCAGGGCAGCTGACTTGCTGACCGTCCGGGAGCTGATCGGAGATCTGGAGCTGCCGGTGCTCGCCGGCGACGGAGGTCTCGACCTGCCGGTCCGCTGGGTGCACATGTCCGAGCTGCTCGACCCTACGCCCTGGCTGTCGGGCGGCGAGGTGCTGCTGACGACCGGCATGCAGCTCGAAACCGAGCAGCAGCAGCGGGAGTTCATCAGCCGGCTCGTGGACCGGCAGCTGGCCGGGCTCGGCTTCGGCACGGGTCTGGGCTTCGACGAGGTGCCGACCGCGCTGCTGGAGGTCGCCGCCGAGCGTGACTTCCCGGTCTTCGAGATCCCCTACGAGCTGCCCTTCATCGCCATCTCCGAGGCCGCCTTCACAAAGCTCGTCAACGAGCAGTATGCGGTGCTGCGCCGTGCGCTGGCGGCGCAGGAGCGCCTCAAGCGGATCGTCCTGTCCGAACGCGGCCTCGAGGCGCTCGTCTCGACGCTGGCAACGCTCGTCGGTGCGGCGGTGCTCGTGTTCGATTCCCGCGGTGAGCTGCTTGCCCAGCACGCGTTCAGGCGCCCGATCACATCCGAGACGGTCGAGACGCTGCGGTCCGAGATCAGGGATCGCGCGCGGCGCCATGACGCGCACCAGTTCATGCCCGCGGTCGAGGATCCGAGTAGCAGCCTTGCGCTCGCGGTGATCGCCGACGGCGCCTCCGTGTCCGAGCGGCCCGGAACGGCGGCGATGCCGGAGGCCTGGCTGGTGGCGATCAAGGACTCCGAGCCGATGTCGGACTTCGACCGGCTCGCGCTACGTCAGGCGGTGACGATCTTCGCCCTGGAACTGCTTCGGGCTCGCGTCGCGGGCGACACCGAGCGGCGACTCGCCGGTGACGTGCTCGCCGCGATCGTCAGCGGCGAACTCGACGGCAGCGAACTGCATCGTCGGCTTGAGCCGTTCGGCCTGGCCGCCACCGTCGGCTCGTTCGTCACCGATCACCGCGACGGCGGGCGCGGCCCCGCGATGGCTGTCGAGACTGCGCTCGCCAACGCTCTGCGCAGCGAGGCGACGCCCGGTCTGGTCGCCATCGAGGGCCCGCTCGTCTGCGCGCTCGTCTCCGGGCTGCCGGACGCCGAGCTGTTCACGCTGGCAGAGCGGGTGGCCGGGCGGATCGCGGCCGAGCTCGGACGCCGTGTCACGCTCGGCGTCGGCCGCGCGGTACCCGGCGAGCAGGCGCGGCGCACATACCAGGAGGCAAGGTGCACGCTCGAGGCGGTCTCGTTCGCGCTGGCGGCGAACGGCGAGGTGCGCCGCAATGGCAACGACAACGGGACCTCCGCTCGTGCCGGCATGCCGGCCGGCACGAGCGGCACCGTCGGCACCCGCGTGGCGACCTACCGTGACCTGGGCTCGTTCCAGTTGCTGCTCTCGCTCCAGGACAACGAGGCGCTGAAGCTGTTCTGCGACTCGATCCTCGGCGCGATCGAGGCGAGCGAAGGGCATTACGGCGGCGAGCTGATGCGCTCGCTGGAGGCATTCATCGAGGAAAACGGCCAGTGGGAGCGAGCCGCAGGTCGGCTCTACTGCCACCGGCATACGCTGCGTTACAGGATCCGGCGAGTGGAGGAGCTGACGGGGCGAGACCTGTCAAGCGCCCGGGACCGGATCGAATTCTGGTTGGCACTTCGAGGGAGGGAGTTGGTCTCATGAAGGTAGGCGTTCCGAGCGAGATCAAGGTCGACGAGTACCGCGTCGCGCTCACACCAGCAGGCGTCCGCGAGCTCGCCGACGCGGGTCACGAGGTATACGTCCAGAGCGGCGCCGGCGTCGGCTCGGCGATCAGCGACGAGCAGTACGTCGCACAGGGGGCGAAGATCCTCCCCGACGCAGCCACCGTGTTCGCCGAGGCCGAGATGATCGTCAAGGTCAAGGAGCCGCAGCCGCCCGAGGTCGCGATGCTCGAGCCGCGCCATCTCCTGTTCACCTATCTGCACCTCGCCGCGGACCGGGAGCTGACGGTCGGGCTGATGAACTCCGGTGCCACCTGTATCGCCTACGAGACGGTCGAGGACACGCGCGGGCGTCTGCCGCTGCTCGCGCCGATGTCGGAGGTCGCCGGCAAGATCGCCACGCAGGCCGGCGCGTTCATGCTCGAGAAGCCGCTCGGCGGCCGGGGCATCCTGCTCGGCGGCGTGCCGGGCGTGGCGGCTGCCAACGTGATCGTGATCGGCGGCGGTGTCGTCGGTATGAACGCGGCCCTGATCGCGCTCGGGATGCAGGCGACCGTGTATGTATTCGATCGCAACATCGACCGTCTGCGCGAGCTCGACATCGCCTTCGGTGGCCGGGCCGACACGTGCTTCGCGTCGACGCTGTCGATCGAGGAGCGCCTGCCCGACGCCGACCTCGTGATCGGCGCGGTGCTCGTCCACGGCGCCAAGGCGCCGCACGTGATCACGCGCGCGCAGTTGTCGCTGATGAAGCACCAGTCGGTACTGGTCGACGTCTCGATCGATCAGGGCGGCTGCTTCGAGACATCGAGGCCGACGACCCACACCAATCCGACCTACGAGGTCGACGGGATCACCCACTACTGCGTCGCGAACATGCCCGGGGCGGTGCCGATCACCTCGACCTACGCGCTGACCAACGCGACGATGCCGTATGTGATCCAGCTCGCCAGCCAGGGCTCAGCGCGCGCGGTTGCCGCCAGCGCCGGCCTGAAGCTGGGCGTCAACGTCGCCGGCGGGCACGTCACCTATGAGCCGGTCGCGGAGGCTGTCGGGGTGCCCTACGTGCCGGTCGACGAAGTGCTCGGCGGTGTCGCCGCGAGCTGAGTGACGCGCGGAGCGGCTAGCCGCGCGCGCTGCTCGGGGCGTCGTCCGCGTCGCCCTGATATTCAGCGACGAAGCCGTGGGTGGTGCTGCCGCGGACGGTGAGGCTTGCCGTGCCGTGGCGCGGATCGAGCGGTACGGTGCCGAGCAGCCGGCGGCCGAGCAGGAAGCTGACCAACCCACCGGGGCGCTTGCCCCGGACGCGCGCGCTCAGCGTGATCTCGTGCATCGGCGCCGCACGTGCGCTCAGCGCGATGTGCGTCCTCGCGCGGGTCAGCTTCGGGCAGCGGAGCTCCAGCCCGATGTTCAGCGCGGCGGGCGGGATGCTCAGGACGCGGCTCAATGCCTGCTTACCGTGCCCGATCGCGGTGCACCCGGCATGGGTCGCGCTCACTCGGTAATAGCCGGGGAGCACGTCCCAGCCGAAGCTCCCGAGGATCCCCGTGTGATCGGGGTTGCGCCGGTTCGACGGCGACATCACGTCGCTGTTGTTCGGCACGGCACGGAACGGGCCGGCCTTGGTGTGGCTCGAGAGCACGGTCACGACTGCTCCCGAGAGCGGTATCGCCGGGCCATGGCCGGTGGTGGCCAGCACCGTGCCGCTCGGGTCGATCCACACGAACGGCAGCGGTATCGGCGGCGGCGGAGTAGGTGGTGGTTCCTCCGGCGGGGGCGGCGAGCCGGGGTTGCAGACGTCGGCTCCGCCGGCTGCGTTGACCGACTCGCTGGCGATGTTGTCATCACAACCGAGGAGCGTGACGTGCATCGTGCCGCCCTGCCCTCCACCGTGGGCCGCGACGTTGAGGGTCGCGTAGTAGAAGATCTGCGTGGCATTTGCCGGTGGGGTGAATTGGACGGCGATGCCGCACTCGCTCGATGCCGGTGGCGTCGAGCCGACCTGGTCCCACTGCTGCAGCGCGGCGGGGGTCGAACCGCAGTCGGGCGTGTCCGGCGGGACTCCGTAGGAGCTGAGCGGGACGATGCTGAACGCGCTCGCGTTCGTGCCGGTGATCGACCCGGGCCCGAGCGTCACGCCGGATGTCTCGCCGATGTTGAGGAAGTAGGCAGGCAATGGATCGGTCGGCGAGTAGCCGGTCGGGGTCGGGTAGATCTCGTACAGGGTCTGTGTGCTCGAGATGCCGGTCGGCGAGAAGGTGCCGGGTGGGAAGTACTGGTAGAGAGTCTGGATCGTCGACTGGCCGTGGATCGGCTCGAGCGGCGGGATCGTCACGTCGGCGCCACCGGGCCCGACGATCTCGCCGACCGGATCGCCCTCGACGCTGCCGCCGACGTCGACCACCTTTGTCATCGGCTCGCCTGTCTCCAGGTCGGTCCCTGAGATCCGCACCTCGGTGAGCACCACGGTGCCGCCCGCGGGAAACACGCTGCGCGCGAACTCGACCTCGGTCGGCTCGTCCCAGTAGATCTCCGGATTGGGTGCGGTCGACGTCAAGGTCCCGTGGCTCGGGCTGATCACGGTCACGCCGGGCGGAACCGCCGGCAGCGCCGGGAGCGCGATCTCGATGCCGGTGACGGTCGCGCTCTGGACAGCGAGCGGCGAGATCACCTGTTCACCGGCGCCGTCGCCCGGCGCTCCATAGGCCGTCAGCGCGTAATCGGCTCCCGCGGGGGCGGGGATCGACAGCGAGAACGATCCGTCGCGCGCCGTCTGCGTCGCGAAGCAGTCTCCGGGGAGGCCGGCTCCGGTGGGGCAGGCTTGCACCGTCGCGCCACCGATCGGCCCGCCGAGGTAGCTGACCGTTCCGGCGAACGCAACCCTGAAGCTGCCGGTTCCGGTCAGGCTGACCGTCTGCGGACTGCCGGTGGCGTTGTCGCTCAACGTCAGCCGGGCGGAGCGCGCTCCGGTCTGCGTCGGTGTGAACGCGAGCTCGGCGGAACAGCTGTGGCCGGCGGCGATCGTCTGGCTTTCGCAGGTGTCGGCGGTGATCGCGAAGTCCGCCGGGTCGGTGCCCGCGAGCGTGACCGGTCCGATCTCGAGCGGCGCGGCGCCCGTATTGGTGACGGTCAGCAGCTTCGTGGCCGTCGTCAGCTTCAGTGTCTCGGAACCGAAATCGAATGCGCCGGCGCTCAGCGACACCGCCGGTTGGGCTCCACCACCGATCACGACCAGCTGGCTCGTCTGTGCGACGCCGCCGTCGCTGTCGGTCTCGGTCAGCGTGACGGTGTAGTCGCCGCCGGTTGAATACACGTGCGAGGTCGTCGGCGAGCTCGTATTGACGGCAGCGCTGCCGTCGCCGAAGTTCCATTCGTAGTTCGTGATCGATCCGGAGGTCACGGTCGACGCCGAGGCGTCGAAGGCCGTCGGCGACCCCGGCACCGCCGGCGTCGCCGTGAACGCCGGGACCGGGGCCTGAGCGGGCGTGATCGCGAGAAACCAGTCGCCGCTGCCCACCGATCCGCTCCCGATCGAGATCGCCGTGCCCGCCGTGCCGGTCGCGGTGTCGATCGGGACGACCCCGTTGGTGTAGCTCTCATAGGACACGTACGCGGTGCTGCCGTCGGGGGTGAGCGCGATCGCGAACAGGCTCGCCTCGGTATCGCTCGTCGCGGTGCTGAGATCGATCGCCGTCTCGGCGGTTGCGGTCGCGAGATCGATCGGGACGACGGTCGGGTCCCCGTTGGTCTCGCCGCTGCTCTGCGAAGCGCCCGCCGCATATCCGGTGGCGCCGTCTGACGCGATCGCGAACGACTTGACCCCGTCACCATTGGTCAGCTCGACCCCGGTGTCGATCGGGGCGCCGACGTGCCCCGACGCGAGCGTCACCGGGTAGGCGTCCTCGCCGGCGGCCACGTAAGCTTCTGATCCATCGGGGGTCAGCGCGAACGACTCGGTGTTGACGTCGCCGGTGACCGTGATCACGGAGCCGAGCGTGCCGGTCGACGCGGAGATCGGGGTGATCTTGCCCGCGCCGAGCACGTACACGGTCGCGCTGTCGGGACTGACCGCCACGTCGGTCGCGCCCGCCGGCACAGGGATCGCGGTGCCGAACGCCGGTGGGCTCTGGGTCAGGTCGAGCGGCAGCACGACGCTGTTGTCGGTGTCCGCCAGATAGGCGGTCCTGCCGTTGGGCGCGATCGCGATCGAGGTGATGATCGGATTGCTCGACGGCGTACCGCCGTAGGACGCGGCCGACAGTGGGATCTTGGTCTCCTCCGCCGGGCCGGAGGCGGTCATCTGGAACTGGACGACGTCATCGTCGGCGATCGGCCCGCCGCTCTGGACCGCGTAGGCGGTGCTCCCGTCGGGTGTGATCGCAACCGGGCCGAACCCGTCGAGCTTCGTGAGCGTTGAACCGGCCGCGTTCGTCGCGGTGTCGATCGGCGTCAGGCCGGACTCCGACGCGACCAGCAGCTGCCCCGACGCCGCGCCCGAGGCGGGAGCGGCCTGAATCGCAAGCCCCCCGATCACCATCAGCACAACGCCCCAACCTCGTCGCACGCTTGCTGGATGCTCTCACGCGACATGCCTGAGCACAACCCCTGCTACATTCAGCCACCAATGCCGACAACAAGCCAGCTGATCCGCAAGGGTCGCGTCACACCGAAGAAGAAGCTAGCCACCCCGGGTCTGAAGTCCGGTAAGGGCCGCAAGCGCAAGGTCGCAGCGCCGCAACGGCGTGGCGTCTGCACGCGCGTTTACACCACCACCCCGAAGAAGCCGAACTCGGCGCTGCGCAAGGTCGCGCGCGTCCGGCTGACGAACGGGATGGAGGTCGGCGCCTACATTCCAGGCGAAGGCCACAACCTGCAGGAGCACTCGGTCGTGCTGGTGCGCGGGGGACGCGTCAAGGATCTTCCCGGCTTCCGCTACAAGGTGATCCGCGGAACGCTTGACGCCGCCGGCGTCTCGGACCGCAAGAAGGCGCGCTCGCAGTACGGCGTCAAGGCCAAGTAGCCATGCCCCGCCGCGCAGCCGCCCAGATCCGGCCGGTCGAGCCCGATCCGGTCCACCGCAACCGACTCGTGCAGCAGGTGATCAACAAGGTCATGCTCGATGGCAAGAAGTCGACGGCCGAACAGATCGTCTACGACGCGCTCGCGATTCTCGGCGAGCGGACCGACAAGAACCCGCTCGAGGTGCTCGAGGCGAGCATCAAGGCGCTGACGCCGATGCTCGAGGTTCGCTCGCGGCGCGTCGGCGGCGCGACCTACCAGGTGCCTGTCGAGGTGCCGCCGCGGCGCGCTCGCACGCTTGCCGTTCGCTGGCTGGTCACGTTCGCGCGTCAACGCCGAGAGAAGACGATGGCCCAGCGATTGGCGCACGAGCTCCTCGATGCCCAGCAGCAGCAGGGCAATGCGTTCAAACGCAAGGATGACATCTACCGCATGGCGCAGGCCAACAAGGCCTTCGCGCACTACCGCTGGTAGCCCCGCCGCAGACGTCTAGCGAGGGCCGCCCACCACACGGGACCGGGGGCTGCAGTGGGACGACCCTCTCAACAAGGGTACGCCCCCCAGCAAGTCCCCGCACCGATTGGGCAGGACGCTTTGTTCGGTGGGCGAATCGACTGCCGACTTGCTATATTCGGTGGTCGCTTCGACTGCGCCGCGTGTCTGTGCGCGCGTAGCTGAGGACGAGGATCAGATCATGGAGACGCTGCGTCACTAGACACCCGGGCTCGTACCGACACCCACGTCGTGAAACGGGCCCCCTTGGGCCCTTTTTCGTGCCCGCAGCCAGCCCTCCACACCCACACAGCAGCAGCCAGCAGCAACCCCCAACACATCTCACGACATGCCACGCGCGTTCAGCCTCGACAAGATCCGGAACATCGGCATCATGGCCCACATCGATGCCGGTAAGACGACGACCACCGAGCGCATCCTCTATTACACCGGCCGGACCTACAAGATGGGCGAGGTCCACGAGGGCGCGGCCGTGATGGACTGGATGGAGCAGGAGCAGGAGCGCGGCATCACGATCACCTCGGCGGCCACCACCTGCGAGTGGAACGGTCACCGGATCAACATCATCGACACGCCGGGCCACGTCGACTTCACGGTCGAGGTCGAGCGCTCGCTGCGGGTGCTCGATGGCGCGATCGCACTGTTCGACTCGGTCGCCGGCGTCGAGCCCCAGTCAGAGACGGTTTGGCGCCAGGCTGACAAGTACCCGTCCCGCGGATCGCATACATCAACAAGATGGACCGGATCGGAGCCGACTTCGAGCGCGGCGTGCAGACGATGATCGATCGGCTCGGCGCCCACCCGGTGCCGATCCAGCTGCCGATCGGCGCCGAGTCGGATTTCAAGGGGATCATCGATCTGGTCGCCAACAAGGCGATCGTCTACAAGGACGAGCTCGGCAAGGAGCAGGACGTCATCGAGATCCCGGCGGAGCTCGCCGAGGAGGCCGCGGCGGCGCGCGAGCACCTGCTCGAGGAGGTCTCGCACTACGACGACGAGCTGCGTCGAGATGATCCTGGAGGACCAGGAGGTCTCGCCCGAGCTGCTCAAGGCGGCGATCCGCAAGGCGACGCTCGCGAACAAGTTGACCCCGGTGCTGTGCGGTTCGAGCTTCAAGAACAAGGGCGTGCAGCCGCTGCTCGACGCGGTGATCGACTACCTGCCGAGTCCGCTGGACGTGCCGCCGGTGCACGGGATCGAGCCGGACAAGTCATCCGAGAACGGCGGCCGCGACGCCTACCGCAAGGCCTCCGACGACGAGCCGTTCGCGGCGCTGGCGTTCAAGATCATGGCCGACCCCTACGTCGGCAAGCTGACCTACTTCCGCGTCTACTCGGGCAAGCTCGCGGCCGGCTCACGCGTGCTCAACGTCAGCACCGGCAAGACCGAGCGGATCGGACGGATCCTGATGATGCACGCCAACGAGCGCGAGGAGCTGCAGGAGGTCTACGCCGGCGACATCGCCGCCGGCGTCGGGATCAAGCAGGTCGTCACCGGCGACACGCTCTGCGGCGCCCGACCGGCCGATCAAGCTCGAGACGATCGTCTTCCCCGAGCCGGTGATCAAGGTCGCGATCGAGCCGAAGACGAAGATCGACCAGGAGAAGATGTCGACCGCGCTCGCCGCGGCTCGCCGAGGAGGACCCGACCTTCCAGGTACGCACCAACGAGGAGACCGGCCAGACCGAGATCTCCGGGCATGGGCGAGCTGCACCTCGAGGTGCTGGTCGACCGGATGCTGCGCGAGTACAAGGTCGACGCGAACGTCGGGCGCCCGCAGGTCTCCTACCGCGAGACGATCCGCGGGACGGCCGAGAAGGTCGAGGGACGCTTCGTCCGCCAGACCGGAGGCTCGGGCCAGTACGGGATCGTCTACATCAACGTCGAGCCGATCCCGGGCGAGGGCTTCGACTTCATCAACAAGGTCAGGGGCGGCTCGATCCCGACCGAGTTCATCCCGGCGGTCGAGAAGGGCGTCGAGGAGGCGCTCGAGAACGGCCCGCGCGCCGGCTACCCGATGGTCGACGTGCGCGTGACGCTGACCGACGGCAAGTACCACGACACCGACTCATCCGAGATCGCCTTCAAGGTCGCCGGCTCGCTGGCGCTGAAGGAGGCGGTGCGGCGCGCCAAGCCGGTGCTGCTGGAGCCGATCTTCGCGGTCGAGGTGGTGACGCCCGAGGAGTTCATGGGCGACGTGATCGGCGATCTCAACCGCCGCCGCGGACAGGTGAGCGGGATGGAGCAGCGCGGCAACGCGCAGGTCATCTCCGCGCACGTGCCGCTCGCCGAGATGTTCGGCTACGCGACTGACGTGCGCTCGAACACGCAGGGCCGGGCGACTTACACGATGCAGTTCGAGCGGTACGAGGAGGTCCCGCCCAACATCGCCGAGAAGATCGTCGGCGGGGACGGGCGGCAGAGGCACATAGCAGCACGTCGGACGGAAGTCCGATAGATTTCTGAAGTTCGTCCGCAGGACGAGCACAATCACGAGCGCACGTGCGGAAAGAAGAAGGAGCGACACCAAAGTGGCGAAGGCCAAGTTCGAGCGCGATAAGCCCCATGTGAACGTCGGGACCATCGGTCACATCGACCATGGCAAGACGACGCTGACGGCTGCCATCACCAAGGTGCTTCACGACCACTTCGGCGGCACCGAGGTTCGGTCGTTCGACTCGATCGACAACGCTCCTGAGGAGAAGGCGCGCGGCATCACGATCGCGACCTCGCACGTCGAGTACCAGACCGCCAACCGGCACTACGCGCACGTCGACTGCCCGGGGCACGCCGACTACGTGAAGAACATGATCACCGGCGCCGCCCAGATGGACGGCGCGATCCTGGTCGTATCCGCGGCCGACGGCGCGATGCCGCAGACGCGTGAGCACATCCTGCTCGCCCGTCAGGTCGGCGTTCCCTACATCGTCGTGTTCCTGAACAAGGCCGACATGGTCGACGACCCGGAGCTGCTCGAGCTCGTCGAGGTCGAGATCCGCGACCTGCTGTCCGAGTACGAGTTCCCCGGCGACGACATCCCGTTCGTGATCGGGTCGGCGCTGAAGGCGCTCGAGGGCGACAAGGAGTGCGAGCAGCAAGATCCTGGAGCTCGCCGAGCAGCTGGACAGTACATCCCCGAGCCGGTCCGCGACCTGGACAAGCCGTTCCTGATGCCGGTCGAGGACGTGTTCTCGATCACCGGCCGCGGCACGGTCGCCACCGGCCGCATCGAGCAGGGCATCATCAAGACCGGCGAGACCGTCGAGATCGTCGGCATCAAGGCCACGACCTCGACGGTCGTCACCGGCGTCGAGATGTTCAAGAAGATCCTCGACCAGGGTCAGGCCGGCGACAACGTCGGTTGCCTGCTGCGTGGCACCAAGCGCGAGGAGATCGAGCGCGGCCAGGTGCTCTGCAAGCCGGGCTCGATCACGCCGCACACCAAGTTCAAGGCGGAGGTCTACGTCCTCAAGAAGGAGGAGGGCGGCCGTCACACGCCGTTCTTCACCGGCTACCGGCCGCAGTTCTACTTCCGCACGACCGACGTCACCGGCGTCGCCAACCTGCCCGAGGGCACGGAGATGGTCATGCCCGGTGACAACGTCCAGATGGAGATCGAGCTGATCCAGCCGATCGCCATGGACCAGGGCCTGCGGTTCGCGATCCGGGAGGGCGGCCGCACGGTCGGCTCCGGGGTCGTCACCGAAGTCATCCAGTAGTACCCACGAGGCGGCGGCCTGGTGGCCCGCCGCGTGAGATTCCAAGCAGATACGACATCAAGGGCGGGCCCCGAAGCCCCGGGCTCGCCCTGAACACTGAAGAGAAGACCTCACAGCATCAAGACCTAGCGCGGCAGCCGTTGCGCCAAGGACCCGAGAAGAGAAGAGCAGTGGCAACAATCGCCCAGAACAAGATCCGCATTCGCCTGAAGTCCTACGACCACACGGCGATCGAGACGGCGGCCAAGGAGATCGTCGAGACGGCGACGCGCACCGGCGCGCGCGTCTCCGGTCCCGTGCCGCTGCCCACGGAGAAGAACGTCTACTGCGTGATCCGCTCGCCGTTCAAGGACAAGGATTCGCGCGAGCACTTCGAGATCCGCACCCACAAACGACTGATCGACATCCACCAGCCGACCCCGAAGACCGTCGACTCGCTGCAGCGACTGGACCACCTTCCGGCCGGCGTGGACATCGAGATCCGGCTCGCCTCCTGACGCACATGGCAGCGATCCTCGCAAGCAAGCTCGGGATGACCCAGCGATTTCTCGACGACGGCCGCGTCGAGCGCGTGACCGTGCTCGAGGCCGGTCCCTGTCCGGTCACGGCGATCCGCACGCAGGGAGCGCGACGGCTACGACGCCGTCCAGCTCGCGTTCGGCGCGTGCAAGGAGAAGGCGCTGACCAAGCCCGAGCTCGGTCATCTGAAGAAGGCCGACGCCTCGGCCCACCGGCACCTCGCCGAGTTCCGCGATGAGGCCGGCGAGCTGCTCGTCGGCGACACCGTCACGGTCGAGACGTTCTCGCCCGGCGACAAGGTCAAGATCTCCGGCAAGTCGAAGGGCAAGGGCTTCCAGGGGACGATCAAGCGCCACAACTTCGCCAGCGGTCCGAAGTCGCACGGCTCGCACAACGTGCGTGCGCCGGGCTCGATCGGCGCGTCCGCGACGCCGTCGCGCGTGTTCAAGGGCATGCAGGGCCCGGCCACATGGGCGGCGGGCGGGTCACGCAGCGCGGTCTGACCGTCGTCGAGGTGCTGCCCGGCCAGAACCTGCTGCTCGTGCGCGGCGCCGTGCCCGGCGCCCGGCGGCGGCGTCGTCGAGGTGAGAACCGATGCCTAGGAGCGCGACAGTTCTCGGCGGCGGGACCGTCGAGCTCGAGCCGGCCGCGTTCGAGGCGCGCTTCAACATGCCGCTCGTCCACGAGGCCGTGCGCGCCGAGCTGGCTGCGCGCCGGCAGGGCACGCCTCGACCAAGACGCGCGGCGAGGTGTCCGGCGGCGGCGCCAAGCCCTGGCGCCAGAAGGGCACCGGCCGCGCCCGCGCCGGCTCGTCGCGCTCGCCGATCTGGACCGGCGGCGGCACCGCATTCGGCCCCACCCCGCGCAGCTACACCTTCAAGGTCAACCGCAAGGCGCGGCGGGCGGCGCTGCGCAGCGCGCTGTCGGTCCATGCCGAGCGCGACTCGCTGGCCGTGTTCGACGCGGCGTGTTCGACGCGCCCGTCAACCAGCCAGGCGTCGGGATCTGCTCGCGGATTGGGATGCGACGGCGCCGACGCTGGTCGCTGCTGGACGCGTCCGAGGCGAACGCCGGCAAGTCGTTTCGCAACCTCGCCCGCGTGGCCGTGATGCCGGCGCCGAGGATGCCGGCGTCGCCGACATGATCGGCGCCGCGTCGCTGCTCGTGTCCGAGGCGGCGCTGCCGGCGCTCGTGGCGCGGGCGGTCGGCTCCGCCGAGGACTCGCCGGAGTCGCAGGAGCGCTGATGGAACCCAGCCAGGTGATCATCCGCCCGGTCGTGTCCGAGAAGAGCTACGTGCTCGCTGAGGCCGGCAAGTACACCTTCCGCGTGCACGACCGTGCCCACAAGACGCAGATCCGCCAGGCGATCGAGGCAGCTGTTCGACGTCAAGGTCGTCGCCGTCCGGACATCATCGGTCAAGAGCAAGCCCAAGCGCCGCGGTCAGACCGCGGGGCGCACGCCGCCAGTGGAAGAAGGCGATCGTGCAGGTGCGCGAGGGCGACACGATCCCGATCTTCCGCGGCGCTGGAGAGGACGCTGAGGCGTAATGCCGATCCGCAAGCCGAAGCCGACATCGCCGGGACGTGCGCTTCGTCACCTATCCGGACTTCGCCGAGATCACGCGGTCAAAGCCCGAGAAGTCGCTGACCGAGGGGCTCAAGAAGTCCGGCGGGCGCAACGCCTACGGTCGCAAGACCTCACGCCACCGCGGCGGCGGCGCCAAGCGCCTGTACCGGAAGATCGACTTCAAGCGCCTCAAGGACGGGATCCCGGCGCAAGGTCGCGCAGATCGAGTACGACCCGAACCGCTCCGCCTACATCGCGCTGCTGCACTACGCCGACGGCGAGAAGCGCTACATCCTCGCGCCGGCGCGGCTGCGGGTCGGCGCGACCGTCGAGTCGGGGCCGAGCGCCGACATCCGCGTCGGCAACAGCCTGCCGCTGGCGAACATGCCGCCGGGCACGGTCGTCCACAACGTCGAGCTGACCCCCGGGCGCGGCGGCCAGCTCGGCCGCGCCGGCCGGCACCGGGATCCAGCTGCTCGCCAAGGACGGCGACTACGTGACGCTGCGCCTGCCCTCGGGCGAGATGCGGATGGTGCGCGCCGAGTGCCGCGCGACCGTCGGCACGATCGGCAACTCCGACCATCAGAACGTCAAGATCGGCAAGGCCGGGCGCAAGCGCCACATGGGCGTGCGCCCGCAGACGCGCGGTACCGCGATGAACCCGGTCGACCACCCGCACGGCGGTGGCGAGGGTTCGACCACCGCCGGGCGCCACCCGGTGACGCCGTGGGGCGTGCCGACGCTCGGCTATCGCACCCGCAAGAAGGGCAAGCAGTCCGACCAGTACATCGTGCGCGGCCGGAGAAGGGGTAAGAAGCGGTGAGCCGTTCAAGCAAGAAGGGCCCGTACGTTGACGAGCGGCTGATGGCGCGGGTCGAGGCGATGAACTCCTCGGGCGAGAAGCGGATGCTAAAGACGTGGTCGCGGGCTTCGACGATCTTCCCCGAGATGGTCGGTCACACGATCGCCGTCCACGACGGCCGCAAGCACGTCCCGGTGTTCGTGTCGGAGTCGATGGTCGGGCACAAGCTCGGCGAGTTCGCCCCGACGCGGCTGTACCGCGGGCATGCTGCGACAGGAAAGAAGCGATGAGCTCGGCTGAAGACGATAAGCCTGAGGAGCTCGCTGGCGCCTCGGAGGTCACATCTGACTCCGAGGCAACGGCCGCGAATCCCTCGGACTCAGATGTGTCCCGCGAGTCGGGTGCAGAGGATGCTGCCGTCGCAGCCTCGGAGGAAGGCCAACGGCGGCCGAAGCGTCGCCCGTCGGATGAGCCGCAGGCCGATGAGCCCCATGCCGATGAGCCCCATGCCGATGAGCCGCAGGCCGATGAGCCCGTCGACGACGAGTCCGAAGACGACGAGGACGAGGACGACGAGGACGAGGACGACGAGGATGAGGATGAGCGACGAAGAGGATGAGGACGAGGACGACGACGAGGACGACGAAGCTTCGGCCGATGAGGACGACGCGGCGGTTGCTGACGCCCCCAAGCGGGGTCGGATCCGTGGCCGGCGTGCGAAGGCGGACGCCAAGGACAAGTCCAAGTCGTCCAAGTCCGACTCGAAGGGCAAGCCCGCTGCAACGCCGCGGCGGGGCCGCTCGCGGCGTAAGCCCGGTGAGCCGGCGCCGGTCGTCCGCGCCCAGGCCAAGTACGTGCGCTCCTCAGCGCGCAAGGCCCGGCTCGTCTGCGATCACATCCGCGGCAAGAGCGTCGAGGACGCCCGAGCCGTGCTCGCCCACACGCCGCGAGCGGTCGCGCGCGACTGGAGCAAGCTGCTGGAGTCGGCGGTCGCGAACGCTGAGCACAACCACGAGCTTGTCGGAGAGGACCTGTACGTGAAGGCGGTTCACGCCGACGAGGGTCCGACGATCAAGCGGTTCCGCCCGCGTGCCCAGGGCCGCGCCACGAAGATCCGCAAGCGCACCGCACATCTGACGATCCTCCTTACGCCGAAGGACTGAAACATGGGTCAGAAAGTTCATCCCGAATCGATCCGCGTCGGCTACATCCACGACTGGAAGTCGAACTGGTTCAACGAGCGGAACTTCGCCGACTACCTGCATGAGGACACGCTGATCCGCCGGCACATCGTCGGACGCCTGTCGCACGCCGGCCTGTCGGACATCACGATCCGCAAGAACGCGACCGAGGTCGAGGTCAATATCCACACGGCTCGCCCGGGCATCGTGATCGGCAAGTCCGGCTCGGAGGTCGACCAGCTGCGTCGTGACCTGCATCGCATCACCAACAAGCAGGTCAAGGTCAACATCCTCGAGATCAAGCGCCCCGAGCTCGACGCGCGTCTGGTCGCGCAGTCAATCGCCGAGCAGCTCCAGAACCGGGTCGCGTTCCGGCGCGCGATGAAGCGCGCGCTCACGAGCGCGATGCGGTCCGGTGCCAAGGGCGTCAAGGTCCAGGTGTCGGGTCGTCTCGGCGGCGCTGAGATGGCGCGCACGGAGGGTTACTCGGACGGCCGCGTGCCGCTGCACACGCTGCGCGCCGACATCGACTACGGCTTTCACGAGGCGCGTACGACGTTCGGCCGGATCGGCGTCAAGTGCTGGATCAACAAGGGCGAGATCATGCCCGAGGGCTACACCGGCGCTGATCTGACGATCATGGATGAGCCTGCGCCGCAGGCGCCCGAACGCGGCGGCCGTGATGGTCGTGGCGGGCGCGAAGGCCGCGGTGGCGGACGTGGCGGTCGAGGCGGTCCCGGACGCGGAAATGGCGCCCGGCGGTCCCGGCGGTCCCGGCGGCCCGGGTGGACCCGGCGGTTCCGGCGGCGGTCGTGGACGTGGCGGCGGGCCCGGCGGTCCCGGTGGCGGTCGTGGACGTGGCGGCGGGCCCGGCGGCTCCGGTGGCGGCGGCGGATATCGTGGCGGTGGGTCTGGCGGCTCCGGCGGCCAGGGTGGCGGCGGCGGCGGTTACCTGGTGGCGGCGGCACCGGCGGACCTGGTGGCGGCGGCGGCGGCGGTTACCGTGGCGGCGGCGGCTCCGGCGGCTCTGGCGGTCAGGTGGTGGTGCGCGGCGGCGGTCCGGTGGTTCCGGTGGCCCGGCGGTGGCCGTGGCGGACCGCGGCCCGGTGGCCTGGCGGGCGGCCCCGGCGGCCCCGGCGGCGGCGCAGCTCGTGGACCGCGTCCGGGACGGCGACCGCTCCCGCAGGTGGCGGCGAGAGCTCGCAGAGTGGCGGTGGCGGCTGATGCTGGCACCCAAGCGCGTAAAGCACCGCAAGCAGCACCGTGGCCGGCGGGCCGGTCTCTCGCGCGGTCAGGTCAAGGTCCAGTTCGGCGAGTACGGCCTGAAGGCGCTCGACGCCGGCTGGCTGACCAACCGTCAGATCGAGGCCGCCCGTATCGCGATGACCCGCAAGATCAAGCGCGGCGGCAAGGTCTGGATCAACGTCTATCCCGACAAGCCGTTCACCAAGAAGCCCGCCGAGACCCGGATGGGTTCCGGCAAGGGCTCGCCCGAGGGCTGGGTCGCGGTCGTCAAGCCCGGTCGTGTGATGTTCGAGCTCGCAGGTGTGCCGGAGCCGCTGGCTCGCGAGGCGATGCGCCTGGCCGGGCACAAGCTGCCCGTTCGCACCAAGTTCGTGCTGCGAGAGGACGGCTGACGTGAAGCCGTTCGAGTTGCGTGACATGTCCGAGACGGAGCTGCGCGAGCACATCGCCCACGCGCGCCGTGAGTTGTTCGGCCTGCGCTTCCAGCATGCGACCGGGGAGCTGGACAACACCTCGGGGTTGGGACGCGCGAAGAGGAAATTGCCAGGGCGTTGACGATCGCGAGTGAGCGCGGGATTGAGATCTGAGGTTGATCTAGGTAATGGCTGAGAAGAAGAAGAAAGAACCGGAAGACACGCCGAGGTCGACAGCTCGCCGGAGGCCGCGGCCGAAGAGGCCGCCGTCCCGGATGAGACGGCCGTGAGCGCCTCCGAGGAGGCGTCGACGTCCGACGCCGGGAAGGCGCGAAAGCCGCGGGCGAAGGCCAAGAAGACCGTCGTCAAGGTGCTGACGCCGGAGGAGCGGCAGGCGGCGCGTGACGAGCAACGCCGCAAGAAGGCGGCCGCCCGCCGCGTCGAGCGCGCCAGGCGCTCGTGCCAAGCACAAGGCCGCGGAGCACGAGCGTCAGGCCACGCCACCGCGTGAGCATGCGCCGGGTGCGCAGAAGACGCGCCAGGGCGTGGTCGTGTCCGATCGCGCGGACAAGACGATCACCGTCCGGATCGACGTCGCGCGCCGGCACCGGCGCTACGCGAAGGTCGTGCGCACTTCCAACACCGTGCACGCGCACGACGAGCGCAACGATGCCCACATCGGCGACACGGTGGTCGTGCGCGAGTCGCGCCCGCTGTCTCGCAGCAAGCGCTGGCGCCTGGTCGACGTGGTCGAGAGGGCAAAGTAGAGCCATGGTTCAGAACGAGACCCGACTGCAGCGTGGCCGACAACACCGGCGCCCGTGAGATCCTGGTGATCCGCGTCAAGGGCGGGCACCGTCGCCGCTACGCGGGCGTCGGTGACGTGATCACCGCCACGGTCAAGCAGGCGAGCCCGCAGGGCTCGGTGAAGAAGGGCGAGGTCGTCACCGCTGTGGTCGTGCGGACCAAGAAGGCCTACGGTCGCGAGGACGGCACCTACATCGCATTCGACGAGAACGCCGCCGTGCTGATCGACGCGAACAACAATCCACGCGGAACCCGTATCTTCGGTCCGGTGGCACGTGAACTGCGCGAGCGAAACTTCATGAAGATCGTCTCCCTCGCCCCCGAGGTGCTCTGACCATGCCGGCTCGGATCAAGTCTGAGGACCAGGTCGTCGTGATCGGCGGCAAGGACCGCGGCAAGAAGGGCCGCGTGCTGCGCGTCGACCGTGAGAAGCAGCGGGTCTACGTCGAGGGGCTGAACATGATCAAGCGCCACGAGCGGCCGCGTCAGGTCGCCGGCGCTCAGCGCGCCGAGCAGGTCGGCGGCGTGATCGAGAAGGAGGGGCCGATCCACATGTCAAATGTGATGCTCGCTCGACCCGTCCGACGGCAAGCCGACCCGTGTCGGAGTCGAGACTCGAGAACGGCAAGCGCTTCCGGGTCGCGCGACGCAGCGGAACGAGGACTCGACTGATGGCCGCGCGCCTGAAGGAGAAGTACAACGCGGAGATCCGCCCAGCGCTGATCGATGCAGTTCGGCTACTCGAGCCCGATGCAGGTCCCGAGGATCTTGAAGGTGACCGTCAACATGGGCGTCGGCGACGCCAAGCAGGACTCCAAGATGCTCGACGCCGCCAGCGAGCAGCTTGCGACGATCACCGGCCAACGGCCGAACATCCGGCGCGCTCGGAAGTCGATCGCTCAGTTCAAGCTGCGCGAGGGAATGCCCGTCGGCGTCGTCCGTGACACTGCGCGGCGACCGGCTCTACGAGTTCCTCGATCGGCTGTTCTCGATCGCGATTCCCCGGATCCGAGACTTCCGCGGCCTCAATCCGCGATCGTTCGACGGACGCGGCAACTACTCGATGGGCGTCCGCGAGCAGATCATCTTCCCCGAGATCGACTACGACGAGGTCGACCAGACACGGGGCCTCGACATCACGATCACGACCACGGCAGCGACCGATGAGGAGTCGTTCGCCCTCCTCACAGCCCTCGGCATGCCGTTCATCAAAGAAGGTCGCAACCAGGCGACCGTGACAAAGACGTAAGGGAGCAGATGGCCAAGGTTTCACAGCGAGTCCGCCAGCAGCGGACGCCCAAGTTCAAGACACGCGGATACTCCCGGTGTCGCCGTTGCGGCCGGTCGCGCTCGGTGTACCGCAAGTTCGGCGTGTGCCGGATCTGCCTGCGTGAGCTCGCTCACAACGGATACATCCCCGGCATGACGAAGTCGAGCTGGTAGGCGCGCCATGTCGATGACCGATCCGGTGGCCGACTTCCTGACGCGCCTGCGCAACGGCGCGAAGGCGCAGCACCATGATGTGACGATGCCCTCCTCGAAGGTGAAGCGAGAGCTCGCGAGGATCCTCAAGGAACAGGGCTACATCGAGGGCTACGAGGTCCTGCCCCCGAACGCCGAGCACCCGGGCGAGCGGATCACGGTGACCCTCAAGTACACCGATGCACGCCGCCCGGTGATCTCCGGGATCCAGCGCGTGTCGAGGCCCGGACAGCGCACCTATGTCGATCACGCCCACATTCCGGTGATCCAGGGTGGCATGGGGACGACGATCATCTCAACTTCGAGCGGCGTCATGACCGGCCACCGAGCACGTCAGCTCGGTATCGGCGGCGAGGTCGTGGCGAAGGTCTGGTAGACCTGAGAACGCAGCAATGTCCCGAATCGGCAGACAACCAATCCCAATCCCCGCCGGCGTGAGCATCACGATCGAGCCTGAGCTCGTGACGGTCAACGGTCCCAAGGGCGAGCTCTCAGAGCGCATCTCGCGGGACATCACCGTCGAGCGCGGCCCCCGCGAGGACGGCGTCGACGGCGAGCAGCTCAAGGTGACGCGGCCCACCGATCGTGGCCAGCACCGCGCACTGCACGGCCTCACACGGACGCTCGTCGCGAACATGGTTACTGGCGTGACGACCGGCTTCGAGAAGCGCCTTGAGCTCCAGGGCGTCGGATATCGAGCGCAGCTGAAGGGCAACGACCTCGAGCTGGCGCTCGGCTACTCGCACCCTGTCGGCGTCAAGGCACCCGCCGGGATCGAGTTCGAGGTGCCACAGCCGACCAGAATCGTTGTCAAGGGCGCCTCCAAGCAGCAGGTCGGCGAGATCGCCGCGTTCATCCGCAAACAGCGCAAGCCGGAACCCTACAAGGGCAAGGGTATTCGCTACGAGGGCGAGTTCGTCGCCAAGAAGGTGGGCAAGCGGGCATGAGCGTCAAGACCAGGGAGGCAACTCGCCTCAAGCGCCGTCGCCGCGTCCGCGCGAAGGTTCGTGGGAGTGCTGAGCGTCCCGCGTATCTCCGTTTTCCGCTCCAACCGCGGCATCGCCGCTCAGTTGATCGACGACGACGCGGGCCGCACGCTCGCGGCAGTCGTGTGGACCGAGCCCGAGCTCAAGCAGCTGCAGTCGAGCGAGCAGGCCAAGCAGGCCGGTTTGCTGCTGGCCGGGAGGGCGAAGGCGATCGGCGTCGAAAGCGTCGTGTTCGACCGCGGCGGCTATCAATACCACGGACGCGTGCAGGCACTCGCCGAAGGCGCCCGCGAGGGAGGGCTCGTCTTCTAGCCGGCCTCCAGCCGCTACGCTGACTTAGATATGGCAATGGCACGAGATAGAACAGTCTCAGCAGCCGGTCTCGATCTCCAGGAGCGGGTCGTGGAGATCAACCGCGTCGCGAAGGTCGTCAAGGGTGGTCGGCGCTTCTCGTTCACAGCGCTGGTCGTGGTCGGCGACGAGCGTGAGGTCGTCGGCATCGGCTATGGCAAGGCGAACGAGGTCCCGGTTGCGATCCAGAAGGGAGTCGAGCGGGCGAAGAAGAACCTCTACCGCGTCCCCAAGCATGGATCCACGATCACTCACCAGACCACCGGCGTCTTCGGCGCTGGTCGCGTGTTCCTGAAACCGGCGGCTCCGGGCACCGGCGTGATCGCCGGCGGGGGTGTGCGCCACGTGCTCGAGCTTGCGGGGATCCACGACATCCTCTCCAAGTCGCTCGGCTCGCAGAACCCGATCAACCTCGTCAAGGCGACGATGGCCGGGCTCGAGTCGCTGCGCACGCCCGAGGAGGTCGCCGAGCTGCGTGGCCTTTCGGTCAACGCGGTCCTCGGCCTGACCTCCGACGACGAGCAGGACACCCACGCGCCATCGGCCGTGCCGGCCGATAGCAGCGTGCCGGACAGCGATGAAGCCCGGAAGGCCGGGGAGACCGCCACCGCCGGTGTCGCGGCTGACGAGGTCGCCGAATGAGCGTCGTCAAGGTCACGCAACGCAAATCCGGCAACGGCGCCGACAAGCGTCAGCGGGACACATTGCGCTCGCTCGGACTGCGCCGCATCGGACAGACGGTTGAGCACACCGACACTCCGCAGCTGCGTGGGATGCTCCACAAGGTGCGCCATCTCGTGGAGGTTGACGGCTGATGAGTGCCGACGAGCAGCCGGCGCAGGAGCGGATCGGGCTCCACAACCTCAAGCCCGCGCCTGGATCACGCCGGCCACGCAAGCGTGTCGGGCGAGGCGAGGGGTCTGGCACCGGCAAGACCGCTGGACGCGGACAGAAGGGCTACGGATCCCGCTCGGGCTCGAAGAGCCGCGCCCGCTTCGAGGGCGGTCAGATGCCGATTCATATGCGGATGCGCAAGCTGCGCGGTCCGCACATGAAGAAGTCGATGCCGTTCGAGCCGTTCCGTACCCACACCCAGCCGGTCAACCTCCTGGACCTGGAGAGCCGGTTTGAGTCCGGTGCGGCGGTGACGCTCGAGGCGATGCAGGCGAAGGGCCTCGCAACACGGAAGGGGATCCCGGTGAAGGTGCTTGCCAAGGGTGCGCTGACCAAGCCGCTGACGGTCCATGCGCACGGCTTCTCCGCGGCTGCGCGCGCACAGATCGAGGCCGCCGGCGGCACATGCCAGCTGATCGAGGCCTCTGCGCACGAGGCCGCCGCGACGTCGTGAGGAGGATCTGAGTGATCTCGACGATCCTCGGCGCGTTCCGGGTGGCCGAGATCCGGAAGAAGGTCCTGTTCACCGCGATGCTGCTGGGCCTCTACAGGCTCGGCTCCTACATCCCCGCGCCTGGCGTCAACGCCGGCGCCGTCGCGGCGATCCAGAAGAACTTCGGCGGTAACAGCGTCCTCGGCCTGCTGAATACGTTCTCCGGTGGGGGACTCGGCCGGATCGCGATCTTCGCGCTGGGGATCATGCCCTACATCACCGCCTCGATCATCCTGCAGCTCCTGCAGGTGGTCGTTCCGTCGCTTGAGAAGCTGTCGAAGGAGGGCGAGGTAGGCCAGGCGCGGATCACCCAGTACACGCGCTACCTGACCGTCGGCCTGGCGTTCGCGCAGTCGATCGGCTACGTGTTCCTGTTCCGCAGCTTCGAGAGCCAGGTCGGCATCCCGCTGATCTCGAACTTCAATCTGGCGAAGGTGTTCCTGATCGTGATCTCGCTGACCGCAGGCACGGTGCTGCTGATGTGGATGGGCGAGCTGATCACCCAGCGGGGGATCGGTAACGGCATCTCGTTGATGATCTTCGCATCGATCGTGTCGCGGATCCCCAGCGGGGTCCAGTCGTGGTGGACGAATCCCAACCAGGTGTTCCGCGTGATCATGCCGTTCATCGTGCTCGGCGTCGTGGCCGCCGTCGTGTTCGTCCAAGAGGGCCAGCGCCGGATTCCGATCCAATATGCGAAACGGGTGATCGGACGGCGGATGACTCAGGGCGGCCAGACCTATCTGCCGCTGCGCGTCAACATGGCCGGCGTGATCCCGGTGATCTTCGCGGCCAGCGTGATGGCGATCCCGCCGACCGTGGGCCAGCTCGTCGGGCAGAACCGAACCGGCTTCGGCACCGACCTCTACAACTTCTTTGCGCCCGGCAGCTGGCACTACGTGGTCGGTGAATGCCTGCTGATCATCGTCTTCACCTACTTCTACACCGCGGTTACGTTCAACCCGGTCGATCAGGCCGAGAACCTGAAGAAGTACGGCGGGTTCATACCCGGGGTGCGACCAGGGCGGCCCACGGCCGAGTTCCTCGACCGCATCCTCGCGCGCCTGACGCTGCCGGGAGCCCTGTTCCTGGCCGCGATCGCCGCGCTGCCTACGATCCTGATCAACCGGGCGGGCGCGAACTTCGCGTTCGGCGGCACCTCGATCCTGATCGTGATCGGGGTCGCGCTCGATACGATGAAGCAGCTCGAGGCGCAGTTGATGATGCGCAACTACGAAGGCTTCCTCAAGTAGTGCCCCTCCGTTAGCTCCAGTCGCCGCAGCCGGAGCGATAGGGATAAGCTCCGAACCTCATGTCAGAGCTTAATCTGATTTTGTTCGGACCGCCTGGAGCCGGCAAGGGGACCCAGGCGGACCGGCTGCGCGACGACTTCCGCCTGCCGTTCATCTCGACCGGCGAAATGCTGCGTGCGAACGTCAAGGAGGGCACGGAGCTCGGGAAGATCGCCAAACGCCACATGGACTCCGGCGGATTGGTGCCAGATGACCTGATCGTTGCGATGGCCCGCGACCGTCTCGAACAGGACGACGTTCGTGATGGCTTCATCCTTGACGGCTTCCCGCGCACCACAGCGCAGGCACGCGCGCTGGACGAACAGCTGTCGGCGCTCGGTCGCAGGGTGACGGCCGCGTTGCTGATCGACGTGCCCGACGAGGAGGTCGTCAAGCGGATCTCCGGCCGTCGCGTCTGCATCAAGGCGGGACACAACTACCATGTTGAGTTCGATCCCCCCAAGGTCGAGGGGATCTGTGATCAGGACGGCTCCCGTCTGATCCAACGCGACGACGACAAGGCGCACGTCGTCAGCGAGCGCCTCACCGTCTACCACGAGAAGACCGCTCCGCTGATCGAGTACTACGACGACAGGGGGCTGATGCGGCGAATCGATGGGATGCGCAGCCCGACCGACGTGCACGACCACATCCGAGCCGTGATCGCAACATTGCGCTTGGAGGACGATGTCTGAGACAGAGCCGCGTTGATCATCAAGAAGACCCCCGCTGAGATCGATCGGATGGCGAGTGCCGGTGCGATCCTCGTCAGAACCATGAACCTGCTGGCCGGCAAGGTCAGGGCCGGCGTCACGACCATCGAACTCGACGAGGCGGCCGAGAAGTTCATCCTCTCGCAGGGTGCGACGCCCGCGTTCAAGGGCTACCGAGGATTCCCGGGCTCGATCTGCGCCTCCCCGAACTCGATGATCGTCCACGGCATCCCGGGTCCGTACAAGCTCGATCGCGGCGACATCCTGTCGGTTGACATCGGTGTCGTCCTCGACGGCTGGGTGGCTGACGCGGCGAGGACGTTCGCGGTCGGGCCGATCACCCCCGTTGCGAGGAAACTGTTGAAGACGACCGAGGAGTCCCTGCACCTGGCGGCGGCGCAGTGTGCGGTCGGGAACCGTCTCGGAGACGTCTCCAACGCTGTCCAACAGCACGTCGAGGCCGCGGGATTCTCGGTCGTCCGCACGCTGGTCGGTCACGGTATCGGCCGCAGCATGCACGAGGACCCGCAGATTCCCAACTACGGCAAGCCTGGGACGGGCGTGCTGCTCGAAGAGGGGATGGTGCTGGCCGTCGAGCCGATGGTCACGGCAGGCCGGCACACCGTGAGGATGGGCGACGATCACTGGTCGATCTACTCGCTTGACGGATCGCTGGCCGCGCACTTTGAGTTCACGATCGCTGTGACCGCCGCGGGGCCGCGTATTCTTACGCCCTGGCACGAAGCCGGCAACGGCCGTGCCGCGGCCTGAATGACGGTTCTCCGTGTTGCGTCGTGCGCGGCACGCGGGTTGGTGCGTCCCTGCTACCATAAGCGGCTGCGCTCGCAGCGCGTTTTTTGCGCTGTCTGCCGCTTCCAATCGGGTAGCGGCGACCGTACCGGTCGCCAGAGCCCAGGTTGGGACCACTGAAAACACTCATCACGAGAGCGAAGCGACGTGAAAGTACGACCGTCGGTCAAACCGATGTGCGAGAAGTGCAAGATTGTCCGCAGGCACGGGCGTGTGCTCGTGATCTGCTCCAACCCGCGCCACAAGCAGCGGCAAGGTTGAGCAGGTCGGGCGGCAACGTGGTGATCGACGACGTAGTGCGCTCGCGCAGCTTCGGGACGCGCGGAGGTATCTGATGGCTCGAATCTCGGGGGTCAACATCCCGCTCAACAAGCGGGTCGAGATTGGCCTCACCTACATCTACGGAATCGGCCGGTCGACCTCCAACGAGCTCTTGTCCGAGGTGGGGATCGAGCCCGACCGCAAGGTGCGCGACCTCACCGAGGCCGAGGTCGTCAAGCTCCGTGACCTGATCGATGGGAAGCTGACTGTAGAGGGCGACCTTCGCCGTGAGCGGTCCCAGAACATCAAGCGTCTCCAGGAGATCGGCTGTTACCGGGGTATGCGCCACCGGCGCGGCCTGCCCGTCCGTGGCCAGAACACGAAGACAAACGCGCGCACGCGCAAGGGCCCGAAGCGTATGCAGGTGGCCGGCAAGAAGAAGGCGGGTAAGAAGTGATCGAAGTGAGCGCTGAGCTCTAATGCCGGCACCACGCAGACCGCAGAGAGGCCGCCGTCGGGTTCGCAAGAACATTCCGATCGGCCAGGCGCACATCAAGACCTCGTTCAACAACACGATCGTGTCTCTGACCGACCGCGAAGGCAACGTGATCGCGTGGGAGTCCGCCGGCGGCGCCGGTTTCAAGGGCTCTCGCAAGTCGACCCCATTCGCCGCGCAGGTCACGGCCGACGCGGCTGCGCGCAAGGGCATCGAGCACGGCCTCCAGAAGGTCGAGGTCTTCGTCAAGGGTCCGGGCTCGGGCCGTGAGACGGCGATTCGATCGCTGCAGGCTGCGGGACTCGAGGTCACGGGCGTCAAGGACGTGACGCCGCAGGCGCACAACGGCTGTCGGCCTCGCAAGCGCAGGAGGGTCTGATGCGGATCGCACCCAGATCGATTTTCGGGAGCGCTGTTCATGGCTCGTGACACGTCGCCCCAGTGCAAGCAGTGCCGGCGTGAGGGCCAGAAGCTGTTCCTCAAGGGCGAGCGTTGTCTGACGGACAAGTGTGGCGTCGAGCGGCGCTCCTACCCGCCCGGCGAGCACGGCCGTGGCCGCCAGAAGGCCAGCGATTACCGTGTTCAGCTGCGTGAGAAGCAGAAGGCCAAGCGCTACTACGGCGTGCTGGAGAAGCAGTTCGGCAACTATTACAAGAAGGCCTCACGCCAGCCGGGGATCACGGGCGAGAACCTGCTCAGGATGCTCGAATGCCGCTTCGACAACGTGCTCGTCCGGCTCGGCTTCGCGGCGTCCCGCCGTCAGGCCAGGCAGCTGATTCTGCACGGACACTGGACTGTGAACGGGAGGCGCGTGAACATCGCGAGCTACCAGTTGCGGGACAACGACGTGATCGCGATCGACCCTCGATCGACCGCGACGCAGGTGATCCGAGATGCGACCGAGCTGACCGGCCAGGTACCGGCGTGGTTGCAGGCGGATCACGATTCGCTCACGGCGAAGGTGCTGCGCAGGCCCGAGCGGCGGGAGATCGCCGCGCCGGTGCAGGAGCAGCTAATCGTCGAGCTTTACTCGAAGTAGACCCATGAACCGATGTCGCGCGCCATCCGGCGCGCGCGTCTTGAAGCGCGCCCGGCGGCGCCAGGAACCCACGACGTTAGGACGTTAGATGCTCGACTTCCAAGTCCCACGAATCTCCAGCGAGTCTGTCGAAGAGAATCGCGGCTCGTTCACGATCGAACCGCTCGACAGGGGCTTTGGCTACACGTTCGGCAACTCGCTCCGGCGCGTGCTGCTGTCCTCCCTCGCCGGCGCGGCGGTGACCAGCGTCCGGATCGAGGGTGTCGCCCACGAGTTCTCGACGATCCGCGGTGTCAAGGAGGACGTCACCGACATCGTTCTGAACCTGAAGGGGATCGTCTGCCGGATGCACAGCGACGCGACCGAGATCGAGGCACCGCTGGTCGTCACCGGTCCCGGCGAGATCACCGCGAAGGACATCGACCTGCCCTCTGGCGTCGAGATCCTCAATCCGGATGCGCACATCGCGACGCTGGACAAGCAGACGAAGCTCGAGGTGTATCTGACGATCGGTCGAGGGCGTGGCTACCGGCCTGCCGAGGAGAACAAGTCGACTGACCAGCCGATCGGGGTGATCCCGATCGACTCGATCTTCTCGCCCGTGCGCCGCGTCGCGTACAACGTCGAACAGGCGCGTGTCGGGCAGAAGACGGATTTCGACAAGCTGACGCTCGACATCGAGACCGACGGCTCGATCGATCCGCTGGCGGCGCTCCGCGAGGCCGCAGAGATCCTGATCTCGCAGCTGGCGATCTTCACCGATGCCGACCGCGTCGTCGAGTTGCGCGACACCGGCAGCTCGGGCGTACTTGATGTCGGGCTGTCCGGCGCGGACGCCGTGCGGTCGCCCACTCGGGCGCCCAACGCGATGGACGACATCCTGATCGAGGAGCTCGAGCTCGGCGTTCGCTCATACAACTGCCTCAAGCGGGCCGGCATCCAGACCGTCGGCGATCTGGTCTCAAAGACCGAGGGTGAGCTCAACGCGATTCCCAACTTCGGGAAGAAGTCGATCGACGAAGTGATCGAGACACTGCACGCTCGTGGCCTTTCGCTGCGGGACGGGTAAGCTTGCGTCCCTGACATGCGTCACCAGCGGCAGCGATATCAACTGAGCCGCAGCGCCTCGCACCGCAAGGCGCTGCTGATGAACCTCAGCAAAGAGGTGATCGAGCACGAGCGAATTCAGACGACCGAGGCGAAAGCCAAGGCCGTCAAGCCGGAGCTCGAGAAGCTGATCACGCTTGCCAAGCGCGGCGATCTGCACGCGCGACGCCAGGCTCTTTCGGCACTCGGCCAGGACAAGTTCGCCGTGTACAAGCTGTTCGAAGAGGTCGCTCCCCGCTACACCGAGCGGCCGGGCGGGTACACGCGGATTCTCAAGCTCGGCCCGCGTCGCTCGGACGCCACCGAGATGGTCCTCCTCGAACTGGTCTGAGCAGAGACGAGCCGTGACGGCTCGCCTGTTGATCGAATACGACGGGACCGGCTTCGCCGGCTGGGCGAGTCAGCCGGGGCTTCGAACCGTCCAGGGCGAGCTGGAGCACGCACTTGCGATCGTCCTACGTCGCCCCGAGGGCGTGCAGCTGACGGTCGCCGGGCGAACCGACGCCGGCGTCCATGCGTGGGGCCAGGTGGCGAGCTATGAGGGCGAGCCGGTGCGGGTCGAGGCCGTCAACGCCCTGATCGGCGGCGATGTCGCCGTGCTCAGCAGCGAGTCCGCGCCGGCCGGATTCGATGCGCGACATGACGCGACCTCGCGGGCCTATTGCTACCGCGTCCTCGCCCGTCCGGGGCGTGCAGCGCTGGCGCGCTCGCAGGTGCTCCACTGGCGCCACCGGGTCGACTTCGGTGTGCTGCAGGCGTGCGCCGAGGCACTCGTCGGAACCCACGACTTCACAGCATTCACGCCGGCCGACACATATCACGTGCGGTTCGAGCGTGACGTCGCCGTGGCCCACTGGCGCCGGCGCGGAGGTGGCCTGCTCGAGTTCTGGATCGAGGCCGACACGTTCATGCGGCACATGAACCGCGTGCTCGTCGGCACGATGCTGGAGGTCTCGGCGGGGCGGCGGACCGTGACGGAGTTCAGCGCCCTGTTGTCGGGCGCACAGCCTCGCCGCGCAGCGGGCCAGACGGCTCCGCCTCACGGTCTCTACCTCGCCGGCGTCGGCTACGACGGCCGGCCGGTTCTGCCCGCAGCGGGGCCAGTGGACCGCCGTCTCGACGGCTAGGATCGAGCAGGATGCAGGTGCTGCTGACCAACGACGACGGGATCGAAGCCGAGGGGTTGCAGGCGCTGCGGCGCGCGCTGCTCGCGGTCGACGGAATCGAGCTGGCCGTGGTCGCGCCGGATGGCAACCGTTCGGCGATGGCGCGCTCGATCACCACGAGACGGCCGTTGTGGGTGCAGGAGGTCGACTTCGGCGACGGAACGGTCGGCTACGCGACTGACGGCACGCCCGTCGACTGCGTCAGGCTTGCGAGGTTGGGACTGATCGACGACTTCGACGCACAGCTCGTCGTCTCCGGGATCAACCACGGCTCCAACCTCGGGGACGACATCACGTACTCCGGGACGGTCGCGGCGGCGCTTGAGGCGATCGTGCTCGGCCTGCCGGGAATCGCGGTCTCGCAGCAGTCAAGCGCACTCGAGCTCGACTTCAGGCAGGGGGCGCCCTACGACTTCACCGTCGCGGCGTCGTTCACGGCTTCGCTCGTGGCGGACCTGCGCTCGATCGCGCTACCGCTCGGGACCCTGCTGAACATCAACGTGCCCGGCGCGCACCCAGTCGGAGTCGAGGTGGCCCGGCTCGGGAAGCGCATCTATCGTGATCAGCTGGCGCTGCTGGAGGAGGGGGCCGCCGGGCGCCGGCTCTACCGTATCTACGGTGAGGTCGGCTACGACTCCGACGAGACGGGCACCGATCTGATCGCGGTTGCCGCCGGGAAGATCGCGGTGACGCCGTTGCACTTCGACCTCACCGATCACAATGGGGTGCAGGCGTTGGCGCTGCAGGACCTGGATCGTCTGGTGCCCGAGCCCCCGACCTCACGGTTGTGAGCGGCAAGACGTCATCGCCTCAGCAGCGAGCGGCGGAACTCCGCGCCCTGCTCGAGCATCACGGCTACCGCTATTACGTCCTCGACGATCCCGAGATCGGCGATGACGAATACGACGTGCTGATCGACGAGCTGCGTGCGATCGAGGAGGCGCACCCGGATCTTGTCACCCCTGAATCTCCGACACAGCGGGTCGGTGGTGAGCCGGTCAGTGATCTGGAGAAGGTCCGCCACCCGCTGCCGATGCTGTCGCTTGCGAACGCGCGCTCGGCTGATGAGTTGCGGGCATGGATCCTGCGGATGCGCAATCACCTTGCGCGTGAGGGGATCGAGGATCCCGCGTTCGAGTTCGTCGCCGAGCCGAAGATCGACGGTCTGGCGATGTCGCTGCTGTACCGAAACGGCGTGTTCGAGCGTGGTGCCACGCGCGGGAACGGCGAGATCGGCGAGGACGTGACGCATAACATCCGGACGATCGCCGCGATTCCGCTGCGGCTCGATACCGACGAGCCGCCGGCGCTCGTCGAGGTGCGCGGCGAGGTTTACATGTCGCTTCCGGACTTCGCGGCGTTGAACGAGCGCCGTGCGCAGGCGGGCCTTTCAACGTTTATGAATCCGCGCAACTCGGCTGCCGGAACGATTCGCCAGCTCGACCCGAAGCTGGCCGCGGAGCGGCCATTGTCGTTCTGGGCGTACGCGATCGGCGCGACCGACGGGATCACCTTCGGCACTCACTTCGATGCCCTGGAGTGGCTGCGCAAGCATCGCTTCCCCGTCCATCCGGACATCAAGAAGCTGAGCGGTGAGGACGAGGTCGTGGCGCAGTGCAGGGCCTGGGAGGAGCGGCGAGGTTCGCTCGAGTTCGAGATCGACGGTGTCGTCGTGAAGGTCAACGACACGGAGCTTCAGCGTCGGCTCGGTGTCGTCGGTCGTGAACCACGCTGGGCGATCGCCTGGAAGTTCCCGCCGACGACAGCGGTAACGAAGCTGCTCGGGATCGGCTGGAACCCCGGGAAGTTCGGCGATCTTCACCCATACGCGATGCTCGAGCCGGTCAGGGTCGCAGGCGTCACGATCAAGCTTGCAACCCTCCACAACGAGGAGGATCTGGCTCGCAAGGACCTCCGGGAGGGCGAGGAGGTGATCGTCCTGCGCGCCGGTGACGTGATCCCGCAGGTCCTCTCGCCGGCGCCGCATGTGGCCGAGCGCGAAGACCGCCCGCCGCGTCCGCATCCGCCCGAACGCTGCCCGGCATGCGACACGCCGACGTTCAAGCCGGACGACTCGGTATTCACGCGCTGCCCCAACCGGCAGTGTCCGGGGCGCCGCTGGCAGCTGCTCAAACACTTTGTTGGCGCGATGGACATCGACGGTCTCGGCGAGCGTCAGGTGAGCCTGTTCATGGACCTCGGCTGGGTCAGCACCGCGGGTGATTTCTATCGATTGAGCTCCGAGCGGCTGGCTGAGCAGAGCGGATTCGGAGAGGTGTCAGCGAGCAAGCTGATCGAGGCGATCGAGCAATCGAAACGCCAGCCCTTCGGTCGTGTGCTGTACGCGCTCGGGATCGAGGAGGTCGGGTACGTCACAGGCCGCAACCTCGCCCAGCAATTCAGGACGATCGATGCGCTGCTGGCCGCCACGCCGGATCAGATCGAGCAGACGCCCGGGGTCGGCGCGAAGATGGCGCAGACGATTCTTGCTCAGCTGGCCGACCCACAGATGCGGGAACTGATTGACGACCTCGGTCGAGAGGGGCTGACGTTCGAGGAGGCAGGTCCTCCGCCGGGCGAGGGTCCGCTGGCCGGCAAGACGTTCGTGCTGACCGGCACGCTGCCGGAGCTGACGCGTGAGCAGGCAACCGAAATGATCATCGCCGCGGGCGGCAAGGTGACGGGCTCGGTGTCTCGCCGGACGTCGTTTCTCGTCGCCGGCGAGAGCCCCGGATCAAAGCTGTCGCAGGCCGAACGCCTCGAGGTACCCGTGGTCGACGAGGCCGGTCTCCGAGCGCTGCTCGCCGGTTAGCCCACCGTCGTCAGTGGCGCGCCGTCGTAGTTCGCAAGCGCCACGCCCATCTGGTCCTCGATCAGGTGGCCGTAGACGGAGTCCGTGAGCGAGTTCAGCATGAACGCGAACGCGAGCGTGTCGCCGTTGCGTGCGGTGCAGTAGCCGACGAGGTTGGCGACGTCGTGAAGCGTGCCGGTCTTGCCCCGGCAGTTGTCGACGGCTCGCGTGCCGAGCATCTCCTGCTGCATCGTGCCGCTCACGCCGGCCACCGCCAGCGAGTCGATGAAGCTCGCATTGCCCTGCATCTGCTCCAGCAGCGAGATGACCTGCATCGGCGACGTGCGGTCGTAGCGAGAGAGACCTGAGCCGTCGTCGAACCTCGGGTGGAGACCAAAGCGCGCTGCGATCACCGCGCTCTGACGACCGCGGCACCGTCGGCGGTGTCCCGCCGGCTCCGAACCGCGCGCCGATGTCCTTCAGCAGCGTCTCCGCGAAGAAGTTGTCCGAGGGCGCGTTGGTCAGCCTGATCAGCGTGGCGATCGGCGGAGAGGCGAGTTGCGCGAGCAGTCTGCGCGCCGGCCGGCGTATCGCCGGTGAAGATCGGTGTCGTCGCCGGCACCTTGACGCCCGCGGCGCGCAGGGCGCGGCGAACGCTCGTGCGGCGTAGAGCGCCGGCTCGGCTGCAGCGAATCCTCGGCCAGGCTGAGGAAGCCGTCGTCATAGGAGAGCGCGCTCAGCTCGCCCTCGACCTAGAGGTTGCGAGCGAAGCCGGTGGCCGGCGTGCCGCGGAGCGAGTCGAAATAGGACTCGTCGCCGACGATCGCGCCGTTGATCGCTCGTGGATGCCGGCGCTGCGGAGACTGAGGCGAGCTGCTGGACCGTCGCGCCGATATCGGCGCCGTAATTGGCGTTGTCGAAGCTCTGCGGATCCGAACGTCGGGTCGCCGCCGCCGCGCAGGTAGAGCGTTCCGTTCCAGACGCCCTTGGTGCTGAGCGAGCCGACGCCCAGCACGCTCGTGCGCAAGCGTGGCGTTGGGGCCAAACTCGAGCAGCGCGGTCGTGGTCGTGTACAGCTTCTCGACCGAGGCCGGCAGCCGGGCCGACGTCGGGCGATGCTGAGAACAGCGTCTGACCGGTGCTCGTGTCGATCACGAGGGCGCCGTTGACGCCTCCGGCGTGCGCAGGTGGGTGGCGAGCGTCCGCTGCAGCGCACGCTCGGCCTTGGAAATCGGCGCCGTCGTCGGCGTCGGGTCGTCTGCGTCGGTGTCGTCTGCGTCGGTGTCGTCGGCGTCGTCAGCGTGGGGCTGGTCTGGACGGGCGCTGACGCGGCCTCGCATGGACGGACTGGCATGTGCCGACATCGCCGGAACCAGCGCGCACAGCGCGACCGCGCACACGCCGACGCGGGTCGGAAGGAACGCATCAACTGTATGTAACCGATCGCGGCGGCAAAAGGTGCGAGCTGCCTTGCGCGGGCGGCGGCCAGCCGTAGAATCCCTGAGCATGGGCAAGGTGGTCGAGCTTGACGCTGCCGGGGGCGCTCGTCCCGCCTCCGGCTCCCGTTCATCGTCGTCGCAGCGCGCCGAGAAGCGGTCGCGTTCGGCGCTGGTCCTCGGCGGCGGCGGCTTCACCGGCGGGCGTGTACGAGATCGGCGCCCTCCGCGCGCTTGACCTGCTGTCCGTCAACCGGACCGTCAACGAGTTCGACGTGTACGTCGGAACGAGCGCCGGATCGTTCGTCGCCGCTGCGGTCGCCAATGGCGTCTCACCTGAGGAAATGATGCGGGCGATCATCGATCAGAGCCCGACGAGCTTCCCTGACGCGCGGATCGGATCGCTGCTGAAGCCCAACTACGCCGAGTACCTGGCGAAGGGGGCGCTGCTTCCGTTGCGGCTGTTGCAGCTTCTGCGCGCCATGATTCGCGACGTCGGGCAGGTCTCGGCGGTGGACCTGATGACCGGGCTGGCGAGCTGGCTGCCGTCAGGCCTCTACTCAGGCGCCGGCCTCGAGCGCTACGTCCGGACGATTCTCTCCGATCCGGGTCGCACAAACGACTTCCGGATGCTGAAGAAGGAGCTCTACGTGGTCGCGACCGATCTGGATACGTGTGAGCGGATCGTGCTCGGCGGCGAAGGTTGGGACGATGTGCCGATCTCGGTCGCCGTCAGTGCCTCGAGCGCCCTGCCGATGATCTACAAGCCCGTCACGATCAGGGATCGTGAGCTGGTCGACGGCGGGATCATGTCAACCACCAATCTGGATATCGCGGTCGAGGCGGGCGCGAAGTTCATCGTCGTCGTCAACCCGCTGGTCCCTTACGTCAACGACTTTGAGAAGCGGATCACGACGATCAAGGGATCACGCGCTCGGCGCGTCTCCGACGTCGGATTCCCCCACATCGGGTACCAGGCATTCAAGCTGGTCGCCTACCAGCGTCTGCACGAGCTCGCACGTCGGTGGAAGGAGCGCTACCCGGGCGTCGACATCATCCTGATCGAGCCTGAGCCCAACGACGAGCTGATGTTCCAGACAAGCGCAATGAACTACACGTCGCGGGTGGATGTCGCGCGGCATGGTTTTCAGTCCGTGACACTCCAGCTGGCACACGACTATCCCCGCTTCAAGCGGATCTGCGCGCGACACGGAATCGAAATCTCGGCGACCCGCGTACGCAAGGTCGTCAAGCACTTCGAGTCCGAGCGAGAGAAGACTCGCGCATGGCGCAAGATCCTGGAGCAGACCGACCTCGACGCTGCTGCGTCAGTCCGCTCAGGAGTGAAAGCTCCGTGGCTCCGTGCCCGGACGCGCTCAGGCAGGCCGCCTGAGCGCTACCTCAGTGACGAAGGTCAGGCCGCGGCGACCCGTCGATCGGTACTGCCTCCGAGGAATTCATGCAGGCTAGAGAGGAAGAGGGTCTTGTCGATCTTGCCGTTGAAGATCGGGACGCCCATCTCAACGCACTTGCTGATCACGTCACGCCGATCAAGTCCGGCTTCGCGCGCGAGTTCGCTGGGCGTCAGGTGATTGGCCATCGGTCTGTTCCTCCTTGGGTGTTCACTACATGCCAGAAGTATGCCGATTTGTGAGGACGGACACAATCCCAGTTGGGGAAATGATCGGTCGGCATCCCGCATAGCGGGACTTTCCGGCCCGCAACTCGGCAAAAGCTCGGCCTCAGATGCGCGCGGACAGGGCAGGCCCGCCTGTGGTTTACTGGACTGCTCGGGGCGTGGCGCAGCCTGGTAGCGCGCGCCGTTCGGGTCGGCGAGGTCCCCGGTTCAAATCCGGGCGCCCCGATTGCTCTACCGGCATCGCAGGACCGCGAAGGAGCCCGAACAGCCTTCGCGAGCAGCCGGTTGCGTGGTCCGCGAAGCGGCCCGAAGCAGTGACGCGCGCCTGCGGCAAGATGGATGGCGAGCCGATAAGGCTTGGGTATTTGCGAAGCTGGTCAGCCGTGCCCGGACTCGGGCAGTTCCGGCACGGCTGAGGCATGCTGAGCCGACGGACGCGCTTAGGCCTCGTCGAGGACCTCGGGGTTGCCGATGCGTCGCCAGCGGATGGCCGGCTCACCGGCGAGCTCAATCCACTCCCAAGTCGCGCGTCCGTCGGGGTCGTTCACGCTCCAGGTCATCTCCCAGATGCCGGACGCGCTCTGGATGGGCTTGACGCGTAGGCCTTGGGCACGCCTCAGGTTCTCAGCTTCTAGCCTCGATCCACCGTTTGACGGTGATGCTGGCGTAGTCCGGGTTTGATCCGGTGGTGCGGGACCTTGGCTGGTGCGGTATCGGGCGTAGACGCGGGTGTGGCATGTTTGGGCTGGGGGCGGGTCTGGGGTAAGTTGAGGCCATTGCGTCGGCGGGTCGTCGCCGGGTCCGGGCACGCCGAGGCCGGGGTCGGGTGCTCGGTTGTTCCGCGGGTGACTCGTCGTGTGGTCAGGTGAGTGCTGGGATCGCGTGGAGCCGCTGCAGCGTGGTCAGGAACTGTGTTCCCAGGGCCAGCGGGCTGGCATCGGAGTGGTCACGGTGCGGGGCGGTGCGGGTGATCCGGTGGGAGATTCGTCGTAGCAGCCGCGGCGGGAGTGTTCTGGCGGTCGCGGCATGGTCGTGTCGGGCAACCTGATCCAGGGTTTGTCCACCGCAACAGGTCTCGTGCGCGAGCGCACGGCGATCACGGTCCAGGCGGCGTTCGCGAGGAATTCCTCCAGGACGGGAAATGCGCGAGCGCTCGGTCTTTGAGGTCACGGATCCGGCGAAGTTCCACAAGAGCGTGCTGGCGATGCTCAGCTTCGACGAGTTCGAAGTGGGTCGGCGGCGGATTGGTCAAGAACGCGTGATGCACGCAAGTTCGGGCCACAGCTCGGCCTGGTGCGCAACGAGCCTGGTGGACGACGATGATCAACTCTTTGACGGCCGAGCATCGCCTGAGCGATCTGCGCCTTGCATCCGTCGGCGAGTAATCCTCGAGGGTCTGACCAGTCTTGCTCAGGAATCTGAGCGATTGTGGCCTTGATGTGCCTTCTCGTCTGGCGCACCTGATCGAATAGGCCTGAGCCGCGGCGCTCAAGGCGGGCCGACGATCTGGTGGTTCCAGAACCTGGAAGTCGGCCCGCAACAACTTCGGGCTGCTGCGCTGGTACGGCGACACGGGGAATCAGTTCTTCGACGAACCGCAGGCGCACCGCGCGAGGCTGTTGTCCGACCCCTTCCTCGCGACAGATGTGCAACACACTCCACCCAGTCGCTGCGCGGGTCGCGACGATCGGGTGATACCCAGCGCGCGTGGGTGTACCCATAGCTGGCGCCCTGCTTGTCACTAGCCATAGAACCTCGCCAACGAAACTGTCCACGTCCACGACGAGTCGTCCCTCACCAGGGCCGGCGCCCGCGGCCCAGGCCCGTGACAGGCAATCAGCCAGCACCTTGTCGAGCTGACGGACATGCCGGCATGCCAAGGTGAACGCGCGCAGGAAGGTCCCCAACGTCGACGGCGCGGCAACGCGATGCCCGAGCACCGCTCGTGTCTGACCCGAACGCAACACGCCGCAGTCATCGATGCAATCCGCGCCAAGCACCATCGCAGACACCAGCGTCATCACCTTGCGCCCCGCGTTCGCTGCCCCGTCCCGATCGCCAAGCGAAACCGTCGCATCCACCAACGCTTCGATCCCAAGCCGCCCCGCGAGCACCGCAGGCAGCAGCACACCCGCATTCGCGACCACCCGCTGGTCATCAAACACGACCCTCGTTGCGTCCGGCAGACCCTTCACCATGCAGGTGACCCCCTGGCGCAGGACCCGCAGCCGCTGGCACGGGCCCGTCTTGCCTCGCATCAGGGGGTCATTTACAACTCAGCCGCGGACGACTCCCCACCGAGAACGGTGGATCAAGGCTTAGACGCCGGCCGACTCGGTGAAGACGTAGACCGCACCCTGGCCGCCCGCAAAAGAGACGCTGCACGTCGCCCGGCAGGGCGCACCGACGACGATCGTGCTGGCGCCGCTGGAGATCGCGACCGAGAAACCGAGCCAGTTGTCGGCGACTCCGTCACTCGCGCTGAGCTCCGCGGTCTGCTCGACGATCGGGTCGATCCGCACCGGATATCGCGCGCCGATGTCATCGACCCGTACGAGCGCGCGTCCGTCGCGCACCTCGAGCCAGGCCGGCAGCGCGCGGCCGTCAGCATCGCTGGCGTGTACCGCCGTGTAACGCAACCCGCCCGGCAGCAGCACCGAGCCGTGCGCCAGGTGCGCACCGGCGGGCACCGCGATGGTCAGCGTCAACGCGCCAGAGCCCGCGGGAGGCCTGGCGATCTGGAACCCCTGCTCCAAGCCGGCGGGCCCGTTCACCCACCACTCACGCAGGGCACGGCGCGTATAGGTCACCCGGTTCGCGATCGCGACCGGCGAGACCGGCGCCAGCGCCCGCAGCGCGCTCCCGCGCCCGAACGCGTCGAGCGCGAGCGTGAACCGTGCCGCGCCGGCCGTGACCGCGACCCCGAACGGGTGAACCGGGCCGAGAACCGCTGCATCGGATTGCTCGCCACCAACCCGTTGATCCGGTACGCCGCCTGATCACGCCCAAGTGCCGCCGACAGCTGGCCCTGAGCCGCCGCCGGCAAGCTCGACAACCCAGCAGCCGGCCGGAGGCGTCCCGCCGCCGTCAAGCCGCCGGCGCCAGGACGCGTTTCGGCGGCTGTCCGGCCCGAACCATGCACCGTCAACGCACCAGCCGCGATCCCGGCAGCGATCAATGCCAACGCCACCACTCGCCGGCGACCGGCGGCGACCCGGCGGGTCCGCCTACCGGTGGCGGAGACGCCCCCAATGCCCACGTTCCCGCGAGCTCCCGCGCCAACCACACCCAGCCCGGCCAAGTCGCTGCTGATGCTCCGCATAGCCCCGCCCTTTCAGCGTTCGTGGCTCCGGTTCGATCCGGCTTCGCGCATGATCGCGCCCCGCGGCAACAACAGGGCAACATGCGGCGACAGGCTGTCAACCGAGCACACGGGTGCTCATCGCAGGATTGAGTCCGTGAGCGTTGGTCTTCGGGCCCCGAGGAAGAAGATTCCGGGAAGGCCGGCGGTCTGGAAGCGGTCGTTGGGGTTACGTTCGAGACTGCTGTGGCTGATGTCCAGCGTCCCGGTGCGGTCGTCGCTGACAAAGAAGATCGCGCCGCCGCCCTCGTTGGCGTGGTTGTCCTCGAACAGGCTGCCGCCGATTGAGAGCGACATCTGATCCCCGTCGTTGTAGATGGCGCCGCCGCTGCCGCCGCCCGGCGTGCCCGACTGGGCCGGGTTGGCGCCGATCCCGATCGCTCGGTTGTCAAGGAAGCGGCTGTTCAGCACCGTCCAGGAAACGCCGATGCTGCTCAACGCGCCGCCGTTGCTGCACACGTTGGCGATGAAGCGGCTGTTGACAACGTACACGGGGAGGTTGTCGTATTGGGAGAGCGCCCTGATCGCTCCGCCTCCGATGTCTGGCCCATCGGGATCGCACCGGTTGCCCGAGAACACGGAGTTGACGATCCGTAGCTGACCGCCGCGCACGAAGATCGCGCCTCCGCCGCCTCCGTCGAACCGCTGCCCGCTCGAGTTCCCGCCGGTGAACTTGAGGTTCTGAACAACGAGCCTCGGTGAAGCCTGGTCCTGGCAGTGCGATGTCGTCCACACCTGCGCCGGATCGCAGGTATCCATGTACAGGATCCGGCGTCGTCCCTCGCCGCTCAGGTTCACCAGACCCGCCCCGTCGAGGACGACTTGCGAGCTCGTGTTCATGACCTTGGCGGTCGCGTTCATCCTGATCGTGACGGGCCTGGGGCCGCATGAGAACCGGATGATCCCACCAGCTCGAACCGCGGCGATCACCGCCGCCGATGTGCAGCTGGCCGCGGTGCCGTGACCGATGACACGGCTTGGATGGGATGTGTCCACCGGACGGCCGGCAGCGGGCACAGGCACCGAGCGGACGCCCGGCGGTGACCGTTGCGGGCTCGATCGTGCCGACGGAACGAGACCGACGGCAGCGCTGGTGGTACACACGCCTGCGATCAGTAGGGAGACCCGTCGTCGCATGGCCGTAGCGTAGGCGCCCTTCGGGCGGCCCGGCTACCGCTTGTCGGGTGTCACGAATTCGGGCTGGTCGAGCACACGCAGCCAGGTGCCGTCGGGTTGCCGGCGCGCGACCTGGGCACGGGCGCCGGCGCCATCCTTCGGCGGGGTCGAGGTGAGCGCGATGTCACCGCTGATCAGGGTCGGCAACGGTGGTCTCCTGCTCGAATCGCGGCGCCTTCGCCAGCACCGTCTTCCACAGCCCTCAGGATCGCGTCGCGACCAACGGTCTGGCTGCCGGGCGGGTAGGCCATCACGGCCTGCTCCTCGTAAAGCGCGGCGATACCCGCCGCATCGCCCGCGTTTGCGCGCTCGACGAACAAGCGCGTGAGGTCCTCAGGCTTCAGGGCTGTCGGGTTAGCTGGCATCCCGGTTCCGTTTCGTTGCTGAGGATGGTCGTTGAACTCGACTCTGAACGACGTAGCGTTAGAAGTCGAACAGATTGCTGTTGTCGTTACTACCCACGACCAGCCCGGCACTGCGTGAGCTACTCGAGCACAGCAGTCAGGGCTTCAACCGTCACCCGTCGCTCAGCCGCCCATCCCGGCCTGTGCCTCGGCGAGCGCGGCTTTGAGTTCTTTGGCGCCGCCACCGTCGACCTGCGCGACCGATTTCCTGACGGCGCTGACGAGGGTTGTCTTGACGGTGTCAGTCTTGGCGCGGTCGTAGATCGCGACGATCCCGGCCGAGCCGGGTGGAAGCGCGGCGCCCATCTTCTCCTCGCAGTCCGCTCTCGATCCGGTGTCTGGCGAACTTGCCGATCACAGCCACCGACGGCGCCGCCGACGACGGTCGCTGCGAGCAGCGGCGGCGCGAACAGCCCGACGACCAGCCCGACCCCGCCGCCGATCTCGAGGCCCTTGCGTCCGAGGTGGTCGCCGGTCTCCTTGACCGCGGCGGTGCCGTCGGCGTCGACGGTGACGAGCACCACGCCCTCGACTTGGAGCTGCTTGTCCTCGACGAGCTTCACGAGCGCGTCGAAGTCGTTCTGGGCCAGGTCGGGGATCAGGTACGCCGCGATGACGACGTCGAACTCCGTGTCGCTCATGGTTCTCTCTTTCGCTCTGACTGCCTAGCCCTGATCCCGCGGGCGGTGTCCACCTGCGAGGCGTGCTCGTGGAGGGCGTGTTCGTCTGCGTCGTCGAGGTGCGGTGCGACGTCGAAGACGACCTTCTTGACCGTGCCGGTGAACGCGAACGGCGCCTTGTCGGCGTAGCTTCGGTCGACGACCAGGCCGTTGTCACGACCGACGTCCATGCCGGCGTAGCCGCTGAAGATGAACGGGACGGTGTGATCCAGCCGCCCGCCGCCGACCGGCTCGCCGTTGACGAACAGCGTGACCTCGCCGGGCGTGGCGGGCTTCGCCTCGTCGGCTGCGAAGACCATCTCGACTTTCACGTCTCCGGTCGGCAACGTCCGTTCGGATTCCTGGTGGTACTCGAACACCCCCAGGAACGCGTAGGTATGCTTGAGCTTGCCGTCCTGGACGAACAGCGAGAAGCCTCCCAGATGGCTGGCCTCGGCGACGATCACGCCCTCGGCGCCACCGTCGGGGATGTGGAGGTCGGCGCTGATCGTGTAGGAGTGGTTGTAGATCCGCGGGACCGCCCCGGGCGCGATGTTCTGCACGTCCCCGTGGTAGGTGGTGGTCGTGTTGGAACCGAGCGGCGGCAGGATGCCGAAGAAGGCGAGAACCCGGCGAGCAGCGGCTTGACGTGGTACTTCTCGGCCTCTTCCCAGAACAGGCTCTGGAGCTCCTTGACCTTCTCCGGATGGCTCGCCGACAGGTCGGTCGCCTGCGAGAAGTCATCCGGCAGGTAGTAGAGCTCGACCGGATCCTCGTCGGGCTTCCAGACGCCCGGCGCGAACTGCTTGAGCACCTCGGGGCTCAGCCTCCACGGGATCCGCGGCATCCGCATCGACAGCCACCAGCCGTCCTTGTACATCGCCCGGTTGCCGAAGTTCTCGAAGTACTGCTGGGTGTGGTGCTCGGGAGCATCCGCGTCGGCCAGCGAGTCGGCGAAGCTCGCGCCGGTCATCGGCTGCTGCTCGATGCCATCGACATGCGTTGGCTGCGGGATCCCGACCATGTCGAGGATCGTCGGGCCGATGTCGGTCACGTGCGTGAACTGCGACCGCAGAGCCGCCGGTGTCCTTGATCCGCTGCGGGCAGCGGACGACCAGCGGATTGCGTGTCCCACCGAGATGCGAGGCAACCTGTTTGCCCCAGCGAAATGGCGTGTTGCTCGCCCACGCCCAGGCTGAGGAGTAATGCGGGTACATCATCTCGGTGCCCCACGCCTCCAGCCCGCCCCACTTCAGCGTCAGCTGCATCTGCTCGGAGTCGGTCAGCGGGAGGCCGTTGAGCATCGTCCCCTCGTTGAACGTGCCGGTTGGTGTGCCTTCAAGGCTTGCGCCGTTATCACCCCAGATCCAGATCACGAGCGTGTCATCGAGCTCGCCCATCGCCTCGATCGAGTCCAGCAGCCGGCCGACATGATGGTCGGCGTTCTCCGAATAGCCCGCGTACACCTCCATCTGGCGGGCGAACACGCGCTTGCTGTTCTCATCCAGCGAGTCCCACGCCGGCATCGACTCGTCCCGCGGCGTCAGGATCGCGTCGGCCGGGACGACACCGAGCTTCTTCTGGCGCTCGAACGTCTCCTCACGCAGCTTGTCCCAACCCTGATCGAACCGTCCCTGGTACTTCTCCGACCACTCCTTCCAGACGTGATGCGGCGCGTGGCTGCAACCGGTCGAGTAGTACAGACACCACGGCTTCTCCGGATCGTGTCCGCGGACGCCGTGCAGCCAATCGATCGCCTGGTCGGTCATCGCCTCAGGGAAGTAGAACGGCTTGCCGTCCTTTCCCTCCTGAACCCCGATGAACTTCTGGTTCTCGGCGATCATCGTGTCGAACTGGCTGGCCTCAGGGGCCAGGAACCCCCAGTAGTAGTCAAACCCCCAGCCGTTGGGCCAGTGGTCGAACGGGCCGGCCGGCCCCTGCTCCTTCTCCGGCGTCAGGTGCCACTTGCCGATCGCCGCCGTCGAGTACCCGTTCTCCTTCAGGACCTTCGGAAACGGCGCCGCGTCCCTCGGCAGCATCGCCGAATACCCCCGGAAGCCGCCCGACGACTCGGGAATACCGCCCATGCCGACCGCGTGATGGTTCCGTCCGGTCAGCAGTGCCGCCCTCGTCGGCGAGCACATCGCCGTCACGTGAAAGCGGTTGTAGCGCACCCCCTCGGCCGCGATCCGATCGTAGTTCGGGGTGTCGATCGGCCCGCCGAACGCCCCCGGGTTGCCGAACCCGGCGTCATCGATCAGGATCACCAGCACATTGGGCGCGCCGGCCGGCGGCTTGACGTGGCCGATCTGTTCCCAGTCAGGTTCCGAGCCGCCGAGTGTCTCGTTCGCGACGCCGCTGAAGGGCGGACGCTGGATCGGAAGCCTGGTGCGGTCAATCGTCTCGTCACTCACGTTGCACTGCCCTCCGTCACATCGGTCGGTTGTTGGTCCTCGGCGCTGATCGAGGAGCTCGACACGCTTTGAAAGCGGCCGAGCGTGCCGTCCGCCAACCTGGCCGCGAACGCCTGAGCCTGCCCGAGGTAGTCGGGTTTGAGGTTGGTCGGCGGGATCCTCACGCCAAGGTAACGCTCTCGGTCCTCGCCCTTGCCGAAGTAGCTCAGCAACGACAGGAGTGACCTGACCTGGCCACCGGCGAACGAGAAATGGATGCCGTCGACAAACCTGCCGCCACGCTGCGCGCCGAGTTTCTTCACCGACCGCAGGTTTATCCCCCAATACCTGCGACACACGACGTACGCCGCGAATTGCGTGCCGCCCAGCACTCTTGCGGCTGCGTCGGACTCAAGCCACGACCGGATCGGCACGCTGGTCTTCAGCCACCACGTCGGCGAGCCGATCACGACGAGATCGTAGTCGCCACCGCTCGCGTCATCCGGGACCCGGATCTCCCCGGTCGCCCCGCGCAGCTGCGCCGGCATCATCCCGAAGATGTCGAGGTAGGCGTGGCGAAGCGGGAACCTCGTGAACCGCTCCGACCAACGCGAATCCGTCAGCTCGATCCCGGCGAGGTGCACGTCACACTCACGCCCGCGCAACACCTCGGCCATCGCCTCAGCCACCCTCAGGCTCTGCTGCGTGTACGTGAAATAGACGAACAGAACACGCGGTCCTGATGGCACACCCGCACCGCTCGCAGACATTTGCCGCCTCGCTTCCGGTCAGTGCGCCCGGATAATCCAGCGCGGTTGCGACCCTACGACATCTGATGCCGCCCCTCGTCACCCGGATCGGATGAGAACCCCTCGAGCACATGCCGGAGGGGCGGCCTCATCCCGATGGGGTGATGCCTGCAGGGCAGCCAGCGTGCACGATGTCGCGTGGAACGATCAAAGAAAGGAATCGCACATGAAGGGTGTTGGAAGGGCGGCGTTTGTCGCGATCCTGTTGTCGATCGCAGGCATCCTCAACGTCATCTACGGCATCGCAGCGGTGGGCAATGCGCATTTCTTCAGCAACACGCAATACGTGTTCTCGAGCCTTCACACCTGGGGATGGATCACGATCATCGTCGGCGTCATCCAGCTCGCCGCGGGGGTCTCGCTGATCAGGGGCGGCGGCTTCGGTCGTGTGATCGGGATCTTTGCCGCGACGATCGGCGCGCTGGAGTCGCTGCTGTCGGTCGGCGGCGCGCACCCGTTCTGGTCGCTGGGAATCTTCGCTCTCTGTCTGTGGGTCCTGCACGGCCTCGTCATGTACGGCGTCGAAGAGACGCAGTAGAGACCGCATTTAATTACGAGTTCCGGTTCCGGATGGTCTTCAGAGTGCGGAAGACCTGTCGACTGTTCGGTTAATGAGCGCCATCCGGCTGCCCGACCCGCTCCGGGAGGATGCCGCGCAGACGCTTGTCTCGCGGCAGCCGGTGTTCGATGGCCGGATGCGGCTTCAGGGCTATCGGGTCGCCTATGCGAGCTTGGGCGACGTCCCGCCCGCAGCCGCGACTGGTCGTGAAGCGCCGACACTGTTCGCTGATGTCTTCGGCGGTGGCGCGATCGACGAGCTGGTGGGGGACAGCATCGCTCACATCTCTGTCTCCGGCGAGCTGCTGTGCGAGGTCCGGATCCCGCCGATCCGGGCGAATCGGGTGGTGCTACGCGTCCGCTATGAGGATGCGATCTCACCGGCCGTGGCTGCGGTTCTCGAGGAGCTTGCGGCGCGGGGATACATGCTCGAACTGGATGGCCTACCCGGCCCGGACGTGGAGCTTGACGTGCTCAAGCCATTCGCGGTGATTGAGGTCGATGTTTCCCGGTGGGCGGCGGAGGAGACGGTTGCGGTGCTCGCGCAGGCCGCGATCCTGCAGGCGTCGGCACTGGCCTGCGGTGTACAAGATCACGCTCAACGGCTTCACGCGCGGGCGATGGGGTTCGACTGGTTCACCGGTCCGTTCGTCGCCAGGCCCAATCAGATCGACGAGCGCCGGGTTCCCCGCGCTGGTCTGACCACATTGGTTGACGTCGCCCGACTGCAGACCGACGCGACGCCGCTGGAGGACGTGATCGCGGTGATCGGCCGCGATCCGGGGCTCAGCGCCGATCTGCTGCGCTACGTGAACTCCGCTCGCTTCAGCGTCTCCGGGCATGTCAACTCAGTCCGGCAGGCCGCCGTGCTGCTCGGCTCCCGCAGCGTCTCACAGTGGGCGATGCAGATGGCGATGCGCGGCTGCGGGCGGAAGCTCACGCGCGAGCCGGCGATCATCGCCCTGACCCGCGCGAGCATGTGTGAGCGTCTGGCCGAGCGCCGCACCGACGCCGACGGCGATGAGCTGTTCACGATCGGTCTGCTGTCGATGGTCGATGCGCTCGTCGGGATGCCGTTCGAGGAGGTCGTGGTCGGGCTACCGCTCAGCGCCCACGCGCTGGACGCCCTGCTGTACCGAACCGGCGTCGGGGGCGAGATCCTGAACGCGGTGACGGCCTACGAAAGGGGGGCGTTCGACGCGCCTGAGCTGGCATCGATGTTGCCGCAATGCCCGGTGGCCTACCGTGCGGCACTGCGCTGGGCAACCGTCACGCTGCCGGCGAACGTCTGAGATGGACTAGTGCCCTGACGGCGGTCGCGAGCCCGCGGGCCGGCCTCCACGAACACGCCCACTACCGCGGAATCACTCGACCCGCGGAATCACTGGTCACGATTCCAGCCACGGCGGTGCTCGCGAGGCTCTCTCAGGACGAGCGGCTGGCCGCGAGTGCCTCTCAACCGCAGGAAGGCGACGGTGCCCCACATCGCCGGCACCCAGAGCGAGATCCCGTGGTAGACGATCGTCGCCGAAGTTGCGCTCGTCGCGCCGATACCGAACAAGACGAAGAGGCCGACGAAGCTTGCGTCGAGAACGCCGATGTTGCCCGGGATCGGGAGCAGATTTGACAGATAGCCGATCTGATAGGCGACGACGATCTCTGCGATCGGTGGAACCGGGCCGACGGCCGCGAAGCACATCACCAGGACGGCGATGTCGAACCACAGGTAGCCGATCGCCCCGATGATCCGCCAATCGCCTGAGAACAGAAGCGCCGCCGTGCTCCTGATGACGGACGAGGTGCTGCGCACGGCGGTCGCGATACGGCCGGTGTGGTGGGCCTTGAGGAAACGATCACCGATCGACGGCAGGGCGAGGACACCAAGGAATACGAATGCGCTGACCGCTCCGGGAACGAGGCTGAGGAGCGGCTCGCTCTTGCCGGGGAACAGACCGACCCAGAGCCCGATGCCGGCGACGGCGAGCGTGATCACGTTGATCGCACTGGTCAGCAGGAACAGAACGGCCGAGAGTTCGGCCACCCGTGCCGGGCGCCCGCCGCGCTCGACGAGCAGCATCGCCCCGGCGGCGACGCTGCCGGCTCCGCCGAGTGAGACCGCGGCGCCGAACGCAAGCTCACTGAGGGCGACACGGGCGCCGAACCTGATCGGCGCCCGATCGAACACCTGCAGGAACGCGAGCACGTACGCGGCGCACGACAGCACCTCGAGGAAGATCGCCAGGAGCACCAGACCGAAGGGCATGTGCGTAACCTCGCGTGCGACCCCATGGAGTCCGGGTACGGCCAGCAGGAGTCCGACCACCAGTGCGATCAGGATCACCAGCGACACCAGGCCGCTGCGAAGGCTGCGTGTTGCCCGCGCGCGGTCGACGTCCAGTTCGGTCGCCTCGGCGTTGGCCTCGTCGGCCGCCGTGTACCCACCTGAATCCACCTCGCCGGCAGCCGGCTCTGACGGGCCGCTGTCCTCCGGAGAGATCGACGACATGCTGGAATATCCAAGCATTGTCAGCCGACGTGTGCGCATGCCATCCCGAACGCCTTTGGCGATGGACGTCTTCTACCCGTGACCCGCCTCGAACTAACCGGACGTGAGATCGTCGGTGTCCGCGCCGCCAACCCCGGGATCTTCAGCCTCACCGGCACCAACAGCTGGCTTGTCGGCCGGGATCCGGCATGGCTGGTGGATCCAGGACCGGCACTGCCCGATCATGTCGACGCGATCACGGCAGAACTGAAGCGGCGCGGCGGGCTGGGCGGGATCGCGCTGACGCATGATCACCTGGACCACAGCGAGGCGATCGGTGCGGTCAGGACCGCGTTCCCTGGCGCGCCGCTTGGCGCCGCGCGCGGTGAGGTCGACGTGCTCGTCGGTGACGGTGATCGCTTCGGGCCCCTGCTTGCAGTCGCAACCCCCGGTCACGCTCCGGACCACCTCGCGTTCATCGTCGGCGACGTTGCGTTGACAGGCGATGCGGTGCTCGGCGAAGGGAGCGTCTTCATCGCGCCCGATCCAGGCGCCCTGAGCGGTTATCTCGAGGCGCTGCGGCGCCTACGCGCCCTTGACCTCGCCGTCATCTGTCCGGGGCACGGGCCGGTGGTGCTCGATCCGAACGCCAAGCTCTCCGCTTATCTCGCGCATCGGCTGGAGCGCGAGCAGCTGCTGATCGCCGCGCTCGATGCCGGCGGACGCACGGTGGACGAGTTGCTGGACGCTGCCTGGTCAGATGTGCCCCCGACGCTCCGACCGGCCGCGGCCGTGACGCTGGCCGCTCACCTGGACAAGCTCGCTGATGAGCGGCGGCTCCCCGCCGGTGTGGAGCGTCCGCCATTCCCTTCGTGGCTGATCTCGCAGACGCGGTGAGTCGCAACTGACGCGCGGCCGGCCCGTCAGGCCCTGGCTCCGGAGGCGGCGAGCCGCCCGCGGGCGAGTTCGAGCGCGGCGGTCAGGGGCGTGGCGCCGATCGAATCGGCGTGGTCGAAGATCTGCTGCAACGTGTCGCTGATCCCCTGCACCCGACGCCTTGCTCTGGCCGGCTCGTAGCCGCCGATCTCCTCGGCGATGTTGATCAAGCCGCCCGCATTGGCGACGAAGTCCGGCGCCCAGAGGATGCCCGTGGCCGCAAGCAGGTCCGCGATCGCCTCGTCCGCGAGCTGATTGTTGGCGGCGCCGGCGATCACCGGGCAGCGGAGCTTCGGGACCGTGTCGTCGTCGAAGATCCCGCCGAGCGCGCAGGGGGCGAGCACGTCGACCTCGGCAGCGAACGCCTTCTCAGGGCTCGTCCAGCGCGCTCCGAGCTGGTCGGCGAGCCGCCGCTTGCGCTGATCGACGTCGGTGATCACCAATTTGGCGCCGTCACGCGCGCACAGCTTGGCGACCCTGCCGCCGACATGGCCCAACCCGATCACGCTGATCGTCCGGCCCCGCAGTGAGGCGGTTCCGAACGCCCGCCGAGCGCAGGCGCGGATCGCGACGTGGACGCCCAGGGCCGTCAGCGGGCTCGGATCGCCTGAGCCGCCGATGCTGCGTGAAAGCCCGGCGACATGCTCGGTTCGGCTCGCGATGACGCGCATATCCCGGCTTGCGGTTCCGACATCCTCGGCTGTGATGTAGCGGCCCGCGAGCGACTCGACCGTGTCCGCGAAGTCGAGCAGGGCCGCTTGGCGCCGCTCGGAGGAAAGCCGCACGTTCGGCGGCAGCATGATCACGCCCTTGCCTCCGCCGAGTGGCAGGTCTGCGACGGCTGCCTTGAACGTCATCGCCCGCGAAAGGCGCAGAGCGTCGCGCAGACCCGCACGTGCATCGTCGTAGCGCCACATGCGGCAGCCACCGAGCGCCGGGCCGCGGACAGTCGAGTGGATCGCGACGATCGTGTAGAGGCCCGATCGCAGGCCACGGCGGAGCACCACCTCCTCGTGGTCGAGCTTCTCGAGGTAGCGGTCGATCGTCGTTTGCCGCCGGTCAGCCGGCGGTGGTCGAGGCTGCAGCGGAACTCGGGTCTGTGCCGGCGCCATTCGAACCTGCACCGGCCGAGCCCGCGGGACTCGACGCGCTGGCAGCCGAAGACGAGCTGCTGCCCGACGTGGTCGCGGGGCTCCCGGTTGCTGCTGTGCTTGACGTGCCCGGTGTGGCGCCGCCGCTGGCGGGCGTCGAGGCCGACGATGGGCAGGTCGGGGCCCGTGAGCCTGAGCCGGCGGTCGCGCCGGAGCCGGTGGCGCTGGCGGCGCCTGAGCTCGAGTCCGACGTGGCGGTCGCGGTGGCGGTCGATCCCGTGCCGCTCGGGGCCGAGCTGATGTCGGCTCCGCTCGCCTTTGCCGTGCTGACCGTCGCGCCGGGGGCGGAGCAGCCCGTCGTGCTGTTGCTCGCGCTCGCGCCGCTGCCGAGGTGCGACACCGTGCTGCTCGTGCCTCCCCAGGCGCTCAAGCTGGTGGTGGCGACCATCCCCGTGGACACCGAGGACGCGTCGTGCCGGACGGTTTTCGTGTCCGCGATCAGGCTCACGCCGCCGGTGGTCACCGGCGCCCGGTCGGAGTTGGTGGGAGCCGTCGCGACGCCGCTCGCTGACGTCCCGCTGGATGTGACCGATCCGTGGCGGTGGCCGTTGGCTGCTTCAGTGCCCCCGAGGGCAGCGGCGGACCCGGAGCGTCGGTTGGCGGCGACCAGATGATGGCGCGTTGCGTGCGACGCGCTTGGGCTGCCGCTTGGGTGCAACGCGACCGCGCCGCCGGCCGTGACGATCGCGGCCGCGACCAGTGTTGCGATGTGGCCGGCCGTGAGCGTCGCGCCGCCTCCGGCGACTGCGCCGCCACCGGCGACTGCGCCGCCACCGGCGGTCGCGACCGCCACGCCACCGGTCGCAGCAGCGCCGCTTCCGGCGGCGGCTGCCCCACCGCCGGCTCGAGGTGCCACCCGCACCGCCACCGATCCCCAGCAGCTTCGTGATCAGCGCCGCGGGTCCGAGCGCAGGAACGAACGCCGCGAACTGACGGCTGAGTCCGCGGACATCACGACGGAACACCCGGCACTGCTCGCAGTCGCGCAGGTGCCGCCGAGCCGTTCCGGTGGCGCGGACGCCGCGGTCGTGGCAATCGATCAGCTCCTCGCGGATCTCGACACATGCCGCGTCTCTGGCCTCGATCGCCTGCGCGAGGCCCACCCTTGCGCGGACGAGCAGAGATTTGACGGCCGGTACCGACAGTCCCATCGCGGCTGCGAGATCGTTGTAGCTCATCCCGCTCAGCTCACGCATCAGCAGGGCCGACCGCTGCTGCTCGGGAAGGCGCCGAACGTCGGCGATCAGCGTGGCGAGCACCTCACGCTGCTCCGCGATCGTGACCGGGTCTGAGGACTCCCGCCCTGGCAGCTCGTCGGCGGTCGTTGTGAGCACCGGGCGGCGCAGGACGTCGATGCAGCGATTGTGAGCCACCCTGTACAGCCAGGCGCGGAGCGCAAGCTCCCGGTCGTTGGCGCGCAGCCCCGCGTACGCTTTGACGAACACGTCCTGAAGGGCATCTTCGGCGTCCTGGCGAGAGCTCGGGAGCATCTGCCGCGTATAGGCGAACAGCCGCTGGCGGTAGCGGTCGTGAATCACCCGGAACGCCTCGTCGTTACCCTCGCGGAACAGGCTGACGAGCTGATCGTCGGAACGCAGCCGCAGCAGTGGCGACCCGATATACACCCTTCCCCGGGTCAACCTCGTGGGTGCTTGGAGCGCTGAAGCTTCCACGTTGCTACCTGCCCACACTATACGAGCGGTGTGTCGAAAAGTTCCGGATCGGTCGAGATCGGCCGCAAGACTCCGGTCGCGATACCGTTCGCAGGCTCCATCGCCGTAGTCCGGAGCTGACATCGCAGCCCCGCTCAACGAAGGGATCAGCACCATGGAAGAAGTCGTGATCGTCTCGGCCGCCCGCACCGCGATCGGTTCCTACGGAAAGAGCCTTGTCGACGTTCCGCCGTCAGAGTTGGGCGCGATTGCCACCCGCGCTGCGATCGATCGTGCCGGGATCGAGCCGGCTCAGGTCGAGCATGTCGTATTCGGCCATGTGATCCATACCGAGCCCGGTGATGCGTACATGGCTCGTGTCGTCGGCATGAAGGCCGGCGTGCCGAAGGAGGTTCCCGCTTTTACGGTGAATCGCCTCTGCGGCTCGGGGTTGCAGGCGGTCGTGTCGGCGTGCCAGTCGATCCAGACCGGTGAGTCCTCGGTCGCGCTGGCCGGTGGTGCTGAGTCGATGAGCCGTGGGCCGTACTGGATGCCGAGCGCTCGCTGGGGCGCACGGATGGGGGAGGCGAAGCTCGTCGACCCGGTGATGGGCGCCCTGACCGACCCGTTCGGTTCGGTCCTGATGGGCGTGACCGCCGAGAACCTGGCAGAACGTGGCTCGATCTCCCGTGAGCGCCAGGACGCGTTCGCCGTCGAATCCCACCGGCGCGCGGCCGCGGCGCGCGCCGGCGGGCGGTTCGAGGGTCAGATCGTCCCGGTGCCGGTCAAGGTCAGGCGCGAGACGGTCGAGTTCAACGCCGATGAGCACATCCGCGAGGATGCCTCTTCGGAATCGATGGGCAGGCTCAAGCCGGTGTTCAAACCAGACGGCACGGTCACGGCCGGTAACGCCTCGGGAATGAACGACGCGGGTGCGGCCGTGGTCCTGATGAGCGCGGCGCGGGCTCGCGAGCTCGGCGTCGCTCCGCGCGCACGGGTCGTGTCCTACGCCAGCTGCGGTGTGGACCCCTCGATCATGGGGATCGGGCCGGTGCCTGCGGTGCGCAAAGCGCTCGAGCGAGCCGGCCGCTCGCTGGCCGAGGTCGGCGTGATCGAGCTCAACGAGGCATTTGCGGCGCAGGCCCTGGCGGTGATCGACGACCTCGGCCTCGACGAGGAGAAGGTCAACCCGAATGGCGGCGCGATCGCGTTAGGGCACCCGATCGGTGCGACCGGTGCCGCGATCACCGCGAAGATCCTCGATGAGATGGAGCGCGCCGATCTCGAGCTCGGCCTTGTCACGCTCTGCATCGGCGGCGGCCAGGGCATCGCGATGCTGCTGGAGCGCGGGTAGCGACAGGGCGGCGCTACCCTCCTCTGCTGACTATGGACGCCGTCTCGGATGTGGGAATCCCGGTCGCATTCGGTGCCGGGCTGATCTCATTCCTTTCGCCGTGCGTGCTGCCGCTGGTCCCGGGGTACATCTCCACCGTGGCCGGCGTGACGCCGAGCGACATCAACGCCCGTCGTGTGATCGGTCCGACGCTCGCGTTCGTCGCGAGCTTCTCGGCGATCTTCATCGCGCTCGGGTTGATCGGCCAGCAGGCGCTGCACGCGTCGCTGACCGGGCCGGCGGCTTTGAAGATCTCGGGCGCCGTGATCATCGCCATGGGAGTCATCTTCGTGATGGCGCCGTTCGTGCCGAGATTCTCCCGTGAGTGGCACCTCGGCAACCTGATGGAGCGGGCCGGCAAGAGCGGCCCGGTGCTGACCGGTGCCGCGTTCGCGCTGGCGTGGACACCGTGCACCGGCCCGACACTCGGCGCGATCGTCACCGCTGCGGGGACCTCATCGTCGGCTGCCCACGGCGCCTACCTGCTCGTCTTCTACTGCCTGGGGCTCGGACTGCCGTTCCTGATCACGGGACTGGCATTCGGTAAGGCCACTGCGGCATTCACGGTGGTCAAGCGCCACTACGGGGTTGTGATCGGCCTCGGCGGAGTGGTGCTGATCGGGATGGGCGTGCTGATCTGGACGGGCGAGTTCACGCAGCTCAACATCACGGTCGACCACTGGCTGAACACGCTGGGGCTGCCAAATTTCAACGCTGACACCTGAGCGTCACCGTCTGTCGCCAGGCGGCCTCCGGTCAATCGTCTGAGTGAAGCTCCTGCCAGCGAAGCGAAGCCGCCTCCGCACTGGCCGAGTGGCGGTTCGGGACGACGCCGTCGGCCTCGGGTGGGGCTGAGGGTGGCGGATGCTCGACGTCCTGCTCCGGATGCTCAAGTCCCCAGCGGATCGCAGCTGCCTCAGCGCTGCGGGAAGGGTCGGGTACCTCGGGATGCTCCATCTGCTCTCCTTGGGTTGACGCTCCTGATCAGTCAGATTAGCCTCGGTCGGGGCCGGGATTCAACCGATCGGCGGCGCCTGCCTCATCGAACGAACAGGGTCGAGAGCACGACCTCGGTGACGGTGCGGGTCACCCCATCAGTCGCCCGGATCCGCTCGAGTGCCAGTTCGAGATCCTTGGTGTCCTGCGCCATCACGTGCAACAGCGCGCTCGCCTCGCCGGCCACCGTGTGCGCGGACACGACGCCCGCTTCGCGTTCGACCGCCCGGCGAATCGCGGCGGCCGGCATCGTTCCCTCGCAGAACAGGTCGACGAACGCCTCGGCGTGCCATCCGAACGCAGGTGGATCGACGATCGCGGTGTAGCCGATCAGTACGCCGTCGCGCTCGAGACGGTCGACGCGGCGCTTGACCGCCGGGGCCGACAGATGGACGTGGCCGCCGATGTTCTGATACGAGCGCCGGGCGTTCTCACGCAGCAGCGCAACGATTGTGCGATCAATCTCGTCCATATCACGGTCACCCCACGTTCTTACGCAACGGATAGTGGTTGTATTGCCACTCTGAGCAGCGGATCATTGCAGCATGACCACAACACGACTAACGCGCGCGACTCGCTTCGCCGCCGATCCGGCGAGTCACGCCTGACCCGCGGGAGGGAGATGTTCGAAGAAGCACAGCTCTACGCGCCGGTCACGACCAGCGCCGACGGCCAGGTTACGGTTCATCTGGCCGAGGATCACCCGGGGTTCGCCGACCCCGGCTACCGAGCGCGGCGCAATCACATCGCGTCGCTGGCGCTCGACTGGCGGCCCGGCGAGCCGATTCCGCATGTCGACTACACCGAGGAGGAGCAGGGCGTCTGGCGGACCGTGATTCGCGAGCTGGCCGTCAAGCACGAGCGGCTTGCCTGTGCGGACTACCTCGAGGCGATGGCGAGGCTCGCGTTGCCGCGGGATCAGATCCCGCAGCTTGACGAGGTCGGTGATCACCTGCGGCCGCTGACCGGCTTCTCATATCACCCGGCGGCAGGACTGGTGGCGTTCGATCAGTTCTACGGCTCGCTTGCCGACGGAATCTTCAACTCGACCCAGTACGTGCGTCACCATGCGCGGCCGCTCTACACCCCTGAGCCCGATCTGATCCATGAGGTGATCGGTCACGGCGGACTGCTCGCCTCGCCCAGGCTCGCCGAGCTGAACCGGCTCGCCGGTCGCGCCGCCCGGCGCCTGGAGACCCCGGAGGGCCGGCAGTTCTTCGCCAACGTGTTCTGGTTCACGATTGAGTTCGGTGTCGTCCACGAGCGCGGCGAGCTGCGTGCCTACGGTGCCGGCCTGCTGTCCTCCTACGGGGAGATCGAGGAGTTCCGCGGGGCCGAGATCCGCCAACTCGACATCGCCGACATGGGGGTGCTGGAGTACGACATCACCAAGTACCAGCCGATCCTGTACGCGGCGGACTCGATCGATCAGCTGCTGGAGGTGGTCGGCGGGTTCTTCGAGAGCTGCGACGACGACGCGCCTGCCCGTTACTCCGGGCCGCATCGCGTGCAGGCTGCGTAGGTCGCAGGCGCGCCCTCGCCTCACGGCGGGGGCGCGCCTTACCACACGGCGTGGAATCTAACCTCGCCGGTCGTGCAGCGGATCGGTCGTAGGTGCGCGCGCCGGGCGGTGAAGGTCTCGGTGAACGAGCCGGCAACAGTGTTGCGGTGGAACTTGCCCTGCAGGCCCGTGATCAGATCGAGTGCCGAGCCGTTCCGCACCTTCGTTGCGCTGAACGCGCCATGTTTGATCAACAGCGCCGGCGCGATCGAGGTGAGCGACCCGTCGAAGCGACTGGCGCAAAGCGGGCTGTTGCCCGTGTAGTTGGCGTTGTACTCGATCCCGTACACCTCCTGTACGCCCTGGTCGGTGACGGTCAGGCTGAAGGCGAGGGCTGCGCCGTGAGTCCTCTGGTCCGTCGTTCCCGAGAACAGGCCGGTCGGCGCTCCGTCCGCAACGCCCGCCAGAACGAACAGGAGCGCGGCAGCGATGCTCGCGATCATCCCCACGGTGCTCCTCATGCCGATCCTCCCCACGAAATCGCAACACCCGCCGTCAGGTCGCGGGCGCACACTGCGCTGACCACAATATCGGTCCCAACATCCGTCGGTTCACCGCCCGGCGCGACCGGCGGTGTCGCGCCTGGCGTCAGGCGTCGTAACCGGGCTCGCCCGGGAGCACGATCCGAGCCGTCTCGCCCTGCGTCAGTACCCGTGGCTGGACCGGTACGACCTCGGTGGCACTTGCGTGTTCGAGCAGCTGATCCGCGGAGGCGAACGCCGACAGCTGCTGGAGTTGCCTGATCGTCGGGAAGACGAGGAACAGCTCGCCGGCGGCGCCTGCCGCGAGCGCGTCATCTGGCCTGTACCAGCGGCCGTCGACGATCTCGGCGCCGTCGACCATCGGCTGCGCGCCGGCAGGCGCGATGGCGAGGTAGAACCAGGTGTCGAAGCGCATCTTGACCTCGGCTGGGGTGATCCAGCGCGCGAACGGGACGAGCCGGCCGTCGGCGGAGATCGTGATCCCCGTCTCCTCTCGGAGCTCGCGGATCGCCGCGGCGCGCAGGGCAGGCTGTCCGTCGCCTTCGGAGCGGTCCACTGCGCCGCCGGGGAACACCCAGGCGCCGCCCATGAAGCGGGCTTGCGGGTTGCGCTGGACGAGCAGCACCTCCAGCCGCTCGCTCGCACCGCGCAGCAGGATCACCGTGGCGGCCGGGCGCGGCACGGTCGGCGGACCGGAGTTGAGCTGCACTCCCGGCTCAGGACGATCGATCGGCACCTGCTGACCCTATCGCGGCCCGCGCAGGATCATCTGCGGTCGTTGGTGGTGCAGATCTTGAGCAGCTGATCGGCAGTGTCCCGTCGGAATCAATCAACTACATTTGGCCGTGTGAAATGGATGTGTGAATCCTGCGGGTTCATCTACGACCCCGAAGAAGGCGACCCGGACGGCGGGATCCCACCCGGAACCGTGTTCGAGGACATCCCGGAGACCTGGTTCTGCCCAGTCTGCGGCGCGCGCAAGCGCGACTTCACCCCCTACGAGGACTGACCGCTTCCGAGCCCGGTGCAGGGTCGGTGAGGCCGCCCGCCGGTCGACGCCCTTCGCCTCGATAGACCGGATAGATGTCCAACAGGCGCTCAGGCGCCTAACGAATCGGCGCCCGGTACCGATTCTGATCATGCATCGCCAACCGCTCCGACCTCATCCGGTCGGGCGTTCTCCCACCTTGTGAGGCATCTCCCAGATGAAGCGACTCGCTCTGGCCGTATTCGTGGCCACGCTCGTCCTCCCGGCCACTGCGATCGCCGCGAGCACCAATTCAGGCGTGATCCTGTCCGCCAGACACCATTCCGTGCAGGTGATCAACTCCGCTCACCAGGTCAGCGCCTACCACTTCGCGGGTCGTCTTGTGCGGCTGCACGCCGGCACTCGGGTCGCCTTCACGGCGACCGGCGCGAGCATCCGAGACCTTCACGTGGTCGGCGCGACCGCCAGGATCTCGTACCTTGCCAGTGTCATCCACTCGGGTTCCGGTGGTGTGGTGCTTGCGCTTGGCGACGGCAACAGGGTGTCGTTCTCCAGGCGCCAGATCGCCGGGAGCATCGCTCGGCGTCGAACTCACCTCGCGAAGGCAGGTCGTTCGGGCGGTGCCGTCACGCTCACGATCGACGCGCCGCCTGGCACCACCGTGCTCGTCACCGAGATATTCGAGCCGGGCGGTGCGATCAGCGTCACGCTGACGATCCACCCCGGCGCCTCGGCCGGCGGCGGCTCCGGCTCCGGTTCGGGCCCAGGGAGCAGCGGTGGCGGCACCTATGGCAACGATCAGCAGGCCGGCGGGATCGTCTCCGACGTCGAGAATGACAGCTTCGGGATTGTGACCGGCGACGGAACCGTGATCCGCTTCCAGATGGATCCGACTGACCTGGGCAACATCGGGATGAACCCATGCGACACGGTGATCGTGTCCTATCACGACGACGCCGGCAGCCTGATCGCCGACTACGTCGATGACAACGGCAGTTCGGACACAGGTGCCTGCGACATGGACGGAACCTTCTACCCGACCCAGGACGAGACCGGGCCGATCACCGCCATCTCCGACACCAGCATCACGATCGACACCTCGGACCAGGGCTCGATGACCTTCCCGGTCGATCCGCCGCTGGATCTTACTCAGGGGTTCCTTGTCGGCGACGACGTCGACGTCACTTACGAGCCGGTGCCTGACGGCACGTTGTACGTCACCGACATCGAATACGTCGAGAACGACTCGACCGGTGTCGTGACCTCGGTGAGTCGTCGCAGCCTGACGATCACGGATGACTCGACTGGGCAGCCCGACGTGTTCGTAGCCGACCCCAGCGAGCACATGTTCGAAGGGATCGCGCTTGGCGACGACGTCGACGTGACCTGGCATCAGGCGGCCGGCGACAAGATGGTCGCCGACAACGTGCAGGACGGCGGCAGCCCCGACTGGTACCGCTGAAAGCTCCGCCACGGGGGAAAGGATGGAGGGCGCTCCGCGGCCGGAAGGCCTCGGAGCGCCCTCTCGTTTCAGTGTGCGGACTGCTCGGGCGGATCCGCGGCCGGCGCCGTGAGGTGGTCGACCGCGACGGCCACGCCCGGCCCGAGCACCTCAACCCACACACGCTGGCCGACTGTGGCGTTGGCGGCGCCGGGGATGCGTGCCAGGAGCCCCTGCGTTCCCGGGTCATCGAGCTTCAGGTATGCGAGCGAATCATGCCCCTGGTAATAGAGGCGATCGATCGTGGCCGGTACCGACTGCGCTCCGGGCTGCGTGCGGAGCGCGAGTTGCTCGGGACGGACGAGCAGCCTGTGGGTCCCGTTGGACGAGGTCGGCAGCGGCGCGCTGAGCGCGACCGTCCCGAGCACACACCGGCACCGCTCGCCGTCGAACTCGGCGACGAGGATGTTGGCCTCGCCGATCGAGGTCGCGGCAGCCACGTCGACGGGTCTGCGGTACAGCGTCCGGGGATCGTCGAGCGCGGCGATCTGTCCATCGGCGAGCACCGCCACAGCGTCCGCAAGTGCGAGCGCTTCGCTCTGATCGTGGGTGACGAGGATCGTCGTCGTCGCCGACTGCGCCAGGATCTCGATCACATCGCGGCCGATCTCCGTGCGCAGCGAGGCGTCGAGGGCGTTGAACGGCTCATCCAGCAGGACGACGTCGGGCCGGATCGCAAGCGCGCGTGCCAGCGCTACACGCTGCTGCTCGCCGCCCGATAGCTGGTGTGGATAGCGCCGCGCGAGCCCTTGCAGGCCGACCCGCTCGAGCAGCTCGTGCGCTCGAGCCCGGTCTCCCCGGTGCAGCCCGAAGGCGACGTTGGCGAGCACCGTCAGGTGCGGGAACAGGGCTCCGTCCTGGGGGACATAGCCGACGCCGCGGCGCTGCGGTGAGACGTTCACCCGCCCGTCGTCGACGATACGCCCGCCGACCGCGATCGTCCCGGCGTCGAGCTGGTCGAACCCGGCGATCAGCCTCAGCATCGTCGTCTTGCCGCTGCCAGAGGATCCGAGCACGGCGGTGATCGAGCCGTCCGCGACGGTCAGATCGAGATCGACCAGCACCGGCACCGGCCCGAAGCGTTTGCAGACGCCACGTAGTGAGATCGCGCTCATGGGGTGATCTGCGGCATCGCGGCGCGGCCCCGGTCGAACCACAGCGCCAGGACCGCGGCCGGCACGACGGCCAGCATCATCATCACCAGCGCATATGGAGCCGCGGCGCCGTAGGCGACCTCCGATTGGAAGGCCCAGAACTGGGTGGCGAGCGTCATCACGCCGATCGGCGCGAGCACGAGCGTCGCGGTCAACTCGGTGGCGGCCATCACGAACACCAGGCAGAAGCCGGCGAGCAGGCCGGGGGCGAGCAGCGGCAGCGTAACGCGGAAGAACACCGACAGCCGGCCGCGGCCGAGGGAATGGCCAACGTCGACAAGGCGTGCGGAGGTCTGGACCACGGAGGTCTTGACACACACGAGTGCGAGCGGGAAATGCATGATCACGTAGGCGGCGATCAGCAGGCCGCTGGTCTGGTAGATGCCGTCGGCGTACCGCGTGGCGAAGTACACGAGGCTCAGGGCAACGACCACGCCGGGCAGCGCGAGCGTGACGAAGGTCGCGCGCTCGATGATCACGCGGATCGGGCTGGATCGGCGGAAGGTCATCATTGCCACGGGCAGCGCCAAGGCCACGGCGCCGAGGGCGCCGAGGGCGCTGTAGATGAATGTGTTCCAGGTCGCCTGCGAGAGGGTGGCGACGGCAGGCAGTGTGGTCAGCTGGCTCTGTGCCATCCAGTAGACGATCGTCGCCAGCGGGACGCCGACGCCCAGCGCCACCGGGACGGCGAGAGCGATCAGCATCACCAGCGACAGTGGCCCCCGCCGCGTCGGCGCAGGTGGGCGGGGCGGAGCGGTGCGGCTGACCGTCCGCCGGGGCACGATCGCATCGACTGAGAGCACCAGCAACGCCAGCAGGATCAGCGGCAGCGACAGGGCGCCGGCGGCGCTCGGGTTGAACTGGAAGACCGTGAAGATCTCGGTGGTGAACGTCTGATAGCGGAGGATCTCGAACGATCCGTATTCGGCGAACAGCGTCAGCGCGACGAGCACACAGCCACCGATCAGGGCCGTTCTGATCAGTGGCAGCGTGACCCGTAAGAACGTGCCGATCCGGGATGCGCCGAGGCTGTATGCCGTGTCCTCCATCGCGGGGTCCGATCGCCGCAGAGCCGCGGCGACCGGCAGATAGACGAACGGATAGGTCGTGAGCGTCATCACCAGCGTCGCGCCGAGGAAGCCGTTCATCGTCGGGGCCAGCGTGTGCCAGGCGTACCCGGAGACCTCGTCGGGAACGGCCACCGGCACCACCAGCACGACGCGCCAGAGACGGCGGAGCGGGACGCCGGCCCGCTCGGTGCACCACGCCGCGCCGACGCCGATCGTGGCGGCGAGCACCACCACGGTCGCCGTCAGCGCAACCGTATTGCGCAGCAGCACGGCCGACTCCGAGCGGAACAGTTCGCGATTGACGACTCCCCAGCCGGCGCTGCCGACGTCGAGCACGAGCAGCCACAACGGGGAGAGCAGGACCAGCGCGATCAATGCGCATGCGCCGACGAGCACTCGGCCACGGCCCGCGCGCCGACGTGCCGGCAGCGAGCGGGACACCGCGCCCAAGCCGCCCGTGCCGCTGACGCCGCCGATCGGAACGTCAGTCATCGTGCGCTAGCCGGCACCCGTGGTCACAGGACGCCTGCCTGTTCGAGCAGTTGTTCGCCGAGCACGCCGGTGCCAAGGTCAGCCGGGCTGAAGCTGGAGGGGTGCAGTTGGGCCAGCGGTATCAGCTGTGGGTTCGCAGCGACCCCGGCGCGCAGCGGGTATTCGAAGCTGTCGCTTGCAGAGATGATCCGCTGTCCGGCCGCGCTCGTCATGAAGTTCAGGAACTCCTGCGCCTCGCCTTTGTGCTGGGATGATTTGAGGATCGCAGCGCCCGAGATGTTCTCGACGTAACCGGGATCGCCAGGGGCGAAGAAGGCGATCTTCGAGTGCATCGCCCTGCTCCCGAGCTCGGTTCTCAAGCGGTAGTAGTAGTACTGGTTGATGACGCCGAGCGCGACGATGCCCATGTTGACGTCGCTGGTCAGCGTCTCGTTGTCGGGGATCTGCGCGTTGCCGCCCGCATTGGTCTTGAGCGCCTCGAGCCAGTGGATCGTGGCAGCGCGACCGTAGGCCTTGTCGACCGACACAACCAGGGGCCAGAAGTCGGTCTCGCCTGAGTCCAGGCCGATCTTGCCCTGCCAGATCGGCTGCTCGAGCTTGATTATCGAGGTCGGCAGCTGCGATCGCCGAAGCTCCCTTGTGTTGTAGATCATGCAGCTCACGCGGGCCGTCACGCCGACCCAGTCGCCGTCGGCCGCGCTGTCCTGGCGCGGGACGTTCGCGAGCGTCGACGGGTCGACCTTCGCGAGCAGCCCGGCGGCATCGACCAGGGCGAGCCAGTTGGAGTTCTCGGTGTAATAGATGTCGGCCGGGGAGCGGCTGCCCTCCTGCTGCAGCTGGGCGGCGAGGACGTCCTCATCGTTGCTGAGCACGCGAACCTTGATGCCGGTCCGCTTCGTGAACGCGGCGACCAGAGCGTCGGTGGTCTGGAGGTGCTGGCCGTTGTAGATCGTCAACGTCGCGTCGGACACGACACCTGCGGCGATACCGCACCCGGAGATCAAGGCACCCGCCGCAAGCGCGGATAGCCCGCCGAACGCCAGCCGGCGGAGCGGATCTGGACGCATCAGGGCACGCCAGCGCTCTGGTGGCGCCGTTGAAGGACGTTTGCGTGGAGCGCGCGATCGCACCGTCTCCACAGTATCGGCCGGTTAAGGGCTTCTTAGAGCGTCAGCCATTGATCGATTGGGAGTGTTGCCGCGGCTACGGCCAGCAACTCGGTCTGCGGCCGCTCGATCCACGGAACCACGGACACGTCGACCTCGCCGAGTGTCGCGATCGTGTCGCGGTTGGAACGCTCGATCACCGACGGCTCCTGCGGCCACGGCGTCAGCACGACCGCGGCGACCGTCAGATGTGAGCTGCGCGCCGCTTCGAGCGTCAGCAGCGTGTGGTTGATCGTGCCCAGGCCCGGGCGTGCGACCACCAGCAGCGGTAGCCCGACCGCCGCGGCGAAGCGGCGCACATCCCAGCCGTCGGCGAGCGGCACGAGCAGTCCGCCGACGCCCTCGACCACCAGCGCCTCCGATCCCTCGCCCGCGGCGAGCGTCGCCTGCGCCAGCGCGTCGCAGTCGATCGGATCGGACGCAAGCGCCGCCGCGAGGTGTGGCGAGACGGCCGGCCCGTAGCCGCGCAGCAGCACCTCCTCAGCGCTGCAGCCGGCGGCACCGGCCAGCAGCTCGTGATCGTGCGGCCAGCCGACGGCCGGGTTGTCGAGGCCGGTGATCACCGGTTTCAGTGCTCTGACCGCGGTGCCCGCGGCTCGCAGAGAGGCAACGATCGCCGCGGCCACGACGGTCTTGCCGACCCCGGTGTCGGTGCCGGTCACGAACAGGCCGGGGACGCCCCGATCGCTGTGGCCCGTGTCACGCCGGCGCGCGGGTCGCATCGGTCTCGGGTTCGGCTCTCGATCCACCTCAGCGTCCGCGCCACTGAGGCGCGCGCTTCTGCGCGAACGCCCGCACTCCCTCACGGAAGTCCTCGGAAGCGAACGAAGTGCGACGTAGCTCGGCCAGTTCCTGCTCGAGATCGTCGCTGATCTCCGGCCCGGCGCCGAGGACCGCATCGATCACCCGCTTGTTGCCAGTCTGTGCGAGCGGCGCGCCAGATGCGATCTCGACGGCCAGCGCGAGTGCTGCCTGTGTGAGTGCGTCGGCTGGCGCCAGCGCGTTGACGAGCCCCCAGGACAGCGCGGTGGACGCGTCGATCGCCCGCCCCAGGAGGAACAGCTCACGCGTCCGCGGGGCGCCGATCGCGTCGATGAAGCGGCGGATCCCCGTGTCCGAATACACGACCCCGAGCTTTGACGGGGGCATCGCGAGCTTGATCGCGTCGGCTGCGATCCGCAGATCGCAGGCCAACGCGAGCTCCAGCCCGCCGCCGATCGCGTGGCCGTTGAGAGCCGCGAGTGTCGGCGATGGATACGCGGCGACGGCTTGCAGCGCGGCTATGAACGGATGCGCGATCAGCGTGTCCGCCTCCTCTCCCGAGAGTGCGTCGGGCACGTTGCCGACGTCGTAGCCGGCTGAGAACGTCGTGCCCTCGCCGGTGAGGATCACGCATCCCGCTTCCAGCCGCTCAAGCGCCGAGCCCAGCTCGGCGAGGATCGTCGCGTCGAGCGCTCCGCGTCTGGCCGGATTGGAGATCGTCAGGCGCGTGACGCCCGAAGCGGGCTCGTCGATCAGTAGCCGTCCGGCGCTGATCTCTGGACCCGAGCTACTCGAGGACAACGAGCGGGTCGCCCTCGGACACGGACTGGCCCTCCGTGCAGAGGATCTCCGTGACAACGCCGGGATCCTCCGCCTCGACCGGCATCTCCATCTTCATCGACTCGAGGATCACGACCGCGTCGCCCTCATCGACGCTGTCGCCGACCTCGACCTCGATCTTCCACACGGTGCCCGTTATGTGGGCTTCGACGACGGACAACTGGGAATCCTCCTGTGATCGGGTTGGCGGTTACCCGGACAGGATATTCGCGGATGCGACGGTTCGGCGAATCCCCTTCGCTGCTGCGCCCGAGGTTCTTTCAAGAGAAGAATCTCCAAATTCCGGGTTCCGTCCGATGCGTCCGGTTGACTGTCCGACGATTGACGAGTTGGATCGACTCTGAGGAGAGTTCGATGGATGGCTCGAGTCCATTTGTGAGCACCTGCAGTCGTCGGCAGCTTGCCAGACGGCGAGCTCACGGTCGCTCCTGGCGCGGACGCTATCTGCGTTGGCGGGATACAGGTGGCCGTTGGCGGGTTGTTGGCGTCGTGCTGAGCGGTGGTGTGGACCTGCTGGTCCTGACCGCCGTGATCATCGGCGTCAGCGCCTTCCTCGTCGGGCGCGGCACAATCTAGGAGACGGTCCGACCCGGTCTTGCGCGGCCTTGAAAAGCGCGGCTCGCGCGTTGTCGCGACGGGCCATAAGATCGACGCGATGGTCCTCGCGATCGACCTCGGTACCACCGGGATCACCTGCATCGTGTTCGACGAGCGGGCCCAACCCGTCGGCCGTGCCTACAGCGAGTTCACGCAGCACTTCCCGGTGCCCGGGTGGGTGGAGCATGATGCCGGCGAGATCTGGACCGTCACGGAGGCGCTCGCCGGCCGGGCGCTGAAGGACGCCGGCTGCGGGCGCGATCAGCTGCGCGCGGTCGGGATCACGAACCAGCGTGAGACGGTCTGCGTGTGGGATCCGGTCAGCGGCGAGCCGCTGCATCGCGCGATCGTCTGGCAGGACCGCCGCACCGCCGCACGCTGCGATCAGCTGCGCTCCGAGGGTCTGGAGGACCTCGTCAGAGAGCACACTGGCCTCGTGCTCGATCCGTACTTCTCGGCCACCAAGATCGAGTGGCTGCTGCGCAACGTGGAGGGGCTCAGCGACCGTGCGCGCGCTGGGCGCGCCGTCTTTGGCACAGTCGATTCGTGGGTGATCTTCAAGCTCACCGGCGAGATCGTGACCGAGCCATCGAACGCGTCGCGGACGATGCTGTTCGACATCCGCACGGGAGCGTGGGATTGGGAGCTGATCGAACTGCTCGGAGTGGCCGACGCGGCGCTGCCGGAGGTCAGGTCCAGCTGCGGCCCGATCGCGATCACGAGGGCGTCGGCCCTGCACGGCCACACGGTCCCGGTCGCAGGCGTGGCCGGCGATCAGCAGGCGGCCCTGTTCGGTCAGGGCTGCTTCGATGTGGGGCTCGGCAAGAACACCTACGGCACCGGCTCGTTCCTCCTGATCAACGCCGGGCAGGCGCCGCCCGAACCGGCCGCGGGCCTGCTCGGCACCGTCGGCTGGCGGATCGACCAGATCCTCACCTACGCGCTCGAGGCCTCGATCTTCGTCACCGGCGCGGCAGTTCAGTGGCTCCGCGACGGACTCGGCGTGATCTCCGATGTCGCCGAGACCGAGCAGCTGGCCGCATCGCTTGGGTCCAATGACGGCGTCTACTTCGTGCCGGCGCTGAGCGGACTCGGTTCGCCGCACTGGGACCCATATGCACGTGGGACGATCGTCGGGCTGACACGGGGCTCCACGCGGGCACACCTTGCGCGCGCGACGCTTGAGTCGATCGCCTACCAGACGGTCGACGCTGTCCGTGCGATCGAACAGGCCGGCGGCCTCGAACTCAGCGAGCTGCGCGCCGATGGTGGCGCGACTGCGAACGCCTGGCTGATGCAGTTCCAAGCCGACCTGCTCGGAGTGCCGGTGCTCGTGCCCGCCTTGGCGGAGACGACGGCGCTCGGCGCCGCTCACCTCGCGGGGGTTGGAGTCGGCTTCTGGACCCTCGACGATCTCCGCGCCGGCCAGAGTCGACCGCACCGTTACGATCCAATCATGAGCGCCGATCAACGGGCGCCGCTGCTCCGCGACTGGCATCGCGCACTTGACCGCGCGCGCGGCTGGGCGGACGGGTAGGCTGGCGATATGGCATCTGAAGAACCGCTCGAGCTCGACATGCTCGCGGCGTCGCTGCGAGTCGACCAGGCCGATCTCGGCACGTTCGTCGAGAGCCTCGCCGCCAAGCTCGAGGAGGCGATCCCGAGCCTCGTGCGCGTCGGCAGAGCCCGCCAGGGAATGATGGGCCCGAAATTCGTGCGCACGATCGCGATCGATGCCGGCGGGGAGCGGCTCGAGCTCAGCCGGGACGGCCACGACAAGGTCCGAACCCGACGCGCGCGGGTGTCGGGCGGGATCGTGCTGAAGACGGAGGAAGTTGACATCGATTCATGGATGGCTGCGTTGACCGCAGCCCTTGCCGACGAGGCGAGCCATAACGAACGAACCCGGCAGGCGCTGGCGCGGCTGCTCCTCGATTGACCAGGAGGTAGGCGATGGGATTTCTCAAGCGCGACGACGACGGTCGCAGCGGCGAGGAGGCGCCATCGCCGCAGGCGACAAGCGATCAGGGCGAAGAGATCGCCGCCGTGGAGGCGCCACGGGCCGATGCTTACCAGGCCGGGTCGCTGGCCGGACTGCCGGAGTCCGGGCGCGAGCGGATCGAGCGGATGAAACAGGACCTCGCGCGTGGGTTCTTCACGAGCGACCTATCGGTGAACGAGTTCCTGCTCGTCAAGGAGTCAGGCTTCGAGCCGCTCGGACTGGTCCTCGGAAGCTCGATCTACCACATCGGGTTCCAGCAGGCGATGTGGAATCAGAACCAGGAGATGGGCGTGCTGACGCAGGCGATGTACCACGCCCGTGAGCTGGCAATGACGCGGATGGAGGAGGAGGCGGATCAGTTGGGCTCAGACGGTGTGGTCGGCGTGCGCCTGTCGATCGGGCGCTACGACTGGGGCGCTGACCTGGCCGAATTCATCGCGATCGGCACCGCGGTCAAGCACCGCGAGGGTGTCCTGCACCGCGCGCCCGACGGTCGGCCGTTTACCTCTGACCTGAGCGGCCAGGACTTCTCGACGCTGCTGCGCGCCGGCTACCGGCCCGTCGGCCTGGTGATGGGCAACTGCGTCTACCACGTCGCGCATCAGTCGATGCGGCAGACGTGGAAGCAGATCGGACGCAACCAGGAGCAGACGAACTTCACGCAGGCGCTGTACCAGGCGCGGGAGCTCGCGATGGGACGGATGCAGACCGAGGCCGAGCGCCTGGAGGCCGGCGGGCTGGTCGGCGTTCAGCTGAACGAGAAGAGCCATGGATGGGGCTCGCATGTGATCGAGTTCTTCGCGGTCGCCACCGCCGTCGTGCCGACGCGGGCCGATCACATCATCGAGAAGCCGGCGCTGATGCTGCCGCTGACCGGCTGAGCCGCTCGGCGAGCGCTATCTTCCGCTCGCGCGATGACCGACGTCGAGCTGAAACCGCAGGTCTACAAAGACCCGCGGCCACCGGAGTATTTCAACCAGTTCCACGAGCGGGTGCGCGACCACCCGCCGGAATGGGTCTACGAGGCCGTCAGGGTTGCGATGATGCTGCACCTGCTGATCACGTTCAGGGCGAGGGGCTTCGACTCCGACAACGTGCCCAACGGGCCGCTGATCCTCGCCCCGAACCACGCGTCGTTCATGGATCACTTCTTCTGTGGCGCGTTCATCCGCCGCCACGTGCAGTTCATGGCGAAGTCGCAGCTGTTCGGGCGCGGGGTGGCCAGCTGGGTGTTCACCCACGGTGGGGTGTTCCCGGTCAGGCGTGGCAACCAGGACGAGGAGGCGTTCATCTCCGCCTTCAAGATCCTTCAGCGTGGGGGGGTCGTCGGGATGTACGTCGAGGGCGGGCGGACGCGCACCGGAGAGGTCGGCGCCCAGGCGCGGCCGGGGATCGGCCGTCTGGCGCTCGAATCGGGCGCACCGATCGTGCCCGTCGCGATCCTCGGCTCCAACAAGGTGCGCAACTGGAAGCGTGGCCGCTTCCCGAGGGTGCTCGTTCGCTACGGGACGCCGATCGTTTATGAGCGGCTGGAGTCGAGCACGCGTCAGCAGCAGCAGATCGTCGCGGACGAGATCCTTCGGCGGATCCGCGTGATGCACGAGGAGCTTTCACACGGCTGGCGGGGTGGACCGGCCGCGCCTATCTGACGGCCTCGACGAACAGCGACCAGCGTCTGGTCTCGATCCGGTCAAGATCTGGACAGATACCCTCCTGGAATTCGTGACGCTGCACCTCACGAAACCCGATGCTGTGCAGCAGCGCCATCAGCGAGACCTCGTTGTAGTGCCACCAGTGGCGAGCCGTGCGCTTCGCCCGCGCGCCGCGCCCCTGGTAGATGCCCCACAGAAAGTGGTCGGGATCGGTGGGGTCGTAATGCGCGACCATGTGGTCCAGATCGGGCACCGCAAGCCGCAGCATGCCGCCGGGTCGCAGGACGCGGTGCACCTCCGCAAGGCAGCGCTCGGCTGCGTCCGGATGGAGGTGCTCGAGCAGGTGTGAGGCGTATACGTAGTCGAAGGTCTCGTCATCGAAGCGGAAGCGGCGGGTCACATCGAGATAGCGCACCGAGCGGAACGCCCCGGAGCGGTACGCTGCGCGGCGCTCCTCGCCGATCACGCCAATCTGGGCCAGGAGGTAGGGCAGTCCGGGCACCCGCGCGACCAGCAGGTGGGGGGTCACATCGGTGTTGAGCCAGCCTGCGACAGCCTGGTCGAACGCTCCCAGGTGGAGCTTGCGTTCGAGCACGGGCATCTAGATCATCAAGCTATGCGGTGACGATCGCGGCGGCCTGCTGCAGGCCGAGCTCCTCGACGGCCAGTTCCCGCATCCTGAACTTCTGCACCTTGCCGGTGACCGTCATCGGGTAGGAATCGACGAACTTCACGTAGCGCGGGATCTTGAAGTGTGCGATCTGTCCGGCGCAGAACTCGCGGATCGACTCATCGGTCAGCGATGACGCCCGGCCGCGGCCACGATCCAGGCCATCAGCTCCTCGCCGTAGCGCTCGTCGGGGACGCCGATCACCTGTACGTCGGCGACGTCCGGGTGTGTGTAGCAGGAACTCCTCAACCTCGCGCGGATAGACGTTCTCGCCGCCGCGGATGACCAGGTCCTTGATCCGCCCGACGATCCGGACGTATCCGTGCTCGTCCATCGTCGCAAGATCACCGGTGTGCATCCAGCGCGCCTGCGTCGATCGCCTGCGCGGTCCGCTCGGCGTCGTTCCAGTAGCCGCGCATGACCGGGTAGCCGCGCGCCTGGAACTCGCCAGGCTCACCGATCGCCACGGCGTGGCCGCTGATCGGGTCGGCGATCTTGATCTCGACGTGGGGCATCGCCTGCCCGACCGTGGCGCAACGGTGCTCGAGCGTGTCGTCGACGCGCACCAAGGTCGTGACCGGCGAGGTCTCCGTCATCCCGAATGCGATCGACATCTGCTCGATCCCCATGTCGGACACGACGCGCTTCATCACCTCGACCGGGCAGGGCGAGCCGGCCATGATCCCCGTGCGCAGCGAGCTGAGGTCGTGTTCGGCGAAGCTCGGGTGCTCGAGTTGCGCGATGAACATCGTCGGGACGCCGTAGAGGCTGGTGCACCGCTCCGCGGCGCACGCCCGCAGCGTCGCCCCGGGGTCGAACGCCTCGGCCGGGTAGACCATGCAGGCGCCGCGTGACGTGGCGGCGAGATTGCCGATCACCATCCCGAAGCAGTGGTACAGCGGCACCGGGATGCAGATCCGGTCATGCTCGTCGTAGCTCAGCAGCATCGCCGATCGAAGTATCGCGTTGTTGAGGATGTTGTGGTGGGTGAGCGTGGCGCCCTTCGGGAGAGCCGGTGGTGCCGCTCGTGTACTGGATGTTGATCGGGTCGTCGAAGTCGAGGTTCGCGAGTCTGCGCGCGTCAGCGCGTCGTGGTCGCCGGGGCAGGACTGCAGCTCGTCCCACGCCGGTCGTCGTCGAAGATGATCGCGCGCTCCAGATCCGGCAGCTCGGTGCGCACGGCGGCCACCATCCCCGCAAAGTCGGCGTCCTTGAACCGCGAAGCGGCGAACAGCCAGCGGCAGCCAGAATGGCCGAGCGCATACTGCAGCTCGATCAGGCGGTAGGCTGGGTTGATGTTGACCAGGATCACGCCGAGCTTTGCGGTCGCGTATTGGACGAGCGCCCATTCGACGCGGTTCGGGCTCCAGACGCCGACGCGGTCGCCCTTCGCGAGCCCCGCTGCTGAGCATGCCGGTCGCGAGCGCGTCGACGGCTGCGTTGAACTGCGCGTAGCTGAGACCCGTGTCCTGGTGGCAGGACACGATCGCCGGCGCGTCGGGGACGCGCGCCGCGGTCCGCGCGAGGTTGGCGCCGATCGTCTCGGCGAGCAGCGGCTCGCGCTCGTGCCGTGTGCGTAGGACAGCATCCTCAACTCGCTTCGCTGATTGAGTCGGGATACTATCTAGTACGTCGGGGCGTGGCGCGTTCGCGACCCAGGCGCAAATCTGGTCAAGCACCTGCCGCTGCTCGGGCTCGTTGAGGAGCTCGTGGTCGAGACCCTCGTACGGGTGTCACCGTCAGGTCCGTGGAGGAGATCCGCTCGAGATCATCTCGCTCCCGGCGGGCGCGACGAGCCGATCGGCGGTTCCGTACATCAGCAGCGTCGGCAGCGTCACGATTTCGACGTCCTGCGGCAGCGACTCGACGTGGATCAGGAACTCGCGATCGACGCCGCGGGGATGCCGCTGGTGGTAGACGAGCGGGTCCTCCACGTAGGCGCGGACGACGGCGGGGTCGCGGCTGATCAGCTTCGGGTCGATTTCGTCAGCGGGACGCCCGGCGCGACCCTCGCGATCAACCGCCCGACCGCCTTGACGGCCCCGTGGCCGTCAACCTGGGCCAGCGGGGCGGACAGGATCAGCCCCGCGAGCCGGTCCTGATGCGCCATCGCGTAGCGCAACGCGAGCGCGCCGCCCATGCTGTGGCCGAGCAGGAAGACCTCGGAGTCCGCGGTTCCGTCGCGGCTGCCAGCGAGATCAGCGTCGAGATGTCGTGGGCGGCATCGTGCAGGGAGATCCGGCCGCGGGGACCATCGGAGCGCCCGTGACCGTGATGATCGAGCGCGTAGACGACATGGCCCTCCTCGTTCAAGTCTGGCCGCGACGTGCTCGTAGCGGCCGCCGTGCTCCCCGTAGCCGTGGGCGATCACGACGACCGCGTCGGGCGTGCGCTCGGGAAGCCAGCAGCGGAACAGGATCCGCCTTGAGCCGGCGCCCGATCAGCGTCTCCTCGCTGGAGCGGCTGTCATGCCCTTGCCTGTGCCCACGGGACGACGACCGCGTCCTCCGTCGGCGAGTCGCGCGCAACGACATATTCCGCCGGGACCGAGTCCGACGGGTTCTCCAGTACATGGGTCTCGCGCGGTGGTACGTAGACCATGTCGCCCGGCTCGAGCGTCAGCTCCTGCTCCAGATGATCGCCCCACTTGACGGTCAGCGTCCCGGACAGCATGTACACGGCGCTCTCGCAGTTCTCGTGGTAGTGCGGGCGTGAGCTCGATCCGGCCGGCACCCGGAAGACACCCATATAGATCTTCGTGGCACCCGCGGTCGCCTGCGAGATCTCGGTGCCACCGACGACGCCGCGCGGTACCGCCCGGTCCTCGCCGGGCTTGATGACCTTCATCGCAGCACCCTCAGCTTGGCGCGCGGCACGCCCATTGGCGGAGTCTAGCGCCGCGACGGAGGGCCACCGCAGGTGCGTCGACACTTGACCGAGCGCGGGAGCCCGCCGGCAAAACTGCGATCGCATCGAGATCCTGATCGGATCCTCCTGCGCTGAGGGCCCTAACCCGCCTTACGCGGTGCGAGCTCGATCTGAAGCGGTGGCTGAGCCGCGCGGGCGTGCTCCACCTGCAGGGTCGAATGCTCGATCTCAAAGCGATCCTGCGAGCAGCCGGGAGAGAGTGCGTCGGAGCTCGTGGCAGTCGCGGTCCGCGTCGACGACGATGTGTGCCGAAAGCGCCGGGAACCCGGAGGTGACCTCCCAGACATGGAGGTCGTGCACCTCGACGACGCCGCGCTGCGCGGCGAGCGTGCGCCGATCTGTTCGGGGTCGATGCCGGCTGGAGCGGCTTCCATGACGACGCGGATCGAGGCTCTCAGCAGACCGTAGCCTCCTCGCAGCATCAGCGCCGCGATCAGCAGCGAGGCGATCGCGTCCGCACGGTCCGAAGCCGGTCGTGAGGATCACGAGCGCCGCGATCGCCGTCGCGATGAAGGCATAGAGGTCGGTCAGGATATGGCGGTAGGAGCCCTCGACGTTGAGACTGCGGGCGTTCTCGCCGCCGCTCAGCACCCGTACCGCAAGCAGGTTGACGGCGATTCCCGTGAGCGCCACGGCGAGCACGACCCCGCCGTCGACCGCGGGCGGCGAGATCAGGTGTGCGATCGCTCCGTACACGATCAGCACCGCCAGAACGATCATCGTCATCCCGTTCGCCTGGGCGCTCAGGATCTCGGCCCGCCCGAGGCCGTAGGTCATTGCGCCCGCCGCCGGCCGCTGGGCGAGCCTGGCGGCCACGAGCGAGATCGCCAGCGCCGCAGCGTCGGTGAGCATGTGGGCGGCGTCGGAGAGCAGCGCCAGCGACGAGGCGAGCAGCCCGGCGACGATCTCGACGACCATGAACGCGACGATCAGCACGAGCGCGATCCGCAGCCCGCGTGCATCGCCACCGGCGCCGTGGTCATGATGCCCGTGCTGATGGTGACCGTTATCGGGCACGTGCGCCGCGGGTCCTAGTTGACGGAGGGGTCCGCCGGCATCCTCGCGATCAGCGCGTAGCTGCCGCCCTTGCGCGTCAGCACCGAGGGCCACAGCTCACGCGGGGCCACAGCGAACGCGTCGTCGCGCTGCGCCGGCTCGAGGATCCAATCGCCGCGTTCGAGCTCGGCGTCCAGCTGCCCGGGCCCCCAACCGGAATGTCCGGCGAACGCGCGTGCCTCACGAATCGCCAGGTCGGCGTGCTCCGCCTCGAGGATGTCCCCCAGGATGCCGACGTCGTCGAACGCGATCATCGCCGCGTCGCTGGGGTCCTCGAACTCTGCGAGCACGATCACCGCGGACTGCTGCACAGGTCCGCCGACGAGCACGTCGGTCTCCGGGGGGATCAGGTCCCCAAGCTCCGGGACGGCGTCGGCAATCGTTCGTCTCCGACGGCCGATTGAGCACAAGTCCGAGCGCACCCTCGTCGGTGTGTTCGACGATCAGCACAACCGTCCGCCAGAAGTTGGGGTCCGCGAGGCGGGGGCCCGCGATCAACAGTTGTCCGCGGATCGAATCCACACTGAGGATGTTCGCACCCGGCGGCGGCGATCGGCGCTTGGCGGGTGTGGGCCGGGAGTTCAGCTGCCGTCCGCCGGCTCAGAGCCACCGGCGTCCGGGTCGCTCGAGGGTTGCTTCGGCGGCGGTGCCTGGGGCGGTGGCTGGTTGCGGGGCCAGCCACCGATCGACTCGGGCGGCGAGGGCCTATCTGCGGGCGCCGGCGTGCCGAACCCATAGGCTGCGCCGGCCCCAGGCGGGCGGACGTAGTTGGGCGGCCATGCGCTGCTTGCCGGTTCGCCGCCGAGGAGCTGGTCGCGGTCGACGCCCTCCTTGCGGACCCGCAGATCGATGTAGATCACGGTCGCGACCGCCGCCGTGAACGGCGCCGTCAGGATCGCTGTGATGCCGGCGACCACCGCGTTCACGACCAGGTACACCGTCACGCTCGAGACGCTCAGTGCCGACGCGACGTTCAGGGCGGCGAACACCAGCGAGAGGACCACCAGCAGGAGCCACGCGATGAACAGCCGGCCGAACGTCGCCCACCAGCGGCCGCCCACCAGTCGCCGCGAGCGTGTGAGCGCGGGCAGGCCCTTGATCCCCTCAGCCATCAGAACCGGTATCGCGACCGAGAATGCGATCAGCAGATAGACCCCCGGGAGGACCAGCAGCACGAATCCGATGCCGACGAGAACCGCGATCAGGATCGCGATCCACAGCAGCGACAGCAGCCTGTCAGCAGCGAACTCGAACGACTCCTGAACAGAGGTGTGCCGACCGAGGTAGTCGTCGAGGACGAGTCGGAACACCGCGCCGATCGCGAGCAGCTGAGCCAGGCCGCCGATCAGCGCGACCACCACCGAGGCTCCCAGGCCGTTGTTCGAGACGGTCAGGCTGCTCGAGTAAAGAATGCCGTCGTGTACGAACGAACCTGACGGGGTCGACGAGAGCCTGATGACCAGCTCGATCAGCTCCAGCGGCACTACGACCACAGCTACTGCAGCCCACAGCTGCAGCGCATTGCCGCTATAGACGCCGATCGCCGCGCCGAGCGTCTCGCCGGCGCTCAGCGGCCGCAGTTCTGGGCCTGGTCCGGGCCCGTAGCGCTGATCCATGCGCGAACCACCATAGTCACCGAAGCGGCAGATCGCGAAAGCGCTCAGGCGCGTAGGGCCTTGAGAGCTGGTCCTACACGGACGCGGCCAGCGATCCGTCGAAACCGACCTTGGCGTGGCTGCCGTCGCAGAACGGCTTGTTCGCGCTGTGGCCACAGCGGCAAAGGAAGATCGTGGCTCCCCTGACCGCGACCGCGTTTCCCTCGTGGTCGACCAACTCAACAACGCCGGTCACCTTGTAAGGGCCGTTCTCGGTTGCCACCACCTTGACGTCGCTCATCTGAACCTCCATCGGGCCTGTCGATTGAGCCCACGACGGTAGCGGTTGTTCGGGCGCCACCGCCCGTGCGGTCGTGCGGTCAGAGACCAAAGGAGCGGCCGATCACCTCGAGCATGATCTCGTCGCTGCCGGCGCCGATTCGGTTCACACGTAGGTCGCGCCAGGAGCGCTCGATCCCGTACTCCTTCATGTAGCCGGCGCCACCATGGATCTGAATGCACTCGTCAGCGACCTCGACGGCGATCCGGGCGGCGTACAGCTTCGCCATCGAGATCTCGCGCACCGGGTACTCGCCGTGCTGGCTCCTCCATGCGGTGGTGTAGACCATCTGACGGGCCGTCTCGATCTTGGTCGCCATCTCGGCGAACTTGTGCCGGGTGACCTGGAATTTGCCGATCGGGCGCCCGAATGCGGTCCGCTCCTTGGCGTACGCGAGGGTCCGGTCGAACACGTGCTGCGCGCCGGCCACGGAGCCGGCTGCGCCGATCAGTCGCTCGCCCTGAAGTTCCCACATGATGTGGTAGAAGCCCTTTCCCACCTGTCCCAGCGCGGCGCTCGCGGGAACGCGGACGTCCTGGAAGGCGAGCAGCGCCGTGTCGGAGGCGTGCATCCCGAGCTTGGCCAGCTTCTTCTCGCGGATCACGCCCGGGAGGTCCATCGGCACCAGGAACAGCGTGAAGCCGTCATAGCCGGCGTCAGGATCGGTCTTGGTCACGAGCACGATCGCGTTCGCCCGGTGGCCATTCGTGATGTAGGTCTTCGAGCCGTTGATCACATACTCGTCGCCGTCTGCGACGGCGCGCGTCTTGATCGCGGCGACGTCAGATCCCGCGTCGGGCTCCGTGATCCCGAGGCAGAGGATCTTGGTGCCGGCAATCGCCGGCGCTGCCCACTCGCGCTTCTGCTCCTCGGTCCCGAACGCGAGGATCGCAGGCAACGCCATGTCGGTCTGCACCGCGACCCCCATCGCCAGCCCGCCGCTGTGGGAATGGACGATCTCCTCGGCCAGGACGAGCGAGGAGTAGTAGTCGCCACCCTGGCCGCCGTATTGCACCGGCTTGTCGAGGCCCAGCAGTCCGAGCTCGCCCATCCGTGCGAACACCCAGTCAGGGAAGGTCGTCTCCTCCCACTCCTCAGCGTGTGGCTGCAGCTCCTTGATCATGAACCGGCGGATCGACTCGCGCAGCGCATCGTGTTCCTCGGTGAAGATGAAATGACGGCGCTGGCCGGTGTAGTCGGGCTTGATTACGTCTGCGGTTGCCATGAGCGATCTCGTTCTCCAGACGACGATGGTTCGATCGATCCAGCGGTGGCGTGCGCGCCACCCGAAGTGAACAGTAGTGCTTCCTACTTCCGATCGTGATGGCGTCGCGTCGGCCCGCGCGCCCGGGTACGTCAACTCGCCTAGGATTCGACGCGATGCCCTCCTTCGAGACGCTCAGATACGAGCTCGCCGACTCAGGAGTCGCGACGATCTCGCTCGACCAGCCCGAGACACGAAACGCGCTCTCCAATGAGCTGCTGGCCGAGTTGGAGTCGGCTCTGCTGGCGGCGCGTGAGGACCCGGCGGTCCGGTGCGTGGTGCTGACCTCGACGCACGCGACGGTGTTCTCCAGTGGCGGGAACCTCGCCGGCTTCGCGGCGGACGTGCCGCTCGTGCACAAGCACTTCGAGACCGCATTGTTCCCGCGCGTCTTCAGGCTCCTCGGTGAGCTTGGCAAGCCGTCGCTCTGCGCCGCCAACGGTCACGTGCTCGCCGGGGCGCTCGGTCTGGCGCTGGCCTGTGATCTGGTGATCGCACGCGAAGGCGCGCGCTTCGGGACGCCGGAGATCAACGTCGGCGTCTTCCCGTTCATGATCATGGCGCTGATCTATCGAAACGTGCCGCGCAAGAAGGTCAACGAGCTGCTGCTGCTCGGCGACCAGATCACGGCGCACGACGCCGAACGGCTCGGGATCGTCAACCGCGTCGCGCCGGCCGACGAGTTCGAACAACTCGTCGACGACTGGTCGCGCAGGCTGGCGGCGAAGTCACCGCTGATGATGCGGCTTGGCAAGGACGCCATCTTCCGCCAGCAGGACATGGCGTTCCTCGATGCACTCGACTTCCTGCGATCGCAGCTCACAATCGCCTTCTCGACCGAGGACCTCGTCGAGGGCGTTGCGGCGTTCTTCGAGAAGCGCGAGCCCGAGTGGAAGGGCCGCTGAGCACGCCGGCAGCGTCAAGGCCGTCGAATCCGACCTCTGAGATACAGTCCTGCCGCCGGCCGGTCAGTTCCAGAGAGGTGAAAACAATGATTGCTTTGCTGTCGCGCCCCCGCCTGACGGCGGTGCTCGTCGCGATCGCGACGGGACTCGGCCTCGTGCTCGCGGGCGCCGCATCGACCGCCGGTGCGACCGACTCGAGCTCAAGCTTCCCGTTCTGCGGATGGTGGGCGCTGACGACGGCTGATTCGGTAAACGTCGCGCTTCCCGACACGAGCGCGGGTTACTGGACGACGCCCTTCCAGGCGTCGCCCGGACTCAAGATCCTGATCAGCGGCAGGTTCCCCGACGCGCGGTTCATGTCCGTGACCGTGTACGACAACAACGGCGGCACATTCAGCGTCAACGGCGTCTCCTCCAGCCTCGACGACTATCAGATCAAGCCTGAACCGGGGACCAGCAACCCTTACCAGGAAACCGCCTCCGACGTCGGGACGTTCACGGTGAAGATCGAGCGCCGCGTCTCCGGCAGGCAGAAGAACGTGCTGCCGATGCTCCCTGCAGGCGAGACCTCTGGGATCGCGCCGCCAGGGACCGGCTTCATCGTCTACCGGATCTACCTGCCGAGCGGCGGCACCTTCAGCTCGGTCAAGCTGCCCACGGTCACTCTTTCCCGAGCGGGCTCGACGCAGGCGCTCCCGACCTGCCCGTGGATCGGCGGCTCTGCGGCAACTGGCTCGCAGTCGAGTGCCGCGCTGCGTCTGCCCGCGCTGCGCTCTGCTCGTAATCTGCCGGTTCGCACGCAACGGAGGCGCGCATTCGCCTCTGGCTACTCGATTGTGCCGTTCTTCCGGCCGAAGGCGGCGACGACCAACTCGTTCTTTCCGAACCCCGCAAACGCCTACCTGGCGGCGACCTTCTACCCCGTCCCCGGCAGCGTCGTGGTCGTGCGAGGCGAAGCGGCGAGCGCGCCGCCCGGCGCAAGTGCGTTGCCATGGCCGGACTCCGCCTACGACCTGCGCTACTGGTCACTTTGCAACAATCTTGACCGCAAGCCGTTTCCGGTCGTCTCGGTCAAGGATCCACAGACCGGCGATCAGCTGTACGGCTGCTCCGCCGACCTCGACACGCCGGTCGTCAACGGCGACTACACCTACGTGCTCTCATCGCTCGCCGAGCGACCGCCGAATGCGGCCAAGGATGACGGGGTGACATGGCTGCCCTACGCGAACGGTCCGGGCCAGGAGCTGCTCGTGTTCCGAAACATGCTCGGCGGCGGCTTCGGCCAATCGGTTCAGAAGGTGGCGCAGGACGGTAACCCTGCGTCCGCGCAGGCTGTGATGGGGCCGTACTACCCGGCGATCGCTCAATGTTCCGTCGCCACCTTCAGAAAGGGCGGGGCATCGGCCTGCTTCGCCTCGGCGAGGGGCTGACCGAACGTGAGGGTCTAGGCCTGGCCGAGCTCCGCGCCTCGGTGTCGGTCAGCTCGATCTAGCCGTTTCGACGGCCTGACGCCATGACTCAACTATTTTGCGTTACGATTTACCGGCGGTTGGCAAATCCAGTGCCGGCTGCGACTCCATCGGCAGAGGGGGTTGGATCATGTCTGAGTCCGCGCGTACGCGTGTCGGCGCACCAAGCGCCGGTGAGCGGTCGGCGTCAGCGGTCGGGTTGGTGCGTGAGAACGGCGCCGATCAACTGCTCGCAACCGGGCAGTTCGTCGAATGCATATTCAGCTGCCGGACCTGCGGGCTGAGCGGGTCCAGCATCGCGCGCCCGGCAATGCTCGAAGGCAAGACCTGCTTCGCCTGTGGCGAACTGGTCGTCGTCACCGTGCTCTGATCCGCGCAGAGCGGAAGTGGAGAGTTGAACGTCTCACTTTCTGCTTTGATTGCTGGCAGCGATGTCCGCCGAAGCGCAGCCAACGAGCATGCTGAGGACGCTGGTCGAAGATCTCGATCAGCGCCGCGAGCAGATCAAGCTCGGCGGCGGCGAGCAGAAGATCGCAGCCCAGCACGCGGCTGAGAAGCTGACCGCGCGTGAACGTCTCGCCCTGCTGTTCGATCGGGGCACGTTCGTGGAGCTGGGAATCCACGGTCGCCCCCACTTCTCCCAGCGTTCGATGGACGGCCGCCAGGCGCCGGCGGACGGCGTCATAACCGGCTACGGCCGTGTCGACGGCCGGCTGCTGGCCTGCGCCGCCTACGACTTCACGGTGATGGCCGGTTCGATGGGAATGACAGGCGAGCTGAAGGTCGCCCGCCTGCGGGAACTTGCGCTGTCCAAGCGGATCCCGCTCGTCTGGCTGCTCGACTCCGCCGGTGCCCGAATCCAGGAGGCGGTCGGTTCGCTGTTCGCCGGCAGCGGCCACCTGTTCCGCGAGGAGGTTGTGATGAGCGGGGTGGTGCCGCAGATCGCCGCGCTGATGGGCCCCTGCGCGGCCGGCACCGCGTACATACCGGGCCTGGCGGATTTCGTTCCGATGGTCAAGGGTCGCGGCTCGATGGCGCTGGCGGGCCCACACCTGGTCCGTGCGGCGGTCGGCGAGGACGTCACCCAGGAGGAGCTCGGGGGCAGTCGTGTCCACTGCCGCAAATCCGGCGTCGGGGACCTCGAGGTCGCCGACGACCGCGAATGCATCGAGAAGATCAAGCAGTACCTCAGCTACTTCCCGCAGAACTGCGAGGAGCAGCCGCCGGTCGTGCCTACCAGCGACCCGATCGATCGTGCGCAGGAGTCGTTGCTGGATCTGCTGCCCGAGTCCAACCGCAAGCCATACGACATGTACGAGCTGATCCGGGCGATCACCGATGACGGCTCCTACTTCGACCTCAAGCCGCAGTGGGCGAAGACGATCATCACCTGCCTGGCCCGCTTCGGCGGCCGCCCAGCCGGGATCGTCGCCAACCAGCCGAGGCGGCTGGGCGGCATCCTCGACAACGATTCCGCGGACAAGGCGGCCCGCTTCATCAACCTCTGCAACGCCTACGGGATCCCGCTGGTGTTCCTGATGGACGTCCCAGGATTCATGGTCGGAACCAAGGTCGAGGAGGCGGGGATCATCCGCCACGGCGCAAAGATGCTCTACGCGACCGCGAATGCCACGGTTCCGAAGATCACGGTGATCGTTCGCAAGGCGTACGGCGCCGGTTACTACGTGATGTGCGGCAGGGCATACGAGCCCGACCTGATCGTCGCCTGGCCATCGGCCGAGATCAGCGTGATGGGTGCCGAGGGCGCTGCTGAGATCATCTTCCGCAAGCAGGTCGACGAGGCCGAGGACCCGGCTGCCAAGCGCAAGGAGCTGATTGACGGGCTCCGCGGGGTGATCGACGTGTATGTCGCAGCCGGCAACGACATGATCGATGACGTGATCGATCCGCGCGAGACGCGCGCGACGATCTGCCGAGGCCTGGAGATGGCAGCCGGCAAACGGGTCGAACGTCCCTGGAAGCGCTCAGGGGTGGTGCCGGTCTGATTGCACGGCACAGCACTGGGGCGGTGGGCTGAATGGCGCTCGAGGATCCCGTCGTGATCACGTGTGCGATCTCCGGAGCGATCGCCAACCGCGATCAGTGCCCGGCGATTCCGTATACACCTGCCGAGTACGCGTCCGAGGCGCGGCGGATCGTCGACGAGGGCGGCGTCCACATCCACATCCACGCGCGAAGCCCCGACGGCGCCCCGAGCTACGAGATCGAGGACTTCGTGGCGATCAGGGAGGCGATCGTCGCCGAGGTGGCTGATAGGGCGATCATCAATTTCTCCACCGGCACGATTGGCGTCCCGGTCGGCAAGCGCGTCGCCTACCTCGAGGCGGGCCGGCCAGAGGTCGCGGCGCTCAACATGGGCTCGATGAACTACGCCAAGTACTCCCGGTCCCGCAAGGATTTCGTCTTCAAGTTCGTGTTTGCCAACCCCTTCGAAGAGATCATCGAACTGCTCGAGGCGATGCGCAGGCTCCAGATCAAGCCCGAGCACGAGTGCTTCGACCTCGGCCACGTCGGCTCGCTTGCGCCGTTGCTCGACATGGGCCTGCTGCAAGCGCCGCTGCACGCCGACTTCGTCATGGGGGTTGTCGGCGGCGTCCCCGCCACGGCGCGCAACCTTGCCGCGATGGCGGACAACCTCCCGGCCGGCGATCACCACTGGGGAGTCATCGGGATCGGCCGCGATCAGTGGATGCTGATTGCCGCCGCGCTCACCCTGGGCGGCTCTGTCCGCGTCGGGCTCGAAGACAATCTGTACCTCCCGAACGGCGAGATGGCACGTTCAAACGGGGAATTGATCGCCAAGGCGCGGCAGATGACCGGGGATGCGGGACGTCGGCCGGCGACCGTCGAGGAGGCGCGCGCGATGCTCGGGATCCGGCCCCCGACCGCGTGAGAACGCGAGGCGCTCCGGCGTGACCGCGCCCGATCGGCAGATGCTCAAGATGAGCGAACTGGCCGAGCGCTCGGGGGTCAGCGCCGGCACGATCAAGCACTACCTGCGTGAGGGGCTCCTTTCGGGCGGCTCCGAGATCGTGCGCACCAGCCGCAACATGGCCTACTACCCGCCCGAGTTTGTCGAGCGGATCACGCTGATCAAGCGTCTACAGGAGGAGCGGTTCATGCCTCTACGCGTGATCAGGGAGCTGATGAGCACCGATCCTGACCGCGCGGCGCGGCTGATCGAGCTGGAGGACAGGATCCTGGAACGCGCGATCCAAGCCGGAGATGCTGCTCGAACCTCACGCAGGCGCGTGCGTGAGACATACGATCTGCCCGAGAACGTCCTGCACCGCTTGGAGGAAATCGGTGTGTTGAGCCCGACCGGGCGCGGTTATGACCCGGATGACGTCAAGATCATCGAAGCGATCTCTCGCTTCCGGGCGGGCGGATACGAGCAGGCGCTCGGCTTCACCGTGTACGACACGCTCCGCTACCGGGATGCGCTGATACCGCTCGTGGAGGAGGAGATGCGCGTCCTGATCGATCGACTCTCAGCGCAGGTCGATGTCGAGCGCGCGCTGGAGATCATCGAGTCCGGCGTCGAGCCGTTGCGTGAGCTGATCAGCGCGCTGCACTCGAAGCTGCTGCTCGATGCGCTCCGTCGCCAGCGTGGTTTCGCGCAGACCTGAGCGCAATCTTGAGGTCTGTTTCCTGACAGCGAATATCCTGAGTATGAGGTCGATCTGGAGGTGAGTGAGATGACGATGAAAGTGCGCGCGGCTGCAGTCCAGCTCAACGCAACGGAGGACCTGGAGCGGAACCTGGAAACCGCTGATCGGCTTGTCCGCGAGGCCGCCCGCAAGGGGGCCAACCTCGTCGTCATGCCGGAGAAGTGGAGCGTGCTCGGTACGGCCGATGCAATGGCGGCTGGGGCTTCGCCGCTTGACGGTTCGGTGCTCCAGTGGGCGCGCGGGATCGCGGCGGAGTTCGGGATCGATCTGGTCGCCGGCTCGATCGTCGAGCATGTGCCAGGCCAGGAGCGCACATCGAACACGAGCGTGCACCTCGCCGCGGACGGGCGCGTGCAGTCGGTGTATCGCAAGTTGCACATGTTCGATGTCGAGGTCGACGGCGTCGTCTACACGGAATCCGCCCGCGAGCAGCCTGGTGAGGAGATCGTCGTCTCCCGGCTGGCCGGCGGGACGACGATCGGAATGAGCATCTGTTACGACCTCCGTTTCCCGGAGCTCTACCGCGAGCTGTCGGCGCGCGGCGCTGAGATCATCACGGTTCCGGCGGCGTTCACGCTGACGACGACCCGCGACCATTGGGAGGTGCTGCTGCGAGCGCGCGCGATCGAGAACCAGTGCTTCGTGATCGCGGCCAACCAGATCGGCAGTCATCCCGGTGGCCACCGGTCGGGCGGACGATCACTGGTCGTCGACCCCTGGGGGATCGTGCTCGCCTGTGCGCCTGACATCGAGTGCGTGATCGTTGCTGACCTTGACCTGTCGATCCTGGCGGACGTGCGGCGTCGGCTGCCGGCGTTGACACATCGCCGGCCGGAGCTCTACGGAGCGGATCGGGACTTTGCTCAGCACAGCGTCGCGTGACCGCCGCCGTCCGTAGCATCAACGGATGACGACCGCCGCCGTCGACAAGCGCCGCGTGATCCTCGACGCTGCCGTGAGGGTGTTCGCGCGGCAGGGGTTCCACACCTGCCGGGTCGCTGACATCGCCGATGAGGCCGGTGTCGCTTACGGGCTCGTGTACCACTATTTCTCCTCCAAGGAGGAGATTCTCGACACGCTGTTCCTTGAGCGCTGGGACGTGATGCTGTCGGCGATCGCCGAGGCGGACGCATCGCTCCTCACGCCGAGGGCAAAGCTCCACGCGATCGCATCGTTCATCGTCGACTCCTACCGCCACGACCCTGAGCTGATGAAGGTGATCATCGTCGAGGTGACGCGGGCGGCGAACACCTTCGGCCGCACCCATCTGGTGAAGATCCAGGACGCATATGGAGGGATCGCGGCGATCGTCGCCGATGCTCAGCGCGATGGGGCGTTCCGAACCGAGGTCGAGCCCCAGTTGGCGGCACAGGCGTTCTACGGTCTACTCGAGCAGGTGCTGACCGACTGGATCTTCAAGAGCCTCCCGGTCGAGGACGCCGAGCTGGAGCGGACGAAGGAATCGATCGTGGAGATGATCTGCGGAGGTCTGGCGGCCGGGTGAGCCCGTGCATGGCGGGCTCCCCGAGCGTTGCACCGAGGGTGAGCGCCTCAAAACCTGATTGAATCCGCGGTGATGAAAGAGAGCCCATTGATCAAGCGACTGATGTGGTCGGGACTGGTGACCGGCGTGAGTGCTCTCGCGAGCATCGTTGCAGTGCGCGTCTCGGCGAAGATCTGGGAGCGTGTGTTCGGCGAAGAGCCGCCCGAGTGACCGACCAGTCCCACGACGTGACCGAGGAGGCTCCACCGCCGGGCCCGTGGCTCAACCAGCCAGACAGCGCGCAGAGCTGGGCGGCTGAGGGTCCACATCCGGGGCCGTCGTGGACGGCTGCTCCCGAGTCTTCGTCGGGCGTGAGCCAGGTTCGGGCTGTGCTTGCGCGGCCCGAGGTTGTGATCGGCGCGGCGTTTGCCGGTGGTCTGGTGCTCGCGATGATTCTCAAACGCCTCGCTCGCTGAGAGCCCTAAGCGTCGTGCCAGCCGACAACGGTAACCAGGACACGATCGCGACCGCGATCACCGACATCTCGGATCGGCTGACCAGGCTGGTCCACGACGAGATCGAGCTCGCCAAGACGGAGATAACGCTGAAGGCGAGAAGCCTCGCCGTCGGCACGGGGATCTTCATCGCCGGAGCCGTTTTCGGCGTGTTCGCGCTGATCTTTCTGCTCGTCACGATCGCGCTGGTGTTCAACTCGCTGCTCGCCACCGGTCTCGCACAGCAGTGGATCGGCTTCGCGATCGTGCTGCTGGGGCTGGTCGTCGCGACGATCGTCTCCGTCTTGATCGCAAGGCGCCTGTTCCAGACCGGAGCCCCGATGCCGACGATGGCGATCGACGAGGCGCGGAAGATCCGGGACACGGTGACCGCGAGCACGGAGGCCGAGTGGACAGGGGTGGATCGCTGATGCCCGAAGGCGGGTATGCCGGCGGAGGCCCGCCGATGGGAGGGGCCGGACGGACCCCGGAACAGATCCGAGCGTCGATCGAACAGAACCGTGAGCAGCTCGGCGTGTCACTCGAGAAGCTCCGCGTCGAGGTCGTCGAGCTCACGGACTGGCGTGCCCGTGCCAGGCGCAACCAGCGTGACCTGTCGATTGGTGCCGCGGCTGCCGGCTTCGTGATCGGCGGCGGCATCGCCGGGTTGGGCGGCTTACTGCTCGGTGGCGGACGCCGCAAGGCGCGTCGGGCCGCTCGTATCGCACGGCCCTGAACGCCCGCCTGCGTGTCGACCGATCAGTAGCCGCCGCCTGCGCTGCTGGAGGAGCTGCTCGACGAGCCGCTGGAGGAGGCGCCGGCTGTGATCGCCACGCCCGCCGGCGACACCAGCCACCATTTCGCGCCGAACCCGTCGCTGCCATCACCGGTTGTGGTGCCGGCTCCCGGGTCGCCGGCAAAGTAGTAGAGCGGATGGCCCTTGTAGGTGACCTGCTTGGACCCGTCGGAGCGCGTGATCGTGCCGAGGTCGGTGGAGGTGGCAGACCCGGAGGCCGTTGGGGTTCCGGTCACGACCAGCGGCGGCCACGCGCCCGCGCACGCGCCGGAGCAGTTGGACTTCCCGGCCTTGTCACCCATCCACAGATACAGTGCCCGCCCCGAGGAGCCGACCAGATAGACGCCGTGCGATCCGCTCGCGGTCTTGATCGTCACGGCGCTGGCCGTGGCGGCCGCCGAGGAGCTGGTCGCCGAGGAGCTGGAGCTGCTGCCGCAGCCACCGAGAACCAGCGCCGCACCGGCCGTCACAACGACGCCGATCAAACGCGTCAAGGCTCTCTTCTCAAATGTCATGGCTTCCTCTCGTTTCGTTGTATGGCTCGATCCGGCCGCCTTGCGCCGGTGTCTGCAAAGACGCCCGAGGCTGACGATTCCTTCCCGGATGATGTCAGTCACGAACCACCGGGTGTGGCAGGCGAGACGCGCTGCGAACCCCGCACGTCAGGAGCTAATCGAGCGCCGCGAAGGGCTCGAGCAGCGAACGCGGGACCCCGCCGGCGCCGAGCAGCCCTGGCCCTACATGGGTTCCGATCACCGGCCCGACCTCGGACACGAGCACCGGGTCGGTGCCGAAGATCTCCCGGCCACGCGCGATCAGCTCCTGCACCTGCGAGGTCGCCTGGATGTACTGCACCACCCAGCCGTCGGAGCCCTCCTGACGGCAGATCTCCAGGACCTCGACGAGACGCTCGAATGCCCTCTTGGAGGTCCGCACCCGCTCGATCGGCTCGATCTCGTACTCGACCGAGAGGATCGGCTTGATCTTCAACGCCGTACCGAGCCACGCCTGCGCGCCGCCGATCCGCCCCCCGCGCCGCAGGTACTCGAGCGTGTCGAGCGCGAACCACAGCATCAGGCTCGCGCGAGTCGCAAGCGCTCGCTCCTTGACCATCTGGACGTCGGCGCCGGTCCTGGCCGCGGCGGCTGCGGCAAGCAGCATCAGACCCTCGCCGCCACACGCGGACGAGGAGTCGATCACGTGCACGCGCTCGGCGTCGTCGCCCAACTGGTCCCTCGCCTGCTCGGCCGCGCGGACCGTGCCGGAGATGCCGCCGGAGAGGTGGATCGAGACGATCTCGTCGCCCTGCTGGAGCAGCGGCTCATAGACCGCCAGGAAGTCGCCGATCGACGGCTGCGACGTGGTCGGCACGTCGGCCGAGGAGCCGAGCCGGCGGTAGTAGGCGTCGTAGTCGGACAGCTCGCTCTCGCGCATCACCTCGTCGCCCCAGTGAACGTAGAGGCTGACCTCATGGATATCGTTCGCCGCGACGACATCGCGCGGCAAGTAGTGGCATGTGTCGGAGACGAGCCTGATCGCCATCGCGGCGGCACCCTACCAGCGACGTCGCTCCAAGCGCTGGAGAGCGTCGGAGAGTCGCACGCCGGGCCGCCGGCGCGCGGGTGGGGCGCGAAGCGCGGGTGGGGCGCGAAGCGCGGGTGCGGGGCGAAAGATGACGCGCATATTGCCGTTGTTCGCCCCGCCCCTCCCTCGGCGACCGTTCAGCTTGAGCCGAGCGACGCGAGCGTCGAGGCATTGACCGGGCTCGCCACTCCTCGCTCGGTGACCAGCGCCGTCACCAACGCCGCCGGCGTGATGTCGAACGCCGGATTGCGGCAACGCGTGCCCGGCAGCGTCAGCAGCTCACCGTGGGCATGGCGGACCTCGTCGGCGTCGCGCTCCTCGATCTCGATCGACGCGCCGGACGGACAATCGAGGTCCAGGGTCGAGCTCGGGCCGGCGACGACGAACGGGATCCCGGCGGCAGTTGCCGCCAGCGCCAGACCGTAGGTTCCGATCTTGTTGGCAACGTCGCCGTTGGCGGCCACGCGGTCGCAGCCGACGATCACGGCATCGACCGCGCCGGCGGCGATCAGCCACGCCGCGGCGGAGTCGACGATCAGCTGATGCGGGATCCGCCGGCTGGCAAGCTCATAGACCGTCAGTCGCGCGCCCTGGAGCAGCGGGCGGGATTCGGTGGCGATCACGTGGCCGAGGGCGCCACGACGGTGCAGCTCGACGATCACCGCGAGACCCGTGCCTCCGCCCGGCACCGCCAGCGCGCCGCTGTTGCAGTGGGTCATGATCCGGGCGTCAGGGCCGAGCAGACCGCCGCGCCCAGGGTCCAGCAAGTCGGCACCGGCCGCCGCGATCGCCTCGCTGGCGGAGACCTCCTCGGCGTGGATCGCATGCGCTTCGGCGAGCGAAGCCGCGGCGAGCTCGCCGCTCGGTGCCGCGAGCGCGGCGTTGAGCACTCGATCGACGGCGTGGGCGAGGTTGACCGCTGTCGGCCGTGCTGCCCGCAGACGCGCGGCCGACCGCCGCGCGCACTGCACCGACCCCTCATCGGCGAGGTCGAGCGCCACACCGTAGGCGGCTGCCGCGCCGATCAGCGGCGCGCCACGGATAGCGAGCCGTTCGATCGCCTGCGCGACCGCCTCGCCGTCCTTCAGCTCCAGCTCTAACTCCCGCCCCGGTAGCAGCGTCTGGTCAATCGCCCAGAGCGCGCCGCTGTCGAAACGGAGCGCGCTGAGCGGCTGCGCGGGTTGGGTCAGAGCCGGTTCTCGATCGTCAGTGGCGGCGCCGGGCCAACTGACGCCTGCGCCGGCTCCGCGTCCGCCGCGGACTCCAGCCCGAGCGCCTGGTGGAGCTCGCCTGACTCGTACATCTCGGTGACGATGTCGCAGCCGCCGACCAGCTCGCCTTCGGCGAACAGCTGCGGAATCGTCGGCCAGCCTGACAGCGCCGAGAGCTCCTGACGGATCCGAGGATCGGGCAGCACGTTGACGGCCGCAAACGGAACGTCCAGTGACTGCAGGATCCCGACCGTGCGAGCGGAGAAGCCGCACGCCGGCTGCTCCGGTGTGCCCTTCATGAACAGAATCACCTTGTTTTCGGCGATCGCGCCCTGGATCGCGTCGCGCATCGGGTTGCCGGACTGCTCGCTCATGTTCTTACTCCGTTGCCGTGGTCTTGATGGAGAGTGCGTGGATGCGGTCGCCCACCTCTGCGCCGAAGACGTCGTAGACGAGGCGGTGCTGGGCGATCCGGCTGAGGCCGGAGAACGCGGGCGCGCTCACAACCGCCTCGAAGTGGTGCCCGTCACCGCTGACGGCGGCTCGGGCGCCCGGAATACCCGCCTCGATCCGCTCCTTCAGCTCTTGAGGAGTCGCTGACATTCTCCGATTAGGGTAGCGGGTCCAATCACGCCGCTATACTGAATGAAGCAATGATCTCACTGACCGACAATGGTGCAGAGAAGGTTCGAGAGTTCCTCGCTGCTCAGGCTACCGTAGCTCCTACCGCCGGGCTGCGGGTTGGCGTCCGGGGCGGTGGTTGCTCGGGCTTCCAATATGCGCTTGCGTTCGATGAGCAGCGGGACGACGACACGGTGTTCGAGGACAAGGGGATCCGTCTCCTGGTGGATCGTCCGAGCCTGCCGTACGTCCGTGGCTCGGTGATCGACTTCGTCGACGGCCTCCAGGGCGCCGGCTTCAAGGTCGAGAATCCGAACGTGATCGCCGCCTGCGGCTGCGGATCTTCGTTCCGCGTCGCCGACGAGCCTGAAGTCTCCGCCGTATAAGCACGCCTCTCGCAGTTGCGGCCGAGCGACCGACGTCGCCGGCGGATTTGATGCGCCGTGTACGCTCGATCCCGTGAGCACGCCGCGACCCGGGAGTGCAGGACGCCATCGGCGGGGGGTACTGGGGGCTGTCGTGATCGCGATCGCGGTGATCGCGCCTTCCGCGTTGGTGGCCGGCTGCGGCGGTTCGTCGAACTCGGGGGGATCGTCGAGCGCCTCACCGCCCCGCCTGTCGGCAGCCGACATCACCAGGGCCGCTGATGTCTCCTCGAGCGAGGTCGGCTACAGAACCGTGATGTCGATGCAAGAGAGCATTCCCGGGCTGGGTCAGATCTCAATGAACGGCTCCGGCTCGTTCGAGCGTCACTCCGGTTCGCTGACGATGACCATGGGCCTGCCGGGCGTGGCAGCTGTCGCGCTCGGCGGATCGCTGCGGCTTTCGATCGTGATCCACGACGGGCTCATGTACATGAAGCTGCCCTCCGCGCTGCGCAGCCGGATTCCCGGAGTCAAGCCGTGGCTCGAGCTCAACCTTGCCCAGGTGGCCAGGGAGTCCGGTTCTGGCGTCTCATCCCTGCTCGGTAGCTCGCAGCAACTGGCAGATCCGGGCCAGTATCTGGCATATCTGCGCGCGACCGCCGCTGGGAGCCTGAGGTCGCTTGGTCCAGCGACCGTCGACGGGGTCGCGACCACGCACTACCACGCCGACATCGACATTGCGAACCTGAGCCACTCGTTCCCGGCCGCCGAGCGCCCGGCGATCGCCAAGGTCCAGGCGCAGTTGAGCAAGGCGATCACCGGCGGCGAGCTGCCGGTCGACGTCTACATCGACTCCGGCAACCTCGTCCGTCGGATCGTGATCAGCGAGCCGCTCAGCGTCGGCGGCAAGGGCGGCAGCGTCTCGATGCAGATGGACTTCCCGTCCTACGGACCGCAGCCGGCGCCGGCGATCCCGCCTGCCGCGCAGGTCACAGACTTTTCAGCGCTCAGCCACGGGCTGTTCTGAGCCCCTGAGCCGATCCTCGGTCCGCCGTTCTGGTTCGTCAGCCGGGACGTTGCGTATTGTGAGCCCGCAGGCAATCGGGACTTGACACCCGCGCGGCGATGGCTTCCACCCGCGCTCCCACGATCATGACGCAACACAAGAGATACGGGAGGCAGTGATGTTTCGAGCACACCGTCGCTTCGATGTCGCCACGCGCCGCCGCGTTACGTACGCGAACGTGACGTCGACGATCGCGCTCGTGCTTGCGCTTGGCGGAGGCACCGCCTATGCCGCGCACCAGTACCTGATCACCTCGAAGTCCCAGATCAGTCCGAAGGTGCTCAAGAAGCTCAAGGGCAACGTCGGCCCCAGGGGCCTGACGGGCGCGCAGGGAGCCCGGGGGATCCAGGGAATCCAAGGGATCCAGGGAATCCAAGGGAACGTCGGCCCGCAGGGTCCGGGTGCGATCCCGTGGACCGCGACCGACGTCCAGCAGGGCGACCAGTCTCCGGCGTCCGGAGGGATCGGAGCGATCCCGGTCTACCTCGAGTGCGTGTACAACGCAGGCGCCCCGCCGAGCGCCGAGCTGCTGACGACCGAGACGAGTGGCGGCAGCTTCGGCAGCACGTTCACGGTCGGGGACGGAACCAACGGCACCGGCGGCCCCAACCAGAGTCCCCAGGTCAATCACTACACGGAGCCGTTCAACAGCTCCCCCGACGAGTATCTCGCCTACGACGGGGCCAACAACCTAGACGTCTCGATCGGCTCCGTGCTGCTCGTCGAGACCCAAGGCACGTTCCTCGACAGCACGACGACCACCGAGACCGTGAACTTCGAGATGTCCAACGCCGGCACGGATACCGGCGGCACATGCAGCATCATCGCGCAGGTGGTCTCCGGCAGCACGTCGACACACATCACGCTCTGAGGGCCTCGGCGCCGACGAGCCCCGGGGCGATCATCCGTGACCTCTGGCGCGCGTCGCAGGAGTCGGGGTGCCGGGCGCGGGTGGCGCCCGGCCACCCGCGCCCGACCTTCCCCGTGGCTGCTCAGGTGATGGTGATCGTCCTGTGCCGGGTGATCCAGCGGCCGTCCCGGTTGCTGCGCATCGTCAGCGTGTAGCGCCCGCGGTGAAGCGCACGCTGGGGCGTGAGGATCAGCTGCAGGCGGCCCCGCCCCAACCGCACGGCGACCCCGGTCGCGACCGTGACGTGCTTGGCTGAGACGACGGTCACGATGTCGTCGCTGTCAAGCTGGAACCTGATCACGCCCGAGATCAGCCTGGTCGAGCAGTCCCTGACCTGACCCTCGCTGCCGGTGGCCGTTCGGCAGAGCACCAGCTCGATCTTCCCGGCCTGGCCGCGCGGGCCCCTCGGCCCTGTCTTCCCCTGCGGTCCGGTCGGTCCGGTCGCCCCTGTCGCGCCGGTCGCCCCGGTCGCCCCGGTCGGGCCGGTCGCCCCGGTCGGGCCGGTCGCCCCGGTCGGGCCGGTCGCCCCGGTCGCCCCGGTTGGGCCGGTCGCCCCGCTTGGGCCGGTCGCGCCGGTTGGTCCCGCGGGTCCGGTCGGCCCGGTCGGGCCTTGCGGCAATTGCCCGCCGGTACCCGAGAGCGTCACGCTCGCGGGACTGCTCGGGTCGTTGCTGGCGATCTGCAACGTCGCGCTGCTCGCTCCCTGCTCCTGCGGTGCGAAACCGATCCCGATCGCGCAACTGGCGCTGGCGGCAACCGGACCGAGGCACCCGTTCGACGTGACCACGTAGTCCTGCGGGTCGGAGCCGGCAAACGTCAGGCCGGTCACGACCAGCGGACCGGCGCCTGTGTTGGTGACCGTCACCGTCTGCGGAGTGCTGATCGTGCTCTGAGCCTGGGTTCCGAAGGTCAGGCTCGGCACGCCCGGGTGCGCGATCCCGCTGAGCGGGGTGATCGTCACGCTCGGCACTCCCGTGGAATCGGTCGCGTAGGTGACCGCGCTCGCCGATGGGGTCACGTAGCTGCTGCCGCCACCGCCGCCGCCGCCGGTGATGCATCCCAGGTTGGTGTCGCTTCCGCCCTGACCGCCGCCACCACCGTAGTAGCCACCGCCACCGCCACCACCGCCGTTATCGCTACTGGCGCCCCCAAGCGCGCCTTGACCGAAGGTGCCCGAAAGACCGATGTTGCCGGTCACCGGGGTGCAGGAGGCGCCGTCGCCGCCCGATCCGCCTCCGTTCACCCCACCAGCCGCACCACCCATCCCGCCGAAGGCCCCACCACCGGAGCCGTCCCCGTTGCCGCCCACACCCGAGCTGTCGGCGAGATCCGCGGAAGCGGCGCCACCGCCGCCGCCCGCGACGAGCAGGCGCGACTCCAACGACAGCGCCGCGCCGGTTGCGACCGGGGCGCTGCGCACATCGCTGGCCCCGCCGCCACCGTCCCCGCCGTTGCCGCCTCCCGCCGACGTGCCGCCCCCAGCGCCGCCGTTGAACCCACCGGCAGCGCCGGCGGTCGCCTGGCCGGCCGGGATACCGGCGTGCGACCCGCCGGCGCCGCCAACCTCCACGTACAGCGTCTCACCCGAACTGACGGGCACGACCGCGCCGACCGCCGCACCGAAACCCTGACCATTAATGCTGGCCTCACCGCCGGGAGCGCCGATCGCAGCGATCTGCACGCCCGTCACCCCCGCAGGCACCACGTAGCACTGCTCCGTGCCCGTGTAGGTGAACGCCACCGCGCCCGTCTGACACATGGCCGCACTGGCGGCCGGCGCCAAGGCAAAGGCAAAGGCAAACAGCCCGGATACACCAGCGATCGCCGCCGACAGCCAAACACCGGCACCGCGCCTGCGCGCAGGCGCCACTCCAACCCAACACCGCCAACACACTCCCATCGCAAAACACCCCTTCCCGACTCGAAGACCCCCTCTTGGTTGTTACGCCATCACTGCGCAAGCACACCATATCCTTGGGGCAAGCGACCGTGCCTCGGTTTCATGGCAGCGAGGTCTGCAAGATCAACGTGGGCGCCAGGTACGCACCGCCGGCGACGAGGTGATCAGCGTCGAGCTCGACGCTGACGTAAAGCAGCTCCGGACGATTCGGCGTTCACAAATCCTGTATGCCGCGAGCTGCATTCTTCACGAGACATTGACGACCGCCCGTCAATACTGAGATCACCAGTATTGACAGCCCACCGCCGCTCTGGTGAGCGCGGGGCGCTGTCAGAAGGAGTCTCACATGAAAACCATTCTGCTTGCCTACAACGACACCGCGTCGGGCGAGGCTGCGCTTGCGCGCGCGGCCGAGCTGACGGCTCGGTTCGACGCGAAACTGATCGTCCTCACCGTCGTGCCGGTGGTACCTGCGGCGCGCGGCGCCGGCCCGATCGACCCGGTCGACTCTCCGGCGCGGCGTGAGCGCGTGCTCGCGGGCGCCCGTGCCGAGCTGACCGCGCGCGGCGTGGAAGCACAGTACGTACGCTCGATCGGCCGTCCGGCCGACGCGATCATCCGCGCGGCCACGAATTACGGTGCCGATCTGATCGTCGTCGGTCGGCGCAGCACCAATCCGGTCAAGCGCCTGTTCTTGGAGAGCGTCAGCGAGTCCGTGCTTCACAAAGCTCGCTGCACCGTCCTCCTGGCGCACACACCCAAGATCCCGGCAAAGGCCACCAACGACAGGATTGACCGGACGACGCAGCAGATCGCGCCGGCATCCGAGCGACTCGCCGCCTGACTCTGGCCGGCCGACACGTCGGCTGAGAGCCTGCCACTCCGCTCCCGGTCCCCGAAAGGGGCGGGGGCGGCTCGTGGCAGCGACTGCTACTGGCTGAGGCGATAGATGAGCGCGACGAGGTCGTCGCGACGGTAACCATGGGTCCGGGCGAGCTGGATCAATTCGGTGGTCTGTGCGATCAGTGCGGTGTGTTCGGGAGTGCCGGTCACGCGGATCGCGCGGCCGCGGCCCATCTCGAGCAGGCCTTCATCCCGGAGCAGTCGCAGAGCGCGCAGGACCGTGTTCTTGTTGACACCCAGGACCTCCGCGAGGTCGCGGACCGGGGGGATCCGATCGCCTGGTCCGGCTTCTCCGTCGGCGATCGCCCGACGGATCGTGGCGGCAACCTGGGCGTGCAGGGCAGTTGGGTCGTTGCGATCGACTGTCGGAATCGCGAACTCGCGATCGCTGTCGTTGACTTCACGCATAAGACCAACGATACTAGTTTCAATGGCTATAGGCGGAGCACCGACCGAGGGGCGTCTGCCGACTCGGCGCGACCCGATCCGCCGTGCTCTCAACGCGCTGTTTCCCGAGGCGCGCCGACTGCAGCGCCGCCGCCGCCTTCGTTACGCCGTTGTCTTGTTGCTGATGAGCGTGATCGTCGTCGGGTTGCTGAGGGCCACTGCTTCCGGCAGCAACGGCACGGTGCCGGTGATCCGTGGCCCGCACGCTACGGTCGTGTCGCTCACGCTCCCGCCGGCTGGTCATTTCTCGTCGCTCACGGTGATCGGTGGACGGCTGATCCTGTCAGGCGGCCCGCAGGGATCGCTCCCGGCCTCCGGATACCAGACGTCGCTCGTCGACGGGCGCGCGGCCGGTACCTGTGATTCCGCCGCGCTTGATCCGCGGACGCTTGCCGTTGGGAGGATCGTGAGCGCCAACTGCGGGGACCCGGCCTTGTACGGAGAGCGGGTCCTGCCGATCGCCTACCTGCTGCGTAGCGTCGCTCCGAACGGTGGCGCGACCGGGGTGCTCGCGGTTCGGATCGCGCGCGCTCAGACGGCGGCTCCCGACGGCTACACGCTCGGCCCGGTGCTGACCACCTATCCACAGTGCTCGGATTGCCAGATCGCCTGGATCTACGGCGACGACTCGCTGTGGATCTACAACCCGCTCGCCGACCCGCCGCGCGGGCCCGGCATCCTGATGCGGATCTCAACCCGGACCGGGGCGGTGCTCGAGCGGTGGTCGATGCCCGAGATCGTGCGGGCGTTGCTCGCAGTCGACTCCGACGGGCTATGGCTGTCCCCGTCGCTCGAGAGCGGAACCCCGCAAGGGATTCGCACCTCACAGCGCGGCCGCTACCAATCGCTCTATCGCATCGCTCCAGGCGACGGCTCGCCGCAGCGGATGCTGGCTGAGGGTGGCGAGGGCGCACGCTGGCTGCTCGCCGGCGGCGACACCGCGTCAGTCGCCGTCGACAACGACCACGGCTACCCGACGGTGTGGACGTTCACCGACCATCAACAGCCTGTCCACGGTCCCGCCCTCAACCAGGTTCCGGCGGCGGCCGAATTCGGCACCGGCGACCCGACCGTCGCGGGAAACGCCAGGATCGGCTTCTACAACGTCGTCTTGAGGAACGACACCGAGTCCGTGATCGAAGTCGCACCCGACGGTGCTCACAGCCAGACGATCGCCACGATCCGCTCACGCGATGTCAGCGTCGAGGACCCCGCCCCGATCGGCGTTGCCCTCGACGGATCCTTCTTCTTCTTGGACCCACCGACCAGCGAGTCCGCGGACAGCCGTCAACTGCACCGGGTGACGGCACACTCGATTGGTTGATTCGGGCGGATCCGCACGAGGTGGGGTGTCTGAGTGCGCAAATCGGCCGCGACATCGATCAACAGCAGGGAGCGTGTCCTCACACCGGAAGCGCGTCGAGGGATCTCCACAGATACAGGCAGGCAAGCGTCCGCTGAGGTCTCCACGGTTCGGCGATCGTCTCGAGCACAGCAGGTGCAGGCATTTCGTCGAGTCCGTAGGCGTTCATCACGGCCCGCCTGATGCCAAGATCGCCGACGGCCAGCACGTCGGGCCGCTGCAGGTGGAAGATCAGGAACATGTGCGCGCTCCATTCACCGATCCCCTTGACCGCAACCAGTTCTGCGATCACCTGCTGATCACCGAGCGCATCGAGTTTTTCGAGCTCAAGGGACCCGTCCGTGGCGTGCTCCGCAAGCGAACGCAGGAACGTCACCTTCGCACGGGACAAGCCGGCGGCGGCGCGAAGTTCGTCGGGATCGTCGGCCAGCACCTCGGCCGGTGTCGGCGTCCGGCCCCCGAACCGCGCGATCAGCCGGGAGTAGATCGCGGCTGCTGCCTTGACCGACAGCTGCTGTCCGACGATCGATCGAACGAGTGCGCCGTAGTGATCATCGGGCCTGCCGCGGCGCACGTCGCCGAGGCCATCAGGGCCGATCGCGTCGATCAGTGCACGCAGGACAGGGTCCGCGGATCGCAGGTGCTCGATCGCCTTGCTGCGGCCACTCGGCACGCCTGAGATACTAATTGACCGGACAACTTACGGGAAAAACCAAGATTCTCTTGACGAAATCTTAACCGGGCCGATCCAACGGCTACCATGAAGCGAATGCGCATCGCCCTGGTGTCGCCTTACTCCTGGACGTACCCGGGGGGCGTCACGAGGCACATCGAGGCTCTCGCGGAGCATTACATCGAATCCGGGCATCACGTCCGGGTCCTGGCTCCGTTCGATCCGCCCGACAGTGTCTCGACCGTCCTCCATCGTGGTGCGCGGCCGCAGCATGTCTCGGCGCCCGATTATCTGATTCCACTTGGGCACACGGTCGGCTTCAAGGCGAACGGTGCGGTCTCCAACCTGGTCGCGGTGCCGCCTGGCATCGTCAAGATGCTGCGAGAGCTCCGCAACGGCGACTTCGACGTCGTGCACGTGCACGAACCGATCACGCCGCTGGTGGGCTGGGCGGTCTGCGCCTTCTCATCGCTGCCGCTGGTCGGAACCTTCCACTCGTACTCGACCAAGCGCCTCCCCAACACGGTCGGAAATGCCCTCGGCGCCACCCAGATGCTCAACCACCTGCACGTCCGGATCGCCGTCTCGGAAGCGGCCGCGTGGACGGGACGGCGCTGGTTCGGCGGTCACTACCGCGTGATTCCCAACGGTGTGCACGTCGACCCTGCGGCTGCGGCGCTCGCGGCCTCAAAGCCGGCCGGCGACAAGCTCCGGATCGTGTTCGTCGGCCAGGCGGTGGAGCGCAAGGGCCTGCCGATGCTGCTGCGTGCGTTCGAGGCGGTGCGTGAGCACATCCCCGCCGAATTGACGGTTATCGGCCCGACCAGCCAAGAGCTCGATCCGCTGATGCTCGATCCGGCCGGCGTACGGGTCCTCGGCAAGGTCGATGACGAGCGCAAGCGCTTTGAGCTCGAGCGCGCGGACGTGCTCTGCGCACCGTCACTCGGCGGCGAGAGCTTCGGGATGGTGCTGACCGAGGCGTTCGCGTCAGGCACGCCGGTCGTCGCCTCCGATATCCCGGGCTACCGGGCCGTGGTCAACGACGGAGTCGACGGTTTGCTGGTCCCTGTCGGTGACGCACAGGCCCTCGCCGAGACGCTCCGTGACCTCTACCACGAGCCGATTCGCCGGATGGAGCTGGCGGCGGCTGCCGCCGCCGACGTCCAGACATTTGCGTGGGACCGTGTCGCCGCGGAGGTCTTTGAGGCCTATGAGGACGCGATCGCGACACCGAAGCCCCAGACCACGAAGCAACGCGCGGCCGTTCGCCTCGGCCTGCGCACAGCGGACCTCAGGCCCGCCGTCCGTGCGCACAAGCTGCCGAGCCTTGAACAGGAGTCCCCGCTGACTGCTCGCAAGGGCGCGTGGGCGCACGCGCGACGGGCCGGCATGCTGGGAGTGACCCTGGGCGGCCTGGTCCTCGCGGTGCTCGCGCTCCGCAGCATCGGCGTCGGCAACATCACGCACGCGCTCGTCAGCTCGAGTCCGACATTCGTGCTGCTCGGGCTCGCGACGATGTGCTCGGCGATGGCGATGCGCGGGGTCTCGTGGTTCGCGATCCTGGAGGCAGCACTGCCCCGCGCTCGGCTGCGCCTCGCCGACGCGATGCAGGGCACGTTCATCGGTGTGCTGATGTCCTCGACGCTGCCCGCACGTCTCGGCGAGCCCGCTCGCGCGCTGGTCGTCGCCCGTCGCAGCGGCCGCCCGCGGGAGAACCTGCCGGTCGTGCTCGGCACGCTCGTCTCACAGACGCTGCTCAACATTCTGGCGTTGGCGATCCTCGGGACGATCATGTTCACGTCCGTCAACATCTTCAAGCACCAGGAGGCACTGCTGATCGCGGCGGGTGTGCCGGCGACATTGCTTGCGTTCGTGCTGATCGCTCCGCTGATTCTGAACTACGGACCGGGACGGAGCCGCTTCGCCCGCGCGCACGCGATGATGGGGCAGGCGCGGGATGCGCTGGTGCGGGTCAGGGCCGGCCTGGCGGTGTTCCGCCAGCCGCGACTTGGCAGTGTCGCGGCTGGCGCCCAGCTGTCGGCCTGGGCCCTCCAATGCCTGTCCTGCTACCTGCTGTTGCTTGCGCTTGGTCTCGGCAGCCGGACCGGAATAGCCGCTGCGGCCGGTGTGCTGTTCGCGGTCAACATCAGCGCGGTGCTGCCGGCCACCCCGGCCAACCTCGGCGTCTTCCAGGCCGCATGCGCGGCCGTGCTGCATGCCGGCTGGCACATCCCGATCGCAACCGGCGTCGCCTACGGCGTGATCCTCCAGTCGGTCGAGGTTACGACCGCGATCCTGATGGGGATGCCGGCGTTGCTCAAGGAGGGAATGTCCTGGCGCGAGGTCCGCCTGCGAGCGATGCACGCCGCACCGATCAAGCTGCCGGCCCGCAGCCCGGCGTTGGCGCGCCGGCGCGCCAACGAGGCGATGGAGGTCGACGGCTAGCTCGTTGCAGCGGGTTTGCCGTCCGTGACGCTTGCGGAGTGCGCCCGTTTGTGAAAGGCTCCATGGTCCGGGAACATCCGGAAACCAGATTGCTCGGGGCCGGAAGGGCTTCAAGAGGGGAAGCGCGTGGCAGCACGGATGGTTCAGGTTTTCGGTTCAGCGCGGGGCGGCGTCTGGAGGTGGTCGTTGGCGCTTGTCTGCGCGCTGGTGGCCGGTGGTGCGCTGACGAGCGTCGCGCAGGCATATCCGGGTGCGCTCGATTCGACCTTCGGCACTGGGGGCGTCGCACTCAGCAGCATCGGCTCGGGCGATGACGCGCTCGCTGCCGCCGTAGCGCCGACCTCTGACGGCGGCGAGGTCGCAGCCGGGTCGGCGATCGATGCCGGCAGCCTCGAGGTCGCGATCGCGCGCTACACCTCCAGCGGGGCGTCGAACAGCACCTTCGGCTCCAGCGGCAACGTGCACGCGCAGCTCGGGCTTGACGGAAGCTCTGCGTCATCCCAGGCCAATGCCGTCGCGGTGCTCTCCAATGGCGACATCGCCGTCGCGGGGCAGGCGACCGACGGGACCGGCGGTGAGGATGTGCTCGTCGCCCTCTATTCGGCGAGCGGTCAGCTGGTGGCGGGCTTCGGGAGCGGAGGGGTCGATCGGATCGCCGTCGGTTCTGACGCCGACGCGCAGGCCAACGCGATCGCGATCGACGGTGCCAATCTGATGATCGCCGGCCAGGCTGGCGTCAGCAGCGGCACCCAGACGTTCGCGTTATCGGTGAACGCGGCATCGGGAGCCGTCAACGGCGGCCCGACACTGATCAACCTCGGCGATAAGACCGACACCGTCGCAAACGCGATCGCCCTGTCGGGCTCAAACGCGGTCCTGGCCGGTTACACCGAGACCGGCGGCGTCAAAGCGGTTGCGGTGAGCGAAGTGAATTCGTCCGCCGGACTGGTCGGTGGCTTTGGCACAGGTGGCTCGCTGGTCGAGAAGGTCGGTTCCTCTGACTCGCTCGCCAACGCCGTGACCGTGCAATCCGGCGGTCGGATCGTGATCAGCGGCAGCGTCGTCAACGACGGCAGCACGCTGCTACTGCTCGCCGGTTTCACCTCGGCCGGTGCGATCGACACGAGTTTCGGCGACGGCGGCTTCACCGCCCTAGACGTCGGCAGCGGCGGTAACGCGGTCGCCGACGCGATCGCACAGGCGCCTTCCGGACAGCTGGCGGTCGCCGGTCAGGCAGCCGACTCACTCGCCGGGCAGCCTGCGAATCTGCCGCTGTTGGCCCGCTTCTCCTCGAGCGGCGTGCTGGACACGAGCTTCGCGCCCGCGAGCCCCAGGCCGGGGACCGAGCTGCTCGAGTGCGACAACGACTCGGGCTTCAACTCCGCCTTTGTCCAGTCAAACGGCGAAATCGTTGCCGCCGGCTATGCCGGCACCAACATCAACACACAGGAGGCGTTCCTTCTCGCGCGGTTCCTCGACACGCAGCCCGGCGCCGCCGGCAACGGCGGCGGGTGTCCCACCAACGGCGGCGGTGGCGGCGGTGGCGGCGGCGGTGGTGGCGGCGGCGGTGGCGGCTCCGGTGGTGGGCACTGCACGATCGCCCTCAAGACGTTCGGCCTGCTCCAGGTGCGCGCCTGCTTCCAGGTCGAGGGGTCGCAGGATGTGGCCACAGGGAACATCGATCTGGACGGGCTCGCGATCGTCCCCAGCCCCTGCACGTCGATCGTGTTCGACACGAACGCCGACACGATCACATCGGTCTGCGATCAGGGTGGAGACGGCGAGGTCGCGATCTCCGTCCCCGACGGGTCATCGAGCATCCCCCTGTATCGCGGCTCGATCAGCATGTCGATCCCGACCAACAGCGAGTCGTCGCTCGGCGACATCACTGCCGGCGCCTACGCCGACCTGAAGGGGTTCGCGATCGTCGGGCAGATCAACGCCGAGGCGAGCGGGACCGGAGCGCTCGAACTCGACATCAACACCGATTTCCCGTCACCGTTCGACGTCGTGACGGGAACGGCGACGCTGGACGTCAGCATCAGCCAGGGTCTGAACCTCAGCAGCCTGGACGTCCAGTTCGGGCCGGTCACGATTGGTGGCGCGCTCTACGTTGACTTCGATGTCAACTACGACGGCACGACCGACACCTGGACGGGATCCGGCTACGCATCGCTGCCGCCACCACTCAACGCGCAGATTCAGGCAGCGATGGCGTTCCAGGACGGAAGCTTCAGGATGTTCTCGGCGAACGCTTCGTTCAGTCCCGGGATCAACATCCCCGACTCGCCGGCGTTCCTCACCGGGCTGGGATTCACGATCGGGGTGAACCCGTTGACGATCGGCGGGCAGATCGATGGCGCGATCGGGCCGAGCATCGCCGGCGGTGACGCGATCGGCGTTCAGGCCGGCCTGACGCTCGTTCTGCAACACGGTTGGGCGATCGAGATCAACGGCCAGGTGTCGATCGTCTCGGTGCCGCTCGCCAGCGGCTATTTCGAGATCGATTCCGACGGCAACGCGTTCTTCCAAGGGAACGTCGACTACGGCAGTCCGCTGACGATGCAGGTGACCGCGGGTGTGAACGGCTGGCTGGATCTGAGTGCGGGCACCTTCCAGGCACAGGCGAACGCGACGGTCAGCCTAGCCGACGAGCTTGACATCGGAGGCCAGCTCGTGATCAACTCGAAGGCGCTGGCGGCATGCGCAACGGTGTCGCTAGGGATCGCGCCGGTCGCGAGCGTGTCGGTCTCGCTCGGCGGCGCTTACGTCTGGGGCGGTTCCTTCACTCCGCTCGGGGCTGCCGGCGTCACGATTCTGGGTCACACCGTCGGCCGCTCCAACTGCTCGCTCTCCGCCTACACGCTGACGTCGCCGACGCCGGTCATCGGTAATCCGAACCCCGGTATCTCGGGCGACCTGCGCGCGGTCATGGCGTCACTGCCGGGCGACCAGCTGACGGTTCCAGCGCATCAGCATCTCGTCGTGTGGGATCTGGTGGGCGCCTCAGCGCCGCCGCAGGTGACCGTCTCCGGTCCCGCCGGCGAGAGCCTCGCGACGAACGCCGACGGCACCCCGACCAAGAGCCCCTGGGGAATGATCCTGCAATTCCCCTCGAGCGACTCGACGTTCGTGCTGATCCCCTCGCCGGTCGCCGGTCACTGGGTGATCACGCCTGCGATCGGGAGCACGATCACGAAGATCGAGTCCGCCGGCATGCTGCCGGCGCCGCAGGTCAGCGCACACGTCAGCGGTCGCGGGATGACCCGGGTGCTCCATTACAGAATCAAGTCGATCCCCGGTCAGACCGTGCAGTTCCTGGAGCATCAGGGGAGGTTCACGAGCTCGATCCTGACCACCGGCAAGAGCAGCGGAACGTTCAAGTTCGCGCCCGCCGACGGCCCCGGCGGCCGGCGCGAGATCGTCGCCGACGTCCTTCAGGGCGACACCCCCCGGACGGAGTTGAACGTCTCGAGCTATGTTGCGCCCGCCTACGCGGGCGCCGGCAGGCCGACCCACGTGACCGTGCGACGCGCCGGCCTGACCGCCCGCGTGAGCTGGCGCAGCGGTGGACGGTCCGCCTCCTATGTGGTGATCGTCCACGCGACCGACGGCGCAGTCCACGAGCTGATCGCCCGGGACACCCACGCCACGATCAGTGCCCTGCCCAAGACGGCCGGCGCGACGATCACGGTCGCCGGCACCACCGTCTACAGGCAGGTCGGCCCGGCCGCGCGCGTCAAGCTCCCGGCCCCGCAGGCGCCGAAGCTCAGAAAGGCGCCGCGGATCACGGGCAGGGCCGCGGCCGGCAAGACGCTCAGCTGCAGCACCGGCACCTGGGTCGGTCACCCGACGCGCTATGTGACCGAATGGCTGGAGAACGGCGTCGCGATCGTCCGCGCCACCCACCACACGCTGCGCCTGAGCTCGGCGCTGAAGGGCGCCCGCCTTGTCTGCAGGGTGACTGCGCGCAACACCGTGGGCTTTGCGATCAGCAACTCGCGCGCTGTCAAGGTCGCCGGTCGGGCCAAGCGGTGAACGACGAGCGGAACAGGTGCGGATGACCGTCCGCGGAGTCGCTGCGACGATCACCGGCACGGTGCTGGTCGCGGCGCTTTCCGCGGGCCCCGGTGCGCTGCCCGCTGTGGCCGCGACCCCTCCACGGATCCTCGTGGCCGCTGACGCATCTGACGGTGCCGGCGAAGGGGGAGCCGCAGGCTCGGGCGCAGCCGTGTACGTCGACTCCACCGGGGCCGCCCACGTCGCTTGGGTAGCGTCGGGCGACACGCAGATCGACGAATGCACGATCCCCGCCGGCGGCAGCAGCTGCGGCTCGGAGACGACGCTGACCACCGATGCGATGACGTTGGGCGGAGGGCTCGGAGGGATCGAGACGATCAAATATCTGCCGGCCGGAGACGACACGGCGTATCTCGCCGTTGGCATCAACGACCTGGCGGACCCGCCGGCGTTCGATGCCGGACAGCCGGGCCCGTACAGCGAAACCGAGGTGTTCGCCCCCGGGATGACCTCCGGCCTGGCCACCGGCGATGTTTGGGCTCCCGGCGGCTACGGTGTCGGCGACGTGATCCTCGAACCCGACGACAGCGGCATCGACGTCGTCGGCGACGACCAGGTCAAGGACGGCCTCTTCGGGGCCGGCACGAACGCGTTCGAGTTCGAGTCGCTGACGCCCGGCGGTACCGATAGCACCCCCGTCTACCTGGGGACGCCGGCGACCAGCACGACGCCCGGCTACTACCCGGACGAGGTGACCAAGCTCGGTGCCGGGCAGACGGCCGTGCTGGCGGCAAGGATCACCGAGCACGTCCTGTTCGGGCTCGCCCCCGACGTGATGTACGTGCAGCCCGCCAACGGCGGTTCGTTCGGCCCGGCCCGCCCGCTGGGGATCGCCGGACCGATCGAGACCGACTATGCCCCGTCGGGCTCGAGCTACGTGCTCAATGTCGAGCTCGCGGGTCAGGACCAACCCAAGAACTTCACCGACACACTCGGATCGACGATGGAGCTGTACCGATTCCGCGCCACAGCGCTGGTGCCGGTCGCCACCGTCGGCTTTGCGTCGGGCCTGAACCTGAACGCGGTCGGCTGGGACGGCTTGCCGCCGACCTACGAGGACTCGACCGGCGACCTGTATGTCGCCTGGCAGGCTCACTCCGGCTTTGACGGCTGCCCGTCGACTCCCGAGGGCCTCTCGTCGGACCTCACGTGCCTCGTATACCGCCGGATCAGCTCAGGCGGCGTGCCGGGACCCGACGTCGTGCTCGTCACCAACACCGGCGCCGGTGGGAACGTGTCCGGGTTGGGTCCGATCGCAGTCAATTCGCAGGGGGTCGGCTGGATGCTCGACGACGGCGACAACACTTCCACCAACACATCGAGCCTGTACGCGCAGCCGCTCGTGAGCGCCGCCGCCGTGACGACCCCGCCAGTTGTCGCGGGCAGCAGCGTCAAGGTCCCCGTGACATGCGCCGGCGGCCCCGGGAGCAACTGCGGGCTGACTGTTGAGCTCGTCACGCCAACGACCTCCCCGGCACGCGATGCGCGAGCTGTCAGGAAGACGAAACGGCGCGAGACCGTGCTTGCGCACCTGACCCGCACGCTCAGGGCGGGCGCCAAGCTCACGTTGGTGCTGAAGCTCAACAGCAGGGGTAGGGCGCTGCTCGCGCGCAAGCACCGGCTGACGGCGCAGCTGATCCTCACCGAGGTGGTCGGCGCGGTCAAGACACCCACCACCGTTCTGTCGGAGAGCGTGACGTTCGGCAAGGCCGGCCGGAACAAGCGCTGAGGAGACTCGAATGCAGGTAACCGGCGGCATCGAAGTGCCAGGACGGCCGCTCCCGGGCGGGTGGCGACGTTCGGCGAGGGCGCTGGCGAGGGTGATCGCCGCGGCGAGCATCGGGACGGCGTTGACCGCCGGTCTCGGCCCGTCCACGGCTCTGGCCACAGGCACGGTTCGCGTGACGACCGCGCTTCCGAGTGGTGACGTCGGCGTCCAGGGGGGAAACTCGGAACGAATCGCGGTCTACGTCGATTCGGCGGGCGCTGCACACATCGCGTGGATCGCGGCAGACAACCTGACGATCGACCTCTGCACGATCCCCGCCGGCGGCAATGACTGCGGTGATATGAGCACGCTGACCACCGACGCGAACGTCGCGGACAACGGCTACGTCGAATCGATCAAGTACCTGCCAGACGACGCCGACGGCTCCGCTTACCTCGCCGCCGGCATTGACTATCTGACCCCGGCGCCATCGTTCGACAGCGGCAACTCCAGCGGTCCGGGGACCGAGGAGGAGCTGTTCGCACTCGGGCGGAACACCGGCCTGGCGACCGGCGAGGTGACGGTCGGGTCCGCCGCCGGCGCCACGGCCGGTGGCGGTGGATCAGGCGACGTGATCCTCGAACCGGACGGCACCGGCGTGGACGTCGTCGGCGAGCCCGAGGCCGGCCCCCCTGCATACGAGTTCGAGTCGCTGACGGCCGGAGGCACGGACAGCGGCGTGATCGTCCTTTCCGACCAGGACCAGCTGATCGACGTGACCAAGCTGCCAGAGGGTCAGACGGCGGTGCTCGCTGACCCGACTGACAAGACCCCGGGGCCGGTGAGCATGTTCGTACAGTCCACCGAAGGTGGGCCGTTCGGGCCGCCGGTGCCGCTCGGCATCAGCGGGCCGTCCGAGGCGACGTCGTCCTCGCAGGACAGCTACGTTCTCAACGTCGAGACGCAGACCACGACGGAGATAGACGGCATCTATGCCGCCCCGATGGAGCTCTACCGGTTCCGGGGCCTGTCGCTGCGCCCGGTCGCGACCGTCGGCGCCGCGGTCTTCGATCTGAACGCGGTCGACTGGGCCAACCTTCCACCGGTGTTCGAGGACGGGAGCGGCGACTTCTACGCGGCCTGGTACACGAACGTGGGGTTCGACGGATGCAACCCTCCCGGCCCGGCGGCCGACTACTGCCTGATGTACCGCCGGATCGCGCCGGGGGGTCTGCTCGGACCGAAGCTCGTGGTCAACATGACGAGCGTTCATCAGGGCTACCTCGGTCCGATCGGCGCCGATTCGCAGGGAGCGGGGTGGATCCTGACCGTTCAGGAGCCTGACTCCGGGACAACCGAGGAGTTGGACGCGGTGCCGCTGCCGAGCTCGGCGGCGGCCGGCCCGCCCTCGGTCGCTGCGAGCAGCGTCGATGTTCCGGTCAGCTGCGGCGCGGGCGCTGGGAGTAACTGTGGGCTGACTGCCGTGCTGGTCGCGCCGACAAGCGGTGGCGCGGGCGACGTCGGCTCGGCTCGGCTCGCCAGAGCACACACGCTCGAGCTGGCGCATCTGACGCGGAAGCTGAGAGGTGGCGCCAGCGCCACGCTCGTCCTGAAGCTGGACAGGGCCGGTGCGAGACTGCTGGCCCGCAGGCACCGTCTGAAAGCGGAGCTGGTGATCACCCAGGCGCTCGGCTCAAGCGGGAAGTCCTCCCCCGTCCTCTCGAAGAGCCTCACCTTCAAGAGCGCCGCCAGGAGCAGGCGCTAGAAGGCGCAGCGATGAACGCGAACGATCGGACCTCTACGCGGACAGCCATTCATGTGGACGGTCGCCGTACCGGCTCGCGGGCGCTCACTGTGGCGTTCACCGCAGCGGTGCTCACGGTTGCGCTGTTGGCCGGCCTCCTCGCCGCCTCAGCTGCTCACGCGGCGGGCGTCGTGCGTGTCACCACCGCGCTCCCCGAGCCGGACGTCGGTGAGCCGGGCGTCGACGTCAGCCCTCCCCTGCTGGCTCTCTACGTCGACTCGAGCGGTGCCGCGCATGTGGCCTGGGTCGCATCCGGGGACCAGACGATCGATCTCTGCACGATCCCGCCCCGCGGCGGCAGCTGTGGTAACCAGACCACGCTCGCCACCGATGCCAACGCGGCGAACGGCGGCGAGATCGCGTCGATCAAGTACCTCCCGAACGACTCGGGCGGGCCTGCCTACCTCGCCGTCGGGATCGATCAGATGAACCCGCCGCCCGCGATCGATCGGTTCTCGCTTGATCCGGGCATCGTCGAGGAGCTGTTCGCGCTCGGACAGAGCGCCGGCCTGACGACCGGCGAGGTCGCGTACATCTCAGACGGCGACGTGATTCTCGAGCCCGACGGCACCGGGGTGGACGTCGTCGGCGACTCCCAGACGGGCACTGGGTGCTGCTACGAGTTCGAGCCGTTGACGCCGGGTGCGCAGGGTAGCGGCGTGATCTCGCTCGCCAACCCGAATCAGAACCAGAACCTGATCGACATCACGAAGCTTCCCCAGGGCCAGACCGCCGCGATTGTCGAGTCTTTCAACGGTCGGACCGAGTCGATCGGGATGTACGTCCAGACCGCAGAGGGCGGACCGTTCGGTCCGCTCCGGCCGCTCGGGATCACCGGGACCGCGGAGGCCGTCGCGTCCGCCGGCGGCAGTTATGTGCTCAATGTCGAGACGAATTCGAAGACTGCGATCGACGGCATCTACGCTGATCCGATCGAGCTCTACCGGTTCCGTGGGCAGGCGCTTGTGCCGGTGGCGAGCGTGGGTGCCTCGGTCCAGGGGACTGCGACGCCCGTGTTCGAGGACACCACGGGCGATCTCTACGCGGCCTGGTACGCGAATCCGAACTTCGACGGGTGTAACCCTCCCGCCCTGCCGGCGGTCGCCTGCCTGATGTACAGGCGGATCTCAACGGGCGATCTCCTCGGCGGCAAGATCATCGTCGCCACGCCCAGCGATCAGCAGGAGTATCTCGGTCCGATCGGCGCCGACGCGCAGGGCGCCGGCTGGATGCTCACCTGGACCGAGCCATTCTCCGGCAGCGATCAGCTCGACGCCGTCCCGCTGCCGAGCAGCGCGTCGGCTGGGACGCCGACCGTCGCCGAAAGTGCGGTCAAGGTCCCGCTCAGCTGCGCCGGAAGCTTGGGCAGCAACTGCGGGCTGACCGCGGTGTTGGTGGCGCCCACGAGCGGTGCTGCCGTGGACGCCGGTTCGGCGGGCGCCGCCGGCGCGCGCACGAGAGTGCTCGCGCATCTGACCCGGAAGCTGCAGGCCGGTGCAAGCGCCACGCTCGTCCTGAAGCTCGACAGACTCGGCAGGACGGTGCTCGCCAGCCGGCATCGCCTGACGGTCCAGCTGCAGATCAGCGAGCTTGCCGGCGAGAGCAGGACGCCGACGCCGATCATCTCCAAGAAGATCACGTTCAGCCACCGGCGCTGAGCTGCCCGGTTGAGCCACCCTGGGCGGAGCGGTGGCCCGTGAGTGTCGGTAGGGTTCGACGTCGCGCCACTTGATCTCCGGCCGCCACGAGGCTTCGAAAGGACTCCGAAGATGCAACGAGTTTGGATGCGACCGCTGCTCGGCACCGCTGCGCTGCTGCTGCTCGTGCTGGCTCTGCCGGCGGGCGCGCTGGCGCTCCCAGCGCCGATCAACATCGGCAGCAACGTGATCGGGGAGCCCGATGCGCCGGCGGTGGCCGTCGACTCCAGCGGCACCGCCTACATCGCGTGGGCCGACCAGCTCAGCGGGCCGCCCACGCCCACGATCTACTTCTGCAAGCTCGCGGTCACCGCGACCGGCTGCTCGCCGGTGCAGCTGACCGTCACCGGCCACCCCGAGGCGGCGTTCTTCGATCCGCCCAGCGTCGTGCTGTCCGGTGGGGACGTATACGTGTTCGAGACCGTCGGCTCCGATGAGGACAACGATCAGAACGGGATGGACGAATGGGTCTCGACCGACGGCGGCCAGACGTTCACGCTGGCGGCGACCTCGGTCAGCAGCACGCCCAACGGCAACGATGAGCCGACGCCAAACCCGGTGATCGCCCTACCGGGCGGCGACATCGGCACCGGCGTACTCGTGCCAGGCGGCAACGACCCGGCGTTTCAGGCCAACTCGCTCGCATCTCCGGCTGACTACTCCGCCGCCACCGAGGGGGGACCGGCCGACCCGTTCGCATCGATGATCTCGCCCGCAAGCGCGTACACAGTGGGGAACCTCGGCGGTCAATTCGCCGCTCAGCTGACCGGCTCGGCCGGCGTCCTCGGCGTCTTCGAGCTCGATCCGGGGACCGGCACGCCGTGTCCCGCAAGCGACGCGGCCAGCCTGGTCTACGCCTGGGCGCCATTGAGCCCGACGGCGACCGGCTCGCAGATCCAGACCGAGCTGAACGCCAGTGCCGGCACGGCTGGGAGCGCCTGGAACCCGCTGGCTGAGCTCGACTGCTTCGGTAACGACCCTGCCGTCGGAGGCGGCCCGGCAGGGCTGGGACTGCTCGAGACCGACGCGGCGACGCTGGGTGCCTACAAGGTGATGTTCCGCCGGTTCACGCCACCCTCAACCTGGAGCGCGACGGCCCAGCTGGCGACCGGCGCCTCGTCGGACGGCTCGGTCTCACAGGACAGCAGCGGCGGCGTCTACGCGACCTGGCTTGACCCCGACACGGGTGTCAACCTCGACTACAGCGCGAACGGCGGCTCGAACTGGTACCCGGTCGTGAACCTGCTGAACAACAAGGACGGCGCTGTGCCTGTCGGGGCGCTCGCCAGCGCTGTCGGACCGACCGGCGCCGGCTGGGCCGTGTACGCGAACAACGGGACCGAGTACGCGCAGCCGTTCGATCGCCAGGACGCGCTGCCGCCGCCGCCGCGCAACACCGCGGCACCCAAGATCACCGGAACGCCAAAAGCCGGCAGGACGTTGAGCTGCTCAAAGGGCAGCTGGACGGGCGATCCAACCGGCTACGCCTATCAGTGGAATGACGATGGGACGCCGATCTCGGGCGCGACCCGTTCCACTTACACGGTCACGGCGCTGGAGGAGGGCACGACGATCTCCTGCACCGTGACTGCCACGAATGGGGGTGGGCCGGCGTCGGCGACGAGCAGGGGAGTGAAGGTGCCGGTTCCGTATGTCGCGAAGTGTCCTGGGGCGACCGGCAGGCTTTCCGGGACGACGCTTGGGCTCGTGAAGTTGGGTGCATCGCGCGCAACCGAGCACTACCTGTACCGCCATCACTCCGATCGCGGCAAGCAGTACGAGGACTTCTTCTGTTTGACGCCGATCGGGGTGAGGGTGGGTTACGGCTCTCCGAAGTTGCTGAAGATCCTGACGACCAGGCAGCGGAAGGCGTTGCGGGATCGGGTGGTGTGGGCTTCGACGTCGAACCCGTTCTATTCGACGCGGGGTGTGCGTGCCGGCGAGTCGATCGCGCTCGCCTCGGCCAGGTTGCACACCGGGAAGGCTCTGCATATCGGTCTGAACTATTGGTATCTGGCCGTTCAGAAGCGTTCGACGGTGGTGTTGAAGGTGCGGAGGGGCGTGGTTGAGGAGATCGGGATCGCGACCAACCTGCTGGCCGCGACGCCGGCTGATCAGAACGTCCTGATGCACTCGTTCTACTGATCACTGAAAGCCTCGTTGAGCGGCGAGCTGATGCGATGACATGGCTCTGAGCGAGGACGGGATCGAGCGCCTGCACACGGTCGCGCGGGCGGCCGTCGGCGATCAGGCCGTCCCAGGCTTGGTGGCCCTCGTCGCGCACGGCGAGGACGTCCATGTCGAGGCGCACGGCCGGCTGGGCATTGGGCGTCCCGACGTCGCTCGCGACTCGCTGTTCAGGATCGCCTCAACGAGCAAGCCGATCACCGCGGCGGCCACGATGGCGCTCGTCGAGGAGGGATTGATCGACCTCGACACGCCGATCGACGCTCTGATCCCCGAGCTCGCCAACCGCCGCGTGCTGACGCGCATGGACGGGCCGCTCGAGAAGACCACCGAGGCCTGGCGGCCGATCACCGCGCGGGATCTTCTGACGTTCACGTTCGGCTTCGGGATGGCTGTCGGGATGTTCATGGCCAGGGAGCCATGGCCGATCGTGGCAGCCGCCGAGCGGCTCGATCTCGACACGATCGGCCCGCCGCGCCCGGACGTCAAACCTGACCCGGACACATGGATCGCGAACCTCGGGACGCTGCCACTGATCGCCCAGCCTGGTGAGCGCTGGCTCTACAACACCGGCGCCACGGTGCTGAGCGTGTTGCTCGGGCGCGCCGCGGGACGGCCGTTCGAGGAGGTTCTGCGCGAGCGGATCCTCGAACCGCTCGGGATGCGCGACACGTCGTTCTGGACCTCGGAGACCGATCGCCTGGCGACCGCATACCGCCCGACTGCCGATGGTCCCGCTGTCTGGGACGAGCCGACCGGCGCCTGGAGCCGCCGGCCCGCGTTCTGCGACGGCGCCGCCGGGTTGCTCTCGACCATCGATGATCAGCTCGCGTTTGCGCGAATGCTGCTCGCGGAGGGCGGCTCGGTCCTGCAGCCCGAATCTGTGCGCGCGATGACCCGCGATCAGCTCAACGACGACCAGAAATCGCACGGCGGGCTCGGACGCGGTTTCTTCGACGGTCGCTCGTGGGGTTACTGCATGGCTGTCCATGACTCGGGTGCGTACGGCTGGGACGGCGGCTTCGGCACGACCTGGCTGGTCGATCCGATCCACGACCTTGTGGTGATCGTCCTCACACAGCTGATGTTCGCCACCTCGGCTCCGCCCCAGGTTCATCGTGACCTCCAGGCTGCGGCGTACGCCGCAGCCGGCGTCAGCACCTGACAGGAACGGGCCGCCGGCGGAAGTCTCGCCCTCTGCGACTGCGGGGCACGATCACAACGTCCTGATGCGCTGCTTCCACTGAGCTGCGTGCCGGCGGTCACGGCGCGCTAGGGTTGCCAGTAAACCGCGAGGCGAGCAGGCGGCCGAGCCGCTGAAAGGACGTGGGCGGATGCGCCGAGCTTCGCTTCGAGGACTTCTCACGAGCGCCATGGTCGTGCTGGCACTGCCAGCGAGCGCGTTCGCAGTGATCACTCCGATCCCGATCGGGCCCAGCGATACGGGCGAGGCGAACCAGGCTGCGGTTGCGGTCGACTCATCGGGCACCGCCTACATCGCCTGGGAGGCGCCCAGTTCCGCGCGGCTGGACTTCTGCAAGGTTCATGCTGAACGCGACCGGTTGCACGCCGGTGGCGCTGCCGGTCACACCTGGTGGGACGTTCTTTGACCCGCCGAGCGTGTTGTTCTCCGGTGGTGACATCTACGTCTACGAGGACGTCCAAGGAGCGTCGAACTCCAGCGAGGACGGCCTCGACGAATACGTTTCAGCCGACGGCGGGACCTCGTTCACGCTCTACAAGAATGCGGTCGCCTTCTTCGACAACGAAACGGACAATCCCGTGATCATGCTGCCGAACGGCACGATCGGCACTGGCGGGGAGGCGAACGACGGCAATCCCGCCTTCGAGGCGAACCCGGGCTGGCCCGCCAATCCGAACAACTACTCGACGAACGGGTCGCCCCACGCGACCCTCGATCCTTCGCCGAACAATTACACCGATGGCTCCTCAGGTGGGCAGTTCGCCTCCCAGCTGACCGGTAGCGCGCTCGGCATCCTCGGCGTTTTCATTGATCAAGGCGCTGCCGGCCTCAACCCGGACCGGCCGTGCTGGAACGACGGTGAGGGGCTCGTGTTCTCCTACGCGACTGTGTCGGCCAGCACCACCGATGCGGTCATCAACGAGAACCCGAGCACGAGCGGCAGCCCGTGGTCGCCTCTCGCCAAAGTCGATTGCGAGACCGAGAACCCGGCGGTCGGAGGCGGCCCCTCAGGGCTCGGGCTACTCGAGACATATGACCCATCACTCGGCGACGACACCGTCCAGTACCGCACGTTCACGCCCCCGGCGACCTTCGGCGCGCCGGTCACCATCGCCCCGGGAACGTCGAACGAGGATTCACTCTCCCAGGATGGGAGCGGCGGGATCTACGCGACCTGGCACGATGTGAACACAGGCGTTACTCTCGCCTACAGTTCGACCGCCGGTGCTAGCTGGAACGCGCAATCGATCGTCAACGAGGCGGCCGGTCCCGGGGCGTTGGCGAGCGCCGTCAACGCGGCCGGCCAGGGATGGGCCGTGTACGCGACGACCGGCGGCGTTGAGTACGCGCTGCCGTTCGTCAAGGCCGACGCGTTCCCGCCGCCGGTGCCGGTGGTGACGCCGAAGAGCGCGGCGCCGCCGGAGATCTCCGGTACTGCCAAGCCGGGCAGGACGCTGAGGTGCTCGGGCGGCAGGTGGTCGAACACGCCGACCACCTACATGTACCAGTGGAACGACAACGGCACCCCGATCGCAGGCGCCACGGCTACGACCTACACCGTCACGGCGCTCGACGAGGGCTCGACCATCACCTGCACCGTCACGGCTCTCAACACGGCCGGTGCGGCGTCTGCGACGAGCAGGGGCGTGACCGTACCGATCCCCTACGTCGCCCGCTGCCCCGGTGCGACCGGCAAGCTGTCGGGCACGACGCTCGGGTTGGTCAAGCTCGGGATGACGAAGACGGAGGCTCACTACCTCTATCGCCGGCACTCCGATCGGGGCAAGCAGTACGAGGATTTCTTCTGTCTGACGCCGATCGGCGTTCGCGTCGGCTACGGCTCGCCGAAGCTGCTGAAAATCCTCTCCAAGGGTGTGCGCAAGCAACTCCTGAGCAGGGTGGTGTGGGCGTCGACGTCGAATCCGTTCTATGCGATCGATGGCGTGCGCCCCGGTGAGTCGATCTCGGTGGCGTCGGTGAAGCTGCATACCGAGGCGCCTCTGCACGTCGGTTTGAACTATTGGTATGTGGCGGTTCAGAAACACTCGACGGTCGTCTTGAAGGTTCGTGGCGGTGTGGTCGAGGAGATTGGGATAGCAACGAATCTGCTGACCGCGACAGCACGCGATCAGAACGTGCTGATGCATTCCTTCTACTGAGCTTGGATGGCAGCGGTGGCTGGCTCAAAATACTCACCCGCGCATCGCGGTTAGGCGTACGCTGTGTGCCAATAAGTGCGAGCGGCTAACACGAACCGAAGGTGGTCGCATGCGCGGCGTCATCGGCGTTGTCATGTTCTCAAGCGAAGCGGCCTGCGCTTCGCGGCAGCGGGAACTCCGTTAGGCGCCGCGATCCTGATGGGTCTGGCGGCCCTGCCCGCCTCCGCACTCGCCGTGGCGCCGATCGCGCTCGACAAGGCGGGCAACGGCGCGGCTCCGCTGATCGCCTATGACCCAACCAGCCAGACGACATTTGTCGCCTGGAACGCACCGCAGAGCACCGGCATCGATCTATGCGTCCTGCCTGCGGGCGCCAACGCCTGCTCTGGCGGAGGGCCACAACTGCTGCTCGATCAGCCCGTCTATCCGATGAGTCCGCCGACACTCGACGCGCTCGTTGTGCTGGCGGGCGGCGGCGTCGCGGTGATCGGCGATGACTTCGGCGAGATCGCGTGGACCTCGCCGGGGAGCGGGAGCGCGTTCATGACGGGCGGTCAGGGTCTGGAGGACAGCGGCAATCACATCAGCCTGACGGACCTCAGCCGCGACCCTGACAACGTTGCGCCGCTGAGCAGCACCGATGTGGCGATGCTCGGTGGGGTCGGTGCGGACAACTTCGAAGACACCGCACTCGCCGGCGGATCTCCAACGCTGACGTTCCCGAACGCCAACCAGAATGGGCTTGGCGAGTTTCCCGGGAAGGCGTTCGGTGTCAACGGCACCGAACTTGCAGCCGAGCCGGCGCCGGCGCCGGCGCCGGCCGGTACCGAGATCGTGGTCGGCGTCTCGGACAACTCCAACGGTCCGAACACGGCGCTGACCGGTTGTCTCAAGCAGTTCGGGACCGGCTACGGCGTCTCCGTCGGTCAGGTGGACGGGACCTCGACCGGGGCGGGCACGCTCAACGCCGACCCGCTGCCGGGTTACGGCGTCCTCGCATGCTCGGCCGCTGAACCTGTGCTGGTGAGCGGTCAGGACGGCATCGGCGTCGTCGAGGTCGAGGGTGACGGGTTCGACGGAACCGGTTCCACCTACATCATCGACTACCGGCCGTTCGATGCGACATCGTCCGGCGGCAGCTTCGGCGCTCCGGTCGAGTTGCAGAACGCCAGCACCGAGACCGGCGGCACGCTCGTCGGCCTCGACGCCGTGGACGACGCAGGCACGGGCGTGTATACGAGCTGGGGTGATCACCAGGGGCTCGTGCTCGACTACAGCCCGGACGGGGGCGCCAGTTGGGACGCAACAATCGTCCCGACGCCACCGGCAAGCGGCTTCAACGACGTCGTGATCGCCGGGCTCGGCGAGGGCAACGCCGAGATCGCGTTCGACAGCAACCTCGGGAGCGGAGACCAGGTGTTCCTGCAATCAGTCGACCTCGGCCCGCTGGCGCCGAAGAGCACCTCGGCGCCGAGCATCGCCGGAACGCCCAGAGCGGGCAGGACGCTGAGTTGCTCGACGGGTGGTTGGGCGAATGCACCGACGGGTTTTGGGTATCAGTGGTATGACGATGGGACGCCGATCGCGGGCGCGACCGCCTCCAAGTACAGGGTCACGGCGCTCGAGGAGGGCACCACGTTGACGTGTGTGGTGAGTGCTTCGAACGCCGGTGGGTCGGCGTCGGCGACGAGCAGGGGTGACAAGGTGCCGGTGCCGTTTGTCGCGAAGTGTCCTGGGGCCACGGGCAGGCTGTCTGGGGGCACGCTCGGCTTGGTGAAGCTGGGTGCATCGCGGGCGACCGAGCACTACCTCTACCGTCACCATTCCGATCGGGGTAAGCAGTATGAGGATTTCTTCTGCCTTACCCCGATCGGCGTTCGCGTCGGGTATGGCTCGCCGAAGCTGTTGAAGATCTTGACTACGAGGCAGCGTAAGGCGCTGCGCGACCACGTCGTCTGGGCGTCGACTTCGAACCCGTTCTATTCGATCAGCGGTGTGCGTCCTGGCGAGTCGATCGCCGCGGCTTCGGCGGTGCTGCATCCGCAGGCGCCGTTGACGATCGGTCTGAACACGTGGTATCTGGCGGTTCAGAGGAGCTCGACGGCGGTGCTGAAGGTCCGGGGTGGGGTGGTGCAGGAGATCGGCATCGCAACGAACCTGTTGACCGCGACCGCGCGCGATCAGAACGTACTGATGCACTCCTTCTACTGATCAGCTCCCGCGCGAGCATGGGGCTGACCGTTTTCGGCCACGCGCAAGCTCGAGGTTACGAGCTGAGCGCCGCGGGCTCGCCCTCGGGTTCGGTGCTTCCGTCCAGGGCGATGTCGGGATCGGCGTCACTCAGCTCGGTCAGCAGCGTCGGGTCGCGATAGCTGCCGGCGATCAGGTCATCCGCCGCCTGACGTTCGGTCTTCGGCAGGAATCCTGACTTCATCCCGAAGTAGACCGCCTGTGGATGGTGGGCGATGATCGCGACCGTCGACTGCTCTGGCTCGATCGCGAAGCCCTCCGACAGGCTCAGGCCGATCTGCTCCGCATCGAGCAGGCGGAAGACCTTCTCGTGCTCTGACTGCTCCGGGCACGCCGGATAGCCCCACGAGTAACGCCGGCCCTGCGCCGGACCGATCCCGAGCTGATCGCGCACACGAGCGTGCAGCCACTCGGCCATGCCCTCGGCGCACTGCACCCCGAGACCGTGCACGAACAGCTGTTCCGCGAACTCCCCGTCGGCCTCCAGCGAGGCCATCAGCTCCGTCACCTCGCCGCCCGCGGTGACCGCCTGCAGCGCGACCACGTCGACGCCCTCGCGCCGTGTCCGCGGGTCGGCGCCGGCCTCCAGCGGCCGAAAGAAGTCGCTCAGGCAGATCCGATCGTGTCGCGGCTGGCGCGGGAACACCAGCCGCTCGAGCTCGAGCTCGCCCGGTGCCGCCGGATCCCAGACGATCAGCTCGTTGCCCTCGGCGTTGCACGGGAAGTAGCCAAGCAGCGCGCGTGGACGCAGGTAGTCCTGCTCACGCCACATCCGCTCCAGTCGCGGCTGGAAGTCCTCGCCGACGAGCTGCGCCCACGCATCGCCCTTGACGCCGCGCCCGCCCCAGTGCAGCTTGAACAGGACGTGCGTGTCGAGATGGGGATAGACCTCGTCGAGTGACACGGGCACCTCGCGCGCACCCCAGAACGGGGGCGAAGGAATCGTCCCATGCACGGTTGCTGCGCTTCGAACGCCCGCATCGGTGATCGGCGGCGCCCCCTCGTCGACGACCTCGACCTTGTTGCGCAGCGTCTGCGCAGCGTTGAGGGTGCTTGCCACCAGCTCCGCGCGCGCCTGCTCGTCGATCAGCTGGTCCATCTTCGCGAGTCCCTCGAACGCGTCCTTGCAGAAGAACACGCCGGGCTCGTAGACCTCATCGGACTCCCTCCCGTTCGGGTAGAGGATCCGCAGCGCGAAGTTGCGGTTGATCGCGGCCCCGCCGACCAGCACCGGGAATCGCATCCCGCCGGCATGCAACTCCTGGACGCACGCCGGCATCTGCTTGGAGGTCGAGACGAGCAGCGCGCTCAGCCCGATCGCGGTCGCGTCGTGCTCGACCGCGGCCTCGATGATCCTCGAGATCGGCACCTGCTTGCCGAGGTCGATCACCGTGTAGCCGTTGTTGGTGAGGATCGTGTTGACCAGCGACTTGCCGATGTCGTGAACGTCGCCGAACACGGTCGCGATCACGACGGTCCCCTTCGTGTAGCCCTCGAGCTTGTCGAGGTACAGCTCCAGCCTGGCGACCGCCTTCTTCATCACCTCCGCCGACTGCAGGACGAACGGCAGGATCAGCTCGCCGGCGCCGAACTTGTCGCCGACCTCGCGCATTGCCGGCAGCAGCACGCCGTTGAGCGTCGGGACCGCCCCGATCTTCTCCACGCTCGCGTCGATCCACGCCTCGACCCCCTCCTTGCGCCGGCGAAGGATGTGGAAGTGCAGCGCCTCCTCAGGCTCCATCCCCTCGGTCGGGTCCCCAGCACCGGTGCCGCCTGATGCCTCGCCGGCGTCGCCCTTCGCCTCGAAGTGTGCGATCAGCCGCTCGAGCGCGTCGATCCGACGGTTGAGCACCAGGTCGTCGGCGAGCTCGCGCTCGTACTCGCCGATCTCACCGTAGGGGCTGATGTGGTTCGGGTTGACCATCGCGAGGTCGAGCCCGGCCTCGACGCAGTGATGCAGGAACACACTGTTGATCACCGAGCGCGCCGGCAGGCCGACACCGAACGAGACGTTGCTGACACCGAGCGAGGTCTTCACGCCGGGGATCTGCTGCTTGATCAGACGGATCCCCTCGATCGTCTCGACCGCGCTCGGTCGCCACTCCTCATCGCCCGTCGTCAGCGTGAACGTCAGGCAGTCGAAGATCAGCGCTTCGCGGTCGAGCCCGTGCTCCTCGCAGCAGAGCTGGGTGATCCGCTGTGCGATCTCGAGCTTTCGCTGCGCGGTCTTGGCCATCCCGACCTCGTCGATCGTCAGCGCGATCAGCGCGGCACCGTGCGCGGCGGCGAGCGGCGCGACACGGTCCAGCTTGGCGCGCCCGGCCTCGAGGTTGACCGAGTTCACGATCGCGCGGCCCGGGATCTGCTCGAGCGCGGTCTCGATCACGTCGGGTTCGGTCGAGTCGACCTGGATCGGCGCCGGCTGCGTCAGCGAGATCTTCTTGACCAGCAGTCGCATCTGCTCGGCCTCGTCCTGGCGCTCGGTCAGCGCGACGCAGACATCGAGCACGTGTGCGCCGCCCTGTACCTGATCCTCGGCGACCATCACGAGCCCGTCGTAGTCGTCCGCGAGCAGGAGCTCCTTCGCCCGGCGCGAGCCCTGCGAGTTGACGCGCTCGCCGACCAGCGTCGGAGTCGGGTCCTGGACGAGCGGTGTCGCGGCGATCATCGAGCTCAGGTGCGGCGGCCGGCTGGCTGGCCGGCCGCCCGGCTTGCCGCCGCTCACACGCTGCGCGATCGCCGCGATGTGCTCCGGCGTAGTGCCGCAGCAGCCGCCGACGATGCCGACGCCGTAGCGCTCGACGAACGAGCCGAGCACGTCGGCGAGCGGCCCCGGCTGGTCGGGAAAGATCGTCTCGCCGTTGGGACCCTGCAGCGGCAGGCCGGCGTTCGGGATGCAGTGCACCGGAACAGGGCAGTACTCGCCGAGGAAACGGATCGCGTCACGCATGTCCTCGGGCCCGGTAGAACAGTTGAGGCCGATGACGTCGACCGCCAGCGCCTCGAGCGTCGTCAGAACGGCGCTGATGTCGGTCCCGAGCAGCATCTTGCCGCCGTTCGGCAGCAGCGAGACGCTGCACTGAATCGGGACTGCACGGCCCTCGAGCTTGAACGCCTCGCGGGCGCCGAACACCGCCGCCTTGACCTCGAGGATGTCCTGCGCCGTCTCGATGATGATCAGGTCGCAACCGCCGCGCACGAGTCCCTGCGACTGCTCGGTGAACACCGTCATCAGCTCACGGAAGCTGATCTGCCCGAGCGTCGGGTCCTCGCTGGCCGGCAGAAACCCGGTCGGGCCGATCGATCCGGCCACGAAGCGCCGCTCGCCGGCGGCCCGCCGCGCGATCTGCGCGGCCCTGATGTTGATCTCCAGCGTGTGGTCCTCGAGCCCCCATTCGGAGAGCTTCAGGCGCGATGCCTGAAAGGTGTCGGTCTCCAGCACCTCGGCACCGGCGTCGAGCATCGAGCTGTGAACCTGCTCGATCACGTCCGGACGGTTCAGAACCAGGGCCTCATGGCATCGCCCCGGCAGCCGATAGTCATCGGTCAGGCTGAGGTCGAACTGCTCGAGCGTCGCGCCCATGCCACCGTCGAAGACGACGATTCGGTCATTTACGGCCGCGAGGAAGTCACGCATGGTTCTGGATCCTAGCGCGTTGGAGCCTAAACCTTGACACAGCTATGGCAAGGTTAGCGCACGGCCCCAACGAGCGTGACCCTGACAGGTGAGACCACTAAGCTGGCGGTGTGCAGCTCGCAAGGGGGTTCGCCTCGGACAACTCGGCGACCGTCCACCCGGCCGTGCTTTCGGCGATCGCCGCCGCCAACGACGGCCACGCGATCGGCTATGGCCATGATTCCTACTCCCGCACCGTCGAGCAGCGGGTCGAGCAGGCTTTCGGCGAGCGCTCGCGGGCGTTCTTCGTGTTCAACGGCAGCGCCGCGAACGTGCTCTGCCTGCGTGCCGCGTGCCGCCCGTGGCAGGCGGTCATCTGTGCTGCGACGGCGCACATCAATGTTGATGAGTGTGGCGCCCCCGAGGCGCTCGCGGGCGTCAAGCTGCTCAGCACGCCGACCGCCGACGGGAAGCTGACGCCGGCGCGCGTCCGGTCCCTGATCGCTCGCCTCGGTGATGAGCACGCGGTACAGCCCGCGGTCGTGTCGATCACACAGTGCACTGAGCTCGGAACCGTCTACTCCGAATCGGAGCTGCGGGCGATCACGACGCTCGCGCACGAGAACCGTCTGCTGGTCCACATGGATGGCTCGCGGCTGGCCAATGCGGCAGCCGCTCTGGGGACATCGCTGCGAGCGATCACGTCCGACGCCGGCGTCGACCTCGTTTCGTTCGGCGGGACCAAGAACGGGCTACTCGGCGCCGAGGCCGTCGTCCTGATCTCCGATCGGCTCGCCGACGGCTTCGAGTACATCCGCAAGCAGACGCTCCAGCTGGCGTCAAAGATGCGTTTCCTCGCAGCTCAGTTCGACGCGCTGATGCACGATCAGCTGTGGCTGTCCAATGCCCGCCACGCCAACGCGATGGCGGCCCGCCTCGCCGCGGCGGTGCGGGAGCTGCCCGACGTCGAGATCACCCGGCCGGTCGAGACGAACGCGGTGTTCGCAAAGCTGCCGGCGGCGGCGACGGAGCAGCTTCACGAGCGCTTCGCGTTCTACCCGTGGGACGAGTCGATCGGCGAGGTTCGCTGGATGTGCTCGTGGGACACGACCGAGGACGACGTCGACGAGCTCGCCGCGGCCGTGCGCGATGTCAGCGGCTGACCCGCTCTCGCCGGCCCTACCCCAGGGCCGGGCGAGCGCGCAGACCGAGGTCGTGATCGCGACCCGCGCGTTGACCAAGCGCTACGGCGAGACGCTCGCGCTCGACGGGCTCGACCTGACGGTTGGCGCCGGTGAGGTCTACGGCTTCCTCGGCCCCAACGGCGCCGGCAAGACGACCACGATCCGCCTGCTCCTGGGTCTGCACAGAGCGAGTGCCGGGCACGCCGAACTGTTCGGTATCGACTCCTGGCGTGAGCCGCTGCGCGCGCACACCCGCGTCGCCTACGTCGCCGGTGAGCCGTCGCTGTGGCCGTCGCTGACGAGCGCCGAGACGTTGGAGTTCCTCGGGCGGATGCACGGCAGCGTTGACCGCGACTACCGTGAGGCGCTCGTGAAGCGGTTCGATCTGGACATGCGCAAGAAGATCCGCGCGCTGTCGAAGGGCAACAGGCAGAAGGTCCAGCTGATCGCCGCGCTTGCGACGCGCGCCGAGTTGCTGCTGCTCGATGAACCGACGGCCGGCCTTGACCCGCTGATGGAGGTCGCCTTCCGGGAGTCGATCGTCGAGGCCAAGCAGCGCGGCCAGACGGTCTTCCTCTCCTCGCACATCCTCAGCGAGGTCGAGGCTCTCTGCGACCGGATCGGGATCCTGCGGGCCGGCCGGCTCGTCGACGAGGGAACACTCGCGCAGTTGCGTCACCTGAGCGTGCAGACGGTCGAGGTCACGTTCGAGGGCGAGGCGCCCGCGATCGCGCCGCTGGACGGGGTCACGCGCCGTGCGGGTCGGGCCGGGCGCGCTCCGATTCGAGGTCTCGGGTCCGATCGGACCGTTGATCACGGCTCTCGGCGCGCATCGCGTCCTGTCGCTCAGCAGTCGCGCGCCGTCGCTGGAGGAGATCTTCCTGCACCACTACAGCGTGCAGGACGGGGGCGACGGTCCCGCCGACGGCGGCGAAGCGCTCACCAACCAGGGTGGGGCCGATGGTGGCGACCGAGCCGGCGCCGGTCGCTGAGACAAACACGGGCCGTGCCTGGGTGGCGCTGACGCGTCGGGCGTTCGGCGACGCGAAGGTCCGCACGATCGCGTTCGCCTATCTGTTCGCCGCCTACGCCTACATCCAGCCGGTCGGCTACCGCAGCGCCTACAAGACGATCGCCGCGCGGCAGGGGTTCGCCCGGAGCTTTGGCGACAACACCGCGATCCGCCTGTTCTATGGTGAGCCGCACGATCTGCTGACCGTCAGCGGATATACCGCCTGGCGGGTCGGAGGAGTACTTGCGATCGTCGCGGCCGTCTGGGGGGTCCTGGCCGCGGTCAGGGCGTTGCGCGCCGAGGAGGACACGGGCCGCGCCGAGCTGGTGCTCTCAGGTGCGGTCTCACGCATCGCGCTCAACGGCAGTGCGATGCTCGCGATCACAGCCGGTGCGTTCCTGCTGTGGCTGGTGACCTGGGCCGGATTGACAGTTGGTGGGCTGAACCCGGCGAGCTCGGCCTACATGGCGCTGTCGATCGTGTCGGTGATCCCGCCGTTCGTCGGGATCGGCGCGCTCGCGAGCCAGCTCGCGCCGCGCCGGCGGATCGCGCTGGCGATCGGTAGTGGTGCGGTCGCCGTGTCGCTGCTGCTCCGCGCAATCGCTGACACAGCCAACGGCGCCGGCTGGCTGCGCTGGCTGACGCCGCTGGGTTGGGCCGAGCAGATGCGGCCTTACACCGGGGCCCAGCCACTCGTGCTCCTGCTCCCGATCGCCACGGGCATCGTGCTCGTGCTGGTCGCGGTGCGGATCGCGATCGCGCGCGACATCGGCAGCGGGCTGCTGCCGGCCCGCGACTCGGCTGCGCCGCGCCTGAAGCTGCTGTCCTCGCCGACCGCGCAGGCGCTCCGCCTCGAGCGTGGCTCGATCGCGATCTGGATCGCCTCCGCAGGGGTGTTCGCGTACATCCTCGGGGCCGTCTCAAAGAGCATCACCTCAGCGGGTCTCTCGAAGCAGTTGCAACGCGAGATCGCGAAGCTCGGGTCCGGATCGATCGCGACCCCGAAGGGCTACCTCGGCTTCGTGTTCGTGATCTTCGTGCTGGCAGTGAGCCTGTTCGCCTGCTCACAGATCGGCGCTGCGCGCAGTGAGGAATCGGGCGGGCAGCTCGAGACGTTGCTGGCACTGCGGGTGGGCCGGCGCGGGTGGCTGGCAGGGCGGTTGCTGCTCGCCGCCGGTGCCGCGACCGTGATCTCGCTGGTCTTGGGCGTGCTCGCCTGGGCAGGCGCCGAGGTCCAGGGGGTCTCGATCTCTCTGGCGACGATGCTGCTGGCCGGGATCAACTGCCTACCGGTCGCGCTGCTGGCGATCGGCTTCGGCGCCCTTGCGTTCGCGATCGTGCCGCGGGCGAGCGTGGAGATCGCATACGGGCTCGTCGGCCTCGCATTCGTCTGGTATCTCGTCGGTTCGCTGGTGTCGGTCCCGCACTGGCTGCTGGAGTCGACGCCGTTCGCGCACGTCGGGCTTGTGCCGGCGGCTCCGTTTCGAACTGGCGCGGCCGTGCTGATGGTCGCGATCGCGTTGGCGGTCTCGGCGCTCGCGGCGATGCTGTTCGCGCGGCGCGACCTGCTCGAGTGAGCTACGAGCACCCGCGCGGGTCGAATATGCGTCCGCGCGGGTCGAACATGCGTCCGCGCGGGTCGAATATGCGTCCGCGCACGCGCGGCCTGATCCCGGCGAGACGGCGCCACCCCGAAATCAGGTGGTATGCGGGCATGGATCCTTGCCACCTGGGTGATCCGGTCGGCGCCGGTGGCGCTGATCGTGCTTGCGCTCGGCGTCAGCGGCGCGCAGGCCGCCGGTGCGAACAGCTCGCTCGCGCAGACGACGGGCCTCTCAGCCTCCCGCGTCACCGCCGAGAACGTCTGTCCCGCCGTTGCTCCCGGCTATGTGCAGTGCGCCGCGGAAGTACTGCGGTTGCGTCGAGGCGGGCGCCTGGTTCGGCCATCGGCACCACATCCGCGGGTCTCGGAGCGCGCCGGACGCATCGCCTCTGACGTGAGCGCTCCGGCGCAGGCCCCTCCCGCGCCCGACACTCCGGCCTACCTCCAGGAGGCATATGACCTGAGCTACCTGTCGGCGTCCGCAGGCGGATCTGACACCGTCGCCGTCGTCGACACCTCCGACTACCCGACCGCGGCGCAGGATCTCGCCACCTTCCGTGCCGACACGGGCCTGCCACCCTGCACCGCCGCCAGCGGTTGCTTTCGGAAGGTGAACGAGCAGGGCGCGATCGCTCCGCTGCCGGCTGCCAACAGCGGCTGGAACGTCGAGGAGGCGACCGATCTCGACGCCGTGTCCTCGCTTTGCCCGAACTGCCGCATCCTGCTGGTGGAGGCGAACTCGAGTTCATGGTCCGACATGGTCGCTGCGATGGGCGCCGCGGCGAAACTGGGCGCGAACCAGATCTCCGACAGCTGGACCAGCAGCGACACGGGCCAGCCTCCAGGACAGATCACGTTCCCCGGTGTGTCCGTCGTCGCCGCCACCGGCGACAGCGGCTACCAGGGCACCGGTGAGAGCGTCTACCCCGCTGCCGCCGCGGGTGTCGTGGCCGCCGGGGGCACCAGCCTGGACTCCGCCGCCACCCTCCGCGGCTTCGCTGAGACGGCATGGTCAGACGCCGGCTCCGGTTGCGACCAGCAGGCCCCCAAGCCGGCCTTTCAGAGCGCCGTCGCGTGCCCCGGCCGGGCTTACGCCGACGTTTCCGCCGACGCCGATCCCAACACCGGGCTGGCGATCTACGACTCCGGGTCAGGTGGATGGCTGCTCGCGGGAGGCACCAGCCTCTCATCACCTCTGGTCGCAGCATTCGAAGCCGTCACCGGCGTCAACGGCACGACCCCGGCCTGGGCATATGCCGACAGCGCCGTCCTCAACGACCCCGCCACCGGATCGAACGGCTCGTGCTCGCCGGCGATCTCGGAGATCTGCGTCGCCGGCGCCGGATATGACGGACCGACCGGCGCCGGATCGATCTCCGGGCAGGTTGCGGGCGGTGCGCCGGGGATCGGCGGAGCGGACGTCGCCGGTGCCGGTGCCGGCAGCTACACCGAGGCGGTCGGCTCCTCGACGGCGTCATTGATCGGCGGCGTCTACCCGAACGGTTCACAGACGAAGGCCTGGTGGCAGTACGGGACCACAACCGCCTATGGCTCGACGAGCAGCCCGGTCGAGATCGGTGCCGGCACGGCCGAGGTTGCGGTCGCGGGCGCGCTCAGCGGCCTGGCGCCATCAACCGGCTACCACTACCGGCTCGTGGCGCAGAACGGCGACGGGACAAGCTATGGCTATGACTACACGCTGACCACGCCGGCCGGCTCGACGGCGGCCGGCTCACCGCCGGTCAACACGGCGCCGCCGCGCGTCACCGGCGTCGCGGTGCAGTCAAAGCGGTTGACCGCGAGCGCCGGTAGCTGGAGCCAGGCCGGCTCGCTGCGCTACACCTGGGAGCTATACGTGCACGGCCGGTGGACCGCGATCCCGGGGGCGAACTCCGCAAGGTACGTGCCGACCGCCGCCGATGTCGGGCACCGCCTGCGGGTGTTGGTGACCGAGACGACGCCGGCCGGCCAGTCGAGCGGCACCTCGGCCTCCTCAAAGAAGATCTCGGCCTCGCGCGCGGCGCGGCTCAGGGCGGCGCGCGCAGCTCGCGCTGGCGGACGCGGGCGCGATCGACGACGGAGACGATCTGATCGGGGTCGCTGAGCAGTCCCAGCGCGTCGAGATCGGCGGCCTCGATCCTGTGGTCGGCGAGCGCCCGCGCGCGCAGCCATTCGAGCAGCCCGCTCCACTCTCCGTCGCCGACGAGGATCGCGGGGAAGTGCTGGATCTTCGCCGTCTGGATCAGCGTCAGCGCCTCGAACAGCTCATCGAGCGTCCCGAAGCCGCCTGGCGTGATCACGAACGCGCTCGCATAGCGTACGAACATGACCTTGCGCGCGAAGAAGTGGCTGAACCGCAGCGGAATGTCGACGTAGCTGTTGAGTGCCTGCTCGCGCGGTAGCTCGATGTTGCAACCGACTGACACAGCTCCCGCATCGCGCGCGCCGCGGTTGGCCGCCTCCATCAGCCCGCCGCCGCCGCCGGTGATGATCGCGTAGCCGGCGCGTCCGAGCGCCGCGCTGATGCGTCGCACGAGCTTGTAGTACGGGTGCTCCGCGGGGGTGCGGGCAGAGCCGAACACGGTTACGGCCGGGCCGATGTCGGCCAGCGCGTCGAAGCCCATCGCGAACTCCGCGGCGATCCTGTGAATCCGCTGCGCATCCTGCGCACGGAACGACTCGGGCTCGTCCCCGAGCCACAGGAACAGCTCCTGGTCGAAGCTCTCAGCCACCGCGCTTGCGCACGGACGGGCCGGTCTCGACGAACGCCTCGTAGACCTCCCGCATCGCCGTCCGCTGGCGAGCCGAGAGCTTCGGATCAGCCGCGATCGCGCTCAGCACCGCACTCGCCGTCTCCTCTCCCTCGCCGGGCGGGGTGACGCCCGCCTGCTCGTAGAGCGTGTCGGCCGACAGCTTCAGCGCCCGCGCGATGCCGTCGAGCACGTGGTCGGACGGTGCCCGCAGCCCCCGTTCGATCTGCGACAGATAGGGATTGGAGATCCCGGCGACCTCGGCGAACTGGCGCATCGACATCTCTGCCAGCTCCCGCTGGCGCCGGATGATCTCGCCCAGGGCGAGTGCGGAGTTCTTCGCCATCAGCGCGCAGTCCAACCCATGTCCATCGTCACCGGCACGCCGGTGAACGCGCTGCCGGTCGGCCCCGCAAGGAACGCCACGACATCTGCGACCTCAGCCGGCTCGATCAGCCGCTTCAGCGCGTGCGGGGCGAGGATCACCTGCTCCAGCACCTCGTCCTCCGAGAGCCCGTGCACGCGCGCCTGATCGGCGATCTGCTTCTCCACCAGCGGGGTGCGGACATACGCCGGGCACACCGCGGTGGCCGTGATCCCGTCGGGCGCTCCCTCCAGTGCGAGCGTCTTGACGAGCCCGAGGACGCCGTGCTTGGCCGAAACGTAGGCGGCCTTGTACGGAGACGCGACCAGCGCGTGCGCCGAGGCGATCACGATGAAACGCCCGGACTCGCTGTCGGCAAGCGCCGGCCAGGCGTACTTGGCCAGCAGGAACGGGCTCGTCAGCAGCAGTGAGACGATCGTCTGCCAGCGCTCCACCGGGAACTCCGAGACCGGCGAGACGTGCTGAACGCCGGCGTTGGCGACCACCAGATCGATCCGTCCGAACAGCTCGACCGCCCGTGCGACCGCAGCCTCGTTTGCATCCGCAGCCGTCAGGTCGGCCCGGAACGGAATGCCCGGGCCTCCGTCGGTGCTGTTGAGGTCGACCGCCAGCACATCCATCCCGGCGTCGGTGAGGCGCTGGGCGATCGCAAGCCCGATCCCGCTCGCCGCCCCAGTCACCAGCGCTGCGCGGCCGCGCAGCTGCTCGTCGGCGCCGTTCATCCGCGGCTACATCTCCTGGCCGCCGTTGACGTTCCACACCTGTCCGGTGATGAACGCCGAGTAGGGCGAGGCGAGGAAGTGCACGACCCGCGCGATCTCATCGGGGCGTCCCAGGCGACCGACAGGGATCTCGGCCTTGATCCGGTCGAGCACCTTCTCCGGGATGTGCGCGAGCATCTCGGTCGCGATGAAGCCCGGCGCAACGGTGTTGACCGTGATGCCGATCGAGTCCTCGTCGAGCTTCCCCGCGCGCTGCAGCTGGAATGTGGCCTCGCGTGCAAACGTCTTCGTCAGGCCGAACAGTCCGGATTTCGAAGCCGCGTAGTTCGCCTGGCCGATGTTCCCCGTCTCTCCGACGATCGAGGAGATGTTGATGATCCGCCCCGAGCCGCGCTCGATCATGTGCGGCAGGACCGCCTGGGACATGAAGAACGCGCCCGACAGGTTGACCGCGATCACCTTGTGCCAGTCATCGTCGGTCAGCTTCATGACCGTCTTGTCAATCGTGATCCCGGCGTTGTTGACGAGGACGTCGAGTCGTCCGTGCGTGTCGATCACCTCGGCGATCGTACGTCGGCAGTCGTCTGAGGAGCCGACGTTGCCCTGGTGGATGCTCGCCTGCGCATCGTGTTGACGCAACTGCTCAAGCAGCGCCTCGGCATGCTCACGGTCACGGCTGTAGCCCGCCGCGACGACCGCGCCCTGCGACGCGAAACTCCTTGAGATCGCGGCACCGATCCCTCGCGTGCCGCCGGTGACGAACACGACGCGGCCCTCCATCCCCGGACGTCGCGTGGCGCTTGGCCACAGTTCCTCATCCGACGGGACCGTGAGTGGGGGGGCCTTCGTCGCGCCGGTCGCGATGCCGCTCGGGTTGTTCATGGAGTCTCTCCTTCTCCTCGAATTTTGCGCTGTCGACACTGTGAGCACCGCGTGCGGCGGCGAGCACCATTTCTCCCTATTCCTGTGAACGCTCGGCGAGCCATGCCGCCAGATCCGGCCAGATCTGCTTGCGGGCGGCAGATCCGGCGATCAGCCCAATGTGCCCTCCAGGCCGGTCGAAGTGGGTCACGTCCTCGCTGGCGACGAGGTCGAAGATCGGCATCGTGCCCTCCCGGGGCGCGATGTGATCGGCCTCGGCCGTGACCACCAGCAGGTTCTGCTCGATCCTGCGCAGGTCGACCGACCGGCCCCGCAGCCGTGTTCGACCTGACGCGAGCTCGCCGTCGCGGTACATCAGCTGGATCCACTCCGCCCACGCGCGGCCGGGGAAATTCGGGTTATCGGCCACCCACTTGGCCATCGGCTGGTAGGAGCTCGGCTGCGCGGATCCATCGAAGACCGATGCACCGAGCCGCCGGTAGGTCGTCCAGAAGTTCGTCACCGGCTTGAGCAGCTTGTTGGCGATGTCGACCCCGCCGCCGGGCAGCACTCGAAGCTGGTCTGCGATCCGGTCCGAGGGGAAGTCGGGGCTGCCCACCCAGCGCGCGTAGGTGGAGGCGCGGCCGTCGATCGGCATCGTCAGTAATGCGAGGTTGCGCACAGCAGTCTGCTCCGCATCGCGCTGCAGGCCGCAGTACATCGCGCACAGGGTTGCTCCGATGCACCAACCCATCAGCGTCAGCTCGTCCGCGCCGCTACAGCGGAGCGTCTCTCTGATCGCCCAGTGAAGCTCGTCGCAGACGTAGTTGTCCAGACCGAAGTCCGCGTCCTCCTCGTCGGGGTGGCCCCAATCGACGAGGAACACGTCGAACCCCTCGCCGAGGAGGAACTCCACCAGCGAGCGTCCCGGCGCGAGGTCGAAGATCTCAGGCCGGTTGATCAGCGCGAACACCAGCAGCAGCGGCACCGGGTAGATCCGCTGCGCCGATGAGTAGCGGTAGAGCGTCACCCCCCGATGGGTCCAGACGACCTCGCGGGGTGTCGCACCGACCACCGCGTCGTCGGTGGTCAGCAGGATGTTGGTCAGCTCGAGCGCGCTCAGTGGCGCACGCGCGATCCGCTCGAGCGCGTTCACGACGCGCTTGACTTCAGCCGCTCTTCTGCCAGTTCGTCACGCAGCGACTCGACCTCCTGCAAAACCCGCTCGAGCTTGTCCTCGTTGCGGTGCAGTTGTCTGGCCAGCCTCGTGATGTCGGCGCGGCCGGCGATCCGGAGGTTGCGCCATGCTGTGTCCGCCAGGTCGGATGAGATCCGCGTGATCGCCGCGACGTTCTCGCTCATGAGCGCCATCAGCCCGCCGAAGCTGGGTTTGGCGACCATCTCCTCCAGCGCCTTGGCTGAGTTTGACTCGGCCTGCTCGTAGAGCGCTCGAACCTGGTCCTCGGGGGTTGGTTTGCCGTTGTCAGCCATGGCTCACAAGTTACTCCGTCAGGCCCGGCTCGTGTGAGCCGGGCCCGACAGTTCTGCTGATGGGGACTACAGACCGATGCAGACGGCCTTCGTCTCGGTGTATTCGTGGATCACTTCCTCGCCCATCTCACGACCCCAGCCGGACTGCTTGTAGCCACCGAAAGGCAGCGCGGCGTCGAAGATGTTGTAGGTGTTGACCCACACAGTCCCGGCCTTCAAGCGCGGGATCAGTCTGTGCGCCTTGGTCAGGTTGTTGGTCCAGATACCGGCGGCGAGGCCGTAGACCGTCTGGTTGGCGGCGGGAGCGACCTCGTCGACGTCCTTGAACGGGATCGCCGTCACGACAGGACCGAAGATCTCCTCATCGAAGACCTTGTTCCCCTGCTTGGCGCCCTCGAGCACGGTCGGCGAGACGAAGTAGCCCTTGTCGCCGACGCGCGCACCGCCGACGACGGTGTGGACGCCCTCGCGCTCACCTGAGGCGAGGAATCCGGTGACCCGCTCGAGCTGCTCGGCGGAGACGAGCGGACCCATCTGCGTATCTGCGTCGAGTCCGCGCCCGACCTTGATCTTGCCGGCCGCGTCCGACACGCCGGCGAGCACGTCGTCATAGACCTTCTGTTCGATGTACAGCCGCGCGCCGGCGCAACAGCACTGACCGTGATTGAAGAAGATCGAGTTCGCCGCTCCGGGGATCGCCGTCTCCAGATCGGCGTCGGCGAACACGATGTTCGGCGACTTGCCACCGAGCTCGAGCGTGACCCGCTTGAGGTCGTTGGCGGCTGCCTTGACGATCAGCTTGCCGACCTCGGTCGAGCCGGTGAACGCGATCTTGTCGATTCCGGAATGCCCCGCGAGCGCCGCGCCCGCGGTCTCGCCAAGACCGGTGACGATGTTGACCACGCCGTCCGGCAGGCCCGCCTCGAGCATGATCTCGCCGAGGCGCAGTGCGCTCAGCGGGGTCTGCTCAGCCGGCTTGAGGATCACGGTGCAGCCGGTCGCGAGCGCCGGCCCGAGCTTCCACGCGGCCATCAGCAGCGGGAAGTTCCACGGGATGATCTGACCGACGACGCCGATCGGCTCCTTGGCCGTGTAGGTGTGGAACTGCGCTCCGGGTGCATACGGAACCGAGATCTCGAACGTCTGCCCGTAGATCTTGGTCGCGAAGCCCGCCATATAGCGGAACAGGTCGGCTGCCAGCGGGACGTCAGCGGCGCGCGCGACGCCGAGCGGCTTGCCGTTGTCGATCGACTCAATCGCCGCCAGCTCGTCGGCGTGCTCCTCGATCAGGTCGCCGATCCGCCACATCACCTGACCGCGCTGCGACGGCGTCATCCGGCTCCATGCGGAATCCTCGAACGCCGCGCGTGCGGCGCGGACCGCGAGCTCGACATCCTGCGCGTCGCCGGCCGGGACGTGGGCGATCGTCTCACCGTCCGCCGGATCCCAGACCTCGAAGGTCTCGCCGCTGCGAGCTTCGACCCATTCGCCGTTGATCAGCATCAACTTGCGCTGTGCCATGAAGTGCGCGGCCGGTGCGGCCGCTTCGGTAACCGTTGCCATGTTCGCTCCCCTCCAATGGGGTTGGTGGACGAACGCGACCTTAGGCTCCGAGAGGTTGCAACCGGGTTGCACGTGCGGCGCGGGGGGCGGGCGCTGTCGTCAGCCTGGCGCGGATCGCCGACAGCGTCGCGGTCGCCGCTGCCCGTCGCGGATCGCCGACCGGCAGTACTGCCACCAGCGCCCGCGCCGCCGCCAGATCATCGGCGCCGGAGGGGTGCGACAGCCAGCTCGCGAGCATCGTGGGATCGGCGCTCGTGAGGATGCTGCGACGCAGCGACTCCTCGAGCAGCGTCCGCGCCTCGACGATCGCCGGGGCATCGGAGGCCGGCAGCAGGGGCCCGCAATACGCGCGCAGCGCCTCCCGTGGCCGGCCGGCTGCGATCAGGCGCTGGACCTTGATCCAGTCCGCCTCGACCTGCCCGTCCAGACGGTAGGGCTGGGTGTGCAGCATCCGCTCGCCGAGCCGGGCGCGGACGCGATGAACCTGGGCGCGAATCGTCACGGTCTTACCCGTTTCGCCGTACAGGGCCAGCGCCAGCTCCTCTGCGGTGAGGCCGTCCGGGTGCATCGCCAGCACGGCGAGCAACTCCAGCGAGCGCAGGCCGCGCTCCTCGCCGTAAGCCCCATCTGCGATTCGGGCTCTCGCGCTGTGACCGAGCAGCCGCAGGGACAGCCGCGGGTTCGATCCGTGCTCGCGCGGCGCCACGATCCGGCTTCGGCGGGGTTCGAGGGCGTCGAGCTTGAGCTTCGCCTCCGCCGCCTGCGCCGCCAGCATCGCCAGCGACAGCGTGTGCGGATGCGCGGATCGAAGGTCCGAGGTCAGGTCGATCACGCCGATCAGCTCGCCGGTGCTCGGGTCGTGGATCGGCGCTGCCGAACACGTCCAGGGATGCACGGCCGCCACAAGATGCTCCGCTGAGAAGATCTGGACGGCGTGATCCAGCGCGGCGGCGGTCCCGACCGCGTTCGTTCCGGCCACCGACTCCGACCAGGCCGCGCCTGCCTCGAAGTGCATCTCGTGGGCGAGCTCGACCGCGCGGCTCTCGCCCCGAACCCACAGCAGGTTGGCGTCGGCGTCGGCAACGGCGATGACGTGACGGGCGTCGCCGTCGAGGGCCAACAGCGCGTCGAAGATCGCGTCGATCGCGCCAGCCAGGGGCGAGTTCTCGCGGCGCTCGCCGAGCTCGTCGTCGCTCATCGAGACCGTCGAGCCGGGCGCGTCCGGGGTGACCCCGGCGGCCAGGCTCCGCCGCCAGCTCGCGACGACCAGCTCGCGCACCCCGCGCACCGTGTTGACGCCTCCGGCCCCTCGCTCGTGGGCACGCATCAACGCGCGCGCATGCACCACCGGATTGGTCGAAACATCAAGGGCGATCCAAGGATTGCGCAAGCTCCTGTACCTATCCTCTTCTGGGACGATCGTAGCCAAGCGGCGGCGGTTTCTCCAAAGTTCCCCAGGTATGCATAGGCAACGGGACCGATAGGCTCTCAACCCGTGTCGAAGCTACCGTTCGAGTCGCTCTACCGCCATGGCTTCGTGCGGGTCGCCGCCGGGGTGCCGACGGTGACGGTCGCCGATCCGCAGACCAATGCCCAGCGTACGCTGGCGCTCGCACGATCGGCGTCGCAGGACGACGCTGCACTGGTCGTGTTCCCTGAGCTCGGGCTGAGCGCCTACACGAGCGAGGACCTGTTCCGCCAGGATGCGTTGCTGGAGGAGACCGACCGTGCCCTGCAGTTGATCGTCTCCGAGAGCGCGGCGCTTGTGCCGGTGATCATCGTCGGTCTGCCGCTCCGCGCCGAGCAGGGCCTGTTCAACGCCGCCGTCGTGATCCACCGCGGCGCGGTTCTCGGCGCGGTCCCGAAGAGCTATCTGCCCGAGTACCGGGAGTACTACGAGAAACGCCAGTTCCGCGCCGCCCGCGATCTGATCGACAACGAGGTGCCGCTGCTCGGTTCACGCGTGCCGTTCGGCGCCGACCTTCTGTTCAGCTGCACTGACATCGCCGATCTGACGGTCAACATCGAGATCTGCGAGGACCTGTGGACGGCGATCCCGCCGAGCACCTTCGGTGCGCTGGCGGGCGCCACGGTCCTGGTCAATCTCTCGGCGAGCAATGCGGCTGTCGCCAAGGCCGACTACCGGCTCCAGCTCTGCGCCGCCCACTCGGCCCGCACCCTGTCGTCCTACGTCTACGCGGCTGCGGGCCAGGGTGAGTCGACAACCGACCTCGCCTGGGACGGGCAGGCGCTGATCTGCGAGAACGGCAACCTGCTGTCGCAGTCGCGGCGATTCGCCGACGAGGACGAGCTGACGCTCGCCGACGTTGACCTGGAGCGGCTCGTGGCCGACCGGCGGGCGACCAGCCATTGGGGCGACTCGATCCACGATCAGCGCCGGCGCCTGGGGCGGATGCGGCGGATCCCGTTCGAGCTGGGAGTCCCGCGTCGAGCGGTGGCGCTGCGCCGTGCGATCGAGCGGTTTCCATACGTTCCGTCAGATCCGTCCAGCCGCAACGACCGCTGCGATGAGGTCTACCGGATCCAGGTTGCGGGGCTGCAGACACGGCTGCACGCGACGGGGATCAAGAAGGTGGTGATCGGTGTCTCGGGCGGACTCGACTCGACCCACGCGCTGATCGTCGCCGCGCGTGCGCTCGACCGGCTCGGGTTGCCGCGTGAGAACGTGCTGGCCTACACGATGCCCGGCTTCGCGACCAGCACCCGAACGCTGGAGAACGCACGTGCGCTGATGCGGGCGCTGGGCGTCAGCGCGACCGAGCTGGACATCCGCCCGGCGGCCCGCGAGATGCTCAGTGCGATCGGGCATCCGGCCGCCGACGGTGAGCCCGTGTACGACGTCACCTACGAGAACGTGCAGGCGGGCGAGCGCACCTCGCACCTGTTCCGCCTCGCCAACCACCATCGTGCGCTCGTGCTCGGCACCGGCGACCTCAGCGAGCTCGCGCTCGGGTGGAGCACCTACGGGGTCGGCGACCAGATGTCCCATTACAACGTCAACGCATCGGTGCCCAAGACGCTGATCCAGTTCCTGCTGCGCTGGGCGATCGACACCGACCAGTTCGGTTCGGATGCCGACGCACGTACTCGAGCTCGATCCTCGACACGGCGATCTCGCCCGAGCTGATCCCAGCGCAGGACCCTGACGCTGACGTTCCCGAGCAGCACAGCGAGCAGATCGTCGGGCCCTACGAGCTCGTGGACTTCTTCCTCTACCACGTGCTGCGCTTCGGCTACCGGCCGAGCAAGGTCGCGTGGCTCGCCCACCACGCCTGGGGAGACCGTGAGCGCGGAGCATGGCCGGACCTGATTCCGCCGGAGCGGCGCAACGAGTACTCGCTCGCGGAGATCCAGCGCTGGCTCGAGGTGTTCCTGACGCGCTTCTTCACGACCAGCCAGTTCAAGCGTTCGGCGATCCCCAACGCGCCCAAGGTCGGCTCTGGCGGGTCGCTGTCGCCGCGCGGCGACTGGCGCGCGCCGAGCGATGGCAGCGCCGCGCCGTGGCTGCAGGAGCTGCGGGCCGCGTTCTCATCAGAATGAGGCGATGAGCTCTGACGGACGCCGTCCTTCACGCGGCGCGCGGAGAAGATGCGCGCCGCGGATCAGTCTGAGGAGGCGATCGCGGCAGTTCACCTCGGCGCTGAGCGCGTCTACGCGCGGGCGCCGCGACGGTGATCCCGAGCGCCGGGCTCGAGCCGGCAGCGGATGTGCCCCGAGCTCGAGGCGCTGCCCGCGGCGAGGGGGGCGACGCGCTGCGCCGTCTGGCGGTGATCAAGCTCAACGGCGGTCTCGCGACGTCGATGGGACTGCAGCATCCGAAATCCCTGATCGAGGCTCGAGAAGGGCGATCCTTCCTGGAGATCATCGTCGGTCAGACGCTCGCGCTCCGCCGCCGCCACGACGTGCGGCTGCCGCTCGTCCTGATGGACAGCGACGTCACCCGAGCCGAGACGCGCTCGGCGCTGCGAGAATTCCCGGAGCTCCCGGTCGATGGGCTGGCACTGGACTTCCTGCAGAGCATGGTCCCGAAACTCGACGCGGACACGCTGATGCCCGTCAGCTGGCCCGCGGCACCGGCGCTCGAATGGTGCCCGCCGGGCCACGGCGACGTCTACGGCGCGCTGCGCAGCTCGGGCATGCTCGACGCGCTGCGTGAGCGCGGCTTTCGCTACGCGATGATCTCCAACGCCGACAACCTCGGCGCGACCGTTGATCCGCGGATCGCTTCGCACCTCGCAGCCCAGCAGCTGCCGTTCCTGATGGAGGTCGTGCTGGGAACCGAGGCCGACCGCAAGGGAGGCCACATCGCGCGGCGCCGTGGCGACGGGCAGCTGGTACTGCGTGAGGTCGCGCAGACACCACCCGAGGATGCCGACTCGTTCCGCGATTACCGTCGCTGGCGCTACTACAACACCAACTCCGTCTGGATCGATCTCGAACGGCTGTCGGACCTGCTCGAGACGGGCGGCGGCGCGCTCGAGCTGCCGGTGATCGTCAACCGCAAGACGGTCGACCCTCGTGATCGCGATTCGACGCCGGTGATCCAGCTGGAGAGCGCGATGGGGGCGGCGATCGCCTGCTTCCCCGGTGCCGGGCTGTTGCTGGTTCCGCGGACACGATTCGTGCCGGTCAAGACGACCGACGATCTGCTCGTCCTGCGTTCCGACGTCTTCTCGCTCGGCGACGAGCTCGAGATCGAGCCTGTGCCCGAGATCGGCGGCGAGCTGCCATACGTCGAGCTCGACAGCCGCTACTACAAGCTGCTCGACCAGTTCGAGTCGCGGATGCCCGACGGACCGCCATCACTGCGCGGAGCCCGCCGGCTCGTCGTCAACGGCGACGTCACGTTCGGCGCGGGAGTGGTCGTTCGCGGCGAGGTCGAGCTCGACGTCGAGCAGCCGACGCTCCTGCCTCCGGGGACCGTCCTCGGATCCGAGGACGGCTGAGGCCGGGCGGCGGGCGGCGGGCGGGCGGCGGGCGGCGGGCGTGGAGATCGAGCGCAAGTTCATCGTGGCGCGGTTGCCCGATCCGCTGGACGGTCATCCGGCGAAGAAGATCGACCAGGGCTACCTCGTGATCGGCGCAGACGGCTCTGAGGTCCGTGTGCGTCGCGCGGCCACGCAACACTGGTTGACCGTCAAGCGAGGCGCGGGCCTGGTCCGCAGCGAGACCGAGGTGGAGCTGAGCGCCGAGCAGTTCGAGCTCCTGTGGCCGGCGACCGAGGGCGCGCGGATCGAGAAGACCCGCTACCGGCTCCCGGCCGGCGATGGCCTCGTGATCGAGCTCGACGTCTACGCGGGTTCGCTGTCCGGGCTGCAGGTCGCAGAGGTCGAGTTCGACGATCAGGGCGCCGCGCGGCGGTTCCGGCCGCCGGCATGGTTCGGGCGTGAGGTCACCGACGATGACCGCTTCAAGAACCGGCGTCTTGCTGTCGACGGGCTGCCGGAGTCCTGAGTCCTGGGTCCCGAGTTCCTCGGCGCGCCTCGCGCCTCGCGCCTCGCCCGGAGGCTTGGCGATTTGCCCGATATAGCGCCGTAAACAGCCAAACGTCAGGGAGATGCCGTGCCCGGGCCGCGTCCGCCCGCGCCGACCGGAGCACCGGCCAGCTCGTTCGCGCGCTCCGGCAGCGAAGCCGATTTTGGTACCGCAAGCATCTCGGGCCCGCGTGCCGCCGCGCCGGATGACGCCCGTGCCACCTGCGCCGTCAGTCGCCTGTGGTTCAGCACCCATGTGACGGCCGCCGGGGGGTACCTGAGCAGCGCCGTCCATGTGGAAGGGTCGATCACACCGGTCTCCGGCAGCCCTTTGGACAGCTGGAAGTGTTCGACGGCGGTCTGCGTCTGCGGGCCGAACTCGCCGTCGATCGTGACCGCCTCGCCGGCTGAGACCAGGTGCTCCTGGGCCCACACGACGACATCTCCCGCGGATCCCCTGGCGAGGGTCGCGACGGTCGTGTTGGCCACGAACCCCGCCAACGGTCCCGCCGGCACTGCCGTTCCTGCCATCTGCGCCGGCGCTGCGTCCTGCCAGTCCCACCAGCTGACGCCGCCGGCGTGGTAGGCACGGGAGACCGAACGGAACATCCGTATCTGAGCGGCCGCCGGCGATTGGAACAGCTGGCCGAGCGGATCGATCGGGCGCTGGTAGAGCTCGTTGTAGGCGTAGGTGTGCGAATACACCGTCTTCACGGACACGCCGATGTCCTTCCAGTACATCTGCGGCGTGTTGTACTGCGCGCCTCCCGGGCCGAGGAAGACCGAGTACGGGAACGAGGGGTGATAGTCGATCCACGGGAAGCCGGCGAGCGCCACCGGGAAGTTCTCGCCGATCAGCGACCGCAGCTTCGTGATGTAGCGCTGAGCCTGGACGTAGAGTCCCTGATACTGAACCTCGGCGTCGATCACGAGACAGTTGGCGCCGTCGGTGACGGCCCTGGCGGCAGCCTCCGCTTCGAGGATCGGATGTGCTCCGTAGACGTATTGCCAAGCGCAGACGTCGAGACCGGCGGCGTGCAGCGTCGTGACCAGCGCCGGGCTGAACTGCGGCCACAGGTTCGGGCCGTCTGCGCTCTTGATCGTCAGTGTCTTGATCCCGAGCCGCTTTGAGGTCGCGATGATCGAAGCGAGGTTTCCGCCGTCGGATTCCGAAAGCACCCAGATCCACATCCCGCGCTTGGCGAACGGATCTGGCGCAGCCCCGGGCGAGATCGCCGGAGGCGCCGGAATTGGCGTCGTCGTCGTACCGATCGGTGCCGTCCCCGTCGTGGTGGTGCCCGTCGGGGTCGTGCCGGTCGGCGTCGTGGTCGTCCCGGTCGGCGTCGTGGTCGCACCGGTCGGCGAGGTCTGCGTCGTCAGACCGCCGCCGCCCGACCCCGGTCCGCTGGCGCTCGCACCGGCGGCGAACGGACCGGAAATCGCGGTCGCGAAGCCGATCAGCGCAGCCGCCAGCACCAGCAGTGCGTAGGCGGCACGGCCTCTTGACGACAGCAGCGCAGGCGCGTCGCGGCTTCTCAACCGCGCAAAACGTCCTCGCGCACGGTGGGTGCGGTCTTCCCACATTCGACGACTCAACGTAGCTTAGAACTACCGATCAGGGCGCAAGTTGCGCTGCGCCCATCCCGATCACAACCGCCCGGCGCCCGATTCGCCCTGCGACGAACGGGGCTGCGCGCCCCTTCAGACAGGGGCAACGAACGAGCCTGCGCCGCCCGCTGGGCCATGCTCGCGTCGCCCAGGTCGCACGTTACATCCACGTGAAACCCCAGCATGCATGGCCCAGCGGGTGCGCAGGCGAAGCTGAGCTATTTGATGAAGAGGATCTCCGAGTACTTCGGCAGCGGCCAGAGGTCGTCGGAGACCACCTTCTCGAGCTTGTCGGCGGCGGCGCGCGTCGCCTCCATCGACGGCAGGACCGTGTCGTGCATGTACTGCGCATGCAGCAGCCCGTCGTCGTGCGGCTGGTTGTCTTCCAGATTGGCCGACTCGAGTGTCCGGATCGCATCCACGAACGACGAGATCAGCGCCTCTGTCTCGCTTGCCAACTCGGGCAGCTGCGCCTGCAGCATCAGCGCGAGGTGGCGCGCCGCCGCGGGCAGCAGCAGCGTCCGGGCGATCGCCGCGGCCGTCTCGGACTCGATGTTGACCTTCTTGACGTACTGCTCGAGGAGCACCTCGTAACGAGCGTCGAGCTCGCGCTCGGACAGCACCGCATACTTGGAGAACAGCGTGATCGTCTCGTCATCGACGATGTAGGGCAGCGCGTCAGGGGTCGCGCGGAGGTTCAGCAGCCCACGCCGCTGCGCCTCGTCGTGCCACTCCTCGGCGTAGTTGTCGCCGCCGAAGACGATCTGCTTGTTGGCGGCGAAGCTGCGCCGCAGGATCGGCGGCAACGCCACCTCGAGCTTCGTGCCGTCCGCGAGGGCGTCCTTGAGCTCCGCTGAGAGGTAGTCGATCGCCTCGGCGACGATCGTGTTCAGGACCGTGTTCGGGAACGACGGCGACATGCTCGAGCCGAGTGCGCGGAACTCGAACTTGTTGCCGGTGAACGCGAATGGGCTCGTCCGGTTGCGGTCGCCGCCGTGCATCGGCAGCGGCGGCAGAACCGGCGTGCCGAGACCGAGGAACGACTCGGGGGTCGACTCGCCGACCTCGCCCCGCTCGATCGCCCCGAAGACCTTCTCCAGCTCGCCGCCGAGGAAGATCGAGATGATCGCCGGCGGTGCCTCGTTGGCTCCGAGCCGATGGTCCTGTCCAGGTGACGCGATCGACGCCCGCAACAGCCCCTGGTACTTGTTGACGGCCTGGATCACCGCCGCGCAGAAGAACAGGAACTGGAGGTTCTCGTGCGGCGTGTCGCCCGGCTCGAGCAGGTTCTCGCCCGTATCCGTGCCCATCGACCAGTTGTTGTGCTTACCCGAGCCGTTGACGCCCGCGAACGGCTTCTCATGCAGCAGGCACACGAGCCCGTAACGCCGGGCAACGTTCTGCATCACCTGCATCGTCAGTTGCTGATGGTCGGAGCCGACGTTCGAGCTCTCGTATACCGGCGCGATCTCATACTGGTTCGGGGCGACCTCGTTGTGGCGCGTCTTGACCGGCACGCCGAGCTTCGAGAGCTCGCGCTCGGTGTCCAGCATGCAGGCCAGGATCCGCTCAGGGATCGAGCCGAAGTAATGGTCGTCGAGCTCATGGCCCTTCGGCGGCTTGGCGCCGAACAGCGTCCGGCCCGTGGTCACGAGGTCAGGGCGCTCGAAGAAGTACTGCTGGTCGATCAGGAAGTACTCCTGCTCGGGCCCGATCGTGGTGAACACGCGCGAGGCGCCGTGGTTGCCGAACAGTCGCAGCGCCACGATCGCGGACTTCGACAGCGCATCCATCGAGCGCAGCAGCGGGATCTTGTGGTCAAGCGCCTCCCCGGTCCAGGATGCGAACGCGGTCGGGATGCAGAGCAGGGCGCCGTTCGGGTTCTCCAGGATGAACGCCGGGCTGGTCGGGTCCCACGCCGTGTAGCCGCGCGCCTCGAACGTCGCGCGGATACCGCCGGTCGGGAAGCTCGACGCATCGGGCTCGCCCTGGATCAGCTCCTTGCCGGAGAATTCCGCCAGCGCGGTTCCCTCGCCGGTCGGGCCGTAAAAGCTGTCGTGCTTCTCGGCGGTGGATCCCGTCAGCGGCTGGAACCAGTGCGTGTAGTGGGTCGCGCCCTTCTCGAGCGCCCACTCCTTCATCGCGATCGCGACCGCGTCGGCAAGCGTGGTGTCGAGCGCCTCGCCACGGGCGAGCGTCTGGGAGAGACGCTTGAACACGTCCTTCGGCAGCCGCTGGCGCTGGACAGCGGGGCTGAAGACGTTGGCGCCGAAGACCTGGTTGTCAGCGGCGGTCAGGTCGGGGGCGCCGAGCGCGCCGCCGTTCGGCGTCCACTGTGCGGCGAGGACATTCTGCTGACGGATGCGGGACATCGATTCGTTTTCCTTCCTGTTCGCGCTGCGCAGTGCGCACGGGTAGTCGGCCTCTGAGCGAGGCGTGAACCAAGAGCGTAGGAGACCGGCCGCGGCCGGTCACTATCCCAATGGCCAAAGTCCCGCGTTATGGAAAGAATCAGGGCGCGAGCCGCTCGACCACCCAGCCGGTGGCGTCCAGTCGGTAGCGCAGGCGGTCGTGGAAGCGGTGCGGACGGCCCTGCCAGAACTCGACCGAAGCAGGCGTGATCCGGTAGCCACCCCAGTGCGCCGGACGTGAGAGGTCGGCATCCTGATCGGCGGCGAGCCTCGCCCAGATCTGCTCGAGCGCGCCGCGTGAGGCGACGACTTCGGATTGGGGGCTGGCGATCGCGCTGATCCGGGAATCTCGCGGGCGTGTGACCCAGTAGGCATCGGATTCCTCGGCGCTGACCCGCGCCGCCGTGCCCTTGATCACGATCTGGCGGTGGATCGCGACCCACGAGAACACCGCCGCCGCGTGCGGGTTGACTTCCAGCTCTCGCCCCTTCGCCGAGTCGAAGTTGGTGTAGAACGTCAGCCCGCGCTCGTCGATGCCGCGCAGCAGCACGGTGCGCACGCTGGGGGCCCCCGCGACGTCGGCGGTCGCGACCACCATCGCGTTGGGTTCAGGCAGGCCCGTGGCTGCGACGGACTCGAACCAGCGGCCGAACTGCTCGTGCCAGGTCGGGGCGAGGTCGGCTGGGTCGAACGGCGCGCACGCGTACTCCTCGCGCGCGCGGGCGATCCGGTCGTCTTGCGACCTTCGCCCGGCTGCGTCATGGCTGCTGGTCTCGCCGCATCGAGAACCGAATCATGCGAGTAGACGACCCGGCCGTCGTTCTCGACATACGCGGTCCGCGGCAGGCGTGCGATCGTGGCCCTGAACACGCCTGCTGCGGGGAGGCCGCCGGGCAACACCGCGCGCCCGCTTCCGTCAAGCGCCGCCGCGACGCGGTATGCGACGGCATAGCGTCCGGGCTGGACGGCGGTCAGTACCCATGCGAACCTCGCCGCCTGCCCGGGCGCCAGACGGCCGAGCGCCCAAGTGTTGGCGTACGCGGTAGCCGCGCCACCGGGGCCGTCCTGCAGGCACGCGAATACGCACACGCCGGGGGCCGGTCGATGATCCAGACCGGGCGCGAGCGGCTCGCGAGCCCCGGCTGTGGCGCAATCAGCGTGCTGAATGGCTGCGCCGCCGTGCCGTAGCGCGGGTTGGTGATCGTCACGGCGACGTTCGGGATCGTGGCCGTGCCGACGTTGCGCACGAGGATCACGAGCCGCGAGCGCTGCGCCAGTCGCTGTGCCGCCGGGAACGCCGTGGTCGACACGACCACCGGGTAGGAGGTGACGTGTGCGCCCGTCGCGCGCGCTGCTGCGATCGCCTCCACCGCAGGCGCTCAACACCAGACCGGCGGTGATCGCCGCGAACGCTCCGCCGCGGCTGGGACTCCGACCCCTCAAAGCGATCGCAACATAGCACTGCTGGTGATGCGCCTTCCGGTGCCGTAGGCTTCTCGAACCCGGCGCCGGGTGGAGAGAGGGAGCTTTATTGATACGAGCAGTCGCCGACCGGTCGTTCTCGCCGTTCAAGGCGGTCCTCGAGGAGACGGGCGAGATGATGATCCTCACCGGCCGCACGATCGTCTCGGCGGTGAGGCCGCCGTACCCGTACGGGCCCGAGTTCGTCTGCCAGTTCATGTTCGCGCTGCGGCTGTGCTGGTTCCCGCTGCTGATCTCGACGATCGCGTTCGGCTACGAGGCGCCCGGGCTGCAGGCGGCGAACTTCCTCGTCCTGTTCGGCGCGCTCGACCGGCTCGGCGGGTTCTTCGTGCTCGCCTCGATCCGGGAGTTCGCGCCGTTCGTCGACGCGATCGTGCTCGCCGGCGTCGCCGGCACAGCGATCACCGCCGACCTCGGCGCCCGCAAGATCCGCGAGGAGCTCGACGCGCTCCAGGTGCTCGGCGTCGACCCGATCAAGAACCTCGTCGTGCCGCGCTTCCTGGCGCTGATGCTCGTCACCGGCCTGTTCGACATCTACGCGCTGCTGTTCGGGGTCTTCGGCGGGGTCCTCGCGACGCTCGTCAACCACGCGCCGCTCGGGACCGTTCTTCGCGACGTTCTTCAACAACGCCTCGACCACCGACCTGTGGGGCTCGGTGGTGAAGACGACGCTGTTCGGCGCGATCATCGCGATCGTCTGCTGTTACAAGGGGATGACGGCGTCGGGCGGCGCCGAGGGCGTCGGCCGCGCGGTCAACCAGGCGGTGGTGATCGCGTTCCTCGGGATCTTCGCGTTCAACTACGTGTTCACGCAGGTGCTGCTGGCGACGCACCCGCGAGCTGACGACGATCGTCAAGTGACGCCGCATCGACCGTCGCCGTCGGCCGTTGCCGTCGCCGTCGACCGCCGGACGTCGAGCGACGACCTGATGGGAGGACTGTCTTCGCGGTCCCGCGCGACTGGCTCGAGTCCTTCGGCGAGATCGTCAAGTTCGGCGCGAAGATCATCGGCGACATCGCTCAGCCTGCGCGTGTTCCGGTTCTTCGGCGAGACGCTGCGCCAGGCCGGGATCCTGATCGTCTCCTCGACGCTCGTGATCTGGGGCCTGGTGTTCATCATCGGCCTGCAGTGCGGGATCGAGGGCGCCTACTTCAACCGCTCAGTCGGCACGCCCGCGTACGCCGGCGTGTTCTCGGCGTGGTGTGACCTGCGCGAGCTGGTGCCGCTCGTGTTCGGCTACATGATGGCCGCGAAGGTCGGTACCGGGATCGTCGCCGAGCTCGGCTCGATGCGGATCTCCGACGAGATCGACGCGCTCGAGGTGATGGGGATCAGCGGCGTCACCTTCCTGTGCGCGACCCGCCTGCTGGCGGCGATGCTGGTGCTGCCGTTCGTCTACCTGTGCTCGATCGGCGCCGGCTTCTTCGCCAGCTACCTGGCGGTGGTCCAGCAGATCGGCGACGTCTCCTCCGGCGGCTTCTTCCTGATCTTCTGGCAGTTCCAGAACCCGCCCGACGTGCTCTTCAGCCTGATCAAGGCGATGGCATGGCGATCGTGATCGTGCTCGTCGGCTGCTATTACGGTTACAACGCCAGCGGTGGGCCGGTCGGCGTCGGTACCGCCACGGCGAAATCGATGGTCTTGAACATCGTCTCCGTGCACCTGATCGGCATGCTCGGCACGCAGCTGTTCTGGGGCGCCAACCCGCGGGCGCCGATCGGAGGCTGAGCCTGGCGAACCGCCGAACGATGAGCCAACGCGTGACGGGCTCCGCGCGACGGTCTGCCGACGCCGCACCGCCGCGTCGCCGGCGCCGCCCGACCGGCGCCCCCGAGGCCACGAGGACTACCGCTGGCACAGCTACAAGGTCTATCCGTCGGGCGGCCGCGACGCCGTCGAGTTCGTCGACACCTACAAGTCGTTCGGGCGCAACCGGATCCTGCGCGGCCTGAACATGGGCCTCCCCGAGGGCATGGTCTCGATGATCCTCGGGCCCTCCGGCACCGGCAAGTCGGTCTGCATCAAGCACATGGTCGGGCTGCTGTACCCCGACTCGGGCGACGTGCTGGTGCACGGCGAGTCGGTCCCCGAACATGACCGACGACGAGCTGTTCGAGATGCGCAAGAAGTTCGGCCTGCTGTTCCAGGACGGCGCGCTGTTCGGCTCGATGAACCTCTACGACAACGTCGCCTTCCCGCTTCGCCAGCACACCGAGAAGGGCGAGGAGGAGATCGAGTAGATCGTGATGCGCCGGCTGAACGAGGTCGGCCTCGGCAACTCCCGGGAGAAGTTCCCCAACGAGCTCTCCGGCGGGATGCGCAAGCGCGCCGGGTTCGCGCGGGCGCTCGTGCTCGGAGCCGGACATCGTGCTGTTCGACGAGCCCGACTCGGGCCTCGACCCGGTGCGCACCGCGCTGCTCGGCGAGCTGATCCTCGAGATCCACCGGGACATGATGGAGGAGGCACAAGCAGACGAACAAGCGCTACCTGCCGACCTTCGCGGTGATCACCCACGACATCATGAGCGCGCGTCGCGTCGCGGACTACATCAACGTGCTGTGGCGCGGGCGGATCGTCGAGGCGGGGCCGGCCGAGGACATGCTGAACTCCGCCAACCCGTTCATCCGTCAGTTCCTCGCGGGCGAGTCGCAGGGCCCGCTGACGATGGACTGAGCAAGGTGGACGTGCACCCGCGCAGGAGGCGTCGCGGATCGAGCGCCGCCGCGATGCTGGTGCGGCTGAGCGGAGCGGCGGCTCGGGCGCCGCTCGCGACGGTCGCCGTCGTCGCCGCGCTGGCCTCGCAGGCGGCGTGCTGGCGCTGCGCGCTGAAGCCGTCGGTCGCCGACGACACGTTCGTGTCGTGCTCCTCGGCCGGCTATCGCGCGACCGAGGCCGACGATCGCGCAGTTCGGCGGCGATGCGGTCGATCGTGCTCGTCCGCGAGCCGGTCAGCGACCTGCGTCAGCCCCGCGAACTGGTCACGCTCAGCCGGCTCGAGGCGTGCCTCGCGGGCGAGGTGCTGACCCGCAACGGCAAGCTCGAGCGCTCGTGCCGGCACCGGCGAGGCTCGTCGGCGCCTTACGGCGGCTCGGGCAGCCCCTGCGCGAAGCTGATGCGCGAGCGCCCGGCACAGGTCGTCTACGGGCCCGGCACGTTCCTGAACCGCGCGGTCGCCGCGGTCAACAGCGAGCTCGGCCTGGTCCGCGCAGCCGATCAGCGCCGCGTCGCGCGCGCGGCGGGCGCCGCAACAGGCTCGCGCTGGCCCGCGGACTCTCGAGCCGAGCGCTTGCGAAGGCCGCGGCGCTCGCCGCGGCCGCGCTCGAGGCCCAGCGGCTGACGGGTGCGCTCGAGAAGCTGGCGCTGCAGCTCCGGTATCACCGCAGCGCCGTCGATCAGTGACCGCGCCTTCATGTCGCAGATCGTGTTCGGCCCGGCGGCCCACCAGACCGCCGAACCGCGGCTCGCCTATCTGTTCCCGAGCGCCGACGCGGCGCTGATCCAGGTCCGGCTGCAGAGCCGGCCTGACGACCGCTCAGCAGCTCGCGGCGATCGCGCTGATCCGGGCGGCGGTCGCGATGCCGCGGTTTCCGCCTCGGCCACGGCGGCACCTACACGGTCACCGGCGAGCCGGTCGTGCTCGACGACCTGGCGACGCGAGATCACCGGCTCGATCGCGTTGCTCGCTGCTGGTGGGCGATCGTGGTGATGGCGCTGGCGCTGGCGCTCGTGTTCCGCGGGACCATGCGCCTGCTGCCGCTGGCGGTGGCGCTGGCGGCGACGGCGATCACGTTCGGCGTCGCCGCGCTCGCCGGAGCAGGACTGACGATGGCGACGGTCGCGGCGCTGCCGATCCTGATCGGACTGGCGGTCGACTATGCGATCCAGTTCCAGTCGCGTGCCCGGGAGGCCCCGTCGGCCGACGCCGCGAGCAGCGGTCCGCGAGGCCTCCGCCCGGGGCGGCCCGACGATCACCGCGGCGGCGCTGGCGACGGCCGCCGGCTTCCTCGTGCTGCTGCTCTCGCCGGTGCCGATGGTCCGCGGCTTTGCGGTCGTGCTCGTGGCCGGGATCGCGATCGCGCTGCTGGTCACGCTGACCGCCGGCGCTGCCGCGCTGGTTCTGGCCGGCTCGGACCTCGGCGGTGGTCGGGGCCTCGGTCCGCGGCGCCGGGAGATCGTCGCTGACGCCCGGTCCGCCGCGAGCAGGAGGCGTCCAGCCGCAACTGAACGGGCGCGCCCGCCAGCGCGCCCGCAGGCGCGAAAGCGGAGGCGTCGTCCCGCGGCCAGCGGCGTGAGCTGGGCGGCGCGTCTGACCCGGCACCCCGGTCGCATGCTGGCGGTCGCGGCGGCGCTGGCGCTCGTCGGCTGGTCGCGGATACGCAGACCGCGGTCTCAGTCGGACATCACCAAGCTGGTCCCGGCGAACATGCCGGCGCTGCGTGACCTCGACGACGCTCGAGCGCGTCACGGGCGTCTCCGGCGAGATCGACGTGACCGTGCACGGCGCCGATGTCGCGACGCCGGCGACTGTCGCGTGGATGACGTCCTACGAGAGCCGCCTGCTCGCTCACTTCGGGTACTCGCAGGCGCGGGCTGCGACAGAGCGACCTGTGTCCCGGCGCTTTCGCTTCCCGATCTGTTCGACAGCGCCGACGCCCGCTCCCCGGCGGTCACGCAGAGGTCGATCGCAGAGCTGCTGACGGCGGTGCCCCGTTACTTCTCGCAGGCCGTGATCACCCAGGATCACCGCGACGCGGTGCTCGCCTTCGGGATCCGGCTGATGCCGCTCTCCGCCAGCAGCAGGTGATCGGCTACATACGTTCGCAGCTGCATCCGCCGCCGGGCGTCGACGCGGAGCTCGCGGGCCTGCCGGTGCTGGCCGCGCAGGCCAATGCGGCGCTGTCGTCATCCGGGCGGCGGCTGCTGACGACGCTGGCTGCGCTGCTCGCGGTCGCGCTCACGCTGCTGGCGGTGTTCGGCGAGCCGCGGCGGGCCCTGGCGCCGCTCGTGCCGATCGCGCTCGCGAGCGGATGGTCGGCGCTGATTCTGTTCCTGCGTCGGGATTCCGCTGAACCCGATGTCGGCGACGCTCGGCGCGCTCGTGATCGCGATCTCCACCGAGTTCAGCGTCCTGCTGTCCGAGCGCTACCGCCAGGAGCGCCTCGGCGGTGGTGAGCCGTCGGAGGCGCTCAGGCGCGCGTATCGTTCGACCGGCGCGGCCGTGCTCGCGTCCGGAGTCACCGTGATCGCCGGCTTCGGCGTGCTGATGCTGTCCGACATCACGATGCTGCGTGACTTCGGGTTCGTGACCGTGATCGACATGTCGGTGTCGTTGGCCGGCGTGCTGCTGGTGCTGCCGGCGGTGCTCGCGCTGGCCGAGCGGGGCCGCGGCGTCGAGCGGCCGCTGCGGGAGCCGCCGGTGGAGGAGCGATCGCCGGCGCGACGGCGACGGCGACGGCGGCCGGCGCCGGTGGCGTGAGCGCGCCCGGCCCGCCGATCCCCGACGCGATCGAGGCGACCAGGCACCGGTATCAGGCGATGACCGGCGCGATCGGCATCGTGCTGGTGATCGCGTTCTCGGTCTACCTCTACGCGGATGGGTCGCCGACGACACCGGGCGTCGCCGCCGGCGGGTCGCTGCGGCGGTTCGTCGCGCCGCTGGCAGCCAGCGATCTGAACGTCCCGGCCAACGTCGCTCCCCGCTGTGATCCGGCGCGGCCGGCACGCCGGGGTCTCAACGTCTGCGGGCGGAACCCGATCGTGCTCGACCTGTTCGCGACGGGTGCGCCTCCTTGCGTGCGCTCGGTCGACACGCTGGCGGCGGTGTCACGACAGTTCCCAGGGGTGCAGTTCGCGGCCGTCGCGATCGATGCCGCCAAGGACACGACCGAGGCGCTCGCACGCTCGCACCGCTGGCGGATCCCGATCGCCTACGACAGTGACGGGGCGGTCGCCGCGCTCTATGACGTCTCGGTGTGCCCGCTGATCGAGCTGGCTGATCGAGGTGGCATAGTCGCCGCGCGGCTGATCGGCAAGACGTGGAACGACCCGTCGCGTCTGGCGGCGGCGGTGCAGAACGCACTCGGCAGGCCCTAACCTGAGGAAGCAGAGATGCGCGAGTTCCTTCGCAGCGGTACCGGCGCCGCGCTGGCGTTGATGATCATGTTCATCGGGAGCATCGTGCTGTGGCTCGGCATGCCTCTGCTGTGGATCTGGGTCGGATCACAGATCCAGGGCGCGACGCAGTCGATCACAGGCGCGCTGGCGGCCATGTTCGCCGGCGTGATCGTGTCGGTCGCGCTGCTCGCGATCCTGCTCGCGAAGCTCAGCGACTTCTACCGTGCCAACCGGCTTGCACGGGGATTACGTGACCCCGGCCACGTCGTGCTCGAGTCCGTGCTCGTCGTCAGCGCCGGCGTGACGCTGGTCGTGTTCGTCGTCTGGTTCCTGTTCATCGCCGGCGCGAACCCGGTGCCGGGGATGAACGTCCAGCTCTGAGCGCGGCGCCGGTTCTGCCCGGAGGTGGCAGAACCGGCGCCGGGTGCTCGGTCAGGCGTACGTCAGCTCGCGCGAGCGCCTGCTGCCGGCGTCGATCGGTTCCACGGACCCGATTGCGGTGACGACCGGTCGCGGGCGGGAGCACTGCAACTGACCGGCCAGCAGGTTGCGCTGGCGTTCGGTCAGATCGCCGATCAGCTTGATCTCACTGATCTCGTTGCTCTCCAGGAACTTCCGGCAGCGGGCGGCCCCCCACCGTCGCTGGCTCAACAACAGCTCGGCCACGGTCCATCGTTCGGCTTCGCCGGGGCAGCCGAGGATGATTGCCGCTGCCGACGTCTCGCCGAGCGCGATCCGTCGCTTCAGTTCTGCTCGTGCAAGGCGAACCGAGTTGGCACGCTCCAGCGCTCGCAGCCTTTGCGGCTCAGGGGGTTTCGTGGCTGTCTGAATCATTTGGAAGCGTCTCTCTCCTGCGTCAAGTCCGCTGGCAGCGGACAGCATTGGTCGTTCCCGCGGCAGGGCCATTCGGGACCACGGCCGCGGGTCCATCATCACATCTCATTCAGCATCAAGAATCAGTCCCCGCGAACGTTTCCCCCCTGCTGGAGATCGTTCGCGTTGCTCCTGATTCGTTCCGCCTCGAACTGTGGGACACGCTACGTTAGCCGCGCGATAACAGCAAGGTCACACGATTATGAACGCGTGCTTAGAGCGTGTTTTTTCTGTGACCGAGGTCAGGCCGCCTCGCCGAGCGGCCCGTGCTCGGCCTCGAAAGAGCGCTTCGTCGTGGCGAATATCTCGAGCGCACGATCAAGCGTGGCACGGTCATGGCTCGCCATCACGCTGTTGCGCAGCAGCGCGCCGCCCGGCGGGACCGCGGGGTGGATCGCGACGTTCACGAACACGCCCGCCTGGTAGAGCGACCTCCACAGGAAGACCGCCTTCCAGTCGTCGCCGACGACCACCGGGACCACCGGCGTGATCACCTCGGTCCCGTCGCTCAGGCGCGTTGGCCCGAGCACGTGGAAGCCCTGAGCGCGCAGGCCCTCATGCAGATAGCGAGCGTTGTCCAGGACACGCGCGAACAGCTCCCTGCCCTCGTCGGAGCGGCAGATGCGGACCGCCGCGAGCGTCGCGCCGACCGCTGCCGGCACGCCGGATGCGGTGAAGATGAACGGGCGTGAGGCGATCCTGAGGAACTCGATCACCTCGGCCGAGCCGGCGATCACGCCGCCGCACGAGGCCAGCGACTTGGAGAACGTCGCCATCCGCAGATCGACCTGGTCCTCGATTCCGAGCAGTTCGCAGGCGCCGGCGCCGCGAGCCCCGAGCACGCCGAGCGCATGCGCCTCGTCGACCATCAGGCGCGCTCCGTACTGCCGGCACAGTGCGACGATCTCGCGCAGCGGCGCGACGTCGCCCTCCATCGAGAACACACCGTCGACGACGACGAGCACGCCGCCGCCATCACCGACCGCCTTCTGCAGCCGGTCCTCGAGCAGATCCAGCCGGTTGTGCCTGAACGCCCGCATCTTGGCGCGGGAGAGGATCACGCCGTCGAGGATCGACGCATGATCTCCGGAGTCGACCACGACCGTGTCGCCCGGCGCGAGGATCGTCCCGAGCGTGCCGAGGTTCGCCTGGTGCCCGGTCGTGAAAACCAGCGCGGATTCGGTGCCCAGCCAATCCGCGAGTTCCTCCTCGAGCTCGACGTGCAGGTCGATCGTGCCGTTCAGGAACCGGGATCCTGTGAGCCCCGTGCCGTATTTGGCCAACGCGTCGTGAGCCGCCTGTTTGACACGCTCATCACCGGTCAGCCCGAGGTAGTTGTTGGACCCCAGCATGATCCGAGACTGGCCCTCCATCTCGACGACGGGCAGGGTCGGCCCCTCCAGCACCCGGAAGTACGGGAGCGCGTCGAGCTCACGGGCTGCCTTCAGCTGCTCGAGTCGCTCATGCTCACGCACCTTCGCGAAGACATCGGGCGTCGGCATCTCCAGGATCGTAACGGGCGCCTCCGGCTTTGACAGCGCCGCCATCGCTGTCAACATGCAGGGATGCACGACGAAGCGCCGTCCCCCGACGCGCGGCCCGGCGATCGCGAGCCCGATCAGGAGCCGTTGGACGCTGATCTTCGTGAGCCGGCGCAGGAGTCGGCCGAGCAGGTGGTCGAGGCCTTTCCGGTGCTGGCGGAGGTCGTCACGGTGCAGCGGACCCGCACAACTGCGATGCCGGCGGTCCAGGCGGCTGCGGTGGCGGCGACCGGGTTCGTCGCCGGGGCTGCGACGATGGCGCTGCTCAAGCGCCACGGCGCGCGTCGACTCGCGCGTGAGCGGCGTGACCTGGCCGCTATGCCGGACGTTCGGGATACCCGAGATCCCTCACGCCGTGCGAGCGACCCCGGCGCCCCCGGCACCCGTTCGACGTATCTGGTCAGCGTTCGCCTGCTCGCGCGGTCCGGGGATTGACCGACTTCACGGGGCACCTCGAGGTCCGCGTCGAGGTGCAGCCGCGCTGGTGTCTGGCGCTGCCTCGCCGAGGTACCCCCGATGGCCTCATGCGAGTCCGCGGCGGTGTGCTGCACCGGCTGCTGCATCACGCCGGCTCGCCGGTGCTGGTCCGGGTCGCGGCGCTGAGTGGCGGTCGCGTCCTGCTCGGGGCGCGCGCGCAGGACCGCGCCGGCGCCGAATACGGGATCACGCGGATGCGGGCGGCGCTCGGGGTTGACCTCGACCTCAGGCCGTTCCACGACCGCTTCCGCTTCGACCCGCTGATCGGACGCGCGGTCCGCGCCAACCCCGGAATGCGCGTCTACGCCCGGCCCGACCCATTCGAGGCGCTGGTGTGGGCGATCTGCGAGCAGCTGATCGAGTACGAGCGAGCGGTCGCGATCCAACGGCGGATCGTGGCCGCGCTCGGCCCACGCTGCCCGGCGAGTGGCATGTCGGACGCGCCTGCGGCGTCGGTGCTGGCCCAGCAGGCGCCGGCGCTGCTGCAGTCGATGGATCTCTCCGCCGACCGGGCGCTTGCGATCGTGCGCGCCGCTCGCGCGGTCGCAAGCGGCCGTGTCGATCTGCTCGGTCGCGACAACGAGCGCGGCTGGCGCGCACTGCGAGCGATCCGAGGGATCGGCAGCTGGACCGTCGAGATGCTGGCGCTGACCGGGCAGGGGCGGATGGACCAGCTTCCCGCGGGAGACCTGTCGTACAGACGACTGGTCGGCCGTCTGCTGACCGGCGATCCTCGAGCACGTGTCGACGAGGACCAGGTACGTGAGTTCTTCGCGCCCTACGCGCCATGGGCGGGTCTGGCCGGCGCGTATGCCCTGCGCGGAGCCCGGCCCGCGATGATCGCGGCATGACCGAGATCGGCACGGTGATCTCGCCGCCTCGGCTGCCGCGCTTGACGAGAGCTACACGCGGCGCCTCCAGCTCCGCCAGGTGGCGCCGCCACGGCGCGCTTACGCGGCGGCGACCAGACGCCAGCGCGGAGTGTCGGAGTCCATCCAGCTTCCCCAGGTGAGCAGCGCCGGCCCCCACTCCGCCCTGTCGGCGGCGACATCATCCTTTCCCTGATCGTCTGCGCGGGGCGCCACCAGCTTCACGTGCCCTTCGTTCAGCAGCTCCCACACGGCGCGCTCAGTGAGGGCGATACGTTCGCTGACGCGCCACCCCGGATGCTTGCTGTTCGCGAGCCACAGGGCCTGGTGGATCGCGAGCGGCGCTGTGGCGCACTGCGCCCGCAGCACCGCCTTGAACGCGGCGACGGCGTCGGACCCCTCTGCAGTTCCGGCCGGCTTCGCTTCTGCGCGCGCGGAGACCAGCATCCGCTCGGTCACGTCATGCCCGTGGCGGATCGCGTTCCCCCAGCCGCGGCCCATGCCGATTTCATCGAGTCGCAGTTCCGGGCCTTCGAGAATCGTCAGCTTGGTGCGCCTGGGCTCCCATTCCCGCTCACCGATCAGCACCAGCTGACCCTCGGACCAGGGTACGAGCACCTTCGCGCTCAGTTCCGCCTCGGACAGGTTGAACGAGTGAGCGACGTGCGGAAACTGGCGCAGCTGGCGCAGCTCGACGTGGAACACGCCGTAAGCGTTGCATCACGGGCGCCCGCATGCCTCGGCGAGTGAGCCGAAATCTCGGTGCGCTCGGTGCGCGGCTTGAACTCCCCACTGTCCCGGCCGTCGGTGAGCGAGCGGGGACTTGTGGCGGCGTGCGCGGCTTAACTCCCCACTCTCACAGCTGTCGGCGAGTGCGTGGGGGGTTGTGGTTGCTGGGTTGTGGTTGCTTCGCGCCTGCTCAGACGCCCTGGCCGGCGAGCAGCTCGTTGGTCGATGCGTCGGTCACGGCGTTCGGGTCGCTGATCAGGCCATTGTTGATCATCCACTGCCCGAACGCGTTCCATTGCGAAGGGTCCTGCCAGCCCCACGGCTTGCCGCCGGTGGGGAACCAGTAGGGGATCGTCGCCTTCACGCTCGCCAATTGGAGCTTCTCGCTCAGGCCGGCGTCCGGGTTGGCGCTCAGCAGGTTTGCGACCGCCTGCTGCGGGTCCGCTCGGGCGGAGGCGTATCCGCGTGCGACCGCCTGCACGAATGCCCGGATCAGATAGGGATGGTTGACGATCTCGTTCTCGGTGACGACGAACACGAGCTCGTTGTAGTCGGGGACCCCGGCCTGCTCGACGTGGATCACGTTCGGGTGCTTGCCGAGCTGCGCGAGCTGGATCGCCTCGTAGTTCCAGTAGGCGCCGAGCGTCGCGTCGACGCGGCCCGAGAGCATCGCCGGCACCAGGTTCTCGCCGACGTTGACGGTCTTGACCGAGCTCTGGGGCACGCCCGCGTTGTGCAGGATCGTCTTCAGGAACGCGCTCTGGTAGGGGATCCCGGCCAGCCCCACCGTCTTGCCGCGCAGGTCGGCGGCGGTGGTGATGTGCTTCGAGCCGAGTGAGACGATCGAGGTGAGCGGCCGCTGGACCAGCGCAGCGATCGACACCAGGGGGATGTGCTCGTTACGCGCCAGCAGGACCTCGGGCTCATAGGCGATCGCGACCTGTACGTTGCCCGCCTCCAGCTCTCGAAGCGGCGCGGACGGGTCGGCTGTGTTGTATTCGAGGTGGACGTTGAGCGCCGCGCGTCGGAAGTCGCCCTCGGCTTGCGCCTGGTAGATGCCGACGTGGTCGGCGTTCGGCGACCAGTCGAGCATGACGTTCAGCGTCGTGAACGCGCTCTGACCGGGGGTGATCGTGTTCTGGACCTCGCCACACGCGGCGAGCGCGACGGCGAGGGCCAGGGCGAGGGCCAAGGCGAGGGTGAGGGTCATCGCGGCGGGGAGAGCGCGGGACGGGATGCGCACGCGGTTCATCGGGTACCGAACTCCGCCGGTCGCTGCGCCCACGGCAGAAGAATCCGTTGCAGGAGGCCGAGTCCCGCGAACAGTGCGATCGCGCCGACGGACAGCAGGACGATGCATGCACACGCCCTGGGAATGAGCAGCTGCGCCATGGAGACGTTGAAGAGGTACCCGAGACCCGCGCTCGCGCCCGACCATTCGGCGAAGATGGCGCCGATCCAGACGAATACCGCGGCGATCCGGACGCCGGTGAACAGCGCGGGAAGCGCCGAGGGGAGCTCGACCTCGCGGAAGGTGCGGTAGCGCGAGGCATCAAAGGTGCGCATCAGCTTGAGCAGCTCACCGTCCACGCCTTCGAGCGCGGTCGAGGTCGTCACGACAACGGGGAAGAACGCGATCAGCGCCACGATCAGGACCTTCGGGCCGAGCCCGAACCCGAGCCAGAGGATCAGCACGGGGGCGATGATCGGGATCGGAACCGTCTGCGAGGCGATCAGCAGCGGATAGACCGCGCGCCGGAGCGTGCGTGAGAAGTGAATCAGGATCGACAGGGCGAATGCGATGATCATGCCAGCGAGCAGCCCCAGCACGACCTCTTCGATCGTCACGAGCAGGTTGCTCCACAGCAGAGAGCGGTCCTGATAGAGCGACGTCGCGATCGCGTGCGGCGCCGGAAGGATCAGCGAATTGGCGCCGCCGACGTCGACGTAGAGCTCCCAGATACCGAGCAGCGCGGCGAGCAGGAGCAGCGTCATCAGTGCGGAGCCGATTCGCCTCATGACCTGACTCCGAGAGCCTCGAGCGCCCGCGCGCGCAGCGCGACGATCGTCTCGTCGGTGCGCTCCCGGGGCCGTGGATCGGGGACCGGGATGTCGGCGAGGATCCGTCCGGGACGCGCCGACATGACGATCACCCGATCGCCGAGCAGAACGGCCTCCTCGACGTCATGGGTGACGAGGACGACGGTCCGCCCCTCGGTTGCGAGCGCACCGGCGAGCCAGCCCTGCATCTCGGCGCGCGTGATCGCGTCGAGCGAGGCGAACGGCTCGTCGAGGGCGAGCACCGGCTTACCGGCGAGCAGCGAACGCAGGAATGAGACGCGCTGGCGCATGCCTCCCGACAGCTCCGCCGGCGTCGAGCGCTCAAAGCCCGAGAGGCCGAAGGACTCAAACAGCGAGGCCGCCTGCGCACGCGCCTGCACACGCGAGAGGCCCTTCGCCCGGAGGGCGAGGCCCGCATTGTCGATCGCCGACAGCCAGGGGAGCAGCAGGTCACGCTGCGGCATCAACGCCGCAGGAGGGCTCAGGATCGTGCCGCTGTCCGGCACCTGCAGACCGCAGATCAGCTCGAGCAGGGTCGTTTTCCCGCAGCCGCTCGGTCCGACGATCGCGACGACGGACCCGGCCGGCACCGCGAGGGTGACATCCGCGAGGGCCTCGATTCGCCCCCGGCTTGAGACGAAGGTGCGCGACACGCCGCAGACCGCGATGCCGCTGCCTTCGCGGTTCCCGGAACGCTCCCTGAGTGGAGCCTCGACCATTGTTCGTGTCGCTCCCTTCGCGGGCATTACCCCACAGGTTCCAAGGGTCAGCACCGGTCGTGGGCGCTATCTCAGCCGGCCTGCCGCCAGCTCCCCTGTGTTGTCTGACTATCGCTGGGACATCCTAGTACAGCAACAGCGCCAGGCTTCCACCGGCCGGGCTGACTCAGGCGAGCGCCGGCGCCTCCGGCAGCGCCGCCAGCGCGGACTGCAGATCGGACTCGGAGAACTCGGGATCCTCGAGTTTGCCCGCCAGGTAGGCGTCGTAGGCACTGAGATCGAAGTTCCCGTGGCCGCAAAGTCCGAACAGGATCACGCGCTCCTCTCCAGCCTCGCGTGCTGCCTGCGCCTCGTCGATCACCGCTCGAATCGCGTGCGCCGGCTCCGGTGCGGGGATGATCCCCTCCGTGCGGGCGAACGTGACCGCGGCCTTGAACGTGTCGTTCTGCAGGTATGCACGCGGCTCCACCAGCCCGGCCCTGACGAGGCCGCACAGCAACGGCGAGTCGCCGTGGTAGCGCAGGCCGCCGGCGTGCACGGGCGGCGGGACGAAATCGTGGCCGAGCGTGTACATCGGCATCAGCGGCGTCAGGCCGACGGTGTCGCCGTAGTCATATGCGTACACGCCGCGCGTCAGCGTCGGGCAGGCGGCGGGCTCGGCCGCGACGAACCTTGTCGAGGCGCCCTCCCGGAGCACGCGGCGCAGGAACGGGATCGTCAGTCCGCCGAAGTTGGAGCCACCACCGACGCAGGCGACGACGACGTCAGGCTCCTCGCCGGCCATCGCCATCTGTGCCATCGCCTCCTGCCCGATCACGGTCTGGTGCAGCAGCACGTGGTTGAGCACCGAGCCAAGCGAGTAATTGGTGTCGGGCGCCTGCGCGGCGACCTCGACCGCCTCGGAGATCGCGATCCCGAGTGAGCCGGTCGGATGCTGGCGTTGCGAGCGCCCCGCGGCGGTCAGCTCGGACGGGGATCGGTGCACCGTCGCCCCCCATGTCTCCATCATCGAACGGCGGTAGGGCTTCTGGTCGTAGCTGGAGCCGACCATCCAGACCTCGCACTCCAGGCCGAACAGGCGGCAGGCGAACGCGAGTGAGGAGCCCCACTGGCCGGCGCCGGTCTCGGTCGTGAGCTTCCTGATCCCGGCAGCGGCGTTCTCGTAGGCCTGCGGGACGGCCGTGTTGGGCTTGTGCGAGCCGGCGGGGGAGACGCCCTCGTACTTGTAGTAGATGTGCGCCGGCGTGTCGAGCTCGCGCTCCAGCCGCCGGGCGCGGTGCAGCGGCGTCGGCCGCCACAGCTTGTAGGCGTCGCGAACCTGATCGGGGATCTCGACGAGCGGTTCGGCCGAGACCTCCTGCATGATCAGCGCCATTGGGAAGATCGGCGAGAGGTCGTCGGGACCGGCGGGCCGTTTGGTGCCGGGATGCAGCGGCGGGGGCCCCCCCGGCGGCAGGTCCGCCATCAGGTTGACCCAGTGCGTCGGGATGTCCCGCTCGCCGAGGATGAATTTGACCGTGTCGCTCATTCCCCGCTCCTCAAATCTTCGCCGAATGAGACGATCTTAGTGAGTGTTGAACGCCAGACGACAAGACCACAGCTCGCCGGTCTACCTGGTGACGATCATGGCGATCAGCCTTGTCGGCATCGGCATCCTTGCGTCGGTCGCCGTGCACTCCACTCCGATCGCCGACGACTACGGCTGGCTCACGGAAATCACCGGCCCGAGCCCGCTCGTGTTCCTGCACTTCTACTGGATCACCGCCACCGACCGGTACTCGAACGCGCTTCTGCTGATGCTGACCGTGAAGGTCTTCGGTGGTGGCGCGGTGCAGATCACACCGCTACTGCTGTTCGCCCTCCTCTGGCTGTTCTCGGCGATCGCCGTTCGAAGCATCGGCGCGCGCGCTGACGCGGGACCTTGGGACACGGGCGCGGGCCGAGCTGTGCTCGGATGCCTTGCAGCGCTCGAGATCATCGTCACAGCTCCGAGTCTGTTCGACACCTTCGGTTGGTACAACGCGGTCACCATCTACCTCGCCGGTGTCGTCGCGACATCCGGGTTGGTCGCCTGGATGGCGCATCTTGCGACATCGGTCCGCGTGGTGCGTCCGCGCGACGTGGTCCTGAGCTTCGTGATCGGAATGATCGTCGCCGGCTTCACGGAGGTCGTCGGCCTCGTGGTCGTGGCCGGAGCGTCGCTCGCTGCCGTCAATGCATTTGCGGCAGCTCAACCGGGACGGCGACGGCGGTCGCTCGCGATCGCCTACCTGGCGACCGCGTTCGGTGCGGCGGTGGGCGTCGCCGTCGTCTTCATGGGGCCGGGAACCAGGCTGCGGGCGCGGATGCAGGCCGCACGGCTGGCGCTTGGAAACCTGGAACATGCTCTGATCAACAACCTCTGGTACCTGCACAACGCCGTCGGCTGGAGGGCCCTTCCGGCCGTGGCGGCAGGACTGCTCTGCTGGCAGCTTCGGGGTCCCGTCACCGGAGGCAGGACGGCAAGATGGTTGCTGATCTGGGCCGTCTTCCTGATCTTCGCTCCGCTGCTGATAGTGGCCGCGGCGACGGGCTACGCCGGATCGCAGCTGGCGCCCTACAGGACCGTCTTCGTCGCGACCGCGCTGGCGGCGGCCGGCGTCGCCGTGCTGGCCTACCTCGTGGTATCAGCCGTCGTCATCGTCCGACCGATGCTGTCGAGGGCCGTCTTGCCCGTGGCATCTGTGACGCTCTCGATCGGGATCGGTGTGTTCGTCGTCTCAGCGCTGCCGGTGATCCGGGCCGAGCAACTGCGGGCGACGCTGGTCGACGCCCGTGCAATCTCGGTGCGTCGCCAACTGCAGCGGCACCCCAGCGAGGTCCTGATCACGCCGGCGCCGATGATCGACCAGCACACGCAGGCCTACGACCTGCTGTTCGGCGACGCCAGGCAGATCGACTACGTGATCGACGGAATCCATCAGTACTACGGAATCCCGGCGGCCGTGCAGCTCAGGATCGCCCGGGCGCAGCCGCATGAGTACTGTCTCCCCGAGGTGAGCGTCCCGTGGTTCGGCGTGCGGTCCTGTGGGCAGCTGGCGCAGGCCGGTTCGGCAGGGCGCCGGATCCGGCCAAGTCGCGGCTTCGGAGCGGCCGGCGCCGACTCGTGACCGACGTCCGGAGATGCTGCCGTCGTGTACCGTGGGTGGCCCGCGTGACTGCACGACCCCTCCGCATAACCGTGCTGTGCGCGCTGCTGCTCGCCTGTGTGCAGGCTGCTCCTGCCGTCGCGGCGACAACCTTTCGCCCGCGAATCGGCAGGGCATTGGGGCTGGTGCCGCCGGCCGGCTCGCAGGACATCGCGATCGGCTCGCCGTTCCCCGAGGTCTACCACGGCGGCCCGGTGATGAGCGACGTGACCGTCCACACGATCTTCTGGGCGCCGAATGGCTACGCATTCGGCGGCTCGCCCGGTGCCGGCGTGCTCGGGTACGAGCCGCTGATCCAGCAGTTCTTCGGTGATGTCGCGCACGACTCGGGCTCAGCGACGAACATCTTCTCGATGCTGAACCAGTACAAGGATTCGGCCGGGCAGGGTGGCTACGACATCTCATACAACGCAGCGACGGATACGGTCAACGACACCGATGCATACCCCTCCAGTAGCGCCCAGTGCGCTTCGCCGTCGGGCGTCGCGACCTGCCTGACCGATCTCGATGTGACTCGTGAGGTCAACAAGGTGATCGATCAAACCGACCCGAGCGGGTACAACCTCCACAACCTCTGGGAGGTGTTCCTGCCGGCAAACGTCGACGAGTGCACGGGAGAGGGTGAGTGCGGCACGAACGCCTTCGCCGGCTATCACTCGCTCGCCAACCAGGGCGACGGGCAGTTCATCTATGCGGTGATCATCGACACGGTGATCGAGGAGCAGCAGATCGCCGGCGCCGATCCCGAAGGCAATCCGATCGCGGAAGCATCGATCGACACGGCGGCGCACGAGACGATGGAGGCGATGACCAACCCCGAGGGCGTCGGCTGGATGGATCCGAACGGCTTCGAGATCGCCGACAAGTGCGAGGACGGGCCCCAGACGGGTACGCCGCTCGGCTATGCGCCGGATGGCTCTCCGTATGACCAGTCGATCAACGGGCACGATTACGACATCCAGCTGATCTGGTCCGACAGCGTTGAGGGTTGTGTACCGAGCTCAACCGTGACCACGAACGCTCTGCCGCTGCCGAGCGTCTCGCTGCGGCAGTTCAGCCCCGATGTCAGCGGCAGCGTCGGCAAGCCCGAAGGTGGCCTGACGGTACGGATCGGGTTGGTGCGTTCATCGCAGGTGGTTGCGACGGCAGCGGCGCTCACCCGCCCGAACGGAAGCTGGGGGCCGGCTGTGCTCAGAGCCGGTGGCGGGCACTCGGCGGTACACGCGGTCGGAGACGACCGTGACGTGATCGTGATCGCCTACAGCGGCCACGGCCCGGCGCCCGAGGTGATCACAACCGGCAGCGGCGGGGATCCGTTCACCGAGGCCGGATGGACCGGGTGGCTTGACCTCGACAGTGGATTCGCGGTCGGCTCGAACTCCGTCACGGTCGGACCGTGCGGTCAGACCGGGGTCCTCAGCGTGAGCGTCAACGGCGCCCCCACCGGCCCGCCGATCGCGCAGTGTTCGACCGAGTTGGATCAATCCACCGTTCCGACGCCGCACCTGACGGGGGCAAGCGTCGTTGACATGAGCAGCGAGGATAACCGTGCCGTCTCGATCCTCGATCCGAGCGGCGCGCTCGTGAAGCTGACGATCCCGCTGGGCGAGGCGAACAGCGTCGGCGCCCTTTCCAACGGCAATGTCGGGTTCTACCCGACCGGAATGCCGTCCTGCACCGCCAATCTCCGCCTCCAGGAGGTCAGCTGCGACGGGCTCGTCCCCGGGGCGCGTTACACGCTGACGCGGGCCCGCGGACATGCCGTCCGCCACGGAAGGGCGGACCTCTTCGGCACGATCGAGGTCACCGACCTTCCGGGCCGGCTGCCGATCGCTGGTGGCGACGTGCTGAGGCTCTCGAACGGCGCCAGGCGGACGCTCACCGTGCTTCATGTCGCACGCCTCCGGGTTGCGATCAAGGACGATGAGACGGTTCTCGCCTCAGGCACCTGCCAGCCGGGGGACTACTGGGGGGCGCCGCTCACGAGCCTCCCGTCAAGCTCATCGGTCGGCGTTGGCGGCGCCGCGGGAACCGGCACGATCTGCCCGCCCAACGGCCGGGCGGCGGGGCTTCCGGACGCCGTGATCGAGCAGACCGACGATCTCAGCGGAGGCCACACCGTGACCTCGGTGCCGCTGCTGCAGGGGACTGCGCCGTCGAACGATGCGATCGTCTCCGGCGCGTTCACGGCGATCGCGCAGACCGGTTTCCCTGGCCCGAACGGCGGCGTCGTATCCGCGGCCGCCACCGTCTCGCTGACGATCATCAGCGGCTCCTCACACCGTGCCGTGTTCCGCGCTGCCGACATCGCCGGCGGAGCTCAGGTTCCATCACTGAACGCCGGCGTCTACACGGCGAAGTGGGTGATCAGCGACCGCAACCGTGACACCCGGACGGTGCTGACGAAGTTCATCGAGCAGTAGCTCAGGGCCCGACCAGATCTGATCAGAGCGGGATCAGGTCCTGATAGAGCACGCGCAGGCCGCGGCTCGGCACGTACGTGTCGTAGATCTTGGGCGCGCCCCGCGGGTCGGTCGGGATCACCTCGTACTGGACGAGGAACAGCCTGTGCTTGCCGCCCGATGGAACCTTGATATTCCTCGCCGACCACGTGGTCAGCCCATCCGGGCCGATATGGGCGTCCATGACCACCGGCTTGGAGACCGGCTCCCAGCCGATCACCTGATCTGCGATCTCGGGCACGCGGCGCTCGACGACCAGCTCGGCAAGACCCGGGCCCGTCTCGATCTGATCGCCGTCCTTGTGGTAGGAGGGGCCCGCCAGCTCGACCCTTGAGAGCATCGTCGGACTGCTGCGTCTGATCAGGACGACGCGTTCGGGCTCAAGCGACATCACGTCGGCCAGCACGATCCGGGAGAGCTCCACTCCCGACACCGAGTCCGGCTGGTAGCGCGCCAGCGCCAGGCGGATCATCGGCGTGTAGGCGAGCCCGAAGTCGACGATCACGTCCGAATACCAGAGGTCGCGGACCGGGTCGTACTCGACGGCATGGCCGGCGACGTTGACCCTGACGTGTGGGTTCTCGTCGATCGTCAGGTTCTTGCCGGTGTGGACGCGCTTGGGAAACGACTCGAGCCGCGGGTGCGCGGTCGGCAACGCGTGACCGTCGAATACGGGGTCGGCTCCCCAGTCGCTGCAGTAGAGCTCGTCGGCTGCCGGCATCGTCGAGACGATGTCCTTGTACTCGGCCAGCGGCCACGTCACGACGCCGAGCAGCTCGCCGACGCCGGAGCTCCACCACGGCCGTGGCATGAAGATCCGCAGCGCGGAGGCCGAGCGCCCGCTGAGGATCGTCTTCGGCGTGGAGTGGACCTTCAGCCACTCGTAGATCGGCACGATGAACTCGATGTCCGGCGACAGCGGCCGGGCACTCGAGAGGATGTTGAGCGTCGGCGGCTTTGCGGTCTCGACGCTCACTGTCGGCAGGAAGCTGACGGTCACACTCGACCCGGTCGCCGGTCCGCCTGCGTTCGCGATGAACGTGATCGTGCCGGCCGTCGGATCGATCGTGAATGAGCTGTCGGGATAGACGGTCCCGTCCGAACCCGTGACGGTCACCGAGCCCGGCTCGACGCCGAGGGTGGCTGTGTAGCCGGGAAGGGCGAGCGCCGTCGCGGTGCCCGGGGCCGGCACCGAGGCGATTGTCGCGCTGCCCTGGTAGTGCTCGGTGAAGGCGCTCGTCGATTGGCCAGTGTAGGTGACGACGCGATGCTTGGTGTCGAAGAACTCGTGCTTGGCGGAGAACCGATCCGTCGCGGAGCTCTGCTGGGTGAGCGTGCTCGGGATCGTGAACGGCGTCGCCATCCTGTCGACGAGCTTCTCGTGCGGCGCCGGGACGCCGGGCCCCATCGGCGTGCCCGTGCCGGGGCCGTTGTCGACCGGGTCGCCCCAGTTCGCGAGCATGTCGGTCTTGGAGGTGCTCTTCGGGCTGTAGGTGATGTCGCCGGAGATCACCGCGTAGGTCCAGCCGATCTCCTTCTCTGCCGAGATGAACGGGAACGACGGCAGCAGCAGGGGCTTCTGGACCGCGTAGACCAGATCGACCGTCGTCCACGGCGTGATCGACCAGACGAGGCCGTTGACCACGTTGCTCTCGAGACTGGAGGGGACATGGCCGAAGCCGCCGAATGACAGCGCGACCCACTGGTACATGCCGAGTGTGTTGAGGTCGCTGGAGTCGATGTGGCTCGAGAGCTGCAGGATCACGGTGTCGGCCGGCGTCAGGTCGAAGGTGATCTGGCGCTTGGTGTTGTCGGTGCTGACCGTCTGCGTCGCGCCCGGCGTCAGCAGCAGCCCGAACGGCTCGTACCCCGGCCACGGCTGCCCGGTGTCGAAGTCGAACTGGTAGGTGTTGCCGCTGAGCGCTCCCTGGATCTCGTTCAGAGTGCCGCCACGCGACAGCGGGTCAGGGAAGTAGGGGACCGGGCTGGTCAGTGCGATCGCGGTCGTCGGTGACGGGTAGCGCGCGGTCGGGCCGGTGTTGGCGGTGATCAGGTCATACGTGTTCGAGCTTCCGTTGATCGCCCCGCTCGAGCCGGTGTCGAACTCGCCGTGCAGCTCCGCGAACAGCTCGGCGATCATGTTCGGCGCCAGCGCGCGCAGCGAGCTGGCCGAGCCGGCGGCGGCCTCGAGGTCGCGGATCACGAGCCGCTTCAGCGACTCGCCCGGCAGCGGCGTGTCCCAGTTGTAGACGTCGGGCGATCCGACCGGCTCGTGGCGGGCGAATACCGACGCGGGTGAGCAGATTGTGGCATCAGTGGCCGGAGCGCCGGCAGCCAGCGGGATCACGTTGCTGGCGAGGTCCACGACTCGCGCGCGGAGCTGGTAGGTGGAGCCGAAGCGCAGCCGTGGCAGCGAGCCGGGGTGGGCCGCCGCGGTGATCGTCAGCTGGCTGAAGGGGCCGTCCTGGGAGCCCGACGGCGGGTTGGTCGTGCCGTCCTCTTGGATCGCGTTACCGATCCGCGGTGCGGCGTTGCTCCAGCCGTTCCAGCGGATGATGTTCTCCGGCAGGTTGAGCTGGGGCTGAGACGAGTGGGTCGGGTCGTTCTGCATCCGCGGTGGTGCGTCGGTCCCGGGCTCATCGGTGATCGCGATCGTCGTCACGCCGTTGGCGGCGTAGGTGACGTCCCGCATTGCCGTCGAGTTCCATCCAGTTTCGTCATACACATCGAGCACGTAGCCCTTGACGAGGTCCTCGGCGGTCAGGTCCGGCGGCGTCGGGGGGGTGTGGTTGATCCCCATGAACACCGTGGTCGCGCGTTGCAGCGCATTGACGAAGTTGATCCCGCGATTGACGGCCGCGACCGTCAGTCCGATCGAGCGCAAAGATGGCGGCGCGTAACTCGTCGGAGCGTCCGGAGCCGGCCCGTTCGGCGAACTGGGGTCGTTCGACTGCGGCGACTGGGCGAGCTGGATGTTGTCGGCGAACTGCGTCGTGTGTAGTCCGCCGCCATCGGCGTCGACCTCGTAGACGGTGAACGAGCTCGTGTCGCCGAGCGTCAGCTGCCGGCTGACGATCTGGGTGCTCGCGGCGTGCGCCTGGAAGACAGATGTGCTCGCGTCGCATTGGGTACGTGGCGAGACCGGCTGATAGCTGACGCCCGAGGAAGGGCTGAAGGCGGCGCCCGTAACGCCCATCGGCACGGCTGAGATGTAGAAGTTCGAGGTCAGCGCCGAACCGAGCAGGTTCACGGCATCGGGTACGAGCTCGAGATCGAACACCAGCCCGAGCGCGCGCTGCAGCGCCGCGTGCTGGTTGATGAACGTCAGCGCGCGGTGGAAGTCGACCGTTGGCAGCGCCACGGGCGGTGGCACCTGCGAGACCCCTGGCATCGAAAACATGTGGTAGAAGCGCAGTGCCGCGAACGCCTCCGACGGGTTTGCGCCGGTCCAATCGTTGGCCCACGTCGGCGATGCCTCATGCGTCGCGAACGTGCCGAGACGCTCGTCGGACAGGGCGGCCCATTCGTCGTTCAGCTCGGCGATCTGTTGCTGGTTGGCATAACCGATCGAGCCGTAGTAGGTCGCGAGGTCACTGAGCGACGGGTACGCGTTCGGCGATGCGACGGTGAGCGCGGTGTAGGTGTTCTGCAGCCAGCTCGCGACCCCCGAGGGCCCAGCAGCCGGATAGGAAACGACGGGCGTCGTCGTGAGGGTCTTCTCGTACGCCTCCCGCTCGGTGTACTGGACTCCTGATGGCGGCGCGAACAGCGCGGTCCAAAGGCTCGGGGTGAGCGAGGGATAGGGCGCAATCGTGGTCGGCGAGGCAAAAAGCGTTTGTGAAGAGGATTTCGTCTGGTTGGTGATCGTCACTGCGAAGTCGAGATCCTGCTGGCTGAACGTGCTCGGCCAATTCTGGAAGTCCGGGTAGTCGCTCAACGTCCCGGTCGCGCCGATGAACGGCATCAGCGTCGGCGAGACACAGATCGATACGCTCAACCTGTTGCCGTTTGGGGTGCTCGCAATACCGTTCGGGATCGCCGTGAAGATGATCTGTTCGACTGCTGTGGGCATCTCGGCTCCCCTAACTCACCGCGAACGCGGAGCAGTAGGTGCTCCAATCCGTCGAGGACATCTGGTCTGCGAAGGTCGGCGGCACGTCGGTGCCGGAGCTCAGCGTCAGATGCTGTCTGCGGCTGCCGACGGAGCTGTTGTTGGCGCCGCCGCCGAAGGTCTTCTGCGCCGTCACCGAAACCGAGAAGCTGAAGCAGAAGACCGACACACCGACCGTCAGCGTGGCGGTGCCGGTGACCGACGAGGAGCCGCCCAGATCCTCGTAGGTGAGGCTCAGGTCGAACTCCAGCGACAACGTGATGATCCCGAGGATGCTGAGGCTGCCGTCGAGCTTGACGAACCCGGTGAGGATGCAGCCGACGGTGGTCGCGGGCGGGGCGATCTGGCCGTAGGCGAAGTAGATCCCGGCGGTCAGCGACACCGAACCCGACGCGACCCCGAGGTCGATCGAGGCCATCGCGCCGAAATCGAACGAAGCCTGGATCAGCTCGACGCCGTCGGTGCCGATCGCGATCCCGAAGAAGCCGCCGCCGCCGAAGATCGCGACCGACAGCGTGAACGGGTCGTCCTGCGTGGCGAACGAGAAGCGGAACCGTGCGGGGGCGTTGGCGAACGGCAGGTTGAAGCCGGCGTCGACCCCGATGTTGGAGAGCGAGAAGATCCCGACCGCGATCGGCGGCAGCGCGACCGACAGGTCGGCGGTGATCCCACTGGCGTCGACGGTGATCTTCGGCCCGCCGTCTCCCGAGAAGTCCATGAACTCCTCGAGTTGCTCGATGAACTCGAGCACCCCGAGGAAGTCGACCCCGCCGATGCTCGACGGTGACGGTGCTCTTCTGGCCGCTGGCGGCGGTGAACGTCAGCTCCTTGAAGTGGATCGCGATGAACGTCTCGCCGCCGCCGCTGTTGTCCATCAGGCTGACGTCGAAGCCCTTCAGCGTGCCGACCAGCTTGAACTTCGAGTTCGCCGGGTTCAGCAGGTCGGTCGTGACCGTGCCGTCGAGGTCGAACGAGAACGGCACAGCAGGGCTCAGTGGGTTGGAGCTGTCGGAGTCCTTGCTGACGATCGGGTTGTCGCTGATATCGGGGGACCAGGTGAAGTGGGTCGTCCTCGTCGTCGGAATCGGCGGGTTGAGCAGGGCCTCCTCGTCACTTCGGCGCCGCTCATGGCGCCGGTCGGCGGCCATTCCGCCTGAGCCGACCGTGCTGTAGAGGATCTGCATCGCCTGGGTCGACGGCGAATCGCCTGAGAGCCCGGTCACGAGTTTGATCAGGTCGATCAGCTTGACCCCGCCGAGGATCGTCGCGTTGAGACCGCTGAACACCGAGCTCGGGTCGAAGGTCCCGCCGAGGATGTTGCTGACGTCCCCGGCGACCGGACCGAGGCTCCGCGAGAGGCCCGAGAGCTGGATGTCCGGCAGCATCACGCCACCAGAGCTGCCGGCGTTGAAGTTCATCGCCGGCTGCGAGCTCGACCCGATCTCCAGGAACAGGTTGCCCTGGTTGCCGGGGGAGTTGAAGTCGTCGGAGACGAACGTCGGGTGGTAGTTGACGATCGGGCTGGTACTCGGCAGACCGCCACCGGAGGCCTGCGCCGCGGCGCTCAGGACGACCGCTGCCTGCGCGAGGTTCGGATAGCAGATCGGCTGGTCATTGGACATGAACTGGGCGGTGCTGCCACCGGTGCCGGCGCCCGCGCCGAACGTCATCGACTGGACCCCCAGGTTGGTGTCGCCGGCCGTGTGGGACGCGGCGAACGCGACCTCGCTGCCGGTGAACTGGCCAACCCGGATCGAGGGCGCCGTCAGCGGAAGCGCGTTGTAGGCATTGCGCACCTTCATCGAGTTCGTCGGGTCGAAGCCATCAGACTGGATCACGAACACGGCCGGCGCTGTGAACGCGACCTCCTGGCCGATCCAGTCAGTGCCGACGAAATGCCAGAGGAACGGAGCGCCGGCCACCTCCGGGATGAACACGTCGCTGCTCGGGAGGCCCGAGACGAACACGCTCATCGGGCTGAGATCGGGCGTCCGCAGCGTCTTCAGGTCAAGGCTCCGGAACGGGAAGTCACGGCTATTGTTGGCGATCCCGAACGTGTCGGCCGGGTCGTAGCTCTTGACGGGCTCCTTGACCGTCAGGAAATGAATCTGGCGAGAGGTCGCGACGATCTGTCCATCGACCTTCTCGAACATGCGCTCGGTGATCTTGGTCAGCACGACCCGATGCCCGAAGGGGTAGAGGAACCCGTAGTAGACGACCTTCACGTACTGGTCGCGTCCAAGCGTCGCCAGGTGCTTCCACTCGGCCAGGTTGAGCTTCGTGCTGTCCCACTCTCCGATCGAGTCCAGGAAGCCGCCGCGAGCCGACAGCCACAGCTTGTTGGCGGTGACGTCAGCGCGGCCGCCGAAGCTGAAGTCGCTCGTCGCCTCGACGATCTCGTAGCGGTCGGACGGGTTGAGCGAGGTCAGGAACGGGTTTTCGACGTTCGGGGGATTCGTCGGGGGTTTGAACCAGGATTTGCCGTTCGGTCGCAGGTCGTATGTCCAGATCCCGCGAATCGCGCCGCCGTCGGCCGCGGTCTCCGTCGAGCCGGCCGCCAGCCTGGTGTGCCACAGCTCCGCCCAGCCCCGCGCCTGCACGATGTCGGTCGGGTGGCTCCAGAGGCCGCTGCTCGTCGGCGAGATCACCAGGTGCCACGGCAGCTCGATCGCGGTCTCGGTTTCGGCCGGCACCTTCGGCGGCCACCTCGGCGGCGGGCCCACGTGCACGTGAACCGGCGTCGTGCCGCCGGGACCGGGCTTCGAGATGTCTCGTTCGATCAGCGCGAACGGCTCGTAGGCCGCGAACGGCGAGAGCGACGGGTCGAGTGCGGCCCAGTCGAGCAGCCCCGCGACCGTCAGCGGGATCGAGTCGGTGCCGTCGGGCAACAGGAACGCCAGCCGTGACGGGTAGGCGAGCAGGGCCTTGGAGTTGCCAGGCGGCTTCGGGCCCGCCACGGGCGGTTCCAGGAACGCCTCCTCGATCACATGCTGCGGCTGATGGGTGATCACCAGATACGCGGCGCGATCGAACTCCCGCACGAGGTGCTGGCGCCGGCGCACCATGTTGTAGGCGTCGACCCGCAGCAGCAGGAAGTCCTCCCGACGGCGAAGCAGCGTGCTGAACGTCGGCTTGCCGTTCTCCAGGATCGAGCCGATCTCACCGATCACCGACGTCACGCCACCCGGCAGCGCCCCCGTGATCGCCCTCGCGTGGGCGAAGGCGATGTCGTAGGCCGCCGCCGCGCCTAAGACGCCGGCGCCGCCGATGAAGTTGCGGCGGGTGACGCCGCCGGGGCCGCGCGCCCCGTCAGCGGGCCCTTCCTGGGCACGATGCTGACCACCGGTGCCCTCCTCCTGCTCCCCAGCCAATTCTGGATCCTCCATCACCGCGGGGCGTCTGCTCCGCCATTGGGTTGGCCGCGTGCGAGATCCTAATCCCTTTGCCTCGCCAGTTGTGACTTTTTCATACGAATGTCCGTCATCTGATCACCGGCTGCGCGAGCGCTTTGACGAACTCCTCCAGCTGGTCGGTGCGCCAGCACTCAAATGCGACGCAGTGCTTCTCATATGCGGCGATCACGCTGTCGCCGTAATTCCAGTACAGCCGGGGCTCCGGGTTCAGCCAGAAGGTCCGGCCCGCCTTGGCGGCGAGCTGAGCGAACACGTCGTCGCGCGGAGGGCGCCCGTTGGTCCGCGCGTCACCGAGCACGATCACGGTCGTCCGAGGCGTCAGATCATCCTCGATCAGCGCCAGGAACTCGGTCCACACGCGGCCGTAGTCGGTGTAACCGGAGATGTCGGCGACACCGGCGTCACGGGACACGGCGGCACTGGCGGCACGGAAGTCGCGCTCGCGCTCGAACACCTCGGTCACCTCCGAGATCCGCTCGATGAAGACGAACGACCGGAGCTTGCGGAACGAGTCGTGCAGCGCGTGCAACACGCTGAGGAAGAAAGTGCTGGCGCTCGTCACGCTCGTCGAGACGTCGCACAGCACGATGATCTCGGGTCGCCGAGGGCGGTGCGGACGGTAGCGGAGCTCGACCGGCACGCCGCCGGTCTGCAGCGAGGCGCGCATCGTCCGCCGCACGTCGACGTGGGCATGATGCTCGTGGCCCTTGCGCACGTTCCCGTGCGTGGCGAGCCGGCGCTTGAGCTGCGCGACCACCCGGTGCACGGCCGCGAGGTCCGCGACCGGCCCGTTTGGCAGCGCGCGGTCCAGATCGCTCAGCGGGCGCTTCGGCGGCAGCGTCGCGGTCCGCTCGATCAGGCCACGCTCCAGCTCACGGCGGAGGTGCTGCTCGAACGCCCGGAGCTGCTCACGCGGGAGTCCGTCGTGCCGCGGATCATCGGCGGGAAGCTCCGACTGCGGCTCGGTGCGAAGTCCGAGCGCGCGGCGGATCCGTTGCACGTCGACCCCGAGCACGCCCGATCCCTCGCCGCGGCTGAAGGCCGCGATCGCCAGCCGCGCGAGATCCCGCAGAGCCGACTCGTCGCCGTCGCGCAGTGCCTGCGCGATCGCGCGGCGCAGCTCGTCGAGGTCGAGCTGCTCGCCGTCCGCGCCGTTCTCGCCGGTCCCGCGGCCCTGCGGCTCGGAGACCTCGAGCCTGACCGCCTGCGCCTCTGCCGCGCGGAAGAAGAATCGCTCGAACACCAGCTCGAACAGCCGCCGGTCATCCGGGGACTTGGCGATCGTCGTCGCCAGCGTTTCACGGAACAGGCGCGGATCGCTCCAGCTGACGTGCTCCAGAGCGGCGAACGCGTCGAGGATCTCCGAGGTCCCGATCGCGACGCCCTCGGAGCGAAGATCCTCCGCGAACGCCAGCAGCTCGCCGTCGATCGTGCCGGGTGCCCGGTCAGGGACACCGCCGTAGATCGCCTTCGGTGTCGGCATCGCCTGCTCGATCCGTGCTCGTGATGTGCTTGCCGGCGGCTGGCTATGCCGCCGGCTGCGGGTTCGTCGCGGACACGGCCGCCACCGCGTCGCCCTGCTCGAGCTTGAGGCCGACGCGTGCGGCGACGGTCTCGAGATCGGTGCGGTGCTTGACGATCACACTCATCGTCTCACGGAACGTCGCCTGATCGATGTCGTCGGCGCCGAGCAGCAGCAGTGCCCGAGCCCAGTCGATCGACTCGGCGATGCTCGGCGGCTTCTTGAGGTCCAGCTCGCGCACCTGCTGCACGATCTCGACGAGCTTGCGCGCGATCGTCTCGGGTAGCTCCGGTGAATGCAGACGGACGATCGCCAGCTCCTGCTCCAGCTCCGGGTAGTCGAGCCACAGGTACAGGCAGCGGCGCTTCAGCGCCTCGGTCAGCTCACGTGAGTTGTTGGACGTCAGCAGAACCACGGGGTGGGTCCGCGCCTCGATCCGCCCGAGCTCAGGGATGCTTATCTGAAAGTCCGAGAGCAGCTCGAGCAGCATCGCCTCGAACTCCTGGTCGGTCTTGTCGATCTCATCGATCAGCAGCACGACCGGCTCCTTGGAGGCGATCGCGGTCATCAGCGGCCGCGCCAGCAGGAACTCCTCGCCGAAGATGTCGTCCTGGACGGCCTCCCAGGCGGTATCGCCGGCCTCGGTCTGGATCCGCAGGAGCTGCTTACGGTAGTTCCACTCATACAGTGCCTTGGCCTCGTCCAGACCCTCATAACACTGCAGGCGCACCAGCGGCCGGTCCAGATACCGCGCGAGCGCCTTGGCGAGCTCGGTCTTGCCGACGCCGGCCGGGCCCTCGACCAGCACCGGCTTCCCCAGCTTCGTCGCCAGGAACGAGACGAGCGCCGTCGACGCGCCGGCGAGGTAGCCTGCGCCTCGCAGTCCGTCGGCGACTTCCTCGACGGTGTTGGGAAGTTCCGCCATGCCCGAAATATAGGGTTGTCACCCTCTTGCCGCTGATTCCCGCCGACGCCACCTCACATCTGAGCTTGTTCGCAGGTCTGCTCGTGCTGGCGTTTGCGACCGGCGTTTACGGGCACATCGCCGGATCGCGAACGCTGATCATCCTCGCGATCGTCGTGATCGGCCTGATCAGCCTCTACTTCGTCGAGGTCGGCGAGGTGGCGAGCTTCAACAAGTAGCTCAGGCGGCCGGCGCGATCCTCAGGCGGCGGCCTTCGCCCGCGGGATCGTCCCACGTGAGCTGCAGGGACTGGCAGCGGTCGCGCGTCGCGCGATAGGCGAACAGGGGCACGAAGTCGAGCACGGTGGCGTCCGCCATGATCTGCTCCAGGGAGTCCGCCAGCAGCTGCTCGATCCGGCCTTGATCGATGCGTCCACCGAACTCCTCGAGCAGGGTGTCCAACATCCGGTCGAGCTTGAGGCTCGTCGTGCGGTCGAGTGCGACGTTCACGGCACTCATTCCAGCGTGTAATAACAGATAGGTCAAAGACCAAATACAGATATCATCTACAGGAATCTCCTATGGATGAACGCAAGCTCCGCTACTTTCTCGCGATCGTGGATGAGGGCAGCGTGACCGGCGCGGCCGCGCGCCTGCGCGTCGCTCAGCCCTCGCTGTCGCAGTCGCTACGGGCGTTCGAGTCCGAGCTCGGCGTCGAGCTGTTTCACCGCGTCGGCCGCGGCTTGAGGATCTCCGATGCCGGTCAGGCGTTGACCGGCCCAGCACGCGGTGTATTGCGCGCGATCGACGAGGCCCGCGGCGCCGTCTCCGGCGTCGCCGAGCTCCGCGCGGGCACGCTCGAGATCGCCGCGCTGGCGACGCTGGCGGTCGACCCGATGGCGGCGCTGATCGGTAGTTTCCGAGAGCGTCACCCCGGCGTGCAGGTGCGGATGCTGGAGCCGGATAACGCCGACGGCGTCTGCGCGCTCGTGCGGGAGGGAGCGTGCGAGCTGGGCGCGGCGCCGCTGCCGTTCAACGACGAGGGCCTCCACGTCAGCCCCCTGCCCGCCCAGGAGCTGATGTTCGTTCTCCCGCCGGGTTCGCTCGCCGGGGATGTGTCGGCCCTCGGCGCCGGCGAGCTCGCGCAGACGCCGCTGGTGGTCAGCCCTCCGGGAACCTCGACCAGGACGCTGCTCGAGCAGGCGCTGGCCGACGTCGGCGTCACACCGACGATCGCCGTGGAGACGGCTGCGCGCGAGGCGATCGTGCCGCTGGTGCTCGCGGGGGCCGGCGCGGCGCTGCTCCCGGCGCCGCTCGCCTACGAGGCCGGGCGACGCGGGGCGGTTGTCCGCGCCGGGCGTCCGGCGATCATGCGCCGAGTCGGACTGGTGCATCGTGATCGCCCGCTCTCGCCGGCCGCACGGGCATTCGTTGCGATCGTGATCGTCTCTGAGGCGCGTGCCCGCGGGGGAGCTATTCGTCGTCCTCCAGCGGCATCGTGAGCTGCTCGCCTTCGTCGGGCGCATCGGCGGCTGCCGCATCGCCGGGCGCGCCGGTCAGCCACCCGACGGGCCGCTCGGGCTCGCTCCATTCGGGGTGCTCAGCCGGGCGCCACGACGATCGTCGCGCCGACCGAGTCGCCTCGGGTGCGGCGGCGGCGTCGTCGGCGTCGGCTCCTGCCGGGATCGCCGGTGCCGGCTGAGGTACCGACGCCGGCTCCGTGGAGGTGGTCGGGGATCGGCGCTCGGTGGCCTCCTCGGCGCCGACGGCCGACGCCCGGCGTGCGGTTGCTCGCTCGCCGGCGGTGGCAGCCGGCCGCCGTGCAACGGTCGGTTCGTCGGACCCGTCAGAAGCTCGCGGTGCGGGGGTGTGCCAGCGACCATCGAACACGGCGCCGTCTGCGCTCGGGAGTGGCGGCTCCGGCCGGTGGGACGCCCTGATCCGGGTACCGGCGTAGGTGAGCAGCCCGGCCACACCGAGTGCGACGAAGATGCCCCATTCGATTCCCGATGTCGAGGCGTACTGCCCATGCCCGGTCGTGCCCTGCTTGTCGAGCATTCGCCATGCCACAAGGAAACAGGTCCATCCGCCGGCCACCGTGATCGCCCAGCCATCGCCACCGGGAAGGTGAAAGGCGCGCCCTTCGGCGCGCTGGAACAGCAACATGAGGACGCTGATCGCGACCAGCAGCACAGCTGCCTCGACGAACGAGAACGCCGCCCAACCGGTCAGTGACAGCGTCGTCGGCACCGCCCTGTGGTTGACCGTGATGATCACCGACTCCTGGTACCAGGGGAGGAACAGCGTCAGGAACAGACCACAGGAAGCCAGCCCGGCCAGCCGTTGCTCGGGGGACAGCTTGCGCCCGGCCCGGACGATCCGTCCGGGCAACGATCGGCTTCCCCGGCCCGCCTGTGCGCGGGTACTGCTCACCGCGAGCCTGTCCGGCCGGCGGGTCCGATCGGATTCCGCGCAGGGATGCTCTTCGGGGGCACGCCTCGATTGTAGGCGCGAGCCGACCGGCTTCCCGGCGCCGACACGCGTCGCACGCAGGTCTGTAGGTTCGCGGGCATCGATCAGCCAGCAGACATGCGCGAGCGACTCGACCTGGACCAGGATTCCGGCTCGCGACCGGCCCGTCTCGGCGGCCGTGAGCGCTGGGCGATCCTGCTGTTGGCGGTCTCCGGCGCCGGGTTCCTGCCAGGCGCGCTCGACCGATTCGTGTTCCCGAAGCTGGCGCTCGCTGCGGCCGGCGTGATGCTGGCGTTCAGCGTCCCGGCACGTGGCTCGCTTCCACGACCGGCGGTGTGGCTGTTGCTCGCCGCTGCGGTGATCCTGCTGAGCGCCGCCCTGACGGGCGATGCGCCGCTCCCGCAGTTCCTCGGGCGGCCGCCACGCTACGAGGGGGTCGTCGCGCTTGCGGTCTATCTCGGCGCGCTCGTGGCCGGTGCGCGCCTGCTCGGCCCGCGGCGGGCACCCGGGTCGACCGCCTGGCTACTCGATGGGGTCGCGGTCGCGGCACTCGCGATCGGGATCGAGGCGGCGCTCGAGGCCGCCGGTCTGCGGCCGCTGGTCAGCAACGTGTCGCGTCCCGGCTCGCTGCTCGGCAATGCCAGCGATCAGGGGGCATGGGCGCTGCTCGCGCTCGGGCCGCTCGCGGCCGTGGCGATCCGGCTGCCCGGCACGCTGCATCGGGCGGGCGCGATCGGTGCGGCCGTCGCGCTGATGACCTCGGGCTCGCGAGGCGCGCTGGCGGGAGCGGCCGTGCTCGCCGTCGTCCTGTTCGTGCTGGCCGGTGACCGGCGTGCGCGGGTCGCGATCGCGCTCGGCGCTGTGGTAATCGCGGCTGGGGTGCTGGCGCTGCCGGCGACGCGCAGCCACGTGCTCAGCGCGACCAGGCTCTCTCGGCAGACGACCACCGGCAGGACGCTGCTGTGGGGAGAGACGCTCGAACTGGTCCGCGACCACCTGCTGCTCGGCACCGGTCCCAGCGGCTGGGTGGATGCGATCCCGAGCTACCACAGCCGACGCTACGAGACCGAGGTCGGGCCCGCCAACCCTCCTGACAGCCCTCATGATTGGGTGTTGCAGGCCGCCGCCGCCGGGGGCGCAGGGCTCGCGTGCCTCGCCCTGATCATGGCCGGGTTCGTCCTGTACCGAGGCTTGCGTTCGCTCGACGCGCAGCCGCCGGACGGTGAGCGCATCGCGTTTGGCGGACTGCTTGCGGGTCTGGCCGGCTACGGCGTCGCGTTGCTGTTCTACTTCACCGGGCCCGGCACGACGCCACTCGCGGCGCTGTTTGCCGGCGCCCTGATCGCGGCGCCGCCGCAGCCTGCCGCCCGCGCCGTTGCCTGGCCAAGGGCTGCTCTGGTGTCCGCGTACGCCGTGCTGGTCATCGTGCTGGTCGCCGGCGCCGCCGCCGAGATCCCGCTGCGCAGGGCGTTGCTGGAGGCTGCGGCGGGCAACCTCGCTGCCGCCGACAGCGACTTCAAGACCGCGCACGACCTGCGGCCGTGGGACGCCGGGGTCGACCAGATCGCCACCCACGCCTACGCCGTCCTGGCTCAGCGCCACTACTCGGGTGCGGCCGGGTTCGGCATCCCGTGGTCGGTCAACGAGCTCGCCGCCTACCCCGACTCGATCCAGGCGCTGCAGGACGGCGCGACCCTTGAGTCCGCCGCCGGCCGGCCCGGGGCGGCGGCGCGGCTGCTGGCCAGGGCACGCCGGCTGGAGCCCGACAACCCGACACTCCACCCGTGAGGCAGTCAGTCAGCCACTCTGACTACGTTTTGGTTCGTGGCGAACCAAAACGTAGTCAGAGTTGACGGCGCTAGGAGAAGCTCTTGAAGAAGTTGAGCTGCTCGGCGTGGGTGCCGGTCAGCGATTTGTCGCCGATCCCGATCTCCTCGATGACTCCGTGGCGCACCTTCAGCACCGCGGTCGAGCTGCCGTTCGGCGCGATGTACCAGTCGTTGAGACCAACGTGGATCGGGCCGGTCAGCTTCAGCTTGAGGGCCGCGGCGGCGACTGTCGCGCCAACCCGGATCCCGTCGATCGTGTAGTAGGCGCTCGAGGTCGACGCCCAGATCACGCGGCCGCTCAGCTTTCCCTGCTCGCTCTTCGGAAGCGTATGAAGCAGAGCCGGCGACGCGAACCCGACCCTGACCCCGATCGGGGTCAGGCAGAAGAAGTCCTCGTACTGCTTGCCCCGGTTTGAGCTGTGCGTGTATGCCTTCGCCGCCTGCGCGCGGGTGTCGCCGAGCTTGACCAGTCCGAGCGTCTCACCGCTGAGGCCGCCGGTCGCCTTCGGGCAGCCGGTGACGTGCGGAACCGGGACCGTCTTGCCGCGCTTCACGGTCGCCGGTGAGCCGGCACCCTTGCCGTTCGAAGCGGTTACCGAGCAGGTCAGCGTCAGCTGCTCATCGCCGCTCTGCACCTTGTAGGTGCTGCCGGTCGCGCCCTGGATCGGGGTGCCGTTCAGGTACCACTGATAGCTGAACTTGGTCGGGTCGTTCGTCCACGTGCCCGTTGAGCATGAGAGCTTGCCACCCGCCTTCGCGCTGCCCGAAACCACGGGTGGAGCCGTGTCGACCGGCGTGCCCGTCCCGCCGCCACCGCCGGGAGTACCGAACACGTTGACCGAGCCAGGGTGATACGTGGGGGTGGCGGTGAACTCGCCGGTGCTGTTGTCGACGCCCTCGAACAGATTGTTGCCACCGAGCGTCAGCGAGTACGTCGAGGCGCTCGCCAGGCCCAGCAGCGCCGGGGCGCTGGCGGTCTGCCAGCCCGAGGCCGGCTTTGCGAAGGCGTAGACACCGGTGCCGTTCCCGGTGCCCACGAACACCGTCTCCGCGCTCTGGCTCGCCGAGGCGGAGCTGTTCGTCGCGTTGGCGGGGAACGGTCCGATCGCGAGCCGAAGCCCGAACAGAGCATCTGAGGTAGTCGTGGATGGTGTCAGCTCGGCTGCCGGGGCGGCGCTGTCGACCCATCCTCCCGAGGAGGGCTCCGTGTACACGAACACGGAGCCGGCGCGCGTGATGGATCCGACGGTTGCGAACGGGGCGCCGGCAACGATCGTCGAGCCGTCGGTCGCAACCTTGTACCCGAGCTGGCCCGCGGGCTGGCCTGGAGCCGTGAGCACCGCCGTCTGCGTCCCCGTCGTCCACGGCGCCTGGAAGACGTACACGGCTCCGGCCCCATTACTCGCATCCGGAGCTCCCGCCGCGAGCGTGGAGCCGGACACCGCCAGGTACTGGCCGAGTTGGTCGGGCCCGCCGTCGGAGGGGCTCAGGGTCGCCGACTGGGTTTCGCTGATCCAGCCACCCGGCTGCTCGTTGAAGACCAGCACCTGACCGGTGCCGAAGCTGCCGACGCCCTCGCTGAGAGCGCCTGCGTAGGGTGCGCCGGCAAAGACGGTCGAGCCGGTCGCCGCTACCGACCAGCCGGTGTAGTCAGGCAGCACCCCGGTTGCGTTCGCTGAGTCCGTGAGGGTCGCCGTCGGGGTCATCGTCGCCGGCCAGCCGCTGGTCGGCTCGGTGTAGGCGTACACGGCGCCCTGACCCTGGGAAGTCGAGGTCTGCCCGGCGTACGGTGCGCCGGCGAACACGGTCGTCCCAGACGCCGCCACCGAATAGCCGAGCGAGTCGGTCGTCGCGCCGCCCGGCCCATTCAGGATCGCAGCCTGCGTCGCGTTCGCCCAGCCGGAGGCCGGCTCGGTGAACACATACGCGGCGCCCTCGCCGCCATCCGCCGTCGGGTCGCCGACGACGAGCGTCGAGCCCGACACGGCGGTCCTGAACCCGAACCAGTACTTCTGCGCGGAATCCGAGGCCGTCAGGGTGGCCGCCTGGATCAGCGGGTCGATCGTGATCGGGTAGCGCGCGCCGCGATCGTTGACCTCGATCAGCAGCCTGTGGCCGTCAAGCAGCAGTCCGGACGGCAGCACCCTGCCGAGCGCGTCGGTCGCGATCAGCCCGCCGTAGCGCAGGATCGTTGCGCTTCCCGCCCCTGCAAGCGTCAGCTGTCCTGCCCGGAGCCGGGCGCCGCCGCCGCGCAGCGCGAACGCGAGCTTCACCACGCCGCTCGACTCCGCTCCCGCCGGACGGGAGCTGAGCTTCACGCCCTGCTCGAGGCCGAATGGACCGTTGGCGTACCACTCCACGAGCCCCGCGCGTCGGTACGACACACGGTTCGCATGCGAGACCGGGGCGACCGGGACCTCGGACTCAAGCGAGCGGCCCCGTCCGAACGCCCTCAGCGAGAGGGTGACCGCGCCGCCCGGCACGCCCACCCGGACGCCGCCGGCCGTGAACGTGGCCCGCATCCGCTGCCCGGCGTTGACCGCGAGCAGCCGATCGGCACTCCTGGTGACCCAGTAGGCATGCTGATCCAATCCCACACCCCGAGATGCCGCCATGTCGGCCGGCGTTGGGGTGCTCGCCGCGGGTGCGGTTGCGAGCGTCGGAACGCGCAACTGCGGTGCGTCGGCGGTCAGGATCGCCACGGTGCCGAGGAACAGCGCCGCGAGCAGACCCGCGATCATCAGGGTGCCGCGGTTGCCGAGGCGACCGGACTCCCACCCGCGCCGCAGACCCGCCGGTGCAAGCACTTCCTCCTGGCGCCGCAGCGCCCCGGCCGCCGTCCCGTAGGCCATGAGGGCGACTTATACATGAAAACGCCGCCCGGGTCGACCGGCTGGGGGAACCCAGCCACGTCGACAGGCGCGTCAGAGAATCGGGATGTCCTGCACCTCGGCTCCTTTGCCGCGACCGCGCTCCTGTCGCTCGAGAACCCAGTCGATCAGCGCGCGGAGCGCCAGCAGCAGCTCGTTGAGGGCCTCGATCAGCCGCAGATGCAGCTCGGGGGGGATCAGCTCTCGCAGCTCCCGGGCGATCTGCAGAAGCCGGGTCAGGTCGCCGCCGCCGGGCCGCTCGTCGGTGGCCTCGTCCTCGGGCGGGTGCTGGAAGCCTGCAGGCGGCGGTTTGCGCGCCCCGCTCGCCGCCTCGCTCAGCGCCTGGTCGAGCAGCTGCTGGGCGGCGCCGGAGGCACTCTGCAGGCGCTGTTCCAGTCGCCGCAGCGTTGCTCCGCTGTCGCGGTCTCCCGCGGCGCTGTCCCTATCAGCCGGCGGCATCGAAGCTCACCTCCAGCGCACCATCCTCGAAGGTGGCCGTTGTCGGATTGAAGGAGGCCAGCGCATCGGGAAGCATGATCGTCCGCCGCTGTCCGGCGACGGAGACGACCAGCTCCAGCCCGATCTTCTTCAGTGAGATGTCGCCCTTGCGTGCAAGCGGCAGCGCGAGCCGCAGCTTGGCGCCGTCGGCCGCGAGCTCGATGTCGTGTGTGATCGCGTCGTGAAGGATGCCGGCGGGGTCGATCTCGGCGGCTCCGAACAGTGCGCCAGCGAGCCGGTCGAGCATTCCGGGTCCGATCACCTCCTGGTCGAAGTAGGGCGCCTCGAGCACGGGGACTGGGGAGAAGGCCGACCGCACCAACTCAAGATGCTCCTGTTGGAGACGGCGCCACTGTGCGAAATAGTCGCCGACATCGGCGCTGAACACCTTGTTGACCACGACCGCGTCGGTCAGGTAGCCATACAGATTCAGGTAGGTGAAGGTGCGCATCGCTTCGCCGATCACCATCCGGTCGGGGTTCATCACCAGCCGGACGGTGCAGTGCTCGCGGTCACGGAGGATCGTGTTCATCGCGATCAGGTTCTCGGACAGGCGGTCGGACGTCCGCCCAGACCGCTGAGCCCGGCAGCGGAATGTCGAGCAGCGTGCGGGCGATCGGTCCGGCGGTCGCGAGGATCTGTCGCTCCAGCGGGAACACCTTGTCGATCCACCAGCGCGCCACATCGGGGAAGGACAGCAGCCGCAGCGTCTCGCCCGTCGGCGCGCAATCGACGATGATCGCGTCCCATCGCTCCGGAGCTGTGCTGCTGCTGCAGGACGAGCAGCGAGAACAGCTCGTCCATCCCCGGCGGAACCGTCAGCTCCTGGGCGGAGATCCGGTCGATCCCGCGCTCGATCAGCAGCCCCCCCAACCAATCCTGCACCCCGGCCCAGTGCCGCGTGAGTTCGTCCTGCGCATTGACCTCCTGCCCCCAGAGGAGGTCGTTCACCGCAACGGGCTCGGAACCGAGCGGGAACTCCAGCGACTCCGACAGGCTGTGGGCGGGGTCGGTGGAGATCACGAGCGTCCGGCGCCCCGCGTCCGCGAGGCGCCGAGCGGTGCACGCCGCAACCGATGTCTTGCCGACGCCACCCTTGCCCGTGTAGAGGATCGTCCGCGGCGTCATCCGGCGCCCGAGTCTAGTGTCGCGAGTCGGAAATTCGTGAGCAGTCTCGGGAGTGGCCCGAATTTTTGACTCGGGGCACGAAGACCTGCGCCAGCACCTTTGGAGCAGCGCGGCGCGGGGTTCAGCCGCGGTGACGCCGGCGAGGCGCGACCGTCAGCGAACTCACGATCCGGTTGAAGTTGCCGGCCAGATCGGTGGCGGCGAGATGCACCGTGTAGGTGCCGGGCGATGCCAGCGGCGGGATCGTGAAGGCGTTGACGCCGTAGCCGAATTCGGCGCTGGTCAGAAACACGGCGTGCCCGCCCCGCAACACGACGACACCGACGTGTGCCTCCTTGGAGAGGCGGAACACAAGTGGGAACCCGCTGCCGGCGCGAGCAGCGACCGTCAGCTGCGTGAGCGCCGGGGGCGTCGTCAGGTCCGTCTGGAATGCCGACGCGGTCCTGCAGTAGACGGGGGCGGCGGTGAGCGTGCACAGCTGCTGCAGAAAGCCGGTGACGAGCACGTGGTAGGAGAGCGAATCCTCGATCCCGGGCTGATACAGCGACCATGCGCCCGTGTTGAATCGCGGCAGCTCGGCCTGCGCCTGCGCGTTACCGGCTCTGAACAGCGCAAGCGCCTCGAGGTTCCCGCTCGCGTTGCGTACTCGTCGAGCCCGATCAGCGTTTGCAGGAACGCGTTGATGATGTCGGTGCCGGGCGCGAACGAGTACTGCAGGAAGCGGCGTCCAAGCGGCGTCACGACGCTGACGCCGGAGGGCGGTGGCTCCGCGAGCGGCTGCAGGGCCTGGGCGGCGACCTGCAGATAGAACGGGTCGTCGAAGGCCCGATATGCGTGGGTGAGAGCCTCGAGTGCGGTGCCCTGCGCCATTGCGCTCGCCCACGGCGGCTGCCCGCCGTCCCAGTCGAAGTAGTAGTCCCAGGCGACGCCGCCGCGGCTCTGGGAGGCGAGCGAGATCAACTGCGCCAGCAACGCCTTCAGCGCCGGGTAGTCCGCCGGCCCACCGGCGTACAGCGCATTCGCCTTGCCGAAGCTGGCCAGCGCCTGGAGCTCGATCCCCTCACCCGGGTAGTACTCCCAGACCAACCCCGATCCGGCGAACTCGACTCTCTGCCCGTAGCTCAGCAGCGGGCCGCTCGTCCACCACTGCCTGTTGCGCTCGAGCGTCAGGAAGATCGCCGGTAGCCGCGATGCTGTCAGACCGCCCGCGGCCGCGATCGCGTGCAGGTTCTCGATCACCCCCTCGAGCTCTGCTGCGCGCGTCCCCCGCAGCCGCCGCGCCGTAGCCAGTGCAACCTTCCAGTCCGACAGGTAGCCCTGGTAGGCACTCGACGTGATCGCGCGCGCGCGCAGAAGCTCCCCCAACTCGCTGACGATCGTCGGGCCACCGCGCGGACGCGCTTTCGAAGCGTCGCGGGCGATCAGGGCGCCCGGGCCAGGTGTGGCCGAGGGGTCCGGCGTCAATGCGGGGCCCTGAACGAAGCGATCGACCACGACCCGGGCACGCCCATGCGCTCCGAGCACGAGCACACCTGCGCCCTGCGCGTCCGGCACAAACGACGCCAAGAGGAGCAGCACGCCGGCTGCGATCGGGGCAAGACGGCACGCACGCATCGAACCAATGCTATTTTCGATGTTGTTTCGCGGCGCAGGTCCTGTTTCATCCTTCCGGTGCCGATCAGGGTGTGTATGAGAAGAACCCTCAGCAGAGTTCGCGTGATTCCGGTGCTGATCGCCGCCGCGTGTGCGGTCGCGCTCGGCGCGTGTGGCAGCAGTTCCAACAGCTCAGTCGGTGCGAGCGGCGCCTCGGTGCTGCGTCAGACGTTCACCGGCTCGCACAAGATCGACAGCGGCAAGATCTCGCTTTCCCTGGCCGTGACCCCATCGGGTTCAAGTGTTGTGAGCGGCCCGATCAGCCTGACGGTCAGCGGTCCGTTCCAGAGTCTCGGCGCCGGCAAGCTGCCCGAGCTTGACCTGACGGCTACCGTGAGCGCGCTTGGCCAGAGCGGCTCGATCGGCGTGATCTCGACCGGAACCAACGGCTATCTGACGCTCGAGGGCGGCAACTACGCGATCCCCGCGGGCAGCTACGCCAAACTGCAGGCAAGCGTCTCCCATGCCGGCTCGCACGAGATGAAGCACTCGGCTTCCGACACGCTCGGCAAGCTCGGGATCCACCCGCTCGACTGGCTCGTGAATCCGACCGTCGTCAACGCCGCCGCGCCCGTCGGTGGCGTCCAGACCACGCAGGTGCACACCGGTGTGAACGTCGCCGCGCTGGTCCGTGAGCTCTACGCCGCGGTCATCTCGCGGGCCGGCACACTGCGCCTCGCGGGCGCGGGCAAGCTCCCGGCAACGATCCCCACGGCCACGCTGGCGAAGCTCGCTGCGATTCACCCGACGATCGACGTCTGGACCGGCAACAGCGACCACACGCTCCGCAAGCTGATGCTGCAGATGTCGGTCCCGGTGAGCGGGCAGCTGAGCAGCAGGGTCGGCGGTGTCACCGGAGCGCAGCTTACGTTCACGCTGCAGTACAACGACGTCAACCAGCAACAGACGATCACCGCGCCGGCCGATGTGCAGCCCTACAGCGCCTTCCAGGCGAAGCTCAAGTCTGTGCTCTCGGGGATCGGCAGCCTGATCGGCATGAGCTCGCTTGGATCGTCACTCGGCTCCGCGACGGGATCGAGCAGCTCGAGCGCCGCAAGTGGCACCGCCGGCAAGGTCAGCCACTACAGCAAGTGCATCAAGGCGGCCGGCGAGGACGTCACGAAGATGCAGAAGTGCTCGCGGCTACTGCGCTGACGCTCGCGGCTACTGCGCTGACGCGCTCCCCGCTACTGCGCTGACGCCGCCCTATTCCCGCCCGACCTCCTGGTCGTCCTCTTCGAGCTCGTCGAGTTCGTCGTCGCCGTTGTCGGTGACCTCGCCGGGGTGGTAGCGGATCTGGAAGGCCTCCAGCAGCTCATCGCGGCGGTGCTCGTCGACGGGTGTCTCGTCGGAGATCAACACCCAGTCGGAGCCCTCGTAGTCCTCCATGTTGAAGATCTCGCCATCCAGCTCAGGCGAATCGTCGACGACGATCAGGACCTCGGTCTGCGGGTTGAAGTATGTCCCCGGCCTGTTAGCCAGCTCCTCCAGGTCGATCTTCCGCGGGTCTGCCATTGGCGCGCAGCCTAACGGGATCCGTCTCGCTTCGCCACCCTTGAACCGCACACGTTTACGGGTCCTCGACGAGTCGGCGTCGAGAACAGCTACGCTTTGCCGATAATGACATTGACTGACTAGTCAATCGCCTGGCCGAAGGAGATGCGATCGTGGTTGATTTCACGCTGACCGAAGAGCAGCAGAGCATGCGGGAGCTGGCGCACGACTTCGCCGAGCAGGAGATCCGCCCGGTCGCGTGGCAGTACGACCGTGACGCCACCTGGCCGCAGGACATCATCGACAAGGCCTGGGAGCTCGGCCTGATGAACAGCCATCTGCCGGTCGAGTACGGCGGCCCGGGCCTCAGCTATCTGGAGGGCGCCCTGATCGAGGAGGAGCTCGCCTGGGGCTGCTCGGGAATCTCGACATCGCTCTCGTGCAACGGCCTCGCGACCGCGCCGGTCGGGCTGGCGGCCTCGGAGGAGCTCAAGCGCGAGTACCTCGGTCGTCTCAGCGAAGCGCCGTTGCTCGCCTCGTTCTGCCTGACCGAGCCCGACGCCGGGTCCGACGTCTCAGGGATGAAGACGACCGCCAAGCGAGTCGGCGACAAGTGGGTGATCAACGGCTCGAAGTGCTTCATCACCAACGGCGAGTACGCCAACTGGTACACGGTCTACGCGAAGACCGACAGGGAGGCGGGTCACCGCGGGATCTCCTGCTTCATCGTCCCGCGCGACGCCGGCGTCGTCGTCGACAAGCATGAGGACAAGATGGGGCAGCGCGCCTCGAACACCGCGACGGTCACGTTCCCCGACGTCGAGATCCCGCTCGATCACCTCGTCGGCGAGGAGAACAAGGGGTTCAAGATCGCGATGATGACGCTCGACCGCACGCGCCCCGGCGTCGCCGCGATGGCGACCGGCGTGGCGCGCGCCGCGATGGAGTTCGCGATCGAGTACTCCAAGGAGCGCGTTCAGTTCGGCGTCCCGATCGCGATGCACCAGGCGATCCAGTTCATGATCGCCGACATGGCGACGAAGGTCCATCTGTCCCGGCTGGCGACCTGGAACTCGGCGGTGCTGCTCGACCAGGGCGACCGCAACACGCTCGAGTCCTCGCACGCGAAGCGCTTCGCCGCCGACTCGGCGATGGAGGTCACCATCGACGCCGTGCAGGTCTACGGCGGCTACGGCTTCATCAAGGAGTACAGGTCGAGAAGCTGATGCGCGACGCGAAGATCCTGCAGCTCTACGAGGGCACCGCCCAGATCCAGCGTCTGGTGATCGCCCGCGAGACGCTGCTTCCGCGCCGGATCGAGCAGCCCGCTCGCGGCGCACGCATAGCAGCTGGTCGCCGTCGCCGGCGTGAACGAGCCCAAGCGGACCGCGACGGATAAAGTCGCGCCATGCGAACGTTCGTGACTGGGGGACCGGTTTCATCGGCGGCCGACGTCGCGGCGAAGCTGCGTGAGCGCGGAGACGAGGTTGTCGCGCTCGTCAGTCGTCCGAGAAGGCGGGCGCGGTGAAGGCACTGGGTTGCGAGCTCGTCCCGGGCGATCTGCAAGCGCGATGTGATGCGCGCCGCGATCGAGGGGTGCGACGGCGTGCTTCACCTCGCGGGCGGTGTACAAGGTCGGGAATCCCGAAGTCCGAGCAGGAGCCGATGCTGCGCGCCAACATCGACGGACCGCCGACGTGCTTGATGCAGCGATCGCCGCCGGCCGTCCCGCGGAATCGTCTATGTCTCGACCTGCAACGTGTTCGGCAACACGCATGGCAACGTCGTCGACGAGACGTATCGCCGTGACCTGTCGGAGGGCTTCCTCTCAATCTACGATGAGGCCAAGTACCGGGCGCACGAGGTTGCCGAAGATCGAATCGAGAAGGGCGCGCCGATCGTGATCGTGCAGCCTGCCACGTCTACGGCCCCGGCGACCACAGCGAGTCGGCAACATGATCGGGCAGGTCGCCGGGGAGGATGCTGATGATCCCGTTCGCGGACATGGGGATCGGCTTGAAGCACGTCGACGACGTCGCTGACGGGATCCTGCTCGCTTCGAGAAGGGGAGGATCGGCGAGTCCTATGTGCTCGCCGGAGAGCTCGTGACGATGAGGGACCTCGTGCAGGGAACGCGCGGATCGCCGGCCGTCTGAACCGAAGCTGGCGATGCCGACCGCTTGATCAAGCTCTCGGCGCCGCTTGCGCCGGTGATCGGGCCGCTGCTCGGACTGCCGCCGAACATGCAGCGAGCTGATCGCCGTCTCTGATGGCGTCACCTACTGGGCCAGCGACGCGAAGGCACGCCGTGAGCTCGGCTTTTCGCCCCGGTCACTCGACCAGGGGCTGAGCGACACGCTGCACCGCTGAGGGTTCACGCGCACCGCGGGAGGTGGGCTCCGAGCTCCCGGTCGCCGGCGCTCTGAAGAGGCGTCGCCGCCTGTCTCGAAACTCCGAATTATGCGCGCGGACTGCTGTTCGCGGGCAGGGCCGCGATGCCGCTGCCTCATGTCTCGCGATGGCTCGGCTGGCTGTGCGGCGCGATGGCGCCTGGCGTGGCCTTTCAGGCGCCCACGCGCTGTTCGGACTCGGTGGCACGCGAGCTCGACGCGTTCACCAACAACTGGGTCTACACCGCCGTCGAGTTCCTCGCCGTCGGCGGTCTGCGCCGCCCGCGTGCTGAGCCGGCGCGAGGATCGGCGCGCGTGGGCGGTTGATGACGTATGGCTGCTGTCCTGGGCACCGGCGACCTGATCTGGACGCTGTGGCTCGAACAGCTCGCCAACCCGCCGATCCCGTCCGTCGCCGACGGCGCCTACCTGTCGATGTACCCGGCGATGTATGTGGCGCTGATGCTGCTGATCCGTTCGCGGCTTACCGACGCAAGCGCCGCGCAGTGGCTCGACGGCGGCGTCGTCGGCCTGGCGGTGGCGGCGATCGGCGCCGGCTCTGGTGCTGCCGGCGATCCTGGCGATCGGGACGGGCACGGATGATCGTCGATGTCGTCGACCTCGCCTACCCGATGCGGCGATCTGACGCTGCTGGCGTTCGTCGGTCGTGGCGCTGCTCGCTGTCGGGCTGGCGGCCTGACCGGATGTGGCTGCTGCTCGGGGCGGGCATCGCGTTGCTGCGCGGGCGCGCGATCTCGTGTCCGCGTACGAGTCGGCGAAGGGCACTACGTGTCCGGCGGGATCCTGACGCGATGTGGCCGGCGTCGCATGAGCCTGATCGCGCTGGCGGCGTGGCAGCCGACCGCGGCGGGCGCGAGCGCCGGGCGGCGGCGCCGCAGCACGGTCGTGCTGCCGGTCGGTCGCCGCCTGCGTCGCGCTGGTGCTGCTCGTCTGCGCCGCGTTCGCGCACGTCACCGCGGTCGCGGTCGCGCCTCGCCGCCGCGGCGCTGGTGCTGACGACGCTGCGCGGCGTGCTGACCTACGCTGGAGAACGTGCGGATCCTGCGGCGCGCCGCCGATGACCTGGTCACCGATCCGCTCAGCGGGCTGGGGAACCGGCGGGGTGCTGATCGAGGACCTTGACGCGCGCCGACACGAGCGGCGGATCCGCACACACTCGTGTTCTTCGATCTCAACGGCTTCAAGCGTTACAACGACAGCTTCGGCCACAGCGCCGGCGATGCACTGCTGGCGCGACTCGGAGGCGCGCTGGCAGCACGGCGCTCGCGCCCAGTGGCCGCGCCTACCGGCTCGGCGGCGACGAGTTCTGCGCGCTGCTCCCGGGCAGGCACTCACGCGAGCGACCCGTGGTCGCGCGGCGCGCGCAGGCGCTCGAGCGAGACCGGCACCGCGTTCACCGTCAGCACCTCCTACGGGGTCGCCGTCGATTCCCGACGACGCGGTCACACCAGCGCGGTGCTGCGCCTCGCCGACCAGCGGATGTACGCCGACAAGGCCAAGCGCAGCCGCGGTGCACGCAGCCGCGCACGCGCGACGTACTGATGCAGCTGCTCGAGCGAGCGCACGCCGGGGCTTGCCGAGCACCTCAGCGGCGTCGGCCGGCTCGCCGCCGACCTCGGCCGCGATCTCGGCCTCGACTCCGAACAGCTCGACGAGCTGACGCGCGCGGCTGAGCTGCACGACATCGGCAAGCTCGCGATCCCGGACGCGATCCTGGAGAAGCCGGGGCCGCTGACCGAGTCGGAGACGGAGTTCATGCGCCAGCACTCGGTGATCGGCGAGCGGATCCTCAACGTCGACCCGGCCCTGCGGCCGGTCGCCCGGCTGGTGCGCGCGAGCCACGAGCGGTGGGACGGAGGCGGCTACCCCGACCGCCTCGCCGGCGCGCGATCCCGCTCGGCGCGCGGATCATCGCCGTCTGCGACGCGTTCGACGCGATGACCTCCGACCGCTGCTACCGGCGCGCGCGCAGCACCGCCGAGGCGATCGCAGAGCTGCGGCGCAACGCCGGCAGCCAGTTCGACCCGAGGTCGTCGAATCCCTCTGCAGGTTGCTACGCGCGAGCAGCCGGGTGGCGGGGAGGACCGCCGCCACGACGGTGCCAGGGCACGGCGCTCAGCCCGCGCCTGCGACCGCCGCGACCTGACGGTAGAGGGGCTGCTCGCGGCGGATCAGGTCGGGGTTGGTGCCGAGCGCCATCGCCAACTCCAGCGTCAGCAGCGCCGCGCCACGGCGCCGGCGATCAGCGCCGCGCGCGCTTGAGCCGAGCGCTGGGCGAGCCAGCTCCACCGTCGGCATGTCGAGCACCGCGACCGCCGCCGCCACGTTCGCGGCGCGCGCGTCGCGTCGTCCGGCAGCCGAGGGGTCGAAGCGGATCAGCACCACGCCGGTGCGCGCATCGGCGGCCGGCAGGTGGCCGTGCAGCACCTTCTCGACACCGAGTGGGGTGCACGGGAGATGGGCGGCCTCCTCGATCTTCAGCGCCAGCTCCGCCGCGGTGATCTCGTCGACGCCCGATCCGATGATCAGCAGCCGCTCGCATCCGGCCAGCACGGCAGCGTCGGCGCGGCGGCGATCGCGATCAGCGAGCTCGCTGTTCGATCAATGCACGCGCGGCTGACCGCTCAACGCCCGCGCTCGAGCGCACAGGTCAGGATCGCCGACATGTAGGCGACCGTGTGACACCACGAGCGGTCGAGCAGCGGGGTTCCCGCGGCCGGCACCGACTCGGGCGCGTTCTGCGGGTTTGCGGTGATCAGCAGCGCGCGCGCGCCCGCGGCCACGGCGCTACGGGCCGCTGCCAGCGTCGCCGCGGTGCCGCCCTCGTGAGAGATCGCGATCAGCAGCCCGTGGTCCGGGGGGTCGAGCAGTGCCTCGAACGCGTCCCGCGCCACCACGGCGGCGCCCGGCTGCGTGTCCCGCAGGATCGCCGCGATCGCCCGCGCCGCGTGCTCGCTGGTCCCGCATCCACAGATGACGATCTGCTCGCCGGAGTGCAGGGCCCGCCTGATCTCCTCCGCGGTGCGACGGAGCCCAGAGCCGCCCGCGATCAGGTCAGGAAGGTCGCGCTCGGCGTCGATCATCTCCTCCATCGCCCACGGCGGCCCGTCGCGCAGCTCAGGTTCGAAATCGGTCATCTGTGGCCTCCAAGGTCGTGCCATCGCGCAGGGTCGATCAACGCCGGATCGATGTGCTCGACCCGTCCTTCAATCAACGTCGCAGCGATCAGCGGCACTCCCGGCCGGTAGGCCAGGTGTGCCGGCGTCGGCGCGTCGAGGACCGCCGCGTCAGCCCGAAGCCCGGGCGCGAGGCGCCCGATGTCCTTGCGCCGCAGGGCGCGTGCGCCGCCGGCGGTTGCAGCCAGCAGCGCCTCCTCGAGCGTCATTCGCAGATCACGCACCGCAAGTGCGATGCAGAAGCTCATCGAGGTCGTGAAGCTGGACCCCGGATTGGTGTTGGTCGCGAGCGCGACCATGGCCCCGGCATCGATCACGCGGCGCGCATCGGGGTAGGGCTGGCGGGTCGCGAAGTCCGTCGCGGGAAGGAAGGTCGCAACCGTGGCCGAGCCCGCCAGCGCCGCGATGTCGGCGTCGGTCAGGAACGTGCAGTGGTCCACCGATGCGGCGTCGAGCTCGACCGCCAGTTGCACGCCGCCACCGGGCTCCAGCTGAGCCGCATGGATCCGCAGGCCGAGGCCGGCATCGCGGCCCGCCGCCAGCACAGCGCGAGACTGGTCGACGTCGAACGCCCCGCGCTCGCAGAACACGTCGATCCAGCGGACATACGGCCGGCATGCGTCGAGCATCGCTCCGCAGACGAGCGCGACATAGTCATCGACCCGGCCGTCGTAGTCGGCGGGCACGACGTGCGCGCCGAGGAACGTCGCGTCGTCGGTGAGCTCGGCCGCGAGCGCGCACAGTCGCGCTTCGCCCGCGACATCGAGGCCGTAGCCGGATTTGATCTCGACATGGGTGATCCCGGCCCGCACACCTTCGCGCCGCCGCGCCGCCGTAAGCGCTCGGAGCTCGTGATCGCCGGCGGCATTCGTCATCGCGACGCTGGTGCGGATCCCGCCCGCCGCGTAAGGGGCGCCCGCCATCCGCGCCGCGAACTCCTCCGCACGGTCGCCCGCGAACACGAGGTGGGTGTGGCTGTCGACGAATCCGGGGATCACGCAGCGCCCTTCCAGATCCACGCACTCGTCGGCGAGCGCCTCCGCTCCGGCGCCGGCGATCGCTTCGACGTGCCCATCCTCGATCACCAGCGCGGCATTCCGCACGACGCCGAGCGGTCCCTCGCCCAGCTCGGGCTCGCAGGTGACGAGCGTGCCGATGTTGTCAAGCGCGAGCGTCGTCATCGTCGCGGCTACACCTGGGAGATCGATGAGGTCAGCTCGGCAGCGACGTCGATCGTGACGTGTGCGCCGTCGTGGACGATCGTGCGCCCGCCGACGATGACGGTGCGGACGTCGCCGGCGCCGGCCGCGAACACGACCGCATCCAGTGCGTCGCGCGGTCGGGTTCCGGCGAGCCGCACCGACTGCAGCGAGACCGATACGAGATCGGCCAGCGCGCCCGTCTGCAGCCGCCCGCCCTCGGGCCAGCCGAGGCTCTCGTAGCCGCCCGAGGTCATCGCGCGCGCAAGCTCGACCGGGGTGTGGCGCCCGCGCACCAGCGTTCCGAGACGTTCGTCGAGCTCGACCGCACGCGCGTCCTCGAACATGTCGATGACCGCGTGGGAGTCGCTGCCGAGCGTCAGCCGCGCGCCCGCGTCGACGAGCTCGCGAGCCGGTCCGATGCCGTCGGCGAGGTCGCGCTCGGTCGTCGGGCAGAAGCAGGTGAACGCGCGCGCCTCGCCGAGCAGGCGGATGTCGCCGGCCGTCATGTGCGTCGCGTGGATCGCTGTGAAGCGCTCCGACACGGCGCCGACGCTGTCGAGCAGGACAGTCGGGGTGACGCCATGCGCCTGCAGCGTCGTCTCGTTCTCGGCCGGCTGCTCGGAGACGTGCGCGTGCAGCGGCCACCCGTGCTCGCGGGCCACCTCAGCCACGACCCGGGCGCCTTCCTGAGTCGACTGCACGGACGCTGTGGATCGCGGCGCCGAGCCGAGCGCCGGAGCTCGGCGCGAGCTGTGAGACGCGGGCCGCCCAGGTGTCGGCGTCGGCGTCGCGGAACCGGGGCAGGCCACCGTTCAGGTAGCAGGCATCGATCAGCGTCACGCGGATCCCAGCCTCCGCCGCCGCCGCGATGATCGCTTCCCCCAGCGCATTGGGCTCCCGGTACGGGGTGCCGTCGCGGTCGTGGTGGACATAGTGGAACTCGCCGACGAGCGTGATCCCGGCGAGCGCCATCTCGGCGAAGGTCGCGCGCGCGAGTGCGCGGAAACTGTCCGGGTCGCACGCCAGCGCCTGCTCGTACATCTGCTCGCGCCAGGTCCAGAACGATCCGCCGGTGACTCGCTGCGTGCGGCCCCGCAGCGCCCGCTGGAAACTGTGCGAGTGCGCGTTGGCGAGGCCTGGAAGCGTCAGGCCTTCGAGCACGAGAGCCCCGGCGGGCGCGGCCACGCCGGCCGCGATCGACGCGATCCGCTCGCCGTCGGTCTCGATCAGCACGCCGGACTCCGGCTCGGCGCCGCCCAGCCACGCGAGCTCGCACCAGAACGTGGTCACGATCCGACCCTGGCGACGAGCTGCCTGTGCCCGGGCGATGAACGCGTCGCGGTGGTAGCGCTCGAACTGCTCCCAGGTCATGAAGCTGTGTGGATCCGCGACCCGGTCGAGGAACAGGATTCCGTCGAGATGGTCGACCTCGTGCTGGAAGGTGCCGGCGCTCAGGCCGCGGCGGACCTCATCATGGGCCTCACCGTGGCGGTCGAGGTAGCGCACACGGATGTTGACGTGGCGGTCGACCTCGCCCCGCAGCCCGGGCACCGACAGGCAGCCCTCGTTGATCGTGAACAGTTCGCCGTCGAGCGGCTCGATCACCGGGTTGACGATCACCGTCAGCGGGATCGGCGGCTTGTACGGGTAGCGCGGGTTGTTGTTCACCTCGATCACGGCAATCCGCTGACGCGCGGCGATCTGGTTCGCGGCCAGGCCGGCGCCGCCGGCGGTGCGCATCGTCTCGATCAGGTCGTCGATCAGCGCCTGGGTCTCGGGGCCGCGAGCTCCTCGACGGTCAGTTCGCGCGCGGGCTCACGCAGCATCGGGTGACCGGCGGTGACGATCTCGCGGACGCTCACGACGGGCTTGAGTCGCGCATCGGGATGCGCACGCCCCGCTCCGATGCGACCTCGATCGAGCGCTCGTAGCCGGCGTCCGCGTGGCGGATCACGCCCATCCCCGGATCGGTGGTCAGCACCCGCTCGAGCTTCTGCGCGGCGAGCGGCGTGCCGTCCGCGAGGCAGACCATGCCGGCGTGGATCGAGCGGCCGATGCCGACGCCGCCGCCATGGTGGATGCTGACCCAGGAGGCGCCCGCGGCGGTGTTGACGAGCGCGTTCAGCAGCGGCCAGTCGGCGATCGCGTCGGAGCCGTCGGCCATCGCCTCGGTCTCCCGGTAGGGCGAGGCGACCGAGCCGGAGTCGAGGTGGTCGCGGCCGATCACGATCGGGGCCGAGAGCTCGCCCGAGGCGACCATCTCGTTGAAGCGCAGCCCGAGCCGGGCTCGCTCGCCGTAGCCGAGCCAGCAGATCCGGGCGGGCAGGCCCTGGAAGGCGATCTTCTCGCTCGCGGCCGTCATCCAGCGGGCGAGCGCCTCGTCGTCGGGGAACTCCTCCAGCACGGCGCGGTCGGTCGCGGCGATGTCGGCGGGGTCGCCGGACAGCGCCACCCAGCGGAACGGCCCCTTGCCCTCGCAGAACAGCGGGCGGATGTAGGCGGGCACGAACCCCGGGTAGTCGAACGCGCGCTCGAACCCGCCGAGCAGCGCCTCGGCGCGCAGGCTGTTGCCGTAGTCGAAGACCTCGGCGCCGGCGTCCTTGAAGCCGACCATCGCGGCGCAGTGCGCGGCCATCGCGCGGCGGCTGCGTTCGATGTACTGGGCCGGGTCGCTGACGCGGAGCCGGCCGCCTCCTGAAGGGTCATCGTGTTCGGCACGTAGCCGCCCAGCGGGTCGTGGGCGCTGGTCTGGTCGGTGACGATGTCGGCCGGGAAGCCGCTGCGCAGCAGCGCGGGCACGCACGTCGGCGGCGTTCGCCTCGAGCCCGACCGACAGCGCGCGCCTCTGGCCCTTGGCCTCCAGGCAGCGCGCGACCGCGTCGTCGAGGTCATCAGCCAACTCGTCGAGATAGCGGGTGCGCAGCCGCCGCTCGATCGCCTCGCGATCGACCTCGATGCACAGCGCGACGCCGCCGTTCATCGTCACCGCCAGCGGCTGCGCGCCGCCCATGCCGCCGAGGCCCGCGGTCAGCGAGATCGTGCCGGCGAGCGTGCCGCCGTGACTGCGCCGCGCGATCTCGGCGAAGCATTCGTACGTGCCCTGCACGATCCCCTGGCTGCCGATGTAGATCCAGGAGCCGGCCGTCATCTGCCCGTACATCGTCAGGCCGAGCTCCTCGAGCCGGCGGAACTCGTCCCAGGTGGCCCACTCGGGCACGAGGTTGGAGTTGGCGATCAGGACGCGCGGTGACCATTCGTGGGTGCGGAAGCGGCCGACCGGCTTGCCGGATTGCACCAGCAGTGTCTCGTCGGCCTCGAGCGTCCTCAGGTTCGCGACGATCGCGTCGAACGCGTCCCACGAGCGGGCCGCGCGGCCGGTGCCGCCGTAGACGACGAGGTCGTCGGGATGCTCGGCGACCTCGGGATCGAGGTTGTTCATCAGCATCCGCATCACGGCTTCCTGCGGCCAGCCCTTGCAGCTGAGCTTGGTGCCGCGGGGGGCTCGGACGGGTCTGGGTCCGCTCACGCCAGTGCTCCTATCGTTCGCTCGACGGCATCCTGAAGTTCACCGGAACGCACGAGCGCCTCGGCAGCGGCCAGCTCGGGCGCCAGCCAGCGGTCACGGCCGTCGCCGACCCCCGGCACGTGGGCACGGAGCGTCCGCAGCACGGCGCCGGTCGCGGGGGCCGGTGCCAGCGGCGCGCGGATGTCGAGGCCGCGGGCCGCGCAGACCAGCTCGACCGCGAGGATCCGCGTCAGGTTGGCGACGACGGTCCTGAGCTTGCGTGCCGCACCCCAGCTCATCGATACGTGATCCTCCTGCATCGCGCTGGTCGGCAGCGAGTCGACGCTCGCCGGTGCCGCCAGCCGGCGGTTCTCGGCGACCATCGCCGCCTGCGTGTACTGGGCGATCATCAGCCCCGAGTTGACGCCCGGATCGGGCGCCAGGAACGCCGGCAGGCCATGGGAGCGGGTGGGGTCAAGCAGCCGGTCGGTGCGGCGCTCGGCGATCGCGCCGACCTCGGCTGCGGCGATCGCGAGAAAGTCGCACGCGAGCGCGACGGGTGCGCCGTGGAAGTTCCCGCATGAGGCGACGCGTCCGTCGGGCATCACCATCGGGTTGTCGATCGCGGACGCCAGCTCCGCCTGCGCGACGCGGGCGCAGTGATCGAGCGTGTCCCGTGCGGCGCCGGCCACCTGTGGCGAGCATCGCAGCGAGTAGGCGTCCTGGACGCGCGTGTCGCCGTAGCGGTGGCTCGCGACGATCTCCGACCCGGCGAGCAGCGCCAGGATGTTGGCGGCGCTGGCGCCCTGACCCGGCTGGGGGCGCAGCGCCAGCAGATCCGGAGTGAACACCTGGTCGGTGCCGAGCAGCGCCTCCACGGTCATCGCCGCGGTGATGTCGGCGATCCTCAGCAGCGCGCCAAGGTCGTGCAGCGACATCGCGAGCATCCCGAGCGAGCCGTCGGTGCCGTTGACCAGCGCCAGCCCCTCCTTCGCGGTAAGCCTGATCGGCTCGATCCCGGCGGCGTCGAGCGCGGCGCCGGCCTCGCCGTCGAGCGTCCGGCCCTCGCCGATCAACGCGAGCGCGCAGTGCGCCAGCGGCGCGAGGTCGCCACTGGCACCGAGCGACCCGTGCTCGGGCACCGACGGCGTGATCCCCGCATTCAGCATCGCCACGATCGTCTCGGCGATCACGGGGCGGGTGCCGGAGTAACCCATCGCGAGCGTGCGCGCCCGCAACAGCATCATCGCGCGCACCACCTCGCGCTCGACCGGCGCTCCCATGCCGGCCGCATGGGAGCGGATCAGCGCCCGCTGCAGCTCCTCGCGGCGTTCGGGCGCGATCCGGACGCTGGCGAGCGATCCGAACCCGGTCGAGACGCCATAGGCCGGCTCACTCGAGTTGGCGAGCAAGTTGACCACCTCGGCACTGCGCTGCATCGCGGCCACGGCGTTGGCGCCCACCGTGACGGTGACATCGTCACGCGCGACCGCGACCACCTGATCGATTGTCGGGGGGGCGCCATCGAGTACAACAGCCATGGGTTCGAAACCCTAACCGTTTGAGACCGCCTCCGGCTCTTGGCCGGCCTCGCTCCGCTTCGTGTTTGCGAGAGACTGCTCCGCTACGGCCGGCGGTCACCACGGCCCGGCATCCTGCCGGGCCCTATTCGGTGGCGCTGAACTCCCAGATCGCGATCCCGAGCATGATCAGGCCGAGCAGGACGATCATGGCGGCGTCGAGCAGGGTCGGGACGTGCCACCCGAACCAGGTGATGCCGGGATCGAGCGCCGCTCGGGCGGCGGGCAGGATGTTGAGGTGGTTGAAGACGAGCCGGCGCATCGGCTCGATCGCGTAGGTCAGGGGGTCAAGCCGGTTGAGCACCGCCAGCCAGACGGGCAGTCCCGCGACCGGGAACAGCGCCCCGGAGATGAAGAACATCGGCATCACGATCATCTGCATGACGCCCATGAACGACTGCATCTGCTTGATCCGGACGGCGATCATGACGCCGAAGGCCGTGATCGAGAAGGCCAGCAGCAGCTGCAGGATGAAGATCTGGATGATCAGCAGCACGTTGTAGGAGACGCCCACCAGCGGCCCGAGCGCGATGATGATCACGCCCTGGAAGCTCGCAACGGTGGCGCCGCCGAGGCATTTGCCGATCACGATCGAGCTGCGCCGGACCGGCGCGACCATCATCTCCCGCAGGAATCCGAACTCACGGTCCCAGACGATCGACGCCGCCGAGAACATCGCTGTGAACATCACCGAGATGCAGAGGATCCCGGGATAGATGAAGGTCTTCAGATTGATGCCGTCGGTGCCGGCGTTGACGAGGCTCTGAAGCCCCGTGCCGAGCACGAACAGGAACAGCAGCGGCTGCACGAGCGAGGTCAGCATCCGGATCCGGTCGGCACGGAAGCGGATCAGCTCACGCCGCCAGACGATCTTGATCGCTCGCAGCTCCGAGGTGATCGAGCGCTTGGGGACGTGGACGCGAACGATCGCGTGGCCCGACGCCGAAGCCTGGGCTGCCCCGTTGCCGGTGGCGCCGTTGGCGGTGCCGGTGTCCTGCGCGGTCGCTGTGTCGTGTGGCCCTCGGACCGTGCTGCTCACCTTCTACCTCCGCTCATCATCTGCATCATCACCCGGTTGCGATGCTTGGACTGATCCTCCTCGGCGTCGCGGATGGTGCTGCCCGTGTAGGACATGAACACGTCATCGAGCGTCGGTCGTGAGACGCTCACCCCCTTGATCGCCACGCCGAGCTCGGCGAACAGCTTCGGGACGAACTCCTCGCCGGACTCGACTCCGAACGTGACCGCGCCCTCCGAGATCTTCGCCTCGATCCCGAAGTGCTGCAAGAGCGCCGCGATCGCCGCGTCGTTATCGGCCGTGTGGATCATCACGCGGTCCTTGCCGACCTGGGCCTTCAGCGCCTCCGGGTCATCGAGCGCGACGATCTGACCGTGGTCCATGATCGCGATCCGGTCGCACCACTCGGCCTCGTCCATGTAGTGGGTCGTCATGAAGATCGTGATGTCCTCCTGCTGCTTGAGCTCCCCGATGTAGGTCCAGATCAAGCGTCTGGTCTGGGGGTCGAGGCCGATCGTCGGCTCGTCGAGGAACAACACGCGCGGCGAGTGCATCAGGCCTCGCGCGATCTCAAGGCGTCTGCGCATCCCACCGGAGAAGGTCGCTACGGGCCCGTCCTTGCGATCCCAGAGCCCGACCATCCGCAGCACCTGCTCCATCCGCGGCGCGACCAGGGCCGACTCGACGCCATACAACTCGGCGTGCAGCTTCAGGTTCTGCTCGGCGGTCAGGTATCCGTCGAGTGTCGGATCCTGGAACACCAGACCGATGTTGCGGCGCACATCGTCGCGCTCGGTGACGACGTCGTGGCCGGCGACGCTCGCCGATCCGGAGGTCGGCTTCGACAGCGTGCACAGCATGTTGATCGTGGTCGTCTTGCCGGCGCCATTGGGTCCGAGGAAGCCGAACACCTCGCCGGACGCGACCTCGAAGTTGACCCCGCGCACCGCCTGCACCTCGCCAAACGTCTTGACGAGGTTGCGGACGGTGATCGCTGATGTCGGCTCGCCGCCGTTATTCAGGCTCGCGGTCATCGCCAATCAGCTTACGGGGTCGTCCTTCGGATCTCGCTCCACCGGGTTCGCGGTCAGGAGGCCGCCGGGTCTTGGCCGGGGCTGTCGTCACCGTCTCCTGCCTGATCGGCAGGCTCCGGCTCTTCTGCGAGCAGGCGGTACAGCCCCCGCCGCGTCTCGGCGAGCAGGGCGCACGCCGCCGCGATCTGATGCTGGTCCCCCTCGCGGGCGACCTGCCACGTGGCAGCTGCGGTCGAGGTGAACAGGTTGCGCAGCGAGGACAGCGAAGGCTCGCTCGTCTCGTCCTCGGGCTCCCACGGTGGGGCCTGCTCCTTCTGTTGCTTGACCTGCTCGCGGCCGGCGTCGGTGATCTCGAACACGCGGCCTGGCTCACCGTCAACGGCCTTCACCAGACCTTCGTCCTCGAGTTGGGACAGCGCCGGATACACGGATCCCGGGCTCGGGCGCCAGCGTCCACCGCTGCGCTCCTCGATCTCCTGCATCAGCTGGTAGCCGTTGCGCGGCTCCTCGGCGAGCAACAGCAGCAGCGCTGTCCGGACCTCGCCGCGGCGGCGCCGGCCACCATGGCGGCCACCGGGGCCACCTGGACCGCGCCCACCTGGACCGCCCCACGGCGGTCCGCCGAACGGGCCACCGAAGCCGCGGCCTGGGCCACCGAAACCACGTCCCGGTCCCTCAGGACCGCCGAACGGGCCGTGGCGCCCGTGGCGCGAGCGGGTGTACATCGAGTCATCGTCGATCTGACGATTTGAGTGTGTTGGCCTGATCCATTTGCAGGCCCTTGAATATGAGGACATGCCTCTCCTTCGGTTTAGACTATCTACGATAGGTAACGATATATCGCTATGTATCGTTTGTCAAGTCCCGGATCCATGGTGATCCGGACCGGTGAAGACGGTCAGGCCGGCCGTCCGCTGACGCCCATGACGACGCGGTCAGGAATCGTCGCGGCCGGGACCGCCGGGACCGCCGGGACCGCCTGGACCGCCTGGACCGCCGGTGCCGCCGGTGCCGCCGGTGCCACGCCGGCTGCGAACCCAGCTTGCGGCCTGCTCGGTCATGCTGCCGAACTGCCCCCCGAGGCTCGTGATGTTGTCGCCCACCTCACGGAAGGCCGCCCGGAAGCGCTCGGCGTAGAACTCGATCGCGTCGCCGGCGTCGGCGCGTACGGCGCTCTCCTGATCGCGGGTTCGATACTCGCCGCGAATGATCCGGTCGTACTCGCCACTCTGGACCCACTTCATCACCTCGGACACGCGGCGAACGGCGTAGGGGTGCGTGTGGCTGATCTCGTCGAAGAACCGACGGACGCGGTCGCTGGGATCGTGCCACCGGTGGTAGTCCATCGCCTGCGTCATGAACGCGTCGAGGTTGAGTTGGTCGGAAGGCATGCCGCCGGCCAGTGACATCAGCATCCGGCATGTGATCTGGGGGTCGCGGACCGCGAGCGTAGCGGCGCGGTCACAGCTCAGCTCGGCCGCGCGGTACCACTCGAGCAGCACGGTCCTGACGGCCCTGAACGGCAGCTCGAAGAACAGCGGGAAGCCACTGCCGGCACCGAGCAGAATCTGCAGCGCCGTCATGTACACGAGGTGATCGGAGAGGATGTGGCCGAGCTCGTGCGCGATCATCGCGCGCTGCTCACCGGGACCGAAGCGCTGCACCACCATCGCGTCGACGACGATCATCGGCTTCGAGGAGCCGACCACCATGCCGACGCCGCTGACCGGCGTCGTCACGTAGAGGTCGTAGACCTCCGGCGTGTCGAGCATCCGGCAAGCGGCGAGGTGGGCCGTCCACAGCTCTGGCAGTTGACGCTCGGAGACCTTCACCGAGGTGCCCAGGAACGACTGCCTGATCGCCCGCTCGTAGCGCCACTCGATCAGCCTGCGGACGAGCAGGTTGGCCATCGGGATCGACTTGAGCGCCGCCGTCGCGGCCCGATCGGCCGGGTGCTCGTACGCTTTCGACGAGATGTTCACGAACGGCTCGAGGGTGTCAGGCAGGCTCTCGGAGATGCGAACGATCCGATCAGCTCGATCGAGGGGTGAATCGCCACACTACTCCGAGCGCACGCCGGCTCACGGTTAGACTGCCGGGCGGGCTCCGCGGCGAACCGCAAGGAGCACGCAAGCAACCACGGGAAAGCGCATGTTCGTCTTCAAGGCTGCAGTGGTGGGTGCGGGCACGATGGGCGGCGAGATCGCCCAGGCGATCGCCGACGCCGAGATCCCGGTTGTGCTCAAGGACATCGAGCAGCGGTTCGTCGACCACGGCCTTGAACGAGCGCGCTCGATCTGGCAGGTGCGCGTGGACGCCGGCAAGCTCGATCCGGCCGAGCTCGAGCGTCGGGCGAACCTGATCTACGGTGCCACCGACTTCAGCGGCTTCGGAGACGTCGACTTCGTGATCGAGGCGGTGCCTGAGGACATGGAGCTCAAGCAGGCGGTCTTCTCCGAGCTCGACGAGGTCACGCCGGGGCACGCGATCCTCGCGTCCAACACCTCGGCGCTGCCGATCACCCCGATCTCCGAGGCGACGACGCGTGCCGACAAGGTGGTCGGCTTCCACTTCTTCTTCCCGGCATCGGTGATGCGCGCGATCGAGGTCGTCGAAGGTGAGTACACCTCGCCCGAGACGATGCAGGTCGCTTCCACGTTCGCGCAGGCGATCCGCAAGATGCCGGTTCGATGCGGTGAGGCGCCCGGATTCATCGTCAACCGGATCCTGAACGCCGGCGTCTCGGAGATCTGGCGTGTCCAGCACGAGACTGGGGTTCCCTTCGAGGAGATCGATCGTGTGATCTCCGAATCGAAGGCTGCGCCGATGGGCCCGTTCCGCCTGAGCGACCTGGTCGGTCTCGACACCTCGCTGAGCGTGGCCGAGTATCTGCGTGACGTCTACGGAGAGCGGTTCTTCGCCCACCCCGGGATGCAGAAGCTCGTCGGTCATGGCGACCTCGGCTCCAAGACCGGGAAGGGTTTCTATGACTACCGCAGCTGAGTTCGACGGTGCGCGCCTGGTCGAGCGCTTCACGCTGAAAGCGCTGGTCGAGAGCTGCCTCGTGCTGGAGGAGGGCGTCGGATCGATGCGTGAGATCGACCTCGGGCTGATGGCCGGAGCCGGGATCACGCCACCCCCGTTCCAGCGAGCCGATCAGATCGGACTCGGCGTTCTGCTCGGCAAGCTCGAGGAGGCGCAGGTTGAGTGGGGAGAGAGCTTCGAGCCGCCGCTGATCCTGCGACGCCTCGTCGCGCAGGGCCGTCTCGGCGTCAGCTCCGGCCAGGGCTTCTATCCGTACCCTCGCCCGGACGTCGGCTGGGAAGCCGAACCGGTGAAGCTGGATCGCCGGGGTCCGGTGGCGATCGCCTGGCTCGACCGGCCGCCGGCGAACTCGATCTCGCCTGAGATGGCTGCGTCACTGGCGAAGCTGTGGGCCGAGGTCGACGGCGACGGCACCGTACGCGCGCTCGTGTTCGCCTCGGCCAATCCGATGCTGTTCTGCGCGGGCGCGGACATCAAGGCGTTCACGACGATGGACGCGGCCGCCGGCGCCGAGTTCCTGGACTCAATGCACGGTCTCGGCCGGGCGATGGAGCGGAGCTCGATCGTTACGATCGCGGCGGTCAACGCCGGCGCCTTCGGAGGCGGCTGTGAGCTGGCGATGGCATGCGACTTCCGGATCGCCGCCGAGTCCGCGACCTTCGGCCAGCCTGAGATCAACCTCGGGATCATCCCCGGCTTCGGCGGCACCCAGCGGCTCCCGCGGCTGGTCGGCACGTCCAAGGCACTCGAGATGAACCTGACCGGCGACTCGGTGTCGGCGGACGAGGCCTTCGAGCTCGGCCTGGCCAACCGTGTCGTGCCCGACCACGAGCTGTTCGACGCCGCCCTTGCCTGGGGGCGGAAGCTGAGTGGGCAGGCGCCACTGGCGGTCGGGGAGATCAAGCGTGTCTCCGCCGCGGGCGACCTCGACGCGGGGCTGGAGGCGGAGAAGCAGGCGTTCGGTTCGGTGTTCGCCTCCCAGGACGCCAAGGAGGGGATCTCAGCGTTCCTGCAGAAGCGGCCGGCGCGGTTCACCGGCAGCTGAACGCGCGGGAATCCGCGATCGACCGCGCGTCCCCGATCAAACCGCCGTCGTCGTGGCACGCGGTGAAGACGTAGGATCGCGCTGAGATGGGCACCGACGAGGAATCTCGACTGACCGCGCCGGCTGCGAGCGTCACGGTCACCGACGTGATCGCGAGGATGGTCCAGATCGACGCCGAGCTACCGCGCAAGGATGGCGTTGCCTACTTCAACCGCCTCTACCTTCAGGTCACGAGGGCCGTTCTGGCCGGGGCCGCTGACATGACGTTCGCTGACCCTGCCTTCACCGAGCGGCTCGACGTCGTGTTCGCCGGCCTGTACTTCACGGCTGAGGGGACGCTCGGCACAACTGAGCCATGCCCGCCGGCATGGCGCCCGCTGATCGAGGAGCGCGCCGCCGGCCGCGCGCCGATCCAGTTCGCGCTCGCCGGAATGAACGCTCACATCAACCACGACCTGCCGATCGCCGTCGTGCGGACCTGTGAGGAGTTCGGCATCACCCCTGAGGACGGCAGCGCGCAACACGCGGACTTCCAGCGTGTCAACGGGATCCTCGCGGGCGTCGAGGATCAGGTGGCGGTCTGGTTCGAGACGGGTCTGATCGCAGATGTCGCCGACGTCAACGCCACGCACGTCGACGATGCCCTCGCGATGTGGGTGATCTCCGCGGCGCGTGATCTCGCCTGGAGTCACGCGAAGGTGCTGTGGCGCCTGCGTCAGGACCCGAGCCTGGCCGACGCCTACGGCGACATGCTCGCTAGGCTCGTGGAGCTCTCCGGCCGCGGCATCCTCGTGTAGCCGGCCTCCCGGCCCACAGCCGCCTCCCGGCCCCGATACCGCTCCCGTCACTCACATGTGCGCGGCGGCGCGGGCGCGCAGCGCTGCCTCGACCTGGGCGAGCGTCGCCTCGATCACCTCGCGCTCGGGCTCCAGGGAGTCGCCGCGCAGCGCGGCCTGGGCAGCGGCGCTGACGCCGTCACGTGCCGAACGCAACTTGGCCAGGCGATCGGCGAGCACCGACGCACGTGGATCGGCGCTCAGCTCGGCGATCGTGGCGTCCAGCGCGATGCTCAGCTGCAGGGCCGCCTCCGACAGGCGACCGTGGTCGAGGTCGAGCCGGGCGCGCAGCGTCAGCTCCTCGCAGATCAGCTCGCGGTCGTGCGCTCCCAGCACGGACGCCAGCCGCGCGTGCGGCTCCAGCACTCGTCGGCGGCGCACATGTCCGCTCGGCGCCGGCAGCTCACGCGCATCGCTCCAGCGTCCGTCCGCGACCTCCTCGCCGGCGCCGTAGCCGACGCGCGCGACCAGTGCCTGCCGGCGATCCACCGAGTTGACGTAGGGGTCCGCGGTCACCAGACGGAACGCGTGCAGCGCCCGGTTGAGGACCGCGATGCCCGCTTGCAGCTCAACCTCGCCGACCCGTCCGAGCCAGCGCACGGCCTCGGCCTCGCTCTCGAACCGTTCCTCGACCTCGATCACTGTCGCGCGCGCCGTGCTGACCGGCGTCGGCCCCGGCTCTGGCGCGGCCTGGGTGCGACGGCGCCCACCGAGCAGGCGGCGTTCCGGCGCGCCGAGCGTTGCGAGCACGAGCACGTGCGTCGGGGCCGCGTCGTGAGCGGCGCGAGGCGGGCGCATCAGGTAGCGGCCGTCGGGTGGCCCGAGCACCCACGGAAGCTCGAATTGCGTGAAGCGAAACAGTTGCGTCCGCGCACGGTAACGTGACACGCCGAGGTGTTCGACTCAGGAAGCAGGTGTGGCGATGGGCGAAGACAAGGGACTGAAGCAGCGGGTGGGCCGGCAGAGCGAGGATGCGATCGGCAAGCTCACCCAGGGCGTGCTCGAAAATCCGGTGCTGACCGGTGCCGTGGCGGCCGCATTCGAGGCTCGGGGACGCGCGCTGCGCGCCCAGGAGGCCGCCATGGGCGCGCTGAATCTGCCCTCCGCGAGCGACCTGGAGCGGTTGACCCGGCGCCTGCGCAGCGTCTCGCAACGGCTCGAGGCGATTGAGGAGAGCCTCGACCGCGTGCACGACAGGGTCCAGGATCTCGACAGCCCCGAGCGGCTCGAGCAGCGATTCGAGGCGATCGAGGCGACCCTGGCGCGGATTGAGACGGCGGTCACGGCGGGCAGCGCTGACTGAGACAATCGCGCGATGCGCAGCTTCAACGTCCACTCGGACGCGCTAGAGCATGAATCCGAGCAACCCGGGTACCGGTGGCGCGGCGTGCGCGGCATCGGCGAGCGGCTTGGTGCGCAACGGATCGGGGCGAGCGTGTTCGAGCTCGCCGACGGCGAGCTGACCTTCCCCTACCACCATCACCATGGGATCGAGGAGTGGCTCTATGTGGTCTCTGGAGCGCCGACAGCGCGCACACCGCACGGTGAGCGGGCACTCGCGGCGGGTGATCTCGTCTGCTTCCCGTCCGGGCCCGCCGGCACGCACAGCGTCCGTGGACCGGGGCGTGTCGTGATCTTCTCCGCCAACAGCGCCCCCTCGATCAGCGTCTACCCGGACTCTGGAAAGGTCGGAACCCGCCCCGGCGATCCGGCCGACCGACTCGACTTCCGCCGCGGCGACGCAGTTGACTACTGGGAGGGCGAGTGAGCCACCCCCCGATCATCAACGTGCAATCGGTCGCGCTGGAATCGCACGTGACCGGCCCACCGGGTTATCGCGCGCGCGCCAAGCGGGTCGGGCCGCTGCTGGAGGCCGAGCGGCTCGCGGCCACAATCTACGAGCTGGAGCCCGGTGAGAGCGTCTGCCCCTACCACTACGAGGTCGGCGACGAGGAGTGGTTGCTGGTGCTCAGCGGCAATCCGACCGTTCGCCATCCCGACGGCGAGGAGGTGGTCGAGCCGGGCGATCTCGTGTGCTTCCCACAGGGTCCCGATGGCGCTCACAAGCTGAGCAATCAGAGCCAGACAGCGGTGCGGTTCGTGATCTTCTCAACGCGCGGGGACCCCTCGATCTGCTTCTACCCCGACAGCGGCAAGATCGGCGTCTGGCCTCCGGGTAAGTTCTTCAAGGAGACCGATGCCGTCGAGTATTTCCACGGCGAGGTCTGACGGTCTACTGCTCCGCGAGCCCGTTCGTGGGCGCGCGGGCCGCGAGGATCGGGGTAGAGCTGCTAGTTCCCGGGTTCCCGGTGCAGCGTGATGATGCCGCTCCAGGAGTCAGTGACGTCGCAGTGCTCGCTGGAACTGGCGGCCATGCCGCAGTCCTCCGGGGGCCCGTTGGCCGGCAACAGCGAGACCGGAATCTCGATCTCCGAATACCTGGCGAACTCGCCGGCCGGAATCAGCACGCTCTTGCCAACGCCGTAGTTCTGCGACACCGGCGCACTGCCGGACGGCAGGAGTCCCGGGAACCAGTCGCCGAGGATCGGAATCGGTGTTGGTCCCAGGGCAGTCCGGGTCCGACTCGGCGCTTTGGGTCAGCGCGGTCGACCCGGCGGGCCCCCCGAGGGGCTCGACCCGGTAGGAGTTATCGCCCTTCACAAAGGTCACTTTGACGCCACCCCCGCCGGCCGCGTCCGCCTCGCCTTTGCCGGCGCAATTGACCTCCTGCGAAGGCGAACCGGGGCTTGTCAGCACGTCATCGATGTTGAAGTTGATCGACGACGGGCCCGCACCCGCCAGCGAGACCGTCGGGGACGGACACGGGTAGCTGGGCGTCACGCGGCAGAGCGTCGGGAAATCAACGATGAGTCCGGTGGCACCCCCGCTGTCTTTCGGTACGCCGAACTTCCACGACTCGTGGCTCGATTCGTCGAAGCTCGAACTGTCGCCGTTGCTGGAGGCAGTTTCGACGACCGCCCAGGCCGAACTGCCCTCCTCACGGTACGACACCCTACTCCTGGGTGAGCGCACGTGCAGCAACGGCGCCGAGGCGGGTCTCGCCCGCCGCCAGCGCGTCGGCTCCGATCCGCCGGCGGGCCGGCGCCAACAGGTCGGTGACGATCAGCAGCGCTGCGGCGCTGACTCCCCTTCGGGCGGCCAGCGAATACAGGGTCGCGGTCTCCATCTCCACAGCCAGGGCGCCCGCAGCCGCCCACTCGCGCTCGTGCTCCCGCTCGTCGTAGAACAGATCGGTTGAGACGACCGGGCCTGACCATAACCCCGCGCCGGCTGCGCCGGGGCTTACGCCGGCGCGGCCCAGCGCCTCCACCAGCACCCCGTCCGCCGTCGCGCGCTCGCCGGCTCCGAGCGCGCGGCTGGTGCCGTCGGCCGCGAGCGCCTCCGTCGCGATCAGCAGGTCCCCGAGCGCCAGCGAATGATCGAGCGCGCCGCAGGTGCCGACGCGCAGCAACGCCCGCGCGCCGAGCTCGATCAGCTCCCAGATCACGATTGCGGCGCTCGGGCCGCCGATCCCGGTGCTCTGGATCGTCAACGGCCTGCCGTCGAGCAGCGCCTGGCCCGTGTAGCCCCACAACCCGCGGTTGTGGTTGAACATCTTCGGGCTCTCGATCAGCTCCTGGGCGAGCCGCAGCGCCCGGCCGGGGTCGCCGGGAAGGAGCACCCGCTCGGCGAGCGGCGCCGTCGGATGCAGATGGATCGTCGTCGTCAAGGCCGGCCAGGTTAGATACTCGCCGTCGAAGATGAGCGCCATCGTCGATCTGCTGGACGATGTCCGCGCCGCCGGCCTGCTCGCGCCGGGGCGTCCAGTGGTCGTGATGCTCTCCGGCGGGCGCGACTCGACCTGCCTGCTCGACCTCGCCGTCAGGATCGCCGGCCCGAGGCCGTCAGCGCGCTCCACGTCAACTACCGGCTGCGCGCCGGCGCAGACGCCGACCAGCGCCACTGCGGAGCGCTGTGCGGCTCGATGGCGGTCCGCCTGGAGGTCCGCACTCCAAGCGAGCCGCCGGCGGGCAACCTTCAGGCGTGGGCGAGATCCCAGCGCTACGGCGCCGCCGCCCAGCTCGCGCTGGCCCGCGGCGCCGACGTCGCCGCCGGGCACACCGCGACCGACCAGGTGGAGACGATCCTCTACCGGCTCGCGTCGTCGCCGAGCCGCCGCGCGCTGCTCGGCATGCGTGCGCGCGACGGAGCGCTCGTGCGCCCGCTGCTCCCGTTCACGCGTGAGCAGACCGCCGCCTACTGCCTCGCCCGCGCGCTCAGTGGCGCGAGGATGAGACCAACGACTCGCCGCTCTACGCCCGCGGCCGCGTGCGCGGAGCGCTCGTGCCGGCGCTGCGGGAGATCCATCCGGCGGCCGAGGCGAACGTGCTCGCGCTCGCCGAGATGCTGCGCGACGAGGCGGAGGTGCTCGACGCGGCGGTCGACGGGAGCTGGCCGGCCGGCGCGAGATCGAACTCGGAAGGTTGCGCGGGCTGCCGCTCGCGCTCGCCGGCTCGTCGTGCAGCGGCTCGCGGACGGCGCCGCCGGTCAGCCCGCGCCGGGCGCCGCCCGGCGCGTGCAGGAGATCCTCGCGCTCGGCGACAGCCGACGCCGCGCTCGACCTGCCGCACGGCGTCAGGGCGCTCGCGCGCAGGGGCGTTCTGCGCTTCGTCCGCACGCCGGCGCTCGGCTCGCAGGCCACGAAAACAACAGGGCGCGAAGCGCCCCATAGAATCAGTCACACGTGACGCACGACGACGACGACGCGATCGGAGAGATCCTCGTTCCGGCCGAGGACCTCGCAAGGCGGGTGCGAGAGCTGGCGGCCGAGGTCTCGCGCGACTACGCGGACCGGGACCTGGTGCTGATCGGGGTGCTGAAGGGTGCGGTCTTCTTCCTCTCGGACCTGATGCGGGCGCTCGAGATTCCATGCGAGGTCGACTTCATGGCGGTCGCCTCCTACGGGTCGGCGACCAAGTCCTCCGGCGTCGTGCGGATCCTCAAGGATCTCGACGCGGTGATCGAGGGCCGCGACGTGCTGATCGTCGAGGACATCGTCGATTCGGGGCTCACGCTGCAATATCTGTTGCGAAATCTCGCCGGGCGTAACCCCCGCTCGCTCGAGGTGTGTGCGCTGCTGATCAAGCCCGAGCGCCGCAAGGTCGACCTCGAGACGCGCTACGTCGGCTTCGAGATCCCCGACCGTTTCGCCATCGGATACGGGCTCGATCACGGCGAGCGCTACCGCAACCTCCCGTACGTCGCCGCGCTGAAACAGTGAGCTGGCTTGACGGCCGAGCGCGAAGCTGGCTGTGCGGGCGCTGTCTGCCGATAACACGGACAATGTGTCCCTGCCGTGCACGTCGGACACCCTGCGGCCGCCCGAAACTCAGGTGCTACGCTTGAACATTCCCTCCCGAGAGAGAAGCGGGCGGATCCCGCGGGTAACCGGATGAACAAACCACTCCATGAGTCGGTTCTTCAAAAGCGCAGCGTTTCCAATCCTGATCGTTGTCGTGCTCGCGTTCTTCGCGCAGAAGCTGATCGGCAGCGCGGAGAAGACCACGAGCTACTCCTACGGGCAGCTGGTCACGCAGATCAACGCCGGCGACGTTCAGAGTCTGACGCTGGATCAGAAGGACAACAGCGTCGCCGTCGTACTCAAGCCGGTGAACGGGCAGCCCAGCGTGAAGTACACGACCGGCTATCCCGACAGCGACTCGGCGCAGCTGATCAACAGCGCGATCGCGCACGACGGCCCGACCGCCGTCGCCGTCCAGGACAAGTCGACCAACGGCTGGCTGTCGCTGCTGACCTACATCCTGCCGTTCGTGATCTTCATCGGCTTCTGGATCTTCCTGATGAACCAGGTGCAGGGCGGCGGCTCGAAGGTGATGTCGTTCGGCAAGTCGCGCGCCAAGCGGATGTCGGTCGACTGGCCCAAGATCACCTTCCGGGACGTCGCCGGGGTCGACGAGGCCGTCGAAGAACTCCACGAGATCAAGGAGTTCCTGGAGAACCCGAAGAAATTCCAGGCGCTCGGCGCCCGGATCCCCAAGGGCGTGCTGCTCTACGGGCCGCCTGGCACCGGCAAGACGCTGCTCGCGCGCGCCGTCGCAGGCGAGGCGGGCGTCCCGTTCTTCTCGATCTCCGGCTCGGACTTCGTCGAGATGTTCGTCGGCGTCGGCGCCTCACGCGTCCGCGACCTGTTCGAGCAGGCCAAGCAGAACTCCCCCTGCATCATCTTCATGGACGAGATCGACGCCGTCGGCCGCCACCGCGGCGCCGGCCTCGGAGGCGGTCACGACGAGCGTGAGCAGACGCTCAACCAGCTGCTCGTCGAGATGGACGGCTTCGAGATGAAGGACAACATCATCCTCATCGCCGCCACCAACCGGCCCGACATCCTCGACCCGGCGCTGCTCCGTCCCGGGCGCTTCGACCGCCAGATCGTCGTCGACCGTCCCGACCGCGCCGGTCGCAAGAAGATCCTCGAGGTTCATACGCGCGGCAAGCCGCTCGCGCGCGAGATCGACGTCGACGTGCTCGCCGGCCAGACCCCCGGGTTCACCGGTGCGGACCTGTCGAACCTCGTCAACGAGGCGGCGCTGCTCGCCGCCCGCAACGGCAAGCGTGAGATCACCCAGATCGAGCTCGAAGAGGGGATCATGCGCGTGATCGCCGGGCCCGAGAAGAAGACCCGGGTGATGAGCGTCAATGAGCGCAAGATCACCGCCTACCACGAGATGGGTCACGCGATCGTCGGCCACTACCTGCCCAACAGCGACCCGATCCACAAGATCTCGGTCATCTCACGCGGCCAGGCGCTCGGCTACACGATCTCGCTGCCGGGCGAGGACAAGTTCCTGACCACGCGCGCGGAGCTGCTCGACACGATGGCGATGACGCTCGGCGGCCGCGCCGCCGAGGAGATCGTCTTCAGCGAGATCACCACCGGCGCGTCCAACGACCTCGAGAAGGTGACCGCGACCGCCAAGCAGATGGTCATGCGCTTCGGCATGTCCGAGAAGCTCGGCCCGCGCGTGTTCGGTCACGATCACGGCCAGCCGTTCCTCGGGCGTGAGTTCTCCGCCGAGCCCGACTACTCGGACGAGATCGCCCGTGAGATCGATGATGAGATCCGCCGGATCGTCGAATCCGCGCACGTGCAGGCGAAGGACATCCTCAACACGCACCGGGACTCGCTCGAGAAGCTCTCGGAGATCCTGCTCAAGCGGGAGACGATCGAGAAGGAGCAGTTCGAGGCGCTGCTCGACGGCGGCAGCGAGGAGTAGGTCTTCGGTACTGAGGCGCCCCCGCCGCCGGAGCTGCCGATGCCGCCCGCATCGCCCGAGCGCGTCCCGCGCGATCCCGCACCGCGCACGCTGCCGCGGCCGGGGCTAGCCGGCGGCACCGCCGAGTAAAGCTGGCGGACTCGGGACGCCCCTACCGGCGTCCTCGGTCGCTCATGTGCTAGCGCACACATCGCTCCCTGCGTCCTTGGTAGCGACGCCCTGAGCCGCGCCAGCGCTCTGGCAGACTCGGGACGGCGCTACCGGCGTCCTCCCGCGCTCGTGTGCTTGCGCGCACTTCGCTTGGTGCGTCCTCTGGCGGACTCAGGACGCCGACACCCGCGTCCTCCCGCGCTCGTGTGCAAAGCACACTTCGCTTGGTGCGTCCTTGGTGACGACGCCCCGAGTCGCGCCAGAGAAGGCTTGATCGGGACGGTCTCTGGCGGACTCAGGACGCCGACACCCGCGTCCTCCCGCGCTCGTGTGCAAAGCACACTTCGCTTGGTGCGTCCTTGGTGACGACGCCCCGAGTCGCGCCAGAGAAGGCTTGATCGGGACGGTCTCTGGCGGACTCAGGACGCCGACACCCGCGTCCTCCCGCGCTCGTGTGCAAAGCACACTTCGCTTGGTGCGTCCTTGGTGACGACGCCCTGAGTCGCGCCAGAGAAGGCTTGATCGGGACGGTCTCGGGCGCGAGTCCGCGACTGGAGACGACCGGAGTCCGCGCCTGGAAACAACCGACTTGGGAACGTCGGAGATAGGCCGGGCGACGGTTGGGCGCGCCTGAGGACCGTGCGGCGGGTCGCCGTGTGGCTACTACCGAAGCTGGTTGCTTCGGGTCAGCTCGCGCCGCGGGTGCGTGATGCGCCGTTGATCGGCGACAAAGCCCGCCACTCGTTGCGCCTGCGCTCCTTCGCGATCGCGCGCACGTCGTGGCCGGTGATCTCGCCTGAGCGGAGATCGGCTACGTTGCGATTAATCGTTGCGTACAGGTGCGACAGCGGCCCGCTCGCGGCTGCCTGCTCGTCCTTGGGATCCATCATGAGGCCTGACTGCTGGGGTGCCTTCTCGTCCATGGACCGTTCCTTAATGTTGCCAGACAGCTATCCATCCACCAGAAACATTACCGCACCGGATGGCGGCTCGACAAATGTTCTAGTCGGTTCGTGAACGTCGGGCCGAATGCATAGAGTCCTGCAGGGTCGCCAACGCCCATCCGTCAAGGAGAATCATGAGAGCTCGTCTGCGCAGGACCGTCGTGCCCGCGTCGCTGGCCGTGGCCGCAGTGCTCGCCCTGCCGTCGCTCTCATTCGCTCAAGCCACCCGCACCTGGGTGAACGGCCTGACGGGCGGACGGGTTCACAGCCGCCGGTTCGTAGTCGAGCGCTGAACGCTGCGTCAACGCCTGGATCTCAGCGTCAACACGCCTGACCAAGCGCCACCGGTCACGCACTGCTGAATCGACGGCTGCGGCACGGCACAGTCGTGCGGTGGCGTCCCGTAACGGGTCTGCGACAGCGGGATCCTGATCGTCGCAGCTCCGCGCAGGCGCCGTCGTGGCACGATCACCGTCGCCGAGGTGAACCAGCGATCGGGCCCGTAGCCCTGCGCGAAGCTCAAGCCCGGGACCGAGGTAGTTGTCGAGGAGCCCATCGATGCTGTCGCCCTGCCCCGGGCACTCTGAGGGCAGCAGCAGCAGTGCATCACCGAGCGGATCGAAGGCTGTGATCGAGATCGGCCGCGTGCCCGCGAGGATCCGTAGAGACGCGCCGAGGATCGCGCCAGGGGGCGTCGATGAGCTGATCGAGCACTGCACCGACGCGTTCAGCTGAGAGTAGAGCCCGTCGAGGTGTACGTGCGAGATCTGAGCCGTGATCGACGTGGCACCCTGGGCCCCGGTGAACGCCGTCACCCGCGCGCACGGCGCCCCAGCGCATGGTAGCCGAAGCGGGGACGTGAACCTCAGCGACCAGCGCTGGCTCTCGCTGTCGGTTGCAGTGTCCGTGTCGTGCATCCCGCCCTGGTTCGGCGGCTCCGATTGATACCGGGTGCCGTAGGTTCCGGAGCCGGAGTAGGTGACGGCAAAGTCGCCGGCACTTGCCTGTGCGGATGCCCCGACGGCGAGCACGAATGAAGCCGCGCCGACCAATGCCCTGCGTTTCGCCGCAAACAGGGCCACTTCGGACAGGTAACGTGCTGTGGCGAACATGCTGATCGAGCTTAGTGTCCCGTTGCGATGAGCGCGCGTCGCGTCAGCTTGGCGTTCGTCAGGGTCGGCCTGCCGGTCGTGCTCGTGATCGCCGGCGTGATCCTGCTGATCATCGGTCACGCGAAGACCGCAGCGGCCGGGGCGGGTGTGGTCGTGCTGGGTGCGGCGGTGATGGTCGTGATGCTCGACTGGCTCGCCCGGTTGAGCATCTCCAGCACCGGTGACCGGGAGCAGGAGGAGCGGGCGCGCGAGTACTTCGACCGCACCGGGCTCTGGCCCGATCAGGTCGCGGAGTCGCCCGACGACGAGGACACGGTGTGAGCGCCCGGCCGACGAGCGCGGGGCCGAGTGCGTACGAGTTGAGAAGCGGGCACGGGTTCGTCCTGATGGGTGTGGTCAACGTCACCCCCGATTCGTTCTCCGATGGTGGCCGGTTCCTTGACCCCTCCCTCGCCGTCGCGCACGGCCTTGAGCTGCAATCGGAGGGCGCCGGGATCCTCGACATCGGCGGCGAGTCGACGCGTCCGGGCGCGGCGCCGGTCCCGGTCGCGGAGGAGCTGGAGCGCGTGGTGCCGGTGATCGAGGGCCTGATCGCCGCCAACGCCGCCGCGAAGCTCTCGATCGACACCTCGAAGTCCGCCGTCGCCGCGGCCGCGCTCCGTGCCGGCGCCTCGATCGTCAACGATGTGACCGGGCTGCGTGCGGCCCCGGAGATCGGCGGCCTCGTGGCCGACAGCGGTGCCGAGTTGTGTCTGATGCACATGCTCGGCGATCCAAGGACGATGCAGTCCGATCCGCACTATGACGACGTCGTCTCCGACGTCAAGCACTTTCTCGAGGAGAGGATGGCGTTCGCGATCTCCCAGGGTGTGGCGGAGGAGCGGATCCTGCTCGACCCGGGGATCGGCTTCGGCAAGACGGTCGCGCACAACCTGGAACTGCTGGCCCGGCTCGGCGAGATCGTCGCTCTCGGCCGACCGGTTGTGATCGGGACTTCTCGCAAGTCGTTCATCGGCCGCCTCACCGGCCGTGAGGTCGATCAGCGACTGGCTGGGACGATCGCGACGAACGTGCTCGCCTATGAGCGCGGCGCACGGATCTTCCGCGTGCACGATGTCGAGCCGCTGCGTGACGCGCTGATCGTGACTGCTGCTACGGTCCGCTGAATGGAGCCCGAGGAGGCCGACGAGTACGAGGGCGACGAACTCGACGAGGATGACGAGGACGAGGAGGGGCACTCGGAGCCTGAGGTCACGATCGAGATCAGCGGCCTATCGCTGTTCACACATATGGGGGTGAGCGCCGCCGAGCGTGAGGTCGGTCAACGGCTGCTGCTGGACGTCCGGCTCGACGTCGGTGAGTGCGACGCGACGCTCACCGACCGTGTCGAGGACACGGTCGACTACGCCGAGGTGTGTGACACCGTCAACCTGGTCGCGCAGCAGCGGTCCTACAAGACGCTTGAGCGGCTCTGCACGGCGATTGCCGACAAGCTGCTGGAGCGCTACGACACGCATGCCGTGTGGGTCAAGGCAGCCAAACCCGAGCCGCCGATCGCGCTGCCGGTCAGCGAGGTCTCGGTCGAGGTGTGGCGCGAGGCATAGCGCCCTCGGAGGGCTGGCTGTCGTCGTGTTGGGCTATCTGGGGCTGGGCTCGAACATCGGCGAGCGCCGCGCGCATCTGCAGGAGGCGGTCGATCGGCTCCCCGCGCACGGCTGCCGGGTGCTCGCCTGCTCATCGGTTTATGAGACCGAGCCGGTCGGGCTGGTCCTCGATCAGCCGGAGTTCCTGAATGCCTGCGTGGCGGTCGAGACACAGCACAGCCCCGAGCAGCTGCTCGACGCGTGCAAGGTCGTCGAGCGGGAGGTCGGCCGGCACACTGGTGGCGTACGCCACGGGCCGCGTGTGATCGACGTCGACGTGCTGCTGTTGGGGCAGACCAGCTACCGATCCGGGCGCCTGACCCTGCCGCACCCCGAGGTCACCAGCAGGCGCTTCGTGCTGGTGCCGCTGCTGGAGCTCGAGCCGGAGCTCGGGCTGCCGGACTCCGAGCAGTCCCTCTCGGTTGCGCTTGACTCGCTCGGGCCGGGTCAGGCCGTGCGTCTCGCCGGACGGCCGCTCACCGTGCCGCGCGGTTGATGCGAAACGCCCGGATGCCCTCGCCGCGCTCGATCGCTTCAACACGCTCCCGCTGGGTGTCGAGGAAGCCGGTGAGAGCGATTTCAAGACCCCTGCCCTCGGCGAACAGGTCGCACATTTCGGAGACGGGAACCTCGGCCTCGTTCAGGCGCGAGGCGATCTCCTGCAGGCGCTCGTAGCCGGCTTCGAAGGTCAGCTCGGTGGGTTGCGCGGCGTCGGTGGTCTCGGCGGTGTGGCTCATCTGGTGCTGCTCCCGTCGTTGTGGGTGATGTTCTCGATGACCGCCTGCGCGCGGCCGTCGTGCAGATGCAGGTCGATGCGGGCACCGGCGGCTCAGGTCCATGGCGGAGCGGGCGGGACCGCCGCTCGCGGTGCTGGCGAGCAGCCAGCCGCGACGGCGGAAGTCCTGGGCGGTGATCAGCTCCACCCGATGCGTCGCGTCGCGCCGGGCATCATCGAGGCGTCGGCGGGCGCGTTCGCTGAGCAGCGCCCGCTGTCGATCGACGAGCTCTCTGGCGCGAGACTCGCGTCGCTCAAGGCCGCCGCGCGACTGGCGAACGTGGCGGTCGAGCGCGCGTCCGAAGTCACGGGTGTGGTCGGCCAGCTGTCGCCGTGTCCCCTGGCGTACGAGCGCGCCGCGCTCGCGGACCAGGCGCGCGAGGCCCGCGAGCTGCTCGCGGGTTCGCGTGAGCCCGGCGCCTGCGGTCGCGAGCGTCTCTCGTGCGCCGGCCAGTCCCCGGGCGGGCGTGCCGGCGATTTCGGCGGCGCGCTCCCGGATCTCGGCCGCCCTGGCGGCGAGGACCGCGGTGCAGTCGAGGCGTTCAGCGCTGAGGGCGATCCGCTCGGCGGCGAGATCGAGCTGCTGCGCGACGGATGCGAGTCGCTGATCTGCAATGCCGATGGCGCGGCGGACATCGGCTGCGGACGGGACGACGAGCTCAGCCGAGCGTGACGGCGTGAACGCAGGCCAAGCAACGTGATTACAGACCGGGTTGTTGTCGGTGTGGCCGATCGCGCAGACAACCGGAACCTCGCAGGCGAACAGCGCCCGGCAGAGCCTCTCGTCATCGAAGCAGACGAGATCCTGGACGGAGCCGCCGCCGCGCGCCATCACGATCACGTCGACGAGCGGATGGTCCTGCAGACGTGCGATTGCGTCGATCAGCTGATGCGGGGCGGCCTTGCCCTGGACAAGGCTTGCGCACGTGATGACATGCACCGCCGGCCACCGGTCGATCAGGGCTCGCAGGACATCGCTCATTCCGTCCGACGCATGCCCGGAGATGACTCCGACCGCGCGCGGGAACCTCGGCAACCGCCGCCGCCGGCCCGGGTCGGTCAGTCCCTCGGAGCTCAGCCGCGCCAGGATCTCGGCACGGCGACGGAGAAGCTCGCCCTCACCGGCGAGGCTGACAGCACTGACGATCAGGCTGATCGAACCGCGCGCGGCGTAGAGGTCGGGACGGTCGACCTGAACCTTGACGAGGTCGCCCTGCCTGGGCTTGTGCCCGAGGGCGCCGGCATCACGGCGGAACACCTTGCAGGACAGCAGCGACTCGCCGTCGGTGAGGTCGAAGTAGAGCATCCCGTTGGGCCTCGGCTGGACCTTCTGAACCTCGCCCTCCAGCACCGCGGGCCCAACATCTCGCAGCGCGCGACCCAACCGTGCCGAGTACTCGGATACGGTCAGGACATCGGATTGCACGCTGTCGTAGAACAAGGGCAGCGAACCGTAGGACGTCAGGCGGATGGACCCGTTCGCCGTGGCTCTGGGCAATAGGTCGCCGCGTCGCGTGAGCTCCCAGCGGCGGCGAGCGCTGCCGAGCACAGCTGGGCAAAATGCGCCGGATGGGGGTCGTGCCACAGCCGAACCAGTCGCAGGCTGCGTCCGACGATCGCCGCGTTCGCTTCCGGCCCGACATCCAGGGTCTGCGGGCGATCGCCGTGCTGGCGGTGGTCGCGAACCACATGGCAGGCTGGCCGAGTGGCAGCTTCGTCGGGGTCGACGTCTTCTTCGTGATCTCCGGCTACCTGATCACCGGGATCCTCGTACGCGAGTTCGAGCGGCGGCGGACGATCTCGTTCCGCGGCTTCTATGCCCGGCGGATCAAGAGGATCCTCCCCGCGGGCCTGTTCGTGATCGGCGCGACCGTATGCGCAACCCGGGTGCTCGCGGGAATCGACCGCTACCACTTCGCCGCAAGCAGATGCGATCGCGGCGGTCCTGTTCGACGCCAACTGGCATTTCGCTCGCACCGGCGTCAACTACTTCAACCAGTCGCTGCCGCCATCGCCCCTGCAGCACTACTGGTCGCTGTCGGTGGAGGAGCAGTTCTACTTCGTGTGGCCGTGGCTGATGCTGGGCCTGCTGCTGATCGGTCTGCGCCTGCGGTTCTGGCGACACGAGCACGCGCGGCTGGTCGCGGGCGTCGCGATCGCCGTGATCTGCGCGATCTCGCTCGCGTGGGCATTCTCCGACACCGCTCACGACCCGAGGGCCGCCTACTTCTCAACCTTCGTCCGTGCCTGGGAGCTGGGCTTGGGGGCACTCGTCGCGATCGCCGCTGCGCCGATCGCCCGGTGCGATCCGCGCCTGCGCCGAGTCGTTGCGTTGGGCGGCCTGCTCGGCGTGCTGTGCTCGCTGTTCGTCGTCCCTTCGTCCTCCGGGTTTCCGGCGCCGTGGGCGCTGCTGCCGACGCTGTCGACCGCCGCCGTGCTCGCTGCCGGCGCCGGCCTCTCGGGCCGGTCGCTGCTGCCGCTGACCAACCCGGTCAGCCAGTACCTGGGCAAGATCTCCTACAGCCTCTATCTCTGGCACTTCCCGGTGGTCGTGCTGATCGTCGCGGTCGTCCCCCAGTACTCGGTGGCGTACTGGGTGGCGGGTCTGGCGCTGATCTTCGGGCTGTCCGCCGCTTCGTTCCATCTGCTCGAGGATCCGGCGCGGCGCGGGACCTGGTTTCGACAGCGCCCGGGCCGCCTTCCGATCCCCGCGGTCGGCTGGCTGCGATACGCCGCCGCCTGCGCGGTCACCGCGCTGATCGCCGGAGCCGCCCTTGTCGCCGTCCGGGCGATCAGTCCGACGAGGCTCGTGCTCGGGGCGCCGGTCCTGATCGGACAAACGCAGGACGATCCGACAACTGCATCGGGGCGGCGGCGCTCGACCCCCGTCATCACTGCGCGAGGCTGAACAACGGCGACCGCGTCGCGCCGTTGCCCGGCGAACTGCCCGACGACACCGGGGGCGCATACGCCTGCTACGCGTACCTGCGCCAGGCCGCTCCACCCGTGCGAATACGGGAGCCGGCGACTCGGCGCGATCCGGGTTGCACTGGTCGGCGACAGCCACGCCGCAGCGCTCCTGGCGGCCCTCGAGCCCCAGCTGGGCGCGCTGAACTGGCGCGTGACCGCATTCACCGGGCAGACGTGTGGATGGCTTCCCGCCGAGTCTCTCGCCGGGCTGCCCGGGACTTCGGCTGATCCAGCGCTCGCTCCTTCACGGCCATTACGCGGTCGTGATCGCGACCGAGATCCGCGTCTACACAAGCTCGGTTGCCGACCACCTCAAGGTGATGAGGCCCGTCGCCGCAACCGGTACGCGCATCGTCGTCGTCGAGGACGACCCCAGCGTGTCGCCCGCGAGTACGGCGTGCGTGACCAGGATCACCTACAGCGCGACCGGCAACTGCGGCACCCCCGTCACGGTCGCCTACCGGGACCCGGATCGCCTTGCGCAAGCCGCCGAACGGATCCCCGGGGCGCGCGTGGTCAAGACCCGCCGGTTCTACTGCCGCCACGGCTTCTGTCCCGCCACGATCGGAAACGTCCTCGTGTACAGGGACACCGCCGCCCACGTCACCGCCAGCTACGCGCGAACCTTGAGTCCGTACCTCGTCGAAGCGATTGAGCACGCGCTCCCGGCGACGCTCCGCTGATCGCCGACGATGCTTCGCACCGGCGGGGAACATCACCGCACTAGGTTGCCGGGATCGCGCCGGCGGGTAGCGCGCCGTCCCACTGGGGGAACAGCTCGTGCGCGAGCGCCTGGGCGCGGGTGCCCTCGAGCGCGGCCTGAGCATCGCCGATCGTCGTCAGCAGCCGCACCGTCGAGAAGATCTGGAGGTCTGCCGCGTTCGGGTGTTCGGCATCTCCGATCGTCCCGTCCTCGATCCAGGCATCGATCTGCAGAAGCTGCGCGGGCAGGTCACGCAGGCGCGTGCGTGCCTGGTCATCGCCGGTGTGGTTCAGCAGGGCCGCGCCGTGCGCGATCAGCGGGGCGCTCAGCCGGACGGCGAAATCCGGAGCGGGGATCCGCGAGTGCTCGCCGTAGCTGACGAGCGCGTCCGGACGGTGCACGATCCCCGCCCAGACAAGGTCACGAGCGACCTGCTGGAACTCTTGATCGCCCCAGCGTTCGGCCGCCTGCACCCGACTGCGAAGCTCCGGGTCGGCCGGGTAGAGCGGTGGCTCGGCCACCATCTCGTCGAGTCGGCGCATGATCGTGCGGGAGCCGACGAGCTTCTCGGCGCCGTTGCGCAGCGCGGGCACCGTCCGCCGGCCGAACAGCGCCGTCTGCAGGACCGGGTGCAGCGGCGGCGGCCACTCGGTGACGTCGTATTGCAGACCCTTGAGCGCCAGCGCCCTCTCGACGGCCGCGCACGGATGCGAGCCGTGCACGACGAACAGCCTGAGTCCCATGCGGGCGGAGAGTATATGTTGCGTTGATGGCAACGGGCGAGGGCAACGGCGGACCGGGGAAGCTGCTGGTCGTCGACGTCGGCAACACCCAGACTCATTTCGGGGTGTTCGCCACTGGCGGCACCGAGGTCGAGCAGCACTGGCGGTTCGCGACCGTCCGTGAGTCGACCCGTGACGAGGTGGGGGCGGCGCTCTCGAACCTGCTGGCGCTCCGCGGTCTGCGCTTCTCCGACATCACCCACTCGATCGTCTCCTCGACCGTCCCGCAGCTCTCAGACCAGTGGACCGAGATGGCGCAGCTCTACCTCGGACATGAGATGCTGGTCGTCGGCCCCTCGATCAGGACCGGCATGCCGATCCGGATCGACAATCCGCACGAGGTCGGCGCCGACCGGCTGGTCAACTCGGTTGCGGCGTATGAGCGGGTGAAGTCGACCTGCGTGGTCGTCGACTTCGGCACCGCGATCACCTACGACGCCGTCTCCGCGGCCGGCGAGTACCTCGGCGGGATCATCACGCCGGGCGCCGAGATCTCGATCGATGCGCTCTACGAGCGCGCCGCGAAGCTGCCGAAGGTCGAGCTTGCGGCGCCGCGCTCACTGATCGGCAAGTCGACCGTCGACGCGATCCGCAGCGGAATCGTCTACGGGTTCGCCGGGCAGGTGGAGGGGATCGTGCGACGGCTGCGCGTCGAGCTCGGCGCGGGCACGATCGTGATCGCCACCGGCGGTCTCGCCGGTGCGCTGGTCCCGTTCATCCACGAGACGATCGACGAGGTCGACGACATGCTGACGTTGACCGGACTGCGCCTGATCTACGAGCGCAACCAGCCCCGCTGAGCTTCGCCGCGGGTAATTCCGGCGCGGGGAGCCCGCAGCTCAGACGAACCCGGCCGGTAGCGGCACGTCAGGCGTCCGGGCGACCGTCAGCGCCATCATCAGGAACGACATCCGCCGGCGGTTCTCCGGGTCCTCTTCGGTCGCCTCGTCGAACTGGCGCAGCAGCTTGAGGATCGCCTCGAACACGGGCGCGTCGTCGATCTCGTCCGGGACCTCGCAGGCGAGCTTGCCGAGGTCGAGCATCTCGGGACCGAACTCGTTGCTCCGAAACGACAGGATCGTCCCGATCTGGAGGAACTCAGAGACGCGGTCGAGCAGCACATGCCCGGCGCGCTCGCGCTCACCGATCGCCTTCCCGGCCGGCTCGAGCTGATCGCCGGCGGCGATCCGCAGCGATTGGCCGGAGCTGATGCTCCGAATCTGATCGGGCGAGAGGCCCGCCTGGAGCATCACCCTGATCTGCACCGCAGCGGACACGAGCGTGTGGCCGTAGGGCATGTCGCTGGCGAACAGGATCTGGCCCGGCGGAACCAGCGAGAACAGCGCAAGCAGGTCTGCCGGCATCCACCAGGCGGTGTCGAACATCAGGTTCGGCAGATCGGCCGCGACTCGCCAGAGCCATGACAGATCGGTGATCCCGGCGTGGGCGAGGATCAGGCGAGCGCCCGGGAAATCACTCGCCAGCTCGACGGCGTGCTCCCCGAGCGCCGGGACCCCACGTCCGGCGTGGATCAGCACCGGCAGCGTCTGCTCGTCAGCGATCGCGAACAGCTCCCGTACCTGCGGGTGATCGAGCGTGAACTGCTCAGCGCGGGTGTGCAGTTTGATTCCGCGCGCGCCCGCCGCGAGCGCGCGGCGGGCCTCCTGCGGCGCGTCGTCATTCGGGTCCACGCGGCAGAACGGAACCAGCAGCCCGTCGGAGCCACGCGCGGCCTCGATCACCATGTCGTTGGCCGGCTGATAACCGTCGAGCTCGTGCATCGGGAACACGAACGCGCCAAGTGCATCGGCCCGGCGCAGTGCCGCCAGCAGCTCATCGGGGCTCTGGCGCATCATGTCGGGGTCGTTCTCGCCGAGGTGCGTGTGGGCGTCGAACAGCTCCAGACCCGGCACCTGCTCGCGGACGGAATCCATCCAGGGGTCGAACAGGTCGGGGATGTCCATCGCGCAATTCCTACCATGAAGTCAGAGTCGGCGGCGCCGGGCCGGCGGCGGGGTAGCCTTGGTCGTCTCAGATGTCGGTGGGAGCCCGCTGCAGCGCGTGACTTCAGAGCTGCTCCCAGCCGCGATCCAAACGACCTCGGGAGGTTATTCAGATGACGTCCGCAGAGCAGGTGTCCGCAGATCGCGTGGTGATTCCGGGCAGCGAGCGCGAGCCAGATCGTGAGCACCCACGGGTCGGGGACGCTGATCCAGACGCCACGCTGGAGGTGAGCGTTTACCTGCGGGCTTCGTCGGCGCTTGACTGGGTCGACAGCGAGGCGACGAGGCCGCCGCGTGAGCGGCGTGCCTTCTCGCGCCAGGAGCTGGCCGGCACCTACGGCGCACGTCAGGGCGACATCTCCGCGGTCCGGGCCTTCGCATCGCAGTACGGCCTCGAAGTGGTCGAGGTGGACGCGGCCCGGCGCCACGTGCTTCTGCGGGGGACGCTCCGTGATGTCGCGCGCGCCTTCGGGGTGCAGGGCCTAGGCGCGTTCGCGCACCCGAGCTCAGGTGTCTATCGCGGTCGGCAGGGACCGCTCACGGTTCCCGCGGCGCTGGCGGGAGTGGTGATGGGCGTGTTCGGGATCGACGAGCGCCCGCAGGCATCCCCGCACCTTCGACGCCACGCGCGGTCATCGGCTCCGACGTCATATACCCCGGTCGAGGTCGCACACGCATACGACTTTCCATCGGGGTTGACCGGCGCCGGACAGACGGTGGCCGTGATCGAGCTCGGTGGCGGCTTCAGCGAGCCGGACCTGAACACCTACTTCACGGGGCTTGGCCTTTCGACCCCGACGCTCACCGCAGTCGGAGTCGACGGCGGCGCCAACGCGCCCGGCGTCAACCAGGACTCCGATGGCGAGGTGATGCTCGACATCGAGGTCATCGGTGCGGTCGCGCCGGGAGTCTCGATCGTCGTGTACTTCTCAAACAACACCGATCAGGGCTTCCTCGATGCCGTCTCGACGGCTGTCCACGACAGCGCCCACAACCCTTCGGTGGTCTCGATCAGCTGGGGCGGGCCCGAAGACTCCTGGACGCAGCAGGCGCGGGCGCAGATGGAGCAGATCCTCACCGAGGCGGCGGCGCTCGGCGTCACCGTGACGGTCGCCGCCGGCGACAGCGGCTCGACCGACGGCGTCAACGACGGCAAGCAGCACGTCGACTTTCCCGCGTCTGCGCCCCACGCGCTGGCCTGCGGCGGCACCTCGCTGCGCCTCCAGGGCACAGCGATCACGAGCGAGGTGGTCTGGAACGACGGTGCCGCGGGCGGCGCGGGTGGGGGAGGCGTCAGCATCGAATTCGCCTTGCCGAGCTACCAGGACGACGCCAAGGTGCCTGACAACGTCAACACAGGTCAGCCAGGGCGCGGGGTTCCCGATGTCTGTGGAGACGCAGACCCCGACACCGGCTACACGATCGAGGTCGACGGCGCGTCGCAGACGATCGGCGGCACGAGCGCCGTTGCGCCGTTGTGGGCGGGTCTGACCGCGCTCGTCAACGAGGCGCTCGGCAAGCCCGTCGGCTTCTTCCAGCCGCAGCTCTACGCGCCCGCGGCACGCCCCGCCTTCCACGACATCACGCAAGGCGACAACGGCGCCTACGAGGCCGGCCCGGGCTGGGACGCCTGCACCGGGCTCGGCTCGCCGAATGGGGCGTTGCTGCTGCAGGCGCTCGGGGGCGGAACTCCGGCGACCTAGTCGTAGGCTATGCCGCGCGGAGCTCCGGCTCCAGTTCCTCTGCCGCCACTGGCATCGGTGCGGCTGAGGCATCGGCAATGGGCCGCAGCCCGACCGTCGCCAGAATCGCCGCGAGCATCGTGATCGCGGCGCCGACCTGGAAAGCGACGCTGAAGCCGTCCGTCAGCGCCATCGCTGTGCCGCCGCCGGCGCCCCGGGAGCTCGACGCCGCGATCGTGCTGAGGATCGCCAGGCCGAGTGCGCCGCCGAACAGCCGCGAGGTGTTCAACAGACCAGAGGCCAGCCCGCTCTGGGTCCGGGGCACACCCTGCGTCGCGGCGATCGTCGAGGAGACCAGCGTCAACCCCATGCCGAGCCCCGCGAGGATCCCGCCGGGGGCGATCAGGACGAAGTAGCTGCCACCGGGCCGGATACCGCTCAACGCCAGCAGGCCGGCAGTTGCCAGGAGCATGCCCAGCGTCACAACAGGTCTCACACCGAGACGGGCGACGAGCCGCGGAGCGAGCCAGGACCCGGCGAACACCGAGAGCGTCACCGGCAGGAAGGACAGGCCCGCCGCGAGCGCATCGTCGCCGAGCACCTGCTGCAGATACAGCGTGACGAAGAAGAACATCGAGAACAGGGCCGCGTACATCAGGACCACGACCAGGTTGGCGGTCCGGAGCCGGCGCAGCCTGAAGATCGACAATGGGACCAGCGGGGACACGGCGACCCGGGCCTCGACGATCAGGAAGCCGCCGATCAGAGCCAATCCGGTGAGGAGCGGCACGAGCACGCCCGGCGATCCCCATCCGAGCGCATCGCTGCGGACGATCCCGAACGTGAGGCCGACGAGTCCAGAGGTGATCAGGACAGCGCCGGTGAGGTCGAAGTGACGCGGTCCGACGCGACGCAGGTCGGGTGGGATCACGCGTGGTGCGAGCGCGAGGACGAGCACGCCGAGCGGCACGTTGATCGCGAAGATCGCCGGCCATCCGAACACCTGCGTGAGCACGCCGCCGAGCAGCGCGCCGGAGGAGGCGCCGAGGCCGCCGATGGCGCCCCACAGGCCAAGGCCGCGGTTGCGCTCCGGGCCTTCACGAAGCGACGAGGTGATGATCGAGAGCGTGGCTGGGGACACGATTCCACCGGCGAAGCCCTGCAGTGCGCGGACCGCGATCAGCATCTCCCGCGATTGTGCGGTTGCGCACGCGAGCGAGGAGATCGCGAACAGCGCAACGCCGGTGAGGAACACCCGCCGGCGGCCGAGCAGATCGGCGGCGCGGGCTCCGAGCAGCATGAAACCAGCGAACGTGATCGTGTAGGCGTTGACGATCCATTGCAGGCCGGTCGTCGAGAAATGCAGGCCGTCGCGCATCTCCGGCAGCGCGATGTTGACGACTGCGACATCGAGGATGACCATGAATTGCGCCAGGCAGACCACGAACAGGAGTGCGTTGGTGGAGTTGGTCCGGTGTGGGAGTAATGTCTTGGTTGCGTTCACACGGTGCAGTGTGCGACACTTCTTATCCAGGTACAAGAGAAGGGCTTATCCTGGTAGTAGAAATTCCTCCCAGAACGATTACCGCGATCAGCAGACAGAGGGCTGACGCCCAGGAGGCCGATAGCGATGCTTCCAACGACTCCACCGGCGAACGCCGGCGAGCCGAGCTCGCCGATTTCCTGCGCCGGCGCCGTGAGGATCTGAAACCGCAGGACGTCGGGCTTCCCGGAGGCGGTCGCCGGCGCACTCCCGGACTGCGCCGTGAGGAGGTCGCGATGCTCGCCGGCGTCGGTACGACCTGGTATACGTGGCTCGAGCAGGGCCGCGACGTGCGCGCATCACTCGACGTCCTGGAGGCGATCTGCCGGGCGCTGCGACTGACACCCGCCGAGCGTCACCACGTGCTGCTGCTCGGGCGCGCCGAGGAGCCGCCGCCGTGCAAGTCCGCGTCCGAGCGCGTGTCGCCGGCGCTCCGTCGTCTGATCGAGAACCTCGGCACCAATCCGGCGTTCGTGCTCGGGCGCCGCTATGACTATCTCGCCTACAACCGGGCCACGTGCGCCGTGTTCGGTGATCTCGACGTGGTGCCGCGGGGCAAGCGCAACCACATCTGGCTGCATTTCATGGATCCGCGCAGGCGCGAGATGCTGCCCGACTGGGAGCGCAGCGCCCGGCTGCTCGTCGCCAAGTTTCGCGCCGACAGTGCGCTGCACCTCGGCGACCCGGAGTTCGAGCAGTTGATCCGCGCCCTGCGCCAGTCGAGCCCTGAGTTCTGCAAGGCGTGGAAGCGCCACGAGGTCGCGCGCGGAGGCGGGGGGCGCAAGGAGGTGCTTCATCCAGTCGCCGGCAAGCTCGTCTTCGAACATGCCGTGTTCCATCCGGCCGAGACCTCCGAGCAGCGCCTGATCCTCTACTCGCCGGTACCGGAGAACGACACGCCCGCGAAGCTCGAGCGGCTGATCCGCGACCACGTCGCGCCCGCCGGCGTTCCGGCGCCGGCGCGCGGCTGAGGGCCGGATCTTCTCGACAACTCGACCGGTCATGTCGAAATCTGGCAGGGTTCAGCGATGGCGTCAGGGAGAGGATCACGATTCCCGCGTGCCGGGCGGTTCGCGCCGCTGGTGATGGCGGCGATCGCGGCCGTCGCGATGCTCGCGGCACTTGCGCCCGGCGCGCTCGCTGCAGGCGGTGCGGCGAGGGCTGCTCGCGGCGACTCCTTCGTGGCGCGTGGCAGCGCCGAGCAGGCCTATGCGACGGGGGTTCCCCGCGGATCGCGGCTGGAACTGATTGATCGGCACGGCAGGCTGGTCGAGTCCGGGCGCGCCGATTCGCTCGGTGGGATCCTGTTCCGCAACGTCACACCCGGGAGCGGCTACCGGATCCTTGAGCTGGGACGGGGCGGTGCGCAGTCCGGACCATTGACGGTGATGTCGCTGCGCTCGGCGCCACCGAGCACGGGAATTTATTCGCAGAAGCTGCCGACGAGCGGCTACGGCTACCTGACGACGCGGGACGGGACGAAGCTGGCGATCGATGTGAGGTTGCCCGCCGGCCCCGGTCCCTATCCGACGTTGATCGAGTACTCGGGCTACGGCTATGCCGATCCCTATAACGGCCCCGACAGCGGCATCGCGCCGATCGCGACCCTGCTCGGCTTCGCGGTCGTCGACGTGAACATGCGCGGCACGGGCTGCTCGGGCGGGGCGTTCGACTATTTCGAGCCGCTCCAGGGACTAGACGGCTATGACGTGATCGAGACCGTCGCCCGCCAGCCGTGGGTGCTGCATCACCGCGTCGGGATGATGGGCATCTCCTACGGGGGCATCAGCCAATTGTTCGTCGCGGAGACCGATCCCCCGGACCTCGCCGCGATCGCGCCGCTGTCGGTGATCGACAACACCGCCACGACGCTGTACCCGGGCGGGCTGCTCAACACCGGGTTCGCGCTGTCGTGGGCCGAGGATCGGGTGCAGGACGCGCTTCCGGCGACGGCGAGCACCGGCGAGTCGTGGGCCTACAAGCGGATCCAGGGAGGCGACGAGACCTGCAAGGCCAATCAGGTGCTGCACGGCGAGGCCGTCAACTTGATCGCGAAGGTCCGCGCCGACGCCTATTACATTCCGTCGGTCGCCGACCCGCTTGATCCGGCGAAGTTCGTCAACAGGATCAAGGTCCCGGTGTACCTCGCCTGCCAGTGGACCGACGAGCAGACCGGCGGGCACTGCGCCGACCTCGCCGAGCACTTCACCGGCACCGCGCACAAGTGGTTCACGTTCACGAACGGCACCCATATCGATTCGCTCGATCCCGCGACGTTCATGCGCTGGTACGACTTCCTGGAGCTGTACGTGGCGCGCCAGGCGCCGCGGCTCTCGGCGAGCGTCAAGGGGTTGGCCCCGGCGCTGTTCAACTCGGTGATGGGGGTCCCGAACGTGACCCTGCCGAGCGATCCGATCCAGAGCGAGCCGACATATGCGGCGGCGCTCGCGGCGTTCCAGGCGCTCCCCCCGGTGCGGATCCTGTTCGACAACGGCGCCGGCAGCCCGACCGCCGGGGCTCCGGTTCCAGCCTTCGAGCAGTCGTTCCCGAGCTTTCCGCTCCCCGGGACCCAGGCGCAGTCGTGGTACCTGGCCGGCGGCGGCGCGCTGGCGGCGGCGCCGCCCACGCCGGGCGGCGCCGACGAGTTCACCTGGAATTCGGCGGCACTGCCGGCCACCGACTTCAGCGGCAACACAAGCGGCGGGCCGGGTGGGCTGTGGAGCGCGATCCCGCCCTACAACTGGGAGCAGAACCCGCCGGGGACCGCGCTCTCCTACATCACCGCGCCGCTGAGCGCCAACACCGTCGTCGTCGGCGGCGGCTCGCTGCAGGCGTGGATCCAGGCCTCGGCGCCGAGCGTCGACCTGCAGGTGACGGTCTCCGAAGTCCGCCCGGACGGGAACGAGACGTTCGTCCAGGACGGCTGGCTGCGGACCAGCGAGCGTAAGCTCGCCGCCGGCAGCACGCTGCTGTATCCGGTCCCGACGCTGCGCAAAGCCGATGCCGCGCCGCTCCCGAAGGGGCACTGGACGGAGGTAACGGTGCCGCTCTACTACGAGGGACACGTCTACCGTGCGGGATCCCGGATCCGGGTGACGATCTCGGCGCCCGGCGGCGCTCAGCCGATCTGGGCGTTCGCCGACGCGCTCCCGAAAGGCCAGGCGACGGTCAAGCTCGCGTACTCCGCGACGATGCCCTCGCGGCTGACGCTGCCGGTCGTTCCCGGGATCAGCGTTCCGACTGGGCTCCCGCCCTGCCCGGGCCTGCGTGGCGAGCCGTGCCGCACGTACGAACCGCTGGTCAATCGGAGCGCCTGAGAGCACCCTTCCGTGAGGAGGCTGACGGCGGAGGCGAGACGGGAGCCCCGGACTTTTCGACACTGCGCTGTTGCTCGGCATCGGTATTACTTGCTAGTCTTACCGGATGAGGGTCACGCAAAAGGGGCAGGTCACAATCCCGCTCGATGTCCGTCGCGCGCTCGGCATCACAACAGGAACGGACGTTCAGTTCGAGCTCGACGAAGCTGGCGCGCGATTGCTGGTCGATCGCGGGCAGGTTGCAGACGAGATCAGCCGTATGCGCGGCGCCGGAGATGTTGAGATGAGCACGGAGGAAATCCTCGCGATCACGCGCAGGTGAGTCCGTTCCCGGGGACGATCGTCGATAGCAGTGTTCTGCTCGACGTCCTCACCGAGGATCCGGACTGGTCCGCCTGGTCGCAGACGCAGTTGACCGCGGCCGCGTTTCGGGGGTCGCTGATCGTCAATGCGATCGTGCTCGCCGAGATCGCCCCTCGATTCTCTCGCGTCGAAGGGCTCCGAGCCGCGTTACCGTCGATGATGACGGTTGAAGCGATCCCGCTCGATGCCAGTTTCCTCGCCGGGTACGCACATGCCAGGTATCGGCGCGCCGGCGGTGCCCGCGAGGCGATCCTCCCCGATTTCCTGATCGGCGCCCACGCCGCGGTCACTCGTCGTCCGCTCTTGACGCGGGACCCTCAACGGGTCGCGGCTTACATCCCCGGGACGGAGCTGATCGCCCCGCAATCACAGATTTGAAGGCGTCGGAGCTTGCCGCGCTCGCCTATGGCCGGCTTCAGCTGAAGCTCTTGAGGAAGGTCCTGTCGGCTGTGGTGGTCTTGGTCAGGCTCCTGTCGGCGATTCCGATCTCCTCGATAATCCCATCCCGCACCTTGAACACCGCGGTCGAGGCACCGTTGGCGGTGAGATACCAGTCGTTGAGGCCCACGTGGATCGGGCCGGTCAGCTTCAGGACCTTGGCAGCGGCGATGACCGTCGCTCCGACCCGGATCCCGTGGACGGTGTAATAGGCGCTCGAGGTCGAGGCCCAGATGACACGGTCGGCGTACTTCTTGGGAAGCTTGGCCGAGCCGTAGCCGACCCTCACCCCGATCGGGGTGAGGCAGAAGAAGTCCTCGTACTTCTTGCCGCGATTGGAGCTCTTCGTATAGGCATGACGGGCCTGGGCCCTGGCCATCCCGAGCCGCACGAGCCCGAGTGTCGTGCTGCTGAGCTTGCCGGTCGCGGCGGGACACCTGGCCACGTGTGGAACCGGGACGGTCGCGCCCTTTCCGGTCGTCGCCGGCGCACCGGCACCATTCGAGCTGGAGGCGATCACCGAGCAGGTCAGCGTCAGCTGCTCGTCGCCGGTCTGGACGACGTAGCTGCTCGAGGTGGCTGCCTGGATCGGGGTTCCGTCCAGGTACCACTGGTACGCGTAGCTCGTCGGGTCGTTCGTCCAGGTGCCGGTTGAGCAGGTGAGCGTGGCGCCGGCTCTCGGGGCGCCGGAAACCGTGGGCGGCGCCGTGTTCGCCGGAGCGCCGCCGCCGCCGCCCTGCGTGGCGAGCGGCACCACCACCCCGTTGGCGCTGTTGGCTCCGACCGCGACGCAGCTGGTCGCGCTCGTGCATGCCGCCCCGGTGAGGAATTCGGTCCCGGCGACGGTGACGGGAGTACCCGGAGTGCCATCGGCGGCGATCGGCACCACCTGACCGGCGAAGTCGCTGTTGATCAAGCAACTGCCGCCGGTACACACATTCCCAACCGCCACACAGCTCGAGCTCGTACACGTGACCCCTGCGAGAGCGTGCGTACCGGCGACGGGCTGCACGGTGCCAGGGGTGCCGCCGGCGGAGAGCGGCACCACCACCGCGCCGCTCGGGCCGTCGGCTCCGACCGCGACGCAGCTGGTAACGCTCGGACAAGCCACCCGTTCGAGATCGCTGGTGCCGGCGACCGTCTGGACGGCGCCAGGGGTGCCGCTGGGGGAGAGCGGCACGACCACGCCGCTCGAGCCCTCGGCTCCGACCGCGATGCAGCTCGTCGGGCTTGGACAAGCCACTCCGTCAAGCGCGACCGCGGGCCCCGGGAGCGTCTCATACGTGCCCGCCGTGCCGTTGACGATCGGCACCGTCACCTCCGCGAAGGGGAAGACGGCGCCGAGGGCCAAGCAGGTGCTCGCGCTCGTGCACGCCACCGCTCCGAGATCCTCGGTTCCGGTGACGGTCTGGAGAGTGCCGGGGGTCCCGCTATCGATCGTCACCACCGACCCAATCCCGCTGCCGCCGACAGCGACGCAGCTGGTCGCGCTACCGCACGCGACCTCCAAGAGGAAGCTGGCTGGGGCCGCGATCGGGGTGCCCGGGGTGCCGTCAGGCGCGAGCGGCACGACCACCCCCCCGCTCGAGCTGCCGGACCCGATCGCGATGCAGCCGGTAGCGCTCGGACAGGCCACCGCGTCGAGATCGCTCGTGCCGGCGACCGCGTGGACGGTGCCTGGCGTGATCCCGGCGGCGAGCGCTGCGTGCGCCATCCCCAGGCAAACCGCCGCCACCAATCCAGCGCAGAGGACCAGCCTCTCAAGACCAGCGAGCACCCTCACGCCAATCACCTGCCCCTCATGTCGGTCGTAGCGAGATTGCCGCCCGGATGACCGACCCTAGCTGAGACCTCACCGACGAGCAAGCGCCCGCTCCGTGCCGGCTCAGCTCGACCAGCACGCGTCCCCGGTCGGCGGGACTCGCTCACCATTGACAAAGGAGCTATCAATCTGATATCACATTTATAGGTGATCGGATTGCCGACACCACAGCTCTAAGGAGGTATCCCGATGAACGCTCCCAACGACAACACGGCTCCGCGAGGTCTTCGCGAGTGGTGGGCAGACCCACCGCGATCGGGCATGCAGCGGCTGATCATTCCGTGGGAGTACCGCCACGTTCGCAGCTTTGGGATCGTGCGAATCGCCGGTGGCCTGATCGCGGTCACAGCGGGCCTCGTGTGCCTCTCGTACAGCGCCTACGCATGGGCGGCCTTCTTCCTGGTGATCGGGACGCTGAATCTCGCGGGTGGCTGGTGGTACACCAGCATCGCTCGCTCGCAATCCTGAGCTACGCGGCCGGCTCGGTGTGCTCCGCGGGGGCGCGGTTCTGGCGTTCGATCTCGGCGGCGTGCCGCTCGTTGAACTCACGCCCGTCGCGCACGAACCCGAGCAGCAGTTCCAGCTGCTCCACGTCGTAGCGCTCGAACAGCTGCTCGGACAGCTCGATGTGGGACTTGTAGTAGACGTAGGTCCGCTCGCGTGCGTGTTGCGTCAGCTCGACCAGCACGCGGCGCCGGTCGGTCGGGTCGCTGAACGCGGCGGGCGTAGCCGGCTCGCTCGAGGCGGTCAAGCGCCGTCGTGATCGCGCCGCTGGTCAGCCCGGTGGCGTCGGCGAGACGCCCGGCCGGCACCGGTCCCTCACGCTCGATCGTGTCCATGCAGCGCATGTCGGTGCGGTTGAGGCCGAGCGCGTCGGCGACGGCCTGGTCGAAGCGGTCGGTGGCGCTCTGCGAGCGGCGCACCTCATCGATCAGCTCGTCGAAGACTTTGCGCTTATCGTTTGACATTCTGATACTTTGATGATTAAGCTACTTGACCAATCTAAGGATACCAGGAGAGAACGATGACAGCTGGCAATCGATGCAACCGAACTGCGCAAAACCTATCCGCCGGACGTGCACGGCGCTCGACGGGCTCAGCATCATCGGTGGAGGCGGGCACGATCTTCGGGCTGCTCGGCCCCAACGGCGCCGGCAAGTCGACCACCGTGCGCGTGCTCGGCGACGCTCACCACGGCCCGACAGCGGCAGCGCGCGCGTGGCCGGCATCGACGTGCTCGCCGACCCGATTCGCGTGCGCCACGCGATCGGCGTCGTCGGACAGAAGCACGGCGGCGTCCCGGAGGCAACCGGGCGCGAGAACCTGATCTCGCAGGGCGAGTTCTACGGGATCACCGGCCGCGAGCTCAGGCAGCGGGTCGGCGATTCGCTCGAGCGCTTCGGACTGACGGACGCCGCCGACCGTCCGGTCAAGACCTACTCGGGCGGCATGCAGCGCCGCCTCGACATCGCGATGGGGCTGCTCCACCGCCCGCAGGTGCTGTTCCTCGACGAGCCGACGACCGGGCTCGACCCAGAGGCGCGGGCGGAGATGTGGCGCGAGATCGAGCGGCTCGCAGGCGAGGAGCTGATGACGATCCTGCTCACGACGCACTACATGGAGGAGGCCGACCGGCTCGCCTCGCGGCTGGCGATCGTCGACCGAGGCCGCGTCGTCGTGCGAGGGCACGCCCGATCGAGCTCAAGCGCGATCTCGAGGGCGACACGATCCAGATCGAGCTGGCCGACCCGCAGGCGGCCGGCGCCCGTCGTCGCGCTCGACGGCGTGGCAGAGCTCGGCGAGGCCCGCCTCGAGGGCGCCAGCATCTACGCGCGCGCTCGCGACGGCGGCGCCGCGATCCCGGCGGTGCTCGCCGCGCTCGAGGCGCACGGCGTCGAGGTCACGTCGGTGACGTTGCGCGGCCGTCGCTCGACGACGTCTACCTGCGACACGCCGGCCGCGCATTCGACAGCGCCGACGCGAGCACGAGGAGGTGGCGGCATGACCGCCGTGCGGCAGACCTGGCAGGTGACCCTGCGCGGGATTCGCGTGTTCGTGCGCAACCCCGCCTACCTGGCGATGACGCTGACCCAGCCGATCATCTGGCTGCTGCTGTTCGGCGCGCTGTTCAAGGCGATCACGAAGATCCCCGGCTTCCACGGCGGCTCCTACATCAACTTCCTCACGCCCGGCATCGTCGTGATGCTCGCCGTGTCCTCCGCCGGCTGGACCGGCATGGGCTTCATCGAGGACATCGCCAGCGGCGTCATGGACCGCGAGCTCGTCTCGCCGGTGTGGCGCGGGGCGCTGAACGCCGGCACCGTGCATCTACGCGGCGCTGACGGTCGCGCTGCAGACCGTGCTGATCGTGCTGCTCTCGCTCGCGCTCGGCGCGGACTACGTCGGCGGCATCGGCGGCATCCTGCTGCTGATCCTCGTCGCCGCGCTGCTCGCGGCGACCTTCGCGTCGCTCTCGAACGCGTGTCGCGATCCTCGCGCGCCAGCGCGAGGCGCTGATCGGCGCGGTCACGTTCGTGCTGCTGCCGCTGACGTTCCTCTCGACGGCGCTGATGCAGGAGAGCCTGATTCCGGGCTGGATCCGGACGGTCGCGAAGTTCAACCCGGTCAACTGGGCGGTCGCAGGCCGGCCGCTCGGCGGCGATGCAGCACATCGACTGGGGCCTGGTCGGCGCCCGCCTCGGCATGCTGCTGGCACTGACGGTGCTCAGTGCGTGGCTTGCCACCCGGGCATTCTCCAGATACCAGCGCTCACTGTGACCTCAGGCTCGAGCCGGTCCCGGGTGTCGGAGTTCCCCTGCTCCCGGCACCAGCAGCGGCTGGTGGGGTGCCCTGGACGCCGACACCGTCGGTAAAGGGCTGGTTGCTTTCTGTCGATGGTTGGTGTGGGGACCGCTGTGCTGAGTTCGAACCGATCGGATTCGCGCGCAGAATCATCGAATCGGATGTTTCGTTGAGGTGTTGTCGTGAATGGCTTGGGGGAGCTGCAGGCTGCGCGGATCTTGGTGGTCGATGACAACGAGGCCAACAGCGAGCTGATCAGCGAGATCCTTCTTGACGCCGGTTATCGCCACGTAACGACTTCGTGTGACGCCCAGGATGTTCCGCGGCTGTGCCGCCTGGCTCCGGGTCCTGACCTGCTGATCCTGGATCTGCACATGCCCGGGATGAGCGGGTTCGAGATTATGGCCGAGCTACGCGACGTGCTCTTGGAAGCGCCGTATCTACCGGTGCTGGTGATCACCGCAGACGTGACGCTCACGACGCGGCATCAAGCGCTGACGCTCGGCGCCCATGACTTTCTGACCAAACCCGTCGACGCAACCGAGGTGTTGCTGCGGGCACGCAACCTGTTGCGCGCCCATCTATTGCAGCGCGACCTCAACGCGCTGGTCGCCGCGCGCACGCAGGAGGTCGAGCTCGCTCGGTTCGAGACACTCGAGCGGCTGGCCCTCGCCGCCGAATACCGTGATGACGACACCAACCTCCACACCCAGCGTGTCGGTCACACCGCCGGTGCGATCGCGGCCGCGATCGGCCTGGAACCCGCGTTCGTGGAGTTGCTGGAGCTGGCCGCGCCATTGCATGACGTCGGCAAGATCGGGATCCCCGACTCGATCCTGCTCAAGCCCGGACCACTGAGCGCCGAGCAGGCCGCGATCATGCGCACGCACGTGAGTATCGGTGCGTGCATCCTGTCCGGAAGTTCTTCTCCGGTGCTGATCGCCGCAGAGGAGATCGCACGGTTTCATCACGAGCGTTGGGATGGGCGCGGCTATTTGGACGGGCTGGCCGGAGAACGGATCCCACTTGGCGCCCGGATCACGGCGGTCGCGGATGTGTTCGACGCACTCACCCATGACCGGCCTTATAAACATGCCTGGAGTGTCGAGCGCGCCGCCGCCGAGATCGTCGACGGGAGCGGCTCAGCGTTCGACCCTGTTGTCGTGGACGCCTTCTGCAGCCTGGATCACGCGGCGCTCGCGGCGGGGAGCGCGGCGCCCGAACGCGTCGAGGTCCGTGGATGACCTTTTCGGGACGGCGTGCGCCCACCGATGTCGAACCACGGCCGCCACCGACATACCCACCTCCGCCCGCGCAGTGCACAGCGGCCGACAAGCTTGACCTCGGCCGAGTCCCGGACCTACGACGACGCGTCGCCGCGGCCGCATCGATTGCGCAACCCGCCGACGTGTTGTTCGCGCAGGCGCTCGCATGCATACAGCTGACCGCTGCTGCGGTGGCGATCCTCTGGGTGATCATCTATTCGCCCAGTTCCGTGGATGGGATCGGGATGCTCACGGTTGCAATCGCCGCCGCGGCGTTCTGGTCGATTCTGCTGCGTGGAGCCAGCCGCGTCGGCCGGCGCTGGCTTCCGTTGGTCGCACTGGTCGGCACGTCGTGGCTGGGTGGCTACTCGTACTTTGGTGGCGAGACGGCGATCACGTTTGGCATGTTCTACCTTGCCTCCGCTGCAGCCGTGGCCTGGTACATGTCTGACCGTGCGGCCGTCGCGCAGGTGGCATGGATGCTCTGCATCTTCTGGCTTGCAATCTGGGTGCGCGTGTACCCCGGCGAGCGGCCCTGGCCGCATCTCAGCCTGGGAGACATCGACACGTTCCTTGTCTGGGGGGCTGCGTTGTGCACCGCAAGCGCGCTGGTCACGCTGTTCAAACGCAAGGTCGTTGACGTCGACCAGCGTCTGGCGGCAGTCGTCGAGTCTTCGCCGGATGCGATCATGGGCAAGGATCGCAACGGCAGGATCACCGTCTGGAACACAGGGGCGGAGCGGTTGTATGGCTATACGGCGGCTGAGGTCATCGGTCAGCCGGTCGCCCTGTTGGTGCCCCCTGAGCGTGCGGGCGAGGACCGGGAGATCCTCGGCCGAGTGCTTGCCGGCGAGGAGATCGACCACCTCCTCACCGAACGGGTGTGCAAGGACGGGTCGCGCGTCACCGTCTCGCTTGCCGTGGCGCCGCTTCGTGACGGAAAGGGGCGGGTTACCGGAACCTCAAACGTGGCTCGCGACATGACGTCCGAGACGGCTGCACGGCGGACGATCGCGCTCCAAGCGCAACTGCTCGATGAGATCGACACGGCGGTGGTCCTCAGCGACCCCGCGGGCGTCGTGCGCTACTGCAATCGCGCCACCGAGCGGCTCTACGGCTATACCGCCGAAGAAGTTCACGGCAAGAACTGGCTCGATCTGGTCATCCCGGAAGAGCGTCGCGCGCGCGCCGAGCAGGATCGTGCGCAAATCCGCACGGGCCGCGCGGTCGATGCGGACCGTGTGGTACGTGACAAGCACGGGCGGGTTTTTCCGATCCACATCCGCGTTCGCACGGTGTCGCTCGCGGGTCCCGGCGGAAGCGAGGGAAATGTCGTCAGTGTCTCGACCGACATCAGCCAGCGTCGCGCCGCTGAGCAAATCCTCGCTGACAACCGCGCTCATCTCGCACTGGCCCAACGGGCCGCGGGCAGTGGCAGTTGGCAGCGCGATCCACAGACAGGCCGGGTGCATTGGTCCGGTGCAATGGCTGCGCTGCACAACCTGGCTGAAGATGTGCCGCCATCGATGGAAGCACTCGCCTCGAGCATGTCGGCTGAAGACTGGATACTGCTCAGCGCCACCAGCGGGCGTTGCCTGCAATCGGGTGCGGAGTCGGATTGCGAGTACCACGTGCTGGCCAACGACCGCGGCGGCGAGCGGCTGATCTCGGGACGCATCTGCCGGATCGATATCGACGGCTCGGGAGCACCTGGACTCCTCGGCGTCTGTCAGGACATGACCGAGCGAGTCCGCCGTGAGCACGCCGAGCTCGCCAACCGTGCGAAGAGTGAGTTTCTCTCGCGGATGAGTCATGAGTTGCGGACGCCGTTGAACGCGATCCTCGGTTTCGGGGAGTTGCTCGAGCGCTCGTCGCTCACCGAGCGCCAGCACCGCCACGCCGACCATATTCTCAAGGGTGGGCGGCATCTGCTGGCGTTGATCAACGAGGTGCTCGAGATCTCACGGATCGAAGCCGGCAACCTCGGAATCTCGGTCGAGCCGGTGTTGCTCAGCGACGGTGTGCGTGGCGCGCTTGAGCTGATCGGGCCGATCGCCGATCAGCACGGCATTCGGGTCGGTGCCGATCTCGGCGCGGTCACGGGTGTGTTCGTGATGGCGGACGCGCAGCGGCTGAAGCAGGTTCTGCTGAATCTGCTCTCGAACGCGGTCAAGTACAACCGCAGTGGCGGCAGCATCCGTGTCTGCGCGGCCGTCGAGGGCGCGACGGTCACGTTGACGGTGGCTGACACTGGACCGGGGATCGCGACCGGGGACCTCGCGAGGCTGTTCATCCCGTTTGACCGGCTCGGTGCCGAAGCCTCGGGGATCGAGGGCACCGGGCTTGGGTTGGCGCTCTCGCGCCGTCTGGCGGAAGCGATGCGCGGAACGCTTGATGTGACGAGCGAGGTCGGTGTCGGGTCGACGTTCGAGCTGCGCCTGGTACGCGGTGTGCGTCAGACCGCCAACAATGGTCGACCCGCGCCGGAGGCCACGGTGACGCGGCCGCCTGCGTGCCGCGTGCTCTACGTCGAGGACAACGTCTCGAACCTGCATCTGGTCGAGGAGATGTTGCTCGATGACGGCGTCGAGATCGTCGCCGCGGCGACCGGTCGCCTCGCGCTCGATCTCGCGCAGCGCGCCAGAGCAGACGTGATCCTGCTCGATATCAACCTCCCGGACATGACCGGTGAAGAGGTCTTGCACGGGCTCCGTGCGTGCCCTCAGACCGCGACGACCCCAGTGATCGTGTTGACCGCCGACGCGACAACCGCCATGCGCCGTCGGATGCTCGGACTCGGCGTCAGTGCCTACCTGACCAAGCCCATTCAAATCGATCTGCTGAAATCCACACTGGCGGAGCTCGCCACCGGTTCGGTCCCGAGACAAAGTGCTGCAAGGTGATGCAGGCCCGGTTGTGGACGGAGAACCTTGCGAGGCGGTCACTGATCGCCGCGCCAGCCGAGGGCGCGGCGGCGCGACTGCGGCAGCGCGCTGACGACAAGGTCGTAGGAGTCCTCGACCATGTCGGTGATCATCAGGTCGGGCAGCGACCCGTCGATGATCACGGTGTTCCAGTGGCGCTTGTTCAGGTGATAGCCGGGGATCACGGCCGCGTGGAGCTCACGCAGCTGTTCGGCGAGCAACGGTTCGCATTTGAGGCTGACTCGCAGCGGTTCCTCGTCGAGGCGGGATAGCGCGAAGATCTTGCCCGCGACCTTGAACACCGAGGTCACCGGGCCGAACGGAAACTTCTCCTCGGTGCCGAGAAACGACAGGCAGTGATCGCGGAGATCCTCGGCATTCATCTCCCGAGCAGCGCGTGTGCCGCGGCTTCCAGCGCGGCGACGTGATCATCGACCGTCTTGCGGCCGGCACCCATCGTGTTCAGGCTGAGATGCGTGGCGCCGGCCTCACGCCAGGCGGCGGCCCGTTCGGAGGTTGTCTGCGGGTCCGCTGCGCCGACGTTGATCCGGGCGTCCATGCCGATCGTCGACGGATCCCGTCCAGCCGCGAGTGCGGCGTCGTTGACGACCGCGATCGACTCGGTCAGCCACGGGCCGGGCTCGCCCATCGGGAACCAGCCGTCGGCGATCCGGCCGGCGCGACGCAGCGCGACCTTCGCGCGAGCGCCGAACCAGACGGGGATCGGACGCTGGACCGGAAACGGTGCGATCCCGGCGCCGGTGACGTGCTCGTACTCGCCGCTGAAGGTGACGGTCTCCTGCGTCCAGAGCTCACGCATCAGCGCCACCTGCTCGCCGATTCGCGCACCCCGATTCGCGAAGTCCTGCCCGAGGGCCTCATATTCGACCGCGTTCCAGCCGAGCCCGACCCCGAGCCGGAACCTGCCGCCGGTCAGCAGGTCGATCTCTGTGGCCTGCTTGGCGACCAGCACGGTCTGGCGCTGGGGAAGGATCACGATCGAGGTGACTAGCTCCAATGACGTCAGTGCCGCGAGGAATCCGAACAGCACCATCGGCTCGTGGAAGGTCGTGTGGATGTCGTACGGGCCGTTCCAGCCATGGTGGACCCTCGGGTCGGCGCCGACCACATGGTCGTAGACGGCGATGTGCGCGTATCCCAACTCCGAGACCGCGGCAGCGTAGGTCCGGACCGCGCCCGGGTCGCCGCCGAGCTCGGTCTGGGGGAATACAACGCCGATCTGCATCGAGCCATCCACGCCTGTGGCCAAGATACCCAACTGGGCATCGTGTGCAAGTTCGTCACGGTCCGAGTAGAGCGGCGGGCACGACGGCGATGCCGTCCGGACGCCTACGCCACCGCTGGGGTGCTGAGGGGGAAACCGACGCCGGTCAGCTGCTCTGAGACGTCCCACAGGCGGCGGGCGGTCTGATGGTCGTTGGCGGCGCCGGAGCGCCCAACGAGCTTGGCCGGCCCGCGCTGCTCCATGAAGCCGCCGGGCCCGGCGAAGCTGTTGCCCGGGATCTCGGCCACGGCCGCATACAGCGTCGGCAGCGCTCCGGCTTCCTCGTCCTGGGCGAGCAGGCGGTTGCCGGCACTGCTGATCAGGTCCATCAGCCGGCTGCCGCTGTGGAACTGCAGGTTGGTCGCGGCGTATCCGGGGTGAGCGGCGTTCGCCAGCACGGTTGACCCGGCGGCGCTCAGCCGCCGCTGCAGCTCGGCCGTGAACAGGAGGTTCGCAAGCTTCGACTGCCCGTAGGCACGCCACGCCTTGTATGGCTTGCGCTCCCAGTTGAGGTCGTCGAAGTCGATGCTGCCGAATCGATGCGCGCCGGAGGACACGGTCACGACGCGGCCGGTCACGTGCTCGAGCAGCAGGTTGGTGAGCGCGAAATGGCCGAGGTGATTGGTCCCGAACTGCAGCTCGAAGCCGTCGGCGGTGCGGCTCAGCGGCGGCACCATCACACCGGCGTTGTTGATCAGCAGGTGGATCTCGCCCTCCCAGCCGTCAGCGAACTCACGCACGGAGGCGAGGCTCGCGAGGTCCAGTTGGCGGACCTCGGTCTCGCCGGGCATCGCCGCGGCGGCGGACCGGCCCTTGTCGGTGTTGCGCACGGCGAGGACGACATGGGCGCCGGCGCCTGCGAGCTTGCTCGCGGCGGCGCGGCCGATGCCGCTGTTGGCGCCGGTCACGATCACGCTGCGCCCGGTCATGTCAGGAATGGGAGTCGAGCTTGAAGTAGTCATGAGCAACAATGTAGACTACGACAACAATGATGTCAACGACAACTTCGATTGCTAGTCTGCGCGCCGATGGCTGAGCGCCCGTACCACCATGGCAACCTGCAAGCGGCGCTGCTCGAGCAGGCCGAGCGGACGGTCCGCGAGCGCGGCGTCCAGGCTCTGTCGCTGCGGGAGCTGGCGCGCGAGGCCGGTGTCAGCCACGGTGCGCCTCGGCGGCACTTCCCAGATCGCCAGGCGCTGCTCGACGCCCTCGCCGAGGCCGGGTTCGAGCGCCTCGGCGCCGAGTTGCGCAACGCCGTCGAGGGCGCGGGCGAAGACTTCGAGGAGCGGCTGCATGCCACCGCCACAGCGTACGTCCACTTCGCGACGCGCGACGCAGCCCTGCTTGAGCTGATGTTCGCGGGCAAGCATCAGCAGCCGTCCGGCGAACTGCACCAGGCTGCAGACCGCGCCTTCTCGGTGATGCTGACGCTGATCGAGCAGGGTCAGGGCGAGGGCGTTCTCGAGTCGGGTGAGCCCGAGCGTGTCGGCCTCGTCCTGTTCGCGACGATCCAGGGGATCGCGGCGCTGCTGAACGGCGGCATGGTCGACGCCGACCAGCTGGACGGGCTGGTCGCGGACTCGATCACGTACTTCCTGCGCGGGTCCCGTGCAGCGGCGTGATCAGGGCGCCACGACCAGCGCCATTCCAGGCTGACTGACGGCACGGGCGGTCCGGTCACGGTCGGTCAGGCGGTCGGTCGGTCTCGGTCGGTCTCGGTCGGTCAGTCGGTCGGACACGGTCGGTCAGTGACCGGCGCGCGCGTGCTTCGGTAGCCAGAACACGGCTGTGTAGGCAGCGATCAGGAACGCCACGGCCACCAACAGCGCATGGTCGGCGGCAGTGACGAACGCGGCCGGGCCATGGCCGTCGCCGAGGTGGTCGAACAGCACCGTGCCGACCGCGGCGATCCCCAGCGACATCGCCAGCTGCTGGACGGACTCAAGCAGCCCCGACGCCGACCCGAGTTCGTGCGGAGCCACTCCGGCGAGGATCACGTCGAACATCGGCACGAACACCATTCCCATCCCGAAACCGGTGATCGCGAGCGGGCCGGCGAGCGCCCAGGCACCGACATCCCCAGCCGCAGAGCGCATCACCAGGTCGACGACCACCAGGCCGATCGCCATCGTCACGATCCCGACCTGCATCGTTGCGCGGCCGATTCGCGTGAGCAGCGCCGACGAGGTGATCGAGCCGCCGATCGCGGCGACGGGGACCGTGACCGTCGCGATCCCGCAGGCCAGTGGCGTGAAGCCGAGGCCCGTCTGGTACATGACGTTGAGCGCGATCATCATCCCGCCCATCGCGCCGATGAAGCCGAGCACCACGGCAAGGCCCGCGACATATGGGCGGCGGCGCAGGATCGAGGGCTCGACGAGCGGTGTGCGACCGCGGCGCGACTGCTGGGCCTGGCGGGCACCGAACGCGCAGAGCGTGACGACGCCGCCGGCGAGCAGCGCAAAGGACCAGGTCGGCCAGCCGTCCTCGCGGCCCTGGATCAGCGGATACACGAGCGCGGCAACTCCGACGGCGGCGAGCGCCACGCTGAGCGCGTCCATCCGCGCCCTCGGGGCGGCGGGTGCGCTCCTCGGTAGGAATCGGCGGCCGAGCGCGAGCGCCGCCAGGCCAAGCGGAACGTTGACGAGGAAGATCGCCCGCCAACCCGATCCGAGCAGGTCAAGGTCGATCAGGCCTCCGCCGAGCAGTGGGCCGGCGATCGCGGCCAGGCCCATCACGGGCCCGAACACTGCGAACGCCCGCTGCTGCCCCTCATCTCCGAACAGCTCCCGGATCAGCCCGAAACCCTGCGGCACCATGATCGCCGCAACCGCGCCCTGGAGCGTCCGCGCGGCGATCAGCGCATCGGGCGACGGCGCGAACGCGCACAGGACCGACGCGCAGACGAAGCCGGCGATCCCGACCAGCAGTACGCGGCGGCGACCGAAAACGTCGCCGAGGCGGCTTCCGAGCAGCAGCATCGCCGACATCGCGAGGGTGTAGGCGGCCGTGATCCACTCGAGGTCCGCGTAGGAGCCGCCGAGGTCGCGACGGATCGCGGGAGCGGCGGTCTGAGCGATCGTGGAATCGAGCAGATCCATCACCGAGGAGGCGATCACGACCAGGAAGCCCAGCCAGACCGCAAGGTTGAGCGGGGGCCGCACGGTGGCGGCGGCCGAGGGGTGGGTGAGTGTGGTGGTTGACATGCCACCACTTTCTCGCCAATTGCGGCCATATTCGGCCCTGAATAGGTTCGGCTTCTGCACCAATGCGGTCATTGGCTGTCCGCAATTCCTGGCAGGCTGTGGAGCACGATGGTGCAGACGTCCGCCCGCCTCCTCGCGCTGCTCTCGCTCCTGCAGGTCCGCCGTGAATGGACCGGCCAGGAACTCGCCGATCGGCTCGAGGTCGGGCCGCGGACGATTCGCCGCGATGTCGAGAAGCTGCGCTCGCTCGGCTATCCGGTCGAGGCCGCCCCGGGGGTTGCCGGGGGCTATCGCCTCGGCGCGGGGGGCGAGTTGCCGCCGCTGTTGCTCGACGACGCAGAGGCCGTCGCCGTGGCGCTCGGCCTGCGCACGGCCGCCTCCGGGTCGATCGCGGGGATCGAGGAGACTTCGATCCGCGCGCTGGCCAAGCTCGAGCAGGTCCTGCCCGCGCGACTGCGGCGCAGGGTCCAGGCGCTCAGCGACGCGACCTCGGCATTCGGCGTCGACGGCCCTCGGATCGACGCCGACGTGGTCGCGACGCTCGCCGGCGCCTGCCGCGACGGGGTCAGGTTGCACTTCGCCTATGTAGCCAAGGACGAAACCGCGACCAAGCGCAACATCGAACCGTGCGCGGTTGTCTACAGCGGCTGGCGCTGGTACCTGGTCGCGTTCGACCTCGACCGGGACGATTGGCGGACGTTCCGCATCGATCGGATCCGAGGCCGGGTGCGAGCCGGGATCCGCGGCCGGCGACGGACCGTGCCGGGCGGAGATCCGGCCGCCTACGTCAAGGCGCAGCTGCGGACCAGCGGCGATGACCGCGTCGCGGCGGTCCCAGGCAGAATCCGGGCTTCAGCTACCAGCCGCGGAAGCCGGCCGTCGGGTCCCGGCGCGCTACGCGACGATCGAGCCCGACGGCGAGCATGCCTGCATCGTCAGCACGCGCGGAGCATGGTCACGCAGCTTCCTCGTGTGGATGGCGCTGCTCGACGAGCCGATCGAGGTCCTCGGACCGCCGGAGCTCGCGCAGGCCGCGCGGACCGTCGCGGCCCGGCTAGCCGGCGGACGGTAGCTGCTGCGGGGCGGCGCCGGTGCCGAGCTCGGCCTTCATCTTCGCGATCTCGGCGTCGACCTCCCCCGCATTGGTGACGGCTGCCAGCTGGCGATCGAGATCGCTCTCACCGGCGTCGAGCTGGGTGGGATCGTCGAACGTGCCGGCCTGCTCGAGCTCGCCGACCGCGTCGGCGCGGGCCTTCATGCTCTCGGTCTTATCGATCGCGCGCTGAACGGCGAGGCCGACATCGGCCATCTGCTCGCCGACGCCGGTCGCCGCCTCGGAGATCTGGACCTGCGCGTCCGCCGCCGAGTACTGCGCCTTGATGACCTCCTTCTTGGTCCGGAATGCCTCGACCTTGACGGTCAGCTTCTGTTCGTTGTCGATCAGCTGCTCCTGCTGATGCTCAAGCTCCGCGATCTGCTGATCGAGCGAGCCGAGCTCGGCCTCGATCGCCTGCTTGCGCTGCAGCGCGGCGCGCGAGAGGTCCTCGTTACCGGCGATCAGCGCCTGTCGCGCCTGGCTGTCGAGCTTGGCGGCCTGCTGGCGCAGACTGTCCTCCTGCATCTGAAGGCGTTTCTTCGACGTCACGACCTCGGCGATCCCGCTCTTGGCGCTCTGGAGCAGCTCGAGCTGCTTCTCGTAGCTGTAGTCGAGCGTCTCGGCTGGATCCTCTGCCCGATCGAGCGCCGCCGAGACCTTCGCCTTCACGATCGTGCTGAAACGTCCCTCGAGCCCGGGCATCAAATCTCCTCTGCGTGTGGTTGCATCGCCTCCTGATTATCGTAGGTGCTGTTGCTCACGCGGTGGGCGGCCTGCCGGGGCGAGTACGGTGCAAGGATCGAGTTCGAAGCACGCAAGCCGCGTCAGACACCGCGTCAGCTGGCCAGGGCGGTGGACGACGGGCGTCAGGTGGGTGCAGCCCTGCGGCACCTCGACGGCCACGGTTCGGAGCCGGGGGCGATCGGCGTGGCGGAGGCGCTCGCGCGGTTTCTCGTTGCGCGCTGCGATTCGCACCATGCCGGCTGGCGTGTGGTGCGCCAGGTGGTCGTCGACTCGGCGGCCGATGCGCCGTGGGAGCGGTGCGCGCGCCGCGCGGTGCCACTGGTGGCGGCTGACCTGATCAACCTCGCGGGCGACCGTGGGCGCACCCAGCTTTCCCGTGCCCAACACATCGCCGCTCAGCGCCGCGCCGAGGAGATCGCGGTTCATGTCGATCAGGTGGCGGTGCTCGCGGACCTGGGTTTGAAGGGCGTCTCAGCGACTCCGGAACGCTGGCGCGGAGCCCTCAGCAGCGCGGTCGAAGCACGCTCCCGTGAGCAGGTGGCGCGGGCCGTCGATCGCTCTTTGCGGGCCTGACTTGCAATCTAGGGTGTCCGGCGCGCTAGACTCTGCCGTAGGGCTCGAGCAACCGCTCGGGCGAAAGTAGTGCCAGCGTCACCGCAGTTGTTGCGTTTAGCACCCTCCGCGTTTCGCAGTGCACATATCCCGGAGGGGCCAGCAAAATGGCAACAGGAACCGTGAAGTGGTTCAGCGACGAGAAGGGCTTTGGATTCATCACTCCAGATGATTCCGGCAAGGATCTGTTCGTGCATCACAGCGCGATTCAGGGCAGCGGCTTCAAGTCGCTGGCTGAAGGCGCGAAGGTGAGTTACGACGCGGAGCAGGGTCCCAAGGGCCCGGCCGCCGCGAACGTCCAAGCACTCTAGACGCCCGATTTCGGCTGGTGATGGAGGGTCTGCTGACCCTCCATCCCACCTGCCGGCACAGCAGGAACATGCGTTTCGGCGGGCCTGCACGAGGCATGTGCATGGCCATATTCGACATGCCCCACAGTCCACACTAGGAGGACACGGATGGCATCAAGCGGCAAGAAGAAAACGACGATGGCGAAGCTCAACCGCGAGCGAAAGCTCCGTGAGCGCCGCATTGACAAGCAGTTCAAGAAGGACGCCAGGAAGAACGCGCCCGCGGTCGACCCCGACCAGGCAGAAGTCGTGCTCGACGCAGACGGTCTGCCAGTCGAGCAGGACGACGAGCCGGCTGCCGGCGAGCCGGTGGTTGCACCTCTGATCGAGGTGTGATCGCGTTCGATCGGTATAGCGCCGATCGAATACCGGCTTTAGTTGGCCGCGCACGTCGCGGGCGGTAAGCTGCGCTGCGCATGTTCGTCCGGGCATCGCTCGCAGTCCGCAGCTTCGCTGTCGGAGCGTCAGCCGCCACTGTTGTGTCGGCTGCCATCCTGGCCGCTTCGGCCTGGGCGGCCACCCCGAAGGACGGCCATTACTCGGGGTTCGTGGATCCGTACACGATCACCTTCGTCGTGGCGAAGGGCAAGATCACTCAGCTCCGGACCGACTTCGAGGCGACCACCTGCGAGGGGCTCGCGCCGTCGAGCCTGGTTCATTACTTCGAGTTTCCGGCGCTCGCGATCCGGAAAGGACGTTTCACCGGTTCAACGACGCTGCACTACGCCTCCGGACTGGATCCCAACTTCTCGCTCAGCGGCCGCTTCAGCTCGCCGACGCGCGCTGCCGGGATGTTCCACGAGCACATCGCGGTGCCGGCCAGCTGGGGCGTGCCGTCATGCACGATCTCCGAGCCGTTCTCGGTCTCCCGAGCCGCCAAGTAGGCGAGCTCAGTCCGGTCGCAGCTCGTAGCGCAGGTCGACCCAGGGCGCGATCGCAAGAGCATCGCGCAGCTCCTCGGGGTTCTTGAAGGTGCCGTTCAATCGGCGGCCCTCGACATGAAGGCGGACGCGGTCGTCGGTGAACGGCCAGGGATCCAGGGTGTGGTGGTCGCGGGTGCGGCCGAGATCGAGGTCCAGCACCGTGTCGCCTGCGGCGGGCACGCGCTCGGCAGTCCAGGGAGCCCAGCCCAGGATCAGGCCAAGCGACAGAGAGTCCCAGGCCCACAGCAGCAGCTGGTTGCGCCTGACCTCGGCAATCGGACGGTCAAGGGCTCCCAGTAGGCGCTGCTCGAACGCGCTCCGTGCGGCGAGGAACTCCGCGACCCGCGGCTCCTCCCTGCGTCCCTGATAGAGGGCGCTGCCGTGCATCGAGGTCAGCAGCGCCGCATAGCGGCTCTGCGACAGCACCCGCTCCGGGCCTTCGGTCCACAGGCGCAGATGGGTCCCCAAATCCATCTCCATGAAAGTGGTCGGTAGTCCCGTGGCGGCGTTGAGCGACGGCGTCTGCTCCCATTCGGTCATCCCGACGTCGTGCTGCTCGGCCGCCAGGCAGACCTCCTCCCACGGCTCGAACGTCCCGACTCGATCGTTGCCCCAGGCGCGGGCGAGCTGAGCGGCGAGCCACGCATGCGCCGGTTGGGTGACGAGCACGGGTCCCTCGCGATGCTGGGCCAGCATCATCGGCGTGGTCTGCTGTCAGGTTTGGCCGGGCGTAGCCGCCGGGCCGGACGCTGCAGCGAGACCGAACGGGCTGCCCTCGGAATCGCGGCAGATCGCCCACCGCTCGCCCGGGTGCACGACGGAGCCGCCGAGCTGATTGACGCGCTCCAGGGCGCCGGCGATGTCGGCGACGGTGAAGTACGGCAGCGAGAAGGAGTCGCCGGGGCCACGTCCGCGTGCGTGGACACCGACGTCTGTGCCCTCCGCATGGGTCTGCCAGCCCTCGCCCTCCGAACTCCGGCGGTCTTCAAGCGCGGCGCCGAGCACGCCTGACCAGAAACGCCTGGCGCGCTCAGTGTCGTCGGCGGGAAACTCGATCAGCGAAGGTCTGGCCGCGGACATCGGTGCCATTCAATCTAGCGCCCGTAGCTTGACCGCTTGCAATCGGGAGCCGATAGGTCTGGCATCGTGAGTGCTGTGAGCAGTGTCGGCCGCGAGAAAAAGCACCGCCGTGCGCTCGAGCACGGTGTGTTCGCCGTGATCCCGGCCCTGCTGACGGTCTGGGTCCTGCATTTCGTCTGGGCCCGTCAGTACGAGGGCGCGGACTTCCACCGTCAGTTCTGGATCGCAGGTCAGCGGGTCCTGCATGGGCTGAGCCCCTACACGCTGACGCACGCGCGGATCGCGGCCGGCATGGCGTTCCCCTATCCGGCGGTTGCGGCGCTGTTGTTCGCTCCGTTTGCGCTGATCGCGCGGACACCCGCGGGCGTTCTGTTCACCGCGATCTGCTTTGCCTCCGCGCTGCTCACACTGCGCGTGCTGAATGTGAAGGATTGGCGGCTGTACGGGATGGTTCTGCTGCTCGATCCGGTCGTCAGCGGCTGGCAGACCGCGAACCTCACGTTGCCTCTGGTGCTTGGGCTCGCTGTGGTCTGGCGCTACCGCGATCAGCCTTTGGTGAGCGGCTTCGTCGCCGCGCTGATCATCTCGCTGAAGGTGTTCGTGTGGCCGATCGGGCTATGGCTGATCGCGACCCGCCGCTACGCGGCGACCGCGTCCGCGCTGGCCTTCGGTCTGCTGATCAACGCGGTTGCGTGGGCGGTGATCGGATTCGCTCAGATCCACCCGTTCATCCGGATGAGCTCGTTCGTGACGAACATGTGGCATCGCACCGGATACAGCCTGATCGCCTTCGGGATCCATCTCGGTGCCAGCCGGGGTGCGGCGACCGCATTCATGATCGCGGTGTCGGTCGCGCTCGCGCTGGCCTGCATTGCAGCCGGCCGGCGCGGGAACGAACAGAACTGCCTGCTGCTGGCGGTGGTGTTGATGCTGGCGGCCTCGCCGCTCATCTGGAACCACTACTTCGCGGTGCTGATCGTCCCGCTCGCGATCGCGAGGCCGAGGCTCAGTCCGCTGTGGGCGCTGCAGCTGGTGTTGTGGCTATGCCCGACGGTCTATCCGACGCAGTGGCAGCGGCTCGTCGCGATCGCGGTCGTCGCTGTGACGACGTGTGTGCTGATGCGCTCGCCCCAGGGCGATGAGCTGCGACGGCGAGATCCGCGGTTCCTGGAGGGTCTGGGTCTCGGCCGCGCGGTGCAGGCGAACGTGCCGGGGCGCTGATCATGTGCACGTGTTGCCCTTGCACGACGTCGCGCGCGTGCGAGCGACCGTCGTCTGCGCTGAGGCGATCGCCGCCCTGCGGAACGGCTTTGTGCCCGGCGGGCCGACGTCGGCCTCGTAGGTGGTCGAGCCGGGCCCGGGGTCAACGAACGCGGTGCAGGCCTCGGTCTTGCACCGCTTGAGTGTCTTGCCGCTCCCCGACGAGGCGAAGATGTTGATGTCGTAGGGAGTCTCCGCGGGGACATTGTTCGCGGCCGCCGTCACCGTGGCCGGCGTCCCGATCGTTGCCGTGGCCGGGGTGGCGGTGAGCTTGAGCTTCCACGGAACCGCTCCGGATAGGGAGATCAGGCGTGTTCCCGATGGGTCGTCGCTTGACAGCTCGAGCGTCGCACGCCGCGGACCCTGCGCCGTCGGGCTGAAGCTGACTTCGAGCCGGCACTTGCCGCCGGGCTGGATGCTCACGCCGGTGCAGGTGTCCGCGGAGATCATGAAGTCCCCTGTGGCGCCGCTCGTGATCTGCGCCCCGGTCACCTGCAGCAGGCCGTGGCCCGTGTTCGTGATCGTCAAGATCTTCGGCGGGCTGACGCTGCCGAGCACCCGACCGGCGAACCACAGGCCGACGGGGCGCGGTCTCGCCGTCCCCGGCGGACCACCGTCGACGGCGATCCCGGTCGGGTCATCGGCGCCGGCGATGAAGCTCTGGTCGACGCCGCTGCCGTCGAGGTTCGCGCGTCCGATCGTGTTGCCTTTGGCGTTTGACCAGAAGACGTGCTGCCCGTCGACAGTCACGCCGTCCGGTTCGTCGCCTCCGGTGATGAAGTCCTCGTTGACGTCCGCGCCCGTGGTGCTCGCGCGCCCCACGGCCGTGTTGCCGTTCGTCCAGTAGACGTATGCGTGGTTGAGCCCGAGCGCCAGACCGAAAATGTCGGTGACAGCGGCGATGAAGCTCGGGTCGGGATCCGAGCCGTCGAGGTTGGCGCGTCCGATCGTCGTGTCGCCGTAGTTGTCCCAGTAGATGTGCGAGCTGCCGACGGCGATCTCGCCGGCGGGTCCGATGCCCGGATAGAAGAAGCTGTCGTCAGGCGCCGTGCCGTCGAGGTCCGCCCGTCCGATCGGGCCGTACTGGCTGCTCCAGTAGATGTAGGAGCCCTCGGTGCCGAGCGCCAACCCGAACGCGGCGTCGTCAACACCGCCGCCTCCCGGGATGAAGTTCTGGTTGACGTCCGTACCGTTGATGTTCGCGCGTCCGATCGAGCCGGTCCCGTTGGTCCAGTAGATGTACTGGCCGTTGACGGCCAGCGCCTGGGGGAGCGTCGCACCGGTGATGAAGTTCTCGTTGACGTCCGTGCCGTCGAGGTTCCCGCGGCCAATCGTGCCGCTGGTCCAGTTGGCCCAATAGACGTAGGCGTTGGCGCTCGCCGCGTACCACGCTACGCCGAGCGCTACGGCGGCCACGGCGAGCAGACGGGCTGCCCTACTGCGGCGGACCACCAAGCTCAGCCTCGTCGAACAAAACGACCTCCCAGGACGGTCCCGGCATCGCGGACCATACACCCGCTGGCCGGCCGCAGAGGCAGCCGGTTGGGGTCAAGCGCTACACATTGATGTTGTGGAGACGATGACGCCCGAGCTGACGACGACCAAGCCGGCGCTGGACAGCGCTCGTGCGTTGAGCGAGCCGTGGACGCTCGGCGGCGTCGAGATCCCCAACCGCGTCGTGCTGGCGCCGCTTGCCGGCATCGGCAACTGGTTCGTGCGCCTGCAGGCTAAGCGCTACGGCGCCGGATTGGCGGTGTCTGAGATGGTGTCGAGCTTCGCGGTGCACTACGGCAACGAGCGGACCTGCACCGAGCTGCTGCGCATCCACCCGGATGAGCATCCCGTTTCGGTCCAGCTGTTCGGCGCCGATCCGGATGTGATGGCCTCAGCGGCCGAGCGGGTCGCGGCAGCCGGGCGCCGATCTGATCGACATCAACATGGGCTGCCCGGTGCCGAAGGTGTGCAAGACAGGCGCCGGAGCGGCGCTTCTGGAGGATCCGAAGCTGGCGGTCGCGATCGCCCGCGCGGCGGCGCGCGGCAGCGGCTTGCCGGTGACGGTCAAGCTCCGGACAGGTCTGCGGGCTGGGGACCGTGCAGGCGTCGCCGTGGCTCGCGCTTTGGCTGAGGAAGGCGCCGTCGCCGGTCTGGCGATCCACCCTCGCAGCGCCTCGCAGCGCCATAGCGGCGCGCCCGACTATGCGCTCGCGGCCTCGCTCGTCGACGAGCTGCCGGTACCGGTGCTGATCACAGGCGGGCTGCGGAGCGCCGAGCAGGCGCGTATGGCGTTTGCCGCGACCGGCGCGAGTGCGGTGCTGCTTGCCCGCGGGTCGCTCGGCAATCCCTGGCTGTTCCAGAGCTGCTGGGTGATCGCGTCGGCGAGCCCTCGCGAGCGGAGATCCTGGCCGAGCTCGACTGGGTGATCGAGCGTGCCGTCGAGCATCTCGGTGAGCGAGCGCGCGACGCGATACCTGCGCAAGTTCTACCCGTGGTACATCGAGCGGCTCGGTGGGACGCGGCAGGAGCAGGCGGCGCTTCAGGCGGCGCTGCAGACTGCGCCGACGCTTGAAGAGGCGCGGGGCTGCTGGCGTTGCCGTTGGGGATAGCAGGATGCGTGGATCGTGTCGAAGGCTCTGAAGCCTTGCCCACTCGCAGGGGCTGGGCCGTCGAGGTCGAATGTCCCCACTCAACTGGCGCCGTTCGCGGGCGATCGGCGATTTCAATTCTGAGATCGTTGCTGGGAAGGTTCTGAAAGATGCCGCCTACCCGAAACCCTGCGCCACGCACGAGTCTGACCACGCGTACCACGTGTCGTATTTGCGGCTGCTCCCGCACCTCGCGCCTGTGCTCTCGCTCGGAGACCACCGAATCGCGGGCGCGTTCGCAGATCCCAAGGGTGGGCAGCCGGTGCAGCGCGCGATCCCACTTGAGCTGGTGCGCTGTGACATGACACAAGATCAAGACGCATGTGGCCTGATCCAACGTGCCACACTGTTCCTGGGTCGATCTTGTATAGCTCCTACTGGTACCGAAGCGGGGTGACCCGCACGATGACCGAGAACCTCCACGGGATCGCACACGCCGTCGAGTCGATCGTGCCGCTTGAGCCCGGCGATCTCGTCGTTGACATCGGCTGCAACGACGGAACGCTGTTCGACGGATATCAGGCGGAGGGCCTTCGATATGTGGGCTTCGATCCGTCAGATGTGAGTAAGTACGCAGTGGAGAAGGGGTATGACGTCGGGCGCGACTTCACTCGTACGCCGGTCTTCGGCGGCGTCGTCCCGAGCAGAAAGCGAAGGCGATTACCAGCATTGCGATGTTTTACGATCTTGAAACGCCACGGTACGTTTGTCGCCGATGTAGCTGAAGCACTTGCTGAAGGCGGCATCTGGGTGATTGAACTCCATTACCTGCCGGCAATGCTCGAGGCCAATGCGTTCGATGCGATCGTGCACGAGCATCTCGAGTACTACTCGCTGGCGGCGGTGTGATTGAGCGACTTGTCGGTGAGGGAGGTCTTCAGGTGGTCGCCGGGGAGCTCAACGACATCAACGGCGGTTCGATCCGCCTCTTCGTCGGCCACCAGGGCGATCACGACCAGAACACCGGAACAGAGCGAGCAGTTGCGGCATATGGGCGTCCCAGAGTTTGAACTCGCGCTTGACTCACCGGCCCCCATACGAGGCCTTCCGACAGCGCGTCGAGACGGTACGTGGACGACCTAGTAACAATGTGCCGAGAGTTTTGCGCTGATGGCAAGACGATTCACGTCTATGGCGCTTCAACCAAGGGCAACACCATTCTCCAGTACGCCGGGATCGGGGAGGAGTCTAATTGCCGCGGCCGCCGATCGGAACCCGGATAAGTGGGGGTCCGAAACTATCGGCACCAGGATTCCCATCATCAGCGAGGAGGAGTCGAGAGCCGCGGAAGCCGGACTATTACCTCGCGCTGCCTTGGCACTTCCTAGATGAGTTCATCGAGCGTGAACGTGAGTCTCGCGCGCGGCGGGAAGTTCATAGTCCCGCTGCCTGAGGTGCGCGTCGTCGGATCGTAACTCGAGCATCTAGGGACCTGGTGGTCTACCGCCGGCGTGCTGGCTAGGTCAGTGGCGTGCCCTCACTGGCCCGGCGATGCGGGCGCAGCGCGTGCCCGACCTCTCGTGGGAATCGCCCGAGAAGCGCCAGGATGCCGGCGTACACGACGCTCGCAACGAAGATCTGGAAGACGGCCTGGATGCCGACAAAGTGGCCTATCGCGACTCCGGCTACGCCGGCGAAAGCCGCCGCGGCTACGGCGCCGAGGGGGAGTCGGAGGCCAGGGCGCGCGCGCCGCAGCGCCACCGCGTTGACGATCGCGAGCGTCACTTCTCCGCCGACGGTCGCCAGCGCGCCGCCACGAGCTCCGAGTGGTGGTATCAAAGCCGCTCCGAGCGCAATCGTCGCGACGAGCCCGAAAAAGTTTGCGTACATGACGGCTCGGTAGCCGCGAAGCGCCAGAAGCGGAAATGCCAGGGCCGCTGCGACGAACGTCCCCATCACGGCGAGGCCTTGAATCTGCAGAACCACCCCAGCGGGCGCTGCCGCCTGGCCGCCTATTACCTTGACTGCGAAATCCGCGCCGAGCTGTGAAGAACACATCGCCAACCAGACGCCAACGATCACCGCGAGTTCGAACATTCTCGCGACCGCGTACGCAAGGCGTTTTAGGGGTATCGCGAGCGGCTCGGGTGAGAATCGGGTATGCGGCGCCGATTACGAGCGCTGGCAGCCCTATGAACACCTCAACGACGCGATAGGAATAGGAGAAGATGCCGAGCTTGATGCGCCGGCGATCAGTGACACGAGCACCACAGTGAGGCGAAAGTAGGTCGACGCCAAGCGCGATCGCGACCGCGAACGGCAGCGTGTCGCGAAGCAGTGGCAGGCTGATGCCGAGATCAAACCGAGGACGAAGCGGCATCTTCCCCTGGACGAGGAAAACCGTCAGCGCGAGCGCCGCGAGGCTGGCCGGAATCAAGACGGCAACGAGCGCAGCGAGGTTCGCCCCGGCGATCACGAGCGCGATGACCAGCACTGTTGCGACTCCTTGGCGCAGCAGATTGGTGGCTGCTACCCACCCGTAGTGTATACCGCCCTGCAAAGGAGCCGTGAACACCGTTTGCGTCACCTGTGCCGTGAGTCCGAGGGCTGCAAGCCCCGTTGCGAGCACGATGCTCGGCGCTGGTAGCCGGCGAGCGCTGCAAACGCGATCGCGGCAACCACGCTGATTGCACTCAGAAACATGCGGATCCCGAGCACATTGGCAAGAGCCAACTCTCGGGCACTCCCGGTTGTCGTGGTGTACTCGCGCAGGGCAACCACGCCCACACCACCCTCCGTTAAGTCCTACCGCGATCGTTGCGATCGTGATTGCGAGCGTGTACTGGCCGTAACCGACCCGGTGGAGGTATCGGGCGAGGATCGGAACGGCGACCAGCTCGAGGAGCATCGCGCCGGCGTAGCCACCGAATCGCAGCAAGCCGCCGCGTAGCGCCAGTGGTCCAGCCGTCGGGGGTATCGAGTGCGTCAGGGGGTCGGGCAGAGCGCTGTCGTGCAGGCCTTAACACGCGGCTGATCGTAGGGGGCTTGAACCAACGAACGTGGCGGCTGCAGCTGCACCGATCGCTACGATCTGCGCGTGTTGTGCTCTTCGCTGTCGGCCTCGTGCCCGCCGCAGCCTGACAATCAGCGGAATGTCGTCGTCGATCGCCAGAGTGCTGGCATGCTACGGCCTACCTGCCACGGCCAACGTAGGTCGGGCGGGAATGCGCTGCTCTGTTATTCTTGAAGTGACCGAAGAGCGCACCACAACCGACGGGGGCCTTCTACACGGCGACACTTCGGCGCGAAGAGTCGCACGTCTGCTTGCGTGGTCCGAGCGCCAGACCTGCTGGTCGTCGGTCCCGGCGTGCAATTCGGCGAGGACCGAATGCTCGCCGAAGATCTTCAGCGATGGGGGTGTCGGCTATTGCGCCGAAATTGGGGCTTACGATGGGCAGAGCGGGTAGCACGACTCTCGCCTTCGAGCGGATGGGGTGGCAGTGCCTGCTCGTCGAGCCGATCCCCGAGTGCGTTGCGGAGATCAAACGGCACCGAAAGGGCGTGGTTAGGGAGTGCGCGGCCAGCTCCGCAGAGGGTGAGACGACTTTCTTCCTTGCCGCACACGTCGAGCAGATGTCGACGCTGGAGCGGGATCAGTGCACACATCACCAGTGGGTTGCCGGTCGTCGGTGGAGAGATCCAGGGAGATCAGGGTGATGACGGCTCGAATTGACAAGCTGCTTGAGGATGCCGGTTTCCCCAACGCTCCATTTCATCACCGTCGACGTTGAAGGTCACGAGCTCGAGGCATTACGTGGCTTTTCGC
>CAVUKF010000010.1:0-1324166 GCA_963742025.1 uncultured Solirubrobacterales bacterium
CGTCGGAGAATGCGGCGTGGGGAGAAATAGTGGCCGCCGGTGGGGAGAAACGGTGGCCGTGGGTGGGGAGAGACGTGGCCGCGGAGGGCCGCTGGTGGTCTCTCAGGCGGTGCTGATGGTCCAGTGGCTGTGGAGCTTGAGCAGGTTGTGCGTCGCGGTCACTAACCGCCATTCAGACAGGGCGGCGGATCGGCCTCTTCGCATGAACCTGTCGATGTGCCGGTTGTATTTGATCTGTCCGAACACCGGCTCGACGGTGATCTTCCGCTGGGCGTAAAGCTCGCGGCCGCGGTCGGTGCTCAGCTTGTCGCGCATCGCTTGGTAGACGCCGTCTTCCCAGCCGCGGCGTTTGCCTTCGCGCATGTTCCCGTCCGGTGGGGCGAGCACCTCGACACCCGTCTCGGTGATGGCCTGCATCTGGGGGTGATGCCAGTAGCCGGCGTCAGCGAGCAGCACCTCCGGCATGTCGGTCACGCCCTGCTCGGTGATGTTCCGGATCGTCGCTGCGAACATCGGTGCGAGCTGACCAAAGTCCGGGGCGGCGATTCGTGATCTCCGCTGCCAAGATCACCTGCTGGTCGTTGACCGCTGCCTGGGCGTTGTAAGCCTGACGCGGCGGGGTGCCCGCTGTGCGCATCACCCGGGAGTCCGGGTCAGACACGTTGATCACACCGGCAGGCAGCTCCGGTGCCACCCACACTTTGCTGTTGCCCCTCAGCGCGCGACCCCAGGTGTCACGCGCCGTCAGGCGCCAGCGTTCATAGGTCTCAACCGCGTCAAGGTCAACCTGGTGGTTCTCCTCCAACCGCTCCAGCGCTTCGAACATTCGGTCATCGCGATCGCGCGGAACCGGCGCGCCCTGGCGGGTTCGGTGAGCTTCGAGCTCCTGGCGTGCGACCCGCAACCACTCGATCCGGCCGCCACGCTTGAGAACCGGACGACTGAACACCTCAGCCTCCAAGTCGATCTCCAGCTTCTCCGGCTCGGGCTTCGCCGCGTCGTCATCGACTGGCTTGCCCTTGCGCTCAGCCAGGCGCCGCTTCGCGTCCACCAACGCTTGGCGCCGGGTATCCGGGTCACGCAACTGCTCGGGCAACTCATCGCCACGCCTGTCGCCGTAGAGCTGATCCTCGCGCTGATCTTCCTCCTCGGCTTCGCGGAGGATGTCCTTGACCAGCCCGCTGTAGGAGCGGTTCTGATCCATCGACGCGTTCGCTTTGATCTTCGTCCCGTCGATCGTGATCACCCCAACCGACACCAACCCCGCCTCCCGGCACAGCCCCAGTACGTCGTTGAACAGCTCGGCGATGTCAGCCTCATGGCGGCGGCGGAACTCCGCGATCGTGGAGTGATCGGGCGTGCGCATGCTCGTGATCACCTTGGACGGGACGTCCTCCCAGCAGGCCCGCTCGATCCGCCGTGACGAACGGATCCCGCGCGCGTATGAGTACATCAGCAGTGCCACCAGCATCTGCGGGTCAAAGGGCGCGCGGCCCGCGCCGCCGAGCCGATAGGCGTCGGTGAAGCGGCTGAGATCCATCTGCTCAACCGCACCGAGCACCGTCCACACAAGGTGATCCTCAGGCAGCCACTCGTTCAACGACGGCGGCATCAACAACAACTGACCACGGTCAACCGCAATGAAATCTCTTGCCATGCCCTAAGTGTCTTAAACCCGGCAGACGACCCCAATTTCCGACAGCCTCTCGCCATTGCGATCGCCGGGTTTTTCCAGCCTGAGTTGCGAAAGCGATCGTCGTTGAGAAGCAGGCCGGAGCGCTTCGCAGGGTGGTGGGTACTAACTATGCGTGTCGTTCGACGATGAGGTCGAGTTGGCGGAGTTGGAGTGAGAGCGGCATCGTTCGCATCATTGTGTCTCGCAGAGCGCACGTGAATCGTCCGTCCCACTGCGCGGCGCCGCCCCAGTAGCGCGAGAACAGGGTGGCGATCGCGGCGGTCCGCTGCCGGCGCCTCTGGTAGGCGGCGAGTGCGTGCGGCACATCGCGCGCCTCGGCCAGACAGTCGGCGATGCTGGTCGCGTCGACGATCGCCTGGCAGGCACCCTGACCGAGGTCGGGCGTCATCGGGTGAATCGCGTCGCCGACCAGTGCGACTGCGCCATGGCTCCAGGTGCGACTCGGCCAAGCGTCGTAGATGTCGTTGCGAATTAGGGCAGCGTCTGGCGTCGCGTCGATAACCGCGGCGATCGGATCATGCCAGTCACCAAACGCCGCGAACAGTCGGTCGCGAGTGTGCTCGCTGTCCGTTTCGCCCTCGCTGGCGTTGAGCCCGGCGTACCACAGGATCCGCTCGCCACTGGTCGGCTGCAACCCGAAGTGACCACCACGCCCCCAGGTGTCCATGCCCTCGCTCACGAGCGGTACTGATCCTGGCCGCGTGGCTCCGCGCCAGTTGGTGTAACCGCGGTAGCGCAGTCGAGCAGGACCCGACAACCGCGAACGGACGACCGAATGCACACCATCAGCGCCGATAAGCACGTCGGCTTGCACATCACCGGCGCCGTCGAGATGCACTCGCACGCCGCCGCCGTGCTGCTCAAACCCGGTGCACCGGGCGCCCAGGTGAATCGTTGCGTGATCGAGTGATCCCACCAGTAGCGCATGGAGCTCGGCACGATGCACGCATGTAAAGGCGCCACCCCAGCGCGCCTGCACCTCCTCCGTCGATTGGCGCATATGCCACCGCCCATCGGGATGTCTCAAGCCAAGCCCGATCGGGCCGCCAGCAAGCGACAGCACGCTCTCAGCCAGGCCGAGGGTGCCGAACGCGCGCATCGCATTCGGCCATAACCCCATTCCGGCACCCACCTCGCCAAGCTCGGGGGCCTGCTCGTAAACGTCGGCACTGATCCCGGCCTGTGCAAGCGCGACGGCAGTTGTCAGTCCGCCAATCCCCCCGCCAACGATCGCAACCCTCAGGTCAACCACGACCGAATCCTACGAGAGCGGCGTCTCCCGGAGCGCGCCGCCCGCCGGATCGCCGAGCCGTGTAACCGCCCGCCATTCTCGCCATTTTGTGAGAGCAGGACCTGACAAGTCAAGCGGGCGGATGCATGGTCTCAAGCGCGAGCAGCGCCCGATGGACCTGGGCAACGGCCCGGCGTGCGTCGTAGCGCCTGGGACAGCCATCGTCTCCCCGGCTTGCCGGCGATGCGCAACATCCCGCATACCGATCAACAACAGCGTGCCGATCCTCGGGGTCGTGCTCGTCGCAGCCGACGTGATCGCCGCGCAGCTAGGCGTCCGCCACTACACCGAGACCGGAGTTCGACAGTCTGGAAGCCCGGCCGACAGCCCGGCAACCGCGCGATTCTTGAGTCGCCCAAGCGTTCGCGAGATCCTAGGCGGCACTGTACGGAAAGCGATCGCGCGGGAGGGGTAGATGCGCGGGGCCTATTCGCGGTCGTCGCAAAGCACGGCGATCAGGTCCTCGATGAGTTCTGCATCGAGCATCGCCTGTGTCGCCAGCACGCGGTACCAGATGGTTCCAAACACGAGGTCGGCGACATTGCCAGGGCTCGGGCGTTCGGGCAGGTCGCCGCGCTTGCGGGCGCGGTCGGTGATCACTCCGAGCGCGCTACGGCGGCGTTCAAGGAACGATTCACGGAAGCGTCGGCCAAAGTCGGAGTTGATCTGCGCCTCGGCCATGAGCGCCCGCAGCAGCGCCGTGTATTCGGGTCTGTTTCCGACGCGGTAACTGGCCTCCAAGAAGGCACGTAGGTCGGCCGCATAGCTGCCGTGATCGTTAGTCGGGATCTGAACTTCGGCCTTGACAGCTCCGGCCTCGAGCAGAACGTCGGCCTTGGTGCCCCACCACCGGTAGATCGTTTGCTTGCCAACCCCGGCACGCGCAGCGATCCCCTCGATCGTCAGGCCCGAGTACCCAACCTCAGTCACAAGTTCAAGCGTGGCGATAAGGATCGCCTGCCGTGATTCCTCGCTGCGGGGACGGCCCGGCGAGCGCGCGTCAACCATGCCGACAGATTACAAGACGCCGCGTCTTATATAGTTGTGAGACGTACCGTCTTGGAACCAGGAAAGGGCATCAGATGCGTGCAGTAATCATGGGCGGCAGCTCCGGCATAGGGCTGGCCACCGCCAATCAGTTCGCAAGCGCCGGCATGGACGTCACCGTCACGGGTCGCGACGAAACGAAGCTCGCCACGCTGGATGGACAGCTGACAGCCGAGCGTCTGGATGGCACAGACCATCCCGCAGTCACAGCGTTCTTCGATCGGTTCGGCGAGTTCGAGCATCTCGTACTCGCCTTCAGCCCCGGCGCCGGCGCATTCGGGCCGATCCGTGAGATTGAGTTCGCACGCATCGAAGAGGCCTTCACCGGCAAGCTCTTCGCCTACCTGCACGCAATCCGGACCGCCAACGTGACCAAATCAATCACCATGGTCGCAGCCGCAAGCGCCCGCGCCGCGATGCCCGGGACAGTGGCGCTCGCCGCCGCGAATGGTGCGATCGAGCGCGCCGTCTCCCCACTCGCGGCAGAACTCGCGCCCGTCCGAGTCAACGTCGTGAGCCCCGGGGTCGTGGATACACCGTGGTGGTCATTCCTCTCCGAGGACGAACGCAAGAAGCAGTTCGAGAGTCTTGGAGCGAGTGTCCCAGCCGGCAGAGTCGCGACGGCCACCGACGTCGCGGACGCCATCAGCTACCTAGCCCACGCGACCTTCGTGACCGGCACAATCCTTCCCGTCGACGGAGGCTTCACAGTGGCCTGATCGCCAGTCACACGGGCGCGACCAACAAACACGGTCGCGCCCGAGCCGCTGATCCGTCGCCATTCCGATCACCGGCTCAGCGCCTGCGACAGGAGCAAAGCGGTCGTTCGCGGCGGCGGCTCCGGGCGCGCACATCACGCCTTGACCGGTCACATACGTTCGATGTCCGCTTCACACCGAGACGCCAGGTGGATGTCGGGCCTTTGGATCGCGTGAAAGGGGGCCGCCGTGTCACTCGACCCGGATCTAGTTCGCCGACGTCTTATAGGTGGTATTGCCGAGAGTCGGTCTAACTCTTCGCGCTGGTGTCATGCCAAACCTTCCGTGGTCGCTTGGTATGCTCCGTGAGTGGGTCTGGGGGCTAGCTCGGACGGTGGGGGAAGTCGCAGTGTTCTAGCGCGCAGCTCGAGGCTGGTGCCGGTTCGCATCGGGTTGTGTGTCGCGCTCGTTTTGGCTGCGGTGACCGCGGGGTTGCTTGCCGGCGCGGCGGTCGGCGCGCCGTCGGGCGAGATCGTGTTTTCGTCGGGTCCTGGTACCGGTCCTGCACCGGCGACCCTCGGGCCGTACACGATGCAGTCGTTTAGCTCGAGCGGAAGTGACGTGACGGTCTCGTCTTTGACTGGGCCGACTGGGCAGATCGGAGTCTCGCCGTCGATGTATGACAATTCCGGGACGTATGCCAATGGCGTGAGCAACTACCTGGTCTCGAACGGCGCCGTCAACGAGGTCACGTTCACGCTGCCCCCCGGCACCGGCGCCTTGTACGTGTACAGCGGATGGGAGTGCAACTGCGGGGGGCCGGGGAGCAGTCCCCCGACGGCGGAGTCGATCACCGCCACGGCGCAGGACGGCACCTCAAGCGGTCCGGTCTCTGTCGCGCTCGGTCATCCCAGCTACTTCGGCTTCTATGCGGCGAGCGGAACCTGCCTGCAGACGGTCGAACTGAGCTTTACCGGGCAGCCGTGGACGCTGATCGCGGGGGCGTTCGGGATTGCTCCCGCACCAGCTGGCTGTACCAACGGCACGACGACCACTGGCACCGGCACGACGACAACTGGCGCTGGACCCCCGAACCAGCAGGCTGCGCTGATGCAGGCCTGCGAAGGCGCCGCAGACGATGCGAATTCTGCGCTCGGCGACGGCGGCTTTGACAGCGAGGTGGACGTCGACCAACCCGGGGCGCTGACGGCGACCGTGGTTTACGACGGTTCTGGCGGTGGCAGCGTGCTCACCTACGAGGGCCCCGGCGGCGGCAGCGTGCTCACCTACAACGGCTCGAGCGGTGGCAGCGTGCTGACCTACGAGGGCTCGAGCGGCGGCAGCGTGCTGACCTACGAAGGCTCCGGCGGCGGCAGCGTGCTGACCTACGAAGGCTCCGGCGGCGGCAGCAGCGTGCTCACGTACAACGGCTCCGGCGGCGGCAGCAGCGTTGCAGCCGACCCGGGCGGCGGCCCGACCGTTGCGTCCGAAACCACGGCAGTCAGCTGCCAATCTAACTTCGACGGAGCCGGTGGCGGCAGCAGCGTCGCGGTCGACCTCACGGTAGCGCGTGCCGCGGCCACACGCGCGGTCGGGAAGGATCGCGTGCGGCTATGCCTCCGCAAGCGCCGGCACGCCAAGCCCCGCTGCATCAGTCTGCGCCGAATCGCGCTGCCGCCGGTCGCGCAGCTGACCGAGAAGGTCGCAAAGACCGGCGAGACCCCGATCCGCATCCCGCTGTCAACGCTCGGACGAATGCTGCTGATCGCCGGCCGCAGCGCGGACACCGTTTATCGGCACAAGAACCCGCACGGCCTGCGGCCACCGAGGCTGGGTCTGAAGCTCACGCTCAACATCACACCGACAGGCTGAGTCGTCGATGCACGGCTCAACATACCCCGCCCCGATGCCCGGGTACACGTAGCTCACAGGACGGCCGCCCGGTAGCCGCTCCTGCGCTGACGGGCCACGAAGGACGATATCGGCGCCGATCCCGGCGACCACCGCTTTCCCAGTCGGACGGGACTAGTCGCCGGCCACCGATAGCGCAGACGATTCCTTTGATCTTCAGAAGGGGCCGGGGCGCGTTGTTGCAAAGGCGACCGAGCAGTCGCGCGATGGGACCCGAGTCGGCTGCTCGCGCGCCGATCCGAGCGCAGCCGGCCGTGCGTAGGCATTCAACCGATTCTGCACGCCGAGCGGCGGCCTCGCTATCGGCGAATGTGTGGACCCACGTGCTGCGGACCGGAGGCGCCCACCGGGTGTCGGGAATGATCGTTGCGGGAGCGTGGAGGTGAGTGCGGTCAGAGGTGGGCAAGCAACCACTCGTGGGTCGCTGCGAGGTGGTTGGCGGTGAGCGTGAGGTGGCCGTCGTCGTCTGTCAGCACCGCTTCCACGCCCGGGATGTGGTCCGCCAGCCACTCCCCGTGACCAAACGGCACGAACCGGTCCTCGCGACCGTGTCGGAGGAGAACGGGTGTGCGGATCGACTCGAACGTGAAACCCCATGGCGAGGTCAAGAAGGCGCGGCTATCGGCCCACCATCCATCCGAGCCCGGCGCCAATCCTGAACGTCGGGCCGCCACCAGGTAGACGCCGAGTTCCCCGGTAAGTACGGCGGCGTCGGGCGGGCTGAGCAGCGTCCTGAGGTGACCGTGTAGCTCCTCCGCACTCAGCGCAAGGGTCTTGACGCGATCCTGTTCGCACTTCGCCCTGCCAGCCGCCGGATCCTCGATCGAGAGCTGGATGTCCTCGACGTTCTTTGCCCCCATCCCAGCAAAGTAGTCGAGCCCGGGCGCTCCCCACGGCGCGATCGAGGCCAGCGACGCGACGGCCGGCACGAGATCGGACAGCAACGCCGCGCACGCGAGCGCGTCAGGACCGCCTCCTGAGATCCCCCAGACCGCGAGCTGGTCGATCCCAAGTGCGCCCGCGATCGCCCGAACATCCTGTGCACAGTCGGCCACCGTGCGACCCGGCAGGTCGGTCGAGCCGCCATACCCGGGGCGGTCGTACGAGATCAGCCGGATCCCTTGGCGGGTGGCGAGCTCAACGTCTGGCCCGAACAACAGGCGCGAGTTTGGCGTGCCGTTATGTACCAGCACGGGCCGTCCGCTCCGATCGCCGTCCTCGAGCACCCTCAGCGTCCGACCATCGCTCGCGATCACATCATGCTCGACCATGCCAGCAACCCTCTCGCTCGATCTTGACCTGGGGAAACTACCGCCGCCAGCGACCATTCGGGCGCATCACTTGCCCCTGCTTGTTCGTGGCTGTGCCGGCGAGGCCCGCAGGAGCATCCTGACCAGAGTGTCGTCACTGATCGACCGATGAAACTCAAACGGGTGTCTGATCAGCGCGGGTGTGATTCTGCGAGCGGGCTGTTCGGCTGCGGAGCAACCGGGGCCCCGGACCGGAGAGTAGGGTTGAGACGCGAGTAGAGCCGGGCACGGTCAGCGGCGCTTGGACCAGATGATGACCCAGGAATCCGATAACGATCAGGTTCGGGATGCCGACGAGCTCGGCGTGCACGTGTCCGCGCTCGAGCACCCGATGGTGCTCGCGGCGCTGGCGCGGATGGCGTCAAGCGGTGCTTGGCAGCGCGTCATCGACGAGCGGCCATTGTCCGAACGTATCGACGTCGCCGACGCGGAGTTTCTGGTTGCTGCGGGCGCTGTGACGCGGGTTGGGGACGACACGTTCCGGCTGGTGCTGAGCGAGCCGATGTACCGAGACCCCGAGGCCGTCGCGAACTCGGCGCTGTACCTATTGCGCTGGGCGCTTTCGCACGCTTTGGGCGAGGCCGTTGGGTGGGCCAACGAAGATATTGAGACGGTCCTCGCGTTCGGTCGGGTGACCGGCCGCGGAGGCGACGTCATCGCTGACGAGCTGCTGCCGCGACTGCCGGCGATCGAGACCGCGTTTCGGTCGGGGAGCGCGGCTTTCCTTGACGTCGGCGTCGGCGTCGCCGCGATCTCGATCAGGCTCGTTGAGCGACATCCGGGGACGCGTGCCGTCGGGCTCGACGTGCTGCCCCGGGTGCTCGAACTTGCGCAAGCCGAAATCGCCCGCAGTGGGCTTTCGGACAGCATCGAGTTGCGGCTGCAGTCGATCGCGGACCTTGACGATCAGAACCGCTACGACTTGGCGTGGGTTCCGCAGGGGTTCATTCCTCGAGACGCGTTCCTCGACGGCGTTCGCAACGTGTTCCGTGCATTGAAACCAGGTGGAGCGCTGCTTGTACCCGTCGCGCTTCATCCAGAACTGCCCGCATTTGCGCGCGCCCGCTTCATGCACTCGGCTCACCTAGTCGGGGGCAGCACGATCACCCCCAGTGAATTGGTCGAGCTTCTCCACGCAGCCGGTTTCAGCGACCTGACCGAGCATCCCACGGGGCCACAGGTGCTGATGACTGCGACCAAGCCGCGTACGACAGCCCGGTAGGCCCGGCTCGCGCTGCAGTCCTACCGCGGAAGCAGCGGGCCAAGGTGTTCGCAAAGGCGATCCCTACCTTTGAGACCTTTGACCACGCCGCGGCACTGCAGCCGTCGACGCGAACGGCAGACGACCGCTTTTGCTCCAGCGCCGGGTCCGAGCCGCCGAGTGCAACGGCGAGAGGCCGTCGGAAAATGCGGAAAGAGCGGGATTCTGGGTGTCGGCTGACGGTTCCGCGGAACCGCCGTGTGGGTTGCCGTTCGTCGTCTCTCAGGCGGTGTTGGCGATCGAGTGGCTGTGGAGCTTGAGGATGTTGTGGGTTGCTGCCACCAACCGCCACTCCGACTGCGCGGCGGCCCGGCCTCTTCGCATGAACCGGTCGATGTGCCGGTTGTATTTGATCTGTCCGAATACCGGCTCGATGGTGATCTTCCGCTGCGCGTAGAGCGTGCGGCCTCGTTCGCTGGTCAGTTTCTCGCGCATCTGCTGGTAGCGGGCGTCGTCCCAGCCGGGGCGAGTGCCCTCGCGCATGTTCCCGTCTGGTGGAGCGAGCACCTCGATCCCTTGCTCCTCGATCGTCTCCATCTGCGCGGTGTGCCAGTAGCCGGCATCAGCGAGCACCGCCCCCGGGATCTCTTCGATGCCCTGCTCACGTAAGCCGCTGAGGGTGATGTCAAGCATCGGCCCGAGGTGCCCGAAGTCCGGCGCGCTGATGCTGATCTCCGCGGCCAGGACAATCTGCCGGTCGTTGACCGCGGCCTGCGCGTTGTACGCCTGCCGCGGCGGGGTGCCCTGGGTGCGCATCACCCTTGAGTCCGGATCGGAGAGGTTGATAACCCCGTCGGGCATCTCCGGCGGTGTGAACGGCTTGCTGTTGCCCTTCAACACCCGGCCCTTCGTGTCGCGGGCGCTCGCACGCCACCGCTCGTAGGCCTCGTTGGCGGCTAGGTCGATCCGCTGGTTCTGCTCGAACCGCTCAAGCGTGTCGATCAGACGATCCTCCCGATCACGCGCGATCGGCTGGCGCTGCTGGGCTCGGTGCGCTTCCAGCTCACCGCGAGCGACCCGAAACCACTCCCGCCGACCATTCCGACGCAGCACCCGGCGCCCGAGCACCGTCGACTCAAGATCCATCTCCAGCTCCAGCTCCAGCTCCATCTCTGCCACGGGCTGATCGCCGACCGAGCGGCCCTTGCGCTCCGTCAACCGCCGCTTCGCATCCGCCAACGCCTGCCGACGACCCTCCGGAGTCCGCAACTCCTCAGGCAGTTCATCACCGCGGCGGTCCTTGCCATAGAGCTCGTCCTCGCGCTGGTCGGTCTCCTCAGCCTCCCGCAGAATCTCCTGGACCAATGCGCCGTAGCTGCGGTTCTGGTCCATCGACGCGTTCGCCTTGATCTTCGTCCCATCGATCGTGATCACCCCGACAGACACCAAACCCGCCTCACGACACAGCCCGAGAACGTCGTCGAACAGCTCCGCGATCTCGGTCTCGTGCCGGCGGCGGAACTCCGCGATCGTCGAGTGATCCGGCGTGCGCATCCCTGTGATCACCTTGTACGCCACGTCCTCCCAACACGCCCGCTCGATCCCCCGCGAGGACCGGTTCCCCCACGCATACGCATACATCAAAAGCGCCACCATAACCGCCGGGTCATACGGCGCACGACCCGCCCCACCCAGCCGATACGCCACCCGGAACCGGTCAAGATCCATCTGCTCGACCGCCCCCAAGATCGTCCACACCAAGTGGTTCTCCGGCAACCAGTCCGTCAACGACGGCGGCATCAACAACAACTGACCACGACCACAACCAACGAAGTTCAGAGCCATACAGGAAGCGTCTTAAACCCGCCAGACAGCACCAATATCCCGACAGCCTCGCGACGTTCCGGTGGCCAACTGACGCCAGCTGCGCCGCCGCCAAAGGCCCCCGAAGAGGGAGCCATCGCGCCGCTTCTGCCTATGCATTTGCGCGGCGTTGTGGCTCGCTACATGCGCCTCGCTTACGGCGGAAAGCGCGCATCTTCAAGCGCGGCAGAGATGCTCGGTATTGGCGACGAGCAGGTCGATCACCGCCCTGCTGGCCCTGCTTGCGTAGCTCTCCGTTCCCGACGGCGCAGGCAGCGTTCATACCGGCCCAGGACTCCTGCTGGTCGTCCCCAGAAGCAGTGTTAGACCAGGGGCCCACTGTCGAGCCAGGCCTAGCCCGAGCGGCACAGCGTCAGGGTCAGCGCGAGCGGAGCCGAGCCGGCAGCCAGGTCGCGGCGCGTCCGATTGTCCCCGGAGGCCGGACCGCGCCTAACGCTCCGTCACTGATGATGAGCGAGGGCCGTACGTCCTTGGTGCCGCAGCTGCGGTAGTCGATCTTGAGCGTGATCGAGGCTTTGGTCGGCGTGACGAACTTCCCGTGCACCTCGCTGACGGTCGTGCTCGTTTCGACGGTTTCGGCGGCATTCTGAATCGTTACGGTCTTCCGACCCGACATGGAAAAGGCGCCGCTCGCGTGAATCTTCATCTCTGGAAAGCCTCGAGGAGGTCCGCCCGGCGATTGCCGCCATTCCCGGAGCTACCGAGGCAGCTTTCCTGGATCAACAAGCTGTAGAGGACGTTGCCGTCGACCTCGAACCCTGAGTTGTCTACCTTCGGATGCGTGCCCGAGTAGCAATCCCCGCCCCAACAGTCACCTGCTTTCGGCCGGGCCGCAAGGCTTGGCACGGCGAAAGTCGCCGCGACCGCGAGTGCGAGGAGGCCCGGCGTTGACCATCTGAGGCTCCGCATCGTGAGACACCTCCGTTGATCACTGTCCGACCTCTCCGAACATGTTGCTGACCTCGGACTCGAGCAGGGACTCGGTGGGTGGTGTGGCGCTCGAGTCGCCCTCGGAGTCCCAGCTCACCCCGATCACCGTACCTCCGATCTGGCCATACACGCCGTCGAACCCGGCGCAGGAGTCGTAGTAGCCGACGTAGCTCTCGCCGGAGATCTGCTGGGGCTCTCCTTCACCGCAGTTCTCGTCGTACTCGCTCGCGAACCCCTGTGCGGAGCCGGCGGGCTGTGCGGTGGAGTAGATCGACTCGACCTGCATGTTGCCGTTCGTCGGGTTCGTTGGATACCAGTTGCAGGTGGTGTCGTCCCCGTTCGGATTGGTTCCGGCTCCGGCGGTGGCCCCGTTTCCCATCACCTGGGTAACGTCGGCGATGCTCAGCAGCGTGCAGGCGTTCACGTTGGGTGGCGGCGGCGTCGTCGACGGCCCGAGAACCGTGAAGGACGCACTCGCGCGCGCTCTCGTGCGCGAAGCCGGAGCGTTCAGGTACGCGCAGGCGTACTGCTTGCCGAGCACGTTCGCCGTGAACGTGTGGGACTTCGCGAAGCCGTGCGCCACGCTGAGATTGATGATCCTGCTCGCCTGCGAGTGCCCGCTCTCCGCGGCCGCACTCGTGGCACACCTGCCCGTGTCGAGGAACACCGTGAGCCGCGAACGGTCGCGGGCGCTGCCCGTCGCCTTGACGATCATCCGCGCACCCTTGTTGACGGATCCGGGTACCGTCAGACGCACCGAGTAGGGCGCCGAAGCGATCGCCGTCCCCGTGCCGAGCAGGATCGCCAACGCGAACGCGGCCAGCCCCGCGCCCAACCGTGTCCCGTGGGCACGAACCATCGTCCGTCTACTCATCGCCGCCGTCCTCTCCGGTGTTCAGGAATCGGTCGCTTTACGTATCCACACCCGCGATCCCCGCCGGCCCTGCGCTCGCCTCGATGAGGTGGCTCGGTCATTCGTGGTGCCCCGTGATCGCCACGTGCTTGGTGCCGCAGCTGCCGTACTCGATCTTGAGCGCGATCGAGGCCTTGGTCGGCGTGACGAACCTGCCGTGCAGATCGACCGTCAGACATACCCCATCCCCGGGCCCGATGGGGCACGCAGCTCGCGACTCAGACCCGCCCGGCCGAAGTAGGAGAACGCGCCGCTCCCTCTGATGGCCATGCCCGGGTCCACGGAGTGGAAGTTGACAAAGCCGTGGTGGTCCCCGAGGCATCGTTCGGAGATCTCGAAGCACTGGACCGGAAACGCGCGGCCGACCGGCCGATGCTGGGTCACGTGGCAATCGGTGCCCCAGCACAGACGCCCACGCGGCTTGGCGGCGAGCGTCAGCGCGGCCAGCGCTGCCGGCATGGCGGGCGGGATCAGCCCAGGCGCGCAGCGCTTAGCAAGAGGTTTCACAGAACTGCTCTGTCTGCGTCGGCACGTGCCGAACCTACCCCACACTCGCTGTGCTGTCAACGACCGCTCGATGTCGGCGACGAGCGCGTCTCGGACCAACGTCAGACGCCTTACGACTACCTGCTCATGGACGTCAGGGTGTACGGACGCCAACAGGCATGGGAAGACTCGCCGGTCGGCTGGCCGCAGGTGTGGAAGAGAGCGCAAGTGAGCGCGCGTACCGCACAAACGGTCGTCCCATACCCCAATGGGCGCCTGGAAGCGGGACGCGCCGACGATCTCGGCACGGCGGGGCCTTGGTCGGTCGCCGGCACTGGACCCAGGCGACCTGCGCAAATCGTCCGCAGGTGATCACGATGGCCGGGTCGCCGGGTCGCAGGAACGAAGAGCCATATCTCCTTTCCTCCCCCTGGAGACCAGGTTGACTCCAAACGGTTCCGCTACTAGTGTTGACAGGCGTGAGCGAGCGGACGCGTGTCCCGCGAGTGGCTGGCGGTTGGGTTAGGGCTGTGGGCGCGCTTCCGACGAGGGGTCGGGATCCCGGAGGGAGTCGGCTATTTGGCCGGATGGTGTGCATCGTTGTACTCACCACCGCGCTCACGCTGTTAGGCGCGCTCGGCTTCGCGTCCGCGAGTACGCCGAGAGCGGACACGAGCTGTGAGAACTACGCTCCGTACACGGTATCGGTCACCTACAGCGGCACGTGGACTTTCACCGAGAGCGAAACCGACGGTGTCACGGACAGTCTCTCGTTCACGTGGAGTGAGTCGTTTGACCCGAGCGGGTGCTGGACGTTGTCCAGCGCGAGCGGGTCGCTGTCCCAGGACGGTGGACAGAGCTACACCTCGTGCTCCGCCACACTCAGCCTGGCACCTGACGCGACGGCCGACTTGGACGCATCCGATGAGTTCCCGGAGGTGACCTCAGAGAACCCGGCGACGATGACCACCAACGAGCAGACCTGGTATGTCCTAGAGGAAGTCCCCTACAACTTGACAACGGGGACGGGCGAAGCTCTCGAGCAGAGCTCAGACAGCTCAAGCGACGACTTCTGCGGCCCTGACTCGGGCAGCCAGGACATCGCCCCCAATAACTACGCCGGTAATTGGACGGGCGCGAATTGCCACATCATTCCGACTGACGGCGGGTCGCAAGATTTCGCCTCGTTCCCGATCGAGGGCAGCCAGACCGACCCCGATGACTGCACGCTCAGCGTCACGGGCAGCAATGGCGACACGGTTCAACAGAGCCTGCAGCAAAGCGTCAGCCTCTCATCACAGTCCTCGGTCACCACACCGTCGCCTCCATCTCCGTGCAGCGACGCGAGGGACACGGACCAAGCCGTCCCTGCAGGCAGCGCCAGGGACACGAGTCTCCTATCCGGCCTCGTCGCAGCCGGTGCCGCCTCCGCGTCATGCAGTGTTTGCCCGAATTCGGCCGATGACGCGCTGCTCAAGCAGCTCGACGATTACATCCATCCAACTCCGCACAAGCACGAGACCGAGGCCATCAATGAGTTCAAACAGTGGGTGAAAGCACTGCGGGCACGCGGTGGGAGCCAGGCTCAAGTGATTGACGCTGTTGACGAGCATGCGCCCGAGTACGAGAAGCAACTTCGCGCGGCGTACGACGAGGATTTGAAGGATCTTGAGTCGGCCGAGAAGGACTACCTCGCGCGAGCGATGTGTCCTGCGACACGAGCCAAGATCAAAGAGGAATTCAAAGCCGCTAGGAGCAGGCTGAAGAGCGAGCTCACTGGCTACAAGCAGGCGCCCGACGCAGCCGTGGGATACATCAAACTCAACTGTGGATGCGGGGGCTACGGGCCTCCCGAGCGCGCAACGCGCCGAGGCCAGCAGGCGCGTTTCATCGTCCGATTGCTCGCGAGCGGGGAAGCCCCAGGCCGCTTGAGCTTAGGCGGCCCGGCCGCTGGTCTCTTTCGCCACTAAACGGCACGGCCGAGCTACGTGATGATTCGTGCTCTCACCCGCGAGTGACCCCGGCTGGCTCCGCACCGCGAGCTTGCGCGATGGACGACGACCAGCAATCTCATCGCTGTCGGGATATTGCTGCTCGTCGTCCGTTGATCCAGAAGTCTGCGTCCGGCCCCGGAGCAACGCTACCGCCCGCACCTCAAACGAGCCCGATGTTGATGCCCTGGCCGCTGCTCAGCGCGACCGCTGTCGGACAAAGGCGGCCACCAGATCCGCACCGGTCGCGTCCCCGAATTTGGTGGAAGCCAGAACCCGAGCGGCGGTCGATCGGGCGATCTGTCCCGGTCCCGCTGAACGCCCGGCCCGCTGCTGCTTCCGATTCGGTCGGACGTTACGGCTCCCTGCTGTTATCGCGCTGTCGCGACCACGCTCGTTTCAGAGCCCGTATGGTGGTTGGCAATGCGCCGGGGCGGCGCCGGCTTCGTGGTGCGCGTGGTGCGCGTTCATCGAGGCGTGTCAGGGAGGGTGCAGGTACTTTCAGCCGTCGCAGGGCTGAGGGCAATCGCATGTCGCGGCGCTGCCGGCTGCACTACGGTCGGTACGGCCTGACGGCGGCGGCCGTGGTACCGGTCTCCCCAGCCGGGTAGGGGCGCGCACACGTTTACAAGGCAAGGCCGGGATGTAGCCCGATCGAAACGCTGACTGGCGTTGGCTGCGTGAGCGATTTCTGGCGCGAGCCGTATCGTCAAGCGCGCCGTTGGTCACGTCGCGCCGATCGCCGCCCCCGCGAGCGCCGGTCAAGCGATCGGGTTCCACCTCGGGGGACTCATGCCCTAGCCTGGGTTGAGGTCACTGGTTTTGCGCTGCTCTCGCACCGTCGCCGGACGACGCGATCATGCCGATCGCCAGACTGGTTCGCCTCAAGGCATGCGGTCGATCATCTCGTCATGGGAGAATTTGTCGACTTGCGGCGCGTAGACATCTCTTGGATCCAAATCCCGCAGAAACGATTGTTGTGGTATGAATTTGACCGCACGTTGCGCGCCCGGTCAGCTCAACGATGAGGGACAGCATGTCTCGCCTGCTTCATGCGTACGGTTTGGTTGTCTGCTCGCTCACGTTACTGCTGCTCGCTGCCACGCCGGCGCACGCGGTGTCTCTTGCGTGGTCGGGCCGAGTAGCTGTTGACCCGTCGTTCTATCTGACGGCCGCCTCGTGCCCGTCGAGCACGCAGTGCACCGCGCTTGCGGGCGCCGGGAGCGTCGTGACTTTCAACCCGACGGCGCCCGGACATCCGAAACCGATTCTGGTCGACACCACCACTACCGAAAACGAGAACCTCTCGGCGATCTCCTGCCCGACGACCAGCCAGTGCACGGCGATCAATCAATTCGGTGGGGAGGTTACGTTCAATCCGACGACCCCGACGGCGACCGCCCCGGCCACTATCGACGGCGCCATCCAGAACCTGATGGCAGGGGTCGCATGTCCGTCGACGACCCAGTGCACGGCGATCGATAGCGGCGGGGCGGAGGTGACGTTCAACCCAGCCGCCCCGGCTGCGGTGACGCCGGTCGGGCTGGGAGACGGCAACGGACCTGGTCGGATCGTCTGTCCGTCAGCGAGCCAGTGCACCACGGTTGATGAGAACGGAGGCGAGGTGTCGTTCAACCCGCAGGCCCCTGGGCACCCGAGGTCGATCCGGATCGACGGCACGAACCGCCTCGCGGGCCTGGCCTGCCCGTCTGCTACGCAGTGCACCGCCGCCGACTTCGAGGGTAACGAGGTGACGTTCAACCCGCAGGCCCCAAGCGGCGCGAGGGTGGTCGCTATCGACGGCACCGACAACCTCGGCGACGTCGCGTGTCCGACTACCAGCGAGTGCACGATCGACGCGGTCTATTACGGATCGGTGATCACGTTCGACCCGGAGGCACCGGGCAAGGTCACCCCGGTGCAGGTCGGCCCCGACGCCGCCGCCGGCCTCGGGTTCGTCGACTGCCCCTCAGAGTCCACGTGCGTGATCCTCGCCGGCGGTTACGAGTACATCGGGCGAAAAGGCGGTGCTCCCAAACTCGCGCTCAAACACGTCCGCGGTTCAGGGCCGAGAGTCGGCCTATCGCTTGCTTGCACCGGCGACCTCGGGACTGTATGCGACGTCACCCTCGATTTGGTCCGGACCGATGGGCTGGCCGGAAGCTTTGCCTACGTCGGGGTGGCGCTCGGCGCGGGCAAGTCGCGGACCGTGACGCTCAGACTGAACGGGACCGGTCGCAGCCTGCTCGCCCACCAGCATCACTTGAAGGTGATGCTGGTCGTCGACCTCGACGGCAAGTCGGTGTTCGCGCGAACCTTGACGCTGCGCTAAGCATGCGCTTCGCCGAGCCACGGCCTTACTCTTCCGAGTCGTAATGTCCGACGGTGGAGGTGCGCGAGTTGCGACACGCCAGGGCCGCAGGCGAGTCGTCGGTCTCCGTCATAGTGCCGTTGACCTGGAGCGTGGCCGGCTGGGTCGGCTGGCCCTGGTAGTTGAACGCACCGGTCGCCGTCCACGAGAGATTGATCGCCTGAGTCATTACGCCACCCTCGTAGGGCTCTTCGTAGCTCGAACTGAACGTCCCAGACCAGTCGACCGTTACAGCGGTCGAGTCTGTAGCGGTCGAACCCGCAGAGCCGGTGCTCGCCGACGCCAATCCAAGGCGCCAGATGACGACCACGCCCAGCGGCGCCAACACCATCGTCGCCTTCCAAACAAGCGCGCCACACCCGGTCTTTGTCCTCGGTAACTCACGACCAGCGCCCTCCGATACGTCCCAGTTCGAAGTGGGCACTCGAACTCGGGCTCGTGACGAGCCTACATTCTCGAATTGAGAGTTGTCAACGGCCGAAGCGTATATCGCTGGACCGTCGTTTAGCGCTGGTTAGACGCTGATGGGTCGATCCAGAACTCTTGACAATTGCTCTCGCTGCTGGGTAGGGTGATCGTCCGATGTTGTCGTTCCTGTCTTCACGCCGTGTTGGGTGGCGGAGCGCAGGGCGTGCCTCCGTGTTGCTGCTGGCACTATGCGTTTCGGTCGCGCTCGTGGTAGCCGCCCCGTTCGCGGCAGCCGCTGCGACGGGGACCCCGGCCCACGGGACGCTCACCGCCTCTGGCGCGTTGCACGGCACCTGGCACCAATCCAGCGTCAACGGCCAGTGCGCGATCTACAAGGGAGCCGCCGCCGGCCGCGGCTTCGTCCTCAACGACTCCCTCTCCTACGGCGTGACCACGAGCAACGCGACAGGCAAACCGATCGGTACCTTCCCGACGCTTACCGTCGCGCAATACACGCACTCGGGCTCGAGCGACAACGTCAACCTGAAGACGACCAAGAACTTCACGGTCGACTTCACCGGGGGTCCGAACAATTCGACCTGGACCTCCGGATGGAGCTCGCTCACCGGCAGACTGCCAAACCACCACTTCGGGTCGGGAAGCCTTTCGATGTCCACAAACGGCAAGACCGGCACCGTTAGCAGCACGATGGTCTACGACGGCAGCCACGTTCACATCAAGGCGAGCTGGAACTGCACCTAAGCGGCTCACAACGGCCTTGCCGTTAGAGCCTGCCGCGACTTCACGCTCGCTCATACGATCATCGCGACCGTCGGACGGCAGCTGAACTGCAAGGTCGGGTTGCGTAAACCCGGGCACCGACCCTCGACCTGCGGCCCGCCCAACCCACGCGAGCACGAAGGCACCGCAGAGCCCGTGGGTGGCTCTGCGGTCAGGCGGGCGGCGGCGGTGCGCGTCTCACTTAGCCCGCCACATCGTGTCGCTCATTCGGGCCTAATCGCACGCCTGTACGCGACCTGATCGCCGGGCTTGTCGAGTTGAGTGGACGCCTTCTGCTCATTGCAGCAGTCTCACGCCGTGGTTGTGCGGCGGCAGGAATGCGTTTGGTCAGGTGAGGCTCTCGAGGAAGTCGCGTTGGGCCTTGTGGCCCTGGGTGAGCGCTTTATCGCCGATCCCGATCTCTTCGATCAGCCCATCCCGAACCTTCAGGACGGCGGTCGAGGTGCCATTGGGGGCTAGGTACCAGTCGTTCAGCCCGACCTTGATCGGACCGGTCAGCTTCAGCACCTTGCCAGCGGCAGTCACGGTGGCGCCGACGCGGATCCCGTGAACGGTGTAGTAGGCGCTGGAGGTGGACGCCCAGATGACTTTGTTGGCGTATCTCTTCGGGACCTTGGGTGAGCCGTAGCCGACGCGGATTCCGATCGGGGTCAAGCAGAAGAAGTCCTGGTATTTGACCCCGCGGGTGGAGCTGTGGGTGTAGGCGTGTCGTGCCTGGGTGCGTGTCATTCCCAGGTTGATCAGCCCGAGCCTGGTGCCTAAGAGCCTGCCGGTCGCCCCAGGGCAGCCTTTGACCTTCGGGACCGTAATCGGGACGCCTTTGCCGGTGGTGGCGGAGGCACTTGCGTGGGTTGCGTTGGCGGCGCTGACCGCGCAGGTCAGGGTCAGCCCCTCGTCGCTTGTTTGGACGGTGTAGGTGCTGGCGGTGGCGCCCTGGATCGGGGTGCCGTCGGCGCTCCACTGGTAGGTGAACTTGGTCGGGTCGTTGGTCCACGTGCCGGGGGAGCAGGTCAGCTTGTCGCCGGCCTTGGCCGTCCCGCTGACCGCCGGCGCAACGGTGTTGACCGGCACGCCGTTGCCGCCGCTTGGCGCGGTGGTCGTGAACACCCACGCCGCTCCAACGTCGCCGTTGTCGCCAGGGCCGCCGATCAGCGCGGTGCTGCCATCGTCCGACAATGCGACGCCGCTGCCGAAGGTGCCCTGGCCGCTCTCGCCGCTGCCGGTGAGTTTTGATCCCTGCTGGGTCCAGGTCCCGCCCGAGTTGGTGAACGCCCACGCCGCCCCAACATCGGTGTTGTCCTCGAGGCCGCCGATCAGCGCGGTGCTGCCGTCAGGCGACAACGCGACGCTGGAGCCGAAGTAGCCCGCGCCGGTCTCGCCGCCGCCGGTGAGTTTTGATCCCCGCTGGGTCCAGGCCCCGCCCGAGTTCGTGAACACCCACGCCGCCCCAACGCTGTGGTTGTCCTGAGGGCCGCCGATCAGCGCGGTGGTGCCATCGGACGATAACTTCACGCTCGCGCCGAACGCGCCGGTGCCGGTTTCGTCGTCGGCGGTGAGCTTCGGGCCTTGCTGGGTCCAGGTCCCGTCCGTGCTGGTGAACACCCACGCCGCCCCAACCCCGCCGTTATCGCCAGAGCCCCCGATCAGCGCGGTGGTGCCGTCGGACGACAACGCCACGCCCGTGCCGAAGGTGCCCGAGCCGCTCTCGTCGCTGGGCGTGAGCTTTGGTCCCTGCTGAGTCCAGGTCGTTCCCGAGCGGGTGAACACCCACACCGCTCCAGTGTCCATGGTGGTCGCACCGTCTTGGGGGTCGCTGATCAGCGCAGTGTTGCCATCAGCCGACAACGCGACGCTGGCGCCGAACTCGGCGTAGAAACCGGTCTCGCCGCTGCCACTGAGCTCTGGTCCCTGCTGGGTCCAGGTCCCGTTCGAGTTCGTGAACACCCACGCCCCGCCACCGATGCCGTTCTCGTTCGCGCCGATCACCGCGGTGTTGCCATCACCCGACAACGCTACGCTGGCACCGAAGTAGCCGGTCGCGGGGGTGGGGGTGAGCTTTGGTCCCTCCTGGGTCCAGGTGGACCCAGAGCGGATGAACACCCACGCCGCCGAGGCCTCTTGGGCGCCGATCAGCGCGGTGTCGCCGTCAGACGACAACGCCACGCTCGTGCCGAACGTGCCATCGTCTGTTTCGTCGTCTGCGGTGAGCTTTGATCCCTGCTGGATGAATGGGTCGATTCGCAGTGGGTAGCGAGCGCCTACGTCTGAAACCCGGAGCAGCAGCTCACCGTCGTGCACGGTGAGCGTGGCCGGCAGCACCCGCCCGCCCGCGTCGGTCGCCGACAGCCCGCCGTAGCGCAGCGCGAGACGCCCCGGCCCGGTCAAAAACTGCACGCTTGATCCTGACAGCCGCGCCCGCAGCCCGCTGGCGAACCCGACCGCGACACTCAGCTGTCGGCCGACGCCCGCCGGGCGGTGGCTGACCGTGAACCCCTGCTCAATCCCGAGCGGGCCCGCGGCATACCACTCTGAGACCCCGCGACTCTCGTATACGACCCTGCCGTGCTCCGCGGCGACGGAGAACCGCCCCAATCGATCAAGCCAACGACCACGCCCGATCGCCAGCGACCGGAAAGACAACGACGCGGCGCCCGCACTAAAAACCGCCCCCGCCTGATCGAACCGGCCGCTGACCCCACCACCCTGGGCCAGGTACCCATCCTCGGAGCGCTTGGCGGCGAACACTGGCGCGTCCGCGCCAACCGTCGTCGAGATCACCGACTGCGCCTGCAACGGCAGCGACTGAAGCCGCGCCAACCCCGCAGCGCTCTGGCCGGTCAAACGCGGAACACCCCCACGCCATCCAAACCCGGCACCCGCCACTACGAGCAGCAGCACCCCCACAAACGCCACCATCACCACCTCGACCCAAGCCCGACGAGCAGCCGTGAACCCGTCGGCGACGCGGAGGCCCGTGAGCGAGGCCGTGAGGCTGCCTGGCCAGGCGCTGATCGCGTCTGACTGACCGCATCTGGACTGGTTCCGCCAAGCCGACAGAGCTGAACTACGACAGTCGTGTCGCCTGAGTTGACTCCTCGCGCTGCGCATGTCCCCCGCCCCCCGGACCGCTCGCCGCCTTCACCGGCGCTGAAAACCGCGCGTGGCGGATCGCCATCGATTGTTTCACCCCCCGCCTCCCCGCGCAACCGTAAGCCCTACCTACAGTCGCTCGACGCCCACGCGGGGGCGCTCGTGAAACTAACATAGGAAGCGGTGCGCGGGTCGCTCGCGGGCCGACACGCGGACAGCGAGGCCCACATTCGCGATCGAGACGCCGGCGCTCAGACTGGTGCGACGGGGCGACTCGATCGGCCTCCCGGAGTGCTTGTTGGCGGGACCTGCAGCCCAGTATCCAACCCCCGAGTCGCAGAACAAAGCGGTCATCACCGCGTCTGCGTGGCTGGTATGGGGCGGCTCGAGGCCGCGGCGGCTTCCAGCCGGTGGAGGTCTACGACGTGTGGCCCGGGCCGTCGTTTCGCGCCAATAGTCACGAAACGTGTGCGCTGGAGCCGCGCTTGTTGGACTTAGGCCGCGCTCACGTGCACGGTGCTGGTCTTCAGCATCCTGCCCTGGGAGGTCGCGGAGACGATCACAGCGAGCTTGGGGTGCTTGGCGAGGAGGCGGCGCCGGCCGAGTTCGGCGATAGTGTCATCTTCTCGCCCTGGCCTGCGTCACCAACTGTAGGGCGCGGCTCAAGTCTTGATCGCCGAGTTGATGGTTCCGCGCGAGTTCGATGGTCGGCTCGATCCAGAATTTCGCCTCGCCATCGGGTGACTGGACGTGGATGTGGACGCGCTCTTCTTCGCGCGAGAAGAAGAAGAATCGAAACGGACTTCTCGAAAGACGGTTGGGCTCACTGCTCCGACGATGCCAGAGCGACCGGCGCCGGGCGCCGCGCTCGCAAGCCGGCGATGCCGATAGCGACGAAGCGTTGCGCAGCCGCTCGGTGTGCGTCTGCCGCACCGAGCCGGTTTGTCAACACGCCGAATCAGACGTTTGCCCTACGCCGTCGGTGCCTCGACGCGATCTCCAGCCGGCTGAGGTGCTCCGGCTGCAAACGCTCCGCGAATCCGTGTTCGCTGAGATTGAGCGCCGCGGACACCGCGATCCCGCCGACAACGACGAGCAGGGCGGCTGGGAAGCGCGGGGACAGGTACCGCAACGGCAGCAGGACGGCGAGTGAGACCACGCTGACGCAGAGGGTGCTCAGGCTGGTGCTCGGGATCTCCCTTACGACCTCGACCAGTTGCGGGATCGGATCCATCGCGGAGATCGACAGCCCGAGCATCTTTCCGGGCTGGCCGACGATCAGGACGATCGCGATGCCGTGGATGTAGCCGATCGGGACGGGACGCGAGAAATAATGCGCGAGCCAGCCCAGACGCGCGATCAGGGCAAGCACGTAGAAGCCCGCTGTGAGGAGCGCGAGCATCGCTGCAAGTTCCGCCGCGTGCTGGCTGCCCTGGGCTGCGAACGCGAGCACTGAGGCCGCGACCATTGCGCTGAGCGATCCTTCGGGACCGATCACGAGCTGGCGCGAGGATCCGAGCAGCGCGTAGGCCACCGTCGGGAGCAGGAGAGCGTAGAGGCCGTTGACCGGTTGGACACCGGCGACCTCGGCGTACGCCATCGCTGACGGCATCGCGAGCGCCGCGAGGGTGATGCCCGCCACCAGATCTCGCTTACCGCTGTCGGGGCGGTAGCGGCGCAGCTGGCCGACTAGCGGCGCCAAGCGCTGTACGAACGGCCTCGCCGGCGCCTCCTCGAACGCAGGCGCACCTTCGCCATACATCGATCGTCGCTCTGCGTCGTTCCGAGAGCTCGTCGGCGGCACGCGGTCAGCCATCCCAGCGATCCAGGCGCTCGAGCCTGATACGGAGTGCGGGTTGCTCTGGGGGGTCCGACAACCCGATCAGATCCTCGAGCAGCGTGTGCAGCCGCCGCGAGGCTTGCGGAGAGGGGGCGCGGAGTGCGATCAGCTCGTCGAGCGCGACGGCCACGTAGTCGTCCCAGGTCGGCATCGCGAGTGTGACCCGTAGCTCCCCGTCCTCGGCCGAGATCCGACCGACGTCCAGCTCACGCGACGTGAGACGGCGAAGCAGGCCGTCGATGCTGTCGATCGCCTGGACCGCGGTACTCGGGTCGTTGATCGCTGGGGACAGGGCGCGTAGCGCGATGTCCACGAGCACGCGCAGCGCCAACGTCGGGTCCTGTTCGAAGGTTCGCTCTTCGCCGACTGTCAGGGCGTTCAGGATCGCGTCGTCGACGTGGGGACCTGAGTGGTTCTCAACCGAAGCGATCGTCGAGAGCTCGAGCAGCGTGTCTCCCGCTGAGACGTGGAGGCTTAGTGCGGTCTGGTTCGCGTCGGCCGCGCGGAGCAGCGCCGGGACATCGACCACCTGCAGCACCGCCGTCCCCCGGGGCCAACGGATGATGCGGCCGAGTTGGCTCTCCGGCCCGCGTAGCGCCTCACCGTCTTCGCTGCTGTCGGGACCATCGTGAGCGGGGACGGGGTAGAGGCCATCGATCACCTCCATGCCACGTCGGGTCACCTGGGTCAGGGTCGGGCCGAGTTGGATCGACCTGAACGCCTCGAGTTGGAGTCTGCGGTAGACGAGGATCGTCGCGAAGACGCCGAGGACCGAGATGATCGGAACGAGCCCGCTCGTCCGGTCGTCCCGCCCGATCACGAGCGCAGCGGTGAATGAATAGACGACGACCGCCGTATACAGCGCGAAGGCTCGCCAGACGATCGGCGCATCCCGGAACAGGTTCAGGCGCGGCGTGAACGTGGTCGAGCCGTGTTGGACGACCAGGAACAGCAGCGAGAAGACGATGCCGATGAACGTCACGGTCCCGGCGCCGACTGAGATCAGCATGTCGATCGTCCGGTTCGATGCGATGCTGAAGCCGATGTTGATCCGTGGCGCTGCGAATGCCAGCGCGACGGCCACCAGGACGCCGATCAGCTGAACGATTCCCGCCCGCAATTGCCGTCGTCGCACAGCAGCCGGGCGAGTTGAGGGCGCCGACGATTGCGGCGGAACGCCGGGGACGGCTCGGTGGTGTTGGGAGCGCCGGCGGTCACAGGACGGAGGCGTGCTGGCCCATCGCGGCCACGGCCGAGCTGACGGTTGGGTAGATCTCGAACTCGCTGCTGGCGCCCTGAGCAAGCGAGAGTGACTCGCGGACACCGCCAAGCTCGTGCGAGAGTACGAGCCGGACTCCGCTGCGCTCAAGTTGGTCGGAGACGTCCTGCAGCATCCTGATCGCGGTGAGATCAACGAACGGGCTTGACTCGCCGTCCAACACGATCGCTCTGACGCCGGTCTTTGTGGCCTCGGCACGAAGTCGATCGCGAACGGTGTCGGCATTCGCGAAGAACAGACCACCATCGACGCGCAGCACGATCACGCCGGGAATCGTGATGTTGTCGGGGAACCTGTCGATCGCCGAGTACTGATCATCGGTTCCAGGGACCCGCCCGAGCTCGGCGATCCCCGGCCGCGAGGCGCGGTACAGCAGCAGCAGCAGCGAAATCCCGATCCCGATGAATAATCCCGGTAGCGTGTCGAACGCGAGCACACCGACGAGCGCCGCGATCGCGCCCGCGAAGTCAGGACGTGACGCCAGGCTCCCGAACGGCCCGCTACCGAGGCGGTAGAAGCGACCCAGCGAGGAGATGTCGACGAGTTGGACGACGGCTGCGATCACGACCGCTGCAAGCGTCGCCTCCGGCAGATCTTCGAACAGCCCGGTCAGGAACAGCAGCGTCGGGATGATCAGCAGCGCCGCCACCAATCCGGAGAGCTGCGTCCGCGCCCCGGCGGATCCGTTCACTGCCGTCTTGGACAGGCTGCCGCCCACGACCATGCCGCCGCAAAGGCCGGAGGCGAGGTTCGAGGCGCCGACCGCGAGAAGCTCGCGGCTGGGGTCGATCTCGTAACGCGACTTGGCCGCGTAGCTCTTCGCGGCGGCGAGACCCTCGGCGAACGCGACCAGCATGATCCCGATCGCCGAGGGAACGAGCTTCAGATAGTCAGCCCCGCTGGCCTGTGGCAGACCGATGTGCGGCAGCCCGGACTGGACGTGGCCGACGAGCGCGACACCGTGGGCTGCGAGGTCGAACGCGCGGGAGGCCGCGATGCCGACAATCACCGCGATCATCGCGACGGGGAGCCGCGGCCACCAATGGGGCGTGAGGAAGACGATCGCAAGTGAGACGAGACCAACGGCCAGCGTCCGGCCGTTGGTCTCGCCCAGATGGCTGATGAGGTGCCCGATGTCCGTGAAGAAGTTGTGGCCCTCGCTCTCGACGCCAAACAGCTTCGGGAGCTGGCCGGCGATGATCGTCAGCGCGAGACCGACGATGAATCCCTTCAGGACCGGCTCCGAGATGAAGCTCGCGACGAAGCCGAAGCGAAGGAGCCCGGCGATGACCGCGACGATGCCGGTTGTTATCGCGAGCGCTACCGTGAGCGCGAGGAACGAGTCTGAGCCACCGGTGGCGAGCTCGGCGACGGCGGCCGCCGACAGCGCGGCGGTCGCCGACATCGGGCCGACGATCAGATGTCGCGAGCTACCGACCGCCGCATACAGCAGCAGCGCGCCCGGTGCGGCGTACAGACCGACCACCGGAGAGACTCCGGCGATCGAGGCGTATGCCAGCGCCTCGGGCGCGAGCACCGCCCACACGGTGAGTCCGGCGATCAGGTCGCCGCTCAGCCATTTGCGGCGGTAGCCGCTCAACGAGCCGAACACCGGCCACCGGTTGGCATCTCTGACCGACTCCACAGCGCACCCCCTGGGTCCAGCGAGAGCTGACTACTGTCGCGCCATCGCGATCCGCAGCCGTTCCTCCGCGGCGAGCACGTGGTCCTCGTCCTGCGCCGCATCGTTGATGTCGATCTCGACCCAGTCGATCGAACCGGTGAACCGGCTCGTCCCCGCTGTGTAGCGGTCGCTGACCGTCGTGCCCGCGTCCTCCCCCACGTCCGCCGTCTCGTCAAGCGAGTAGATCATCGGCACCGTCGCCTGCACCCGCCCGTCCGCGACGCTGTTCCCGTCGAGGTAGAGCGTGACCGCTCCTCCCTTGCCAAAGCCACCGCCGTCGTAGGCGAACTCCATGCGGAGCTGATGCTCGCCGGCCGGGACCGCGTCCGCGCCCTGAACGTGGAAGCGGGTCATTCCGAAGAGGTTGTAACAGTACGACGGCCGGCCCTCGTCGAAGAACAGACACCATCCGCCGAACCCACCGCCCTGGGCGATCAGCACACCGTTGGCTCCACCCTCGGGCGTGGCGAACTGAGCCGTGACGGCGTGCGTCTTGTTCTTCACGTTGATCATCGAGTTCTCCGACAGCCGCGCCATTCCGGGGAACAGCAGTTGTCGGTTGCCACGGATCAGGGTCGGGCGACCGGCGAGATCCGGGTTGAAGCGCTCGACCCGGCGATCATCGAGCGGAAGGACCCCGTACTTGACGGCCTCGATCAGGAACAGCCGTTTCAGCGCGTCAAGCCTCTCCGGATGCTCGGCGGCGAGATCATGGGACTGGCTCCAGTCCGACGACGTGTCGTAGAGCTCCCAGACGTCCTCGTCAACCGGGGGTAGCGAGCCGGGAACCCACGGCGTGCTGTGCCGCGTCACAGCGGTCCAACCCTTGTGGTAGATCCCCCGGTTACAGACGCACTCGAAGTACTGGGTCTCCCGCCGCTCGTTGGCGCTCGCGTCATCGAAGCAGTAGGCCATGCTCGTGCCGTGGATCGGCTGCTGCTGGATACCGTTGACGAACGCCGGCTCAGGCAGGCCGGCCGCCTCAAGAATCGTCGGCGCAACATCGATCACGTGATGGAACTGCGATCGGACCTCGCCGCGAGCACTGAAGCCACGCGGCCAGTGAACGACGGTCCCGTTGCGCGTCCCGCCCCAGTGGGAAGCCACCTGCTTAGTCCACTGGTAGGGCGTATCGGTCGCGTGCGCCCACCCGACGGCGAAGTGGTTGAACGCCAGTGGTCCACCGAAATCGTCGATCTTCGACGCCATGAACTCCGCGGTCTCGAGGTGCGCGGCGCCGTTGAAGACGAACAGCTCGTTGAACGTCCCCTGGGGTGTGCCCTCCGCGCTCGAGCCGTTGTCGCCGACGATGTAGTAGATCAGCGTGTCCTCGAGGATCTCGAGGCTCTCCAGCGTGTCGATGATCCGTCCGACGTGGTGATCGGCGTGCTCGAGAAAGGCCGCGAACACCTCCATCTGGCGCACGAGGATCGGCTTCAGCTCGTCCGGCATCGCGTCCCACGCCGGGATCTCGTCGGGCCGGGCTGTCAGCCGGGTGTCGGGCGGCACCACGCCAAGCTCCTTCTGCCGCTTCAGAATGCGTTCGCGAAGCGCATCCCACCCGTCGTCGAAGGCGCCCTTGTACTTGTCGATCCAGTCCTTGGGCACCTGATGCGGCGCGTGCGCCGCGCCTGGCGCGAAGTAAGCGAAGAACGGCTTTTCCGGCATCAGCGCCTTCTGCTGGCGGATCCACGTGATCGCGTGATCCGCGAGGTCCTCGGTGAGGTGGTACCCCTCCTCCGGCGTCCGCGGCGGTTCGATCGGTGTGGTCCCGTCGTACAGCGCCGGGGTGTACTGATTCGTCTCGCCGCCGATGAACCCATAGAAGTACTCGAAACCTGAGCCGGTGGGCCAGCGGTCGAACGGTCCAACCGGACTCGTCTCCCACATGGGGACCTCGTGGCACTTGCCGAACTGCGCCGTCGAATAGCCGTTCAGCTTCAGCGTCTCCGCGAGCGGCGCGCAGTCGTCCGGGCGAACGGAGCTGTAACCGGGCGCTGAGGTCGCGAGGTCGGGAACCGCCCCCATGCCGACGGTGTGATGGTTGCGCCCCGTCAGCAGCGCGGCCCGCGTGGGCGCGCACAGCGCGGTCGTGTGGAACCGATTGAACTTCAACCCTGAGGACGCGAGACGCTCGGCGACCGGAGTGCGCACCGGCCCACCGAAGGCACTGGAGGAGCCAAACCCGACGTCATCGAGCAGGACGATCAGCACGTTTGGGGCTCCCGAGGGCGGCAGCAACGGCTCGATCGGATCGAACCGCGCGTCCGGATCACGCGCCTCATAGGTCGTCAGGCCGGTTCGGCGCCGACGTGGGATCGGCAGAACGCTCCGCTGAACGGGATCGGTGGCCACTCTCATCTCCTTCGCATCAGTGTGGTGTTCAAACGCGCGGCATTGTCGTCGCCACCGCCGTCTTTGATGATGTGAGTCGACGCCGCTGCCATCCGGCCGCTGCCGTCACAGTGATGCACCGTCGCCAACTGAGTTGTGGAATATAACAAAACTGATGACTGATCAGTTATATTCTTGACTCCAGATCAAGATGACCAAACCGAATGAAAGACGAGCGTTCACCGGACAAGCCTCCGACACGCCAGGCAAGGCGCCGTGAGCAGACGCGGCAGCGACTGCTCGACGCCGCGCAGGCCTTGTTTGCCCGGCAGCGCGTCGACGACACCACGATCTCCCAGATCACCGAGGAAGCCGACGTCGGCTTCGGCTCGTTCTACAACCACTTCGCATCCAAGGACGAGATCGTCGAGGCGGCCGTGCGCGAATACCTCCGGGAGCAGGTCCGCATCGTGATGAGCCTGGTTGAGGATGTGGCCGATCCCGCGGAGACCGTGGCGATCGCCTATCACCACTTCGCGTCGAAGGCCACCGCCGATGGTGAACTCACGCAGCTTCTTCTCAGCCTGGATGCTTCCTACAAGATCATCGTCGAGGAGCTAGGTCCCCACGCACGTAACGACATCCGGCGCGGACTCGCTTCCGGACGCTTCGCGATCGCCGATCCGGAGGTCGTACTGATCGCCTCGGCCGGTGCGCTCATCTTCACGATGCGCGCGGTCAGCGAAGGGAAGGTTGCGCCTCAAGCGGCCATCGAAGTCGCGCAACTCGTTTTGCAGCTCTTCGGCCTGACCGCGCACGACGCGGATGACGTCGTAAACCGCACATTGAGGGTCGGACCGGCCGGGCGCGTCGACGCTCGCACGACCGAGTCCACGTCAAGCAACTGAGAGAGCCATTCACCGCCTGAAACGCATCGAGCTGAACGTGACGCTCAAACGACCGCCAAACATCAACTGACTGTTCGCTTAGGAGGCCCAATGGTCATCGCGTCGTCTTACCCCTTCCTGGGGATTCTGTGGTCGATGCTCATCTTCTTCGCATTCGTGATCTGGATCTGGATCGCGGTCACGGTGCTCATCGACATCTTCCGCCGGCATGACGTCGGCGGGTTCGCCAAAGCACTCTGGGTGATCTTCATCATCGTTCTGCCATTTCTTGGAGTGCTCGTCTACCTGGTCGCCTATCACGACGGAATGGCAGAGCGCAACAACAAACACGCCCGCCAGACCCAGGCCCAGTTTGATGACTACGTGCGCCAGACCGCCGGCGGCGGCGGGGCGGCGAGCGAGATCGAGAAGGCCAAGGCGCTGCTCGACAGCGGCGCGATCACGCAAGCGGAGTTCGACTTGATCAAGACCAAGGCGCTTCAATAACGTCGGCTGTGGCGGGGACGATGCGCGAGGTCTTTCCTCCTGCTCTCGCCGCCACGCTGAACCCGACGCTCGTTGCGGCGACAACGGTGGTGGTGCTGCCGAACCCGAGGCGGCTGATGCTCAGTTATCTCCTCGGAGCAATGATGACGAGCCTCGCGCTCGGGTTGCTGATCATCTTCCCGCTGGACAACACGAGGGTCGAAGGCCTTGCCGAAACGACGATAAGTCCAGCGATCAGCATCGGGCTCGGCGCGATCTGCCTGATCGCGGCGTTCACGTTGCGGATACGCGACCGATCGACAGAGCGCGGTAGCCGGAACACCGGCGGGGAGAAGGCAGCCCCCGGTGGCAGCGCACGCTGCGACAGGGCTCCATGCGCAACGCATTCATCGTCGGAGCCCCTCCTAACCCTGCCCGGCGGCGCCTATCTCGCGGGCCTGGGTGATCCGAGACTCGAGCGGCTTTCGCCGTCGCGGCCTGGTAGATTGCGATTGTGCGTCGTCACTCAAGCAGACTGGTAATCATGACGGCAGTCGCGGTGCTGGGTGTGACCACCGCGGCGCTTGCAGCGTTCCCGGTGGTGCCGGCGACCTTCTCGGGCGGCTACGTCACGTTCAAGCTCAATCGGCACGGGCGAGTCACCTACGCGGACGTGGGGTACACATGCGTCAATCAGAACGGTGAGTTTAGTGCCGTCAGCCATCACCCGTCCGGCGGGGTATCTCCGTCCGGGAGGCTGACCTTCACCTTCACGGCATCGGCGAAAGTGAAGGTCAAAGGCACCTTCTCCAGCACAAGCACGGTCCACGGAACCGTTACCTTCCGTGGGACCGGCCAGTGCAGAGCGCCCGGTCGGTCGTTCACCGCCACTCCGCTGTGAGCGAGTCTAGCCTCCGGGCGGGCGCACGCCCGCGATTGTGCATGATGACCCGGGCGACGATCGACGTCTCCCTGTTCCCGAACTCGCAAGGCCGCGACCAAGCCGACATGCGACGATCGAGGGCCGACGGTTGAGCATCGTCGCTTCCGACCGAACCTCGGCGGACAGCCGGATCTTCCACAGTGAACTGAGCTGGCTGCGAGTCTGACCGGAGGCTAGCTCGGGACACGGGGCGGCACCCGCGCGAGCGCGAAGGCAGGTCTGAGCTTCGCTGCCGGGCAAAGGTGTGTCGTCCGGCGGGCTTAGCATGCCGACTCCATATTCCCGGGGTAGATCAAAGTGTCGTCGAAAACGGGGCAAGTCCACCGGATGAGGACTCGCTGGGAGTGATCCCCAGCCAGGACGCCAGCTCGCGTGGGTGACTGAATCGGCTGAAGTCGCCGATCTCGCCGATCAACCCCAGCGCGGTCAGCGTTCGGATTCCACGGAAGCTGATCAGGGCCTGCACCTGGCCGGCCCACCGATCATCGTGGGCGATCTCCGCCAACCGGGCGTCGAGGGTTGCGAGCTGGGAGTCGATCGCCTCGAGGTGGATGATCAGCTGCTCAAGCGCGAGCCGAGCGAGCGAGTCGTCAAGGCGCTGGGCCTTGACCCAGGCGATGTGCACCGTGGTCCACGCCTGCTTCCCTTCCCGGTAGATCCGGCCGTGGCGGCCCAGCTGCTTGACGACCCGATGCCGAGCCGCGGTTCGCGCACAGCGAATGTCATCACGACAGCGCAACAAGTCCCTCAGTCCTTCGGTCTCCTCGCTGGGGGCTGACAGAACCGCAGCAGCCCAGCCCGGTAGAGCGTGACCAGCTTCTTCGCGTCACGGCGGTCAGTTTTGACCCGGTCACCAGCCCGAACCGGCACCAACGACGGGGCGATCACATCACACGCCACACCGATCCCGGTCAACGTCCGCCACAACGCGAACCCGCCCGGACCAGCCTCATAGCTGACGGCCAGACGCTCCGGACCGCCGAGCTTCTCCACGAACCGACGGATCGCCTTGGCAGTCGTCTCGATCCGAGCAAGCTCCAGCTTGCCGCCTTGGGGCGGCAGCGTCGCAGCAACGATCGACAGCTCGTGCACATCCAAAGCGACCCACGGGCGCACATCAGCAGGGGCCTGAGAGATAACGTCAGGCATGGCTGGTCCTCCAACAGGGTCGTTTTGCGGCTCTGGCCAAGTGGCCCTCAACACCACGGAAGCTAACCCGCGCACCTGCGACGCGAGGGCCAGCCCCCTGCGTCCATGCTGACTAGCGGAGAGGATCCGTCTCTAGGTTGATCGATACCGCTACGAACAGCAGTCCGGCGCGTTGTTCGCTTCCGAGGTACCTGGCGGTTGAGGGGTGCTCGGTGATCCAGCCGAGGCTGGAGCGTTCTGCGGTGTCAGGGAGTCGGGTCGCGGGCGAGGTCGGCTGACGACGATCTGGATTGTGGCGATGGTCAGGACGATCACGGTCAGGATGCGCTCGCTGCGCGGGATCTCGTCGAAGATCGCGTAGGCCTGGATCGATATGGCGATTGCTTGGGCCGCGAGCGCCAGGGCGATCGCCGGCCACCCGGTCACCTCTCGCCGCTGGAGTCGACCCGGGTGCGGTTCCCAGGCGGCGTAGGCGACGAGCATCGCCGCTCCCGCCCATGCGGCGTCATAGATGCCCCGATCATGAGAATGCGCCAGAGCCTGCACGGAAGAGATCGCGTCGGCAACCCCGGCTGCAGTCAGCGCGACCCCGAGCGCCAGCCACATCCGCCCCGGGCGCCAGCCCATCAGGGCAAACACCCCGAGGACGGCCCCGACGAGGACCGCATCGCCCAGCGGATACGTAAAGTCGAGCACAACGGCCAGCCCCGACGCGCTCGAGTGCTCCGCGACCGGCTGTAGGAACAGGGCCACCCAGGGTGTCGCGAGGAGCAGCATCACTGTGATGCCGTCGATCCAGCGGTGAAGCTCGAAGCCAGGGACCCGTTCACGGACCAGCAGCACGAGCGCCGCGACGATCAGCGGATACCAGGCCAGCCAGAACACATCAGAGATGCTCGTCGCCGGCGCTGCGGCGGCGTCGCCGAAGCGAATGCTCCAGATCGTGTCGCCGATCGCCCAGAGCACCAGCGCGAGGGCGACCAGCAACCACGCCGCGCGGCTCCGGTGCGCCCGCACTGCGCCGCCCGTACAGGCGACCGCGGCGCACCACAGCAGCCCATCGTTGATCCAGTCAAAGACGCTGTCGACACCCCGGCCTCCCACGCCAAGGCCCTGCTGGGCAGCGTAAAGGACCACCAATATGGCCGCAATCGACCAGAGGACACCAATCGGCGAAAGACGCAAGCGCGCGCCCCGCACCCGGGCCCATTGGATCTCCACGGATTGAGACTAGCTGGAGCATTCGGTGGGTGATCAAGGTGCGCTGCGCGATTTGCAAGACCGGCGACGTCCTCCCAGTCGAGACCTGCATACGTCGTCGCGCGGGCATCGCTGTAGGACTCGCCTGGCTGCCTAGTACAGCGTCCCATTAGTCGCTTGTATTAATAAGGGACTTGTAGTACGGTCTGGGGTGTGGCGCGCGCTGCCGGGACGATCGAGCTGACCGGGGAGGAGGAACAGACCCTCCGCGCGGTGTTGCGGACTCCGTCGGCGACCCAGCAGCAGGCGATGCGCGCGCGGATTGTGTTGCGCGCAGCGGAGGGTGCGACGAACACCGAGATCGCGGGTGAGGTTGGTGTGTCACTCCCGACGGTCGGGCTGTGGCGGCGGAACTACTGCGAGCGGCGGTTGGAGGGTCTGCTGACAGCGCCGCGGTCCGGGCGTCCGCGCGAGATTGACGACAGTGAGGTTCAGCGGGTGCTCGCGATGACGTCGGAGGCGCCGCCGGGCGGGAGCACGCATTGGAGCGTGCGGCGGCTGGCGGCAGCGACCGGGATCTCGTCCTCGACGGTGCACCGGATCTGGCGTGATCACAAGCTCAAGCCCCATCAGGTCCGCTCGTTCAAGTTCTCGAAGGACCCGCAGCTGGTCGAGAAGGTGATCGATGTCGTCGGGCTCTACCTCGATCCGCCCAAGGGCGCGCTGGTCATCTGCGGCGATGAGAAGACGCAGATCCAGGCGCTGGACCGCACGCAGCCGACGCTCCCGATCAAGCCCGGGAAGGCGGTCCGGATGACGCACGATTACAAGCGCAACGGCACCACCAGCCTGTACGCCGCGTTGGAGATCGCGACTGGCGAGGTCACCGGTAGCTGCTATCCGCAGCACACTCACCAGGAGTTCCTCGCGTTCCTGAACAAGCTCGTGAAGGCCTACCCTCGCCGGCCGTTGCACGTCGTGCTGGACAACTCCAGCACGCACTCAACCTCCGAGGTCAAAGCCTGGCTTGAGCGGCACAAGCGCGTGCACTTCCACTTCACGCCGACCAGCGCGTCGTGGATGAACATGGTCGAGATCTGGTTCTCGATCCTGACCAAACAGCAGGTCCGCCGCGGCGTCTACCACGACGTCCCGGAACTGATCTCGGCGATCGAGCACTTCATCGAGGGCTACAACGAGCGCGCGCAACCGTTCGTCTGGACCAAGACCTCCGAACAAGTCTTCGCGAAGGCAATCAAAAGACAAGACACTTCAGAAACGCCGCACTGATATGGGGGTCGGTTGTCAACCGCGTTCGTCGGTGGGTGTGGTGTTCGGCGCGTGCGGGGTGTTGGCGGGGCGGCACGGCCGGAAGGTCCAGTCTCATCGACGGCGTGGTCAGACTGATATTCGAGGGCTTGGGTACCTCAAGATCCGGGGTGCGTCGCGGCTCGCCGTCTAGGAGCGGGCGCGGTCGGCTGGAGCTGGCTGCCCATAGTGCAAACGCGAGCCTGGAGCGACGGTTGTGGGCCTTCCTGGGTGCTCGTGCACGCCCCGGCAACACCCCCGGGCGCGCTGGTGGTCGGGGGTGTGTCAGTCAAGGGTGGCGGCCTCCCAGAGGAACGCGGCGAGCTCGCGCGCGACCGCGATCGCGATCACGCGGGGGTCCTGGCCGCATTGGCGCCGCGCGAGCGTGTCGCTGATCGCCGGTGCACGGCGGTACTGCTGGGCGGCCTCGACCAACAGCCGGCGGGTGTGGCCTGGTCCGGCTTTGGTGATCGCCCCTGGCGGCGCTTGAGGTCCGAAGTTCGCCTCGGATGGGACGATCCCGAGAAACCCGGAGAGCAGCGACGGCCTCGGGAAGCGGGGTCACGGGCCGTCATCCGCGCGCAGCGCAGATCATCACGCGCCCTGGGCAGATCCCTGAGCCCTTCGAGCTCCGGGGTCGGGGGATGCACGAACCGCAACATGCCCGCGCGGTAGAGCGACACAAGCTTCTTCGCGTCACGGCGATCGGTCTTGACGCGGTCGCCCACACGGACCGGGATCAGCGACGGCGCGACAACGTCGCACGCGACTCCCATGCCCGTCAAAAGCCGCCACAGCGCGAACCCGCCGGGCCCAGCCTCGTAGCAGACCGACAGTCCTGCCGGCCCGCCGAGTGTCGATGAACCGACGGATCGCCCGCTCGGTCGTCTCGATCCGCCAGACCTCCGGCTCGCCGCCATCGGGCGGCAGCGCCGCGGCCACGATCGAGAACTTGTGCTGATCGATCGCGACCCACCGGCGCACTTGGCTCGGCTGCAAAGAAGCGGTAACGTCAGGCATGGCTGGTCCTCCACGGTCGTATGCGGCTCTGGCCTTTGCGGCCCTCAACACCCGCATTGTTCAACCCGCGAAAGATGCGACGCATGAGGACCAGCCTCATACGTCCATACTGATTAGGTTCCAGTGGCAGCCACGTCGCCACGGCGGACGAGACGACAGCCTGCCACGGTCCCGATCGCGTCGTTACCTCCGACTGCGAGACCGCCAAGGCACGGAGCGACGCTAGGGAGACTAGGTGCCCCCCGGACGCGACGGTCTCGGCAAGGACCTAGCCTGGCCCAATGTCAATCCAGCGGCGCTATGGATAAATCAGCTCGGTCCTTGGTCGTGATCTCCGGCGCCACGATCGTCGCGGGCGCTCAGGACCACGCGGTCGGTGCGCTCCGGCCGCGCCGGTCTTCGGGCCCGGCCGGATCGTGGTTCAGCAGGTGCGGCATCTCTCACCATGTTTCAACGCCGGAGTGGTCGTTTCGTCGATGTCCACTGGACGACAACGCAGACAAGAACGGGGTTTGCGCCAGCCAACCGGTATGCGAGCAGTGTGGGAGACTGGCCAGGCATGATGAGCCGGATGTGGCGCACGGAACGCCGATGGTTGACCGAGCCCGATCTCTCGGCGTGGGTGGCCGGCAGCCGGCTCAATCTGGTGCGAGCGTTTCCCGACCACCCGGCGGAGTGGTCCGTGCACATCGCGGTCACGCGATACCTCAAACACATAACGACCGGCGGTCGGGCGTCTCGGCGGCTCGACCGATGAGCTGACTCGGGTTTGACGGTGTCGACGCAGCAGCAACGCGCGGGTGGGGTGGCGGTCACGAATGAGGAGGCGGTGCGCGCTTGGGATACGGTCCTTTATCAGCGGTGGAAGTCGAATCGCCACGTGTTTGTGGGCGCGCTGGAGGAGGTCACCGAGGAGCTCTTTGAGCGCTTTCCGCCGCCCGTGGGCGGACGCTGCATCGACATCGGTTGCGGATTCGGCGATACGACTCAGCGGCTGGCTGAGTTGGTCGGAGCGGGCGGTTTCGCGCTCGGCACCGACTCTTCTGCGCATTTCATCGAGGACGCTCGCCGCGAGGCCGCCGAAGCCGGGATCGAGAACATCGGGTTTGAGCTCTCTGATGCGCAGACGGCTCAGTGGGATCCGATCTACGACTACGCGTTCTCACGGATGGGGACACAGTTCTTTGCGGCCCCTGTTGTTGCGATGCGCGCGATCCGCGGCGCGTTGAGGCCTGGTGGCAAGCTTCGCAAGCTGTGTTGGCGGCGCAAGGCCGAGAGCCCGGTCTGGGCTGAGACAGCGGAGGTTGTCCAGAGGTTCCTCTCGCGCCCTGAGGAGTACGACGCTGACACCTGCGGACCGGGTCCTTTTTCGCTCGGGAATCCCGAGACCACTTGCGGGATTCTCGAGGCCGCTGGCTTCATAGAGATTGACCTGAACGAGCGCGACTTTGATTATTTCATGGGTGCCGACATGGATGAGGCGATCGAATCGTTGCTGGCGATCGGGCCCGGCGCCGAGCTGATTCGCCTCAACGGTGAGTACGGCGAAAGCCGTCGGGATGAGATAGCCGAGGCGCTGCGGGACCATTACGCCCGGTGGCAGAAGCCCGACGGGTCGATCGTTGGCCGCGGGTCCGTGTGGCTCGTCACCGCCACGAACCCCGGCTAGTAAGTGACCCAGACGAGACACAAGGAGAGCGAGTCAATGGCCGATCAGGACGCGGATCTCGGACAGGCATTCGCCGAGGCGCTAGCCCGAAAGGACGTCGCTGGTTTAGCGGCCGTTCTCGATCCACAGATTGATTTCCGGGGAATGACGCCAAGTCGCAGCTGGGAGGCGACCGGAGCGGATGCGGTCTTGGAGCTGGTGTTGGGTCAGTGGTTCGAGGACTCCGACGAGATCGAGCGGGTCGTATCGATCGATATCGACGCCGTTGCCGATCGCCGCCGCGTCGCCTATCGCTTCGACGTCGTCAACCCGGAGGGTAGGTTCGTAGTCGAGCAACAGGCGTACTACACCGCGCCAGAAGGACAGATCACATGGATGCGTGTACTCTGCTCCGGATTCCGGCCGCGCTGACCCCGAGGAGACCTCCGACCTGTCGGAAGCAGGGTCGGCGCCTGCCTGGCCCTCCGCTTCCCAAGAACACAGCACTATGACCGGGGGCTACGCAGACCGCTCCCGCGGGCTGCAAACAGCCACCGTGCGCCCCGTTCGCACGCCAGGCTCCCTCAGCGCCAGAAATGCAACAGTCCGTCGATTCGGAGACACTCGCTTTGCCCGCCCGCGGAGCATGACGGCGCCGTCGCTGGCGCACCAGGAAAGCGCGGAAAGCGCGCGTCTGCCATCTGACGGGTCCGACCGCTCACGATCGAGTTGGCGGCGACCAGGCGATCATCCGGTTCGGCGACCCTGCTGCTTGCGCTTTCAGGCCGGTCCGGACCGACGCCGCGCTTGCGCAATCGCGCTACGTCGGCCACGCGCCCGACCCGGCGTGGTCAGCTCTGAGGCGAGGGGATCGGTTGGGGGGTGGGATCCGATCTCCGGCTTCTTCTTGTGGCGAGTTCCGGGTCACACACGGCCGCTTCGCGAGTCCTGCTTCCGTCGTTTGCTCAGGGTAGCCGGACGGGTTGAACGCGGGCAGGTGCGAAATGCTGCAGCGGATGGCGCCTAGGCGCGATACTGATCTGCTCAAGTCCCTTTCGACCCGGGGTGCCGTGTGAGACGGTTCTATGCGATCGGTTTGGTGATGCTCGCCAGCCTGGTGCTCGCGGCTTCGGCTGCGGCAAGCAGCGGCGTGTATGTCGCGGATTGGGGCGGCGGCGTGTCGATGTTCAACCGCGGTGTGGATGGGATCCTGAATCCGACCGATCCGCTGACGGTTGCGGCCGGCAATGATCCGTACGGAATCGCGGTTTCTCCGAACGGGGAATACGCCTACGTCACGAACAACGAGGGTGCTGGCACTGAGACGGTTTCGGAGTACAGCATCGCTTCGGACGGGGTGCTTTCGCCGCTTCCGGCTCCGACGATTGGTGCCGGCGGCGGGCCCGACGGGATCGTTGTCTCGCCCAACGGCAAGTACGTCTATGTCACGAACCGAAGCAGCGACGAGGTCTCTCAGTACACAGTCGGGGAGGGCGGCGAGTTGGTCGCCGACTCACCGGAGTTTGTGGGTGCTGGAGATGGGCCGGCCGCGATCGCCGTGTCGCCGAACGGCCAATACGTCTATGTCGGGGACACAAACGAGTTCAACTCGGCAAGTCCAGCCATCTCGCAGTACACGGTCAGCGCCGACGGCAAGTTGACGCTCAACGCGACGACGACCGGCAACAGTCTCGACGATCCCGGCGCGTACCCGGGGTCGATCGCGATCTCACCCCACGGCGACTATCTCTACATCACAAACGCGGACGTAACGAACGGGATCAACGCAATCTCGCAATTTGTGATCGGTGCGAACGGGGTGCTGTCCCCGAACGGGGCCGTCGACAACAGCGATCTCGGCCAGCCGTCGGGAATCGCGATCGCACCAAACGGCGAGGACGTGTACGTGGCGGGTGAAAACGACACGCTGGATGCATACACGATCAGCGATCAGAGCCCTGACGAGGGGGCATTGCTGGACGATTCGACGACGTATGTCGAGAACCTATACGGCCAATCGCAGGGGGTCGCGGTTTCACCGAATGGCGGCTACGTCTACGTCGCGAACTACACCTACAAGGACTTGGCGGCTAGCACGGTATCTCAGTTCGGAGTCGGGTTGGGTGGTTGGCCGACGCTCGAGAATGATGTCGGCAATCCCGCCGTGGCCGCCGGTACGAATCCCTACTCGATTGCGGTTGCGCCCGACGCAGGCCCGATCGCTGCGTTCACGGCGCGGGCGGCACAGGCGGGCGCACCATCGCGGTTCACAGACACCTCAAGCGGGACGGTCGCGTCGGAGCAATGGAGCTTCGGCGACGGTACGACTGGCAGCGGAGCGTCGGTAAGCCACGTCTACATCGAACCGGGTGTCTATACCGTCACGTTGACGGTCGCCGACGGGGACGGCTGTAGCACTGGGACGCCGTTCTTCCCGGGCGAAGCAGGCCCATGGACAGGGATCGGCAGCGCGTGTGCCCTTGACTCTGGCGCGGCCTCGAGCCAGACGGTCACGATCACCGCGGCGGCCAGCGCTCCGACGTTGCCCGTGCAGCATCTCTCCCACCTGGCGGTTCACGCGACCAGCGTTAGCGTCACGCTGACGTGTGCCAGCAGCACAACAGTGTGCGCGGGCGAACTGGCGCTGACAGCCACCGAGCAACTGAAGGGCGGGATGATCCTCGGAGAGGCGGCGGCCACCGGCCCCGTCAAGAAAACCAAACGCGTGGTGACCGTCGGCAGCGAGCACTATCGGATCGTGCACGGGTCGCATAAGAGCCTGACAATCAAACTGAATGCGCTCGGCAAGCGACTGATGAAAAAGCTCGGCAAGCTCTCGGCCAAGTTTGAGGTCACGCCAACCGGTGCCAGGAAGCCGACGTTCAGCGAGGCCGTTTATTTCAAGTAGCCCAACGATCCGTACACGCCGTTATAGCCTGCGCCGTGCAGCTTCCGACGGGCACGCCGTAGCCATCGGGTCAAGCGACAGGAAGCGCGCGGCCTGCGTCTCTCACCGCTGCGGCCCTCGAGACGGCAGCAGTGAGCTGTGTGCCGCCCGCGAGAACGCGGACGGTCCTGCGGGCGCAAGGCCCTTATCGATCGCACGCCGATCCTCGCAGACGCCCTCACAACACCGCTCCTCGAGCAATGGGGGGAGCGACAAGGTCCTGGCCAACCGGCGTGGGGCGCTCAAGCTCGAGCCGCCCCACGATCAGCGCAGACCCGCCTTCATGTTTGGGCGCGCATCTCGTCGCCGACGATGCGCGTCCCGCTCCGCGCGGACACAGAGACGCTCGCCGCTTGCGCTTTCATCGCAGCCGAGCCGAGCGGCTCGCTGTAGCTTCCGCGCTCAGGTAGCCGCGCCGAGCGGATGCTCAAGACCTCGTCAGGGCGCGACGCCGGATGGCGCGAGCGTGCCCATCGTGCTGCACGGGCGGTCGTGTCGGGCGCACAAGGCGCAGCTTGGTTGGGCTCCTTGCCGTGTGAGTTCTACGGGCTGATTCGCAAGCCGGCGCTCGCGGGCATCATTGGTGCTCGCCGCTCGTGAACGGTGTCGATGATCTCCGCATTGTGGATACCACGCAAATACACCGACGTGACTCCGAGATCGACATGTCCGAGCTGGCGCTGGATGACGGTGATCGGGATTCCCTCGCGCCCGGGACCTTGTCGGGCTCGGGAAGCTCAACACCGGCGGTCTCCAGCGCCGGTTTGACGGCACCCCAGGCCTGCTGCTCGAACTGGGACTCGTCGACGAGACCCGCCTCGTACGCGCGTAGGCGACGCTGGCGTCAATCTGACGCGCACTGGCGCACCTTTTGCCCCGCCTTTCGGATCGGAGCGGGCGGTGACAACACCTGTCCCGACACCGTGTCGTTGTGAGGTCAACGCAACCCTGAGGGTGCTGACGGGCGCGGTGCCGAAGGAACAACTCGGGCAGAGCCTCAGGTCGGCATACCTCAGAAGGCCAACGCCGGTCTTGTCGATCACCAGGCTCTCCTCGTGTGCCTCTCAAGCCCCCGCGAACTCCGAGCCACGGATACCCGCGCGACCGTCCCGGGGTGCGCGAGGAAGCTGTGCGGAGCTTTCAGCACGAACGTGTGGTGGTGGGGGAAATCATCCACGATCACCGCTCCCTGGGTGACCCGGATCAGCGTCCCCGCACACGTGTCCTCGGTCAGCCATTTGGTGCCGCGCTCGGTGGCCGACGCGTTGGAACCGACCGTTTGAAAGTCCCCTGACGCGTGGCCCCACAGGCTGCGCTTATGCGGACGCTTACGCGCGACGGTCGCAACCGTCGCGACGCGCGCGGCGCAGCCGGTCGGCTTCGGCCCGGACAGGGTCAGCACGGTCAGTTCCGCCGTGGCGGCGCGCTTCTGGGTAAGGCGAAACTCGCCCGCGTAAAACCGGCCCGTTGTGGTTTTCCCCCTGGTGTTGATAGCCGCGGTGAGCGAAACCACCCCCGCGGTGGTGTCGATCGTGCTGCCGACCGGAATCCGTTCGCCAGCCCGCAGGCGAACGAACGCCTTCTTTCCGGGCTGTTTCAGTAGCACCACCCCCGAGACCGGCGCCACATCCACGCTCTTACCCAGCACCGGCGGCGCGACAGCCGAGCCCGGGCCCACAAACCCATCCCCGACCTCATCGACGGCCACGCACAGCGTCACCGACGGGCACGCCACCCCGGACAGGGCGTTGGTCCCGTCGATCGTGGTCGGGGTCGGGGTCCCGGGCGAGGTCGGGTCAAACGTCACCTCGTGCCCGAAGTAGTCGACGGCGGTGCACTGGCTCATCGACGGGCACGCCACCCCGAACAGCTCGCCGTAGTAGGTGCCGTCGATCCTGGTCGGGATTGGGGTCCCGGGCGAGACAGGGTCAAACGTTACCTGCTGCCCGTAGCCATTGACGGCGGTGCATTGGCTCGTCGACGGGCACGCCACCCCGGGTAGGACGTTGATGGGGCCGCTGTCGATCGTGGTCGGGGTCGGGGTGCCGGGCGAGGTCGGGTCAAACGTCACCTCGTGCCCGTATTCATCGACGGCGGTGCACTGGCTCGTCGACGGGCACGCCACGCCGTCCAGAGGGTTGGTGCTGTCGATCGTGGTCGGGGTCGGTGTCCCGGGCGAGGTCGGTTCGAACGTCACCTCGTGCCCGTCGCCGTCGACGGCGGTGCACTGGCTCATCGACGGGCAGGCTACCCCGCTCAGGGGGTTGGTGTCGATCGTGATCTGGGTCGGTGTCCCGGGCGAGGCCGGGTCGAACGTCACCTCATGCCCAGCGCCGTTAACGGCGGTGCACTGAGTGGTCGACGGGCACGCCACCCCGAACAGGCCGCCGTCGTCGGTGCTCTCGATCGTGGTCGGGGTCGGCCTCCCGGGCGAGCCCGGGTCAAACGTCACCTCGTGCCCGTAGTTGCCGACGGCGGTGCACTGGCTAGTCGACGGGCACGCAACCCCGTCCAGGAGGTTGCCAGCGGTGCCGTCGATCGTGGTCGGTGTCGGGGTGCCGGGCGAGGTCGGGTCAAACGTCACCTCGTGCCCGGACTCATCGACGGCGGTGCACTGGCTCGTGGACGGGCACGCGACCCCGTTCAGGCCGCCGGTGGTCTCGATTGTGGTCGGGGTCGGGGTCCCCGGTGAGGTCGGGTCAAACGTCAACTGCTCGCCGCCATAGTCAACGGCGGTGCACTGACTGGCCGACGGGCACGCCACCCCGAACAGGGGCTTGGTGCCGTCGATCGTGGTCGGGGTCGGGCTCCCGTGCGCCGTCGGGTCAAAGGTCGTCTCGTGCCCGGAGTAGTCGACGACGGTGCACTGGCTCGTCGACGGGCACGCCACCCCGTCCAGGCGGGTGGTGCCGTCGATCGTGGTCGGGGTCGGTGTCCCGTGCGAGGTTGGGTCAAACGTCACCTCGTGCCCGTCGCCGTCGACGGCGGTGCACTGGCTCGTCGACGGGCACGCCACCCCGTCCAGGCTGGTGTCGTAGTTGCCGTCGACCATGGTCGGGGTCGCGGTCGGGGTGCCGGGCGAGGTCGGGTCAAACGTCACTTCCTGCCGGGCGTTGTCGACGGCGGTGCACTGGCTCGTCGACGGGCACGCCACCGCGTACAAGCGGTTGGTGCCGTCGATCGGGGTCGGGGTCGGAGTGCCGGGTGAGGTCGGGTCAAACGTCACCTCGTGCCCGAACTCATCGACGGCGGTGCACTGGCTGGTCGACGGGCACGCCACCCCGTTCAGGGGGTTGGTGTCGATCGTGGTCGTGGTTGGGGTGCCGGGCGAGGTGGGGTCAAACGTCACCTCCTGCCCGGACTGGTCGACGGCGGTGCACTGGCTCGTCGACGGGCACGCCACCCCAGGGAGTTCCCCTGGAGCGTTGTGGTCAAGCGCGATCGGGCGGGACCACGACGCCGCGGCCGACGACGACGACGCGGTGTGCGGCACAGCGTCGAACAGCGCAGGCGGTGCGGTAAAGTGCGCGCCGTCGACCGCGACGGCCCCGGGCTTGCCGGCTCCCGTGATGAAGCTGTTGCTCGCGCCGGTGCCGTCGAGGGTCGCTCGGCCGACCCCTCCGGAGGGGGTGGCCCGGTAGACGTACGCGTGGATGGGAGCGGCCACGAACAGCACGGCGAGCACGGCGAGCGGTCCGGCCAACAGCCGCCGCCGCGCACGCCTTGCAGGGGCGTGGGGGCCGGTCGGTGGCTGCTTGGTGAATGCTTTAGCGTTCATGTGGGATCCCGTTCAGGGTTCAGGCGCTCACGTCGTTTGTCGAGGAACCGGCGGTTGGGTTCGACGACGGCTTGGCGAAGCGGTGCTTCGAGGTCGACGGGGGCTCGCTCGGCGTTGTGGTGTCGGCGGCGAGCGCGTTGGTGAAGCATGTTGGGTCGCCTGGCGCTCAGTAGAACGAGTGCATCAGCGTACTCTGCTTGCTGCGGCTGGTGGTCAGCGCGTTGTCGGCGATCCCGAGCTCCTCGACCACCCCGCCGCGGACCTTCAGCACCGCCGTGTGGGTCGCCTTGCGCGCCAGGTACCAGTAGTTCGGGCAATGTGGAAGGGTGGCTGTAGACGTCGCCCGAGCTGTGGGTGGCGACGCCTTCGGGTTCGTCGAGGCGCCCTGCGACGCTGCCGCCGATCCCAGCTTGGCAGGTGGTGGTTAAGGTCTCAAACTTGATGGCGCCGTCGGCAACGCCCCAGCCGTAGGCCTTGATGAACGCGCCGGCGGAGGCGTCGGCGCTCGGCGCCGCGGCGAGGGTGAGACTGAGGAGAAGCTCGAACAGGGCGACGATACGGAGCGCTACACCGGGCGGCCACGCCTTGCTGGCGCTCGCCTTCCCGTGTCGCGCACTCACCCGCATCTGGCCGCTCGCTGCGCCTTTGCCTTTGGCCAGGCCGTAAGCGCTTGATTGGTCATGCCGCCGCCAACAGTCGCCAGCGCGCCCGGAGCCGTGAGTGCCAGCGCCACGGGTCGTTTCGCTGGAAGGAGCGAAAGGTCCAGCCAGCAGACGGTGCCGTGCGTGCCAGTCGTGCCAGTCGCGCCAGTCGCGCGAGTGGCGGATGGGCGGTGTGTGCGCGGCGAATGCTCGGTGTTCATGCGGGTTCCGGTTCCTTGTCCATAAGCTTCGTACGGTTGTGAGCGTGACCGCGCATGGCAGATGCAAGTCCTGCCGGACCGCAGCGGATGCCTCGCTGGTGTGGCACCGCGAGCGCGCGCGAGTCAGGTCGTGACTCGCGCGCAGTATTCCGCCGGGTGACTAGCGGTGGAGCGCGCGACGGAGCCGGACATGGCGCCCGAGTCCGTTTCCGCGCCGCAGCGTGACGGCAGAGGCCTGGCGGCGCATACGACGCAGGCCGTCAACGCGTACATGCTTGCGCACGCCGGCGATGCTCATATGCTTGCGCACCCCGGCGATGCTCACATGCCTGCGCACCCCGGCGATGCTCACATGCCTGCGCACCCCGGCGATGCTCACATGCCTGCGCACCCCGGCGATGCTCACATGCCTGCGCACCCCGGCGATGCTCACATGCCTGCGCACCCCGGCGATGCTCACATGCCTGCGCACCCCGGCGATGCTCACATGCCTGCGCACGCCGGCGATGCTCGCATGGCTGTGCAGGCCGTCCGTCCTCACCATCGCCAACGCCGTCGCTCCGAACGTCAGCGCTCCTGTTGCAACGAGCGCGAGCACGATAGTTTGGAGCCCCCGGCGTCCTGTCCGGCGGGCACCGGACCGATGATGTGTCGCGCTGTGAGCTGCGTGACGCGAAAGACGCCCGCCCGCGACGGACATGTGGATTTCCTCGATCCGATCGTTGGCGAGGGCCTGGATGAGATGTGGATGCATGGTGAGTCTCCTGGTTGGTTGGAATCTGCGGGGCCTCTGGGCCGTGAAGGTCGGTATCTCAGGCGATGGGTCCAGCGCATCGGTCCTGGATCCTTCTTGGTATTTCTTGATGGCGACACGACGGATCGTGCCAGCGGCGGGCCGGTCCGGACAGGCCCCCAAGGTGTAGACCCCCGTTACCACCGGCCAACCCACAGCCGCGGGCTGTTGAGTGCAGCTCAAATCCGACGGCCGATGTCCCTCATCGTCGGCATCGGGGAGGCGAAAGCAGGAGTAACCCCAGAGCGGCGCGTGGACTGCCACGCAAACGGCTTACGATGAAGCGGAGCGGGTCGGATGGGCGCAGCTGTGCGTCGCCCGTTGAGACCGATTGGCTTCCGCTGTTGGTCGCTCGCCACGGAGCGGGTCGGGCACGCGGGTCGTTGCCGAGCACGAGCGCTGGGCGGCGACCGTTGCGACCCAATCGCACCCCCGGCCGCGTGACCGCGGTCCCGGACCGCCAGCTCCGGTGCGAGCCGGCGCGGTCCGCGGGAACCCGTGGCTACGCGTAGGCGCGCTGCGACGCAACCGTCTTCATGCATCCCGGCACCACCGGACGCTCGGCTGGACGCTGCCCGCTCAATGATCTACGGTTGCGCCCTATGAGCGGAGGTACCGGGCTCCCGGAGCGTGACAGGCAGACGGATCCGCTCGCGCGTTACTCGCTATCGCCCGGCGAGCTGACTCGGCTGCTGGATGCGGAGCGAGCTGGGGGCTCGCACCTTGTTTTCAGGGACGGCGACGGCGCGCTGGTGATCTTGCCGGCGGGCAGAGGCGCCGAGACGCTGAGGATCGGTCGTCGTCCGGAGATGGACCTGGCGATTGCCTGGGATGCTGAGGTCTCGGGCCTTCACGCTGAGCTTCAGGGGTTCGGCGGCGAGTGGACGATCGTCGACGAGGGGCTCTCGCGGAACGGCACCTACGTCAACGGGCAGCGCGTCAGCGGGCGGCTGCGATTGCACGATGGCGACCGGGTGCGGGTGGGCCAGACGCTGATCGCCTACAAGGCGGTTGACCCAGCCCCGGTACAGGAGACGGCCACCGGCAGCGAGGCGCAACTCCGCCAGGCGCTGACCGACACCCAGCGGCGGGTTGTGGTGGCGCTGTGCCGCCCGCTCCGTGACGGAGAGGGCTTCTCGACACCGGCGACGAACCAGCAGATCGCCGACGAACTGTTCCTCAGCGTGGACGCCGTGAAGATGCATCTGCGGACCCTGTTCAGCAAGTTCGAGCTCGCGCAGCTGCCCCAGAATGAGAAGCGGACAAGGCTCGCCGAGACCGCTCTGCAGTTCGGGGTTGTCTCTCAGCAGGACCTTCGCTGACGCGGTTTGCCGACTGCTGGGCGGCAGCTACTCCGCGATGATCGTTGGCGCCGTCGCCGACCGCGCAGTGCCCGTGGTCTCCTCCCCGGTTAGCTGCGGCGGGCCGGGCATCGCCACGCCGAGCGCCTCGGCGGACGCGGACGCGAGTAGGCCAGCCGTGTCGAATCGCGCGTGCGGGTCCTTCGCCATTCCGCGGGCGATCACCTCGTCGATCGCGGCCGGCAATCCGGGCACCAGCGCGCTTGGCACCGGTGGAGGTGCATTCACATGAGCCCACAGCCGTGAGACGTCGCTGTCCCGCGGATACGGCACCTGTCCGGTCAGGCAGTGATGCAGCACGCCGGTGAGGGCGTAGATATCGGCGCCGGCCCCCACTTCACCGCCGGTGATCTGCTCGGGCGCCAGGTAGTCCAGCGTGCCGACGACCTGCCCCTCGATGGTCATCCCGCCGGTGATACCGACGTGTTTTGCCACTCCGAAGTCCGTCAGGTACACATGCTCCGGTGTGTCGCTGGTCAGAAGGACGTTGGCGGGCTTCACGTCCCGGTGCACGAGACCGCGGTCGTGGGCGGCGTCGAGTGCGGCAGCCAGCTGCCCGATTAGCAACGCAGCCCTGCTGGGCCGGAGCCTTCCGGCGCGGGCGAGCAAGCGTCCGAGGTCTGTCCCGTCGACCAGTCGCATCGCGATGAAAAGCAGCCCGTCGTCCTCGCCCGCCTCGTACACGGGAATCACGTTGACATGCTCGATCGCTGCCGCCAGTCGTGACTCGACCTTGAACCGGGCCCGAAACACGGGATCCTGGGCGCGGTCTGCAGCGATCAGCTTGATCACCACCGGCCGATCCAGCGCCAGCTGGGTGGCGCGGTAGACAACGCCCATCCCGCCGCGCCCGACGACCGTCTCGAGCCGGTAGCCGGCGATGATCGCGGTTGGCTCCAGCGGCCGTGGCCCGCTGGAGCCAAGGACACCCTCGACGACCCCGCTCGCGCCGGCTGCGAACTGCGTCCGTAGGCGGTTGCGCTCCTGGCGGTCGGCCCGCAGGCCGACCGCCATCGTCCCGCCGGCTGCCAGCAGCAGCGAGACGATCGGAGCGGTGTAATCGAGCAGCGTTCCATCGTCGAACATCAGCTGGGTGGCGACCGACCAGGCGACGAGCAGTCCGACGCCGAGGAGCGCAACCTCGATCGTGCCCAGCCGCACGCCGGCAAGACAGACGATCAGCGCCAGCAGCGCGACCGTGGCCGGCGTCAACCAGGCGTCCGGGTAGCGCAGTGGAATGCCAGCCAGCACTGTCGCGGTCATATTCGCGAGCAGCTCGGGGCCGGACATCTCGGCGCTCGACATCGGCGTCGGGTGGACGTCCCCAAGGGTCGAGTCTGTGGCCCCGACGATCACGATCTTGCCGGCGAACTCCGCGCGAGGAAAGCGCCCGTCGTAGACGCGTGCAAAGGAGATCGCCGGCACCGTGCCCGGCGGACCGGCATAGTCGATCGGAACCCGGGCTGATGCGCCACCGAACAACGAGACTCGTACGGTCCTGCCGGTGGCGGCCTCCGCGGCCGCCACGCCGAAGGTCCTCAGCCCGAGGATCGAGTACTGGGTGTCGCGGATCGTACCGTCGGAGTCCGGGTACAAGCTGGTCTCAGCGGCGACAGCGCCGACGCTGCGCAACACCGTATCGCCTCCGAGCACGTTCGTCGCGCCTGCGGCACCGACCTGCGTCGTGCTCAGCACCACATGGCCGGCGCGTTTGATCGCCTCGATCAGCGCGTTGTCGTCGCCCGGATCGGTCGGCTCGGTGAACTGCACGTCCACTGCGATCACCTTCGCACCCGCGCGGTGCAGCTGGTCGATCACGTGCGCGTCATAGCGACGCGGGAACGGCCACTGGGAGTGCATCCCACGGCGCGCGAACTCCGCGATCGTCGGATCATCGATCCCAACGACCACCAGCCCGCGGGTCAGCTGCGGCTCGGCTCCACGGATCTGAAAGCGCGTGTCGACCGAGGCCTGCTCCAGACGCCGCAGCAGATGCGCGCGGTTCGCGAGCAGGGCGAGACCGGCTGACACCAGCGCGACGAGCATCATCATCGCCACCCTTCGCTGCGATCGCAGAGCGCGGCGCATCGCGCGCTACCCCCGGGGCCTCGGTGCGCCAAGAAGCTGTGGGGCGCTGCCAGCAGGAAGCTGCGATGGTGGGGGAAGTCATCGACGCTGACAACCCCGCGGGTGACCCTGATCAACGTGCCGCTGCACGTGTCCTCGGTCAGCCATTCCGTGCCACGGACGGTGGCTGACGCGTTGGTGCCGATCGTGCGGTAGTTGCCATGTGCGTTGCCCCACAGGCTCTGGGTCTTCCGCTTTGCTTTGGTCTTTGGTTTGGCGCGGGCGGCGGTCGCGGTAGCGGCGCAGGCCGGGAGCGGCCCGGCGAGCGTGAGGACGGTCAGGTCGACGGTGATGCCGCCTCGGATTGCGGAGCTGGCTCTGGTTTGGGTGATGCGGAAGATGCCACCGTGGAACAGCCCGGCTTGGGTAGCCGTCCTGCTGTTGGCAGTAGTGATCCGGATCTCGCCGTGGGTTGTGTCGATCAGCGAGCCAAGCGGGATCGTTGAGCCGAACGGGAGGGGGACGTATCGGCTAGTGCCCGGCAGTTCGACGAGCACCGTTCCGAATACGGGCAGGACGGTCGCGCTCACGCCGATCACCGGGCGGGCCGCGGGCGGCAGCGTGCTGACGTTGAGCGTGAACTGCCAGGTGCCGGTATCGCCGCTGGTGTCGGACTCGTTGCCGGTGACCGTATACGTCCCGGGCGGCAGCGCGGCGGCGGTGATCGCGCCGGTCGGGCTAACGACGACGTCGCCTGAGAGCAACGAGGGGTTTTCGGTAAACCTCACGGAACCGGTGTTGTAAAAGACGTTCACCTGCCCGTTGTAGCCGGTTCCGCGAGGAATGCTCGCGGACGTTGGGATGTCCTGGGTGATCGCGAGCGCCGGTGCCGCACCTAGAACACCGAGGTCGCTCTGCGCGAGCGTGGCGCTGCCTTCTCCGTCAGAGCCGGACGCTTCCGAACCCACTGCCGTGCAGCCGCTGCGCAACACGCACGAGACCGCGAACAGGGTCGGATCGAGATAGCCGACGCCGGTCGTCTCGAAGTCATTGCCTGGAGGGGCTGGCACGGCGGGGAGCGCAACTCGACTCCACCGATTACCGGTCCAGTTCTCGACGAGCGGCTGGGTCTGGTCTGGCGGAGGGAAGACGCTAGGGGCGAACTGCCCGACCGCGAAGCAATCCGAGCTCGAAAGGCATGAAACCCCGTAGAGCGGGCTGCTAGTCGAACTGGGCAACCCCACGCTCGCGTTCAGCCAGCGCGTTCCGTTCCACTGTGCGGCGTATGGGCCCAATGGGTCGCCGTTCTGAGCGTGTGCGGTTACTCCGGAGGCTAGGCAGAACGAGCGTGATAGGCATTGAACGCCGGTCAGCGTGTATACGTCCCCGCTGGGATGCTGTACGACAGTCCAGCGATCCCCGTTCAATCGCTCAACCAGCGGTACCGGGCCCGCAACGCCGGTCTTGTCGATGTTGTACCAGCCAACAGCGGTGCAGGCATCGGCTGCCGTGCAAGACGCGGCCAACGGGTAGGTCCCGTATGCCACCAACACCATGTCCTGCATGCTCCAGTTTGTACCGTTCCATGCCTCAGCTAGGGGCTTGTTCGAGTTCGAGTCCGACCTCACCGGCCCGTGTGACCCGACGGCAAGGCAGAAGCTGCTTGTCGGGCACGACACGCCGTCAAGCCCGCCGCCCGGGTACGATGACGCCGGCGTCGTCGCGACCGTCCAACTCACGCCGTTCCACACCTCGACCAAGGCGCGGGCGGCGCTGCTGGAAACGCCGAAGTTCTGGGCAACGTCATTGCGACCGTCCGACTGCGTGTAGCCCACGGCGACGCAGTACGTCGCCGAACCGCACGAGACAGCCGTCAGCAGCGGCTTAGAGCCAGCTGCTGGCATTGGCAGGATCGACCAGCCGGAGCCGTTCCATTGCTCCGCGAACGTATCCACCTGCGTCGGAGCACCTCCCGTGGACGTAGTGCCGCTGTCGGATACGCCGACTGCCATACAGAACGCGGCTGAAACACACGACACGTTCGTGAGGGTCGAATTGGCCGGGGTGCTCGGCTCCGGGGTTGCCTGCGCGCTCCAGGTCGCGGCCAACGCCGGCGAGACGGCCAGAACGCCCATCACCAGGGCCAGGACAACGCCGGCAACCGTGGCTCCGCGTATCGCCGTCAGGCTCATCGCGTCCTCAACTGCCGTGTACCGCCGGGGGGACCGAAACGCTGCCGTCGGGTACGTCGCCGACAGCCGTGCAGCCGGGGCCCGCCACACACGAAACGGCCGACAGACCGCCACTATCGGTGCTGGTGCTGCCAGGGTTGACCAGTGCGGGTGTACCGGGGAGCGAAGCCCTGACCCTCCGCCCGCCAAACCAACGTTCCACGAGCGGCTTGTAGGTGGACTCGCCCAGGTCGCCGCCCGTGTAGAACTGTCCGGCGGCGAAGCAGTCGACGGCCGAGAGACAGGACACACCCTCCAGATTGGACCACTCTGGCAGTCGCCGCGTCGCAGCGATCCACCGAACCCCAGTCCATCGCAGCGAGACCGCGAATGGAGTACCCGACCCTTGGTCGTCGTGCGGCTCGGAGCCCGACGCGAGGCAGAAGGACCGGGATCTGCACGAGACTCCTGACAACAGCACGTTCTGGAGATCCTCCGGCAGATTCCCGCCGGGCGGATGTTGCACGATCCATCGACGCCCATTCCAGTGCTCGGCGAGCGGCCGGCCGGGAGCTGGGAAGCTGTTGCTGACCAAGATGTTGGACGATCCGACGGCTTCGCACCAGTGGACCGAGAGACACGACACCGAGGCGAGTTGTGTCCCGCGCGTTCCCACTGCAGGCGCATTCTGAGAACGCCATCTCGCCCCGTTCCAGATCTCGGTCAGGATCCCACTCCCGTGACTGCCGAGCGCGACGCAGAAGTTCGTCGAGCTACAGGAGACACCAGTCGAGGCGGCCTCGGCGACCGAGCTCGCTGGAGTCGGCGAGGCGGTCCAGGCTACTCCGCTCCACAGCTCGACAACTGCGCCTGAGGTCGCGTGGACCGGTCGGTACACCCCGGCTGTCGTGCCGACGGCAACGCCCACCGATGAGCAGAACGAAGCCGAAACGCATGACACCCCGTGCAGCGCGGTGTAGCTGAATCCGGTTGACCCCGCAATCTGCTTCGTCGTCCAAGCGGCACCGATGGCCGGCGAGGCGCTCGCCGCCATCGCCATCAACACCATTGCATCCCCACTGACCCCCGCTCTCCTGAGAACTCTCACGGTCATTGCCCCCGGTCCTCCTAGCCTGCGGCGTCAGTCTACGTGGCTGAGATGCGCGCACTGCGTAAGTCGACGTCCCCGACGGGCCTGTCGGTCCGCGCCGGGGACGTGCTGGTCGGGTCAGGCGTCTGGGCGGGCCTGGGGACGCCTCATGAACCAGATGATCGAGAGGACCACGAATCCGGCCAGCCAGATCTTCATGTCGTGCTCGAACTGGTTGGCGCCAACCTGTGAACCGACGCTCTGACAGTAGGAGCTCAGTCCGTACCCTTGCGGGCAGCTCGACGTGACCTGGTGAGAGGCGCTCGCGGCTGTCGAGCCGGCGATCAGGACCATCACGGTCGTCCAGGCGATCATCGCGTACGTGATCTTCCGCCAGCCGCGGTGCAGCAGGCCATGCTTGCGGGCCGCGGACTGCTGCGCGCCCGAGTGGGCGACGCCGCCTGCGGGGGTGTTGCCCTGCGGTGCGCTGTTCTGCTCTGTGTAGGTCTGCGTTCCCATCATCGTTCCCTCCAGAAGTGTGTTTGGCCTGTGGGAACATGATCCGTGCGGAGCGTCGGCGCCGATAGCCATCCCTGGTGTAGAAACCCGTTACCCCGGGTGCTGAATGCGATCCTGCTGCAAAGGTTGGGGCGGTGTGAGGCAGGCCAGGCCTGACGGAGACGTTGATCCGTTAAGCCCGGTCCACCTCAGTGACTCAGCAGTTGCCGGGCGGGCCCCAGGCTGTTCTCCCAGTGCGGGCGCTGCAGCCCCCGCAATCAGTGACCTTGGGGTCATGTTCATGGCCGACGGAATAATCCGGCGGTCGGCCCTCATCGATCAAGTCGGCCTACCCGACCGCGGTCTCCAAAGAAGCCCCTGTCCTGGATCGCCGGCACTGAGAACCAGGACCGGACAGCCTCCGACAGCCAGTTCATGCTTCGAGATGCGGAAGCGTGTCTCAGCTTCCCTCGAGGCTGTTGAGGTTAGGCGCTGGCCGGGATCCCGCGCGCTGAGCGCAAATCTGCATTTCAGACCCGGAACCAACGCTTTTCGGACCGTGCCGACCGCGAAGCCCCGGAAACACTGGGCATCCACCCCCAAAACCGGGCCTCGAATGCCCACCAACTGCGGAACTCGGGATCTTTCGCCACCCACGCCGCAGCAGACCGCCCTTCTTACCCATCACATGCTTTTCGAACTGCCTCCTATGCCTGCTCGCCGAACCTGCCTATTGCTTTTCCTCCTGTGGAGAGTTGCCGTCCTCAGGAGGATGGGCGGCGCCGAATCGCTCGACCACCTGACAAGGGGTAGGCCTGCCCTCCGAGGTCCACCAAAAAACCTATGAGCCGAGGAAAGTCGGTAGGTCTTTCTCGGGCCATTTCGGTTTCGTCCTCGAGCGAGTAGGTAAGGCAGTTCTACACCTTGGGTGAATAGCCAAGCGAGCGGCACTGGCGGACACTTGGGCGGCAAACCCAGAGAGCAGGGTGACATGATGCCGATGCAGACGCCTCAACCGAGATCCGCTTCCTGCGGCCGCCTGCGGTCGCGAGTTCTAAATATGCTCCGTGCCGTGGTCGTCGCGGTCGTGATCGCGGCCCTGGCGTCGATGACTGCGGTCGCCGCGGTCGGTTCGCGTCGACACAAGCCCGTCAAGATCTCGGCCGCCCCGGCGTTCGTCCTCACCGCCAACACGAGCGACGGACGCAGCATGAGGGCAACGCGGACCTATCGAACATGCTGTGTGCTCGACGCGAACCAGGCCGGCGATGGCGTCCTTGGGCCGGCGCTCCAGATCCAGCCGACCATCGATATCGGAGAAGCGGCTTCCGGGTGGCATGCGGGGTCGAGCCTGGGTGGCGGTCCGCTCAAGTCCGCACCCGCCGTCGGAGTCGACTCGGCAGGTGATGAGTTCGTTTTCTGGCAGGGCACGGGTCGTGGACTGTGGGAGAAGTACTACGTCGGCGGCAAGTGGAGCACGCCAGTTCGGATCAGCAGCGTCGGCACGATCGCCAGCGCCCCGGCCGTCGCAGTGCGAGGCGTCGACCAGCAGGACGTGTTCTGGAAGGGGTTAAACGGCCATCTCTGGGAGGCGCGCTATATCCACGGCTGGCACACCTCCGTTGACCTCGGCGCAGGCGGGCTCGCCTCCGCCCCGACGGTCGGTGTCGACGCGGCCGGCGATGAGCTCGTCTTCTGGCAAGGCGCCGGTGGCGGACTGTGGGAGAAGTTTTATCTCGACGGTCGTTGGAGCCCGGCGGTGCGGGTCACGAGCGTCGGGAAGCTCGGCAGCGCGCCGGCCGTCGTTGTCCACGCCAACGGGCAAGCCGATGTCTTCTGGAGAGGAACGGGCGGCGATCTGTGGGAAGCCGTCTACTTACACGGCTGGCGCGCGGGAATAAGCCTCGGAGGCGGGCCGCTAGGTTCAGCGCCGGCCGCGGGCGTCGACTCAGCCGGCGAAGAGTTCGTGTTGTGGCAAGGCGCCGACAGGAGGCTATGGGAGAACTTCTACCTCCACGACCGCTGGAACAGTCCGACTCGGATCACGATCGCCGGCACGATCGGCAGCGCACCCGCCGTCGCCGTGCACCCGACCGGGCAACAGGACGTGTTCTGGAAAGGCGCGGACGGCAACCTGTGGGAATCGTTCTACCAGCCCTCGACGAAACCACCACCGGCCTCGCTAACTCTGACGGTGGCGTTGGCGGGGACCGGTAAGGGAACCGTGAAGGGCTCGGGGATCTCCTGTCCGGGGAGTTGCTCGGACGGCTACCCGGCTGGCACGACGGTGAAGTTGACCGCGGCGGCCGCGTCGGGGTCTGGCTTCGCGGGCTGGTCGGGCGGCGGCTGCTCGGGCACCGGCACATGCACCGTGACGATGAGCGCCGCTGAGTCGGTCACCGCGACGTTCACGACGAACCCGCCAGCGTCGTATACGCTGACGGTCGGGCTGGCGGGGACCGGGTCGGGGAGCGTGACGGGCTCGGGGATCAGCTGCCCGGGGACTTGCTCGCACGCTTATACGGCGGGACGATGGTGACATTGACCGCGGCGGCCGCGTCGGGGTCTGGCTTCGCGGGCTGGTCGGGGGGCGGCTGCTCGGGCACCAGCACATGCACCGTGACGATGAGCGCCGGTGAGTCGGTCACCGCGACGTTCACGTCGACGCCGGTTCCCGGCAGCTATACGATCTCTACGTCGCAGAGCTTCTCGGGATCGTTGTACGTCTCGTCGGATGGCGCGGAGTTGCAGGATGTGACTGTGCCGACGTCGCTGGCGTGCACGCCGAGCTACAGCGGTTTCGGTGATCACATTCAGTTCGCGTCGATCGCGATCAATGACGGCTCGTTCACCGGGTCGGCAACCGACACCGGCGTGATCGACCACTCGCCAGCGACGTACACCTACACATTCAACGGCCAGTTCACGGGAACGACGGTGACTGGCCAACTCCAGGAGACAATCACGTTCGACAACGGGACTTCGTATTCGTGCACGACGGGTCCGCAGACGTGGTCGGCGACCTACGATACGCAGGGGAGTCAGACGGCGTCGGCGCCGCCGGCCGGTAGCTATTCGGTTTCGTCGTTGCAGAGCTTCTCGGGATCGTTGTATGTCTCGTCGGATGGCACGGAGTTGCAGGATGTGACTGTGCCGACGTCGCTGGCGTGCACGCCGAGCTACAGCGGTTTAGGTGATCACATTCAGTTCGCGTCGATCGCGATCACTGACGGCTCGTTCACCGGGTCGGCAACCGACACCGGCGTGATCGACCACTCGACAGCGACGTACACCTACACGTTCAACGGCAACTTCCACGGCACCAGCACGTCCGGGGTCGAGCGCGTCGCGGGGCAGCTCCGGGAGACAATCACGTTCGACAACGGCACCTCGTACTCGTGCACGACCGGCCCGCAGACATGGTCAGCCTCGGGTCCATAGGTCAAAACGGGCTTCTGCTGGCTGCGACGCTCCCTCTCCCCGCCGCAAGTCCCGGGGTGGGAGACGTCCCGGTGGCCGATCCCTAAACGGATCTCGGTCGTTTCTGAGCAGGCCGCGACGATGGGCATCTGTGGTGGGCCAGTCGACGTCCCAGTCCTCGTCGTGGCCTACGCCGCGTAGGCGGGGCGAGTCCGCGTTTGTGCGCAGGCGTCGGAACGCAGGCTCGCGGTCGGCTCCGGCCACTTGCTTCATCGGCTGCGGCGACCCGGACCCGACGCTTGCGTGCCGACGGGAGAGCGTGCCAAGGGCTGCCGCGCCGCGGTTATTTCTTCTGCCCAATCTGGCGTGTCCGCCTTGATGCGGTGCGCATGATTTCCTCCGTTCGCGTGCCGCCGTGCGGCGGGCTCTATGGCTCTTCGGCCACGCCCTCGATCGTGCCGATCGCCGGCGTCGGACCCGGCGCGGGACTCCTACCGGCCTTGGGGGCACGGATGCCGTGGCGGCCTCACAGGCCAGAACTACACGGTTCCCGCAGGCTATGTGATCACCGCGGACCTCAACTCCACTGCTTGCGCCGCCGACGGCTTCTGCGGCTACAACGCCATCCGGAGGCGATCCTCGCGCACGAAGCCTCGGGCATCGTGACCTTAGACACAGAAGGCGTGACCAACGACCAACTGCCGTCCGTCGGCCTGGCCAACCTTCACGTCGTCGGCAACGAAGCCGACTGGACGCACGACGGTCAGACGATGTCAGCGCTGCTCGGCGAGTAATCGTGTGCAGAGCCAAGTCAGGACTGTCGGAAAGATCAGTGCAGCGGGGCGTTGGGCGACGGCGAGGAGGAGGCTTTCGGTCATTGCGAGATCGTCCACGCGCGCGCTGCGGCTTGTGAGCGGTTCGTGACGCCAAGCTTGTGGTAGGTGCGTTGGAGGTGCTTGCCGATCGTGCGCTCGCTGACGCCGAGTGCGGTGGCGACGTCGGCGTTCGATTGTCCGTGTGCGACGCGTGTGAGCACTCTGGCCTCGGCGGGTGTGAGTCCGCTGTCGAGGAACCGGGCTGTCATGGTGGCTGCAGGTTCGGAGTGAGCGGCGAGCAATGCGGTGTAGGCGAGTGCGTTGCGGTAGATCTGGATCAGGTAGCCGCGTGCGCGGTCGAGCAGCGTTCGCTCGGTGTTGGTGAAGTCGCGGGCCCGGCGGCTGAGGGCGATCGCCACGTGGCTCGCGTTCGAGACCTTGATGATGAACGCGAGCTGGTGCTCGAGGCCGATTTCGGCGTAGCACTCCCGGTACAGTGCGAGTGCGTGCAGTTCGCGTCGTGACACGACGTCGGAGAAGCGGTAGGGCCGCGTGTCGCCGGTGCGGGCGAAGCGAGCGATCAACGGGTTCTCGTGCGCGTGCATGGCGAAGCTCTCGTGCATCTGCTGCGGGAGCGGCGGGCGCACGACGACGTACACGTCGTCTGGTCCGCTCCCGATCTCGTTGATCGACACCCAGTCGCTCGGCACGATGCGGTCGAGCGCGGTCAGTAGGCCTTCGCGCAGGTCGGTGAGCTCGAGCAGTCCTTGTGTCTCCCCGATCAGCTCTAACAGGTGGGCGTCGGCTGTTCGCGGCACGGCTGCAAGCTAGCCGATCCGAGCATACGCGGTTTTCAGAACGCCTAGACTCGCGCCGGCAGTCGAGGGGTATAGAGTCCCCGCCACAGCTCGGTTGGCTGCGCGACTGTCGGGATTGGGCGCCGGGCGCGGCCTTAGCGTGGGATCGGAGAGTGGGTGCGATGGGCAAGGTTGCTTGTGCCGGCACGGCGTCGATTTTGCGTCAGAGCCGCTTGGCGCGCCGGCTCGCTCTGATCGTGGTCGCGGCGCTTGCCTGCCTCGTGGCGCCTGCGCTCGCACAGGCCGTCTCGATCGTGCAGCTTCCGAACAAGTACCCGCTGGCGGTGAACAGCCAGGACGAGGTCCTGTCCGACGACGGCTATCTGTGGGAGAACCCGACGGCGTTCCTCGATCCGCCGAAGGCCCCCGCGTCTGACCCGAACGCGACGTTCAAGCCCGCCGGGCTGCTGTCCGGCCAGAACGCTCCGCTGAACGACTCCGGCGTCGTCGTCGGCACGGTGACGACGGGCAGTGGCAGCACGGTACCGGGCTATTGGAACTCGGCGAACTCGAGCACCTTCACCGAGATCAACCTCAGCGGCCTGACGATCTGCAGCCAGCCCGTGACGGGCGGCTCGCTGACCGGCATCGACGACAGCGGCGAGGCCGTTGGCCGCGTCACGAGCGACGCAGGTGGCACCAGCTGTCCCGGGGGTGGCGACGCCGGGTTGTACGTGCCGGCCGTGGGTGGGCTGCCGGCCGGGCAGCCGCAGGTGATCACCAGTGTCGGTGGCATCCAGATCAGCGAACTGGAGGAGATCAGCGCCGGTTACGAGCTCGCGCTCGAGTCGCCAGGCGGGACCGCAGGCTATGGACAGGGCGACCCGGTATTGGTCAACCGCCAGACCCAGAGCGCCACGGCAACCAACTTCGGCGCTGGCTCGGGGGGGATGACCGACGACAACGGGTTGATGGTCGGCGCCATCGTAAGCGGCAATGGCGGGCTCGATCTGCGACTGCCTGGCGGGAGCGAGACGCCACTGGCCACGACTGGCAGTAATCACGCCGTGGTCGCGGTCAACGACGCTGGGGTCTCCGTGGGCGAGGACGATTGCACGGGCGCCGAAAACGGGTGCACAGTGGTGGAGTGGAGCCCGACCGGCAGCGAGCAGTCGCTCGCGTCAGAGCTGCCGGCAGACTCGGGCTGGACGCTCAGCGACGCCACATCGATCAACGCCCAGGGCGACATCGTCGGCGAGGGCACGATCAACGGCCAGAACGCCTCCTATCTGTTGAAGGCTGGGACCGAAGTCTCGGGCCAGGTCCTGTCGGTGGATTGCAGCGACTCGGGCTGCGCGTCGTCGGGGCTCGAGGGCGTGCCGGTCATCGTCACCGGCACGGCGACCGATGGCACCGCCGTGACCGAGAGCGACGTGAGCGATGACGACGGGGCGTGGTCCGTGACCGTCCCGCCGGGCATGTACACCGCTGGCCCGTCGCTCGATGGGACGACGATCGATGGGACCGGGTTCGATCCTGACCAGACGACGCTGCAGGTGGGGGCTACGCCGGTGACGGAGGGCACAACTTTTCTCACGTGTGATCTGGGTGCCGCGGCGGGGTCGGCTGCGGATCGCGCCGCCAGCCCGCTGTCGGCTGCGTCGGATGGCTTGGGCGGCGGCATCGTCGCGCACGCTACGAGCGCGTCGTACGTCAGTCAGTGCGCGTCGGTCTACACGGTGACGTTGTCGGCCTCGCTGCCGCGGGGTGTGATGGTCGATCCGTCCTATGAAGCGCACTACAACGTCACACCCGACAACGACACGGACGGGTACAACTACAAGACGGGCGGACTCCTACCGTTTCTCCACAACGACATTTTGCGCAAGCGGCTCGATCTCGCGACCGAATATCCAGAGTGCCTGGCGCCGGAGGCGAAGAGCCTCGCAGAGGAGAAGGCGACGGTCGCGTGGTACACGGCGATCCACGGCGGTGCGCTCGGGTCGGTTCAGATACCGGTGGTGTACAACCAGGACGACGGCGGGACGGTGCACGTCCTGGCTCCGGTGACCACGACGGCGACGCTGACGCGGGAGTTCGACTACCGGCTGACGATCGACGGGCACACGACCAAACAGCTGCAGTGCCACGAGACCGCGACGGTTCCGGTGTTCGTGCTGCCGGTCGGCGGCGCGGACGGGACCGACGCGCCGCTCGACCCACAGGGGTTCACGATCATCGTCGGTTGGGCGCTTCCGTTCGATGCGGCCGGGGCGGTGATCGATCCGGAGAGCACGATCGCCGAGGAGATCGTCGAGCATGCCGCGAAGGTGACCGAGGGGATCTACAAGAAGTACGAGGCGCTGCCGGCGCCGTTCAAGTTCATCCTCGGGTTCGCGGTCAGCTACGCGATCGGGTCCGCCGAGGTCAAGGCCGTGGAGGCAGGGCCCGCGCTGTTCAAGCGGTTCCTGGGAAAGGGCGCGGATTTGTTCCCCGGGGTCCTACTCGGCCTCAAGAAAGCCGGTTTAGCGGCAGAGTACTTGCACACTGCGAGCTCGATCTACGAGCTCGCCGGCGGGCTCGCCGGGTTCCTCGGCGTGGGTCATTATCCGATGATGTCGGCGGTGATCCGCGGCCAGTTCACGTCGACGCCGGCGAAGGTGAACGGGCAGGTGGTCAAGTACGATGGGATGCCGATCCCATACCAGACGACGCTGGCGTTGTCGGTCAAGAGCACCCGCTTCCCGAACATCACCATGAAGATCTACCGGGATGCCGACACCTCCACCCCCAACAAGGTGAAGGTCTGGACCGGCTACCTGCCGTGGGCGACCTCACCATTCGGTACGCCGGCGACCTACAACCCGCTCGCCGCGAATCCACCGGGGCTGCTCGCCAACGCCGCCGCGCGGGGCCTCGGCTACTACTACAGCGGCAAGACCGCCGTCGCACACGTTCTCGCCGACACCTCCCAGAACCCTGATGTGCAGAAGAGCGTGCAGGAGTCGGGGAGCTTCGAGGGACGGTTCAACGACGAGCAGGACGCGGCGCCCTTCCCCGACTGCAGCGACGGCGGCCTCCCGCCGGTGGTATCGCGGGCGTCGACGTTCTGCTGGACGTGGAGCGACTGGCACGCTTAGCCTCGATCCACCGTTTCACGGTGATGCTGGCGTAGTCCCGGGTTGATCGGTGGTGCGGGACCTTGGCTGGCGCGGTATCGGCGTAGACGCGGGTGTGGATGTTTTGGCTGGGGCGGGTTGGGGCAAGTTGAGGCCATCGCGCCGGCGGTCGTCGCCGGGTCCGGGCACGCCGAGGCCGGGGTCGGGCGCCGGTCGTTCTCGCGGGCGACTGTCGTGCGGTCAGGTGAGTGCTGGGATCGCGCGGAGCCGCTGCAGCGTGGTCAGGAACTCGTGTTCCCAGGGCCAGCGGGCTGGCATCCGGAGTGTCACGGTGCGGGCGGTGCGGGTGATCCGGCCGGGGACTGTTAGCAGCCGCCGGCGGAGTGTTCTGGCGGTCGGGATGGTCGTGTCGGGCAGCCCGATCAGGGTCGTCCACCGCAACAGGTTGTGCGCGAGCGCGGCGATCACGGTCCAGGCGGCGTTCGCGAGGAACTTCCCGGACGGGAAATGCGCGAGCGCCTGGTCTTTGAGGTCACGGATCGCGAGTTCCACAACAGCGTGCTGGCGATGCTCAGCTTCGACGAGTTCGAGCGGGTCGGTGCGGTTGGTCAAGAACGCGTGATAACGCCAGTCGGGCCACAGCTCGGCCTGGGCGCCAACCAGCCGGGTGCGACGCACGATCAACCTTTGACGGCCGAGCATCGCCTGAGCGATCTGCGCCTCGCCACCGTCGGGGTAATCCTCGAGGGTCTGCCAGTCCTGCTCAGGAATCTGAGCGATCGCGGCCTTGATGTGCTTCTGCTGGCGCACCCCGATCGAATAGGCCCAGCCCGCGCGCTCAAGGCGGGCCATGATCTTGTGGTTCCAGAACCCCGAGTCGGCCCGCAACAACTTCGGGCCGCTCGCGCCGGCACGCGCGACACGGGGAATCAGTTCTTCGACGAACCGCAGCGCACCGCGCGAGGTGTTCGCCGACCCCTTCCTCGCGCGGATGTGCAACACCTCACCGGTCGCTGCGCGGGTCGCGACGATCGGGTGATACCCACGCGCGTGGGTGTACCCATAGCTGGCGCCCTGCTTGTCATAGCCATAGACCTCGCCAACGAAACTGTCCACGTCCACGACGAGTCGTCCCTCACCAGGGCCGGCGCCCGCGGCCCAGGCCCGTGACAGGCAATCAGCCAGCACCTTGTCGAGCTGACGGACATGCCCAAAGGTGAACGCGCGCAGGAAGGTCCCCAACGTCGACGGCGCGGCAACGCGATGCCCGAGCACCGCTCGTGTCTGACCCGAACGCAACACGCCGCAGTCATCGATGCAATCCGCGCCAAGCACCATCGCAGACACCAGCGTCATCACCTTGCGCCCCGCGTTCGCTGCCCCGTCCCGATCGCCAAGCGAAACCGTCGCATCCACCAACGCTTCGATCCCAAGCCGCCCCGCGAGCACCGCAGGCAGCAGCACACCCGCATTCGCGACCACCCGCTGGTCATCAAACACGACCCTCGTTGCGTCCGGCAGACCCTTCACCATGCAGGTGACCCCCTGGCGCAGGACCCGCAGCCGCTGGCACGGCCCGTCTTGCCTGCATCAGGGGGTCATTTAAATCTCAGCCGCGGACGACTCCCCACCGAGAACGGTGGATCAAGGCTTAGCTGAGGAGCAGCAGGAGCTGGGTGCGGGCGGAGTACCGCTCTGGCACGGGAGCGGCCATGATCCCAGCGCCGAGAAAAGGTGATCTGTGGCCGCTTGCGGACAGACGCAGCCACGACGTCGGCTTCGCATACCCGCGCGAACACGAAGGCAGGGCAGGTCAGCGACTGAGGCAAGAGACCTGAGATTCGCCGATTCGGCGACAGACCCGGATCGTCCAGAACGGCCGCTGCCTATGTATTCGCCACGATTCTGCACCCGCTGTTTCAGCCTCGCATGCGGCGACCGGTGAGTGCGCCGAGTCGGTGTTGTGGGTCAGCGCTTTCGGCGTTGGCGGGAACCGCTGAGCCTCGACGCGAGCGTCCTGATCGGCCTGCTCGACACCGACGACTTGGCTAGCCGGCGCGATGGGTTAACGCCTGGAGCGCCCAGCCGTTGCCGTCAGGGTCCGTGAAGAACACGAAGCTCCCCCACGGGAACACCTGCATGTCGCCCACGTCGACCCCGCGCTCGGACAGCTCGCGGCGACATACCTCCGCGTCGTCGACGACCATCTGGAGCCCCTCGACAGACCCGGGCGCCATCCCATGAGCACCCGATGTGAGCGCGATCGAGCATGCCGAGCCCGGAGGCGTCAGCTGCACGAACCGCAGCTCGTCGCTCACCTGGTGGTCGTGATCGGCGGTGAAGCCGACCTGCTCGACGTAGAACGTCTTTGCCCGATCGATGTCGGATACGGGGACCTGGATCAACTCGAGGCGCATCTCGCTTGGCATCTGGCTCTCCCTTCGATCTGTGTGGACGTCCTGCTATCTTTTTCTTTCAGATACTAAATAGTTTAGCGACTAAAGCGATGGATGGCAAGACTCCAAGAGGCCAAGTGCTCGACGCGCTGATACGCGAGTTCCGGGTGAGCGGCAATCAGGACGACGCGTTCGATGCACTCGCCGCCGCACGGCTCGGCGTCAGCGCGTCCGACCTGCACTGCCTCAACATCATCGAGAACGGCCGAGGTCTCACCGCGGGCGAGGTCGCCGCGGAGTCCGGACTCACCGCTGGCGCCGTCGACCGGGGTGATCGACCGCCTGGACAAGGCCGGCTACGCACATCGCGTCCCCGATCCCAACGACCGCCGCCGCGTTCGCGTCGAGGTGACTCCTGCGTTCTACGCCGCCGCGGAACAGATCTGGGGCCCGATGGCGGCCGACTGGCACACGACCCTAGCTGGAGCGTTCACGAGCGAGCAGCTCGACACGATCGTTGCCTTTCTCCACCTCAGCAACGAGATCGGCCGGCGTCAACTCGACCGTCTGCGCCACGATGGCTGAGAAGTCGCTCCACCGCCGTCCTACCACCGGCACCTCCGGCGCAAGCACGACCTCAGCCAACCAGATACGCGGGCACGACTGACGGCCAGCATGCTTGCCGCGTCGCGAGAGCCCAGTCGTCGCCGTTCCCCTCATGAGGTCTGCGACCGACCCGTGGCGACAGCGATCGCGCGGGGCCGGCCGCGCTACGCCCGGCGAGCACTAGCCCCTCGTCAGCCAAGTCGTCAGGTGGCCGCTCCAGCGGCCGCGCCGTGATGGCTTGCAACTGCGTGAGCTGCCTCGCCGAAGGGGATGTCAGTGGCGCTCAGTCATCGCCGGGTTCTGGGTCGATCATGATCTGCCGTAGATAACGGTCGGGCGCGTCGAGGAAGCCGCGGATCTGGCGCACGGCTTGTAGATCGTCGTAGACGGCGCTGTTGACGCCGTCCTCGTCCAGCTCATAGATCTGGGCGGCCGGTGCGGCGAGCAGGACCGGCGAGTGGGTGGCGATCACGAACTGGGCGCCGGAGCTCGCTGCCCGGGTCACGATCGCGAGCAGCGCGAGCGCACCGGTGACCGACAGTGCCGCCTCTGGCTCGTCGAGCAGGTAGAGACCGTCCGCCCCGAATCGGTTGGCGGCGAGCGCCAGGAAGGATTCGCCGTGCGATTGCTTGTGGAGCGGGACGTCGCCGTATATCGAAAGGTCAGGAGCGAACCGGTCGCCGCTGTCGATGAACTCGGCGACGTTGAAGAAGCTCTCGGCTCGGAGGAAGTAGCCGTTTCGCGGCTTGGTGGCGCTCAGCACCGGCGCCAGCAGCGGCACATCGTGTTCGTCGAGCACGTCTCGCGGCACGGCCGGCAGCTCACCGAGGCGGTCAAGCTCACCGCCGTGCTCCGCGAAGCCGATCGCTGCTGCGATCGCCTCGAGAATCGTTGACTTGCCGCTCCCGTTCTCGCCAGCCAGGAGCGTCACCGACCTGCTCAGACGCAGCTGCTCGATGTTCGCGACGGCGGGAACGGTGAACGGGAACTTCTCACCCCAGTTCACGCGCTGAAATCCGAGCACATACGGGCCCGGACCAAACCGTCGCGCATCCTTCCGTTTCCCCACCCGACAAACGTAGCTACTAGCGTCCGTTGCAGCCAGCCGCCGACGGCGGGCCGGCTGGTGCTCGCTGGGGCAGCCACCGCCGGCCTGACGCCATGATCGCTTTCGCCGTGAGTCGCTCCCGGGCCTGGATGGCACGACGGACATGCGCGTCCGCGGCCCCTCGTTGGGGCGGGCATCGAGGCGCATGTCGCCGAGGCGAACGTCGATCCCTGGCACGTGGGGATCCTTCGCGCGTCTCGCCAGCGTTGCTTTTGTGCCGCTGGGGCGGGCATGCGGACCGAACACGCCGTATTGATCAGGAATCGAGGAGAGGCAGTCAGACATTCGTCGCGGCGCCTGCGCTGCCGACTCATCGGGGTCATCACTTCTCGCGGTCGAAGCGCCCGCGCGAGGTCAGCGGTGTCTGCCGTACCACCTCGGGTAGGTACTCGTCGAGGAACACGCGGGCGACGAGCTCCTTGCGCGAGGTGACGCCGACCTTGTCATAGAGGCTCTTCACATGGTCTTGGACGGTGTAGTGCGACAGGACGAGCTTCTCTGCGATCTCCGCGTTGGAGAGCCCGCGAGCGAGGAGTGTCGCGACCTCTCGTTCCCTGGGTGTGGCCCCCGAGGCCTCGAGCCGCACGGTTGCCGAGCGTGCCGCCGTGGCCGGCTCGAGGACGATCGCGACCCGGCCGTCGCCCGGGCCGCCGGGGAGCGAGGCGTGCAGCGTGACCCAGCCGTCGGCGCCGGGGACCGTGACGACGTTCGTGCGGGCGTGTCGGGCCGGGGGTGTGCTGCGGACGAACGCCGCCAGCGCGATCACCGGCGTCGCCAGCGCCTCGTGTTGGTGAGACGGCGTGTCGCTGCGGATAGAGGCGAGCAGCGCGTGCGCCGGCGGTGTGATCAGCTCGATCTCGTCGCTCGGACCCAGGACGACAAGCCCCGGAGCGTCGACACCGGTGACGCGCCGTGCGGCGTCGAAACGCAAGGAAGCGCGGATTCCCTGGGCGATCGCCGGGGCAACACGGGCGAGCGCGTCGGCGTCGCGCTGCACGAACGCGCCGCTCTGCTCGCGCCGGGCGATATGGACCGCGCCCCACACCCGCCCTCGGACGACGAACGCGGCGCGTAGCTCGTGCGGGATGTCGGAGGGCATCAGCACGTCGCGGTAGCGCGCGCTGCGCTCCGGGTGGCCGCGCGTGGCGTGTGCGAGGATGCCCACCGGCACCCGCTGGGCAGCCAATCCAGCGAACGTGTTGACGTCCTCTACGAGATACTCGCTGCGAACGATCAGCTCACCGGCAGCTGCGGCCTCGCGGGGCGCGTAGATGCCGCGATCGATGAGCTCACCCGGCGCGTCGCTCGTCAGCAACCGCGTGTGCGGATCGAGCGTATGCCAGCAGCTGGCGTCGTTCGGAATCACGGTGCGCAGCCGCGGCGCAAGTTCCGCGAAGAACTTTTCGCGCGGCAGTCCGCGCGCGGCGGGCCGCTCGGTCTCGTCGAGCAGGCGGCTGACCGGCGATCCCATGACTCCCATTCTCGCAAGCGCGCGGCACAAAAGATCCCCACGCGCAGGGGATGGTCTGCGCGAGCCGCAGCGGTCAAGCTGCACTCATGGTGAACATCGATACAGGAGGTAGCGCCATGACCATTCGGGAAGCCACGCTCACGCCGATCTCCCACGGGCCCGGTGACGGCGATCACGTGTGGTTCTTCGGGGGGCTGACGACGATCAAGGCCGACGGCGACGGCACCGCCGGTCGCGTGATGGTGACCGAGAATCTAATGCCGCGGGGCTCCGGTACACCGCTGCACGTCCACCACCGCGAGGACGAGTGGTTCTACGTGCTGGAGGGCGAGGTGACGTTCTGGGTGGACGGGACGACGATCGTCGCGCCGGCCGGGGCATTCGTCTACGGGCCACGGGAAGTGCCGCACACCTTCCTCGTCAGCTCCGACCAAGCGCGCTTCCTCCTGGTCACGCAGGCGGCGGGAATGGAGGGCTTCATCCGGGCGGGCGGCGAGCCCGCGCTGCGCCTCGAGATCCCACCGGCCCCGACCCAGGCGCCAGACGTCGAAGCAATGACTCGCCTCGCGGCGAGCTACGGGATCGACATCATCGGCCCTCCAGGGATCCCGGCCTAGCCACCGAAGCCGCGGCCGGGCGGGTTGTGCGCCCGGCCGCGCGCCCGCCATCGGCGCCGTCCACAGCCGGCGGTCCCGTTCACGAGCGGGTTTTGTGCCTCACTGACGTCGAGACCTTGCCTCCCGACGCTGCTGGTGCTGGACGCAGGTTGGCTACTGGATGATTGCCGGGTGATAGCGTCCCTTGCGGGATGGCGGCTCGAGCGTTGAGAGCTGTGATCGTGCTCGCGGTGACGCTGCTCGCTGTCGCCGCGGCCGCGCCCGTGGCCGCGGCAGAGTCGTTGTCGCTCAGCGTGAGCCCGGCGCACCCGACCGATGCTTCGGGTGTGACGGTGACGGTGAGCGGCACCGTCGATGACCCGGATGGCGGCGTGCTGGTCGTGCTCTACTCGCCGTCGGACCAGGCGAGCTCGTGTCCGGCGAACCCTAACGACGACAGTGTCGGTGAGTCGATCTCACCCTATGGAACGGGCGTGCAGGGAGCGTTCGGGCCGATCCAGGGGACCTCTCAACCGCTTGCGCTCGGGTCCTATCTGCTGTGCGGCTGGATCGCTGACAACAGCACCGGGATACCGTCGATTGAACCGGTGTCGACGACGTTCACGGTGACAGCTGCCGACACGATCGCGCTTGGGGCGCCGGCGGACGTAATCGAGGGTCAGGCGTTCGACATCGATGTGAGCGGGGACGCCTACGACGCAAATGCGGTGATCGACGCTACGGACAAGCCGGCCGGGGGAGCGTGTGCTGCGACGCCGACGGCGGACACCGGAACGCCGACCGCTTCCTCGGTGAACCCGAGCGGCGAGCCGATCTACACCGCGACGGTCGCCTCGCAGCTACAGCTCGACGCCGGGAGCTACCTAGAGTGCGTGTGGCTCGTTGACGCTCAAACCGGGAATGTGCTCGCGCATGATTCGACGGTGTTTCTGGTGCAGGCGCTCGACGCTACCGTCAGGCCGGTGTTCCGCGCCCTCCTCGACGCCGGCCAGACGATCGCGGTGAACGCCACCGCCGAACTCCCCGCGAATGTCTCGACCACGGTTGTCGTGGATGTGCTGCACGGACCCGCCGGCGCGCAGTGCGCATCGAACCCAGATGCAGAGCCGACGTCGGCGCTACAGGTCCTCTCCGAGTCCCTCACCGACACCCAGGTCCCGTCCGGGTCGGTGTCAACGACCGGAGGCGAGGCGTCGTTCAGCAGTCCAGGCAGATACCTCGTGTGCGCCTGGCTGCTCAACGGATGGTCCTCTGCAACTCATCCGGCGACGGTCGCCGGGCCGTCGACAGGCTCGATCACGGCACTCGCGCCGGTCGTCTACCGCGGACGAACCTCTCGCCGTGAGCCGATCGCGATCACGCTCGAGCGGGCGGAGCAGCTCGTCAGCGTGATCTCGTTCACAGCACGTGTCCACTGCGACGGGACGCCACGGCTGAGCGACGGTGAGATCTGGAACCGCATGCTGGCCGGTCCGATCGACTTCGGCACAAACCAGATACCGGCGATCCATATTCGCGGCGCCTCGTTCAGCACCGACCTGCATCACCTTCTGGCCATCTCCGGCCGCGTTCGTGGGCTCATGATCACGGGCGCGTTCACCGAGGCCGGCCCTGTCTCCAGCTTCACCGGGAACACCAGCCAACACTTCTCCTGCACCACTGGCAAAACCGGCTTCACTGTGCGCGCCCATTGATGCGCCGTCCAGCCTCACTAGCCGGTTACAACACCGATCAACCTCGCCGGAAGCATGTACGCGGCAGATGATGCTTCCACACTCAGAACGCTGTACCCGTAGCGATCGGGTTGGCGACGATCCCTGCCTGCCCGCACCGGGGCGGCCCCGTTTCAGCCCATGGAGTGGATCCTGCGCGGCTCGATCGTGAGGATCAGACGTATCTGGTCATGCCCGCCATACCACGGATACGGGGTTCCGAGGTAGCGCTGGGCGAGCTGTTCGATGTGATCGGCAGCGCCTTCACTGGTGACGCTCAAGACCTCGCCGCGAACTGAGTAATACCGGGAGGCGTTGCTCGGGTCTGACACGGCCACCGCGACGCGCGGGTCTCGTCTGACGTTCTTGACCTTCTGAAAGCCTTCGACGGTGTTGATGAGGATCCGCGCACCGTCTGTATCGACCCAGGTCTGGGTGAGCTGCGGTGAGCCGTCGGGCATCGTCGTCGAGATGAAGCACGGACTCGCTTGGCGCAACAGAGCGACTAGGTCTTCAGGGAGGCTCTCGGACACTCGCGTCTCCTCTCTCGTGGGGGATCTCAGCCTACAAGAGCAGTGACGACGGTTGAACTCCCCCGGGCCGGGGCTAAATCCGGCAACGCCCGCGCACCGCCCGCCACCCTGTGCTTTCAGCCCGCACGACGCGGATGAGCGCTTCCGTAATCGCGCTCGAGGACCGGGGATATCGCGGTGGCTCGATATATGAGTCGGGTTGAGAATCCGTTTCGCCCGTGCTTCGACCATTGGTATCGTCCGGATTCGTGCGCAATCGAACTCGTCACCGGATCCGTCGGCGGGTGGTCGTTGTTGGGTTGGCAGCCTTCGCCTGCCTTATGTCTGCGCTCCCCTCGATCGCGGCTCCGCGGAACTCGATCAAGGTCGTGCTGCCAAAACAATTCCTGCTCGGCCACGGGGGTGTTATCGAACTCACCGGTTACGCGTCGGGAACGACGCCTACGCTCTGGCTGTACTCGCAGCCGCAGAGGTGCCCAAGCACGCTGACTGCCGAAACAAACATCAGCGACGTGACGATATGGATCGGGTTGGGCCATCGCGTGAAGGACGGCCGCTACAAGTACCGGTACCCGGTCGATGCGCAGGGGAGCACGCACGGGGCGATGAACTTCTGCGCCTACCTGACCAACCCCGGGCCAAACTTCAGCTACATCACCTCGGCGCACGCCAGCCTGCGCTTCCGCATTCCTTCGTGACCGGCAGAAGGCCTTCGCGTTTGTCGTGCGTCCTGCTGGTCGGGAATCACCGGAGACTCGCTTCCGATTGCGCGTCCGCGACCACCCGGGTCATGCCGGCGCCTGCCCGGATGTGCTCGGCCGAGCGCCTCGATCGCGCCGTACGCGAGTAGCCCGGTTGCGCTCCAGACGAGCATGCAGCCCGCGGCAAACGCCACCGTTCCAGTCATCCGCATGCCGATGCTCATGTGCATTGCGATCGAGCGAGTTGGGGGCACCGGACCCCATCGCGTCGATCCGCGCGAAGCTCACCGCCCAGCGGAGGGCGGCTGCCGCGATCAGGATGATGGCGGCGCCAGTGTTGGTTCGAGATTGTCGTAGCACCTGTGCCATCCGCTCTGCTGATCCTCGCGCACCTCGTCGGTCGGGATGGCGCTGTTGATCATCACCACGGTCGTCCTGCCCTCGTGCTCGGAGAACTCGAGCTCAATCAGCTGCGCGTTCGACGGGTGGTGATCCCAGATCCACGTGAACACCAGGCGGTGCGGCTGATCGATCACTTGGTACTCGCCGCTGGCGCCATGTTCCGTTCCAGTCTCGGGATCGCGCATCACGATCCGCACAGCCCCGCCCACGCGCAGGTCGACTTCGGCGACCGGGGTATCCCAGTCGGGGTTCGCGTGGAGCCAGCGTCGAAGCACCGCCGGGTTCGTCCAGGCCTCAAACACGGCCGCAGCCGGCGCCTCAAAGGTCCGCTCGAGGCGCAGGACGCGCTCTCGCCGTTTGCTCACCGGGGCTCCTTCTGTTCGTCCAGGTGCTCACCGACGACGTCGAAGAGGCGCTCCCACCGCAAGCGATTCTCGTCGATCCACCTGGCCGTGTCGGCGAGCGTCTCGGGCCGGAGCGCGAGCCGGTGCGTGCGCCCGTCGATCACGCGCGTGACGACACCGGCTGTCTCCAAGAGCTTCAGGTGGCGTGAGATCGTCGGCTTCGAGACGCCGAGGTCACGGGTCGCCTCACCGACGGTGACGCTTCCCTCGCTGAGTCGGGCGACGATGTCGCGTCGGGTCGGGTGCGCAAGCGCCGTGAACGGATCATTAGCCATCTTGCTAACAATATAGATATCGACCGACGATCAATAGGGAGCTGGCAGATGCCCGAGCACAACATCGGACCCCGCAGCGACTGGCTGACCGCACGCACGGAGCTTCTCGCCCGCGAGAAGGAGCACGTCCGTCGCGGCGACGAGCTCACGAGGATGCGTCGCGAGTTGCCCTGGGTCCGGATCGACAAGGAGTACCGCTTCGAGACCGAGGACGGTCCCAGGACGCTCGACGAGCTGTTCGCTGGGCGCTCGCAGCTGCTCGTCTACCACCTGATGTTCGGCATCGGATTCCGCGTCAGCGACGACACCGAGGCGTGCACCGGCTGCTCGTTTGTCGCTGATCACTTCGACGCCGTGCTCCCACACCTGAACGGCCACGACGTCACCCTAATCTCCTCGTCGATCGCACCGCTCGCCAGGCTGCTCGTCTACAAGCACCGGATGGGCTGGCACTTCCCATGGGTCTCGGCGCTCGACAGTGACTTCCACCACGACTTCGGGGTCGCATTCACCGAAGAGGAGCAGCGGAACGGTGCCGATTACAACTACGCATTTGTCAAAGACCTCCCGGCCCAACGCGAAGGGATGAGCGCGTTTAAGCTGCAGGACGGAAACGTCTACCACACCTACTCGACCTACGGCCGGGGCGTTGAGTCACTAATGGGCACCTACCAATACCTCGACCGAGCGCCACTCGGTCGCAACGAGGCCCACCTCGAGTACAACGCCGCCTGGTGGCGGCGCCACGACGAGTATTCGTAGAGCCGTCTGGCGAGACCTCCGGCGACGTGCCTGCGCGACCACGGCGTCTCGCGCTTCCCCGACCCGAGCAGCACCGAAACACCAAACAGCGAAAGAGCTCGGACCGTCGGGTCGTGGCGTGGCTCGCTCCACCGGTCGCGCAAGGCGCGAGCTGGCTGTGACGCGTTCTCGCCACGATCGCCGCCGGCACCCGTAGGGTGGTGTTGTGGTCGGCCACTATGAGAGCTTCTTCACGGCAAGCGCCGGCGCGTCCGCCGCCCTCTTGGGGTTGCTGGTCGTCGCCGTATCGGTCGTCAACGCGGATGACGAGAACCCCACAACTCGGGAGTTGCGAACCGTGTTGGCCGGGAGCGCGTTTGTTGTTCTGGTGGACATCTTCTTCGTCTCGATCGTAGCCTTGACCGGGGGCTCAGTCATCTTCGGGCTATCAAGCATCGCAATGGCAACCGTCGGCCTGCTGGCGACCAGGCGGCTGATACCGAGGGCCAAGCGGGCTGGGAACTTCTCCCGCAGCTCTCGAACCAGAAGGCTGAATATCGCGTTCGCGTCGATTTCGGTAGTGGGCTACTCCGTGCAGCTTGGCCTCGCGGCAGCGCTCCTGGCGAACACCCAGAGTGCCGCGCTGCAGCGTGCTTTGGTCCTCGTGATCGTGGTTTTCTACGGCAGCGCTCTTGGCCGGGCATGGGAGGTCACCGGGATAACCCGGCGGGGATAGGAAGAAGAACGTCACCGCCGTCATAGATGCGAAACGACGTCAGGGATCGTGGCCTCCGCGATCCCCACTGTCGCCGGGGCGGGTTTCCGCCGCCAACCCCACCGGGTACGTTACGATCGTCGTGGTTCTGCCGGCCGTCGTGCTCGTGCAGACGATCGTCATGGCTGTTAAGGCCTGTGGCCCGGAGTGGCACGGCAACTGAGCAAAAGCGACCACGGCGGCCCGGTCACGACCGAGGCACCGCCCGTGCGCCTGGCGACGCCGTCGCTTGGCGCGGTGCTGCGGATCGTGTTCATCGTCGTCGGGTGCGCGATCGGGTTGTACCTGTTGTGGCGGGTCCGCACCGTCGTCCGTCTGGTCGGGATCAGCCTGTTCCTGGCACTCGCCCTCGTCCCGGTCGTCGATTTGCTCGATCGTCGCAGCCGTGTGCCACGGGCGCTGATCATCCTGCTCGTGTTCGTGGCTTTGATCACCTCGGTCGTCGTCGCCGGCGCCGTGGTGGTCCCGAGCATGGTCAAGGAGGTCGGGCAGCTTTCGCGCAACGCGCCGCAGTACGCGCGTGATCTCCGTGGCAACTCGACCTTCCGGCACTACGACAACCGCTACCACATCTCCGCAAAGCTCGTACAGGATGCCCGCAACCTGCCCCGGTCGCTGGGACACCTGGCAGGCCCGCTCAAGGACGTGACGGTATCGGCGTTCAGCCTTCTCGGCCAACTGGTCACCGTGCTGGCACTCACCTTCCTGCTGATCTTGCACGGCCGCCGATACGTGAACATGGGCCTCTCGTTGACCGGCGGTCGCGAGGAGCGATACCGGCGTCTGATCATTGAGATCAACCACGCGGTCGCGAAGTACGTCCTCGGTAACGTCGCGATCAGCGCACTGGCTACGTTGGCCACGTGGATCGTTCTGTCGATCCTCGGTGTGCCCTATGCACTTTCGCTCGGGTTCGTGGTCGGCTTCTTCGACCTCATACCCCTGGTCGGGGCGACGGTCGGCGCGATCGTCGTGGCCCTGGCGACCGTGACGGTGAGCTTCCCGGTCGCAACGATTGTGTGGGTCGCCTTCATCATCGTCTGGCAACGGTTCGAGGACTACGTCGTCGAGCCGGCCGTCTACGGGCGAGCGCTGCACGTCAACCCCCTGGTGACGATCGTCGCCGTGCTCGCCGGCGCCGAGCTGCTCGGGATCCTCGGCGCGCTGATCGGGATTCCCACGGCCGCCGCGATCCAGATCGTCATCAGCGACTGGTGGTCGTCACGAGCCGAGGAGCAAACCGCACCCACTCCTGAGGTGCTGGCCTGACGGCCGGAAGCTGGCGGCGGCGACCGTCCTCGCGGCCCAACCTCTAGCTCGACTCGTCCTTCGAGCCGGAGCCGATCGGCCCGAGGCGACGGCGAAGGACCGTGTAGGCGATTGCGCCGCCGGTGATCGGCACGAGCAATGCGATCGCCTGGTAGAGCAGGACGGCGGGGAGAGCGGTGTTGTGGTCGACGTCATAGACGATCAGCATCCCTACCATGCCGCCGACTGTGCCGATGCTGGCGGGGAGCGGGATCGATCCACCGAGCGCACCGATAATGTACGCCATCACGACAACCGCGAACCCCGGCAGCGGGTCGGCGTGGATGGCGAGGAAGGCGCTCCACAGCAACAGGACGTCGAACCCGAAGTACGCCAACGCGCCAAGCATCGTCGTCCAGCCGGCTCGGTGAAACACGACGTGCCGTGTGTCATCGACGGCGTCGGCGAGCGTGCTGATCGACGTGGCGATCTTGGGATGCTTGGCGCGCAGCCGCCCGGCATAGGTGCCGGCGCGTCGGGCCATCAGCAGCGCGCAGGCGATCCCGGTCGCAGCCAGCACCGCCGGCAGCAGCGTCAGCAGCAGATTGTGCTCGCCGGCGAGGATGCCCGTCGCGAGCCCGACCCCGAAGATGATCAACGCCAGCGCATCGACTGCGGTGTTGAGAAAGCTGAGGTTGACCTGGCGTTCGGCGATGAGCTGGGTCGGCATCCCGAAGCGGTGCAAGATCCAACCTCCCACCCCGATACCCCCGAGCGATCCGCCGGGGAGGAGTAGGCCACCCCCGAGCTGTGCCCACGCGACACGATCGTCGATTCGCCGCCCGCGGCCGTCACGCTCGAGCATGTTCTCCGGGTCGATGATCGCGCGCCAGCAAACGACAAAGCCCGTCTCAGACAGGACCTCCAGCGCAATCGCCACGAGCACCCATTCCCACGAAACATGTTCGAGGCTGCGCAGTGCCAGCTTCAGACTCGGGACCAGCCTGAGCACCAGGTAGGCGGTGACGAGGAACGCAGCCAGCTTCAGAGCCGACTTCTGCAGATGACGCCTTACGTCGCTCAGCGCACGCCGAGCGTGGTGCTCGTGCGCGGACCCGTCCAGCGTCGAACTCGGCGAACCCTCCACGATCACGCCAGGTGGATGGGTACACCGGCGCTCGCGTTGCTGGGATCGAGCAGTTCGAGAGCCAGCGCCGACCAGGCGAACCGCGCAGCGCCCATGCCCCGTCCGTCATGTGGGTCATAAAACTCGCGCAGCCCCTCCCGCAGCACCGTCTCGGTGATCCCACGAGCGAGCGCAGCCGCCTGCTGCTCGTAGCCCAGGCGCACCAACCCACGCCACAAAAGCCACGAACTGTTGACCCACGTCGGCCCTCGCCAATAGCGCCGCAGACCCTCGAAGTGCTCCCGCAGCGAGAACGACGGCTCATCGAGCGAAACCGATGGTGTAGCGACCGCAGTCCAAAAACGACGCTCCTCCAGCAGGTAACCCACAAGCCGGCGCCCGATCTCCTCTGGAAGGTCGGGCAGCGCCAGTGGCGCGAGCGCCGCCCAGGTGAGCGGAATCCGTTCCTCGATCGCCGGCTCGACCGCAGGGAGAAACAAACCGCTCGGCTCGTCATAGCACCGCGCGATCAGCGCCGGCGTGATCGACGGCAACCCCAGCGCCAGGCGCGAGAGCCCATGAATCACATTCGTCAGCACCTCGCAAACGACCGGGCCACCATCAGAACGCACCGCATCAATCCGAAACCCACGTTCACGATTACGCGCCACCAACTCCACAAAGCCGGGCAGACCCTGCGCGCGCTCGCGCCAAATCGGATCAAACTGCGGCGACGCATCCAAACCCGACTCATCCGGCTGCAGGATCCATACCAGCCCATCGCCCTCGAGATCGCGCTGATCGCTGACCGCGGCATGGTGCGCAACGATCCGCGGCTCAAGCGCAGGATCACCGACCGCCACCCGCCACGCGAACGCCAGCGCCGGCGGCTCGATCGTGGAAGTCATCACATCGTCGTGATGGACCACGTTGTAAAACAGCCTCCGCGGACCGCTCACCGGATGCTCCCAGAAGATCGTGTGACCGATGAAGCCGTCGGGTCGCGCAGCGGCCAGCAGCGTCTCGAGCTCCGCCCGGGACCGCGCCGGGTCGAAATGCCGCCACGCAATCGCCGCGAAACAGGAATCCCAGTACCACTGCCACCGGTAGCGGCCCGGGCTCGGGCGCGTGTACGCAAAGGGCACGCCGTCACGCTCGCCGACCACCCAGCTCCCGTCAAGCGTCTCGCGGCAGCGCTGCTCGAGCGAGGTCACACCCCCAGCTTCGCAACCAAGCGGCACGATGTCCAGTTGCCGACTGTCCGGCACCGCGAACGATCAGGCGCGCGCGCACACGCAGACCCTCGTTTCCAGCAAAACCAGCGCGTCAGCTGCGGGTCAGCCGCCGCTGCAGGCCTTCTGGGCCTGTTGGAACGCGGGCGATCGCGGGCTGATTCCCCCGCCGCCGGATCCGACCGAGACGCCCCCGCCGCTTGCGGTGACCTTCGGGTCGGGGAAGTTCGGCACGCCGTGCTCGCGCATGCACTCCGCGTGAGCGAGCGCAGCCTTTCTGGCCCTCGCGAGCACGGCCGCGTTGGGGGCGCCGCCGCTGGCGGGGCCAATATCGACGGCGCTTTCGCACGTCTTGTCGGCTGACTCGTAAGCCGGTGACTGCGTGATCATCGTGCTTGGCAGATTGAAGTTGTAGCCGTCGATCCCGAACCCGTTGGACCCACTCTGTGTGGTGCTCGGGTCCGGGAAGCCTGAGACGCCGTGGTCGCGCATGCAGGCTGCGTACCTGTCCAACAGTGCGATCGTGGTGGAACCGGTGGCCGTTCCTGAGCTTGGGCCGGAGGAGCCGCACGCGGCGATCATCAGTGCGCAGCCGACGACGACCAAGAAGAGCCGGGGTTGGTGCTTTGAGCAGCCGCGGCTCAGGATTGAGCGGCCTGAAGCTGATAGCAGCACCTGGTCCCTCCGTGGACGTCGACGATCCTCAGAGCGTGCCATCAATCCATACAACTCCATCAGCCATTCGAAAGGTTGCATACCGGCCGTTGCCACGTGAACCGTTTCCGGCTGTTGCGGGTCTATTCGGGTGAATGCTTTCTCCGCTTGATCGAAAGGACCGAATGACCCACTTGAATGCTGAACCTCCTGTCAGCTCGGCACGTCCCGACGGCGTTCAGCGCGCGACCTTCGCCGCCGGCTGCTTCTGGGGGGTGGAGGCTGCCTTCCGTGAGCTCGACGGGGTGCTCGACGTGACCGTCGGCTACACGGGCGGCACAACGACTGATCCGACCTACGAGCAGGTGTGTGGCGGCAGCACCGGCCACGCCGAGGCCGTCGAGGTCATCTTTGACCCGGCCATCGTGAGCTACCGAGAGCTGCTCGACACGTTCTGGCACATCCACAATCCGACGACCCCGAACCGCCAGGGTTGGGATCTCGGAAGCCAGTACCGCTCCGCGATCTTCTTCCACGATCATGAGCAGGAACGCCTCGCCCTCGCCACACGCGACGCCGAGCAGGAGTCGCTCGTCAAGCCGATCGTGACTGAGATTGTCCCGGAGACGGCCTTCCATCGGGCCGAGGAGTACCACCAGCGCTACTACGAACGCTCCGGGTACGCCGCCTGCGGTGTCACGATCGAGGTGCCCTCGAGCCGCTGAGGACAAGTCCGTCACTCAGCGCTCGCCCGCTCGAGTCGGAGATACGGCTCGAGCAGGGCACGGAGCTGCATCCGCCCGCGATGCAGCCGGCTCTTGAACGCCGCCTGCCGGACGCCGGCCACCGCTGCAGCCTCCTCGGTCGAGAGGCCCTCGAGGTCGCGTAGGACGACAGCGGCGCGAAGATCGACGGGCAGCTGTGCCAGTGCCCGCTCGAGCATCTGCTCGAACTCGCGGTCGAGTGTGCGGGCCAGCGGGCCCGCACCAACCGCGGCTGGTAGTGCGGCGACGGCGTCCTCGTCGCCGGGGCGGCTGGACGCCGTCGCCGGCGGGCGCCGCGCGAGCCGACGCTGGGCCTCGTTGAATGCGATCCGGTACAGCCAGGTGGAGAACCGGGAGCGCTCCTCGAACCGAGCCAGGCCCCGCCAGGCGCGGAGGAAGACCTCCTGTGCGACCTCGTCGGCCTCCTGTGGATGCAGTCCGAAGCGCCGCAGGGCGCCGTAGACACGGGCCGAGTGCTCGGTCACGAGCTCCGCGAAGGCGCTCTCGTCGCCGGCCCGGGCGCGCACGATCAGCGCGCGCTCGTGCGCCGGATCAGTACTCGGCGGGTTCATGCAGCCGCCGCAGGACGGCGCTTGCGATCGCCGGCCCGTTGGCGACCGGTTCTGGTGCGGGCGCGCTCTGGAGCAGGGCGAGCATCTGCCGGAGGTCATCGAGGACAGCCCGGCACTCGGGGCACTCGGCCGTATGGCGCTCGAGTCGCGCCCGAGCCTGCGTCGCCAGGTCGGAGTCGAGGTAGGCGGACATGTGTGGCGGCGTCCACCGATGTTCGCGGCGGAACCGCAGCTCGTACCAGAGAGTGCTCATCAGTGCTGCGACCCGGCCATCGGCGGAAAAGGTTCGCAGACCGCGGTCATGAACCGTTTGAGCGCCGACCGGGTCAAATCAGGTACATGAACCCCGAAAGGACCACGATGACCAATCAAGTCGAGAAAACCGACGAGCAGTGGCGCCAGGAACTGACCCCTCAGGCGTACAAGGTGCTCCGCCACAAGGCGACGGAGCGACCCTTCACCGGCGAGTACGTCCACACGAAGGAGGACGGCATCTACCGCTGCGCGGCCTGCGACGCGGAGCTCTTCTCGTCCGAAACCAAGTTCGACTCGGGCACCGGATGGCCGAGCTTCACCGACCCGGCCAACCGCGCCAACGTCGAGTTGCACGAGGACCGCAGCCTGTTCATGCGCCGCACCGAGGTGACCTGCGCCACCTGTGGCGGCCACCTTGGCCACGTCTTCAACGACGGCCCCAACGGCTGCGACCGCTACTGCATCAACTCCGTCGCCCTCAAGCTCAACCCCACGCCGGACAAGTAACGGAAAGGCATAACCGTTGGGCGGCGACAACGTCATGAAGGTGATCGGCCGATCCATCGATATCGGCGGCTCGACCCGCGTCTTCGGCCTCGCCGAGCCGGACGGCGAGGCAGCGGCGGTGCTGCTGAGCCTGCACGGGACGAGATCGCGCTGGCCACGCCAGGCCCGCTTGAGCGGCATGGCTCGCCTCGCGGACGACGGGGCTGTCGTCGTCTTCCCCGAAGCCGTCCTCCCGATCGGGTCGGGCTACCAGTGGGACCATCAGCGGGACCTGCCCTTCCTCGAGCAACTGGTCAGCGAGCTGATCTCCCGCTACTCGCCGCCGGGGGGACGAGTGTGCGTGACCGGGATGTCGGGCGGCGCGCGCATGTCCTGCATGCTGGCCGCCGCGCGTGCCGACCTCGTTTCGTCCGTTGGTGCCGTCGCCGGACTCCGCTCCGGTGGCCCTCACACTCCGACCCGCCCGGTCCCGATCCTCGCCTTCCACGGCACCGCTGACCGGATCAACCCCTACCTCGGCGGAAACACACCGCGCTGGGATGAGAGCGTCGAGGCGAGCGCCCGGCACTGGGCGGCGGCCAACCACATGCCCGAGCAGCCCGAGGTGGTCGCGGTCAGCCCGACGCTGACCCGCACCACGTACGGCGCCGAGGGCCAGCCCGGCGAGGTGACGCTCTTCACCTCGAAGGGAGCCGGCCATACCTGGCCGGGCGGACACATGGGACTCCTCCTGCGGCTGCTTCTCGGTCGCACGAGCACGGAGATCGACGCCACCTCGAGGATCTGGGACTTCGACCGGGCGCACGCCGGCGAGGCCTGACGGACCACGACTGCAGCCTTGCAGCGATCCCCGTCCGAGACGGCGCTCGGCCGCACGGCTGAGCGCTACTCGCGCTCCAGCACGAGCTTTGTCGCGGGTTCAAGCCACGCCTCGTCGGCTCGATCCCAGGGCACGATCGTGGTCGGCACCACGAGCGGATCGAAGCGACCTTCGGCGAACAACTCGAGCACCACCGGCAGCAGGCGGCGCGAATCGGCTCTCGACAGGTGAAAGGTGATTCCGTGCGTGTACATCTCGAGCAGCGGAAGCGGCACCGTCGGCGCGAAATGGATCGCCACCGCCGTACAGAACCCGTAGTCCTCGGTGGAGCGCAGCGCGGCGGTCAGTCCGTCGAGGTCGCCGCTCGCCTCGACCGTGATCGGCGCGCGATCGTAGCGGCGCGGCCACGGGCCCTGCCTATGCTCGACCTCGGCGCCGAGCCCGGCCGCCGCCGCACAGCGTTCCTCGTCACTGTCTACATAGCGCACCCGTGCCGAACCCAGGGCGCGCGCGAATGCGACCGCGTAAAGGGCGATCGAGGCGGCCGCGCCACCAACGATCAGCACCTCGGACCCCGGATGTTCGGCGAGCTGGGGGCCGACGGCGCGATAGGCGTCGCAGGCGTTGTCCGGCAGCGCGCAGAGCGCGCTGGCTCCGCCATCTGGCGCAGGCAGGAGCATGTGATCGGCCGCCGGAACCGCAAGGACGTCCGCCACTGCGCCGCCGTGACCGCCACCCGCCTCACCGAATCCAAACGCACCCCCAGCTCGCGCGTGGTAGGTGCGACACGCTCCGAAACGCCCATCGCGGCAAGCCACACACGTCCCGCAGGAGACCTGAAACGGAACGAGCACCCGATCGCCGACGCGGCGCGCGCTGACCTGCTCTCCAATCGCGATCACCTCGGCCACCGTCTCGTGCCCGACCGGAAACGGCCCGGGGAAGAAGCCCATCGCCGCCATCGGCAGGTCGAGATCACACCGCGCGACCGCGAGCGGACGCACGAGCGCGCCACCCGGGTCCGAGATCTTCGGTTCCGGAGCCTCTTGCCAGGCGACCCGTCCAGCCTCCAGAAAGGCAAGTTGACGCATCACCGGGCAGCCTAACGCCCTGGCCGGCACGCGACCAGCACACGCCACGCCGTGCCGTTGCCAAATACAGCGGCGCGAGGCTCAGCTGAGCGCCGGGATCACCTCGGCCGCGAGCCGCTCGAGCTGTTGCGCGTCGTCGAGGAGCGGGTTGAGCAGAATCAGCTCTGCGCCGGCGTCCAGCACCGCCCGGATGCCGTCGGCGCACTCCCGCGCCGAGCCGGCGACGATGTGTTCTGACCAGCCGCCCCGACCGTAGTGTCGCGTGAGTGCGTCCTCGAGCCGGCGGCGTGCACGCACCGCATCGTCCTCGACGTGGACATAGACGCGCTTGCCGATCCGGAACGTTTCGGGCGCGCGGGCCTGCGCGCTCAGCTGCTCCGCGACCACCTTGACCTGTTCGGCGAACTGAGCGGTCGTCTGGGAGCCGGCGCCCATAAATCCGTCCCCGTGCCGGACCGCGCGCCGCATCCCTTCCGGCGCGCTGCCACCGAACCAGAGCGGCGGGTACGGCTTCTGCACGGGCTTGGGCTCCATCGAGACGCCCTGGAGCTTCCACAACCGCCCATCGAAGTTGATCTCACGCTCCGTCCAGCATGCCTTCATCAGCGCCAGAGCCTCGTTGAAGCGGGCGACGGGCCTGTCCGCGTCGACGCCGAAGGCGCCGAACGGGCGCCCCCGTCCACCGGTCGCGACACCCACTTCCACTCGCCCGTGGCTGATGCAGTCCAGCGAGCTGATCGCCTTCGCCAGATGCACCGGGTTATGTAATGGGAGCACGAACACCGCACAACCCAGCCGCAGCCGCTCGGTGCAGGCCGCGGCGTAGGTCAGTGTCTGGAGCGGCGCGAGGTTGCCGGCCGCGCCGATCACCTGCTCCTGCACCCAGGCACTCTCGAGCAGGCCGAGTTCCTCGACGCGGCGCAGGTACGCGCGGAAAGCGTCACCGTCGAAACGGCTGTCGCGAGCGTACTGCGGGATCGAGATCGCGAATCGCATGGGTCAGCAGATGGCTGCTGTTCAGGCTAGCGTGGTGATGCGGTATCCGACGCCGGGGATCGTCTCGATCGCTGGAGGGTCGCCGAGCTTGCGGCGCAGGCGGCTGATCGTCACGTGGACGGTGTTTGTGAAGGGGTCGATGTTCTCATCCCAGACCTGGCCGACGAGATCCTCGGCGCTGAGGACCGCGTGCTGGGCGCGCATCAGGGTTTCGAGCAGCGCGAACTCTTTGGCGGTGAGGTCCAGGCGGCGTCCGTCGCGGGTGGCGGTGTGGTGTAAGGGGTCGAGTTCGATGCCGGCCGCCCTGAAGATCCTGGCCTGGGCGGTGGGACGGCGCCGGGCGAGGGCGCGGACTCGCAGGACGAGTTCCGGGAAATGGAACGGTTTGGCGAGGTAGTCGTCGGCGCCGAGCTTCAAGCCGCTGACGCGCTGCGCGGGCGAACCGGAGGCCGTGAGCATCAGCACCATCGCCGGGTTCTCGCGCTCGGCGATCATTCTGCACCTACGACGTCGTCGTCCTCGATCGGGACCTTCCCGAGGTCCAGTGAGCCCACTTGAGCTCGGCGGCGATCTTCTGCATGCGCTCCCACGGCCTCTCGAGCTTCCCCGACCCCGACGCACAGGGCGCGTTTGACCGCAACGGGTTCAACGAGAGCACACCGGCATTCCAGACCGCAAGCAAGGCCTGCCGGCCACTGATGAACGTCTTCGGACCAGTGCCGGTCACTGAAGGATGAGTGCCCGATGCCCAGGCGGCCGAGACAATGCGTCACGCCGGTTGCATCAGGCGTCCGCGCAGGCCGATCGCCAAGATCGCGGCAAGCGTCGTGGCCGCGCACGCGAGCACGAACGGCGCGCTGACACCGCTGGAAGCGATCACGGCCCCACCCAGCGCTGCGCCGGCGGCGATGCCCGCGACCAGCGCCGCGGTCATCCAGGTGAACGCCTCGGTCTCGCTGCCCGCAGTGACGCCGCGGCCGACGATCGCGTATTGACAGGAGAACAACGGCGCGATCGCCAAACCCGCCAGCAGGCTGCAGACGGCTCCGACGGCGATTGAGTGCGCGAAGATCAGCGGCACGCAGAACACGACGTCGAGCACCATCAGCACGCGGTAGCGCGTCACGAGCGAAGAGCTCCACACCCGCAGGCCGTACCAGAGGCCGCCGACCATGCTTCCAACGCTCCACAATGCAAGTAGCACCCCGGACGCCGATCGGGACCCAGCATGCAACGCGAGTGACGGCAACCCGACCTCGATTGCGCCGATTCCGACACCCATCAGCGCGATCGGCCCGAGCAACACCCGCAGCCCCGCCGTCGCCAGGACCGCGCCTCTGGCGCGACGCGGCACCCGCGTCGGATGATCACGCGCCAGCGGCGAGCGCGCGAACAAGCTGGTCCCCGCGATGCACACGACCCCGAGCAACAGCACCGCGGACTTCGCTGAGGTCGCGGAGATCACCAACGCGACAAGCAACGGACCGGTGATCCAGACCAACTCCTGGGCAACCGACTCCAAGGCGTACGCCGTCTCACGCGTATGGGGATCTGTGATCACCTCACGCAACAGCGCCCGGACGGTCGGGGCGATCGGCGGGACGAGCGCGCCGGCGAGACCCGAGAGCAGCACCAGTGGGACGTTTCCCGCACGACCGTTTGCCGACAGGACCAGCGCAGCCAGCACGACCCCCTGGGCAATCGCGGTCGGTGGGAGCACGCGCAGCCGACCGAACCGATCGACGAGGCGACCCTGCACCGGCGCCGCGGCCGCGCTGGCGAGCGCGTAGGCGCCAACGGCCGCGCCGGCCGCCGCATAGGACCCGGTGGCGCCGCGCACCAGCAACAGGATCGCCAACGTCGACATTCCCTGAGGCAGGCGACCGATCAGTGCAGCACCCAGGAGCCGACCCAGACCGGGCAGTGACAGCAGCGCGACATAGGGACGAAGCACCCGACCGAGCGTACGTCAGCGCGCCTAAACTGATCGTATGGGCGAGCCCCCGAGCGGAAATGCTGGCCCTCCCGGAAGGCGAATGGCGAATTCGCAACGCAGGCAATGAGCGCTGCGCGAACGGCGGAGATCGCAGGAGCAGGATTGGCAGGGCTGACCGTCGGTGCCGCCCTGGCACAGCGAGGGTGGACCGTCCGGATTCACGAGCGCGCGTCCGAGCTTCGTGAGATCGGCGCGGGCATCTTCCTCTGGGAGAACGCGTTGCGCGCGCTCGAGAGCATCGGTGCGCTCGATGAGGTGCTCGAGCAGGGCGAGATGGACGAATACTGGGAGTTCCGAGACGAACGCCTGCGGTTGCTTCAACGCGGCTGGATGATGGAGGGCGCCCGCCTCGTGACCGCGCTGCGCAACGACCTGCACCGGTCGCTGGTCGACGCTGCACGTCGGCACGGCGCCGAGATCCTCACCAGATCTCGCGTCGAAGGCGCGACAGCGGCGGGTGAGTTGCTGCTCGAGGACGGCGCGTGTCACGCTGCCGACCTGGTGATCGGAGCCGACGGGGTGGGTTCCCGTGTCCGTGACACTCTTCAACTCGGCCTGTCCGTCACCGACCTCGAGGACGGGTGCGGACGGCATCTCATCGATCGGGTTGCGGAGGATCCGATCCGGCGCGCGCTGGAGTACTGGATGGGAGGCCGGCGGATCGGGATCGTGCCCTGCGCGTGGGACAAGGTGTACATCTACCTCTGCTGTCCGAGCCGCGATCTCCAGGGGCGCGCCAAGCCGCTGGACAAAGCGTCGTGGATCGAGTCCTTCCCGCAGTGCGAGTCGTTCATCGAGCGGATTCCCGGGGACGGAATCTGGGCTTCGTTCAGCGATGTCCGGACGCATTCGTGGATCTCGGGCCGGGTCGCACTGGTCGGGGATGCAGCTCACGCGATGTCGCCCAACCTCGGCCAGGGCGCCGGTACGGCAATGACCTCGGGCATCGCGCTCGCAAACATCCTGGACCGGTTCAACGACGTGCCCGGTGCGTTGCGGGCTTGGGAGGCGAGCGAGCGTCCGATCGTGCTGACCACACAACGCTACTCGCGTCTCTACGGCCTGATCGGTACGCGGTGGCCGCCGGCTTTCCTCGACGCGCGTTCGGCTCTGGTTTGGGGAATCGGCCGATCGGCCAGACTTCAGCGGCGAATCAACGTCGCGGCACATCACACCGAGTTGCTGCACCCGCCGGGGCGCCTCGAGGTTCCGCTGCGGTGACTGCCGAAAGCATGCACAGCGCACCGGGGCCCTCAGCGGATCTGATCGTGGCCTCGCGGCGGATCTACACGATGGCCGATGGAGCGCGCGGTGCACTCGACGGCGGCGTTGTCGTCGGAGATGGCGTGATTCAGGAACTCGTGCCTCGTGACCAGCTCGACTCGCGACGCGCGGAGAACACGCGCGTGATCGACGTCGAGGAGCGGCCGGTCCTCCCGGGCTTCGTCGACCCGCACGCGCACGTCGAGGTCGCGTGCAGGGCGGCATACGGAACCGTCGACATCCGCGCTCCGGAATGCAGCAACGTGGCCGACATCCAGGATCGCCTCGCCGCCGCGCTCCCCGACGCCGAGGCCACCGGGTGGGTGGTTGCGCAGGCCAACCTGTTCTTCGATCGTAAGCTCGAAGAGCGCCGGCTGCCGACCCGGAAGGAGCTCGACCACGTTTCGTCGACGATTCCGATTGCCGTACGGGCCGGCGGGCACGTGACAGTTCTGAACAGCGCGGCACTGAAGCAGTCAGGGATCGATCGCGACTACGTGCCGCCGGCGCGCAGCGTGACCGGCAAGCCGATCGTCGAGTTCTGCAGCTGCCATCACGAGCCAACCGGTGTGGTCAAGGAGATGGACAACCTGCTGCCGTTTCCGCTCGAGGATCAGGACAGCATCACCGCAGCGCTCCGGACCGGCATCCACGAGGCGTTCACGCGCAACGGGGTGACGACGATCGGCGAGATCTCGGAGACCGTGGACGGGATCGCGTGCATGGACCGCTTGGCCGCGCGTAACGCCCTTCCGGTCCGGATGCTCGTTTACCTCTGGTCGCCGGGGACGATGCCGATCGAGCAGGGGTGTGACTGGAGAACTCACTTCTCGCTCACAACCGACGCGCAAGATCTGCGGATCCAGGGCATCAAGCTGTTCGCGGACGGCGGCTACTCGGCCGCCAGCGCGGCGGTCAAGTCCGAATATGTCCACGTCGAGGATCCGCATTGTGGGCAGATCGCGCTGAGCGAGCAGGAGATCGAGCAGGCGCTCGGCCTGACCGGCGATGCCGGCCTGCAGCTCGCGATCCATGCGAACGGGGACCGGGCGCAGGAGTGGCTGTGCGAGATGATCGAGCGCTATAGCGGTCTCGCGCCTACCGGACTCTCACCGCGGATCGAGCATGCCGGCAACTTTCGCCCCGACCCTGAAACGAGCACCCGGTGGCAGCGTGCCGGGATTGTGCCGATGCCCCAGCCAGTGTTCCTCTACACCTTCGGTGACTACTTCGTCGACTACCTCGGCGACTACGGGTCGCGTGGCCGGTTCCCGTTCCGGACGCTTCTTGATGACGGCTGGCCGCTGTCGGCCAGCTCCGACGTCTGGGTCGGCTCAGAGCGCGAGGCCACCAGTCCGCTGTTCGGTGTCTGGTGCTGTGTCGCTCGCGAGTCATATGCAGGCAAGGTGATCGACCCGGAGCAGGCGCTGAGCGTGGCTGAAGCGCTCCGAATGCACACCCTCGGCGGAGCGCAGGCGATGGGTGAGGCGCACAGCAGGGGATCGATCGAGCCCGGCAAGCTCGCCGACCTGGCGATCCTTGAACGCGACCCGCACACGGCGGCGACCGCCGACCTGCGCCGCCTCAGAGTGGACATGACGATTCTCGGCGGAAGGGTCGTCTACGAGCGGACACCCAGCAAATAACCTTCGCTCTCGAGCCCCCTCGCCCAGTTCTTATTCAGCTCCCGACCCGACTGCTCACCGGCCGCTCAGCACCTGCTGATAGGCCGCCGCCTCCTCCTCGGAGGCCGCCTCGAGGCCCATGACCGCTCCGAACATCTGCCCCGCGATCGCGACGAAGCAGATGAAGGCGGTCAGCTCGACGATCTCGTCCTCGGTGAACTCCTCACGGAGGAGATCGAACTGCGCGTCGGAGATGTCTGAGGGGTCCTCGGCGACCATCTGCGCGAAGGCCACAGCGAGGGACTCGCGCTTGTCGTCGGGGGACGGGATGTACTCGCCGAGCGACTGGCAGTAGACGCAGCCGACCTGGCCGGCGGTGGCGCGCCGGACCGTCTCCTTGAGCGAGAGGGGTAGCTGGCCGTGAAAGCGGATCGTGGCGTCGAGGCGCCCGAACGCCTTCAGGATCTCGGGCTGGCGGCCGAGGACTCGGGCGAGCAGGCTCGTCTGTACGGCGTTGCCCTCGAGTTCGGCGGGTTCGATACGTGGCATGGCTTCTCCTCTGGGGTTCTCGCAGGTCAGCGCAGCGCGACGGCCGCCGCGACGTGGTGGATCGAGTCGATGCAGTCGCGGCCCTCGACGATCGCCTCCATCACCGATCGAGCCTCCTTCGCATCGCCGATGACGTGGACGGTCGTCCCCTCCGGAACCACGTTGACGGCCTCGCGGACGGACTGCAGGCGAAGGGCGAAGACGATCAGCCCCGCCGGCAGCCGCACCTCGTCGAGCACCACCTCGGTGTCGGTGAGCTCGCGCACCGGCCCGGGCACCACTGAGACGCTCCGCTTGGCGAGCTCGGTCTTGTACGCCCGGCGCATCAGTGCCGAGGCGTCGTGCGCGAGCCGGGTGGCGTCGTGGTCGATCATCGTCACGCTCGACGCGCCGCCATCGGCGCACATCAGCGCGGTCGAGATCGCCCGGCGCCCAGCCCCGATCACAACGACGTCGCCGGAGACGGCGACGGCGCCCGAGAGGACGTCCTCGTCCGTCGCCAGTGGCGCGCCGTCGCTGTACGGCACGCCCGGCAGCGCAGGACGGGCCCCCGTCGCAACGACCACGTCATCGGGCTGGAAGGCGGCGAGCCGGGCGGAGTCGGCCGCCCGGCCGAGCTCGACCTCGACCCCGAGCCGGACGAGCTCGGCGGCATGGAAGTCGGCCAGCTCCCCGAACGGCGCACCTCCCGGGGTGACGGCGACGAGCCGGAGTGACCCGCCGAGCACCGGCGAGGCGTCGATCAGGAGAACGGTGTCCCCCTGCTCGGCGGCGTAGAGCGCCGCCTCGCAGCCTGCCGGGCCACCACCGATCACGGCGATCCGGCGCGGCGAGCTCCTCGGGATCTGACGCAGCTCGCGACCGACCTCTGGCATCACCTGGCAGGTGGCCGGCTCGAAGTGCCGCAGGCGCTCCGAGCAGCCGTCCAGGGTGCCGACGCACGGGCGCACGGGTCCGCGCACGCGGCCGAGGGCCTTCAGCGCCCACTCGGGGTCGGCCATCACACCCCGCCCCACGCCGACCAGGTCACCGGCTCCGTCGGCCAGGACCTGGGCGGCCTCGGCCGGCGTGCGGATCAGGCCGACGGCGGTGACCGGGACCCCGGTCGCCGCCCGCATCGTCGCAGCGTGGCCGACGAACTCCTGACCGTCGAACGGCAGCAGCAGGTTGAAGGGAGCCGACCCGTAGACCCCGCCGGTCACGTTGATGGCGTCGACCCCGTCCTCTACGAGCCGGCGCCCGATCGCGACCGAGTCCTCGATCTCGAGGCCGCCCGGCACGAAGTCGGCGCCGTTCAGCCGGATCTCGATCGCGACGTCGGTGCCGACCTCGCCGCGGACGGCCGCGATGATCTCCCGCGCGAAGCGCAGACGGCGCTCCGGCGTCCCGCCGTACTCGTCCTCGCGGTGGTTGGAATCGGGCGAGAGGAACTGGTGGACGAGGTAGCTGTGGGCGAAGTGGAGGTTGAGCGCGCGGAAGCCGGCGCTCACGGCCCGGCGGGCGGTCGCGGCGTACGCCTCGACGATCCCGGCGATCTCCCCGAGCGTGAGCTCACGGGGCACCGTCTTGTAAACGCTTCGAACCGCAATCGGCGAGGGCGCCACCGGCGTCTGGCCGCCGATCACCGTCGGGCTCGTCTGGCGACCCGCGTGGCAGATCTGCAGCCCCGGCTCGGTTCCGGTTTGCCGGAGCGCATCGGCAAGCGATGCGAGACCAGGGATGAACCGGTCATCCCACAGCCAGGGCTGGCTCGGCTCGGCCGGGCCGAGCGGGTCCGGTGCCGCCATCGGCACCCACGTGAGCCCGAACCCGGGCGAGCGCGCCGTCAGGTAGGCAAAGTAGTCGTCCCGGGGCGAGCCGTCGACGAACCCGAAGTTCACGGTGTGGGGCGCAATCACGAGCCGGTTGGCAAGGGTGAGCGGCCCGTACTCCAGGCTCGTTCCGAGAATCGACTCAGGCAGCGTCTGAGCGGGGGACGCGTCGCTCATGAGACCTCCATCGGGTGCAGTCCATCAACCAAACGGTTGTATGGTATCGGATCGTCGCCTTCCCCGCGTGCGCGTGTGCAAATTCGATATTCCCCGAGTTTTCCCCGAGTCCCCGAGTTCGACGACGCAGAGTCATGTTGACGCCTTGGGAACGTCGGCGTGAAAGCGCGCCGCGCGCTTCTCCAGAAAGGCGCTGATCCCCTCGCGCGCCTCCGGCGCGAGCAGTGCCTGAACCGCCGCGGTCCGCTCCACCTCGAGGCCGGCGGCGAGGTCCCGGTCATAGCCGTCGTTGAGACAGAGCTTGATCAGCCGCAGCGATGAGCTCGGCATCTCGGCCAACCGGGTCGCCAGCTCCCGCGCCCGTTCACGGGTGGCGGCGCTGTCCGGGCACGCAGCGTTGATCAGCCCGATCCGCTCCGCCTCGAAGGCGTCGATCCGCTCGCCGAGCATCATCAGCTGCGCGGCGCGCGCGCGACCGACAAGCCGTGGGAGCCGCTGCGTCCCGCCGCCTCCGGGGATGATCCCCAGGCGCGCCTCGGGCAGGCCGATGCGCGCGCGGCCCTGCACCATGAAGCGCGCGTCAAGGCAGAGCGCGAGCTCGCAGCCGCCGCCCAGAGCGTGCCCCTCGATCGCGGCGACGGTCGGCTTCGTGAGACGCTGGAGGCGCAGGAAGGTGGCGTGGACGAGCCGGACCTTGCGCTCGATCGCCTCTGGGCTGAAGTCGTAGTTCGCCATGGCTGCGATATCGGCGCCGGCGACGAAGATCGACGGATGCGCGCTCGCGAACACGATCGCCCGCACCGAGACGTCCGCCTCGAGCTCGTCGGCGAGCTCCTCGAGGCGCTCGTAGAGCGGGACGGTCAGCGCGTTGGCCGGCGGGTTATCGATCGATACCTCGGCCACCGGCCCGCGCTGGGAGACGCTCAACATGGTTCGTGATCGTACCGCGATCTGCCAAACATTTGGTAGAATCGGCTCGCGTGAAGGAGAAGACGATGCACCCCGCGCTTGCCCACATCGGCCTCGGTCTCTGGACCATGCGGTCGATGGCCCGCGATCCGCGAAACCCCGTCGGCAGCTACCGCGCGTTCGCGCACGACGCCGCGCTCGCTGAGCAGCTCGGCTTCCACTCGGTCTGGACCGCCGAGCACCGCATCTGGTATGACGGCTGGTGCCCGGCGCCCCTGCACGCGCTCGCCTTCGCCGCCGGTTCGACATCGAGGATCCGGCTCGGCACGGCGGTCCTGCTCGCCTCCCAGCACGATCCGCATGCGCTCGCCCGGGCCGCCTGGGCGCTCGACGAGGCTTCCGGCGGCCGGCTTGACCTCGGCCTCGGCCTCGGTCACCGCGACGTGGAGTTCGACACCTTCGGCCTGCGCCGCGATCGCCGCGGGCGCCGGATGGACGAGGCGCTGACCGTCATGCCGACGGTCTGGTCGGCCCTGCAGGCCGGCCGCAACGGTACGCCCGGAACCGGCTCCGGGCAGGGCCCGGCGGTCTGGCTCGGCGGGATGGCGCCTGCAGCGCTGGAGCGCGCGGTCGCGTCAGGCGCGAACGTCATCCTCCCCCAGACCCTGCGTCCCGATGAGCTGCGCCGCTGCGTCGACACACTCCGCTCCGACGGCGCCTGGCGCGGGATCGTGGGCGTCTTGCGCGACGTCTGGATCGAGCCGGATCCCGGTCGCGCCGAAGCCATCCACCGGCGTTTCCTGCACACGTTTCGTGAGGAGGCCGGGTGGTGGATCCTCAAGGGCAGGCCCGCCTTTGAGGTACCCGAGGTGCTCGATCGCCAGATGGCGCGGATCGGCGACGCGGCTTTGATCGGATCTGCAGCCGAAGTGGGCGGCGGTCTGCGCGACCTGCTCGAGGCGGGCGCCGAGTTCGTCTGCCTGCGCATCAACCTGGACATCGCCGACGACGCTGCGCTCGGCGACCAGATCCACCGGGTCGCCGAGGAACTGCCGCCACTGCTCGCCGACGCGATCGCCCCGCTGGGGGTCGCCGGCTGATGCGCTTCCTGCTGGAATTCGACGGGGTGGGTGACCCGGCCGCGCTCGTCCGCCACGCCGAAGCCGCGCACGCGGCCGGCCTCGACGGAGTCATGCTCCGCGAGGGGCCCGGCCTGCCGGCGCCGCTGATCAACGCCGCGGCGCTCGCCGGGCGCGTCCCTGACCTGCTCTTGGCGGTGGAGATTCAGCTCGGATATCGCCATCCGTTCGAGGTGGCCGAGGAGGCGGCAGTCGTCGACCTGGCGAGCGGCGGCCGGCTGTTGCTCGTCGTCCGGCCGGCCGCCGGCGCGGAGGCGGACTTCGCCGAGGCGATCGACCTGATCCGTACAGCGCTCGCCCCGCGTCCGTTCCGCTTTGAGGGACGCCGCTGGCGAGTGCCGGCCAACCTCCCCGAGAACGTTCACGGGCTCGAGTCCCACGTCCGGCTGAGCCCCGCCCCGGCGCAGGTGCAGCTTCCGGTGTGGGGCGCCGGCGCCGCGCGCGACGCCGCCCTGGCGCGTGGCCTCGGCTACCTCGCGGACCATGATGCGGACGCCGTCGCGCTTGGCCTCGCGCATGCGGGTGCGGTGCAGGCCCTCGGGCCGGCTGCGATCGGAGTGCCACGCGGACGGCGCGAGCACCTGACCGACGCGAACGAGCTCGTCGACCGCCTCCGCGAGGGCCGCTCGACGTTCGGTCAGGATTGGGCCGTCGTGACCGGGGACGCTGAGACAGCGCTGGAGCTCGGCACCCGGGTGCGCCCCCGCGTCCAGCTGCACCGGCTCGACCCCGCCATCGAGGCGCTCTGGGAGGGCGTCCGATGATCGGCGGGCACGAGACGGCGCTCGCCTGCCTGACGCTGCTCGACCAGTCCCCGCCACAGATCGTCGATGCGGCGGCCGCCGCGGGCTTCGACGCCGTTACGCTGCGCCTCGTCGATCGTGGACCCGGCGACGGCAACCCGCTGGTCGGCGACACCCCGCTCCGGCGCGAGACGATCGCCCGTCTACGTCATCACGGGATCGGGGTGCTCGACGTGGAGGTCGTCCGGATGTACGACGATACCGAGCCAACCGCGCTGCGTCCGGTGCTCGAGAGCGCAGCCGCGCTCGGAGCCCGGTACGTCCTCGTCGTCAACCTCGACGAGGATGCGGCCCGTGCCGCCGAGACGTTCGCCGGGATCTGCGTGGAGGCGTCCGCGCTGGACCTGACGCCGGCGCTCGAGTTCATGGTGTTCAGCGCGACCCGCGACGTCGAGGCAGCCGACCGGATCGTCACCGCGGCCGGACACCCGGCCGGCACCGTCCTCGTCGACCCCCTTCACCTGCGACGCTCAGGGGGTTCCCCGGCGGATGTGGCGCCGCTCAGCGCCGCCCATCCCGACCGCTACCCGTACCTACAGCTGTGCGACGCTCCGCTCGCGGCACCACCTGACGGACGTCGCGGGCTCTATCACGAGGCGGTCGAGAACCGGCTCGCACCCGGCGACGGCGAGCTGCCGCTGACCGAGATCCTGGAGGCGCTCCCGCCAGGAATACCACTCAGCGTTGAGACGCCGGTGGCGGCGCTCGCCGGCCACCCGGCGCTCGAGCGGGCCCGCTTCGCCCTCGATGCCACCCGGCGCCTGATCGAGGGACCGTGAGCGGCGCGCGCCAGCACCGGATCTTTCTCGCCCCGTGCCGCCCCGGCGTCGCATGGGCCGCGGCCCAGGCGCACTGGCGCACGAACCACGAGGCGATCATGCTCGAGCTCCCCGGACTGCTCGGGTATGTGCAGAACCGCCCGCTGCCGGAGTGGTGGGTCCATCTGCCGTATCTCGCCTGTTCGGAGACGTGGTTCGCCGACCGCGAAGCCGAGCGGGGCGCCTATGACAGCGACTGGTACGCGGAGCAGATCGCCGTCGACGAGGCACGGATGTTCGGGCGCGACGACGCCTGGAGCTCCCCCGTGCTCGCGGTCGAGACCCTCCGCCCCGGCGCGACGGCCCGGTTCCGGGTGCTCGGTTTCGGCGCACGCGCGGACGCACTCGATGACACGCTGTTCGACGGCCGCGTCGAGGCGCTCCGGCTGCTGCGTGAGCCTCCCGACGGTGGCGGGCCGCTGATCCTGTCGGCCTGGACCGACGACGGTCCGCTCGCCGATCACGTCGCGCGCAAGCTCGGCCGGCTGGCCTTCGTCTGCGAGCCGGCTGCGTCCGTCCTTCCTCCAGCTGCTCCCTGGGCGCCGGCGTGACCGCCTGCGCCGCGGAGCGTGTCTGGGCCGTGCATGAGATCGAGCAGCTCGCGTTCCGCTACGCCCACGCCTTTGCCACGCGGGATCGCGAGCTGATGCTGTCGCTCTGGTCGGAGACCGATTCGCCGGCACCGCTGCCGGCACTCGACATCCACCGGCTCCGCCGAGATCTCGACCGCTGGTGGGCATCGCTCGGCCAGGTCATGCTGCTCGTCACCAACCACGTGATCGACCTCGGGGACGGAGGCGACGCCGCCTCGGGGGCGGTCTACTGCCTGGCTCAGATCGACGGTGGCCACCTCTTCATCGACCAGACCATCGTTTACCGCGATCGCTACGTCCGGCGCGGCGACGGCTGGCGGTTCGCCGTGCGCGAGCACCTCCTGTGGTTCGGGCAGGCGCGTGATCGCCATCCCCTCCACCAGCCCGTCGCGAACTGGCCGCGACGGCAGGTGGGAACCGGCGTCCTTCAGCCACCCCACGCCCCGCCGACCTCGACCGTCGCACAAGGAGAGAGCCGATGAGCAGCACCAGCACAGGCAGCCGTCGCTGGCAGGAAGTCGTCAGGTTCGCCGATCTCCTCGTGCGTGCAGCCGAACGAGATCCCGATCACGAGGCGGTCGTATTCCCCGACGGGCGCATCACCTATGCGGAGCTTGAGGGGCGGGCGCTTCGGATCGCCCGGTCGCTGCTCGCACTCGGGGTGCAGCCGGGCGGGCGCGTCGGGATCCTGATGCCGAACTGCATGGAGTTCGTGGAGCTGCTGTTCGGCATCTCGCTGATCGGCGGCGTGATGGTGCCGATCAACGCCCGCTTCGCCCCGCGGGAGCTCGGCTATGTGATCGAGAACGGCGACCTGGAGATCGTCTTCACGAGCGATGCCGTCGTCGAGCACGCCGACTACGTGGCAAGGCTCCACGAGGCGCTCCCGAGCCTGCACCTGGCCGGCACCGCGCCCGCACTGGATCTGCCCGAGGCGCCCAAGCTCCGGCAGATCCTCCTGTTCGGCCCACGGAAGGTTCCCGGCATGCGCCCGATCGAAGATCTCGACGGACTGACGGCGTCGATCAGCGAGGACGCGGTCTGGGACCGCCACCGGATGACGTCAGTCCGAGGCGCGGCGCTGGTGATGTACACGTCGGGAACGACGGCGATGCCGAAGGGCTGCGTCCTCTGTCACGAGGCGCTCGTCCGCACGGCGGTCATCGGCGGCCGCACGAAGTTCCGGATCACGCCGGCCGACCGCTTCTGGGATCCCCTCCCGATGTTCCATATGAGCGCGATCCTCCCACTGATCGGCGTGTTCGACGGCGGCGGCACGTTCCTGTCGATGACCCACTTCGAGCCCTCGCAGGCGCTCGAGATGCTCGCGGCCGAGCGGGCGACGATCAGCTTCTCCACGTTCCCGGCGATCACGCAGGCGCTGCTCAACCACCCCGATTACCACCCGGACCGCTGGCGGAACATCCGGCTCGTCAACAACGTCGCGCCACCCGAGACGCTGCGCGGGATGCAGAGCCGGATGCCCCACTCGGTGCAGATCAGCTCGTACGGGTTGACCGAGTGCGGCGGCGTCGTGTCGTTCAACGATCCGGAGGACACGCTCGAGCAGCGGACGACCACGAGTGGGATCCCGTTCGACGGCGTCGAGGTCGAGATCCGCGACCTCGTCACCGCGCAGCTCGCCCCCCCGGGCACGCCAGGAGAGATCGTCGTGCGCGGCTACTGCGTGTTCGACGGCTACTACAAGGACCCCGACCGCACGGCCGCGGTGCTCGATGCCGAGGGCTGGTTCCACACCGGTGACATCGGCGCGATGACGACAGAGGGTCGGATCAGCTACCTCGGGCGCACCAAGGACATGCTCAAGGTCGGTGGCGAGAACGTCGCTGCGATTGAAATCGAGTCCTACCTGGCGACCCACCCGGCGGTCAGCATCGTCGCGATCGTCGGCGTTCCGGATCCGAAGTATATGGAGGTGCCCGCGGCGTTCATCGAGCTGCGCCCCGGGCACGAGGTCAGCGAGGACGAGATCGTCGAGTTCTGCCGCGCGGGCCTCGCCAGGTTCAAGGTCCCGCGCCACATCCGGTTCGTGCAGGAGTGGCCGATGTCGGCGACCAAGATCCAGAAGTTCCGCCTCCAGCAGCAGCTCACCCAGGAGCTGTCGGAGGCCGGACAGTTCACCGCCTCCTGATCCGAGAAGGCCGGCGGCCCGCTGGCCGCCGGCTCCGCCGCCCCCCCGGGACGCTCAGAACGAGCGCTCGAGTCCGAGGTTCTGCGCGATGATGTTGCGCACCATCTCGTTGGTGACCGGGCCGATCTGGTACAGCCGCACGTCGCGCCAGTAACGCTGCATGTCGAACTCCGCCGCATAGCCCATGCCGCCCAGGATCTGGATCCCGCGGTCGGCCGCCCAGGTCGCATACTCGGCGGCGACCGCCTTCGCCATCGACGACTCGACGGCCGTCTCGATGCCGTTGTCATACATCCACGCGGCCTTGTAGGTGAGCAGTTCGGCCTGGGCGAGCTTCATCGCCATTTCGGCGATCCAGTGCTGGATGATCTGGAAGTCGCCGATCGCGTGGCCGAAGGCGCGACGCTCCTTGGCGTAGGCGATCGCATCCTCGAGCACGCCGCGTAGCACACCGGTGGCCAGCGCCGCGACGAGGATCCGCTCATTGTTGAGCGTGGTCAGGATGTGGTACCAGCCCTGGTCGATCTCCCCGATCACGTGCGAGTCGGCGACGAAGGCGTCGTCGAGCTGTACCTCGCAGGAGCCGACGCAGCGCATCCCGAGCTTCGGGATCGTTGTGGCGACGACGCCCGGCTGGTCGGTCGGGACGAGGAACAGCGTCTTGCCGTGCGAGGACTTGGCGCCCTCGGAGGTCTTCGCCAGCAGCAGCAGGTAGTCGCAGACGTGGGCCATCGTCGACCAGATCTTGGCGCCGTTGATCGCGTAGCCGCCGTCGACCTTCGTTGCCCGGGTCGTCATCGCGCCGAGCAGGTCGGTGCCGCCGCCGGGCTCGGTGATCGCGATCGCGACCTTCTTCTCGCCGGCGACCATCGCCGGCACGAACTCGTCACGGATCCCGGGACTGGCGAACCGCTGGATCGACTTGGCGCAGAACGACGAGATCCCCCACACCCAGGTCAGGCCCGCAAGATTGCGCGCGAGCTCGTCCATCAGGATCGCCTGCTCGGTCGCGCCGCCACCCTGCCCCCCGAGGCCCTCGTCGATGCCGACTCCGAGGTAGCCGGCGTCGGCCAGGTCCCGGAAGTACTCGTGGGGGAAGTTGCTGCCGTCGTGATCCTCAAGGCGCTCGAGCTCGTTGACCTTTGACTTCGGGTACTTGCTGTTCACCCAGTCACGGACGGAGCGACGGAAGTCCTGCTCCTCGTCGCTGAAGTTGAAGTCCACAGCTGCTCCTATCGCTCGATCTCAAGAACCGCGCCCGTCACGGAGGACGGGCGGGTCAGGGTACCAATACTTGACCAAATGGTTGGTAGATATTCTAGCTCGTGGACGGGCCCGGCGGGTCCGGCGGAGAGCCGGATCCCGCGTCCGTGGCGGGCGGCGTCTCGCCCGGCTTGGCGGCGCTCTGGCGGCCGGGAGTGAGCCGGCTGGCGGCAGCGCCGCGCCGCATCGCGGTGGCGACGATCACCGCGATCACGAGGGTGGCGCCGTTGAACACGTCGCTCACCCATGTCTGCGCCCCGAGCAGGTTCAGGCCGGAGACACCGACGGCCAGGAGGTACAGGCCGATCAGCGTCCCGAACGCATTGAAGCGCCCGAACTGGATCACGGTCGTCCCAAGGAAGGCGGCGGCGAATGGCTGCAGCAGATAGGAGCCGGCCGAGGTCGGATCGACCGCTCCGACCGAGCCGGCCAGGATGATCCCGGCCATGCCGGCGATCAGCGCCGACAGGATGAACGCCATCGAGCGCATCCGCTTCACCCGGATCCCGGTCAGCCGGGCCGCCTCGCGGTTGCCGCCGGTGAACAGGAGCCGGCGGCCGAACGGGGTGTACTCGTAGACGTACCAGAGGATCAGCACGAGAATCCATCCGTAGAAGACGTCGCGTGAGATGCCGAACCAGGTGTCATCGGAGAAGTTGACCAGGCTCGGGGGCAGGCCGCTGAGCACGTTGCCGTGCGTGAACCACTCGGTGACGCCGCCAAGCCACGTCATCGAGCCGAGCGTCGCGATGAAGGCGTCGATCCCGAAGCCGACGACGACGGCCGCGTTGATCGCGCCGAACGCCATGCTGCCGATCAGGGCGAGGACCACCGCCGGCAGCAACGCCATGTGGTCCTGGGTGGTCAAGACGCCGATCAGCGAGGCCGACGCGACCATCACAGCGGCGACCGACAGGTCGAAGTCACCCGCGCGCAGCGGAATCGTCTCCGCCATCGCCAGGACGAGGATCACCGCCTGGCCCTCAAGCGTGATCTTCAGGTTGGTGGTGGTGAAGAACTCTCCGGGGAGCGCGATCGTGAAGGCGATGATCAGAATGATCAGCACGATCAGGAGGCCGAAGCGCTCGAGCAACGCGGTCACAGGCAATCCGCGCCGCGGTTCGGGAGCCGAAGCCGGGGAGCCGGCCGGTTCCTTGCCAGGCCGCTTGAGGATGGCAAGCTGCGGGGTCATTTGGTCACCTCATTGGCCATTTCGACGATACGGTGGGTCGATAGTTCGCGGTGGGGGATCGTCCCCGCGGCGCGTCCGCGCGCCATCACGATCGCCCGGTCGCATAGCTCGGCGACCTCGTCGTGATCGGACGAGAAGACGCACACGGCGGCACCGGTCCGCTTCACGAAGCTGCGAACGATGCGGTGGATCTCGAGCTTGGCGCCGATGTCGACGCCCTGGGTCGGCTCGTGGAGCAGGACAACCCTCGGGTCGAGCTGGAGCCACTTGGCGAGCAGCACCTTCTGCTGATTGCCGCCGCTCAGGGCGCTCGTCAGCACGTTCGGATTGCGCGGGCGCAGACCGAACCGATCGGCCAGCTCGCGGGCGATCCTGCGCTCGGCGCCGCGGTCGTAGCGGCCACGCTGCCAGAACCTGCCACTCGCGGCGATCCCGAGGTTCTCGGTGGCGGTCCCCTCCATCCATAGGCCGTCGCGGCGCCGCTCCGCGGGGACGAGCGCGACGCCGGCATCGATCGCATCGAGCAGGCGCCCGCTCAGCAGTCCACGGCCGTCGACCGTAACGGCGCCTCGTGCGCGCGGTCGGGCGCCGGCGATCACATAGGGGAGTTCGTCCTGCCCCATGCCCAGCAGTCCTGTGATGCCGAGGATCTCGCCTGGCTGAACGTCGAACGACATCCCCTCCAGGACGTCGGTCCAAAGGTCGTTGACCTGGAGCACAGCGCTTCCGGCGGCGGCCTTCGGAGCGGCGCCGTTCCGCGCGATCGCGTCGGACTCGAGCGGCGTCTCCTTGGCAAGCTCGACGCCGAGCATCTCACGGACGATGTCGGCCTCGGTTGACTCGGCGCAGCCGAGCGTGCCGACGACCTCGCCGTCGCGCAGGACGGTGACGTTCTGGCAGAGCGACCGGACCTCCTGGACATGGTGGCTGATGAACAGCGCGGCGCCGCCCTCGCCGGCGACCCGGCGCAGCAGGTCGTACACGGCCCCGGCCTCAGTGCTCGACAACGCTGCCGTCGGCTCGTCCATGATCAGCAGGTGGCGGCCGTGCGCCTCAGCGTCGGTCCGGCTCGACTCGAGCTCGCAGATCGCGCGGGCGACCGCGACGAGCGTCCGCTCGCCGCGGGTGAGCGCGCCGATCTCCATGCCAGGATCGAGCGCGATGTTGAGCCGGCTCAACAGCTCGGACACCCGTCGGCGCTGCTGGCGCCAGCTGATCGGCTTGCCGCCGGCAACGCCGAAGCCGGTCGTCTGGACGACGTTCTCGGTGATCGAGATGCTTTCGATCAGCCCGAGGTCCTGGTGGATCGTGGCGATCCCGTGGCGGCTGGCGCCCACGATCGGTAGGGGCACGTCGCTTCCCCAGACCGCAACCTGCCCGTGATCGGGAGCGTGGTAACCGGCGAGGATCTTCACCAGGGTCGACTTGCCGGAACCGTTGGCCCCGACCAAGCCGCGCACTTCGCCGCGGGGCACGGACATCTCCACGTCGTGGAGAGCCCGCACCCCGCCGAAGCGCTTGGAGATGCCCTCGAGCCGCAGTGCGGTCGTGTCGGACATGTTCCGGACCTACGGCCTAGGAACCCCAAAGCGCTTTGAACTGCGCTTCGTAGTCCGCCAGCTTCGGGAACAGCGATGCGATCGAGCTGGACGTGCCGACGTTCGCCTTGTCGATCGTCTGGACCGGGAGTGTGTACGGAGCGCCGTTGACGCCGGTCGGCTTGCCGAGCAGCTGGCGGGCGACCTGATCCAGCACCAGCCACCCGAGGTACTGCGGCGGCACGAACGCGACGTCGGCGATCTGGGCGTCACCGGCCCGGATCGAGTTGACGTTCGGTGGCAGCCCGTCCGTCCCGATGATCTTCACCTTGCTGCCGCTCGATGCGACCGCCGGCTGTTCGTAGGTCGCCGCCTGGTCGAAGGTGGCGAAGATCGAGTTCAGGTTGGGGTTGCGCTGGATCAGGCTCTGCACGCTCGGAGCGAGCGTGGTTGCCATCGTCGCCAGCGCCATCTGTGCCGGGGTCACGGTGCAGGTCGTCGGACAGAGCTTGGCCAGCTCGGCCTTGATCGTGTTGCGCTCGGTGACCAGCGACGGGTAGAGCGGGTCGTACGAGGTCGCGCCGTTGACCTTGCAGCCCGTGATGTAGGCGGCGTAGTCGGCCATCGACGCCGCCTCCTGCGCGACGTTTTCGTTGATCGCCTCGAACACGGTCCCGTTGCTCGGGGCGGGCTCGCCGGTCAGCGCCGTCAGCACCGGAATGTGAGCGGCCTTGGCCTGGGCCAGTCCCTGCGGCACCAGCGCCGGGTTGATCCCGTAGAGGATGATCGCGCCGGCATGCTGGGCAACCGCCTGCTCGACACCCTGGGTGAAGAGCGTCGGCTCGCCCTTGCCGTCGAAGATCTGGACGTTGACGCCTGCAGCCTTCCCCGCCGCCGCCAGGCCCTGCGAGACGGCGAGCGCGTAGCCGGTGGCCTGGGAGGGCGAGATATACCAGACGGTCTTGCCCTTGAGCGAGCTCATGTCGATCTTCGTCGTCGGAGTGACGTCGGGCATCGGTGCCTGCTCGCTGTCGACGAGCGTGGTCGCCTTCTTGACGCAGGCGTTGGCCACGGTGCTCGAAGCTGCTGGGGTCGAAACGGACGCAGCTGCGGTCGACGAGTTCGATGAGTTCGATGAGCCGCACGCGGCGACGACGATGCCGGCAACGGCGATCGCGAGGCCGACCGCGAAGGCCCGGCACCGGCGGCTCGTTGTGGATCCGGTTAGCCCGTTCCACGGGGAAGTACTACGCATGGAGTTCCTCTCTCCTCGTGGCCAGCGCCAAGGACGTCGTGGCCGTCATTCAATGTGTGATGCTGCACTCACAATTCCACCATACGGTCGGTAGATTTGTCAAGGCTAAACCTACCAACCGTTTGATGAAATCGTGTTAGGGAACGGTAAGAGCGCCCACGTCCTCGTGCCACGTCACGCGCGGTGCGCGTGACGTGGTGAGGACGCGACTGTCCTAGCCGACGCCCCAGAGGGACTTGAACGCCGACTCGTAGGCGGCGTACTTGGGGAACAGCGAGCTGAGCGCGTCCGAGGTCCCGACGTTGCTCTTGTCGAGAATCTGGACCGGCAGCACGATCGGGGCGCCGTTGACGCCGGTCGGCTTGCCCATGATCGCGCGGGCGGCCTGGTCGAGCGACAGCCAGCCGGTGTAGGCCGGCGGCACGTAGGCGATGTCCGCGATCTGCGGCCCGCCACTGCGAACCTCGTCAACGTTCGGCGGTAGGCCGTCGGTACCGATGATCTTCGCGCTGCTCCCACTCGACTTGACCGCCGGCGACTCATATGTCGCCGCCTGGTCGAACGTGGCGAAGATCGAGTTCAGGTTCGGGTTGCGCTGCAGCACGCTCTGGATCGCCGGAGCGAGCGCGGTCGCCATCGTCGCCAGTGCCATCTGCGCTGACTGCGTCGAGCACGTCGTCGGGCAGAGTTTCGCCAGCTCGGCCTTGATGTCGGTGCGCTCCGCCACCAGACCCGCGTACAGCGGATCGAACGACGTCGCCCCGTTCACCTTGCAGCCGGTCGCGTAGGCGGCGTAGTCGGCCATCTCGTCCGACTGCTTCGACAGGTCCTCGTTGATCGACTCGAACACGGTGCCGTTCGACGGAGCGGGAACGCCCGCGAACTCCAGCAGCACCGGGATGTGCGCCGCCTTGGCGGCCAAGAGGGCCTGCGGGACGAGCGTCGGGTTGATCGCGTAGTCGATGATCGCGCCGGCATGCTGGGCGACGGCCTCGTCGATCCCCTGCGTGAACAGCGTCGGCTCACCCTTACCGTCGAAGATCACCGTCTTGACGCCGGCCGCGTTGCCAGCCGCCGCGAAGCCCTGTGACACCGACAGCGCGTAGCCGGTCGCCTGATCCGGCGAGATGAACCAGACCGTCTTGCCCTTCAGATCGCTCATGTTGATCTTCCCGGACGGGACGATCATCGGCATCGGAGCCTGCTCCGAGCTGATCAGGCCCGTCACCTGCTTGACGCAGGCGTTCGCCACGGTCGAGCCTGACGACGACGAAGACGCCGAGCTCGACGAGGCGGCCGTCGAGGAGCTCGACGAGCTCCCGCAGGCGGCCAGACAGATTCCTCCGACAACGGTCACCAGCACGGCGACCAGGGCCCGGCTCAGACGCCGCGCGCCTGGACCGGATGCACAGCTCGCCTCATGACTGCGGCGCATATCTCTCGCTCCTCGTGGCCACTGCGCAGCGTCGGTGGCCGTTCAGTCGGTGTGGTTTGCTGCGCGAGCAGTAATTCAACCATACGGTTGGTCGAAAAGTCAAGAGAAATCAAACGATCGTTTGGATGATCTCGCGGTTACGACCGAGCCGCGAGGTCGGCCGCCGGATCGACCGCCGGATCGAGCGCCGGATCGGCTGCGATCAGGCGGCGACAGAGGTCGTCGACGCCGACGTCGATCAGCTCGAGCACGTGGCCGTCCGGGTCCGTCACGTAGATCACGCTGAAGCCGAGCGGCTTGATCTCGCGGATCTCCGGCCAGTAGCGCTTGCCGCCGGCCCGCTCGACCCGCTCGAGCGCCTCGGCGACATCGTCGACCTCAAAGGCGAAGTGGATGATCCCGCCCTCGGCAGGTCCGACCGGGATCACGGGATGGACCGGCTCAAGGAACTCGAACAGCTCGATCGTCCCCTCGTCGAAGGCGATGTGGCAGACCTTGAAACGGGCGTCCGGGGTCCCTCCCATCGTGACCTGAGCGGTTCGCCCTGCGTGGATGCCCGGCTTGGTCTGCCAGCGGCCCCCGAGGGCCTCGATGTAGAAGCGCCCGGACCGCTCGATGTCGGAGACGCGGAAGCCGGGATGGTGGTTGGCGCTCACTCGCATGGCGCCTCCTCTCTGGTTCAGGATGACTGGATCGGGAAGTGGTCGCTGCGGCGATAGCGCGTATCGAGCTTCTGCCACGGCAGGAAGTACCTGATCTGGAGCTCGCGCGTTTCGAACCGCCAGCCGTCGGGGCCGCGCTCGTAGGCGTCCGCGTAGCGGATCCCGGCCAGGACACAGCAGCCGTCGAGCGCGTGCTCGGCATGGGCGTCGACGATCCCTCGCGCCGTATCGGCACCGAGGCCGTCGAGGACCTGCGAATGTACGTAGTGGTAGGTCGATTGATAGCGGTCGAGCTGCGACTGCAGGAACTGACCGATCGCCTCGCGCCCGGTGGCGACGTTGTCGGGGACGGCGAACGACGCGCCCTGCGCGAACAGCGCGGCGGCACCGGCGTAGTCGCGGGCGTCGATCCGGTGGCAGTAGCGGGCGGCGAGCTCGTGCAGCTCGAGCCGGGCCTCGACCAGGGCGATGCGCTCCTCGATGGTCATCCGGCCGCCGTGCCGCCGCCGTCGACGACCAGCATCGTGCCGGTGCAGAAGCTCGCCTGGTCGGAGAGCAGGAAGGCGATCGCCTCGGCGATCTCGCTTGGCTCGCCGAGCCGTCCCAGCAGGTTGCGAGCGGCGATCTGCGATTCGCCCGCAGCGAGGTCGCCACCACCGAGCTGGGTGTACAGCGGGACCGTCATCGGCGTGCGCGTGTCGCCGGGCGCGACGACGTTGACGCGGATGCCGTCGGGGGCGAGGTCCACCGCGAGCTGGCGTGAGAAGCCGATCAAGGCCGACTTGGCCGCCGAGTACGCGGCGAGCTTCGGATGTCCGACCAGCGCGCCGGTCGACGAGACGTTGACGATCGCGCCGCCGTCGGCGTCGCGGAGAGCGCCGAGCGCCGCACGCGCCGCGAGGAACGCGCCGGTGACGTGGACGTCGAGCATCCGGCGCCAGTCGGCCAGCGAGAGCCGCGCCAGCGAGCTGTGCTGGACGAACCCCGCCGAGCAGACGAGACCGTCGATCCTCCCGAAGGCGGCCATCGCCGCCGTGACCGCCGCCTGCACCGCGTCCTCATCGGTCACATCGGCGACGAGGCCGATGCTCCCCGGGAGCCGCTCCGCGAGCGCCTTCGCTCGGTCGCAATCGAGATCGACCACCGCGACGCGCCCACCCTCCGCGCTGTAGCGCTCAGCCACGGCGGCGCCGATCCCCGAGGCACCGCCGGTGACCAGCAGGCACCGTCCCTCAAAGCGCACGTCACGCACCCCGAGCCGCCGGTGCGCCGGCGGCCGTCTCGGCGCGGCGCGGCTCGGCGTGCTCGGTGGTCGCCGCGTCGAGCGGCCACGCCTTCAGCTCGGTCTTGCGGACCTTCTCGGTCGGCGTCTTCGGGAGGGCGTCGGTGACCGTGATGTAGCGCGGCAGCATGAACGCCGGGACGCGGGCGCGGAGGAAGTCGATCAGCTCCGCCGGATCGAACGTCTCCGGATCGCGGGGCACGACGACCGCCCGCACGTCCTCCTCGCCGACGTCGGACGGCACCCCGACGACGGCCGCCTCGACGACGCTGTCGGCCTCGCAGATCTCGGCCTCCAGCTCCATCGAGGAGATGTTCTCCCCGCGACGGCGGATCGCGTCCTTCTTTCGATCGAGGAAGTAAAAGGTGCCGTCGGCGTCCATCCGGCCGAGATCGCCCGAGTGGAACCACAGGTTCCGCCACACCTCGACGGTCTTCTCGGGCATTCCCCAGTAGCCGCCCATGATCTGCCAGGGATCATCGGAGCGCACGACGATCTCGCCGACGGTGCCGGGGGCGACCTCGTAATCGTTGTCGTCGACGATCCGCATCGCGTACCCTGGCCGCAGCACGCCGACGCTGCCGCGTCGCAGCAGCTCCTCGTCCCATCCGGTCGAGGTCGGGCAGCTGAGCTCGGTCATGTTGAAGACCACCGACGCCCGCAGATCGAAGCGGCGGCAGAACTCGACAGGGTCATCGGGCGGCGGGCCGAGCAGGATGTTGCGGAGCGTGTGCTGCGTGTCGCGCTCCGAGGGTGGGAGCTTGGCGATGAACGTGGGCGTGGCGCCGATCAGGATCGACGTCGTGCAGCCGTAGCGGTCGATGTCGGCCCAGAACTGGCTTGTGCTGAAGCCGTTGCGAATCACGACCACCCCGTCGAGCACCGCAGCCGAGTAGGCGGCGAGCTTGCCGCTCATGTGGAACATCGGGAACGGCGAATAGCGCACGTCATCGGAGCCGAGGTCGTGCCACGGTGGGCACGCCTCCGCAGTCCGGTACATCTGCTGCCAGGAGACGACCGCTCCTTTCGACGCCCCGGTCGTGCCCGACGTGTAGAGGATCGCCGCCGGATCGTGCCCGGTGCAGTGGTGCTCGGCCCCGCCGGCGCACGGGCGCTCGGCGAGGTCGGCGGGCGCGGACACGACGTCTGCGCCCGAGACGGCGATCGGGTCGGCACCGGAGATCACGATCGTGTGGCAGTCGCCGAGCGAGCCGTCGAGTGCGGCGAACCGCTCGCCGTACTCGGGCGCGATCACCGCGCAGCGCGCGCCGGAGCTGACGAGCATGTGCTCAAGGAAGCTCCCGCGGTAGGCGTTGTTGACCGGGACCTCGATCGCTCCAAGCCGTGCGATCGCCATCCACACCGGGAGCACCTCGGTGTTCGGCAGCATCATCGCGACGCGGTCGCCGGCGACGACGCCCTGCTCGGCGAGCAGGCGCATCCAGCCGCGGGTGATCGCCTCGAGCCGGCCGTAGGACAGATCGTCGCCCCCGATGTTGTGGACGAAGACGCGGTCGGGGCCCTCGATCGCCCGCCGGGCGAGCAGGTTCGGGAGGACGTCGTGGTCGTCCAGCATCACACCGTCTCCGGAATTCGTACCGTCGCCGTCCCCCTGACTGCGGTGGCGCCCGTCTGCAGCCCGAGCGAAACGTCGACGACGGCGCGCCCGTCCTCGACCGTCGCGACGACGCCGCGGGCGGTCGGCTCGTCGCCGACGGTCACGACGTCCTCGAAGCGGAACGAGAGCCGCTCGAGCATGCCGTCCGGCTGCCAGCCCAGGAGCATGTTGATGACGTAGGCGAGGCTGGCCGGGCCCTGTGCGACCGGGCCGCGGAGCCCGAGCTTCTCGACCAGCTCGGCGTCGTTGTGGACTGGATTGGTGTCTCCCATCAGATCCATGAACTCGTTGATCCGGTCGAGGTCGACGTCGCGCATCGTGAAACTGGGCAGCTCGCCACCCGGCACAATCGTGCTCATCGCTGCACCCTCGGGACGATCCAGTCCTCACGGCAGCGGCTGACCGTCCGGTCCTCCTCGGTGTCGATCAGCTCGAGCAGGGTCGTGATCACGTCGAAGCGGCCGGTGCGCCGCCCGACCCGCGACTCGACGGTCTCGATCCCGCCGCGCACGACGTAGCGCCGGTCGAGACGGAGCGGCTCGGAGAACTCGAGCTCGCCACCACCGAACAGAAAGCCGGCGTCGAGCGGCGCTCCGACCAGCTCGGCAAACTGCGGGAAACTGACGCTCTTGCCGATGTGCGTCGCCAGGTGGCACCACACCGGGTGGGCGATCCCGTCGGCGAGCGGCGGCGAGTTGACGAGCCGGCACAGGCGCGCATTGGCGGCGCGCGTGATCGTGTACTCGCCGTCGGCGAACCTCATCCCGGCGAGCGGGGAAGCTGTCTGGGTCGGCTGGGCGGTCATCGATGTCTCTCTCCTCTCAGCGAAGCCCGGTTGCGCTCTCGGCGATCAGCGCCCGGTGCAACTCGTTGTTTCCCTCGACGATCTGGAAGACCTTGGCGTCGCGCAGGTAACGGCCGACCGGGTACTCGCTGGAGACGCCGTATGCGCCGTGGATCTGAAAGGCCGCGAGCGCTGCGTTCATCGCTGCATCGCTGGCGAATTGCTTGGCCATCGACGCCTCGGCTCGGGCTCGCAGGCCGCGGTCCTTCAGGTCGGCGAGACGGAGCACCAGCAGCCGCGCCGCGTCCGTCTCGGTCATCGAGTCGGCGATCATCTTCTGGACCATCTGGAAGCGGGCGATCGGCTGACGGAAGACGACCCGGTCGCGCGCGTAGGCGACCATCGAGTCGACGCATGCCTGCGCGAGGCCCGTGGCCCGAGCGGCGACGCCGAGCCGCCCGTTCTCGACCGCATTCATCGCGACCGCGAAGCCGCGCCCCTCCTCGCCGACGAGTGCATCCTTGGGCACGCGCACGTCCTCCAACACGAGCTCGCCGGTCTTGATCGGGCGGAAGCCGAACTTGTCAGCGACCGGATTGACCGAGACCCCTGCCAGATCGCGGTCCACGACGAAGGCGCAGACGCGCTTGCGGCCCGTGGACTCGTCAACGCCCGTGTGCGCGAAGGTCAGGAACCACTGCGCCACGTCGAGGAACGAGATCCACATCTTGGCGCCGTTGATGATGTAGTCATCGCCATCGCGCCGACAGCTCGTGTCCATGTCGGAGACATCGGTCCCGGACCGCGCCTCGGTCACGCCGGCCGCACCGAACACCTCGCCGCGGGCCAGTGGCGCGAGGTAGCGCTGCTTCTGCTCCTCGGTGCCGAACACCTGGATCGAGCTGCCCACCAGACCGCTCGGCATGGTCATCGCCACGCCCACGACATGGCAGACCCGGGAGACCTCCTCGACGACCATCGCATACGTCTTGAAATCAAGGTCGGAGCCGCCATACCGGCCGGGCACAACGCCTCCCATCAGCCCCAGCGCGGCGGCCTTGCGGATGATCTCGATCGGGAAGCGCTCCTCCCTGTCGTATTCGCCAACATGCGGCGCGATCTCCTTCTGCGAGAAGTCACGCGCGAGAGACAGAAGGTCCTGCTGCTCAGGGGTCAGTGAAAAATCCATGTCGGGAGACTAGCATCTCAACCAAGTGTTTGGTAGAATCCCGATGAGAGCAGAGATGACCTCCATCGCCTCGGACACCTGGATCATCGGGACCGGCGAAGCGCGCACCGCGCCCGCCCGGGACGACGTCAGCATCACCGAGCTGGTGTGGGAGGCGGTGCAGCCCGCGCTCGCCGACGCGGGCACGGAGCTGCGGGCGATCGAGGGCGCCGTCACGGCCAGCCAGGACTTCTGGGACGGGCGCACGATCTCGAGCATGAGCGTCAACGAGATCGTCGGTGGTGTCTTTGGCTCGGAGGCGAAGGTGGCTGCCGATGCCTGTCTCGGCCTCGGCTACGCGCTCGCCCGCGTCACCGACGCGGATCAGAACCTCAACCTCGTCGTTGCCCACGCCAAGGAATCTCAGGGTGACCAGCACACGATCGAGCTGGCCGCGTTCGACCCGTACTACGAACGCGCGATCGACCCGGACGAGACGATCGTCGCCGCGCTCCAGGCCCAGCTGCTCTACGCGCAGGGCGCCTTCACGCCTCTGCACGCCGCCCGGGTCGTGTCTGCGGCGCGTTCACGGTCAGCCGTCCTACCCGATGTGACCGCCGAGGAGGTTTTCGGCTCGCCGCTGACCTCCGAGCCGCTGCACGTGCTCGACCGCGCGCCGCTGCTCGACGCCGCCTCGGCGATCGTGATCTGCGACGGCGACACCCGTCGCACGCTCGGTCGCGACGGCAGTGTCCGGATCGTCGCCACGGCCTCGCGCACCGCTGCCTACTGGAGCCAGCGAGCCGCGCTGGACGGTGCCGACCAGGCCCGTGCCGCCGCCGACGACGCGCTCGCGCTCGCCGGCTGGAGCAGCTCTGATCTCGACGTGATCGAGCTGAACGCCCCGTACGCGCACCAGCACCTGATGGTCGGCCGCGGCACTCGGCCTCGGAGAAGGCGACGAACTGATCAGCCGGTTCGAGGCGAGCAACGGCGACGGCGGTCCGCGGGTCAACCGGTCAGGCGGCTGGCTGGCCGGCAGCGCCGGCAGCGTCGCCGGACTGCACGCCGTGATCGCCGCCGCCACCTGGCTGCACGAGCACGGCGGCCGTGCCCTCGTCCACTCGACCACCGGACTCGCCACCCAGAGCCACCACGTCGTCCTCCTGGAGGTCGCGGCATGACCAAGCGCTACGCACCCGTCCGCGCAGCGATCGTCGCGACCGGGCAGACCAACCACGGCCGGCGCTTCGACGCCTCGATGGCGCGAGCTCGCCCGCGAGGCGATCGACCGCTGCCTGGAGTCGCGCGGCCTCACCTTCGACGACATCGACGCGGTCGTCGCCGGCAACATGGAGATGTTCGAGGGGATCTACCTGGTCGACCAGTTCTTCGTCGGCGCGCTCGGTGCGCTCGGCAAGCCGCTCTACAAGCTCAACACCGGGCGGCACGGTCGGAGCCAGCGCCGCGCTCGCCTGCTACCACCTCGTCGCCTCCGGGCGCCACCAGCGCGTGCTCGGCGTCGGTTTCCAGAAGCAGACCGAGGGCTCGACGCAGGCGGCGATCACCACGGTCGGCGATCCGATCTGGGAGCGCGCGGTGATGGCCGGCGCGATCGGCAACTTCGCCTCGATGGCCTCGACCTACATCGCCGAGAGCGGGGTCGACCCCCGAGCAGGCGGCCAAGGTGGCGGTCAAGGCCCGGCGCAACGCCTGCCTGAACCCTTATGCCCAGCTGAAGCTGCCCGACATCACCGTCGAAGAGGTGCTCGAGTCCGAGATGCTCGCCTATCCGATCCGCCGGCTCGACTTCTGCCCTTCCTCGGACGGCGCATGCGCGATCGTTATGGCGTCCGAGGACGTCGCGCCGAGCCTGGCCGAACACCCCGCGTGGGTCCACGCGGTGGCGACGGCCCACGATCAGCAGTACATGGGTGACAGCCCCAAAAGGCTCGCGGTGATGCGCTCGCTTCAGGCCGCCGCCAAGAAGGCCTACGGGCTCGCCGGCATCACCGATCCGATCAACGACTTCGACGTTGCCGAGATCTATGAGCCGGCCACGTACGCCGAGCTCGCCTGGTACGAGAACCTGGGCTTCTGCCCGATGGGCGGAGGCGGCAAACTGATGGACGAGGGCCTGACGCAGATGGACGGCAGACTGCCGGTCAACCCGTCAGGTGGGGTGCTGTCGACCAACGCGGTCGGCGCGACGGCGATGATCCGCGTCGCCGAGGCGGCCATGCAGGTGATCGGCGAGGCCGGCGAGCACCAGATCCCAGGCGTCCGGCGGGCGCTCGCCACCGGCTACGGCGGCAACGCCTGGACCGACATGATGATCCTGTCTCGCGAGCTGCCCAATGCGGGCGCGGAGGTGAACGCCGGATGAGCACCAAGACTCGCCCACGCCTTCAATCGCGAGCGAGGCGATCCGGATCGAGCAGCAGATCACGCTCCAGTACCGGTTCGCGGCCGGCCACCACGCCGCGCGGTTCTTCGCCGCGCTGCGCGAGGAGGGCAAGATCCTCGCCACGCGCGACGCCGAGGGCAACGTGATGATGCCGCCGCGGCCGGTCTGCGGGCTGTCGGGGCTGCCGATGGACGAGTGGGTCGAGGTCGGCCCGCAGGGTGTGCTCGCCGGCTGCACGATCGTCTACGTGCCGTTCATCGATCCGATGACCGGCATCCAGCGCCCAGTTCCGTATGGCTTCGGGCTCGTCCGGTTCGACGGTGCCGACACCTCGATCTACCACCTGCTCGACGCCACCGAGCCCGAGCAGATCGGCGTCGGCCGCCGGGTCGAGGCGGTCTTCCGTCCGCGCGAGGAGCGGACCGGCAGCCTCGCCGACATCAAGCACTTCCGAGTACTCGACTGATGGGCGACCTCGTCTTCGAACAGAAGATCGACCTGCCGTACGTTTACACGGCCGGCGCGGTCCAGCGCGAGGCGCTGAGAGGCCTGCGCGAGGGACGGCTGATCGCCTCGGCCGGCGAGGATTACGTGGCGGTGCCCGCCACTCCGTTCTCCCCGGCCGGCGCCCACCTGCGCGAGACGCGCGAACTGCCAGCCGAGGGTGTGCTCGAGGCCGCCACCGTCGCCCATCACCGTCCGGGCGCTCCGGCCTATGGGCTGATCCGGATTGACGGCGCGAGCCACGCGCTCCTGCACCGTCTGAGTCCGGAGGCCGCCGAGCTGGCACCCGGCAGCCGCCTGCGTGCCGTCTGGCGCGCGGACCGGTCAGGCTCCTACGCCGACATCGAGTTCTTCGCGCCCGCGGACCGATGACGGTCACGGGCTTCGCCCATGTCGGGATCATCGTGCCGGAGCTGGAATCGGCTGCCTCGCTGTTCCGCGATCGGTTCGGGATCGAGGTCGGCGAACCCCAGGACGAGCCCGAGCTCGGCCTGAAGATCCTCTGGGTCCGTGTCGGCGGCGTGCTGCTCGAGTTCGTCGCCCCCGCCACGCCCGAGTCGCGCGCAGCCGCAGCCGTGGCGCGCGGCGAGGTCGGCGTCCACCACGTCGCGTTCGAGGTCGACGGCCTCGACGAGCTGCTCTCAGAGCTGTCCGCCGCCGGTGTCCCCGTCCGCGACAGCACCCCGCGACCCGGCTCGCACGGCAGCCGCATCTCGTTCCTGCAACCCGGCGCGAGCGGTGGCGCGTTGATCGAGCTGATGGAGCACGCGCACCACGACAGCGTGTCGCCGCACTGAACCAAAGGAGACTCCCATGCCAGACCTGCGCTTCGACCACGTCGCCATGCTCGTCCACGATCTCGACGAATCGGTGGAGAAGTGGCGAACGCTGCTGACCGTGCTCGACCCCCAGCAGGCGCACGACGTGGTCTACGGCGAGGGCGAGGAGAACGGCGAGAAGATGCGCTGGGCCACGTTCGTCAAGCCGGGCGGGACCGCGATCCAACTGTTCGCGCCGGCGGGCGAAGGCTTCCTCACGAAGGTCCTGGCCAAGCGCGGTGAGATCGTCCACCACATCGCGTTCCTCTCGAGCGACGTCGACACGACCGTCGACGAGTTGCGGGCGAAGGGGTTTCCGATCCTCCAGGACGAGCAGACCGGCCCCGACAGCTACCCGTGGCTCCGATGGAACTTCGTCGACCAGAACTGGTCCGGCGGCGTGCTCGTCGAAGTCGCCCAGCGCTACCAGGTGGAGGATGGCAAGTGGGCACCGGTGGAGGGTGATCCCCAGTAGCCCGGTAGCGGCGTCAGGCGCCGGCGGTCAGCCAGCACCGCACTCCGGCTTCGTCGATCAGATGGCGCGCCATCGCCCGCCCCTCGAGGTGCTCGAGCACCGACAGCGTCTCGGCCATGCTCCGCTGCCAGTGGCCGGCATCGGCGCCGGGCGGCGTGATCCTCGCCGCCAATTGCCAGCCGCTCTGCGGGCTTTGGCCGAGCGCGGCGCGAATCGCCTCGGCCCGCCGCAGCACCTTCGCACGGCAGCCCGCGACGAACGCCGCGCCGTCACGGACCGGCCTGCCGTGACCGGGCAACAGCGTCTCGGGCTCGAGCGCGTGCAGACGCTCGAGCGTCGCGAGCTGGTCGGCGTGCGGGTCCGGCCTCGTGCCGTACTCCAGGAACGAGGCAGGTCCCGGCAGCGCCGCGTCGGCACTGAGCAGGACGCGACGCCTTGCATTCCACAGGGCGATCTGATCGGCACTGTGACCTGGGGTCACGACGACCTCCCACGACCCGCAGCGCGACGGCAGCGCGTCGCCGGCGCCCAGCACCCGATCGACCGTTACATTCGGGTAGACGCCATCCGCCCCCGGCAGGTCGTCGACCATCCGATCGACGGCGACCGCGGGTACGCCTTCGGTCAGGGAACGCGCGCGGCGCTCCAGCAGAGGGATGCTCGGGTCACGGAGCCTGTCGAGGATCGGATGCGGTCCCGGCCCCGCCGCGACCGCGCATCCGGTCTGCGCGACCACGACGTGCGCCAGCCCTCGATGATCGGCGTGCGCGTGCGTCAGCACGAGCAGACACACGCTGTGCGGGTCGACCCCCGCCTGCGCCAGCGCGATGCGCACGGCGGGCCAACCGGGCTCGAGCTGCGAGCCGCAGTCGACGAGCATCCAGCCGTCGTCGAGTGGCACCAGGTAGCCGTTCACCGACGCGACCGACTCGTAGCAGAGCGGCAGCTGCAGGCACCACAGCCCGTCGAGCAGCGGATGGGCACGGGCGAGCGTGGGGTCACGCCAAATCCGCCGCGAGATCGAGGCGGGGAGCGCCGCCCCCACGTCAGCGTTGCTCGACACGGTCAGGCACTGTAGCATTTCGACCAATCGTTTGGTAGTAATTGGAGAGAGACATGGCACCACCCATCCTGACCCTCGAGCAGCTCGCTGAGCAGATCCCCGACGGTGCGACCGTTGGAGTTGGCGGCGCCGGCCTCCAGCGCAAGCCGATGGCCGCGCTTCGCGCGCTCGCCGGCGCGGGCCGCCGGGAGCTGACGGTCGTGTCGTTCCTCGGCTCGCTCGACGTCGAGCTGCTGCTCGCCGCCGGGTGCGTTCGGGTTCTCCACAGCGCCGGCGTCGCGCTCGACGGCGCCGGGTTGGCGCCGCACTACCGGACGGCTCGGCAGCAGCGAACGGTCGAGTTCGTCGAGTGGTCAGAGGGCACCCTGCTCTGCGCGCTCCAGGCGAAGGCCCGCGGCGTCCCCTCGCTGCCGACCTGGATGGGGCTCGACACCGACCTGCCGCTGCTCAACCCCAACGTCCGCGAGGCCAGCGATCCGTTCACGGGCGATCGCGTGATGCAGGTCCGCGCGCTCGCGATCGACGTCGCGCTGATCCACGCGCCGGTCGTCGATCCCGCTGGGAACGTCTACGTCGGCGGGGATTTCGCCGCCGACGGGGCGCTCGCCCGCGCCGCCGACCGGGTCCTCATCAGCCACGAGCGGATTGCCCCCACGTCTGACTCGAGCGGCGCGGCGCTCTCGCGGATCTGGGTCGACGGGCTGATCTCGGCGCGCAACGGGGCCTGGCCGACCGGCTGCCACGCCGAGTACGGCACCGACCTCGAGGCCGTGAGCCGCTGGGCGGCCGCCGGTCCGGCCGGCGCTCCCGACCTTCTCGCCCCCAGCTTGGAGCACGCATGACCACGAGCGACCTCACCGCGGACCTTCTGACCGCGGCGCTCGCCCGCGAGATCGCCGAGTCGGGGATCCGCGTCTTCGCCGTCACCTCCCCCGCCTCCGTCGCAGCCGCGCTCGCGGCACGCGAGCTCGGGGCCGGCGAGCTTGCGCTCGCGACGGGGTTCACCGCACTCGACGGCACGCCGATCCCCAACGCAACGCTTGGCGAGGCCGGGCTGTTCACCGGCGGAGCGGCGCCGAGAGACGACCCGTTCGACACCTTCGCCCTGCTCGCCCGGGGGCGAGCAGGTGTGGCGGTCACCCCGGCCCAGCTCGATGCGGCGGGCCGCACTAACCTGTCAGGCGTCGGCCCACCCGGCGCGCCGAAGGTCGCTCTGCCCGGCGCTCGCGGACTCCCCGACAACAACGTCGGCCCTTCGCGCGTGTGGTACCTGTTCGCCGCACACAGCCCGCGCGCACTGCTCGAGCGGGTCGACGTGGTCTGTGGCGGCGCCCCGTTCGGCGGCGCCGACAACGGCGTCAGGAGCCGCGGTGCGCGACGGCTGCTGACACCGGCCGGCTGCTTCGAACTGGGCGCCGAGGGTTGGCGCGCGCTGTGGCTGACGGTGGCCGGTCCGGAGTTGATCGCCTCTGCCCCCGGGCTGCGGATCCACGTCGCCGATTGCACGCGGGTCGTCGATGCACCGGACCCCGCGGCGTTGGCGGCGGTCAGGCGTGCGGACCCGCACGACGTGCGGGCGATCGAATTCAGCGCAGGCCCCGACGCGAACGCGCGCTTCAGTGCCGCCGCCGCCCGCGAACTCGCTTTCGGTTCTACCTAATGGTTGGTAGAACTTTCTGGACGTGGTCAGCGTCCGCTGATAAACTGCCAAACGTTAGGTAGAATTCATGACAGCAAAGAGCCTCCCGATCCCCCCCGAAGAACGCGACGCACTCGTCCGCCAGACCGTCTCGCTGTGCACCGAGCGCTCGGCCTTCTACCGCGACAAGCTACGCGATGCAGGCGCCGAGCCCGGCGACATCCAGGGCGTCGAAGACCTCCAGAAGCTGCCGATTCTGCTCGCCAAGGACGATGAGCGCGAACTGCAGGAGCGCAGTCGCGAGCAGCTCGGCCACCCGTTCGGCGAGCATCTCTGCGTCGACCCCGCCGAGGTGGTGGCCGTCTCCTCGACCTCGGGGACGACCGGCACTCCGACCTTCTACGCGTTCACTCAGGACGACGTCGCGGTGACCGACGCCCTCTGGGGCCGAGCGCTGACGCTGGCCGGGATCACTCCGGGAACCGTGGTCATGCACGGCTTCGGCCTCTCGATGTTCCTCGCCGGGTACCCGCTCGCCCGTGCGGTCGAGCGGCTCGGCGCGCAGATCCTGCCGGTCGGCGCCGAGGCAGGCAGCAAGCGGCTGCTCGAGATCGCCCAGCTGACGCGGCCCCAAGCGCTGCTCTGCACGCCGAGCTATGCGACCTACCTGGTCGAGCAGGCCCCTGAGCAGATGCGCTCGCTCGGGTTGCGTTCGATCATCTGCGCCGGCGAGCCCGGCGCCGGTCTGCCCGAGCTCCGCAGCCAGGTCGAGGAGGCGACGGGCGCCACCGTCTACGACATGCTCGGCGGCGCCCACGGAATCATGAACGCCTCCGACGGCGCCTGGCCCTACGACGGGATGACCGTCCTCGGCGACGACTCCTCCGTACAGCAGCTGTGGGACTCCGACACCGGCCGGCCGGTGGCGATCCCCGACGACGGCACGCCCGCGTACGGCGTCCGCGTCAAGACGACGCTGCGTTGGCGCGCGCAGCCGCAGCTCCGCAGCTCGGTGGGCGACGTCTACGAGATGCGCCGTGTGCCTCGTCCCGATGGCATGCCCGCCACCCGCATCAAGGTGATCGGCCGCACCGACGACCTGCTGATCGTCAAGGGCGTCAAGCTCTACCCGGCCGCGGCCCGCGACCTGATCACAGGCTTCGCCCCGCGCGTCAGCGGCGGGCTGCGCCTGCTGGTGACCGGCACACCCCCCCGGGTGCAACCGCCGCTGCGCCTCCGCGTCGAGCGCGGCGAGGGGTGCCGTGCGGATGGCGACGAGGCGCTCGCGCGTGACATCGCGGCAGCCATGCACCAAAGGATGTCCGTCCGCCCGGAGGTCGAGATCGTCGACTGCGGGAGCCTTGAACGGACCTCGCACAAGACCAAACTCATCGAGATCGCAACCGAGGCCACGACATGACCAGCGACATCATTCCCGCCATCGACGCCTGGTGCAATCCGTTCACCGAGCTCGGCATCCGGACGATCTTCACCGAGAACCCCGAGGTCGCCTTCATGATGGGCGATCAATGGGGCCGCCACGACAACATGCGCTGGCACAGCGTCGACGAGTTCGTCGCCTACATGGACGAGAACAACGTCTCGCGGGTCTGCGTCCCGAGCCTCAAGATGATGCGCTACCGCACCCGCGAGATGCTCGCGGACATTCCCCACGAGCACATCGCCGAGCTGGTCGCCGCGTATCCGGACCGGATCGTCGGGATGGCCGGGATCAACCCGATCAGCGGGATGGAGGGCGTCCGCGCGCTCGAGCGCGCGGTGCGCGAGTACGGCTTCAAGGGCGCCCACGTCCACCCGTTCGGGTTCGGCATCCCGATCAACGAACGCGAATGGTGGCCGTTCTACGCCAAGTGCGCCGAGCTCGACATCCCCGTCGTCTTCCAGACCGGGCACTCGGCCGAGTTCATGCCGAGCGCCTGCGGTAAACCGATCCTGCTCGACGACATCGCGATCTGGTTCCCGGAGCTGCGCCTCGTCGGCGGCCACACCGGGTGGCCATGGACCGAGGAGCTGATCGCGATGGCGTGGAAGCATCCCAACGTCTACATCGCAGTCTCCGGCCATGCGCCCCAGTACTGGGACCCGAAGCTGGTCCGCTTCCTCAACGCCCGCCGGCGCGGGATCGGCAAGGTGATGTGGGGCACCGACTACCCGTTGATCATGCACGCGGAGAGTCTCAGCCAGATCGACGATCTCGAGCTCAAGCCAGAGGCCAAGCGTGCGCTGCTGCACGACACGGCGGTCAGCGTCTTCAAGTTCGACGACCAGTTGCTGAACGACGTCTCGGCATTGACCGCCGGCACGCAGCCCCTCGCCGGCTGAACCACCGATGCCGGCCTCCGAGCTCGCGACGCTGATCGCGTGCCGCCTGGGCCGGGAGATCGTCGACGGCGACGTCGTCGGCGTCGGACTCGGCACGCCACTCGCGCTGGCCGCGGCCCTCGCCGCCCGTCGCGGCCACGCGCCGGGCTCGCACCTGCTCGTCGCGGGCGCGCTCGACCCCGACGCCGACCTCGCCACCTGCCTGCGCGGCGCCGCCGCGCTCGCGGGCCGGACGACCGCGTTCGTCCCACACATCGAGACGATGGACCAGGCCGAGCGAGGAGCGATGACACTCCAGTTCCTGCGACCGGCCCAGGTCGACGGTGCCGGCAACGCCAACACCAGCAGGATCGTCGGATTCGACGGCTCGGTCCGTCGCCTGCCCGGCGGCCTGGCGACGGCCGATGTCCTGCGGATCCTGCCGCGGGTCGTGCTCTACCACACCGACCACCGGCCGCGCTCGCTACCTGACCGCGTCAGCTTCATCACCGGCGCGGGCGGCGGGGATCCGGTCACCGGCGCCCGCGGGCCCGTGCGGCTGATCACCGACCGCGCCGTCTTCGCCTTCTCGGCTGCCGGGGTGCGACTGGAGTCGCTGCATCCCGGCGAGGAGCTGGAGCAGCTCACCCGGGACACCGGCTTTGCGTTCACGGTGGACGCCTCGCCAGCCGTCACCGCCGAGCCGTCCGCGGCAGAGCTCGCCGCGCTCGACGAGGTCGATCCGGACGCGTTGCGCGAGCTCGAGCTCCGCACGACGCGCGAGGCCGCAGCGGACCGGCTCGCCAGGTTGCAGTCGCGAGCCGGCTAGTTGCCAGTCGCGGCTGCGTTCGCCTATAGCGCCGTCTCTCCCCCGTCCGGGACGATCACCGTGCCGGTGAGGAAGCTCGCCTCGTCGGAGAGCAAAAAGCACACCGGTCCGGCCACCTCCTCGGGCATGCCCATCCGCTTCTGCATGTTGAACTGGCCCGCCATCGCCATCCCCTTCTCGAGGTCGCCCCCGCCCCGCTCGATGTAGAGCGGCCGGGTCATCCCGGTCAGCACGCGCCCCGGCGCCACGACGTTGACGCGGATCGCGGGCGCCAGCTCGAGTGCGATCTGGCGGGAGAAGGAGAGGATCGCGCCCTTCGCCGCGCCGTAGGGGGCGTTGAACGGCTGGGCCACGAGTGCGGCGACAGAGGCGACGTTGACGATCGCGCCGGCGCCCTGCGCACGCATCAGCGGTATCACCTCGCGGCATACGAGAAAGGTGCCGCCCAGGTGGACGGAGATCATCGCGTTCCAGCGCTGCAGCGACCACTCCTCGATCGGGCCGAAGTCAGCGTGACCCGCGGCGTTGAAAAGGCAGTCGATCCGGCCGAGCTCCTCGTGTGCGCGCCGCACAGCGCCGCGAACAGCATCCTCGTCGGCGACGTCGAGCGCAAGCGCGATCGCGCCGGGCAGGCCGGCCGCGACCTCGGCGGCGCCCTCGCCCGAGAGGTCGGTGACGGCGACGCGGCCGCCCTCGGCGGTGAATTGGGCGGCGGTCGCCGCCGCCAGCCCCGAGCCACCGCCGGTGGCGAACAGGACGCGGCCTTCGAACCTGCCCATCAGTACCGCCAGCCGTCGCCAAAGGTCGCGAGGCGTCGCCCGAGGATGTCCTCGGCGACTGTGAGGCCGGCGCGAGCGGCACGGTCGACCCCGACCCCGCGGGAGCGGAACGTGTCCGAGGCGAAGTACAGCCCGTCGACGTTCGGCGCCCGCCAGTGCGGGCGGAAACGCCCGACCAGGTTCGGCTTCTGGATCACGCCGAGACCAGGCTCGTGGACCAGGTGACGCCGGCGCCAATAGGCGTGCTCGAGCCCGGGGTACATGATCGCCAGGTCCTGCTCGAACCGCTCCTGCACCCGCAGCATCCACTTGACGTCTCGCACCTTCTCGCCTGGGATGTCGAGCCCGCCGACGTACAGCTGAGCGCCGTCCGGCGCGACCGACGGATCCATTGCGCTCATGTTGAAGAAGAAGCCGGCGTGCGGCAGGTTCGGCGTGTGCAGCCAGGTCGCGAGCTCGCGCGGGTCGAGTGCGTGGATCGGCTCCTTCGTCGCCAGGTAGACGCCGAGCCACGTGGCACGGAACTCGATCTTCGAGAGGTGCTTGATCTGGGCGGTGTACCAGTCGGGCAGATCTTCCTCGGGCACCACTCGAAGCACATTCCACACCGGAAGCGTCGAGATCACGCAGTCGCTCTCGACGATCGTCTCCTCGAAGATCTCGTTGGGCAGGATATGGGGGTTCGCGACCGCCAGCCCGAGAACACTGCCGTTCTCGATCACCACCCGCGACGCGCGCGTGTTGAGCCGCACCTCGCCGCCGTTCTCGACAACGGCGTCGCGCAGATCGCCGAACATCCCCTCCCAGCCCTGGCCGGGCCAGAACGAGTAGCCCCCGATGCCCTTCTCGGAGTAGTGCATCTTGCGCATGTAGAGGTTGTCCGAGGCCGAGTGATCCCACCAGTTCTCGGTGATCGCCTCGAGCACGGTGATGAACTCCCACAGGTTGATCACGCCCTCGTGGGTCGTGTGCTGAAGCATCCACTCGCGCAGCGTCCGGTCGTCCCAGTCGTCGAGATCCTCGTACGGAGTCTCGAGCAGGATGTTGATGACCTTCTTCAGCTCGGACTTGTCAGCGGCGTACTGGTCGCGGATCGAGCCCCAGCGGCCCTGTTCGTGGTTCCAGATCACCATGTCGCTCGACGCCGGACCGTGGATCAGCTCCTTGCCGACATGCTCGAAGACCTTGGTGATTCCGGAACCCGAGTCCTCGACGAGATGACCGCCGAGGTTGATCTTGAACCCCTCGTCGGGGACGGCCAGACCGCGGCCGCCGAGCCATGGGCCCGCTTCGACGATCAAAACGGACCTGCCCTCCTTGGCGAGCAGCGCGCCGGCGCTCAGTCCGGCCGCACCGGCGCCGATAATCACCACGTCATAGTCAGCCATCGATCTCCTCCATCCTCGGGCGTCCCGGGCGGGCGCTCGGTGTACGGCCCGCTGGGGGCCTGTTCAGACGCCAGATCGTACCGTATGATTTGACCAACCGTTTGATGGAAAAAATGTCCCCGCGCCGCCTCCCATTCGCCCCCGCGCTTGCGCTCCACTGGTCCGGTCGACCGGTCGCGGGCGGCTCCGGCAGCGTGGTTGCAACGGGCGTCTTCGACCTGCTCCATGTCGGCCACGTGCGGTTTCTGACCGCTGCGCGTCGTGCCGGGGTGCGCCTGATCGTCGGCGTCGAGGACGACGAGCGCACCCACGCACGCAAGGGCTTCGGGCGCCCGATCATGCCGGCGCTCGAGCGCGCCGAGCTGCTCGCCGCGCTGCGCGCGGTCGATGGGGTGTTCGTGATCTCGGGACCCCCGGCACTACCGCCCGCCCAGGCCTACACCGAGCTGCTCGTGCAGCTGGAGCCGGCCACGATCGCCTTCACCGAGGGGGACCCGGCCGAGCCCGGCAAGCGCGCGGTGGCACGCGCGGTCGGGGCCGGCGTCCACGTCGTGCCCAGGGTCGACGGTCGCTCGACGACGTTGCTCGTCGAGCACTTCACGACCACCGCCCGGCCTGCGCCCGCCGAGCTCGGACCGTTGGCGAGCCTCGCGACCGGAGCCGCGCGGTGATCTCCTCGATCGAGGAGGCGATCGCGTCCATCAGCGACGGCGACACGGTGGCGATCGGTGGCGCGGTCCTCTCGCGCAAGCCGATGGCAGCGGTCCGAGCCCTCGCCGGGTCGGGCCGGCGAGACCTCGACCTCGTCACCTTCGCCGGCTCGCTCGAGGTCGAGGAGCTGCTCGCCGCGGGTGCCCTGAGCAGTGTCCGCTCGTCCTACGTGGGGCTCGGCTCGCACGGCGCCGCGTCACGGTTTGCCGCGGCGGTCGGCGCCGGTGAGGTGGAGGACCGCGAGGAGTCGGAGTGGATCCTGCTTGGCCGCCTGCGCGCCGCCGCGTCGGGAGTGGCGTTTATCGCCACCCGCGCCGGCCGCGGCTCTGACCTCGTCGCCACCTCCGGCCTACTAGAGGTGACCGACCCCTACAGCGGCGAGCAACTGCTCGCCGTCCCGGCGCTCCATCCCGACGTGGCGATTATCCACGCGTGGCGCTCCGACGCCGCCGGCCACGTCCAGACGTCGTGGCCGCCCGACCACCTCGCCGACGTCGACCTGCTTCTGGCGCGAGCCGCACGGCGAGTGATCGTGACGGTCGAGGCATTGGTCGACCGCGAAGAGATCGTGGCCAGCGCCCGCAACACCGTCCTGTACCCGTTCGAGGTCGACGCTGTCGTGCTCGCACCCGGCGGTGCTGCGCCGACCGCGATGCCCCCCGCTTACCCTGTCGCGACTGACGAGCTGCCCGGGCTCCTCAAGGAGGTATGACGTGACCCCAGTGCGTTCAGAGGACGAAGCCACCGCGACGCCGACGGCTCGCGCGCGCGGACCCCGCGGCGATGGGACGGGCCCGAAGAAGCGCCACCAGGAGATCCTCGACGCCGCCGCGGACATCTTCTACCGCAAGGGCTACGCTGACACCTCAGTCCAGGACGTCGCCGATGCGGTCGGGATCCTCAAGGGAAGCCTCTACTACTACATCGACTCGAAGGAGGACCTCCTCTTCCAGATGCTGCTGGAGGTCCACGAGGATGCCAAGGGGATCGTGACCGAGACCGCCGCGCTCGACCTGCCGCCGCTCGATCGCCTGCGCGCCTACATCAAGCGCCACGTCGAGTACAACGCCCGCAACCTGGCGAAGATCGCCGTCTATTACCACGACTTCATGCTGCTCACGCCCGAGCGGCGCCGCGAGATCGCCGATCAGCGCAGGTACTACGAGACGTTCGTGATCAGCCTGATCACCGAGGCACAGGAGCACGGCGACGTCGAGCCCTCGGTCAATCCCCAGCTGCTCGCATACGCGATCTTCGGCACCGTCAACTGGCTCTACACCTGGTACCGGGCAGGGCGCTCGGTCGCGCCCGAGTACCTCGGCGACCTGTATGCCGAGATGCTCGTCGGCGGGATCACAGCCAAGGGCCTGCCATCGACGCCCGCGCCCGTGAAGCCGACCCGCCGCAAGCGTTCGTAGTGCTGGCCGGTAGCGTCAATCCGCGCCCGGCGTCCGCCGCCCATCCGTCTGCGCGCTGGCGGTCTCTCAGCGCCCTGCTCGACGCCCAGGCCGAGCGCACCCCGACCGCGCCGGCTGCGTCGTTCCCCGGCACCGAGGCGACCTACGCCGAGCTTGCCGATGCGACCGTCCGCGCCGCCCGCAAGCTCCACGCAGCCGGCGTACGGGCGGGCGACCGGGTAGGGATCCTGCTGCGCGAGGGGTGCGAGCCGTACGCGAGCCTGGGACTCGGGGTGATGCGGCTGGGCGCGATCTGCGTCCCGATCAACGCCCGCAACAAGACCCACGAGCTCGGGTACGTTGCCGACCACGCCGGCCTGCGCGTGCTGATCACGAGTCCCGAGTTCGTGCCGCTGCTCGACGGCGCCGGGCTGCCTGATGGTTGCACGCGGGTCCTGCTCGGCCAGGACGGGTGGTTCGACGAGCGGGCGGACGCGATCAGCGAGGCGACGGTCGAAGCCTGCGAGCGCGCGGTCGAGCGCGACACCCCGGCGCTGATCCTCTACACATCGGGCACGACCGCCAACCCGAAGGGCTGCGTCCACACCCATGCGTCGCTGCTCGCCGTCGGCTACAACACGGCAGCCAGGCTCGAGCTGACCTCCGCGGATCGCTACTGGACCGCGCTCGCGATGTTCCACGTCGGCGGCTGGCAGGTCCTGATCGCCAACCTGACCGCGGGCTCGTGCTTCAGCCACGTCGGCGCCTTCGAGGCGGGGGCGACGCTGAGCCAGCTCGAGCGCGAGCGCGTGAGCATCGCGATGCCGGCCTTCGAGCTGATCTGGATGGCGGTGCTCGAGCACCCCGACTTCCTGCGAGCCGACCTGAGCGCGCTGCGGATCGTGATGAATGTCGGCGTGCCCGAGCGGCTCGAGCGGATGCAGGAGATGGTTCCGCATGCCGTCCAGATCTCGATGCTCGGGATGACCGAGTGCGCGGGGTCCATCTGCATCGGCTCGGCCGGCGACGCCCTGTGGTCGCGGACGCACAACTCCGGCCGGCCACTGCAGGGCATGGAGATCAGGCTGCTGGACCCGTCGACGGGCGAGCCGTCACCGCCCGGCGTGCCCGGCGAGATGCTGTTCCGCGGACCGTCGTGCTTCAAGGAGTACTGGCGCGACCCGGAGACGACCGCCGCGACGATCGACGCCGACGGCTGGTTCCGGACCGGCGACCTCGTCCGCCAGGACCCGGACGGCAGCTTCGGCTTCGTCAGCCGCCTCAAGGACATGCTGAAGGTCGGCGGCGAGAACGCGTCGGCGGCCGAGATCGAGGGCTACCTGATCACCCACCCGGCCGTGGCTCTCGCCGCGGTCGTGGCCGCGCCCGACGCCCGCTATGGCGAGGTGCCGTGCGCATTCGTCAAGCGCTCGGCCGGCTTCGAGGTCTCCGAGCAGGAGCTGATCGACTACTGCCTCGGCAGCATCGCCACCTTCAAGGTGCCGCGCTACATCCGCTTCGTCGACGAGTACCCCGTGTCCAGCAGTCAGAAGATCCAGAAGTACGCGCTGCGCGAGCAGATCCAGACGGAGCTCAGGGACTGCGGCATCAGCGAGGCACCCAAGCTCGACTCGCGCGCGGCGCGCGCGAGCTGACTCAGGCTCAGGCCGCGTTGCTCAGGCCGCGTCGCCGACGACGCCCCTGAGCACGAACTCGGCGCAGGTATTGGCGATCTTCTCGCGGCTGACGCGGCCGCTGGGCCTGGCCCACTGGTAGGTCCAGATGATGGCGCCATGGATGAAGTTGGAGAGCAGCTTGGCGTCGAGCTCGGCCGACGCGACGCCCCGCTCCTGGGCCTCACGGATCAGGTCAGAGACGAACCGCTCGTGCAGCTTGCGCCGGGCGAGGATCTCCGAACGCCGCTCGGCGCTCAGCCGGTTGACGTCGTTGTAGTAGACCGCCACGCGCGGGAGGTTCTCGACGTTGAACTCGACCTGTCGGCGGACGTAGAGGCCGAGCCGCTCGAGCGGCTGCAGTCCCTCGACCGCAGCCACCTCCTCGAGGATCTCCTGAACGTCGTCATGAAGCTCCTCGAGGATCCGGAAGAGCAGGTCCTCCTTGGTCTCGATGTAGTGGTAGAGGCTCCCCTTCAGGATTCCGAGTGCATCGGCGACGTCCTGGACGGACGCATCGGCGTAGCCGCGCTCGTAGAAGATCTGGGCCGCCGCGTCGATGACCTCGCGGTCACGACGCTTCCGGGTCCGGTGCAGGGGCGCCACCGCCGGGTCGCGCTTACCTCCTGCTGTGGTACGCGTTTTCCGTGCCTGCGGCAGCGTTGAAGCTTCCATGTCGTCTCACCCTCGTCGAATTGATCCCCGCGGCCTGCCACCCGAGGTGACGAGTGCCCGGTCTCAGCGGCCCATTGTCGCACGCCGCGAGGATGTGCCCTACTCCGCGGCCGACTCCCAGGTGCCGTTTACAGCTTTATACGGACGCGCCACCTCGACCAGCGTTCCGTGTGTCGCGCTGGCCGGTACCCAGCTCCACTCCTGCCAGGGCATGCTCGGGTCGTTGAACACCTCGGCGCTCTTGAGCTCGACCCCCTCCTCCTGCAGGCGGGCCATCGTCCCCGGCACGTCGGGCGTCGTGAAGCAGACGTGGTGGACGTGCTCGCCGCGCTTGGCCAGCCGGCGCCCGAGCGGCGTCTCGCGCCCGGGCTCCATCAGCTGGATCTCGGGTCCGTTGTGCGACACGAACGTCGCCCAGCGCATCGTGTCCTGCGCCGCCTCAAAGGACTCGTAGCGCACGATCGGCTCCTCCAGTTGCTCGGGGTCGAGCACCCGCAGGATCTTCGTCCAGTCCTCGATCGCGCGATCGAGATCTTCCACCAGGAAGCAGATGTGAGCGACTGCGTTGCTCGGCACGAACTTTCTCCTTCGACTCAGAACAACCTACCGTTTGGTTGCTAACTCTAGCGGGTCGCTGACTGTTCCGCCACTGGGCCGAGGCCCTCAGCCGTGCCCGTCGCTCTCGCCGGCCGGTAGCTGAACCGACCGGCCGAGTCCTCGTCGCGGACGATCGCCCCGATCACGCGCAGGTGGTTGAGGTAGGCCAAGATCTCGGTCATCCGCAAGGCGAACGAGCCGTCGTCCGGCGGCTCGCCCATCACCCGGCGCGTGATCTCGTACGCCCCGGCCGGACCGGTCGCGATCGCGTCATGCGTCGCCGCCAGCCGCTCGGAGATCCCGACGCGGTGCAGCGCGATCGCATCGGGCAGGCTCTCGAGCGGCCGCCCGTGGCCGGGCAGGGCGAGCGCGAACGGGCCGAGCGCCTCGATCCGATCCAACGACTCGAGGTAGTCGGCGACCGGGTCAAGCGAGTAGCCATAGTCGAACCACGGCGCGAACACGGCGGAGACGAGGTCTGCGACGATCAGCACGGCCCGCTCACGCTGCAGGAGACAGACGTGCGAGGGGCAGTGGCCGGGCGTCTCGAGCACCTCCCACGGGCCGAGCGACGAGTCGATCCGCACGCCGTCGAGAAGCGGATGGTGGGGCTCCACGGCGCCGAGGACGCCGTCGGTCTCTTCGCGCACGTCGCGGTACTGCTCGATCACCGACTCGGGGACCCCCTCCTGGCGTGACCGCCGCCCGCGCGCGTCGGCGATCCGCTCGGGCTCGCGGGTCGCGTCGTAGAAGTGGCCGGAGTCGGAGTGCATCCAGAACTCGGCGCCGCTGTGCTCGATCACCCACGCCGCCAGCCCGATGTGGTCGGAGTGGGTGTGCGTGCCCACGAGGATGCTGACGTCCTGCACCCCGAAGCCGGCCTGTCCAAGCGCCAACTCGAGGCCGTCGCGACAGCTGTCGTCGCCGGCGCCGCCGCAGTCGACCAGGATCACCCCGTCGTCGCGAGCGATCACGTATGCGTTGACGCTGCGGATGCTGTGCCAGGCGAGCGGAAGGCGCAACTGCCACAGGCCGGGTGCGAGCGCGAACGCGCGCGCGCCGTCGGCATCGATCGCCCAGCTGGGGGGAGGCGGCCCGACCATCTAGGAGAGGATCTCCAGGCCGCCGTGCAGCTCCAGCACCTGCCCGGTGATGTAGTCGGCGTCGGGTGACGCGAGGAACGCAACGGCGGCGGCGACGTCCTGCGGCGTGCCCGCCCTCCCGATCGGAATGTGCGCCGCGACGTCGGCGATCAGCTCAGCCGGCTTGGCCGCGGTCATCTGCGTTCCGGTGATCAGCCCTGGGGCGACGGCATTGACGTTGATCCGGCGGCTCGCCCACTCGCGCGCGAGCGCCTTTGTCAGCCCGATCACCCCGGCCTTGGCCGCCGAGTAATTCACTGTCCCGGGAGCACCGTAGATGCCGACCGCGGAGCTCATGTTGACCACCTTACGGTGATGCGCCGGCAGGTCATCGCGGGAGCCGCGGAGCAGGCCCGCCGCCGAACGGCACATGTTGAACGTCCCCCGCAGCGCGACCTCCTGGACGATGCGCCAGTCCTCGTCCGCCATCCGGTGGATCGGCGCATCGCGTGCGATCCCCGCGTTGTTGATGAGGATGTCGAGCGTGCCGTGGGTGACGCGGACCTTGTCGAGGACTGCATCCGTCGCTGCGGGGTCGGTGACGTCGCCGGGCGCGGGACTGGCCGTCGCGCCGGTCTGGGCGATCGCGCTCGCTGTGTCCGCGCATGCGTCGGCGTCGAGGTCGTTGATCACCACGGTGGCGCCGTCGGCGGCGAGCCGGGCCGCAATCGCCGCCCCGATTCCGCGAGCCGCGCCCGTGACAAGCGCGACTCGCCCCTCCAGCCGGCGCGTCGCGGTGGGCCCCATCAGTAGCGAACCGTATCCGCGAAGAACGGGATCCGGCCGCCGAGTACACCCTCGGCGGCGGTGATGCCGGACCGCGCGGCCTTGTCGATCCCGATCCCGCGCGCCCGTGTGGTGTCACCGGTCAGCCACAAGCCCTCGATCCCGCGCACATAGCTGTCGGGCCGGACCGAGCCGACGAGCCCTGGCTTGCAGATCACGCCGTAGGTCGTCACCAGGTGCGGCTTCTTCCAGAGCGCGTGCTTGGCCGCCGGCAGCATCTCCTCGATGTCCAGCCACAGCTTGTCGAACATGGACTCGTACCAGCGGCGGTCTCCGTAGTGCTCGGTGGCATCGAACGCCGCTCCGAAGCAGGTCAGATACTCCCCGGGCGGCGAGATGCCAGGGTCGTAGCCGGTGAAGTTGAGGGTGAAGCCGGGCATGCCGGTCCTCGGCGTCGCGAAGAACGAGGCCATCTCGCGCTCGCTCGAAGCGATCACCGGCTCCTTGGCGGCGATCCAGTAGCCGAGCCAGCACGCCCTGTTGCGGTTGTTGGCGAGCAGCTTGATCCGCTGCTCGAGGTCCCACGGCAGGACGTCGTCGTCGAACAGCTTGGGCAGGTCCCATACCGGCGCGTTGAGGACGACCTGGTCGGCCTCGATCAGCTCCCCCGGCGCCTGCCGGTCCTCGGCGTTGCGCAGCTCGACGCCCTTGACGGCGCCGTTCTCGACGAGCACGCGTCTGACCGTCTCTGGCTGGCGGATCACGCCGCCCATGCGCTCCAACGAGGCGACCATCTGGTCCCACAACTTCTCCCACCCGCCCATCGGCCAGAACGAGTAGCCGGCGGTGCGCTTCTTGTCATAGTGGAGCTTGCGCGTGTAGAGGTTCTCCGAGGCGGAGTGCTCCCACCAGCGGAAGGTGATCTGCTCGAGCACCGAGATCGCCTCCCACACCAGGAACACGCCCTCGTCGCTCGTGTACTGCGACATCCACTCGCGCAGCGATGCGTGGTCCCAGCTCTCGAAGTCGCTGTACTGCGACCCGGTGACCGCCTCGATGCAGCGCTTGAGGCCCTGCTTGGCAGAGCCGCCGTAGAACTCCTGGATCGGCTTCCAGCCGGTCCTGTCCCAGAACGGCATCGAGTCGCTGCGCTCGCTGTGGGTCAGCTCGACGCCGATGTACTCGCACGCGCGGGTCAGGCTGTCGCCCGGGTCCTCGACCAGGTGCGAGCCGAGGCCGATCTCGTGCCCACGGTAGGTGTGGTGCATCGCCCGCCCGCCCAGGTACCGGTGGCGCTCGACGAGCGCGACGCGCTTACCCTGCCTGGCCAGCAGCGAGGCGCTGACCAGTCCCGCCACCCCAGCGCCCACGACCACTACGTCGTACCTGCCACTCATGCCGGGCAGCATAACAAATCCACCAAACATTCGTTTGGCTATGTTAGAATTTCTGCCTGTGAGCGATTACACCCATCTGATCGGCCACCGCTTTCCCGGTGGCACCTATACCCTCCCGGAATACGTCTGCTGGCTCTGGGCCGATGCCGCTGAGCTCCCGCCCGATCCTGAGGTCGCCCACCCGGGCCTCGCCTACTTCGTCGCGCTGCGCGGCGCCGGCGTGAGCATCCAGGACATCTTCGATCTGATGGACGCGACGCTCGACAGCGGCGTCGTGTTCGGCGAGTTCCAGGCGGACTTCAACGGCGCGCTGAAGCCGGGCGCGACCTACAACTGCGATGCCTCGGTGATCGGTGTCGAGCGCAAGAGCGGCCGCCGCGCCGGGGTGTTCGACAAGTTCACCTTTCAGATCAACGTCCACGAAGGCGATGCGCCGGATCCGGTGCTCGTCACCACCAGCAGCTGGATCTTCCCCCGCCAGAACGGAGAGGCGTGATGTCCACCAACCAGATCGAGGTGGGCCGGCAGCTCGAGCCGTTCGTGATCGAGTCGGTCGACGCCGAGAAGATGAAGACGATGGCCGCGATCCTCCAGGACCCCAACCCGATCCACTTCGACACCGCCGCGACGCGCGCCCTCGGCATCGGCGATCGGCCGGTCAACCAGGGCCCGACAAACATGACCTGGCTGCTCGAGTCGGTGCAGCGGTTCGCAGGCGGCGCCGACAGGATCGTCTCGGTCAAGATCCGCTTCCTCGGCAACGTCTTCGGCGGCGAGCGCTACGAGGTCACCGGCACGGTCACCTCGATCGACGCGGCGACGGGAGTCGCGGAGCTCGAGTTCAGCGCCACCTCCGACGGGCGCCCTGCGCTCGGCGGCATCGCCCGCGTTCGGGTCTAGCCGCCGGCTCAGCAGCTCAGTCCCCGCTGGCGTCTCGGCAGCTCAATCCCGGCTGGTGTCTCAGCAGCTCAGTTCTCGCTGGTGTCGCGTGGGCCGACGCTGGTCAGGCCCCCGTCGACGATCAGCGTCTGGCCGATGATGTACTCGCCGGCGCGGGAGACGAGCATCAGCGTCACGCCCGCCATGTCGTTCGGCGTGCCGATCCGGCCGAGCGGGATCCGGCTCGCGTAGTCGTCGAGGTCGAGCGACCCGTCGTCCGCGAGCCGTTCGATCAGCGGCGTCAATGTGATTCCGGGAGCGATCGCGTTGACGCGCACGCCGCGCGGCGCCCACTCGACAGCCAGCGCGCGGGTCAACCCCAGCACGCCACCCTTGCTCGCCGCATACGGGACTCGCCCACCGCCGCCGATCTCGATCCCGGTGAGCGAGGCGACGTTGACGATCGCTCCGTGCCCGCCCGCGACCATGTCGCGGCCAAACGCCTGGCAGCAGCGAAACGTCCCGCCGAGGTTGATGTCGACCACGAAGTCCCAGTCCTCGGGCGTCACCTCGACGGTCGGGCGCACACGCTGGACGCCCGCACCGTTGAACAGAATCGTCGCCGGACCGAGCTCTCCCCGGAGGGTCTCGACCGCCGCGAGCACCGACGCGGTGGAGCGCACGTCGAGTTCGACCGCGAGGTGACCCGCTCCGAGCGTCCCCGCGAGCTCGTGTGCGGCTTCGAGGTTGAGGTCGCCAACCGCAACCCGCGCGCCGGCCGCAGCGAGAGTCCGCGCGACGGCGGTGCCGATCCCGCCGGCACCGCCGGTGACGATCGCGACCTCGCCATCGAGCCGGATCGTGTCGGGTCCGATCACCTCGGCCTCGGGGCCGGGACCGGCGGCGGCGTTCTCGTTCACGCCGCGGCACCATATCATTTCAACCAAGCGCTTGGTAGACTTCTTGGATGCGCGCTCTTCGTTTTCACGCTGCCCGTGACGTCTACGTCGAGGAGGTCGCCGCCCCCTCGCCGCCGACCGGGCAGCAGGTCCTCGTCGCCCCCGCGATGTGCGGGATCTGCGGCACCGATGTCCACGAGTACGCCGACGGGCCGCTGCGGACCACCGTCGAGCCCCACCCCGTCACCGGCGGGCAGATCCCGCAGATCCTCGGCCACGAGTTCGCCGGGACGGTCGTTGACGTCGGCGCGGAGGTCACCGGCGTATCGCGCGGCGACCGGGTCTCGATCATGCCGCTGCTCGGCTGCGGCGAGTGCGCCGTCTGCCAAGCCGGGCAGTCCCAGCTGTGTGACCTGCGGGCCTCGGTCGGGTTGCGCCACCCGTGGGGCGGCATCGCCGACCTCGCCCTGATCGACGCGGATCAGGCCCACGTGATGCCCGACGAGCTCACCTGGCAGCAGGGCGCGATGATCGAACCGGCAGCCGTGTCCTGGGCCGCGGTCCGTGTCGGCCGGGTGGCGCCGGGTGAGCGCGTGCTGGTGACCGGCGCCGGACCGATCGGCGCGCTCGCGGCGCTGGCCGCGGTGGCGGCCGGCGGCACCGTCCTGGTCTCGGAGCCAAACCGATCCCGGGCACGGCAGATGGCGTCGCTCGGGTTCGACGTGATCGATCCCCGGGAGGGTGAGCTCGCGCTCGAATGGGCCCCGGGCGGCTTCGATGTCGCGATCGAGTGCTCAGGGGTCGAGGTTGCGATCCAGGGCGCGCTCGCCGCGCTCCGGCCCGGCGGGCGGGTCGTTCAGACCGGCGTCCCCGCCGGCCCGACGACGCTCGACCTGAAAAGCCTGATGCTCCGCGGCTTGACGATCGCCGGCTCGGTCGGCTACCCGACTGACTGCTGGCCCGAGGTGATGGCGGCGGTCGTCTCCGGCCGCTTCCCCGTCGAGCGCGTGATCACCGGCGAGGTCGGGATCGACGCCGCCGTCAGCGATGGGTTCGAGCCGCTGCTCGACCCGGCCGGCGACGCGGTCAAGGTCCTCGTCGACCTTCAGGCCGCAGCAGCCTGATCCCAGCCGACCAGGACCGAGTCGAGCGCGGCGCGGCTGCGACGGCCGATCTCCTCAGGCGGGAGCGCCCACAGCTCCTCGGACAGCACCTCGATCCCGGGCGTGCCGATCCCCGGCTTGCGTCCGAGGATCCCGAGCACGGTCGTCAGGTCGAAGCAGCCCTCGCCGGGGAGCCGGCGGTGCCGGAGCGTGTCGTTGATCAGCGATCCGATCGGCTCGGGCGCGGCGTCGTCGATCTGGACGGCGAAGATTCGCTCGCCCGGGATCGTCTCGAGCAGCGCGTCGTCGCGCGTGCCGCGGAGGTAGTGCCAGGTATCGAACACGATCCCGCCGCCCGGGTGCGCAGCTGTGCGGACGATGTCCCACGCCGTCGCCAGGTCGGGCACGCCCGCGAACGGGGCGAATTCGAGGTGAACCCGGGCGCCCGAGCGCGCCGCTCGGTCACACACGGCGGAGAACGCCTCGGCCAGCTCGTCGAGCTCGAACCGGGCGCCGAACGCCTCGATCACGGTGATCGCGGTCAGCTCGAGCGCCTCGACGATCGTGAAGAACGCGTCTTCGTCGAATGCGGCGCGCGCCATCCGGTCGGCCCGCGCGTGCGGCGGCGGCTCCCACCGCGGGACCCACCTGGTGTACGGGTCGAGCGTCGTCAGGCGGACGCCGGCGTCGGCGTGCACGGCGAGGATGTCCGCGTCAGACATGCCGCGCTCGCGGGCGCGCGTGTAGTCGTTCGGGAAGATCGTGAGCGTGTCGAAGCCGCCGGCACGCGCCGCCTCGATCCGCTCGATCAGCGATGCCTCCATCACCGTGCCGGCCCAAAGACAGCGCCCGGCCATCAGATCCCGCCCGTGCGTCCGCCGTCGATCCGCATGTCGGCGCCGTTGACGTATTGGGCGTCGTCGCCGATCAGGAAGGCCACGGCCGCGGCGATGTCGTCGGGGGCGCCGAGGCGCGGCGAGTAGGTCCGCTCGAGCTGCTCGCCGCGCACGTTCGGAAAGCGCTCCATCAGGTCGAGCAGCATCTCCGTCTCGACCGAACCCGGGGAGAGCCCATTCGTCCTGACGCCGAGCCGGCCGTAGTCGACCGCAAGGCTCCGGACGAGGCCCATCACCGCGTGCTTGGAGACTGTGTAAACCAGCGAGTTGGGACGGGCGAAGAACGAGTTGATCGAGGCGACGATCACGATCGAGCCGGAACCCGCGTCGATCAGGTCGGGCAGCACGGCGCGCGCCCACACCCAGGGCGCGGTCACGTTGACGCCGAGGACCCGCTGCCAGTCAGCGTCGGTCGTGCTGAGGGCGTCGCCGGCATGATGGATGCCGGCGATGTTCGCCAGCCCCCACAGCCGCCCAGGCTGGGCGCGCGCCAGCTCCACCGCGGCGGCCGCCAGTTCGGGCGACGTGGCATCGCCGACGAGCGCTTGGGCGCCGACACGGGCCGCGACCTCTTCGACCGCTTCCCTGAGGTCGACGAGGATCAGGTTCGCCCCATCGGCCGCGAGCCGCTCGGCCACCGAGGCGCCCATCCCCTGGGCGGCGCCGGTGACAATCACCGTCCGGCCGGCCAGTGGCTGTGAGCTGCTCATCTCGGCGGGTCAGCTCGCGGTCTCGGCGGCGGCGCGTGCGTTGCGCAAGTCGGCGCGGACGGCGTGAGAGTCATACCACGAAGTCAGGCGCGTGATCTGACCGGCCTCGTCGAAGTCGAAGACGTCGACCGCGTCGAACTCGAGCGGGATTCCGGACGCGAGCGCCCCGCTGAAGTGGATCTCGACGGTCGCCGTCGAATCTGCGACGATGATCCGCGTCGGCTCGTCGCGGTGGACCGGATACGGCCCGAGCGCCGCGCGGTAGTAGCCCTCGACGGCCGGTCGGCCGCTGACCCACTCGGTTCCCGGAGCCTTCAGCTCGGCGTCCTGCGTGAACAGCGCCGCGACCTGGTCGTAGCGCTCCGAGTTCATCCCGTCGAAGTACGTGCTGAGCGCTGTCGCGATGGCCTGGCGGTCGGTCATTGGTTTCCTCCGGGTGGGCAAGTTGCCAATCAATCGGTTGTTTGGGAAGATTACCGCGAACAGCGTGAGCGCACCACCCCCACTCGATCAGATCTGGCTGGCCGAGGGCGTCCTCCCGCTCGGCCAGGTGCTGCTCCGCTCGGCGCAGCGGGCCCCCGATCAGGAGGCGCTCGTCTTCCCCGACGTCCGCTGGACCTATCGCGAACTCGCCACACGGTCGCTGGCGGTGGCGCGATCGCTACACGCGCTCGGCGTCGGCCGGCGCGATCACGTCGGAGTGCTGATGAGCAACCATCCGGATCTGGTGGCGGCGGTGTTCGGCGCCTCGTTCACCGGCGCGACGGTCGTCCCTGTCAATGCGCGCTACCGGACGAGCGAGCTGCACGCGGTCGTGCAGGACGCCGATTTGTCGATCCTGATCACCCATGACTCGGCCGACGAGCATGTCGACTTCACGGCGCTTCTGCACGACGCGCTTCCGGGCCTCTCGGACGGTTCAGATCCGCTCGCGCTGTCGCTGCCCGAGCACCCGGCGCTGCGCTCGGTCGTGATGCTCGGCGGCCGTCGGCCAGCCGGGATGCTCGATCGTGAGCGGTTTCTCAGACTCGGCGAGACGGTCGACGCCGAGCGGCTGCTGAACGCCGTCCAGGGCGTCTCGCTGCGGGAGATCGCGTTGATCCTCTACACGTCGGGCACAACCTCGCAACCTCGCGGAGCGATGATCTCCCACGAGGCATTCGTGCGCGGCTGGATCGGCGTCGGCGGAATCTGGCATACGTCCGCGGCCGACCGCCACCTGACCCCGCTGCCGCTCTTCCACGTCACCGGCCTCGGCTGCCTCACCTGGGTGCTCGCCGCGGGCGGCACCTTCGTCAGTGACTACAGCTTCGACGCGGAACGGTGCGTGCGCGCGCTCGAGCGCGAGCGGATCACCGAGTTCTACCCCGCTTACCCGCCGGTGATGGAGGCGGTGCTCGCCCATCCCGATTTCGATCGGATCGACCTCTCGGCGCTGCGGATCTTCCAGAACGTCGCGCCGCCGGAGGTCCTCGCCAAGTTTCAGGCGCGAATCCCCGGCGCTGTGCAGCTCAGCTGCTACGGCGGAACCGAGGGTGGCGTCGTGACGATGACCCGGCCCGAAGACCCGCTCGAGGTCCGCCTGCACACGTGCGGGCGCCCGCAGTCCGGCCTCGAGCTGCGGGTCGTCGACGAACAGGATCGCCGTCCGCTGCGCCCCGGCGAGCCGGGGCTGATCGAGTTCCGCGGCTTCAACACCCTGAGCGGCTACTGGAAGGCGCCGGAGAAGACCGCCGAGGCGATCCGCGAGGACGACTGGGTCAACATGGGCGACCGCGGCGTCCTCGACGAAGGCGGGCGAGTTCTGTTCCTCGGCCGGATCAAGGAGACGCTCAAGGTCGGCGGCGAGAACGTCGCGCCCCAGGAGATCGAGGCCCAGCTCTCGACCCACCCCGCGGTCAAGTTGGCGCAGGTGGTCGGCATCCCCGACGAGCGGCTGCTCGAGGTGGCGGCCGCGTTCGTCGAGCTGCTGCCGGGCGCCGAGGCCGACGAGGAGGAGTTGATCGCCCACTGTCGCGGCCGGATCGCATCGTTCAAGGTCCCGCGCCTGATCCGCTTCATCGACGGCGACGCGTGGCCGATGTCGGCGACGAAGATCCAGCGCTTCAAGCTGCGCGAGCAGCTGCTCGACGAGCTCGAGGCCGCATCGCGCCCGGCGCGTTAGACGCCCGACCGCCGCGTCATCCCGGAATCCGCTCGATCCGGCCGGGGTGGCCGGGGTACCAGTCGCGCGGGATCTCCGGCCGGTCGGGCACCGCATCGAGCCCGATCAGCAGGTGCTCGGTGATCTGCCAGCGTCCGTCGATCCGCGCAAAGCGGTCCTGCATCCGCGCCCACAGGTGCCACGGCTCGCCGCTGTCGCGCATACGGTGGAAGGCATAGACATAGGCCAGCACGTCGGCCTCCTCGCCGTGCAGATCGACGCTGATGTTGCCGACGTGGTGACTGGTGCGCTCGTAGCGGTCGAGCACGCGGCCGATCGAGCGCGCGAAGCGCTCCCGTCCCTGCTTGCGTTTGCCGATCATGATCTCGAAGGTGACGTCCTCCGAGAAGCACTGCGAGGCGCCCTCGGGGTCGTTGGCGTCGATGCGGTCGAAGTAGCGGTTGAACACCTGCTCGATCGCGCGTGCGTCGAGCAGCTCCTGGAGGGTGGCGGCGTCGGACATGCGCCCGACCCTAGCGCAGTTCCGTTTCTCAATCAACCGTTTGGTTGTTCACCGGTGATATCGTGCGTGCAAGCGATGAGCTCGCACGAACAGTCGCCGGAGGTCGCAGCCGAGGTGGCCGCCGGCTACGGCCAGATCCGCGCGGTGATCGAGCACGACGGCGCGCTGCCGGCCGCCGTCAAGGCGCTCCTGGTGGCGGCTGCCGCCGCCTCGCGTGGGTACGACGCGCTGCTCCGCTCCGAGCTCGCGCGGGGCCGCGGCGCCGGCCTCGACGACGATCAGATCGGGAGCGCCGCGACGGCGCTCTTGCTGTCGCGCGGCGAGGTGGTCTGTGGGCGTTTCGTCGACGCCGCGCGTTCGGTCGGTGCGAGCGGCGCCGTCGGGCCACGGCCGGCCTGGGACGCCGACCCCGAGGCGTACTTCCTGCAGTATCTCGGCGTCGATGCCCTCCCGGCGAGGATGCGACTGATGGCCGACCGCCTCCCCGAGGTGTTCGCCGGCTACCAGCGAATGCACCACGGCGCGCTCGCCGCCGACCCGTCCGCGACCAAGCTTTCGGAGCTGGCGATGGTGGCTGTCAACGCGGGCGACCTTCAGGCGCGGTTCGTCGCGATCCACGCGGCGACGGCGCGGCGGGCGGGCACGAGCGATGCGGAGCTGCTGGAGGCGGTCATCTGCGCGGTGCCGGTGGCCGGGGTGGCGGCGTGGGCGACGGGCGCTGAGGGCCTGTTCCCGGATCCAGCCGCCTGAGCTCAGCGAGCGTCTCGATGCTGAGCGGAACGCTGACATCGCGACGCCGCGCCTCGTCGACGACGTACTGGTGGATCGCCTCGAGCTCGAGCCGGCGGCCGTCGCGCAGGTCCTTCAGCATCGAGATGACGACGTTCGTCGCGCCGGTGCTCGTGATCTGGCGGCCGCGTTCGCGGACCATCTCCACAGCCGCATCGTGCTCGGCATCGACAAAGGTGCGGACGGGGAAGGTACCCGGGAGGTCGAGCAGCCCGACCGGCTCGGCACCGGCGCCGGCGACGGCGGCGGCCTCGCGCAGCAGGCGGACGTAGAGGTCGGCGAGGCGCGCGTCGCGCAGCGCCTGATCGAACGGGAGGCCGGATAGGGTGGTGATCGTCATCGACGGCCCGGCGTGGGCGAGTTTCGACCACTCGGCGGCGAGGATCTGCGCGGACACGATCGTCGGCAGACCGCCGGCGTTGAGCAGCGCGGCCAGCCGATCGACCCGCTCGCTGGTACCGGTGGGCAGTTCGCCCGTGTACGTCGGGCCGGCGAGCGTGTGGCTGACGGCGCCCGGACCCTCGAGCGTCGCGCCGACCATGCTGATGCCGCCGATCACGCGCTCCTCGCCGCACCAGTCGCAGAGGAGCATGTCCTTCACGATCCCGTTCTGGAAGGAGACCGCGACCTCGAGCCGGTCGGTGAGGTGGGCGAGGCTCGCCAGGGCCGGCGCCGTGTCGTGCGACTTCGTCATCACGATCGCGATCTCGGCGGGTTCGATCCGCTCCGGACGCCAGTCGGCCCCCAGCGGCGCGTGCCAGGCGCCATTGAGGGATGCGACGGTCACCCCTCCGTTGCGAGCGATCGCCTCGGCGTGGGGGCGCCGGGCGAGCAGCTGGACGCGCGCGCCCGCGCGCGCCAGCGCGGCCCCGTACAGGGTTCCGAGCGATCCGGCGCCGACGACGACCGCGCGCGGCGGCACGGCGTCAGGGGTGGCTGGGCGCCGCGATCTTGGGCGCGGACCGGACCCCGGCCGCCGCGAGCTCGTCGGCGATCCGCTCGCGCAGGCGGAACTTCTGGATCTTCGTCCCTGACATCGGCCACTCCTCGACGATCCTCAGGTACCGAGGGATCTTGTACGTCGCGACGCGGCCGTAGCAGAAATCGACCACGTCGTCGAGCCCGAGCGTCGCGCCGTGCTGGAGCACGACGAACGCGCACGGGACCTCGACGTAGCGCGCGTCGGGCGCCGCGACGATCTGGACCTCGGCGATCGCGGGGTGCTCGATCAGGAACCCCTCGATCTCGGCCGCCGCCACGTTCTCACCGCCGACCTTGAGCATGTCCTTGAGCCGGCCCATGTAGCTGAGCCGGCCGTCTGCGTCGACCTTGCCGAGGTCGCCCGAGTGAAAGAACCCCTCGGCGTCGAACGCCTTGGCGGTCTCCTCGGGCTGCTTGTAGTAGCCGTCAAAGACGGCCGGACCGCGGTAGGTGATCTCGCCGGGCTCCCCGCCAGGGAGCTCGAGCCCGGTCTCGGGGTCGACGATCCGGACCTCCATGCCGGCAAACGGCCGGCCGGCCGAGCCGGTGCGATGCTCGAGCGCGTCGTCGAGGTGGCTTAGCGCCATCACGCCGCCGCCCTCGGTCGCCCCGTAGGGGGAGACCTGCGTGAGCCACGGCGTCTTCGCCGCCATCGACTCGAGCCGTTCCGGGACGCCGTTGACGTTGACGAGCCGTAGCTGCGACAACTCGGCCGTTGCGAAGCCGGGCTGCGCCTGTACCGCCGCCCATATCAGGTCGAACGCCGGGAAGGCGACCGTGCAGCGCTCACCGACGAGGACGTCGAGCGCGCGAGCGGGGTCGAAGTGGACCATCCCGATGTAAGTGGCGCCGGTCGCGAGGCAGCCGTTGAACGGCAGGATCGACGCAAGATGAAACAGCGGTAGGGGATCGAACATCCGATCGCCGTGGCGCGTCGGGAACCGCTCGTGGCCGAAGATCCGGCCCGTCCGGATCAGCGACTCGTGGGTGATCAGACAGCCCTTCGGGTTCGCCGTAGTGCCGGAGGTGTACATCAGAATCGCGGGATCGCGGACGGCGACCCGCATCTGGAGCCGGTCGAGCTCCGCATCCGGCGCAGCGCCGGCGGCGAGCATCGCCTCCCATGTGAGTCCATCCGTGCCCCCGCCCTGGAGCACCGTGTGCCGGAGCACGGGCGCGTCCGGCATCTGCGCAACCTCGTCGAGGAGCGCGGCGTAGCTCGCCGACGCGAGCAGCACTTCGATCTCGGCGTGGCCGATCACGTAGTGGAGCTCACGCCCCTTGAAGCGGCCGTTGATCGGAACCGGGACGGCGCCGATCCGGGTCGTCCCGTAGATCGCGACGAGCATGTCCGGGACGTTCTCCATCAGCACCCCGACCCTGTCGCCGGCCGCGACTCCGAGCCCGAGCAGACCGCGGGCGAGCGCCCGGGTGCGCTCACGGAAGCCGGCGAAGGTGATGCGCTCCTCCCCGAAGACGAGGGCCTCGGTCTCCGGCCACCGCCGGGCCGCCTGATCGACGTGGTCCGGCAGCGTCCAGCAGGTGCTCAGTGGTAGGCCGTCCATCAGTCCGCCGCCGCCGCGTCGCCGGCGCGCAGTCCGAACACCAGGCCCGGGCCGAGAGTTCCGCCGGCGCCGGGATACGCCATCCCGAACGCACTGGCCGAGACGTTGCCCGCGGCGTAGAGGCCGGGGATCGGCTCACCGCCGTTGTTGATGCTGAGGACCCGCCCGTCGCCGTCGGTCTTGGGGCCTCCCTTGGTGGAGAGGCACCCGGGGACGACGCGCAGGGCGAAGTACGGACCCTCCTGGAGTGGGCCTAGCTCGCCGATGAACCGGTCGTAGGGGTAGCTCCCCCGCCCGAAGTCTGGATCCTCGCCGCGGCCGGCGTGGTCGTTGAACCGGGCAACGCTCTCTTCGAGCCGCGCGCGCGGCGCCCCGATCCCGCCGGCCAGCTCACCGATCGTGTCCGCCTTCACTAGCCAGGCCGGGTCCGGGTCGCGCTTGCCGAGCGGGCCGAGCCGGTATGAGCTGCGGTAGGCGTGGTCGAAGATCAGCCACGCCGGAACGTGCTCGAACGCGAACTGCGCAGGGTTGAAGTTCTGCAGCGATCGCCCGAAGTCGTTGTAGTTCTGGGCCTCGTTGACGAACCGTCTCCCGCTCCGATCGACGATCAGAGACCCCTTCCGCGCGCGCTCGGTGAGGATCAGCCGGTTCATCGCGATCCCGTCGATCGTCTCGCCCGGCACGGTGTAGGCCGGGCACCACCACGCCTCGCTCATGTTTCCGAGCTGCGCCCCCGCGGCGATCGCCATCCGCAGGCCGTCGCCGCGGGCGCCCGGCGCGCCGACCGGCGCCAGCATCGGGCCGCGTAGGAACGCCTTGCGCAGCTGGTCGTCGCGTTCGAAGCCGCCGGTGGCGAGGACGACCGCGTCGGCCTCCGGCAGCTCGAGGACACGCTGCCCGGTCTTCACCGTTACTCCTGCGTCGAGGCAGGCCTGTAGCAGGCCGGCGAGCAGCGCTCGGCCGAGCGTCAGCGTCCCTCGAAGCGTGCGCGCCCGGAGCCGCTCGCGGTTGATGTCGCCGGTGGCGAGCTCGACGTAGGTGATCGGGCCCGCGACGTTGGGAGCGTCGCGGATCAGGCTCGCCACCTCGGGGGACGGGTCGTACGGCGACGGCTCGAGCGTCCTCCCGCCCTGCGGCCGGCCGCCCTCGAGCTCGGCGTGGTAATCGCAGTAGGGGATCGCCTGGAACTTCAGGGGTGTCGTGCGCTGAAGGCGCGCGATCGACGGGCCGGCCTCGCGTGTGAAGACCTGGAGCAACTCGTCGTCGGCGTCGCCGAGCGCCAGCGCACGGAGGTAGGTGAGCGCCTGCTCGGGCGAGTCGTCGTCGAGGCCGCCGTGCGCTGGAAGCCATGCGTTGCCGCCCGACAGCGCCGTCGTGCCCCCGATCTGCTCGCCCTGCTCATACACGGTCACCCCGGCTCCGCCCTGGGCGGACGCCAGCGCCGCCGCTAAACCGGCGGCGCCACTACCGATCACCGCGACCTTCTTCATCGTCTCACTCCACTCGTTTCAACGGTTGTGCGCGTGCGTGCGTTCTGTACAATATCAACCAACCAGTCGTTTGGGAACTGAAAGGACCACGATGGGCGTAACCGGCTTTTTCCACGCCGGGGTGACGGTGTCGGACATGGACGAGGCGCTCCGCTTCTATCGCGACACACTCGGCCTCGACGTCATCTCCGACGGCTACACGGGCGGCGACAGCGCCCGACGGATCTGGGGTCTTGACCCGGGCAAGGTCCGAGTCGTGTTCCTCACGGTTCCGGGGAGCGACGCGATGGTCGAGCTGTTCGACTTCAGCGCCGTCGAGCGCCACCCCGCCTCGTCGCGCCCGCCGGACTACGGCGCCGGCCACTTCTGCCTCTACGTCGATGACGCCGAGGCGATCTACGAGCGCGCCCTCGCCGCCGGCTTCGGCGCTCGCGGTGAGGAGGTCGTCACGATCGATCGCGGCCCCCACTCGGGCGCCAAGGCGGTCTACCTGATCGACCCGGACGGCTACCACATCGAGCTCTATCAGCAGCCGCCACGCGGCGAGGAGGACTGAACAGCGCCATGGGAATCACCATCGGAGTTCCAGGCCGGATCATGCCGCCCGCCGACAAGGCGATCGAATTCGCCCAGCGCGCAGAGGCGGATGGCTACGACACGGTCTGGTGGCCGTGCCACCTGATGGGCTGGGTGCCCGACTCGGTCTGGACCGAGGACCTGACCGAGCTGGTCAAGTATCAGGCCAACCCGCACATGTACTTCGAGCCGCTGACGATGATGGGTGCCGCCGGCGCGGCGACCGAGCGGATCCGGGTCGGGGTCAACGTCACCGACACGATCCGCCGGCATCCGGCGCAGCTCGCGCTGACCGCGCTGACCGCCGATCACCTGGCCGGCGGCCGCTCGATCCTCGGGCTCGGCTCCGGCGAGCGGATGAACATCACGCCATACGGGATGGAGTGGCACAAGCCGGTCGGGCGGCTCGAGGAGGCGATCAAGGTGATCCGCCTCCTGTGGGAGGCGGATGGTCCGGTCTCGTTCGAGGGCCAGTTCTTCAACCTCGACGGCGCCGTGCTCGGCCTGATGCCCTACGAGGGCCGGACGCCGCCGATCTGGCTCGGTGCCCACGGCCCGCGGATGCTCGGCATCACCGGCCGGCTCGCCGACGGGTGGCTGCCGACCAACGTGACGCCGGAGACCTACGCCGAGAAGCTGTCGGTGATCCGCCAGGCGGCCGAGTCGGTCGACCGCGACCCGGACGCGATCACGCCCTCGATGCTCGCCTACGTCCTGACAGCTCCGGATGAGGAGACGCTCGAGCGGCTCTGCGCCCACCCCCTGACTCGAGTCCTGTTCGCAGCGGTCGACCTCTCGCCCGAGACCTACGCCCGCCATGGCTCGACCTCGCCGTTCGAGGGTGGGAGCGGTTTCCACAGCTTCCTGCCGACGAAGGTGAGCCGCGCCGAGGCCGAGCGGGTGATCTCGCATATCGCTCCGGGCATCGTCCGCGAGGGCACGTTGCATGGGACCCCGCAGCAGATCGCCGACCAGATCCGCGCCTACCAGGACGCCGGTCTGCGCGACGTCGTGCTGTGGAACATCACGTCGTTCGCGGACGCAGAGCTGTCCGGCTACTCGTTCAAGGCGATGAGAGAGGTGAAGTCGCTCGTTCAGGGCGCCGGGGTCGAGTCCGTGCGATGAAGCTGTTAGAGCCGCTCCAGCTCGGGTCGGTCGAGCTGCGCAACCGCGTCGTCTCGACCGCGCACGGAGCGTTCCTCTCGTTCTACCGACCTGGTGAGTCGCCCGAGCGCTACATCGCCTACCAGGCGCGGCGCGCGGCGGGCGGCACCGGCCTGATCATCCTGCAGCCGGTGCAGGTCCACCCATCGAGCCAGGCGGCCGGACACTACCCGTACGAGCCCGACGACCTCGGCGAGAAGCTGACGCTGATCGTCGAGGTGCTGCACGGTCACGGCGCCCGGGTGCTGCTGCAGCTGATGCACTTCGGGGCCGAGTTCCGCTCCGAGGCGAACTCCGACTTCACGCCCCTGTGGGGGTTCAGCGGGACGACCTCGGCGAGCGGCGGCGAGGTCGCGCACGCGATGACCTCCGATCAGGTGGAGGAGCTCGTCGAGGCGTTCGTGTCGACGGCGGCGATCGCGGTCGCCGCCGGCGCCGACGGGGTCGAGTTGCACGGAGCGCACGGCTATCTGATCCAGCAGTCGTTCAGTCCGTGGGCCAACCGGCGCCAGGACGAGTGGGGCGAGCCGCTTCGGTTTGTCACCGAAATCCTGACGCGGCTGCGCGCGCGGGTCGGGTCCGAGCCTGTCGTCGGGGTGCGGCTGTCGGTCGATGACTACCGGCGGCCCGAGCAGGGCGGTCTTGCCCCGGCCGGTCTGCGCGACATCGCCGTCGGGGTCGCGGAGACCGGGTGTGTCGACTACCTCAACCAGTCATCGGGGTCGCGATCGTCGCACTACGCGCGGTCGGTGGCGAGCTATCGCCACCCGGCCGGTGAGCTGCTGCCGCTGATTGCCCAGACGCGCGCCGCGATCGATGCGCGCGTGCCGGTCGTCGGGGTCGGCCGGGTGACGACGGTCGAACTCGCCGAGCAGGCGCTGGCCGATGGGGTGTGCGATCTGGTGGCGATGACACGCGCGCAGATCGCCGATCCGGATCTCGTGACGAAGGCGGCGAGCGGACGCGCGGCGCGGATCCGGCCGTGCGTCGGCGCCAACCAGGGATGCGTCGACCGGATGGTCGGCGGACTGCCGATCACCTGCTTCCACAACCCGGACGTCGGGCGCGAGGCGCGCGTGGCAGCGTTCTTGGAGCCGGCACCTCAACGCCGGCGCGTGCTCGTCGTCGGCGCCGGCCCGGCGGGGCTGAGCGCGGCGCGGGCGGCGGTCCTGCGTGGGCACCAGGTGTCGGTCGTCGAGCGCCGGATGGTGGCGGGCGGCCGCCTCAGCCTGCTCGGTCCCGCCGGGCCGGCCGCGCCGCTGCTCGGGTCGGTGCGGTGGCTGACCGAAGAACTGGCCGAACTCGGGATCGAGGTCGAGCTCGGGGTCACGCTTGATGCAGACGGGTTGGCCGCGCGTTCGCCGGCGAGCGTCGTGCTGGCGACCGGGGCACGCCGGACCGCCGCCGGCACCCCGGCCGGCGACGGCTCGGTGCCGATCCTGACCGTCGAGGAGGCGCTCGTCGCCGATCTCGCCGGCCGGCGGCTGCTGCTCCTCGACCTGATCGGTGCCGAGGAGGTCGTGACCTGCGCCGAGCAGCTCGCGGTCACCGCGGCGGCGCTCACGCTCGCCACGCCGATGCCGACCGTCGGCCCCTACATCGGCTTCACCCGGATCAGCGAGCAGCTCGGGCGTCTCTACGACCTCGGCTGTGAGCTCCTCACCGCCGTGCAGCTCGTCGACGTCGCCGAGGGCGTCGCAGCCCTGCGCCACCCCCGGGCCGGGCGCGAGTGGCGGGTCGAGGCGGACGCGATCGTCACCAGCACCCCGGGCGTTCCCAATCTCGACCTCCGAGCGCCGGCGCTGGAGCTCGGCGCACATGTCCTCGTGGCCGGCGACGCGATCGCGCCGCGCGACGCGATGCGCGCCTTCCGCGAGGGCGACGACGCCGGCCGCGCGGCGTGAAATCAGCAAGAAAAGGAGATCGTGCGATGACCGAGGAACTGCTTGCCCGCCTCAGCGCCCTGGAGGCCGAGCGCGACGTGCTGCGCAACCTGTACCGCTACGGCCACACGATCGACGTGGGAGATGCGGACGGCTGGGTTGACTGCTTCACCGAGGACGGGATCTTCCAGACCAGCTCGCCGCGCCCCGAATACCCGCCGCTCCACATCCGTGGACGTCCCGGGCTGCTCGCGTTCATCGCCCAGCACACCCGTCCGCCGGGCCTCTGGCACAAGCACCTGCTGATCGAGCCGCTGATCGATGTCGACGGCGACGCGGCGGCGGTGCGGGCCTACTTCGTCGTCGTCGTCGAGCACGACGGCGCTCCGACCGTGCGGGTGTTCGGTCACTACGAGGACCAGCTGCGCCGGGAGGCGGACGGGCGATGGCGGTTCACGGACCGCCATGCCTTCATCGACTCGGTCGCCTCCCGGTTGCCGCCGATGGCATACGGTCGTGAGCGGGCCGACCGGGCACTCGCCGCCGCACGGGGCGGGCATCGCCCCTGACCGCCTTCAATCGCCCCTCAGCACTGCGGCACCTCGCGCGTCTCGACGTGATACGCGGCCACGTGCGAGACGAACGACGCCGCGTCGGCGTGGGCCAGTTCCATCTCGGGGCTGGCATCGGCGCGCCGGTAGTCGGCCTCGGCCTCGAAGTCGAGGATCGAGACGGCGTCCGCCGGCGGTCCGAGCAGGTTCGCAGAGCGGGTCACGAGGCATTGCGTGTAGCCGATCACGCCGGGCAGCCCGCGGACGAGCGGGCCGTGGTTGCGGTATCGCGCGGCGAACTCCTCGTGGGTCAGCTCGGGCAGCCGGTGAATCTCGAACACGACGCGAAACATGAGCCGATGAGCTACCCCGCGGGCTGCGCCAGCAGCCGCTCAGCACCCAAGGCGTGCCCGGGGCGGAGATCCGGTTCCTGCACTCCGATCGGGTCGCGCCCCGCCAGGCCTGCACCGAAGGCGACGACCTCCGCGGCCAGAGCCGCGCGCCGGGGCCCCGGCGCCGGAAGCAGGTCGGCCCGCAGGACGGGCAACCCGTACGTGGCCTCGATCTCGCGCGCGATCCGCTCGTCGCGGTAATCGACGACGATGCCGTCCAACATCCCCGGCCACAGGGCCGGCACCGCCGCCGCGGTGTGGGGCAGACCGAGCATCTCGAGCAACACCTCGCGGACGCGGTAGCGACCCTGCTCGGGGGCCAGGCGCGGCGTGACGGTTGACACCGTCGGGCTGATCGCCACGACCCGCGCGGCTCGCGACACCGCGGCCAGCATCCCGGGCACCGAGAGGATCGGCATCAGGCTCATCACCGGGCTCGACGGCCCGAGGATCACGAGGTCCGCCTGCGCCAGACCCCGCAGAGCCTCGGGCGTTGCCGCGGCGGCCACCGGCGAGGTCCGGATCCTCAGCGGGGTGTCGGCGGCCCGGTGGCGTACCAACCACTCTTGGAGCGGCAGTTCACCGCCCCTGGTCTCGACCACAGTCCGGTGCGGCTGCGCGGACGCGGGCACCACCGTCGTCTCGACGCCCAGGCCCTCGCGCAGAAGCCGGGCGACGAACGACCGCGCGATTCCGTCGTCAAGCCACGCGGTCCGCGCCGCGCAGATCGAGCGGTCGGCGTCGCCGATCCGGAACCACCCGGCGTCACCGAGCGCGTCCGCCACCCGAAAGGTGTCGCCCCGCCGGCCCCAGCCGAGCGCCTCGTCGAATTCACCGGCCAGTGCGTACAGCGTCGCGTCGAAATCTGGCCACACCTCGAGCCCCATGAAACGGATGTCGTCGCCCGGGTTTGTGATCACCACGGTGTCGGGCGCACCGACGGCCGAAACCAGTCCGGGCGCGAAGCGCGCACCACCGAACCCGCCGCACAACAGACAGACGCGCACGGCGCTCACCGCTCTGCGAGCGCCCGATCGAGGAACCCGAGGACCGCGGCGCACAGCTCGTCCGGCCGCTGTCTCGGCACGAAGTGACCGCAATCCGGAAGCACGAGCAGCTCGCCGCGCGGCAGGGCGCGCGACAGCTGCAGGGCGGTTTCGACGGGCTCGATCCGGTCGCGATCGCCGCACACGACCAGCGTCGGGATCTCAACCCGTGCCAGCGCCGCGTCGTCGAGGTGCAGGTCAGCCCAGCTCGACGCGAATGCCCGCCGTAGCCGCTTCCAGTGGTCATCGTCCCGCGCATGGTCGTGGCGGAGCGCGCGCAGCGAGGACGGCCACGGCCCGGTCGAGAACTCCTCGACCCGATCCGGATCGCCCGCCATTGAGGCGCCGATACAGACGAACGCCCGCGTCAACTCCGGCTCGGAGCAGAGCAGCGCCAGCGTCGCGCTCGCCCCGATCGAGAACGCGACGATCGCGTCGCAGCCACCCTCGGCCACGAGTAGCGAGCGCACGTCGTCAACGATCTGGCCGAGCCCGACCCGTTCGCCCGGGTCGCTCGATCGGCCGTGTCCGCGAAGGTCGAGCACCATCAACCGGTGGGACTCCGACAGCGCCGGGCGGACCAACTCCCAGTCGTAGGCGCCGGTGCCGGTCCCACCGTGGACGAGTAGGACCCGCGGCCCGGCGCCCTGTTGCACCCAGTGCAGGCGGGCGCCGTCGGCGGTCTCGAAAACGTGCTCGCGGACTGCGTTCACCACCGGTACAGTAACAGCTGTCAACCAAACGATAGGTCGAATTGTCCGCTGAGCCAAGCCACCCAGCCCGGGCGCCGGCCCGCGAACGGACCGTGCTCTCGATCCTGTTCACCGCCGGAGTCATCTACGCGCTGTTCGCCTCGCTGATGCTCCCGGCGATCCCGCATCTGACACGGGCGCTGCACACCACCTCGATCGATACGGCCTGGGTACTGACCGCGTACATCCTCGCCAGCGGCGTGGCCACACCGATCGCGGGGCGGCTCGGAGACATGTACGGCAAGAAGCGCACGCTCGTCTGGACGCTCTGCATCGTCATCGCCGGCGCGCTCGTATGCGCGCTCTCCACCTCGCTCGTACCGCTGGTCATCGGCCGCGTGATCTGCGGCGTCGCGAGCGGCGTCTTTCCGCTCGCCTACGGAATCATCCGCGACGAGTTCGACCATGATCGCATGGCGACCGGCTTCGGTGTGATGTCGGCCAGCGTCGGGGTCGGCAGCGGCGCCGGCGTGCTGCTCGCCGGAGTGATCCTGGCTCACCTCGGCTACCACTGGCTGTTCTGGCTGCCGCTGGCGCTCACCGTCCCGACGGCCGTTGCAGCGTGGCGCCTGATCCCCGAGTCGCCGATCCGCGCCGGCGGTCGGGTCGACTGGCTCGGCGCCGTGCTGCTGGGCGCCGGGCTGCTGGTCGAGCTGTTGACGATCAGCAAGGCCAGCGAGTGGACATGGACCTCGCCCCGGACACTCCTCCTCCTCGCTGCCGGTCTGGGCATCCTCGTCGTGTGGGTGGTGGTGGAGCTGCGGACCGCCGAGCCGCTGATCGACATGCGGACGATGGGGCACCGGACGGTCTGGCGCACGAATCTGGCGGCGGCGCTGTTCGGGTTCGGCATGTACGCCGCGTACGCGACCGTGCCCCAGTTCGTCCAGGAGCCCCAGTCGACCGGCTACGGCTATGCCGCGTCGGTCGTCGGCGCCGGCCTGTTCCTGCTGCCGGCCACGATCGGACAGGCGCTCCTCGGTCCGTTCGCGGGCCGGCTCTCGCAGCGAATCGGATCGAAGGCGGTGCTGGTGGCCGGCGGCGCGTTCGGAACCGCCGGGTTCGCTCTGATTGCCGCCTCGCACCAAGTCGAGTGGCACATCTACGCCGGCATGGGCATCGCCGGCATCGGACTCGGACTTGGCTTCGCGGCGCTGCCCAACCTGATCGTCGGCGCGGTACCGCGTGATCAGACCGGCGCAGCGACCGGAATCAACACGATCGTCCGGGTGCTCGGCGGCGCGGTCGGGATCCAGATCTGCGCGACGATTCTAGCCTCCCACCTCGCCCACCCGGGCGGCCTCCCCGTCGCCGCGGGATTCACGGCGACGTTCTGGGTCTGCGCTGCGGGCCTCGCCGCGGCCAGCGTCGTCGCGCTGGCCATCCCCGGCCGTATCCGGCAAGCCCCGCTCGTCGAGCACGCCGAGCTTGCTCGTGTTTGAACAATCAAACGTTTGGCAGATTTCGGCGCTAGAATCTTCGCCATGTCCAACGACGGCGGAGCGGCGCTTGTCACCGGTGGCAGCGGCGGTATCGGCGCCGCGATCTGCCGGCTGCTCGCGCAACGCGGCTGTGACATCGCACTGAGCTACAACTCCCAGCGAGCGGCCGCCGACGCGACGGTCGCATCCGTCGAAAGCCAGGGCCGCGCAGCCGCGACCTGGCAGGCCGATCTCGCGGACGCTGACTCGGCTGCGCGCTTCGCCTCGGGGGCGCTCGCGCGGTTCGGCTCGATCCACACCGTGATCCACGCCGCCGGCCTGTACGTCCCCCAGATCCACCTCAGCCGCGCCGAGCCCGACCTCTACCGCCACCACCTGCTCGGGGAGGCCGCCGGCTTCTTCAACATCGTCCATCCGCTGCTCCCGTCGCTGCGCGCGACACGCGGCACGATCGTTGCGGTGACAACCGTCGCCACCCGACGGTTTCCGATCAAGGACGGCCTCTCGAGCAGCCCGAAGGGTGCGGTCGAGGCGTTCGTGCGCGCGCTCGCCGCCGAGGAGGGCAAGTTCGGGATTCGCGCCAACTGCGTGGGCCCCGGGATCCTCGGCGACGGGATGGCGGGCAAGTTCATGGCGTCGGGCGTGATGAACGAGCGCGACGTCGACACCGCCCAGTCGCGCATCCCGCTCGGGCGGCTCGGCCTCGCCGCCGACGTCGCCGAGGCGGTCTGCTTTCTCGCCTCCCCCGCCGCCTCCTACATCACGGGACAGATCATCGATGTCGACGGCGGCTATTCACTCTGACCATGCGCCCCAGCAGGTGCGCTGGGAGAACGCCGGCGTCCACCTGGTCGGCGAGCGCTGGGAAGGCGTCCCAGGGGCTGACCTCGTGCTCCTCCTGCACGGCGGCGGCCAGACCCGGCACTCCTGGAAGCACACCGCCGAGCGGCTCTCCCGGGGCGGGCGGACCGCACTCGCGCTCGATGCGCGCGGCCACGGCGACAGCGACTGGGACCCCGAGCACGACTACTCGCTCGACGGCTTCGTCGGCGACCTGCTCGCGTTGGCGCGCACGCTCGACCGGCCACCCGTACTCGTGGGCGCCTCGCTCGGCGGGATCACGTCGCTGACTGCGGCCGGCGGCAATCCGGGGCTCGCGCGCGCGATCGTGCTCGTCGACATCGTCGTCCACCCCGAGGGGTCGGGGTGCATCGGATCACGAGCTTCATGAAGGCCAATCCGGACGGCTTTGCGTCGCTGGAGGAGGCGGGCGAGGCGATCGCAGCCTACAACCCGCTCCGTCCGCGGCCCGCGCAGCCTCGACGGGCTTCGCAAGAACCTCCGCCAACATGAGAACGGGCGCTGGTACTGGCACTGGGATCCTGCATTCATGCGGATCGACAACGAGTCGCAGCGGGAGGCGGCGCCGGCCGCCTGTCCGCGCCGCAGCGCGGCGTCACGATTCCGACGCTGATCGTGCGCGGGCGTCAGTCCGACATGGTCAGCGACCGCGGCCTCGAGGAGATGGAGAGACTGATCCCGCACGCCGAGACGTCGACGTCTCCGCCGCCGGGCACATGGTCGCCGGCGACGACAACGACGTCTTCACGGCCAGCCTCGAAGGCTTCCTCGACCGGCTCTAGCCGTTCAGCGGTCCGATGGCCACCCCACCGATCTGCCAAGTCGCGTTCTGCACGGACGACCCGGCCCGCTCGGCGCGGATCCTGTCGGTCGGCCTGGGCTTCGCCGACGCGGGTGCCAGGTTCTTCTGGGGACCGAAATTCGCCGAGGTACAGGCGATCGGAGAGGACGCGACCAGCACAGTCGGGTGGCTGGTGGGACGCCAGGACTTCTTCCAGTTCGAGCTCTTCCACCACTCCCAGCCGACGCAGAAGCCGCTCGCCATTGACACGCGCCCGAGCGATCTCGGCTGGAGCCGCCTCGGGGTCACCGTGCCGGACTTCGATGCCGCGCTCGAGCGCCTGGCCGGGCTCGGTGTCGAATCGCTCACCCCGCCGGTTGCGCACGAGGGACTCCGGCGTGTCTGCTTCCGCGAACCTGGCTCGCGGGTCGTCATCGAGGTGTTGGAAGACGGTGAGGCCCTCCCGGGAGGGATCCGACCGCGGTTCTACGACCTCGCGCCCGCCCTTGTCTACGTTGCCATCTCCGTCTCCGACCTGGCGGCGGCGCGACGCTTCTTCGTCGACACCATCGGGCTTTCCGAGGAGCCGGCGAAGCTCCTGCACCTCCCCGAGCACGAGACCCTGTGGCAGCTCGACGGAGCGCACGTCGAGCGGGCCGTGCTCGGTGCCGGCGACGCCTACCTGGAGCTCGACCACTACCAGGAGCCGCTGGGACGCCCGCATCCGGACGGCTACCTGCCGAGCGACCAGGGCTTCATGAACGCAGCGTTGGGATTCCGGGGACAGGCTCCCCTCGATGCGGTCTTCGGCCGTCTCACCGATGCTGGGTTTGTGCCAAACCGTGCCTGTCCCCAGACACGCGGATCGACCTACGTCAACGATGGTCAGGGCAACACCACCGAACTCCTGATCTGCCCGCGTGAGCTCGACGACTCGTTCGGCTTCGAGCCGAGGCCCCCCATCTTCCGCGCGATGAGCTGGCCCATGGCGGCCGTGCCGCCGACCGAAGCGCAGCGTCGGTGAGCGGCCGAAGATCGGAGTGGTTGCGGGCTCGCTCCGACGACAGGAATCGACGAAAGGTATGGCGACATGAGCATGCAGATCGACTTCGAGGACCAGGTGGCGGTGGTGACGGGCAGCGGCCGCGGGATCGGCCGCGAGTATGCGCTCGGGCTCGCCCGACGCGGCGCCGCCGTGGTCGTCAACGATGTCCAGCCCGAGCTCGCCGACGCGGTCGTGGCCGAGATCCAGTCTGCCGGCGGCAAGGCGATCGCGAGCCATGACTCGGTCATGACCCCCGAGGGCGGCCAGGCGATGGTCGACTGCGCGGTCGAGGATTTCGGTGGCGTCCACATCCTCGTCCACAACGCCGGCTTTCTCCGCCCCGACTTCTTCGAGGACCTGAGCGTGGCGCGGCTAGACGCCGTCCTGGACGTCCATCTGCGCGGGGGGTTCTTCGCCGGCCAGCCGGCGTACCGGGCCATGCGACGGCGTGGCTACGGGCGGATCGTCCTGATCAGCTCGAACGTGGGGACCTTCGGGCTGCCCGGGATGTCCAACTATGGCGCCGCCAAGGCGGGGCTGATCGGACTGGTGCGCGCGCTCGCCATCGAAGGCGCCGAGTCGGGGGTGCTCGCCAACGCCGTGCTCCCGACTGGCCGGACGACGATCAGTGCCGGCGATCCGATTCCCGGCCTTCCCGACCGCTTCCACGCCACCCGTGAGCTCCTCGAGTCCCGCAGCCGGCCACCGACCAACGTCCCGCTGGTCCTGTTCCTGGCCAGCCGGGAGTGCGGCCAGACCGGCGAGGTCTACTCCTCCTGCGCCGGCCGGTACGCCAGGGTGTTCACCGGGCTCACCCCCGGCTGGCTCGCCGACGACGCCGACAGCGTCACTGTCGAGGACATCGCCGAGCACCTGGAGGAGATCCGGTCACAGGACGGGTACCTCGTGCCGAACTCGCTGGTCGACGAGTACGCCGACGTCGCCGAGCGGATCTCGCGTTTGCCCGCGGCCAGGGCGCAGTGACGAGCTCGAACTGGGTTCCAGACCCGGCCTTCTGAAGGCCGCTCGACGGGATTCGATCAGAGGCCGAGCGAGCGGCCGATGATCTCCTTCATGATCTCGCTCGTGCCGCCGTAGATCCGCTCGACGCGCGCGTCGCGCCAGCGGCGGGCGATCTCGTACTCCTCCATGTAGCCGTAGCCGCCGTGGAGCTGCATGCCGAGGTCGACGGCCGGAACTCGAGCTCGGTCGTCCACAGCTTCGCCTTGGCCGCCTCGGTCCCGGACAGCTCGCCGGCGACGTGCGCCTCGATGCAGCGGTCGACGTAGACGCGTCCGATCGACACCTCGGTGGCGAGCTCGGCCAGCGAGAAGCGGTTGGCCTGGAAGGAGCCGATCGGCTGGCCGAAGGCGTTGCGCGCGCGGACGTGCTCGAGCGTGATCTCAAGCGCGCGCTCGGCGTTGGCGACCGCGGTCGTGGCGATCGACAGGCGCTCCTGGGCGAGGTTGCGCATCAGGTGCTGAAGGCCGCGGCCCTCCTCGCCGATCAGGTTCTCGGCCGGGACGGCCACGGACTCGAAGAACAGCTCGGCCGTGTCCTGGGCCCGGCGCCCGACCTTCATCGAGCTTGCGCCCGCGTTCGAAGCCCGGCATCGTCGACTCGACCACGAACAGACCGAGGCCGTCGGTCTCGCCGCCCGCGCATCCGCGCGGCGACGATCACCAGCTCGGCGTGGATCCCGTTCGTGACGAACGTCTTGGAGCCGTTCAGATCCCAGCGCCTCGCCGTTCCACTTCGCCGTCGAGGCGATCCCCCGCAGGTCCGATCCCGCCCCTGGCTCGGTCATCGCGATCGCGACGATCCGCTCGCCGGCGCAGACCGCCGGCAGCCACCGAGCCCGCTGCTCCTCGGTCGTCAGCTCGAGCAGGTAGGGCAGCACGATGTCGTTGGTCAGCGAGAAGTTGTCGTAGACGGTGCCGGTGTAGGCGACCTCCTCGTTGATGATCGCGTTGAAGCGGAAGTCGTCGACGCCGGCGCCGCCGAGCGACTCGGGGGCCTGCGAACCCGACGATACCCCTGCGCCGCGGCCTTCCGCCAGAAGCTGCGGTCGACGAGGCCGGCCGCCTCCCACGCCTCGGTGTGGGGCACGGCCTCGCGCAGCAGGAAGCCGCGCACCGACTCGCGGAAGGCGTCGTGCTCGTCCTCGAACAGTCCGCGCCGAAGACCGCCCTGAGCGGGGGCGGAGGTCGCCCATCAGTGGCGCCCGGCCCCGCATCCCGCGTCGGTCACGCGCAGCCGGCTGCCCCAGGCGAAGTCGATCCCCTCGGCGACGATGTCGCGCGTGCGCCGGGGGTCGATGATGTCGTCGAGGATGATGTTTGCGGCCGCCTCCCATGGCCGCTCTTCAGCGGCCCATTCGGCCTCGAGCGCCGCGACCAGCTCGTCGTGCGCCTCGCGGCCCTCGTCGGCGAGCACCTGCTCGAGCCGGCGGCGGTAGACCGTGCGCACGCCGGTGTCGGGCGCCATGAAGCCCATGTCGGCGGTTGGCCACGCCAGCAGCAGGTCCGGATGGACCGGGCGCCCACCGAGCGCGATGTGCCCGCCGCCATAGGCCTTTCTGACGACGACCGCGACCTTTGGCACCGTGGCGCGGGCGAGGCGGCCGACGACGCTCTCGTAGCCGGCCAGGATCCCGGCCTTCTCGGCGTCTGAGCCGATCATCAGCCCGGGCACGTCCTGGAGGAACACCAACGGCAGGTTGAACGTGTCGCACAGGTCGACGAAGGCGGCCTCCTTCTTCAGAGCGGGGACGTCCATCACACCGGCGCGCTGCATCGGCTGGCTGGCCACGACGCCGATCGGCTGACCCTTGAGCCGGGCCAGCGCGCAGATCACGCTGCGCCCGAACCGCTCACTCCACTGCAGCACCGAGTCGCCGTCGACGATCGACTCGATTACGCGGCGCATATCGTAGCCTCGGCGCCGCTCGACCGGCACCAGCTTGAGCAGCCCCTCGGGATCGCGCAACGGTGCCACTTCGTCAGCCACGGGCGCCGGCAGCCGGGCCGAATCGGGCATATAGGAGAGGAACCGCTTGACGGCCTCGTACGCGGCCGCCTCGTCGTCGACCACCATGTGCGCGGTGCCGCTCTGCTCGGCCGCGACAGCCGGCCCGCCGAGCTCCTCGTGCGGAGATGTCCTCGCCGATCGCGGCGCGGATCACCGGCGGGCCCGACAGCGCCACCGCCGCACTCGCACCATCACGACGAAGTTGCCCATCGCCGCATGGAGCGCCGCGTCGCCGAAACTCGGGCCGACGACGGCGGAGACGCGCGGGATCGCCGGGCAGCCCGGCGGGGACTGGAGGAAGGTCGCGAAGTCGAACGGAACGCCCGAGAAGCGCCACCCGAGCAGGTCCGGGATCCGGCCGCCGTCGTTGTCCAGAGGCAGACGAGCGGCAGGCCCGTGCGCCCTGCCCACTCGGCGATCCGGCCCTGCTTGCGCATGTTGACCGGCGCAGTCGTGCCGGTCAGGACGGTCGTCTCGACCGCGATCACGCACACCTTACGGCCGTTCACCCGTGCCATCCCAGTGATGATCCCGTCGCCCGTCGTGATCACGCCCTCGCGCCGGAACTCGGGCTCGGCGAAGACCCCGAGCTCGAACCACGAGCCTCGGTCGATCAGCGCCTCGATCCGCTCCCGGGCGGTCATCCGTCCCGACTCGTGGATCTTCGCGATGCGCTCCGGGCCACCGCCCTGCAGGGCCTCGTCGCGACGGCGCTGCGAGCTCTTCAACCAGCTCGATGGAGGTTGCCCGGCGTCGCTCCTCGTCTCGGATGCCATCGTCATCGACCCTGGAAGCGCGGCTCACGCCGCTGTTCGAAGGCCGCGATCCCCTCGCCGAAGTCCTCGGTGAGCTGGAGAAAGCCGACGCCGTCGATCGCGTGGGCCCACGCCGCCGGCGCCTGGTCGCCGAGCAGCTGCTTACCGACGGCGAGCGCGAGCGGCGCACGGGCGGCGACCCGGTCAGCCAGCCTGCCCGCCTCCGCCAGGTGCTCCCCCTCCGGGGTGACTGTGTTGACGAGCCCGGCCAGGCGTGCCTGTTCGGCATCGAGCGTCTCTCCGGTGAAGATCATGTATTTCATCCAGTGCAGGTTGACATGGGCAAGTCCACGGGCGACGCCGGGACCGGGGACGAGGCCGACCATCGCCTCGGGGGTACCGAAACGCGCAGTCGCATCGGCGACGACGATGTCGCTCACGAGCGTCAGCTCGCAGCCGCCGCCCAGGGCGTGACCATGCACGGCGGCGATCGTCGGTTTGGTGAACCGCTCGACCGCCTCCAGGGCCCCCATCGCCTCGCGGAGATAGGCGCGTCGGTCGCCGGCATGGGTCAGTTCGCCGAACCCCTCGATGTCGCCGCCGACCGAGAAGCAGCGGCCGGCCCCGTGGAAGACGAGCACCCGAACCACCGGGTCGGCCTCCGCCTGGTCGAGCACGCCGACCAGCTCGCCCCAGAAGGCCCGAGTCATCGCATTCAGCTTCTCGGGTCGGTCGAGGGTCGCCCAGGCAACCGCTCCCTCTCGCCGGTAGGTCAGCATCTCGCGCGGGATCCTACACCGAACGCTTCTGAATTTCTACCTACCGCTTGGTTGGTTCTAGTTCGCCGAGCAGCCGCGTGCGCAGCCGCTCCTTCTGAACCTTGGTCGCCGACGTCGGCCACTCGGTGACGAAGCGGATGTAGCGCGGCTCCTTGAACCGCGCGATCTGCCCGCGGCAGTGGTCGAGCAGGTCGTCCTCGGTGACGGTCATCCCGGGCCGAAGTTCGACGAACGCCGCGACCACCTCGTCGAGCCGCGCGTCGGGTACGCCGACCACCTGAGCGAGCTTGACCGCCGGATGCAGCGCCAGGTGCGCCTCGACCTCGGCCGGTGCGACGTTCTCGCCGCCGACCTTGAGCATGTCCTTGAGGCGCCCGAGGAACCGCAGTCGACCGGCAGCGTCGAGAGAGCCCCGGTCGCCGGTGTAGTACCACCCCGCGTCGTCGAACTGCGCTGCCGTCTTCTCGGGGTCGCCGTGGTATCCGTCGCACACGCTGACACCGCGGATCGCGATCTCACCGGGGTCGCCGACCGGAACCGATTCACGCGTCGCCGGATCGACGATCCGCACCTCGCCGCCCGGCAGCGCTGCGCCGACGGTCTCCATCCGCACCTCCTCGCGATCGTCAAGCCGGCTGTTGGCGAGCGGTCCGCCGCCCTCGGTCAGGCCATACAGTGACAGCTGGATCGCCTGCGGCAGTGCGGCTTGCATCTGGCGCAGTGTGTCGGGCGGCGCGACGTTGAGCATTGCCCGCGCCTGCGGCAGCGCCGCGGCGTCGAAGCTCGGGTGCGTCAGCACCGCCTGCGTGATCGGTGGGTAGGCCGGATAGAGCACGGTCGCCCGCTCGCGCGCGATCAGCTCCACGGCCCGCCCCGCGTCGAAGAACGTGTCCGAGAGGAACGCCGCCCCGGTCGCTGCACACATCAGCAACGGGCCGATCGCGCCAAGGTGGAACAGCGGGCACGGTGCCCACAGACGGTCGGCCTCCGTCATTCGGTAGATCGTCGTCGCCACCTGCGTCCAGTTGCGGACGATCGATTCGTGGGTCAGCACGCAGCCGCGCGGCTGCGAGGTCGTCCCCGACGTGTATAGGATCAGGGCAGTCTGGCGCACGCGCACGCGCGCGCGGCAGGCGTCGATCTCGGCCTCGCTGACCCCTCGCGCGTACTGGTCAAGAGCCCGCTCGCCCATCATTCCGGCCACCTCCCGCTGCCCGAGCAGGACGACCGACCGCAGCCGAGGTGGCTCCGGCGCACCGGCGGCGAGGCCTGGGAGGGACTCGGTGAGCAGCCCGGGCAGGTCGACGTAGTCGTCGATCCGGTCGCTGGTCAAGATCGCAACGAGGCCGGCATCGGTGACCACGTAGGGCAGCTCCGAGGCCCGGTAGCGGGTGTTGATCGGGACGAGCACCGCTCCGGCCAGGCCGATCGCGTAGATCGAGGCGATGCAGTCCGGGCTGTTGGCCATCAGCACGCCGACATGGTCGCCCGGCTCGACGCCCAACCCGACCAGCCCTCGCGCCAACCATCGCGCTCGCGCGGCCAGCCGTGACCAGTTCAGCCGCTCGTCCGGGAAGACGACCGCGTCGTCGTCCGGGTGGCGTTCAGCCGCGCGCAGCAGCAGGTCGCCGGTTGTAATCGCCTCTGCCCAGTCCTGGCTCATCGCCGCGCTCCTCTGTAGTCAGTCAATGCGAATTGATTATGCCAACCGTTTGTTTGGTTTACTACCTCAATTGGTTTACACTCACGGTCGCTATGAACATCGCCCTCCCTGCCGACCTGGCCGATCTGAACCTTCTCGACCCGCCGCTGACCCGCGATCCGTACCCCTACCTCGCCGAGCTGAGGGAAAGGGATCCGGTGCACTGGAGCGGCGTCCACCGCGCCTGGCTGCTGACCCGCTACGACGACAACGTCGCCGCCTTCGCCGACCCGCGGATGTCCTCGGACCGCGTCCGGCCGCTGCTCAAGGCGATGAGCGAGGACCGGCGCAGCGCGTCGGGTCGGGTGCTTGAGCTGATCCAGGACTGGATGGTCGTCTCCGACCCGCCCGCGCACACACGGCTGCGCAAGCTCGTTGCGCGCGCGTTCAGCCCGAAGCGGATCGCCGCCAGCGAGCAGTGGATCCGTCAGCTCGTCGACGAGCTGCTCGACGAGTTCATCGAGGCGGGTCACACGGATTTCATCGCAAACTTCTCCTTCCCGCTGCCGGCGACGGTGATCGCCAAGCTGATCGGCGCCCCCGTCACCGACAGTCACCGCTTCCGCGCCTGGTCCCAGGATCTGGCGCTTGTCGCCTTCGGCGGCGGCGGCGAGGAGCGCTCCGACCGGCACGCTCGCGCGATGCAGGGCCTCGAGGAGATGACCGCCTACTTCGGCGAGCGGATCGACTACGCGGCCGAGCACCCCGGCGAGGACATGATCAGCGGCCTGCTCGAGGGCGACGGCGAGGGTAACGTCCTCTCCCGCGACGAGACGGAGGCGATGTGCGCGCTGATGCTGTTCGCCGGCCATGAGACGACGATGAACCTGCTCAACGCGATGGTGCTGCACCTCAGCCGCCAGCCCGACCAGATGGCGATCATCCGCGAGGATCCGACCAAGGTGGGCGGCGCCGTCGAGGAGGTCCTCCGCTACGACGGTCCGATCAAGATCCTCCACCGCTGGGTCGTCGAGGACGTCGAGCTGCGCCACCGGACGATCAAGGCGGGCGACCGCGTGTTCCTCGCCACCGGGAGCGCCAATCGCGACGCGGAGCGGTTCCCGGACGCTGACGTGCTCGACATCACGCGCAGCCCGAACCGGCACATCGGCTTCGGCCGCGGCGTTCACACCTGCATCGGCGCACAGCTGTCGCGGATCGAAGGCCGGGTCGCCTTCAGCCGCCTGATCGAGCGCATGCCGGACCTGGCCGTTCCCGAGCAGCCGCTCGAGTACGTGCCGAGCATCGCCGCCCGCGCCCTGACCTCGCTCCAGGTCACACACACAGCCCGCTAGGTAGGGCTCGAGGTCATCAACACAGCCGCTGAGCCGTGGCTCAACGGACACGCCCGAACTTCGGCCGCGCTACCCCCGCCCGGGGCCGGAGCCGTCGCCAGGTGTGAAGAACGCCCAGTTGCGTAGACCCCAGCCGCCGTCGACGATGAGCGTCGCACCGGTCACATACGACGCCTGGCGGCTGACCAGGAACGCGGTGCCGGCGATCACCTCGTCGATCGTCCCGAACCGTTGCATCGGGATCTCGTCCTCGACGTGTTGCCGGATGACGCGGTCGCTCCACATCCCCTCCTCCGCCCCCTCGGTCGAGACCGCGCCGGGCGCGACGACGTTGATCCGCAGCCCATAGCGGCCCCATTCGGCCGACAGCGACCGGACCAGCGCCTCGAGTCCGGCCTTGGCGGCGCTCGAGTGGGCAGCACCCGGAACCTCGCGGGAGCCTAGCGCGCTGCCGACGCACACGGCGGTGCCGCCGGTACCGGCCTCGATCAGCGGCAATGCCCAGCGGCGCAATGTCAGGAAGGCGCCACTCAGACCGACGTCGACAACCGAGCGGAAGCCGTTTGCCGAGATCTTCTCGGCCTGCGCCAGGAACGCGCCGGCGGCCGCGTGGACGAGGATCGGGACGGGTCCCCCTCGATGCTCGCAGGCGCGAAAGACGCTGTCGACCTGATCCTCTTCGCGCACGCTGCCCGGCGCCGCGTACACCGCGCCGGGAAGGCCGGCAGCGAGTCCCGCGGTCTCCTGGAGGGGCTCCTCGCGGCGGCCGACGACCGTCACCTCCACCCCCGCCGAAGCGAGCGCGAGCGCCACCGCGCGCCCGAGTCCGCTGCCCCCGCCGGTGACGATCGCGCGGTCGAAGGCCGGCTCGAGCCGCCACGGATTGGGCTGGATTTCGGACGTGCTCACTTGCTCTCCTTCTCGTCGGCTCGGCGCTGGAAATCGGCGATCGCCTGCTGGGCCGCCGGTGAGGAGACGACCATCGCGATCGCGTTGGCCTCCCACTCGAGCGCGGCGTCGAGGTCGAACAGCGGCGCATGGCGCAGGCCGGTGAGGATCAGCTCAACGGCGCGCGGCGCTGCGGCGGCAAGGCGGCTCGCCAGCTCCTGCACCTCGTCCTCGAACCGGTCGGCCGGTACGCAGCGGTTGACCATCCCGATTCGCTCGGCCTCGGCGGCTCCGATCACGTCGCCGAGCAGCGCCAGCTCCATCGCGCGGGCGCGGCCGACGAGGCGCGGCAGGAAATAGGTCCCGCCCATGTCGGGGACCATGCCGGTGCGAACATAGGTCTGGCCGATGCCGGCGTCCTCGCGCATGACGACGAGGTCGCACATCAGCGCGAGGTTGGCGCCACCGCCGACGGCGACGCCGTTGACCGCTGCAATCGTCGGTTTGTCGAGCCCGGTCCAGGTGCGGACGACCCCGGCGATCAGCCGCATCCTGTCGCGGATCGCGCCCGGGTCGGTGTGATCCACCTCGTCGGTGTAGGAGCGCAGGTCGGCGCCGGCGCAGAACGCCCGGCCGCGTCCTGTGAGCACGATCACCCGCACCTCGGGGTCGGCCTCCAGCTCGGTCGCCGCGCGCTGGATCTCGATGAACATCTGCCCGGTCTGGGCGTTCAGCCGCTCGGGCCGGTTGAGCATCACCCGCGCGATCGCGCCATCGCGCTCGAGCTCGATCGTTTCGTACGGGAGATCAGCGATGGCCATCGTCAGATCCGCTGGATCAGCGTCGCTGTGCCCATGCCACCGCCGCAGCACATCGTGACGAAGCCGATCTCCTTGTCGTCGTCCTCCAGCTCGTGCAGCAGCGTTGTGATCAGCCGGGCCCCGGTCGAGCCGAGCGGGTGGCCGATCGCGATCGCTCCGCCACGCGGGTTGACCCGGTCCATGTCGGGGTTGTGCTCGCGCTGCCACGCAGCGATGACCGACGCGAACGCCTCGTTGATCTCGGTGTAATCGATGTCGTCGATCGTCATCCCGTTGCGCTCCAGGATCTTCGTCGTCGCCGGGATCGGGCCCTCGAGCATCAGCACCGGGTCGCACCCGACGGTCGTCTGGTCAAGGATCTTCGCGCGCGGCCGCAGTCCGAGCGCGTCCGCCTTCTCCCGGGACATCAGCAGCACCGCGGCCGCACCGTCGGAGATCTGCGACGAGTTGCCGGCAGTCACCTTGCCGTCGGGTTTGAACGCCGGCTTGAGCTGTGCAAGCGCCTCGAGCGAGGTCTCCGGGCGGATCCCCTGGTCGCGGGTCAAGGTCTGACCGTCGATCTCGATCGGCACGAGCTCCCGGTCGAACCGACCGTCGTCGGTCGCGCGCGCCGCGCGCTGGTGCGATCGCAGCGCAAACTCGTCGAGTTCCGAGCGCGGGATCTCCCACTTGTCTGCGATCAGCTCGGCGCCGATCCCCTGGCCCTGGACGTTGTGGGCTTCGAAGAACTCCGGCGTCTGCGGGCTGCCATAGGTGCTGGCGATCTCCTCGCCGACGGCGAACGAGACATGGCCCATATGCTCGACGCCCGATCCGATCACGACGTCATGGATTCCGGCCGCGATCTGGAGTGCGCCGAAGTTGACCGCCTGCTGGGCCGAGCCGCACTGGCGATCCATCGTCGTCGCCGCGGCGGTGACCGGCAGCCCCGCCTGGAGCCAGGCGTTGCGCGCGACATTCATCGCCTGCTCGCCACACTGCTGGGCGCAGCCGGCCAGAACGTCCTCGACCAGGGAGGGATCGATCCCGGCCCGGCGGATCAGCTCGACGTAGGTGCGCCCCAGCAGATCGGCTGGGTGCAGATCCTTGTAGTAGCCCTTCTCACGATGCCCGCGGCCGACCGGAGTCCGCACCGCTTCGACGATCACAACTTCACGGCCTTGCTGTGCACTCACGGTCTGCCTCCAACGCTCGCCTTACTCGTATCACGAAATCTACCAAGTGTTTGGTAGGCTGTACAGTGATCACCCGCGCAATGGAGGTCGGCGAGATGGAAGTCCGCTTCGGATACAAGGCATCGGCTGAGCAATTCGGCCCGCGCGAGCTGCTGACGTTTGCCGTCCGCGCCGAGCGGGCGGGACTTGACACCGTCGCGATCTCCGACCACTTCCAGCCGTGGCGCCACCACACCGGTCACGCTCCGAACGCGCTCGTGTGGCTCGGATCGGCGGCCCAGGCGCTCGAGCACGCGACGGTCGCGACCAGCGTCCTGACCCCGACGATGCGCTACCACCCGTCGATCGTCGCGCAGAGCTTTGCGACGCTCGGCGCCATGTACCCGGGCCGCGTGATCCTCGGAATCGGCAGCGGCGAGGCGATGAACGAGCTGCCCGCCACCGGCGCGGCCTGGCCCGGCGCCAAGGAGCGCCGCCGCCGTCTCGCCGAGGCGATAGCACTGATCCGGCGGCTGTGGACCGAGGAGCGGGTCAGCTTCGCGGGCGAGTACTACACGACCGACAAGGCCACGATCTACGACCGCCCAGAACAGCCGGTGCCGATCCACGTCGCGGCGTCGGGACCGCTGACCGCGAAGCTGGCCGGCCGCGTTGCCGACGGGTTCATCTGCACCAGCGGCAAGGACCCGGCGCTGTACGAGGCCCTGCTCGAGAACGTGGTTGCCGGCGCGCAGGAGGCGGGCCGCGACCCCGACGCGATCGACCGGATGATCGAGATCAAGGTCTCCTACGACCGCGACCGGCAATACGCCCACGACGCCTGCCGGTGGTGGGCCGCGCTCGCGCTGACCGCGGAGGAGAAGTCGGGGACCGACGATCCGCTCGAGATGGAACGACTCGCCGACGCCGCCGCCGACCGCGCCCATACCCGCTTCATCGTCAGCGACGACGCCGAGGAGTGCGCCGAGCGGATCATGGACTACGCCGAGCTCGGCTTCACCCGGCTCGTGTTTCACGCACCCGGCGCAGACCAGCAACGCTTCCTCGACCAGTTCTGCGCCGAGGTGCTGCCGCTAGTGCGCGATCGCAGTGCAGATCTCAACCAAGCGGTTGGTAGAAGCCGCTAGCATGTCGAGCGTGACCTCCGCCGTGTCCCGTGAGTCGCTCCCGGTAAAGACCGTTCGCCGCCCGGTCGGCTCGCTGCTCGGCATCGGCGTGGCGCTCCCGACCGATCGCGTGCCGGCCGGGCGCGCGCGCCGCTGCGCCGCCCGCCCCGACGAGGATGCGATCACGCTCGCCGCGGAGGCGGGCGCCGAGGCGCTCGCAACCCTCGGCGACGGCCGGCCGGCGGCGCTCGTGTTCGCGTCGACGACTGCGCCCTACGACCACGGCGGCTCGGTCCAGGCGCTCGCCGAACTGCTCCGCCTTGACGCCGGCACCGCCGTCGTCGAGCTGACCTCGGTCACGACCGACGGCCTGGGCGCACTCCGCGTCGGGGTCGCCCTCGCAGCGGCGTACGACGCTCCTGTGCTCGTCCTCGCCGCCCATGACGGCGCACGCTCGATCGCCGGGGACGGCGACGGCGCGGTCGCACTGCTCGTCGGGCCGCAGAACATCACCGGCCTGGCCGAGCTCACGATTGGTCCGAGCCATGTCGAGGAGCTCCGCGACCGCTGGCGCCTGCGCGGCGAGGCGACGCTTCGCGAAGGCGATAGCTCATTCGTCGGCGAGTACGGCGGCGCGCGGATCGCGAAGCAGCTCGGAGCCCGCGCCGAGGCCGGCGTGCCCGTCGCCGTCAGCGCGCTCGATGCCCGCGTCGCGACCAAGGCGGAGGGCGTCCTTGGCGGTCCCGGCGATCCCGTGGCTGCCCGCACGGGTCTGCTCGGCACCGCTCATGCGCTGCTGCGGATCGCCTGCGGCCTCGAGGACGAGTCGCTCGTCGTGGCGGTCGCCGGAGGAATCGGCGAATCCGTGCACGTCCGGCCCGGGCCGGAGGCGAGTGGTCGCTCCGTGGTCGAGCGTGCCCTCGGCGGCGCCGACCGCGACGCGCCCTTCGCGATCCCGTCCGGCGCCGGCTTCGACCCGTACGCATCGGGTCCACGTGCCTGGCGCGAGCGCGGACAGGACCTTCGGCTCGAGGGCGTTCGCTATGGGGAGCAGCTGTTCTTTCCGCCGCCGGCAGCGGCGCCGCCGGGCCATACCGACGACCTGCCCGTGATCACGCCACTCGCCCGCGTCGGAACCGTCCTGACACACACGCGTGATCATGTCTACCCGGGCGGCGAGGTGACCCAGATGGTCGTGCTCGACCTCGACGACGGTGCCCGCTTCTACTGCCAGATGGCGACCGGCGAGGAGGCCGCGATCGGCGACCGGGTCCGGCTCGTGCCGCGCCGCCTGCACCAGGGCGGCGGCGTCGTCCAGTACTTCTGGAAGGCGGCACCGTGCCGATAGCGGGCGAAGTGGCGATCGTCGGATCCGCCGCGACGAAGTTCGGCGTCCAGCACGACCGCAGCTACCTCGAGCTGCTCGCCGACGCGGCGCGCGGAGCGATCGCCGACGCGGGTGTGTCCCAGGACGATGTCGACGCAGCATGGCTAGGAACGGCCGAGCCCGCGATCTCGGCGCTCGTCGGCGACTCGGGCAGTGCCGTCACCGAGGCGATCGGCTTCGCGCCGAAGCCGGTGACGCGCGTATCCACATTCTGCTGCACCGGCATGGAGGCGGTGCGGGCGGCGGCGATGGCGATCGCCGCCGGCGAGTACGACCTGGTCCTCGCGGTCGGGGCCGAGAAGATGCGTGACGTGACGCCGCGCGGCAGCCTCGTCGCCCGCACCGCCAACCTGACCCACCCGACGCTCGCCAAGGGCCGCACTGCACCGGGGCAGTTCGCGCTGCTGGCCAACCGCTACATGCACGTCCACGGCGCCACACTCGAGGACCTCGCGACCATCGCGGTCAAGAACCACGAGCACGCCAGCCGCAACCCGCTGGCACACTTCCGCAGCCCGGTGACCGTCGAGCAGGTCCTCCGTGCGCCCCGGGTCGCGGAGCCGCTCGGGACGCTTGACTGTACCCCGACGACCGACGGCGCCGCCGCGGTCGTGCTCGCGTCGACCGATTGGGCACGCCGCCACGCCCGGCCGTACGCGGTGATTGAGGGCGTCGGCCTGGCCGTCGTCGACGGGTATTACACGGGCTTCTTCCACCACGAAGCCGACTATCTCGGCTTCCACGTCACCCGCGAGGCGGCGGCGACCGCCTACGACCGGGCCGGGATCGAGTCGCCGCGTGACCAGATCGACGTGGTCGAGTGCCACGACTGTTTCACGATCACCGAGATCGTGAACTACGAGGACCTCGGACTATGCGAGCGCGGCGCCGGCGTCGAGCTGCTGCGCAGCGGCGCCACCACGGTCGGCGGCGAGATCCCGGTCAACCTTTCGGGCGGCCTGCAGTCGTGCGGGCATCCTGTCGGCGCGACCGGCGTCCGCATGATCAAGGAGATCGCCGACCAGGTGATCGGCCGTGCCGGCACTCGGCAGGTTCCCGGCGCCCGTCGCGGGGTCGCCCACACCCTTGGTGGTCCAGGGGTCGCGTCGTGCGTCGTCGTGCTCGGCGCGCCCGGCTGAACGGCCAAAACCAAACTACCGTTTGCTTGATTTCTGATACTGTTCAGCGGATCGTGCTTGCGACATCGCGACGGCCTCTGGGGCTGTATGAACGCTGGGAAGGGCTCGCGTCGTTGTTCGCCGCGACGAGTCCGTCGCTGGGCAATCCGGCCGGCCTGCTCAAGGCCACCCCGACGATGCGGAAGTGGGGAGCCAGTCCCGCCGGCATCGTCGTCGCGGGCGCGCAGCAACATCCTGGGCTTCAGGCGATCGTCGATGACGACGAGACCGTCACCTCGGCGGAGCTCGATCGGCGGACGAACGCGCTCGCACGGCACCTCGCCGGCGATTGCATGATCACGGCGTCGAGCACGGTCGGGATCCTCTCGGACAACCGCGCCCTGGTGATCGACGCCGGCATGGCCGCGAGCAAGCTCGGCGCCAACGTCGTCTATCTCAACGCGGGTTTCTCGGCCGCGCAGGCCCGGGAGGTCGCACAGCGCGAGGGGGTGAACCTCGTCATCACCGACGAGCCGCAGCCGCGACCCAAGGGCCGCACGTCTCTGAAGACGCTCGGCCGGACCGAGGTCCAGGGGGTCCAGGCACGCCTGGACGGCTCCCCCGTCACTCCGCCACCGCGCCCGGGCCGAGTCGTGATCCTGACCTCGGGCACGACCGGGCTCCCCAAGGGTGCGCGTCGCGACGCTGACGCACGCCCACTCGACGCCGCGGGCATCCTCTCGTGCATCCCGTTCCTCAGCGGCGACACGACGCTCGTCGCCGCCCCGCTGTTCCACGGCCTCGGACTGTTCAACGCCAACCTGGCCCTCGCGCTCGGGTCGACGCTGATCCTCAGAGCCAGGTTCCAACCGATCCAGACGCTCGACGACATCCAGACCCACCGCGTCGTCGTGTTCGTCGCCGTCCCGGCGATGCTCCAGCGCATCCTGGCGCTCCCGAAGCGACAGCTCGAGTCATACGACACGTCCTCGCTGCGGATTGTGATCAGCGGTGGTGCGGCGCTCCCCGGCGACCTCGCCGAGCGCTTCATGGATCGGTTCGGCCCTGTCCTCTACAACGTCTACGGCTCGACCGAGACGGCGCTGGCGACGATCGCCTCCCCCCAGAGCCTGCGGCGCGCGCCCGGCACCGCAGGCCACCCAACCCCGGGCACGAGGCTGCGCATCCTCGACGGCGACGGCAACCGCGCGCGCACCGGAGCGACGGGCCGGATCTTCGTCGGCAGTCGCCTACGGTTCGACGGCTACACCGGCGGTGGCGGCAAGGACGTCGTCGACGGGATGCTCGCGACAAGCGACCTCGGCCACGTCGACCGATGGGGCCGGCTGTTCATCGACGGGCGTGAGGACGAGATGATCATCTCGGGCGGCGAGAACGTGTTCCCGGCCGAGGTTGAGGAGTGCCTGCTCACCTACCCCGGCGTCGTGGAAGCCGCGGTGATCGGCACCGATGACCGCGACTTCGGCCAGCGGCTCACCGCCTTCGTCGTCGCCGAACCGGGCGCCGGCCTCGACCCGGAGGACATCAAGCGCCATATCCACGACACCCTCGCGCGGTTCAAGGTCCCGCGGGAGATCATCTTTCTCGACGATCTGCCACGCACCGCGACGGGCAAGGTGCTGAAACGGCACCTCGCTCAATCCCTCACCAAAACGAACATGCCCGCGGCAAAGGAAGAAGACGTTGACTCCCCAGACCAATAACGGCGCCCCGTCGACCCCCGGGTGGCGCAGCGCGGTCAACCGGCTGGACCGGATCGTGACCCCATCGGCCGACAAGCTGGTCCGCACCAGCCTGTTCGCCGACTCCATCGCCGCCGTGACCCGGCTGGAAGTGCAGCTGCGGCGGCGGGTCGAGCGCCAGACCACGTGGTACTGGCACATGTTGAACCTGCCGACCGCCGGTGACGTCAAGCGCGTCCGCCGCCAGCTCGCGGCGATGGAGGCGCGAATGCGCGACCTCGCGGAGCAGCTGGAGGACCAGCACGCGGAATGAGCCCGGACACGGAAACGTCGGGGCTGCTAGACGGCCTGCGCCGGGACGTCGAGCGCAACCTGTTCCGCGCCCGGAACGGCATCAAGTACGCGGCCGGAATCGGTCGCCCCGAAACCGGTCTCACGCCGAAGGAGGTCGTGTGGACGCGCGGCAAGGCGGTCATGTGGCGCTACGAGAACGACCGGCGGACGCGCCGCACCCCGATCCTGATCGTCTTCTCCGTCCTCGGCCGCAGCTACGTGCTCGACCTCCGGCCCGACTCGAGCTTCATCGCCAGCCTGCTCGATGCCGGCCTCGATGTCTTCATGATCGACTTCGGGGTCCCTGACGCGATCGACGCGACCAACACGCTCGAGACCTACGTCGACCGCTACCTCCCCGCCGCCGCGAGAGCCGCGATGGAAGAGTCGGACAGCGACGCGATCGACATCGTCAGCTACTGCTTCGGCGGCGTGCTCGCCTCGCTGCTCGTCGCCGGACACTCGGATCGCATCCCGTTCAACTCGCTGACGCTGATGGCGACGCCGTTCGACTTCAGCCACAGCGAGGGGGCGATCCAGGCGCTGATCCGCGGCAAGCTGGAGATCGACGACCTCGTCGACGAGACCGGCAACGTGCCCGCCTCGGTCGTGCACCGCATGTTCCGGACACTGAAGCCGACCTCGGGGCTCACCACCTACGCGATGCTGTGGGAGCGCCTGTGGAGCGACGAATTCGTCGACGCCTTCCAAGCGATGTCGATGTGGGCGGCGGACCAGATCCCGTTCCCGGGCGACCTCGCGCGCCAATGCCTTGACCTTCTCCTCAGGCGGAATCTCCTGATGACCGGCGTGATCCCGCTCAGGCGCCACACGATCCGCCTGGCCGACATCACCTGCCCCCTGCTGACGATCTACGCCGAGCAGGATCACATCGTCTCACCCCGTTCCTCGCTCCCCATCAACGACCTCGTTTCAAGCGAGGAGATCACGACCCTCGCCGTGCCGGCCGGGCACATCGGACTCGCCGCCAGCCGCCACGCCTCCAAGACCACGATCCCAGGACTCGTCTCATGGCTCAACCAACACGGGAACTGACCGGGCTGCGCCGGATCGGCGCGGCCGACACCGACCTGCTCGTCACGATGTTCGCCGCGCTTCCCGACCGCGACAAGAGCTTCCTCGAGGGGCCGATCGACCGCGACACCGTCGCCCGCTGGCCGTTCGAGGAGACCTCGTCGCGCTGGGTCGTCGGCACCGAAGCCGCCGCGCATGGCTACCTCGGCGTGATCCCGCACTCCGGCTGGAGCAGCCACGTCGGCGACCTGCGACTCGTCGTCGCCGCTGACCACCGCCGCGAGGGGATCGGCCGCGCGCTCGCCCACCGGGGCCTGCTCGCGGGGCTCGCGCTCGGGCTGCGCAAGATCACCGTCTCGGTCGCCGCCGACAAGCAGGGCGACATCGCGATGTTCACCTCGATCGGGTTCCGCCCCGAAGCGCTGCTCGAGGACCACATCCGCGACCGCAACGGCGCCTTCCACGACCTCGTCCTGCTCTCGCACGACGTCGCCCAGGTCGGCGAGGACCTCTCCGCCGTCGGCGTCGACGAGGCGGTCGGGCTCGGGACCGCCACCGCATGAGCACGCCATCGCTGACATCCGCCACGCGCAGGGCAAGGCAGCCGCAGATCGCGTGGCGCTCCAAGGGCACCGGCACCGCGACGCCGCTCGTGCTCGTCAACGGCTTCGGCGCCTCCGCGATCGCGTGGCCGCGCGCCTGGGTGAGGCAACTCGCCGCCCACACCCGCGTGATCACCGTCGACAACCGGGGCGGCGGTTGGTCGCGTTCGGCGGACGTCCCGTTCACGATCGCCGACATGGCCGGCGACATCGTCGATGTGCTCGACGACACCGAGATCGACCGCGCCGTCGTCCTGGGTCTGTCGATGGGCGGGATGATCGCCCAGCAGGTCGCGATCGACGCACCCGACCGGGTGGCCGGGCTCGTGCTCGTCGCCACGCGGCCCCCCTCCCCGCGCTTCCGGCAGCCGGGGCTCTCCACCGCGTTCGCGTTCATGCGTCCCGTGATGCCCGGCGAGTCGCTGCACCACTACTTCCGCCGCCTGTGGTCGAGCGCCGCCGCGCCGGGGTTCCCCGAAGCTCACCCCGAGGCGATCGAGGAGTTCGTCGAGCAGACGATCGAGCTCCCCACCCCACGAGCGATGCTCGTCCACCAGATGCGCGCGATGAGCGGGTGGGGCCACGCCGAGCGGATCACCCGGATCGCCGCGCCGACGATCGTGGTCCACGGCGAGCTCGACCGCTACGCGCCGATCGTGAACGGCGAGGCGATCGCCGAGCTGATCCCAGGGGCGCGGCTCGAGCGCCTGATCGGCGTCGGACACCTGGTGCCATATGAGGCACCCGACCGGCTCGCCGAGCTCGTCCTCGAGTTGTGCGTGCCGGACCAGGGTTCCTAGAGCGACTTATGCCGGGGCGGAGCGACACGTGGATCTCGGGCTGAGCGACCAGGCGTGCATCGTCACCGGGGGCGGGCGGGGCATCGGCGCGGCGGCGGCCCGCTTGCTCTGTGCGGAGGGGGCTCGCGTCCTGATCGTCGCCCGCAACGCCGACGAGCTCCAGACGGTCGCGGCGGATTGCGGCGGCGGCGAAGTGGCTACGTTCGTCGCCGACGTCGCCGAGGCGGGCGCCGGTGGGCGCATCGTATCCGCCTGTGAGGAGCGCTTCGGTCCCCCGCAGGCGCTCATCTGCAGCGCCGGCACGAACTGGGCCAAGCCGTTGCCCGAGCTCACCGTGGAGGACTTCGATCGTCACCATCGCGTGAACGTGCTCGCACTGTTCGAGCTCCTCCAGGCCGCCGTCCCGGGAATGGCCGAGCGTGGCTACGGGCGTGTCGTCAACGTCGCGTCGATCGCGGGCAAGCGGCCCTCGCTGTTCAACCTCGCGTATGCGACGACGAAGGCGGCTCAGCTCGCGCTCGCGCGCGGCTTTGCCGACGCTCACGCATCCCGCGGGGTGACCGTCAACTCGGTTCTTCCAGGGCCCGTTGACACCACTCTGTGGGCCGGCATTCTGGAGGCGACGGCGGCCCAGCGTGGGGCCCCTGTCTCGGAAGTCGTTGACGGCGCGCGGGCCGGAGTACCGCGGGGGCGGTTCGCCGACCCCACAGAAGTCGCGGCCGTTGCCGTGTTTCTGTGTGCGGCGCAGGCGGCCAACGTCACCGGTGCGGCGTGGACCGTCGACGGTGGCTCCGTCCAGGCGCTCTACTGAGGCTCACGGTCAGACGAGGGTTGCGCCGCCGTCGACCACGAGCTCGGCGCCGGTCACGTAGCGGGCGAGCGGCGAGGCGAGGAACACGATCGTGGTCGCGATTTCGTCCGGGTCGGCGCGGTGGCCAAGTGGGATGTCCGAGCCTTGCCGGCGGGGCGTCGTCTGAACCCCCGGCGTGTCGATCCCGCCCGGGAGGACGACGTTGACTCGGATCCCGTGAGGCGCGAGCGCCTTGGCAAGGGTCCGCGTCGCGTTGATCACGCCGGCCTTGCTCGCGCCGTAGGCGATCATGTCGTCGCCGTGCGGGACGATCCCCGCGATCGACGCAACGTTGACGATCGCGCCGCCGATGCCGGCCTCGATCATCCGCGCGACAACCGCCTGTGAGAGCAGCATGTTGCCGATCAGGTTCACCTGGAGGATGCGATCCCAGAGCTCACGCGAGGCCTCCAGAAACGGCTCCCGCGGCCAGATGCCGGCGTTGTTGACGAGCAGGTCGACGCCGCCGAACTCGGCGATCGCCGTCTCGACGCACCGCGATACATCCTCAGGGCGCGCAACGTCCCCGCAGACGGCGACCGCCTGGCCGCCACGATCGCGCAGGCCTGCCGCGGCATGCTCCGCGCGGTCGACGTCGAGGTCGATCAGCAGGACTGCGGCCCCCGCCTCGGCCAGGCGCGCCGCGACGGCGAGCCCGAGCCCCTGGCCGGCGCCGCTGACGATCGCGCGTCGTCCGCTGAGGTCGAGCAGTTCGGGGAGGCTGGCAGTCGACGAGTTGACAGCGCTCACGGTCGAGTTAGGATAACGTATCAACCAACCGATTGGTCAAAAGAATCCGAGGCTTCTCCTGATGTCACGTCTCGCACCCGCCCCCACCGAGGTCTATGCGCCGCTGTTTGGAGAGCAGGCACCGATGCGCGTCCAGATCTACGCCCAACGTCCCGAGATCGCCGCCAGGTTCGTCGAGTTCGGTCAACTGCTCCGTGACGACCACATCCTCCCGGCACGACTGCTCGAACTCGTCCGCCTGCGCGTCGCCTTCCACAACCAGTGCCGTAGCTGCATGTCGGTCCGTTACAGCTACGGTGTGGAGGACGGCCTCACTGAGGGGCTCGTGTGCTCGCTCGAGCGCCCCGAGCATGCTGACGATCTCACCGACGCCGAGCGCGCGGCGATTGCTTACGCCGACCGGATGGCGACCGACCATCTCGCCGTCGACGACGCGGTCTTCGCCGGTCTGCGCGAGCGCTTCACTGAGCCGGAGATCATGGAGCTCTGCTTTCACGTCGCCTTTTACGTCGGTTTCGGACGCATGGCGATGTCGCTTGACATGGTCGACGATCTACCCGACGGCTACCGCGCAGACGGACTGGTCGCGCCGTGGGGCCAGTCCGAGGTGCAGCAGATCGGTGGCTGGGACACGCGCGCACCGGCCGCCAGGTAGGACGGCGGCGTTGCGGCGGCAATGCTTCGGTCCGGCCGGACCAGAGGTCGGGGTCCTCGGTCTGGGATGCAACAACTTCGGCTGGCGGATCCCGGCGGCGCAGTCGGTCCGGGTGGTCGACGCGGCACTCGAGGCGGGCGTAACCCTGTTCGACACGGCCGACGTGTACGGCGAGACTGCCAGCGAGACCTTCCTCGGGGACGCCCTCTGGGGCCGTCGGGACGGTGTGTTCCTGGTGACGAAGTTCGGGATGGCTGTCCCCGGCGGACCCGATCTGCCGCGCGGGTCGCCGTCGTACGTGGCCTGGGCTGTCGAGCGCTCGTTGGAACGACTCCGCACCGACCGGATCGACCTCTACATGTACCACCGGCCCGACGGGGTGACTCCGCTTGCCGATACGCTGGGCGCGCTCGGTGCCCTCGCCGAGAACGGGAAGATTCGGTATGCCGGGATCTCCAACGTCGACGCGGCGCAGGTCCGCGAGGCGGTGGTCGGCGCGCAGGCGGCGGGGGTTCCCCTGGTGGCGGTCGAGAATCGGCTCAGCCTCGTCCGCCAACGCCAGGCGCAGGAGCTGCTCGCTGCGTGTCAAGAGCTCGGGCTCGGCTTCCTGCCCTACTACCCGCTGGAGAGCGGGCTGCTCACCGGGAAATACCGTCGCGGGCAGGCGGCGCCCCACGGGTCGCGCCTGGAGCCAGGCTCGGCGATCTGGCCGAGCGATCGGTGGCTCACCGATAAGACTTTCGACCGGGTGGAGCGGGTGGACCGCTTCGCCGCCGAGCGCGGGCTTTCGATGCTCGACGTAGCGCTGGGCGGGCTCGCGGCACTGCCCGGCGTCACGAGCGTGATCGCCGGCGCCACGAAGCCCGAGCAGGTCGCCGCTAACGCCGCCGCCGTTTCCTGGCAGCCCTCAGCCGGCGAGCTGGCCAAGCTCGCCGACTTCGGTTAGACGTGCCTCTGGTCTGCGCTGGTGGCGGGCGCCAATTAGGCTTCAGCGCATGACAACGCTGGCTGGGCGGCCGTGACCGCGCGCGCTCCGACCGCGTGCCTGGTCGTCCCGGCGAGCTCTGAGCGGATGCTCGTGAAGGCGCCCGGAATCGTTGTCGACGAGGTTGTGATCGATCTCGAGGATGCAGTCGTTCCAGAGCGCAAGATCCAGGCACGGGCGGCGGCGGTATCGGCGCTGACGGCAGGCGGCTTCAGGGCTCGCTCGGTGTCGGTCCGCGTGAACGCACCGGGCACGCCATGGGGTCGAGAAGACGTGGCGGCGCTCGCAAGGGCGGAACACCGGCCGGACAGCGTTGTGGTGCCGAAGGTGCAGGCCGCCGGCGATCTCGTGCTTGTCGATCAGGTTATCGACGCGGCGGAAACGGCGGCAGGAGCCGGCAGTCAGCTCACCGTCCAGGCGTTGATTGAGACGGCGCTCGGGATCAGTAGCCTGAGCGAGATCGTGGCGTGCTCGTCGCGACTGTCGACGATCGTGCTGGGGTACGCGGATCTGGCTGTCTCGCTCGGGCGCTCACCCGCCGGTGTCCGCAATCTGGATCTGTGGCTGGCGATGCAGGATGCTGTGCTCGTTGCTGCCCGCTCGGCGAGGTTGCACGCGATCGATGGACCGTTTCTCGCGATCGGGGACGCGGTCGGCCTTCGCGCGGCGGCGACGCGCGCATTCGATTTGGGGTTTGATGGCAAGTGGGCGATCCATCCATCTCAGCTGGGGCCGATCGTGGAGTCGTTCACGCCGTCCTTCGAGGATGTCGCGCATGCCGAGGCGGTGCTGGCCGCTCTGGATGGTGTTGGTGATGGCGCCGTCTCGCTGGATGGTGAGATGATCGATGAGCCCGTGCGACTCGCTGCGCTGCGGGTACTGGCTCGCGCCGGACGCGACATGGGCGGGCTCAGGTGAGCGGCGCCCAACCCGTGATCGAGGTTGCGGGCCCGTGGTATGAGGACCTGGAGGTCGGTCAGGTGTACGACCGCTCGCCTGGTCTGACCTTGAATGAGGGTCTCGCGGCCCTGCATCAGGCGATCGTCGGCGATCGGCTGCGCTTGGCGCTCGATGCGCATCTGGCCGCCCGTGTGATCGGGCCGGGACCGCCCCTGGCGCATCCGGGGCTGGTGTGCGATGTCGCGATCGGCCAATCGACGCTCGCGACACAGCGGGTGATCGCGAACCTGTTTTACCGGGGCCTCGTATTTCGTCGCGCTCCCCGGATCGGCGACACGTTGCGCACCAGCACCGAGATCGTCGCGCTGCGGGATACCTCGGCCCGGCCGGGCCGAGCGGCTGCGGGGCTTGCGGTGCTGCGCGTGCGAACGGTCGATCAGGATGAGCGGCCGGTGCTCGACTTCCATCGATGCGCGATGTTGCCGATGCGTGACGGCAACGCTTACCCCGGGCACGCTGATGACCTCGGACAGATCTCGGACCAACTGGCGCCCGGGTCGCTGGGCGCGGCGATCGAGGGTTGGGACCTCGCCGCCTATCGCGCGAACGTGATCGGACCGCACGCGGATGCGGTTGAGGTTGGCGCCCGGTACGCCCTCGAGAGCGGGGATACGGTGAGCTGCGCCTCCGAGCTCGTGCGGTTGTCGCTGAACGTCGCGGCCGCCCACTCCGATCCGGGATCGACGGGGAGCGGGCGCCGCCTGGTCTATGGCGGGCACACGATCGGCCTCGCGCTCGCGCACGTCACGCGCGCGCTGCCGAATCTCGTGACCGTCGTCGGGTGGCGTTCGTGCGATCACCTGAACCCGGTTTTCGAGGGCGACGTGTTGCACAGCGCCTTCACGGTCGATGCGGTCGTGTCGGTCGGTGATCAGCGCGGATCGTTGGTGGACCTGCATGTTGAGACGAGCGCCGATCGACTCGATGGCGGCGCCGGCGAGCCGGTGCTCGACTGGCGTGTGATCGGGGCGATGGCGTGAGTGAGGGAATCCTCAGCGGACTCTCACTGGTCGAGGGGTCGGCGTTCGTCGCCGCCCCACTCGGGGGAATGACACTCGCGCAGCTCGGCGCCGACGTGATCCGTTTCGATCAGCTCGGAGGCGGCCTCGACTACCAGCGCTGGCCTTTGGCCGACGACGGCCAGAGCCTGTTCTGGGCCGGGCTGAACAAGGGCAAGCGCTCGATACAACTCGACCTGCACTCGGCGCAGGGACGTGAGCTGGTGAGCGCACTCGTCGCCGCTCGGGGGAACCTGTTGACGAACTTCCCGGCGCGCGGATGGCTCTCCTACGACTCGCTCAAAGCGGATCGAGAGGACCTGATCATGGTCGCGCTGACCGGCAACCCGGACGGCACCTCCGAGGTCGACTACACCGTCAACCCGGCCACCGGGTTCCCGTGGGCGACCGGCCCGCGAAACCTGTCAGAGCCGCTCAACAGCGTGCTGCCGGCTTGGGATGTGGCGATGGGCACGCTCGCAGCGGTCGGGCTGCTGGCCGCCGACCGACGCCGAACGCAGACCGGACAGGGCGAGCTCGTGAAGCTTGCGCTGTCAGACGTCGCGTTCGCAATGGTCGGAAACCTCGGCCGGATCGCCGAGGCACAACTCGGCGCGCGTGACCATCGCAAGGACGGCAACTATCTCTACGGCGCGTTCGGGCACGATTTCGCCACCCGCGATGATCGGCGCGTGATGGTCGTAGCGTTGACCGCGCGCCAGTGGCGAGCCCTCGTCACCGCCACCGCCACTGATGAGGCGTTCGCCGGCATCGAAGCGGCGACCGGGCACGACTTCGAGACGGAGACCGGCCGGTTTGAAGGCCGCGATCTGATCGCGGCGATCCTGCGCCCGTGGTTCGAGACACGCGACCTCGCCCAAATCCGCACCACATTCGAGGGCACCGGCGTCTCATGGGGCCCGTACCAGACGTTCCGACAGCTCGTCGAGGAGGATCCGCGCGCATCGGCCGTCAATCCGATGTTCGAGGAGATCGAGCATCCCGGCGTCGGCCGCTACCTGGCACCTCGCTCACCGCTCGATTTCGGGACGCTCGGGCGCCTGCCCGTCCAGCGCGCACCGATCCTCGGCGAACACACCGACGAAGTGCTCGCCGAGGTCCTCGGCCTCAGTCAGAGCGAGATCGGCAAGCTCCATGACCAGGGCCTCGTCGCCGGAGCAGTGAGCACGACCGCCTGAGCGGCGATACGGCCGCCGGTACACGAACAGACAGGAGTCATATGGAGATCAAAGGATCGGCAGCGATCGTTTTCGGCGGCGCCTCAGGGCTTGGCGAGGCAACCGCCCGCCGGCTCGCTCAGGAAGGCGCCCATGTGGTCGTCGCAGACCTCAACTCGCAACGAGCCGCCGAGGTCGCCGAGCAGCTCGGCGGCCGCTCAGCGACGTGCGATGTCACCGACGGACCGTCGGTCCAGGCCGCGGTCGACCTCGCCGCCGGACTCGCGGCCGGCGGCCTGCGGATCTCGGTCACGTGCGCCGGCATCGGCACCCCGGGCAAGCTGATCGGACGTGACGGGCCGACGCCGCTGCAAGCGTTCGCGGCCGTGATCAACGTCAACCTGCTCGGAACGATCAACGCGCTTCGGCTGGCCGCCGCAGCGATGGTCGCCAACACCCCGGACGACCAGGGCGAGCGCGGTGTCTGCGTCAACACGGCCTCGATCGCCGCATACGATGGCCAGATCGGCCAAGTCGCCTACGCCGCCTCCAAAGGCGGCGTCGTCGGACTAACCCTGCCGGTCGCCCGTGAGCTCGCCGGCAGTGGGATCCGCGTCGTCACGATCGCGCCCGGGTTGTTCGAAACGCCGATGCTGGCCGGCCTCCCCGACACAGCGCGCGAAGCCCTCGGCGACGTCACCCCGTTCCCGCCTCGGCTGGGCAAGCCCTCCGAATACGCCGACCTCGTCGAGCACATCCTGACCAACCAGATGCTGAACGGCGAAGTGATCCGCCTCGACGGCGCGCTCCGGATGGCACCGCGCTGACGACGGTCGCGGCAGGGCCCAGGGCCACCCTCGCCGCCGGCCGCGAACGAACGCGTGGCGGTCCGCCGTTCAGGTGGCGATCACCGACCCAAAGACGGTGCAGACATTCAGCCCGGAGAGCGTCGTGCTGTTGTCGAACGCGAAGCTGACGTTCACGACCTTGCCGCTGGCGTTCTCGAACAGCATGGTGCCGGTCGAATCAAAATCGCCGCTCGTGGGCGACAGCAAGACGCCCTTCGTCTTGGCCGTGAACGCGGTGTTCTTGATGAGATGGAGACGACCCAGCCCGTCGTAGACGCGCACGAAGATATCGGCGTTCGTGGAGGAAGAGAACGCGTAGACGACTGGACTGCCCTTGGCGTTGCAGCGCGCGTTGATCAGCAGCGAGTCGATGTTGACCAGCGTCACGGTCTTCGATTTGGCCTTCCCGATGAACGAGAAGACTTTTGTCACGGGGCCTGTGAGTGCGGTGGCGCTCGATGCTCCCACGGCCAGCAAGGCGAACGCGACGCTTGAGACGATCACCGCCGGCAGGCTGCGCGTCCGGATCCTAAGCTTCATCTTCGGCTCCCATCTCGTGGCTGCGCCACGACCCGTTTTTGGCTTCCGTGCGCCGGATACTAACCCGCCCCGGACGCCAGTGATGCAGGCCGAAGCCGGGCCTACGGCCGGCCACTGGCGGTCCGCAGGCGGCTGCGCCAATGCTCAGCGTCGAACTGACGCGGCTGATGCTCCGTGATGAACTGCTCAAGCGCCAGGACAAAGTGGGCCGGCGCCTCGAGTTGCGGTAGATGACCCACTCCCTTGAAGACGACCAGCCGGCTGTCGGCGATCGCCTCATGTGCGTCCTCGCCATGTTTGACGGGAATGATCGGATCGCGCTCGCCCCAGATGATCAGGACGGGCATGTCCTGAGCGAGGTAGAGCCGATCGCCGGCCGCAACGCGCTGCCCGCGAGTGCCGACGACGCCGCGTAGCGTCGCCAGAAAGGCAGTCCGGCGGTCGCGGTCGACGAGCGACGCGTAGCCGCGGGCGATCTCGGCGACGTCGGCATTGGGCCGCAGGCCCACGCGCCCCAGGCCGCGGCTGACCGAAGCGCCGACGGTGCTTCCCAGGGCAGCTGTCACGGCAATGAACCGATCGGCGCCAGGCAGAGCGGCGGCACGCAGCACCGCGCTCACCTCGGGACCGAGCCCGCCGCTGGAGACCAGAACCAGGCGTTCTGTCATCTCCGGGAACTGGTAGGAGAACTGCATCGCGATCCCTCCGCCGAGCGAGTGCCCGACCAGCGTCGCGCGCTCGTGGCCGAGTGCGACCAGCAGATCTCGCAATCCACTCGCGAGCGCGCCGAGCGAGTAGTCCCCGGCGCTCGGCGCAGACCCTCCATGCCCGGGAAGATCAAGCGCGAGCACCGTGTGGTGTCGCGCCAGCGGCTCGATCACCGCCTGCCAGTTCTCCAGGCAACCGGCGATCCCATGGATCAGCAGCAGCACGGGCCCACTCCCGGCCTGCACGTACCTCAGCGGCCGGCCGTGGAGCGTGATCGTTGAGGTCTCGCCCGCGTGCAGGAGAGGAACACTACCGATCAATAGAACTGCGGGGTTCCGATCAGGATCGTGCACGTAGCGCCGGAGGAGGTTCGAAACGTCGTCGTATGAGAGCCGCTGCCGAGCGTGTATCCCAGCTCGTTGCTTCCGACCTGGCTGCTGCCGTAGGCCTTGAGCAGTTGGGCGGGGGTCGAGCCCATGCCGATGCCCTTCCTGGTCTTCAGCTTCATCAGCGAGCCGCGATGGATCGGAATCCCCTGAGCGGTGTCGCCCAGGGTCAGCTCGATGTAGCTGACCTTACCGCCAACGAAGAGGAGCTCCGCGGTGCCGGTGCTGCCGTTGCTCTGGCTCCCCCAGCTGCACGACAGCAGCGTCGGGTCGGGCATGCAACTCGAGTTGCCTCCCCAGGCCCTGATCGCCTTCGCGGCATTTTCGCCGAGCGAGACGCCGCCGGCGGACTTGCCTGGCACGAGCAGCTTTGAGTGAAACCTGGGGAGCGCGGCGCCCGTCGGCGTCGCCCACGCCGACGCCGGCAGAGCCGCAGCGCAGACGAGCATCGTCAGGATGATCCGCTTCTTCATGGTTGCCTCCTCGTGGGTGTCCGTACACGACGCGACGGTACAGTGTCCGCTGACTTCGGCGCTCGACGGGAACGCGATTTCCATTTGCTCGGCATCGGTCGCGGGGTAGTCTCCGATTCAGATGAGCCAGTTGCGGCCCTCCACGCCAGCCGACCGGGAACGAGTACTCGCCAGGCTCGAGCAGGTCGTCGGGGACGCGTGGGCGTCGTTCGACACGCCACGGGCGACCGAACCCGAGCTCAACCCCGCCCTGGCCAAGAGGATGCGGAGTCCACTGCCCGAGCTGCCGGGCGACGCCGAGGAGGCCGTTGCCGACGCAGCGCATCTGCTCGATACGAGTGTCTCTCCATGCCGGCCGCTGTTTCTCGCCTATATAGGATCGAGCGGGCTCGAGATGGGCGTGCTCGCCGCCGCGCTGACCGCCACATACGACACGAACCTCGCGACGAGCGCCGGCGGCGCCGACCTCGTCGAATCCCAGACGCTCGCCTGGCTGGCGGAGTTCATCGGTTTCCCGACGGGCGACGGTGTGTTCACCAGCGGGGGCATGACCTCGAACCTGACGGCGCTGCTGGCCGCGCGTGAAGCGCGGCTGCCAGGCTCTCGTGCCGAAGGGGTCAGCGGGCGGCGAGCCGCGGTCTACTGCTCGGAGGAGGCCCACCACTCGATCGTCCGCGCCGTCGAGGCGTGTGGCCTGGGCACCGCCGCCGTGCGTCGGGTGCCGACGGACGGCTCGCGACGGATGCGTCCCGACCTGCTGCGGGCGGCGGTGCGGCAGGACCTGGCCGACGCGACCGTCCCGGTCGCCGTCGTCGCCACGGGCGGCACCACGCTGACCGGCGCAGTTGACCCGATCGACAGGATCGCCGACGTTTGCGCCGAGCATGGAATCTGGCTCCACATCGACGGCGCGTATGGCCTGCCGGCGGCGGCGACTGCGACCGCGGCACCTTTGTTCCGGGGTCTTGACCGCGCGGACTCCTGCTCGGTCGATGCCCACAAATGGCTTGGCGTGCCGAAGAGCTGCAGCGCCGTGCTGATGCGCGAGCGAGGCTCGCTCGAGGCTGCGTTCGGTCATCAGGAGCGCTACATGCTCCGCGAGGGCGACATCTCGATCCCCGTCGATCGCACGCTCGAGTACTCACGACCGCTGCGCTCGCTGCGGCTCTGGATGTGCCTTCGCGTCTACGGCGCCGAGCAGTACCGGGGCTGGATCGAGGGCTGCTTGGCCAACGCGCGTGCCCTCGCCGAACTTGTGCGCGCCAGCGATGGCTTCGAGCTGTTGAACGAGCCGATGCTCTCGACCGTCTGCTTCCGGCACGTGCCCACGGGTGTCGAGGATCTCGACGAGCACAATGTCCGCCTTGCCTGGGCGATCGCGGCGGACGGACGGGTCTACCTGGCACCGGCGGTTGTCGACGGATCGACCTGCCTGCGCGTGTGCTTCGTGAACTTCCGCACGACCGCCGACGCGATTCCGCTTGTCCTCGAGGTCGCCCGCGCGCTCGGCGACAGGCTCGCCGCCTGGGACGGCGCCGCCTGACTCCGCACGGGATTGGATCGCTACCCCTGAAGCCAGTTCTGGTAGTCAACGGGCACGTCGGGCTCAATCTCGGCGTATGCCGCGTTCGGTTCTCGCGTCTCCTGCCCGACGCCGGCCCGATGGCGCTGCGCCAGCGCCGAGACGGGATACACGACGTCACCAGTCAGACGCGAGCCCACAGCCAGGATCGCACACGGCCCGTCGCCCGCACCGACGAAGACATGCTCGGTCCATGCCGGACAGTGGACGAAGTCCCATGCCCTGAGTGAGCGCTCCTGGCCTTCGATCAAGAGCAGACACTCACCAGAGAGCACGAGAAAGTCCTCCTGCTCATCTTCACCGTGATACATGCAGGCGGGCTGGCCGGGCTCGAGCACGCCGATGTTGATGCCCAACCTGGGGAAGCGGGCGTCACCTTCGAAGCGCGTGTACGCCCCGAAGTGGCCACCGAGCCACCGCGAATCGCCGGCGTTCAGGACAAACCAACCGTCCCCTCTGGGGACCAGTCCACGGTCAGTCGATTCAAGAGGGGCCTCCGGAACGATGCCCGTCATTATCGCTGCTCGGCAACGCCGGGGCGACGGTCAACCGGTGATGGCGTGAGCCGGTTTCAGCCATCCAGATATCTCGGCGCCGCGAAGACCCGCCGGACCATCGGCGCGAAGTGCTCCAGGGGCAGCGACTCGGCGTCGGGATCGAAGCAGTTCTGGTCGTAGAGCTCACAGAATTCCGCGCACGCATCGAACCACTGATGGCCGGCGTATGCGTCGCGCGCGTCAGGGTCGCCACCGGTCGCGTGCGCGTAGTGATACAGCTGGAAGACGCCGTGGTGCTTGACGATCCAGCAGATCTCCGGCGCCACGTAGGGCTTCAGCACGGCTGCCACCATCTCGCCGTGGGTGTACGGCGCGAGCATGTCACCGATGTCGTGCAGCAGCGCGGCGACCACGTACTCCTCGGAGCGACCGTCCCGAAGCGCACGTGTAGCGGACTGCAATGAGTGCACCTTGCGTGAGACCTGATAGCCGCTGAAGGACTGGCCGAGGGCGTCGACGGCCGCGAGCAGCCGCTCCGGCAACCCGCGCTCCATCTCAGCCTCCAGCTCCGTGAGCAGCTGATAGTCCTCTGGCGTCCCGTCGCTCATCCGGCGAAAGGACACCGTCCGTGTCTCCGGCACCTGATCCTCCAAACGTGGTTGCAGTGGCGCAACAGTGGCGCGGTCACGGATTCTTCTCGCTCCGCGCGTCACCTGGGCAGAATCTGCATCGTGTCACGCGTGCCCCGATTGCGACGCCCCGAGCTCAACTGGAAGCAGTGGCTCAGGGCCGCTTGGGGACGCGTCCGAAGATCGTTCTGGGCTGCAGCGCAGGCGGCGCTGGCCGCCGCACTCGCCTGGTTCGTAGCCCATCGCGTGCTCGGTCACGCGCAACCGTTCTTCGCGCCGATCGCCGCTGCGATCGCGATGAGCACGAGCCTTTTCGGGCGCAGCCGGCGGGCGTTCCAGATGGTCGTCGGGGTGTTGCTCGGGATCGGGATCGCCGAGCTGCTGACGGCGGTGATCGGCAACGACACACTTGCGATCGGAGTGATCGTGCTGGTGACGATGCTGGCGGCGCTGGCGCTCGGCGGCGGCTTCGTCGGCGAGGGGATGATGTTCGTCAACCAGGCCGCCGCATCGGCGATCCTGGTGGTAGCGCTGAAACGTCACGGCACCGGCGCCGAGCGGGCGCTCGATGCACTTGTCGGTGGAGCCTCAGCGCTGCTCGTAGGCGTCGTGCTGCTCCCCGCTCCCCCACTCCCCCGTCTGTGGGCGGCCGAGCGTGGCGTGCTCGAGTCGCTGGCAGATGCGCTCGAGCATCTTTCGGCTCTGCTCCAGGGGGATCAGCCTCCCGACTCCGCGTGGACGCTGACGACCGGCTACCGGATCCACGACAGACTCAGCCAGCTTGCACAGGCACGCATGCACGCGAGATCCAACGTGCGGATAGCGCCGCGTCGCTGGCACCTGAGGCCGCTGGTCGACGCCGAGGACCGACGCGTCGCACGGTTCGACCTGCTCGCCAACGCGCTGCTCAGCCTGGTGCGAGCGACGATCCATGGACTCGAGGACCAGGTCCCTCTCCCTGCTTGGTTGAAGGCCGAGATCGAGGCACTTGGTGTCGCTCTGCGCACGCTTGCCAGCACACCCCAACCGTGGCCCTCGCAGCTCATCAGCGACGTCGAAGTGACCGCCCAGCACGCGATCGATCAGGCACCCGTCTCACAGGTTGACCGGGTTCCGACGATCAGCTCGATAATGCGCGCGACCGCACGCGACCTGATCGCCGTGCTCGATCAGCCCGGGTGAATCGATCGCCGTGCTCGATCAGCCCGGGTGAATCGCGAACTCCCGCGCACGAACGGCACTCGCGAGCAGCAGGCCGAGGAACCGATCGATCGTCTCGGTGCCCAGGGACGCCAGCGGCAGCTCACCGCAGACGAACACCTCGCCCGCCCGGTTCTCGGCGAAGCAGACAAGCGGGGCCTGCCGGTTCCAGTAGAGGAGCTGGTGCGGGTCGATCGTCCCAGCCGGCAGCACCGCCGCCTGGGCTCTCAGCAGGTTGCCGCGAATCGCCACCCCGACGTCAAGCGGGTAGCCGGCCGCCTCCAGCGCGAGACCCCATTCGCCGGGCGCGAGCTCGCGCACCTCGCCATCGAGCGATGACATGAACTGTGCGAGGCGGTCGGCGGCGGAATCCATCGGCGGCCAGAGGATAAAGGCGATCGCTCGAACCGTTCGCTAGGTTCACGCCCGTGACGAGCCCGGCACAGCGCAAGGCCGGCGGCGCCGGCATCGTTCTGATGACGCTGGCGGCCGGCCAGTTCCTGATGACGCTCGACAGTTCCGTGATGAACGTGTCGATCGCGACGGTCTCCAAAGACGTTCACACGAGCGTGACCGGGATCCAGACGGCGATCACGCTGTACACGCTGGTGATGGCCTCGCTGATGATCACGGGCGGCAAGATCGGTCAGATCATCGGCCGAAAGCGCGCGTTCGCAATCGGGTGCGTGATCTACGGGTGTGGCTCGCTGATAACCGCTGTCTCGCCGAACCTCGCGGTGTTGATGATCGGGTGGTCGCTCCTGGAAGGTGTCGGCGCCGCCCTGATCCTGCCTGCGATCGTCGCCCTGGTCGCGTCCAACTTCTCGCGCCCGGAGCGGCCGCGCGCCTACGGGCTGGTCGCTTCCGCCGGCGCGATCGCCGTGGCGGCCGGACCGTTGATCGGCGGTCTGGTCACGACCTACCTGTCCTGGCGCTACGTATTCGTCGGCGAGTCCCTGATCGTGATTGCGATCGTCCTGCTGGCCCGCCGCATCGCCGACACGCCGCCTGAGAAGCGGGTCAAGCTGGACCTGGTCGGGACGGCGCTCTCAGCCCTCGGCCTCGCGCTGATCGTGTTCGGCATCCTCCGAGCCGGGGTGTGGGGGTTCGTCCAGCCGAAGCCGGGCGCTCCGCACTGGCTGGGCCTGTCACCGTCGATCTGGCTGATGCTCGCCGGTGGCGTCGTCATCTGGCTGTTCCTGGTCTGGGAGAACCATCGGATCAAGCAGGGCGCCGAACCGCTCGTGAACCCCGCAATCCTCAGGAACCCGACGCTGCGTGCCGGCCTCACGTCGTTCTTCTTCCAGTACCTGCTGCAGGCCGGGATGTTCTTCGCGGTGCCGCTGTTCCTGTCCGTCGCACTCGGGCTCTCAGCGATCCAGACCGGCGTCCGGCTGCTGCCGCTATCGATCACCCTGCTGCTGGCTGCCGCCGGCATTCCGAAGGCATTCCCAAAAGCGTCGCCGCGCCGAGTCGTTCAACTCGGCTTCCTGGCGCTGTTCGCGGGAATCGTGGTGATGGTCGCCCTGCTCGACGCGGGCGCGGGTCCCGGGATCGTGACCTGGCCGATGCTGCTCGCGGGCCTCGGCATCGGGGCGCTCGCCTCGCAGCTCGGGAGCGTCACCGTGTCGTCGGTTCCCGACGAGCAGAGCGGCGAGGTCGGCGGACTCCAGAACACGGTCACGAACCTCGGAGCGTCGATCGGCACGGCGCTCGCCGGCGCGCTGCTGATCGCCACCCTGACGAGCTCGTTCCTGTCGGGCATCCAGAACAACCCCGCCGTCCCGGCACCGTCAGTTCCAACGCACAGGTGGAGTGGCAGGCGGCGTCCCGTTCGTCTCCGACGACGATCTCAAGTCGACGCTGATAAGGCCGGAGTACCCCCAAAGGAGGCCGACGCGATCGTCGCCGAGAACACCACAGCGCGAATCGACGGGTTGCGCTCGTCGTTGTCGGCTCTGGCCGTGATCGCGCTGATCGCGATGCTCTTCAGCCTGCGGATCCCGACCGAGCAGCCCGCCCCGGAAGCACCGGAACCCGAAACCCCAGGCCCTGAAGCCCCCGCGCCTGAAACGTGATCGGGGCGTCAGCCGATGGCCGCGCCGTAGTCGATCGCGGTGACGTAGCGCGGGTCCTCGTGGGCCTGCCAGTACAGCGTCCGCAGACGCCTGCAGACCGGCCCGACCCGGCCGTCACCCACCGGCTCACCGTCAAGTGAGGTGATCGGCATGACCCCACCGGCGGTCGTCGTCGCGAACAGCTCCGTCGCTCGCCTGAACTCCTCCTCGCTCAGCGCGACGCTCGCGGCGGCGATCCCCTCACGGTCGGCGAGTTCGAGCACGGTCCTGCGGGTGATGCCCTCGAGCATTCCGCGTGCCGGTGTCAAAAGCTGACCGTCGAGCACCGCGAACACGTTGTAGCCGGCGCCCTCGGTCACCAGACCGTCTTCGTCCAGCAGCACCGGGAAGCGGGCGCCGCGGTCGTAGGCCTCGTAGAGACCCCGCGTGAAGTCGCCCCAGTGGAAGTTCTTGACCGTCGGATCGACGGAGTTCGGCGAAATCCGCCGGACGGTCCTGGCGATGATCGCCTCCATCCCCTGCTCAGTGGAGTCCGCGGCAGGCAGGATCCACACGAACGGGATCGCGTAGGCGAGGAACCGATTCTCGAAGGTTCTCGGATCCCGGGCTCCATCACGCGGCACCCCCCGCGTGCAGATCGTCTCCACATAGGAGCTCCGTAACCCGGAGATGCGCACCAGTTCCGTCAGGATCGCTGCGATCTGCGCGCGGTCGAACGCCAGCCGCATCCGGAGCGCCGCGCAGCTGCGCTCAAACCGCTCGATGTGGTCATCGAGCCGGAAGAACGCCCCATTCCAGACTGAAACCACGTCGTAGGTGACGTCAGAACGTGCAAGGCCCGCGTCGAGAACCGAGATCTTCGCCTCGGCGATCGGCACATACTCACCGTCCACGAACGCCGCGCCCGCCTCAAAGCCCGCCTTCACGGGGACGGACGATAGCGGCCCTCCACCTGGCGACCCGGTTCAGACCTGGCCGCAGCTGCCGATTACGGCGCTGGTGTCCAAAGTCGACGATCCGGATGGCCTGTTCGCGGCGGCAGGGGCCGTTGCCGAGCTCGTCGTCCGCACGAGCGTCATCCGCGAGACATCGGCAAGCGCCAGCAGACCCTGCTGGAGCAGATCAGGATCGATCGAACGGTGCGGGAACGCGCCGCGGCGCTAGTCGATGGCGCACAGCCACTCGCGCGGCTCGCCGTCGACACGGGCACTCAAGCCAACAGAGGGCGCGCGTCTGCTTGAGAGCGTCGCGAGCGATCTTGAGCGTGCGGTCGAGACCGCGCAGCTCGCGATGGGCCAGCTGTCGGAGTTGACCGAACGCGTCGGTGAGATCGGGACGTTCGCCAAACGATCAACGAGATCGCGGCACAAACGAAGATGATCGCCCTCAACGCCGCGATCGAGGCCGCGCGGGCGGGCGAGCACGGTCGGGGATTCTCGGTGGTCGCCGATGAGGTCGGTCGCCTGTCCGTGGCACCGTCAAAGGCCACGGCGAAGATCAGCTCGACCGTTGAGCAGGTCGCGAACGCCGGTGCGCGCTCGGCATCCTCTCGCGGGCAGCTGCCGAGAGCGTCGAATCGCTCGTGACGGGCCTCGACATCGCGCGCGAGGCGACCGCCGCGTTCGGCCGCATCGCCGACGCAGGCGGAACTGGTCGCAAGCGGAACCGTCGAGTTGAGCGAGCAGTGTGCGGAGCAGCTGCGCGTTGCCGATTCAGCGCGCGATGACGCGCAGTCGTCGGCCTCGCTGCCAGGACGACCACGGAGGCGGTCGCGGCCTTGACACGAAGCACCGCGCTCGTCGGCGGCGCGACCGACTCGCTTGCCGTGGCCGGCCTGACGAGCGTGCCCGGCGCAGGCGCTGCCGCCGGCGCACTGCAGCAGCTCGTCACCGAACTGCGGCCCGCTGTTCGACGTACCGCGGGCACACGCCGGCGCGTATCTCGCGATCGCGGCCGACCGCGCGTGCGCGCGGCCGACGACTGCATGTCCGGCGACCTGGCGAACTCGATCCGCTGTTGGAGCAGAGCATGCGCGCGTTCGCCGGGACGCTCTGCGGGGTGACGGTGACGGTCGCGCCGGGTACGGCCGCAGACCGTCGTCTGTGGATGCAGTGGTGGACGCCGGGCCCCAAGCAGCTCGATCCCCGACTTCGATCCGGCGAGCCCGGCTACTACGACTACACGAAGGCCGACTGGTATCGAACGCCGCTGGGAGCCGAGCGCGAATACCTGTCCGACCCCTACTTCGATGAAGGCGGAGCCGACGCATGGATAGTCACCGCCTCGGTGCCGATCGTCGTCGACGGGCAGGCGCTCGGCGTGGCGACAGCGGACATCGACCTCGAGGCGGTCGCCCGCCTGTGCCGGCCCGCGCTGCGCGCTCTGAGTTCGCCGGCCGCTCCTTGAGTCGGTCAGGCATCGTCGTCACGAGCACGGACCCTGATCGTCTGAAGGTCGGTGTGATACCCGACGCGGACCTCCATGGGTGGGTCCTGCGTGCCGAGGGGACGCACGTCAGCAGAGCCGATGGCGTGCGACTGTCGCGGGTGCCGACACTCGACTGGTCACTGCTCGAGTTCGGCGATGCCCCGGGTCCTGAGACTCGGCATCTGGCGCACGCTGACAGCGTCGCCCGCTGAGGAGACTTGAGGCGCCGGGCTGCCGCCGTGCCCGGTCGCACGTGACGTAACCCCTGAGGGCTGCCCGTGGATCATCCGAAGCTCGTGAGGAAGGCGCGATCCGCCTTCGCGGTCCGCGTCAGTTGCCGGGTCGCGATTCCGACCTCCTGCACGACACCTCCACGCACCTTCAGCACAGCCGTCGCACGCCCGGCCGGCGCCAGATACCACTCGTTCCCTCCGATCCGCTCGTGATCGCCGCCGGGCAGCCTACGCCGCGCGGCCGTGAGCGTCGCGCCCGGTGAGATGCCGTCGATCGCGTAGAACGGGTTGGCCGTGGAAATCCAGACGACGCGCCCGGCAACCCGCTTCCACCTGGGCGGCGAAAGCGTTCTGCGCAATCGCGGCGACGCATAGCCGTCGCGGATGCCGATCGGCGCCACACAGAAGAAGTCCTCGTCCGCGGTCCCCCGGACGGCGCTGTGCGTGTAGGCGGCGCGTGCCTGCCGGCGGGTCATGCCAAGTCTGATCAGCCCGAGCCTGATTCCCGCCAGGCGGCCCGTCGCCGCTGGGCAGCGCGCACGTATCGGAACCGATACGGACAGACCCGAGCTGTCCGCGGCGCTCTTCCCGCCGGCATTGACGGCGGACACCGTGCAGGTGAGCGTCGTCCCCTCGTCCGAGGTCTGGACCGTGTACTGCTGCGCAGTTGCGCCGAGGAGCTCCGTGCCGTCACGGTCCCATTGGTATGTGTAGCTGGTCGGATTGTTGGTCCACTCCCCGGCCGAACAGACGAGCTGACTGCCGGCCTTCGCCGTGCCGCTGACAATCGGGGCTGCGGTCTCCTGCGGCGCCGACGTACGGGCGACGTCGTAGCTGATCGTCACGGTGTCCGTCTGACCGTCGCCGCTGAGCGCCGTCACTGTGTAGTCGTGGATGCCGGGGATCGAGGTGTTCAACGATCCCGGACTGCCGGATCCGTTGGAATCGATGCAGGTTCTGATTCCCGGTCCGTCGCTCCCCTCGGAGCATGAGAACGACGTCGGAACCGGCTGACCCTCCGTGTAGCTGTCGTCGCCGGCCGGCGAGGAGATCTTTGCCGTCGGGGAAGCCGCGACCGTGTAGCTGATCGACGTGCGCGCCGCCTGACCATCGGCGCTCAGCGCCGTCACCGTATAGGCGTACGTTCCCGGCGTCGATGTGCCGAGGACGCCTGGGCTCGAGGATCCACCCGTATCGGTGCACGAGGCGATCCCCGGCCCGTCTGTTCCGTCTGCACACGAGAACGATGTCGGCGCCGACCTGGCCGATCGCGTAGGTTTTGCCGTCCGCCGGCGAAATGATCGCCGCGCTCGGAGCCGCGGCAACGTGTAATCGACCGTTGTCTGAGCGCTCTGGCCGTCCTTGCTCGTGGCGGTGACGACGTAGCTGTGGTGGCCGAGCGCCGAGGTGTTCAGCCCGCCCGGGACTGCCCGAGCCGTTCGAGTCCTCGCACGACGCGATCCCCGGCCCGTCCGCACCATCGGTACACGAGAATGCCGTCGGCACGGACGCGCCCACCGCATATGTCCCGCCACTCGCCGGCGACGAGACCGACGCCGACGGCCCTGCCGCGACCGTGTAGCTGATCGACGCCGTGCCACTCTGCCCGTCCGCGCTGAGGGCCGTCACCGTGTAGGTGTGGGGGCCCGGCGCCGAGGTATCAGCGCGCCTGGGCTGCTCGATCCGCCTGAGTCGGTGCAGGTCGAGATCCCGGCCCGGCGGTCCCTTCAGCACACGAGAAAGCCGTCGGCACCAACTCGCCGACCGCATAGATCCCGCCGCTCGCCGGGGAGGAGATCGCCGCCGACGGTGCTGCCGGGACGGTCAGCGTGAAGCTCGTGGAGCTCGACGATGAGTGGCTGCCGTCACCACCGTAGGAGGCCGAGATCGTCGGCAGGCCGCTCACCCCGGGCGTATAGCTCACCTGGCAGCTTGCGACCCCGGTCGTGCTCGTCGGCTGCAGCGTGCACTCGTCGCCGCCGGAGAAAGCTACCCCCGCCCACGGGCGCGGAGCTGAAGCTGGCGGTGCCGGACGGCGTGCTCGACGCTCCCGTATCAGTGTCAGTCACCGTCGCCGTGCATGCGGTTGCGCTGCCCGGCGCGACGGTACGCGGACTACAGGAGAGCGCTGTGGACGTCGACCGTGATGTAACGGTCCACGTGAACGTGGTGTCAGCGGCATGTCCACCGGAGTCGGTCGCGGTGACGGTTACGTCCGAGCCGGCGGCAGTCGTGACAGTGCCGGAGATCACACCGCTCGACGGGGCGATCGACAGGCCCTCAGGCAATCCGCTCGCCGCGTAGGTGAGCGTGGAATTGTCGGCGTCAGAGGCGGCGATCTGAAGGTCCACGGCCGTCCCGGCCAGGTCCGACTGGTTGCCGGGATTGGTCACGGTGACGACCACGGGCGAGCCGCCGCCGCAGAGCGCGGCCGGCAGCGACGCGCCGAGCGGCGTTCCGAGCCCGGACGCCATGTCGAATCCGCTGCCGGCCGGGTAGAGGCCATCGTTGGTGGCGGTGATGTCGTTCTCACCCGAGGTGATGTCGCTGAAGTCGCTCGCGTAGGCGCCGGCAGCCGCCTTGTACAGAGCGGGGTTCGCGAACCCGATCGCCTGGCCGTCGCAGGCGCTCGAGGCGTTCGTCAGCGTCGTGAACGCCGCCCACAGCGGCGCGGCGGCACTGGTGCCGCCGATGCCGCTCCACATGCCGTGGTAATAGATCAGATAGCCGGTGGACGGATCGGCATCCGCCGAGACGTCGGGGACCTCACGACAGTAGCCACCCGACGGAGCGCCGCACGGACTGCCGGAGGAATCGGCATTGATCACGTTCAGCGATGACGGCGCGCCGGACTGATAGGACGGCATCGGCCACAGCGTCGAGATCCCGCCGCCACCGCCGCAGGCGCCGTCGGAGCACTGGTCGTTCCAGACCGTCTGTGTCGGCGGCGGCCCGAGCGTCGATAGCGATGTGCCACCGACGCCGGTCACGTAAGGCTGGCTGGCGGGATCATCGACTGCCAGCGAGTTGCTGCCGGCGCAGTCCTCCGAACCGCTGTCGCCGGCAGCGGCGAAGATCGACTGCCCCTGGGTGGCGGCCTCCTGGAACAGCGTGTTCTCGGCGTCGGCGGCAGCGGAGCCGAGCGCGGACTCGCACGCGCCCCAAGACGTCGAGATCACGCTCGCCTTGTTCTGGCTGACGATCGCGCTGTAGGTGTCGTAGGGGCCGGTGCCGTCGTTGTTCGGTCCCTGGTAGACGAGGATCTTCGCAGCCGGCGCGAGGCCGATCACGTCCTCGATGTCGAGTGCCGCCTCGCCGGAGCCGTAGCCGTGGCCGGCACCGCCGTCCACCGTGACGTCGGTGACTGACGCATCGGTGCCATAACACGACTGATAGGCAGAGATGTCAGAGGCCTTGTCGGGCTCAAGCTCGTAGAGCGCGACCGTCTGCCCAGCCCCGAGGTCGCCGGCCCCGTAGAGGCTGGTCAACCCGTAGGCCGACGCGAGCTGATCGGCGGTGTAGGCATCGTCGCCGGGCGCGTCGTTCGACCGCCGTCGAGCATGGCTGCGGACCGGAGCTCGCGCCGCTGTTGAACGCGGCACTCGCGTGCGGGAGGGCGCCGACGCCACCTGCTGCGACGCGTGCGAGCCCGAGCGGCTGCGCCGGCGTCAGGTTGTTGAGCCCGATCACGCCCTGGATCAGCCGGGCGATCGGGCACGGCGAACTGCGGCGCCTGATCGTTGGCGAACGCCTGGCGCCCGTCTGCGAGCGACAGTCGCTTGAACGAGAGCGAGAACGCATGCGCGATCTCGCCGGCGGTGGAGGCGACCGGGATCGAGAGGCCGTTGCCCGACACGGCGCCCGGATGCAGGCCCTGCGCGAGGAGCGACGCATCGACAAGCTGGATCTGAGACGCCGTCGGCCCGAACTGCTGCCGGAACTCCGCCACCGTCAGATAGTGGCGGTAGAGGCCTGAGCCCGGTGTCGACACCGCCGACGCGTAGCTTGCAAGCGCCGGCGGATCGCGTGGTGTCAGCGTTACGGCCAGCGGGATCGGCGTCGTGCTCGGGAGCGCGCCGAGCACCTTCGCGTGCGGCGGGTGTCGCGGCGGCTCTCCGATGCGGACCTGCGTCGGCGCCGGGGACGCCACCGGCGATGCGACAGCCGGGGCTGCTGCAATCGACTGGACGGTGGCGACGAACGTTGCGGCAAGCGCCGCCGCGCCGAACCTCACTCCGTGTGGCGCGAACATCTCGCTGCAAATGGTACGCGCGCGCGAACTCGCCTCACAAACACGCTCGACGAAGGTAGAGTCGAAACCATGACCGTTGTCGTCCTGACCGGAGCAACAAGGGGCATCGGGCAGGCCGCCGCGATCGAGTTCGCCAGGCGCGGCACGGAGCTGGCGATCATCGGCCGCGATCCCGAGCGCGTCAGTGCGGTCGCCGCCGAGGCCGCCGGTGCCGGTGCCGGCGCCGGCGCCGGCACCGAGGTTCATCAACACGTCGCCGACCTGACACTGATGTCAGACGTCCGATCGCTCGCCGCCGAACTCCGTGAACGCTTCGAGCACATCGACGTGCTCGCCAACAATGCCGGCGCCCTGTTCGCGTCGCGCAAGGTCACCAGCGAGGGCCTCGAACGAACGTTTGCGCTCAATCATCTCGCGCCGTTCCTGCTGACCGAGCTGCTGCGCGACCGGCTCGGCGGCGGGCGCGTCGTCACAACGACGTCCGACGCCCACAAGTCTGGACTGCTTAACCTCGACGATCTGCAGTCCGAGCAGTCCTACTCGGCGATGCGCGTCTACGGCACCTCGAAGCTCTGCAACATCCTGTTCACGCGTGAGCTGGCGAGGCGGGCACCGGAGCTGCACGCCAACTGCTTTCACCCCGGCACCGTGCGAACCGGCTTTGGCAAGAATGAGGGTGGCATCTGGAAGGTCCTGACCACGGTCGCGGGCCCGTTTTTCCGCTCCCCCGAGCGCGGAGCCCGTTCACTGATCTGGCTGGCACTCTCAGACGAGGCCGCACCGCTGACCGGCGAGTACATCGTCGACGAGAAGGTGGCGGCGCCCAGCGCACAGGCGCAGGACGATCTGCTCGCAGAGCGTCTGTGGGAACAGAGCGCACAGCTGACCGGCCTCGACAGCTGAGACGGGGGGGTCAGGAGACGCTCAGCGCGAGCGCCGGCGGCCGCGCTTACCGGCGTACTGCCAGGGGCCGGGCACGAAGTCGAGGATCAGGTTGACCAGCCAGATCACGACGGTCGCCTCGACCAGCGTATGGAACCCGTCCACGTGGAAACCGCTGACGATCGCCTCGGTCAGCACGAGCATGAACATCGAGACGAAGAACCATGCGATCCCCAAAGTGATGATTGCGAATGGGAGGGTCAGCAGCCTCAACAGCGGTTTCACGACCGTGTTTAGGATCCCGAACACTGCCGCCGCCTCCAGCAGCGTGACGGCGTTGGTGACATGAACGCCGCTGAGCACGACCTCGAGGATCGCCAGCACCAGCGCATTCGTCAGCCACGAGATCGCAAGCCTTACCGGCAGCGACGGCGAATCGCTCTTGGCGCCTTGGCCAGTCACAACCGCAGTCTATGCGAATCCGCGCCGCTCCTCGCCGGCCGCTGCCTCGTGATCGACGGCCTGCACGTCCGCGTGCGTGATCGCAAGGTATGCGACCAGGACGAAGATGATCGCCGACAGCGCGATCGCCACAGTCGCGTCGCCCCAGCCGAGTCCACCGACACTCTGGGGCTTGCCCATCCAATCCGCGAACGATGCGCCGAGCGGCCTGGTGACGACGTAGGCGAACCAGAACGCGAAGATCGCGTTCCAGTGAAACCGCCGGTAGCCGATCGCCGGCACGCAGATGATGCCGGCGAACAGCAGCCCGGAGGCGAAGTAACCGAGCCCGAGCGTGGTCGCCGTCATGTCACCGAGTGCGGTGCCCATCGCGAACGTCGCGACCACCGCGGCCCAGTAGAACGCCTCGCGTCGCGGCGTGTCGATGGTGTGGAAGGAGAGCGTGTGCTCAGTGCGATCCCAGATGAAGAACACGGCGAACAGCACGACGGCGTAGAGCGCGGTCGAGGCCACATATGGAACGCCGAAGCGGACATGCAGCACGTCGGCAGCCATCGTGCCGAAAACGCCGACGCCGACCACCGCCAGCCAGTAGGTCCAGGCGATATAGCGGCGCACCCAGAACTGCAGCGACAGTGCGACCACGAATCCCACAAAACCGAGGCACACCGCGATCACGGGGTTGATCGCATGCACGAGCGCATCGGAGGTTGACTCTCCCATCGCCGTCGACAGCGCCTTGATCACCCAAAAATAGACGGTGATCTCGGGGACCCTCAGTGCGCCGCGCCGGGTCAGCCAACTCCGCACGACATCAGTTTTGCAAACTGAAACGACACGCGTCAGCCGTCGTGGACGGTTATATACATCAGCGCACCACCGAAACCGATCAGTCCCAGACCGGCGATGAAGTCCGCGATCTGCAGCGCCCGCTCGCCGACCACTCGCCCGACGGCGCTGACCGACGTGGTCAGGATCGTGCCCCACGCGAGGCTCCCGAGTGCCACTCCGGCGACGAGCAGCACGGCCTCAGGTGTCGTCCGCGCGGCACCGGCGGTGCTGGCGGCTGCGAAGATCGCGGCCCACGAGATGATCGTCAAGGGGTTCGACGCCGTTCCGGCGAGGGCGGTCACGAACGCATGGCGCGGCGTTGCCACCTCTGACTCCAGCTCGCCGCCGAGTCTGACCCTGAACGCCTGGTACAGCGTCCGCGCGCCGAGCGCGATCAGGACGCCGGCGCCGGCCAGTCCGAGCGCGATCCTCAACGCCTGGACTTCAAGCAGCGGTGTGACGCCGCCAGCGCCCGCGGCCGCGTAGAGGCCGTCGATCGCCGCGATCCCCGCCGCGATCGCGATCCCGACCCGCCAGCCACCGCGTAAGGTCGAACGGATCAGGAACAGGGACATCGGGCCGAGCTGTAACGCGACGGCGAACCCCAGCCCGAAACCGACCAGCCACGAGTGCATTGCGAAAGTGTGGCACCCGCACTCGAGCGCGCGCCCGACACCTGGGTCATGAGGCGCTTGACAGCGCGGTCCGGTGTACGTAGCGTCGACCTCGATCGGGATGCAGTCAGGCAAGCACGCCACCCCTGTGAGCCATATCGCCCAGGCCTACCCGGACCGGGTCGAGGTGCGCGGTCGCGACCTCTGCGCTGAGCTGATGGGCAACCTCAGCTTCACCGAGTACTTCCATCTGCTGCTGACCGGTCGCGAGCCGACGTCCGAGCAGCGCTACTTCCTCGACCTGCTGCTGATCGCGATCGCCGAGCACGGGATGATGCCGACGAACGTCGCCGCCCGGATGACGCTCGCCGCCGATCCCGGGTCGTTGCAGGGCGCGGTCGCCGCCGGCATCCTCGGGTGCGGACCGGTGCTGCTGGGGACGGCGGAGGAGTGCGCGAAACTGCTCAGTGCGGGCGTGGAGCGCGAGGCCAGAACCGGCGATCCACCCGCGAGTGTGGCGCTTGCGCTCGCGGAGGAGATCCATGCCGCTGGCTGGCGACTCCCCGGTTTCGGTCACCCGGTGCACAGGCCGCTTGACCCTCGCGCCGAGCGGATTCTCGAGCTTGCGCAGCAGCGCGGCGTTGACGGTCCACATCTGGCGCTGGCGGAGTGCCTGCGCCGCGCCGCAGCCGAGGTCTGGGAACGACCGTTGACCCTGAACGTGTCGATGCCGATCGCCGCGGTGCTGCTCGATCTGGGCTTCGACACCGCGACCGTGAAGGCGATCCCGATCCTCGCGCGCACCGCTGGGCTGCTCGCACATCTCGCCGAGGAGCAGCAACAGCCGATCGGCCTGCTGATGGCGGCGCATGCCGAAGCTGCGATTGTTTATGAGCGCCCCCACAAGGGGGGCGCGTGATTTTTGCGCCCGCAGTCGAGCAGCGTGGCTGTGAGGAGCAGTTTGCACGCGATGACTCGAGCTACCGCACGCAGCTCTGCTACCTGTTCGAGCGCTCGCCGTTCTATCGTGACAAGCTGAACCGGGCGGGGGTCAACTCGGCGCAGGCGGCCGGTGGGCTCGAGCGGATCGCGGCGCTCCCACTCACCGACAAACACGAACTGAAGGCCACGACGACGGCCGAGAATCCGGTCGGCGCCCACCTGAGCGCGAGTGACTCGGAGATCGTGCGGATCTACTCGACCAGCGGCACGACCGGCGCGCCGAGCTTCATTCCGCTGACCACCTCGGATCTCGAGAACTGGGTGGCCGGGTCGGCTCGCAGCTACGCCGCCTCGGGTGTGGCACCGGGTGACCGTCTCGTCTCGACCTACACCGCCGGCCCGTTCGTCGCCGGCGCTGCACTCGCGGCGTTCGACCGCATCGGGGTCTGCCACATCCCGGTCGGCACGGGCAACACCGATCGACTGCTGCTGGCGATCGAGCGGCTGGCACCGACGGCGGCCGTGCTGACCCCGTCCTATGCCGCCCACGTCGCCGAAGTCGCCGCGCAGCGGGGCCTCGACCTTCCGGGATCAAGCGTTTCCCGAGTGCTCGTGGCCGGCGAGCCCGGTGGCGGCGAGCCCGCGTTCCGCGCCCAGCTCGAGCGCGGCTGGGGAGCAAAGGTGACCGAGGCGATGGGCATCGGTGACATCGGACCGTCGCTGTGGGGCGAGTGCGAGGCTCAGGACGGCATGCACCTGTGCGCCCGCGAGTTCGTCCACGCCGAGTTGATCGACCCCGTCAGCGGCGCGTCGATCGAGCTCTGCGGCGGCGCCGCGGGCGAACTGGTGCTCACACACCTGCGCCACAGAGCCGCGCCGCTGCTGCGATTCCGCACCCGCGATCACGTCAGGGTGGCCTCCGGACCCTGCTCGTGCGGGAGAACCAGCCCACGGGTCCGATGCATCGGCCGGACGGACGACATGCTGATCGTCCGCGGGGTCAACGTCTTCCCCTCGGCGGTGCGCGAGGTGGTCGGCGGGTTTCTGCCGCAGGTCAGCGGCCACATCCGTGTCCGCCCACGCCTGCCGGGTGTCCGTCAGGACCCGCCACTGCCGGTTGCAGTTGAGCTGGCGCCCGGCGGTGCGCCGGCGCCCGCGCTCGCGACGGCGATCGCGGAGCGGTTGCGTGCGACGCTCGTCGTGCAGGCCGACGTCGACCTTGTTCCATGGGGAAGTCTGCAACGCAGTGACTACAAATCAAGTCTGATCGAGCACTAACGGGAGGTCATCTCAATGCGCAAGCTGCAGAGCCAGGGTGTTCACCACATCACGCTCGTCGGCGCAGACCGGCAGACGTCGATCGATTTCTGGGAAGGTGTGCTCGGGATGCCGATGGTTTTCGAGCAGCCGAACCTCGACCGACCGAGCGAGAACCACCTCTATTTCGACCCGGGTGACGGGCGGCTGATCACGATCTTCACCAACGAGGAGCGGACGCCGGATCCGGCGCGCACCTCGACCGACCAGGGCGCGGTGCACCACATCGCGTTCTCGGTTTCGCAGGCGACCTTCAACCAGGCCGTCGAGCGACTCGACGAGCGCGGGATCAGCCACAGCGGCGTCCGCGACCGCGGTTTCATGGACTCGATCTACTTCGAGGACCCGCTCGGACTGCTGATCGAGCTTGCGTCCTACCGGTTCGAGCCGCCGGCCGGGTTCACGCATGCCGACGTGCTGCTCGAGGCGCATAAGCTTCGCATCGAGCGCGGGGATTACGCGATTGCCCAGGTTCACCTGGCAGACGCGATCGAGCGACTGACGGAGCGCTCACGTGAGTCACTATCAGATGACCGCTCGCCACGGGATCGATACCACCCGGGCGCAGACGTCGCCCAACACATCTAGTTGGAGAGGGAGAGGGACACAATGGCAACCAACACGCTGAGCATCCTCAAGCCGAGCGTCAACAACCTCACCGCGCGGATCTTCGTTCGCGCCGGCGGGCCTGGACTTCGAGGAGGTCGATGTCTGGGGGAAGAAGAGCACACCGGAGTTCCTCGCAAAGGATCCGGCCGACCTGACGCCGCTGCTGGAGGAATCAGAGCCTGCCGCAGGGCTCGCTCTGGGAGAGCTGCGCGATCATGCAGTACCTCTGCAACAAGCACGACCTGGAGCAGTTCTACTCGACCAATCCCGAGCGGCGCGCGATGGTCGACAGCGCGATGTTCTACCTGATCGGAACGCTCTATCCACTGGTCGCGCGGGCCACGTATCCGGTCCTCCACTTCCCGCAGTACGCCGGCGAGGTCGGCTCCTCCGACGCCGATGAGGCGCTGAAGGCGCGCGCGCGGGACGACGCCGAGGCGGCGCTCGCGGGGCCACTCGAGGCATACCACGAGTTCTTCCTCGCGGATGGACCGTTCATCGGCGGCGACTCGCCGTCGATCGCCGACATCCGCCTCGCGGCGACGCTCGAGTTCCTCCATGCGATCGACTACGACTTCCCGGCCTGGGCACGCGATTACATGGGCGCGGTCGAGTCAGCGCTCGGCGACGCCTACACGGAGCCGGCGAGCGACGTGCGCGGCTACATCGCGTCTGTCAAGTAGCCGACGCCGGCCGGCCGGGCGGGCGGGCGCCACGGAGGGTTGATCAGGCGCGTACGATCGTGAACCTGAGCGGTTTCGACGTGACCGTGCCGACGTTGGTCGCCGATACCGTGACCGAGTAGACGCCCAACGCGAGCTTCTTGCGGCCGCTCAGCCGCCCGTCGAATGAGATCGTGTGGGCGCCGGGAGTGACGCTCGCGAAACTGAGCCTGCCGGCGATGATCGTTCTCCGGCAAGTGGGCTTGTGGCGGTTCACGCGTTTTGGAGGAACACATCTGTGGCCGACCCTGCGGCCTGATGCGACCTGGCTGAACGTCAGCAGGACGGCCGCCGGCTCGTTGAGCGTGAAGCTGAATGTCGTACCCACCTTGGCCTTGCGGGGCTTGGCTGTGGCTAACGTCGCCTGTTTGGAGCTCTCTCGCCAGCGCGTGTTCGACTGGCTGACCAGCGTCAGCGTCGGCGCCGGCTGGAGCTCGAACGCGCCGACGTCGCACCCGGTGCTGGGCCTCGGCAACCCGCGCTGATCGACGCCGTTGGACCCGGCGCATGTGCCGCCGGCGCGGAGCGCGGGGCTCCCGGCGGTAAGCGCCATCGTCTCGGTCTGACCGCCGTTCGACCCGAGCGGACCGAGCAGTGGATTCGCCCCGACCAGATCGCCGTCAGTGGAGGCGAACCCGCACTGCGACGGTGTTGTCGACTCGAGATTCTGCCCCATGTCGGTGACCGCCGGCGCATAACAGTTGCTCGTCGAGGCGACCGAGGCCGCCCCGGCCGAGATGATCGTCGAGGCGATGATCAAACCGGTGCCGTTGTTGAAGTAGAGGTTGCCGCCGCTAGTGGTCGCGCTGTTACCGGCGATCGTGTCGTCGTCGAGGGTCACCGGCACCTTTGAGGGACCGTTCTCATCGTTCCAGAGGCCACCGCCGCGGCCTTCCCCGGCACCGCCGGTCCCGATCCCGGCCCCGCCGGTTGCGCTGTTGGCTGTGATCGTGCTGTTGATGATGTGCGCCGTCGCCGGCTGTTGCAGAGCCAGGCAGGCGCCGCCCCCCTCGCTGCCGCCGCCGGGTCCGTTCGGCACCGCGCCGGTTGAGGAACCAGCCACGTTCCCCGAGAGCGTGTCGGCGCTCAGCACTACAGGGCCGCCGCCGTTGTCGAACACCGCGGCGCCGCAGGTTCCGTTGCCGCCACCGTTCGGCGCGCCACCGACCCCCGCCTGACCTCTGTTGTCGGAGAAGCTGCTGGCGCTGATCGTCAGCGGACCGGCGCTGCTCTCCGCGACCGCGGCGCCGAGCACCCCACCCCCAACGCCGCCATCGTCGCCCGCCGTGCCGGCGGCGGCGGCTCCACCGGTGGCGACGTTGCCCGACAAATTGCTGGCGGTCACGGTCAGCCCATCGCCGTTGTCGGTGATCGCAGCGGTCGCGAAGGCGCCGTTGCCACCGGCGCCCGGATTCGCCGTCCCGCCACTGCCGCCAGTCGCCGTGTTATCTGCAAGCGTCGAGTTCTCCACGACCACCGCCGGCGAGCTATCGATCAGCCACAGGCCCCCGACCGCGTAACCACCCTGGCCGCCGGTGACGTCAGCGCCGTGACCGCCGATACCACCGATGGCGGTGTTGGCGTTGATCGTCGACGAGCTGATCGTCAGGGCGGCCGACTCCTCGAGGAGCCCGCCGATCCCGGTTCCGCCGTAGCCGCCGAGCGGTGTGCTGCCCGGCGAGCTCCCCTCGGTGATCCCACCGGCTCCGCCGATGGCGGTGTTCCCTGAGATCGTCGAGTCGCCCTCGATCGCGGTCGGCCCGGCCGACCCCTGGTCAAGGACGCCGCCGACGGCCTGACCGCCGCTGCCGCCAAGCTCGCCAGAGCCGGGGCCGCCCTGACCCCCGGTTGCGGTGTTGCCGGTGACCGAGCTGTCGATCAGGGTCAGCGCGCCGGCGTTCAAGATTCCAGCCACGGCGTTCCCGCCGTTCGGCGCCGCTCCCTGACCCTCGCCGGCGCCGGCGGCACCACCGATCGCGCTGTTACCGGAGACGACCACGTCGTCAAGCGTCAGATCGGCCTCGCTGAGAATCCCTGCGCCCACTTCGGCGGCTCCGGCCGCGCCCGGAGATGAGCTGCCTCCCGACAGTGTGCCGCCCGTGATCGTCACACCCGAGATCTTCACCGACCCCGATTCGAGAACGAACACGCCGTCCTCGCCATCGGTCTGCTCGATCTTCGTGCTGCTTGGCCCGCCGCCCACGATCGAGAACCCCGCGGCGACGACGATCGACCCCGAACCGATGGGTTGTTGGCTGCCGTCGCCGAGCGTGTAGGTGCCGGCAGCCAGCTTCACGGTCGAGCCTGGGTCAGCTGCCGCGGCGGTCACGGCAGAGCGCAGCGACGGACACACCGTGCCGGCGCAGGGCGCTGTCGAGTCCGCGAAGCCGGTCACCGTGTAGGTCGACGCAGCGCGCGCGGTGCCGGCGGTTGCCAGCAGCAGGACGATCAGTCCGAGCAGCGCCGACAGCGACGGCCTCAGTGAGCGAGAGCGCAAACACGGCGCCGTGCTGGGTGAGAGCATCGGGGGGCATCCTTTCAGACGTTTCAGACGACGGGCGGTAGAGTCCGCCACGTGCCAAGGCGCCGTGTCGTGATCGACCACGTAGCGGTCGGGGTCAGCGATCTCGCCCGCAGCCGCGACTTCTACCGGCATGCGCTGACGCCGCTCGGTTTCGCGGAGATCGGACAGTGGCGAGAAGGCGGATCAGAAGTCGCGTTCGGCCTCGAGGAGGCGGACGACTTCGCTATCTCCACCGCCTACCGGACAGGCGCACCGGTCCACATCGCCTTCGCGGCTGACCGCCGTGAGCAGGTCGATGCGTTTTACGCGGCTGCACTCGCGGCCGGCGGGCGTGACAACGGCGCACCAGCCCTGCGCCCCGAATACTCCGACGGCTATTACGGCGCGTTCGTGCTAGACCCCGACGGCCACAACATCGAGGCCGTCCACCACGGCTGACGCATCGACGCGTCCGTTGCTCCGGCGGGCCCAGGCTCGCTCTCGTCGCGGTGCTGCCCCATCCCCCGGCGGTGGGGAACCTACAATGCGCCAACTGCCCCCATGGTCTAGCGGTTAGGACGCCTGCCTTTCACGCAGGAGATCGCCGGTTCGATTCCGGCTGGGGGTATCACTGAATCGCCTATATCTGCGGGCGACTTGGCTCGCCGCGGGGTTGGGCGGCGTGCGGGCGCGGGACTTATGGAAGCATTTTCGAAGCCTAGCGGTGGAATGCTGGTTGCGTTCGGAGCTGGAGGAGAGGGCGGCGGGGCCCGAGACGAGCAGCTGGTTGACTGGATCGCTGCTCCCGTGCCCGTCGACCGGCCGGTCTCGTCGTGGGTCTTGTCGTTGAAGTTTGAGTATTTGATGTGTGCGATTGCCTGAATCCGGGGCAGCGGAGACCTCCGATTTGGTGACGGTCTGGATGGCCCGCGCCAAATCGGAGGCATCGCGACGGTCAGCATCGGGACCAGCAGCGCTGAGGACGCGGTAGCGACGGTCTCAAGGAGGAGGCGACCGGCCGGATGAGACCCTGGGAAGGCCTCGGGGGTTACAGCGACCACCAGTCTGCCACGGGCGAGCACTCGTTGGGCGACTGCGGTCGGAGCCCATCCGTTCCGCCTTGCGATCGCCGACCGTGGACCGCCCGGAACGATTGCTGGTGCGGAGCGCGATCGTCGCGAGGCCGGCGCCGCCGGCCGGAGCAAAGCTCTGGGTGTGGACGAAATGCACACGCTGCGAACCGATGTCGGACCCTGAACGGCACAGCTGGATCAGCGCGCGAATGCGACGGCGAGCTGCGACATCGGGTCGAGACCGAGGCGCAAGTCGGCGGTGTCGTCGCGCCTGCCAAGTGACCCGCCGGCGCCACAGCCGACGCGATCGTGGGCCGCAGCAGGCGGTCGACGGCCAGCCGATTGCTGCATCCCTGCTTGCTGCCGCTCAGCGTGTGATCGTGATCGGGATCCGTTGGGTGTAGCGTCCGGATCGCAAGACGAGCTCGAGCGCGAGCGCTCGACGCGCGGCCTTGATTCGCAGGTGGACCAGCTTCGAACGGCGATTGACAGTGACGCGCGTGTGACCAATCGTCAACTTATCGGGTGCGAGTGTGGCGACGCGGAGCGTCAAGGACCGCGCGGTGGGCGAGATCCGGCTCGGGAATCTTAGGATTGTCAGCACCGGCGGCGAGTTGAGGATCGTGACCGACACGGATGCGCTCGTCGTGCGGCCAGCCGGGTCTCGCGCCGTCAGCGTCACTCGGTGACGCCCGGCGGTCAGCCCGGTGGTGGTGATTTGCGCTCCGTGAGCGAGCGTCTGACGGCCTGAGCGCCAGACGAGCGCGCGGCCGTTCAGCATCGCACCTTTGTCGTCGTAGGCCGTGCCGGCGAGGTTGACGGTGGCTCCGGCCGGGATTCTGATCGCGGTGGTTGGGTTCGTGATCTGCACCATCGGTGGCGCTCCGCGCGCGATGAACCGCGGTGATGTGATGATCGCCTCGTTGAAGCCGTCGGATACGTAGAGCCGCACTCGAGCGTTGCGCGAGGCGCTCAGTAGGTAGCTCGGCAGCAGGACGCTGCCGTTGTTCGCTCCCGTGTAGATCGGCCTGTAGCGGCTGCCGCCGTCGGCAGAGTAGTCCACCGTCACTTCCAGTGCGGCGCCACCGGACTCGTGCGCGCGCCAGCGGATCACCGCTCCCCGGGGCCCGCCAATGGTTGTCCCCGCGGCTGGTGAGAGCAACTTGACGGTCGGGGCGTGCGGGCTCGCGTGGTCTTCCTCGATCGGCCTGCCATCCTGGAGGATGTCGATCTCCCGGACCCCGGTCGCGGGGACCTTCCCCTGGATCTGGATCAGGCTCTCGGCGGCGTTGCCACCGCCCGGGTCGACGTGGATCGGAAGCGCGATCGTGCCGGCGCTCGCCACGACCTGGCCCGATGCGTTGCGGGCTGTCAGCGTGTAGGTGGCGTTCGGTTGCGTGGGTGTCGGCGCGCCCGTGTCGGATGTGATATCGGTGATGAGCGTGGTGCCGCTGTTGATGTCGTAGTACGAGGTGACCGCCAGCGTCCGGGTGGCGCCGGCGCTCGCGGGCGGGCTCGTCGTGAACTGGGGCTGTGCCGCCGCGCTGGTCGTCGCAGGTGGTCGGGTTATACGCCGGCGCGGCGTCGCGGCGCTGTCGCGTGCGACGGTCGGGCCGGGCGCGTTGAAGCCGACGTCGTAGTTCCAGTTGCGGACCGAGATCCACCCGATCGACTCGTTGCCACCGGTGCAGTACGACATCAGGTCGTAGAACTCCGAGCCCGTCTGGCCGGCGACCGCCGGCCCGCGGAACACGTACGGGGAGTTGGCTTCGTTATCAAGGCCGACCAGTCCGACGCCGTCGAGCAGACCGTCGCCCGGTACGCCGTTGGAGCCGATGAACGTAGGGGGCCAGGTCGAGCCGGTCTGCGGCGGGGCGTTGGTGGTCGTGGCGAATGTGTAGCTGACGTTGGTGGTCGTGCTCGTCGCCGCAACGTCCATCGTGACCTGGCTCCCATTGATCGCCGTGATCAACACTGTCGGGGACGTCGTCGATCCGGCAGGCGGACCCCACCCGGCGCCGGCGACCGGTTGTCCGACCGCGAGCCCGGACGCCGCCGCCGTCAGCGTCAGCACGCTGCTGCCCGCCGTCGTGCTCCCACTGACAGTCTCGGCGGTTCCGGCGCTGCCGCTGCCGCAGAGCTCGCCCGCGTGAGGCAGACCGATCCCGTGATGAAACTCGTGTGCGATCCCGGTGATCGGACGGTCGTCGGTCGATACGGAGATCGGCTGGCTCGACCCATAAAGCACTGGAGTCCCCGGCTGGCCACTGCCGGTGTTAGTCTGCCCGCCGGAAAAGCCGCCTGCGCCGGTGCACGTGCTCTGCGCCGACGTCGTCGGTTGCAGCAGACCGTATGGGTAGATCGACGGGTTTGAATTCTGGAACTCGGACCCGCCGGCAGGCGTGGGTGGGCTCGAGTTGGCCCACTGGGTCACGAGCGCGCGCAACGCGGCGTTGCGGGCCGAGTAGACCTGCGCCTTGAAGCCCGTGGCGTTCGCGCTGACACCGTCGCAGCTCTCGGCCGCCTGCGTCCCGTCGACCACGGCGACGTACGGCGGGACCTCGATCGGGAACGGAACGACCTCCTGAACCGTCTCCCACGCCGGATCGCTCTGCGGGTCGATCGGGTTCCAGCCGAGCGGCCCAACCGGGCGACTGACCCCGCGGATGCTGCTCGCGGGAGGACTGACTAGGATCGCGACAGGCGCGATTCTGGCGACCGTGACCGGGTTGAAATGAATCAGGTTCAGGTCGAGCCCGCGGTCCTGGCAGTCGGTGTTGTCGCAGTCGTCAAAGAACTCCGTCGGGTCCGGGTTGCTGTCGGCCAGGAAGTTGACCGTCCCCTCGGCCCACCCCCACGGCAGCGTGAACGTGTACACGCCGTTCTGCCCGTAACGCTGCGCGGCCGTCACCTGGCCAAGCGGGCCTACCGGGAAGCCGGCCGCCGACGGGACGCGATCGGCAAGGATCGGACCTGGGGCGAGCATCTGCCCATCCCGAAACGCATACAGGCGCATGATCGGCACCGACTCGCCGTCGAGTGGAAGCGCGGTATTGACATACACGCGAACCACTGTCGCGTGATCCTGCGCGAACTTGACCTTTGTCACCGCGCCCCCGAGGGAGCTCACCGGCACGCCCAAGTACGACACCGCGGTGTCCTGAGACGAGGTGCGTGTCGGCAGCTCGGTCGTCTGGATCCCCTGGGTGACCTCGATCGCATTGACGTGGATCCCGACATCATTGAAGAAGCTCGCGGTCACGTCCTGCGCCCGATCCATCAGCACCGTGCAGGTGCCGGTGCCGGCGCACGCGCCCGACCAGCCGACGAACTTCGATCCGCCGGCTGGCACCGCGCTCAGCGTCTCCTCCGTGCCGTACGAGTAGCTGATCGTGCAGGTCTTGGGGGTCGCGATCGAGGGCATTTCGCACTTCAAGCCTCGATGCAGGATCGCGCTGTAGTCCGAGGTCTCGACCGAACCCTGCCCGTCCCCGACAAGGGTCGTGGTCAGCACCTGAGGTGGCTCGAAGACTCCCGTCACCGTCGTGTCGGCGGTCAAAGTCAGCGTGCAGATCCCAGAACCGAAGCAGCTCGCCACTGGCGGCAACGACTCCCAACCCACGAACTTCGTTGTGCCCGTCGTGCTGTCATCCAGCGTAATCACCGTCCCGGAGGGGAACGACTCCGCGCACGTCGACATGGCCAACGACGGCTTCGCGCAGTCGACCGATCCGTACACCGAACCGGTCCCGGTCCCGCTCGTGTCGACCGTCAGCGTCACCGGTCCCGAACCGCCCGAACCGCCAGAACCGCCAGAGCTGATCACGAGGCTCTGCCCGCCACCGGCAGCGACCAGCGCGGCCGCAGCGCTCCCCGCCGGCAACGACACCAGCGTAGGCGTCGAATTATCCGAGCCGGTGATCGTCGCGCTCCCGAGCTGCCCTTCGCCGCCATCGCCAAACGCGTACAGCTGACCGGTCGAGGTGACCGCGAGCGAGTAGTCCTCTCCCGCCGCCACGGCGGTCACGGTTCCGCTCTGCCCGGGTAACGTCACCAGCGTTGGCGCCGGGTTTGGGTTCTCGGTTCCATCGTTAGCGGAAATGCCGAGCTGACCTTCGTAGTTGACGCCGAACGAGTACAGCTGCCCGCTCGACGTGACCGCCAGTGCGAAGCCCGACCCCGCCGCGAGCTGGGTGACCGTCCCACTCTCCACCGGCAACGTGACCGCCTCAAGCGACGGGTTCGCCACGCTGGCGCCGTTGTTTGTCGTGGTCCCAAGCTGACCGTAGTAGTTGTTCCCAAACGAAAACAGATCACCGGCCGAAGTCGCGACAAGACTGAAGTCATCCCCTGCCGCAACCGTCGTCACCGTCCCGCTGCCACCCGGGAGCTGCACCTCGGTCGGTGACGGATTCGGACTATTGGTCCCGTTGTTCGTTCCGAACCCGAGCTGGCCGTACTCGTTATCGCCGAAAGCGAACAGCTCGCCAGTCGACGTGACCACGAGACTGAAATCGTCCCCCGCGGCGACCTGCGTCACAGTCCCGTTCCCGCTCGGCAACGTGACCAACGTCGGCGTCGGGTTCGCGACGCTCAACCCGTTGTTCGTCGTGCTTCCAAGCTGGCCGTGATAGTTGTCGCCAAACGCGTACAACTGGCCGCTCGAAGTGACCGCGAGACTATGGTCATATCCGGCGGCGACCTGCGTCACGGTCCCGCTCTCCCCCGGCAAAGCCACCAAAGTCGGCGTCGGGTTCGGAGTATTGCCAACGTTGTTCGCAGCGCTCCCGAGCTGGCCGTAGTGGTTGTCGCCGAAGCCGTAGAGCTGGCCGCTCGAAGTGACCGCCAGACTGAAATCGCTGCCCGCAGCAACCTGGATGACCGTCCCACTCGCCCCAGGCAAAGTCACCAACGCCGGCGTCGGGTTCGCCGTGCTGCTCTTATTGTTCGTCGCGCTGCCGAGCTGGCCGAAATAGTTGTAGCCGAACGAGACCAAGCTACCGGCCGAGGAATCCGCGCCCGACACGGCGGCGTGCCCGAGCAGCATGAGAGCGAGAACCACCGCCGCGGCGGCACAGGCGATCGGCACGGCTCGCAGACGCCGCTCGCCGCTACTCAATGCTCATCCCTCCAGAGGGCTTCAGCGCGACTGCTCGAGGTAATCAAGTTCACGAGCTCCAAGCTTCCCTGCTGCCGGCACGCTCCGCGTGAGGGATAGTCCCTCATCTTTGTGGCACAGGAGAGCTTTGCCTGCGGTCGGGTTGGGCCAGCGGGGTGGGGTAAGGTCCGTTGTTATGGGGGTCCTTGTGGAGCGAGAGGTTGAGCTCGCAGTGATCGACTTGTCGCTTGCGCGGGCCGGCGCTGGGGTGAGCTCGATTCTGCTTGTGGAGGGTGAGGCTGGGATCGGCAAGACCGAGTTGCTGCGCGCGGCCGGCGCTCGCGCGGGCGCGGCGGGCATGCAGGTGATGGCGTCGCGCGGGAGCGAGCTCGAGCGCGAGTACGCGTACGGCGTTGTGCGGCAGCTGCTGCTGCCTGCCTACATTGCGATGCCAGCGGAGGCTCGTGCCCAGCTGTTAGCCGGCGCGGCTTCGTTAGCGAGCCCCGTGCTCGGACTCGCGGAACCCGACGAGCCGATGATGACCTCGCCGTCTGTGCCCGATCAGGGCGCGGTAGTGCATGGGCTGTACTGGCTGTCGGTGAACATCGCCGCCCGCCGGCCGCTGCTGATCTGTGTCGATGACGCGCAGTGGTGTGATCCTCCATCGATGCGCTTTCTGGCGTTTCTCGCTCGGCGACTTGAGGGCGAGCAGGTCGTGTTGATGTTGTCAGTGCGGGCAGAGGACGCGGCGGGTTTCGCCCGGCCGTTGGCCGAGGTCGCGAGCGAGCCGCTGACGTCGGTTCTGCGGCCAGCGCCACTGAGTCAGGGTGCGATCGGCGCACTGGTGGCAGAGGCCCTGCCTGGGCCGATCGACGCTGGGTTCACGCAGGCGTGCCTGAAGGCGACTGGCGGCGTGCCGTTCCTCGTCCGGGAGCTGCTCGCGGCGTTGCGCGACGACGGTTTGCAGCCGAACAGGGAGGCGATCGCGACGATCGACCGTCTCGGACCGCGGACCGTCAGGCGATCGACAATGCTGCGCCTTGCCGGGCTCGGGAAGACCGCGTCCCGCGTGGCGCAGGCCGTCGCCGTGCTCGGAGCCACAGGCTCTGTCGGACGTGTCTCACGCCTGGCCGGAGTGGCCGAGCACGACGCCGTCCCGGCGCTCGACTCGCTGGTCTCGGCTCGCATTCTACGCGGCGGCCGACCGCTCGAGTTCGTTCATCCGATGGTCCGCACCAGCGTCTACGAGGACCTCCCCGTTCACCAGAGGTCGGAGATGCATGGGCGCGCGGCGGCTTTGCTCGCCGCGGAGAACAGTGACCCCGAGGTCGTGGCCACTCACCTCCTCGCGAGCGAGCCACACGATGATCCCCGCGACGCCGAGCTTCTCGTGTCCGCCGCCGGCAGCGCCCTCGGCCGTGGCGCACCGGACGCGGCAGCGATCTATCTACGCCGCGCGCTCGAGAGCGCTTCGGGCAGCGACCTTCGCGCTCGGATCCTGTACAAGCTCGGGCGCTGCGAGTTGGCGACACGGGACCCTGCGAGCGCTTCCCATCTCCGAGACGCCACGGCGATGCTGTCGGACGCTTGCGAGCGCGCCCGCGCGGCACTTGCGCTCGCCGATGCACACTTCTTCGTCGCTGACCTCGAAGGAAGCCGCGTGGTGCTCCGCGCGGCGCTGGACGATCTTGGCGGCCGGGACGACGACTTGGCGCTTCAGCTGGAGGCGATGGCAGCCCACGTCGGCTACGGCGATCCGCGTTTCAACCCCGAAGTGCGGGCCGATTTGGAGCGTCTGCGGCGTCTTGCTGAGCGGAAGGGCCCGAATGCCCGGTCGCTGAGCGTGTTCCTGGGTCTCGTGGCCTCTACAAGCGGCGAAAGGGTCGATCAGACACTCGCGCTCGTCGAACGCGGCCTCGATGGCGGGCTCCTCGAACACGAGGGCGCGGACTCGATCGCGATCGCAGTCGCAGTCAACGCGCTGGTCTTCGTTGACGAGCTCGACCGTGCACAGCAGCTCGCAGACGCGATGCTCGACGACGCTCGACGCAGAGGCTTGGCGCTGGGGTTCATCGCCGGCTTGGCCCACCGCGGGTTGGTCGCGCTACGCGCCGGCGCGCTCGCACGGGCCGAGGCGGACACCCGCGCCGCGCTCGAACTGGCTCGCGAGCAGCAGCTCCTGTTCACAATTCCGTTCACGTTGTGTTATCTGAGCGCGGCGATGCACGAGCGCGGCAACAGCGTCGAGGCGGGCGCGATGCTCGAGCAGCTCCCGCTCCACGCGGGATTCGCCGAAACCCTTGCCGGCGCGATGTTCCGCCAGGCCCGCGGTCGAATGCGGATCGCGAACGGCGAACGCTCCATCGGGATCGCCGATCTGCGTTCGGCCGGTCAGGCGCTCGAGACGATCGCGATGCGCAACCCCAACGTGCACGGCTGGCGCTGCGAGCTTGCGCTCGCGATCGCTCACGCCGACCACGACGAGGCAAGCGAGCTCGTCGACATGGAGCTCCAGCGCGCCCGGTCGGTCGGCTCGGCGCGCGCGATCGGCATCGCGCTCCGAGCCTCAGGGCTGCTCAAGGCCGGCGAGGACGGGATCGCCCAACTACACCAGGCTGCAACCATGCTCGCGCGCTCGCCCGCGAAGCTCGAGCATGCCCGCGCGCTCACGGACCTCGGAGCCGCGCTACGTCGCGCGAACGCCCGCAGCAGCGCCCGCGAGCCGCTGCGTGTAGCCCTCGGCCTCGCAACCCAATGCGACGCCGTCCCGCTCGCTCAGCGCGCCCGCCACGAACTGCGCGCATGCGGTGGACGACCGCGCCGGGCGATGATTACCGGCCGCGACGCGCTCACACCAAGCGAGCAGCGGATCGCCGAGCACGCCGCCAGGGGCGAATCCAACCGCGACATCGCTCAAGCCCTGTTCATCACACCCAAGACGGTCGAGAATCACCTTGGGCGGATCTACAAAAAGCTCGCGATCAACTCGCGCGACCAACTCGCGGGCACTCTTTCAGCCGAACGCGCGAGCCAGCAGCGAGAAAGATGAGGGACCTCCCTCACGCGCACCTGCGCCGACCCCGCCACAGTGTCCGGTATGAGCGCGACCCGCACATTGAGCCTGGAGATCCACCAATGGTCGATCCGGCCGGTCGGGCAAATAACAGACGAGTCAGGACGCACAACCCACTTCGACAGCTGGCTGACCCTCGCAGCGGCGCTCGACGAAATCTGTCGCGACGGACCAGCCGAACCTGCTGCTGGACGCGGCAACGGCGATCCCTCGCCCGGCGACACGAGTTCAGCGACATCCTGAAGCAGTAGTCGGCTAATCGCTGCTTCGCTGGTGCAGCCGTCGGTGGGCGATCTGGTACACCGACGGCTGTCGCGCGACATCCCCTGGGTGCCGCAGCCCGAAAGCGGCAAACAGGGGCTGAAGCCGATCGTCGATCCGCATGAGCTCGAACACCATCCTGTGCGGACCATCGGGCGCCGGTAGGTACAGCTTCACGCAGTTCGGCAGCTGCGTCCCGTCCGATCCTTCAGCGTCGCAAGGCTTGAGCCGACCGATCACCACACCGTGCTTCTCGAATTCCCGCCGCGCCTCGTCAGCGACGGCGCGGCCGGCGCCCGAAGCCCGCCGCATGTCTTCGCTCCACGCAGCTGCGTCAAACACGGCCGGCGGTGTTGTGGCCGGTCGGGCCTACCTGGACACCTAGCCTTCGCCGTAGGGCGGCTGCAGCGGGCCGTACTCGGCCTCAAACTCTTCAAGCGTCGCCGAGGTCGCGTTGTGCCGGCGACGGATGGCTTTCATCGAGGTGTCCGGCTGCAGCACAAGGGAGCCGTCCTCTCGCCTCTCGACGATGATGTAGTCGCCTGACATATCGCCGTTGAGGGTGGCGTGGCTAGCGCGCTGCACGGCCATACGAACAGTGTGGCGCGGTCGCGGTTGCAGAGTTCGAATCCAGGCTATGGAAGCTCTATGGAAGCCTCAGTCGCCGAAATCCTTTCCAGGCGCGCCTCCTCCGCGAACCCGATCCCCTGATTTCATCGGAGATCCCGCGATCTGACCGCCATCCGCCGACCCTCGCGCACACCTTTTACGCAGGAGATCGCCGGTTCGATTCCGGCTGGGGGTATCGACGAAAGTGCTGCAAACCCCCTTCCCTGTACGCCGAGTCATTGAGATTCGTTTGATCGTGAGCGTTGCGTACCAACCGTGGGTACCAAATTGGACTCCGCTCTACGATTCTTGCGGTGCCGGAGCGTTCGGTCCTCACGTAGAGTCCGGGTGGCGACTGCATTCGGGCGAACGCGCATGGTGTCAGCCCGGCGCCCGGAGCGCGGTCGGCGCCGCTGGATCAGCGCGCGAATGCAAAAGCGGTCGTCCGCGTCGATCGGACCCAGAGCGCAAGTCAGCGGGTCGCGGAAACCAGCGTCCGCGCGCCGGTCGGAGACGGTTCGTCGCCGAGAGCGAGGCGCTCAAAGACGCCGAGTTGGGAGCCGCATTGTCTACGTAGACCGCTCTACCGTCGTCGCCTGATAGGACCGAGCCAACGTCGGGATCCTTATCTGATTCGGTTCGAACCCGCCGCTGTCCGACCACCTCACGCGCTAGCCCACGTCGTTACCGCGGCCGTTAGTGTTGAGATGGGTCAGCGTCAGCAGCTGACGGTCCGAGGCAAGGGAGGTCGCGGTGTCCCCGGGAGAGACGATCGTTACGGGCGTTCTGGCGGGGTCGGGCGGGAAGATCGCGCCCGTCGCGCGCGTGCTGGAAACGTTGGTGCTGTTGGTCGTGTTTTCGGCGTCTCTAGCGGTGAGCGCTGCTGATGCCGCGGTCGTTGACGGTTCGGTGCCGCGACTGCCGGCGCCGGCGGCGTGTCTGATGACCACCTCGGCCGCGCCGGCGAGACCCGTCGGGCTGATCGCCTTGCAGGAGAACTCGAGCCTGACGAGTGCCCGGCCGGTCGTCCCTGCTGCGGTGCTTTCCGATCGCGCGATCTCAGGTGTCTTGCTCTATATCGACTGGTCGGCGGTGGAGCCGGTTCGCAACCGTTTCAGTCGGGTCGTTATCGGCGCGATCGATCAGGCGTTCTGTGAAGCGGAGCGACATCACAAGTTCGTCGTCTTGGACCTGTTGCCCGGGTTTGACTCACCCGCCTGGGCATTGGATGAGACGCCACCGTCTTTTCCATCGCTGGCGCCCTGCATCCCGCCTCAATATGAGAGCTACAGCAGCTTCGCGTTCTGCTTTGCCTACTCCTACAGCGGGCTGGCCCCGGCGAGAGCCCTCCCGCTCCCGTGGAACGCCACTTACCTCTCGCGTTGGTTTGCCTTTCTGCGTGTGATCGCGGCGCGTTATGGCCGGAACCCGGAGTTCGCGATGGTCGGAGCTGCCGGACCGACATCGCTGTCGGAGGAGATGTCGATTCCCGAATGTCCCTGGTAATCGTTCGGAAGGGCGGGGTTGTGTTATCCGGGCTGTCGTAGAAGAACGGAGGCTCGCGGATGCCGAGCTTGATCCCGATCGCGTTGCCGCTCATCGAGTTGTCGGTGATCGTGGCCCCGTCCCCGTTCTCGACGTTCACGCCGCCGAACTCCTCGTTTTGCTCGATCAGGTTGTGCTCGACGAGATCGTGATCCGGGTCCTCCTGGCGGGTGGCGATGATCACTCCCGCACCGTCGTGCAGAAACGAGGTCAGCCCCGAGCTGGCGGCCTGTCCGGGTAGGACCGTGCGTTCGATCACGTTTCCGAGGTTCGGCTGCTGGCCGCCGACCGTAACGTTGTCCGCCTCGACCAGGACTCCGCCGACGCCGCCGTCGTAGATTTGGTTTCCCTGCACGACCGCTCCGTCCCCGGAGACCGTCACCAGCGGGAGGTTGCTGGGGCCTTCGATCGTTGCCCGGCGCGGTTCCCGGAGTCGCGGTCGCCCCACCGATCGTGGCCGCCCCGGAGGCGAGCAGCGGCCCGAGGATCGTGTCCGCCTGCACAACCGAGCTGCCGCCCACTGCTGTCCGGCCCGCGATCACGTTGCCCGCGCCGGGCGTTAGGCCGCCCACCGTGGTCGTACCGGTCAGGTTGATGGCCGGGTCGTTCTCCGCGATCGGGGCGCCGAGCCGGGTCCTGCTGGAGCGCTGCACCCCGATCCAGTTGCCCTGAATCACGTTGCCGTTCCCCGCCCCCTGAATAGCCGTTCTGACTTTCCGTGGAAGCAGCGTCGACCGCACTTCCGGGCTCGCGTCGCCGTCACCTGCCTCGCAGCACCCGTCTGGTTACTGCTCGTCCTCGTTCCACTGGCCACCAACCTGGTTTCGGAACAGTGGATGTTCGACGTCATCTTCTTTACGTTCGTGGCTTGGTTTCCTGCTGCTGCGTGCGCCCCGGCGCTGTTCTATGAGCGGGAGCCTCAATCACCAGGCGGATCCGATGACGATTGGGGATCGGATCCAGATCCTTCGCCAACTCAGCCCACCGGCCCGGAAGGTGGCCTCCCCTTCCAGAGGCCCAACCCGGGCGCTGGCGACTTCGCGGCCTTGATCGCCCCGAGACTCACTCCCCAATCGAGCGCAGACCCGCGCACGAGCCCGACCGGACGCCGACCATCGCAACGTAGCGCGAGCGGTGAAGGGATCGTCCGGCTTCCCCTTGGATCATCAGGCAGCGTTGATGCCTGGCTGCTGCTCTTCCGGAAAGCGAGGCTGATCTCGTCGACTCGGGCTCCCGACTGCGGTCGACTTCTGCTCCGCCGGGCGGAAGCTGCAGTCTGCGGCGCGGGATCAGGCCGCTGCTCCTGGCCCCGATCCAACAGCGCCTGACCCGGCGGCGGACAGGACGACGACAAGATTGTGAGGCCGGTCACCCCGGCTGGACCGATCGTGTCGCCTGAGTGTCAGAGGCTCGCGCTTGTGCGCCCGAATCGCCGTCCTGGTCAGGCACTCGTGCGGATTCCGTTGCGCCGGTGTCCACGAGCACCCCCAGCAGCTCGCCGATCGTCGGCTCTCGGTCGATGAGCCCTCGAAGCGGCAGGTGGTGCTGGATGTGGTACCGGTTGCGGCGGCCGTCCTTTTCCTTCACGACGTAGCCAGCTTTGGTCAGGTCGGTGACGATGCCGAATGCCCTGCGCTCGGTGACGCCGAGCACAGCGGCGATCTCGCGTAAGCGGACGCCGGGATCGTCGGCGATACACACCAACGCTCGGGCGTGCTTGGTGAGAAAGCTCCACTCCGCCATTGCACAAATAGTGAATCATGTTTTCTAGAAACCTCTTGCTAGTTGGCTGGAATCGGGGTAGCGTGCCGATCCAATCAGTGCGAGGATCGGCTGTCGCCGATGCCCGGGGTCGAAGGGTCAGCGAAAGGAGCCGGCGATGCCGGGTAGCGAGTTTCAAGCGGAGCGCTCTGCCGCGACTACCGCGGGGGCGACCTCAGCGGGGGCGACCAACGGCGCTGGGTCACGGGAGGCGGCGCCGTCGAGACCGTGGGTGCGTTATGCCTGGGCGGCGGGCATCGTCTACGTTGTCGCGCTGGTTGCCGAGATTGTGGTCGCGCTCGGCTTCGGACTGACCGCGAACGACTCAGCCGGTAAGGTCGCGAGCGGGCTGGCCGAGCACCACACGCGGCTGTTGGTGATCACTTACCTTTCGGCCGTCTACGCGATCGCGTTTCTGATCTACCTCAGCAGTCTGTACAACCTGCTGCGTGGGGACACCGACCGTTCGCGGATCCTTGGCTCGTTGGTGCTGGTCGGCGGAGTGCTGTTCATTACCCTGCACGCCGTCAGCGATATCGGCATCACGGGCTTGGTCGGCGCGAAGCTCGCCTCATTTGGGTCTCAACACGATCCCGGCATCTCCTACACGCTGTATCTGATGACGTACGCGCTGGAAAGCGTGGGAGACGTTTTCGGCAGTCTCTGCTTTTTTGCGGCAGGCTTGCTCGTGCTGAGGAGCGGCGTCCTACCGCGCTGGCTTGGGTACGTTTCGATCCTCGCCGGGATCTTTCTCTTCCTTCAGGCCTTCGGCCTGGGCGGCGTGATCGCCTCGTTCGGGCTAGTTCTCGACGGCATCGGGTTCGTGCTCGCCCTGATCTTCGTACTCGTGAGCAGCGTCATCTTGCTCAGACGTGAAGACGCGGTGCCCGCACACGGCATCGTGCTCAATCGCTGACCGGACGGAGTGTCGGAATGACCATAGAGCGAAACTCTCGGGTCGGCTGCTCATCCTGGCCCGGAGCAGCGGTCTCGTCCTAACCTTGATGAGTGTTGCGTTCAGTGGATAGGGCCGTCTTCCGGCGCCTCGGATCAGCCCGCATCGTTGAGCTGCCGCTCGATTCGAAGCGTCGGCGGGTCGACGGTATCTGATTCGTAGACCATGGTCCTATTGCTCATTGTTGGTTGTCCGGTCATCGTGTTCGGGGTTACGCGAGATCGGAGGCGGGATGGGACTAGCGGAGCATCTGGGCCAACGCTGTAGGAGCGGTTGGCGTTTGCGGACAGTCCAGCGGTTGACGCGGTCCGGGGTGCGACTGCTCGCCATCGGTGTGCTGCCGCTCTTCTTGGCGTGCGGGGCTCCGAGTTCGGCGTTGGCCGGTTTGACTTGGTCTGGGCCGTCCACGGTCGCTAATCCTGGGACGTACTCCTTCAATGCGCTTGCGTGCGTGTCGACGGCGCAGTGCACGGCTGTCGACCAGAGCGGACTGGTGGTGACGTTCAGCCCGACCTCGCCGAAGCCGGGGACTCCAGTCCCAATCGCCAGCGTGCAAAACCCAGGGCTGTACGGGATGGCATGCGTCGCGACCACGCAGTGCACGGCCGTCGGCGGTGGGCAAGCGGTCACGTTCAATCCGTCCTCTCCAGCGACCTCAACCCCCGTTTCGATCGGGGTCGACAGCACGATCGGCAGCTACATGACCGACGTCGCGTGCCCGTCCGCGACGCAGTGCACGGCCGTCGACCAGGCAGGTCGTGAGCTGACGTTCAACCCGACCTCACCGGGTACGCCAACGCCCGTCACACTCGATGGCGGCACGAACCTCTTGTCGGTCGCGTGCGTGTCCGTAACGCAATGCACAACCGTCGGGTACGACGGTCCCGGGGAGGGGCAAGAAATCACGTTCAACCCGCAGTCTCCCGGGACTCCGACGCCCATCTTTGTCGATTACGAGCACAACCCGGATCAAGTTGTGTGCGTGGCTCAGACACAGTGCACGGTGGTCGACGTAAGCAGCGGCGGCGGCCACGAAGTCACGTTTGACCCAACGGCGCCCGGTACCCCGACGCCGGTTGCCGTCGAGAGCGGTAGCTTTGCTACCGAGAGCGGTGGCTGGTTCTTTGGTCTCGCGTGCTTGTCGGCAAGCGATTGCGTGGCAACGGACGCGAAGGGCAATGTGCTCGAGGGTGACCCGACGAGCGCATCGCCATGGACGTTGACGCCTATCGACCCAGCGGGAAGCCTTGTCGCCATTGCGTGCTTGCCAGGGTGGTGTGCGGCAGTCGACAACAGCGGAAATGCTTTCGTTGGAAGCAACGGAAGCCTCCCAACACCGCCAGCTTTGACGGGTTCCGGTCCGTCGATCTCCGGAACCGCGACGCTGGGGCAAACCCTCACCGAATCACACGGGGCCTGGTCAAACAGTCCGACGAGCTACCTCTACCAATGGGAGCAATGCGATAGCGCGGGGCGCACCTGTTCGCTGATCGCCGGCGCGACCTCACGGTCCTACACCATCCAAGCCGGCGACGTGGGTCACACACTGCGGGTTCGGGAGATAGCTGCGAACGTGGCAGGGCAAGGCAACCCTGCCCTCTCTGCGCCGACAGTCGTCGTGCTCGGTGCTTCGAGCGTGATCGGAACTTTGTCGGTCCGTCGTATCAAAGCGAGCGGATCAAGGATCAGCGTCACGATCGGCTGCACCGGAGGTCAGGGCTCACGTTGCACAGCGACGCTCGCCCTAACCTCGACAGAGACGATCCACGCCGGCAAAGTCGTGGCCGTCACCGCCGCCAAACGCCCGAAGCGCACGACGCTGTCGTTGGGAAGGATGCCGGTGACGATCAACGCCGGTTCGAGCGAGGTCGTAACACTCTCGCTCAATGGCGCCGGCCGACGACTGCTCGCAACGCGTCACCAACTTCCCGCCACGCTTACGATCACCGACGCAAACCGCATCGTCGACCGACACGTCATCGTCTTTCACCCGACCCGTACCGCCAAGGGCCGCTGACGAACCCGACCGGTTCCCATCAGTGCGAGCAAGCTTCGGTTGACCGCGTCCTCGGCGAGGAGAGCCGCACGCAGGCCAACCAGGCAAGAACACGCTGTCTCCCGGATCGCCGGCTAGCTGCTTCGGGCGGGAGCAGCCACCACCAAGCACGCACGCAAGCCTTCCCCCACGCCATGAAAGCGGCAGTGCCACCCCCGCGAGGTCGCGTCTCTTTGCTGCTGTAAATCCGGTTCCCGGTGATCGTTGAGTTTAGGCGGCCGTCACCTCCTCGGGGATGGTTTGCTCGGTGCCGTGGTAGCGGGCTCGTTTGAGGCGTTGGCGGTCGAGAGCGTTGAAGTTGATGCCGTTGGTCTGGTGGGTGATGAGGAGGTCGAGGACGGCCCAGACGAGGGTGAGGCAGCTGGTCTCGCCGGGGAATCGGCCCATCACCTTCGTGCGTCGTTTGACCTCGCCGAGTGATCGCTCGAGTAGGTTCGTGCTTCGCCATCTGCGGCGGTGCCGGGCCGGGTAGCGCAGGTGCACGACGAGCGCGTCGAGGTCATCGGCGAGACAGCGGGCGGCGGCGGTGAACCCGCCCTGGTCGAGCTGGTGGACGAGCGCCTGCAGGCTCTGTTTGGCGTCGCTGTTCGCTGATCGCGTCATCCAGGGCTTGCCAGTAGGCGTGCTTGACCCGTTCACGTTCGCGGTCGGGGAGCTTGGCGTACAGGTTCCGGGCACGGTGCACGCAGCAGCGCTGGCGGTCTGACGCCGGCCAGCACTGCTCGATCGCTTTGATCAGGCCAGGGGCGCCGTCGGCGACGATCAGCATCGGCGCCCCCAGCCCGCGGGCGATCAGGTCCCGGCCGAGAGCCTGCCAGTCCTCGAAGGACTCGCGCATCCCCAACGACACGGCCAGCAGGACGCGCTCGCCGTCCTCGGTGAACCCCCACGCGACCTAGCACGCCCTCCTTCGGTCCGTCCGGCCTGACGGAGATGAACGTCGCGTCCAGGAACAGCGCGACCAGATGGATGTCGTAGAGGTCGCGGCGACGGAACCGCTCGAAGCGGTCCTTGAGCTCGTCGCACATCCTCGACGCGGTCGACTTCGACAGCTTCCCGAGCCCCGCCTGCTCGCACAACGACTCGACATCCCGCATCGACAGACCCCGGACGAACGCGCCGATCACCAACGCCTTCAACGGCTCGGTCCGCATCAACTTCGGCGTCCGGGGGAACAGCTTCGACGCGAACGTCTCCGCCGCTTGGCGGACCTGCGGGATCTCGAACCTCGAGTTCGCCCTCCCCGGTCTGCAGCTTCCGCGGGCGGAACCCGTTGCGCATCCCGCTCTCATCGCTGCGCTCCTCGCGCTGATCGTCCGGCCGGCGCTCGTAGCGGGCCCGACCGAGCCACGCATCGAACTCGTCCTCAACCGCCCGCTGAATGATCAGACGGGCGCCGAGCCTCGCCAGCTCACACAGCGACTCGCGTGGGTTCTCGCCGACCCCGACCGACAACATCTGCTCGATCCTGGCTTCTATCTCCGCCGACGGCGGTACGGTACGTCTCACGGCGTAGGCCTCCTTCATCGTCTTGCAGGACTTGAGGGAACCTACGCCGTTGCTCTGACAGCACCGCCGCTATTTACAGCACTTCTGAGACGCGACCTCGCCCGGCCTGAGTGTCGCTCGCAAGCGAAAGCGGCTGCTGCGATGTTCGGGATCAGGCCAGACGAGAGCGCCGCTCCATGATCAAGCGACAGCGTGCACTAGGCGAGCCTTATGGGAATGGTGCTGACCACGTGTTGTCGCTGTTACCGATCACGTAGAGCCGCTCGGCGTCCATGGCGAGCCTGAGGGTGTTGGGTGGCGTCTCGATTGCAGCCGGGATCGTGAACGAGAACGACTGTAAGCTCGGGAGCAGAACCCCTTCGACCTGGCCTGTGTCCTCGCCGACGGAGTTGGTGACCGCCCAGGCGACGGCGTGGCTGTTGCCGACGGCAAGTGAGGTCGCGACGAGGTTGCCGCCAGAGCCGAGGAGCTCGGCGGGCGCGTCGAGTGGTGTCTGGAGTTGCGAGCCGCACTTCTCCAGCGTCGTCGAGTAGCTGGGGTTGGATCCCTGCGGCGTCGGCTGCGTCGCGACGGCGAACGGCCCGTAGAAGGTCAGCGCCCCGTGGGCAGGAACCTCGAGCGGCCGGCAGATCCGTTGGATGAGCTTCCCGGAGTTGAGATTGACCGTCGTGCCGTTCGGTGTTGTGAGGTCGCGGCGAGTCGTGTGGCGGACTAGGTCGTAGTAGCTGTACACGTTCGGACCGCAGTTGCCCTGCGGGACACCTGTGCCATCGTTGCACCCCATGATCTTCTGGACGTAGAACTCAAGCCACCTGGAGCCGATCACGTAGCCGTTCGCACCCAGGCAGCCGCAGTTAAGGCGCTTCATCCGGTGGGTGACGACGTTGTAGAGATCAAGGCCCCGCGCATATCCGTGAGCGGAGATGCCAAACAGAACCCACGGGACACCGAACGCCAACGGCCCATCTGTGTTGCGCACGTGGAACTCGTGGCGCACTCCAGTCTTGTCGTCGACCAGCAGAAAGTTGCTGGCGCAGCTGCCCTGCTTGGCGCCGTTCGCCAGCGGGATCAACGCGTAGTCCCCGCTGCTGTCAATCCCTGAGCCGCACCCTCCCCAAGCGTGCCCAACGAGCCCAAACGCAGGTCGCGCTGCCAGCGATGTCTCGCTTGGCACCGCGCCCGCGCCCGCGCTCGAACCGATCCCGAGGAACAACACCGCGGCAGCTGCCACGCAGATCGACCGGATGTGTCGCATCACCATGTCGTAACGAATTCGCCGGGTTCAAGTTGCGCCGCAACCAACCGACCAGCCGGAGTCCGCGCACAACACGCACTGCCCCCAACGAAACAGCGCTAGGTCGCCGCTGTCGAAACGGGCCAGGAGCACGTGTGCGCCGGAACCGCCGGCCAGCCTTCCCCAATGTCGCGAAAGGGACAGCGCGCCCCTCACGCTCGAGACAGCCGCTCAGATCGGTGGCCGTCGGGCAAATGCTTGGGACGGCTGGTAACTCGAGTGCCGAAGTAAGCATGGGCGTCCGCGGACACACCCCGATCAATCAACGCGCCCACGCACCCCCGATCCGCTGTGCAAGACCACCCCGACGACCATCAACGCCTTGACATCCACAGCCGGCACAAGTAAGCGAGGCGGCTGGGGGTATGAAAGCGATCGCACCAACACCGACAATCCGGACGATCAAGATTGGGCGACTGCGCAAGCGCACACGCTTCAGCCAGCCGACCTTCGGACGATCGCGTTGAACGGTGGCTGTCGGGCAAAGCGCCGTCCGGCACGTTTAATGTAATTCGGGGCATGCCGCAGAACTTCATCGCGTGCGACCGCGAGCAGGTGATGTTGTTGCCGCCGTCGCTGTTGGATTGGGTGCCGTCGGATCGCTTGGTGTGGACGGTGTTGGCGTCCGTTGAGGAGATGGACCTGTCCGCGTTCTATGGGGTGTACAGGCCGGATGGTCATGGCCGGCCTGGGATGACCCGCGGGTGGTGGTGGCGTTGCTGTTCTACGCGTGTGCGCAAGGCGTTCGTTCGTCGAGGGGTATCGAGCGGAAGTGCCGCGAGGATGTTGCGTTCATGGTGATCACTGCTCAGCGGGTTCCGGATCACTCGACGATCGCGGAGTTCCGTAAGCGGCACGAGGCGGCGTTGGCCGGTCTGTTCACCGACGTGCTGGGGTTGTGTGCGAAGGCAGGCTTGGTGAACGTCGGCGTGATCGCGATCGATGGCACGAAGCTCTCGGCGAACGCGTCTATGGACGCGAATCGCAGCTATGAGCGGATCGCGCGCGAGCTGCTGGCGGAGGTGGATGAGAACGACGAGCGCGAGGATGAGTTGCACGGTGACGCGCGCGGCGATGAGCTGCCTGAGCAGCTGTGCACGCCCGAGGGGCGCCGCGCGGCGCTGCGGGAGGCCAAGCGCAGGCTTGACGCCGAGCGCGAGACGGCTGGTGATGCTGGCGAGGTATCGGGCGCTCGGGAGCCGATCGTTGCGTTCGATCTTGATCGTGAGCGGTCAAACAGCGAGAAGGGAAGGCGTGGGTGGCTGCGGGAGGGTCGCCGGCAGCTCGATGAGCAGCGCAAGCAGCAAGCGCGGCCGGTCGCCCGCTCGCGGACCGAGCGTTTGAACGAGTCAAAGCGGCGGCTCGAGGAAGAGCACCAGGTCGAGCTTGAGTCAAACGCGGCGTATGAGACCTATCGGGCGACCGCGCGCGATGGCCGTGGGCGACGGCTGGGTCACTGGCCGGATCCCTTCACGCCGCCGGCGGTGCCGGCCGGGACGATCAACACGACCGATCACGACTCGCGGATCGTTCGCACGACGGGGCAGCCTGCGCGGCAGGGATACAACGCGCAGGCGGCGGTCAACGAGCGCCAGATCATCGTGGCCGCCGAGATCACGATCGATTCGCCCGACTTCGGTCATCTCGAGCCGATGGTCGACGCTGTCGAACGCGAACTCGCTGCTGCTGGTGTCACCGAGTCACCCAGGACGGTGCTTGCCGATCCGGGGTACTGGCACAAGCAGCAGATGGAGAACATCGTCAGCCGCGGTATCCAGGTCCTGATCCCGCCGGACTCAGGGCTACGCACGAACCCACGTCCAGGTTGGGACAAAGGGCTCTACGCGTTCATGAGACTGGTGCTCTCAACGGAGCTCGGCCAGACGCTGTACCGAAAACGGATGGCGACGATCGAGCCGGTGTTTGGGCAGATCAAGTTCAACCGAGGCCTCGACCGGTTCCAACGAAGAGGCCGATCAGCCGTGCGCTCCGAGTGGCGATTAGCAGCCGCAACCCACAACCTCCTCAAGCTCCACAACCACCAGATCGCCGCCGCAGGGCCCTGAAACGGGCCCCAAGGCGCCTATGCCGCCGAATTCGCCAACAACACCGCCCGGCCCAGACCGCCGCTGTCACCCCGACCCACGATTTATCCGACGGCCACCGGGAACGCGATCGTCCCCGAACGCACGTCGTTGAGACAAAGCGGCACACGTGTGGCCGTGTCAACTGCTGGCGAGCGCCTGGAGGGCGGCGAGGATGTCGCTTACTTCGGTGCGGCCGGTGTAGTCGGGGTGGATGTCGACGAACCGCACGATGTGGTCGCTGTCGACGATCAGGACGGTCGGCATCGGCAGTCGGGTACCGGCGTCTGCGCGGGTGCTGCGGATGTCCACGCCGAGGGCCCGTTGTGCTGCGAGTCCTTCCTCGGAGGGATCGAATGTGATCCCGAGCGCGTCGGCGACCTGGGCCGCCGGTGTCGCTTAGGACGGTGTAGGCCAGCTCGTCCTTTTCCTGGGTGCTGAGCGATGCGTCCGGGGTCTCTGGCGAGATCGCGACGAGGCGAGCCGAGTATGCGCTGAGCTCAGGGAGTAGGTCTCGCTGGTAGGTGCGCAGGGTGAGGTTGCAGTACGGGCACCAGCCGCCACGGTAGAAGACGATCACGGCAGGCCCGTCGGCGGTGAGCTCGTCGAGCGTCCGGGTCTGGCCGGTCGCGTCGGAGAGCGAGAAGGCGCGAGCGTGTCGCCGACCGCTACAGCTCCCGGCCGGGATTCCGCCGGCGGCGAGCGCGGCTTGGTCAGAGGCGAACACGGCGACTACCTCTGCCGGCAGCCTGCTGGCCGCGGCGGCCTTCACGTCTTTGACCTGCTCGGCGATCGTTGGCATCGCTCTCGTTCCTTTTCATCGCGTACCGAGTGGACCGGACGGTCCAATCTGGGGGAGAGTACCAAAATAATGGACCGCATAGTCCAGCCCGATAGGATCCGGGCAGGTGACGAGCGCTCAGCCGGCGACTGCGAAAGGACGCGAGACGCGCGAGCGGATCATCCGTGCCGCCGCTCGAGCTCGTCGCCGAGCGCGGGGTCGCCGGCACCTCGCTGGACGATGTTCGCGTCGCTCGCACGCATCCAAGAGCCAGCTCTACCACTACTTCGCCGACCGTGACGACCTCTTGCGCGCGGTCGCCAGCGCCGCGAGCGACGAGGTCGTCGGTGGCCAAGCCGAGCTGTTCGCGCAGCTCGACACGATCGACGGCTTGCACGCTTGGGCCGAGGAGCTCGTGACCCTCCAGCAGGGCCGCAACGCCAAGGGCGGCTGTCCGATCGGCTCGCTTGCCGGCCAGCTCGCAGAGCGGGACGAAGGTGCACGCCTCGAGCTCGCCGACGGCCTGGACCGCTGGGAGGCCGCGATCCGCGAGGGTCTCGAACGAATGTCAGCCCGCGGCGAGCTACGCACCGGCGACCGACCCGGGCGCGCTTGCGCAGAATGCGCTTGCGGCTGTCCAGGGCGGCCTGTTGCTCACCCAGGTCCGGCGCGACCCCAGCCAGCTCCGCTTAGCCCTGAACGGCGCGATCGACGCGATCGTCGCCGCGCGCGCCGCGCCTTGATCCTCGGATCCGGAGCTTCTGAGGTTTCCCGCGAAGGGCAACGGATGCTCGCACCGCGCGCGCCTGACGCGACGCCCGGTCACAGCCGGCGCTCACACTACGCGGCGGCCACCAGAGTTCCGGGCTCGGTTCGAGCTGTCGAGCGCCCGTCGCCAACGCCAGGCCCACCAACCTCAGGGTGGCCCGCAGGTCCGGCTGCAGAGATACGCCCGGGGTGATCGGACGCCGGGCGCACAATTAGGACTTCGGCAGGGACACGCTCAAACAACCATTCCAAGTCCCCGCCGCTCAAACTCGGGCGCCCGAGGTCGCTCGCGGACACGATGATCCGATCGAACCGCTCCTGCTCAAGCAGCCTACGGAGCGCATCGCGGTACGTCCGCCCCGTGACGGTTCGCGACTCGACCGGCACTCCGTCTGCTGCTGCCCGCCGCTCGATCGCCTCGATCGACGCCACGCCGTCACTGGACTGGGCCAGCAGCGGGGAGTCAAGCGGCAATTGTCGCGGAACCCGAATAAGGAACACCGGAACGATCGTCGCATTTTCGGCTTTAGCCAACCGGACCGTCTCCTCGAGCGCGCGGCCCAGGACCTCCGGTCCTATGAACAGCAGCAAGATTCGGCGCGCAGCCAGCGGCCGGTCGCGCGCGGGAACCCGGCCTCGCAGCGCCAGCCGATATCCGCCCGCGATCCCGCCCGCGGCCACCGCGATCACGACTGCGACTACGACGGCGACGCTCACGACCCGCCGCCCAACACGTCGCGACGTGACACGGAAACCCGACGCCGCCTCCGACCTTCGGCACGTCGGTGAACAGGTGAAACCCGCGCACACTCGCGAGGGTGTCCGCGGCGAGCAACGAGGTGGGTATGCGATCGAGCCAAAAGCCCTCCAAGCGGTCGACTACAAGCCAGCCGACCAGACTTCCCGGCACACCGAGGACAACCATACACCCGACCCTGCCCGCTGCCAAGAAACTTCACAAAACCTGTATACGGCCGCACGCGCGACGTCCTCGCCAGCCACGAGGCGTCGGGTGTCAATCGCGGAGCAGTGTCGCTCGTTGTCGCGCGCCCTGCACTACTGCCGCTCCCGGACCGAGACTCGTCGTAGCCGGATGCCGATCTCGGAGCCGACCCAGCGACGGGTGACGTGGCGGTCGTGCGTTGCTGATTCGTCCAACCAGAGCGGATCTTAGTATATGCAATGATTAGTGTATGAATGCTGATTTGCCCGAGCCGCGCGAGTCGGTGGTCGATGCGGTGCTGTCGGCCAGCCGGGTGCTCGTGGCGGTGGCCGCTCGGTCTCTGGCCGACATGGCCGAAGAGGTCACGTTGACGCAGTACGGACGCTGATCGTGCTCGCGTCCCGCGGGCCGCAGAATCTTGCTGGGCTCGCGGAGGCGGTGGGGGTGACGCCGGCGACCGCGACCAGGATGTGTGATCGGCTGGTGCGAAAGGGCTTGATTCGCCGCCGGGAGGAGCGCGGTGATCGTCGCCAGTTGCGGCTGGTGCTGACCGAGAAGGGCCGGATGCTTGTCGATGCTGTGACCGAGCGTCGCCGGCGAGAGATCGAGCGGATCATCAGCGAGATTCCGGCCGAGGAGCAGGTCGTGCTCGTGAACGCGCTTGGTCGGCTCGCGGCAGCCGCGGGCGAGGTACCCGAGCAGGACTGGACGACCGGCTGGGACCTGTAGGTGAGGAGCGCGCTCCGCACGCGGGCGGGCGGGTGGCGACGACGGTTCCCGGCGCTGCAGGCTCGCGCTGCCCGCTGGCTCGCTTCGGCGAGCTATAGCCGGAAGTGGTTGGTGCTCGGCGGAGTGATCGGGGTGATCGCGGGGCTTGGCGCGGTGGTGTTCTTCGAGGCGCTGCGCGGCGCGTCCTATCTGTTTCTGCAGGTGATCGCCGGCTACACGGTGCCGACGCCTGTCGGGGAGGGGGGACGGGCCGCGTCAGCCGGGTTCGTGAGGCCGTGGGCGATCCCGCTTGTCGCCTGTTTTGGCGCGTTGGCGGGGGGCGCTGCTGGTGTGGCGGTTCGCTCCGGACGCGGCGGGGCACGGTACGGATGCGGCGATCGCGGCGGTGCATCACAACCCCCGGGGGATCAGGTTGCGGACGGTGGCTGTCAAGATCATCGCGTCGGCGCTGACGATCGGGTCGGGCGGGTCCGGGGGTCGAGAGGGACCGACGGGGCAGATCAGCGCGGGGTTCGGCTCGTTTCTGGCGAGGCTGTTCGATCTGAGCCCTTCGGACGCGCGGATCGCGGTCGCGAGCGGGATCGGTGCCGGGTATCGGATCGATCTTCGGGGCTCCGCTTGGCGGGTCGGTGCTCGCGACCGAGATCATGTACCGCGACGACTTCGAGGTCGAGGCGCTGCTCCCGGCGTTCATCGCCTCGATCGTCGGGTATGCCGTCTGGGGGTCGATCGAGGGGTTCGGACCGCTGTTCGGCTATGTCGGTAACTACCACCTGACCGACGCGACACAGCTGGTCTGGTTCGCGATCATCGGCATTCTCGGCGGGCTCGTCGGGTTGCTGTATGCGAAGGGGTTCTACGGGATCGCGGGCATGTTCGGTCGTATGTCGCTGCCGCGATGCGTTCGGCCGGCGATCGGCGGGCTGATCGTCGGGTGCATCGCTCTCGCGATTCCCGAGGTGCTCGGGACCGGCTACGGCTGGATCCAGCAGAGCCTCGGACCGCAGCTGCTTCGGATCCCGCTGTGGATCGTGCTGATCCTCCCGTTCGCCCGGATCGTGACGACCGGACTGTCGATCGGCTCTGGCGGCTCTGGCGGCATCTTCGGGCCGGGCATGGTGATCGGAGCGTTCCTCGGAGCATCCGTCTGGCGGGTGCTTGAAGCCAGTCGTGCCGAGCCTTGGCAGCGACCCCGCGCCCTACGTGATCGTCGGGATGATGAGCTGCTTCGGGAGCATCTCCCGCGCCCCGCTCGCGGTCATGATCATGGTCGCGGAGATGACCGGCACGCTCTCCCTGATCGTCCCCGCGATGGTCGCGGTCGGCCTCGCGACACTGATCGTGCGCCGCACAGACGACACCATCTACCGCAGCCAGCTCCGCAACCGAGCCGAAGCCCCCGCACACCGCATCCTGACCGGGCTCCCCCTGCTCGCCGCGATCACCGCGTCAGACGCCGCAGCGCCCCCACGCTGTGTGCTAACCGAGCGCGCGAGCATCGCAACAGCCCAGCAAGACATGGAGAGCGCCGGGGTCTCGGCGGCGCCGTTCATCGACGCCGAAGGCCACTACGTCGGTGCCGTCAGCCTTGCCGACTTGCGAACGGCAACCGAACAGACAGACCCGCCCGACATCGCCAGCCTGCTCGACGCGGACTTCGCCCCGGTCCCGCAGCGACCGGCACCTCGACGTGGTCCTCGATGTCCTCACCTCAACACCACAAACATGGACCGCCGTCGTCGATGACCAGCGTCACGTGGTCGGGAACGATCACGACCTCCGACATCGTCCGCAGCTACACCCGCGCGCTGCAAACAAGCCTGAGGCGCGCGACCGAGATCGGAACCGCCACAGGCATACTCGACGTGACCGTCGAAGAGGACGCGCCAATCGTCGGCGCGACTCTCCGCGCAGCACAGATCCCACGCGGAGCCGCTCATCACCACGATCGAACGCGGACGCGACGTCATCCCGCCCACAGGCGACACCACCATCCGCGCCGGCGATCGAATCATGGCCCTCGGGTCCCCCGACGATCTCGACCAACTCCAAAGGGCCGTGCACGGCAAAGCGGGGCTTTGATCGATGCGGAGCAGCCCGACCGGTGAGAGTCGTGCTATTGATTGACCGCGTGCTGATCGGCTCGCTGCACGAGCCTCGTCTGACCGACGACTAGCGAAGGCGCGTGAACGTCTTGCGGCGCTGCAAACAAACGCCGACTCTTCCTCTTGGCCGTCGTCGCAGTCACGCTGGGCGGGTGCGGCAGCGGCAGCGGCAAGAAGGCCGCGGAGTCGCGGCGGGACGGTCGACTTCTACTCGAGCATGCCTCTGAGCGGGACCTCCGCGGCGACGGCGCAAGCGATCGTTAACGGCGCGAAGCTCGCGCTCGCCCAGGCACGAGGCAGGGCCGGACAATTCAAGGTTAGATACATCTCGCTGGACGATTCCACTGCGCACACGGGGACCTGGGATCGCGGCGCGGACCGCCGCGAACGCTCGCGAGGCTGCGCAGGACCCCAAGGCGATGTACTACATCGGCGAGTTCAACTCGGACGCCAGCGAGGTCTCGATGCCGATCCTGAACCGCGCAGGCGTTCCGCAGGTCAGCCCGGCCAGCACCTACGTCGGTTTGACAACCAGCGAGCCCGGCAGCTTGCCCGGTGAGCCGAACAGGTACTTCCCGACCGGCAGGCGCACGTTCCTGCGGATCGTGCCGATGGACACCCTTCAAGCGGCGGCGTTGATCGATCTGATGGGCAACGACAACTGCGACAAGGATCGCGCTCGCGCACGACACGAGCGCCTACGGGCGCGGTCTCGCGACCCTCATCCAAACTCCTGGGGATCGGGTTAGGCGCAGACATCGTCTCCGACACGACGATCGACACGACCGCTGCGAGCTACCTCTCCTACGCCCAGCAGATCAAAGCCCAAGGAGTGGATTGCTTCATGTTCGCCGGCCCGACCTCGCGCGGCGCTGATCAAGCTGGTCGAGGAAGTCGCTGCGACGATTCCCGACCGCCCGCCTGTATGGCGGCGACGGCATCTGCGAGAGCGCGTTCACGAACCCCGCCCAGCACGGCATACCGGCGTCGATCGCACCGCGGTTCAAGTGCACCCTGCCGGTGCTCGCCCTCGCGGACTACCCCGGCGGGAAACGTTTCCTCTCCGCCTACAAGGCGGCTTATGGAACCTCGAATCCCTCCCCGTACGCGATCTACGGGTATGCAGCGATGCGGCTTGGTCTCGACACCGTCGCAAGGCTCGGCTCCCAAGGCAACGACAAGGCCGCCGTCCTCGCAGCCCTGTTCGCGAACATGCACAACTCGGTCCTCGGTTCGTTCCAGTTCGACCAGGACGGAGACACGACGCTTGACGACTACGGCGTCTACACGATCGTCAACGGCCTCCCGACATTCTCAAGCGACGATCTATTAGCGACCCGTAACCGGTGCTCCGTGATTCACACGGAACCGAGAGTGCCGCCGATCCACGTAGCAGCGCTGCTGGCTGGCTTGTCCGACAAGCGACGTTTCATCGCGTCGGGTCGGGCGTGGCGCACTCCCGAGTCGCGCCGGCTTCGGCGCTCCCGGGTTGGACGGACAGCCACGAAAGCGGGGCTCCCAGCGCGTGTCGCCGCACACCTGCTAGTCGCCTCATCAGGACTTGCACGAGGTCGGGCCGCGTCCTCCTCTGCCGTCGCCCTTAGCCTTGATCCACCGTTCTCGGTGGGGAGTCGTCCGCGGCTGAGGTTTAAATGACCCCCTGATGCAGGCAAGACGGGCCGTGCCAGCGGCTGCGGGTCCTGCGCCAGGGGGTCACCTGCATGGTGAAGGGTCTGCCGGACGCAACGAGGGTCGTGTTTGATGACCAGCGGGTGGTCGCGAATGCGGGTGTGCTGCTGCCTGCGGTGCTCGCGGGGCGGCTTGGGATCGAAGCGTTGGTGGATGCGACGGTTTCGCTTGGCGATCGGGACGGGGCAGCGAACGCGGGGCGCAAGGTGATGACGCTGGTGTCTGCGATGGTGCTTGGCGCGGATTGCATCGATGACTGCGGCGTGTTGCGTTCGGGTCAGACACGAGCGGTGCTCGGGCATCGCGTTGCCGCGCCGTCGACGTTGGGGACCTTCCTGCGCGCGTTCACCTTTGGGCATGTCCGTCAGCTCGACAAGGTGCTGGCTGATTGCCTGTCACGGGCCTGGGCCGCGGGCGCCGGCCCTGGTGAGGGACGACTCGTCGTGGACGTGGACAGTTTCGTTGGCGAGGTCTATGGCTATGACAAGCAGGGCGCCAGCTATGGGTACACCCACGCGCGTGGGTATCACCCGATCGTCGCGACCCGCGCAGCGACCGGTGAGGTGTTGCACATCCGCGCGAGGAAGGGGTCGGCGAACACCTCGCGCGGTGCGCTGCGGTTCGTCGAAGAACTGATTCCCCGTGTCGCGCGTGCCGGCGCGAGCGGCCCGAAGTTGTTGCGGGCCGACTCGGGGTTCTGGAACCACAAGATCATGGCCCGCCTTGAGCGCGCGGGCTGGGCCTATTCGATCGGGGTGCGCCAGCAGAAGCACATCAAGGCCGCGATCGCTCAGATTCCTGAGCAGGACTGGCAGACCCTCGAGGATTACCCCGACGGTGGCGAGGCGCAGATCGCTCAGGCGATGCTCGGCCGTCAAAGGTTGATCGTGCGTCGCACCCGGCTGGTTGGCGCCCAGGCCGAGCTGTGGCCCGACTGGCGTTATCACGCGTTCTTGACCAACCGCACCGACCCGCTCGAACTCGTCGAAGCTGAGCATCGCCAGCACGCTGTTGTGGAACTCGCGATCCGTGACCTCAAAGACCAGGCGCTCGCGCATTTCCCGTCCGGGAAGTTCCTCGCGAACGCCGCCTGGACCGTGATCGCCGCGCTCGCGCACAACCTGTTGCGGTGGACGACCCTGATCGGGCTGCCCGACACGACCATCCCGACCGCCAGAACACTCCGCCGGCGGCTGCTAACAGTCCCCGGCCGGATCACCCGCACCGCCCGCACCGTGACACTCCGGATGCCAGCCCGCTGGCCCTGGGAACACGAGTTCCTGACCACGCTGCAGCGGCTCCGCGCGATCCCAGCACTCACCTGACCGCACGACAGTCGCCCGCGAGAACGACCGGCGCCCGACCCCGGCCTCGGCGTGCCCGGACCCGGCGACGACCGCCGGCGCGATGGCCTCAACTTGCCCCAACCCGCCCCAGCCAAAACATCCACACCCGCGTCTACGCCGATACCGCGCCAGCCAAGGTCCCGCACCACCGATCAACCCGGGACTACGCCAGCATCACCGTGAAAACGGTGGATCGAGGCTTAGCCAGTGGGCTTCGAGGTCCGGGTAGGCAGCGAGGATCTCGTCGTCAGGCATCCCGTCGGCGACCATCCCGACTACCGTCGCGACAGGGATTCGCAGCCCCCGGATACACGGCACCCCGCCCATCTGCTCCGGGCTGACAGTGATCCTCTCGAACGTCATGCGGTCAGGGTACTCCGCGACCGCGCGACCGAGCAGATCGGGCCGCAAGGTGTCGATGCAAGTCGACAGACCGTTGATTTCAAGCCGATCCTCCGCGGCGAACTCCGTCGCCGTTGGCGCCAAGGCGCCGGCGAGCGGCGCGGCGTCGTTGGCCTGGCTCTTGGACTGTTCGCCGTCCACGGATCCGTGCGTTGGCGAGTCGGCCGTATTGTTGCGCGGACGCGGCAGATACCGCACTACTGGACGGTCAGGACAGTGTCGCCGCGACGGCACGCAGCCGACCCGACGGCGCGAGGCACGGACTACTTGAAGGGGACGGTGACCGGCCCGGGCACTTTGGAGAACACTGCCATGAAGTCGCGGTCGTCGGGGCTGAGGTAGCGATCCGGGGACTGCTGGGGCTGGGGCTCGACCATCGTCGGCCCGAGGCCGTTCTTGTGAGAGTAGGTGATCATTGTGTGCCATTCGGGGTTGATATCGAACTCCATCCCGCGAACCGCCCCAATGTGCTGAAGGATCTGGGCGAGCGATATCACTGTCGCCTCCGACACGACGACGAACATCGCGTTGCCGTGGGCGTCGACGCCGACGGCGGTTCGCGGGGTGAAGGTGACGCCGCCCAGGGTGTAACCCCACTGGATGCTGTTCGGGTCGGTGTTCAGCTCAGGGTTGAGCTTGCCGTCCCAGAGGATCGGCGTGAGGCTCTGGCGCGCCCATGCGACATTGGCCGGCGCGTTCGGTCCGCCGGTCCACTTGACGATGTTCACGGTTCCGTCGCGGTAGCCGACGAGCGTGGCGTTGCCATCAATCAGCGACTCGTTGGTGTGGCCGTTGACTGCCGAGCCGTTATTCGTATCGACGTGCGTGAAGGCGCCGTTGAAGGTGGCGAGCAGCCGGTAGCGCTGATCGACGGGGATCATCATCGGACCCCGGTCGACTGCGCTCGGCGGCTCATAGCGGCCGGGGTAGTAGGCGAGATCGGTACGGGTGTGGTCGATCCACAGGACGTAGGCGAGGATGGATGGGTACTCCGTGCTGGGCCGGTAGGTCGTCACGAGCACGGGCGGGCGGCCATCGACGGATGGACCCGCGCGGTGCCAGACGCCTTCGCCCGGAAGCGGCCTGGCGAACACCGCTTTTATCTGTGGCGGCGTGTAGGTGTTGGCGTGCTTGACCAGAGGCCGAACCGGGCCGAGCCCGACGCTGGGCAGGTGCTTGAGCCCAGGGCCGCCCTTGCGGGGCGTGCTCGCTGTGTAGTGCTCGGCCGTGTCGATGATCCAGTTGCCGAACGGAACGTCGTCGCGCACCCACTCCGCGGAGCGCTCGGAGAAGTTCTCGCTCGTCGGCTCAAGCATGTAGTTCGCGAAGGAGATTCCGACGTAGATGGTCACCAGTACCAACGGAACCATCAGTCCGAAAAGGATCCGGCGCCGTCGAACCCGCCGTCGCCGCTGATCAGCTCGCCGCTCGCCGAGCTCACGACGGTCAAGCATCGGCCGTCCGGACGGCTTCAGGTCCCGTGGTGCCCTGCCCGACATCCCGTCTCGGTCTCGAATCGCCATGGTGACTGGCCTCCACCATAGGCGCGGAGATAAACCGGTCTGGCGGTAACCGCTGAGAGTTCTCTCATACGAGGTGGTCACGCCACTGTGGCCACCCGGCCGCGAAAATGAAGCGAACCGGGATCGAACCTGTGAGAGCTTCATGGCCGAAACCAGCAGAGCCCTCGTGAGGCCTGCTTTCACTCGGTCGCGAACATCTAGCCGGCAACAACGGTGAGCGGACCTGCGACGCGCGGAAACCGGGTCGTGGACGCTCTCGCCTGGCCTGGGGTCGGGCTCGTCAGGGTGTCCTGGGTCACGGTGCGCGGGGCGATGGTCTTGATCTGGGTCGGACGATCCGGCCGGTCGGTTTGGTCAGCCGGCTGGTGGCGGCAGCAGCCCAGCGACCCGGTTAAATCGGGGTACGCCGACCCCGCTGGCGAGGTCATAGCCACGGCGCGCGCGGTGCCCGGGGACGTGACGGTCATAGCCGTTGGTGCCCGAGACGATGTCGTAGAGGGCGCGAGGACGATAGCGCTCAAGCCAGTACAGCAGTCCGTTGACCGGGCCGAGCGGCGGCTTGCCGGCCGCCTGCAGCCGGGCGCTGATCGTGCTGAACGCCGCGGCGGCGAGCGGGGCCGCGGCGCTCGTGCCGCCGTCCTGCACCCACTGGCCGTTGGCGTAGATCGGATATCCGGGCAGCATCGAGGCGTGCACCGCCATGTCCGGGGTCGCGCGCCGGTTCCCCGGAACGTGGATGTAACGCTGGTAAGGCGGCCGCGCGTAACCATCCGCAACACCGCCGCCGCCGGCGCCGCCGCCCATCGCCGGCGAAAGCCAACGCAAGTCGTTCCACACGACCTCGTTGACACGCTGGTTGTGATGGTTGAGCACCAGCCTCGTACCGCCAACGCTCGTGACATACGGCGAGTCGCCCGGCCACGACGTCCCCGGGAACTGTTCGCCGTCACAGGTCGAGCCCGAATCGCCGGCCGAGCCGAACACCCCGACGCCTGCCAGTCCCAGACGCACGAACATCGCGTCAAGCAACTGCACACCGCCGGCGTCCAAGGGCCCGCTGACCTGGCGCGGGCAGTATCCATAGGAGATCGACAGCGCGTCGGGGAGCCGGCGCAGACCCATCAGCTTGGCGGGGCCCAGGAACCACAGGTTCGGGTCGCCCCACACGCTGGTCTGCAGCACCGCTCGCAGCTGCGGGGCGATCCCGCGGACAAGCGAGAGGTCCTCGATCGGCTCCGGCGTGTCGGGGTTAAACCGGCTCGTCTGAGCGTCGGTGAACAACAGGCTTACCCGATGCGGCGGGTAGCCGAAACAGCGACTCATCGCCAGGCCATCAGACGGGACGATCGACTCCTCATCGTTGAGGATCGCGACCGACCCTCCCGCCCCGGCTCCGACCCGAGCGATCCCGTACGCCTCGCGGATCTGGCCGTAGCTGTAGGCGCCCAGCCGGCGCGCCGCCGCGCAGCCACGCGTCCAGCGCCCCTCGTTCTTCGGACCCGGCGCTCCGACCGGCATCTGTGGCAGCACCCGTCCGAACGACCGCAGGGTCGCAGACCCGACAGGCCGCACGGTCCGTTCAAACGACGCGGCCATGTCTTGTACCAGCGGCTTGACGGTCGCCGGCAACCGCGGCAGACGGTTGGCCTGATAGTTGGTCGCGGTCTCGTCCGGGAGGCTCGTGATCTTGACGTGGAAGGCGCGTTCAAGCTGCGCCTGGGTGCCCCGCACCCGCGCGAATACCCCGGTCGGGTCGATCGTCGCCCGCAGCCCCAGCTGCCGCATCGCAGCGACAAACGCGCTCCGGGTCGCCTCCGAGGCGCCGTAGCGCCACGCGATCTCAGCCGGCGTCAAAAACCGGCGGTAGGTCGGCGACCCTGGCTGCTGCACCGCCCAGAAAGCAGCGATCGCCTTTGCCTCCGGACGCTTGAGCCCGAAATAGAACGTCAATACCGGACCCCGCCCATCCGCCCGCGCGGCAGGCACCGCACGCGAACCCGGCGCACTCACCAACAACACCACACACCCCAACACCACCGCGCCCAACCCCAGCACCGCAGACACCCGACTCGTCACGCGCATCGCAGGCATCCTAACCGAACCGACTCCAGACGACCACACCCAACGACCGGACCCGCGGCTCCCGACGAGATCGGGCACCACCCGCCCAACCCTCAGGCGCGACCAACCCATCGCGCCGAACAGCCATGCTGTTCGGCGGACACTCATCGTGACCGCGTATCCGTTGCGTTCGTCGCCGTGTGCCTGGTCGCTCCGACGCGACACGTCGTCGCTCCGCCCATACTTGAGCCGCGTCGAGTAGTCATAGACAGCTTGCTTGAGATGGGTGGTCGGGTCCAGCGGGACGTCCGCGGAACCGCAGGGTCTCGGTCTCCGTCGCCTCCATCACAGCCTCCCACCAAATCGTCGAACAGGAGCGAGTTCCTCACGCGATCAGCCGACTGTCCCAAGCCGACGCACGGCGGATTTCATGCTCATGACTGCGACTTGATTACGATGTCACGGCGCTTTTCGCCGCGATCATGAAGGGGTCACATGTTCCGTTCACGCTTGCTCGCCGTTTCTGGCGCCGTCCTGCTTGCCGGCGCATCTGCCGTCGCGGCGGCGGCCTCGGCTTCGCATGCCAAACTCTGGCACAACAGGGCCAACACAGTCGTCTGCGGGCTGATGATCATCCCCAAGGAGGTGCTCTGCAGCGCGAAGGGCGTGCCGGCACCATCGCACACGAACTCCAGTGATGGTGACCCCGGGTTCGTTCAACTCGCTGTGAGCGGCAAGCCGAAGACGCTCCGTCTCAGTCAGGACTCGTTCGTCGGGATGATCCCGGTGACGCTCGGTCACGGGGCCAGATGGACAGGCCGCGGGGTTACGTGCACGACTGGGAGCGGGAAGACCGTGCGGTGCGTCAACGGCTCTAATCATGGCTTCGTGATCGGGAACGGGCACTACACGTCGTTCTAGTCACCGTCCCGGCGGAGCTCGTTCAAGCGGCCCAGGTCGATCCTTGTGACCTAGCCCGGAGAGGCAGCGAGCAGGTGCTTTTCGACACCGATTATCTGGTTGTGGGGGCAGGGGCGACGGGGCTTGCGTTTGCCGATTCGCTGGTGGCCGAAGCCGATGTCGAGGTGATCGTGATCGACCGCGAACCCACGCCGCGAGGTCACTGGCTGCATGCGTACCCGTTCGTTCGCTTGCATACACCCTCTGCGTACTACGGGGTAAATTCCCTGGCGCTCGCCGAGGACCAGATCGACGAGAGCGGCGAGAACGCTGGATACTACGAACGGGCGACAGGCGGCGAGGTTCGCGAATACTTCGTGCAGGCGGCGGCGCGGCTTGTGCAAACAGGGCGTGTCCGATTGCTCACCGGTCATGAGCATCTGGGCGGCGGGACAGGTCGCGTCGTCCTCCAGCAGGTACGGCACCTCTCGCCGTCGTTCAACGCAGCCCGGCTTGGTTTCATCGAGGCCCACCGCGACGACGACGCTGACAAACTACTTGGCGCATGTCACCGGCGCGATCGAGAAACTCAACCCAGACACTTGGCTCAACCTAGCAGTTGACCAACAGCGACCTCGGCGCTCGGACGACCGCTCGCGAAAGCACCGGGCGCCGCCGTTGAGAGCTTCTCGAACCACCCGCGGAGGGTGAGCCTTCTCCTTAATGATTTCAAGGGGACAGTCTCGTCGTGCGGCGCCGCCGTGGGTCTTTTGAGTTGGATATGAGGACGGGACTGGCTGGTAGCGGGGAAGCGGCATAGCCTGTGAGTCCGATGTCGTCGGTCTCTGAGATCCGGTCTTAACGGTCGATCGTCGTAGCCTCGCCTACGAGGTGAGCGGTGATAGGTCGCCGAATTCAGGGCGGAGGAGGAGCTGTGCAGGATCGGGCGTTCGAATAGGTATCGCCGCGCTCGCTCGCTCTGCCTCCGGCTGGCATGCTCTTGGTGTGCTTGACGGCCTTCCCATCCATGTCCAGGACGTTCCGGCGGGGCGCTGGGCATACGGTGAGATTGGCGCGACGCGCCGTCGGCTGGGGGTCGCGTCCGGCGCCAAGCGACTGGGCATTGCTGTGATCGAGATCGACCCCGGTAAGCGCTCGACCCCTCCGCACAGTCACGCGGACGAGGACGAAATCTTCCTCGTCCTGACGGGCGGAGGGCTGAGCTATCAGACCTCGGGTCCAGACGACGTCCGCACCTACAGGATCGGCGCCGACGACCTGGTCTGGCATCCGGCCAACGGTGATGCGCACACCCTGGTCGCCGGCGATGCGGGCCTGACGGTGCTCGTGGTTGCGGAGGGATCCCGAACGAACATCACCTATCTGCCGCGCACGGGGCAGTTCTGGCTCGGTCCGGTCTGGTCGCCCGCGGGGAGCGCGCATCCCTTCCTCGCTGACGCAGAGCTCGGCCGGCTCGAGTTGCCCCAACCGACTCGAGAACGACCACCGACGATCCGCAATCTGTCCGATCTACCGCTTCATGAAGGACGAGACGGTCGCCTCGCCTACGCCACACGCGACGCGCGTGACATGGGCTCGGACAAGCTCGTGCTTGCTCAGGATGAGATGCCGGCCAATACGCACAACACCGATCTGCACTTCCACTCAGCGCGCGAAGAGGCATGGTTCGTGCGAAGCGGCAGCGGAATCGCCCGCCTGGGCGAGGACGCGCACTCGCTGCGACCGGGGTCGTTCTGGCTGTGCCGGGAGAACACGGGCGTCGGGCACCGCATCGAGGTCGGCCCAGACGCAATGCAGCTCGTGACGATCGGCGACCTGATTCCCGGAGACATCTGTGTCTATCGCGAGAAGCGTACGTTCAAGCCGGCTCGCGGTCTAGAACTCCCCTACTGAGCTGCCTCTCCAGCCCGAGCGTGGCAGCGCCCAACTGAGGCTTGTCCGCCCGTGACCCGCGTCGTCAGCCATATCTAACGAAGAGTCGGCTGCCACGATCGTGATTGGAGTGGACTCGCTCAAGCGCAGCCACACACTCGCTGCGGTTGATCTGGTGACCGTCGTGGTCTCCCAGGACACCGTAACGATCCCGGAACGGTGGGCTTCTACGTTATTTGGCGTGAGCTTCAACCCGAGATCTCGAACGCCTACCGCACGGTAGGGGCCGTGGGTGTGTTTCGTTTCGAAAGGGGTCGACGATGAGCGATGGGTCTGTTTTCTCGAAGATGCTGTACGAGCGCCGTGTTGTGCGGCTGGGGTTGGCGACTGTGGCGTTGCTGCTGACGTTGTGGGTCTCGACGGGCGCGGCATGCGCTGACTTCACGTGGTCGCAAGCTTTTCAGTTGAACGGAGGAACCGCGGTCGCGTGCCCGATGTCGACCCAGTGCACCGCAGTGGGTCTGAACGGCGCCCAAAGCGGAGACGAGGTCACCTTCAATCCGCAGGCGCCCGGTTCCCGCAGTCAGGTGACGGTCGACTCGGGCAACGACCTGTTTGACATCGTCTGTCCGTCCGCCACGCAGTGCACCGCGCTCGACGCCGCCGATCAGGAGGTGACGTTCAACCCGCAGGCGCCGGGGAACCCGACCCCGGTGACGATCACCAACGCCCCGACTGGAAGCGGCAGTGGCCTGAGGATGATCAGTTGCCCGACGATCACCCAGTGCACGGCGACCGACTCGCAGTACCAGGAGACGACGTTCAACCCGCAGGCGCCTGGCACTCCGACGCCGGTGCTGCTGGAGAACTCCAACGGAGCTAACGGCCTGAACGCGATCGACTGCCCATCGACCAGCCAATGCACTGCGGTCGACGACGAAGGCCGGGTGCTGACGTTCAATCCCGCGTCTCCGAGCGGCGTCACGATCACGCACGTGGTCGCGTCGGGCAGCGGCGGCCTAGGCTCGGTCGCGTGCCCATCGACCAGTCAGTGCACTGGCGGTGGGGTGGCTAACAACGGCCCGGGCTTCGAGATCACCTTCAATCCGACCGCCGTCGGCCAGCCTGCCCCTGTCTCGATCACCGGAATGGTCAACGGCCCCGCGATCGCCTGCCCATCGAGCACCGAGTGCACGGCCGAGGATCAGAACAACCAAGCAACGTTCAACCCGCAGGCGCCTGGCCACCCGACCGCAACCACGTACGACCGCTCAAACGGGGCGTCGGGGGGTCACTGGATCGCATGCCCGACGATCAGCGAGTGCGTGACGATCGACGTTGACGGTCGCGTCGACGTGGGCATCCCCGGCCATGTCGGGAGCAGTGGGAGCAGCACCTTGAGATGCCTTGTGCCGAACGTCGAGGGAAAGACGCTGGCCGCCGCCAAGAGCGCGATCATGAAGGCCCACTGCGCGCTCGGCAAGGTCAGCCTCGCGCGCTCGAAGCACATCAAGAAGGGCCACGTGATCTCGCAGAGTCCCTCGGCCGGGCGCTCCCTGCGCTCGGGATCGAAGGTGACCCTCAAGGTAAGCAAGCGAGCAGCGTGAAGCCGCGCCGCAGGCCGGAGCGGCTGTCTCGTCGGGACCCCAGCCGACTGTTGCGTTCGGCGCATATGAGGAAGCGCCTGCGTCCCGCGTCGCGAAAGGTTGGTGGGAGCTGCTTGTCGATCGCTCCACCACTCTCCGCCGCCGCGTCAGACCGCTCGCCGTGGGACAGCCGACGGCGGGGCGTGGTGGGTGTCGCTCGCGACCGTCACCAACCCGGAGCTCGTGCTCCCGGCGATCGCCACCGCCAGTCAGGTTTGCTTATGTGGGTTCCGCTTGCGGCAACCGCATTCGGCGCGATGTCGGTCATAGTGCTACGCGCGCGGGCCAATGTCAGCGGCCTCAATGCGGCGCAGAGCATCGACGTTGTCGGCGTGGCCGCTCGCGACCAGGCGTGAGGCCTGGGCCTCAATGGTGTCGCTGAATAGTTTCTCCATCACGCGGCCGTTGCCGAAGTACTCGTCCGCCGAGGCGTAGAGCTCCTCGCAGACCTGCAGAACCTTCTGGCGTGCCTCGTCTGTGAGGTCGTAGTCGTTGTCGGCGACGATCAGCTCGAAGATGGCCAGCAGCTCCGGTGGCTGGTAGTTGACGAAGTCGAACTGCTCGGAGAAGCGCGAGGCGAAACCGGTGTTGGACTCCAGGAACGCTTTCATCTCTGGTGCGTATCCGGCGCACGCGAGCACGAACCTGTCGCCGTCGGACACCATTCTCACAAGCAGCTCGTCGATCGCCTCAGCGCCGAAGTCACGGGAATCGTCTTCCTTGGCGAGCGCGTACGCCTCGTCGATGAAGAGGACCTTCTCGAGACAGAAGTCGACAATCCGGTTGACGCGCACCGCGGTCTCCCCGATGTGCGTTTGAACGATCTTCCCTCGTGTGACGGTGACGACATCGCCGCTGTCGAGAAGCTTCAGCGCGAAGCAAAGCCTCCCGAGGTACGAGGCGAGCGTCGTCTTGCCGGTGCCCGCGGGGCCAATCAGGAGAACGTGCATCCGTTGGCGTTTGGTCTTCAATCCCACCGCACCGCGCTTGGCCTCGACGAGGAGGAGGTCGGCCATCCGCCGGAACTTGTGTTTGACCTCGGCCAGGCCGATGAGCTGGCGATCCAACTCCGCGAGGACGTCCTCGACACTCTCGCGCTGCGAGGGGCCGGAAATGATCTCGAGCTCCTGAGCGATCCCCGGGTCCGAGTGCGCCGACGATCTCTTACCGGCGGGCTCCGCGGCGTGGGTGTCCTGCGCGCGCGGCGCGCTCAGATTCGCGGCAGTCGGCGCGGGGCGCCCGCCGGGGGGCTGAGGGTCGCAAGCGGGGGCTGCGTCTGGTGTAGGTCCGTGGGAGGTGGTAGCCGCCGCGAGCCGTTGCGTGAGGCGGTGCAGGGTTGCGATCGCCTCGTTGACCATGGCCAGCTGCGGTTTGCCTGCAACTCCTGCGTTCTCGCATAGGCTCTTGGCGGTGTCGAGAGCCGTTGTCGCTTCGGGATAGCGGCGTTCGCTCATGAGCGCGTAAGCGATGCTCACTCTCGTCGGCAGCGCGTGCAGGGACTGCCCGCCAAAGAGCATCACCGATACCGCCAGCGCCTGCTCGAAGCGCCGAGCTGCTTCGTTGTAGTCACCGCGGGCGTCGGCGAGGGCTCCAAGCGCCTGGAGGATCTCGAAGACGTGCAGGTCCTGACCGACCAGTTGCCGGCGCATGTTCAGTGCGTAAACGAACGCCTGCTCGGCCTGCGGATATTGCTTCTCCGCCATCAGACGTTTGCCGGACCAGAATGACACCTCCGCGTGCTCCTCCGACGGGTCGTTGGTGACTTCCTCAGCGGTTTGCAAAGCGAGACGCTCGTAACCTTCGGCGTCGTCGAGTCGCCCGTCCGAGACAGCCTTCATCATCGAATCCAGCCAACTCTGCACGCGGGCGTCCACGCAGGGAACATACGGCACGGTCTTCGTCGCACGCCGAGATGTCGGCCAGGCGTCGCCCCGACCCAGCGCACCGCCTCCTCTGTCGACCAGCGGCAGGCCGGCGTCGCCCACGACGCGGTGGTCGCGGATCTCCCAGTCGCCGAATGCGAGGCCGAGGATCGGCGTGCGGAATCCGCATTTTGCCTGCGTACACCGGCGTCGCTGTAGAGATCTCGGTAACCCCGCGCTCCTCCCTAGTTCAAACTGTAGGCCCGTGGTTTCGCGAGCACGTAGAACGATCAGCACGAGCGAACTCGTCGCGCTGATCCGCTCGCTCCGCTATACGCGCTTCGCGAACGTCCCGTCCCACGAACCGCTGCAGGCCAGCGGGCCTGCAGCATCGGGAGTGCCGTTAGCCTCGGCGTTGAACTGTAGGTCGATGCCTCCGTGGGAGAGGAAGCTCTTGCCGGTCGGGAACCAGGCGTTGACCGTCGCGTACAGGTTGGTGCCCGTCTCTGCGACCTGGTTGCCGATCGACCGGAAGTGCCCGCTGAGCTGCTTGAAGTAGTAGTCGTACTCGTTATCGGCTCCGTCGGTGAGCGGCTCGGCCGGAAAACCCGTGAGCTTCGGGAACGTGATGACCGATTGGCCGCCGCCGCCATCGCAGGCGATCTTCGCCGGCCCTAGCGTGAGCGAGCTGATCTTCCGGCCATGCAGGGTGAAGGAGACCGGCAGCGGGCTCTTCGCGGCGCCTTGACCGGTGAAGATCGAGCCACGACCGGCGTAGTGACCCCTAGCGGGCGCCTTCGCGAAGGCAGGCACTGCGAGCACAGCGAAAATCGCAAGGGGCAGCAGCAGCCGGCGCATCGGCGCAGCATAGCCTCGGGTTAGCACACGCGCGGCATTCCCTACTGCCCCCTCCCATGCGGGGACGGCGGCGGCCGCGCCGACATCGCTTGGCCCGACGGGGGCCTTCGTTGTCCGGCCGAGTCGAGCCTGGCGATCGCATCGGCGACCACGAGCACTCACAATCCAGCAGTGAGAACCGTCCCTGGCGGACTGCGCGGCTTCACCGCGACGCGCCACGTCAGGTTTACGAGTCGGAGTGCTTCGGCGCTCCACCGAAGCACTCCAGCTGGTTTTCGTCGGGATCGCGATACACAGTCTTGCGAACTCCGTTGGGGTACGTCTCGATCCCGTCAGGTTCCACACCACGCACTGAGATCGCCGTCATGTAGGCATCAAGATCATCGACGAGGATCGTCGCGACGGACTTCCCTGCCCGATCGCATTCGCCTGTTAGGTCGGTACGCAGCGCACTATCGGATCGGCGACGAGGGGCTGTCGGACGCGCTCGCCGGCGTCGCGCAAGCGTTGGACGCCGAGAACCAAGCGCCGGAACGATCACTCCAGCCTGGTCGGCGCGCTCATGGGCAGAGATCGTCAACAAGGGTGCCGTTGTCGTCGTCGTCATAGAAGCCGTCGTTGTTGTCGGTGAAGGCGTTGGTGTCTCCCGACATCACGAACGTGCCACCGTCGACGCTCTGCGCCCCAATCAGCGAGTAGGAATCATCCGCGCTCGCGACGAGCTCGTATGCGCTGCTCGAGATGGCGAGTGACGACGCCCAGTTGTAGCCGATCGCAGCGACCCCATCGGTGAGCGGCGAGGTGTCGATGTTGCCCGTAACCGTGTCGCCCGAATCGTTTGAGTCGTCGTTGAGGCTGAGGCCGACCCCGAGTGCCGACGCGAGGACGTTGAGCGTCGAGTCGGCAGCATCGAAGCCGTCGCCGTCGGAGTGCTCGCCCAGCGCGACGACCGTCCCGCCCGCCGACAGGAAGCTCGTCAGTTCAGCCTCGTCGCCAGATGCGAGCGACTGGTTGAGATCGAGCACGACGCATCGATAGCCGCTGAGGCTCGCAGACAACGCATCATCGACGTCGACGTTCTCACCGGTTGCCGCAGACCACTCAGTGAAGGTTTGATCGCCGTTATCGTAGTTCGCTGCCGTGTCCTCGAGATCGACAAGCGTCGGTCCAATTGTGGGGACGATCGTCGCGACGTTCGTCGGCGGACTCGGCGCCACGCCAAGCCGCGCGCCCGCCGCATCCCCGATGGCCTCCCACGGATAGGACGAATGGATCCGACCCTCGCTGCCGATGCGCCTGATCGAGCCGAGCGCGACGTCGCACACGATGTCGTGGGCGAGGCAATACTGATACACCTGCGGCGCGATCCAAGCGGGGTACGGCGTCTGGTGAAAACGGAAGACGTGTCGGCCGAGCACCGGTCCGAGCAGGCTCTCGGCCACGGCACGAGCGCCGTCGTGCTCGATGCGGCCGGCGAGCGTGTCGAGACCCTCGGAGGTCTTACGGAAGCTGGCCGGGCCACTGGCCGCGAGGTTGTCATCGACGGTGTCGTCGGCCGTCGGGTCCGCGACCAGATCAACGCTCTCGATCTGCGAGCGGATCGCGCCGGACAGGGTCGGGATGACGTACCTGAGGATGATCGCCCCCTGCGAATAACCGGCGATCAGGATCCGCGCGCTCGGGCATCTGGCGGCGGCCGCAACGAGCTGCGACCGCACCTGTTGCCATTGGCGCGACGCCGCGTCCCGGTAGGAGCGGATCGCGGCCACCGTCTTGACCACGGCGGCCTCGACGTCTGTGAGCGCGACGCCGGGAAGCAGATCGGTCCATGTCGGTGACAGCACCTTTTTCCACGCCGCTTCGATCTGAGGGACCGGCACTCCGGGTGCCGAGTATTCCGCCTGCAGGTCACGGACCTGCCACCCGTTGGCGATGAGCGCCGTGCCCGCCGCCGCCGCCCAGCCACCGAGGTTGTCCTGACCCTTCACCGAACGCGGCGACACAGCGTGCCCATCGACCGCTCCATCGCTCCGCCACGCCTGCCCGTTGCCGTAGCTGGCCCCGGACCCGCGGACGCGAAACAGGAGCACCGAGTTGGCGCCACAATCGGCCGCGCTCCCAGCGTAGGTCGCGTCTCCCGCCTCTTCGGCCGACTCCGACACGCCCGCCAGCGGGGCTCCGTCGATACCCCAGCCGGGTTCGACGATGTTCTGGGCGTCGGCCAGATCAGAGCGAGCCGCGAGGGCGCTCGCAGTCAGACATAGTGCGGCCACGATCACGATCGTCGCGCGCACCACGTCTCGAACCGCCCGGTTCGCCCCCCTCATTACGACAAGTTACCAGAAAATGGTCATCTCCGGCCGGGCCGCGGCAGCCAGGCGACGGCTTCCGCCGCACGGCGTGGCGCGCCGCTGCCGATCGCCGAAAGATGTCATGTGCCGGTTGGCGTGAGGGGGTGGTGAAGGTGGCCGGTCCTCCGTGTCGAACGGCATAGAAGGCGCGCGCGGATTGCAGCCGCGCGGCCGGCCAATCGAAGAAGGGGGCCGAACTGGCCGGATCCGACGAGGCTGGTGCCCAGTAACGCCGGGGTGCAGGGTGCGGTGCCGAACACGAACCTGGTCTATGTGATCCCGAAGTCGATCGAGCTCGCAGCGCCCGCGATCGTGAGGGAAGGCGTGCGGGTACCTGACCGACAATCCCTAACGGAATCGATCCAAACGATGGCTGGTCGAGTTGGTCGTCTGCAAGACGACCGCGACGGGCACGCAGACATGCACGATGAAGCCAGTGTCGGGGACGGTGAAGTTCACGACCAAGACCGCGCGAGCGAGGATCTCTCGCGCCGCGGTGACCTACGCGACGGGTCACGCGGCCCGCACCGCAGGTGCCCGGCAGCTGCGGTGGTGCCAAGGGTGGTTGAGGCGCTCGATGCGATCATCCTGGCGACATGCGTCGCGTTTGGCGCTAGCCACGACAAGATGCGCTTCACGCCCGGGCTGACCAGTCTGAACGAGCGGTTCGCGGGCAGGATCTTCTTGCAGATCGACTGCGCTAACAGTCGACCTGAGGCGTCGCCGACCGTTCTCTAGCCGGTCGGGGCTATCTTCGGTGTGCCGATGATCGAGCCGCAGTCGTTCTGGGCGGCCTGGAACGCTGGCGAGTTCGGATCGATGCCGGTGCCGCCGAAGTCCACGCTGAAAGCGAGTCCGCCGTACGGCCCGGGCTGCATCTTGGGGTCGGGGAAGTTCGGCACGCCGTGGGAGCGCATGCACCGCGACATTGCCAGGGCCTGGGACTTGGCCTTGGCCGTCTGGGCCGGAGAGGGCATACCGGCGTTCGGCATGTAGGAGCGGCACGTCTGCATCGCGGACCGGAAGGCGGGACTGTTCACCTCGACGCCGTTCACCGTCGTGCTGTTCGAGTTCTGCTGGATCCGGAGGGCGAGGTGTCCTCCGGTCGGATCGGGGAAGTTGGAGACCCCGTGCGACCGCATGCAGGACGCGAACTCGAGCGTCTTGCTTGTGGTGTCGGAACTCTGGCCGGCCGACGCGTTCGTGGCCGTGCCGCTCGGGCTCGACGAGCCACACCCGGCAAGGCCCAAGGCGGCGAGCAGGCTGATGATGATCGTTAATCGCATTGGAGCGTCTCTCCGGTTCGGCTTCGCAAGCAAGGTTACGAAATCGGTCGTAACAGGCTGAGGTGCTGCAAGACGATCCCTGCGCCGAGCACCGGGACCTAGCGGATCAACGCGTTGACGTCGGGTTGGCCCCGTAGCATGAACATAGCCTTCAATCGGATCAGGGGGACCAAACGGAGGGCGAGAACCTGTTGACAAGTGACGTCGCGACCGGGAACGGAACCGGTCTTCAGACCGCCAGCGGTGGCACGATCGTGTCGCTCGGCGCCAACAACACGGTGTTCGGGAACACGGTCAACGGCTCGGCGTCGTCGACCGTGTCCACCGGCGCCGTTGGGCCGGCCGGGGCCACAGGCGCGACCGGGGCCGCCGGCTCTTCCGGGCCAGCTGGGCTACCGGGAGCGCGCGGGCCGGCTGGGAACATCGAACTCGTCACCTGCAAGGCGGTGACCACCACGAAGAGGATCAACGGAAGCGCAGGAAGGTCACGACACGGAGCTGTACCGGCAAGTCGGTGTCGGGTTCGGTCACGTTCAAGGCGGCTCGGGCCCCGGGCGCTCGCGCGAGCTTGACCCGTGACGGCGTCGTCTACGCGACAGGCCGGATCGATCTCCGTTCGGCAGGCTCGACCGACATCCTTCGGAGGGTTCGCGTCATGCGACCGGGCCGGTACACATTGATCCTGTGGAACGGACATGCGATCGGCAGCCGGTCGGTCGTGCTCGTGCGCTGAGCACCGCAGCCGATCGCGCCGTGGATGCAGCGCGATTGCGCTCGAGATTGCGTTGAGATCCGGCGGGCGGCTACCGGGGTGCTCTGAGCGAGCTGGACGTAGCTGGACTCTCTCCGCAAGGCGATCGCGTCGGTCGATGCGCCGGTTTTGCCGAGCCCGGACTGCCCCACCCGGTCAAGCCGGCAGCGCGCATCCACTTCCCTTCTGCCAGATCGAAGTGCCTCTGAGGCTTTAGAGTTCGATCGGCTCGAGGTCGCGCTCGGCCGGTCCCTGAACCACCTTGCCCCCGGCGTCGAAGCGTGAGCCGTGGCAGGCAGCGCCGCTCCGGTGCTGACGCCGTGCGCCAGCATGAACCCGACTACACCGATGACATGGATGAATACCCACCAGTTGTACAAATGCGATGCCCCGTGCGGGTGCCAGTACCTGTGCTCGTGGCGCCGATCCTACGCTGTGAAGCCAGATTCAGCCGCCTGACGGATGCGCCACAGCAGCGCTGCTCCTTGGGGGCGCCGGGTCAGTTGTTCGCCTCGTCAGCTATGGCTGGGGGCTGACGGCGAAGAGATGCCATTGGCCCGGCAATCCCTTGAGCTCGTGGACGCCACGCTCACTGAACGTGATTCCGGACCCGGCCACCAGATCACGGACGGTACTCGATACGAGCACCTCATCGGGATCAGCGTTGGCGACAACCTCGCCCCGGTGTACCGCGATCCCGGCCAGGTTGCCTTCCGTCACCTCACACTCGCCGGTGTGCAACCCAGCCCGAATTGTCAGTCCGAGGTCATGAACGCCCTCGACGATCGCCTGCGCGCATCGGATCGCTCTGGCGGGCCCGTCGAACGCGGCAAGAAACCCGTCGCCGGTGTGGGCGACCTCGCGGCCGCGATATCGCAACAGCTCATGACGGATCAGGGCGTTGTGACGCTCCAGAACTTCGCGCCATCGGCGGTCCCCAGGTTCGATCGCGCGATTGGTCGACTCGACGATGTCGGTGAACAGGACAGTCGCGAGCATACGGTCGGGCTCGCCGCTGTCCCACGGACCGATCTCGCGAACGTCCGCGAGGAACCGCTCGATTTCCCCAGCAATCCCGTCGCCCTCCGGACCCAGCGACAGATGCCCGACCCCGGGAAGAACGACCAGCCGCCCTGACCTCAAGCGCTGGGCGACGAACTCACCCACCTCCACGGGAACGATCTGGTCCTGGTCGCCGTGCAGAACAAGGGTCGGCACGCGGACCAGGGGGAGAACCTCGCGCACGTCGATCATCTTGTTCATCCGATACAGCGCCTTGAGCATCCCGGGACTCACGGCCCACCGCACGAGATCGACGTAGGCGTTGACCTGCTCCTCCGTGTGGATGCCCAGCCGGCGGACGACCTCGCGCGCCTCTGGACGCGGGCCGTAGATCCGCATTGCCTGATCGACCTCGCGATCGTAGGCATCCTCGCTGCGGCCCCATGGAAAGTCGGGCGCCCACAGCGTGCGCGGGGTGCAGCTGCGCACGATCAGCGCCGCCGTACGCTCAGGGTAGGTTGCAGCGAACAGGATGCTCATGGCCGCTCCTTCAGAAAGCCCGAAGAACGCCGCGCGCTCGGACCCCACAGCATCCATCACAGCTCGCACATCGTCCATGCGCGTCTCCAGGCTCGGAGCGCCACTGATCCGGATCGGACATGCCGGTGCCCCGCTTATCGAAGCGAATCAACCGCGCAAACCGCCCCAGCTGAGTCAGGAATTCGGGAAAGCTCGGCAATCTCCATTGCAGCTCCATGTGCGTGACGAACCCCGGCACGAACACCAGATCAAACGGCCCCTCGCCAACGACCTGATACGCGATGTAGGCATCGCCACTGAGCGCGTAGTGCGTTTCTGGCTCCCGGCAATCGATACACGCGAATATCGCCCTGGTTCCTAAGCTGACTCCGAATCGATCGGACGTCGTCCCGCCCGCGACAGAGGAGACCACAACCGACCCGCGCAGGATTCGCGGCTGGTCTGTTTGGCTTGACGGCTCGCCTAGGCTCGGGGCGTGAGCTCTCGACTGGTCGCCTTATCGATCGCCGTCAGCGTGATTCTCGTCGGTTGCGGCACCACCGCTGGCATGGCACCACCGCTGGCATCGTTCATCGCAGGCCGACGCTTACGGAGGTATTCGCCGGCGACCAACATGTGGTCGCCCTCGACCGCTTCGTCGCCCGGAAAGCTGACGGCACGAGGTTCTTGGTGCCCGCCCAGTTCGACCAGGAAGAAGTCGACTTCATCCATCCTGGCTCCGTCAACGTCATCCCGTTTCCAATACGGGCGGCGAGGGACAGGAACGCGCGCGGCTACCAGCAGCGCTGGCTGTGAGGCTGCCGCAGTGGTCGAGCGGCGAGGACCGCTGCTACGTGAGTCGATGCTGGTTACGAACCACTTCGAAAATGGCCTATCGGTTGAGCTCGTGAACTATTGAATCGCTCGCGGCAGCGGCCGCGATCGATCTGCCTGGTGTTAGCTGCACGGTTCCGAGCACACCGTGGAGCAGAACCCAAGACAGACGTGGCGCTGGTCAGCTGCATCCCGGCTATGCTCCGGATCGTCGGAGAAATAACACAAACAGGGGGCGTTGTCGCGATGAGGATCATCTGGTTGATGCTGGGCGCCGCCGTGGCGGTGAGCGCGTGTCTCGCCGGTGGCCAGGCCGCGGCGTCGGGTAGCGCCAGCGACCCCTGCCTGGGGTCACGCGCCAAACGGATCAACCAGCAGGATGTCCGCAGCATCAAGTGCGTCATCGACAGCTCGCAGATGCTGCGCGAAGCAGCCATGTCGGATGCCCAGACGGGTTATTCGCAGTGCGTGACAGAGGAAAACGCCGCCGGATCTCCCGGTCAAACTTGGGATGGCGTCGATCGGGACGGCTCGGACCTGGTCTCGTTCGCGAATTCAGGGCTGGTCGCTGCCGCCGATGGCGACGGAAACGAGGCGAACGCGCTCGCGTATTACAAGCCTGCCTACAAAGATCCTCTCCAGGCGGAGCGGCTGCAGACGGCGATTCGCTCGCTCACGAACGCGAAGGACTACGGGGTCAAGTTCAAGGAGAAAATCAGCACGGCGGGTGCGGATCTTGAAGCCCACGCTTGCCAACGCGTCCTAGACGACGACCTCGACCATGGCGGAGCGACTGGTGCAGAGGGAAGGAACGGCGACGCCCGTACGCAGGAGAGTAATGCGCTCATCGCACTGGAGAAGCTCGCGAAGTGAGCCGAGCGGAATCCGGGGTCCGGCACCCCCGGTGGCGGAGCGCCGGCGTCGCCGCCGCAAGTCGGGCCACCCCGGCTATGCCGCTCTGACCGACCCCGGCCTAGAGCGTCTCGCCCAGCGTGGTCGCCAGATAGCCCTGAAAGCGTCGCGCCCTCGGCGAAGATACGACTGATCAAGCCGACCGACATGGCGCAACACATCTATCCTGGGCGCGTGCCCGGACATCTAGCCATCGGGACTCGTTCGGCAGTCGTCGCCGGAGTGATCGCGGTTCTCTGCGCATCGATCGCGCTCGCTGCCCCCGAACCCGGGTACCGACTCGTCAACACGCACAAGCTCTCGTCCGTCGCCTCGCTCGGCAAGGCCCCCAAGACCTGCACCACATACCCGCAAAGCGGTTGCGTTCAGAAAGGCGCCTACGGATCGGTCAGCTTCTCGCCCCACATCCTGAAGCCTGGAGGCATCCTAACCGGGACGGTCACGCCCACTGCCGCCTGTAATGACTGCAAGGCGACCTGGCCAATCACCGGCAAGGTGACCGCCAACGTTCTCGAGTACCTGAGACCACTCAAAGGATGCGGTGCGCTGCGCTGCCAATGGCGACTGGCCGAGGACGCGCCCGCTGAGCAATATCTATTGATCGCGATGGACATCAGCCCCCGCCCGCCGGCGAACGGACCATCTGACGTGACGAGTTACGTTGGCGTCCGCTCGACCTGGGAACTCAAGTACTTCGAGTGACCCGACCGACCGGATCGTCGATTTCGAGATGCCGCCCAAGTGGCGCGCTCCACTCGCCGGATGCGAGGCTCGCGACGTGTGTCATCAGCCGCGGGATCTCCTGCGTAATGGTCAAATCCGTGAGCCGCGTTAGGATCGCCTCCGAACTGCCGTCAGTCAAAGCAAGGAGCTGAGCAGTGTCAGCTAAGGGCGCACGCACCGCTGGGATCGCAGGTATCGGGTTGGCACTCGTGCTCACGGGGGTTGCGCTCGGCGCAGCGCCGCTGCCAACCGCAGGGAGGTCGTACTCCGACGGCGTCACCCTCGGGAAGGGCAAACTCGCGATCGCGTTCGTGATCGGCCACAACCCCAGGAAGATCGTGTCCGGGAAGCCGGTGCTCGGGGTCCCCATGAGCGGCGGCTTCCTCGAATGTCCCAAGACGCCACATACCTCCACGGGTGCGCCATACGTCGAGTTCCCCTTCCCCGCGACGACACTCAAGCTAGCGGGCGGCAAGTACACGTTCTCGGTGTCCGAGACCGAGACGAACCTGACCTTCCTCGGGAGCTCCGAGAAGGGCAAACTGAAGCTCAAGATCAAGGGCATGGTGGCCAGCCCGAGGCTGATCACCGGCAGCCTCACCGCGCGCGGCGAAGGCTGCACGACCGGCGCGGTCAGCTTCCGCGCGAAGCTGCTCGCGACCGTGTCGGGCTAGCCCCAGGCATAGGCTCCCCCTGGATCTTCGAACTCCGGCCTGCGGCGTCCGCTGTGCCATCGCCCGCGTCGGCGCCGAGAGCTGAGAAAATTTCTCCGGGGTGCTGTCCCCTGTGGTGTCGCCTGTTCGTCTGCAGGATGATCAACCATCCCCAAAGGAGGCGCGCATGAAGTACGCACTACTGATCTACCCCAAGCCGGGCAGCCACGAGGCACTCGGAGAGGACGAATACAAGTCGGTGTCCGCCGAGTATTACGAGCTTCGCGAGGACTCGCGTTGCCTCGGTGGCGGCCACCTGCAGCCCGGCGAGACGGCGACCACCGTCCGCGACGGCGGCGGTCAGCCTCTGATAACCGACGGCCCTTTCGCCGATACCAAGGAGGTGCTCGGCGGCTACTACGTGTTCGACGCGTCCAATCTGGACGAGGTACTGGAGCTGGCGCAGCGGATTCCGACGGTGCGGCTCGGCGGCGCGGTCGAGGTGCGCCCGCTCGTTGAGATCCCGGTGGAGACAGCGCACTGATCGAGCAGGTCTTCCGGCGTGAGTGGGGCCGTGTGTTGGCCTCGCTGGTCGGCTTCCTCGGGGACATGGATCTGGCCGAGGATGCCGCCCAGGAGGCGTTTACGATCGCGGCCGAACGGTGGCCCGGTGAGGGGTTTCCGCAGCACCCGGTGGCCTGGCTGGTGGCCACCGGGCGCAACCGCGCGATCGACCGTATCCGACGCGAGCGTACGCTCCACGACAAGAGGCGGCTGCTGGAGGCTGTTCAACCGGCCGCGGCGATGGACGAGATAAACCTGGACGACAGCACGATTCCGGACGAGCGGCTCGAGCTGATCTTCATGTGTTGCCATCCGGCGCTGGCGGTCGAGGCGCAGGTGGCGTTGACGCTGCGCGCGCTGGGAGGACTCACGACCGAAGAGATCGCGCGGGCCTTCCTGGTAACTGAGGAGACGATGAAACGCCGGATCTCCCGGGCCAAGTCCAAGATCAAGGCGACCGCGATTCCTTTCACGGTGCCCGCTGACCGGTTGCTGCCGGACCGCTTGGCAGCCGTGCTGGCGGTCGTCTACCTGATTTTCAATCAGGGCTACACCGATCACGGAGATCTCGCGACTGAGGCGATCCGGTTGGGTCGGCTGCTGGCCGAGCTGATGGCCGACGAGTCAGAGGTCCACGGGCTGCTCGCTCTGATGCTGCTTCACGATTCGCGCCGAGAGGCGCGAGTGGTCGACGGTCAGCTGGTCCCGCTGGCGGAGCAGGACCGGTTCCGGCACGACGCGGCGAAGGTCGAGGCGGGCCGCGCTGCGCTCCTGCGAGCGCTGGCACTGGCGCCGGCCACCGGGCCATACGCGTTGCAGGCGGAGATCGCCTCGCTCCAAACGGAGCAGGACATCGAATGGAACGAGGTCGAGGTGCTCTACGAGCAGCTCGAACGGCTGACCCGCTCGCCGGTGGTGGCTTTGAACCGGGCGGTGGCGGTCGCCGAGGCGGGAGCGCCGGAGCGAGCGCTCGAACTCGTTGATGCGCTCGAGCTCGGCGATTACCGCTACCTGCATTCGACTCGGGCAGAACTGCTGCGCCGCCTGGGCCGGCGGGAAGAGGCGCGGGCCGCCTTCGAGCGAGCGCTGCAGCTGGCCGCGACCGACCCCGAACGCCGGTTTCTCGCCCGCCGGCTGGCGGGGCTCTGGCGGGACGATGAACCTGACACGCCTTGACTCCCGCGCGCGCCCGAAATGGCTAATCCTCTTCCCGTCGCCCAGCGCTTGCGCGGGGCGGCCATAACAAGCCGCCATGCACCGACCCAACCGAACACGTAGGCTCACCATCAATATCCAGTAGCTAGTGCGCAGACCACGCGAAAGACGAGGGATCGAAATGGCGCTTGGGTTTTACATCACCGGGAAGGGTTTCACACAGGAGAAGTACGACAAGACGACCGTCCAACTCGAGGAAGCTGGGGCCGGGGCACCGGATGGCCGCATCTCCCACGTAGCCCTCGAGACCGGGGGTGAGATTCAGGTGTTCGACATCTGGGAATCGCAGGCAGCCTTCGAGGCGTTCGGTGCGACGCTCATCCCGATCCTGACGGCGGCCGGCATCGAGTTGAACGAGCCGATGGTGGCTCGAGTTCACAACCAGATCACCGCCTGATCGACTGTTCGCGCGCCTCCGCAAGCTCATATAGCCTTGCGGCTGTGAAGCTCCCCCGCGCCCTTGTGGTGCTTGCCGTGGCCTGTGCGGTGATACCTGCCGCGGCTTTCGCGCACCGTCGGGCGACGAAGGCCGAGCGCAGTGCAGTCGTTGCGGCAATCGTTCGGCAGGGCGAGCTCAGCAAGGCTCAAGCCGCTTGTCAGGTCGTGACGATCTCCACTGCGAACCGGAGCTACGCCGCGGCGACCTGGCCCGCCAAGCTCTCGCGTGCGTGTATGCGCGTCGCCGCGAACGGGGTGATCATTGAGCACCACACAGCAAGTGGCTGGCAGTTCGTGACGGTCGGGAGCAGCTTCCGCTGCCCGATCAAGGGTGTCCCCAACCGCGTGGCACGCGACCTTGGCGTGTGCGGCTGACAGCGGCGCGCTGCGGAAGACGTTGACCGCATCGCGCCGACAGGAGGGCCGTGGTCGCGTCAGGAGGCGCGGGCGCCGTCAAGGAAGAGGGTCGTGACCGCGGCGGCGGTCTCTTCGATCCCTCGGTGCCCGCTCGCGGTCGCGTCGAGCGCTCCCTTGATCAGACCCGAGAACAGGTCCATGAGCACATCGGCGGGGAAGTCCTGTCGCAGAATGCCGTCGGCGATTGCGCGCCAAAACAGAGCGCGGACTGGCTCGATCACCTTGACTTCAAAATCGGGGTAGAGATGGGCGAGCCTCGCGCTGTCTCCACTCAGCGCTATGTACTTGTACTTGCTCCCAGTGGCGATGATGCCGCGGGCAAGGCGACCGATCGCCTCCTCAAACGGGACCGACTCGAGATTGGCTTCCTCGATCCGCGCCGCCAGCTCCTGGACGCTGGCCGCAGCCATCGCCCTGAGCAGCTCCTCGCGGTTGGGGAAGTAGCGGTAGAGCGTCGCGCGCCCGACCCCGGCCGAGCTCGCGATCTCCTCCATGCTCGCGGTCTCGCCACGATCGGCGAGGATCCTCGCCGCGCTGTCGATGATCGCGGCTGCGGTGAGGTCGCGTAGCACTTCGCCCTTGGTCATGTCCAGAGATCCCGAACGTCGTTTGCCGAGATCGTATCGAGTCTTGACAGGTGAGCCTCGATTTGAGACGCTACTGTCTCATTTGGACCACTCTTCGAGAGGATCCCGCATGTTTGCACGGGTTCAGACCATCCACCAGCCGGCCGAGAAGCTCGACCATATGACGAAGATCGCGCAGAAGCAACTTCCTGCGGCGAGCCAGCTCCCGGGTTTCCGAGGCTTTCAGTACCTCATCGACCGCGACAACGCAAAGGCCCTGGTGATCTCCCTCTGGGAAACTGAGGAAGACCTCCGCCAGCTGGAGACGAATACCGCGATGCGTGAGCGCACCGCGGCAGAAGCCGGCATTAAGTCGCCACCGAGTGAGATATTCGAGGTGGCCCTGCAGACCTCCTGAACGCTCAGAACTACACGTTCAGCTGGCCAGCCCGGCCAGCAACCGGCGGGCGGTGCTGTTGAACTTCGTGAGGTCGTCGTAGGGCCGGGCCACGAGCATGGCTCCCTCGAGCGTCGAAAGGATGCTTTCAGCGACCTCATTCACACGTCCGTTGAAGGCCAGCGTCTTTTCGCTCTGCCCCTGAGTGAGTACGCCGGCTAGCCACCGCTGGTTATCGTCGAAGAAGCCGATCACCGCGCGCCGCATCGGTTCAGGAAGGGTCTGGTACTCGGCGGCGAGCACGCCGCACATGCACATCCGTTTGCCCTCGAGCACGCCGGCGTAGAGGTCCGTGTAGGCCTCGAGCTTGCCGGGCGCGTCGGGCACCTGTCGGTCGATGCGATCCAGAGCGTGGCTGAACCGCTCCGCGTACCGTGTGATGAGGGCGTGGCCGAGCTCTGCCTTGCCGCGGAAGTGGTAGTGCAGACTTGCGGTGGTGATCCCGAGTTCCTTGGCGATATCGGCGTAGCTGAAATTGTTGAAACCGCGCGTCTGCACCAGCCGCTCGGCGACGTCGAGGATCCGCTCGGACGTCTGGCGCTCTCGTTTTTCTTGCTGGACGGCCATCACAGGCTTGACAGCTTACCTATTAGAAGGTAAGTTCGTTGGGACACTGCTTACCTATTAGTAGATAGGCCTTCGCAGCTGGGTGGCGCGGACCGGTCGCGAAGACCAGGAGGGAGGGGTCCCATGTCCGTTAAGGGCCTAGATCAGACCGAGCACAAGAGCTTTGGTGATCCCGACGAGACGCGCGAGTTCCCACGCAGCGGAGCCGAGATCCTGTTGATCGGCGACTCGCAGATCGGCAGGATGACGTTCGAGCCCGGCGATTTCACCTCACCTCGGAGCGGGGAGGGCGGTGTCGTATCGGGAGGGCGGGGGTTCGGGGAGGGAGGGGAGCCACGACGCCGGTGTCCTCGGCGAGGAGCCGGCGGTGTTCGTCGACTGGTACGGCGCCGGCAACCACGCCAAGGCGAGCTCATGAGCGCCGGAACTGGGGCGCCAACGGCCCGGAGCGGCAAGGGCTATGTGATCGCTCACCGTGACGAGCTTGAGCGGACGGGGAACTGGACGCTCGTCCGGCGCTCGCTTGGGTGCCGCTCGTTCGGCGTCAATCTCGTCGAGATCCCGCCAGGAGAGTCGATCCCGGAGCACGACGAGACGCAGCGGGACCAGGAGGAGATGTTCCTGGTGATCACCGGCTCTCCGATGCTGGTGATCGACGGCGAGGACCATCCCGCCGGGCCGGGCACGTTCGCCCGGCTCGATCCTCCCCACCGTCGCACGGTCCGAAACGACGGCTTGGAGCCGTGCTCGGTCCTGATCGTCTCGGCGCCCACAACCAGCGGCTTTGAGCCGATGGGGTGGGCGTGAGCGCGTTTCCCAAGCGGCGGCTGGCGGCGGCCCCGGCGTCAACCGCCTGGGCACGCGGAGCGGCCGGCGCGCTGATGGAGGCGCTCGAGTGAACTCCGCTTACCGCGCGGGGTCACGCGCGCTGCAGGATCGCTTCGATACGCGTCGGCTGGCGGACCGCCTCGATCAAAAGTTCCTCTCGCTCCCAGTGATCGACGCTGACAACCGGGCCTTCATCGAGCGGATGCCGATGTTCTTCCTCGCGACGGCGGACGCCGACGGGCGACCCCAATGCTCGTACAAGGGCGGCGACCCTGGCTTCGTCCGGGTGCTCGACGACCACACGATCGCCTTCCCGAACTACGACGGCAATGGCATGTATCTGTCGATGGGCAACCTGCTCGACAACCCGCACGTCGGACTGCTGTTCATCGACTTCACCGCCGCGCGTCCGTCTCGGCTGCGGCTCAATGGGATCGGGAGCATCGACACATCAGATGAGCTGATCGACGAATACCCCGGTGCTCAGTTCATCGTCAGGGTCCAGGCCACCCAGGTGTTCCCGAACTGCCCCCGCTACATCCATCGGATGGCATTGATCGAACGCTCACGGTTCGTTCCCCATGCAGATCGCGAGACACCGATCCCCGACTGGAAACGCTCCGACTGGGCGTGTGACGTGCTACCGCACGGTGACCCGGCTCGCACGGGCGCGCGCGGATATTCGACTCCAGCCTGACTCAGATGACGCGGCTGCTGCGCAGTTGGGTGAAAGCGCACCCCCACGAACGATCGCATTCGTCCGCACAACCCGCGGGACCGCCCGCGTGCGATCAGCGTGGACGCAGTCAGCGGACAGCCCGGACGACGCTCGCCCGACCTGCGAAGCTAAGGTCATGAACGGCTCCACGATCGACGTGCCAACCTCGGACGGGGTCGCAGACTGCTATCTCACCAAGCCGGCCGGCCATGGGGCGCACCGTGGCGTCCTGTTGATGATCAACGCGATCGGGCTGCGGCCGTGGATCGAAGAGATGGCCGATCGGATCGCCGCCCAGTGCTACGTCGTGCTCGCGCCGAACGTGTTTTACCGGGCCGGGCGCGCTCCGCTTTGGGAAACGCCGGACCTCCAAGATCCTGACTCTCGCGACAGATTCTTTCGGTCACTCGGTCCGATGATGCGCGCGCTGACACCCGCCGCCGTCGCGGCGGACGGCGGCGCTTACCTGGACAAGCTCGGGGAGCTCACCGACGGCCCTGTCGGGATCACCGGCTACTGCCTCGGCGGCTGGCTCGGCTGGATGATCGCCGCCGCGCACCCGGACCGCGTCGCCGCGCTCGGCGGCTTTCACGCTGGTCACATGGTCACCGACGACGATGACAGCGCTCACCTGCTCGCGCCGCGTGTCCGTGCAGAGGTCTACTGGGGTCACGCCGACCAGGACCCGAGCATGACGGCGGCGAACATCGCGGCGCTCGATGAAGCGATGGACGACGGCGGCGTGCGCCACACGACCGAGCTTTACGAGGGCGCGCAGCACGGCTACACCATGTCCGACATGGCCGCCTACAACGAAGCGGCCGCGGAGCGGCACTTCAAAGCGTTCTTCGCGCTGCTTCAACGAGCAATCCCACAGTGAGAACATCGCCGGCGCAACGCGAGCCCGCGTCGGGTATGCGCGTAGCTCTCCGGAAGCGCGCCTCTTGAGCTGGTCGACCCCAGAGCTCCTGCACGTAGACATGTTGGAGAACCTGCACCCCCTTTTCCGAACGCGGTGTGACGCGATCGGGATGTTGGGTGACGGGTGCGCTACTCTGAGATAGTCAGATAGCGAGGGCAACCAGAGGGCGAGACCTTCAGTTGAACGTCCCCTTCCCGCGAAAGCAGCCCGATCTTCTGATGGCCGAGAGTCCACCTACGGGTGGGCTTTCCGCGTCTAACAGGGCTTCGCGCGACAACGATGCCGGAGACCGGCGGCTCACGGCAGAATATCGCTCAGCGTCGCCATGAACCGCTCGTTCGACTCCTCGAGTTCCCCTTCGATGTGCAGGCGCGCCGGGCCGTTCTCGGTCCACAAGTCCAGGAAGTACGCCCAGCCCGGCAGATCCGGATCCTCAGACCTGGCGATCGCCTCAACCCCGTAAACCCCGCGCGGCGCCAACACCAGCGACTGGGGACAGTCGTCCTCGACGCGACGACGCAGATCCTCAACGCTGAGCCGACCGCCAGAAATGACAGACAACTCCTCATAGTCACCGTCCACGACGAGGCCGACGACCCCTTCCAACGCCCGATACATCGAATCAGGCATCAGCTCGAGCGTCTCGGCGATCCCTCCCCGCCCCCCAACCGTTCACTCGGCGTCAGACCGAGCCGGCTGTAGAAGTAGTCCTCGCACGCCGCCCGCGCCTGGCGGCGGATGCCCTTGGACAACCCCGCCTCGCCGAGCGCAAAGACCGCCGCATCGATTGCCTCCGCCAGCGTTCCCTGACGACGCCACAGCTGCGCGGTAACCGCCCGACCGTGCTCCGTCTCACGCGCCAGCGACGAGCCATCCAACAAAATCGACGGGGCATCGTGGCGGCTATAACCCGCGCAAGACCGCACTGCAGAATGAAAAACGATCAGGTGATCACCCATCACGCCCGCCCCGCCAGCAGTAGAACACCAGCCATCAACCCGTCCGGCCAGCCCGCCGGGCATAGAGCAATAGCGCCGCCACAACCATGCATCCTACGAACAACAGTTGACTGGATGCTCTCGGCGTTCGCAAGAATCGGGTGGAGCGTGCGAATCAGAGGTCCTGCGGGCGCGGAAGGTTGATCGCGGCGGCCGCCGTCCAGTGCGGCCGGGCGCTGTTCTCGGAGTTGTCGATCACGGCCCGGGCGCCGAGCGGGGACCGGAGCTTGACGGTTGCGTGCAAGGGCGTGAAGCCGCCCACCAGGGTCTTGGCTCCGCGCCAATCGAGGATCGTCAGCGCCACAATCACGCTGTCCTCGAATTCGGCGACGGTACAGCCGCCGGGACGCTCGCCGTTGCGAGGAAGCGCGTAGAAGACATGAAGCGTGTCGCCATCAGCCAGCCAGCTCCCGAACGGGTGCGGCGACAGTGCGTAGCGCGAGCCGCCGTCGTATCGGATAATCGCAAAGGCGCCGTAACGATCGCGCAAGAGCTCGTCAGCCCGCTTCTGGTCAGCTGCGAAGTAGTGGACCGTCAGCCCGTCAGGTTCGGGCACGCAGCGGGTGATGAAGATCCCCTGTTCTGAAAGTCCGCTCGCGTCCGCCGACACCCGCTGTTGGAACTCGCGGAGTCGCTGCTCGGTAAACCGTGCCCCATGGACCACGACGCGTTCCGAGCCGAGCACCCCACAGAGAAGCCTTCGAAGCGGTCGCGACCGTCGGTCACCAGCACCCGCACGCCGCGGCGACTCCCGAGCCAGCAGACCTCGATCCGGCAAAGTACATCGCCTGCATCCTTCAACGCCACACGCGCACGCTCGACACGTGCGTTGTCCCCAAGGATCTCTTGGCGTTCCGCGTGCGTGAAGACATCGTGTCGCTGCCCCGTCGCTTCACCTTGCTCGATCAAACGGTCGATCAGCTCGTCAGTGACAGGAAGACCGTGACGGACCCGAGAGGTGCCGATCCGAATGCGAAGGTCCTGCGGCGACTCACGCGGCGCCGGCTCCCGCGTGGGTTCGTAGACAGCCAGGTCCGACGGGTCAGGCCACTCCACGCCTGCGAGGCTATAGGACAGGACATTCAGGCATGCGCGTACCGAGGCGCCGGTCATCAGCGGGACCGCGTTTTCCACGTTGTCAGCCCATGACTCTCCGTCGCACACGAGAAAGCGGCGGTTGGGGTATGTCGGCCCGGCAGGGAATACCCCATCGGCTGCGCGTCTCACGAGTGGGTGGTCAACGGAGCTGAACTACGATGGGCTCGTGAGCGTCCAGACGGTGCCCGGTGGGGTGGTGCACAAACTGCCAGCAGACCTGCGCGAGGCGCTGATTGCCAACGCAACTGCACTCGACGCCTGGCGGGACATCACTCCTCTAGCCCGCAACGAGTTCATCTGCTGGGTCGAGGATGCCAAGCAGGAGACGACCCGAGAGCGCCGCATTCGGAGGACTCAGGAGGAGCTGGAGGAAGGCAAGCGTCGGCCCTGCTGCTGGCCGGGCTGCAAGCACCGCGACCGCACCGGCCGGTAGCGGGCGCGGGAACTCATTCGAGGCCGCCTGGGAACTTGCAGGCGCTGGCCGCCTCCTGGACCGCGGGCGCCTGCAGATCGATTGAGCCTGGGATCACGAAGACCGCGCCGTTGATCTTGTCGACGGTGCCGTAGGCGGGCGGGGTGCTGGGCATGAACGTCCCCGGATCCGGGAAGTTCGGAACCCGGGCATGCAACGCGAGAACGCCAGTCCCGATGGCGGGGCGGTGGACGACGATGCCAGGGCGGACGAGGACGATTTCGGCGACGGCTTGCTCGCGGAGCCACCGCAGCATCGGGTTCGCGGCGCGTCGGTTTCGGCTCGGACAGTCGCTCCCGATCAGGGCTACTCCGCGTTCCCAGGAAGGGCGGGCTGGACTGCTTCATCATGATCGCAGCGAGAGCAGGGGCGTTACGTCGCTGTTACGTGTTGTCCGCTAAGAATCAGGCAATGGCCAACCCGAAGGGCTCCAACGTGCTGATCGCGCTCGCTGCCATCGCGTGTGCGATGGCGATCGGCGCCTGCGGATCGTCGAGCAAGTCAACCGCCGGCGCCGGCGTGAGTGCCCCCGGAATCAAGTACGCGGACTGCATGCGTGCTCACGGCGTGCCGAACTTCCCCGACCCGAGCGCCGGGGGCGGTGGTGTCCAGATCGGCTCGGGGATCAATCCGGCCTCGCCGGCCTTCGAAGCCGCACAGAAGGCCTGCCAGGACCTGCTTCCGGGTGGAGGTGGTCCTGGAGCGGCGAGTGAATCGCAGAAGCTGCGAATGCTCGCGCTCGCCAGGTGCATGCGAGCGCACGGCGTCTCGGGCTTTCCCGATCCGGTCAGCGAGCCGCCTGCCAGCCCGGCGGGCTACAGCCTCGTGTTCGGCCGCCCAGGGGTGTTCATCGCGGTCCCCGATACGATCAACTCGCGATCGCCGCGCTTCCAGCAGGCGGCGGGCGCGTGCGAATTTCCCGGGTTCAACAGGCACACGTGAGCGCGGCGATCTGGCCGAGCGACCAGCATCGGGACCGTCCCTCCGTTCCGCGCGACAGACCGTCGGATTGGGCCCGCGTCGGTAAGCGACGTCCTTGCACTCGCCGAATCGAACCAGCGCTCACGTGTTACGACGTTGGTTGCGTCAGTGAGCGTTGTTACCGGCGAGGAAACCGGCGCCGCAGGCGGCCGTGGCATCCGCGTACGCTGGTGCCTGCGGATCGATCGTTGAGGGATACAAGAGGATCGCTCCCAGGTAGTTGGTGATCTCCCGGTATTCGGCTGGGTTCGGGTTGAACCCGTGCGGGACCGAGGCCAAGGGATCGGGGAACTGCGGGACGCCGTGAGCTCGCATGCACACCGCGATCTTCCGTAGCTGTTCCATTGTCTGTGCCGACGGAGGCGGCCCCGGGCCGAGCGGACCGCCGCCGGGCAGGAACTTTCCGCATTTCGCCTGCGCCATTTTGAACGCGGGCGAAGAGATGACGCCGGCATTCGCGTGGAAGTCGAAGCCCCCACCCCCCGCGTTCGGATCTGGGAAGTTGGACACGCCATTGGCGCGCATGCATTCCGCGAACGCGAGCGCTCCCCGGGCGCCCGGGCTTGCCCCAGTGGAGGCCGAGTTCGCCGCACTCGACTCCGAGGTGCTCGCGCCGCCCGCCGTCGTCGCGATCTGACTGCCTGAGCTTCCCACGCAGCCTGCGACCAGCGCCCCACTCAGGAGTGCTGCAGCGGTGAGAACGCGCGGTCGACTCGGGGCCAGGCTCTTGATGCGGATGCTGTGCGACACGCGGATTCCTCTGCTGTGCTGCGGGGATTCCTCCTCTCGCGGACTGTTTATACGCGGCGCGCTGTTTCGGTCTTGTTTCGCTTTCCCAGGCAAGCTGGCCGCCACGAAGCAAGTTCTGGTTGGCCATTCGCTGCGGGCCGGATGGGTCGGCAGCGGGCGTGAGTTTGCCGGCAGCGACCGGAGAGCACCTCAAGCTTCGACGCTCGACCGTCGACCGTCGACCGAACACGGTTGTCGTCGGCGCTCGGATCTCACGCGGGGCGCCGGTCGCCCTCAGCCCGGCTGACGACCGTGGACGGCCCGGTCGCAGCGGCTTCGAGAAAAGCGCTGATCAAGGGGTGCAGGCAGCCGTTCTCAGAACTGCCGACCTGGGGCTGGAATGCCGTGGCAATGAAGAATGGATGGTCACGCAGCTCGATCGCCTCGGTCCCCGAGTCATCGGCAAAAGCCGACAAGACGACCCCGGCCGAAGTCAGCTGTTCGGCATATTCATCGGCAAGCCCGTATCCGCAGAAGTGGAAGCCCTCGAAGGGCTCCGATCCGCAGATCGATGCGAGCCGGGTTCCGACGACCGGACGGACCGTCCGCCACTCACCATAGAGCGAGCACCGCAGCGCGACGATGACAAGCTGCTCGCCATCTGGATCGCTCTCGGCGTGTGCAGGGGCGCTGGCGAGCCCCAAGCCCCGAGCCAGCTCGATGCAGGCGTACTGAAAGCCACCGCAAGTACCCAAGAACGGCTTACGCGCCTGCACGCAGTGGCGGATCGCGCGGTACGCCGCGCCGTCATCGCGGTACGGCGTTCCAGGCAACAGCCAGACCCCATCGACCGCGTCCAGGTCATCGGCCGCGACGCTGTCGGTCGCCATCCAGGAGCACTCAATCCTGTCGGGCAGCAGCTCAAGCGTCGCATCGATCTCGCGATGGGTGAGGAACCCGGGGTCCCGGTCTCCCAGTGCTGCAATTCGCATGTCGATCACGATACGCCGCGAGGAGGACCTTGGCCGAGTGCCGCCGAGCTCAACCGGCTTGCCGGTGGGGGCGACCCCTTGCCACTCGTCACCGGAGTGGGTCCCGGTGGTGCGCCACTGGACGAACGCGTCGTCACTAAGCGTGGACGGTTGTGCTGGCGCTCGCGGTGTTGTTCGCTTCGTTGGGGTCTTGGAGCGGCCCACTTACCGTTGCAGTGTTGGTATAGGCCGATCCAGGAGTTGCGCCCGTGACCGATACCGTTACCTGCACGGTCACTGACTGACCGACGGCGAGTGGGCCGATCGCACAGGTGAAGGCGCCGGTCGCATCCGGTTGACCGCACGTGCCCTGGCTCGGCGTCACAGATACAACCGAGGCGCCGGTGCCTTGACTGCTGTCGCTGATCGTGACCTCGGCAGAGGGGTTCGGTCCGTTGTCAGTAGCGGTAATCGTGTCTGTCAGCTGCGATCTCACGTCCTTGAACACGGTCCCAGGACCGGCGTCGGTGACCGCGAGGTCAGCCGTAGGATGCGCGGGAATCACCGCGTTCGATTCGGCCGACGGCAAACTCGTGCCATAGAAGTTAGTCGCCGCGATGACGAACGTATACGAGGTTCCATTCGTGAGACCGGTGACGGTGATCGGGCTACCGGTGCCCGTAGCCTGCTCGTGTCCCGGCAGTGCGGTCACGGTGTAGCGAGCGACCGCTGCTCCGTTCGAACTCGCAGACGGGTCGAAAGTGACGGTCGCTGCACCGTCGCCGGCTGTCGCAAACGCGCCCGAGGCTGGCGAGGGAGCCCCCCTGACGGTAACCCGCCGCGAGACTGTCGCGCGGCTGCTCCTGATCCGGTTGGTCGCAAACACCTTGAACGTGTACGCTTTCCCCGCCGTGAGCCCTGGGACGATGATCGGGCTTCGGCGGGCAGTGGCATGCGCGCCTCCCGGCGCGGCGACCGCCGTGTACGAGGTAATGCGGGCGTCGTACGGAGACTCCGGCCGCTTGAAGCTCACAACAGCGAGATTCCCGCCTCCGACCGCGGCCACGTCCGTCGGAGCCGCAGGGGCAGGCGCGGGGATGACAGAGTTCGACGCGCGCGACAGCGGCCCAGCGCCACGCAAGTTGAGCGCCGACACCCTGAACCTGTACGCAGTCCCGTCCCTCAAACCCCTGACCGTGATCGGTGTCCTGGAGCCTGTCGCGTGCAGCAGGTCGCCACGCTCCTTGGCGTCTGAGCCGACCGGGTAGGCGGTCACCCGGTATCTCCTGATCGGCAGCCCGACCCGCGGCGCCGCGAACGCCACCGTCGCGAATCCTGCGCCCGCAACCGCGATCGGCTGATAAACGCTACCGGGCACGCGCAGCGACGGCGCACCCGCCCCCGGCGTGTACGACACCGTCACGAACCCATTGCCACTCTCGACGCCGGAGGTGAAACCGGCGCCCGGAGGTCCGAAGCTGCTCCCCCCACCGCCACCGAAACCACCGTCTCCATAAGGTGCGCCGTACCAGTCCGAGCCGCCGCCCCCACCGTAGTAACCGCCGCCCCCACCACCACCGGCGAAAGGACTGTAGTAAATCACCTCCAAGCACTCATCCCCCACATCTCCACCAGTTCCGCTGGAAGATCCGGGAACACACGAACCGTTGACGCCGCCGACATCTGTCGGAACACCGACCGTCCAACCAGCTGCGGCGTCCCCGCCGGCAACGCCTACCCCGACTGGCAGCCCGATGTTCGGTGCCCCTCCGGTACCACCCGGCGTGTTGGCATACATACACGGATTTATTTCCGTGCAGAAGGCTGGATTGATGGTGTCCTGACTGGCACCGCTGCCGCCACCCCCGGCACCGCCTGCGCTGCCGAACGAGCCGACCCCGCCGCCGCCGCCACCCACGACCAGCGCATCGTCCGGCCCATATGGCGCCTGGTAGACCCCTGAGGCACCACCACCAGCTCCACCGTCGTTGGCGAGGTAGACGTTCCCGAAAATGACAGCGGCGGTGGTCGCACCGGCGCCGCCATCGCCGCCGCCGTTGAATCCGCCCTGGAAGTACGCCGCCGGCTCCGGTCCGGTGAGGCCCCCGTCCGGCTGTCCGCCGACGTCGATCATCAGAACTTCGCCGGGGGTCACCTTGACCGTGGCGCTGGCCGCGCCACCCAGACCGCCCGGAACTCCGCCCGGGAATTCAGCGCCTCCCTGCGCGCCGAACACAGTGAAAGTGGCTGAAAACACATCCGGGGGCACCAGCCAGAACTGGGGGATTCCAAGCACCCCATTGATGCCGTCGTAATTCCACGACAGGATGGTCGGCGTTTGAGCCACCGCGGACGCCACCCCGAGCCAGCCGAGCAGCAGGGTGGCCAAAGTGGCCAAACCCCAACGCACCAACGAGGCGCGAGGCCGCCGACACGACCTCAAACCAGCTCCCGGCTGCAGTATCGACCGTCCCATCGCCTCTCCCGTCTGGCATCCACAGACTGGAACGACCAAAAATACCAGTTCGCTCAAGTTCGCCCAGGGTCAGGTGCGGGCGCTGGCGAGATATCCGCTTTCCGCCGAGGTTGACGTTCGGCGGTCGAGGGCAGCGCCGTGCTTGTCGATATGAATGGAGGATGAAAACGATGACCTCCCGACGGCGAAGCTGGCTGCGAGCTTGGCGGCTACGAGCCGCAGCTCCAAACGACGAGCGCGACCGGAGGCATCTGACGCCGCGGATCGGGCTGACGGTGTTGCTGCTGACGCCGCTGCTCACGTTGGCCGGCACGGCGGGCTCCGCCACCGGATTCCCGGTGCAGTACTGCGCGCAGATCCCGATCGTCGGTGGGATTCCCCCATGGGGCTTTCATACAGGTGCGCCGATCACGGGGGCGAGCGGCAGCTACGCCCGCGGCCACGGTGACATCGACCTCGCCGCCAACACGGTCTCAGGGATCCTCTGTCAGGTCGACCGTGTCCGCCACCAGCCCGACCGCCTGATCATCATGACGGTCGAGCACCACCTCGTGTACCACTCCCACTACGCGGTCATGTGGGGCTTTCCCGGGAACGTGATGAAGATCATCGTCCGGGTCCAGAGCAGCACCGATCCGCGGTGCGAGGTCGGCACCTTCGGCCACGCGACCCTGTTTGCGAGCTACAACGGCGTGCGCAGCGACAGCGTCCGGTTCACCTTCCCGGCCGCATGTTCGGACCACGACCACCTCTACCACGGACCGCAGGTCAACAACCAGGTCCCACCGCTCTAGCGGCCCGCCACCGCGTCAAGGGCAAACCCGTTGCGAGTAGCTACGGTTAGCCGGGATGAGCACTCCAGCGCCGACGCCGGACGGCGAGCGCCCGACCTCAGGCTACGCTTCGAGCAACGGCGCCGTGATCGACGTCACGCCGAGCGACCGCACGCAGCGACTGATCGTCCTCGGGTACATCATGGCCTTCGCGATTCCGCCGATGGGTTTGATTCTGGGCATCGTGCTCGCGATCCAGGACAGCGGCGTGAAGCGAAAACACCTGGTGGCGATCATCGTGCTCAGCATCGTCGCCCTGGTCGTGTGGCTCCTGATCCTGGCCTCCGGCGTCGTGAACACCACGGGCGACGACTGAGCCGTTGAGACCGCACGCGTCGAAGATGTCGTCGAGGCGTGACCCGTAGCGCCCGGCTTCTCCTCGGCCCTGTTCTGAGCGCGTGCGGGTGCCGGCCCGTAGAGGTAGTGTGTTGATCGGACCGACCGAATGGACGACCTCGCGAAACTCGACCTGATTGGCCACGCGGCGCTGATCCGCTCCGGTGAGGCCACGGCGTTGGAGCTGCTTGACGCAGCGATCGCGCGGATCGAGGCGGCTCGCGATCTGAACGCCGTCATCTGCGACCTGTTCGAGCGAGCCCGCGACCGTGCGGCTGGTCGGATCGGCGCCGGGCCGCTCGCCGGCGCGCCGTTCCTGCTGAAGGATCTGGGCGAAGCACTGGAGGGCACGCCTGAGCGGATGGGCTCGGTTGCGCTGCGTGGGCACGTCTCACGCCACTCCTCGGTCGTCGTCTCTCGCTACGAGGCTGCCGGGCTGTTGATCGCCGGTAAGACGAACACGCCGGAATGGGGCAACCACTGCACCACCGAACCGGTGCTGTTCGGGCCGACCGTCAATCCGCGCGCGCGCGGCCGATCGCCTGGCGGCTCCAGCGGCGGTTCCGCGGTCGCGGTCGCCGCAGGCCTGGTGCCGGCGGCGTCCGGCGGAGACGGCACCGGCTCGATCCGCGTTCCGGCTTCCGCCTGCGGCGTGATCGGGTTGAAGCCCGCTCGGGGCCGCAAGAGCTTTGCGCCCGACGCCGGGCACGGACTCGAGGGGCTCGTCAACGAGCATGCGCTGACGCGGAGCGTCCGTGACTGTGCAGCGCTGCTCGACGCGACTGCCGGCCGCGTGCCCGGCGACCCCTACAGCGCCGCGCCACCGTCGGAGCCGTGGCTGACATCGATCGCCCGCGATCCGGCTGCGCTACGCGTGCGCTGGACTGCCGACGGCCCGTTTGCCGGTGAGACCCATCCTGAGACCCGTGCCGCCGTCGAAGCGGCCGTTAAAGCGCTCGCCGATCATGGGCATCACGTCGATCATGGCGCGCCGGCCTTCGATCCCGAGCCGGTGATCGACGCGGTCGCCGTGTTGCATGAGGTCTCGAACCTCGAGCTGTTCGCGCTGGCGACCGACGCGCTCGGACGGCCACCGGACCGAGACGAGCTCGAACCGACCGCCTGGGAGATGCTCGAGGAGGGCCGGCAGGTGAGCGGCGAGCGCTACGCGGGCGCGATCGCGACCGCCCACACACAGGGGCGCCGGTTCGCCCAGGGCCTTGCCGATGTCGATCTGTTCGTCGTGCCGACGCTGCTGACAGGCGGCCCTCCCCCCCTGGCTCACCTCAATCAACCCCGCGGAAGCACCAAGGAGTTCTTCACCGTGGAGTTCGCGGTCACCGGCTGGACGGCGATGGCCAACGTCTCGGGCTTCGCCGCGATCTCGCTGCCGCTGGCGACCACGTCCGATGGCCTCCCAATCGGCGTTCAGTTGATGGCACCCGAGGAGACCGTGCTGCTGCAGCTGGCGGCGCAGCTCGAGCGCGCCGGGCAGCTGCCGGTCTGAGGTGACTCAGTGCCACACCTCCTGGTGCCGGCGGTGTGTCTCCAGGTAAGCCCCCGGGCTGAAGTGGTGATCGTAGAAGTCGAGATCGAGATGCTGCGCCTGTAGGAAGTTCATCACCCAAATGCTGGGCACCGTTCCCGGGAACTTCCCCCACGTGTCCAGCGTGTACTGGCACTGGAGCGTCACGCACGCCAGGAAGCGCTGATCATGGCGCTGTGCGGAGGCCCGGACGGCGCTTGACTCACGCCATGCTCCCGGCGTGTCCGGGTGATACGGCCCACCGGGGCCGAACTTCCGCTCGTTGAAGGCCTCGACTGCGGCAGCCATATCGGGAAAGTGCGGCGGGCAGAAGGCGTGGAACGTACCGTCGGCCCGTCCCGTCGGGTTGGGCGTCCCCCATCGTGGGTCCGTGTCGTAACGGAAGCCGAGCCCGGGGATCTCGGGGTCGCCGGAGGCGCCCAGCAGCGTCATGTGCTCGATGCCGTCGAACGACCAGCCACCGAGTCCCATCCCCTGGAGCAGGAGCGCGCCGTTGTAGCTTGAGGTCATCAGCTCCGCGGTCGCCTCGGTCAGCGAGTATTGCTCGACGAATGACAGCGGGATCGGCTCGTTGGTGTCGACGAGATCGGCGAACTCCTCGATGCCGGGGATCGGCTGCTGATTGATGTCGTCGTAGAGGCAGTAGCCGTTCTGAGTGAAGAAGCAGATGTTCGCGATGTGGTGCTGGGCGATGTCCGCGATCGGGATCGCCAGCAGCGAGCCGGGCTCGTTCGCGATCCACGTGTTGTGGCCCTCGAGGTAGGGCTCCGCACGCGGTATGTGCAGCCGCGCGTCGGACAGCTTGACGATTCGCTCGCGGTGACGCTCGATCATCAACTCTGCGGTCAGCTCCTCTTCTGAGGGGTCGACGAGCGCACCGGCGTCCCGGGTCGACACGAAGTAAAGGCCGGAGTCGTCGGTGTAGAACAGCTCAGAGGTGTGAAAGCCGGCGGCGGACGGGATCGTTCGGCCGGCCGCGCCGCCGTTGTAGTTGGCGAACGCCGGCGCGTAGCGCGCGTGTCGGGTGATGCCGAAGTGCCAGCCGGTGGTGCCGCTCATCACCGCCAGGATCAGAAGCGTTTCGAGCTCTGACAGCGGCTGATGCGGATGCTTTGACCGGTAGGCGAGCGGGCCGTCGGGAAGATCGCCGCCCACCGGAAACCGCCGGGAGCGCCGGCCGAAGATCGCCTCGAGCAGAGGGAAGCTCGCCAGTCCGGCAAGCGCCTCCCGCTCGCCCGCGGAGATCTCCGGCCGTTGCGCTGCTCCCATCTAGACCGAATCCAGGCCCTGGTTGATCATGCGGCCGATCGTCTCGTACTTCGCCCGGTTGTTGCGCTTCAGATAGAACGCGAACGCAAGGCCGCCGAGGAAGATCACCAGGTCACCCCAGCACAGCCACTTCGCGTAGCTGTAGCCCGATCCGAGGAAGCTGAGGTTGTGGATCGCGAGATAGAGGACACCGAGCTGGCTGACCGCGGCCAGAATCGGCGCGGTCATCGTCGTCCACCAATGGTGATCGTCCTTGTGGTGCGTGCGGAAGTAGACGAAGATCGCGACCGACACGAGCGCCTGGATCGCGAGGATCGAAACGACCCCCATCACCGCCATCAGACCGTAAACCTGCAGGTACGCGACCGAGTCACCAGCGCCGAGCTTCGGATCGACTGACGCGAACAGCGCAAACAGGATCACGATCGTGACGGCGATCGCAGACTGAACGGTCGACGCGATGTACGGACTCTGGTGCTTCCCGTGCGTGCGGCCGAGCGGAGCCGGCAGCACCTTCTCCCGTCCAAGTGCGTACATGTAGCGGCCCGTGGTGTTGTGGAACGCCATCGCGCAGGCGAACGAGCCCGTGATGATGAACCAGCTGAGGCAGCCCTTCAGGAATGCACCCGAGTAGTGAAGCGCCGGGATGAAGTAGAAGTTGGCCGAGTTGTTCTGCGCCACATATGCAGCGGAGTTGATCGAGTTGTAGCCGCTGATCCCCGCCCACGAGGTGAGCGTGTAGAAGAAGGCGAGACCGATGACCGAGATGTACAGCGCCCGCGGAACGTTGCGCTTCGGATCCCGGGACTCCTCACCATAGTTCGGCGCGGTCTCCCATCCGACCCAGGACCAGAAGGCGAAGAAGATGCCGATTCCCGCCGCCCCCGCGGCGATCGGCGTACCGGCAAAGTGACCGGCCGGCAGCGACTTCAGCCCGTTGAGGGGATTGATCGCTGCGGCCGACACGTGCCCGTTGGCGAACACGATCACGTCGAAGACGATCAGGCTGATGATCTCGCAGAGGAGGCCGACGCCGAGGATCCGAGCTGACAGCTCGACGTCGAACCAGCAGAGGATCGCGATCACCGCAGCCGCGGCGAGCGCAAACCACACCCACCCAATGTCGACTCCGTAGGAGGCGGCCTTGATCTGGGCGAAGTAGGCGAAGCCGCCGAGCAGCGACACCTCGAAGACGCTGTAGGCGACGACCATCGAGAAGCCGGTGGCCATGCCGAGCTCGCGCCCGAGACCGTGGCTGATGAAGCTATAGAAGCCACCTGCCGTCGTCACCTTGCGCGCCATCGCCACGTAGCTGACACCGAAGATCAGCAGCACGATGCCCGCGAGAATGAATCCGGCCGGCGCACCGATGCCCTGACCGTATCCGACCGCGATCGGCGTGTTGAACAGCATCGCCGAGATCGGCGCCGACCCCGTCAGCGTCAGGAACAGCACGCCGACCAGGCCGACGGCACCGCCCCTCAGCTTCTGAACATCAGCGCGGTCGCTGACGTCGACGCTCTCGACGACCGGCAGCATGCCCTCGTGGTGGGGCGGTATGACCTTGTCCTCTGTGCTCACGTCACCTCTCCTCAGTGGTTAGCGCTCCGAACAGTTCTGCTCGCCCGTTTGGGCTGCTTGCCCCTACGTGCTCAGGCAATCGCGGGCACGGGGGCCCGGTGTCTCAGTTCTCCGCCATCGTCATCTCCCAGCACATCGAGCAGCATCTGCTCGACCGCTCGATTCCAAGCCTGCTGACGCAGCCGAGCCCGATCCGGGAGCAGCGCGCGCGGTTCGATGTCCGAGTAGCTTGACTTTGCGAGTCGATCGAAGGACTCGATGACCCGGATCACGATGCCGTAGTCCTTCGAGCCGACGAAGCTCCCGATCCAGTCCCCGGGCCGTCCCGCGTCGGCGAAGATGCCGCCGCGGACACCCTCCCAATACGCGTGCTGGAAGAGGCAACCGGCATCGCCACGCCTCACCCAGCAACCGGCGGCCACGTCCCGGTCCCCGCGCGCGATTCCGCGCAGCGCCAGCTGAAGCAGCTGCCGTCCTCGCGGCGCCTCTGCGAGAGTCACGAGATCATCGTGTAGCCGCTGCTCATCTGAGTTCACTGCGCACCTCCGGTTCGCGGACGTGGCCCCGTTTCCCGACAGTCTCTCACCGGCGCACGCCGCCCGCTGCCGTCAGGATCGCGTCGAGTTGCGCGCCGAGTGACCCGCCCGGAACAAACTTGCCGTCAAGCGCGGCGGTTCCGACCGTGAACGCCCAGATCCCGCGTTCCGCGAGCGACACGATCCTGTCGGTCGAGTCCACCGACCCGGCGGCGATGATCGGGAGCACGGTCGCCTGCACGACCGCCTCAACCAGCGCGTCGACGTCGGCGTCGTAACGATAGGCGAGCAGGTTGATGCCCTCGACGCCGAGGTCCTGCACCCGACGCGCGTCCTGGGCGATCGCATCGATCGACCCCCGCAGCAGGCATGGATGGCCGACGATCTCGCCGACGTACGGGTAGAAGCGGATGCCCGTGCCGGCGAGGATCTGCTGGACGGGCTCGATCAGCGTTCCTCCGATCAGGTAGTCCGGGCCGATCTCAGCGGCCACGCGCGCGGATTGCAGCGTCGCCTCCTCGGTCTCGGAGACGACCTCGAGGTAGCTGGTGTGGCCGTTGGCCCTGATCTCGCCGATCAGCGCCTGCAGCTCGTCGCGTGAAACACCCAGATCCTTACACCCCACGTGCCGGACGCCCGATCCCGCAACCGATTCGTAGAGCTCCCGCGCGTCGGCGACGGTCTGGTCGTCGCGTGTCAACATGAAGATGAATTCGATCAAGTTTCACCGAAAGTTGTCGGACAACTCGCGGCACTCTAGCGTTCGCGGTGGCGGATCGCAAACCGAGCCGGCTGGAGGCGTTGGCGCAACGCGTCATGCGGATCGCATAGCGTGCGCCCATGGGAATTCCAGCTCGCCGATCGCTGCGCCATCAGATCGCCGAGGAGCTCCGCGCACGCGTGCTCGCCGGCGAGCTTCCCCGGCGCGCAGCTGCCGAGCGAGCCGGACCTGGCGCGCAGCCTGAGCGTCTCACGCAGTTCGCTTCGAGCCGCGATCGCGCTGCTCGAGGAGGAGGGCCTGCTGCGCCGCCTGCACGGCTCCGGCACCTACGTCAACGACAGACCGCTGCTGCGCGACGACGTGAGTCGCAACCTCAGCGTCTCGGCGATGATCTCCGCTACCGGCCGGGCGCCTGGAACGCTGCTTGCAAGCGCCGCCCTGGAAGCGGCTCCCGCCGAGGTGGCGGCCGCTTTCGGGATCCCGACCGGCGCGCCCGTGAGCACGCTGCGCCGAGTCCGGACCGCCGACGGCAAGCCCGTGGTCGACACCACCGACTGGTGCCGCAGCGAGGTATTGGACCCCGACGCGCTCTCCGAGCTGACCGGCGGCTCGATCTACCGGGCGCTGTCAGAACAGGGACTTGTGATCCATCACGGCGTGGCGAGGATGTACCCGTCGGTCGCCGACCGGAAGCTCGCAAAGCGCCTGGGCGTCTCTGTGGGTTCGCTCCTGCTGACGCTGTTCCAGGTCGACAGCGCGGCCGATGGTACCGTCGCGCTCGTGTCCCGCGAGCGCTACCGCGCCGACGCCTTCGAGGTCAGCGTCTACCGCCGCGGGCCTGGCCACAACGACGAAGATCAGGCGTGAGTGCGGATCTGGTCCGATCAGCGGTTCCAGCGCTCGACCAGCGCGACCGCGTCCGACCAGCGCTGACGCCTCGCCAGCCGCTCGGAAGCCTCCCACGACGGTTCGGCGATCAGGTCCGTCGCGACCTGCGGGAAGTCCTCGACACTGTCCCAGAATCCGGCCGCCAACCCCGCGAACATCGCCGCGCCGATCGCGGTCGCCTCTCCGCGCGTCGCACGGGCCACCCTCACATCGGCGAGATCCGCGAGCCGCTGCACGACCCAGTCCGAGCGCGACATGCCGCCGTCGAGCAGAACGGTCCGCAGCGGCATCTCTGCGCTGATCGCGTCCAGCGCGTCGGCGACCTGGTGCAGCACGCCGTCGACGATCGCCCGCGCGAGTTGGGCGCGCGTCGTGGCGCGGCTGATTCCGATCAACGCTGCGCGCACGTTCGGGTCCCAGCTCGGCGTTCCGAGGCCCTGCAGGGCCGGCACGCACGCGACGCCGTCGTCGTCCGGTTCTGCTGCGCTGAGCAGGGCGTCGAGCTCTGCTCCCGGCGGCAGCACGTCAACCCCGGCAAACCAGTCAAGCGCCGATCCCGCCGCCGGGATGAAGCCCTCGAGCGCGTAGCTGGTCTCCCCTCCTCGACGCCAGGCGCACGAAGCGAGCACGCCTGCAGGTGGCACAGGAGCGCTGGTGCCCGCCTGGGCCAGAATGAACGCGCCGGTGCCGAGTGTCACCTTCGCGCTCCCAGGCGCCAGGCACCCGAGCCCGAACAGCGACGCCTGCTGGTCACCGAGAACCCCTGTGATCGGAGGGCCCGCCGGATCACGAGCCCCGGTCATCTGAGCGAGCCCGTCGGAGCCGATGATCGGGGGAAGCAGGGCCCTGGGTATTCCGAACAGCTGCAGGAGCCGATCGTCCCAGTCCTCGCCGCCCAGCGCGCACAGCAGCGTACGACCGGCATTGCCGGCGTCGCACGCCTCGGCACCAATGAGGTTCGCCACCAGCCAGCCGGCGACATCGTGGTAAACGAGCTCACCGGCCTGCGCCGCCACACCGGCGCCCGCTACATGGTCGAGCACCCACCCGATCTTGGTCGCGGGGAACACCGGATCGAGCTCGAGCCCGGTCAGCGCTCTGACGAGCGCAGCGTGCCCCGCCTCGGCGAGCGCGTCGCAACGGTCGGCGGTCCGCCGATCCTGCCAGACGATGGCCGGATGGATCGGGCGCCCCGACTCACGCTCTGACACGATGAACGTCTCGGTCTGGTTGGCGATCCCGACCGCGACGACGTCGGTCGCCTTTGCCCCGGCGGCCGCAAGCGCGCCGGCGATCGCAGTGGACGCCGATGCCAGCAGCTCGTCCGGGTCCTGCTCGACGAGCCCGGGACCCGGGAACGACGTGCTCAGCCGCACGGCCGCGGTTCCCCGCTGCGCCAGCGCGTGGTCGAGCACCAGGCACCGGGTGCTCGATGTCCCCTGATCGAGCCCGAGGACCACCGCCGTCACCCTCGTGCCTCCACCGGCGAGCTGTCCGCGACGAGCGCCGCACGGTAGGCCCGCACCGCACTGTCGTCGTCGGGCGCCGCCTCGCCGGCGCGCTCGGCCGCCAGCCGCCGCCGCCAGGCATCGACCTCGTACCGGACGCGGTCGGCCTGCCAGCCGAGCTCCCCGGCCATCAGCCTCGCTGTCGGCGCCGCCGCCGCGAGCCCGCGGTCGGCGACGGAGATCGCCAGCCTGGTTCGACGCTCGAGGACGTCCTCCAGATGGAGCGCACCCTCATGGGTGCAGGCGTGCACGACCTCCACCGCCAGATGTGGACCTCCCCCCTGCAGCGGCTCCGCCAGCTCGGGGCGCTCGCCGATCAGGATCAGCAGCTCATCGACCCGGTCGCCGTAGCGGCGCAGCAGCCGCTCGATCATCTCGACCTCGACGCCGGTCTGCGCGGCGAGCGCCCGGCGGCGGTGATACGCCGCCAGGTAACCGTCGGCGCCGACGATCGGGATCCGCGCGGTCGGCGACGGCGGCACGTCGGCGAGGTCCATGCCGGCGGCGTCGATCAGGTCGGCGGCCATCACCCGGTAGATCGTGTACTTGCCACCCGCGACCGTCGTCAGGCCGGGAACAGGGGTCTCGACGACATGGCGGCGGCTGAGCCTGGTCGTGTCAGCGGCGTTGGCCGGGCCGACCAGCGGGCGCAGGCCCGCGAACACCCCGACGACGTCCTCGCGCGTGAGCGGCTCGGCGAGCAGAGCATTGGTCTTCGCCAGCAGGTAGTCGACGTCGGCACCGCTGGCTACGGGCCGGTCCGGTCCGTGCGTCCACGGCGTGTCGGTGTCGCCGATCACCCACCCGAAGTCGCTGGGGAGGATGAACAGCACGCTCTTCTCCGTACGCGCCAGAATGCCCGTCGAGATCGGGATCCGGTCCAGCGGGACCACGAGGTGGATCCCCTTCGACGGCTTGATCTGACTCTCGTAGACGCCACCCGCCGTCGCCCGCACGACGTCGGTCCAGGCGCCGGCGGCGAGCGCGACATGGCGTGCACGGATCACGACGGTCTCGCCCGTCTCCTCGTCGAGCACCTCGGCGCCGGTGACACGACCGCCCACCCGCAGCAGTTCGACGACGCGGGCGCGCGTCGCCAGGTGGGCGCCTTGCGCAGCCGCAGTGCGCGCGACCGCGGCGACCATCCGCGCGTCGTCCTCGGCACCATCGTAGAACTGCACCGCGCCGACGAGGGCGTCGCGCCTGAGCACCGGCGCCTGCGCCAGCGCGCCACTACGGCTCAGGTGCCGGTGACGGGGAACCGACCGGGCACCGCCGAGCGTGTCGTAGAGAACCAATCCCGCCCCGAGGTACGGACGCTCCCAGCCACGCCTGCGCAACGGCCACAGGAATGGAATCGGTGAGACCAGGTGCGGAGCGAGCGTGCTGAGCAGCAGTTCTCGTTCACGCAGCGCCTCACGGACCAGGCCGATGTCGCCCATCTCCAGATACCGCAGCCCACCGTGGATCACCTTGCTCGACTTGCTGGACGCGCCGGAGGCGAAATCCGACGCCTCCACGAGCCCCACCTCCAGCCCTCGCGAGGCGCCGTCAAGGGCCGCCCCGACCCCCGTTATGCCACCGCCGACGACGAGCACGTCGAGAGCGCCGGCAGTCATCGCGGCCAACGACCGGCGCCGGGTGTCCGCGTTGATCGCCCCGTCGGATCGGCCCAGAGACACCCTCAGCGCACCTCGATCGAGGTCGCGAGCACCGTCGAGGTCGCGGGTGCCGCGACCGCCCGCACCACGATCCGAACGCGATCGCCGCGGAACAGGTCACGCGAGTGCTCGAACGCGACGCCGTCGGCGCTCCACGTGGTGCGCGCGATCGACACGAGCGAGGCGCCCCTGGCGATGCCAAGCAGCTTCGACTCCGAGACGCCGGCGGCGACCACCTCGATCCGCTCCTCCGCGTTGCCGGCGATCAGTCCGTACTGCTTCTCGAGCAACTCGTACAACGACCCGCTCAGCGAGTGATCAAGCAGACCGGGGAACAGACTCGCCGGGAACGCCGCGCGCTCGAGCGAGATCGGCTCCTGGTCGGCCAGGCGGACGCGGACAACCTCTTGGACGAGCTCGCCGGGGGTGATGTCGAGCGCTTTAGCGAGCTCATCATCCGCCGCGATCGTCGCCGTCGAGATCACCCGCGCATCGGACTGGAACCCCTGCCGGCGCAGATACGCGGGCAGCCCCGCGAGGCTCGTGAGGTCGCGCTCGACCTTGCGCTCGGTGACGAAGATACCGCCCGCACGGCCACGGACGCGCCTGATCGACCCGCTCCGCTCCATGTCCGCCAGGGCCGCTCGGACGGTCGATCGCGACACCCCGAGACGCTGTGCGATTTCGCGCTCGGCACCGAGCCGCTGCCCGGGAGCCAACTCCCCGGCATCGATCTCGCGTCGCAGACGCCCCCGGACCGCGATCACGGCGGGGCCGAGCGGCCCAAGTTCGCCGGCCTCGCGAGCCTGGCCCCGAGCACCGCTGGGGCCGACCGACATCGGCTACTGAGCCTCCTCCGTCGACAGCGACTCCGGCAGGATCTGGCCGCCGTCGACGACGATCGTCTGCCCGGTGATGTAGCTGGCCTCATCGGTCGCCAGGAACAACGCGGCGTACCCGATGTCAGCAGCCTTGCCGAGGCGCTTCTGGGGGACCGCGGCCGCCATCCTGCGGATGTAGTCCTCGCCCAGCTCCGCGATGCCTTCGCTCTCGACGTTGCCTGGCAGCACTGCGTTGACGGTGATCCCGGCCATTGCCAGCTCGATCGCCGCCGTCCGCATGAAGCCGAGCTGTGCCGCCTTGGTCGCGCCGTAGTGCGACCAGCCCGGATCGCCCGTGATCGGTCCCGTGATCGAAGACGTGATGATCACCCTGCCGTGACCGCTGCGCGTCAGCGCGGGAATCGACGCCTTGACCGACAGCATCGTCCCCTTGACGTTGATCGCGAAGATCTCGTCGATGTCGCGCTCGGTCATCTCTCGTACGTCGGCCTTCGGGAACACTCCGGCATTGGCGCACAGCACATCGAGGCCGCCGAAGCGCTCGACCGCCGACGCGACCATCCGCTCGACACTGCCCGCATCGCCGACGTCGGCGGCAATGTACGCGACCTCGCCGCCGGCTGAGCTCAGATCGGCGACGGCATCAGCGCCGGACTCCGGGTCGCGTCCGGCGATCGCCACGCGCGCTCCCGCCTGCAGGAATACGCGGGCGATCGCTTTGCCGATCCCCTTGGTGCCGCCGGTCACGAGAACGGCGCGGCCAGTCACTGGCGTGAACACGATCTTGCCTCCCCTACGAAGACGAGTGGGTCGATAGATATGCCTCGGCCAGCGCGCAGGTACCGGTCGTGAAGCCGGCGCCGAGCTCGGCGGCCTCAGGGGCGAACGTATGGTGCGAGCCGATCCAGGCGACCAGCAGCAGCCGGCGGAGCATCACCAACGTCTGCAGCTCCGCCTCCGCGGCGGCGTCGAGCTCGGCGACCGATCGGTAGCCCCGGAGCCAGGCCTCACGCAGCTCGGGAACGCGCGGGTGGTCCTCGATGAACGAGACCGCCGTCGCGAAGTCGTACATGAACCATGAGAAGCCGCAATCGTCGAAGTCGATCGCCTGCACACGTCCGTCGTCGATCAGCAGGTTCGCCAGGCGCATATCAGCATGGATCAGGCCGAAACGCCGCTCGTCCTGTCCGTAATCACGCAATCGCGCCGCGATCGTGGAGTCGAGCCGATCGAGCACGCGGCGCTCCTCGACACCCATCCCAAGGCCATCCTGCCAGGCGCCCCAGTAGCCGCGAGGGCCGATCGAGTGCTCGTAATCCCAGCGCGGACGAACGAAGCCGGCCGGTTGCCGCCAGTGATGGACATGCCCGTGCATCCGCGCGCACACGGCCCCGAGGATCTCGAACTGATCCGCGGCCGCCTGACCGGCGTCGAGATCGGGCTGGTCACCGTCAAGCCAGTTGAAGATGACCACGTTTCGTTCCCCGACGCCCTCGGCGGACACCGACACGACCCGTGAGCCGTCCGCCGCGGCGAGCACCCCGGGCGTCTCGACGACTCCTTCGATTCGCAGCGCATCGATCCAATCGAGTTCGGATTCGATCTCCGCGACCGTGCGATACCCGGGCCGGTGCACCCTCAGCGCGAAGCGCGCGGTGCTCTGCGGATCCTCGACCAGATAGGTGTGGTTCTCCGAGACGTTGCAGAGGGACACGGCCGCGTCCTGACGCAGGCCGAATCGCGGCAGCGCCGCTCGCGCCAATTCGACGGTTGGGTCGTCCTTCTCGTTCATGTCCGCTCGCTAGTGGTCGCGACCAGCCACCGCGTTCAACACGCGGTCGATCTCATCACGAGCCAGGACCATATCCGAGGTCTCGCCCGCGATGTAGAGCCGGCCGGCCGCCCCGATCATCGAAACACTGATCAAGGTCAGCCCCGGCGCCACCCGCTCCGCAGCGTTCGCCGCCGCCGCCGCGAACAGGGCGGGGGTCATCTCGGCGACCAGCAGGCTCTGGCCTGGCAGCAACATCGACGCCTCGCGGACCCGGTTGAGGATCACAGCGTGCTGGTCGGTGACGTCCTCGATGATCCCCAGGTAGGTCACACGCGGACGCAGCGTGTGGTGCGCCTGCGCACCGATGCCGACGAGAATCGCCTCCCCCGCCCGCTCGACGACGAGCGGATCGGCCGCATGAACCTCCAGCACGCCGAACTGACGCTCGACGTAGTGGATTCCCGGCTCGACCTCGGGCACGGCCTTCAGCGCCAGATCGATCACACGCTCGATCGCGAGCGCTGGGGCGACCTCTACGATCAGAGCGGTGTCCCCCTGCCGCGCCGGGTATCCCCGGGCGCGGGTCGGAGTCCCGAGATACGCGGCGAACTGCGGGGTCAGATCGGGGATCGACAGGTAGACCCGCAGCTCGACGGGCGTTTCGGCGCGGGGCGCCACGGGACCGGCTATGCCTTCGCTGTGAAGTGGTTGTCGAGTTCAGGGTGCGGCCGCGGGATCACGTGCACCGAGATCAGCTCACCGACGGTCGATGCCGTCTCCGCGCCGGCCTCGGTGGCAGCCTTGACTGCTCCGACGTCGCCGCGGACCACGACCGCGACGAGCCCGTCGCCGACCTGTTCCCTGGACACGATCGTCACGTTGGCTGCTTTGACCATCGCATCGGCCGCTGCGAGCGCCGCCACGAATCCCTTCGTCTCGACCATGCCGAGTGCTTCGTTCATGCTGTTCATGTCTCCTTGGTCTTTCTCTGTTTGGCTTGGACCGGTTTCGGCGGCGCTTCCTCGGGGGTCGCGTCAAGTGAGCCGATGATCAATGCATCGATCGGTGGATGTTCGGGGGCGAACCAGCCAGACGCGACCGAGCCGCTGGCGACCAGCACGCGTTCTCCGATCCCGCTGCCGAGCACGTCGAATGCGACCAGGCGGGCGCCGTCGTCGCTCTGCACCTCCAGGAAAGCGCCACGCGGAATCTCCTCGAGGCGCCGCGTGGCCCACACGGATCCGATCACCGTCCCCTTCAGCATTTGCCCTCCCTTTCGATCTCGACACGCAGCGCACGGGCTTGGTCGCGGGCAAGTGGGGTCAGCACGGCACCGCGTGCGAGCACGAGCCGCGCCCCACGCTGCGCCGCGTCACGCACGGTGCGCTCGGTCACCGCGCCCTTGGCGACGTGAATCGCCGACGGACTCGCGGTTCCCTGACCGCCCTGGTGACCAGGCGAGGCCGAGGACGTGCGCCTCAGCGTGAACCGCAGGGCGCCCGTACGGATCGAGCGGCGGTCGCGCGGGTTCTCCATCCTCGCGGCGAGCGCCCGGGCGAACGCATCGAGGTCCGCATCGCTGTCAATCGTGACGGCTTCCAAGCGCACCCCCGGCCTTGCCTCCCTGCCGAGCGCCGGCTGTCCGCTTCCGGCGCTGCCCGCGGCGCTGCCGGCGGCTGCGCTCGGTACAACGCCGTCGCCTGACGCCGGCGCTCTGGTCTCGGGCGTCGGCGCGCCGTCACCGATGATCTCCCCCGGCACCGCCGGACCGCTCCACGTCGAGGGTCGCAGCACGGCCGCAACCGGCGGCGCCGGGATCGTCGGAACAACCGCCGGTGTCGCGCCGTCGGGCACCGCACGCGGAGCGCTGTGGGCGTTGCCGTTCGCTTCGTGTCCGCCGCCGTTCGCTTGGCCGTTCGGTGCGTGTCCGGCGCCGTTCGCGTGGCCGTTCGGTGCAGCGCCGGCGAGCGCCTCGGAGAGCATTCCCGGCATCAACTCCCGCAGAACCTCGCGCGCGGCCTCGCGCATCTGCTCGTCACGGTCGGAGCTCATCAGGCCGCCACCTTCAGGGCGTCGGTGGCGGCGTCGGCGGCGGTGCGGACGTCCGCCTCGGCCCCGCTCAGGTACACCCGTCCGGTCGCGCCGATCATCCGGTAGTCGACGACCTTGATCCGAGCCGCCTTCTCGGCCTCGTTGACCGCCTGGATCGCGTAGGACGCGGGTTGCATCTCCAGTACGAACAGCGATTCGCCGGGTAGCGCCATCGACCCGAGCTTGTTGCGATTGATCAGGAACGCATGCTGATGGTCCAGGCGCGAGATCAGCTTCGCCGCCAGGATCTTCGGCGAGAGCGCGTCGGAGGGCATCGCGCCGAGCTCGTCGAGCACGGCCTCGCGCGCTGACTCGACCGCGGAGGTCGAGCGCGAGTGAAACTCCAGATAGCCGAACTGGCGCTCGACGACGAGGATCCCCGCCTGCACCTCGGTGTGCTTGAGCACGACGTCGGTCAGCGGCTCGATGTCGAGGCCCGGGGCGATCTCGATCACACCGGCCGCCATCCGCGTGCGAGGCAGCCGGCCTCGCACCCACGTTCCCAGGTAGCACATCGTCTGGGGCTGAAGCTGATCGATGAAGATCGATGACCGGAGTTCCGCCATGCCTAGCCCCGCACGACCTCTCGCAGCTCCTCGAGGATCATCCGTCGCAACTCGTCACGGGAGATGGAGCTCTCCAGCGGGGCGAACCCGCCCGCGGGAGCCCTCATGCCGCCGGCCGGCGGTGCCGGCGGCATCGCAGACCACGGCTCCAGTCCGGCGAAGTCACCGAAGGGTTCGCTGGGATCCACCGCATACGCCACCTGGGTCCACTGGATCAGGTCCCGCGGCTGGAGGTTCTCGGTCAGCGAGGAGCGTCCGAAGAAGCCGGTGCCGATCGTCCAGGTCGGCGCGAGGTGCGTGTCGATGCCGGCCGAGCCGGTGCTGCCAGGGGCGTTGACGCTGACGCGCAGAACGCGCAGGGTCGCGCCGTAGGTGAGGACCGTCGCAGGCGTGCGCGAGTGGATCACCGCCGAGTGCCCGGCGCCGCCGATCCGCAGCAGCGCCCTGGCGGCGTCGATCCCGCGCTGGACGTCGGGCACTCGGACCATCCCGAGCAGCGGAAACATCTTCTCGCGCGCGAGCGGCTCCTCGGGCACCACCATCGAGAACGGTGCGACGAGCACCCGCGTCCCCGACGGCACACGGATCTCGGCTGCTGTCGCGATCACGGCGGCATCCTTGCCGACGAGCGCCGTGTCGATCCTGCCGTCCGGGTAGCAGGTGGCGCGAACCCGGTCGGTCGCCTCGGCGTCGAGCACACAGGCGCCGTTGCGAGCGAGCTCCGTGATCAGCGCGTCCGCGATCGGCTCCTGCGCGATCACCGTCGACTCGTTCGTGCAGAGGATCGAGTTGTCGAACGCCTTGGACTCGACCAGACAGGCGGCCGCCCGCGCGATGTCGGCGCTCGCGTCGACCAGCGCCGGCACGTTGCCCGGGCCGACACCGAGCGCCGGGTTGCCGGAGTGGTAGGCGGCACGGACGACGGCGCTGCCGCCGGTGGCGATGATCAGATCGGTCTCAGGGTCGGCCATCAGTGCCTCGATCAGCGGCACGGTCGGCTCCTCGACCACCTGCACGCAGCCATCGGGCGCGCCCGCGGCAACCGCCGCCTGGGCCATCAGCGCCACCGCCTCCCCGGACACCCGGCGCGCCAACGGGTGCGGGGAGACGACCACGGCGTTGCGGGTCATCAGGCAGATCAGCACCTTGAAGTAGGTCGTGGCGATCGGGTTGGTCGACGGCGTCAGCGCCAGGATCACTCCGGCCGGCTTGGGCACCTCGACCATCTTGCGCTCGGCGTCGATCCGCACCGAGACGAAGTTCTCTTCGCGGTAGCGCTCGAGGATCCCACGTGAGGAAGCCTCGTTCTTGCGCCGTTTGTGCTCCGCGACGCCCATTCCGGTCTCCTCGACCGCCTCACGAGCGAACCGGTCCGCGTTTTGGTACGCGACCTCGGCAACCGCCTCGACGATCCTCCGCGTCGCGTCACGGTCATACAGCGCGAACGCAGTCGCAGCCCACCGTGCACGCTGGAGCATCATCCGCGCGCGCGGCGCCCCAGGCACCTCCGCGGGCACAGCGTCCCTGATCGTCGCCTCGCGGACGTTCACGCCCTCACCGTGATCCCATGCCCGGAGCCGGAGCGTGCCTCGGCGCGAGCGAGCTCGATCCCGACAGCCGTGCGGTCGAGGATCTCATCGACCAGGTCGGGACCGAGCAGGATGCCCGGCTTGAACTGAAGGACACGGGGGTCGAGTGTCGAGAAGATCGCCCACACACCGTTCTCGTAGAGGTGACGCATGACGAGCTTGGCACCCTGCGGGTGGTCGAACTCGAGACCGATCACGACGCCGTCCTGGCGGATCCCGACAAACCAGTCGGGGTAGCACTCCTGGATCGCGCGCAGCCCGCGGCGGAAGCGGTCGGCGATGTAATGGACCATCGAGCGGACCTCGGGACGGCCGCAGATCTCGAGCACCTTCAGCGCCACGATGCAGCCGAGCTCCGCGCCACCGCCGGTGGAGATATGGCCGAAGCCGTCCTCCTTCAGCCAGCGCGAGCACTCCTCGGAGACGACTGTGCAGGCGATCGGGTACATGCCGCCGGTGATCCCCTTGCCCACCACCATGATGTCGGGCTCGATCCCGGCCTTGGCGACCGCCCACATCTCGCCGGTCCGCATCAGCCCCGTCTGCACCTCGTCGGCGATGTAGAGGGCGCCGTACCGCTCGCAGAGGGCCTTGACCGCCTGCAGGTAGCCAGGCTCCGGCAGCGGGAACCCGTAGGTTGCCGGGATCGTCTCGATGATCACCGCGGCGACGTCGTTGCCCCGCAGCGCCTGCTCCATTTCGTCGAGATCGTTGAACGGCACCTGCGCGAACTCCTCTGGACGGTCCGAAAGGAACAGCGTCGAGAAGCGATCGTCGCCCGTGGCGACCGCCAGCCCGGTATGCCCGTGGTAGCCCTTCCGGATCGAGACGATCTTGCGTCGCTGGCGTGTATGGCGGGCGGTCTTGATCGCGATGTCGGTCGCCTCACCGCCGCCCGAGCCGTAGATGACGCGCTGCATGTTCGGCGTTGCGGTCGCCACGAGGGCCTCGGCCAGCGCGGTCCTGGCGAGCGCCGGGAAGTGATGGTTGCCGATGTCGAAGCGGCCCATCGCCTGTTCGAGCGTCGCGATCAGCTCGGGGTTCCGGTGGCCCAGGTTGTAGGTGCCGCCGTTCAGGTGCAGATCGATCAGACGCCGGCCCGCCATGTCCCAGAACATGTAGCCTTCGCGTCGATCGATGACCAGGTCAACACCCGCGTCCTGCCAGAAGCGTGTCTTGTCCGGGTTCCAGAACTCCTCGGACCGGCGGAGGAAGTCCGCCTTCGAGTCGTAGGAGAAGAAGCCGTAGTCGTACATGGGCCTGCCTGGTGTTGCTTGGGGCGTCGCCCGGAGTCGCCCGGGTTCCTCAGCGCAGCTACCATACCATTCATCGGCCATCTGTCCATACCATTTGAGCTAAAAGGTTTTTCGTGCAGATGCGAGTTCTCGCGCTGATCAACCACGAGGCGTGCCCAGGCGGTGTGTTCGAGGAGGAGATCGTGCACCAGGGGCACGAGCTCGACCGCTGGGTGCCGTCCGCCGGCGAGATCCCGCGTCCGCTCTCCGAATACGGGGCGGTGATCGCTTTCGGCGGCGGCATGCAGGCCGACGAGGAGGAGCTCCATCCATGGATGCGTTCCGTCTTCGGGGTCCTCAACGACTGCCTTGACCGCGACCTGCCGACGCTCGGGGTGTGCCTGGGCGGGCAGATGCTGGCAAGAGCCGCCGGCGCTGCCGTCGGGCCGGCGGCGGCGGCCGAATGCGGCTGGCAGCCGGTCGTACTGACCGACGCCGGCATGCGGGATCCATTGTTCGCGGGGCTGCCGCGCCGCTTCGACGTGTTCCAGTGGCACTCGTACGCGTTCGAGCTCCCGCACGGCGCGGTGGAGCTTGTCAGCAGCGACGTCTGCCTTCAGGGCTTTCGGCTGGGCACCTCAGCCTGGGGTCTGCAGTGGCACCCCGAGGTGACCGGCGAGACCGCGCTGCACTGGGCCCGTCATCACCGGCCCGCGCCGCACGGGGTCCCCGTGACGCTCGATCTGCCGGCGATGGAGGCGACCGTGGCGGCGCGGATCGGTGAGAGTAACGACGAGGGCCGGGCGCTGTGTGCCCGCTTCCTGCTGACCGCGGAGGCGCAGCAAACTGGCGGCTAGCTGACGTGCCCGTCTCGAGGAAGGTCGCGAGCCGGAAGGCTCCGGTCCGGTCGTTGCACTAGCGTCCGCTGGGATTAAGCTTCGCAGACGTGCACTCACATAGGTCACCGCAGCGGTCGAGATGAACGAGATCCCGCCGATCGCGGAGCTGCTGCGCACTCGGACCGGCGAGGAGCTGGCGCTGAACGACCGCCATCTCAATCCTCAGATGGGCCGCATCCTGCGAACCCTGGGCTTCGACAGAACGTGGGTGGGCGGCGACCGAACGCATCTGATCGATTCCGACGGGACTCGCTATCTGGACCTGATCTCGGGCTACGGCGTGTTCGCGCTCGGGCGCAACCACCCGGACGTGATCCAGGGCGTCCGGGACGTTCTGGACGCCGGCACCGGGAACCTGCCGCAGCTCGGCGTGACGCTGCTGAGCGGGGTCCTGGCCGAGCAGTTGCTGGCGCGCGCTCCCGGCAGCGTCGCCGCGATGGTGCCCGCGAACACGGGGACCGAGGCCGTGGAGGCGGCGATCAAGATCGCGCGCGCGGCCACCGGCCGCGCGCGTTTGCTGTACGCGGATCACGCATTTCACGGGCTCACACTCGGCTCGCTGTCGATCAACGGCAACGACGAGTTCCGCGCCGGCTTCGGCCCGCTGCTGCCGGATTGCGAGCCGGTCGCGTTCGGCGACCTTGACGCGCTCGAGCACGAGCTCGGGCGCGGCGACGTCGCCGCGCTGATCATCGAGCCGGTCCAAGGCAAGGGCGTTCGGATTCCGCCGGATGGCTATCTCGCCGCGGCGCAGAGATGCTGTCACGAGGCCGGCGCCATGCTGATCTGCGACGAGGTGCAGACTGGAGTCGGCCGGACGGGGCGGTTCCTGGCGCTGGAACACTGGGACCTGGAGCCCGACATCGTCTGCATGGCCAAGGCGCTGTCGGGCGGGCTTGTCCCGATCGGCGCGGTACTCGTCTCACGGGCGGCTTTCGACCGCGTCTTCGACGGTATGGAGCGCGCTGTTCGCCACGGCTCGACGTTCGGCGGCAACGATCTGGCGGCGGCAGCCGCGCTCGCGACACTCAAGGTCATCGACCGCGACGGGGTGATCGCCCACGCGGAGGAGATGGGGGCGCTGCTGCTGGAGCTGACGCTCCCGCTGGTCGAGCGCCACGAGGTCGTCCGTGACGTACGCGGGCTCGGTCTGATGTGGGCGATCGAGCTCGGCCCTCCGGTCGGCGGCAGCGGCCGGGCGCTGTTCAATGCCGTCGAGCGGGCCCAGCCGGGCCTGTTCGCGCAGCTGATCACCGTGCCGCTGTTCCACGACCACCGGATCCTCTGCCAGGTGGCGGGTCACCGGATGAACGTCGTGAAGGCGCTGCCCTCGCTGCTGATCGACGAGCATGAGGTGCGCCGCTTCGCCGACGCGCTGGCGGAGGTCGTTGCTACGAGCGAACGCACGCCGCGTGCGATGGCGCGTTTCGGTCTGACGATGGCCCGCGGCACGGTGCGCTCGCACCGACCCCGACGATCCGCCACAGCGTAGTGCCGCCGCAGGATGCGCGCGCTCGTCACCGGCGCCGCCGGCTTCATCGGTCTCCATGTAGTTGACGCGCTCGTTGACTGCGGCGCCGAGGTCCTCGCGTTCGACCGCGCGCTCCAGAGCACCGGGCCTTCACCATTCCCGGACGCCGTGGAGCTGTTTGCCGGCGACGTGCTCGACGCCGACGCCGTGCGCCAAGCCGTTGCCGGGGCCGATGCAGTGTTCCATCTCGCCGGCGTGTATAGCTACGCGCGCGATGACGGCGCGCTGATGCAGGCCGTCAACGTCGAGGGCACCCGGATCGTGCTCGAGGCGGCCGCGCGAGGCCGTCGGCGGCGGATCGTCCACACCAGCACCTGCGCGACCTGCGGCCCGATCCGCGGCCGTGCCGCCGACGAGCGCGACCTTCCGCCCAGGAGTCAGATGAGCATCGCCTACAAACGCACCAAGATGCAGGGTGAGCAGCTCGCAATCCGGGCGGCGCGCGACGGCCTCGACGTGGTCATCGTCAACCCGACGGTCCCCGTCGGTCCGGGCGACCTGCGGCCCACCCCGACCGGCAAGATGGTCGCCGATGTCGCCCACGGCCGTGCTCGTGCCTACCTGGCGCACAGCGCGCTCAACGTGGTCGCGGTGCAGGACGTCGCAACCGGGCACCTCCGCGCCTTCGAGCTCGGACGATCCGGCGAGCGCTACCTGCTCGGCGGCGAGAACCTGACCGTCCGCGAGGTGTTCACGCAGATCGCGGCGGCGGCGGGACGCAGGGCGCCGCGGATCGGGATCCCGTGGACCGCGGCCCACGTCGGAGCCCAACTCCTCGACGGCACGCTGCGTCCGGTTTCCAGGGAGGCGCGGATGCTGGTGCCCGACGAGGTTCGCGCCGGCCGTCTGCCACACCTGTTCGACGACGACAAGGCCCGCTCGCAGCTCGGATACCGCTCACGGCCGGCGGCCGAGGCGCTGATCGCGGCTACGGCCGGCGCAATCAATCGCTGAGCGGTTGACGAGACTGCTCGTCCTGTTCAGCCCGTGGCGTTCCCGAGGCCGAGGTGCTCTCGGAGCGTGGTGCCCGCGTACTCGGTTCTGGCGATGCCCTGCCGTTGAAGGATCGGCACCACCTCTTCGACGAAGGTCGTCAGCTCGCTCGGGAGGATGTGGGGCATCAGCGTGAAGCCGTCGCAGGCGCCCGCTTCCCACCAGTCCGTGATCAACGCGGCCATCGCTTCTGGGGTGCCGGTGAAGTCCAGGCCGCCGGGCAGCGCGGACAGCTTCTGCGCGACCGCTCTGAAGGTGGTCGGCTCCTGCGCCGCCAGCTTGTTGATCGCCGCGCCGAAGCTCGTCTTCGGGGCACCCGCGAGCACCTCCGCCGGGAATGGCCCGTCCGGATCGATCGCGGTGTGGTCCAGGCCGGCGAGGTTGGCGAGGTTGCGCCAGCGAAACTCGCTGCTCGAAGCCTCCTCCAGTTGCGCCCGGCGCGCCCTCGCCTCCGCGTCACTGCCGGCAAGCAGGAACGACAGGCCCGGCAGCGCCCTGACGGCGTCGGGGTCACGCCCGTTCTCGGCGGCCAGCGAACGCAGGTGCCGGCGAAACGCAACTCCATCCGCGATCGTGCTCTGAGGCGTGAACACTACGTCGGCGTACTTGGCCGCGAGTGCGACGCCCTGGGGCGAGGAGCCGGCCTGAGCAAGCAGGGGATGTCCCTGCGGTGAGCGCGGGAACGGCAGGTAGCTGGACACATGGAAGTGCCTGCCGGCGTGTCGAGGCGGGTGGAGCTTGGCCGGGTCGGCCCACATCCCGGTCGTCCTGGAGCCGACGACGGCATCGGGCTCCCAGCTGTCCCACAGCTTGAGCACGACCTCCACATACTCGTCGGCACGCTCGTATCGGTCCGCGCGTGGAGGGTGGGCGTGCTCGCCGAAGTTGGCGGCTGCCGCCGGCTCGACCGTCGTCACGATGTTCCAGCCGGCTCGGCCGTGGCTGAGAAAGTCCAGCGTCGCCAGGCGCCTGGCCACGTCCCACGGATAGCTGTACGTGGTTGAGACCGTGGCGATCAGGCCGACCTGCTCGGAGGCCGTGGCAACCGCGGACAGAAGCTCGATCGGGTCGAATCCGACGCCCGGCAGAAACTCGGAGCGGAACTCGGCGACGCCGGGGCTGTCAGGCAGGAAGATCGAGGCGATCACGCCGCGCTCGGCGATCCTCGCCAGTTCGATGAAGTGCCCGACGTCGAGCACCGACCTCGGGTCGGCCGGCGAGACCTTCCAGGCCGACTCGTGATAGCCCGAGTTGCGGAGATACGCGTTGAGGTCAATGAACCGGCGCAACCGGGCCGCTCCCGTGATCTTGGCGCGGGCGCCCGGCCCGCGATCGTTTCGCTAGTGACTGCACGTCCAAGAAGGTATCGCTCGACGAACGACCCGCTCCGGCGGCCGGCACACGTTCGATCGGACTCGGCCCCACCGCCACAGCCGGATCGCATACCATCGCTGCAGGTGAATCGAGCGAGCGAGGGATTCAATGAGTGAATACGCAGTGGTCAACCCGGCAACCGGCGAGACGGTCGCGACCTATCCGACGATCAGCGACGAGGAACTGAAGGCCGCGATCGGGCGCGCCGATGACGCACACCGGCAGTGGAACGCCTCCTCGACGGTGCAGGAGCGCGCTGCGCTGATTCGCCGCGTCGCCGAGCTGCACACCGAGAAGCGCCAGCATCTCGCCGAGATCATCGTGCGTGAGATGGGCAAGCCGATCGAGCAGGCGCTTGGCGAGGTCGACTTCAGCGCCGCGATCTACGAGTACTACGCCGACAACGCCGCCTCGCTGATGGCCGACGAGTCGATCACGCTGATCGACGGCGAGGGCTCCGCGATCGTGCGCCGAAGCTCCCTTGGGGTCCTGCTCGGGATCATGCCGTGGAACTATCCGTACTACCAGGTGGCGCGCTTCGCCGGGCCGAACCTGGCGATCGGCAACACGATCCTGCTCAAGCACGCGCCACAGTGCCCGGAGTCGGCGCTTGCGATGGAGCAGATCTTCCACGATGCCGGCTTTCCGGCCGACGCCTACATCAACATCTTCGCGACCAACGAGCAGATCGAATGGGTGATCGCCGACCCGCGCGTCCGCGGCGTTTCGCTGACCGGCTCCGAGCGGGCCGGTGCCGCGGTTGCCGAGATCGCCGGACGCAACCTGAAGAAGGTGGTCTTGGAGCTCGGCGGGTCTGATCCGTTCATCCTGCTCAGCACCGACAACCTCGACGCGGCCGTCGAGTCGGCGGTCGGCGCGCGCCTGGAGAACTCTGGCCAGGCATGCAACGCCGCCAAGCGGTTCATCGTGATCGACGAGCTCTACCAGCCGTTCCTTGAGAAGTTCACCGCCGCGCTGACGGCTGTGAAGCCGTCGGACCCGAACTCGTCTGAGACGACCGTCGGCCCGCTGTCCTCGAAGTTGGCCGTCGACCGGCTCGAGGACCAGGTGCGCCGCGCCGTCGACCAGGGCGCGACGCTCGTGGCCGGCGGTGACCGCAACGGCAACTTCTTCTCAACGACGGTGCTGACCGGCGTCAAGCCGGACAACGACGGCTACCGCGAGGAGTTCTTCGGTCCCGTCGCCGCCGTCTACAAGGTCGGCTCGGAGGAAGAGGCGATCGAGCTGGCGAACGACACCCCGTTCGGCCTCGGCTCCTACGTGTTCACCACCGATTCCGCGCAGGCGATGCGGGTCGCGGATCGGATCGACGCGGGGATGGTGTTCGTCAACGCCGTCGGCGCCGAGGGCGCCGAGCTGCCGTTCGGCGGCGTCAAGCGCTCCGGCTTCGGCCGGGAGCTCGGTCGCTTCGGCGCTGATGAGTTCGTCAACAAGAAGCTGATTCGGGTCGTCAGCTGACGTAGCCTCGAGCCTCGCGTGACGCCGCGGGTCTCGCTTCCGCGCGAGCGCGACTGGGAGCGCTCGGACGTGCTCGAGCCGCGCCCGAGTTCACGTGTGCCTGAGTTGATCAGCGACGGCGGCGGCCTGCCATTCTCGCCCGATCAGCTCACGCAGCCGCCCGGCGGCCTCGATCAGTCCGATCCCGCCGTCGCCGCCCTGATCGTGGCGCTCAGCGCCCGAGCAGGCCACAAGGGCCCGTCGCGTGTGCCCTGGAAGCGTGGCGCGGCGGCGCCGGCGCCCTCGCCACCGCCGACTCTGGCTGATTGGCGGGTGCTCGCTCGCACCGACGATGAGGTTCTGTTCGCCCGCGGCCGTCCGCCTCGGCTCCACACGGCTGCCTTCCGCAGAAACCCCCGTCGCGACACGTGGGCGTTGATCGGCGAGAGTGCCGCGCGGCCGCTGCGCGCGGCGCGAGATGGGATTCGCGCATCCTCCTGGAGGATCGACCCGACCCGCGAGCTCGGCCCGGAGGCGACGATGCTTCGCATTCTCGTCACCGAGCAGACGCACGCGGGTGGCAAACGAGCCGACGGGCGCGTGCTCGCGCCGGACATCCACGTCGATCAGGACGAGCTGTTGCTGAGGATCTTCGTGACGCCGCAGCCGGGGTTCAACGTGCGCTCGCCGAACCCCGAAACGCCCGTGCGCGTTGCGCTTGCGCGGCCCGTCGGCCGGCGAGCACTGATCGACGGCGCGCTCTACAACCCCACCATCACCTGACCCTAACCCACCATCCACAGGTGGTCCGGTTCAATGTTGACAGCCACCAGGCGGGCTGCGAGGATGCTGCCGCGCCTGGCGGGGGGCCGATCATGGTTGTTGCTCGATCCGAGGAGAGTAAGTGCGACACGACAGAGTCACCCTCGTCCCACGCGGAACGCGCCCCGGACGGCCGGCGCGCAGCGAGCGGTCGCGCTCAGCGCTCGCGGTCGGCGCGATCGCGTTGTCCGCGGCGATGGTGCTTTCGGCGTGCGGATCAAGCAGCAGCGGAGGAGCCTCTGGCGGCGCCCCGGTGAAGGTCCAGGGCAAGGCGCTCTACGGCACGCTGCCGTCCGCCGGGACACCGACGCAGGGCGGGACGATCACCGTCGCACAGGTGTATGGCGAGACAACGCCGACCTACATCTTCCCGATCGTCCCCGCGGCGAACACCTCGGCCTACACGGTCTCGTTCATCACCAACCTGTATCATGCCGCTCTACGCCGGACCGACCGGCGACACGCCGGAGATCGACTACGCGCTGAGCCTCGCCAACCCGCCCGACGTTCAGCGACGGCGACAAGACGGTCACGATCCCGATGAAGCCAGGGCTTCAAGTGGTCCAACGGGCAGCCGGTCGACGCCAACGACCTGCTCTTCGAGATCGACCTGCTCAAGGCGGCGGTCGAGGAGAGCGCCGCCAACTGGGGCCAGTACACGCCCGGCGAGTTCCCGCAGAGCGTCGCCAGCGCCACCGCCAGCGGCAAGTACACGGTCGTCATGCACCTCAACGCAGCCTTCAACCCCGGCTTCTTCCTCAACAACCAGCTGCAGGACACCGACAACGTCTACCCGCTGCCGAGCACGGCGTGGAACATCGCCGCGGCCGGCGGCCCGCACCTCGACTGGCACCAACCCGGCGAACGCCAAGAAGATCTACGACTACCTCGACAAGGCCGGCGGCGCAGGTCGGCGACGTTCGCCACCAACCCGCTGTGGAAGATCGTCGACGGTCCGTTCAAGCTGACAGGCTTCAGCGCCGACCAACAGCTCCTACGACGCTGGTCCCGAACCCGAGCTACGGCGGCTCGCCGAAGCCGTACGTCGCCAAGGTCTCAGGTCGTGACCTACACGGGCATCACGCCGCAGCTCGAACGCGATGCTGCACCGGCAGCCTCGACATCGGTCGGCCTCGACTTCTCGCAGCTCGGCCGAGGTCGGCGCGCTGCAAGTCGCCAGGGCTATCACCGTGTTCGGCTATCCCGGCTGCGGGCTGGTTCGGCGGCGGTCATCAACTTCAAGGACACGACCGACCACTTCGACAAGCGTCATCGCGCAGCTGTACGTCCGCCAGGCGATCGCGCATCTGATCGACCAGCCCGCGATCATCACGGGCATCTACAAGGGCGCCGGCGGTGCCGGCCTACGGTCCGGTGCCGTCGGTGCCGCAGACGCCGTACACGCCGGCGGACGCGGTCAACACCGCCGTACCCGTACAACCCGAGCGACGGCCGTGGCGCTGCTCAAGGCGCACGGCTGGAATGTCGTGCCCGGCGGCCAGACGACCTGCGCCAAGGCCGGGCACCGCGAGCCGACGAGTGCGGCGCCGGCATCCCGGCGGGCACGCCGCTCACGTTCATCTGGGCCAACAGCCCGACGTCGGCCTCGCCCACCGAGCGCCTCGAGTCCGAGGCGATCGCCTCCGAGGCCAAGCAGGCGGCCGGGATCAACGTCCAGCTCAGACCGAAGACGTTCAACTATCCTGATCGCCAACTACAACGACGCCGACCCCGTCGGCCGCCAAGTACGACAACGACTGGGGCGTCGACAACTACGGCGGCTTCAGCGACGACTACTACCCGACCCAGGACGGCATCTTCAACACCGGCGGCGCGCTTCAACATCGGCGACTACAGCGACCCGACGGCGAACAGCGCTGATCAACGCAGTCGGTGTACGGCAGCAACCCGAACGCCGTCGACGAACGAGGCGTCGTACCTGACCGAAGCAACCTGCCGGTGCTGTTCATGCCCGACTACGACTACATGCTCGCGGTCGACGCAACAAGGTCGGCGGGCCGCCCGACGTCCTGCCTGGCGCTGACCGCAGCTACGCAGTACTACCCGCAGTACTGGTACGTGAAGCAAGTAGGCGGCACGGCGACGCCGTGGCGAGCGCTGCGGGCCAGTGAGGTCGAGCTGCAGTCGGCTGAGCAGCGCGGATGATCGGCTACATCATCCGGCGGCTCGATGGTCGCGATCTGGTCACGATCGGGATCGCGCGCGATCACGTTCGCTGCTGCTGCACTACCTCGCCGCCGAGCCCGGTGTACGCGGTGCTCGGGCCGAAGGCGCAACCCGGCGGCGATCGCGGCGTGGAACAAGCCGCACGGCTACGACCGGCCGGTGATCGCGCAGTTCCTCAGCTACCTGGGCAACCTCGCGCACCTCAACTTCGGCTACTCCTACAAGCTCGAGCCAGAGCGTCGGCGCGCTGTTCAAGGAGAACGCCGGCCGCAGCGCCTACCTGTCCGGCGCCGGCGCTGCGTGCTCGTCGCTGCTGATCGCGATCCCGCTCGGGATCGCCCAGGCGGTCAAGCGCAACAGCATCGGCGACTACACGGTCACGACGATCAACTTCATGCTCTACTCGATGCCGTCGTTCTTCCTCGGGCTGATCCTGATCCAGTTCTTCGCGCTGGACCTGCACATCTTCCCGCCGCTGGTGTCAGCGACACGATCACCACGACCTGGCAGGCGATCACCCACCCGCGTGCAGCTGAGCCTGCCGATCGTCACGCTGGCGCGCGATCAACGTCGCGTCGTTCAGCCGCTACATGCGCTCCTCGGCGCTCGACAACCTCGCCCAGGACTACATCCGCCTGGCGCGCGCCAAGGGGCTGTCGGAGCGGCGGTGCTGTACGCGCCACCTGCTGCGCAACGCGTGCCTGCCGATGATCACGCTGGTCGGCCTGTCGATCCCGACTCTGCTGGCCGGCAACCTGCTGATCGAGGTGCTGTTCAACTACCCGGGCCTCGGGCTGCTGTTCTACAACGCGCTCGGCAACGAGGACTACCGATCCTGCTCGCCTACACGGTCCTCGGCGGCGATCCTGACCGTGCTCGGCAACCTGGTCGCCGACATCGCGGTCACCGTCGCCGACCCGAGGGTCCGCCTTGAGCTGAGCCAGCGACGTCGAGCCGCTGCATCGAGGCCGACGGCGCGCGCTCGGCTCAGCCCGACATCGCTGTCGACGATGCCCGAGGGCGGCGAGGTCGCAGGTCATCGCCAGCGGCTGGCGGCTGGCGCTGCGCGAGTTCCTCGACAACCGGCTCGCGGTCGTCGGCGCTCGTGCGTGATCGTCTTCTTCGTGCTGTTCTGCTTCCTCGGGCCGCTCTTCTACCACACCAACCAGACGCTCACCAACCCGCTGATCGACCGACCTGCCGCCCGAGCGGCGGCGCATCCGCTCGGCACCGACGAGCACGGCTTCGACGAGCTCGGCCGGATCATGGTCGGCGGCCAGACGGCGCTCGAGATCGGCTTCTTCGCGGCGTTCATCGCGACCGTGATCGGCACCCTCTACGGCGCCGATCTCCGGGCTCGTCGGCGGCCTCGTCGACGGCGCTCATGATGCGCTTCGTCGACATCCTGCTGTCGATCCCGTTCCTGTTCATCGTGCTGGTGCTGGCGACCAAGTACAGCGCGACGGTGCTCGAGCGTGAGCCTGCTGCTCGGGCTCTTCTCGTGGCTGGTGCCGGCGCGGCTGGTGCGCGGCGAGGTGCTGACGCTGCGCGAGCGCGACTTCGTCTCGGCGGCGCGGGTGATGGGCAGCGAGCCGCAGCGCGGCTGGTCTTCCGCCACCTGATCCCGAACGCGCTGTCGGTCGTGATCGTCAACGTCACCTTCCTGATCGCCGACTCGATCCTCGCGCTCGCCTACCTCGGCTTCCTCGGCTTCGGCCTGCAGTACCCGGCGGCCTCGTGGGGCGACATGCTCGGCAACGCCCAGACACTACGTCTCGAACGGCTACTGGTGGCTGGTCTATCCGGTCGGCGGCTGCCTGGTGCTGGTCGTGCTGGCGTGCAACCTGTCGGCGACGCGCTGCGCGACGCGTTCGACGTGCGGCTGCGGCGCCGCTAGGAGAGCAGCGAGCGATGGCCGCCGCGCTCGAGGTCAACGAACCTCACCACCCACATCAAGCTCTCGCGCTCGGTCGTGCAGGCGGTCGGCAACGTCGACCTGCGCGATCGACGCCGGCGAGACGCTCGGCCTGGTCGGCGAGTCCGGCTGCGGCAAGTCGATGCTCGGGCTCTCGATCCTCGGCCTGCTGCCCAACGGCGGCCACATCATCGAGCGGCTCGATCAAGCTCGACGGGCAGCGAGCTCGTCGGGCTGCCGCGAGCGCGAGCTGCGCGAGATCCGCGGCAACGAGGTCGCGATGATCTTCCAGGACTCGCAGTCCTCGCTGAACCCGACCAAGACGATCGGCGAGCAGGTCGCCGAGCCGGTGCGGCTGCACCGCGGCGCCTCCAAGCAAGGAGGCGCTGCGACCGGGCGCTCGAGGTGCTCGAGCTGGTCGGCCTGCCGCGGCCGCGCGAGCGCCTGGACGACTACCCGCACCAGCTCTCCGGCGGCCTGCGCCAGCGCGTGATGATCGCGATCGCGCTCGCCTGCGAGCCGAAGGTGCTGCTCGCCGACGAGCCGACGACCGCGCTCGACGTCACGATCCAGGCGCAGATCCTGTCGGTGCTCGACGACCTCGAGCAGCGGCTCGGGATGGCGACGCTGCTGGTCACGCACGACATGGGCGTCGTCGCCGGGCGCACCAACCGGATCAACGTGATGTACGCCGGGCGGATCGTCGAGACGGCGCCGACCGAGGAGCTGTTCAGCGCGATGCGCCACCCCTACACGCAGGCGCTGCTCGGCTCGATCCCGCGGCTCGACCAGGACACGCACCAAGCCGCTGCGTCAGCGATCCCCGGCCTGCCGCCCGACCTCACCAACCCGCCGCCCGGCTGCCGCTTCGCGCCGCGCTGCCCGTTCGCGACCGACCAGTGCCGGGCGGAGGAGCCGCCGCTGAGCGGCGACGACCGGCCACCAGTTCGCCTGCTGGCACCCGGTCGACGGGCCGATCAGCGCACGCGCCGCGAGATCGCCGTGCGCGGCCGCAGCGTCGCGCGGCCGACCGCTCGCGACGTCGAACGGCCGCCGAGCCACCTGCTGCGAGATCGAGCAACGTCGTCCGCGAGTACCCGGTCACCGCCGGCGCGATGCTGCAGCGCAAGGTCGACTCGGTCAAGGCCGTCTCGGGCGTCACGCTGCACGTCGACGCGGGCGAGACGCTCGGCCTCGTCGGCGAGTCCGGGCTGCGGCAAGACGACGCTCGGCAAGCTGATCGTCGGCATCGAGAAGCCCGACGGCGGCACGGATCGCGCTCGACGGCGAGCGAGGTCTTCAAGCTGCGCGGGCGGCGCGCTGCGCCGCGCGCGCCGCGACCTGCAGATGATGTTCCAGGACCCGTACGCCTCGCTCGATCCGCGGATGCGCGTGCAGCGCGATCCTGCGCGAGCCGCTGGTCGATCCAGGGGATCGGCAGCGCGCAAGGAGCAGGACGCAGCGGATCGCGCGGCATGCTCGACGAGGTCGGGCTGCCGCATGAACGCGCTCGAGCGCTACCCGCACGAGTTCTCCGGCGGCCAGCGCCAGCGCATCGCGCTGGCGCGCGCGCTGATGCTCGAGCCGAAGGTGATCGTCGCCGACGAGCCGGTCAGCGCGCTCGACGTCTCGATCCGCTCGCAGGTGCTGAACCTGATGAAGCGCCTGCAGGCCGAGCACGACATGGCCTCGGTCGTGATCTCGCACGACCTCGCGGTCGTCAAGTACCTCGCCGACCGGATCGGCGTGATGTACCTCGGCAAGCTCGTCGAGCTCGGCACCGGCGACGACATCTACCAGCGCGCCGGCGCACCCCTACACCGAGGCGCTGATCAAGACGATCCCGGTCCCCGATCCCGGCGGCCGAGCGGGCCAAGACCGAGGTCGGCGATCCGCGGCGAGCTGCCGAGCCCGATCAACCCGCCGTCGGGCTGCCGCTTCCGCACGCGCTGCCCGCGCGCGCAGGACCGCTGTGCGCCGAGGCGGAGCCGCCGCTGCGACCGTTCGGCCCGGCCACCAGGCCGCCTGCCACTTCCCGCTGCAGGCGGCGGCCGGCGAGCAGCCAGCGGCCGCCACTCCGACACCGGCCTCGCCGGACCTCGCCGGGGACTCCGGCTGAGCTGTCCGGCCCGCGCCGGCGAGCGACCCTGGAATTGGTCAGTCCGCGGCGAGCTCCGCGATCAGCTGATCGAGCTCGGGCACCTCGGCGCGTAGGCTCGGCAGGTTCACGACGATCCCCTCCTGCGTGCTGCGCGCGAGCACGACGATCACCGGCTCATCGACGGAGGGGTTCTCCTCCCGGTGAGGGACGTATGGCGGGACATAGACGTAGTCGCCGGGACCCGTCTGGACCCGGCGCTCGGAGCCGTCCTCAAGGAACACGAACACGGGATGGCCGCTGACCACGTAGATGCCGGTCTCCGCCTCACCGTGGTGGTGATCGCCTGACACCATGCCCGGCCCGATATGGCTTTCACCCATCCAGATCTTGCGTGAGCCGTTGCGCTTGCCGGAGATCGCCTCGTAGCGGCGCATTCCCGGGGTCTGCGCCGTGTCGTCGCTCAGCTGATCGTGACCGGTGTGATGGAGCTGGCGATGCCACGCAGCTGTGCCGCTCGCAGCTCCCAGGTCTCGATCGCTCATACCCGTCACGATAACGCGGTCAACCGGCCGGAGGCAACCGCCCCGGCTCAGCGGCCCGAGATCAGCTTCGCCAGCTTTGCCGCGCGTGATTCATGGCCGTTGCGCTGCTCTCGCGCGTCGGCCATCCGATAGAGCGAGTAGGTGCCTCGGGCGCCGAGGAAACGCAGTGGCTCGGGCTCCCAGTCGCGCGCCGGCGGACCGACCCACGGCAGCCGTGTCAGCTCGCTGTCGCGCCCGAGCACGAGGTCGCGCAGTGTCCGCCCGGCGAGGTTGCTGGCAGCGACGCCGTCGCCCACGTACCCTCCGGCGAATCCCAGACCGGTGAGCGGGTCCAGCCCCACCGCGGGGCGCCAGTCCCGTGAAACACCCATCACTCCGTGCCAGGCTCGATCGACGGCGACGTCGCGCAGAGCCGGGAACAGCGAGATCAGACGGCGACGCAGCTCCGCGGCAGCCGACTGCGGCACGGGCCCCTCCCGGTCGGTGCGAGATCCGAAGCGGTAGGGCACGCCCCGGCCGCCGATCGCGATCCGGCCGTCGGCGGTCCGCTGCGAGTACGTGTAGACGAGCGAGCCGTCAAGCAGTGTCTCGCAGCGGTTCCATCCGATCGAGGCCCAGGCTCCCCGATCGAGCGGCTCGGTGACGATCATCGTGCTGTTGAGCGGCAGCATCGCGCGGTGCAGGCCGGGTAGATCGGCCGTGTAGCCCTCGGTTGCCCGAAGCACGAACCGCGCCCGGACGTATCCATTGAGGGTGCGCACGATTCCCGGCGCGAGCTCGAGCGCCGGTGTGCGCTCGTAGACCGTCGCCCCGAGCCGCTCAGCGCAGGCGGCCAAACCGAGGACCAGTCTGGCCGGCTGCACACGGGCACAGTGAGGGGTGAACAACCCGCCGACGCCGCGGTCGACGGCGATCCGGGATCTCACCTCGTCGGCGTCGAGCAGCTCTCGCGCGAGGTCGGCTCCCAGCAGCTCGCGCTGGTCCGCCGCCTCCCTGCGCAGACGGCCCAGCTGCACCTGGTTCTGTGCGATCGTCAGCGAGCCGCCGTGCGTCCAATCGCACTGGATCTGCTCACGCTCGACGACAGCTCCGACCTCGCCGACGGTCTGCTGGATCGCGCGCGCCATCGCGCGCGCGGCGCCGGCCCCACCCCGCCGGTTCCACGCCGAGGGGGAGCCGGACACCTCGCCGAGCACCCAGCCACCGTTGCGCCCCGATGCGCCGAAGCCGACGTGGCGTGCCTCCAGCACCACCACCTCGAGCGCCGGGTCAGCCCGGCGCAGCTCGTAGGCGGCCCACAGACCGGTGAAGCCGCCTCCGACGATGCAGACGTCGGCTTCTCGGTCCTGTTGCAGGGCGGGACGCCGGGGGAGCCCGCCGAGCTGCTGCAGCCAGAACGAAGGCGCGACGGACATTCCAAGGGCCGTCCGCTAAAGCGTCGAGTCCGCGGGCGCGAACGCGGCTTCCGGGGTCACGACCTCGATCGGATCGCCATACACGATGCGACGTTCACGCCGGAAGAACTCGGGGTTGGTTGCGCGCCAGATCAGCATCAGCACGACCCCGCCGAGGATCCCGAGGATCCCGATCCAGTCCGGGACGCCGAGTCCGAGCAGCGGCGGGCTGGTGTCGTTGGCGGCATGACCGTAGAAGACGAACCCCTTCAGGAAGACCCCCATCAGCACGAGGCCACCCGCCACCGGCACCACGCCCATCATCAGGAGATTGCGGGACGATTTGAACAGCTCCCGACGGTAGAAGATCGCGCACGCAAAGCCGGTGAAACCGTAGTAGAAGCAGACTAGGAAGCCGAGTCCGGTGACGCAGTCCGAAAGGACGTTGGTCGAAACCTGGACGATGAACACGAACCACACTACCGACAGGGCGCCGGCGACGATCGTCGCAAACGCGGGTACGAGGTTGCGGGCGTGGATCTCGCCGAACCGCCGCGGGATCGCGCCCCGGCGGGCCATCGACAGCGCCATCCGCGCGGCGGGCAGGATCGTCGTCTGGGTCGCCGCCGTGGCGGAGCTGAGCACGGCGATGATCAGCAGGAAATGAAGTGGTCCGAGAACGGCGGTGGCGAGCCCCCCGGCGAAGATGTTGTTGGCATTGTCAGCCAGTTCCTTAGGCCCGGCGTAGGCCTGCGCCGCGGTCGTGACCAGCAGGAAGATCCCGATCAGCACCAGCGTCGAGACGACCGCGGCGCGGCCGGGCGCGGTGCTCGAGTCCTCGGTCTCCTCATTGACCGACACGCCGGCGTCCCAGCCCCAGTAGAGGAACACGCCCAGCAGCAGCCCGAGCAGCAGCGGGCCGAAGCCCAGCGAGAACGGGTTGAACCAGTCAAGTTGCACGTGCAACGCGTGCACGGGGTGTCCGAAGTACACCTTTGCGAGCGCGACCACCGAGAAGATGATCAGCGTCGCCATCTCGAAGCCGAGCAGGAACTGCTGGGTCCGCGCGGATAGCTCGATCCCCTTCCAGCAGACCCACGTCAGCACGATGATGAAGACCACGCCGAGGACCGTCACATCGACCGTGCTGTTGGACGCTGCCGTCAGGCCGAACAATTGGAAGCCGTAGACGCCGGCGATCTGTGCCTGATTGGCGTTGACGACGATGTCCGCGAACAGGATCGCCCAGCCGGCGACCCATCCCCAGCCCGCTCCCATCGCCCGGCTCATCCAGGAGAACGTGGTGCCGCAGTCCGGATCGGCGTTGTTGAGGTACTTGTAGGCGAACGCGATGCAGACCATCGGCAGGAATGAGACGATGATCACGGCCGGAGCGTGGATGCCCATGCCGCTGATCACGGCGATGAAGCCGATTGTGGCCGCCAGCGAGTAGCCCGGCGCCGTGGCAGCGACCCCGATCACGAGGTTGCTCAGGTAGCTGATCGCGTTCTGCTTGAGCTGGGGCGAAGCTGAAGCCCCGCGGCGTAGCTCAGTGCTGGTGATCGATGCGGCTTCCATCCTTCAGATGCCGCGCGCCGCCGGCACCTCGCCGGTCGTGATCGCCTCCGCAAGCCGCAGGTGGTCGAGCTCGTTCTGATTGGCGTAGGCGTCGGCGAAGCGGGCGATCGCCCGATCGAATTTTGGGCTCCCCCCGAGGTAGGCGGCGATCGCCAGCCGGTCGCCGGAACGAGCGTGCATCCGCGCCAGCGACCATGCGCAGGCTCGCGCGTATGCCCGCAGCCCCCGATAGCGCATCGTCGAGAGGTCGACCGACGCCTTCCAGTCCCAGAGCTGCCTCACGTAGTAGTCGCGCTGCTCACCGTCCATCGCGATCGTGCGCTGCCAGCTCAGGAAGATGTCAGGGGCGGCCTGGCACATGCGCTGGCCGCGTACGACCCGCTCGCCGTGGGTCTCGAACTCGCTCACGCCTAGGTGTGGCTCTAGCACCGAGGCCTGCGCCTCCTTGGCCTGCATCATCAGCGGATCCTGCCCGTCGCGACCCGCCATCAGGATCACCCAGGCGCGCGTGCCGACGCTGCCGACACCGACCACCTTGCGCGCCATGTCGACGAACCTGTAGCTGGAGAAGAGATGCCGGCGCTCATCGTCGAGGCTGCCGGCGTACTGCTCCAGCACCGTCCGCATGTATCTGGTCATCTCGTCGAGGTCGGCGCCGGCGAACAGTTCGCCGTAGGGCACCAGTAACGGTGGAACGTGGCGGAAGCGTGGCTGGCCGTCGATGTCCTCGGTCAGCTTCTTGACAGCGCGAAAATGATCCTTGCGCCGCGCTCGAACGAAGGGCTGCGAAAAGTGGACACGCCCCCTGCGACCGAGTCTGCCACCGAAACGATCGGCCAGCTCGCTCGCGTTCAAGCGCTGATACCAGACATCGAGGTGACTCATCTGCGCGAAGTCAGCCATCGCCTCGCGGTACTCCCTGACGCAATCGACCACAAGTGCCTGCCTGCGTGCGGGGCTCAGCTGAATGTCCCGCGCAGCGATCTCCAGGCTCGCCGCCATCCGCTTGACGTCCCACTCCCACGGACCGGGCAGGGTCTCGTCGAAATCGTTGGGACCGAACAGCAGCCTGCGGTCGGGCGCGGCGAAGCCGCCGAAATTAGAGATGTGGGCGTCACCGCATGCCTGCACCACGATTCCGGAATCCTGCGTCTTCGCCAGGTCTGCGGCCATCACGGCGGCTGCCCCGCGGTAGAAGGTGAACGGCGAGACGAGCATCCGCCCGTAGCGGATCGGGATCAGCTCCTCGACCCGTGTCGCGGCCTGCGCCCTGAGGACATCGACCGGATCCGGACGATCCGGCGCCGGCGCCCAATCGCCATGGGCTGAGCGCGGGACCTGCCGGCGAGCCGCCAGGCCGCGCTCCAGCGACTCCCCGGGTTCGAGCTTCGCGATCCGCGCCGCCTCCGCCCGATCAGCCGTCTTCCTCGCCTTCGCCGTGGACCGCGCGACCGTGCTCACGCCGCGGAACGATAGACAATCGCTGCACGCGCAGGCGGATCGCACGACGGGTGCCCGACTCTCGGCACTAACGCCGACGCAGGTCCTGGAGGTTCGCGACCAGGAGCGTCAGGGCGGCCGCCCCGATCAGGACCGACAGACCTGTGCGCCAATGGCTGATCGTCAGCAGGACGAGTCCCACGACCGCCGCCACCGCCGCTAACAGCAGCAGCGTGCTCGCCAGGAACGACAGCAGACGACGGCGGGCGATCGCCTCGACCGCCGTGAACAGCAGGAACAGGACGACCAGCGTCGAGACGAACGCGAGCGGGGTGGCGACCAGCACGAGGATCAGCGACGCGAGCAGCAACGGTGTGCTGATCGCTGCCCAGACCTTGAGGAACCGCGTGCGCCGCTCCTGTGTCTCGACATGCGGCCGGTGCTGACGCCGGATGTGCGCCTGCGATGGCTCCGGCTCGATCTCGCCCGCGAGCGTGGCCAGGTGGGCGCTGCGCTCCTCCGCAAGCGCGGTTCGTTCTGCGATCGTCTGCGTGAGAGCCGCCTCGCGCTTGACGACCTCCTCCTCGCGGCTGCGCGCCAACACGTGCGCGTACTCGGACAACCGCAGCGAGCGAGCCTGCGCGCGAAGGCCCCGCACCGCGTGGGTCTCGGATTCGATCCTGGCATCCAGCTCTCCCAACTCCCCCGCCAGGGCATCGACGCGCTCTCTCAGTGCGTCGGCGAACTCCCGCTCGTGCGGCGGCACCTTCAGGAGTCCGGCCCAGCCGAGCGGGTTCGCCCACGACACTCGGACCGTGCCATCGCGTTCGTATCGTGGTCCCGATGGCGCCCGCTCACCGCCGAACCGGTCACGCGTGTCAAGACCCCATAGCCCTCGGTAATCGTGCACCCAGCCGGTGCCGTCGTCGATCACGACCGGCGTCCACTCACGGTCATGGCCGGGTCCGATCGCGATCCCATCGCCGCGTGCGTAGTCGACGAACGGGATCCCCAGCCCGCCGGGGTCGCCGGTGTAATGGCGCCAGGGCGCCAGCAACCGCCGCAGGTTGCGCAGGACCCTCACGGCCTGCCGGATCGGCGGCGGATCGACCGAGATCACGTAGTCGCCGGCGATGAACGCGCCCGAATGGGATCCCGCACCGGCGAACACGACCACCCGGTCGCCCTCGCGCTGAAGGTCGGGGTCGTCCCAGCGTCGGCGCAGGTCATCGCCGTGGTAGTCGTGCGAGGAGAACGCCACCCACGCCGGCACAGGCTCCGCGCCGTCAGGCTGCTGCGCCAGGTAGATCGTGATCATCTCCCAGTCCGCCTCATGGTCGTTGATCCCGGCGAACGTCGAGCGCCAGTCGTTCATCGCGTAGAAGAACCAGTACTGCAGACAGACGTAACCGCCATCGCGGACCACGCGCCCGTAGTACGTGAAGCGGTTGGCGTCCAGCCGCTCACGGTAGGTCGTCTCGGCTGCCGCGGCGAGTCCCGAGGGCACCTTTCCCCGCAGCAGCAGCGATGCCCTCAGCCCGGCGTCCAGCAGACGGCCGAACACGCCGGTGGTCGTGAACCTGCCGACGGCGCTCAATCGCTCACGCGGCAACCGGCGCCAGCGCAGGTATGCGCTGCGCCCCATCGGCTTCTCGACGAACCGCAGGAACAGCGGCAGGTCCCGATGCCGGATGCCCTCCGCCGACAGGCGCTCAAGCGTCATCTCGCCGCCCTCGACGAGCCGCGTCAGCTTACCCCCGTGCACGCCGGACCAGAGGCTGCACTGTTCGACATATGGGCCGACCGCGGTCGGCAGGAACAGCTCGCCCTTCGTGTAGCGAACCACCGGCTCGTGCGCCCGCAGCAGAGCCAGGTCAGCTGCGGGCGCCTCCACTGCGATGACGTTCGCCGTCAACCGCAGTCCGGCGGACGATCGCTAGGCGAGGGCCTTGGCCTTGGCCTGCTGGAACTCCTCCTCGGTGATCACGCCCCTGTCGCGCAGGTCGGCGAGCTTCGTCAGCTCGTCACCCGGGCTCGATGCCGTGCTCTTGACGTAATCACGGAAGGCGGCGTCCTGCTGCTTGGCGTGGCTGACCGCGTGCTCCTGCATCTTGTGGCCGCGGGCGATCAGGTAGATCAGCACGCCGAACAGCGGCACGATCACGATCAGCAGCAGCCATCCGGCCTTGCCCCAGCCGGACATGTCGTGGCTGCGGAAGATGTCGACGACGACGCCGATCGCGATCCAGATCCAGATGATCAGCAACGAAAGCTCCAGCGCCGTCACCAGCGCATCGACGAACGTGAACGAAGCAAAAACCGGCAATTTGAGATCCTCTCTTGAGTTCTAAGACGGCATACGATACGCGGCACGGCGGGGGGTACGCGGCCACACCGCGCTCATCCGAGACGCACGATGCCGCGGGCCAGGAGAACGAACCCGATCACGGCGAGGACCGCAGCGATCACCTCGAACCTGCGCTCCTTCATCCAGGCGGTGAATCGCTCGACGCGCATCGAGGTCCCGTCGGGGTCGATCGCGTAGCTCGCGATCGGAAGCTCGATCAGCAGCAGCTTGAGCGCGACGAACACGGCAACGAGCACGATCACCGCGAACAGCTCGTGCCGGCCCCGTGCAATGTCCCCGTGGGCGAGCAGGTCGAACGGTCCTGGAATGCCGAGGATCACGCCGACGATCAACGCCAGCGCAGCGGAGCCCTGCATCAGCGCGTGCTCCGTTCTGGACTTGACGCGATCACCGAACCCCGGCGCGCTGCGCTCCCGGGGTTGGCGTCGCACGCGGGCGGCGCCGAGCAGCTGACGGCCGCGCTCGGTTGCGGTCAGCGCCGCGATCAGCAGCGTGATCCCCCCGACGATCAGGTAGGCGCCGGCACCAAGCTCCCGGGAGCTGGTGCCGGCCAAGCTCCCTCTTGCCCGGAAGACCACCAGCGCCACCACGGCACCGGCCACGCTCATGCCGGCGGCGCCCAGGTAGCAGGCCCACAGCAGCCGCCTCGGGTTGGCACGCGTGAGGATCACCGCGACGACCGCGAGCAGCTGCGGATACACGGCCGCCGCAAGACCGAGCGCAAGGATCGTTCCCATCTGGCCGCGAGTTCCAGGGTCAGGCGCCGCGCTACCGAGCGTCCGAAGCCGGCTCGGCGAGCTCACGGACCAGCTCGACGACCATCTGCGTCAGCGTCTCGAAGGTCGCCTCGCCCTCCTCGGGGCTCGCTTCCGCGGGAGCGCCGCAGTAGGCGTCGCCCATTCCCATCGCGAGGAAATCACGCCGGCCTTCTGAGATCTCGACCGGCATGCGCACACCGAGCGCCGGCAGCGTGCCGAGGAGCTCACCGTCGATCAGCTCCGGGCGCTCCGCGAGCACCAGCGAGGTCTCGTAGCGCCCCGCGTGGCAGCTGCCTCGACGGAACTCCTCGGTCAGGCGCTCGGCCTGGCGCCGGCGTGTCAGGTCGAGCAGCGCAACGCTGCCACCCGCGCCGTTCAGAGCGTCCCGGGCGGCGCGCAGCGCTTCGATGTGCTCGGGCTCGAAGTGATGGTTGACGATCACCAGATGCCGGAATCCGTCCTCGATCAGGGACCGGCCGATGTCGCTCACCAGTAACCGCAGCGTCTCCTGCCCGACGCTGACCGCACCGCGGAATGCCGCGGCGTAGCGCGTCACCCCATAGGCGAGCGGCGGCAGCACGAGCGCGTGAACATCCGGATCGCCCTGCAGCGCGCGCGCCGCCCGCACGCAGATCCCGGAGGCGATCAGCCCGTCGGTCGCCAGCGGCGCGTGCGGCCCGTGCGGCTCGACCGCGGCCGCCGGGAGCAGCAGGACAGCGGTCCGTGGCCCCTGAAGCAGCCGATCCGCCTGGACCGTGGTGAGCTCGGCGAACTCGATCGAGGGCACGCCGGGGACGATATACGCTCGACCTGCGTATAACTGTGACGCACGTGTCCGACTCCACCGCCGCTTTCAACTACAGCTCCTACCTGGCACTGGGCGAGATCCTCGGCGCGCAGCGACCCCGCTCCGACGAGCACGATGAGACCCTGTTCATCGTCATCCACCAGATCTACGAGCTCTGGTTCAAGCAGCTGATCCACGAGACGCGGCACGCGCAGGGGGAGCTCGAGCTCGGCAACGGACCGCAAGCGATGCACACGATGCGCCGGATGCGCGCGATCCTGAAGACGATCGTCAGCCAGCTCGATGTGCTGGAAACCCTGACTCCGGTCCAATACTCCGGCTTCCGTGGCCAGCTCGACACCGCCAGCGGGTTCCAGTCGGCACAGTTCCGTGAGCTCGAGGCGAGCTTTGGCCGGCGTGAGCAGCGGGTGCTGGCGCACTACGACGAGCTCAGCCCCGAGCGCGCCGCGATCGCGGATGCGATGGCCAGACCGAGCCTGTTCGACTCGTTCCTGTGCTATCTCTCACGCTCCGGCTACGAACTGCCCGGCGAGGTCCTGCAGCGCGACCTCCGCGCTCCGATCGAGCCGTCCGCGGCGCTCCAGCAGGTACTGGTCGACGTGTACCTGGCGGCCGGCGAGCCGGCAGCCGTGTGCGAGTCCCTGCTCGACCTCGACGAGGGGTTGCAGGAGTGGCGTTACCGCCACGTCAAGATGGTGGAGCGGACGATCGGAGACAAGCAGGGGACCGGCGGCTCCAGCGGCGCCAGGTACCTGCGGGGCACCCTGTTCTCGCCGATGTTCCCTGATTTGTGGGCGGTCAGAAGCCGACTGTGACCGGGCTCGCCGACCTCCGTCGCACACCCAACGCACTCGCCGCTCACTATCGCCGCAGCCGAGTCGCTGAGCGTCTGCTCCTCTCAGGACACTCGCACCAGGCGTGGCCGGACGTCGCAATCGAAGGTCAGCTGGAGGCCTTCGACGATGCCACCCTTCTGCTCGACGAGAAGTGGGGGGCGGCATTCGCCAAGGCCGATGCGGTCCGCGCCGGCTTCTCCACCCTGATCGGCGCCGCCCCGAGCGAGATCGCACTCGGCGCCAGCACCCATGACCTGCTCGTGCGCTTCCTCTCGGCGCTGGATCTGCGCCGGCGCCCGCGGCTGGTGACCACTGACGGCGAGTTCCACACGATCCGCCGGCAGCTGATGCGCCTCGCCGAGGCGGGTCTGGAGGTGGATCGGGTTGCGGCGCAGCCCGCCGAGACGCTCGCCGAGCGGCTCGCTGCTGCAATCGACGATCGCACCGCCGCGACGCTCGTCTCCGCCGTCCTGTTCGAGACCGCACGGATCGTCCCCGACCTCGACGGCCTCGCCGCCGCCTGTGCCGAGCGCGGGGCGGAGCTGCTCCTCGACGTCTACCACGCGCTCGGCGTGGTGCCGGTGAGCATCGCCGGGCTCGGGCTGCGCGACGCATGGATCATCGGTGGCGGCTACAAGTACCTGCAGCTCGGCGAGGGCAACTGCTTCATGCGGTTTCCCGTTCACGCCGAGCGTCTGCGCCCCGTCGTCACCGGGTGGTACGCCGAGTTCGACACGCTCGCTGAGGATGCCCTCGACGGCAGCGTCGCCTACGGCAGAGGACCCGCACGATTCGCCGGCTCCACGTATGACCCGACCAGCCACTACCGAGCCGCGCGCGTGTCCTCGTTCTTCGCCGAGCACCGGCTCTCCCCCGAGTTCCTGCGAGCGGTCTCCCAGCATCAGGTCGGCCTGCTGGCGGCCGGCTTCGACGCACTGGACGCCCCGCCGGAGTTGATCACGCGGGAGCGCTCGCGGCCGCTGTCGGAGTACGGCGGCTTCCTCGCGCTGCGCTCCCCGAGCGCAGCCGAGCTCCAGCGCGCGCTCCTGCAGCGAGGTGTCCTCACCGACAGCCGCGGCGAGTTTCTGCGGCTCGGACCGGCGCCGTATCTGTCGGACGAGCAGCTCGAGCAGGCGATCGCACTGCTCGGCGACGCCCTCGGCGCGGTCTCCCGCCGGTCTAGGTGAGCTCGCTGCTGTGGCGCAGGGCGCTGCGATCGATCTTCCCTGATCCCGTCCGCGGCAGCTCCGCCACGAAGCGCACGTCGCGCGGGTACTTGTGCGGCGAGAGCGTCGTCTTGACGTGCTCCTGGAGCGCCGAGGCGTCGACAGTTGCGCCCGCGTTGAGCACGATGAACGCGCGCGGCTTCTGCAGACCCTCCTCGTCGTAGCCGACGACAGCACACTCTGCGACCGCCGGGTGATCGGCCAGGCAGCGCTCGATCTCCTGCGGTGCGACCCAGATGCCGCCTACCTTGAGCAGGTCGTCCGCCCGCCCGCGGTACCGGAAGTAGCCGTCGCCGTCACGGCTGAACAGGTCGCCGCTGATCACGGTGTCACCGGCGTAGGTCGCGACCGTCTGCTCGCGGGAGCCCCAATACATCAGCGCGGCGGTGTCCCCCTCGATCCACAACCGTCCCGTCTCGCCGTCGGCGACGTCGCGACGGCGCTCATCGACGATCCGCGCACGGTAACCCGGAACGACGGTCCCCAGCGTCCCGGGCCGCGCTGCGCCCGGTCGGCCGGAGATGTAGATGTGGTATGCCTCGGATGAACCGATCCCATCCAGCAGCTCGACTCCGAACGCGTCGATCCAGCGCCGGTGGAGCTCCTCCGGCAGCGCTTCGCCGGCCGAGGTGCACAGCCGCAGGCACGAGAGGTCACGCTCAGGCTGCTCGAGCATCGCGCGGATCATCGTCGGCACATTGACGAGGATCGTCGGTCGGCGGCGCTCGATCAACTCGAAGATCCGCTCGGGCGTCGTGCGCTCCGGGAACACGATTCCGGCGCCGCCTGACCCGAACGGATAGAGCGCCGCCAGATCACGCGCATATCCGAAGAACAGCTTCGGGACCGGCAGCACGACGTCATCGGCGGACATCCCGAGCACCCCGAGCGCATAGTGCCGATAGCTGAGCAACGGCGTCTCCATACGGTGCACGCACGCCTTCGGCCTGCCGGTCGAGCCGGTCGTGAACTTCCAGACCGCGATGTCGTCAGCGTCCGTCGGCGCCGGCGAGAGCTCGGACGGCGCCTGTGCCACGAGTGCATCGAAGCTCGCCTCGCCCGCACCCAGCGGCTCGGTGATCGGCCCCACGACGAGCAGTGTCCGCAGCCACTGACTCGAGGCTCGCGCCGCTCGGATCCGGTCAAGCGTTGTGGCGTCGACGATCACGACCCCGGCGCGCGTGTACTCCAGGTAGTAGGCGAAGTCCTTCGCCGGCAGGAACGTGTACGCCTCCGCCGTGACCGCGCCGAGCTTCTGCGCTGCGTACCAGCTCGCGACGAACTCGACCGAGTCCCCGAGCGCCAGCAGGACGCGCTCCTCCTGACGCACACCGAGGTCCGCCAGCACGTTCCCGACCCTGTTGACCAACCCGGCCAGCTCCGCGTAGCTGCATTCGCGCTCGCCGCAGAACAGCGCGACGCGGTCCCCGCGCCCCTCCTCGAGGTGCCTGTCGACGAACCAGGTCGTCAGGTTGAAGCCTGCCATCCCTACTGGGAGTAGGAAGACTCCGCCGCCGCCAGAACCGCCTTGACGATCCCGTCATAGCCGGTGCAGCGGCAGAGGTTTCCGGCGAGTGCGATCCGCACGTCGTCTTCGGTCGGCCGCTCGGTGCGCGCCAGCAGCGCCGTCGCAGAGATCAGCATCCCGGGCGTGCAGAAACCGCACTGCACCCCCCCGTGCTCCAGGATCGAGCGCTGCAGTTCACTGAGCTCGCCCGGCGGCGCGAGCCCCTCGATCGTCGTGATCTCCCGGCCCTGGGCCTGTAGCGCCAGGTATGAGCAGGCATTCACCGGGTCGCCGTCAAGCAGCATCATGCAGGCGCCGCACTCCGAGTCATCGCAGCCCTCCTTCGCGCCGGTCAGACCGATCTGCTCACGGACGCATCGCAGCAGGCTCGCGTGCGGATCGATCTCGACCGGGCATGCGATCCCGTTCACCTGCAATGTCGCCTCGACTTTCAACTCAGACCTCCGTGCAGTGCAGGGCTCGCCGGGATCGGAACGTGTTCGCCGCGGGCACGCGCGACGGCGACCTCGATCGCGCGCCGCCCGATCACCGCCGCCATCGCATTGCGGTAGGCGATCGACGCGCGCAGGTCGGAGATCGGCCTCGATGCCGCGGCGATCTCCTGCGCGGCCCTCTGCGCCGCCTGGGGTCCGCCGTCGCTGCCGAGCAGCGCCGCCTCGGCTTCCGGAACGCGCCGGATCGTCGGGGCCAGTGCGGTGATCGCGACTCGGGCGTCAACCACGCGGCCGGCTTCGAGTGTCACCACGGCCGTCGCGCCGACGACCGCGATCTCCATCTGGCGCCGGTACTCGAGCCGCAGATAACAGCTGCCCGTGCCCTCGCCCGGGAGCGGCACCTCGACCGCCTCCAGGAGCTCGCCCGGCGCCGCCGTCGTGCGGCCGGGGCCGGCGAGCAGCTCCGCGACACCGAGCATGCGCATCGCAGAGGTGGAGCGCAGCAGAACCACCGCGTCGAAGCACAGAAGCGGCCCGCCGCTCTCCATCGCCGGCGACGCATTCATCAGGTTGCCGCCGACCGTTCCCTGAGCTCGGGTGGCGTGCGAGCCGACGATCCCGCAGGCATCGGCGAGCGCCGTCAGACGCTGCCTGACAAGCTCATCGTTCGCGAGCTCCCGATGGGTCACGAGCGCGCCGAGCCGGAGCACCCCGTCAATCTCCTGCATCCCCGTCAATCCATCGAGGCGGTGGATCGCCACCAATCGCTCGGGCAGCGGCGCCTTGCCCTGACGCGCCCCGACGACCAGATCGGTCCCGCCCGCGACCGCGCGCGCTCCCCCGTTCAGCTCGCCGACGGCCTCCTCGACACTCGACGCGACCACCAGCGAGGGGCTCACTGACCGGCCTCCCAGACTCGCTCGGGCGTCATCGGCAGGCGGCGCACGCGGCGACCGGTCGCGTTCGCGATCGCGTTCGCGATCGCCCCGGGGGTCGGCACGCACGGCGGCTCGCCGATGCCCTTTGAGCCGTTCGGCCCACCGTCGAGCGCCGGCGTCTGCACCCACGTGATCTCGATCGACGGCGCATCCGCGGCGGTCACGAGCTTGTAGTCGAGCAGGTGCGGGTTCAGCTGCCGGCCGTCGGAGTCGAGCACCATCCCTTCCGACAGCGCCTGACCGATGCCCATCACGACACCGCCGTAAACCTGACCGTTGGCGCCGATCGGGTTGAGGATCGTGCCCGAATCATGGGCCGCGGCGACGCGCAGCACGCGCACCACACCGGTCTCCGGGTCGACGCTGACGTGCACCGCGTGCGTGATCAGCTGCGGCTCGAGGAACGACTCCATGCCCAGGCGCCCGACGCAGCCACTGTCCGGGTTGCAGTCCGGCTGGGCGGGAACCGGGCCTGAGCCCTTGCCGAGGATCGCGGTGCCGGTGCCGGCCAGATCGACGATCGAGACCGACTTCTGCGGCGCGCCCTTGACCCGTACCTCGCCGTCTCGCAGCTCCAGATCCGCCGGGTCGATCTCGAGCTGCTCGGCAGCGAGCTCACGAAGCTTCTGGGCGACCTCGCGGGCCGCTTCCTGGACCGCACGCCCGTTGTTGATCGTCGTCTGGGAGCCCGAGGAGCCCATGTCCCAGGGACCGGCCTCGGTGTCCTGATAGAGGATCGAGAAATCCTCAGGGTTCATGCCGAGCACCTCGGCCGCGATCAGCGGCAAACCCATCACCGAGCCGCTGCCGTTCTCCTGCGCGCCGGTCACGATCGTCCCTGAGCCGTCGCCGTTGAGCTTGATGTAGGCGCCGGACTCGACCCCGAACGAGGGCCACCACCCACATGCGACCCCGATCCCCTCGTTCTCCGGCAGCTCGTCGCCGTAGCCGATCAGCTCGACCGCGCGCTCCAGCGTCTCCTTCATGCCGACCGGGCCGAACACCTGCCGAGTCGGGCTCTCGTCGCCCTCGTCGATCAGCGTGCGGCGTCGCAGCTCGACCGGATCGAGCCCGAGCGCCGCCGCGAGCTCGTCCATGTGCTGCTCGACCGCCCAGCAGGTCTGCGGCGCGGTGGGTGCGCGGATCGAGCCGGACGGCTGGTTGTTGGTGTACGCCAGCGTCGCCGCCACGTTCACGTTCTCGATCACGTAGGGCCCGCAGGCGTGCATCGCCGCGATCTGTGCGAAGAATCCGCCCTCGCCGCAATAGGCGCCACCGTCGAGCACGAGGCGGCCACGGCGCGCGAGCAGCGTGCCGTCGCTGCTGGCCCCCGTCTCGAGTTCGAGCAGGATGCTCTCACGGCGATGGTCGGGTGCGACGAACTCCTCCTCGCGTGAGAACACCAACTTGACCGGGCGTCCGGCCGCCCGCGCGAGCGCCGCAACGTGAGCCTCATAGTGGAAGTCGCATTTCGAGCCGAAGCCGCCGCCGAGCAGCGGCACGATCACCCGGACGTTGGACTCGGGGATCTGGAGACAGTGCGCTACCCCGCTGCGCGCGGGGTAGGGGGTCTGCGACGAGGACCAGATCGTCACTCGATCGCCGTGCCACTGCGCCAGGATCGCGCGCGGCTCGATCGGAACGCCGTGCGACCCGTCCGCCAGATAGCGACCCTTGACGACGACGTCGGCGGCCGCCATCGCGGCGTCCGCGTCGCCCTTGACGATGGTCGAGTACCCGAGCACGTTGCCGTTGAGGCCGAGAGCCTCCTCCGCCTCGTAGGACGCCCAGTCCGCGTGTACCAGCGGAGCGTCCGGCGCCAGCGCCGCCTCCGGGTCGGTGATCGGTGGCAGCGGTTCATACTCGACCTCGATCAGCTCAACAGCCTGCTTGGCGAGCTCCGGCGTGAGCGCCGCGACGGCCGCGACGATGTCGGCCTCGTACCGGACCTCCTCCTTGGCGAACAGCCGCCGGTCCTTGACGAGCTGGCCGTAGAGGACATCGGGCACGTCCTCGTGGGTCAGAACGGCGAACACACCGGGGAGCGCCCGCGCCCGCGAGGCGTCGATCCGCAGAACCCTGGCGCGCGTGTGGTCGGAGTAGCGGAAGCCCGCGTGCAGCTGTCCGGCCAGTGTCAGGTCCGCTGTATAGCGTCCGGCCCCGGTGACCTTCTCCTTACCGTCCTGCCGGATGTACTCGCGCTGCTGCACCGTCGCCGCCAAGCTCCACCTCTCTTCAGATCGCCGAACGCTCGACCAAGGGACCGCAGCCTAGCGCGTGACGGTATCCCGCGTGAAGCGGTCCTCCCGCCTGGGCCCGCCTGGCGGGGCGGGCCCGGGCGCTGCGCGGCTGCGGCCTTCAGAACGACAACTGCGTCCGGTCGTAGTGCCAGACCTGCCCGCCGTCCTTCGAGTAATACGCGCCGGGCCAGTCGGTGAAGGCGACCAGCTCGTCGGCTCGGTTGCCCGTTATGAACGACACGACCGCGAACACGTCGCCGCCCAGGTAGGCCCGCCACCAGTGGCGGCCCGCGTCGGCGCTGACGACCACCGAGCCGGCTCCGTCAGGTCCGCCGTAGGCGAAATACAGGGACGGAGCCGCGGCACCCACCTGGGTGACCACGTCGGGCCCATTGGCGGCGTTGACGTGGAACGCCGGTCCGTCGATCCGCCACGTCCGGCCGCCGTCGATGGTCGCCGCCGGGTAGGTGGCGCCGCCCCCGCGGGTGAGGTTCGCGAGCGCGAAGCCGTTCCTGCTGTTGACGAACACCCTGACGCCGAGACTCGACGCGGGGACAGCCGTGCCCCGGCGAACGAACGGCGGCGACTTGGAGGCTGGTAGCCGTGTCGCGAACACCGTTGCCGCAGGCGCGTAGATGCTCGAAGCCGGCCTCGATCGGCCGGCCGCGGTGGACACGGCGACGAACGCCGCGCTCGATGCCAGTACGGCGAGCGCGGCTGCCGCGGGCACAGCCGGCCCGCGGCGGCCCGTGTATGACCGGCGGTTGCGGGATATGGATCTCATGTGTTGTGTTTCGCTCGTGTGTCTCGTCGCCAGCGAGCCGGTGGCGCGCCATAACGGTGCTTGAACGCGCGGCTGAACGCCGCCTCCGATGTGTAGCCGACGTTCTCGGCGATCAGCGTGACCGGAAGCGAGCTGTCGCGGAGCAGATCGGTGGCGGCGTCCAGGCGCACGTGCGCGAGATACGTGGCCGGTGGCTTCCCGACCCGAGCGACGAACCGCGCGGCGAACGCCGACCGGGAAAGGCTGCACGCCCGGGCCAGCTCCTCGACCGTCCAGTCATGGCCGGGGTCTCGATGGATCGCGCTCAAGGCCACACCGATCTGCGGGTCGAGCGCCCCGGCCAGCCAGTTCGGTTCGGCGTCGGTGCCGGCGGCCCAGGCGCGCAGAATCTGGATGAAGACCAGATCGAGGATGCGGGCGACCATCACCGCCGATCCCTGAGAGGGCGATTGCATCTCGAACAGGAGCATCCGGCGGGCCACCTCGAGCCCTTCGAGCGCTTCCCCGAGGGCGCCGCGCAGGATGATCACGGCAGGGAGACTCGCGAGCAGGTGGCTCGCCTGCGGGTCGCCGATCGTGAACGTTCCGCAGAGCCAGCGCGTCGGCACGGTCGCGTGCGCGCGCTCGCCGGCGTCGCTGATCTGGTGCGGGTCGCCGCGCGGGAGCAGGATCACATCGCCGCGACCAAGGCGCTCGACGCGCGGGCCGCCGTCGATCCGCAACAAGAGTTCGCCCTCTTCGATGATGTGCAGCGTGCCGATGTCGGCGAAGCTGACCGAGAAACCCCGCAGCGGAGCGTAGGCAACGATCCGTTCTCCGCTCAGACGGACGCTCCGGAGCAGCTCCGAGAGCAAGTCGTGCGGCCGGCCGTATGCGTCGACTCCGAGCGCGGCGTCTTCGAGCGCTGGACGATCGGCAAGATGTTCCGGCGGAGCGGTCATTGTCTCTACCCATTCCTCGGGCTACGCTCGGTGAGCAGCGAGTGGTGTGGGTCCGCTCGCTTGCCGCAAACCTATCTCACCGGACAGACGTAACTCGACCAGACAGGAGACAGAACCGATGACATCGAGCGCTGGTGATGCTGGGCAGGACAAGCCGACCAAGATCAGCTTCGTCTATTCCAACCCCACCGACCCGTCCGCCTTCGAGGCGGCTTACCCCGAGCAGCTAGCGCTGGCGCGTCAGCTCCCCGGCCTGACTCGGCTGCAGGCGTCGAAGGTCTGGCCCAAGGAAGACGGCAGCCCGACCCCGGCATACCGACTGTTGGACCTCTACTTTGCCGACTACGCGGCGGCCAGCGACGCCGCCGGAGCGGCGGGCGCCCTTGTCGGCGCCACCCTCGAGCACGCCACGGGCGGCGTGGTGATCGCATTCGCGGAGGTCCTCGACGACGCCTAGACCGACACGAGACAGCGATCCACCCGAGCTCCCGGGCGTCCGGCACGAGTACCTCACCGCCGGCGGGCTGCGAACCCACGTCGCGCTGACCGGTCCGCCCGACGGGCCGGCCGTGATGCTGGTCCACGGCTGGCCGCAGAACTGGTGGAGCTGGCGCCATGTGATCCCGCTGCTGGCCGAGCGCCACCGGGTGATCGCCGTCGACCTGCGCGGTCACGGATGGACCGACGCGCCTGCATCCGGATACGAGAAGGAGCGGATGGCGGACGACCTGCTGGCAGCGCTCGATGCACTGGCGGTCGAGCGCGTGATCTGGGTCGGGCACGACTGGGGCGGCTGGATCGGTCAGCTCGTGGCGCTGAGGGCGCCCGAGCGGATCGAGCGGATGCTGATGGTCTGCGTCCCGCATCTGTGGGTCAAGCCGCATCCGCGTCAGCTGATGTTGCTCACCTACCAAGGCCCGCTCAGCATGCCGTTACTCGGCGAACGGCTGGCGACGCGGATGGTGCCGGAGATCCTGCAGAGCGGCCGTCGCGGCGAACGCCTGTCGGATGCCGAGGTCGCGCTGTTCGCGCGACATGTTCCCCCGCACGTCTCGGTGGCGATGTACCGCAGCTTCCTGACCCTTGAGCTCGTGCCGATCGCGCGCGGCCGCTACGCCGGTGCGAAGCTGGGGATGCCGAGCACGCTGCTGATCGGTGAACGCGACCTCGTCACCAGGGGAATCCCGAGCGGCCGCGTCGGCGGCCAGCGCAACCTCGAGGTGGAGGTTGTTCAGGGTGCCGCGCACTGGCTGCCAGAGCAACGATCTGAGCTGATCGCCGACTGGGTCAACCGTCCGTGATCAGCTGACGCGTCGCGTCAGCTTCGGCGATCGGCGCATCGAGCAGCGGCACGTCGACAGCGTCGATGCGCATCAGCTCGTCGCGGCCCCAGGCGCGCTCCAGATCCGACACGAGGCGGTTGGCGTGCCGGAAGCGAGCCGCCTCGAGGGCGTTGCGGACGGTGCGGGCGTTGGCAAAGCGCGGTTGGTCACGACGGTGCATGAGCCACTCACGGAACACCAGCTTCGCTTCTTCTGAGAGGTAGTAACCGGACTTCGACGTCATCAGCCCGGCGATCTCCTCAAGCTCCGGGACGTTGTAGTCGGCGAACTCCAGGTGGTACGCGATCCGCGAGCTCATGCCGGGGTTCGAGTTGAAGAACGACTCCATCCTGTCCCTGTAACCGGCGAGGATCACCACGACCTTGTCGCGGTCGTTCTCCATCACCTGGAGCAGGATCTCGATCGCCTCCTGACCGTAGTCCTTGCTGCTTTCCTCGCGGTAGAGGTAGTACGCCTCATCGATGAACAGGACCCCGCCCATCGCCTTCTTGAGGACCGCCTTGGTCTGAGGCGCGGTCGCGCCGACGTACTGGCCGACCAGGTCGTCACGCATCGCGGCGACCATGTGCCCCTCCTCCAGGTAGCCGAGCCGGTGCAGCAGCTCGGCCATCCGCATCCCGACGGTCGTCTTGCCGGTGCCCGGTGAACCCGTGAAGCACATGTGGAGGCTCGGTGTCGGGGCTTCGAGACCGAAGCGCTGGCGCGCCTGGTCGACGAGCAGCAGCGAGGCGATCTCCCTGATCCGACGCTTGACGGGCGCCAGGCCGACCAGCTCGGTGTCGATCGCGGCAAGGACCTCGTCGATCCCGGCCGCCCGCTCCTCATCCGCGAAGACGATCTTCGCGTGCGACGGAAGCCTGCTGCGCCTCTCCTTGACGCCACGCCACCGGGAGCGCAGTGATCTCGGGGTCCCGGAGGGCGTGGAGGCGATCCTCATCAGCGGCAGTCAAGCAGACGAGGGTGAGTCCAAGCCGACGGTCGCGCGTCCGGCCCGAACGCGAAGATCGTAGGATCGGGTGACCCCGACCGAGACTTCGATCGGCTTCACCGGATCATCACCGAATCCGTGATCGCCGCGTCGATCATCGGGAGAGCGATGAACTTCGTCGAAATCCACTTCCATCTGCTCCCAGGCGTAGACGACGGCCCCTCGACGATCGAGCAGAGCATCGAGCTCGCCGCGGCGGCCATCTCCGACGGAACCAGCACTGTGGTGAGCACGCCGCACGTCCACTCCGAGCTGTTCACCGATCCGAGTGAAATCGCTGAGCGTACGACCCGGCTGAACGAGCGCCTGCGGCACGAGCGTCTACCGCTCAGCGTCCTCCCGGGCGGCGAGCTCGATCACCGAGCGGTCGAGCGCCTCACCCAGGGAGAACTCGAGCTGATCGCCCAGGGTCCGCCCGGCAGCCGTTGGCTGCTGATGGAAGCTCCGTTCAGCGGTCTCCACGATGACTACAACGAAGTCGCCGACGAACTGCGCGCACGGGGGTTCGCGGTCGTGGTCGCACATCCGGAGCGTGCGGATTTCACGGCGGATACCGACGTGGTCCTCGCGCACGAGATCGAGCGCGGCAGCATGCTGCAGTTGAACGCGGCCTCCGTCGCTGGACACTCGTCGCAGCGCGAGCATGACACCGCGCTGCGGCTGCTGCGCGACGCGCGGCGCGCCGTGATCGCCTCCGATGCGCACGGCCCGAAGCGGATGCCGGCGCTCACAGCAGCGCTCGAGATGCTCGCCGCCGGCGGGTGGAACAACCCGAGCCGCTTCGCCGACACGATCCCGCGCGCGCTGCTCGAACGCGGACTGGACATCTGGCGCCCTGCTCGGGTCGCCTAATCGTCGAAGCTCGGGAATCCGTCGCTCGATGGTTGGGTGACGCTCGGCGAAGGGCTCGGTGTGGATTCGGCGGCGCTCGGGGATTCGGTCACGGGCGAGTCCGCGAAGCTCGGGGCCGGTGAGTCCGCAAGGCTCGGGGCCGGTGAGTCGGTAACGCTTGCGGACGACGCGGCCGGCGAGTCGGCGAAGTCCTCTGACTGCGTCGCCGTGGACGGCGGGGCATCGGCAGGCGGCGCACCTGCCTCGTCTGCATCCGTTTCAGTACCGGCTTGATCCTGAGCGCTGCTGCCGACCTTCTCGATCGTCTGGTTCGCCTTATCGCCGATCTTCGAGATATGCGATGCGTACTTGCCCTGCGTCTTCTCGTTGACGGCGACACCGACGGTTTCGACCGTCTCCTGGAGCTTGTCCTTGTGTTCTGCGACAGCGTCCTGGGCCTGCTTGGCCATCGTCTTGAACTTATCTCCGAGTCCCATCTCACTCCTTTGGTCGGCCGGCTCGATCGAATCTGGAGGTTACGCCTGATCGGTGCCGTGTCCAACACCTTGGACGCATGTCGCCGGTGACACACGGTGGGCGCTCTGCGATCGGCGAGCGTCGCCGGCCGGAGGCGCAAGCGCTCATGCGCTCATGGGATCAGCACGATTTTGCCGTGGGTACGCCGGTCGGCCAGATCGCGGAAGGCGTCGCGCACCTGCTCTAGCGGGTAGGTGCGAGCGATCGGGAGCTCGACGCTCCCATCCGCGACCAGGCCGGCGAGCTCTGCGAGCAGTGGTGCGGTCGCGATCGCGTGCGTGCCCTGGCCCTTGACGCCCAGCCGCTCGATCGCCGCGAAGTCGGCAATCGTATTGATCCGATCGGCAGGGACGCCGAGCTCGATCGCGAGGTCGACATACCCGCTGCCGAACGTGTCGATGAAAGCGTCGATCGTTCCCCCGGCCGCTTCGCGGATCCGCTGCGCCTGGCCGTCGCCGTAGAGCACCGGCACAATCCCGTGGCTACGGAGCCAGTCGTGGTTGTGCTCACCGGCGAGCCCGATCACGTTCGCGCCGGTCCGGCGCGCAAGCTGCACGGCGATCGACCCGACACCGCCGCCGGCGGCCGAGACCACCACCGTCTCACCGGCCGCCGGAGCGACTGCCTGCACCGACGCGTAGGCGGCCATGCCGACGACGAACAGCGAACCCGCGACCTCCCAGGAAAGCGACGGCGGCTTGCGAATCAGCTGCTCGGCGGGGACGGAAACGAGCTCGGCATGGCTCGAGCGCTCCTCGCTCCAGCCGAGCACCTCGTCACCGGGGGCGAAGGCGGTGACGCCGACTCCGACGGACCGGATCAGGCCGGCGAGGTCGGTCCCCTCACCGGACGGAAACGTCGCGGGGAATCGATCGCGCAGGTATCCCTCTCGGATCGAGATCTCGCCTGGATTGATGCCCGCCGCCTTGACGGCTACCACCACCCTTCCGGATCCGGGGTGCGGGTCCTCGACCTCGCGCACCTCCAGAACGTCGACTCCGCCGTACTCGTCGAATCGCACCGCTTTCATCGCATCTCCATTGTTGCCGACCGGAGGGACTTGACTTCCCTCAGATTACTGGATAATGTCAATCAAGATGATGGACATTGCTACTGAGTCGATGGTGAATATCCATCCAGCTTACGGACAGGGACACACCATCGGCGACACGCGATGTAGCCAGCGTTGAAACCCCTCCCACGGACGGGGTTCGCCACTTCCGGCCGCTGCGGCGGCAGCATGGCGCCATCGGGTTTCAGCACTAAAGCGCAGTGACGGCCGACGCCGTCTGAGTGCAGCGCACTCGGTCGACACCGGGCATGCGCGGACCGGATCTGATCTGGGCTTCGCATGGCGGCAGTTCGCCACATAACCGATCAATCAATCCCGGTTGGGAAGGAGTTCGCATGTCAGAAATCATTGCTGCATCCACCCCACGCCGCGCGTCGCGATGGCGGCGGCTAACGCCGGCGCTTTCGCTGCTCGCCGCCGGCGCGTTGACACCGGTCGCCGCCGGCGTGGCGGTGGCCGCAGTCCCGACCGCCCCGCCGCCCGTGACGATTCTGAGTCCGAGTGGCGCCGTCGGTCACGGTGACATCTTCATCACGCCGACTGGCGACACCAGCACGTATGCAAACGGACCGGAGATCCTCGACCGCGATGGCAACGTGCTGTGGTTTCACGCAATTCCGCAGGGCGAGACCGCAGCTGACTTCCGTACGCAGATCTACGACGGCCGGCCCGTTCTGACCTGGTGGCAGGGGACCGGTCTCGGCGGTCTCTCGTCGGGCACCGACTACATCTACAACGATCACTACCGGCAGATCGCGACCGTCAATGCGGGGAACGGCCTCTCTGCCGATGGTCATGAATTCCTGATCACGCCATGGAACACCGCGCTGATCCTCTCCTACACGACCGCGACGGCGGATCTGACGGCGATCGGGGGGCCGTCTGACCAGACCGTGATCAACGGCGTCGTTCAGGAGATCGACATCGCCACAGGCAACGTTCTGTTCCAGTGGAACAGCGCCGACCACGTCCCGTTCGGCCAGAGCGAGCAGCCGCTGCCGGCGTCGGCGAGCACCCCGTGGGACTGGTTCCACATCAATGCCGTGCATCTCGGCCCGCACGGCACCTTGCTGATCGACGCCAGGGACACATGGACGACGTATGACGTGAATCTGCACAACGGCAACATCAACTGGCAGCTGGGCGGCAGGGACAGCAGTTTCACCGTCAGGGCCGCCGCCGGCCAGACCCTGGACTCCGCCGGTGAGATCTTCGCCTGGCAGCACGATCCCGAGTATCGGGGTCATGGTCTGTTCACGTTCTTCGACAACGAGTCCTCGGGCAACCCGCTGCTGCCCTACAGCCGCGCGATCACCGTTCGGCTGGATCCGTGGAGCCGTACGGCGACGCTGATCGCGTCCGATGACCAGCCTGAGGGGCTCTCGGCGGCGTCGCAGGGCAATGCGCAGACGACCGATTCGGGCGACCTCTTCGTCGGCTGGGGTGCGCTGCCGTACTTCTCTGAGTTCAGCCCGTCGGGACAGCTGTTGTTCAACGCCGAGCTCCCGACCGGCGTCAACACCTACCGCGCCTACCTTCTCCCGTGGGGGGAGCGCGAGTGGCAGGGCGGCCGGGACCAGGGCCGCCGGGACCAGGGCCGCCAGGACCAGGGCAGCCGGGGCCGGTTCGGCGCACGGGAGGCGGGTGTGAGGTAGCCCCACGGCGAGGAATCCCGAGCCGAAGGTTGTGATGCCGGCGGTCCGGTCGCTCTCCTGCGCGACCGGACCGCACCGGCGTTCAGGGCGAATCGGGGACATTCAGGGCGAATCAGGGACAGTTTCAATAAGGTGTCGGGCAGATGTCCACGGAACGGGCAAGCGCAAGGGGGCCGGGGCTCGATCAGCACACCCGCGTCAACGCGCCGTGGGGGGAATCAGAGCTCGGCGCGCCGGCGCTCGCATCCCTATGGCGTGAGGGCCGTTACGGCTTCGAACTCGGCCGGCTCCTGATCGATGCGCTGTACCTGACTCCGCCACGGGCGCAGCAGCCGGAGCCGGTCCTGCTGATCCCGGGGTTCCTCGCCGGGGATGCGAGCCTGGCGGTGCTCGCACTGTGGTTGCAACGCCGCGGACACACGGTCGCGAGCGCGGGCATGCTGGTGAACACCGAGTGCGCCGAGCGTGCGGTCGGCCGCCTTGAGCGTCGCCTGGAGCGGCTCGCTGACGCAAGCGGGTCGCGCGTCGTCGCGCTGGGGCAGAGCCGGGGCGGCACGCTCGCGCGGGCGCTGGGAGCCCGCCGGCCTGATCTCGTATCGCAAGTGGTGATGCTCGGCTCACCCGTGCTCGACCCGCTCGCCGTCGGCCCGACGGTGCGCGCGATCGTGCTCGGCGTCGCCAGCCTCGGCGAACGCGGCCTGCCCGGCGCGTTCAGCACAGAGTGCCGTACCGGCGCTTGTTGCGAGCAGTTCCGCGCCGACCTGATCAGCGATCTCGACCCGGCCGTGCGCCTGACCGGGTTCTATTCCCGCAGCGACGCGATCGTCCATTGGCGCGCGTGCCTCGACCCGAGCGGGAAGCATCTGGAGGTCGACTCCAGTCACTGCGGCATGTCCGTCAACATCGAGGTCTACCGAGGGCTGGCGCGGATCCTGGACGACGGCGCCGGCTTGACCGCGTCTGGCGTCAGCCAATCAGACGGCGAGAGATGAGCAGCCAGGTCGAGGCGCGGTGCCGTATCGGCCGCTCAGTCCGCCGACGCGCGTGACGCCGGCGGCTGTCGGTTCGTCGTTGGGGCCTACAGGGCGTCCCGCTGATGCCGTGCTCTGATCAGCTCCCGGTCACGGATCGTGCGAAGCTTGCGAGCCGCCTGGTGAGCGCGCTCGTTTCGCTGCGCGACCTCCTTGCGCAGATCGTTGAAGGCAGCTTCGGATGTCGAACGCCCCGGACCGGGCTCTTGAACCTCTTTAGCCATCGATATGTACTCCTAATCGCTCCACTGAGGAAGGCTGGACCACAGGAAGAGTGCGAGAGCGCTGCACTCGAGAGGTGGAGACTGCTCTTCAGACTGTACTCGCCCACCCTGTGACGTCTCGAGTGTCGGACCGCCCGACGATGTGTGGAGTCGGCTCGGAGACGATTGCGATTATGGGATCGTAGGACCTCGATGGTGATCGAATCCGCCTCGGACAGATGGCTCCCGGAGGTTGTCGAGCTGTGGGAACGGACCGGCCTGACCCGCCCGTGGAACGACCCCCACGATGACCTGTGCCGGGCGCTGCACGGGCCGGCGTCGACGGTGCTCGTCGGGATCGAGGCGGACACGCTGATCGCAACCGCGATGGTCGGACATGACGGGCACCGCGGCTGGGTCTACTACCTGGCTGTCAGACCGGAGATGCGGGGATGCGGGCGCGGCGCCGCGATCATGCGAGCGTGCGAAGCGTGGCTGCGTGACCGCGGTGTGCCGAAGCTCAACCTGATGGTCCGCGCCGAGAACCCCGACGCGCTGAACTTCTACGCGGCGCTCGGCTACGGCCGTGACGATGTGGTGCTCCTCTCACGCCGGCTGCAGGACCAGCGCCCCTAGACTCGCCGGCATGGTCGGCGCACCTCTCGCACTCGGATCGTCGCTCAGCGGCGGCGCCAGTGATTTCCTGGGCGGGACCAACTCCCGCCGCATCGGCGCGATGCAATGGATGTTCTTCACGCAGGTCTTGGGTCTGGTGCTCGCGTGTTGCTGGCTGACGCTGAGCGGCGGACCGATGCCAGGAACGAGAGCCGTGCTGGCCGCGATCGGCGCGGGCTTGAGCCTGACGTTCGGCCTCGCGGCGTTCTTCCAGGCGATGGTCGTCGGAGCGATCAGCATCGTCGCACCGATCAGCGCGACGGGCGTCGTCATCCCGATCGTCGCCGGAATCCTCGGCGGGGAGCGCCCCAGCGCCGTGCAGGTGATCGGAATCGTCGCCGCGATCGTCGGCATCGTGTTCGTGTGCCGCCAACCTCGGCGCAGGCCGCCGGCCCAGGCGCACGGGGGAATCGCTCTGGCGCTGCTCGCGGCGGTGGGATCGGGCTTGTTCTTCTGGCTGATGGCATCCGCAAGCCACAACGGTGTTCCCTGGGCGGTTGTGATCTCACGCGTGGTTGCCGTCGTTGCGCTCGCCGTGATCCTCGCAATCCGACGCGAGTCGATTCGCCCAGCGCTCAACTCCCGGACCGCCCGCATCGCCCCTTTCGCAGCGCTTCTTGGCTTCGGAGGGATCGCGCTATATGCGGAGTCAACGGTGTACGGAGGTCTCGCGATCGTTTCGGTGCTCGGATCCCTGTACCCAGCCGCGACGGTGATGCTCGCCTACCTTGTGCTCGGCGAGCGTCTCTATGGGATTCAGCGCGCGGGCATCGCCGCCGTGTTCGCCGGCGTCGTGATGATGTCTGCCTAATGCCCCGAGAGGACGACGTGCCAGCGGCCGCCGAAGCTGTTGATGCCCTGGCCCTGCGCCGAACCCCTCTTGCCGTTGTCGCCCGAGTAGTAGTACAGCGGGTGTTTATCGAGCATCGCCTGGTAGAAGCCGCCCTTGACACGGCGAAAGACCGACAGCGTCCCCGGCACGCGGGATGCCTTCTTGAGCTTCGCTCCTGCTGAGCTGACCTTCACGGGGATCCAGATGTTGAAGCACATGCGGGTCTGGCATTGAAGATGCGCAAGACTCTCACCGCCAAGCTCGTAGACGGTGACGCCGCGACCGTCCACGACAATCGACTCGCTCTTGCCGGATACCGTCGCCATCGCGACTCCAAGCGAATTGAACGTCGCCGCCACCGCCACGCTCGCCAGCAATGCGAGCGAACCGGTAGCCGCGACAGCGATCGCCCACCGACCGCTGTTGTGCACGCGGCGAACGCTCCACTGCGACTTGATCGTCTCGCGTCTCACAGTTCTCATCTCTCGTCCAGTCGGCTCCGGTTGCGAATATGCGTGCAAAGTAGCACCACGCGCCACTCTCGGGCACGCGTGCCGGAGGCTTGGAGCTAATCCCAGCGCTGCGCTCCCGCGCAGGCGATGCGAGCCGCGGCCTGGTCGGACTCCCGTCGACTGCCCCACACCGTTCTCCCGGCCGCTCAGGTCGATTTGTCGAGCGGGGCGACGATGCTTTCGGCCAGCCTTGCAGCGACCCCATCCTGCCACGGCGGCAGTGGCGCGAGGATGACCTGAGTCACGCCGGCTTCGACCAACGCCTTGATTTGCTCTCTGGTCGCGGCGGCCTCGATCGGATCGCTTGAGACCAGGATCTGAACCTGACGCGCGATTTCAAGCGGATCGCGGCCGATCGCCTCGCAGTGCTCGTCGAGGATTTTGGCCTTTCGCCGGTACTCGTCGATGTCCCCCCGCGACGGGCAGTTCCAGATGTCCGCGTGCTCGGCGACGAGACGGAGTGAGCGCTTCTCGCCACCGGCGCCGATCAGGATCGGAAGGTGACCGACCGGCTTTGGTTCGCAGATCGCTCCGGCCAGGCGATAGTGCGCGCCCTCGAAGTCGAAAGGCGTGGACTCGGTCCAAAGCCGCCTCGTGATCGTGAGTGCTTCGCCGAGCGCGTCAATCGCGTCCCTGACCGGCACGACATCGATCCCGTAGGCGCCGTACTCCCGCTCGGCAATGGCGGTCAGCGCCGGATCGGCGCTCCGTGCGTAGCCGGCGCCAATCCCGAAGATCAACCGTCCGCCGGAGATCTGGTCAACGGTCGCGGCCATCTTGGCGAGCACCGCCGGCGGACGGATCCGGTTGGAGGTCACGATCACGCCGAGCTTGAGCCGCGTCGTCACTGCAGCCAGCGCAGACAGGAGCGTCCAGGCCTCGAGCGCCGGCGCCACGACCTCGCCGCGCATCGGCACCAGGTGGTCCCACACCCAGGCGCTGTCAAAGGCGTCGATCCGATCGGCCTCTTGCCACACGCGCAGCACCTCGCCGTAGGTTGTGTTGATCTGGGTTGTCTTGATGCCGAAGCTGATCGACATGTGCCTATCTCCATTCGAACCGAGAGGTCACCAGCCGGCTGAACGAAAGTATGGGCTGGTTTCCTCAAGCGCCAGCGATACGAGCGAGACGGCCCGGTCCTGCGACTTGGCTGACTCCACGCTCATCGGGGAGGCAGCTGCTCAAGAGCTGATCAGGTGGTGAACCGCCCCTCCCCTCCACTTCCAATTTATACCGCAGATGAGCCTCTCATGAGCCCGCGGATCGTGCCGCATAATCACCGGCCGCAGGCGGCAACCAGAACAGGAGTGGAGTTGCCGCCGTCAACTCCGAGGGAGATGAGCTGATGGGCTGCTACGTGTTGGATTTCCAGGAGATCGACCATACGCAGGTTGCGATCGTCGGCGGCAAGGGAGCGCTGCTGGGGGAGCTTTCGCGGATCGAGGGCATCTGTGTGCCGGCCGGTTTTTGCGTGACGACCGACGCCTACCGGCGGATCTTGGCGCAGGCGCCGTCGATCGACGACAAGCTCGAGCAGTTGTCGCACCTGGACCCGGCCGATCGGAAGGCGATCCGCCCCGTCGTCGCGGAGATCCACCAGGCCCTCGAGGGGATCACCGTCCCTGAGGATCTGGCGGCGGCGATCAGCGGCGCGCTCCGCCCGTTTGGCGAGCGAGCCGCCTACGCCATCCGATCAAGCGCGACGGCGGAGGACCTGCCGACCGCGTCCTTCGCGGGCCAGCACGACACATACCTGAATGTCGTGGGCCCAGCGGCGATCCTCCAGCACGTCAGGCGGTGCTGGGCATCGCTCTTCACCGAGCGGGCCGTGACCTACCGCCTGCGCAACAGCGTCGACCACCGGAACGTCCGTATGGCGGTGGTCGTGCAGCAGATGGTCTTCCCGCAGGCGGCCGGGATCCTGTTCACGGTCGACCCCGTCACGTTCAACCGGAAGGTCGTCTCGGTGGAGGCCGGTTTCGGACTCGGTGAGGCGCTGGTCGGCGGCCTCGTGAACGCAGACGTCTACAAGGTGCGGGATGGCGAGGTCGTCGCCAAGGCAGTCGCGACCAAACAACTTGCGATTCACGCCTCGCCGTCAGGCGGGACACGGGAGCAGGCAATCGAGCCAGAGCGGCAGCAGCAGCCGGCGCTGACCGACGCGCAGGTCGTGCGGCTCGCGCAGCTCGGCCGGCGGATCGAAGCGCACTTCGGCCGTCCCCAGGACATCGAATGGTGCCTGGTCGATGATCGCTTCCAGATCGTCCAGAGCCGGCCGATCACGACGCTGTTCCCGATCCCCGCGGCCGGTGACCAAGCAAACCACGTCTACGTCTCGGTCGCGCATCAGCAGATGATGACCGACCCGATGAAGCCCCTGGGGCTCTCGCTGTGGCAGCTGACGACGCCGCGGCCGATGTCCGTGGCCGGCGGGAGGCTGTTCGTCGACGTCACCGCGGCGCTGGGTTCGCCGGCCAGCCGCGCAGGCCTCCTGAAGGCCCTGGGGAGATCCGATCCGCTGATCGGGGACGCTCTGCAGACCATCCTCGAACGCGGCGACTTCATCTCGACCTTCACGGACCAGGGCCCTGGCGAGGCGCCGGCCGGCGGCCCGCGACAGGCGATCGAGACCGATCCGGGCATCGTCGCCGAGCTGATCGAACGCAGCCAGGCCTCGATCGCCGCCTTGAAGCGCGACATCCGGACGAGGTCCGGATCGGCGCTGCTCGAGTTCATCCTGGCGGACATCCAGGAGCTGAAGCGGATCCTGTTCGATCCACAAAGCCTCCAGGTGATCATGACGGCGATGGAGGCCACCTGGTGGCTCAACGAGCAGGTGCAGGCGTGGCTGGGCGAGAAGAACGCGGCCGACTCGCTGACGCAGTCCGCCGCCGACAACGTCACATCCGAAATGGGGCTCGCGCTGTTGGACGTAGCGGACGTGATTCGCCCGCATCCGGAGGTGGTGGCCTTCCTGCGGCACGTCGAGGACGAAGGCTTCCTGGATCAGCTGCCCACGCTTGCGGGCGGGCGGGAAGCCCGAAACGCCATCCAGGCCTACCTCGACAGGTACGGAATGCGCTGCGTCGGCGAGATCGACATCACCAAGCCGCGTTGGAGCGAGCGTCCCACAACGCTCGTGCCCATGATCCTCGGCAACATCAAGAACTTCGAGCCGGGCGCCGGCGAGCGGCGCTTCGAACAAGGGCGCCAGAAGGCCTGGGAGAAGCAACAGGAGCTGCTGCAGCGCTTGCGAGCGCTGCCGGACGGGGAGCGGAAGGCCGAGGAGGCCGAGCGAATGATCGACCGGCTCCGGACCTTCATCGGCTACCGGGAGTATCCGAAGTACGGGATGGTCAGCCGCTACTTCGTTTACAAACAAGCGTTGTTGGAAGAAGCCGAGCGCCTCGTGGAGGCCCATGTGCTGCGTGAGCAGGAAGCCATCTTCTTCCTCACACTTCAGGAGCTCCACGACGTCGTGCGCACTAATCGAGTGGATGAGCAGCTGATCCGCCAACGCATGGATGCGTTTGAGTCATACCAAGCGCTCACGCCGCCCCGGGTGCTCACCTCAGATGGTGAGGTCATCGCCGGGGCGTACCGACGCGACCAGTTGCCGGCCGGCGCGCTGGTCGGCTTACCGGTTTCCGCCGGGATCGTCGAGGGGCGCGCCCGCGTCATCCTGGACATAGCGCAGGTCGATCTAGCAGTGGGCGACATCCTGGTCACCGCCTACACCGACCCCAGCTGGACGTCTGTGTTCGTCGCGATCAAGGGCCTGGTGACGGAGGTGGGGGGCCTGATGACGCACGGCGCGGTGATCGCACGGGAGTACGGCTTGCCGGCCGTCGTCGGGGTGGAGCACGCCACCCGGCTGATCCGAGATGGGCAGCGGATCCGCGTGCAAGGAACAGAAGGGTACGTCGAGATCCTGTCCTGAGATGGAGAGCCGGACCAGAGCCCGGCAGGTAGCCGCGCCACGCGCGGTAGGTCGGGCGAACGAGTCCTGAGATCCGCCACACGCAGCCGCGGGACGGCGTTCTACCCCCCGCCGAACTGCTGCTCCAGCGCCAGCACGTTATTGACGTACTGCTGAGTGTCGGGAAACATCCCGTCCTGCTCTACCGAAGATAGGCCCTGGTAGTAGTCGGCGGCGCTCAGCGATTGGTTACCCCCGGTTGAGTCCAGCAGCCAGTGCAGCAGCAGAACCCCGCCGCGCACGTTGTCGGCGGCTGAAGCGGGCGCGAGCGGGGCGCCGGCGGTGAGCGTGTTCTGGATCCAGTTCCACGTTCCAGGCAAGATCTGCATGACGCCGCGGGCGTCGGCAGTGGAGACGAGGTCGTTGTTGAAGCCGCTCTCCTGCCAGCCGACCGCTTCGGCCAGCGCCGGCGGGACGCCGTTGGCGGAGGCAATCTGGGCGATCTCCGAGGCGCTCACCGACTCCGGCGTCGGATATGGCGGATCGATCACGTTCCCCTCCGCCGCCGCGCCGACCGGCTGCCCCTCAGACGACGGGGTGTGGCTGATCACCGCCGTCACTGGAACCACTGTCCCGCCATCGGCACCGTCACCGAAGCTGAGCACCGAGCCCGCCGGCAGCACCCCGTTCGGATTCAGCCCGTTGTCCGCCGCCAGCTGCGCGACGCTGATCCCGGCGCGCGCGGCAATCGCCCAGAGCGTGTCCCCCGGCTGCACGACGTAGCTGCCGCCGCTCGCCGAGCTCGTCGTGTTCGCTTCGCCGGTGCTGGTCGGCACCGTCGTCGTCGCGACGCCGGCGTAGGAGCCGGCCGACGGCCCTTGCGGAGGGATCTCCACGGTCGTCCCAGCGATCAGCTGCGAGTCTGAGGCCAGGCCGTTGGCAGCGGCAAGCTGGCTGACCGTCAACCCATCCGCTGCAGCGATCGAGCTCAGCGACTCGCCGGGAAGGACGGTGTGGGGATACGCGGCCGATGCCGTAGCCGGAATCGCCAGCAAGCCGGCAAGAATGATCGAGTAGAGACTTCGCAAGCGCATAAGACCCTCAACCATCTCAGCCTTCCCATCCACCCGTCGATGAAACCGCTGCAACCCTTCTTGCAGCCTGCAATTTCCCGTTCACACGGCGAAAGGCGCTGAGCGGACAGACGCAGCCTCGTGGCGCACGCGGGGGAGTCGATCTAATCCGATTCCGAAGTGTTCGCGGTAGGCCTGAAGGATCTGGAGGTCGCTCGTGAGCACCGTCTCTCGTCTGTGACCTACGGTGTCGGTGTGAATCAGCCGATCGCCGCTGAGCGTTATCCGCCCTTCGGTCGTCTGCATCGTGCAGACAACCGAGTGCGTGAAGTGCGACAGCGGCGATGTCTGCTGGTACCAGCACATGGCGCGGAAATCCGCAAGGACGCGCGGGTGTGCCTCGACGCGATACTGCGGCGAGCCGTCCCGCAGTACATCGATGTCATCTGAGTCGACGGGATCGATGCGGAACGTACCGGCCGGGTCGCGCTGATCGCCAGGCTGGAGCTGTAATGGGAAGAGGCTGTGAGCGCCAAAGCCGACGTCAACCAGCCAGGCCGTGGTATCTCGATCGCATTCGACGCGAAGGACGAGGTGATCGAGCGGCGCACCGAGCTGATCGCCGTTCCAGACCATCGCGGCCAAGCGGGTCACGCGGTAGCCGAGATGCACCAATAGCTCAGCGAACAGTCCGTTGAGCTCGTAGCAAAACCCTCCGCGGCGTCGACGCAAGAGCTTGTCTGCAAGCAGGTCGACGTCGAGGCTGATTGTCTCGTTCAGATGGATGCTTAGGTTCTCGAACGGCACGCTTCGTAGGTGTGCCGCTTGCAGTTCTCTGAGACCAGCCGCATCCGGCGATGGTGCCCCAGGCAATCCAAGGCGCGCAACGTACTCGTCACAAAACCGGTCGTGGTTCATTTCGGCGCAGACGCAGCTCTCCGCAGACGAACTGATCGGGTGAGACTAGCGAGGGAACGTCGCCGTAGACAAGGCGCATTGCGTGGTGGCTCCGGTAGCATCGGCAGCGTGGAGGGGATTGGGGCCGGGTTGGCGTCGGCGCAGATTGTGAGCACCGCCGAGGGCTCCGGCGGGCCGACTGCTGGACCGACGCGGATAGTGGTGCTCGGCGGGGGTTTCGGCGGCGTGAACGTCGCGCTCGAGCTCGAGCGGTTGGCTGCGGGTGGCGCCCCGGTCCGCGTGTCGCTGGTCAACCGCGAGAACTATCTGGTGTTCCAACCGATGCTCGCGGAGGTGATCGCGGGAGACGTCGGCATCCTCGACACGGTTAGCCCGCTGCGCCAGCTGCTGCCCCGAACTGAGGTGTTCGTGCGCGAGATCGAGGGCGTCGATCTCGCACGGCGGGTGGTCACGCTCGGCGCCGGGATGACCCCCCGCACGCACGAGCTCGAGTTCGACCACCTCGTGCTCGCGCTCGGTAACGTCACCGACTTCCGAGGCATCCCCGGCCTGCCCGAGCACGCTCTGCCGTTCAAAACGCTGGCCGACTCCGTGCGTATTCGCAACCACGTGATCAACGTGCTCGAGCAGTGCTCGGTCATCGCGGATCCCGAGCTGCGTCGCTCGATGCTCACGTTCGTTGTCGCCGGCGGTGGCTTCTCCGGGACAGAGGTGGCTGCTGCGCTAAGCGATTTCCTGCTCGCAACGGCGCGCTCCTACCGTTCGATCCCGCCAGGGGAGATAAGGGTTGTGCTCGTGCACAGCGGCGAGCACGTGCTCGAGCGCGAGCTGACGCCGGCGCTCGCCAGGTATGCCACGGCTACGCTCGTCGAGCACGGCATTGAGTTGTTGCTTGAACAGCGCCTCGTGGCGGCCAGCCCGCACGGCGCGGTGCTTACGGACGGGACGCGGATCGCCACGCGTACGCTGATCTCCACCGTCCCCTCCTCACCCAACCCGATCGTCGAGCAGCTCGCATTGACGAGCATGCACGGGCGTGTGGAGTGTGACGCGACGCTAGCGGTCAAAGGCGCGGACCGCGTGTGGGCCGTCGGCGACTGCGCTCATGTTCCGATGCCCGACGGCCAGCCGTGCCCGGCCACCGCGCAGCACGCGACTCGCCAGGCGAAGCTGCTCGCACGCAACATCGTCGCCGAGCAGAGCGGCGCACCGCGGCGCGTGTTCGCGTTCACCGGGCTGGGCAAGCTCAGCGCGCTCGGCCACCGCCGCGCACTCGCCGAACTGCCAGGGGCGGTGTGCGTCGAGGGACTGCCCGCATGGCTGCTGTGGCGGACCGTCTACTGGGCCAAGCTGCCGGGCGTCGCGCGCAAGACACGCGTTGCCGTCTCGTGGCTGAGTGACCTCGTGCTTCCGCCCCACCCCGTGCAACTCAATCTCGGCGCCTCCCGCGGCGCGGCGCAGGCCCACTACGAGCCGGGAGAGGTGGTGTTCGAGGAGGGCGACAGCGGCGACAGCCTCTACATGATCCTCTCGGGAGAGGTCGAGGTCATCAAGCGTTTCGGCGGGGAATCACAGACCGTCAGATCGCTTGGGCCGGGCGAATATTTCGGGGAGATGGCGTTGCTCGGGCGCCATTCTCGCAGTGCCACTACCCGCGCACTCAGCGCGCTCGACGTGCTGGTTCTACCCGGGGCGGACTTCTCGGCACTCGCTCACGGCCTCGACCAGTTTCGCGGCTCATTCGAGCAGATTGCGCGTACACGTGCCGAGTCCGACGAGGAACGTGCCGCCTCCGGCCCGGAGGATTGATCCGGATTTCGCTGTGTTCAGCCGGCTGGCCTGGACTGTCGGTATTGATTTGAAAGGACGATCGTTGGTAGGCTCGGCACGGTCCGATCTCGATGAAGCGAACCAGCTCGATTACCTCACTGTCGTGGATCCCCTCAGAGGCGATCGAAGGGAGCATGCGGGTACCGTTCGATGTCGGCGTCGCGCATTACGACCCACCTCCGCCCGATGCGATCGAGAACCTCAAGGCGCTCGAGGGCCTGCGGAAGGCCGATCGGTTCCGCTTCGCCAACCGGCTGAGCGCCTGGATCGAGGTTGACAAGGATGGCAGCATCGCCGGCGCGGGCTACGACGGCGGCGGCCAGATGGGCGCGACGACGATGAGGATCGGACGCGTGGCGCGTACGTTCGAGGCGATCGCCCTCCCCGACATCCAGCGCGAGATCAAGCAGAGCAAGAGCTCGGTCACGTTCGAGCAGACCTGCGGCGGGCGGACCGGGGTCCCGGCTCCGCGCCGCGTGCGCCGCCGGCCCTTCATCCAATGGCAGGCACCGCTCGTGTGGACCACGCTGTCGCTCACGCTTCACGCCGACGGCCGCGCCGAGGCCGAGATGATCGGCGCGAGCCGATTCCCGCGCCACTGGGTCTATGACGCATCCGGAGCGGTCTCGCATAAGTCGGGCCTTGCCGACTTCAAGGACTGGTACCGGTACTCGTTCGGCCGCCACACCCCATGGGGCGACGTCGAATCACGGGCGGTCGTGACGGCCGTGGAGTCGGCGCTCGAGCGCACGCTGTCAGCGCAGGTGATGCGGGGAGGCCAGAAACCGCGGATCCGAACCGTCACGGAGGGCGAGGCACTGGTCAGGCAGGGTGACGCGGGCACCGAGATCTTCCTGCTGCTCGACGGGGTGCTCCGAGTGGAGCACGACGGCGAGCGGCTGGCTGAGTACGGGCCGGGTGCGTTGCTCGGCGAGCGGGCGCACCTGGATGACGTCGGCCGGACCTCGTCGCTGATCGCAGTCACGAAGTGCCGGGTGGCCTGCGTCGAGGCATCGCAGTTGGATCGAAAGGCGCTCGTCGAACTCTCTGGCGGGCATCGCCGCGAAGACGCCCGTAGCAGCAAGGGTTAGCGCTTCGTGCGGGTCCACGTCTGCGGGGCACGGGGCTCGACGCCCGCGATCGGAGCCGCGTTTCTACGCTACGGTGGCCACACGCCGTGTGTCGCGCTCGCCAAGACCGGGGCCCCTGCGCCGACGCTGGTGCTCGACGCTGGCACCGGGATAACACAGCTGGCGCCGCTGCTCGGCGGCGCTGCGTTCTCGGGCGCGATCGTGCTCACGCACCTGCATTGGGATCACGTCCAGGGCCTGCCGTTCTGCCGCGCTGCCGATCATCCGGATGCGAGGGTCGCGTTCCGGATCCCGGCTCAGGAGGACGGTGCCGAGGCGGCGAGCGTGCTGGCCCGAGCGATGTCGCCGCCGCACTTCCCGATCGGCCCACACGACCTGCGCGGCGACTGGGACTTCGGATCGCTCGATCCCGGCGAGCACGAGTTCGAGGGGTTTCGCGTCCTCGCGCGCGAGGTGCCGCACAAGGGCGGGCGGACGTTCGGATACCGCGTCAGCGACGACCATTCGACACTCACCTACATCTCGGACCATTGCCCGACCAGCCTCGGGCCGGGCGATGACGGTTTCGGCGTCCGGCACCCGGCGGCGCTCGAATTGGCCCGTGACGCGGATCTCCTGATCCACGACGCGCAACTGCTGCCCGAGGAGATCGCCGCAAGCCGACCACGGCCATGCGGTCGCCGACTACGCCGCTGGGCTCGCACGCGAGGCGGGAGCGCGCAAGAGTACTGCTGTTTCACCACAAGCCTGATCGCACCGACGATCAGCTCGATCAGCTTGCAGCGCGCTTCGCCGGCGATCCCCGCGTCGAGGTCGCGGCCGACGGGGCCGTGTTCGAGCTGTGAGCGCGAGCCCCGGCACCGATGCGGTCGTCGTCGGCTCGGGACCCAACGGGCTGGCGGCGGCGCTGACGCTACTGCGTGCCGGCCTGTCGGTGGAGGTATTCGAGGCCGCGCCAACCGCCGGCGGCGGCTGCAGGACGGAGGAGCTGACGCTGCCGGGCTTCAAACACGATGTGTGCTCTACGGTCCATCCGCTGGCCGCCGCATCGCCGTTCCTGCGCGAGCTGGAGCTGCCGGAGGTGCGGCTGCTGCACCCCGAGGTTGCGTTCGCGCATCCGCTCGCGGGCGGCCGCGCGGCCGCGGCGCTGCCATCGCTCGAGGACACGCTCGCCGGTCTGGGGCGTGACGCACCGCGCTACCGCGCACTGATCGCGCCGCTCGTGGCGAACTGGAAGGGCGTGATCGACGGCGCGCTCGCGCCGCAGCGCTCCGTGCCGTCGGCGCCGATCGCGATGGCGCGCTTCGGGCTGCGGGCGGTCTGGCCCGCGCGCGCGATCACGGCGCTGTTCTCCACCGAAGAGGCTCGGGCGCTGTTCGCGGGTGCCGCCGCGCACTCGATGCAGCCGCTCGGGGCGCCGTTCACGGCGGCGTTCGGGCTCGTGATGACCCTGCTCGCGCACACCGTGGGCTGGCCTGTGATCGAGGGCGGCTCGGCCCGACTCGTCGACGGGCTGCTCGCGCAGATCGAGGCGGCGGGCGGGACGGTCCACACGGCTGCACCGATCCGCGATCTCGGCGAACTGCCGGCGCGCAGGGTGACGCTCCTGGACACCTCGCCGCGTGGCGTGATCGAGCTCGCGGGTGAGCGACTCCCGGCTCGGGCCCGGCGCGCGATGGCCGGGTTCCGCTACGGACCTGGGATCTTCAAGCTCGACTGGGCGCTTGACGGTCCGGTGCCCTGGAGCGCCGACGTCTGCCGGAGGACCGCAACCGTGCACGTGTGCGGAACGCTCGAGGAGGTTGCGCGCAGCGAATCGGACGTCGGCGCCGGCCGTGTCCCGGAGCGGCCCTATTGCATCGTCGTGCAGCCATGTGTCGTCGACCCGTCCAGGGCTCCGGAGGAAAAGCACACGCTGTGGGCGTACTGCCACGTTCCGAATGGGTGCGAGGTCGACATGACAGAGGCGATCGAGTCCCAGATCGAGCGGTTCGCGCCCGGCTTCCGCGATCTGATCCTGGCCCGCAGTACAGAGACGCCGGCACAGCTGGAGGCGAGTAACGCCAACTACGTGGGCGGCGACATCGGCGGCGGCGCCACCACCGCGCGCCAGACGTTGTTCCGCCCGAGGGTTGCCTGGAACGAGTACCGGACCGGGCTCGAGGGCGTCTACCTGTGCTCGGCATCGACGCCGCCCGGTGGCGGCGTTCACGGGATGTGCGGCGTCTTCGGCGCGCGCGCAGCGATGCGCGACCTGGGGATCTGAGCGTTAGCTGTAACCCGGCGCTGGAGCGAGGAAGCTGTGGCCCACGCGAACCGTGGTCTTGCGGTTGTGAAGGGCGAAGCTCGTGACCGTGATCACGTCCCGGGTGACGCGGAAGAAGGTCCCGTCGCACTGGTCCTGGGTGAGCCATTCCGTCCCGCGCACGGCAGCGGCGCCGTACTTTCCCTGCGTCGTGAAGTTCCCGTGGGCGTTGGTCCACAGATGCCGCACGGGGTGTTTCTTGCTGAACGAGGCGACCCTGGCCACCTGCACCTCCTTGGCCTTCTTGCCGCTCGTGTGCTTCTTCGCCTTCGGCGGTTTCGGGCAGCCCTTGAAGCTGCCGCCGGTCAGCACGGCGATCGTCTCGCCGTTGCGGCTTTGGCGAAGGATGAACTCGCCGCCGAAGTAGATCCCCGTCTGCGTCTGCCCGTTCGGGAGCGCGACCGTAACCTGCACGCTGCCGTTCGTAGCATTGATCGTCGATCCGATCGGGATGTACTGCAAGGTGGTCAGTGGCACGAACTTCTTCGAGCCCGGCACCTCGATCAGGACTGTGCCGCTCACCCGCATGATGTCGGCGCTCGAGGCGAGCACCGGTTCGGGAACCGACGCGAAGTCAACGGTGAACTCATCTCCCCCGGAGATCGAGGAGACGCTCGCGAGGCTCTTCTGGCTGGAGCTGACCCAGTCCAGCCCGTATAGACCGGGGAATTGGCTCAGCGGCGCTCCGTTGAAGTCGACGTTCTGGAAGACGACGGGCGCCGACGGCACCGGCCCGGCAAGCTGCGGCAACGTGGTGGCAGCAGACACCGAGCCGGTGAGCATCGGGGCGCCTTGTCCGTTACGGTCGATACTGGTTGCGAACACGTCGGGGCCATCAGTCGCGCTGAAACCGGGCCCCGTCATCGATGCGCTGCGTCCCGTCGTAAGGTCGCTGATCTGAAGTGTCGCCCCGCTCGGCGTCGCCGTCGCGGCGAAGCTCAGCCGATCGCCGGGGCTGACGTCAGCGCGGCAGGGTCGAACGCAATCGTCTGATTGGTCACGTCGTTCACGACGAATGAGGGTTCATACACGGGGCTTGTTCCGTCGCAATAGCTGCGCACATCGGCGGACTCCGCCGGGTTGACCGTCTTGGCGCCGATCGTCTCGCTCCCGTAGAGCTTCACTCCGATCGATTGTCCGGCGAACGTCCCTTTCGCAACGCCGACGCAGTTCACGGCGGGCAAGGTCGTCGTCGCCGAGACCGCACTGGCGGTGTCGCCAGAGTCGTATGAGGCTTCGCCGTCGGGTGTGACCGTCGGCGGCGGCGCCGATGTCCGGCTGAGTTCGGCGAGCCCGCCGTCGCCCTGGTTCGCGACGTAGACGTTCTTCCCGTCGGGACTGACGGCGAGGCGGCGTGGGCCCGCGAGTCCGGTCGCGTCGTTCACACCGCAGCCGCTCGAGTTGCTCGTGATGCAGTCGTTCGGCGACGCGAGCTGGGTCAGCACACCGGTCGTCGGATCGACCGAGAACGCCGCCTCGGCGTTGTCCTCAGCCCCGCTCGCGTAGAGATTGAAGCCGTCTGGACTGAGCGCGACGCCGAGCGGGCCGTCGATGCCCTTCGCGTTGCTGGTGGCGCACAGTCCGGCCGGCGAGCTGCTCGTGCCGACGCAGCCGATCTGAGTCAGGGCGCCGCTGCTCGCGTTGCGACTCAGCTCGACGATCGCGTCGTCGCTGAACGAGTTGACGTATGCGAACGTGCCTGCCGAGTTGATCGTCATGTCCTCGCTGCCGTTGATCGCCGTCGCGCTCGTGAGGCATCCTGCAGGCGCCCCCGAGGCGCCGATGCACGCGTTGCCGGGGATCGGCGCGAGCGCTCCCGTGCTCGCGTTGCGTGTGAACTCGGCGACGTCGCCGTTGCCCCCGACGCCACCGGCCGTCGTATAGACGTCGTTGCCGTCGGGGCTCATGTCGATACCGACGACGTTGAGCAGACCAGCGCCGCTCGCGACCTGGCAGCCGTTCGGGTTGGCCGCGTCGCTGATGCAGTTGTTCCCAGGGATCGGGGTGATTGCACCCGTGGTTGTGTTGCGGGTGAACTCGGCGACATCCTGGCCGGTGCCGGCGCTGGCGTAGACGTTCTTTCCGTCCGGGCTGACGACGACGCCGTAGGAATCTTGGATGCCCGGATCGGAAGTGCAGCCGGGCGTGCCGGTGCTCGTGTAACAGCTGCCGTTCTGTTCGGTCAGCAGCCCGCTCGACGCGTTGCGGGTGAAGGTGGTGATCGTGTTGTCTCCCTGGTCGACCACATAAACGGAGGAGCCGTCGGGGCTGATCGCGAGCGCCGCGGGGTTCGAGATGCCCTCGGCGTTCTGGATCGAGCCGGCCCCCGAGCAGTCGGTTGCGTCGCCCGTGACGCAACCGATCTCGGTTAACGCGCCGGTGGCGGAGTTGCGCGAGAACTCGACGATCCCGCCGAAGAACCCCACCGCGTACACGTTCTTGCCGTCCGGGCTGACGATCGGCTGATACGACACGTTCAGGCCGTATGGGATCAACGTGCCACAGCCGACGGCGTTGCTGGTGACGCAGTCGTCGGGCGATGCGAGCTGGTTCAGCGCGCCGGCGGGGGTCGTCGGAGCCGCCGCGACGCTGATGTTCTGGGCGCTGGTGAATGTGTTTCCATCCGAAGCGGTGACCGTCAGCGTGGCCGTGAAGTTGCCGGGGGTCGCGAACGTGTGCGTGACGTTCGCGCCGGTCTGGTTGGCGGTGCCGTCGCCGAAGCTCCACGACTCGGAGCTGATCGCGGGCCACACATCGTAGGGCTGCGCGTAGTACGTGAGCCCGCTGCCGGTGATCCCGGTGGCAGGGAGGTGGGGACCATTGCTGATCGACGGGCCGGTACCGTCGAGGCCGTCAACCGTCGCAATCTCATTGGAGCTCCCGTTCTCCTGCAGCCAGCCCGCGATCGCGTTGCCCTGGCCATCGACGGCGAGCGTCGGCTCGGTCGCGTTCGAGCCGGAGATCTGAGTCGGGCTCGGGAAACCAGGACCCGTGTCGATCGAGGCCTCGATCGTGTCCGACGACTGCCAGACCGCGATCGGGTCGCCGCTCGACGTGATCGCGATCTGCGGCTGGGTGCTCGGATCGATCGTACCGAGCGTGGTCGCGGTGCCGGCGAACGAGCCGCCGAAGGGTCGCACGTTGGTCAGGTCGCTGCCCCCGTTGACCCAGCTCACCGCCGTGTCGCCGTTGCTGTCGTCTCCGATCGCCGGGTTACTCGACGTGCTTGGATCGGACGTAAGATCCGTCTCGGATGTAAATGCCGCCCCCGACGAGAGAGTCGTCGAGTCGGCGTCTGCCTCTCGGATGATCTCATTGGCGCCGGTGTCGTTATCGACCCACACGACGCTCGCGTTGCCATTGCCATCCATCGCGACTGCCGGCGTCGTCTCGGCCTCGGACAGAGAGTCGACGAACTGATGAGTCGTCCAAGTGGTCGACTGCCCGTTCGGGTGGTAGGAGTACTCGACCTGCGCGGGGCTGTTGGCGGAATCCCAAACCACGATGGCATCGCCGTTCGGGTCCTCGGCGATCTGGACGTCGCTGGCGCTGTCGGTGCCGTCGGAGAGCGCTACCGGCGCGGGATTGCCCGACGTGTCGAAGTCGCCGGCGGTGCCACCCTTGGCGTACGCAGCCTCGACATCCTCGATGCCCGCGTTGTCGCATAGCCAAGCCGCGGTCACGTCGCCGTTTGGATCGACCGCGACCACGGGATCGCTCTCGTTCCCACTGCAGGTATCTCCGGTGATCGGCGCTCCGGCGCCGAACCCATCCACATCGTTCGTCCGCCACGACCAGTTGACCGACACGGGAGGGCCGCTTTGCAGCCACAGCGCTTCGGCATCGCCGAATTGGTCTTCTGCCACGTCAACCACAGGCGGAGACGCGGAGCTCGAGCTGCCAACGTCCTGCTGCGGCGAAGTTGTCGCCAGGGCCAGCCGAGCGGAATGAACCTTGAATCGTGCCTGCGCCGAGCGCCCACACCGCCTCCGAGTCGCCGGTGCCGTCCTCAGCCACAACCGGCGTCTGCGCGTTCTCGCCGGTCGCCGACAGGCTCACCGGTGACAACCACGTGGGCGCGTTCGCTAGCGCCGGCGTCGCGAAGGCGGCAAGCAATAGGAGCGCAGCGGTCGCACCGGCAAACCCCAGTTTCCTGCCGAGCTCGTTCGGCAAGAGTCCCACGATCGGCGGATCTTAGTGGTTAGCATCCGCCCATGGGGAATAGATCTCGCGGCGTGCCGCGGTAGCCGTGATCCGCCGCCGGTGGCGCAGGCGTCGCAGGGTCCTGCTCGTGTTGGTGGCGGTCCTTGCCGGGGCGCTGGGGATTGTCGCGCACGCCACGGGCGTGTTTCATCGCACTGAGCTGACGACGATCGACACCCGGTTTCGGATCCGTGGACCGGAGCCGAGTCTGGTCCGTGATTTTGTGGTCGTCGGCGTCGATGATTCGACGTTCAGCCACTTCAACGAACAGCACATCGCCGACACTTGGCCGTTCCCTCGCCGCTATCACGCGCGCGTGATCGACGAACTCAAGCGCGCGGGCGCGCGAGAGATCGCCTTCGACGTGCAGTTCACCGAGCCGACCGACCCGACTGACGACAACGACCTGGCCAACGCTGTCGCCGGCGCAGGCCACATGGTCCTCGCGACGACCGCCGTCGGCCCGGACGGGAGCACGGACGTGCTCGGCGGTAACGCGAACTTGAGATCGATGGACGCGCGCGCCGGCAACGCCAGCGTGATTCCCGACACCGACGGCGTCTACCGGCGCATGAATTACGAGATCCAGGGACTCGACACGTTCGGGGTCGCGATCGCCGAGAATGCGCTGCGAAGGCCGATAGCACCCTCGCTGTTCGGTGGACCTTCGACGCTGGTCCCGATCGACTTCGCAGGGCCCCCGGGAACCGTTTCGTATATCCCGTACTGGCGCGTTTACGAAGGTGACTTTCCCGCCGTCGCTCGTGCGCGGGAAGATCGTGATCGTCGGCGCCACCGCGCCGACACTTCAGGACCTACACGAAACGGCGACCTCCGGCTCGGAGAGCAGCGGCAACCTGATGTCCGGGTCCGAGCTCGTCGCGAATGAGGCCGCGACCGTACTCGCCGGGATCCCGCTACGTGACGTTGCCGGCTGGGTGGATGTGCTGCTGATCATCGCGCTCGGTTGCGTCGCGCCGTTGCTCGGCCTACGCGGCTGGGTGCTGCCGGCGCTGCTCGGCTCGCTGCTCGTCGGCGCTCTGTACACGGTCGTCGTTCAGCTCGCGTTCAACTCGGGACGAATCGTGGCGTTCATCGACCCACTGTTCGCGCTTACGGTCGGGATCGTCGGCATACTCGCTGTCGTGTACCTGACCGAGGCGTTCGAGCGACAGTATGCGCGCACGCTGTTCTCACGATTCGTTCCGCCGGGCGTGGTCGACGAGGTCCTGTCGCGCACCGATGACGACCTTCGTCTCGGGGGGCTCGAGCGGGTCTGCACGGTCATGTTCACCGACCTGCGAGGGTTCACGAGCTTCTCGGAGTCACAGCCCGCCGCGCACGTGATCGAGGTGGTCAACTACTACCTGAACGAGATGACAGAGGCGATTCTGGACGCCGGCGGAACGCTGATCGACTACATGGGCGATGGGATCATGGCCGTGTTCGGCGCCCCGCTCGACCAAGCAGACCATGCCGACCGCGCACTCGCCGCCGCGCGCGAGATGCTCGATCTCGAGGCTGCCGCGCTTCAACCAGTGGCTGACCGATCAGGGCCATCCATCGGCATTCAGGATGGGCATCGGGCTCAACAGCGGCAAGGTCATGTGCGGCAACGTCGGCGCCGAGCAGCGCGTCGCTTACACGGTGATCGGCGACACGACCAACACCGCGTCACGCATCGAGGGCATGACAAAGGGACAGCCGCACATGCTGTTCGTCTCGGGGACGACCCGCGAGTGGATGCAGACGATCCCCGACGACCTCGAGTTCGTCGGTGACTTCGAGATCCGCGGGCGCACCGCGAAGATGCCGATCTACTCGATCCCTGACCCGCCGGCGTCACCACCGACCCCGAGCTGATGCACATTCCGGTCGGCGGGCCAACGGTGGTTGGGCTCGCCGGTCATGCGTGAGGAAGGGAGCCAGAAGGTCGGCGTCTTGCGCAAACCAGGAGCATTCAGGAGATGGCGATTCGCGGGGGGCCTTCGATGGAGCTAGCCGGGCTCGAACCGGCGACCTCCTGGGTGCGATCCAGGCGCTCTCCCAAACTGAGCTATAGCCCCGTGCCGCGGCAGCGCCGCGCCGACCTCGACAGTCTAGCCCGATCAGCAGGACGCAGTGGGCCCGGCCGACAGCCAGACGCAGGCCCGAGAGGGCGTGACGTGTTCGCAGGCGAGTACATTTTGTCGGCATGGGACTGCTCGACGAAGCGATTCGTGAACACCTCGACCTGAAGCGGCGTCGCGGTGCCGATCCGGCTGAGATCGAGCGTGCCGAGCGAGAGGCGCTCGGGCCGGTCAGGCGTGACGTGGGCGAGAATCCCGAGCTGCTCGGCATTCCCACCGAGAACGAGGACGCCGCGTCCATGGATCCATACGAGGCAGCAGACGCAGCGGAGATCCCACCAGTAACGATCAGCGAACCTGAGTACACGGGGAGGCCGATCGAGTACGACGAGCGTATCGACCCCGGCGTGGCCGGCGCACACCTCGATGCGGAACCCCACACGCCGACCATCGACGACGTCCCGGAGCCGCCCGAAGCCGTCGCCTCCGAGCCGGATGACAACCCCGCGCCGGTTCGAGCAGCTGAACCGGACGACGACGTACGTGAGGCCTCTGCACCAGGGGGGCGCCGCCCTGACGACACGGCGGAGTTTGACGTCGAGCGCGCCTTTGATGCCGGCGAAGCCGTCGAGCAGGAGGACGTCCTCGAGGAGACACCCGAGTTTCTCCAGGACACCCCGGACCACGACCGCCTCTGGTTCGAGCAGCGCCCGCCGCGCGACTTCGACTTTGACGGCTGAGCGACTTCGACTTCAGCACCTTGGCGAACCAGGCTCCTTCGCCCGCGTAAACTCGCTGCGATAGGGGCCATAGCTCAGATGGGAGAGCGCCTGCTTTGCACGCAGGAGGTCGCCGGTTCGATCCCGGCTGGCTCCATTTCGCGGAATCCCCGCAAATCGGCCTGTTTTTGCATCGTCGTCGACAAGAACTTGGACCGAGTCTACGGAGCAAGGGGCATGGCGGGGGCATCAGGTCGACACGCCGGACGGTACGACACGTTTCGTCTAAGAGAACACTGAGCGCTACTGGGCGCGGCTGAGAGACCCGGTTTCGCGATCACGCGGGACTGAGTGCTGCCGTGCTCGGCGTCGGTTGAGCCGGTCCGGCGGGGCTCGGATTCCGCGCATTTCGAGACTGTCCCTCGCGACTGCATGATGCCCGTGCTGTCACGGATGCAGGCGGTCCGCTCCTGCTCGGCTTCGGCGACGATGAAGCAGATCCCTGCCGCGTCCGGGGTGTGTCCTGAGTTGGCGTGGACGCGTGGTAAGTTCTCGGCGGCGCGGCTCGCGCCGTACCTCCGGGTGCTGGCTCCCAGCGTCAGCGGCGACGGTGGAGGCAAAGGGTCTCTTGAGCTCGAGCCATCACATGTTCTGAGCCGTCGCGGTGATGTGCTGGGAAGTCTTCGCCGGTGACGTGGAGGATCGTGATGACTGAGAATGCCAATCTCAAGCGGCGCATTCGGGCACGGGCCGCGAGGACCGGTGAGTCCTACAGCGCTGCACGCCGGCACTCGCTGGGCGCGGCTGAGACCGCGTCGCGTCCAGCGCTGATCGCCACCGCGCAGTGCGTGCTCCGGCCAGACCCGCGCTCACGTGACCAGCTGCGGGAGAGCGGGGTGCGGATCCGCTCGGCACTGCGCGAGGCGGCGGCTGCGGGAGCATCGCTGGTGCACTTCCCGGAGGGAGCGCTGTGCGCTCCTCATAAGCGCGCCGTGTCGAGCCGTGGTCCGGAGGTGGTTGCCGATGCGGATTGGGGCGGGGTTGACCGCGCCGCGCTACGGTCTGAGCTCGGCCTCGTTGCTCACGCGGCCGGCGATCTGAAGCTTTGGATCGCGGTCGGCGGGATCGACTTCGGGCCCGGGCGACCCCGGCCAACGAACTCGTTATTCGTGATCTCCGACCGTGGCGCGATCGTCGGGCGCTACGACGAGCGCATGCTCTCCAGAACGAAGTCGCTGTACATGTATGAGGCCGGGGCACGGCCGCTCGCCTTCGAGGTTGGTGGCGTGCGCTTCGGCTGCGCGCTGGGGATGGAGTCGCAGTACCCCGAGCTGTTCGCCGGCTACGAGCGAGACGACGTGGACTGCGTGCTCCTCTCGACCGCTGGAAACCCGGAGTTCCCCGAGGTGTTCGCCGTGGAGGCCGCAGGACACGCCGCGGCGAACTCGATGTGGGTGAGCTACGCCGGCCCGGTCGGCCCGCGCCAACCCCCGGCAGGAGTCGTCAATCCCAACGGGGTTTGGGCCGCTCGCTACGCGTCGGCCGATCACGATGCGATCGTTGTTACCGAGATCGACACCTCGACCGGCGAACGTGCCCGAACATGGCGCCGCTCCGTCCGTGAGAGCCGCAATCACATGTCCGCATGAAGCGAGCTGGCCCTCCAGCACCGCCGGCAGCAGCACCCGTGTGAGAGGACAGGCAGGCGCCGACCGGGGTTTCGCCAGGGTCGCGCTTGTCGCCAGGAGCACAGCGTGTCCGGCAGCGCTCAGCGCCGGCTCAAACGGAGGACGCTGGCTTCCTGCAATCCGCGCAGAGCGCGCCTCCAATGGGGTTGGCGGCTGATGCCCTCGCGGGGAGGAAAGCGGTTCGGACGCCTCCCGACGTCCCGACTACGGGCCGTTTTGCAGCGACGTGGGAGCGGCGTCGGTCGGACCGCCCACCCGCTGCCGATCGCTGCGGGCGCGAGCCCGCGGTCGGAAGTCGAAGATCGCCACAGGCCGTGGGGAACACACCGCCAAGAGTCGCTGGATCGGTCCGACGAGCATGACCTCTCGACAGGCCACGTCGAGGCCGAGTGTCTGGCGGCAAAGCCCCCTGTTACCGTCCGCCGGCGTTACCGCACCAGCACGATGGCTCAAGATGGGAGGATCTGAGGCGTGACAACGACCGTGCTCGATCGGGCGTCCGCCGGCGATGAGCTTGCATTCCGTGAGCTCACGGACCCATTCCGGCGCGAGCTGGAGTTTCATTGCTACCGGATGCTCGGCTCGGTTCAGGACGCCGAGGACGTGCTGCAGGAGACGCTGCTGGTCGCCTGGCGCGCGCTGGCAGATTTTGAGCGGCGATCGAGTTTGCGAACCTGGCTTTACCGGATCGCGACGAACCGATGTCTGAACGTGCTGCGCGACGCCGGTCGCCGCCCGCGCTCGGCACCGCCGCTGACGTTTGAGATCCCGGCGCCGACAAGGATGTCCGATCCTCACGGGCTGGAGCCGTATCCGGATGACCGGCTCGGCTGGCTGACGGACAGCCAGCCAGGGCCGGCGGCGCGGTATGAGAGCCCGTGAGGCGATCGAGCTGGCGTTCATCAGCGCGTTGCAGCGACTGCCTGGACGCCAGCGCGCGGTGCTGGTGCTGCGGGACGTGCTGGGCTTCCACTGCGGAGACCGCGGCGCTGCTCGAGATGTCAGTCGAGGCGGTCAAGAGTGCGCTCAAGCGCGCCCGGGTGACGGTCGAGCAGGAGCTCGGGGATCGGAGCCAGCGGATCGCGCCGCCGCCACCGGCTTCGGTGGAGGAGCTGGCGCTGGTGGAGCGCTTCGCCAGGGCGTTCCTCGCTGACGACATTGACGGGATGGTCGCGCTCGTCACTGAGAACGCGTGGTTCCGGATGCCGCCCGCCTGCCAGGAGTACCACGGCCCGGAGCTGATCGGCGCGTTCCTCGCGGCGGTTTCTGAGGGACATTCAGGCCAGTCGAGCCGTCTGATCGCGACCCGGGCGAACGGGAAGCCCGCGTTCGCCACCTATTACATCGACCCGGTCTCGGGGTTGGTCGGGCAGTCCGGGCTGTTGGTGTTGTCGCTGGCGGGCGCGGGGGTCTGTGAGCTGACTTGGTTCCTCGGCCCGGGCTACCTGGAGCCGTTCGATTTACCCAGCGCCCCCTTTGTGGACGCTGCGGTGTCAAAGGCTCCGTAATCGCGAAATGCCGGCCCTGCCGGCAGACACCAGGAGGCTCACATGCCGGTCTTGATGATGGTCGAAATCCCCGGCGCTGACACAGCGTTCGCGGAAGGGATGCGCCACGCCGGAGTCCTCGACGAGTTGCAGACGGCCCCGGGGTTTCGGGGTCACTGGAGTGGCGCCGCCTGCTCTGGCTATAGGGCGATCGAGCTGTGGGACTCGCGCGAGGACTGTCAGGCGTTCGCCGAGGGTCACTTCGCGCCGAAGCTGCCGCCGGGGGCCGAGCTCCCGCCGATGGAGTTCTTCGAGTTGAACTTCGACGTCAAGCCCACACCCTAGGTATATGTATCGACCAGTCAATAACAGCCGACTCCCTCCAGCCCAGAGCCGAGTCGGATTGGTGCTCCGCGCGGCTGAACCGTTTGGAGACGCGCGGTCCGTCGCACGGCAAGCAAGCACCCAGCGCTCTTGCTCTTGTGGGCAAGCGGGCGCCGGTCCGGGCGCCACCCGATCCGCCGTTGCCCGAGCTGAGCCAAGAAACCGCAACGCGCGCGTCCGAGCGCCTGGAAGTCGCGCGGCCACCTGAAAGCCGGTCCTTGGGGGCGGACCGCCGCGGCGTCCCTGGTTCTCGGCAGCAACGCGACCGGCGAGTTCAGCTCGGCTTCCCTGCAGTCCGCGCGTTGCAGGGCGGGCACCGAGGAACGCCGAGGTGCTCGTCGCGCTGCGAAAGCAGGTGCGGGCCGGTCAACGTTTTCACCGTGCTGGCAGCGTGGGAGATTAGGCCCGACGCTTCCGCGTTCGCCCGCCCTGCAACGGAGCAGTCAGCCGCCAGCCTGGCCCCCCCACGTCACGCCTTTTGCCCGAAGCGGCGGCGAGATCAACCACGATGACAGCGGCTTCCGTCCGCCAGCTCGTGGGACGAGGAAGACGATGATGCTTCCGCAGGAGCTGCCGATCGCGAGCTGGGGGGCGGCTGGACTGTTCATTGTCGCGCTCTTGCGCGCGTCGTCGTTGGGAGAGAAGATCGTCTGATGGAGTGGCTCGAGGTGCGCTTGCTGGGTGGGTTTCAGGTGTTGCGGGATGGCGATCTTGTGCCTCAGGAGGCTTGGCAGCACCGTCGTGGCGCGGAGTTGGTGAAGGTGCTCGCGCTGGCGCGTGAGCATCGGCTGCATCGCGAGCAGGTGATCGAGGCGCTTTGGCCGGATTTGCCGTATGACGCGGCGCTGGCGAACTTGCACAAGGCGGCGCACTTCGCCCGCCGCGCGATTGGCGAATCGGATGCCGTGGTGGTTCATGGAGGGCGGGTCGCGCTGGCACCGGGGGCGGTGGTGAAGACCGATGTTGAGCGCTTTGAGGCCGAGAACGACCCAGCGCTGTACAGGGGGGAGCTGTTGCCTGAAGATCGGTATGCCGAGTGGGCGAGTGAGGCGCGTGAGCGGCTGAGGCTGGCGTATTTGCGGTCGTTGGGGGCCCGTGGACGGTGGGAGGAGGTGCTGGCTGAGGAGCCCACGGATGAAGAGGCGCATCGCTCACTGATGCGCACATACGCCGAGGCTGGCAATCGTTCTGCAGCGCTGCGCCAGTTCGAGCGTCTGAACGCTGCGCTGGCCGAGGTCGGGTTGCAGCCGGGGGCTGAGACGCTTTCTCTCCACGAGAACATCAGTCGGGGTCCGGCTGCGGTGGCGCCGGTACCCGTGCGGTCTCCGATGGTGGGTCGTGATTCTGAGCTGGCGATCGCTAGGGCTGCGTGGAGCAAGGCGTCCGAGGGACGCGGGGGAGTTCTCATGGTCAGTGGCGAGCCGGGTGTGGGTAAGACCCGCCTGTGTGAGGCGCTGTTGGCGGAGGCGTCGTCGTCGTCGTGGTCGACCATGCGCGGCGCGGCGCGCGAGGAGGAGGGGCCGCTTCCTTACGCGCCGATCGTGGAGGCGCTCGATCGTCTCTTGGCCGCGCGGCCTGACCTTGCCTTCTCGTTGACGAGCGCGGCTCAGGCCGAGCTGGCTCGGGTGACCGCGGCGTCGCCGGCGCAGCCGACCGATCCAGAGCCCAGGGCGGACCGGCAAAGGATCTTCTCGAGCGTGGCGCAGGTGTTCGCGCGAGCCGCCGGGGAGCGCGGAGCGGTCGTCCTGTTTGATGACCTTCATGCTGCCGACGAGGCGACGCTTCAGCTCGTGCACTATCTCGCGCGGATGGCGCGCTATCAGCGGCTTTTGATCGTGATGTCGTTTCGCGATCGGCCCCGGATCTCAGCGCTCGATCGGGCGCGCTCGGGTCTGTTTGAGCAACACTTGGTCGCGAGCGAGATCGTGCTGGCCCGTCTCGATCGCGAGGGCTCCCGGACGATCGCGGAGCAAGTCTCGAATAGGCCCGTCGCCGAACGGACGGCTGAAGCGATCTTCGGGCTCGCGCGCGGCAACCCGTTCTTTACTGAGGAGTTGGCGGCGACGGTCGATTCGATGGGGGCGGTCGAGGTCCCAGGCCGTGTCTACGAGATTCTTGACAGCCGTCTGGCGCGTTTGGAGCCAACGTTGGTGGGCGTGCTCGCGCGGATCGCGATCGCCGGCAGCGAAGTTACGGTCGACGAGCTGTCCAGCCTGGTCGGGCTCGAAGAGCATGACGCATTCGCCGCGCTGGACTCGGCGCTTGCGGCTGGTGTGCTCGAGGAAGGCGATGGCACCTACCGGTTTCGCCACCCCCTTTTGCGCGAGGCGCTCGAGCGCTCGCTCCCCGACCACCGACGCTTGGCCGCCCACCGGGAGACGGCCCAGCGACTGGCCTCTGCGGGCGCGGCACCGGCGCGGGTGGCCGGCCATCTGATTGCGGGTGGCCGGGCCGACGAGGCGGTGCCCTGGCTGCTTCGCGCTGCGCAGGACGCCGCGAACGTGGCCGCCTATGTCGATGCACTCGGTTTCGTGGAGCGAGCTGTGCCTCACGCACGAGACGGCGAGGTGGAGGAGCTGCTAGCCCTCCGCGCGGAGCTTCTGCTGGCCACCGGTGACCGCCAAGCCGCGTCCGCGTACGACGATGCGCTTGCGGTGGCGAGCGCAGAGCGCAAGCCAGCGCTGAAGATACGGCAGGGGCGGGCCCACCTAGTCGCCGGAGATCTCGCGTCGGCCGCCCGGGTGCTTGACGCCGCCGAGGCCAAGGCACCGGTTGACCGTGCTCGGCGCGCGCTTACGCGCGGCTTCGTCGAATGGTGCGCTGGCAATCTCGAGGGCGTCAGACGAGCGGCTGAGGAGGCTCGTCCACTGATGGAAGCGGCGGGGCTGGGTCCCGAACGCTTCGAAGCGACGCAGCTTGAGGTTCTGCTCGCGCACAGTAGCGATGAGTGGATCGGCGATGTCGGTTTAGCGCTCCAGAACACAAGCCATCTGCCCGAGCTCGCCGGGAGCGTATTTGATGCTCACCTGTGCGTCAGCGAGTACGTATTGCTCAGTGGCCAGCCGTACGATGAGCTTGCAGTTTTCGCGCGCGACCTTCGTGTCGCCGCCGATTCCTCAGGGGCGCGGCGCGGGCAGGCATTCGCCGCCACGGTGCTGGGCGAGATCGAGCTTCTTGCCGGCCAGCTCCGAAGCGCCGAAGCACAGCTGCGTGAGGCGGTCGCGCTGAGCCGGCTGGCGGGTTCCGCTGGTGGGGAGTCGCTCGCCCTCCTTCGCCTCGCCGAGACGACACTGGAGCGTGGCGACCCCGCGGGCGCTCACCGGTTGCTTGCGGAATCGCTGGAGCTCGCGCGTTTCTCGCCGATTGGTTTCCACCTCCTATATCTCGTCTACGAGGTGATGGTGCGTGGCGCCGGAGAGCCGCAGGAGGCGGTGGCGGTAGTTGAGGAGGCTGAGGCATTTCTCGACGACGCGCCCGTCTGCATCTTCTGCCCAGCTGGACTCTACATCGCGGCGACGATCGGGTATGCCAGAACAGGGGACGTTGCTCGAGCTCGAGCTTTCCTAGCGCGGGCCGAAGGCACGAAACCCCTGTGGGTGGGCGGCCCGAGGGCAGCCGCGCTAGCGGAGGCGCGGGCGGCTGTTCTGACCGCAGAGGGCAGCCGTGATGAGGCGGCAGCAGCTTTGGCCGACGCGGTCGCCGGGTTCTCTCACGCCGGACAGGTCCTCAACGAGGCCCGGACGCGCGCCGCCCTCTCCGGACTCCTCTGACCGAGAGCTTTCCGAAGAAGCTTCGAGGAAGGGGCAGGGAAGGGCGCCTCCTTAGGGTCGGCGGGACAGTCAATCGCCATCAGGAGGCACCGAATGGAAGCCGCAACGACCAACGGCCACAAGGTAGTGGTGAACCTGAGTACCGGGCACGAGGACGCCGACCGGGTCACGATCGCCTTCCTCGTCGGCACAGCCGCGCTCGCCGCTGGCAACCAGGTGATCATGTTCCTCACCAAGGAGGCAGTCCGACTCGCGCTGCCAGGATACGCCGACGCCGTCGAGGTGCCTGGGGCGCCCCCCGTCGCGCGATTGTTCCAGCAGTACGCCGACAGCCAAGGCCAGCTCTACGTCTGCCCGGTCTGCTTCGACGCCCGTAAACTCGACAACCAAGCGATCGTCGATAACGCACGGCTCGCGGGGGCCACGCCGCTCTGGGCATGGATCGGCGACGGCGCAACCGTTTTCAGCTACTGAATACGAGACGGTGCCGGTCGCCGTAGGAAACCGCGACACCAGGGCCCGCGTAGGACAGATCATGAGCAATGAAGTCGGGCCGGCGGGCGCCCGTCGCGTCGTGGCTTCTTGACGAGGTTGAAGCGGCCGGCACTGGGTTGCTCGCGGCATCAATCCCGACCGGACCCGGCGCCGCCACGCCCGATCCGATGACGAGGGCCCGCCCTGAAAGCAGCTACGCCCGCGGCGGCGGCGGCGCGTCGGCAGGCAGCGCCGACTTGGTCGGAGCCTTCCCCGACCCGTCGGCGATCGCCGACGCGAACGACACCGTCCCGACGGCGCTGGTGGAGATGGGGAGACCGGGCGGGATCATGGATGCCGGGGACCAGCTCTCGGCCGGGCCCAAGGCGCTGATCGTCGACCCGACCGTCAACGGCAACCCGACGGCGAGCAATCCGTTACGGGACCAAATCCGGACAACTCGACGACGACGACCGGCTTTACGTTCCTGGGGGCAGCTCACCGATCACGACCATCAAGTTCGATCAGACCTCCCAGCTCGGGGGGTGCCGCAGAACCCGCGGACCTCACCCAACCCCCGCATTCCAGCGCTTGGATCTGGACTCGGTGTTCGCGCGGCGGCCCCGACCGAAGAGCAGGGCTCTCGCCGCCGTTGGTCGACGGCCCTGGGATTCGGCAATAGCGCGCATCTCGCGAGATCCTCAAGCCGGCTCCTGTCGGGACGAGCACAGTCGCGGGCGATCGCGCTCCCTCGCAAGACGGCGCCGCTCGTTCGTCGCCCATATGGAGGAGCGGCTGTCAAGGGGCATGGTTTGATGGCCATCGTGTGGTTGGTGGGGTTGGCGGTTGTGCGGTTGCGGTTCGTGAGGCGGCCCGGCCGTTCGCGGGGTTCGCGACGTGCGGTCATGCTCATATTCGGGGGCTGGCCCAAGACCTCTGTTCGTCGTACCTCCACCGTCTAAAGTCGAGCGCGCCCCCCCGGGGGTGGGTGCTCAGACGACGAATCGCGGAGTTGTGTACGCGAGCCGGGATGGCTCGGGCCGCCTCGCCAACCGCAACGGGATGTGTGGAGCTGGGTTGGTTAGCGTGAGTTGCTGAGTCTCTTGCGGGTCGTGGGTGTGGGTGTCGGTTCGGGGCTGGTAGTAGGGCAGGTTGCGATCTCCCAGCAGTAGGCGGCGAGCTCGCGGGCGATCGCGACCGCGACGACCCCGCCGGGTTTGCGCCGCGCGTCTTTGAGTTGGCGCCAGCGAGCGTTGAGCCGGCGTTGCGCCTTCCAGGAGATGTTGATGATCTCGGGTGCGTGCCCGCGTTGGCGACGCTCGAGCGCTTCACCGACGACGGGGCCGCGGCACTAGTGGTAGGCGGCCTCGATCAGCAGTCGGCGGGCGTGGGTCGAGCCGGCCTTGGTGATCGACCCGAGCCGCCGCTGCTGGCCGGTGGTGTGCTCTGAAGGGACGATCCCGAGGTAGGCGGAGAGCTGATCAGGGTATCGAAACGCTCCCACTCGCCGATCTCCGCGCACAACCCCAACGCGGAGAGCGTGTCGATCCCGCGCAAGCACCGCAACCTCGCGACCGTGTGCGAGCACGGCGCGGTCAGCGCGAGCTTTGCGAGGTCGGCCTCGACCTGATCGCGGCGGGCGATCAGCACGTCGTGAGCGTGCAGATAGTCGGCCAGTGTCGACCGGGAGGCATGATCGGAGAACCGCACCGAGGTCAGCCACGAGCGGTGCTTGCGCGTCCACGCCTCACCCGGCCCCTCCCAGTAGATCTCCCGGCGCAGCAGGAAGTTCCCGATCCGGTGCCGCGCGCGGACCAGATCGCAGCGGATGTCCTCCCGGCAGCGGACCAGATCACTCAACTGCTCACGCTCCACAGACGGGATCGTGACCAGCGTCAACTCCCGGCGGCCAACAACCGCGCCAAGCGGACCGCGTCACGCTTATCGGTCTTGACCCTGTCCGCCGGACGCTCGGTCTTGCTCGGCGCGCATACCCCGAGCTCGATCCCCTTCCGCCAGCGCGCGGCGCGCGAGCCCATAGCCGGTCGGGCCCGCCTCATAAACCATCCGAGCCGGGCGCTCCACGGCGCGAAGCAACGGCAGCAGCTCGTGCGGACGACCGACCACTCGCTTCGTGGTCACCTCACCAGACGCCTGGTCAAAGACAGCGAGCGTCGACTCGCGCGCATGCACGTCCAGACCGACCCAACGGATACCGTCAGGCATGTCGGTACCTCCTCTGTTGTGGGCCCGCGTCGAAGTTGCACCTTCGACCGCGAACGGCACCCCGCGACGCGGGGGTACCGACTTACCTTCGATCCCGAGGCCGCCGGTCCTCCATATTGTCTAACTCAATCGTGAGCCGTGTGCGCTCCAGATCGCGAAAGGGATCATCCAGGCGCGGACACTGCACCTCGCGTCCGGCGGGTCCCTGTATGCAAAGTGGCATCGGCGACACGTGTCTTCCCGAGGCGCCCGGCCTCATATCAACAGTCGGCGGCGGCACACGGGGCGACCTCGCCCCCGTGGGCGAGTAGGCTCCGCGGCGTGAAGCGGCTAGGTCCTCATCTGACGTTCGCGAATGTGGCCGCGGCGATGGCGCTTTTTTTCGCGGTCGGCGCCGGTGCGTACGCGGCGGCCTCGAACGCATTCGTCAGCGGCACAGGCACGATCGAAGGCTGCGTCGGCAAGGACGGCGCGCTGTCGGTGGTGAAGGCCGGCAAGCGCTGTCCGAAGCACACGAGCGCGCTGCCGTTCAGCCAAACCGGGCCGCCGGGCGTGGCGGGAGCGAACGGGGTCAACGGAACCGACGGCGCGAACGGTGAGACGGCCGCGTTCTACAAGACTGCGCCCGGAGCGGTCACCTTCACGACATCAGTGGGAAGCTTCAAGACGATCACCTCCGAGACACTCCCGGCGGGCGCCTACAGCATCACGGGCTCGGTGCTCGTCGCGGCCAGCGACTCGTCGAAGCCCGGGTCCGAATATGCGGTGACGTGCGAGCTCGCGGACGGCCTCACGAGCTACCAGGCCGGCGCAGCGGGCGTCACATCGGGACCTTTCGACGGTGCCGTCAGCACACTGCCGCTCGACATCGACATCAGCACCACCGGATCGACGACGGTCAGCATCGGTTGCGAAGACAGCGCGGACGGCGGCGACGACGCGTTCGACGAGTACGCTCAGGACGCCGAGATCTCGGCCGTTCAGGTGCAGAGCGTCACGACCAACTGAAGCGCCTCGCTAGCGCGCTGCGCGGCGCCCACCGGTGATCGGACCGACGGCCGTCGAACGCTCGCCTGGACGTGGTCGCATGGCCGGACGGGTGGGTCCGAGCTTCCGAACCCAGACGACTGCGCATGGACGGCACGACGGGCGGAGATCACGACTTGTCCCGAATCCATGCCCATACAGGGAGACAGCGGGAACGCGACGCGCAGCATCCGTGCACACGACGATCGCCTTCACGATCTTGGCCGGCCAGGGCTCACGATCGGGTTGGCGAGAGGCTGTCGGAATATCGGTGCTGTCTGGCGGGTTTAAGACACTTCCTGTATGGCTCTGAGATTTCGTTGGTTGTGATCGTGGTCAGTTGTTGTTGATGCCGCCGTCGTTGACGGAGTGGCTGCCGGAGAATCACTTGGTGTGGACGATGCTCGGGGCGGTCGAGCAGATGGATCTTGACCGGTTCAGGGAGGCGTATCGGCTGGGTGGGGCGGGTCGTGCGCCGTATGACCCGGCGGTGATGGTGGCGCTTTTGATGTATGCGTATGCGCGCGGGAACCGGTCCTCGCGGGGGATCGAGCGGGCGTGTTGGGAGGACGTGGCGTTCAAGGTGATCACAGGGATGCGCACGCCGGATCACTCGACGATCGCGGAGTTCCGCCGCCGGCACGAGACCGAGATCGCGGAGCTGTTTGACGACGTGCTCGGGCTGTGTCGTGAGGCGGGTTTGGTGTCGGTCGGGGTGATCACGATCGATGGGACGAAGATCAAGGCGAACGCGTCGATGGATCAGAACCGCAGCTACCGCGCATTGGTCCAGGAGATTCTGCGCGAGGCTGAGGAGACCGACCAGCGCGAGGACGAGCTCTACGGCAAGGACGCCGCGGTGATGAGCTGCCGGAGCAGCTGCGCACTCCGGAGGGCCGTCGGCAGGCGTTGGCGGATGCGAAGCGGCGGTTGGCGGAGCGCAAGGGCCGGTCGGCGATCAGCCGTGGCAGAGATGGAGCTGGAGCTGGAGCTGGAGATGGATCTTGAGCCGACGGTGCTCGGTCGCCGGGTGCTGCGTCGTGGTGGTCGGCGGGAGTGGCCGCGGGTCGCGCGCCGGTGAGCTGGAAGCGCACCGAGCCCAGCAGCGCCAGCCGATCGCGCGTGATCGGGAGGATCGTCTGTTCGAGGCGCTCGAGCGGTTTGAGCAGAACCAGCGGATCGAGCTGGCCGCCAACGAGGCCTACGAGCGGTGGCGCGCGACCGCCCGTGACACCAAGGGCCGGGTGCTGAAGGGCAACAGCAAGCCGTTCACAGCCGCCGGAGATGCCCGAGGGGGTGATCAACCTCTCCGATCCGGACTCACGGGTGATGCGCACCCAGGGCACCCCGCCGCGGCAGGCCTACAACGCGCAGGCCGCGGTGAACGAGCAGCAGATCATCCTCGCCGCGGAGATCAGCATCAGCGCGCCGGACTTCGGGCATCTCGGAGCCGATGCTCGACATCACCCTCAGCGGCTTACGCGAGCACGGCATCGAAGAGATCCCGGAGGTGGTGCTCGCTGACGCCGGCTACTGGCACACCGCGCAGATCGAGACGATCGAGGAGCGAGGGATCGAGGTGCTCGCCCCACCAGACGGGAACATGCGCGAGGGCACTCGCCCCGGCTGGGAGGACGGCCTCTACCAGCTGATGCGCCAGAAACTGACCACCGAACGCGGCCGCAGCTCTACGCGCAGCGGAAGATCACCGATCGAGCCGGTATACGGGCAGATCAAACACAACCGGCACATCGACCGGTTCATGCGAAGAGGCCGGGCCGCCGCGCAGTCGGAGTGGCGGTTGGTGGCAGCAACCCACAACCTCCTCAAGCTCCACAGCCACTGGATCGCCAACACCGCCTGAGAGGCGACGAACGGCAACCCACACGGCGGTTCCGCGGAACCGTCAGCCGACACCCAGAATCCCGCTCTTTCCGCATTTTCCGACGGCCTCTCGACGCGGCGATCACGACGGTCCGGTGCGCCTGGCGGCTGTCGGACGATCGGTATTGCCCGCGCGGTGCGCATGGGCGCCGGCGCGCGCGGCTGCCTTTGGTCCGATCGCAGCTGCGTCAATCGGGCGCGGCACGCGAGCCGTTTAGCGGCGAAGTGGCCACCTGCTGATCTCCCGGCGCGTCTGCGGGTGTTGTCGGCTCGAACAAAGTGGCCGATCTCCGGCAGGCTGCGCGGCGTGGCGGCCATGCTATCGGGTTCGTGTCCGGCCGAGTGCACGGCCGGGGACGTCTGTTCAAGCCAAGCGGGCGTCGATCGCGGTGGCGTCGGGGGGTGGCAGCTGGGGTCGTCGGTTTGCGGGGTGTGGTTGCGGCGAGTACGGTGGTCGTGTACACCATGGTGGCTCCGCGGGTGCGATCGGAGCGTTTCGGCGTTTTGGACCGGTGGTGGTGATGGTTGTGGCAGCTGTGTGGTCGATGCGGTTGGGGTTGGGGGTGTTGGTCGGTGCGGTTGGTCGCTGGGCGGCACGGCTGGTCGTGGTCGTGGCGGCGGCTGTGGTGCTGGTGGCCGCGCTTAGCGGTGGGGTGGTGGGCGGTCGGGTGGCGCCGCGATCGCTGGGCCGCGGCGCCGCGGGGGTGGCGCGGCTTGAGTCGTTGTCTTTACAGGCGCAGTCGGTGATTTCGACGGTGGTCGGTGCGGGGTCGCCGGTGTTCGCGCCCGGCCGGTCCCCAGGTGGATATCGGTTGCGTGGCGGTGGGGTGAGTGCGTGGTTCGGCCGCAGTGGGGTGGTTATGCGCGCAGGTGCCACTTCGTTGTCGTTGCTGTCGTTGGCGGTCGGGCGCGGTGTCAGCCGAGACCGGCTTGGGGTGTTGTCCGTGGCCTCGCGCGGCGGCCGGGTTGTGTATGACCGCGGTGTCGTGGCGGAGTGGTATGCGGCGGGTCCGTTGGGGGTCGAGCAGGGCTTTACGATCCGTCGCCGGCCGGTGGGAGTTGGTCGGGTGTTGACGTTGGCGGTTGGGTTTCGCGGTGGCCTGCGTGCCAGGCAGGCGGGGTCGAGCGTCCAGTTCTTGACTGGTTCAGGGCGGGTCGCGTTGCGGTATGGGGGACTGTCGGCAACAGATGCGCGCGGGCGGGCGCTACCGGTCACGCTTACAGTTCGCGAGCGGGAGCTCCTGCTCGGTGTCTCAGACCGGGGTGCTCGCTATCCGTTGCGGATCGACCCGCTGGTTCAGCAGGGCAGCAAGCTGACCGGCAACGGCGAGGATGCCGGCAGCGAGTTCGGCTACAGCGTGTCTCTGTCTGGAAACGGCGAGACGGCGCTGGTCGGCGCTCCGGGCTACAACGGCAACACGGGGGCGGCGTGGGTGTTCACGCTCTCGGGATCGACCACCGCCTCCACCTGGAGCCAGCAGGCTCAGCTCATCGGTGACTGCACGACCACCGCAAGCCCCGGCTCCGTCCCCGTCGGCTGTGCCGGTCCAGACGGTACCGGCGAGACCGGCCCGGGCCAGTTCGGCGACAGCGTGGCCTTGTCCCTCGACGGCGAGACGGCGCTGATCGGCGCCCCGTTCGACAACGGCGGTGAGGGTGCTGCGTGGGTGTTTACGCTCACGGGGTCGACCTGGGGCCAGCGGGGTCAGCCCTTGTACGGCGACTGTGCGACCACCGCGACGCCGTGTGCTGGCCCGGACGGCATGGGTGAGAGCGGCGACGGGCAGTTCGGCTCAAGCGTGGCGTTGTCGGCGAACGGGGATTCGGCGCTGGTCGGCGGCCCCGAGGACGACGGCGGGATCGGGGCGGCGTGGCTGTTCACTCTGTCGGGGTCGACCTGGAGCCAGTCGGGGGCGAAGCTGACCGGCAACGGCGAGACCGGGGACGGCGAGTTCGGAGCCAGCGTGGCTTTGGATAACGACGGCGCCACGGCGCTGGTCGGCGCTCCCGAGGACAGCGCCGGGGTTGGGGCGGCGTGGGTGTTCACGGGCCGCTCGGGCTCTGGCCAGAAGCTGATCGGCGCCGGCGAGACCGGCCTTGGCCTGTTCGGCTCGAGCGTGGCGTTGTCGCTCGGCGGCGACACGGCGATGATCGGCGCTCCCTACGACGACAACGCCGCTGGCGCCGCGTGGGTGTTCGCGCTTTCTGGATCGGCCTGGAGTCAGCAGGGCACCAAGCTCGTCGCCGACTGCACCACCTCATGCGGGGGCCCGTTTGGCACCGGCGAGAACGGCCCGGGCCAGTTCGGCTACAGCGTCGCGCTGTCGCCCGACGGGAGCAGAGCGCTGATCGGCGCCCCCGCCGACGCCAACAATCCGGACTCGCCGACCGTGTCCGGGGTCGGGGCGGCGTGGATGTTCGCCGCTTGGCCGGCGGGGGCGCCGTGGAGGCAGCAGGACGTCAAGGCGACCGGCGATGACGAGAGCGGGAACGGGGATCTCGGCTCCAGCGTTGCGTTGTCGCTCAATGGTGACACGGCCCTGGTCGGCGGCCCCGACGACACACCGGCGCTGGGTGTCGGGCCTGAAAACGGCGGCGCGGGCGCAGCGTGGGCGTTCAGTAACGTGGTATCAGCGCCCGTGATCGATTTTCAGACACCCGAGGTCGGGCAAACCACAGCGACCTTTCCTGTGTCCGTGAATCCGGGCGGGCAATACACTCAATACTTCGCAGACTATGGCTTGTTGGGCGCATACGATCCCGCATCATGGTGCTGGTCCGCCGGCCTAAGCGGTTCTCACGAGACAACCCCAGTCGAGACTTTGAATTATACGGATCGCTCAGACCATTCTGTGTCAGTGACTCTCACCGGACTTACACCTGGTGAGTCTTACTGCTACAACTTTACGGCTGTCAACGCCACCGGCACCATGACGATTCCTAGCGGTGTGTCGATATTCCAGACCCAGACCCAACCTCTACAACCTCCCTTGGACGTGCTCGTTACCGCGAGCTACGAACGCGAGGGAAACGTGGTGACAATGACCGTCGGATGCCCGGCGGCATGCTCCGGCACGGTCACGGTCAGCGCGACGGTACCCGTCGCGGCTGAGGCGAGCTCGGCACGCTCGACTGCCAACTCGAAGAAGAAGCGGCGCACGCGGACGATCAGGCTCGGAACGGGGCGCTTCGCGATCCGCGCCGAAGGCTCGGAGAAGGTGACCGTCCACCTGACGAAAGCCGGCAAGCGGCTCTTAGCCGCGTATCACGGCCATTTGAAGGCGACGGTGCTCGTGTCGGAGAAGAGCAAGGGCCGGCCCGTTCGATCGACGCATGCGATCTCGATCATGCCCGCCAAGCCGACGAAGAAGTGACCGAGGGCGGCGGGAGTGCGGCGACGACAGCGCTTGCTGGCGCGAGGCTCGTAGCTGGGACCGGGTCGCCGCGTCTCGTGCGACCTCGCAGCATGTCGCGCCTGCGGTGCCATTGCTGCCGACGCCCGCGTCGAGTTGACAGGCGTTCCGAGCCGCGCGCTTGTATGGCCACGAACCGGCACGTCGACTCCGACGGGCTGGCCGAGCGCTTTGGCCGCGCCGTCCGCCGGTGCCGCGACGGCTTCGCCACGTTCGCTAGCGGCGTGTCGCATGGTCAGCCGACAACGCACGACGCCGTCGAACGCAGGCCGCTTTCTGCGCGGCCACAACAACTCGAACCAACGCGCGAGATCGCCAGGTGGCCGCATTGCCGCTGATCCGCCGCCGCCAGCGACGACGTAGGGCTGCTGAGGCGTGGAGCAGCAGCAGGTGACCCAGCGGCCTGCCGACCAGCAGCCCTGCATTCGTGGCCGCACGGGTATCTTGGCGCTGGCGCAGGCGGTCTCGCTATCGCGGATAGGACGTCTCGAGCGTTGCTCCTGGCGTCCTCGACGTCGTCAACCCTCACCGGACCTTGAGATCCGCGCAAAGGGAGGAAGGTCTCGCGGCGTGGGCGAAATGCCCCGCGGCCGCGCGTTGCGAGACTGGTGGCTCTGCTCCTAGTGGTCTGTAAGTGAAATAAGTGGTGGTTGGTGATAGGATGAGTTATGCGCTCTCCCACCCCTCCCCTGAAGGTCACCGAGCCTCAACGTGAAGTGCTCGAGAAGCTTTCGCGGTCCCAGACCGCGGCCCACCGTGATGTGCAGCGCGCGAAGGCGTTGTTGATGGCCGCGGACGGTTTCGCGACCACACGCATCGCGAGCGAGATCGGTGTATCCCCGGCGACGGTCACGCGGTGGCGTGAGTGCTTTGAGAGCGACGGGCTGAAGGCGTCGGTGAAAGTCGGGCCCGGCCGGGGTCGTAAGCCGTCGATCGCGCCGGAGAAGGTGGCTGAGATCGTTCACGCGACCTTGCATGAGAAGCCTGTGGGCGAGACGCAGTGGAGTTGCCGGTCGATGGCAAGAGCGCACGGGGTCTCGCACTCCACGGTCCAGAAGATCTGGGCGGCGCGCGGGCTGAAACCGCACCGGGTGAAGACGTTCAAGCTGTCCAATGATCCGCGGTTTGAGGAGAAGCTCGCCGATGTCGTGGGCCTTTATCTGAACCCGCCCGAGTCAGCGATCGTGCTCAGCATGGACGAGAAGAGCCAGATCCAAGCGTTGGACCGCACACAGCCGTCGCTGCCGATGAAGAAGGGACGCGCGGGGACGATGACCCACGACTACAAGCGCAACGGGACCACGACCCTGTTCGCTGCGCTCGATGTCCTGAGTGGTTCGGTGATCGGGCAATGCCTGCCACGCCACCGCCACAGCGAGTTCTTGACGTTCCTGAAAACGATCGACCGCCAGGTCCCCAAGGACCTGCAGATCCATCTGATCCTCGATAACTACGCGACCCACAAGCACCCCAACGTCAACGCCTGGCTGGCCAAGCACCCCCGCTTCCACCTGCACTTCACGCCGACCTCCTCAAGCTGGGCGAACATGGTCGAGGGTTTCTTCTCAAAGCTGACCAACAAAGCGCTCCGCCGCGGCGCGTTCGCCTCAGTCCCCGAACTGATCGCCGCGATCGACGCCTACCTCGCCCAGACCAACACCAACCCGACGCCGTTCGTCTGGACCAAGACCGCCGAGCAGATCGTCGAGAAAGTCCAGCGCGGACGAGTGACACTCAATGCAATCACCAGCTAAAACACTGACGCACCACTAGATGCCCGCTCGGCCATGGATGCAGGGCTGGCCGGTTCGCGCGTCCGCAATAGCGCCGGCGCTCCTACGCATTTGGGGGAGTGATCGCACAGATCGGCCTCGCGGTGCACGACGGGCAGCTCCCGATGGCCGTCGAGGAAGTGAGCGACGAGCTCGTCGCGCTGTTCTACCGCGGGTCCGACACGCCGGCCCCACAGACGCCGAGCGCGAACGGCAGAACCGTAAGGGGCAGCGCCCGCGCCAATCGACTGTGCTGGGATGCTCTCCGGATATATGTAGCGAGTCCTGGCCGCGAATGTAATCACGGCCAGGACTCTATGGTCTCGGTACTGGTTGTCGCTCGTCGCGTTAGTCGTTGGCGCCGATTACTTTGAAGTTGTAGTTGACAAAGATGTGGTGGGGCCAGTTGACGCCGATGTTGTGGACCTCGTAATCGCCGTTGCTCAGTTTCACGACTCTGTCGACGACGCCGCCTGGGTAGGCGAGCAGGGCGGCTTCGGTGGCGTTGTTCGCGGTGGTTCCGCCGAGGATGGTGCCGGTTCCTTGCTTGTAGCTGGCCGGGATCTGCCCCACCGTTTTGGACTGGTCGGCCGTGCCGCGGTTGAAGGCAGCTACTTGGGACGCGGTCTTGGAGTTGGGCGTAGGCGGTCTCACGATGACCTTCGTGGCCGTGATCGTGGTGTTGTTGTCGGTTCCGAGCACGAGGACGGTCTTGCCATTGGTGACAGCGATCTTCGAGGCGGCGGTCGTGCCGTTCTCGTATGTGGTGGACGATGTCTCCTTGATGGTCACCTTCCCACCGGTCGGGGTCGACAGGGTGAAGCCTGTCGTGGACGCGCTGGTGACCTTGCCGATTGATCCGCCTGCGGCGGGCCCGGATCGGGCGTTTGATCCTTGGCCACCGGATCCCGACGCGCCTGAGAAGTCGGCCGGACGGGCACCGCCGGCGGCGGTGGCCGCGGGGACGGACGCCGCGGGAGTGGAGCGGCCGCTGGAGGCAGCGCTCAAGATCCCGAATGTCCCGGCGCCGATCACGATGGCTGCGATGCTGGCGGCGAGGAATCTGGTGGATCTGCGCGGGGAGGTGAGTTTGCGGGAAAGCATTGGACGAGCTCCTTTTGTTTGGTGGAGCCCAGCGTCGCGCGGCAACCTGGGGGAGTCCTGTGTAGAAGCTGAGTGGTTGCTGAGACCCGCCCGGCCGGACGTGCGAGGTGCTCGGGTGGGCCGCTCTCAGGTTTTCCTCAGACTCGCGGCCCATAATCGCGGCATGGTTGATCAGCCTGGATCCGCGCGTGTGCTTGTCATCGACGATGAGCCAGGGATCGTCGATGTGGTTTCGATGGCCCTTCGCCATAACGGCTTCGCGGTTGAGTCGGCCGGGACTGGCCGGGAGGCGCTGAACCTCGTCCGGCGGTGGCATCCGCACGTGATCGTGCTCGATGTGATGCTCCCGGACATGGATGGCTTTGAGGTGTCCCGTCGCTTGGCGGGCGAGCACGCCGAGGTGCCGATCCTGTTTCTGAGCGCGCGCGATACCGCCGCAGACAGGATCCGCGGCCTCACCACCGGCGGCGATGACTACGTCACAAAGCCCTTCAGCCTCGAGGAGCTGATCGCGAGGATTCGGAACATCCTGCGGCGCATTGGGATCGCCCAGGAGTCCTCCGGGCGGCTCCAGTTCCACGACCTGGAACTTGATGAGGACACGTTCGAGGTGACCCGCGCCGGTCGAAGTATCGAGCTGACCGCGACGGAGTTCCGCCTCCTGCGTTACCTGATGCTCAACCCCCGCCGGGTGCTCACGCGCGGGCAGCTTCTCGATCACGTCTGGAGCTATGACTTCGGTGGCGACGCACGCGTGCTCGAGACGTACATCAGCTACCTGCGCAAGAAAATCGACGCCGCCGGGCCGGCGCTGATCCACACGGTCCGCGGCGTCGGCTACGTCCTTCGGCTCCCGAGGGAATGACTCGGTTGTCGCTACGGGCGCGCCTGCTGATCGGTCTCGTCGCGTTGACCGTGATCGGGCTCGCGGTCGCGGCGGTGGTCACCTACGAGGAGCAGCGGTCGTTCCTGCTCGCACGGGTCGACCAGCAGGTAGGAGACTCTCGGATCCCCGTGTCGGTGGCGCTCGACCTGATCCATCCACAGGGCGCGAGCACCAGCTCACCGCAACCGGCGGGCGGCAGCGCGCCGGGAACCTTCCAAACCTCAGGGACCTACGGGATCGTGCTCGGCTCGAGCGGCAAGGTGATCGAGAGCCGCTCATTCACCTATGGAGAAACCCCCGCGCCCCCGCCGGCCCTACCTCGCTATTTGCCGATCTCGCAATTCAGCTCCCACGACGTGCACCTGTTCACGGTGAACTCGCAAGCGGGATCGAGCCTGACCTACCGGGCCGCCGCGTTCACGCTCAAGAACGGCCGCACGCTCGTGATCGCGGTTCCGCTTCGTGACGTCGACCAGACGCTTGAGCGGCTGACCGCGGTCGAGGCGCTCGTCGGCGGCGGCGTGATCCTCGGGCTCCTCGCGCTTGGCTGGGTGGTGATCCGCGTCGGCCTGCTACCGCTCGAGCGGATCGGGCGCGTGGCGAGCGAGATCGCGCACGGACACTTGGACAAACGGGTAACTCCCGCCAACGACCGCACCGAGGTCGGCCGTCTGGGAATGTCGTTGAACGAGATGCTCGCCCAGATCGAGCATGCCTTCGATGATCGCAGTCGAAGCGAGCAGCGCCTGCGCCGGTTCCTCGCCGACGCGTCTCACGAACTCCGCACCCCGCTCGCCTCGATCCGCGGATACGCCGAGCTGTTTCGCCTCGGTGCGGCAACAGAGCCGGCCGAGATCGAGCATGCGATGGAGCGAATCGAAGCCGAGGCGACGAGGATGGGCGGGCTGGTCGAGGGCCTGTTGCTGCTGGCTCGTCTCGAGGAACTACCGCAGGCGCCGCCGGTTGAAGTGGATCTCACCGACCTCGCCGGGCACGCCGCGCAGGACACGCGCGCGGCGGCGCCAGACCGTGAGGTCCTCGTCTATCGCGGCCGCCCGGTCCAGGTGCTCGGAGACCCCGAGCAGCTACGTCAAGTGCTATCCAATCTCACCCGCAACGCCGTCGTCCATACACCTCCAGCGACCGCGATCGAGATCACGGTCAGCTCCGATGACGGACACGCGATGATCGAGGTCCGCGACCACGGTCCCGGGCTTCCCCCGGATGCCGGCGACCACCTTTTCGAGCGATTCTGGCGACCCGAGGGAGGCCGAAGCCGCGGACGCGGCGGCGCCGGGCTCGGCCTAGCGATCGTCAAAGCGATCGCTGAAAGCCACGGCGGCGAGGTTCACGCGCACAACGCCGACGACGGCGGCGCCGTGTTCCGGGTGACGCTGCCGACGACGCAAGACGCCCGCGCTGAGAATCCGCCCTCGGCGCGGGTCTGAGCTGCCGTTCTCAGGAACCCCTCACCGTCCTCCCAGCTGGGCTCAAGCTCGCAGGGCGACACTCGTTGCATGCGCGATCACAAACCCACCCAGACCACCTGGCCACCGGCCCGCGTCCGTCGCGTCGCCGTAATCCGAACCAACGGACGCCGATTCCATGTCCATCCCACGACACAGCTCACAGGAGATCCCGATGCAACTGTTCACCGCACCAACCCTCGACCTCAATGACTTCGGTGACGCCCAAGGCCGTACGCCGACCACGCAAGTCAACTGCTCCACCTGAGCTGACACGAAGGAGACGACCATGCTCCCAGCACTCACTTACCCCAGGACAGAGGCTCACCGCGACGACCTCCACCGCGACGCTCGCCGTCGTCACAGGACCGAGGTTCGCGTACGCGAACAACTCGGGCGCGCTCGACAGCCCGCGGTGATTCACCGCCCGCGTTCGACACTGATCGCCGGTCACTGAGCCATTCGACAGATGATTGCCGACCGCGTCTCGAGCAGGTGCTCGGGACGCGCTCGGCGGTTGTCCTCTGGCCCCGCTCCCTCGGGAAACCCAGCGAACTCCCGCCACTGGAAACCGCGCATCACGGATGTCTCGTCCGCGTCGCCGCACGAGGCCGCACCATGACGCCGGCCGTCCGGAACGCAAAGCGGTCACGATTCGGCCATCTCCGGTCCGGTTCCGACTACCCCCGTCGAACGCAGGCAGTCACGAAGCCGCCGACCTCTAATGCCCGCGCGAGCAGCAATGCGGGCCTCGACCCGCGCGTGGGCCGGCACCCGCTCCTCGCCACGAGCAAGTCGACGCCGACCGCCTACAACAACCCCGACGGATCCTCTCCGCTCAGAGCCCGGCTACGTCGGGACGGGCGCGGTCGAAACAGCGCGAAACCACAAGCGGGCGGCTCGATCCACTCATCGTCAAAGCGCAAGCGAGCGCTGACTTGCTGTGGGTCTTCGCGCCGAGTGCCCCGTGGCCGCATTGAGCCCGAAGCGGTCGTGTCGGTCCGGCGCTCCTGGTGGCCGCAATAGCGGCGAAGCAGCGATCTCGCGAGCCGAGCGGAGATGGCCGCTCTCCGCGTCGGTTTTGCCGGCTCAGCGACTCGTCGCTAGCAGCAGGTGCGCCCTGATGTCGGCGCTAGCCGGGTCTCGACGGCGCGTTTGTCGGGACGCGTGCGGCGTGGCAGAACGTGTCTTAGGGGTGGTGGCTTGCGCGTCGGCACAACGGTTCGTGGCGGCGCTCGTGACCAGCTCGCAGTCGCAGTTGCTGACGCTGAGCGGACAACTCTGCTGACGGACCAGGGGGTGCCGAGGGTGTTGAAATTCGATCGAACCCGACGGCGGGCGGGTCTGCGGGGATCGACCGCCGGCTGGCGTTGGTCGCAGGACAGGGTCTCGTCGACGGAGATCGCTGGAGCGGTGGTACGTCTCGTCTCTGACCCAGCGCCGTAACGGCGTGGCTTTTCGGCCGCGGAGCGGCGCCGGAGCACTCGTAGTTCGGCTTGGACGCCAGCTTCGACGGGCCTCAGGTCCTGCTGGTCGTGGTCGGGCGAGCGTGGCGGTCGGCTCTTGCGGCCGGGCCGCGCTAGCCTATTATCCCGTCGATGCATGTCCAATGGGGAGGACACGAGGATCTTCCGGATGGCGGGTCGTAGCGCCATCGCGGCCTTGGCGCTCGGCTTGGGCTGCGTGCTGACGAGCCCGTCGCTGGCGGCCGCGGACAGCACGATCAAGGTGAGCGGGAGCTGCACGCTTGCGGCCGCAGTCGGCTACGCGGATGGCGCGCTGGAACCTGGTTGTGCCGGCGGCACGGCGACGGGGACGACGACGATCGACCTTCCGCCGAGCGCCACCCCGTACGCGGTCACCGCGACGCTGACGTTGACGGCGAACACGATCCTTCAGGGGACCGAGCTCACGCCGAACAATGGCTGGGGGTCCAGCTTTCCGATCCCGTCCGGCGCGACGATCAGCGGCGGCGGCGCCGTGCGGGTCATCTCGGTGGCGCGGGGCGCGACGGTGATGATCGAGGACCTGACGATCACCGGCGGGGCCGCGGGGGAACCGGCGACCGGATGCGGCGCCGCGGGCTGCCCGACCGAGAACGGCAATTCTGGAGGGGCGATCGCCAACGCGGGCACGCTGACGCTCCAGTACGTCGACGTGATCGGCAGCACGGCCGGCGCCGGACCCTCTCCCGAGACTTCGTCCTCGACCTGCACGAGCGACTGTCCGGCGGCGGCCGGGGCAAGCGCCGGCGGCGGCGGTGACGGTGGTGGGATCTACAACGACGGCACGATGTACGTCGCCTACTCGACGATCTCGCACAACACCGCCGGGAACGGCGGCGACGGAACGGCGGGGACCTCAGCGAGCGGTGGCGCGACCTCTCGGGGCCAGAACGGAGGCGACGGGGGATCCGGCGGCGACGGTGGCGGGATCTTCAACGACACCGCCGGCACGCTCGAACTCGTCGGCTCGACGGTCAGCGACGACCAGGCCGGCAACGGCGGCAACGCCGGCGCCGGCTCAGCTGCTGACGCGATCGGTGACGCCGGTGGGAACGCCGGGCAGCCGGGCAGCGGTGGCGCCGGTGGCGGGATCGCCAATGCCGGCCATCTCACCGTCGCCTACTCGACGCTCGGCGCCGACGACGTCTCCGGTGTGGGCGGCAACGCCGCCACGGGCGGATCGGGCGACAGTGGCGCTGTGGGCAGCGCAAGCAGCCCCCAGTCCGGCGGGGGTGGCGACGGGGGCGGGCTCGCCGAGCTCGCCGAGGGCCAAATCGAAGACGCACAGGTCCTGCTGACAATCGTCCGCGACACGATCACCGGCGACGTCGCCTCCGCCGGCGGGACCGGCAGCGCTGTCGGCGGTAGCGGCGGCGGGATCGCCCTCGACGGCACCCCCGAAAACCCCGGCCCGTTCCTCCTCGGCGAGCTGACGATCGCGGGCAATACGGCCGCCGCGGGCGCAGGCGGGATCTTCTCCGACGGCAACGGCGTCCAGGAGCAGAACTCGATCGTCGCCTCCAACCTTCCCACGAACTGCGGCGCGAACGTCACCGCGACGGGCGCCTCGATGACCGGCGGTGACATCGTGTTCGGGGATGGCACCTGCCCGGGAACGGCCGGCGACCCTGAGCTCCTGCCCCTCGCCGACAACGGCGGTCCGACCGAGACGATGGCCGTCGGTCCCGGCAGCGCCGCGTCGCGCGCGGCTGAGTCCTGCACGACCCTTCCTTTCCCACAGGTCCCGAGCGACATCTATGGGTGGGACTTGAACCAGAGCGAGTACCCGTTCTTAGGGTCGGACCAGCGCCTGGTCGGGCTGATCGGCACGCAGGCCACCAACGCGCCGTGCGACGCGGGCGCGTTCCAGGGCACGATCCCGGCGTGCTGCGCGGAGGCGGCCGGGCCCGGGCCAATCCTCTACAGCGATATCCTGCGCTGGCTCGGCCCGACGACAGCCGAGTACTTCGGATACGTCAATCCCCTGCTCGCCGGCGAGCCGGCGACGATGAGCGTGACGGTCGGCACTCGCACGACCATCGTAGGCGGCCTGTTTGACGAGTTCGCCAAAGGCACCGTGGAGGTCGTCGGCGCCACGACCACGATCTCGATCCCGGGCAGCGGTGACTGGGAGTCGGTCGCGATCAAATTCACGGTGCCGCAGGGAACCGACTACGAGTTCGAGATTGAGCCCGCGAACATCTACGGGACCGCCTACGACGCCGTCATCCCGCTCGCCACGATCGAACCGTCGGCCACGCTCACGCGCTCCGGCGTCGGCGTCGGCACGAAATGCGGGTCGAGCTGCACCGGAACGCTGTCCGTCTCGAGCATGACCGCGACCGCCGCCTCGGCCGCGCGGCACAGCGCCGGCTTGCTCGGCACCGCTCGCTTCTCGCTGACCCACGGACGGCTCGGCGAGAGCGTGGCGGTCGCCCTGACCGCGGCGGGCCGCCGGCTACTCCGCGAGCACCACGACCACCTCAAGCTGCTCGTCTCGATGCAGGCGCACTACGGGCACCACCATCACGTGCTCGACCGGGGCGTCGTCACCGTCCGGTAGCCCCTAAGGCTGTGGTTTCGTTGGGTCCGGCGGCAGTCGGCGCATCACAAGCGCACGCCGGCTCGCGACCATCGCAATAGACGAGTACGCAGACTTCGTGCAGTCCGGGGCGCTAACTGGACACGGCGTTTGATCGGAGCACCCGATTCGGATTCTCACCCGCTCGGCTCCCAAGTTCAGAGACGGTGGACGCGTCGTGGCACCGTGCACAACCAAGAGCCGAGCGCGCGACCACAGCCAGCGCACACTCGCCATCGCCAAGAGGAAGGTCCAGGGAGCCGCTAGCCACGATCCATCGGGTCGCAGGCACGATACCGAAAGCAGGCACGTTCACATGGCGGACAAGACCACTGCTCCGCCGCTACTGCGGCCACCAACAGCGCCGGACCGACATCACTGCTCCGGGCTCAATGCGGCCACCAGGCGCTCGGCGCGACGACCTAGTGTTCTGCGGCTTAAGTTAGTTGACATGTGGTGATGGGGGTGTGACAATGAGCCCTGGAGTTTTGGGCCGCCGATCTCGGTTGGACAATCAGCTCGGAGCGCGGGGAGTTCGACCGCGCCACCGAGGCCCTGAGGCGTATGCAGCGACTCGCCGAGGAACTGGGCCAGCCTACGCTGCGTTGGTTGGCCTGTGCCAGCACCACGGCGCATGAGCTCAGGCGCGGACATCTGGCCGACGCAGAGCGACTCGCCGAGCGGGCGGCTCAGCTCGGTCAGGACGGGGATCCGGTCAACGCAGCTCTGTATTACGGGGCCCACCTCGCGTTCATACGGGTCTTCCAGGGCCGGGGGGAGGAGGTCCTACCGATGATGGAGCAGAGTGTCGCCGCGTATCCGGGGATTCCTGCGTGGCGCGCCGGCCTGGCACACGTGTGTTGCTGGACTGGGTCGTTCGACAAGTGTGGAGCGATCGTGCGGGAGGCGGCCGCCGATCGCTTCGAGCACATCCCTTGGGATGCCGTGCGGATGACCGCGCTCGCCCTCTACGCCGAGTCGGCCGCCCAGTCGGGCTGTGCCGAGGCGGCGGCCATCCTGTACGAGCTGCTCGAGCCATGGTGGGACCAGATCGCCTGCAGCGGCGCCCTGAATTATGGACACGTTCGGATGTACCTCGGAGAGCTCGCCGATACGGCCGGCTGGCCCGAGCGCGCCGACGAGCACCTAGAGTTCGCGTGCCAGTTCCATGATCAGCATGGAATGCGCCTGTGCGCCGCCAACTCGCACCTCGCCTGGGCTAGCTCGCTCGCCCGGCGAGGCGATGGTGCTCGCGCTCGGAAGCACGGCGCTCAGGCGTTGGAGCTGGCGAGAGCCAACGGCTACGGCGAGATCGACAGACGGGCGGCAGTGCTCGTGGGGCCAGAGGTATCGGCAGAGATGTAAGGGAAGGACAGACCAGCAGAGATCGTGATTCTTCGAGCAGCCCGACCCTCTGCTGTGCGGCGTGAGGTTTTAGGCGGGATCCTGCGAACTGTAGGGAGCGTCTTCGCCCCGTAGCCCCCGATAGCGACGATCGAACAACTCAAGGACTGCCGTTATATCCGCCGGCCCGTGCACGGCGTGACTTACTCCGCTTGAATCCGGTGTCACCCCGGCAGGTTCAGCGTCCCCATGCTCGATCAGCTCGTCGCGCTCCGGTCCGATGAACGGCAGCTCGGCTGCACTTGGATCGCGATACAGGACGCCGAGCTCGGAATGTCCGTAATGAACGACGACGGCGCCATCGGAACGTCGCCCGACGTGTACGCCGGGCCACGTGCTCAGCTCGTTGGCGATCTCATCTACGAACGCGGCGGAACGGTCCATCCAGGGGATCGTACCCGCCCGACCGAGTGCGCCGGGCATCAGCCGAGAGCCATGACAACGAGGCGCGATCCGTCGCGTGCGCGGACAGCGTCGAGTGGTACGGTGAACGCTTGCTCCTCCCGCCCCAACGAAGGCAGTTGACTCGGGCGGGCATCGTTGTGGGCGCCTTGCTCGCGGCGACGTTGCTCATCGTGTCCGCGGCATCGGCGTCGCCGCCGCCGCTCGGCGGGTTGACGCCGGCAGCTTGCTTTCAAGACAGTGGCAGCGGAAGCCTCTGCCGCGCCAACGCGACGGTCGGGCTGAATTCGCCCGAAGGAGTTGCGATCAGCCCGGACGGCGCGAACGTCTATGTCGCGTCCTCGAACAGCAGCGCCGTGGCGATCTTCGACCGCGGCGCGGGCGGCGCGCTGACGGCGGCTGGATGCTTCGAGAACACCGGGGGCGCGCTGTGCGGGTCCGGCCACCAGACTCCAGGGCTGATGAGCGCGCGCTCGGTGGCGGTCAGCCCCGACGGGCGCAGCGTCTACGTCGCGTCCTACGGAAGCGGCGCCCTGGTGAGCTTCAATCGCGGTGCGGGTGGTGCGCTGACGCCGGCTGGGTGCTTCAAGATCCCAGCGTGGGCACCGCATGCGGGCCCAGCAATGAGGTGTCAGGGCTGGAATACCCCCAGTCGGTCGTGGTCAGCCCTGATGGCAAGAACGTCTACGTCGCCTCCGGCGGCGTACTCACCACGGCCACAGTGGACGTCTTTGATCGGGCGGCCGACGGGGCACTGACGGCCGCGGGATGCGTCGATGGGGACGGCGGCGGCCCGTGCGGCGCCGGCAACCGGATCCCGGGACTCCTCGGCCCGACCTCGGTCGCTGTGAGCCCGAACGGCGCGAACGTCTACGTCAGCTCGTACACCGACGACGCGGTTATCACGTTGGATCGCGGCGCCGGCGGCTCGTTGACGGCGGCGGGGGCAGCGGGGTGCGTTGAGGACACGAGCAGCACCGCGTGCAGCGGTGCCACGCAGACGCCAGGGCTGATGCACCCGTCCTCGGTGGCGGTCTCCGCCGACGGCGAGAGCGTCTATGTTGCGACCTCCGAAAGTGACGCTGTCGTGCGCTTCAACCGTGGCGCGAATGGGCTCTTGACCCCGGCCGGGTGTTTCGATGACACGAGCCAGAGCGCCTGCGGCAACGAGATTCCCGGGCTCGTCAGCGCCGACACGATCGCGGTCAGCCCAGACGGCGCGAACGTCTACGTCGGATCGGGCACGAGCAACGCGGTGGACGTGTTCAATCGCGCAGAGGGCGGCGTGCTGACGTCGGCGGGCTGCTTCGAGAACACCGGCGGAAGCCTCTGCGGCACGGGTCGTCAGACCCCCGCGCTGGGTACGCCGAATTCGCTGGCGGTTAGCCCCGACGGAGCGAGCGTCTACGTCGCCGCGGAAGCCAGCAACGCGCTCGTGAGCTTCACGCGTGAGGTCGCGCCAACCTGCGCGGCCGTCACAAGCAAAGCGCCGGCCGGCAGATCGACCGCGATCCAGCTCAGCTGCTCCGACCTGAACCTCGATCCGTTGACACTGTCAGTGACTCACTCGCCTGCGCACGGCACGCTCGGCTCGATCGGCGAGGGCGGCGCCGCGGGCTACACGCCGGCAGTGGGGTATGTTGGCGCCGACAGCTTCACATACACAGCCAGCGACGGCTCGCTCACGTCCACGTCGGCGACCGTGACGATCACCGTCACGTCGCCGCCGAGGATCTCAATCACCTCTCCGGGCAGCGGCGCCGTGTACGTCGCGGGCGCCGCGGTGAAGGCCAGGTACTCGTGCTCACCCGCCGCGGGCACGTCACTTACCTCGTGCTCTGACTCTGCCGCCGCCCGCTCCACGGTCGACTCCTCAACGCCGGGTGCGCACACGTTCATCGTCACCGCCACCGGCAGCGACGGCGGGCGCTACACACGAACCGTCGACTACAGAGTCGTTGCGCGCCTCGCCGTCAGAGGCGTTCGCCAATCGCATCGAATATGGCGCGAGCAGCGGGGCGGGCGCCGCCACCCACCAACTGGAACGACGTTCTCGTTGACGCTGAATCAGCCTGGGAGCGTCAGACTCGTATTCACCCAAACGGTCGCTGGGCGTCGAGTCACTCGCGGCACGCTCAGATTCTCCGTCCGCCAGGGGACGAACAACCTCGCGTTCCGGGGTCGGATCACCAGATCCAAGATCCTCAAGCCAGGTCGCTACGCGCTCGTGATCACAGTGACCTCCGCCGGCGGTCAGCGCTGGAGCTCGAAGAACCTCAGCTTCGCGATCCTCCGATAACCCAGCGGAGACTCGATGTGCTCGCCCGAGTAGGAGCTGACGGTGAACCTATGTGGGATATCGCGGGGTCGGCTAACCCTGCAGAGTCTCGACCTCGCGCGCAACTTTGCCCAGTTGCCGAGGTTTGAACCGGTGGGGGTAGGAGTTCCCTGACGCCAGGCGCGGGCCTTGGGAGCGTGGCTTCAAGGCCAGCCCGCGCCTGGCGGGGCACCTTGAGCCGGCGTGCCGACTCGTTCGGCAGCTAGGACGGCGCCCCGATGTCGAGCCCAACCGTCGAGAGGACCGGGCCGACCAGTGCGCCACGCCCAGGGGGAAGGCAGTGGGGCCACGGCCGCGGCCGTCGTCGGGTCTCACGTGGGTGGGTGATGACGCCGGGCGGTTGGGCTCGACCTCGAGTTTAGCTCGCACGCCAACTGGGCCCTCTGGATACCCGCGATAGCCGGCCACGACAACAGCGGGACAGATGACCCAGAAGAACCAGCCGCGCCAAGCGCCCCGTCGGCGCCGACCGACCCTGCCCGGCAGCAATCCGCTCAACCCCACCGACCGCACCGGGAACGACCCCACAGAAACGCTCATATCTATCGAGCATTTCGGCTTTGACTCCCCACACCATGCAGCCAAACGACAAAAAGCTTGAACCGCCTTGACACCAACGTGCCCTGCATGGATGTCAAACGATTCGCCATATCAGGTGCGGCTCGCGCGCCGACGATTTCGAACCTGGGATGATGCTCACGTGCCTCGACCGAACGTGTTCAGCAGCGACTTCGAATACGACGACGACGATCCGGACGGGTACCGTTCTGGCGTTGCTCGGGTCGGTAACGCAGCCGGCGGGGTGGCGCTGGCGGTTAAGCTGTTCGAGATCCCGCCCGGGCAGAGCCTCTGCCCGTACCACTACGAGTACGAGGAGGAATGGCTGGTAGTGCTGAGCGGGCCAGTCGACGTGCGCGTCCCATCCAGCACCGAACGCCTCGAGCCCGGGGCAGTCATGTGTTTCCCGGCCGGTCCCGACGGCGCGCACAAGGTCTCAAACCCCGCCGCTGAACCGGCTCGGAGCCTGATGTTCTCAAGCGCGCGCGAGCCGGCGGTGGCGGTCTACCCAGACAGCGACAAGATCGGTGTCTGGGCCGGCAACAAGAACGACAGCGTGATGCTGCACCGCGCCGACGGGCACGTCCCGTACTACGGCGGCGAAAGCTGAGCCCGACACCGCGGGCGAATGTTGGCTTCCGTGGCAATCCGATTGCGATACGGCTTCGCGGCGTTGGGCTGTCTGGTCGGATTGGGAATCGTCATCTTGCCGTCGCTCACCAGCGCCTCGGCTCCAGCACCAGCGCCGCCCCCGACCTTCGTGGTGGTCACGCAGGAAGGGCATCAGTTCCGGTCGCAGATGTCGATCTACTCCTCGACCACAGGCGCTCTCGTCCGCCCGCTGGCAACCTTTTCGGAGAAGGTCTTCACGAACAACGGTCTGGCTTACGCGCCGGACGGCAGCGCCGTCTACTTCACGTTGATCCCGCAGCACCCCAAGCGACTCTTCTCGCTGCGCCTAATGCGCCTCAACGTAGGAAACGGCAATCAGACGTTCATCGCCGACGGTGCGCAGCCAGCGCTCAGCAACGACGGGACGCAGCTCGCCTACGGTGGCTCGCCATCTGGGCTGGCCGTCCGCGATCTCGCGACGGGTCAGACGCGCTCGATTCGGCTCCCCCAGCTCGGCGCGGCCGCCGACCTGCTCAACGCAACGATCGCCTGGCTGGGCGACGGGTCGGAGATCGCGATCATCCCAGCGCCAACGCCGTGGGACCTCGTGGGGCGGCCGCCGAAGTTGCATTGGTGTGGGACGACCCAAGCTCACGCTGTGATCGTGTTCGTTCACGTCCCAGCCCCACCGGCACAGATGACCGCCCGCTGCGTCCGCGTCGCCGGACGGCCGCTGGGGCCGGGCGGGATCGCCCTTGCCGGGAGTCCAGCGTCTCCAACGACGCTGCTGCTCGCCGTCGACACCTACGGCGGCGGGACGCGCATCGAGCAGATCGCTGAAACCGGCGCTGTCACCCCAGTGCTCACGATCCCCGACTCGCTCCCGCTCTCGTTCGACCCCTCGGGGACTCACCTGCTCTACCTCGTCGGCCACAACCCCCCAAAGCTGACCGAGGCGACGATTGCCAACGGACAGCTCACCGACGGCTCCTGGCGCAATCCGAATCTCTCGCTTGGAGCCCTTGCATGGTGACCGTCGCGTCGCGATGCTCGCCGCTGATCGGCGGCGTAGGGTTTGTGACCTCCGTGTCACCGATGCACTGGTACAAGGGAGCCGATGGCGACCTACCCGACTCGCTACGGCGTGCTGATTCTGATGAGGTTGACAGTCGCGATCGCGGCCGTGCTTGGCTTCGCGGTCATCGCCGCTGGCTGCGGCGGCACGAACCAACCCGGTAACGCGGGCTCTGGATCAACCAAGGCCCAGTTCCTCGCGTACTCGCGGTGTATGCGCAGCCACGGCGTCTTGGACTTCCCAGACCCCACCACCCCGGCAGGCGGCGGCGTGGCATTCTCAATTGACGGTGGGCCGGGCAGCGACCTGAATCCGAACAATCCGAAGTTCAAGGCGGCCAATCGGGGGTGCCAGCCGCTGTTGCCCGCCGGGGTGCAGTCTGCAACACCGGCTTCTCCGAAGGTCGCTGCCGAGGTGCGGTGGGCTCGGTGCCTGCGCTCGCACGGCGTCCCGAGCTTCCCAGACCCAAACAAGCAGGGCGCGTTTGACAGCGCCAAGTTCGACAGCAGCTCCCCTGCGTTTCAAACAGCCAGCGAAGCCTGCAAGTCGCTACAACCGAGCGGAGCGGTAGCCGCCGCACCCGGGCAGCCATAACGGCTCGACCGAAACAGGTCCCCGTTCATGACCGTGCGTTTGGCAGCAGTTCCAGCCGCTCCTCAACGGCGGTAAGGATCGCGCGTGAGACATCCGCGCTGGTTGAGCTACCACCGATGTCAGGGGTGCAGATGCCGCGGGCGCACGCGTCCGCGACCGCGCCGCGGATGACGTCTGCGCTCGCTGGAGACCCGAGTTCGTCAAGCATCATCGCCGCAGATAGAACAGCACCGATCGGGTTCGCGATCCCGCGCCCGGCGATATCGAGCGCAGAGCCGTGGACCGGCTCGAACATCGAGGGGTAGCGACCGTTCAGGTGGAGGTTTGCGCTGGGCGCCATCCCAAGGCTGCCTGCGATCGCACCGGTGAGGTCGGAGAGGATGTCGCCATGCAGATTCGATGCGACCAGCACGTCAAACGATCGCGGGTCGAGCACGAGCCGCGCGGCTGCGGCGTCGACAAGCACAGATTCCAGTTCGACATCGGAAAAGCTCTCCGCGACCTCAGCAACCACGCGGTCCCAGAGCACGCTTGCATGCGGGCTGGCGTTTGACTTCGTCACACTCGTGACCTTGCGAGCGGAGCGCGTGCGCGCGAGCTCGAACGCGTAGCGGGCGGTGCGCTCGATCGCCGAGCGGGTGTAAACGGACGTCTGCAGTGCCACCTCGGTCGGCCAGCCGCGGTGCGAGAACCCGCCGACGCCGGCGTATTCACCCTCTGTGTTCTCACGCACAACCACCATGTCGACGTCTTGCTGTGTGCGGCCGGCGAGCGGCCCGCGGACTCCGGGAAGAAGCTTGGCCGGGCGAAGGCTGATCGCTTGGTCAAAACCCTGGACGATCGCGAGCCGCAGACCCCAAAGGGTCACATGATCGGGAACCTCAGCGGATCCGACGGCGCCGAAGTAGATCGCATCGAACTGCGCGAGTCGCTCGAGCCCGTGTGCATCCATCATCGCGCCGGTCCTCCGATAGTGCTCGGAGCCCCACGGAAAGGCGACGGTCTCGCATCGAAACCCGGGGTCGACCGCGATCGCCGCCTCGAGCACGCGCAGGCCGATCTCCAGAACCTCAGCTCCGACACCGTCTCCCGGGATCACAGCGATCCGCCGCACCAGACTGTGTTTTACAGCTCCTGCGAGCAAACCGTCATGAAGGCGTTGCCGGAGGTTTTCCGTGGCCGGGCGGCCGGACACTATGGCTACCGAAGTTGGTCACTAAATCAAGGTCCCTCCATGGCAATGTTCTTATGTTTTTACTTTTCGTGATCCAGGAGTAGTATTTGTTCAGCTGAGGTCCGATGGGCAAGTTCTTGACCCTCGGGGTTGCTACGACGACGCAGCCGCCTTCAGTCGACCAGCCGTCGGAGATACCGGCGGTGTGTCGCGCCCCGAGACGCCGAACGATGCGCAGACCGGCGCTAGCCAGCTCATCGAGGTGGAACAAGCTCAATAACAAACTCTGTCGTTGAGCTCAGTAACCAGCGCACTGGCGCTCGGGGAGGTTTCAGATGACTGTGAAGAGCTCGCAGAGTGCCCTGATCGACGTGCTCGAGGCAGCGCCCGATGGAATTCTGCTGGTGCGGGCCGACGGGCGGATCGCGTTCGCTAACGAGGCTGCGGTGCAGCTGTTCGACTACACGCGGGATGGTCTGCAGGGCCAGCTGATCGACATTCTTGTTCCCAAGCGCTTCCACACTCGCCACGTCAGCGATCGGGAGTCCTACGCCGCGCATCCTCAACGCAGGCCGATGGGAATGGGTCTGGACCTTCGTGGCGTACGGCGGGACGGCACCGAATTTCCCGTAGAGATCAGGTTGGCACCGGTGACCTCAGACGGGGACACCCTTACCGTCGCGATCGTCCGCGATACCACCGAGCAGCGACTGATGCAGGAGCAGCGGGTGCGCTTCGCCCGCGCCGAGGCCGTCGAAGAGGTTGTCAGCGGCCTCGAAGCGATCGTGTGGGAGGCCATTGCACCGGACCGGGCATCGCTCACATACCTCGGCGGGAGTGACGCGGCGTTCCTAGGCTATCCACGCACTCGCTGGCTCGAGGAGGGTTTCTGGCTGTCGATCGTTCATATCGATGACCGCTTGACAGCGCTGACCTTCGCTGAGAACGCGCATGGCGAGGACAGCTTCGAGCTCGAGTACGGGCTGATCGCGGTCGACAATACGGTTCACCGCGTCCGCGACATCGTGTCGGTGCTGCGCAAGAGCAATGGTGAGATCGAACGTCTGCGCGGAGTAATCGTGGACATCACGGAACGCCGTGAGCTTGAAGGGCGCCTGGCCGAGGCGCAGAAGATGGAAGCCGTCGGCCAACTGGCCGGGGGAATCGCCCATGACTTCAACAACCTGCTGACCGTCGTGTCGGGCTATGCGCTGCGCCTGCGTTCACGGCCCGAGCTTGTCCATCTACGTGAGGATCTCGATCAGATCGTCACTGCGGCCGACCGCGCAGCGGAGCTGACGCGTCAGCTACTCGCGTTCGCCCGTCGCGATCCCGGCGAGGTATCCGTGATCGATCCGAGCGTGACAATCAACCGGCTCGAGCCGATGCTCAGGCGCCTGATCGAGGCCGACGTCGTCTTCGATTTTCACGTCGACCGCACCACTCCGTCGGTCCTGATGGACGCGACCCGGCTCGAACAGATCCTCATGAACCTGATCATCAACGCCAGCGACGCGATGCCGGCAGGGGGCACGCTGACGGTGACCAGCTCTCCGTCGGTCGTCTCGGAACAGGAATCCGAGCGAATGGGGTTGCCAGCGGGTCCATATTCGCTGATATCTGTCAGCGACACCGGCGTCGGGATCCCCGTTGGGGTGCGCGACCGGATCTTCGAGCCGTTCTTCACAACGAAGGACGGCAAAGGTACGGGCATGGGTCTGGCCACCGTCTACGGGGTTGTTGACATGGCAGGCGGGCAGATTGACGTCGAGAGCACGGTCGGTGAGGGCACCTCGTTCCGGGTTCGGCTACCGGCGGCAGCCGGTAGCGCCGAGTCGACCGTTGCCGCCCCTGATGCCGGAGCAGCCACCGTGTTGGTAGTCGAGGACGAGCCGGCGCTGCGCCGGCTCGCAGTGATGATGCTCGAGGAGCAGGGGTACGTTGTGCTACAGGCTGGTAACGGCCTTGACGCACTGACTGTTGCCGAGCGTCACCCCGGCCCGCTGGACCTGCTCGTCACCGATGTCGTGATGCCGAGGCTCTCGGGGCCAGAGCTCGCACAGCAACTCCGCGAATCGCGGCCCGGGCTCCAGGTACTGTTCATGTCCGGCTACATCGACAGTCGTCTGATGCACCGCGGTGTCGAACAGGCCAAGGTCAATATGCTGATCAAGCCGTTCAGCCCCGACCAACTGATCAGCCGGGTCAGCGAGCTGATCGATTCATACGCCGCCTGAAACGCTCTGCCGGCAGCCGACCGCCGCCCGTCGTTGACGCCCTAGCCCTGGCGGCGCCGGATCATCACGCTCGCCCACAGGCGTTGAACGCTCCGGCGGCATCTCACCGGAATGCAGGCGTCCTCACCTGCCGATAAACCAGTGGGGCGGGCAACCTAGGCCGCACGCGATTGAGGCTGAATCAGAGCTGATGCGAGCGCACACGACAATCGGTGCCGCGATCCTGTCGGCAGAATCAGGCGGTCGCCGTCGTGGTCCAAGGGCGCCGGCACTGAACCAGCCATCAATCGCGATAGCGGCGGCGGATCGCGTCGAAATCTTCGAATGCGGCATGCATGGCGTCGAGCATCGCGGGATCGAAATGTGACCCCCGCCGAGCGTCCATCTCAGCGACTACCGCCCCCACCGGGAGGGCGGGTCGGTACGCTCGGTCGCTCGTCAGGGCATCGAACACGTCCGCAACTGCCGCGATCCGGCCTTCGAGCGGGATCAGCTCGTGGTCGAGACACCGCGGATACCCGTGTCCGTCCCACCGCTCATGATGGGTCAGCGCAATCGACCCGGCCAACCGCATGAGCTCCGAATCGGTGTCCTCCAGCAGCTGATAGCCCAGATCGGCGTGGGTCTTCATCACCTCATATTCATCCAGGGTCAGCTTGCCCGGCTTCAGTAGGATCCGGTCAGGGATCCCGACCTTGCCGATGTCGTGAAGCTGGCTCGCCAGCCGGACTCGCTCGCAATAAGTGTGTGGCAGCCCGAGTTGAACGGCGATCAGCTCGCAGTATTTGCTCATCCGAGTCAGGTGATGACCAGTTTCCTCGTCTCTGAACTCGGCCAGGCGAACGAGACGATGGATCGTGTCACTCTGGAATATCTCGACGATATCCGCTGCCGCATCTGCCGCCTCCAACGCCCTGCGCACCGTCTCGGTGGCCCGTTCGTGTGTAGCCTCGAGACGTTCTATCCGCAACCTCGTCTTCGCTTCCTGACGTCGTCGATAAAGCGCGTTTGCGACGTTGATCAGAAGCTCGCCGGCCCGGACGGGTTTGACCATGTAGCCATACGCGCCGAGCTCGATCGCGGTCATCGCGAGTCCGAGGTCGTCCTGTCCGGTGATCATCACGACGGCGACTGTGGAATGGTTGATCCTCACGTATGAGAGAAGCTCAATCCCCGACTCTCCGGGAAGGTTGACGTCGAGGAGCACGAGGTCGTAGCGGACTTCGGCGAGTCTCGCCCGGGCCACCTCTGCACTCGGTACACCGTCACACAGATACCCCTGCCCCCGGAGGATTCGCTGCGTCCATGCTCGGAGCGCATCGTCGTCGTCGACGACCAACAGCTCAGCCATCAGCGGCCACCAGGCGCTCGACCATCAGGGGCACGTCGACGTAAGCGCGTCGCGGACGCTGCCGAGCAACGAGGATGCGGTGAATGGCTTCGACAGCAGCTTCGCCTGCTCCAGGTGCATCGCCCCCCTGAGGAACGGTTCGGCAAAGCCAGAGACGTATAGCACCCGCATCTCAGGACGTCGCTCACGGAGAAGCTGAGCGAGCTGGGGCCCTTGGATCTCGGGCATGATCACGTCGCTCAGGAGCAGGTCGATCATTCCTTTGTGGGCGTCCGCCGCGTCAAGGGCGAGCGCGCCCGTCGCTGCGTCGATCACTTCGTAGCCGGCACCGACCAGGATCCGTCGCGCGACATCACGCAGGGCGTGTTCGTCCTCGACGAGCAGGATCGTCTCGGCGCCTCTCAGCGCGGATCCCTCAGTGTCGGTGGGCTCTGCACGCGACTCGCTGATCACGGCTGGAAACACGGCTACAAATGTGGTCCCGAGGCCGGGCTCCGAGTAGAGCTGACACCACCCGCCCGCCCGACTCACGATCCCAAAGACGGTCGCGAGCCCGAGACCCGTACCCTCGCCGACCGGCCTGGTCGTGAAGAACGGATCAAACGCGTGCTCGATCACCTCTTGTGTCATCCCGCACCCGGTGTCTGAGACCCGCAGGCGTATATGCGCCCCGGGACTCAGGTTGCTACGAGACGCGCCATACTCGGCGTCGATCTCGATCCTCGCCGCGTCGATCGCGAGAGTTCCGCCAGTCGGCATCGCGTCGCGACTGTTGACGGCGAGATTGACCAGAACCTGATCCAGCTGACCGGGGTCGATCCGGATCGAATGTGGCTCGCGCCCGAGAATGACTTCGAGACGGATGTGTTCGCCTAGCGTGCGCCGCAGCAGCTCTTCGATCCCCCGGACGGAGGCGCCGACATCGACCGTCACGGGGTTCCGGAGGTCCTGGCGCGAGAAGGCCAGGAGGTGGTGGGTCAACCTCGCGGCGCGCTCGGCGGCGAGTTGGACCTCCATCAGGTCCTCGATCATCGAACGCCAGCGCTGGTCGGTCGCATCGCGCGCCAAGCCGTCCAGCTCTCCGGCGATCATCGCCGAGTAGTTGATGATGATCGCAAGCAGGTTGTTGAAGTCATGGGCGATCCCGCCAGCCAACTGACCGATGCTCTCGAGCCGCTGAACCCGGGACAGGCGGCCTTGCATGCGGCCACGTTCGGCCGCGGCCTCATCACGCTGCCGCTCGTTCTCTCCCTCGATGCGAACAGTGATGTCGCGGTCGATCGCGAGTCCGCCGGCAGAGGCGCCGTCGTCGTCGTAGCGGACCACCCACCGCGTCTCCACCGTGAGCTCGCGGCCGTCCTTGGTCCGCTGCACGAGGTTGCCCTGCCACTGTCCTGAGTCTGCGAGTTCTTCGCGGATCTCCAGCTCGGCAGTCGGGAAACGGGATGACAGGAGCTCGTTGGGTCGCCTACCGACAGCTTCGGCGCGGGTGAAGCCGTAGAGAAGCTCAGCCGCCCTGTTCCACAAATCGATTCGGCGATCTGCATCGACGCCGATGACCGGATCGGGGATCAGATCAACGGGTCCGAGATCGAACTCTTTGCTCATCTATTGGCTCGCATCCATGGGCCACTGACGGCTATCCCTACGATGCCTCCCCCGCGACTGCGCATCCCAGCGACACCCGACGGACTGCGGTCTCGCGCGAAGAATCCCATCTCAGGCATTCGCGTGCATCCGTGCGATCAACGGAGCGCAACGCGGAAAAGTACTGATCCGACCGGTTCTGAATAGCAAATCCGAGATCGCCGCCAAGCCGTAGTGCCGTTACCGCGCGGTTCTCGCTGGGTGCAGTCCAGCCAGCGAACACTTCATGCGAAGTTGACGGAGCCTTCGTCACCCGTGCCTGCACTGGCGACCGCCGCAGCCGATCCGCCACAGCCGGCCAGGAACAGGGCGACAAGCGCCGGCCACCCCTGCCGAGCGCCTGGACGGCTCGTGCTGATCCGACGGCCCCTGAGCACGTCCGGATCGTATCTTCCGCCCTGGTCCGTGAGCCGGAGGCGGCCGTTTGCGATGATTCACCGAGGCGCAGGCCGGACCGTCGTAGGGCTCACGTCCGCCTCGCCGTTCGAACTCGACCTGGAGAAACTTCATGCGAACTGTTGCGAGATGGTGCGTGGTGCACCGTCGTGTGGTGCTGGCCGGCTGGCTCGCGGCACTGATCGGGCTGACGGTCATCAGCCAGAGCGTCGGGAGCGCGTACAAGAACTCGTTCAGCCTGAAGGGCACGCAGAGCTTCGAGGCGCTGACCCTGCTCGAGCGCTCGGCGCCGAAAGCCTCCGGTGATGTCGAGCAGATCGTGCTGGCGGTCGACCACGGCCGGCTGACCGAACCGGCGGTGCGGGCGCAGGCGGAGGCGATGCTCGCCAAGGTCGCGGCGCTACCCGAGGTCGCGTCGGTCGCCTCGCCGTATTCCGCCCACGGCAGTGAGCAGATCTCACCGTCGGGTCAGATCGCCTTCGCGAACGTGACCCTGAACGGTCTGTCCAACAAGTTCACAGTCGGTCAAGCACAGGAATTCGTCAACACCGCCAGAGCGGGCGCCGGGAACGGCCTGCAGGTGCAGGTCGAGGGGCAGGTGGCGGAGCTGGCGAACAAGCCGAGCATCAACAGCGTCGGACTCGGAGCGCTCGCGGCGCTGATCGTGCTCCTGCTCGTGTTCGGCTCGCTGCTGGCGGCGGCACTGCCGCTGATTACGGCCGGGGTGGCGCTTGGTGCGGGAACCGCGACGATCGCGCTGCTCTCACACCTGGTCGACATGGCCTCGTTCAGCTCGCAGCTTTCGGTGCTGATCGGGCTCGGAGTCGGAGTCGATTATGCGCTGTTCATCGTCACTCGTCACCGCCAGGGCCTGCAGCGTGGCAAGTCCGTCGAGGAGTCGATCATCGACGCGGTCGACACCTCGGGCCGCGCCGTGATGTTCGCCGGCATGACAGTCTGCATCGCGCTGCTCGGCATGTTCGCGCTCGGCGTCAGCTTCCTCTACGGCGTCGCGATCGCCGCGTCGACGGTGGTGCTGTTCACGGTCCTGACCGCATTGACGCTGCTGCCCGCCGTCCTGGGGTTCTTCGGCACCAGGGTGCTCGGGCGGCGTGCCCGTCGGACGCTGGCGGGCGGCGAGCTTGCGGCGGTTGACGGCGCCGGCTGGTGGCAGCGCTGGACCGGCGTGCTTGAGGCGCACCCCGCGCTGATCGCCAGCGCAGCAGCGCTCGTGATGATCGTGCTCGCGATCCCGTTCCTGTCGATGCGCCTGGGCTCCTCTGACGCCGGCTCAGACCCGGCCGGCACAACCACCCGCCAGGCGTATGACCTGCTGGCCAAGGGCTTCGGCCCCGGCTACAACGGGCCGCTGCAACTCGTCGCACAGGTCGACGGCGCGGACCAGGCTGCCGCGTTCGACCGGGTTGCCGCGGCCGTCGCGCAGACCAAGGATGTGGTGCGCGTCAGCAAACCGATCACGTTCCCCGGACGCGACGGCGGCGCGAGCATCGTGACCGCCGATGTGTACCCGGTCGGTTCGCCACAGGCCGCCTCCACCAGTGACCTGCTCACCACCCTGCGTCAGCAGGTGGTGCCCAAGGCGAGCGCCGGCAGCGGCGTTCAGGTCCTGATCGGCGGGCAGACCGCGATCTTCGCCGACTTCGCGGGCGTGCTCTCAGGCAAGCTGCCGCTGTTCATCGGCGTCGTCGTGCTGCTGTCGTTCCTGCTGCTGATGGCCGTCTTCCGAAGCCTCGTGATCCCAGCCACCGCCGCGATCATGAACATGCTCTCAGCCGCCGCCGCATTCGGGGTGATCACCGCCGTCTTCCAGTTCGGCTGGCTCGCGTCGCCGCTCGGAGTCAACTCGACGGGGCCGATCGAGGCGTTCATCCCGGTGATGATGTTCGCGATCCTGTTCGGGCTCTCGATGGACTACGAGGTGTTCCTCGTCTCCCGTATCTACGAGGAATGGCACCGCACCCAGGACAACACGCTCGCGGTCACCCGCGGCCTTGCGGCGACCGGACGGACGATCACCGCAGCCGCCGCGATCATGATCCTCGTCTTCGGCTCGTTCATCCTCGGCGGCCAGATCATTATCGAGATGTTCGGCCTCGGACTCGCCGTCGCCGTGCTGCTCGACGCCCTGATCGTCCGCTCGATCCTCGTCCCCAGCCTGATGCTGCTGATCGGGAAAGCGAACTGGGCGCTACCCAAAGCGCTTGACCGGCTGCTGCCACATCTCAACGTCGAAGGTGACGTTGAACACGATCTGTCGCCGCCTCAGGGCGACCCAGCGGGACGTCCGCTCGATCTCACGCCGGCGCCCAACGCCGCCTGAACGCTCCATCGACATCGAGGAGAATTCAGGCGGCCCGGCGCTTCGCCCGCTCAGAGCTTCAGGTGGGGGACCTTGACCGACGCGGTTGCCTTGCCCGCGGTGTCGGTCGCGGTCAGCGTGAACGCGGCGGAGACCTTCGCCCCGTTCTCGAGCGCCTCGGTGACGCTTGCGGGAACGCCAACCTCGAGCCTGGCGGCGAGATTGGCGCTCAGCTTGGCATGTACGGACTTGAGCCCCACCGTCTTCGTCGTCTTCTTCTTGCCGTGCTTGGCCGCGGTCACCTCGGTCACGGTGCCGGCGAGTGTCGCCTCGACCGCCTGATCGCACTTTGCACCCAGCGCGAAGGTGCCGGCGGCGGGGTGGGCCTTCTTGCCGTGCTTCGCCTTCGGAACGCTCAGCGTTTCGCCGTGGGTCGTGAGCGCGCAGGTCGGCTTGGCGCCGCCACCGCCACCTCCGCCGCCACCGCCACCGCCACCCGCGGACGACGAGTACGCCCAGACGGCTCCCGCGCTGCCGTCGCCAGAACCGCCGACCACCGCGGTGCTCCCGTCTGTGGACAGGGAGACGGCGCTGCCGAAGCCGCTCATGCCACTCTCATCGCTCGGGGAGATCTTCTGCAGCTCTGACCAGCTGGTACCCGAGCGGCCGTAGACCCAGAGCGCGCCGGCGCCGCCGTTGTCCTGATCGCCGCCGATCAGCGCCGTGTTGCCATCGGGCGACAGCGCCACGCCGGAGCCGAAGTTGCCGGCCCCAGTCTCGTTCGACGGCACGATCTTCTTCTGCTCCGACCAGGTCGAGCCCGAGCGTGAATAGATCCAAGCGGCCCCGGTGTTGTTGCTGTCGCCCGTGGCGCCGATCAGCGCGGTGTTACCGTCGGCGGAGAGGGCGACCGGCATGCCGAAGCCGCCACCGCCCGCGTCGCTGGCGATCGGCACGCCGTCGGCGGGAACGATTTTCGCCTGCTCTGTCCACGAGGAACCCGACCCGGTATAGATCCAGGCTGCCCCGACATCGGAGTTGGCCCCGTCGAGCGGGCCGCCAATCAACGCAGTCGTCCCATCCGACGAGAGGGCGACGCTCAAGCCGAAGTTGGCGTGCACGGCGCCGCCGCCGCCGTCCGCGGTCTCATCGGGCGCAACGATCTTGGTCTGCTCGGTCCAAGAGGTGCCCGAGCGGGCGAAGATCCACGCCGCTCCGCTGTTGGGCGGGCCGTCGAGCTCGCCGCCGATCAGCGCGATGTTTCCGTTCGCCGACAGCGCCACGGCCGAGCCGAACGCGCCGTAGCCGATCTCGTCACCGCCGTCGTTGAGGTCCACGACGATCTTCTGCTGCTCGGTCCAGGTGGTGCCCGTCCGGGTATACACCCAGGCTGCTCCGTACAAGCTGTTGGGGGACATCGCGTTCGCCCCGTCGCCGGGGGCACCGATCAGTGCGGTGTTCCCGTCGGCCGACAGCGCCACGCTCGTTCCGATCGACGGCGCCGGGAAGTTGGGGACGTTGATCAGGTCAGCCGGGACGATCTTGGTCTGCTCCGTCCATTTAGAGCCCGTTCGCACGAACACCCAGGCGGCCCCGATGCCACCGTCGTCCTGGTTGCCTCCGATCAGCACCGTGTTCCCATCGGAGGAGATCGCCGAGCTGGTGCCCAGCGCGCTCGCGCCGCTCGCGTCCGACGGAGACGGAACCTTCTGCTGTTCGATGAACGGGTCAACACGCAGCGGATACCGCGCGCCGCGATCGCTGATCGCCAGCAGCAGGCGCCCGCGCACGACGGTCAGCGAAGCGGGCAGCGCCCGGCCCGTGGCATCAAGCGCGGACAGGCCGCCGTAACGCAGCACAACGCGGCCCGCGGCCGATGTGAACACAGCACCGGGCCCGGCGCGGCGCGCGACAAGTGAGCCGCCGAGACTCAGAACGAGAGTCAGGCGCCCCCGCGAGCCCGCCGGAGGCCGGTCGACGGTGAACCCCTGCTCGATGCCGAGCGGGCCCGACGCGTACCACTCCACCACCCCGGCGTGGTCGATCATCACCCGGTTGCCACGGGCCACGGGCACGGACGCGCGCCCAACGCCGCTGACGGCCTCGTTCCGCCCACGGCCGAGCCCGGTCAGCGACAGGGACAGCGACAGCGAGCCGCCGGCCGTGCTGACCCTCGCCCCTCCACGTCCCACGGCGGCGAGCAGACCGCCACCAGCCAACCGGTAGCCACCGTCCGGCAGCCGCCGGGCTGCGAACGCTCTGTCGCCACCGGCAATCGCCGTGGAGATCAAGCCCTGCGCCTGAAGCGGCAGGGTTTCGATCCGCCCCAGTCCCGACGCACGCGGGGCGAGCACCGTCGGAACGCTTGGCGCCGCCGACTCGACCGCCATCAAAGTCACCAGTCCGAGCAGCCCGCCGACGGCGAGCATCCTGAATCTCGAGGCCGAGCGTGTCAGCACCCCGGCGCTCGCACGCTGACCGAACACAACCGCTGGCATCCCGCTCATCCTCCACCCCCAAGTCGAACTCCCCAATTGCCGCGGCAGTCTATAGACGGGGAAACGCGTACGCCACACGATTGACGCCGGCGTTATGCTCCCTCAGAGCAGACTCCCGCGCTGCTGCTGACCGTAGTGGCTCGGTGGTGGGCTGTCGGGTTGTTGGACGCGATGGCGGACACATCGTGGCCGCCGGTTCTGCGGACCGCCCCTTCCGTATTCGAGACACAAAACGGAGTGGTCGGCCGGTACGTCCGTGGCGACCGTAAGAGTCCATGAGGAACGCGGAGCTTTCGGAGGTGCTGAGCGAGTTCGCTCGGACGATGGTGACGGACTTTCCGATCCAGCGGATTCTCGATCATCTCGTCAGGCGCATCGTCGATGTGCTGCCGATCACGGCGGCAGGCGTGACACTGATCGCTCCCGGATCGGACCCACGCTACGTCGCCGCCTCGAACGGGTCGGCGCTGCGGTTCGAACAGCTCCAGAGCGAATTGGGTGAGGGGCCCTGCGTGGCGGCCTACGACTCCGGCAAAGCGGTTGCGATACCTGACCTGCGAGCCGACGCTCGGTTCCCGTCGTTTTCCGAGGAGGCGGTCCCAGCAGGCCTGGTGGCCGTCTTCACGTTTCCGCTGAACCATGGCGATCGCAGGCTGGGCGCACTTGACCTATATCGAGACACGCCGGGCGCTCTCTCACGCGACGCGATGATCGCGGCACAGACCCTCGCTGACGTCGCCGCCGCGTATCTCCTCAACGCTCAGGCGCGCGCCGATCTGCAGGAGAGCTCGGATCGCGCGACGAAGGCCGCTCTCCACGATCCCCTGACCGGGCTTGCCAACAGGGTGCTGATGCTGGAACGCCTGGAGCATGCCCTGCTTCGACAAAAGCGCACCAACAAGACGCTGGCGGTGCTGTTCGTCGACCTGGATCGGTTCAAGCTGATCAACGACATCTATGGACACCTGGCCGGCGACGAGGTGCTCGTGGCAGTTGGTCAGCGACTGAACGCAGTTCTGCGACCCGGTGACACGCTGGCGCGTCAATCCGGCGACGAATTCCTGATTCTGCTCGAGGACCTCGAGGCACCGTCCCAAGCGGACGCGATCGCGGACCGCGTCCATGCCGCGCTGGCGAGGGCATTCCGTATCTCCAAAACCGAGGTGAAGATGACCGCGTGCGTCGGGATCGCCCTCGGGGACCGCGACTCCACCGCGGGCAAGCTGATCCACGAGGCAGATCTCGCGATGTACTGGGCAAAATCGCACCGTGGCAGCCGTGCGGACGCGGTGCATCTGGAAGAGCTGCGCGCCGGGGACGACACGATTCGTGTGGAACGCGCCCTTGCAGGCGCAGTCAGACGCGGCGAACTGCACCTGCTGTATCAACCGCTCGTAACGCCCGACGGGCGGATCACGGGGGTCGAGGCGCTCCTCCGTTGGACGAGCCCGGCACTCGGCGAGGTTCCACCGACTGTCCTGGTCCCGCTCGCCGAGCGCTCCGGCGAGATCGTCTCGATCGGACGGTGGGCGCTGGAGCAGGCTTGGGCGGATCGACAGCTCTGGCAGAGCCGGCAATCCAGCGGACTTTCCCTGTCGGTCAACGTCTCAGTCCCACAGTTCATGTCCGCCGGCTTCGTCGAGACCGTCAGAACCGTCCTCGCGCGCACCTCGGTCGAGCCCGCGCTTCTGACGTTGGAGGTGACCGAGACGGTTTTCCTGCGCGACCGCGAACGCGCGCTGACCGTCCTGCGCGACATCAAGCAGCTCGGCGTGCTGCTCGCCCTAGATGATTTCGGCACGGGGTATTCATCACTGAGCTACCTGATGGCCTATCCCGTCGACATCATAAAAATCGACCGAGCATTCATCGCCAGACTTGGCCACGACCCGGCCAGCAACACGATCGTCACGGCCGTGATCCAGGTCGCTCACGATCGCGGCATGAGAGTCGTCGCCGAAGGTGTCGAGACTCCCGAGCAGCGGGCCCAGCTCGCTCAACTGGGCTGTGACTTCTGCCAGGGCTTTCACTTCGCTCATCCGATGTCGGGCGCCACCCTCGCCGCCATGTTCCAACGCTCGGCTGACCGGACCGCAGTCCATCTTCCCGCGACGCTCGCCGAAGCCTAACCTGGCACTCTAGAAGTTGCTTGTCCGCGTCGCCTGGCACGACGGTCCGCCGAAGCTGTGCGAGATTCGACGATCGACCTCACCGAGTGCTTACAGGCGGATTGCGGCGCACTCGCGCCGTGCGCGTTCGCCCTTCGATCAGGCGTTCGGGTCGTTCAGCGATGAGGCTGCGTTCAACGAAGGAAGCGCCTACAACGACGGGCAGGGGGCCTCCGCGTGAAACTACCCACCGACGATCGCCTGTCCATGCTTAGCACCGATCAACCGTTTGATGGGGAGGCTGGGTTCCAGCAGCTCGTCGACCGCTTCTGCGTCGAGCGGGCGGGCGAACAGGAATCCCTGTCCCGAGTCGCAGTCCCCGGACTGGAGATGGCGCAGCTGGGCCGGTTCCTCGATCCCTTCTACGAGTGTTTCCAGCCCGAGGTTGTTGCCCAGTTGGATCAGTGCGTTGATGACCGCTCTGGACTCGGTCGACGCGGGAATACCTGAGACGAACGATCGATCGATTTTCAAGGCGTCGGCGGGGAACTGGCACAGGTAGGCCAGTGAGCTGTACCCGGTGCCGAAGTCGTCGATCGCGATCCGGACACCGAGCGCCTTGAGCGCATGCAGCTTGCAGGTGGCAGTGCTGGGATCGCGCATCAAGGTCGTCTCGGTGATCTCGAGCGTCAGCGCCGCCGGATCGAGACCGCTGCTCGCGAGCGTATCGGTCACGTCCTGGACAAGGTCCGATTTTTCAAGCTGAACTGCGGACAGGTTGACCGCCATCCCCAGCGGATGTCCCCTGCGATGCCACGCTGCCGCTTGCTGGCACGCGGTCTCGAGCACCCAGCGCCCGATCGGAACGATCAGACCGGTCTGCTCTGCCAGGGGGATGAACGCGTCCGGCGGGATCACCCCACGGACAGGATGGCGCCAGCGGACTAGCGCCTCGAGCCCAGTGATCGTCTCGCTCTGAAGATCCAACGTCGGCTGGTAGAGCAGGAAGAACTGGTCTGAGTCGAGCGCTGCCTTGAGGTCGGTCTCGAGCTCAAGGCGGTCTTTGGCTGCGGTCTGCATGCTCGACTCGAACGCGATCCAGCGGTCCTTGCCAGCGTCCTTTGCCTCATATAGCGCCAAGTCGGCGTCCCGAAACAGTTCGTCGGCCGAGTCCCGCAGCCCAAGTGCAATGCCGATGCTCGCGCTCACCGTCACGGTCCGTCCGTGGGTTCCATGCAGGTCGATCGGCTCGCCGAGAACCTCGCAGATGCGCTCTGCGACCAACTCGGGTCCAGCGTCGAGAGCGAAGTCGTCGAGCAGCACCACGAACTCGTCGCCGCCGAGCCGTCCGACGGTGTCAGCCTCCCGTAGGACCCCAGACACGCGGTCGGCAACGACTCGCAGCAGCTCATCGCCAGCGGCGTGACCGCAACTGTCGTTGACGTGCTTGAAGCCATCTATATCCAAGTAAAGGGCAGCCATCGGCGTACGACGCCGACGTGCCCGCGCCAGCAGATGCTCAGCCCGGTCGATCAACAGCGCACGGTTCGGCAGACCGGTCAATGCATCATGCAGCGACTGGTGGCTGAGTTGTGCCTGCGTGCTCACCAAGTCCCTGTGTGAGAGGAACTGGCGGATCGAGACGAGCGTAGCAAGCAATACTGCCGCGATCACGAGGCTCAGGTCAGGCACCAGCCGCGCGTGCCGTTGATCGACAATCAGCACTCCGAAGCCCACGGCCACCGCGATGTACGGCGCCCAGCTCGCACGACATTCCCGAACGTGCTCAGCGACTTCGGTCGGAGCCTCCGGAGAGCCCTGTGCAGTTCCCGCCACCGCGAACAGCGCGATCGCGACCATCCACAGCGAATCGACCGGGTCTCCACCGTGGTAGGCGGAGTGAAGCGTGATGTAGCCATAGACGAGGTCCGCAGCCACATAGAAGAGCAGCCCACCGGCGATGAACTGCAGCGCACGGGCGCTCGACGGCGGTGACCGGCGCAGGAGCACATACCCCAAGCCGACGAGCAGGATCATGTCGCCCACCGGGTAGGCGATCGAGAAGGCCGTCTGCAAAGGGTCGGAACCGCCCTGGACGACCGTCGGGCCGAGCACCACGTAGATAACAACGACGGCCCCACCGATCCCGACGACGGCGAGATCCAAGCACAGCCGCACACGGTCGGCCAGATTGAGTGGTCCTACCGCGAAGCGCAACAACCCCCACAGCATTAGCGGATAGAACGCCACATAGAACCCGTCCGCGACCGATGGATACGGCAGCTTGCCGGCAAGCTCATACAGCATCCACACGATGTTCCCCGCCAAATAGAACGCCGACGCCAGCGCCAGCAGCCGCCAAGCCGACCTCAACCGGGGCTGATTAGCGCACCGCCGCGACGCGCCGATGGCTGCACAGACTGCCGCGACCCCAACGGGGTAGAAGAACACGTCGCCGATCAGCGTCCGGTCCCCGGACGGCCAGCGAAATACCTGCCACCCGGCGTACACGAATAGCAAGGCTGCCATCCACACCGCCATCGCGACCCAACGAGTGCGGGATCCAGGACGGATCCGCGCATCGGCACGAAGGACCTGGACGGCACTGGTCGTCGGCACCCCAGGCTGGCCTGCATTCGTTACGGGTGATTTGGTGGACATGCTCAGCGCTCCTGGCACGCTTCCCGTGCGGGTTGAGGTGAAGACCTCGGCGAAGGAGCAGGGCCGGCAACCCAGACGCAGGGATCAGAGACACCATCGACCTACACGCCGGCATTGCGCACGAAACGACGTAAACCACAACGGAAGGGGTCGACAAACGGCCTTGCGACAACGTTCGCTGGCGCCCGCCATCAGCGTCGGCCGGACTGCCGAAGGGTTATTTTCAACGTTAAGGGGGAACGTCAGCCGACGCCCGAACTCGATTGGGGTTCAAGTCCCGCTCACCACCGGGTGGCGGTCCGGCGTTGTGTTGTTGGCGGACGCTTCGACGATCGTCTGTCGAACCAGCGTCCTGCGCCTCAGTCGTCCGCTCTAGCGAAACAGCTGCGGCCGATTACGGACGGCGTCGGATCTTGGGGCGCCGGCGCGATCCAGATCCTACGTCTCGAGCAGCCGTTCACCCGACAGGGCCTGAGCCTCGGTCAGCGTCTCGGCTACGCCGCAACGCTCCTTGGATGGTTCGACGCTTGGCGGACCCTGGGCTACGTGCTGCTCCCGTTTGCCGTGATCTTCAGCGGCGCCACCCCGATCAGAGCGACGGCCTGGGTCTTCCTAGCCGCCTTCAGCGTGACATCGCGCTCCAGCGATTTGCGATGGCCCTGTTGTCGCGCGGATACGCGCCGCAGGGCGTCGCGGCAATGTTCGAGTTCGTCCGGATGCAGAGCAACCTGCGAGCCACGCTGACGCTCTTCAGCCGCGGTGAGAAAGCGTTCCGTGTCACCGCCAAGAAAGGCAACGAGGAGCGACGAAGGATCCGAGCACCGGGGACGTTATGGACTTTGATCGGCATCAGTGGCATCGCCCTCGCGTGGTTTGGCCTCACAGTCGCAGGCCTGACCCCGCTGACATACCAGGTTCCATGGACCGCCTACGGCGCGGCCTTCTGGGTCGGCGTGAACCTTGGCTTCCTGGTCACCGCGCGGCGCCGCATCCGCTGCGACCGGTTCGCCTCAGAGCGACGCACCGCTATCCGTTTTCAGATTGGCGCGCCGACGAGCGTCGAAGACCGGGCGGGACGTCTCCTTGACGTCTCGATGAGCGGCGCGCTGGTCCCCTGTGCGAGCCCACTGGAGCGCCGCCACGACCCGCTCAGGATCGAATTTCACTGCGCCGGCAACGAGATCGTGCTTCTGGGTGAGGAACGCGGCCGACAAACCCTCGCTGACGGAAGCGCGCTTATCAGGCTCCAGTTCGTAGACCACCAGGCGCCGCAACTCGCCCGCCTCGCGACATCGCTGTTCGGGAGCACTGACAGCGGGCAGAATCAGGATCTCAGGACGCTGGCGGCCGTATCGTAAGCCCGGTCGGTCCTAGGCTCCATCCGTGGCGGGGCGCCGAGCGTCAGATGGGGTAGGTTGCTGTGTTCTAGCCCGGGCCGGCGGGAAAGCCGGGGCCGCCCCTCTGCGCCGCCTGGAGCCGACCCGCCCAGACCGCCTTGGCACCGAGATCACCGGTGCGGAAGGTCATGTAAGCACCGGCCAGCGCAAGGATCACGAGCACGACGCGGAGCGCCGCGAAGATCGGCTTCGGGGAAAGCAGACGGTCGACGATACCCAGGCCGGTCGGCATACCGCTGGAGATCCGCAGCGATGCGAACGTCACGATCAGCGTCGCGGTGAACACGACGTAGACGATCGCGAGGATGTGGGCAGCATGCGAGTGCTGTGAGATCAGGACCGCGGCCTGGCCCTGCAGATTCAGGGCTGCGCGGAGCGCGGCACCGGCCTGCATCGTCAGAAAGATCGAGCTCATCGCGACGATCGACACCAGCGCGAGCGCGATCCCGTAGCGCGCGAACCAATCCCGCCTGAACACGAAGATGATCGCCGCCACGATCGTGCCCGGAATCAGGACCACCGGCACGTGAACGAACAGCGGGTGCGCGGGCAGTCCGTCGTAGATTGTCGTGATCCGGATCGGCAGCGTCAGGAAGCCCAGGAACGCCAGAAACGTCAGCACGAACTCGGCGCGCCGCCAATCGACCCCACCCCGATTCGCGGCGGCGATGCTTTCACTCGTCACTGGGTCGAGTCTGCAAGCCGGCGATAAGTCAGTCCTAAGAACTTTCTCGCAGAACTCTCATCAAACTCCGGGCCCATCCGACGCGTAAGGCCGCGACCGAGCTAGTCCTTTTCGAGCAGCAGCGCCAGCGTCGGGCACGCATGCGCCGCCTTGCGTGCGAGCGACTCGAGTTCCGGCGGCACCTCGGCGTGATCGATGATCGGGTAACCCCAGTCATCACGCCTGATCAGTTCCGGCAGCAACTCCACGCACATACCGTGCGCCTCGCAGGCGATTGGATTGACTCGCAGCCTCATGCTCACCTCCCGACCTTGATGCGACGGGCGCCGGCGCCGACTGTGGGTTCGGCGCCGGCGGTCTTCGTGGGTCCGAGCGGCAGCCCCGCCGGACGGGCGCGGCAGCGTCCGTTGCGATGCGCATCGAGGCTCGCTCCGAACACGCGCATCGCGCTCTGCACGAATCGCACCACGCCATCGGGGTGGTGGCAGGCGCCACGACCGCGGACGTCTGCGCACCAGCGCAGCAGCCGCTCGCGCTCGCTCGCGTGTGCGCTACCGTCGGCGAGCGCCGCGAACGAGTCGGCGATCGCCGCCCAGGCCGAACACGCACGGACCGCACTGGCCCGCGGACGGATCGGCGAGATAGTCGATCACGCGCGCGCTCTCGTGCAGCCCGCACGCGCTTTCGCCGAGCGCGATCACGACGCCCGCGCCGAGCGTGCAGCCGACCGAGCGAAGGTCCTCACGCGCCAGCGCGCAGCCCCATCGCGGGGCCGGCGGCGACCCAGGTACCGAAGTAGCCTCCGATCAGCAGCGCCTGGAGCCGCTCGCCAGGGCCGCCCGCCGCCTCGATCAGCGACGGCCATCGGCGTGCCGAATGCCAGCTCGTAAACCCCGGGGTGCGCGACGGCACCGGAGATCGTGACCAGCGCGGACCCCGGATCCTCCCAGGTGCCGAGCTCCCGATACCAACGCTCGCCGTGACGTGCGATCAGCGCCAACTGCGCGAGCGTCTCCGGGTTGTGGATCAGCGTCGGACGACCGCGGTAACCCCGCTCGAACGGGCGCGGAGGCGTGAACGTCGGCAGTGACGGGCCACCGTTGAGATGCGCGATCACGGCGCTCTCCTCGCCTGTCACGTACCCCTGGGGTCCACGTGACAGGCTGATATCGAGCTTCGCCGGAGTCGCGCACCGAGATCGCGCTCTCGAGCGCGGCGATCGCGCCGGGCGCCCCATCCCCGACCTTGACGATCACGGCGCGCGCGCCGATCGCCTGCGCGGCGAGCACCGCTCCGTCGAGCACCAGATGCGGTGCTCTCTGCAGCAGCGTTCGGTCCTTGCGGCTGGCGGGCTCGGTCTCGGAGCCGTTGACGACCACGGCCGACACGCGCCTCGCGTCGACGAGCGTCTGCAGCTTGCGCGCGGTCGGGAAGTCCGCTCCGCCCCGCCCCCGCAGCCCGCTGCGGGCGACCAGATCGATCAACTCCGCCGGCCTCAGGGCCGGCAGCGGCCCGTGGGTGCGCTCGTGAGCGCCGAGCGTCATCGCAGCGCCATCGGCATCGAAGCCCGCGAGCAACCTCGGCAGTCCGCTCGGCGCCGTCATCGCGGTCCCTTCGCTCGGAGCGTCCCGGTCACCGTGCCGGTCTGATTGTCGATGTTCAGGTTGATGTACAGCGACAGGGGCGCCTGGTTCTGCCCGGCGACGCGGGCGAGCAGCGAATCGCCCTGGAGCTGCACGACGCTGCCCTGCAACACCGCGGTGGCGCCGTGGACGATCAGATCAACCTGGCTGCCGGTCAGCGACAGGCCGCCGCCGTTCGGCAGACCGCCGAGCCTCAAACGCAGCTCGCCCCTGCCGCCGCTGAGGTTGAGCTCAAGGTCGATGATCGCGCCACCGCTCACCTGGCTCTGCTGCAGTGTTCCCCTGAGGCTCGCGTCGAACGGGACCTTCACGGTCGATGGATGGAAGCTCGTGCGCGTCCCCGAGGTCGCGCTCGGGCCCGGGATCGGGCTCGCGCTCGCAAGCAGATGCTCCGGGGTCCCCGCGCGCTTCGCCCAGCCCGGCGCAAGCGGACCGAGCAACGTGAACACCGCGATCGCAAGCGTCGTGAAGATCGCCGTGACGATCGCGAGCGACCGCCGCCCTTCGCGAGACCGCATCGGATTGCCCGACCCGGGCGATCACGGCCACCAACACGATCAACACGCACAGGAAGGTGAGCGCCAGCGCCCAGGTCTGCCTGCTGTCCGAGCCCGTTCCCAGCCCGTGCAGCACCGCCACAGGCCAGCTGATGTAAGCGAGCCAGTGGATTGCGCGCCAGGTCCCGTAGCCGAGCCGCCGCCGGATCAGACTGGTGACCGTCAGCGCGATCAGCAGGTCGAACGCGACCGCTCCGAGCCCGAGCCACAGCGGGCGGTATGCGGAGATGAACGGCACGATCGCGTCGATCAGGGTGATCGGCGCGAACGCATCGAGCACGGTGGTGACGACGTGGATCACCAGCACGACGATCACCAGCAACGATGCGTCACGGTGCAGCGTGCTGATCGTGAACCTCGGCCAGCGCGCGGAGGCGGCCGACCCGCTGACGCCGAGCACCCCGAGTACCACAACGAGCGTGAGCAGCAACAGCGCGACCATGCCGGTCGCGCGCGTCAGATACCAGTAGGCGGTCGGCCCGATCGCGGCGGACGGCACAATCGAGGCCAGCTGGCTCACGCGACACCTGCCATCACTGTGGCGGGTAGGTCGTCGCCCGCCTGCGGCCAGCCACCGACATGCACGACTGTGCCGTCGGCGAGAACGAGTCGACTCGGCATCCCTTGCGCGTTCAGCCACCCGGGCGCGCGCTCGCCTCGGATGATCGCCGCTGTGCTCGCGATGTTGGCGTCCAGGCACGAACCGGCAGCGACGCTGACAGTCCTGAAGTGAACCGCGGCGGGTCGCCCTGTGCGCGGGTCGATCAGATGGTGGCTCGGCTGCCCACCGTCAGCGCGACTACGGACCGTCGTGCTCGAGGTCGCAAGCCCGCCGGACCGCAGTGTGATCGACTGCCCGGGGGCGTCGATGCCAGAGCGGTGATCGTCGGTGACCCGCACCGACCACCCTTCAGCAGGCGCCGGCCCCACGATCGCGAGATCGCCGCTGAGGCTGACGAGCACACCGCACCCGGCGGCTGCGCAGGCGGCCACGGCTGCGCGGTCGGCCGCGAGCGCCTTGGCGGTGGCGCCCAGATCGATGCGTACACCGCGCGCGACCGCGACCGTCGAGGCAGGGCGATCGACCGTGATCGCCTCGTAACCGCGAAGCAGTCCGAGCGACAACCGCGGGCGCGACAGCTTGGGCTCGGCGGCGTCGAAATAGCCGTGTGCAACGAGCGCCTCCCCGACCGTCGGGTCGACGTCGCCATCGGTCAGACGCGCGGCGCGCACCGCCGCCTCCACGGCGTCGATGAACAGTTCGCTGACCTCGACCGCTCGCCCGGCGGTGCGGTTGACGGCGGTCAGCTCCGAGTCCGCGCGAAACGACGAGCAGGCGAGATCGAACCGCTCGACGATCGAGGCGGCCGCGGCGAGCGCGTCGTCGAGTGCGTTCGGGTCCGTCACGGCAACGACAGCGGTCCCGCCGAGCGCGGCGAAACAGGTAGTGCTGATCGCGTTGGGTCCGTCCATGACTTTGTCTTCGGCTCTTACGAGCCGCCGGACACAGCGGCTGGGGCGCTGGCGACCGGAGCCGGCTGGACAGCGGCGGGCGCCGGTGACGCGGGCTGTGAGCTCGACGAAGATGAGGCCTGAGATGAGGCTGGAGACGAGGATGGAGATGAAGCTGGAGACGATGTCTGAGCGATCGGTGCTGAACCGGGGCCCTGCAGGCCGAGCTGCGCGGGACTGGCCGGCGGCGGCATCTGGAGCGCAGCGCCGGTCTTGACATCTACCGCTCGCGCCGGCGCGCCGGCAGTGCCGGCATGCGTGGTCGCCCCGAGCGTGCGGCCCGGCGCGAGCGCCGACACGAGCGCTGCGAGGCCGGCCGTCAAGCCCGCCGCGACCGCGATTACACCGCCACGGACACGTCTGACCCGCACCAGCGCGGCGTCACGATCAGACCGAGCCTGGGCTCGCGCCGCGGCCTGAGTGGTGTGGTGCGGAAGGTGGAACATGGGAGAATCGTCCACTCAGACCATCAGAACCGAGTAAGAGCAGGATGAGAATTCGCCTAATCGAGAAGCACAGGAATTCCGGGCCCAGGTGAGCACACCGCGGGAGCCACTGCGCTTCGATCCGATCGAGGAGGCCGGGCGTCAGTGGCGCTCGCGCTGGGACGAGGAGTTCGTCACGCCGATGATGGCGGTCACGTCGGTGATGCGCGTGCACCAGATCTGGCTGGCCGAGCTCAACGAGGCGCTCGCGCCGCACGGCTTGACATTCGCGCGGTACGAGGCCCTGATGCTGCTCTATCTGAGCCGGACGGGGGCGCTCCCGATGGGCAAGGTCGGAGCTCGCCTGCAGGTCCATCCCACCAGCGTCACGAACCTGATCGACGGGCTCGAGCACGCAGGTCTGGTGGAGCGCGCGCCACATCCGAGCGATCGCCGCACGACGCTCGCGACGATCACCTCACTCGGCCGTGAGCGCGCCGACGTCGCCACCGATCAGCTCCACGCGATCCGGTTCGGAACGGCGTCCCTGTCAGCCCCGGACCTGCAATCGATCACCGACATCCTCCGGACGGTCCGCGTGTCCGCCGCGGACTTTTCCGAATAGTTTGACTTCCTACTATCTGCCCACCTACAATTCGTTAGCATGCGTGAGGAGAACCCAGTGGCGACACTCGGCAACACCCCGGTTTCCGACGAGCAGTGGCGAGCGGCCTACGGGCTCAGCCCCGAACGTGACGTTCCGTTCACCACGCTCTCCGGCGAGCACATCAAGCCGCTCTACACCGAGCGCGATCTCCCGGAGGGGATCGGCGGACCCGAGGACCCGATCGCATTGCCGGGGCAGTACCCGTTCACGCGCGGTGTCTATCCGTCGATGTATCGCGGCCGGCTGTGGACGATGCGTCAGTTCGCGGGGTTCGGCACTCCCGAGGAGACCAACGAGCGCTTCCACTATCTGCTTGAGCACGGGCAGACGGGTCTCTCGACGGCGTTCGACATGCCGTCGCTGATGGGACACGACTCCGATCATCCGCGTTCGCTCGGCGAGGTCGGGCGTGAGGGGGTCGCGGTCGACACCGTGACCGACATGGAGACGCTGTTCGCCGGGATTCCCCTGGGGGATGTGACGGTGTCGATGACGATCAACGCGCCCGCGGCGATCATGCTCGCGTTCTACGTGGTCGCGGCCGAGCGCCAGGGCGTTACACCGGAACGGCTCGGCGGCACGATCCAGACCGACATCCTGAAGGAGTACATCGCCCAGAAGGAGTGGTGCTTCCCGGTCGATGAGGCGATGCGTCTGGTCACCGACATGGTCGAGTACTGCGCACGCCGGATGCCGCGCTGGCACCCGATCAGCATCAGCGGCTACCACATCCGCGAGGCCGGCTCGACGGCCGCCCAGGAACTCGCGTTCACGCTCAAGGATGGGCTGACCTACGTCGAGCACGCGATCGCGCGGGGTCTCGACGTCGACGAGTTCGCCCCCAGGTTGTCGTTCTTCTTCAACGCCCAGATCGATTTCTTCGAGGAGATCGCGAAGTACCGGGCGGCGCGGCGGATCTGGGCACGGGAGCTGCGTGAGACGTTCGGCGCACGCAGCGAGAAGAGCCTGCTGATGCGCTTCCACACCCAGACCGCCGGCGTCTCGCTGACCGCCCAGCAGCCGCTCAACAACATCGTTCGGACGGCGATCGAGGCGCTCGCCGGCGTTCTCGGCGGAACTCAGTCGCTGCACACCAACTCCTATGACGAAGCGCTCGCGTTGCCGACCGAGGAAGCGGTCAGGATCGCGTTGCGCACACAGCAGATCATCGCGTTCGAGACCGGCGTCACGAACACGATCGACCCGCTCGGCGGCAGCTACTTCCTCGAGGCGCTGACCGACCGGCTCGAGGCGCACTGCTATCAGTACTTCGCCAAGATCGACGAGCTCGGCGGGATGGTCGAGGCCGTCAAGCGTGGGTTCCCCCAACGTGAGATCGCCGACGCAGCGTTCGATCTGCAGCGCGAGATCGACTCCGGCCGGAGGGTCGTCGTCGGCGTCAACGCGTTCACCGAGGGCGACGAGCACCAGACCGAGATCCTGCGGATCGATCAGGCGCTCGAGGGCAAGCAGGTCGAGCGCCTCAGAGCGGCCAAGTCCGGGCGCGACAGCGCCGCCCTGGAGTCTGCGCTCGCGGCGATAAAAGCCGCCGCAGCGACCGACCAGAACCTGATGGAGCTGTTCGTCGACGCCGCCCGGATCGGGGCATCCGAGGGGGAGATCGTCCAGACGCTCCAGCAGGTGTGGGGCGACTACCGCGAGCAGCCCGTCTTCTAGAGCGTCGATCTCACGCAGTCGCTGAGAGCGGCTCAAACCTGCAAAGATCGGACGCGTGACGGATCTGAGCAACCCGTTCGAGGGGCTGGCGCTGCGCTCACCTCCGTTCTCCGCGCAGGACGCCGCGACACTCGCGCGCGACCTCTTCGGTGTCGCCGGCGAGATCACGGAGCTGGGCTCCAATCAGGACAGAAACTACCTCGTCGACAGCGGTGATCGGCGGCTGGTGCTGAAGATCGCGAACCCGAGCTGGGGGCGTGAGACGCTTGAGGCGCAGAACGCCGCGATGGATCACCTTGCCGCCGCCGGGCTTGACTTCGTCACGCCCGTGAGCCGGCCGGCGCTCGACGGTCAGCGTACGGTCGACGTGGAGCGTGATCACGAGACCTACCACGCGCGGTTGACCACGTACGTGGAGGGCGTGCCGTTCCAGGACGTGCCGTATCAGTCAGAGCGGGCTCTTCGCTCGTTCGGGCTGCTCGCAGGCGAGACGGTGCGGGCGATGGCATCGTTTGAGCACCCCGGCCTCGATCGCACGATCCAATGGGACCTCCGCCGCGCCGGGCATGTTGTCGATGCGCTCGTTCACCATGTGCCTGACGAGCGCCGGCGCGCCCAGGCGCTGCGCGGAATGCGTCTCGCCGAGTCGCTGTTGGCGCCGATCGCCGCAGACCTGCCGGTCCATGCCGTGCATGCTGATGTCACCGATTACAACGTGATCGCGATGCGCGATCACGCGGGCCGCTGGATGCCATCGGGCCTGATCGACTTCGGCGACTTGATCTCGACCTGGCGGATCTCTGATCTGGGCGTCGGGATCCAATCGCTCGTTCTGCACGATCCGGAGCGCGCGCTGGAGATCGCCGTCGCGGTCGTGCGCGGTTTTCACGAGGTCGTGCCGCTCCGGGAGGACGAGATCGAGGCCGTCTGGCCGCTCGTCCTCGCGCGGGCAGCGGTCGCGGCGGTCGCCGAAGAGCACCAGGCGGCACTGGAGCCGGACAACGCCTATGCACAGCGGTGCGTCGGCGATGGCTGGACCGTGTTCGACGGGCTCGACGCGATCCCGCCCGCACTCGCACACGAGACACTCCGCTCGGCGCTGGGCCTCGGTCCCTCTGCCGGCGCCCGGGCCGCGGCACGACGACTGGCAGACGCGGCCGACAGCGCTGTGCCGATGGTCGTGCCGCCCTCATCGGCGCCGATCGATCTGTCCGTGCGGACCGAGTTGCTGAACGATGGCGCATGGCTCGATCCGAGCGCTGCACGCACCGTCATCGCCGCGGCCGGCGGCGTCGGCCGCTGGGGCGAGGCCAGGATCCTCTACGCAACGCCTGAACAGCGCACGCCGCCCGCCACCGTTCACCTCGGCGTCGATCTGATCGCCGAGCAGGACACGCCGGTGCTGGCGCCGTTGACCGGCACCGTTGAGCGCCTGAGCCGACGCGAACTGACCCTCGCCTGCGCCGGATTCGGTCTGCGGCTCGCCGGCATCACGCCGACGGTGATCGCCGGCAGCGGCGTCGTCGCGGGCCAGGTGCTCGGAGTTCTCGCCGCCGCGGCGCCGGGCTCACCGCTGCCTGCGCACCTCCATGTTCAGGCGCTGGTCGATCCCGGGCTCGAGGCGCCCGGGCTGGCGCTCGCGTCACGCGCATCTGGCTGGAAGGCACTGTGCCCCGACCCGTCCGCGCTGCTCGGCGTGGCTGCGGCGGCGACGCTCGACGACGCTTCGGCGCTGCTGGCGCGCCGCGACGCGGTCCTCGCTCGCGTTCAGGAGCACTACTACGAGTCGCCGCCGGAGATCGAGCGAGGCTGGCGCCATCACCTGATTGCGACCGACGGGCGCGCGTATCTCGATGCCGTCAACAACGTTGCGATCGTGGGGCACTCCCACCCCGGCGTCCGGCGAGCGGTCTCGCGGCAACTCGGCCTCCTCAACACGAACTCGCGGTTCATCTATGACGTGCTCGTGCGAGCTTCGGAGCGGATCGTCGCGCTCGCGCCTGACGGCCTCGACGAGATCCTGTGGGTCGGTTCCGGCTCGGAGGCGAACGACGTTGCACTGCGCCTGATCCGCTCCGCAACCGGACACAGGGACGTGCTGGCCGTCGAGAGCGCGTACCACGGCTGGACCGCCGCGACCGATGATGTCTCCACCTCGATCTACGACAACCCGCTGGCCGCGGAGAAGCGGCCGCCCTGGGTGCACACCGTCGAGAGCCCGAATCGATACCGCGGGCGGTTCCGCGGCACGGATGCCGGTGCGCGTTACGCCGAGGATGTCGACGCGACGTTGAGGCGGCTGGCGCAGGAGGGCACCGGCGTCGCCGGATTCATCGCCGAGACCCCGTACGGGAACGCCGGCGGCGTCGAGCTGCCCAACGGCTACCTCGAACAGGTGTATGGCTTGGTGCATGCCGCGGGCGGACTGTGCATCGCCGACGAGGTACAGGTCGGGTACGGGCGGCTCGGGGAGTACTTCTGGGGGTTCGAGCAGCAGGGCGTCGCGCCGGATGTGATCACGATCGCGAAGGCGACGGGGAACGGGTTCCCGGTCGGTGCCGTGATCACAACTCACGCGGTCGCGGCGCGCTTCGAGCGCGAGGGTGCGTTCTTCTCCTCGACCGGCGGCAGCCCGGCAAGTTGCGCCGCCGCGCTCGCCGTGCTCGACGCACTGGAGGTGGAGCGGCTGCAGGAGAATGCACGGCTCGTCGGCACGCACCTCAAGTCGCGGCTGCAGGAGCTATGCGAGCGCCACCCGATCTGCGGCGCCGTCCACGGGCTTGGCCTGTATCTCGGGCTGGAGCTGATCCGCGACCGCGAGACGCTTGAGCCCGCCGCCGAGGAGACCTACGCGATCTGCGATCGCCTGCTGGATCTCGGTGTGATCGTCCAGCCGACATCGGACGGGATGAACGTGCTCAAGATCAAGCCGCCGCTGTGCATCACGCGTGCCTCCGCCGACTACTTCGCCGACACGCTCGACCATGTGCTGTCGACCGGTTGGTGACGCGGAGCAGGCGATGAGCACCACCGTCAAGCGGGACTACAGCCTGATCGGCCGCGACAGCGAGCTCGCCCAGGAGCACGGCCTGGTCGCCGCGGAGTGGTACCACACCGACGTTCCGCGGCAGCGCATGAAGGCGCTGATGCGACGCCGCGACGGACCGGCGATCCGCGATACGGCGATCTGGTTCTTGCTGCTGGCGCTGACGGGTTTCGGGGGCTACTGGTTCTGGGGCAGTTGGAGGTGCGTGCCGTTCTTCCTCTGCTACGGCGTCCTCTATGGATCGGTGTCGGACTCGCGCTGGCACGAGGCCGGCCACGGGACGGCATTCCGGACCTCGTGGTGCAACGACGTGCTCTACCAGCTGGCGTCGTTCATGAACATGAAGGAGCCCACCCTCTGGCGGTGGAGCCATGCCCGTCACCACACCGACACGATCATCGTCGGTCGCGACCGTGAGATCCTGGCGATGCGTCCCCCCGATGCGCTGCGGCTGGTGCTCAACGTGATTGGTGTCAGGGACGCGCTGGACGTGGCCGTCAGTGTCGTCAGGCATGCCGCTGGACGGCTGAGCGCCGAGGAGGCGACGTTCATCCCCGAGGGCGAACAGCGGCGCGTCTTTCGCGAGGCTCGAGCCTGGGCGGCGATCTACCTCGTCGTGATCGGACTGGCCGTCGCGCTGCACTCCTGGCTGCCGTTGCTCTATATCGGTCTGCCGAGCCTCTATGGTCGCTGGCTGACGCACTATTTCGCATTCACCCAGCACGCCGGGCTGGCGGACAACGTGCTCGACCATCGCCTGAACTCACGCACCGTCTATATGAACCGGGTGCTGCGGTTCCTGTACTGGAACATGAACTATCACATCGAACACCACATGTTCCCGATGGTGCCCTACCACGCGCTGCCCGGTCTGCATGAGGAGCTGCGTGCCGACCTGCCGACACCGTGCCGCAGCACAATCGCCGCCTACAGGGAGATCCTCCCGGCGCTGCGCCGGCAGCTGCACGACCCTGATCACCACATCCATCGAGAGCTGCCCGCGTCCGCCAAGCCGTTCAGGCCCGACCTGCATCACGTGGTGATCGGGGGATGACAGCCGGCGCCTGGGTCGATGCCTGCGGCGTCGACGAGATCGAGCTCGAGGACGTGATCGGATTCGCTCACGAGGGGCGTTTATTCGCGATCTACCGCAGCCCCGAGGACACCTTCCACGCCAGCGACGGACTCTGCACGCACGAGCGAGCCCAGCTCGCCGATGGGTTGGTGATGGGCCACACGATCGAATGTCCCAAGCACAACGGGCGCTTCGACTACCGCACGGGCGAGCCGACGCGGGTGCCGGTGCGTGTCGCGCTGGCGACGTATCCCGTGAAGGTCGAGGGTGGAAGGGTGTTGATCAGCCTCGCCGCCGTCTGAGCGGCCGCGGTTCAGGTCACGGCGGGGCCGGCAGGCCGAGCAGCTGGATCGCCGAGAACAGGAGCAGCGCCAGGCCGACGCCGATCAGGGCGAGCCGTCCCTGCCGGATCTTGAAATGGCCGCTGATACCGACGAGGAACAGGACCGTCGCCAGGAACACGGTGTCGCGCACGTAGTTGTCGCTGGTCGAGCCCGCATCTGTTCCCTTCGTGAATTCCACGGTGGCCTGTGCGTCCTGCGCGTTGGTGAGCTGCTGCTGGGGAATCACGTACTGCGGCATGTAGGACGGGCCTGGTGGGGAGTTGGGATTGTGGGCCGGGTCGGTGGCAAGCCACGCGTAGAACGCCGGGCGGTAGCCGGGGCGCAGGCGCCTCTCGGCGAGCCGCTCGTCGTTCTTGTTGCCGGCGACGAACGCCGTGAACCAGGCGTTGAAGGACACGGAATCGAGCGTGCGCGTGACGATCGCCTCGATGTCATTTCGGTTCGCCTTGGTCCGCAGCGCCGACGCCTTGGCCAGCGACACGGACGATTCCGTTCCCCACTTGGCGGCCGCGAATCCGGAGTAGGCGGCGAGCACCGCGACCATCGACAGAATCACCGCCTCGGCGACCGAAAGCCAGTTGTCGCCCTTGGGGCCGGCCCCCGCGCCCTCGGCGGCCTCCTCCTCCAGGTGTCGCTTGTGCTCGGCGATCTCCTTACCGACCTCCGAAGCCGAAAGTCCCTCAGGCAAGTCGCTGCACCATCGCTGAGGCGCCCGGCAGGATCTCCGAGATCAGGCCCGCGTCGACGAACTCGGTCGCCGACTTGGCGCCGCCGACCCGCGCGGCGGCCTCATGCAAGGTCCGAGCCCAGGCATGCTCGATCAGCAGGATGAAGATCGCGTGACCGGGCTCCAGCCCGGCCGCAAGCGCGCGAATGGCTTCGCCGCTGTCACCGGCGAGCACCTGCTCGGTGAGCGTCTGGCGCTTCTTCAGGTCAAGTCGCATCTCCAACATCGAGGCGATCATGCCGCCGGAGCCGCGCGAGGTGACCGCTGCCGCTGCGACGATCGCACCGGTGTCGGGCTCACGCCCGACGAACAGCGCGTCGAGCACACGAATCGTCCCGCCCGACTGGATGCGCTCGAGCGCTCCAACGAGTTGACCCTCGAAGCTCGGATCGGACTCGAAACGGAAGACGAGGATCTGGTTGTCCGATGCGCTCACTTGCTTGCTCGTCTCTGTTCGCCGATCAGGTCTGGATGAACTCGGTGCGCGTCGCTCAGACCGTGACGCTCGTCGGGGGAGGCGTGACCTTGAAGGGCATCAGAGCCTCGTGGCCCGGTCCGATCGCGACGCAGGTCGACTCGGGGACCTCGCGCCAGGCGTCCGGCACATCACCGATCGGCTCGGAAACGACCAGGCGCGCCTGCGCCGAAAGCTCCTGCAGCACCTGCAGCTCCGGATACAGCGTGCGGAGCGTCGGCACGTCAAGCGTGTAGAACAGCGAACGGGATTTGCCCTCGCTCGAGTACCGGAACGCCCAGGTGCGATCGCCGTCGGTCGTCGCGATCGTTCCCTGGAACGGGTACGTGACCCCCTGCCGGCGTCCGAGGTCCTCGACGAGCCCGATCGCACGGGCGACGGCGGCGGGCGGATCATCCTGGAGGCCGAGGGTGAGCGCGAGGTAGAACAGGACCTCGGTGTCAGCCGTGCCGACGATCGACGGATACAGCGAGGGATCGATCGTGAGCACGAGTTCGCGCTTGATCTTCGAGAAGTCGGCGATGAACCCGTTGTGCATCCACAGCCAATTCTGATGACGGAACGGATGGCAGTTGGTCTGCTGCACCGCGGATCCGATCGCCGCCCTGAGGTGCGTGAAGAAATGACGCGAGGAGACGTGATTCGCCAGCTCGCGCAGGTTCTGGTCGTTCCACGCCGGCTCTGTACTGCGAAACAGCCCAGGCGTCGGAGCGTCGTCGTACCAGCCGACGCCGAAGCCGTCGCCGTTGGTCGCCTCCGCGCCCAACTTCGAATGAAGGCTCTGATCGATCATCGAGTGCATCGGCGAGAACAATGCGTCAGACAGCAGGATCGGCGAGCCTGAATATGCAAGCCAGCGGCACATCAGATGTCAGCTCCTCTCACGCACGCCCCGCTCACCCGCACTCTGCCCACGCGCCGACGTGGGGCAGAGCCGCGGCGAGCGGAGCGGCTCATGGTCACAACCCGAGGATCTTCGCCTTCTCCCGCGAGAACTCGTCGTCGGTGAGGACCCCCTGCTCGTGCAGCTTGCCGAGCTCGGCCAGGCGGTTGGTGTCCTCAGCGGTCAAGCCGCCGCTGGGGGCGGGCGCCGGTGCCGCAGCCGGCGGCGGCGCGGCGGCTGTCGCATCCTGCGCGCCCTGACTGTACGCCTGGTCCTGCGACTCGGCCTGGGATCTCGCGACGTGCTTTCCTGCCATGTATGCGCCGCCACCGACCGCGGCGGCACGAAGCAACGGACGGCGTCGAAGAAACGGCATCAGGCACCTAGCCTTCGTCGAGCGGCAGGCCGAGCGCCAGCATGATCTCCGGCGCCGCAGCGATCACCCTGGGGCCACCGACCTGCGGCGCGACCGCACGCAGCACGCCGAGGATCTCCTCGGGTGTCACTCCCTCCTCAAGCGCGTTGGCGATCTGCCAGGCGTAGGAGGCGGGCGGGGCGTCGAGTGCGATCAGCGCCGCGATCTTGACCAGCGCGAACGACTTGGCGTCAAGCGTGCTGCCCTCGCGATTGAGCTCGCGCAGCCCGATCGCTGTCTCGAGGATGTTGAGATCGCCCGCGGAGACCGCCGCAAGCGTCTGGTGGGTATCTGCTCCAACAATGGGCATTCGAAGATTCCTTTCAGGGAGATTGGGCTGCCGGCCCGCAGGCCGGCAGCCTCCGGTCGATTCGAGGTCCTACGACGCCGCCGGCGACGAAAGGGCCTCCTGCAGCTGCTTGGTGTCCTCGTCGGACAGCGAGGTGCGGATCACGGTTCCGCCGTACTGCTGCAGGGCGGCGACCGCCTTGTCCTCGGTCACCTGCTCGATGATCATGAACAGCGCCGAGGTGCCCGGCTGGACGTAATCGCGCACCTGCTGCTGGAACGCCTTGTCGATCCCCTTCTCGCCCATATGCCCGAACAGCGCGCCGAACCCGGCCCCGATCGCGAGCCCCGCGAACGGAATGAAGAACAGCAGACCGAACAGGAGACCCCAGAAGCCGCCCCACCATGCGCCGCCGGCGGCCGAAGCGCCACCGTGGGTGGTGTGGACGTGATACTTGCCCTGCGCATCGCGAGAGATCGAGGCGACCTGGTCGGCCTGAATGATGAGGTCAGCCTCGAGCTGTTGCACGGTCAGCCGCGCCTGCTCGCCGGTCGCCTCGTCGGGGTAACCGATCGCGAGTAATGTTGCCAATTTCTCTCCTTCGTCGATGATTTCCGGCCGACGCCAAACCCAAGGCCCCGTGCCAAGCGTGAACGCTCACGCCAACCCCGCAGTATGCGGCAAAGCGAGCACGACGTCATCATCCGAATTGGATGAGTCCTCGACAGTCGCCGCGGAAGCTGCCGCGCGCCTGCCCGCACGCCGCTGCTGGGCGATCGACAACTGCGGCGCGTCGATCACGACTGTCCGGGCGAGGCGATCCTGAAGTCCGCGCCGCTTGGGGTCGAACGGAATGATCAGGTAGCCGGCGAAGAACGGCAGCGCGGCCAGCAGCAACCCGATCGCCCGGACGAGTGCCCGGCGCGGCTTGAGCCGCTCCCCCTTCACAGCGACGACGCGGAAACCCATGATGCGGTCGCCGGGCGTCTGGCCGGTCGTCGACCAGAAGCCGACGAAATACCCGGCCGACCACAGCACATACACGACGGCGCCGATCGCCGCGAGCCAGGCGTGGAAGCTCTTGGGCAGATGCAGCAGCGACAGGATCAGCGCGACCCCGACGCCGACGACCGTCGCAACGAGATTGATCACCGCGGCATCCGCCGCGAACGCGATCGCACGCGTGATCAGCCCGATGTAGCGCACCGGTGGCGGACTCGGAGGCAGCGGCTGATGGGCCGGGTATGACATCGGTGGCCAGGTGCTCAAGGCGTTGTCCCGGACGGCGGCTGCTCGCCGCCACGCGCGATCGCCTCCACGCGTCGTAGCGTCAGCCGGCGCGCGATCCGCTCGAGCCGGTCGTCGACGTCGCGGGAGCGGGTGCGCACCTGCTCGCCGACCTGGTCGGCGAAACCGAGACCCTGCTGTGTGATCGCGGCAGTGACCGCGGGGCTCCCGGCAACGTCGTCCACCAGCCGCCAGAGCGCTTCGCTGAGCACCAGGTGGTCGATCACGCCATCGATCATTCGCCACAGGCCGTCGCTGGCCAGCAGGCCGTCGACCAGTTCGTCGAAGGCGCCGCTGTCGAAGAAGCTGGTGATCAGCTGCTTGACCCCGTCGCTCTCCAGGGCATGCTCGACGGCCGACTGAATCCGGGGGCTGTCGACGGCGGTGCCGATCACCCGTTCGAGCTCGGCGCTGTCGAGCACGAATGCGACCACGCGACGCTCGAGGCCGACACCGACATCGACGGCGGCGGCGGCGGCACCCACCAATGGCCTGAGCGTTACCGACGCGACCCTGTTACCGATCCCTACGAGCGGGCTCCGTGCGCGCGGTCTCACGCTTCGGAGACTACCGCCAAGGGAAGTCTCCGGCGTTCGTGCTTTCATCCCATTCGGACGATGCTGGCGGCTGGCCGGGTCGCCACGATCAACTCGGAGTTGAGATGAGCGAAGACCCGACTACGACCGGCGACGGAGCCGAGGAAGCCGACGCCGATACCGCCGTGATCGGCGCACCGCCCCCGGCGACACCCTCCGAACCCGCCACCACCACCCGTGCGGGCGGAATCTCCAAGAGCCGCCTGGTGCTCGTCGACGTCCTGATCGGCGTCACGACGCTGCTCGCGATCGTGGGGATGTTCTCGATCTGGGCCAACCGGCTGTTGTTCAACCCGGATCAGTGGGAAGCCCAGAGCACCGAGATGCTCCAGAACGCCTCGATCCGCAACGCGACGGCTAACTACATCGTCGATCAGCTCTATGCAAACGTCAACGTCCCCGGGCTGCTCGACTCGGCGCTGCCGACCCAGCTCAAGCCGCTGGCGGCTCCGGCTGCCGGCGCGCTTGAAAACGTGGCCGTCCAGGCGGTCGATGCCGCCCTCCAGCGACCGAGGGTGCAGACGCTGTGGGCGAAGGCCAACCGCGCCGCCGACCAGACGTTCATCATCATCGTCGACGGCGGTAAGGGGCCGGTCGGGATCCAGAAGGGGGTGGTGACGCTCGATCTGGGCTCGATCGTCGACAGCGTCGCCGCGCAGCTCGGCCTGCCCTCGGGCCTCAGCGCGAAGCTGCCGCCATCGATTGCAACACTGACGCTGTTCAGCTCCAGCCAGATCTCCGCCGTCCAAACGATCGGCAAGGCGGTCAAAGGCCTGGCGCTGTGGCTGACGATCCTGGTGCCGCTCCTGTACGCGCTGGCGATCTTCCTGGCGCGCGGCCATCGACGCCGGACGCTGATGTCGGTCGGCTTCGCGATCGTGTTCGCGGGCATCGTCGGCTTCGCGATCCGCGCGATCCTTGAGTCGCAGGTCACCGACGCGATCGCCACGGACGCGTCCCTGCGAGAACCGATCCGAGCAGCGGTCACGATCGGCACTGAGCTGCTCAGCCAGGTGGCCGGCGCGTTCCTGCTCGTCGGCGCCGTGGTCGTGGCGGCGGCCTGGTTCGCAGGTCCGGCGCGCATCATCGTCCCCGTCCGCCGCGCGATCGCCCCGTTTATGCGCCTGCACCCGCTGCCGACGTTCGCGATCACGACGGCGCTGATGGTCCTGGTGTTCTTCTGGAATCCGATCCCGGCGACCGGAACGCTGGGCGGCATCATCGCGTTTCTCGTGCTGGCGCTGTTCGGAACCGCAATGCTGCGACTGGAGACGGCCAAGGAGTTCCCTGACGCGATGCCCGGTGACGGCACCGCGGCGCTGCGCGCCCGGCTTGCCGGCTTCCGTGAGCGCCGCCACCACGATCACGCCGGCAACGGTGCACACCCCGCAACGATCCCAGATCAGCTTGACCAGCTTGCGACGATGCGCGACAGCGGCAGGATCACGCCCGAGGAGTACGAGAGCGCGAGACAGGCGCTGCTCCACGCCTGATGCATTCGCGTTCCGCCCGAGGAGCAGGATGAGCGAGACTCAGGAGCTGCTCCGATGGCTGGCCACGGGGAACGATGAGTCGCTGCGGGCGATCCTCGCGCCGATCCCCGGGCGCAGCTGCACGGAACCGGTGTGCGAGCGGTTGGGAAGACACACCGAGGCGCTCGTCCGTCTCGGCGCGCTGCTCGCTGTAAATGCCCCCCCGGCATCGCTGCGTTGGGCGGTCGATCTCGCGGCATCCGCGGGCGTCGATGATCGGGCGGTGGTCGCGACGATGATCGCGGTCGCCTTCATCGCGGGCAGCGCACAGGCCGTTTGCACCGCACCGAGCCTGGCCCTCGCGCTCGGCTTCGATGTAGAGGAAGAGGACGCCTCCTCAGCGCCTTAGCGCCGGGACCTACTGGCCCAGCAGCCCAGCTTCCGACGCACGCGCGACTGCTTCGGAACGCGACGCCGCACCGAGCTTTCGATAGACAGCGTGTGCCTGCGACTTGACCGTGTTGGCTGACACACCGAGCAGCTCGGCGATCTCACGAAACGATCGATAGCTCGGCAGGAAGCGCAGGACTCGAAGCTCGGCGATCGTCAGCGACGAGGGACCCGCAAGGCTCGTCTCCGCGAGCGTGTCCATGTGCGCCCAGGCTTCGGTGAACCACCGTTCGAAGGTGACCGCGTCCGGCACCTTACGCGCGAGCCGGGACGCCTGTGCGAGCAGCGTCCTCGCACCGACGATGTCCGCGAGCCACAGTGCTGCGTGGGCGAGGAGGAGACTTGCCTCCGCCCCATACCAGGGCAGGAAGTCACCCAGCAGCGCCATCAGCTCGATCCCCTGGCGGAGATCGCGTTTGGCTTCGTCGACACGTCCCTGCTTGGCTCGCACGGCGGCCATCGCCGCATATACCAGGGCGCAGATTGCGTCGTGCTCAAGTCCATGTTCGGCGATCGTGTCACCGGCGCGGTCCACCAGCTCTTCGGCGAGCCCCCAATCGTTGTGCTCGAGCGCGATCATCGCGCGCTGCGCCTGACACAGCGAGGCGAGGCACGGGGTTTCGAAGCCACCGAGATCGGCGGCGTCCTCGAGCGTCCTCGCAGCCGGAATGCTGTTACCTGACAGGTGCTCGGCGACACCGTCGAGGAACAGGCAGATCGGGCGCCACTGGTTGCCTTCGGGCTCAAGCTCGGATGCGCGAGCCGTGGCACGGCGCATCCCGCCAACCCCGGCGCGAGCGGTTGCCGCCTCGAGCACCGCGAGCCCGGCCTCGATCAGGCGGAGCTGAGCGTCATTGCCACCGCGCTTCACGGCCGAGGTGGCGGCGGAGGCCCAGTGCTGCGAGTCGACGAGGTCCCCGGTCGTCAGGCAACCATGTGCGGCACACATCGCAAGCGTCGCGGACCCGGCGACCTGCTCACGGCTAAACGCGCCAAGCCACCGCCGCACAAGGTCGGCGCGACCGCCGGCCAGGTGGGCAGCGAGGCTCCCCGCCAGCAGCTCGCCGGCAAGCTCGGCGTCGCGAGCAGCGCAGGCGTGATCGATGGCCGCCTCGATGCCGCCGTGATCGGCATAGAACGCGCTGGCGCGCAGGTGCAGCTCGGGCTCCAGTTCGGGCTCGAGGCGACGCAGCTCAGCCAACATGCAATCCCGTAACAGAGGATGCCACCGATAGCGGTGCCGCGCGGGATCAATCGGCTGCAGCAACTGCGTCGTCCGGCCAAGGGCGGCGAGCCGCTGAGCGCTGCCGGGTGCCTGCAGCACCACGTCGCACACTGGTCCAGAGAGTTCGTCGAGGATCGACGAGTGCGCCAGGAAGCCGGTCAGCTCAGATGGGAGTGCCGAGAGGACCTCGTCGCGCAGGTATTCCATGACGAGGTGGTGATCGCCTCGAAACGGCGCCAGCGATCCGGACGGATCGCTGCGCTCCAACAGCGACAGCGACGCCAGATAGAGCGCCGCGGGCCAGCCCTCGGTCCGCTCGACGAGCTGCTCGACGACCGCGGGTGCCAGCTCCGACCCGCTCTGGCGCACCAGCACCGCAGCCTCCGGAAGGCTCAGTGCAAGATCGCCCGGCCGGATCTCGATCAGCGTCCGATGCGCGCGCAGCCTCCCGGTCGGAAGCACGGGCTCGGTACGCGAGGCCACCGCGACGATCGAGCTGCGCGGCAGCGTCCGGAACAGCGCCTCGATGACCGCGCGCAGTGTGTCGTCGGGAACCGCGTGCGCGTCGTCGAGGACGGCGACCAGGCCGCGGCCATCAATTGCGTGGGGTGCCAGCAGCTCTGTAAGCATCTCGTCCAGGTCGGCCACCGCATCCGTCGCGCCGAACCCGAGCCACACGAACGGACGCTGGTCATGCTCCGCCCATTCGGACAGGAGGCTCGTCTTCCCATAGCCTGGCGGGGCGACGACGAGCGCGAGCGCGACATCTCCGGATCCCATCAGGCGGCCGACCAACGCCGGCCGACGTACGAACTCGGCTGGGAATGCTGGTCTTGAAGTCAGCTCGAGGAGCGCCCACGTGTCGGTCTCGGGCGTGCAGAATGGCACCGGTCGACTACGTAGGAGCCCGGCAGCTCGGGCAGTGGGCATAGATCGCTTTATAGGTGTTTTTGGCGCAACAAGCGTACTGGTCGCATCTTGGCGGGCATCCTGCGGCAGGTCAAGCGGACTCGGCGCGTCTTAGGCGATGGATCCACCAGGTTCACACGCGAGGCACTTGCGCGGGGTCGCCTGCCGGAAACGTGAGTCGGGTCCATCTCACCCTGTTCGGGCGATGCCGCCGACTCCCAGCGAGCGTAGATTCGCTACGTGGACAGCGTCGAGCGTCTGCTGCGCCAACTCGCCCTGAACGACGAGGCATCCGTCGAGATGGTGCTCGTGCAGGGCAGCAGGCCCGTTCTTGATGGCTCACTGGAGGTCAAGGAGGAGCTCCTCGTGCGACTTGGAGCGCTGCTCGCGCTTGGCGCCTCGACAAGTTCGCTGCGCGTGGCAGTGGGCTACGCGGTCGCGGCCGGCGCGACCGAGACGGAGATCGTCTCGGTGCTGATCGCGATCGCCCCGGCGGTCGGGCTCGCACGGGTGGTCGCAGCCGCACCGCGGCTGGCGAGCGCGATCGGATACGAGATCGAGCAGGACGAGTAGCGCCGCTAAGCGACCGACAATCCTTGGCGCCGGGCCGAAAACGAAAATTCACGCCCCCGCCGGCCGATGGCGGTCGATCCCATGCGTGACGTCGTCCTCCTTTCAATCACCGCCGCGATCAATCCGACGCTGGTCGCCGCCTCGACGCTGATAATGCTGATACCGAGCCCGCGCAAGCTGATGCTCGGCTACCTGCGCGGCGCGCTGATGACCAGCCTGACGATCGGGATCGTGATCGTCCTCGAGCTGCCGGGCGCGTCCCACCTGGCCGGCCTGCATTCGATCCATGAGCTCAAGTACCCGACGGCGACGACGGTCCTGCTCGTAATCGCCTTCAACGTCGTGATGCTCGCGCTGCTGGAGATCCCGCTGGCGTGCTTCATGGTCGCGCCGGATTGGACGCCCGCGGCGATCGAGCGGGCCAAGCGTTGGATCGGCGATCGCTCACAGCTCCTCGCCTACCGGGGCTTCGGGATCACCGGCGCGCTGCTGATCATCAAGGGCGTGATCGGCCTGCTCACCTGACGTCGCGCAGCGGAGGGAAGCTTCGCCCCCTGCAGCTGGGATGGTCCCTCAGCGCCTCGGACGGTTCTGGCTGAGCGCGAGGTTGCCGACGATCAGAGAGACGACCGTCACCAGGTAGATCTGCCCCAACAGCGCCTCGGACATGGCAAGCGTGCGGCCGAGGTTGCCCGCCGCGGTCAGATCGCCGTAGCCCACCGTCGTCAGCGTCGAGAAGCTGAAATACACACAGTGGGGAATCGACGTTTGCACCCCGTTTGCGAAGAACGTCTTGTGTGAGATCCTGGCGATCGCGCCGTAGATGAAGGCGAAGAACATCCCGAGCAGGATGTAGAGACAGAGGACTCCGAAGACCGCCTCGACGGTCACCTGCTGACGTTTACGCAGGCTCTTGAGCACGCCGATCACGATCGCCGGCGGTGCGAGGATCACAAGCAGGAGGTTCGCAACCCGCGTGGGGTACCCATATGTGTCCCCGGCGATCACGGCTGCGACGCTGGCAACCACCGTCAACACGGCGATGCCCGTCAACGGCCGCATCACGCTGGGCTTCGCCTCCGCGGCCCAGAACGCGAGTACCAGCGTCACCCCGAGCAGCGTGCTGACCGCGACCTGCTCGTACGGGCCCGGGTTCGCGATGCCCTCGACCGCGAACGCGGCGATGATCGCCGCCAGCAGCAGGCCGTAGCGCTCACGCCGGCGCTCCTCCTCCTGACGCTCCTCCGCCGTCTCGGCCAGATCGAAACCGGCCTGAGGGTCGTCGAAGTCGGTCATGCCGGACCGTTCGAGATTGTCATGCCGTCCTCCTCTTCGACGCGGGACGAACCCGTCTGCTGTGGCGATGATGGTTGCACCCGGATCCCGCGCGGACGGGTCAGGGTCGCGGGCACGCTCTCCATCACGGGCCGGCGCTCGCTCGGGTGCGACTCGAACCAGCGGGCGTAACGGTCGGCCAGCGGAACGGCTGACAGTCCGTGTGCCACCACGGACAGGCCGATCGTCGTGTACACGACGAGCAGGATCGTGCCGGTCCCGGGGAGCTTCGCCTCCTCGATCACGATCACCGCGAACACGATCGAAGCCAGACCGCGCGGTCCGAACCAGCCGAGGAACCCCACCGTCGGGAGCCGCGCGCCCGTGCCGAGCATCGCGATCGCAACCGGGAGCATCCGCACGGCTGTCAAGCTGAGAACCGCATAGCTGACGATCGCCAGGTCAAGATGCTTGAGCGTCGGGCCGAGCAGCACCGCCCCGAACATCAGGAAGGTGACGCCGCCGAGCAGGTCGCCGAGCTCTTCGCTCAGCCGCGACGCCTGCTCCGCCTCCCCGCTGACCACGCCGCCGAACAGCGCCCCGGCTACGAACGCGGCGATGAACCCCGAGCCGCCCAGGCCAAGCGCAAGTCCGTAGGCGAGCGCCGCGGTCGCGACCGGGATGACCTGCAGCCAAGCACCCGCGATCAGGTCTCGCCGCCGGAAGACAACGATGATCACGGCCGAGATCGCCCCCGCCACAGCACCCCCGAGGAGGCCGCCGCCGATCTGCTCGGCGACGATCCGCACCGCATGATGGCTTGACTCGGTCTTCGACTCGACGTCGGCCGCCGCCAGGAAGATCAACAGCAGTGGCACGCAGATGCCGTCGTTTAATCCGCTTTCGACGTTGAGCCCCTGTCGGATCCGTGACGGCAGACGAGGATCGCTGACGACCGCCTGACCCAGCGCCGCGTCCGTGGGCGCCAGCACAACCGACAGCACGAGCACCTCACCCAGGCTGAGCGATCCGAACAGCGCCGACGCCAGCAATGCGCCAAGCGCGATCGTCAGCGGCAGCCCGATGCCGAGCAGCCGCGCTGGAACACCGAACTCGCGGCGCAGTGCGGAGGTCCGGATCCGCGATGCGTCCGAGAACAGCACGACGGCGAGCGTCGCCTCCGCCAACGTCCGGAGCTCATGGCTGGCTGAGGAGACATCGACGCCGTTGACGACAAGCGGGCCGATCAGCAGGCCGATGAACATGAACGCCATTGCCGGCGTCACCGACGTCCCCTCGAGGCGGCGGGAGCCGGCCGCCACCATCAGGACCGCCAGAGCCACGAGCGCCAGATCCCATTTCATGACGCGGGTGAGGACATGCGGCCAGGCCCATATGATTGATTCCAGGTCGTCGCGACGTCTGCGCGCGCCTCACGCGAGCTCACGCGGGCTCGGCGAGCCTGGTTGATCGGGGCGGTTCCGCAACCCGGGCGACCGAGCCGAGCACTCTCACCCCTGCGAGCACGCTCAGGATGCCGATGACGACGGTCAGCCACCACAGGGAAGCTGCGGCGCGCAGCTCCTCGGGTGCGGCAACGGTGGAGATCTCGGACATGAAATCGCGGCCGTAGCGTAGCGGAGCGATGAATCGCGGCCGTACCCCAGCGGAGCGTCCGACCGCCCGATCGAGTAACCAGATGTTCACGAATTCAGGGTGAACATCACCCGTTCGGGGTGACGCGCCGCCTCTCTGCGCCTGCCACGATCCACAGCGCGGATGGCCACCAAGCAGACCAAGACCCCGGAGCATGCGCGGCTCGAGGAAGCGAGGAGCGGGACAGTCGCATGGAAGTCATGGGGTCCGTACCTGAGCGAGCGCCAATGGGGCACAGTGCGCGAGGACTACAGCGCCGGTGGCGATGCCTGGAACTACTTCACGCACGATCAGGCTCGCTCGCGCGCATACCGGTGGGGCGAGGACGGGATCGCGGGCATCTGCGACGAGCGCCAGCGACTCTGCCTGTCGCTGGCGCTGTGGAACGGGAACGACCCGATCCTCAAGGAACGGATGTTCGGCCTGACCAACAGCCAGGGCAACCACGGCGAGGATGTCAAGGAGTATTGGTTCTACCTGGACAGCACGCCGACGCACTCCTACCTCAAGTGCCAGTACAAGTACCCGCAGGCGGCCTATCCCTACGAGGATCTGATCGAGACCAACGGCGCCCGCGGCAAGCTGGATCCGGAGTACGAACTGCTGGACACCGGGATCTTCGATCAGGATCGCTACTTCGACGTGATCGTCGAGTACGCCAAGGCCGCACACGACGACATCGTGATGCGGGTCACCGCCCACAACCGGGGCCCCGAAGCCGCGACCCTGCACCTGCTTCCGACGCTCTGGTTCCGCAACACCTGGTCCTGGGGCGATGACGCGCCGAAGCCGTCGCTGAGCGCCCGACACGGTGTCCCCGGCGTGTCCGCGGCGACCGCGTCACACGCGGAGCTCGGCGAGTGGCTGCTGCAGGCCGACGGCAACGCGCAGCTGCTGTTCTGCGAGAACGAGACCAACAACGAGCGGCTGTTCGGCTCCACCAACGCCTCGCCCTACGCCAAGGACGCGATCAACGAGTTCATCGTTCACGGCCGCACGGACGCCGTCAACCCGGCGCGCAGCGGCACCAAGGTCGCCGCTCACCACCTGCTGCAGATCGGTCCCGGCGCGAGCGCGTCGATCGCGCTGCGGCTGAGCGCCGCAAGCCCCGCCGGCGCCGCCGCGGCGTCGAAGGCGCTGGCGGCCGAGGTCGACCGTGTGATCGGTGCCCGCCTGAAGGAAGCCGACGATTTCTATGCGACGGTGATCCCGCCGACGTTGAATCCAGACGCCTCGATGGTGATGCGCCAGGCGCTCGCCGGCCTGCTCTGGAGCAAGCAGTTCTACGACTACGACGTCCATCGCTGGCTGCGTGAGCACAACGTCAACCCGTGGCACCCCGGCGCCGCCGGCAGCTCAACACGCAACGTGCCGTGGTTTCACATGTTCGCGGGCGACGTCATCTCGATGCCCGACAAGTGGGAATACCCGTGGTTCGCCGCCTGGGACCTGGCGTTCCACACCGCTCCGCTCGCGCTGGTCGACGTCGACTTCGCCAAGGAGCAGGTGGAGCTGCTGCTGAAGACGCGCTACATGCACCCGAACGGCCAGATCCCTGCTTATGAGTGGAACTTCAGCGACGTCAACCCGCCGGTCACCCCGTGGGCTGCCCTCTACGTCTATGAGCGCGAGGCCGCGATCCGCGGCGAGGGCGACCACGAGTTCCTGGCCCGCGTGTTCGATCGGCTGCTGACCAACTTCACCTGGTGGGTCAACCGCAAGGATCCCGATGGGCGCAACCTGTTCCAGGGTGGCTTCCTCGGACTGGACAACATCGGGATCTTCGATCGCTCCGCACCGCTGCCGGGTGGCGGCTCGCTGGAGCAGGCCGACGGGACAGCCTGGATGGCCCTCTACTGCCAGTGGATGCTGCAGATCGCGGTCGAGCTCAGCAAGCGCGACCGTGCCTACGTCGACATGGCTTACAAGTTCATCGCGCACTTCGAGTGGATCTCGGTCGCGATGAACCCGCCGGAGAGCGAGACGGAACTGTGGGACGAGCAGGACGGGTTCTACTACGACGTGATGCGAACCTCCGACGACCAGCGGATCCCGCTGCGGGTGCGCTCGCTCGTCGGCCTGCTGCCGATGTGCGCGTCGACCGTGTTCGAAGGTGAATTCGTCACCCAGTATCCCGAGATCGCGCCGATGGCCGAGCGGTTCGCGCAGCACTTCGGCGACGTCTTGCCCGGCCTCGCTCACCTGTTCGAAGCGAGCCCGGAGGGTCACCGCCTCGTCTCGCTGGTCGACCAGCAGCGCCTGCGGCGGATCCTCTCGGTGATGCTCGATGAGGACGAGTTCCTCGGGGCACATGGGATCCGGGCGATCTCCCGCCGGCATCTCGACCATCCGGTTGTGTTCGACTGGGCAGGCGCCGAGTACAACGTCCACTACCTGCCGGCGGAGTCCGACACCGGGATGTTCGGTGGGAACTCCAACTGGCGCGGGCCGGTCTGGTTCCCGATGAACGTGGTGATCGTCCGGGCGCTGGCGCAGATGTACCGCTACTACGGCGATCGCCTCAAGGTCGAGTGCCCGAGCGGATCCGGCCGCGAGATGAACCTCCTTGAGATCGCCCACGAGATCAGCTTCCGGCTCGCGACGACGTTCACCGAGGACGCCGACGGCAACCGGCCGGTGTTCGGCGGGCTCGAGAAGTTCCAGAAGGACCCGCATTGGCATGACCTGCTGATGTTCCACGAGTACTTCCACGGCGATAACGGCGCGGGTATCGGCGCCAGCCATCAGACCGGTTGGACCGGCACGGTCGCGCTGATGTTCCTGGTGCAGAGCGAGCTGCACGCCGCCAAGCGCGACGACTTCGCCGGCCTCGCCGACTGAGGCTCACGGCCGTGCGCCTGCCAGCTCGTCCGACGGTCTACGAGATCAATACGGCTGTCTGGCTGCAGCGACTCGGTGGCGCGCGCGGTCGAGCGCTCACGCTGGGCGAGGTACCGGACCGCGAGTGGGACACGCTGGCGTCGCTGCCGGTGGATGCCGTCTGGCTGATGGGCGTCTGGCAGCGAAGCCCCGCGGGACTGAGGATCGCGCTTGAGAACCCCGCACTCGTCGCCGGCAACCGCGCCGCCCTGCCCGATCTGCGCGCCGAGGACGTGATCGGCTCCCCCTATTGCGTCAGGGACTACGTCGTCGAGGACCGCTTTGGCGGGCCAGAGGGGTTGGCGGCCGCACGTCAGGCGCTCGCCGCCCGCGATCTCGGGCTGATCCTCGACTACGTGCCCAACCATGTCGCGCCTGATCACCCGTGGCTGACCGACCGGCCCGACTGCTTCCTGACAGGGAGCGAGCAGGAACTGGGGCAGCACCCTGAGGCGTTCCTGCGAGCCGGCGGACGGGTGGTGGCCAACGGCCGCGATCCCTACTTCGCGCCGTGGCCGGACGTGGTCCAGCTGAACGCGTTCTCGGCGACGCTGCGCAGCACGGTCGCGGACACCCTGATCGAGGTCGGTGACCAGTGCGACGGACTGCGCTGCGACATGGCGATGCTGATGACGAACGACGTCTTCGCCCGCACCTGGGGAGAGCGAGCCGGACAGCCCGCTGCAACGGAGTTCTGGCCTGAGCTGATCGGGCGGGTCAGAGCCGCGCACCCCGATCTGCTGTTCATGGCCGAGGCCTACTGGGACATGGAGTGGACGCTGCAGCAGCAGGGCTTCGACCTCTGCTACGACAAGCGTCTCTACGACCGGCTCGTCCACGACTCTGCCGAGTCGGTTCGTGGGCATCTACAGGCTGACGCCGCGTATCAGGAGCGGCTGATCCGCTTCATCGAGAACCATGACGAGCCGCGAGCCGCGGCGACGTTCGCGCCGGCTCAGGCAAGAGCGGCTGCGGTCGTGATCTCGACCCTGGAGGGCGCGCGCCTCTACCACGACGGCCAGTTCGACGGTGACCGAATCCGGATCCCCGTGTTCCTGCGGCGCGGTCCTGAGGAGGCTCATGACCGCGAGTTGCGCGCGTTCTACGAGCGGTTGCTGCGCGCGGTGGCGGACTCCGACCTTCGCACTGGCGTCTGGTCTCTGTGCGACTGCAACGGCTGGCCTGACAACGACTCCTGCCGGCAGCTCGTCTCGTGGTGCTGGTCAACGACGGCATCGCGCCACCTTGTCGTCGTCAACCTCGCGGAGCGCCCGGCACAGGGGCAGGTGCAGCTCCCCTGGGCAGATCTCACCGGTCGCACCTGGGCCCTGCGCGACCACCTCGACGGACGCGAGTTCGACCGCGCCGGCGACGGGCTCGCGAGGGACGGCCTGTACGTCTCGCTCGACCCCTGGCAGTCGCACTTCCTCGGCTTCAGCTGACAACGCTGAGAAGGACGGTGGTCAGAAGCTGTGATTCAGCCTCTGCGTCCGCGGCGGTTGAGAACGGCCAGCCGGGGTAGGCCTGTGGGTGAGACCGCCAACGTCGGCGGCCCGGATCCAAGTAAGGAGGAACAGTCCATGTCGACGGAATCGATCATCATCATTGTGGTTGTCGCGATCCTGGTGATGCTGGCGCTGGCCCTGATCGTACCCGCGATGTTCGCGCGTTCGCGCGCGCGCCGTGCCCAGCGCCGGTTGGAGCAGCGGCGTGAGGAATACGCGACCGGACATCGCCACGAGGCAGAGGCCGGCGCCCGGCGCGCTGAGCTTGCAGAACATCGCGCGCAGATCGCCCAGCGGAAGGCGCAGCTCGAGCGCGCCCGGGCGGAGATGCACAACGAGCAGGCCGAACTGCACGAGCACGGTCTGGCGGACGATGAGCTCGGCGCCGGGCGTGAGAGCTTCGGCGCGGAGCGTGAGAGCTTCGGCGACGAGCGCGAGAACTTCGGCGACGAGCGTGAGAGCTCTTCACGCGTGAGCGCGGATACGCGTACCGAATCGGAGCCGTGAGCTCAGGGGGGCTGAGCTTAGGTGCAAGCCTCGGAAACCGGCTACCTGGTCGCTGCGTTCACCGCCGGAGCCAGAGAAAGCGTGAACCAGACGGTCTTGCCGGTTGTGTCGGCGGGCACGACACCCCATGCGTCGGACAGCATGTCGACGATCCGCAAACCGCGCCCCGTGGGCTCGTCGGGGCTGGGGGAACGCATCGACGGCGTTCCGGTACCCGGGTCGCTGACCTCGACCCGGATCGCGTCCTCGGTGCGGTGGACCGTCACCTCGAACTCCGAATCGACGTGGCGGATGCAGTTGGTCGCGAGCTCGGAGACCATCAGCTCAACCGCCTCGCGAACGTCGACGGGACTGTTACCGAGATGCTCGGATGCGAACCGGCGGGCTGCCGAGACCGAACGGCGGTCGGCCGGGAACTCTCGGCTGTAGGTCGCGCCGATCTCACTGCTCACCCGCATTTTTGCCGAAAGGCCCATCGTCGCCAGCACCCGCCTCAGGAGCGGCGAGGGGTTGCGCAGCTCAAACTGATCGACACTGGAAGCGAGACGCACCCACAGTGCGATGCCCGAACTGTCCGCGAACCGGAGGTCCGATGCGTCGATGATCAGGCGCGTCGGCCGTTGCTCCAGGACCGACACGATCTTCTGCTCCAGCAGATCGACGTTGCTGATGTCGAGCTCGCCGGCGAGCGCGATGCAGACGCTGCGGCCGTCGTCGACTGTGACCTCGACGTCGAGCAGCCCGTTGTTGTCCCCGTCTACGTCGTCCACCGCATCCCGACTATCGCAATATCGTCGGCGGAGGCGGGCAGCTCGGACAGGAGGTTCGAGAGCAGCTCCGGCAACGGCGCGGTCTCCGCAGCTGCCGCCTCCCGCAGCCGCGCGAGCCCTTCGTCGAGGCTCTCGCCGCGGTGCTCGACAAGCCCGTCTGTGTACGCGAGCAGCGTCCCTTCCTCGCCAAGGTCGGCGATGGCCGAGCGGTACGACGCGTTGACGTCGACACCCACCGGCAAGCCGACTTCGCTGTGGAGGAATCCCGCTGCGCCGTTCTGGATCAACAGCGGCGGCAGGTGGCCCGCACTTGTGACACTGAGCTCTCGCTCCTGGGCGTCGAACATGACGCAGAGGATCGTCGCAAGCTGGCCGGTCACGCTGGTCTTGAGCAGCTGCGAGAGCTTGGTCAGGATGAGATCCGGCGGATCGCCCTGCACGGCGTACGCCCTGATCGCATAACGCAGCTCGGCCATCGTCGTGGCCGCCTTCAGCCCTCGCCCTGAGACATCGCCGACGACAAGCAACAGCCGGCGCTCGTCGATGCCGATCACGTCATACCAATCGCCACCGATGTCGACTCCCCGCTCGCCGGCCTGGTAGCGGCCGCTGGTCTCGGTGCCGGGTAGACACGGGAGGCGGTCCGGCAGCAACGCGTGCTGCAGGGTCTGGGCGATACCCCGCTGCTCGGCGTAGAGCCGCTGATTCTCGCTCGCGGTCAGCGCCAGTCGCGCGGCGAGCAACTCGGCGTCGTGCCGGCGGACGATCAGGCTCAACGCGGCCAGCGCCGCACCAGCGGACAGGATCACGCCGACGATTACGATGATCCAGGGCAGATCCTCGGGGAGCGTGCCCTCCAGCGACGCGCGAGGAGACATCACGAGCGTCAGGCTGGCCGTGCCGAACGGGATCGTCTCGGTGTCCGTCGTGCCGGTCTGTGGCAGGTGGCTGAGGTCGGTGACCAGCAGATCCCGCGCCCGCTCGCTCTTCCCGAAGTACACGGCGTAGTTCAGGCCCGCGAACTCCGAGGTCGATTGGTAGCGTGACCGCCGATCAGCCGGGAGCGGTCGTTCACCATAGACCGCGAAGCGCCGCTGGTTGTCCGGTGCCAGTGTGATGTAGCCGAGGCTCGGCGCGGGCGGCGCGAGCAGACCGACCACGGTCGCGCTCGGTGTCCGCGTGGCGCTTGTCAACAACTGCGTGGCCTGGGACATCGACGACTCCAGCTTCGGCCGCACGCCGACGACGGCCAGCGGCCCGAGCTGTGGGTCTGACACGCGCCAGAGCGAAATCGAGGCGAACTGCGCTGGGCCACCACCGACATCGGAGCCGACCAGCCTCCTGAACCTCGCCACGTTTCCGTTCGTCGCATCGGCCAGTTCGGCGGCCGTCACCAACGGCAGCTGAGTCGGCGCGAGCGCTTCGGACAGCAACGCCCCCGCATCGTGGACACGGAGCGCCAGCAGCCGCTTCTCGTTGTGCAGGTACTGCGAGTGTGACACCCAGGCGAGCGCCCCGGTCAGCCCGAGACCAGCGATCACGATCGCTACGGGAATCCAGTACGGCGACCGCCCAACCCGCCCTCGGCTTCGGCCGCCGGGCTGCCGTGCGCCCAAACCCTGCGCCGGGTCGTGGCCAGAGTCCGCGATCGCCGCAGGCGTTTGAGTCGCAACCCCCACTGATTCCCAATCTATACGTTTACAGAGCCGCGGTTTGCGGATGGCCGGGTGGGTGGCCGGGTCAGACGGCCACCCCCCGAAGTTTCCGGATCACAGAGCAGACTGCGCTCAGAAGCAGATTGCTCTCAGAGCCCAGACAATGCACTGCCCGCTTTGACCGCGGCTCAAACCACACCGGGCAACTGATCTGCCGTTTCGGGGGGCGTGCTTTGACTCCGCCGCCGACGGGTAGCCACAGCCCGTCAACATCCAGGAGGTCACATGGTTGCTCTAATCATTCTGTTACTGCTTCTCGCCGTGCTCGGCGGGTTCGGCTTCGCGGCACACTTCCTATGGTTCGTGCTGATCGCCGCGCTCGTGCTGTGGGTGATCGGCTTCTTCGTCGGCGGCATCGAGTCCGGCGGTCGCCGTCGGTGGTACGGACGCTGGTGACGTTCGCTACGTGGTTCCGTTCGGCTGCAAGCGTTCGGTGCCCGACGCGATGCACTGCATCCGGGGTTTGAGTCTTGCAGATCAAGGGCAGCACAAAACCAGGCTTGGAGCATCCCCCCCTGATGCTCAAGAGCCTCCTCTCCAGGAGGGGCGGCCTGGCCGAACGCCAGGTCGCCCCTCCGCCCAGCAGAGGCGGCGTTCCCACTGTTGCCCTTGCAACAGCCGGCATCGAACCGGCGTTGCCGCTCAGAGCCGGCGCTCGCGATGGCGAGCGCTGTAGGCGCCCAGACCTGTGTATGCGTCCAGATCCCGCTCGAAGTCCTGCCACCAGTCGCCGCTCAACAGCCGACTGGCTCGCCAGGCCCGGATCGGCCGGCGTAACATGTGCCGGACCGGACGTAGCATGGACGCGGCCGCCAGCACGACGATCGCCAGCGGGAGCGCCAACATGAGCGCGAGGAGGACGGCTGTGAGCACGATCACCGTCCCCAGCCTGAGGGCGATCGAGGCCACCGCTCGGCCGCGTTCCCGACCCATGCCGAAGAATCCGGCGCGTAGTATGGAGCGACGCTTCGAGGACTCACCCACGTGGCTCTGGTACCCGTGCCGGAGGCACTTGAAACCGTTGTTCGCGACAGCGCTGGACAAATGTTCGGAATCCACGATCTACGGGTAGTTCGAGTGCATGGCTGATCTCACCGCACAAGCGTCCACCGCACAGACGTCTTTTGATTTGCAGGCCCGCGCGCGACCGAGCCGTGCCTGATGACCGTCCAAGAGGTGGCCGCGGGAATCGCGACCTCGACACTGCCGGCGTGGGCGTACTGGGAGCTGACGATCTGGCACCGGCAGCGGCGCGGCAAATTGCCGAGCGCGACCGAGCTGACGGCGCAGCGCACGGCCGCCAGACGCCGGCGAGCTGCCGAGCGTCGCGACGCCCGCAACCGTCGCGAATGACTGGTCCAGACGGCGGCGAACAGCTTGGTGGTGCCCGCCCGCAATCGGGGATCGATTCCCGATAGGCTTGTGCTCGTTGCAACATCACTTTCGACTCGAGGTCAGCGGCGAGGGCACCGGGACACGTGCTCACGCTGTTCGGCGAATTGGACCTTGCGTCGAGCCCAGCGCTTGAAGAGGAGCTCGAGAAGGTCGGCTGCAGAGCCGGTCGCAGTCGATCTCAGAGAGCTCCAGTTCATCGACTCGACCGGTCTGAGCGTGCTCGTCAAGGCAAACCAGCGCGCCCAGAAGCCGGCGTCCTGTTCGGCCTCGTCAGCGTCGGGGACGGCCAGGTGGAGCGGCTGCTGCGGGCTCACCGGTCTCAACGAGCGACTGCGCGTGGCCGCCACTCCGGAGGAGCTCCTGAGCGGGAGCTGACCTGCCAGACGCGATCGGAGATCGAAAGGCGGCTGGCGGCAGGTGACCCATCGCTGTTCGGCGAGCTGTTCGAGCTGCTTGCGGTGGCGGTGATGATCCGTGACCCGACGGGCGAACTGGTCTACGCCAACCGTGCCGGCCACGCGTATCTCGGCATCGAGACGCTGGAGCAGCTGAGGGGGCGCTCGACGGCCGACGATGATGTCCGAGTACTGGATCGAGGACGAGCACGGCGAGACGATCAGCTCGGGGACGTGCCATCGACCCGAGCGAGGGGCGGAGAGCCGTCTCGCCGCTGCTGATGCGAGCCATACACCGCGAGACCGGCGAACTGCGCTGGCATCTCGTGACGACGACCGCCCTGCACGACCGACGCGGCGCGCTGCTCGGGACGATGACCGAGATCGAGGACATGACCGCCGTCAAGACCGCGGAGATCCGATACGAAGGTACTGGCGGAGTCCGGGCGGCTGCTCGCGTCGTCGCTGGATTATCAGGAGACGCTTCGCACTGTCGCTCGGCTGGCGGTGCCGCTGCTCGCCGATTTCTGCGCGGTCGATCTGGTCGACGAGAGAGCACGCGCTCGAGCGCGTCGCGATCGCCCATGACCCGGCGGCAGCGGGACGCTGGCCGACGATCTCGAAACGATCGCGCCCGCGTCGCTCCCGCGCGAGCACCCCGTCCGTCAGGTCGTCGAGACCGGCGTGCCGTTGTTCTACCCCGACGCCAGCGAGGAGCAGCTGGCGGCCGTCGCGCGGGACGAGGGACACCGGCGGCTGCTGCATCAGCTCGGGCTGCGATCGGTGTTGGTGGTCCCGATGCGGGTGCCGAGTCGCGACGATCGGCCTGATGACGCTCGCGACCCGTCGCTCAGGCAGGCGCATGCATCAGGACGACGTCGAACTGGCTGAGCAGCTTGCGCGACGGGCGGCCGTCGCGGTCGAGAACTCGCGGCTGCACACCAAGCTCGCCGGCGTCGCTGAGACGCTTCAGCGGGCCCTGCTGCCGGCGGAGCTGCCAGCGGTCGCCGAACTGGGAGATCGCGTCGCTGTACTGGCCGACCGAGACCGAGCTGCGGATCGACGTCGGCGGGGACTTCTATGAGGTCTTTGATCACGACGGCCGTTGGTTCGTGATCCTCGGGGATGTGGCCGGCAAGGGCGTTACCGCAGCGACGGTGACCGCGCTGCTGCGGCACGGCGCGCGCGTTGCATGCCGAACCGAGCCCTCTCCGGCTGCGATCCTCGCCAGGCTCGACGAATCGCTCGCTCAGCATGAGGGGAATGAGCATGGCGACAGCGATGTGCATGTGCCTGCACGACGACCACGTGGTGGTCAGCTCGGCGGGCCACCCGGCCGCGATCGTCGTCGGCACCGACGGCACGATCCGCGAGGCCCCCGCCGCGGACCCGCTGCTCGGCGCGTTCGCGGACGCAGAGCGCCACGAGCAGGAGGTGCCGATCGCCGCCGGTGAGCTTCTCGATCCTCTACACCGACGGCGTCATCGACTGCCCCGGGCCGGACCGAGCGCTTCGGCCTCGAGCGCCTGCGACGGCTGCTGTCCGGATTGGCCCGCTGCTCGCCTCAGCGGCGCTCGATCGCCTCGGTGCGGAGCTCGCAGATTTCAGCGCGCGCACCGGCGGCGACGACATCGCGGTACTCGGTGATGCGGCTGTCAGCGGGACGCGACTGATCGCGGCAAGCCGATGGATCGCTCGCCGCCGTCGGCTTGAGTCAGCTTCGCTCAGCGCGCGGATTGCGGTCGCGGTGGTGATCGAGCACCAGGACCTGAAGCAGCCCGTATCCGGCACCCGGACCGAATCGGCGGCGTCGACGGCCTCCTCGAGAGCGCCCCGCAGCGCGCTGCGGCGCCCGGCGTCCGGCGGCTCGAGTGTCCGATTCTATGAACGGGCCCGCGATGAGCTGGAGCCGACCAGGCGACGCATCGACCGCGAGGCGACCATCTCAAGTTGTGCAGCATCCTTCGCGTAGGCGGAGACCGCCTCACAGACGGCGAACATGTCGCCCACCCCGGCCATCGTGAAGTTCGAGGTCGCGGCCACCGCCCTCAACAGGCGGCCGAGGACAGACGGGAGCAGCGCGACCGGCGAGAGCCACGCTACGACGGCACCCGGTCAGCCGGAGCTCGGCCGTCGAAGGCCCGTTCCGCGCCTCTCGACCTGGCTCCTGTTCGGACGCGGTCACGCTGCGATCGGGCGCGACGATCGAATGACATTCGAACCGTCGTACCGCCCTCCGGCCCGTTCTGGAATTGAGCCCGATCGGCCAGCGCGCTGATCACCGCCAGGCCGACGCCCATCCGGTCCTCCGAAACAGCGACATGCGTGATCCCGCCACCGCGATCCTCGACGATGACCTCAAGGACGCCGCCGACCGAGTCGATCGACAGGGCCATCGGACCGGCGGCGCCCGGATATGCGTGCAGCACGACGTTGTTGCACGCCTCGCTCACCGCGGTCCTGAGGTCGTCGGCGAGTTCGTCCTCCAGCTCAAGCTCCTCGGCGAGCGCCGACAGCACCGAGCGGACAAGCGTCACGCTCTCAGGGCGGCTCTCAACCTCCAGTCGAAGCCGCATCGGGTCGTCGATCTCGCTAAGCGTCATCGTCGAGCTTCCCACGGACCGGCCGCGACAAACCTCGAGCCTTCGGGCCTCACGACTGCCGTCCGCATCGCACCGGGACGGGTAGAGGTTCCTTATCGGCTGACCGGGTAGCAAACCACTATTGCTTATGTGTGAGCGAGCACGAGTCATCTACCAGCTTGAGGCCAACGCGGGCGGCCCGCTGGTCGCACGCCGCATCGTCGAGCGTGAACTTTCGGGAAGCGTATCCCCAAATGAACTCGATCACCTGCTGCTGCTCACGAGCGAGCTGGTGTCCGAGCGGGTCGGCAGCGTCGCGCACCACACGGTGCTGACGCTCGACCTCACCGAGGATCAGGTCGTGCGCTGCGGCATATCCGACCACGGTCCCGCGAGCCTGCCGAGTGGCTGGCGCTCGATCGTGCTCGATCAGTTCGCAGACACATGGGGCCTGAAGCGGTCCGACAACTGCACACACCTATGGTTCGAAACGGCGGTCGAGTCGTTCGCGCACCGCGACCGCGTCGATTCGGTCGTGCACCGCGTTTGAGCGATGCCGTTGAGGATCAGCGCTAGCCGGATCAGGGGCTCGTCCGAGCCCCGCGGCGCATCTTCAAGCCTGCACGAGCTCGGACATACGGGCTAGGGATCTGCGCAGGATGCGGGACACCTGCATCTGCGAGACACCGACCTCCGACGCAATCTCGGTCTGGGAACAGTCACCGATGAAGCGCAGCGCAAGCACGCGGCGATCGCGCTCGCTCAGTTGCCTCGCGGCCTCTGAAATCGCGGTGCCCGCATCGATCAGCTCAAAGCGGTCATCCAGCGCGCCGATCGCATCTCCCAGCGTGCCGATCTCGCCATCACCATCCTCGCGCGGTGTATCCAGCGAGACGGCGTGATGCGCAGCTGCGGCCTCGAGCGCATCAAGCATATCCTCGATGCTCATCTCGGCATACTCGGCAAGCTCATTGAACGTCGGCGGACGACCGGTCAGAGCGGTCAGCTTGCGCTGCACCTGTTCCACCTTCACCGCGCGCTCCTGCGTGCCACGCGGCACCCGCACCGCCCAGCCGGAATCTCGGAAGTAGCGCTTCAGCTCACCGAGGATCGTCGGCACCGCGAACGACGAGAACGCAATCCCCCGATCCGGGTCATACCGGTCAATCGCCTTGACAAGGCCCAGGCTCGCGACCTGGACGAGATCCTCCAACGGCTCCCTCGCGCCCAAGTAGCGACGCGCCAGCCGCCGGGCCAGCGGAAGGAAGCGCTCGACGAGCTGCGCTCGCGCGCGCTGGTCGCGATCACGCTGCCACTGCCTGAAGAGCTCATTCACATCGCTGGATCCTGCCACCAGAGGACGCGTGTTGCGCACGGCCGAGCTGTTTGGCATCTCAACGGTTATAGGCATATGCCGACAGCTTACCCCGCACCGTGGGGACCCCAAACAGGTTTGTCAGCAGAATTACCGCGGCTGCCAACGGGCTTGTGAGGGTCATTTATGGGGTATGGCGGTCTGCCGATTTGACTGAGCCGCTCGATCTCGACCCACAGCCGCTCACGCTCAGCCGCGCTCTCCCGTGTCCATGGCAGCAGATGCGTCGGGCGTTTCGCACGGTCAAACCAGAACGCACCGGAAACCTGTTCGGGGGCTGCCGCGCTACCGAGCCAGACGATCGTGTCGGCTCCCTGGCTGGGGCTGCGCAGAACCCGGCGCATCACCCTGTGAAACCTTGGAAGTGCTTCACGCAGCCCGGGGGTGTCGACCCAGCCCGGATGCATCGCATGGAACCCGATGTCCGTCCCGCGACGGTGTTCGGCCCAGAGCTCGTTGAGGATCACCTCGATCCGCTTCGTCTGGGCGTAGGCGGCGGTTCCGCGGAACGGCTCGGGCTCGTCGACCAGGCTCCGAAGATCGAGTCGCACCGTGTACATCCCGGCGGAAGCGATCGTGATCACCCGGGCCGGCGCGCTCTGCTGCATCCGTGGCGCCAGCAGCCTGGTCAGCAGGTGGGGCCCGACGACGTTGGTCGCAAGCGTCAGCTCGACTCCGTCCGGCGAGAAGCGGCGCGCGTGCGCCAGCACGCCGGCATTGTTGACGAGTACATCGAGCCGTTCCCCGCCGTTCGCAAGCTCGGATGCGAACCGCCGCACCGAGCCGAGGTCGCTGAGATCGCACACGCCGACTCGGAAGGCATCGCTCGTGCCGGCCCGCGCCAAGCAAGCACGGGCAAGCTCGCCGCGCTCCGCGTTGCGAACCACCAACAAGACGGTCGCTCCGAGTCGCGCGAAGCCCGCGGCCGCAGCCATCCCGAGCCCTGATGTCGCACCGGTGACGGCCACCACCTTGCCGTCCATCCGTAGCAGATCGGATGCAGGCCAGTGAGGGCTGCGGAGGCTATAACCAAGCTTGGTGTAGCTGCCGACCACTGTGCAATCGAGCGCCGCGTCCGCGACCGCCCCGATGTCGTACCTCACCCGGCGACCCCCTGCGCCGCTTCTGGTATTGCGGCGCGCAACGGCGGTCCGCTGTGCGAGGCGCGCCATCCCGGCTTGGCGAGAGTCAGCTGCATGTCGCAGATCCGGCGCTCGGCGAAACCGGCCTCGCAGTAGGCGAGGTACAGCGTCCACAGACGCCGAAATCGCTCGTCGTATCCAAGCCTGTCGAGCTCGCCGGTGTTGGCGACAAAGTTCTCACGCCAGCATCGCAGCGTCTCCACGTAGTGAGCGGTGATGTCTTCGAGATCGACGATCTGCAGGTCGGTACGCCCTGCGACGCTACGCGCGATCACCTCCAGCGACGGCAGGCACCCGCCGGGAAAGATCCGGGTGTTGATGAACGATTTCGCTGCCCGCTCCACCATGTAGGCACGGTCATCGATCGCGATCGCCTGAAGCAGCATCGACCCGTGCGGTGCCAGCAGGCTCGAGCACTTGGCGAAGTAGGCACCGAAGTGCCGCCAGCCGACAGCCTCGATCATCTCGATCGAGACCAGCTTGTCGTAGCTGCCCGTGAGGTCCATGTAATCCTGCATGAGTATGGTGACGCGATCCTGCAATCCCGCTTTCTGCACCAGTGCCAGGGCGTAATCATGCTGCTCCCTGGAGATCGTCGTGGTCGTGACGTGGCAGCCGCGTGTTCGAGCGGCGTGCAGCGCAAAGGCGCCCCAGCCGGTCCCGATCTCGAGCACGCGGTCGCCGGGTTCCAAACGGAGCTTCTCGCAGATCCGCTCGAGCTTGGCAATCTGCGCCTGCTCCAGCGTCGCGCGGGGACCCTCGAAGATCGCGCACGAGTAGCTGAGCGTCGGGTCGAGCATCCGCTTGAACAGCTCGTTCCCAAGGTCGTAGTGGGCAGCGATGTCTCGGCGGCGGCTGGCGCGCGTACTCCGACTCCAGGCCGCGGCGAGCACCCGCGGGGTGACGAGGAACGGCGCAACCCGCTCGCGCGCACGGTCAAGGGCGCTGGCGTTGAGCGCCGCCAGGCGGATCAGGGCAACCAGGTCAGGCGTATCCCAGAGCCCCTGCTCGTAGGCATCGGCGAGGCCGCGAGATCCATCGAGAAGCATCGGCCAAACGCAGCCGGAACGGATCTTCACAGTTGCGGTCGGCGCACCGGATCCGAACCGGACGCGGCGGTTGCCCTCGACGACAACAAGGCTTCCCGTCCGGATTCGGCGTAACACCAACTGCACGACCAGGCGGCTCAGCCGGACGCTCATCGAGCTCTCACTTTCGGATGCGGATGGACCTTCGCGCCGGCGAGCTTCAGGCCGACCGCGTGCGCATAAATCAGTGCCAGCACACGAACGGTCGCGAACGGGTAGCGCGCCTCCATCCGCCGGGCTGATGCCGATGTCAGCTCCTGCCGCGCCAGCGACAGCGTCGCGTCGAACACGTGCGCCCCCTGGCGGCTGCTTGCGATGTGAACCGAGAGCGTCGGCCCGGGAACTGTCGCGCGCGCATCGTAGGTGTGGTCCATCGCCATGAACGGTGAGACGTGCAGCTCCTTGCGGAAGCTCGCGCCGAGCAGCCGCACTCCGTCGTCGACCGGACGCAGGGCGTAGCAGCGTCGCTCGCCCCATGGGGTACTGGTGACCTCGGCAAGAACGGCCTCGACTCGCCGACCATCGCCGCCGATGCAGTAGTAGAAGCTGACAGGGTTGAAACAGTGCCCGAACGAACGCAGCTGCGTCAGCAGCCTGACCGGCCCACTCGGGCGCGAGCCCGTGAGCGACTGCACCGTGTCACGGACTGCCTCGGGCAGCGGTGTGCCCGCGTCCCCGTGGTAGTCACGGCGGCGGAAGCGCAGCGGACCCGGTCGCGACGCCGTCAACCGGCCCCGGAGCAGGGACGGCAGTTCGTCGAGGTCTATGTAGGCGAGTGCGAGTTGGTGAGTGAACTCCTTCGCGGGCGCGATGCGACGGTGACGAATGGTTCCCTCGTATATGCAACTGGCGCTCATGGCGAGACTCTGCGCGATCTGCTCACAGGCCCCCTCCGAACCGCGAGGTCGTGCGGAGCGCGCTGACGACGCCGTCCTCGTGGAATCCCCAGCCCCAGTAGGCCCCGCAGTAGCTGGTGCGGTTGAGCCCACTGATCTCGGCGTGTCGACGCTGCGCGGTGACGCCGGCATTGCTGAAGACCGGGTGCGCGTAGGAGATCCTGCGGATCACCTTGCTCGGGTCGATCTCGTCGCCTCGATTCAGGGTCACACAGAACTCGGAGCGTGACTCAAGCGACTGTAATGCGTTCATGTGGTACGTGACCGTCGGCAGCTCGCTCGGCTGCTGAGCGAGATGATAGTTCCAGCTCGCCCACGCTCGCCGGCGCCGCGGAAGCATGCGCGTGTCGGTGTGCAGCACGGCCTCATTCGGTTGATACGGGATCGACGACAGGATCTCGTGCTCCGCGTCGGTCGGCTCGCTCAACAGGCCCAGAGCCTGGTCGGAATGCGTCGCGAAGACAACCTCGTCGAAGCGCTCGGCTTCACACCCGCGGGCGGTGATCGCCACGTGGTCGGGGTGGCGGCTGACGGCCTGCACCGGTGTGGAGAGCCGAATTCGTTGGGCGAACGGGCGGATCAGAGCCTGGACGTAGGACGCCGAGCCGCCACGGACCACGCGCCAGCGCGGTCGCCCGTGCAGCGCCAGCATCCCGTGATTGTCGAAGAACTCGACCAGGAAACGCGCGGGAAAACTCCAACGCTGGCTGGGGGGCGCCGACCAGACCGCAGATGCCTGCGGAATGATCAGCCGTTCGATGAAGGCCCGAGAGAACCGCTGACGCTCCAGCCACTCGCCCAGAGAGATTTCACGGTCGTACTCTTCCAGAAGTCTCCTGGCGGCACGATTGAAGCGTGCGAGGTCCAGGATCATCCTGTGAAAGTGCGGACTCACGAGGTTTGCTCGTGTAGCGAACAGGCCATTCGGCGAAGCACTGCTGTACTCGAAATCCCCGCTGGAGTCCGCGACGCTGAACGCCATCTTGGAAGGCTGCGAGGCCACCCCCAACGCTCTGAGCAACCTCTCGAAGTTCGGGTAGTTGCGATCGTTGAAGACGATGAACCCAGTGTCGACGTACAACGTCTCATCCCTGGTGTCCACCCTGACCGTATTCGTATGGCCGCCCACATAGTCGGCGGCCTCGAAGACCGTGACGTCATGCCTGGGATGCAGTGTGTGGGCCGCAACCAGTCCGGAGATCCCGGCGCCGACAATCGCCACCTTCATCCCAGAACCCGCCTGGGCCCGCGGGGCATGCTCGCAGCTCGATAGCTCATGACAACCTCCGTACGATCACCAATGGCAGGCGGATCACCTCGCCACACGCCACGCGCACCGGGAGCAGGTCGAGATGACAACTGAGCTGCATGGCGCTCAGGTGACGTTGGTCGCCGTCGCCGCCGCGCACGTTGACGATTTGAAGCGCATCCTCGGCACGCCGGAGGTCAGGCGGTGGTGGCGTGACGAGGCAGAGCTGCCGGGCTGGCCGTTCGATGACCCAGGGGTCACGAGGTTCGCCGTGCTCACCGGGAGCCTGATCCGTGGCATGGTTCAGTACGGCGAGGAGAGCGAGCCGGACTACCGTCACGCATCGATCGACATCTTCATCGACCCGGCAGTGCACAGCCGGGGCCTGGGCCGAGACGCCGTCGCGACACTCGCTCTGCACCTCGTGCGAGAGCGTGGTCACCATCGCATCGTGATCGATCCCGCGGCTGACAATCACCCCGCGATCCGGTGTTACGCAGCTGTCGGATTCCGCCCGGTCGGAATCATGCGCCGATACGAGCGTGATGCGAACTCAGCTGGTTGGCACGATGGACTCCTGATGGACCTGGTTGCCGAGGAGCTCCGGCTCCCGCGGTGATCCGCCAGATCGCGGCCGTCTGGCCTGCCGGTTGACGCGCTGATCGACGTGCTGATCGGAGCCGACACGCCGAAGCAGGCCCACAGGGGCGAACTACCACGTGAGCCCGCCGAGGCGGGCCCACGGTTCCGGCGAGTACAAGCCGACTAGATCGTCTGGACGTTCGCGGCGTTCGGGCCCTTGGGGCCCTGCTCCGCTTCGTAGGAGACCTTCGCGCCCTCGGCGAGCGACTTGAAGCCGCTACCGGCGATCGCGGAGTGATGGACGAAAAGGTCCTTGCTCTGGTCATCAGGCGTGATGAACCCAAAGCCCTTGTCGTCGCTGAACCATTTGACGGTTCCGGTTGCCATATCTTCCCTCCCGGGAGGTTGTGTGCTGCGAAACGCGGGAGGTGCTAGGCAACAACTACGAACGCTGGCACTGCTTGACCGAGTGAATTCTCGGTATGGACTTCGATTGTAGCCCACTGAAGCACCCGCGGACCGCCTCAGCGGCGGAGCAACAGCTTGGGGATGGTCAGTGGCAGCCGCAGGATGTCCGAGCGAGAGTTGGCGAGCGCGTCATCAAGCGCCTCCGTCGCACCCGATTCGATCGGGCTACCGTGACCAACCAGCAGCAGGTCGGGGCGGAAGTTCGATAGAGCAGCACGTGGGGGCATGAGGCGCAGCAACGGATTGACCCCGGCTCGGCGTCCGAGCCCGAACAACGGGCCGGTGCCGATCGCCTCGGCGACGATCAGCGTCCGCGGCACAGCCCACCAGAGTGCAACCTCCCTCCACTTCGCGCGGGAAACTATCGGCACGAACTCAAACGGCGTCTCCGGCGCCTGCGCCGGCACCCGCAGCAGGGGTACGTCCAGGCGTGCCGCGATCGATTCGCAGTCGCGGTTGTGACGGTCAAGCAGCTGCAGGACGCCGACCGGAGGCCCCAGCGACGCAGCCGCCTTCAACGCCGCTTGATCTTCGAACGGGTCGATCAGCCACACGCGTTCGTCGCTGACGATGGCGTGGGCCGCGCGACCCATCGCGTTCTGCTCGACCCACGTGATTCCGACAGCGTGCGACAGCAGCTTCACAGTCATCGATGCAGTCCCGGGCGCATCTGCTCACGATACATGCGTCGAGCAGCGAGACGCACGCGGATCGCCGTGCGGGTATTTACGGGCTCGTGCCGTAGTGGCCGACTGCGTGGCTCGCGCGCCGTTCAGCGAGCACGTCCGGTCCTGGTCCGCGGCGCGAGGAAGTCGGCTTCGGCCTGGCCCAGCTCCGTCGCCGGCGACTCTTGATGGAGGTATTCAGCCGCGATCGCGCCCCAATTCGCACCGGCCTTGAGTTGCTCGAGGACGACGGCCACGATTCCGTGCATACGCCGGATCAGGATCGCGTCAGGCGGAAGCGTGAACTGGTTGACCTGTTGTCGGATCGCTGCCTGTTGTTCGCTGTCACGATGCTCACGCTCCCCGCGCCGGCGGGCATGGTCGGTCGAGAAGCGGCGCACGCCCGGCACGGCGTACCACTTGATCGCCGTTCGCATCAGCCTCATGGCGAACTCCGCGTCGACCGCATCTGCGCGATCGGCAGGCAGATAGCCGCTTGCCAGCAGCGCCTTCTTGAGTGACCCCGGATTCCTGTCACGGACTGCTAGGGCGATCGCGCGTTCGCCGGCGACGCGGGCGGCATCGACGTCCCGGAGCAAACCGAAGTCCAGGAAGCAGACGTGGCCATCGGGGCACAGGAGATAGTTGCCTGGATGGGGGTCCCCGAGCGCAATGCGGTCGCGATAGAGCAGACCGAAGAAGAACCGGAAGACGATCTCCCCGTAGCGATCGCGCACTGCCTCCGGCGCGCGGCGAACGACCTCGAAGCGTTCTCCGTCGACGTACTCCGAGACGAGCACGCGTCTGGTCGAGAGGTCGACCCGGACGCGCGGGACGCGCGCAAATGGGTGCCCCCGCATCAGCCGTTCGATCCGGCGCTGGTTCTGAGCCTCCAGCTCATAATCGAGTTCCTCGGCGATTCGCTCACGCAACTCGTCGGCAAGCGCTTTCGCATCCAGACCCGGGGCGAGCCGCTTGACCAGCGGTAGCAGCAGCGTCGCGTTGCGAAGGTCAGTCTCCACCGCCTCCGCGACGCCTGGATACTGGACCTTCACGACCACGTCGTCGCCGTCGACCGTTCTGGCGCGATGGACCTGACCGATCGATGCCGCCGCAAACGCACGCTCGTCAAAGTCAGAGAAGACACGTTGAAGCGGCCCTCCAAACTCCCGACGCATGAGCCGCTCAAGATCGTTGAACGCAACCGGCGGAACATCGTCGCGCAGCGACGCCAGCTTGCGTTGCAGGTCATCCTGCTCCTTCTCCGATAAGCCGTCGAACTCGAGCATCGAGATCATCTGGCCGACCTTCATCGCGGCGCCGCGCATCTGCCCCAGCTGATCGACGAGCTGGTTCACGAGTGCCGCCGTTCGCTCGTTTTGCGCGGCGGCGGCTCGCTCGGGCGTCCTAACCCGGTTGGCGGTCCGCATCCCGGCCCAACGCAGTCCCTGTGCGGTCACGAGTCCGCCGACCCGCGCCGTCCGTGCCAGCCGACCCGTCGGCAGCTTGCCGGCCTCGGGCGGTGGATCATCGCTCTGGGCAGCCATCGATCACGAGCCTACTGGTCGATGGTCTCCGCCCCGCGCCGCCGCCTCCGCTGATCTTTCGACTTACGTCAACCGTTTAACTCAACATGCGCCTGAGGGGGACCGATACTCCGAGGATGGATGAGTGCGATCTGGGGGCGGGGCCTGCAGCTGCGCCGGGCACGAGCTCAGACGCGATCGCTGTCGTCGCTGATCCGGCGTGGCTCGCGGGCACCGCAGAGCTGCGGCTGGCTGAGCGCTCCCGGCGGGAGGCGCACGAGCTCTTTGAGGTGTCATTCGCCGCCGCTCCGATCGGGATCGCGCTGATCGCCCCGGACGGCCGCTGGTTGAAGGTCAACCGGGCTGTATGCGAAATCACCGGCTACGCGGAGGACGAGCTGCTGAGACTCACGTTCCAGGATCTCACCCACCCCGACGATCTGGCCCACAACTTCGATCTCACCCGCCAGTTGCTGGCCGGCGAGATCAGCTCCTACCAGACTCAGAAGCGTTACATCACCCAAAAAGGAAGGGAGATCTGGGCGCGCCTGTCCGTCTCGCTCGTCCGCGACGGGTCGGGCGAGCCAAGGCACTTCGTCTCCCACATCGAGGACATCTCGCAGGCTAAGCTGGACGAGTGGGAGCTGACAAGGCAGCGGGATTACCTCGACGCGCTCGTCAGCTCGATGGGCGACGGATTCCTCCTCACCAAGGATGGGACGATCGCTGACGTCAACCCCGCGATGTGCGAGCTCGTCTCCTACGCGCGAGAAGAGCTGATCGGGATGCGCGTGCCCTACCCGTTCTGGGCACCCGAAGCGATCGCCGAAATCAACGACTATCGGGCGCGCGTGGCGAGCGCTTCTGGCCCCTGCGGTCTGGAGACGTGCTACGTCCGCCGGGACGGTACCCGGGTCGACGTCGCCATCACCACCGTGGCCACAGCGCCGTTCGCCGACGAGCCGCTCGGTTACCTCAGCACGGTACGTGACATCACCCAGCAGAACCGCGATCGCGCCGAACTCGAGCAGCTGGCCACCCGCGACGCCCTCACAGGCCTTCTCAACCGCCACGGGTTCCGCGAACGGCTCAGGGACGAGATCGCCAGGGCCAGACGCCACGAGAGTTCGCTGAGCCTCGCGATCCTGGACATCGACTTCTTCAAGGACATCAACGACCGATATGGACACCCGGCCGGCGACCAGGTATTGAGAGAAATCGCACACCGCCTTGCAGGATTGGTGCGCGAGAGCGAGCACTTCGCTCGCATCGGCGGTGAGGAGTTCGCGTGGATTCTCCCTGACGCCACTGCCACCGGTGCCTTCGCCGCCGCCGAACGCGCCCGCCACTCGACCAACACGATCCCGTTCTCAGGCGTGGGGACGGTCACACTCTCTGCCGGCGTGTGCGAGCTATCCGCGGTGGATAGCCCAGACACGCTTTACCAGCGCGCCGACGACGCGCTCTACGCCGCCAAGCAACAGGGAAGGAACCGGACGATTCTCTGCGACCCCTACGGCGCGGCCGCCCCCTATCCTGCGATTGGCTGACATCACTGGATCTTGCGCCGGAATCGGCCTACAGTTCGATCTGAAGATGAAGGCTCGCCGATGAGTACCGATCTGCTCGCAACTCTGTGCTTTCTGATCCTCCCGGCCCTGATCCTGGTCCCCGCATGCCTGTGGCGCGGCTCCACCTCTCCGCCCGAGCCTCCTGACACCGGATCGGACGAGGGCTGGGGAAACCTGCCGGCACCATCGCCGACTCCACCGCAACGGCCGCGAGGCGGCATCCCACTACCGGATGCCGAGCCGTTCAGAGCACGGATCCGGGACCACGGTCGGCCCCCCCACCCGTGGCGCGCCACTGATCGGCGATCGCCCCACGAACGCGACCCCGCACCGATTCGCCCCTCGCGCGTGTAGTAGGAGGCCGGATCCGAAGAGCCGTCAAGCGGTGGCGGTGCCTCAGCGTTGCTGTGTGAGTTCAGCCACCGCTTCGATCAGACGGTCGACGTCGCTGCGATCGTTGTAGAGCACCATGCTCGCGCGGATCGCGCCGCCACTGTCGCGTAGCCCGTAGCGGTACATGAGCTCGTATGCGTAGTTGTCGCCGTTCCAAACCGAGATACCCTGATCGGCGAAGCGGCGGGCTGCCTCTTCGGGCGGGAAGCCGTCGACGACGAACGAGATCGTCGAGGTGCGCCGGCGCGGCGCACCGAGAACGTGGACACCTCCGATCTCCGCGAATCCTCCGAGCGCTCGCTGGAGCAGTGCGTTCAGATGGTCCTCGGTGGCCCCGAGTGCTGCGAGGATCCGCTCGCGACGGCCGCCCGCCGAGTCAGCGAGCCCAGCGAGCCAGTCGATCGCGGCGTTGACGCCGGCGAGTAGTTCGAACGCGGGCGTGCCACGCTCAAAGCGCTCCGGTACCGCCTCGGGCGCCGGCGCGAGCTTTGCCGGTGTGAGAGAGTCGAGCAGGGCCGGATCGGCAACCACCACGCCGACATGTGGGCCGAACAGCTTGTAGGTCGAGAAGGCGTAGAAGTCGGCACCGAGCAGAGCGACATCCACGGGGCCGTGCGAGGTCGCATGGACACCGTCGACGTAGGTCAGCGCGCCGGCGGCGTGCGCTCGGTCACTGATCGCACGGACGTCTGGCTTGGTTCCGATCGCGTTGGACGCGGCGGTCACGGCGATGAGTCGAGTGCGGCCGTTGATCAGATCGTCGAAGGTCTCGGCAGGCAACTCTCCGCTCGCAAGGTCGAACTCCGCCCAGCGAACGATCGCGCCGGCGCGCTCGGCGGCAAGCACCCAGGGCCGGATGTTGGCGTCGTGATCCAGCGCGGTGACGATGATCTCATCGCCTGATCGCCAGCCGGCCGAGAGCGCATCGGCGAGATGGAAGGTCAGTGTTGTCATGTTGGGCCCGAAGACGACTCCGTCCGGTGTTCCGCCGACCAGGTCGGCGACCGCGTGACGAGCAGCAACAACGGTGTCGGTGCTCCGGACGCTCGCTGCAAACTGCCCGTGGGTGTTGGCCATCGAGAACCGCAGTGCATCTGCCACCGCTTCGACCACCGCCGTCGGAACCAGCGTGCCAGCGGCGCCGTCGAGCGCGACGGTGCCGGCGACCAGGCCGGGGAACTCCGATCGGATCTGATCGATCGACCGTGCCAGAACAGCGCATTGATCTGAAACCTGGACATCACCTGGCTGATGCATGAACTCTCCGATTGACGCTCGCAAGGGAATCGAGCCTGAACGTACCTTCCGTCACGGTGCGCGTCCAGGGGGAGTGCTTGAAATGCGGCTCGCGCACCGGGTCGGCCTGTTGCTCGGCTCAATGAAGAATGACTCGCAACAGCAACACCAACACGCCCAGAAGCGCGCCGAACGCCGTCTGCTTGGCGAGATCGCGCCCTGATAGCTCAGCCCTCAGCCCGAGCGCGAGCTCGATCGCGACGATCACCGCCGCCGCGGCCCAGATCCCAGCGCTCACCCCCGTCGATAGCGGCGCCCCCACCGCCCAACAGACGAGCAGCACGAGCAGGGGGACGCCAGCCCCGCCGAGGACTGACAGCTCTCGCCTTGCGCTCCTGAGGAACGCGACAAACTCGAAATGCTCGCTCTCGCTGATCCGCTCGCCGGTGAACTCGGCATATGAATGCGCCAGCCAGTAGAGCACCATCGTCAGCGCCACCGCACCGACCGTCGCCGCATACGTCTCACGACGTACACCCTCCGCATCCAGCAGCGTCGCAACGGTGATCGTGCCGTAAACGAGACCAGCAGGATTGACGGGCACGGTCACCCTCACGACGTCCAGGCGACGTCAAACCGTCTGGATGGCGTGTTCGCTGCGATGCGCTGGCGCCTGGCTGGAAACAACCCGCCGACAATGATCGTCGATCCCCAAACGGAGGTGCTCAGCGATGCGGGAGGCTCAACTGCGATCTTCCGAGGCACCGCTCGGATCAGGAATCGCCAGGGCGGCGGCGCGCGCCCGGAGCCACAGCTCGGGATCTTCGTCGGGTGTGTGGAGCCTGAAGCCGAGCATCCCCGCCGCGGTGGGGATCGGCTGCAGCGACTCTCCGCATTCGGGACAAACCACGAGCTGGGCTGTCGCGGCCGGCGTGAAGCGCAGCCGACAGCCGGCGCAGCAAAGATTGTTCATGACGGGACCTCTGCGCGCGAACGCCGGGCACCGCCACTACTCACCACGACATCCATGGACTGCTCCTTACGAGCCTCTCAGGGAGAGCGTTCGCGCAGCAGAGAGGTCAGAAAGGACCGGCGAGCGCACGATCTTGCACCGGCAACGGCGCTCGATCAGCACCTCCACCGTACCAGCACCGAGGATCGGCCCTCACCGACCGACTGAGGCCACCTGCGGAGTCAGCACGGATCCGGCGCGGAGTCGCGCGCTGCCTGAGCCTGCAGCTCCTTCGCCTCCGCGGCGCGAAGGCGCTCGTCGGCCCCCTCGTGAATCCGCTGTAACTCGCGCATGCGCGACGAGCTGGTCGGCTGCGGTCCGTAGGCCTTGGCCCTGTAGAGGTCGTAACGCTCGCGTGCGTACCGAGCCTCTGCCCGCAGAACGTCCAGATCACCGGCTGACATGTTCTTCACCGCTCGACGATCATCCGTCGCCATGACGCTCACCGTCGGCGTCGCCGTAGACAAGGTCGCCCGAGGCATCGCCCTCGTGGGGCCCCGCATCTCGCATTATGCGGGCCGGGGTGTGTTGATCGCCGTGAGACGCATGCTCGATCAGATCCTGTTCCGCCAACTCGAAGCCCTCGGATTGGCCTCCTCCGGCCTCCTCCACCGCTCGGCGCTCCTCACGGTGACGCGCGGCGCGATCCATGATCGGCTCTGAGGGCGTATCGTCGGCCACGCCCTCACTTTACTCGTTGGTGCGAGAGCGGTCCCCCCGGATCCGGGGGCTGTTCACGGGCGAACACCGTGGGTTCGCCTGATGAAAGCGCCTCATTGAGCAGGTGCGGTGTCTGCTGCCTGGCGCGGTCCGTTGGGCTCGGTCGAAGCAATCCGCGAACCCGCTCATCCCGATGGGGGCGCCGGGCTCAATCAGACGAGCGGCCTCCTCGGCGCGCCGAGGCGCCTGGCGATGCTCGACCGCGCGCGGAACGACATGATCGATCCAAGCGACCCTGCTGACATGATCGAGAACGCCGACGCGACCGAGCCGATCGAGCCGACCGACAGCGCCGACCCGATCGACCCGATCGAGAGCGCCGAGCCGATCGACCCGATCGAGAGAAGCGAGCCGCGTGAGCCGATCGACAAGAGCGAGTCCTCCGACCACAGCGACAATCTCGCCTTTCCGCAACGGGAGCGCACAACCGCGATCTTAGAGCCGGACGTCTTCAACGGCGCCTACTCGCTGAGCGCAACCGTCAAGGTGCAGAACAAGTCGCTGCGCGCTCGATCACGTTTCGTTCACAAGACAGACCCGCGATGGTCACAAACCACCGTGATGCGGATGCTTAGGTTGCTTACGGGGCCGGTCACAAAGATCCCTTACAGGAGGCTCGGTGATGAGTTTGAAGTTGTCTCGCTCCGGCTTGCGCTGGTCGCGTCTGGCGCTCGTTGCGGTATTGCCACTGCTTGGCGCCGGCGTCTACGCCGGCGTCGGCCTGGTCGCATCGGCACAGGCCGATGGTGGCCGGGGCGGCGACCCCGGCCTACGGCCCGGAAACCTGCTCGTCTTCACCAGCACCTACCAGCCGGCGAACCTCACACCCGGATCGACGGTGCTGCCACCGGGCTGCACCGCTGCCAGCGCGGCCGCCTCCGGCACCCCCTGCAGCACGGCCGGCTACGACGGCAGTTTCCCGCAGGCCTTCAACAACGACGCGGACGATGGCAGCTTCGGCATCACCTCGCCGATCATTCTCGACGAACTCGACCCCTACAGCGGGCATCTGCTCGACGCGATCCCGGTTCCGACGAGCGACCTCGTTACGAGCTTCTCATCGAAGTCGGAGGGGGCGTTGAATCTCTCGACCAACGGCCAGGACGTGTCGTTCATGGGCTATGCGGCGCCGAGCGCAGCGATCGACGTCTCGGCGTCCAATGCGCCAGGTGAAGTCGACCCGACCAACCCTGTCACTGGTTCCTACTACCGCACGGTCGCGACGCTCAACGGCCACGGTCGCTTCCATTTCACCGAGACGAACGCCTACACGGGCGATAACGGACGTGCGGCGATCATCGCCGATAGCGACGGCAGCAATCCCGTGATCTACATGGCGGGCAATGCCGGTAACGGCAACGCCACGTTCGGCACCGCCGGCACAACGCAGTTCTCTGGCGTCGTGCTCGGCGCCGGCGCTCAATCGATCGCGCCCTCAATCGGGTCAGAAGCGTTCCAGAACCCAGGATCTCCGACGCCAGTCGGAAGCTTCGACGTCACGCAGCTGGGCGATAAGCAGGACAAGATCGGCAAGGACGACAACTTCCGCGGCATGACGATCTACAACAACGTGCTCTATTACACGAAGGGCAGCGGCAGCAACGGTGTCAACACCGTGTACTTCGTCGACACCACCGGCAAGACGTGCCCTGACGGTGTCGGCCTGCCCCAGCCAGGTGCGCCTCTCCCAACTTCGCCCCTGGACTACAACCTGCCCGCGGTGCAGGGGGGCGGAGCGCTGCCGAACAACATGTGCATCCTGAAGGGCTTTCCGACTGAGATCGCAAAATCGAAGACCGGGGTCTCCTACCCGTTCGGGATCTGGTTCGCCAACCCCGACACCATTTACCTCGCCGACGAGGGCAGCGGCGACAACACGTACTCAACGGCGACAGGCACCTACACAAACGCTGTTGCCGACAACAACCCCACGGCCGGTCTGCAGAAGTGGGTATTCGACTCGACGACCGGTCAGTGGAACCTCGTCTACACGCTGACGTCCGGACTGAACCTCGGCCAGCCATACACGGTCCCAGGCTATCCGACGGGCAACAACCCCGAGACAGGCCTGCCCTGGGCCCCTGCAACCGACGGTCTGCGCAACATCACAGGCCGCGTCAACCCGAACGGCACCGCAACGATCTGGGCTGAGAGCTCGACCGTCAGCGGCGGCGGCGACGAGGGCGCCGACCCGAACAAGCTGTACAGGATCACCGACAAGCTCGGAGCGAGCATGCTGCCGAGTAGTGAGTCATTCACTGCAATCGACTCGGCCGGATTCGGTCAAGTCATCCGAGGCGTGTCGTTCACCCCGGGAACTCGCACCAGCCGTTTTCCGCAGACCGGCTGGCGCCGCAACAAGCGCGGCTACTAGCCGCTGATCGCCGCACCGATGCAGGTCGCGCTGCTGCCTCTCACAGGCAGCAGCGCACCCGTGCACCCGAGTCGTCCCGCAAGGCAGGGCTGGGCACGCGATCGGCGTCAGGTTGTCGAGCCCTTCGGCGAACGCGTTCATGGCCCCACGTTCCGGGCCTGTCCGCGCGGGGCAGCGCCGGACCGCTGAACGGGATCCCCATGACAACCCGCGGACGTGACAGCCAACCGTCCCGTGCCGCACCGATCGACCTGCGGGATGAGCGACACTTCAACAGGTGGGTCTTCAGTCCGAGTTGCCGATCGTCCAAGCCCCGATGGCAGGCGGCCCTTCGACCCCTGCCCTGACGGCGGCCGTCGGGAACGCAGGCGGGTACGGCACCGTTGCGGCCGGCTACCTCACCGCCGACAGCCTCTGGGAGGCCATCGTGGCGACACGCACGATGACTGCGGCACCGTTCGGTGTGAACCTGTTCATGCCGTCCGTCGCCGGCGATCCCGCTGAGATCGCCGCTTATGCTGCGATCCTACAGCCCGAGGCAGAGCGACTCGCAGTCGCTCTCGGCGAGGCGCGCTGGGACAACGACAGCTACGAGGCGAAGCTAGACGTCGTTGAGACCGCACGGGTGGCGCTGGTCAGCTTCACGTTCGGCTGCCCGGCCTCGGAGACCATCGAGCGGCTGCACCGCGCAACGATCGAGGTCGCAATCACGGTCACGTCCGTACCGGAAGCGCAGCTTGCGGTCGAGGCAGGAGCCGATCTGCTGGTCGTGCAGGGCACCGAGGCCGGTGGACACCAAGCCAGCTTCCTTGACCTATCCGCAAACCACCGCTCCCTGCTGTCGGCCCTCGAGGAGATCCGTGACACGACCGACGTGCCGATCATTGCCACCGGCGGAATCATGACCGGACGTGACGCCGCCGCAGCTCTGAACACTGGCGCGGTCGCCGTCCAGATCGGCACAGCGCTGCTCTGCACGCCGGAAGCTGGAACGTCGGCGCCGTACCGGCGGGCACTGCTCGATCCGCGATACGACCGCACACTCCTCACTCGCGCCTTCAGCGGGCGCTTCGCACGCGGACTGGCGAACCGCTTCGCGATCGAGCACCACCGGGAGGCGCCACAGGCATACCCCGAGGTACATCATCTGACGCGCCCGATTCGCGCCGCAGCGACCCGCGCCGGCGACGCCAGTGTGCCCAATTTCTGGGCCGGTACCGGCTGGCGGGTGCTCACCACAGAACCGGCCGCCAAGATCGTCCGGCGCATCGCCACAGACGCGCGCCAGCCGAAGAGGTGAACGGTGAGACCCGCAGTCAAGGCGAGAACTGACAGCGAGCTGTTCTGTTGATGGCGATTTCCCGCACACGGACGGCAGCGAAGCCGTCTCCACCCAGGGGTGGAGGTCAAGTTCAACCCGTGAGCCGATGACACCGCGGCGAGGTGCGCGTAACTTGGTGGCGATGCTCACAGCGAACGACTACACGGGAGCCGACGAAGTTCACCTTTGTGGACTATCCGACTCGGGCACGGGGCTCGTCTGACGTCATGCACTCGATCCGGACCGCTATCAACATCGCCTGGATCATCTTCTGGGTCTACTGGCTGCTGTCCGCAATCGTCGCCAAGCAGGGCATCGGCGGTCGGCGTCGATTCCGGTTGACCGGGCTGAGCGTGGTGTCCGTAATCCTGCTCGTCCATGTCTTTCCCAGCGGCGGCGCCGCGGTCCATAGCGTGGTTCTCGCCGCAATCGGTGCCGGCGTCTTCGCGTCCGGGATCGCACTGGCGGTCTGGGCTCGCGTCTATCTCGGTCGCAACTGGGGGATGCCGATGACCCAGAAAGCCGAGCCGGAGCTCGTCACGTCCGGCCCCTACCGATTCGTCCGCCACCCCATCTACGCGGGATTGCTGGCCGGGGTGCTCGGGACCGCCCTCGCGACCAGCATCGCCGGTCTGATCATCGTCGCGATCCTGGGCGGGTACTTCTACTACAGCGCATCCGTCGAGGAGAAGAACCTGACGGCAACGTTCCCCGCTGCGTATCCAGCCTACCGAGCCAAGACCAAGATGCTCATCCCGTTCGTCCTTTAGCACGGTCGGCGACTTCAGCGGTCGCTGGAGGGTTGGTGCATTGGTTGGGTAAGCGAGAATCGCTGGGATGCGGCTGGGGTCTGATCTCGACGTGCTGCGACTGCGCGAGTTCCGGCTGGTCTTCGGGGCTGCGCTCGTGTCGCTGTTTGGCGACGGGATGGTGCCGGTGGCGCTGACGTTCGCAGTCCTCGACCTCACCGGTTCGGCCACCGATCTTGGGGTTGTGCTGGCGGCCCGCACCTTGGCGCTGGTCGGCTCGCTGTTGATCGGCGGCGTGGTGGCTGATCGGCTCAGCCGACGGACGGTGATGATCGGTGCTGACCTGGTCCGGCTGCTCGCCCAAGGCACGATCGCGGTGCTGCTGATCAGCGGACACGCGACCGTCCCGGAGCTGGTTGTCTCGCAAGCGGTGCTCGGTGCCGGCACGGGTTTCTTCAACCCGGCGTCAAGTGGCCTGATCCCGGTTGTCGCAGGCAGCGGGCTGCAGCAGGCCAACTCGTTGCGTGGGATGGCGATGGCCGCGGGCAACATCGCCGGCCCCGCGATCGCGGGAGTGCTGGTCGTGGCGAGCAGTCCGGGGGTGGCACTGTTGATCGACGCCGCTAGCTATGGCGCCAGTGCACTGCTGCTCACGCGAGTGACCAGCGACACGCCCGCCACCAGCACTCAGCGGTTTCTGAAGGAGTTGCGCGATGGGTTCACCGAGTTCCTCGCGCGGACCTGGGTGTGGGCGACGATCGCCGCGCTGTCGGTCGCAAACGCCGCCGGCGTCGCCTTCGCAGTGCTCGGACCGGTGGTCGCAAAACACGAGCTGGGCGGAGCCGGCGCCTGGGCGTTGATCCTCGCAGCCGCTGGGATCGGATCGCTGCTTGCGGGCACGACACTGCTGCGCGTCAGGCCGCGCCGTCCATTGCTGGTCGCGGTGTTGGTCGGCTTGCTGCCCGCGGCGCCGATGCTGCTGTTGGCCGTCCCGGCACCGCTTGCCGTGATCGCCGTCGCGGCGCTCGGTTACGGCGTCGGCGGGATGGTGTTCAACACTCTCTGGGAGACGACGCTGCAGCAATACATCCCCGCGGATGCGCGGTCCAGAGTCACCGCGTATGACTGGTTCGGCTCGCTCGCCCTTCAGTCGCTCGGCTACGTTCTGATCGGGCCGTTCGCGGGCGCGGTCGGGACCTCGACAGCGCTCTACATCTGCGGAGCTTTGGACCTCGTCGTGGTCGGGCTGCTGCTCCTTCTCCGGGACATCCGCACTCTCGCGCCTCGTCCGATCACGATCGAGTGAGCGGTTCACAGCGACGCGTTCGCTCAGCAGAGGGATGCATACTTGCCACGGGGTGGGGCGTCAGCGACGCTACCCGGGTTGTCAGGAATTCAATCGGGTCGGCGGCCGGCGCGGTCCCCTCGGCTGACTGTGTGCGGTGGTCTTCAGTCGATCGTGATCGTCCTGTGCTCGTAGTGTGTGCGCCCATCGGTTGCGTAGGTCAGCCTCAGCCGGAAGCGCCCGGCGTTCAGCGGCTCGGTCGCGTGTAGCAGGAGCCTGCTGTTTCTGAGCCAGCCGATCGCGTACACACGGTCAGCTCGCAACAGAGTCGCGCGGGCGACGCCCGTCGTAAGCCGCTCCGGTGAGGACGTCAACTTCGTCGTGCAGTGCTGTTTGGTGACCTTCTTGCCGTGGACCTTCTTGGTGACCGCCTTGCATGTGACGAGGTCGACCTCGCCGGGTGCGCCACGCTGACCCTGGGGCAGCGGACCGCCTGTCCCCGACAGCGAGACGACGTCGCTGCCGTTGATCGAGTTGCTGCTGATCGTCATCGTCGCCGAGCTTGCGCCGATGGCCTGCGGCGCGAAGCCGACATCGATCTCGCAGGCGCCCGACACGGCGACGTGCTCTTGGCAGCCGTTCTGGACGATGTAGTCAGACGGATTGGCGCCGCTCAGAGCGATACCCGACACGACCAGCGGCGCGGAGCCATCATTGGTCAGCGTCAACACCTCGGCGGCACCCACAGTGTCCTCGGATTGCCTGGTCTGGAAAGCGAAGGCGTACGGCCCGCTGCCGGTCACGTCCGGCGCGGTCAGCTTCGCGGTCGGGATGTCATAGGTGATGAGAACCCTCGCCGCACCGGACTCGACCACGCGCAGAAAGTCCAACACCAGAATCTAGACGACGCGGCGACGTCGCATCGGGAGCTGAGACGGACCAGGTGGGATTGCGGGCCGGTCGCGGCTCTCGTCGTCGACGTATGGCCGCGAATCGTGCGGTTGATCGGTGTGAGCCGGCCAACGGGCTGAGCAGGCCCGCGATGCCGATAAGGCCGCGCGCTATGCGCGTAGATCGATCTGCGAATCAGTGATGAACTGGGCGATGCGTCGCGCCTCGTCTGCGTTGACGACGGCTTGACCCTGGCCGGTCTCGAACTCGACGCCGCCATCAGGCAGGCGACTCAGAATCAGTGTGTCCTGCTCGTTGTAGACGACCATCTCGGGCCCTTGATGCCAGCTGGATCGTTGGAAGTCGATGAACCCCATCAGCGATGATGCCTCCCCCTCGAGACCCTCCCGACACCGAAACAACGTCACCGTTGACGGCGTGCTTCCGGATGATGCGGCCAGCACGCGCAGTCGAGCCTCGTATCGGGCGTCGCGGTCCCGGCTGTGAGATAGTCGGCCCCGATGGCGGTGCAGATCGTCCAGGCCACGAGTGAACGGCTCGCGCAGGTGGTCGCCATGAGTGCTCGCGCGTTCCTTGACGAAGCGATTTTTCGGTGGGCGGTCGGCGACGTCGATGAACCGCTGGCGGCGTGCGAGGCGGTGTTCGCTGCGGAGCACACGGTTGCGGTCGATCTCGGCTGCCTATGGGAGGCTGGTGACGCGCTCGGAGCCGCGGGATGGTTCGGCCCAGAGGTATACGGTGCCTATTGCGAGCGGTGCGTGTCGGCGGCAAGAGACGGTGTTGGGGCCGCGGCGCACGCCACCGACGGCGGGCGTCGCTGGCAGATGCTCTACGACTGCGTCGACTCCCATGAGCCACCCAGGCCGGCGTGGACGCTCGACACGCTAAGCGTCGATCCTGCCCGCCAGCGGGTCGGCATCGGCTCGGCGTTGATCGCGCACGGTCTCGCTCTTGCCCACGAGTCGGGGTGCCTCGCGACGCTCGAGACGTGCCGGCCGGAGCTGCTCAGCTATTACGCTCGGTTCGGGTTCGAGGTGACCAGCGAGGCGGACTTGCCTGAGGATGGCCCGCACATCTGGTTCATGGTGGCGTAGCCGGCGGCAATCGCCGCTGGCTTTCGAGCAGCTCGACAGCTCGACGCCAAGGCTCAGCTAACCACACGGACAACGAACCCCGCGCCACGCCGGCGGACGAGAGATCCCGCGTCCGGCGGCTTCCGCTGGCCGCGCGAGCGGCGATCGGGTCAGGGTTTGAGCGTGGTCGTGCGCGTGGTCGAGCGCCGGCTCGCGAGCGTGGCGGTGGCGGTGACCCGGAGCCCGTGCGTGCCGGCCTGCTTGAGCTGAGTCTTGCCGCTTCGGTTGAGCTTGACGCTGAGCGCCAGCGTTCCGGCGTACCTGTCGCCGGCGCTGCCCGTGCAGGAGAGCTCGAGCTTGACCTCGCACCCCCTCAGCGTGGCTGCGCCGGAGATGATCTTGACGGTCGCGGGGAGCCCGACGATCGTCGGTACGATCGAGATCGTGCGCGCCGTCTGCGCGGCGCTCGAGCCGTTGCGGGTGACGCTGTGGCCGGTGAAGATGACGGCGGTCGAGCAGCCCTCGCTGTCGGTGACCGTCAGCGTCGCGGTGTAGCTGCCGCTCGTCGCGTAGGCGTGAGTGATCGTCGGCACGTTGGTCGTCATGCTGGTGCCGTCGCCGAAGTTCCAGCGCTAGCTGGCGACCGTCCCGTCGGGGTCGGTCGAGCCGGACGCGTTGAACGACACGCTCGCGCCGGACACCGTCGCGGTGAACGCCGCCGACGGGCCCTGATCGGGCACGATCGCAGGCAGACCGGGAGGGCTCCCGAGCGGGATCGGTGTGCCCGCCGTGTCGGTCGCGAGGTTGATCGGCACGACCGTGCCCGCGCCCGGGTTCGCCACGTACGCGGTCGTGCCGTTCGGCGTGATCGCTATGTCTTGAGGCGATGTGCCGCCCGGGATGTTGATCGGCGTCCCGAGCGGGCATAGCCGCCCCCTTGATGGACCGAGCCCGGGGGCTCTACCAGATTGTTGGAAGTTGAGAGCCGCGCCCGAGTTCGCCTCACAGATACGTGACGGCCGGCCGGGGAGGTGACGACGGCCCGAATGGTCGACGCCATCGGTTGGTGCCGCTTCCGGCCCCGGCAGCCGCTCCAGTGTCAAGACGGTTGATGCGTTAGTCAGAGCGACGCAGGCGAAGGGTTCGTGATTGGTGCCGCCGCCTCGGCTTGAAGCGTTCGCCGCCAGCTCGTCAGCAGATCGTGTACCTCGGCGGCGCCGACGATCGGCGAGGACGGCATCGGCAGCTCTGCTGGGTGCAGGATGAACGGGCGCGTCTGCGGCCCGCCGAGGCCGCCGTGGAACGAGATCAGCTCCTCGAACGCGCAGCCCTGCTCCAGTTCGGGATCGTAGAAGCTGTTGAGCAGGATGTCGGGCGCGTGTTTGAAACCATGGGTTCGCAGCAGGTGCTTGGCCGCGCTCGCGGAGAACGGCTGGAGTGGATCGTCGCCGTCGACGCGATCCTCGGCGAGGTATCTGGCGCCGCTCGCGCCGAGTACGACCGCGCCGTGCTGCTCGGAGTCGACCAGCAGGAAGCCGATGTGCGGGTGTTGGCGAAGCGCCGGGAGCAGGCGTGGATGCAGCGCGTCGATCTGCTCTAGCGAGAGACGTCGGGTGGTCTCCATCAGATAGATAAGCCCGAGGTTGCCCGAGCCGAGCACCACCACCCCATCTTCGCGAACGGCTCCGTCCGACCTGCCAGGCGTCCGGCCCGTCGCTTCGGCGACCGCGTGTTGAACGGCGACATCGTGCTCGTCGCCGGCTCCCGCGCGGGCGACGCTGGCGTTGTCGAGCGACCGCGCCACCAGCTCGTGCAGGTCGTAGCCGTTGCGCTGCTTGAAGGTCGCCCCCTGGGTCTGACCGTGATCGGAGAGCACCACGAGCTTGTACGGGCGCGGCGCAAACCGGCGAGCGCGGTCGATCTGGGAGAACTGCTGATCAAGCTTCCGCAGCGCTTCGAGCGTGTCTGAGCGCTCGAGGCCGGAGTGGTGCGCCACCTCGTCGTAGCTCGAGAAGGTCGCGTAGATCGCCGGTGTGCCTCGCATCATGTCGGTCAGCACGCCGAACACGATCAGATCTCGGACCGCGACGCACACCGCTGCGCGGATCAGGGGGTAGCGCCCGCCCCGCTCTCCCCTGGGCCGAACGTCACGCCGGCGCTGCTGGACGGCCGCGACCCGCTCGATCACCAGCTCCCAGCAGAACAGCACCAACGTGCGGGTCACGTTGAACCCGTTCGCCAGGAACGCACGGTAGCCAGGGTTTGCGCGCTTCTCCGCGCTCATCCGGCTGACCGTCAGGATCACCGAGTCGGCCTCGCCGGAGAACAGGTTGCCGCGGCTGGCGCCGTCGTCGATCAGCAGCCCCCGACCCGTGGCCAGACGACGCTCGATCTCGGCGCAGTCACTCGGCGAGGAGCACGCGATCAGCCGGCCGCTCTCCTTGTCGGCCCAGCGGAACGCCGGGATGTCGTCGTTTGATCCGAGCAGGATGCCGGCCTGGCTCGCGCCCGTCTGCGAGCTCAGGTCCGTCTCCCACTCTGCGAGCCGGTGCGAGCCACGCTCGATCCAGCGCGCCAGCTCCGGAACGTTGCCGTCCCGGATCGCGCGCCGCAGCACCGGCAGCGCCAGCCCGTCGATCTCCAGGAACACGATCCCCGGCGCATCACTGACGATCTGATGTCCCTGGCGGCGCGCGATCCTCCTGATCACCCGCAGCGAATAGACGCGATCGTCATTGACCCCGACGACCACCTCGAGCACCATCACGGTCGCGGCGATCACGACGGCGGCCACGAGCGCCCAGCCGAACGAGTCGACGTGGATCGCGTTCGGGTCGATGTCAGATGCAAGGAGGAGCATCACCGCATCGAGCAACAGGACGATCGGAAAGCCGAGCGCGAGCGTGAACGGCAGGCTTAGCGCCGCGACGATCGGCGGCAGCACCGCGTTGAGAGCAGCGATCAGCGCCGCTGCCAGCAGCGCATCCCGGAACCGCTCGACGGTGACCCCTGGCACGATCGCCGCCGTGAGGAACACCGCCACCGCCAGTAACAGCCAGAACGCCAGCAGTCGCGCAACCGTGAGCCTCGGTGCCTGCGGCGCCCAGCTCACCGGCTGACCGTACGAAACGCCGCCGTCTCCCGGCGGCGCGGGTCCCGAGCCGGGCGTGTCGTCCTGAGAATCTGATGAATCCATCTTGTGACGCTCACGATCCACCCTGCGATCGCTCGCGTCGTCATCCGGATCGGACGATGAGCAAGGGCCCGGTCTGCGCTCCCATCTGACGCGATGGCGCCCGCCGACGAGAAACGCTGCGTCGCCGACGCCGGCGAGCTCGCGATCAGCTGGCTCGGTCACGCGACCGTGCTGATCGAGATCGACGGCACGCGGCTGCTGACCGATCCGGTCCTGCGGGACCGGATCGGTCCACTTGTACGGATCGCGCCGTCGATCTCGCCGCGGGAGATCGGACCCGTCGATTGCGTACTGCTCTCTCACTTGCACGCCGACCATGCCGACGCCGCCACGCTCAGGGCGATCGCGCGCTCGGGGCCGATCATCGGTCCGCCGGCTGCGCGGGCATGGCTCCTTGCCAAGGGCTTTGACGACGTTCGGGAGCTACTTGCAGGCGATGAGACGCCCGTGGACGGCGTGCGAGTCAGGGCGACGCAGGCCGTTCATGACGGACGCAGGCGGCCGTACGGACCGGCGACCGAGGCGATCGGCTTCGTCGTCACCGGCTCACGAACCGTCTACTTCGCGGGGGATACGGACCTGTTCGGATCGATGGAGGCGTTGCGTGGACAGATCGACGTCGCCCTGCTGCCGGTGTGGGGCTGGGGCCCGAGCGTCGGCCGCGGTCATCTTGACCCCGAGCGCGCTGCCGCGGCAACGGCGTTGATCGCCCCCGCGGTCGCGATCCCGATCCACTGGGGAACGTTGACGCTGCGCTCGCCTGCGCGGCGCCCGAGCGACCCGATGCGCCCAGCTCGGGAGTTTGCCGCGCTCGCAAAGCGCGACGCGCCCGAAGTCGACGTGCGCGTCCTGAGCCCAGGCGAGCGGACGGTCATCCCGGCGGCGATACGATGATTCGCCTCGGGTGTATCGACGCCCGGGCCGTGCTGGTTCCGCCTGCTCGATCGTTGGGGATGCGAGCAGCACGGTTGGAAGTGTGTTGGGTTCGGGGGAGAGCAGAAGCCTGTTCACGGTGTTCAGGGGCGCCTGGCGTGCGCTGTGATCAGACTTCCTGCGGTCGTGAATTTGACTGGGGCGCTGGTCAGCTTGGACGAGCATTTCTGAACGGTCTTCTTGTGCTTGCGCTTGCCCGTCGTGACCGGTTTGCAGGTCACGAGCTCGATCTTGCCCGCCGGGCCTCGCGGTCCGCTCGCGCCCGTAGCGCCGGGCGCGCCTTGTGGGATTGACCGCCGGTGCCTTGCAGGGTGATCGACAGGAGGCTGGAGGGGTCGGTGCTGGCGATCGCCGATTTCGGGCTCCATCCCGATATTCATCGATTCTTGGGCTCGCTCCCATGGTGGTGTCCCATCACCAATTGACGCACAGGGGGATATGCGACATAGGCCGTCTTGGCGTCGTCGGCGAAGCCGCATGCTCGGTAGAACCCGTGGGTCGATTCGCGTCGCGATCCGGTGAGGAGCATCGCCTTGTAGCAGCCGGCGTTCCAGGCAGCCTGAAGGGTCTCGGCCATGATGTGCTTCCCGATGCCGGAGCCGCGGAGTTGCTCATCGACGACCACGTTTTCGATGACTGCGTAGGGCGATGCCGAGCGCGTCAAGTTCGGAATGACGTTCAGATAGGCAGTTGCGGCGAGGTGGTCGGCACGGTCGATGAGCAAGATCGTCATGCCCGGCGTCCGCAGGATCGCGTCGAGGGCCTCGTTGGCGGCAGCGGCATCGAGCTCGGGATCCTCGGGCTGTAGTTGGCGGTAGAGGCGAAGAAGCTCGGATAGGTCAGTGGCTTCCGCAGCTCGAACCCGTCCGAATCGCGGCTGGTGCGTCACGCTGCTGACGTTACCGGCCGCTTCCGTCATTACGCCTCCCGGTCATCTCGTTGCGCTCAGCGACCTGGTCGCCGCTTGGGAGCTATCGCTGCCGCCCCTGACTGAGCACCCAACGCCCCGCAGAACGGCTGGTTGAGGCCCTGTTCCAGCGGCGCTGCGACGTTAGTGCGCCTCCCCGCATATCGCCATCGCCCGGTTGGCCGCGGGGGAATTCGGGTCGAACTGGGCGCTCACCCGAAAGTACAGCCCGCGCCCGACGATGAGGATCGGGCCCGGGGGAGAATCAAAGTGCGTCGGGTCTGGGAAGTCCGGAAAACCGTGCGTGCGCATGCACTTGGCGAAGCTCAACGCTGCGAGAAACTGGCTCTCGGTGGCCGACTGCCCCCCAGGTTTGCCACCGGGCACAAGCTTGGCACATGCCCGCCGGGCGGACTTGAACGCCGGGGATTGCGGGTTGACCCCCGAGGTCAGGTTCACACCGCCACCTCCGGCACTCGGATCGGGGAAGTTGGGCACGCCATGCGAGCGCATGCAGTCCGCAAGCTTGAGCGCCGGTGTCTCACCGCTCCCGCTGGCAGCCGCGCTGCTCGGTCCGCCCGAGGAGCCGCAGGCCGGGATCGCTGCCGAACACATGACCACGACCAACGTGATCAGCACGTTGTGGACCCTCCGGTTGGCCATCACCCCATTTGTAGCCGACCGCCGGTAACAAGGACGTAACGCTCTCACGCTGCCGCTCGGACCGGAACGCCAGGATCACCACCAGCGCCCGAGCACGGCGATGGCGTCCAGAGCGTGCTCACGCGAGAGATGCGAATTGTGTTCACGGCGCCACGACCACGTCGTCGGACGTCGAGCCGCTCCATGATCAAGGCAGCCGTCTCGGTCGCGGGCGCCGCGAGTCTCGAGACCCGCGAGCGCTCGCGAGGCGGCCCCGCGACCAAGGAGCCATCTCGGGTGAGCAGCGGAGTTCCCCGCGGCTAGGAGCGGTCTCGGCCCACCCGCCGCCGCTCGCGCCCGTCAGCCCGTGACCTTGAACGTGACGGTCTGCGCAGCCCCGCCCACCGGGGTCATAGTCAGCTCATAGGTCCCCGAAAGCAGTTTGCCCGTGAAGGTGAACTTGTTCGAGCCGACCACCTCCGAGCGCGTGATCGGATTGTGCACGCTCACCAGCAGCATGCACTTGCGATCGTGCTTGTTCTTGGGCGACGCCTTCACACACTTGCCGCTGACCATCCGCCCGCTTGTCTGAAGCGCAAGCCTGAAGCTCACCGTCCGCGCCGCGTTGAGCGTGTAATCCGCCGTCAGCTTGATCGACAGCTGACACGGCTTATCGCCGTTGTTCTTCGTCGTGAGCTTCCCGCACTTGCCGCGCACCGTGCGGCCCGCCGCCGAGAACGTCCGCGGCGCAGTTCTCACGTTCGAGACCGCCACCGCTGGCACGACCACCGTCCGTGTCGTGGTCGCCGCCGCGTTCCCGTTCCAGTACGCCGTCTGGCCGGTGAACACCGTCAGCGTCGAGCACCCGTCCGCGTCCACAACCGTGAGCTGAGCCGTGTAGGTGCCCGGCTGCGCATAGGTCTGCGTCACGCTCGCCGAGCCGCTCACCGGCGTCGAACCATCCCCAAACGCTGATGTGCAGGTCTTTTATGCTAGTGGGCGGTGACGGGCTCGAACCGCCGACTTCCTGCTTGTAAGGCAGGCGCTCTACCAGCTGAGCTAACCGCCCCCGGGGCCACGATGGTAGCCGCCCCGCCCACAGTCATCTTGATCACGGGCGTTGCCGCACTAAAGTGACGGTCGGCACCCGACACGTCGACAACGAGGAGCGCGCATGTCAGTTGATCCCAAGCACACGGCAGTGGTGCTGATCGAATACCAGAACGACTTCACCTCCGATGGCGGCGCACTGCACGGCGCGGTCGAGGGCGTGATGGAGCAGACCGGGATGCTCGAGAACACCCGCCGGCTCGTCGACGCGGCGCGCGCGGCCGGCGCGACGATCGTCCACGCCCCGATCACCTTCGCGCCCGGCTACGGCGAGCTCTCGCAGCATCCGTACGGGATCCTCAAGGGCGTCGTCGATTCGACCGCGTTCGTCAAGGGCGAGTGGGGCGCCGAGATCGTCGACTCGCTCGCGCCTCAGACCGGTGATGTCGTCGTCGAGGGGAAGCGCGGGCTCGACACGTTCGCCACCACCAACCTCGATTTCATCCTGCGGGCGCGCGGGATCACGACGATCGCGCTCGGCGGGTTCCTGACCAACTGCTGTGTCGAATCGACGATGCGGACCGGTTACGAGAAGGGCTACAAGGTGATCACGCTGTCGGACTGCGTCGCCGCAACCTCGCCCGAGGAGCACGAGAACGCGATCAAGTTCGACTACCCGATGTTCTCCGACGTGATGACCTCAGGTGCTTTCACCGAAGCGCTGCAGGCAGCAGAGCTGGTGCAGTAGATGGACCTCGGAATCGAGGGCAGAGTCGCGCTGGTAACCGGTGCATCGAAGGGACTCGGGCTCGGCGTCGCGACCGTGCTCGCAAACGAGGGGGCGAGGGTGGCGATCAGCTCCCGCTCGCGCGAGCGGATCGAGGCCGCAGCACACCCGATCGGCGCACGTGCGTTCGAACACGACGCTGCCGACGTCGAGAACGCCGCGAAGCTCATTGAAGCGGTGCAGCGAGAACTCGGCCCGATCGAGATCCTGGTCGCCAACAGCGGTGGCCCGCCCGCCTCGCCTGACGCGCTCAGCTTCACCCACAGGCAGTGGCGCGAGGCGTATGAGCTGTTGCTGCTCGGGCAGATCGCACTCGTCGAGTCGGCGCTTCCGGCGATGCGTGAACGAGGCTGGGGCCGCGTGCTTTCGCTCTCATCAAGCGTCGTGCGCGAGCCGAGCCCGGTGCTGGTTCTATCAGCGTCGCACCGGGCCGGGCTGCTCGCGGCGATGAAGACGATCGCGCGGCAGGTTGCAGGTGACGGAGTCACGATCAACACGCTGATGCCCGGGCTGATCCTCACCGACCGGACAAGAGAGCTCGGCGCCGACCGGCCCGAGCGCGTCACCAGCATCCCCGCAGGGCGTCTTGGCACCGTCGAGGAGTTCGCGGCTGCGGCGGCGTTCCTCTGCTCAGAACCGGCCGCGTACATAACCGGCACGACCCTGACCGTGGACGGCGGCGTCTCACACGCCGTCTAGCGTCGCGAGCGCCACAGCATCAGTCGGCTAATGTCAATCGGATGACGGAGCGGCCGCTGAAAGCGACGAGCGCCGCACACCTTGGGCGTGCGGCGTCAAGGGCACAGGACGAGCTCACGCAACGAGCGTGGCGGTGGCTGCAGAGCATGCCGGAGGACCGCCTCGATCGACTGCTGCGCACCCCCGCAAGGCACCTGATCATCGGTGGCATCTTCAGTCAGCTGCCCGGCCTGCTCGACACGCGCCGGGCGGCCGGCGTCAACACGACGATCCGCTGGCGGATCACATCCCCCGGTCACAGCACCGTCGACATCTACGACGTCGCGATCGCCGACGGGAAGATGACGATCGTCCGAGGCGACCGCGGAGGTGAGCCTCGGGTCACGATCACCGTGGAGGCGAAGGAATTCGTTCGGATGGCGACCGGCAGCTCCAACCCCCTGGCCGCATACTTCACCGGCAAGCTCGTGTTGACCGGGAACGTGATGGCGGTCGCGAAGGTCGCCTCGCTGATCCGGATGCCGCAGCCGCCGATCCGGCCTGAACCCGCATGACCACTCGCCCTCAGGACGCACCCGTAACAACCTCGACCACCCCCAGGAGGAGGAAATGGCCGACTATCTGAGTCTGCCCGATGACCTGCCGGTCCCCGAGGACGACGGTGCCGCTGACCATCTGCTCCACATCTCGATGCCGCACCTGACCCTCCACGCGACCGATGGCAGGGACGTCACGCTCGACAGGCTCGGTGGCGGAACAAGCGTGATCTACGTCTACCCGCTCACGGGGCGGCCCGGGGTTGACCTTCCCGCCGGCTGGAACGAGATCCCCGGCGCTCGCGGGTGCACACCGGAAACGTGCGGGTTTCGCGACCATTACGCCGGGCTTCAGGCCGCCGGCATCGGCGCCGTCTACGGAATGTCCTCACAGACAACCGACTACCAGGCAGAGTTGGCCGGCCGCCTCGGCCTACCGTTCACGATCCTCTCGGACCCCGGTTTTGAGCTGGCGGGTGCGATCGGCTTGCCGACGTTCACCACATCCGACGGGCAGCGGCTGTACAAGCGCCTGACGATGGTGATCGCCGACGGCGTGATCGAGCACGTCTTCTACCCGATCTTCCCGCCCGATCAGCATGCGGCAGCGGTCCTGCGCTGGATCAGCACCTACGAGGGGTAGCACCCGACCCGATCGGCGCCGAGCGCCAACAGGTATCCAGCACGAGCTGCATGAAGACGTCAGCCCGCCGATAGGGCATCTGGATCGTCTCAGGCGAGACGTGCTGAAAACCGAACGTCTCGTATAGGTGGACGGCGGGCGCCAACTTCGTCGAGCTGCCGAGGAACAGCGAGCTTGCGCCGAGCTCACGGGCGCGGTCGATCACGGCGCTCAGCAGCTTGCGACCGACGCCGCCGCCCCGCAGCTCGGGCTCAACCGCCATCTTCGACAGCTGGTACGCGCCGCTGCCGTCAGGCACGATTGCGACGCAACCGACCGCCCGGCGATCGAGCTCCGCGATCAGGACCTCGCCGCCGCGGTCGATGATCGCAGCGACCGGATCATCAAGTTGACGCCGGTCGTGCTCCTCGACGACGAAGTAGCGCGCGATCCATTCCAGGTTGAGCGCTCGAAAGGCCTCCGCATCCGCCGCGCTCTGCAGCGGTCGGATCACCACCTCCACACTTCCAACCTCTGAGCCCGGGTGTTCAGACAACGCGATCGGCCCCGGTGTAGACGTTGACCCGCCCGTTGCGCGCGAACCCGGCAAGCGTCATCCCGCGGTCGGCGGCCAGCTCGATCGCCAGCGAGCTCGGTGCGCCGACGCCGACGATGATCGGCGCGCCCGCGACGGCCGCCTTCTGCACCAGCTCGAACGCAAGCCGCCCGCTGACACACAGGACCCGACCCCGCCAGCGGCAGCCGCCCGTCGAGCAGGGCGCGGCCGATCACCTTGTCCATCGCGTTGTGGCGCCCGACGTCCTCGCGCGCGAACAGCAGCTCGCCGTCGGCGGTGAACAGCCCGGTGGCGTGCAGTCCGCCGGTGCGCTCGAAGGCCGGGCTGGCGCAGGCGATCGGGAAGAGCCGCGAGCAGCCCGCGATCGATGCTCGGGCCGGGCGCCGACCACGGGCGCGATGGACCGCGACCTCCTCCAGCGCGCCCTTCCCGCACACCCCGCACGAGGAGGTCGTGTAGAAGCGCCGCGCGCCAGGATCGCGCAGCAGCGGCCCGCGAACCTCGACGATGTTGGCCGCGAAGTCCTCGGTCAGGCCCGCCTCACGGGGCCCGTCGATCAGCCCCTCGCCGTGCAGGAACCCGAGCGCCAGCTCCTCGTCGTGGCCGGGGGTGCGCATCGTCACCGCCAGCGGCGCGCCGTCGACGCGGATCTCCAGCGGCTCCTCGACCGCCGACCTCGTCGCGCGCGCCGTCGTGCGTTATGACCGCCACCATCCGCGCCTGCGCGCCGGAGGCGCGCGATCCGCTCACGCCAGGGTCCGCGCCAGGAACCGCCCCGCGCTCACGTGAGCGCAGGCTCCCCGAGCACCGGCGTGAACGCTGGCTGCTCGGAGCATCGGCCGCACGTCGACCGCCACGACCTTGTACTCGGGGCAGCTGGTGTTCACGTCGGCGGAGCTGCCGATCGAGCAGGTTCGTCCTGACCTCGGGGAAGTGGAAGGCGGTGAACACGTGGCCGGGCTCGATCCGGTCGGTGACCTGCGCCGTCGAGCTCGATCCTGCCGACGCGGCTGCGCACCGACACCTGCTCGCCGTCGGTGATCCACAGCCGGGCGGCGTCGTCGGGATGGATCTCCAGCCAGTCGCGGTCGACGCAGCTCGAGGTTCGCCGTCCGCCGCGTCATCGTGCCCGGCGTTGTAGTGCTGCGAGGCGCGCGGCCGGTCACGAGGATCAGCGGGAACTCATCGTCGGCGGCGTCGCCGGGCGGCTTGTAGGGCAGCGCGGCGAACTGGCCGCGACCGCCCGGGAGCGGCGAACTCGCTCGGCATAGAGGTCGGCGAGTCGGTGCCGTCGGCGGCGACCGGCCACTGCAGCCCGCGACGTCCGATCCGCTCGAGGCTGACGCCGGCGTATTCGGGGGTCAGCGCCGCGATCTCGTCCATCACGTCCGCTCGAGGACTGCCACAGCCCATCTCGTGCCCGAGCGCCCGCGAGACGAGCGTGATGATCTCCAGGTCGGTCTTCGCGTCGCCCGGCGGGTCGATCGCCGGCGCCACGCAGCTGGAAGCGCCGCTCGGCGTTGGTGAACGTGCCCGCCTTCTCGAGGAACGCCGACGCCGGCAGGATCACGTCGGCGTACTTGGTCGTCTCGTTCTGGAAGATGTCCTGGCAGACGAGGAACTCGAGCGACTCGCAGCGCGTGGGCCACGTGCGCGCGTGTCGGGGTCGGTCTGGGCGACGTCCTCGCCGAAGATGTACATCGCCTTCAGCTCGCCGGCGACCGCCGCGTCGAACATCTGCGGGATCGTGAAGCCCTTCTGACGCGAGAGCGAGACGCCCCAGGCAGTCCTCGAACGCTGCGCGCCACCTCCTCGTCGCCGACCGGGCGGTACGCGTGTAGGTGTCGGGCAGCGCGCCCATGTCGGAGGAGCCCTGGACGTTGTTCTGGCCGCGCAGCGGCAGCAGCGCCGAGCCGGGCCGGCCGACCTTGCCGGTCATCATCGCGAGGTTGCAGATCAGCTGCACGACCTCCGAGCCGTACTTGTGCTCGGTCACGCCCAGGCCCCACAGCACCCACGCCTCGGTCGCCTCCGCGTAGATGTGCGCGGCGGCCTCGATGTCGGCGGCCGGGATGCCGGTGATCTCCTCGACACGCTCGGGCGTGTAGTGCGCGAGCAGGCCTCCACCTCGTCGTACGCCCTCGGTCCGCTCGTCGATGAAGTCGGGTTCGACGAAGCCGTCGCGCGCGACGACGTGCGCGAGCCCGAGCATCACGGCGGCGTTGGTGCCAGGCCGCGGCGCGAGGTGCAGCACTCCGTAGTCGGCCAGCTCGATCCGCCGCGGGTCGATCGTCACCAGCTTCAAGCCGCGCAGCGCCGCCTGCTTGATCCGCGCGCCGACGACCGGGTGGGCCTGGGTCGGGTTGGCGCCGATCAGGATCGCCGCGTCGGCGGCATCGATGTCGGTGAACGACCCGGTCGCGCCCGAGAGGCCGAACGAGCTTGCGCAGCGCGAACGAGGTCGGCGAGTGGCACACGCGGGAGCAGTTGTCGATGTTGTTGGTGCCGATCGCGGCGCGCATCAGGCGCGACATCGCGTAGCAGTCCTCGTTGGTCGCGCGCGAGGACGCCAGGCCCGCGATCGCGTCGGGGCCGTGCTCGCCCTTGATCCGCGCCAAGCTCGGTCGCGATCCGGCCGATCGCCTCCTCCCAGCTCGCGACCCGCGAAGCCGTCGCCCTCGCGGATCAGCGGGTCGGTCAGCCGGTCGCGGGAGCGCGAGAACTGGTGCGCGAAGCGGCCCTTCAGGCACGTGTGACCGCGGTTCGCGGGCCCGTCGAGCGCCGGGCTGATCGATGCGATCGCGCCATCGTGGACGTGCGCCTCCAGCCGGCAGCCGACGCCGCAGTATCCGCACGTGGTCGTGGTGGTGAAGTCGAAACGTTCGCTCATTCGCGTCATCTCCGTTTTCTCACGCCTGCTCGATCGCAAGCAGTCGAATCTCCGTGATCGCATCGGTCGGACAGGTGTCGGCGCAGGCTCCGCAGGAGACGCAGCGTCGAGTCGCGAAAGCCGGCGTCCAGACCGGCGGTCACGTTGCGCTGAAGCCGCGTCCGGTCGCGGTCAGGGCGAAAGCTCCCTGGACCTCGTCGCAGGCGCGCACGCAGCGCCCGCAGGAGATGCACAGCTCGTGCTGGAAGGCGAGGTAGGGGTGGCGCTCGTCGATGCTCGACGTGCGTGGGCGGCACCGGGCCAGCGAAGCTCGCGAGATCTGGCCTCGCCGGCCAGGAGCTCGCGCAGACCGAGCTCCGTCGCGACAACCGCCAGCTCGGTGTGCTCCGCGGGCGGCACCGGCAGCTCCGAGAGGACCAGCTCGACGACCGGCGCTCGCGACCCTGCGGGCGATCGGGTCATGGGTGTCGATTTCCATGCCCTCGCGGCAGGGCGTCGTGCAGGCCGGGATCGGCCGCCGGCGCGCCGGCGGCACCGACCAGGCAGACGCGGCAGGCGCCGAACGGCGCCTGTCGCTCGTCGTAGCAGAGCGTCGGCACGTCGGAGCCGAGCGCTGGACCGCCTCGAGCACGGTCGTGCCAGGCTCGACATCGATCTCGGTCCCGTCGATCGTGACCCGCATCAGACCAGCCCCAGCTCGTCGGGGAAGTGCCCGAGCAGGCTGCGCAGCGGCGCCGGCATGCCGCCGCCGTGCGCGCACAGGCTGGCGAGCTCGAGCGTCTCCAGCAGCGCCTCGAACTTCGCCTGCTCGATCGGCTGCTCGCTGCGAAACAGGTCGTACGCGCGCCTCAGCCCGATCCGGCACGGGAAGCACTTGCCGCAGCTCTCGTGGGCGCCGAAGCGCAGCAGGTGGGTAGCGACCGCGCGCATGTCGGTGCGGTCGTCGAACGCCGAGGATGCCGCCGTGGCCGACCATGCAGCCCTCGGCCGCGAGTGGCTCGAAATCGAACGGGATGTCGAGCCGCGAGGCGGGGAGGATGCCGGCCAGCGGCCCGCCGATCTGCAGCGCCTTGATCTGACGGTCACCGACCATCCCGCCGGCCAGCTCCTCGCACAGCTCACGGATCGGCATCCCGAACGGAACCTCGTAGACGCCCGGTTTGGCAAAGCGCTCGTTGAAGCAGATCAGCTTCGATCCCGGGGTCGCGCCCGGGCTGAGCGCCGGTAGGCCTCGGCGCCGTGCGTCGCGATGAACGGGATGTTGGCGAGCGTCTCGGTGTTGTTGACGACGGTCGGGAGCCCATACAGCCCGCGCACCGCCGGAAACGGCGGTCGCGCCGAGACCGTGCCGCGAAGCCCCTCCACGCACGCGAGCAGCGCGGTCTCCTCGCCGACGACATAGGAGCCGGCGCCCTCGAGCACGGTGACGTCGAAGTTGAACGAGGAGCCGCCGATCCCCTCGCCCAGCCAGCCGGCCTCACGCGCGTCGGCGGCCGCGGCTTCGAGCGCCGGCTTCGACAGCGGGTACTCGCTGCGGCAGAGAATGAAGCCGTGCGCGGCGCCGACGGCGTAGCCGGCGAGCGCCATGCCCTCGAGCACCAGCGCCGGGTTGCGCTCCATCAGGTACTTGTCGATGTAGGAGCCGGGGTCGCCCTCGTCGCCGTTGGCGACGATGAACTTCTGGCCGCCGGCGTGCTGCGCGCGAACTCCCACTTGCTGCCGGCGGGGAAGCCGGCGCCCCCCCGCCCCCGGACGTTGGCCTGCTTGACCTCAGCGAGCAGCTCCTCTGGCTCGCGCTCGGCAATAGCGCGAGCCAGGCCGGACCAGTCCCCGGGCCGCGTCAGCACCGGCTCGGCCAGCACGCTTGACCACTCGGGCTCCGAAGCCGCCCGCGTTTCGCCGGCGAGCAGGCGCGCCACGACGTCCGGGCCGGCGTCGATCAGGTCGCCGTCGCGGACCGCCGGCGAGGAGTGACAGAAGCCCAGGCACACAGTCTCGGCAAGCGAGACCGAGCCGTCCCCGCTGACACTCGCCGAGGTCGAGGCCGAGCGATCGCTTGATCTCCTCGACATGAGCATCACCCGTCGCGGCGAAGCAGGCGGTTCCGGTGCAGACACGGACGTGGCGCTTGCCGCGGGGCGCGAGCAGATCGTCGTAGAAGGTCGAGACGCCGTAGACGGCGGCCTCCGGCAGTCCCGATGCGGCTGCCGCGGCCGCGGCGGTCTTCGTCGGTGATCTCGCCGTGGTCGTCCATCGCCTCCTTGAGGACCTCGAGCGCGGTCGGGGCCTGGACGGCGTGGTGCCGGCGGACGAGCTCGACAAGGTTGTTGGACAAGTTAGTTCTCTCTTTTACCGACGGTGTCTAGGTTAGCTCAGCAGCTCAGCGTTGACCGGGGTCGGCGGCCGCTCGCCCCTGAGCACGGTCACAGCGTTTTCCGCCGCGAGCAGCGCCATCGCGGTCCGGGTCTCGATCGTCGCCGACCCGAGGTGCGGGATCAGCACGACGTTGTCCAGCTCGAGCAGCCCCTCGTACACCTCGGGCTCGTGTTCAAATACGTCCAGTGCGGCGCCGGCGATCACGCCGTCGCGCAGCGCCGCCGCCAGCGCCTGCTCGTCGATCACCGGGCCACGGGCGGCATTCACGAGGAACGCGCCGGCCTTCATCTGCTCAAGGCGCGCGGCGTCGATCAGATGGTGAGTCTCCTCGGTCAGCGGGCAGTGCAGCGACACGATATCGGCGCTCTCGAGCAGTTGATCGAGCGTCAGCCGGCGGGCGCCCAGTTCGCGCTCGACCTTTTCGTCGGCGCGGGTGCGCTGCGAGTAGACGACATCCATCCCGAACACCCGGGCCCGGCGCGCCGTCGCCTGACCGATCTCGCCGAGACCGACGATCCCGAGCGTCTTGCCCTGCAGCCCGACGCCGAGCATCATGAACATGTTCCAGCGCCACGGAGCGCGCCCGCGGATCAGCCGCTCGCCCTCGGCCAGGCGGCGGGTCACCATCAGGATCAACGCGATCGTCAGGTCGGCCGTGGCATCGGTGAGCACGCCGGGCGTGTTGGTGACGAGCACCCTGTGGCGTGTGGCAGCGGCGACATCGATGTTGTCGTAGCCCACCGCGACATTGGCGACCACGCGCAACTGCGGGCCGGCCGCCTCCAGGTACGCGTCGTCGACACGGTCGTGGAGCATCGAGACGACCGCGTCGGCGCCGGTGATCGCTTCGTGCAGCTCTTCGACGGTCAACGCGCGGTCGTGTGGGGAGACCCACACCTCGCCCGCCTCACGCAGCAGCGCGAGCGCGGACTCGGAGATGAAACGCGTGACGACGATCCGAGCCAAGGGCCGTGACCGTTCGCGGTCTGAGGCGACGGCCGGCCCTCTAGAAGAGGCCGACCGTGCGCCCGTTCTCGTCGATGTCGATGTTGTGCGCGGCGGGCGTCCTGCCGAGGCCCGGCATCTGCTGGATGTCGCCGCACAGCGGCACCAGCCAGCCGGCGCCGGTGTAAGCGCGGATGTCGCGAACCGGGAGGGTGAAGCTCTCAGGCACGTTCAGCAGCGTCGGATCCGAGCTGAGCGACAGGTGCGTCTTCGCCATGCAGACGGGGAAGTGGCCGAGGCCCTGCTTGGTGAACTGGTGGATCTTGTCCTCGGCTTCGGGGTACAGGTATACGTCGCTGGCGCCGTAGACGTTCTTCGCAACCGATTCGATCTTGTCCTGGATCGGAGCGTCATCCTCGTACATGTAGTGGAAGCTGTTCGGCTGCTCGCAGGCGTCGACGACCGCCTGCGCCAGCTCGGTGACGCCCTTGCCTCCACGGGAGAAGCCATCGTTGATCTCGGCCGCGAACGCCCCCGCTTCGAGCGCGAGGCGCTTGACGAGCTCGACCTCCTCGTTTGTGTCTCCGGGGCGGCGGTTGACCGCGACCACTGCCGGCACTCCGAAGGTCGCGATCGTCTTCAGGTGCCGGCGAACGTTCGCCATTCCCGTCTCGATCGCGTGGCGGCTGGCGGGGCCCGACTGGCCGTCGTCACCGGCGCCACCGTGGTGCTTGATCGCGCGCACCGTTGTCACCAGCACGGCCGCCGAGGGCGTCAGCTTGCCGAACCGGCAGACGATGTCGAAGAACTTCTCCATCCCCATGTCGGCGCCGAACCCCGACTCGGTGCAGACGTAGTCGCCGAGCTTCATCGCGACCCTGTCGGCGACCAGCGAGTTGTTGCCGTGGGCGATGTTCGCGAACGGGCCGCAGTGCATCATCACCGGCTGGCCCTCGAGCGTCTGCACGAGGTTCGGCTTGAGCGCGTCCTTGAGCAGCACCGTCATCGAACCCGCGGCCCTGAGGTCCTCGGCCGTGATCGGATGGCCGCCGTCGTAGGAGTAGGCGGCGGTGATCGAACCGATCCGCTTGCGCAGATCCTTGAGGTCGTTGGCGACAGCCATGATCGCCATCACCTCGGAGGCGGCGGTGATGTCGAAGCCGCTCTCACGCGGGTAGCCGTTGGCGCGGCCCCCGAGCCCGATCGCGATGTCGCGCAGCGCACGATCGTTCATATCAACGGCGCGGCGCCACGAAACACGCAGGGCGTCGATCTTGTGCTCGTTGCCGTGCAGGATCGAGGCGTCGATCATCGCCGCCAGGAGATTGTTGGCAGCGCTGATCGCGTGGATGTCGCCGGTGAAGTGGAGGTTCAGATCCTCCATCGGGACGACCTGCGTGTAGCCGCCGCCGGCGGCGCCTCCCTTGATCCCGAACACCGGGCCGAGCGATGCCTCACGCAGGCACGCGACCGAGTTCTTGCCGATCGCCCCGAGACCCTGGGTGAGGCCGACCAGCGTCGTCGTCTTGCCCTCGCCCGCCTTTGTCGGTGTCATCCCGGTGACGCAGATCAACTTCCCGTCGGGACGGTCCTTCATCCGCTCGAGCACCGACAGATCGACCTTTGCCTTGTAGCGGCCATAGGGCTCGACCTCGTCTGACAGCAGACCTACGCGTTGCGCGATCTCGGTGATCGGGACGAGCTCGGCTTCCTGGGCGATTTCAAGACTGCTCTTCATTGGTCGGTTCTCCCTCTGGACCTTTGGCTAATGGCTGACGGCGGCGGCGGCGAGCTCTGAGACGAGCTTATCCTCGTAGAACCGCTCGACCGCGAACGGCGCGATCAGATCCGGCGTGCGGCCGGTGGCGACCAGCTCGGCGAGCGTCCTGCCGACGATCGGAGCTGCCTTGAAGCCGTATGTTCCCCAGCCGGTGCTGATGTGAAAGTTGTCGACGTCGGTCTTGCCGAGGATCGGGCTGTAGTCGGGGCTGAGGTCGCACAGGCCCGCCCAGCTGCGCAGCAGACGGGCGTGCTCCAGCTGCGGGAACAGCTCAAGCGCATGGCGGGTCACCTCCTGCAGGAAGTTGAGCGTGCCCTGCATCCGGTAGGTCGTCCACGGCTCGATCTCGGCGCCCATCAGGAACTCGCCGCGGTCGGTCTGCGAGATGTAGACGTGCATCTGCGAGTAGACGATCACGACGTCCAGCAGCGGCTTCATCGGCTCGGTGACGCACGCCTGAAGGATGTGGGTGGTGATCGGCAGCGGCACACCGGCCATGTCGTTGATCAGCGTGCTCCATCCGGCCGTGCAGTTGAGCACCTGGCCGGCATTGATCGTGCCGCGGTTGGTGTGGACGTGGGTGATCCGGTCCCCGATCCTTCTGAAGCCCGGTCACCTCGGTGTTCTGGTGGATCTCGACGCCGCCGGCGTCGACCCCGCGCGCCAGGCCCCAGACGACCGCGTCGTGGCGGATGATCCCGCCGGGCGGGTGGTACAGCGCGCCCATGATCGGGTAGGTCGCGTCAGGGTTATCGACCGCCATCGCCGGCGCCAGTCGCTTGATCTCGTCGGGATAGATCACGCCGCGTGTCGATCCCCTGCAGGCGGTTGACCTCGGCGCGGTTGGCCATCACGAACATCGCACGGTCGTTGTGGGCGAGCGTCAGGTGGCCGCACTGGGAGAACATCAGGTTGAAGTTCAGCTCCTGCGAGAGGCCCTCGTAGAGCTTCACGCTCGCGTCATAGAAGCGAGCGCCCTCTGGCGTCTTGTAGTTGGAGCGCAGGATCGTCGTGTTGCGCCCGGCGGCTCCTGAGCCGATGTAGCGCTTCTCGAGGATCGCGACGTTCGTGATCCCGTGCTCCTTCTGCAGGTAGTACGCGGTCGCGAGCCCGTGCGAGCCGCCGCCGATGATGACGACGTCGTAGGAGCTCTTGAGCTCCCCCTGCGCGGCGCCACATCCGGCGCTTGCGGAAGATGTCAAGCATCGGACGCCACCTCCTCGCTCGTTTGCTCCCCTGGTGGGTCGTCTGATTGCTGCCGTTGTGGCTCGTCTTGCGCCGCCGGCGCCTCCGGGTCCAGCGCCGCGAGCGCGTCGACTCCGACCGGCCTGCCGCCGAGGTGTCGGCGGCGTCCGCGACGACCGTCCACATGTACTCGCCGACGCCCCAGCCGAACAGGAACAGGAAACGATCCTCGTCCTCGCGGATCAGGATCCCGGGCTGGCGGGCGATCGAGCCCGGCCGCAGCGCGTGCAGCGGCGTCTGACTCGGGCGCAGGTCCAGCGCGCAGAACCGTGCGAACACCTCGCGAGACTCAGCGGACCGACGATCGTGACAGCGCGCGAAAACGGTGCTGACATCGACGAGGCTTGCGGGCGCAGAGGCGCTCGCCGCAGCGTCGCGCAGCGAGTCGCGCAGTTCCGGCAGACGCGCCGTTTCGCAGATGACGAGCGCCGGTCGCGCGTCAGCGGGCACCACCAGCTGCCGTTGACGCGGGTCGCCCGGCCGAGCTCAAGCGTGGCGCCGTCCGCGCAGCGGGCGACGATCGCGCGGAGGTCATCAGGCTCCGCCTGCAGCTCCAGCTTGCCGAGGTGGGAGACGTCGGCCCAGCCGGCGCCCTGGAGGCAGGCGTCTGACTCCTGCTCCGCGGAGCTGTAGGAAACCGCGACATTCCAGCCGTCACGGATCTCGAAGCGCGCCGCCGGCGGCACGCGCCTGGCGCTCCATCGGTGTGCGCGCGACGGGCGAGAAGCGATCGTCTGCAAACGGCCGCGTCGGGCATCAGGAATTCGAGGCTCACGAGCGCAGCACCTCTCCCTCTGGGTCGTAGAACGGTCTGGTCGCGACCTCGGCGCGCATGCTGCGACCTTCGTCGGAGATCGTGATCGAGGCGCCGTCCTGGGCCAGCGCGCTCGGCACCCAGGCCATCCCGATCACGCGCTCGAGCGTCGGCGAGTGGCGGGAGCTCGTCACCTGCCCGGCCGAGGCGCCCCGGTCGTCGAGGACGACCGCGCCCTCGGTCGGGACCGATCCGCGTCGGCAAGCGTGAAGCCGACGAGCCGCGTCGGCGGGCTGATCCTCGGCGTAGTGCTCGAGCGCCCAGCGGCCGATGAAGTCGTGCTCCTTGTCGAGCTTGACGATCCACGCCATCGCGGCGCCGTAAGGCGTCGACTCCGAGTCGGTGTCCTGGCCGACGATGATGTGCAGCTTCTGCAGGCGCAGGATCCGCTGCGGCTCGAGCCCGAACGGCCGCAGGCCATGCGGCTTGCCGGCCTCCATCAGCGCGTCCCAGACGTGCTCGCCGTGCGCCGCGGGGAAGTGGATCTCGTAGCCCGACCTCGCCGACGAACCCGATCCGCATGATCAGGCACTGGACGCCCGCGATCAGGGCGCGCTTGCCGTCGAGGTAGTGGAACGCCTCGTTCGAGCAGTCCAGGTCGGTGACGGCGGCCATGATCTCCCGCGCCTTCGGGCCGGCGAGGTTGACCGCCGCGAGTCCCTGGGTCACGTCGGTCAGGTGCACCCGCATGCCCCAGTCGGCCAGCCACCAGGAGAACCACTCCTCGACCGCGCCGGCGCCGCTCGAGGTCGTCGTCACGTAGAAGCTGTCGTCGTCGAGCCGGCAGATCGTGCCGTCGTCGACGATCCGGCCCGCGTCGGAGCTGATCACGCCGTAGCGGATCCGCCCCGGCTTGAGGTTGGAGAAGCGGTTCGGGTAGAGCCGGTCGAGGAACTCGCCGGCGTCGGGGCCGCGGACGAGCAGCTTGCCGAGCGTCGAGACGTCGATCAGTCCCGCCGCCTGGTTGACGCTGAGCGCCTCGCCCTCCGGGTCGCCGTAGTCGTAGGGGCGCCGCCAGTCGCCGGCCCACTTGATGTTCGCGCCCGAGCTCACGGTGGCGGGCGTGGATCGCCGAGCGCTTGGCCGGCTCGAACGGCCGGCCGCCGAGGACCCCATCGGCACCGACACCCACGGCGGACGCGCGGTGGTCATGCCGACCGCGCCGAGGCTCTCGCCCGGTCTCCTGGGCCATCAGGCGGATCGCCGAGCAGCTGGCACATCCGGCCCTGGCAGGGCCCCATCGTCACCGTCGTGTAGCGCTTGGACAGCTCGATCGAGTCATAGCCCTCGTCGACGCTCAACTTGATGTCCTTGCTGGTCACGTCCTCGCAGAAGCAGGCGAAGCACTTGCCGCGCCCGTCGCCGCTGACCGGCGGCGGCACGGCGATCCGCGCCGGCTCGCCGGCCTTGTCGAGCTCGGCCTGCCGCTTGGCGGCGGCCTTGCGCGAGGCCGCGTCGCCGAAGCCGAGCGCCGTGCGCGGCCTCGTAGCCGGCGAGCTCGCCGGACGGCGCAGATCGCCTCGAAGCCCTCGGCGCCCGTCAGCTCGCCGGCGGCGCAGCACGCCCTCGGGGACCTCGGTGAGGGCGAAGTGGCCGCGGCGCTCGTCATAGTCGGTCGCGCCGCCGGCCTGCAGCAGCAGCGAGGTCGACGGGCGACCCCGCCGGAGACGACGACCAGGTCGCAGTCGAACGCGCGCTCGCCTTCCGTTGGACCCGATCGGCGCGAGCACCGCCCGCTCGACGGCCTTGCGGCCACTCGCCTCGACACGGTATGGCCGGCGAGCACCTCGACGCCCAGGCTGCGCAGCGTCTCGGCCGCGGGTCCGGGCCATCCGGCCGCAGGTCGGCGACGGCGACGATCTCGACGCCGATCGCCGCGCAGCGCGACCGCCGCGTCGAGCCCGCGGTCCGAGGTGGTGGCGATCACGGCGCGGGTGCCGGGACGCACCGCGTAGAGCGCGCCAAGGCGCCGCGCGCCGTCGGACAGCATCACGCCCGGGAGGTCGTTGCCGGCGAACACCAGCGGCTGCTCGATCGTGCCGGTCGCGAACACGTGGCGGCGCGGCGCGGATCTGGTGCAGGGTGTCGCCCTGCCAGACCGGGACCAGGCCGTCGAAGTAGCCCAGCGCCGGGGCCCGCGTCGAGGATCTCGACGCCGGCCTCGCGCGCCTCGGCGACGAGCGGCGCGATCCGATCCGTCTCGCCGGTCGGCGAGCAGGCGGCCGCCCGGCTCGGGGCCCTCGTCGACGAGCACGACGTCGGCGCCGAGCCGCGCCGCCGCGATCGCCGCGCTCAGACCGGCGACGCCGCCGCCGACGACCAGCACGTCGGCGTGGCGGCGGCGGTACTCGGTGCGCCACTCGCGGTCCTCCTGATGCTTGCGGAGCTTGCCCAGGCCGGCGGCGTTGCGCAGGACCTTCTCGTAGAGCGGCCACAGCTTCCGCGGCCGGATGAAGGTCTTGTAGTAGAAGCCCGGCGGCATGAACGGCCCGCCGAGCCTGTCGGTGGCCTCCATCACGTCGAACTCGAGCGACGGCTCGGCGTTCAGGTGCTCGACCTTGATCCCCTCGCGGACCGGCTCGGTGCAGGCGCGGGCACCGGGGGCGCCGTCGACCGCGCACAGGCAGTTGGGGCACTGGCCGGCGACGCACATCAGGCCGCGGCGGCGGTGGTACTTGAAGCTGCGCGAGAAGGTCCGCTGCCCGGCGGCGTACAGCGCCGAGCCGATCGTGTCGCCCTCGAACGCCTCGACCGTCTTGCCGTCGAAGGTGAAGTGGATCATCTTGTTGCGGGCGATCCGCTCGCCGGACTGCTCGGGCGAGGCGGCTCATGCTGCACCACCGAGATCGGAATCCCCGCCCGGGCGCCTCGTCCGGGCAGCGCGGTGAACAGCACCTCGTTGGTGCGTCGTGTTGCGCTCGGCGATGAACCACGCGCGGCAGCCCGAGCGGTGAAACCACCATTCGCGCTGCACGCCGGCGGCGTTGACCCTGAAGTAGTTGTACTCGTTGAGCTCACGGAAGCTCGGGCGCTGCTTGGGCCGGGGCGAGATCTCGCCGCCGAAGCCGAAGTCGGTCACTTCACGAACGCCGCAGTTCGGACAGGTGAGGAGGAAGGACATGCGCTTGTCTGCCTTGTCGGTCGGGGACACGCACAAATGGCGAGTGTTACAAGCTATCCCCGAATGGTGATCGCGTCCAATATGGAATCCGGCATAACTGATCTGTATTACCAATCAGCGCCGCGCTGCGACGTGGGTACACTGACGCCCTGATGGCGACCGTTATCGATGGCCGCGCGTACGCGGCCGAACTCAAGGAGCGAGTCCGCGACGAGCTGGCGCGACTGCCCGACGGTGGCGTCGGGATCGCGACGATCCTGATCGGCGATGACTACGCGGCAGCCGTCTACCAGCGTCGGATCGATGCTCACGCACGCGAGGTCGGGATCGCATCGCTGACGGTCCAGATGCCGGCCGACGCGACGCTCGGGCAGGTCGTCGGCAAGATCGCCGAGCTCGACTGCGATCCCGAGCTGACTCGGGATCCTGGTGCTGCGCCCGCTGCCGTCGCAGCTCCCCGAGTCGCGGATCTTCCGGGCGCTCCCGCCGCTCAAGGACATCGAGGCGCAGCACCCCGAGAACGCGGGCCTGCTGGCGCTCGGCTCGCCGCGCTTCGTGCCCTCGACGCCGCCGCCGCGTTCCACATGCTCGACCGTTACATGATCCAGAGCGGGCGGGATCCCGAGCGCGCCTACGACGGGCTCAACCTCGTCCTGGTCGGCCGCAGCACGAATGTCGGCAAGCCGGCGGCGATCCTTGGCCTGGCCCGCAACGCGACGGTCATCTCCTGCCACAAGCACACCCATGACGCGCAAAGGCTCGCCGAGCACACGCTCGCCGCTGACGTGCTCGTGGTCGCCGCCGGCGTACCGGGGCTGATCACGGGCGAGATGGTCCGCGAGGGCGCGATCGTCGTCGACATCGGGATCAACCCGGTCACGCAGGCCGACGGAAGCGTCAGGCTGGTCGGGGACGTCGACTTCGAGAGCGTTGCGCAGCGCGCGGAGGCGGTCTCGCCCGTCCCGGCGGGGTCGGCCCGATCACCGACCTCTGGATCCTCCACAACACCGTGCTCGCCGCGCACGCGCTGGCGGGCAACAGCTACGCGACGGCGTGGCTCGACGCGCCGCGTGTGGACGGTTAGGCTCGAGACGAGTGGCGCCGCGCATCACGACGTTTGGCGATTTTCCCGATATAGCGCCGATTCCACCCAAACGTCAGCGACGCGTCACCGTCGGTCAGCGGTGAGCGCCACCGGCCGACTGACGCCAGGCTAGGTATGCTCGTCACGTGCGGGTGGTAGTGGCGCCGGATTCCTTCAAGGGGAGCTTCACCGCGCCCGAGGTGGCAGCGGCAATCGGTGCGGGCCTCGAGCGCGGCGGACTCGAGGTTGACACCTGCCCGGTCGCGGACGGGGGCGAGGGCACGCTCGACGTGCTGGTCTCGGCTCTGGGCGGCCGGCGCGTGAGCACCCGCGTGCTCGATCCACTCGGCCGCGAGGTCGATGCCGACTACGGCGTGCTCGGCTCGACTGCGGTCGTCGAGATGGCCGCCGCGAGCGGCCTGGCGCTGCTCGCGCCCGACGAGCTCGACCCGTGGCAAGCCACCACATACGGAACCGGTCAGCTGATCTGCGCCGCCGCCGTGCGTGCACGCCACGTGCTCGTGACGGTTGGAGGCTCAGCCACGGTCGACGGTGGCCGCGGCGCGCTCAAGGCGATCTCACGCCAGGGCGGCGTCAAGGGCGTGAAGCTGACCGTGCTCTACGACGTGCGCACCCCCTGGGAGCGCTGCGCCGTGGTCTACGGCCCGCAGAAGGGGGCCGACCCACACACGGTGATGCGGCTGGCAGCCAGGCTCCGCGCGTTCGCCCGCAGGCTCCCGCACGATCCGCGTGGAGTCACCGGCGGCGGCGCCGCCGGCGGTCTCGCCGGAGCGCTGTGGGCGACGCTCGACGCGAAGCTCGAGCCGGGCGCTCCGTACGTCCTCGATGCGCTCAAGTTCGACTCGCGGCTGGAGTTCGCGGATGCAGTGATCTGCGGCGAGGGCCGGATCGACTCGCAGAGCACCGAGGGCAAGGCCGTCAGCGAGATCGCCGCTCGCGCCCGCGCCGCCGGGATCAGCGCTCACGCGATCGTGGGTTGCAACGAGCTCGATCCCGAGGAGATCGAGCTGCTCGGTCTCGCATCGGTTCGTGAGGCGAGCACGCTGGCCGAGCTCAAGCACGCCGGCGAACAGCTGGCCGGCGAGCTGACGTCCGCCTGAACATCCCGGGAGGCGGGCGGCGGCAGGCTGACGAAGTGCAGGGTGATCCGCGGGTTCTTTGCGAGCCACTGGTTGATGTCGTCGTGCTTGTGGGTGTGGTAGTTGTCCAGCACGACGTGCAGCCTGCGGCGCGGGTAGGTCTTCGCGACGAGCTTGAGGAAGTCCAGGAACTCGGCCTTCCCGTGACGGTCATAACAGCGATCGGTGACCTGACCGGTCGCGACCTCCAGCGCGCGAACAGGGTGGTGGTCCCGTTGCGCTTGTAGTCATGCGTGGCGCGCTCAGGCAGTCCGGGCCGGACCGGGAGGATCGGCTGGGTGCGGTTCAGTGCCTGGATCTGCGATTTCTCATGAACGCACAGCACGATCGCGTTGAGAGGGCGGGTCGAGGTAGAGGCGACGACGTCGCGGACCTTCGCCTCGAGCTCGGGGTCGGTGGAGAACTTGAACGTGCCCTGTCGCCAGGGCTGCACCCGGTAGGCGCGCCACGCCCGGGCGACGGTCGCGTCAGAGATCCCGAGATGCTTGCCGAGCAGCCTGGTGGACCAGTGCGTGACCGCCAACGACCCCGGTGGCGGGTCCAACATCGCCGCGATGATCTGCGCATCATCGATCGTCTTGGGCCGGCCCGAAGCGTGGCAGATCCGCGAGAGCGTCTACACCATCGACGGTGAACCGGTCCGGCCACTTGATCACCGTCGGGCGTGACACACCGAGCGACCGAGCGGCACCGGAGACACCAGAACCGCCAGCGACAGCAAGAACGATCAGCGCACGTTCTCGCTGCCCGGCGGACACGGTCGAGGACCTCGTCCACGACTCCAACGTCGCGCGGTCCCGATCACTCACAGCAAGCATTGATGAAGGCATGACTCATTGTCACACCCCCATCACCACATGTCAACTAACTTAAGCCGCAGAACACTAGCCGGGGAGCTTGTGGCTCAGACCGGGATACAGCGGGTAGCTCGCCGCGAGCCCGGCGGTCTGCTCTGCCAGTTGCGCCTTGCGGGCCTCGAAGTCGGGCCCGAGCGCGGCCGCGATCACGCGGCCGATCGTGTGGAAGTCCTCTACTTGGAAGCCACGGGTCGCGAGCGCCGGCGTTCCGATCCTCAGCCCCGAGGAGATCATCGGCGGGCGCGGATCGTTCGGCACCGCGTTGCGATTGACCGTGATCCCGATCTCGTGCAGGCGGTCCTCGCCCTGGCGGCCGTCGATCTCGTTGTCACGCAGATCGACAAGCACGAGGTGCACGTCGGTGCCGCCGGTCAGCACGCGGATGCCGGGATCCTCCACGGCCAGCAGCTCCTGTGCGAGCGCCCGGGCGCCGTCCAGCGTGCGGCGCTGGCGCTCACGGAACTCCTCTGTCGCCGCGATCTTCAGCGCGACCGCCTTCGCCGCGATCACATGCTCGAGCGGACCGCCCTGCTGACCGGGGAACACCGCCTGATCGATCTTCTTCGCGTGCTCCTCGCGGCACAGGATCATGCCACTGCGCGGACCGCCGAGCGTCTTGTGGATCGTGGTCGTGACGACATCGGCGTGCTCGACCGGATTGGGGTGAAGTCCGGCGGCGACGAGCCCCGCGAAGTGCGCCATGTCGACCATCATGATCGCGCCGACGTCGTAGGCGATCTGCTGGAAGCGAGGGAAATCCAGGATCCGCGGGTAGGCCGACCAGCCGGCGATGATCAGACGCGGCGTGCACTCATGGGCGAGCCGCTCGACCGCGTCCATGTCGATCACACCGGTCTCGGGATCGACCTCGTAGGCATGTACCTCATACAGCCGGCCCGACACGTTGAGCCGCATCCCGTGTGTCAGGTGGCCGCCGTGGGCGAGGCTCAACCCCATGATCCGGTCTCCCGGCGCGAGCATCGCGTGGAACACCGCGGTGTTTGCCTGCGCGCCCGCGTGCGGCTGCACGTTCGCGTGCTGCGCGCCGAACAGAGACTTGGCGCGGTCGATCGCGAGCTGCTCGGCGATGTCGACCCACTCGCAGCCGCCGTAGTAGCGCCGTCCGGGGTAGCCCTCGGCGTACTTGTTGGTCAGCACGCTGCCCTGGCACTCGAGCACCGCCTGTGGCACGAAGTTCTCCGACGCGATCATCTCTAGCGTCTGGCGCTGACGTTCGAGCTCGCCGTCGAGCACGGCGGCGATCTCGGGATCGACCTCCGCCAGCGGCGCATTGATCACATCGCTCATACCTCGCTCGCCTCCTGAATGGCGCTCAAGCGCCGATCGCCTCGCGCCCGGCATGCGCGCGGGCGGCCCGCAGAGTGTTACGCAAGAGCATCGCGATCGTCATCGGCCCGACGCCACCTGGCACCGGTGTGATCAGGCCCGCGACTTGCGCGGCGGCATCGAAATCGACGTCACCGACCAGGCCGCCGTCGGTACGGTTGATCCCGACGTCGATCACCGCGGCGCCCGGCTTGATCCAGTCGCCCTTGACCATCGCCGGACGGCCGACGGCCGCGATCAGCACGTCAGCGCGCCGGCACACCTCCGCCAGGTCACGCGTGCGGGAGTGGCAGATCGTGACCGTCGCGTTCTCGGCCAGCAGCAGCGCCGCGACCGGCTTGCCGACCAGGTCAGAGCGCCCGACGACGACCGCCTCGGCGCCCTCGAGCGTCACCTCGTAGCGGCGCAGCAGCTCAAGCACGCCCGCCGGCGTGCACGGCCGCAGTCCCGGCAGGCCCTTCGCCAGCAGACCGGCCGAGACCGGCGTCAGCCCGTCGACGTCCTTGTCGGGCCCGATCAGCGTCGTCAGGTGCGAGCCGTCGATGTGCTTGGGCGTCGGCAGCTGCAGCAGAATCCCGGAGACGCGCTCGTCGGCGCCGAGCTCTGCCAGCAGCGATTCCACCTCCTCCTGCGTGCTGTCCGCCGGGAGCGTGTGCGAGAAGCCCTCGATCCCGACCTCGGCGCAGGCCTTCTGCTTGTTGCCCACGTAGACGGCCGAGGCGGGATCGTCGCCGACGAGCACGGTCGCGAGACCCGGGCGGCGGATTGCCGGCCGCGCACCAGGCGGCGACCTCCTCGCGAACCTCGCTGCGCACCTGCTGCGCTACAGCCTTGCCATCGATCAGCGTCGTCATTGGATGAATTCGTACAACAAACGGTCAGTTGTGGTCAAGCGTCACGCACGCGCCGCGGCACCGCCCTGCGCGCCGCCCTGGCGGCGTAGGTTGACCACCGGTGCCGGGCGCGCCAACTCGAGCGAGCGCAACACCGTGACCTCGAGCCCGCCGGGAGCGAACAGGTCCCGTGAGTAGACGACGCGCTCGTCACGACCGGCATAGATCAGCTCGTCGAGCTCAAGCGCCGCAGTGACCGCTCGGATCCCGAGCAGCTGCCCGGCGCGCTCACGCGGCGTCAGCAACGTCGGGATCACATGCGTACGTGAGAACGTGACGGGCACGCCCATCTCGATCAGCACGTCGAGCACCATCTCGCCGCGCTCGAGCGCACGCTGCAACTCGTCCTCGGGTGGCAGCTCGACATTGGGGTGCACCACATCGGTCATCACTGCGACCGGCACGCTGTCGGCCACCAGAACCCGGGAGATCCAGGTCGCCTGCGCGATCGGGGCGACGCCGAGCGCCTCGCCCGCCTCACGTCCCGCCGGCCGGCGCTCGATCTCCAGGCCGAGCGCTGACAGCGTCAGACCGCGGCGGGCGGCGACCGACGAGTAGGGCTCCAGCCGCTCCAGACGCTGCTCGAGCGCGGCGGGCACGGCCATCCGCCCGACGAACGTGCCGCTCCCCTGGCGCCGGACGATCTCGCCGCTGTCCTCGAGTCGCCGCAGGGCACTTCGCAGCGTACCGCGCGAGACGCCGAGCATCGCGGCGACCTCGTGCTCAGGCGGCAGCCGATCTCCAGGCCGGTAGCGCCCCGGCGCGAGCCAGTTGCGAAGCGCCCGCTCAGCACCATCGACGAGCGACGGACGGTGTTGCTCGCCCGCCTTCTGCGGGTCCCCGTTCGAAGCTCCTCCTCGCCGCCTGCGTGCTGGGTCCGCGCTCGCCATCCTCGTGCCTCTCGCCTACCGCAGATGTACACATTGTTGCATTTCCTCGACCCCTCACGCGGGCTTGTCCACGCGCACCGGTCGGAATTCCGCGGATGTCGCAGACACCGTCGGCGAACCTCTGGCGTTGAGCGTCAGACGCTGATCTGCGAGCCAACCATGACCGTGCGGTCGACGGGCAGGCCGAAGTGCTCGATCGGGCTGGCCGCGTTGCGCGCCATCGTCAGGAAGATCTTCTTGCGCCAGCCGGACATGCCGGGGGCTTCGGTGTAGGCGAGCGTGATCCGGGAGAGGAAGTACGAGGCTCCCTCGAGATCGAGGTTGCGCTCGAGCAGGCCCTGCTTGCGCGCCAATTCCAGCAGTTTCGGCACGCTCGTCGTGTCCTGGTACCCGGAGCGGATCGTCAGCGCGGTGATCTTGAACAGTCCGCGTCCCATGCGATTGACGACGAACCGGTTCTTCGCGGTGACGTGCGGGACGCTGGCCGCGACGACCGAGACGATCAGCACCTTCTCGTGCAACGCGTGTGTGTGCTCGACCTCGGCCCGCAATGCCAGCGGCGTCGTCTCCCGACTTGGATTGAGGAACACGGCGGTGCCCGGCACCCGGCGGATCGGGGGGGTCGTCGTGTCGAGGTGCTCAAGGAAGTCGTCGAGCGGACCCTCCTTCGCCTGACGGTTATGCGTAACGATCATTTGGCCGCGCCGCCAGCTCATCATCACGATCGAGACACCGATCCCGGCGGCGATCGGAAGCCAGGCACCGTGGAAGAGCTTCGCCAGGTTGGATAGGAAGAAGGTGACCTCGACGCCGAGGAACAGGGTCCCGAGGATCGCCAAGCGCCAGGTCGGCGTGTTCCACAGCGATTTGGCGACGACCAGGAACAGCGTCGTGTTGAGGATGAAGGTGCCGGTCACCGCGACCCCGTACGCGTTCGCCAGCCCGCTCGAGCTCTGGAACGCGAGCACCAGCATGATCACGCCGACCGCCAGCACCCAGTTGATCATCGGAACGTAGATCTGCCCCTCGAGCTTGGAGGTGTGAACGACGCGCAGCCGCGGCAGGTAGCCGAGCTGCATCGCCTGCCTGGCAACCGAGTAGGAGCCGGAGATCACGGCCTGTGAGGCGATGATCGTCGCTGCGGTGGCGAGCAGCACCATCGGGATCTGGCCCCAGCTCGGGACGATCGAGAAGAACGGGTTGAATGTGGTCAGATCGTGCGTCGAGCTCGGGTGGGCGAGGATCCAACCCGCCTGTCCGAGGTAGCTGAGCAGCACGGCCGGCCAGACGACGACGAACCAGGCGCCGCGGATCGCGCCCGGACCGAAGTGACCTCGGTCCGCATAGAGCGCCTCGGCGCCGGTCACCGCGAGGACCACACCGCCGAGCGCCAGAAACGCATCGAAGCCGTGGTCGGCGAAGAACTGGATGCCGTAGCTGGGGGACAATCCCTGCAGGACGCCGGGATGGTGGACGACCTGCACTCCACCAAGGATCGCAAGCGTGCTGAACCAGACCAGCATCACCGGGCCGAACAGCCACCCGACGGTTCCCGTCCCCTTGCGCTGGATCACGAACAGCGCGACCAGGATCGCGACCGAGATCGGCACCACGAGGTGCGCGACCGCGGGCGCCGCCACGTCGAGCCCGGACACGGCCGACAGGACGGAGATCGCCGGGGTGATCATCCCGTCGCCGAAGAACAGTGAGGCGCCGAAGATCCCGAGCGTCACCATCAGCGCCATCCGCGGCACCTTGCGCCGCTGACAGAGCGCCGCAAGCGCCATGATCCCGCCGTCGCCGCGGTTGTGGGCGCGCATGATGAAGCCGGCGTACTTCAGCGAGACGATCACCGCCAGCGACCAGAAGATCAGCGAGACGACGCCGTAGACGTTGGCGACGTCGACGTGGTTCGCGGCATGGAAGCCGAACGTGACCTGCTCGGTGTACAGCGGGCTCGTGCCGATGTCGCCGAAGACGACGCCGAGCGCGCCGAGCGCGAGCACCGTCTTGGCGGCGTGCACGATCACATCGGGCTCGGGTCCCGTTCCGGATCCCGGTGGAAGCTGTCGTGCTAGCGCTGAGGCGTCGTCGACGTCGTCCTGTGAGCCATCGTCATGGGCCTCTGGCGCCTCTCTGTGGTAGGCGAGCTTGTGCGCACCCTCGTTGAAGGAGCGCTTGGCGGGTTTGGCATCGGTCGGTTCACCCTTCCCGTTGGCGACGTCGCGCTTCCGCTTGGTTCGTGCGGGACCTTCCGGGTCGCCACCGCCCTGCTCCACCACGCTCCTCCTAGTGTCTGACGCAGACCGGAGCAGCCTACATCAGATGGTCGGGAATCGAGACCGGTAAGCCATACTCAGCCCCGGCGCGGGGGTTCAGCTCGCGCCGGCCCCGAGGCCCGGGATCCAGCTGGTGCCGGCGAGCGGCACCCGCGCCATCGCCGACGCCTCGATCGTCAGCGCGACAAGGTCCTCCGGCTCCAGGTTATGGACGTGCGACTTGCCGCACGCGCGCGCCAGCGTCTGGGTTTCGAGCACGATCGTGCGCAGATAATTCGCCAAGCGCCGGCCGCCGAGCACCGGGTCGAAGCGTGCCGCCAGCTCGTCGTTCTGGGTCGAGATCCCGGTCGGATCGCGCCCCTCGTGCCAGTCGTCGTAGAACCCGGGGGCGCTGCCGATCTCCTCATACTCCGACGCATATTGCGGCGAGTTGTCGCCGAGCGCGATCAGCGCCGCCACGCCGATCGAAACCGCGTCGGCACCGAGCGCGAGCGCCTTGGCGACATCGGCACCGGAGCGGATGCCACCGGAGACGATCAGCTGCACCCGGCGGTGCATGCCGAGCTCCTGGAGCGACTGGACCGCCTGCGGGATCGCCGCCAGAATCGGGATGCCGACGTGTTCGATGAACACCTCCTGGGTGGCGGCGGTGCCGCCCTGCATCCCGTCGAGCACGATCACGTCGGCGCCGGCCTTGACCGCAAGCGCGACATCGAAGAACGTCCGGGTGGCGCCGATCTTGATGAAGATCGGCTTCTCCCAATCGGTGATCTCACGCAGCTCCTGGATCTTGATCTCAAGGTCGTCGGGCCCCGTCCAATCGGGATGCCGGCAGGCGCTTCGCTGATCGATCCCCTTCGGCAGGTCACGCATCTCGGCGACGCGGTCGGAGATCTTCTGACCGAGCAGCATGCCGCCACCACCCGGTTTGGCGCCCTGGCCGATCACGACCTCGATCGCATCGGCGCGGCGCAGGTCGTCGGGGTTCATCCCGTAACGGGACGGCAGCAGCTGGTAGACGAGCGTCTCGGAGTGCGTGCGCTCCTCAGGGGTCATCCCGCCGTCGCCGGTGGTGGTGCTCGTCCCGACCTCGGTTGCGCCCCGCCCGAGCGCCTCCTTCGCCGGGGCTGACAGCGCGCCAAAACTCATCCCGGCGATCGTCACGGGGATCTTCAGCTCGAGCGGCTTCTTCGCGAAACGGGTACCAAGCGTCACGCTCGTGTCGCAGCGCTCGCGGTAACCCTCGAGCGGGTAGCGCGAGACGCTCGCACCGAGGAACAGGAGGTCGTCGAAGTGCGGCACGCGACGCTTGGCCCCGAAGCCGCGGATGTCATAGATACCCTCGCGCGCAGCCCGCTGGATCGCGTGGATCACGTCACGATCGAACGTCGCCGATTCACGCAGCCCCGGGCGCCAGCCGCCTGAGGAGATCTCGGGTGCCGGTGCCGCAGGTGACGTGGCAACGGTGTCGGTGTCGCTCATAGAGTCCTCGTGCGATTGGTTGTCGATCGGCGGCGCGCCGGCGCAGATCAGTACGCGCTGGCGTTGTCGATATGGAAGTTGTAGAGGCGCCGCGCCGATCCGTAGCGACGGAAGCCCTCGAGGCCGGCATCGGTCACGCCGCCGCGGTCGAGCAGCTCGCGCAGCTCTTCAAGATGCTCCCCGCGCATCTCCTTCTCGATGCAATCCGAGCCGAGGCTTGCGACGGATCCGCTGACATACAGGTGTGCCTCATAGATCGAGTCGCCCAACGCGTCGCCGGCATCGCCGCAGACAACGAGTCGTCCCTTCTGCGCCATGAACGCGGACATGTGCCCGACCGAGCCATGCACGACGATGTCGACACCCTTCATCGAGATCCCGCAGCGGGCAGATGCGTCGCCGTGGATCACGACGAGGCCGCCGCGGCCCGTTGCGGCCGCTGCCTGGCTGGCGTTGCCGTCGACGATCACGGTGCCGGACATGATGTTCTCGGCAAGGCCGACGCCGGCGTTCCCGTGCACGCGCACGGTCGCGTGCTTGTTCATCCCGGCGCAGTAGTAGCCGACGTGCCCGTCGATATCCACATCAGCGTCGCCATCGAGCCCGACGGCGACGGCGTGGCGTCCGCCGGGGTTGACGACACGCCAGTGATGTGCCCGGCCGTCGGCCAGCTCTGAGTGCATGCGCGCGTTCAGCTCGCGGATGCTGGTTGTCTCGAGGTCGATCGTCTCGAGGCCGAGCGCGCTATCGATGGTCATCAGGCGTAGGTCCTCTCCCAGCTGTAAACCTTCGCCGGCTCGGGCTCCCAGACGTTCGCCTCCCGCGCCCCCGGCAGCACGGCGATCGCTCGGTACTCCGATGCCATCGCCACCCAATCGTCGGTCTCGGCCATCACCGCGGGCTTGCAGGCGATCGGATCGCGCAGCACGGCAAAGCCGTCGACGGTGCCGACCGCGAACGTGTAGAAGCCGTCGAGGTCTGAGAGGCAGTGCTCGAGCGCGGCCTCGAGGCTCAGTCCCTGCTGCAGCCGCCAGGTGAGGTAGCCGGCCGCGACCTCGGTGTCGTTGTCGGTCTGGAACTCGATCCCCTCACGCCGCAGTTCGCGACGCAGGTGGTTGTGGTTTGACAGCGAGCCGTTGTGGACGAGGCACAGATCAAGCCCGGTTGAGAACGGATGCGAGTGTTCGGTCGTCACCCGGCTCTCGGTCGCCATCCGCGTATGACCGAGGCCATGGCTCGCGGCGATGTCCTGGAGCTTGAAGCGAGCGACGAACTCGGTCGGCAGCCCCATCTCCTTGTAGATCTCGATCCGCTCGCCGGCGCTCATGATCCGCAGCTCCGGGTGTTCGAAACGCAGCCAGGCGCTGGCCGTGGCCGCCTCGGCCTCCAGCACGAACACGGCATGACTGGCGCGGACCTCCGGCGCCCCCGCGGTGCCGAACGCCGACTCCAGTTCGGCTTCGAGCGCCTGCCAGTCGTAGTCCGGATCCGCCGAGAAGACGGTGAGTTTGCTCCACCCGGCCGCTGCTGCGTGGCGGTAAACCGCAACTCCCGCGCTGTCCGGCCCGCGATCCGACATCTGCACGAGCATGCTCGCGAGATGCTCGCCGAGATGCTCCTCCATCTCAGGAGACTTGCTGAACAGTCCGACGATCCCACACACCGAGCGGCTCTCCGTTCGTTTAACTCTTTTTTATGCTTGCCTCCGACCGAAGCGAACAGTAGTGTCGATGTGCCCCACTTCACATAGGCGCGCGACCACAATTTCGGCCCTGCGCATGTGAAGTGAATCCATACTCAGCCCGCGGTCAGCGCTCGATCACCGCGTCCTCTGTCACAAGGTAGACCGGCAGCTTCGCACGCCGGCCGACGCGGTAGGGCTCCTGTGACCACATGAAGTCCCCGATGAATCGGTTGCGCGGCGAGTCGGCCCCCATCACGATCGCCTCGCAGCCGTTGTCCTGTGCCTCCCGGAGGATCACCTTCGCCGCCTTGCGGGTGCCGAACACGTGCCCGTCGGCCTCCACCCCGCGCTTGCGCAGCGCCTTGACGGCCTTGGCGACGAGGTCTCGCTGCTCCTGCCACTCGGCCCTGGTGGGCATCAGTCCGGGGGTCTGCAGACCGAACGCCACCCCGTGGATGCGCGCGATCGAGATCACCCGCACCGACGAGCGCGCCATGTCGGCGGCGACATCGACGGCCCGCCTGGGGATCTCGCGGCCCTCGGTCGCGAGCAGGATGTTCTGATACTGAGGCATCTGAGCTTGGCGGCGCAACCGCGTGCAAATCGCACCCGAGGGCGCCCCAGCGGAGATACTACGTCGCGCAGCCATGGATGACGCAGCCGTGCATGAGGCGTGCGAGTTCCTCGCGGCCCACGAGCCGTTCGACTCGCTCGACGCAGGGGAGCTCCGAAGGGTGAGCGCCACCGCCGAGGTCGGGTTCTTCCGCGCCGGTGACTGCCCGGTCATCGAGGACGGCGCGCCGTCGACTCACCTGTTCGTGATCCACACGGGCGCGGCCGAGCTGATCCACGAGAGTGAGGTGATCGATCTGCTCGAGCCCGGTCAGTGCTTCGGGCACACCTCGCTGCTGACCGGCATGGCACCGACCTTCACAGTCCGTGTAAGGCTGGACTGCAGCTGCTACCTGCTGGAACTGGACGCGGCGATGATCGTCCTCGGGACCCCGGCCGGTGTGCGCTGGGTGGCGCTGGCGGATCGCAACCGGCTCGCGCGGACCGGCCACACCGTCCACGCGCTGCCGCAGGTCGACACCACACGGGTGGGCTCGCTGGTGCTGCGTGCGCCGCTCTTCTGCGAGCCCGGGACGCCGATCAGCGAAGCGGCTCGGACCCTCACCGCGCGAGCCGACACGGCGTTGCTGGTCCGGACACCGTCGGGCTTGGGGATCGTCACGGATGCGGAGCTGCGGGCGCACGTAGCCACCGGTGACGTGTCGGCCGATGCGCCGCTGGAACGGGTCGCGCGGGTGCCGGTGCCCTCGGTGCCCGCCGATCAGCTCGCGATCGACGCCACGATCGACATGCTCGATGCCGGCGCCGACCACCTGGCGGTGCTCGGCGACGGCGGCACGCCGATCGGCGTGATCTCGGCGACCGACCTCGCCGGGCTCGACACGCACAGCCCGTTCGCGCTGCGGCACGCGATCATGAACGCGCGCGACGAAGATGCGGTTGTCGAGGCTGCGCTGCAGGCACGAAGCGTGTTCCGCTGGTTGTTCGACGCCGGCCTCTCGTCCACCAGCCTGAGCCGGGTTCTGACGCTTCAGAGCGACGCGATCACCGGGCGGCTGCTGCGCCTGTCGATCGCACGCCACGGGCCGGCGCCGGTGCCGTGGGCGTGGCTGATGCTCGGCAGCGGCGCACGGCGCGAGTTCACGCTCGGCTCCGATCAGGACAATGCGCTCGCCTACGCGGATGGCGCCGATGGGGTCGATGACTACTTCGCCCGCCTCGGCGGGGAGGTCAACGACGGTCTGCGCCGGTGCGGGTTCGACGCCGACCACAACGGGGTGCTGGCGGGAAATCGGCAGTGGCGGATGTCGCAGTCGGAGTGGGTGGCGACGTTCGAGGACTGTCTCGTCTCTCCCGACAACTCGCGCCTGATCCGAGCGACCGTCGCGTTCGACTTCCGCCAGAGCGCGGGCGCCCTTCAGGTCGCGCCGCCGCTGGTGGCTCGGATCCAGCGGGCCGGCGAGCATCCCGGATTCGTGCGACAGCTTGCGCGCGTGACCGCGGGCTGGAAACCGCCGCTCGGCTTCCGCGGCGTGATCGCGACGGGGCCGGGCGGGAAGGTCGACATCAAGCGCGGAGGGATCATCCCGCTCGTCAACCTCGCCCGCTTCCATGCGCTCACGCACGGGATCACGATCTCGATGACCGTTGACCGCTTGCAGACGGCGCGCGACACCGGCGCGCTTGACGCCGAGACGGCTGAGCAATTGCTCGAAGCGTTCGAAATCGTCTGCCGCGTCCGTCTGGCACATCACGCCGCATGCCTCGATGCCGGCCAGCCGATCGATGACCTGATCAATTTCGACACGCTGACGGCGATCCGGCGGCGCGAGCTGCAAGACGTGTTCCGAACGATCCAGCGGGCCCAGAAGCGACTGTCGGTCTACCTGCCCGCCGGCGTCTGACGCTCACCCGAGGCGGCGGCGCGCAGCCGCACCAGCTTGACCGCGAGCTCAAGCGAAAGCAGATCCTCACGCGCCAGGTCCAACCCTGACAGCTGCTCGATCCGTTCCAATCGCTGGCGCAGCGTGTTCGGATGGATGTAGAGCGCTCTCGCAGTCGTCGCGATGCTCCGGCGGTCAAGCAGATATCGCTCCAGCGTCGCCACCAGCTGTGTGCGGCGGCGGGCGTCGTATTCGACCAGGCGGCGCACGGCGGTGGCGTGAACGTCGTCCGGGGTGTCGTCGAGCGGCAGGCGAACCAGGTACTTGTAGGCGCCGAGCCCCTCGTACGGGAGCGCACCGCCGCGCGGCAGCAGCGCTCGCGCGATCCGCACTGCGTCGGCCGCTTCCCGGAGGCTGTGCGACGCCTCGCCGAGACCGGAGCGCAAGGCGCTTCGCCCGATCACAAGCCCCTCGCCGGTGCCCAATTCGTCGAGCGCGCGGTCGATCTCCGCGAGCGGCCCCTCGCTCGGGCTCACCGGCAGCGAAAGCAGGGCGCGGAGATTGTCATGGGAGATGTCGCAGAACGCGCTCGGGGAAAGGCGGCGCAGCCGCTGCTCGATCCGCTCGCCGACCTCGGGCCACGCGCGGCTCTGCGCACCGTCGTCCGTAGGTTCGATCTGGACGAACACATGCGCCCGGGCCGGCTCCCACCGCGCCCGCCGCGCGGCTTCCTCGGCTACCAGAACGGAGCCGGCGGCCAGAGCTTCGAACAGGTTACGGATGATGTTCTCACCGGTCAGACGCTCGATCAGCTCGACCTGTTTGAGCGCCAGCGCCACCTGATGCGCGACTGCCTGCAGCAACTCCTCAGCCTCATCGGCAGGCTGCTCGGAGCAGACCGCAGCGAGCAGTCCGAGCTGATCCTCGCCGGCGGCGACGGGGGCCGAGAGCACAACCGTCCGCCCGTCATCCGCCACCGCGGCATTCGCGCTGCGGGCGCCGCGGCGGGAAGGCTGGCGCAGCAGCGCCAGCAGCGCCGCCGTCCCCTGACGCGGGGAGCCTGGGTCCGAGCTCGGGTCGCGGGCCGCCAGCTCAAGGCTGTCGGCGTCCCGGTCAAGCAGGTACAGCTGACAGCTCTCGCAGTGCAGCAACCTGCGAACGCCGGCTGTGACCACCCGGTAGAGCTCCTCGCGGCTGCCGCTCGCCGCCGAGATCTCCTGCGCCAGCTGCGACAGGTTGGTCAGCGCGCCGACACGCCGCCGAGTCGCCTCGTACAGGCTGGCGTTCTCGATTGCGCCCGCCATCAGCGACGCGGTGTGTGCAAGGAACGTCATCACGCTCTCATCGAACTCCCGCGGCGCCACCGTGTGGAGGACGACGACGCCGATCACCTCGCCGGAGCGCGCCGGGATTGGGACCGCCACGATCGACTGGAAGTGCTCCTCCTGCAACTCCGGCACGTATTGCATGCGTGGATCCGCGAGCGCGTTCTCCCGGATGAACGCCGGCGTGCGATGTAGGGCGACCCAGCCGGCGAGACTGTCACCCAGGCCCAGCTCGATGCGCCCGACCGCGTGCGCGTAGACCTTCGACGCCGCGCGCAGGCGCAGGCGCGATCCCTCGAGCAGATAGATGAAGCACGCGTGGCAGTCGGTCGCCTCTGTCAGCAGGTCGACCGTCGAGGTCAGCAGCCGATCGAGGTCGGGCGAAGAGGCGACGACGCCGATCACGCGGTAGAGGGTGTCGCTCTCGAGGCGCACACGCTCCAGCTGCTCCGCGAGCCCGCTGCCTGCGGGCGCCTTCGTGCTTTTCGAGCGCGCCATGGTGAGTCAGACCTCACCAGCACGATAGACGCCGCGAGACCACCCGCGACGTTCGTTCACCGACGCGCTCGTCGACGCGAGGCCGCCGCGGCGCCGAGCCGGCCAGCCGGCGCCGCGGACATCCCGGTGCTCCGCTGTTCAGTAGAGCTGTAGATAGCGGTCGAGCTCCCACTGCGTGATCTGCTCGTGGGCCTCCTGCCACTCCCCACGCTTGACCCTGACGAAGTAGTCGATGTAGTCCTCGCGCGCGGTCGTGCCGAACGCCTTGCGAAGGACATCGTCACGCTCGAGCTCGCGGGTTGCGTCGAGCAGATTGGCAGGCAGCAGCTCGATCCCGAGCTTGGCGCGCTCGGCGTCATCGAGCTCGTGCAGGTTGAGCTCGGTGGTCGGCTCGCCGGGCTCCAGCCCCCGTTCGATCCCGTCGAGGCCCGAGGCGAGGATCGCGGTCGCCGCCAGGTAGGGGTTGCAGGAGCCATCGACGGTCCTGTCCTCGATCCGCCCGCCCGCCGGAATCCGGAGCATCTGCGTGCGGTTGTTGAAGCCGTAGCTGATGTAGACCGGCGCCCACGCCGAACCGCTGCGGGAGCCGATCACGAGGCGCTTGTACGAGGTGACGGTCGGCGCCGTGACCGAGATGTAGGCCTTTGCGTGCGCCTTCAGCCCTCCAAGGAAGTTGTAGGCGAGCGGCGACAGGCCGAGGCCACGGGGGTCCTGTGCGGGGTCGAGGTCAAAGACGTTCTCGCCGTCCTTCCAGAGGCTGATGTGGAAGTGACAGCCGTTGCCGGTCAGATGCCCGAACGGCTTGGGCATGAAGGTCGCGATCAGCCCCCGCTCCTGCGCCAGCGACTCGACCATGTAACGGAAGAAGATCGCCTTGTCGCAGGTGCTGAGCGCCTCGTCGAAATCGAAGTTCTGCTCGAACTGGCCGTTGGCGTCCTCGTGGTCGGTGGCGTAGTTGTTCCAGCCGAGCGCACTGATGTTGCGCGCCACGGTGCTGACGAAGTCGAGGTTGCGCGTCAGCGCGCGCATGTCGTAACAGGGCTGGCTGAGGTTGTCGAGCTTGTCGGCGACCTCGATCGAGCCATCCGCCAGCTGGCGCACGAGGAAGTACTCGAGCTCGATCCCGATCTTCAACTCGTACCCGAGCGCGCGGGCCCGCTCGAGCTGGTGGCGCAGGATCGTGCGGGGGCAGTAGGGCCACTCCTCGCCCTGGACGTGCACGTCACATGCCAGCCTCGCGACACCCGGACGCCAGGGCAGTGGGGTGAACGTGCGCGGATCGGCGATCGCCTCGAGGTCGGGATCGTTCGGGCGCTGCCCGATCTCACCAGCGGCGAAGCCGGCAAATCCGGCGCCGTCGGTGAACAGTCCTTCAAGGTGGGTCGACGGTACGAGCTTGGCGTTGGGCTTGCCGTGCATGTCGACGAACTGCGCAAACAGGAACTCGATCCCGAGCTTGTCCACCCGCTCGCGCACCTCCTCGACACTCCTCGGATCTGTGGCCTGCACGGACGCCAGGGTCTTGAGGTCGACGGTGGGGGCGCCACTCGGAGAGTTCATCGACATATTCCTTTCCTTGGCGCCGCCCCGCGGCGGTCGCCGACTGGCCTCGCTGTTGGCGAGCGCCGTGTGTTGACATCTCTATGACAGACGCCGAAATCTAGCCGTCTGCAAGAGCGTGGTGCCAGGTTTGGCCTTCCCATGTTTTCGGTCCACTACATGTCAGGACTGCCCATATTTCTGGCGTCGAAGCCCCATAGTGTATGGCCGGTCACACCAGTGGAGGATTGAGCTCTGGAGCGCGCGCTCGGACGTATGATTGATTCGACCACAGAATCAGGAGGATCGATGGAGCTGCGCCAGCTTCGCTACTTCGTGGCCGTCGCCGAGGAGCTGCACTTCCGCCGGGCGGCCGCGCGGCTGCACATGTCGCAGCCACCACTGAGCCAGCAGATCCAAGCACTGGAGACGGAGATGGGTTGCCGGCTGTTGACGCGCAGCCGCAGGCGGGTGGAGTTGACGGCTGCGGGCGCTGCGTTCCTGCGCGATGCTCGGACGCTGCTGGCCGAGCTCGATGGGGCAGTCGCGACCGCCAGGCGAATCGACGCCGGCCAGACCGGAAGACTGAGGATCAACTTCGTCGGGTCGGCGTTGCTTTCGATCCTGCCGGATCTCGTGCAGCGCTTCCGCGCCGCACACCCGCTGGTCGAGGTGGACTTGCACGAACGCTCCACCGTCGACCAGCTCCGCGCGCTCAAATCGGGCACAGCCGACGTCGGACTGGTGCGGCCGCCACTGGACCCCGACGCCGATCTGAATGTCGAGATCGTTCTGCGGGAGCGGACCGTTGCCGCGCTCCCCGCCGAGCATCCGCTCGCGGCGCTGAAGCGCAACCCGCTGCGGCGCCTTGCGGCCGAACCGCTCGTGCTGTTCCCGCGTGACCAGGCGCCGGGCTTCCACGATCTGCTGATCAGCAGCCTGGCGGGGACCGGCGTGACGCCACGGGTGGCGCAGTACGCGCCCGAGATGCTGACGATCATCGGACTCGTGGCCGCAGGTATCGGTGTCTCGCTGGTACCCGCCTCAGTGCAGCGACTCGCGCTCGACGGGGTGGCGTACCGGCCGGTCGGCGGGGCGCCGGCGGCGGAGCTCACCGCGATCACTCGAGCCGATGACGACTCGCCGCTGGTCAGGGCGTTCGTCGCCCACGCGAGGGCCTAGACGGCGATGGCTGTCGAAGTGGTCCGGTCATCGAGCGTCACGGGCGTCCGGCTGCCGTTGCGTTCCCGGCTGGGCGCGGAGGAGGCGGTGCTGTTGATGCGGGGTGACTCGCGGCCGTTCGCGCTGGTCGGCGACTGGCTCAGTGGGCTCTGCGTGCTCGGCTCGGAGCCGGTTTGCACAGCGGGCCTGGGTGAAGATCCGTTCGCGGTTCTCGAGCGTATGCCGCAGTTCGTAGGGGGGCTGGTCGACGGCTTGCCCGAAGTCGCGGTGGGTTCGCCTGAGGCAGGCGGCCACGGCCATGTGCCGCTGGTCGGCGGGGGTTGGGTCGGATGGCTGGGCTATGGGCTCGGCGGGCTGATCGAGTGCCTCCCGCCCGCCCCGCCGGCACCCGTGCCACGGCCACCGTTCTCGCTTGCGTTCTATGACCACGTGATCGTCTTCGATGGGGAGCAGTGGTGGTTCGAGGCGCTCTGGAGCGAGGGACGCTCGGCGGTGCTGCGCGCGCGTCTGGCGTTGTGGGAGTCACGGCTGGCGGCTCGGGCCGTGCCGGGTGAACCCGCGACGACATCGCCGTTCAGACTGGCCGGTGCCGGTGCGGCCGGGCACACGGCGGCGGTGGCCGAGTGCCTTGAGCGGATCACCGCCGGCGAGCTGTTCCAGGCGAACCTGTGCCTGCGGCTCGAGTCGCGCCTGAGCGGTGATCCGATCGACCTGTTTGCGCGTGCGCTGCCGGTGGCCACGCCCCGTTTTGGCGCTCTTGTCGACGGTGCTGTGAGTCTGTCTCCGGAGCGCTTCCTGCTCCGCCGCGGGCGATCGGTGTCGACGGAGCCGATCAAGGGCACCCGTCCACGCGCTCCGGGTCCCGGTCCGGGCGATGAGCGTGCGGCGCGTGAGGCGCTCGAGGCGCTGGTGGCATCGGCGAAGGACGCGGCTGAGCACGTGATGATCGTCGACCTGATGCGCAACGATCTCGGGCGGGTGTGCGAGTACGGGACCGTTCGCGCGGAGCCGGCCCGGCCCGAGGCGCACGCCGGCGTCTGGCACCTCGTCTCGACTGTGAGCGGCAGATTGCGCGACGGTGTCGGTGACCGCGATCTGCTGCGGGCGGCATTTCCGCCAGGCTCGGTTACCGGGGCGCCCAAGGTCCAGGCGATGAAGGTGATCTCGGAGCTGGAGGCGTCCAGGCGAGAGCTCTACACGGGCGCAATCGGGATCGTCAGCCCGCTCGCGGGGCTCGATATGAGCGTCGCGATCCGGACGTTCGAGATCTCTGGTGACACGATCTGGTTCGGCGCCGGCGGTGGGATCGTCGCGGACTCCAACCCGGAGCTCGAGCTCGCGGAAGCGCTGACCAAGGCTCGCGGGCCGGTCGCGTCGATCGGGGGGACGGTTGCCGCACCGACTGGGGTGCCGCGGCCGCGTCCGCGCCGGAGGTCGGTTGTGCCGGGTGTGTCGGGTGTGCCGGGTGTGCCGGGTGTGCCGCGCGCGCTCGCGCATGGAACCCGGCCCAATCCGATACACGGTGTATTCGAGACGATGCTCGTGAAGGATCGGGGGCCGGTGTTGCTCGAGCAGCATCTTTCACGACTGTCGGCGTCACTTCAGCGGTTATACGACGTGGCGCTGGATCTCGGCGCGGCCGGTCTCCGGGTGACGGACGCTGCATTCGAGCTGGGTGCGGCGGCGGCACGGCTGCGCGTGCTCGCGGATCCGGACGGATCGATTTCGGTGACCGTGTCCGGTGCCGGCGGTGTAGCCGGCTTCGGCGGCGTGCCTTCTGAGCGTATGAGCCTGAAGCCGTTTGCGCTGCCGGGAGGGCTTGGCGCTCATAAGTGGCGCGACCGGGCCTTGCTGGACGCGCTGAGTGCGCTCGAAGCTGACACGGTGCCGCTTCTCGTCGACGGCGACGGCGCCGTGCTGGAGGCAGCTCATGCGAACGTCTGGATCATCGAGGGCGAAGCGCTGATCACGCCGCCCGCCGACGGGCGCCTGCTTCCGGGAGTCACCCGAGCGACACTGCTTGCATCGGACGGGCGCGCACGTGAGGAGTCGTTCGATCTCATCCGGATGGCTCAAGCCGACTCGATCTTCCTGACATCATCGATCTCAGGGCGCCGGAGCGTGACGCTCGGAGCGCGGCGGCCCGCCGGTGAGCGCTGAGAACGTGACGCTCGGAGCGCGGCGCCTCGCCGACGAGCGCTGAACCAAGCGCGGCTTCAGGAGCCGGTGGCCACCGGACGCAGCTCGCGATCCATGGAGCGCGCCGAGCGCGCGCCGTCCTCACGCGCCGCGATCTGCTCGAGCTTCGCCAGGAGACCCTCGGCCATCCTGATCGACGCTGCGTCGATCAGGCGGCCGTCGAGTGAAACCGCGCCCCTGCCGTTGGCCGCTGCGTCCTTCATCGCGGCGATGATCCGGTGCGTCTTCTCCACGAGGTGCTGATCGGGAGTGAACACGTCGTTTGCGAGCTCGATCTGAGAGGGGTGAATCGCCCATTTGCCCTCGTAGCCGAGCACCGCGGCGCGCCGGGCGGAGGCGATGTAACCCTCCGGATCGGTGAAGTCGCCAAACGGCCCGTCGATCGGACGCAGGCCGTAGGCGCGACAGACGACGGCGATCCGCGAGAGCGCGTAGTGCCACTGATCGCCCCAGTGACGTTCACGGACATCCGCGCCGGCGCCGTTTCGGTCGGTGAGGACCGAGTAGTCCGCGCTGGCGCCGCCGATCGAGGTCGTATGGCTCTGGAGCGAGGCTGCGTAGTCGGCGACTCCGAACACCATCGCCTCCATCCGCTCCGGACAGGCGCGAGCGATCTCCTCGCAGTTGACCATGCCGATCGCAGTCTCGATCAGCACGGCGATCCCGATCCGGCGACCCAGCCTCATCGCGTCCTCGATCTGGGTGAGCAGGGTCGCGACGAGGTGGATGTCGCCGGCACCACTCGCCTTCGGGATCATGATCGTGTCCAGATGCTGCCCCGCCTGCTCGACCACGTCGACGATGTCGCGGTAGCAGTAGTGCGTGTCAAGTCCGTTGATCCGGAGCGACACCGAGCAAGGGGACCAGTCGTAGGACTGCAGCGCCTCGATGATGTTGAGGCGCGCCTGGACCTTGTCGTCGGGCGCGACCGCATCCTCGAGATCGAGCATCACGATGTCCGCGCCAAGTGACGGCGCCTTCTCAAGCATCCGGAGGTTGCTGCCGGGCACGGCGAGCTCGCTGCGGTGCAGGCGGGTGGAGGTTGGGGTCATGCGCGGCAGTAAAGCCGCATCGTCGGCCCTGTGCAACCCGATTAGATGAATTTGTTCAACCCAGAGAACTGACTCTATATATAGACTCGCGTCTCTGAATCGACGCAGAATTCTTCGCTGTTCGGTTTGCTGATGGTCGGCTAGCCTCAGCCGCCATGTCCACCCCTCGCTCCATCAATCCACCAGCTCGACTGCTCTGCGGCCCGGGCCCGATGAACGTCACGCCCGCCGCGCTCGAAGCGATGCAGCGCCCGATGCTCGGTCACCTGGATCCTGACTTTCACGAAATCCTGACCGAGGTCGTCCAACTTCTGCGTCAGCTCTACCGAGCCGGCGACGGACTCGTGCTGCCGTTGCAGGCGACGGGGATGTCCGGCATGGAGACCGGGCTCACGAACCTGCTCGAGCCCGGCGAGGTCGCGATTGTCGGAGCCAGCGGCTTTTTCGGACGGAGGATCGCCGAGGTCGCCCGTCTGAGTGGCGCGACGGTGTTCGAGGTTGAAGCTGATCTTGGTGAGCATGTGTCGAACGAGCGGCTGCTGGAGGCTTTGGACGAGCACCCGGAGGCGCGTTTGCTCGCGGTCGTCCACGCGGAGACCTCGACCGGCGTGCAGCATCCGCTCGCAGAACTGGGCGCAGCCGTTCGTGATCGCGACGTCCTGCTGATGGCCGACTGCGTCACGTCGCTGGCGGGGATCGAGGTCGATTTCGACGCCTGGGGAATCGACTACGCGTACTCATGCACTCAGAAATGCGTGGGCGCGCCCCCTGGCATGTCACCGCTCGCCGTATCCGAGCGCGCACTCGATCGGATCCGCTCCCGCAGCGCGCCGGTGCCGTTTTCGTTCGATCTGCTCCGACTCGAGCGCTATTGGGTCGAGCGTCCGATCGTCTACCACCACACCGCGCCGATTCTGCACATCTACGCGCTGCATGCCGCGTTGCGGCAGGTGATCCTCGAGGGACTCGAGCAACGCTGGGTGCGTCACGAGCAGGCTGGACGGTTCCTGCAGAGCGCGATCGCCGATCGCGGCTTCGAGCTGCTCGCCGAGCCGGATCATCAGTTGCCTCAGCTGACCGCCGTGTGCTTGCCCGAGGGGGTCAACGGCGCACGTGTCCAGACACGGATGCTGCGTGAACACAACATCGAGATCGGCGGCGGCCTCGGTCCCGGCGCACCACCAATCTGGCGGATCGGCCTGATGGGCGAGAACGCGTCGATCGCCGTCGCCGAGCAGGTCCTCGAAGCGCTCGACGCTGTGCTCGCCGATGAGCCGGTGCTGTCGGGCGTTAGCTAACCGGCTGCCCGCGGGTTGGGTCCACCGGCTGCCCGCGGGTTGGGTCGAACCGGCTGCCCGCGGGTTGGGTCCACCGGCTGCCCGCGGGTTTGGGTCGACCACTCAGGCCGCGCGCGACATGAACGCGCGAAGATCGTCGAGGATGCCGGCGCGGTCGAGCTCGAATCGGAGCTCGGTAATCCGCATCACTCGTATCTGCACACGCTGAAGGTAGATGTCCTTGCGCCGGTCCTTCTCGAAGTCGCGCGCGGCGACGTGGTAGGCGCGTCCGTCGAGTTCGACGGCAAGTCGGTGCTGCGGCCAGTAGCAATCGATCTCCCAGGGACCGATCTGGACGTTCCTCAGAGGTGCCGAGATCCCGGCGTACTGAGAGAGCCATTCATCGAACGCGATCTCGAAGCCGGACTTCCGCTCAGGTTTCGGGCGGTACGCCTGCAGCTCGGCCTTCAGACGACGAACGCCGGGACGCCGGGCGTGCCGCTCGAATGCCCGCTCGAGCTCGCTCACGTCGAGAATCCGTCTGCGGACCGCCTGGGTGATCAGTCGCTGCATCTCCGGGGACCGCTCGCGCGGAGCCAGCTCGATCATCAACCGCGGGACGCTGCTTACCCGCAACCCGTTCCTTACCGCGATGTCCGCGGGGTCGGGGGTCTTTGCCGTGCGGTGAACGATCAACGGTGGTCGAGGTCTGAGGCTCCCCGCTCGAATTGTCACCTCGACTCGTTTTACGCTGATGGCGCGGAGTCCCCATGCCGCAGCGGCGGTGCGATGGCTCAGGAACCCGTCCGGTCCGATCGCCATCAGGGCCGCCACCAGATGAGCGTGGTCGACGATTCGAGTGTGACCGGCCGCATAGACCCCTTTGTGAAGACGATGCAGATGGCCTCGCTGCTCACGTCCACGTATCTCGGCCCGCGTCAGCCCGATCTCGAGCAGCTGCGTCATCGAGATCACTCCGAATTGCGCTGCGGCGATCCGTGCGACGGCACGCCACACCGTCACCTCTCGCGTGCTCGATCGCCTGTCCCCTTCACTCTGACTACGTTCTGGTTCGCCAGGAACCAAAACGTAGTCAGAGTTGCTCATTGAGACCACGGTGCCATCGATCGCGTCACACGTGGGTGACGAATGTTGCGTCGCGGTCACAAAAGTGCAAGACCTATGTGACGTCGGCAGAGCCGGGCATCAACTGCTCGCGGCTGGAACCCGCCTGAGGTCCGGGCACCAGCTCAGGCCGGGAGCCCCGGGAGCCTGCCCGAGACGCAGGCGGCGTTACGACCGCGGGCGGCTCTTGTCGGTGTCATACAGCGGGAACGGCGCGACTCGCGCTCCGACCACGCCGTCGCGCAGCGCGATCTCCACCCGCATCCCGTCCTGCACGAGCAGCCGGTCGATTGCAGCCATCCCGATTGACTCCATCTCGAATGTCGGACTCTGGCAACAGCTGCGCAGCACGCCGACATCGTATCCGTCACGGGTGATCGCCGCCCCATACTCGGGCAGCTCGTCGCCATCGATCCGGACCGCGGTCAACAGCCGGGGGGTTCCGGTCGCGACGATCTCACGGAGGGCTTCGCGGCCGATGAAGTCACCGGCCTTGTCGAGTTTGATCACGTTGTCGAGCCGGACCTCGTAGGGGTCGGTCTGGTGCGGGAAGTACTCGACGTCGGGGAACAGAAGCCCGGACTCGATCCGCAGCGTTTCGATGCCGGACAGACCGATCGGGCGGATGCCGTGCGCCTCGCCGGCCTCATGTACGGCGTGCCAGAGGGTCTCGGCGTCGCCCGCCGAGCAGTAGAGCTCGAAGCCGAGCTCTCCGGAATATCCGGTCCGTGACACCCAGCACGGGACGCCGCCGACGCGCACCGGATCCGGCGTGAACCGGAAGTAGCGAAGCGTCGTGAGATCGACTCCCTCGGTGATCGGCCCAAGCACTGTGCGTGCCTTCGGACCCTGGACCTGCAAGTGGGGAAACTCCGCAGTTCTGTCGTGGACGGTGACGTCCAGCCCGCGATCCGACGCGACCTTCCTGAAATGATCGAGATCTGAGTCGTAGCTGGTGATCGACAAACAGCGATCGGCGCCAAGATTGAAGACGGTCCCGTCCATGATCATCTTCCCCTGCTCGTCGCAGAGGGCGCCGTACCGAACCTGTCCGATCTCCAGTGCCGCCATCTCGTTGGTGAACAGCGCGTCGGCCAGCGCGAGCGCGTCGGGGCCGACCAGCTCCCACTTGCGCAGCGCCGACTCGTCCCACATGTTGCACGCCATCCGCGTCGCGCGGTGCTCGGCGGCCGCGTCGCCGAAGTCCGCTGCCCACGCCCATCCCTCCCATTCGGTCCAGGTCGCTCCGGCCTCTCGCTGGACCTTGTCGAACGCGGTCCGACGCAGCTCTACGGCGGACAACTCTGAACCCTCATGCGACGCCCCTCGTTTGATGAATTCGTACAACCCTCCTGGCTGACTTATAGCACCCTGCGGTCGCACAAATAGCACCCTCGTGTTGCGATAATCAAACGTGCGAGACATGACAGGCGATGGATCAACGCCTCCGTCCGGGGGGCCAAGCCGGGGCTCTCCGCAGTCGCCCATCCGCTCTCCGCAGTCGGCCATCGACTCTGCGCGGCCGCGGGCAGGCTCGCCTCGCCCGACGGTCGGATCGGTGTCCCGCGCGATCGCATTGCTCGATGCACTCGCCGGAGCCGACGACGGTCTCGGGGTGAACGAGCTGGCGCGGCGGATCGGAGTCAACGCCAGCACCGCATCGCGGCTCCTTGGCACGCTGGAGCGCGGTCGGCTTGTCGAGCGCTCGCCGGGCGGCCCCTACCGGCTCGGCCTCCGACTCGTCGCGCTTGCCGACCGCGTGCTCGGACAGCTCGACGTCCGCGAGCGCGCGCGGCCCTGGCTGACCTGGCTGGCGCAGGCAACCGGAGAGACGGCCACACTGTCGGTTCCGACCGGCGGCGAGGCGATCACGGTTGATTTCGTCCCGTCTGCTTCCAGCGTGGTCAGCATGGCCCGCGTTGGTCGTCCGAGCGTCCCCCACGCAACAGCCGCGGGAAAGGTGATGCTCGCGTTCGGCGACGCCCGCCGCCCCGCGATCAGCCACGCCGAGCTGGTGGTGTACACGGAGCGGACCGTCACCGACCCCGACGCCCTCGAAGCCCAGCTCGAGGCGGTCCGGTCCAAAGGGATCGCCGAGGCCGTCGGCGAGCGCGAGCCCGACCTCAACGCACTTGCCGCGCCCGTGTTCGGACGTGGCGGTGAGCTCGTTGCGATCCTCGGGGTTCAGGGCCCGGCGGCGCGCCTGGACGCCGAGCGCAGGCTGACGCTGCAGGGACCGCTGACTCAAGCCGCCGGTGAACTGAGCCGGTCGCTCGGCGGCCCGGGAGCCACCGACATCGGTCACCCCCGGGCGTAACGGCGTTCAGTCAGCTCCACGGATACGGGCTGTGCGAGACCGGGTGCAGGTCACCGGTCGCGAAGCGCTCGTAGCGGAACGGGTGCAGCAGCGAGGAGTGCTCGCCACCGAGCACCCGTGCCACTTCGCGACCGACCGCGATCATCTTGTATCCGTGGTTGGAGTCGGCGACGACGAACACGTTGGGGCGCATGTAGTCGAACACGGGGAAATTGTCGACCGTGAACGCGCCGACGCCACCTGACCGCACATTTCGGAAGTACATGCGGCAGTTCTCGAACCGCTTGAGGCAATGCGACAGCGAGGCGGGCCACATCTCGACGAACCCCGGATCGATCGTCCCGCTCGGATAGGGGTCGACCTGAAACTCGTTGCCGACCTTCAGCGGCTGTGCGCCGCCCTGGATCGATGTGCGGTCGGGCTTGAAGTAAACGCCCCACGGTTCATCGGTGACGAGCTTGCCGTCCTCGGTGTGCAGCGGCTGGTCGCTGTCGACGTGCAGCACCGCCGACATCTTCCCGTCGGCCGTCACGAACTGTGCGGGATCGATCTCGACCTCGCCCTCCTGCAGATACCAGTAGGTCCACATCGGCAGATCCACCGCAACCGACCCGTCGGGCTGACGCACGTCGATGCGATCAGGGAGTCCGAGCATCTCCCAGAAACCGGCGATCCAGGGACCGACCGCAACCACGACCTGCTCGACCGCGACGTCGCCATGGCTCGTGTTGACGACCTTGACGGCGCCGGATTCGTCGAACTGCATCCCGGTGACCTCGACGCCGGTGAAGATCTGCGCGCCCGCGGCACGAGCCTTGTCGGCGAGACCGAACATCGACTCTCGGTTGTAGGCAAAGCCGCCGGCGTGCTCATGGAGACAGACGCTCAGACCGGGCGCTCGCCAGTCGGCGTACAGCGACTTCATGTGGTGGTCGACCTCTTCGACGCCCACGTGCAGCTCGCTCGGGTAGCCGATCCGCTGCTGGCGCTCGAAGACCTCGATCAGATCGCTCTCCTGCGCCTTGGGGCCCAGCGCGACGTAGCCCGTGCCGTGGTAGTTGAGCGTCTCCGGATCAGATTCCCACACCTCGACGCAGGCTGCCATCAGCTCCGACATCGCCGGCTGGAAGTAGTTGTTGCGAACGACCCCGCAGGCGATCCCGGACGCGCCGGCGCCGACCCCGGTCTTGTCGACGACGAGCACCTGCTGACCCTGGCCGGCGAGATGCCAGGCGGTCGAGAGTCCGTGGACACCGGCACCGATCACGAGTACCGGGACCGACGACGGGAGGCTTTCTGACATGGAGACTCCTAGTTACTGTTGCTTATAGCGCAACGCTATTGCGTAATAGGCACAAGAATAGCGAGGAGGTGTCCGGCCTGTCAACCCGGGGGAGCGCGGTTGAAGCGCGGCACCGCAACTGGTATAAGTCTCACCTGTACCAATTTGTACAGTCCAGCTGAAGCGCGGTTGAGCCTCGAGCACGCGTTATCAGCCGCGGGGACCCGAATCGGGACCGCATGCGGCGAGCCGTGCAGGTGTCAATTCGAGCGCTTCGCATGTAACGAGCGGAGACAAGGAGAGGGAAATGGCTTCAGTGGACAGGACCGTCGACGAGGAAAGCGAGCACACCTCGCCCGCGATGCTGTTCGGCGGCGGCGTCGAGCAGGTGATCGCGTCGCCCAGGATCGCCCCGCCGCCGGCAACGCTCGAAGCGGCGCGCAACGCGCCGGGCCGTGCCGAGCAGATCGAGCGGATCACGCGGCGGATCGAGTCCGAGGGGATCAAGTACGTCTTCTTCCAGCAGGTCTCTGTGACCGGTCGCGTGATGGGCAAGGGCGTCGTCTCCTCCTTCTTCCCGCAGGTCGCCGCGAAGGGCTATCAGCTCGTCTACGGCGCCACCGCCAACCTGTTCACCGACCGCTACGGCAACTACATCGGCTTCGGCCCCGAGGAGTCGGAGCTCGCCGCGATGGCTGATCTCGACACGTTCGCCGTGCTGCCGTGGGACAAGCGGGTCGCGCGCGTGTACTGCGACTGCTACGACACTGAGACAGGTGAGCTGCTCGACGCCGACCCGCGCCAGAACCTCAAGGTGATCGCGGATGAGTTCGAGCGCGAACTCGGCCTGCAGTTCCTGATCGGGATCGAGCCCGAGATGATGTGGCTCAAGAAGCCGGAGGACGGCGAGATGCCCGAGGGCGTCACCAAGCCGTACTGCTACCACATCCACCAGTTCGAGGAGCTCCGTCCGGTGCTGCTCGACGTCGTCGAATACGGGCAGGCGCTCGGGCTCGACATGAGTTACGGCGACCACGAGGATGCGCCCGGACAGCTCGAGCTGAACTTCCGTTTCGACCGGCCGCTACGAACGGCCGACAACATCACCACCTACCGCCAGGTGTGCGCAGCGGTCGGTCGCAGGCACGGCCTGCTGCCGTCGTTCATGCCCAAGCCGTTTACGGGCGTCTCGGCCAACGGCCACCACCATCACTTCACGCTGATCGACGACAAGGGCGTAAACGTCTTCCACGATCCGTCGGGTCCAGCTCAGCTCTCGGAGTTCGCACGCCACTTCCTCGGCGGCATGCTCGAGCACTTCCCGGCGCTGATGTGCGTCGGCAACCCGACCGTCAACTCCTACTGCCGGATGTGGGACACCGGCTTCTGGGCGCCGATCTACAAGAACTGGGGCTGGCAGAACCGCACGACGACCGTCCGTGTCGCCGCCGGCGGCCGCTTCGAGTACCGCGGCGTCGACTCGTCGTGTAACCCGTACCTGACGATCGCAACCCTGCTCAGAGCGGGACTGGACGGCGTGCGCCGCCAGATCGATCCGGGCCCGCCGCAGCAGGGCAACACCTATGACCTCCTGCGTGAGGGCGCTGAGATCGAGAAGGTGCCCGACAGCCTCGGTGCCGCGCTGGTGGCGCTGTCGAAGGACGAAGTCATCAAGAGCGCGATGCCGGGCCGGCTCTACAAGGTCTTCGAGCACTACAAGCGCGACGAGTGGGAGCGCTACCTGGCTGCGGTGACCGACTGGGAGCGCGACGAATACCTAGAAGTGCTGCCGTAAGCGGCCGCCGGAAGGAAACCCATGTGTGGAATCGCTGGAATCATCTACAAGAACGGGAACGGTGCCCACCGCATCGGGCGCGACATGACGAAGATGCTTCAGTCGATGAAGCATCGCGGGCCTGACTCGACCGGCTACGCGCTCTACCGCGCGCCGACCCATGAGCTCGTGTTGCGGGTCAAGCTGGCTGACTCGGTCGACCCTGGCGACGTGTACGCCGCCGACGATCTGCGGCGCCGCCGGCGAGAGACCGAGTCCCGCGTTCGCGCCGCCGGCGCGCAGATCATGAGCATGGAGGAGGTCAACGAGTACACCTTCAGCCTCAACCTGAGCTACGAAGGGGACCTCAAGCACCTGGCGGACTACATCGAATCGGTGCCGCGTGTCGAGGTGCTGTCGCTTGGTCATGCGCTCGAGATCGTCAAGGACCTCGGCGACGCGAAGAAGGTCGCAGGCGACTATAAGCTCGACGACTACTTCGGCTCCCACGGGATCGGCCACGTGCGGATGGCGACCGAGTCCGACGTCGACATCTCCAACGCCCACCCCTATTGGGCCTACCCGTTTTCCGACGTGGCGGTTGTCCACAACGGCCAGCTGACCAACTACCACATGTGGCGCCGTCGGCTGGAGCGGATGGGACACCGGTTCGCGTCCGAGTGCGACTCCGAGATCATCGCCGTCTACCTCGCGCAGAAGCTGCAGGACGGAAACTCACTCGAGGACTCGATGCGCGAGAGCCTTGACGACCTCGACGGGGTGTTCACATACATCTGCGTGAGCGAGGACGCGCTCGGGATGGCCAAGGACGAGCTCGCGGCCAAGCCGCTGGTGCTCTACGAGGGCGATGACATGGTCGCGCTCGCGTCTGAGGAGATGGCGATCCGGGCCGTGATCGACCACGAGATCGAAACCTACGACCCCTATGAGAGCGCGGTGATGGTATGGACCCGGTGACAGTCGACCGCGAGGACGGGCCGGCTCGCTTCGACCCCCGCGGGTTGGTCGAGCTCGACGAGACGGTCCCGCGCACGGCGGAGATCGACGGCGACAAAGCGACCTTCGACGCCCACAAGCTGACGACCAGGCAGATCAACCTCGAGCTGCGGCGCCTCGTCTACGAGGAGGGCATCAAGGAAGTGACCGTTCGCAACCCGGGCGCAAAGCACTCGCTCGGCGTCGGCATCCTGACCCGCTGCAAGATCACCTTCGACGGCAGCCTCGGCTACTTCGCATGTGGCGTGATCGACGGTCCGGAGGTCCAGATAAACGGTCGCGTCGGTTGGTCCGCCTGCGAGAACATGATGTCCGGAGTCGCGGTGATCGAGAGCAATGCCGGCTCGCTGACCGGTGCCGCGATGCGCGGGGGTGACCTCGTGATCAAGGGCCAGGTCGGAGCTCGGACCGGTATCGACCAGAAGGGCGGCACGATCATCGTCATCGGCGATGCCGGCTCGATGACCGGCTTCATGATGCAGCGTGGCCGGATGATCATCTGCGGCGACGTCGGCCCCGGCTGCGGCGACTCGATGTACGACGGCACGATTTACGTGGGCGGCAAGGTCAAGTCGCTCGGAATCGACTGCGTTCCCGGGGAGTGGAACGACGCCGACACGGAGCTGATCGAACGCAAGTTCTCGATCTATGGGCTCGGAAAGCCACCTGAGTTCCAGAAACTGGTCTGCGGGAAGAAGCTCTACAACTACGACTCGCTCGAGCCTTCCGAGCGCAAGCTCGTGCTCTAGGAGGTGAGCATGGCGGACGAAAACGCACCCACTCGACGCAACCAGCTCGGCCACAGCCGGCTGTTCACGCCTGAGGTGATCGACGACATCCACGTCAAGTCCGAGCTCGGTCGTTACCGCATGCGCGGCTTCTCGATGTTCAAGCCGATCCCGCACTGGGACCAGCTGATGTTCATGCCAGGCACCCTGACCCGCTTCGTGATCGAGGGCTACCGGGAGAAGTGCGTGACCAGGACCGTGCTCGGCGCGCGTTTTGCCAAGAAACCGATCGAGCTCGACATCCCGATCTACATCACGGGCATGAGCTTCGGCGCGTTGTCGCTGGAAGCGAAGATGGCGCTCGCGAAGGGCGCCTCGATGGCGGGCACGGCGACCTGTTCGGGCGAGGGCGGGATGATCCCGCCGGAGCGCGATCTCTCGACGAAGTGGTACTACCAGCTGATCCAGAGCCGGTACGGATTCAACCCGCACCACCTGATGCTCGCCGATGCCTGCGAGTTCTTCATCGGGCAGGGCTGCAAGGTCGGCCTCGGCGGCCATCTGATGGGGCAGAAGGTGACCGAGCAGGTTGCCGAGATGCGCTCGCTGCCGGCCGGCATCGACCAGCGCTCGCCGGCACGGCACCCGGACTGGCTTGGACCCGACGATCTGTCGCTGAAGATCCAGGAGGTCCGCGAGGCCACCAACTATGAGATCCCGATCCAGCTGAAGCTGGGCGCAGCGCGTGTGTATGACGACGTCCGGATGGCCGCCAAGTGCGGTCCTGACATCATCTATCTCGACGGCGCCGAGGGCGGAACCGGGGCGGGGCCCCACATCGCCACCGAGGAGACCGGCATCCCGCTGATGGCTGCGATCCCGGAGGCGCGGCGTGCCCTCGAGGACGTCGGCCTCGCCGACGAGATCGACCTGGTCGTGGCGGGCGGTATCCGCAACGGCGGTGACGTGGCGAAGGCCCTGGCGCTCGGCGCCACGGCGATCGCGATCGGCCACTCGGCCCTGATGGCGCTCAACTGCAACAAGGAGATCCCCGGCGTCACCGACTACGAGGGAACCGTCGGCGTACCGGCCGGCAGCTGCTACCACTGCCACACCGGCCGTTGCCCGGTGGGCGTCGCGACTCAGGACCCGGAACTGCGTAAGCGCCTGGTCGTCGACGAGGCGGCAACGCGCGTCTACAACTTCCTGCACACGCTCACCCTCGAGTGTCAGATGCTGGCGCGGGCCTGCGGGAAGACCAACGTCCACAGTCTGGAGCCCGAGGATCTGGCGGCGCTGACGGTCGAAGCCTCGGCGATGGCGCGGGTGCCGCTGGCCGGCACCAATTACATCCCCGGCGTGACCGAGGAGAAGACCCTGGCCGAGATCAAGCGCCTGCTCGAGCGCCACATCGAGAACCCGATCGACTACCTGCCCCAGCCCGAGGGCGTCGCCCAGCCCGAATAGGAGAAGACCGTGAGTGAGCTACATCACCCGGACGTGGAGCCGCAGAAGATCCAGAGCATCGACGCTGAGTATCTCTCGGGCCGGCGATTCGCCTACCAGGAGGACATCAGCCTGGTGGCGGACATCGACCTGATGGCATCGACCCCCGGCCAGGATCTGAACTGGCTCGAGGACGTCGAACTGCTCGAGGAGCAGGGGACCCCGGCCGTCTTCGACCGCTACTCCAACTCCTTCCTGAAGATCTACTTTCCGATCCCAGAGGGGCGCGAGGACGAGATCGCCCGCAAGGTGCTGATCAAGCACCTGCAATCGGGCAACTCCTACGGGATCGCCCTCAAGGAGCGCTACTGCAAGTTCCCCCAGCCCGAGCTCGGCCCATGGGTCGAGAACTCAAGGACGGTCGGCGCCAACTGGAAGCCCGCCGTGCTCGAGGGCTGGGAGCCACCGATGCACTGAGCCGAGTCGCTGACCGACCTTGCGTCTATGAGAGGCTTGTCTCCCGTCCGGCGGGCAAGCGTCTTTTATTGGGGCGACGGGGCTGGCGCCCCGGCCCCTGTTTCCGGTTTCAAGTGGACACACGCTGGTCGCCGGTGTGCGACAGGTCTGTACCGGGTCCGCGGTTGGCTGCACGGTCATCAGCTGCGCCTGCCAGCGCTCGATCTGGATGCGTTGACAGTCTGGACAGTTTCCGTGGTGGCGTGTGTGGCCACACGGCCGCTGCCCCGGCTGCGGCCCGAGGTCGTCCTCAGATGTCACGATCGCGCCCAGCTCGCCGGCGTTGCGCTTGAACATCGACTGCTCCTCCCAACGTGTATTTCGCGACAACCTTACGAGCGTCGAGCAGCGTCTCCATCCGTCCTGCACCCGATCACGGGTACGTAATTCCGCGCAGACACACTCCGCAGTAACCGAGCCGCCCTTGAGCGCTGGACATGCCCAGGCGTCACCGCGACGGCTTGTCCACCAGGTTGTCGGCGTCGGTCTCCGCACGGCGTGTGGCGATCGCACCCACGAGCTGTGAGCGGTTCCGCACGCCAAGCTCACGATAGACCTTGGTCAGGTGCGACTCGACCGTACGCAGGCTCATGTAGAGCGAGCTCGCGATCTCCGGGTTGCTCATTCCCTCGGCAACGAGCTCCGCAACGCGCTGCTGGGCCGGGGTGAGCCCTTCGCTGACCACCGCTCCGCGGAGCCCGATCCGGCCGAGCTCGTCGCGCGCCCTGGCCACCCAGAAGCCGGCGTTCAACGGCTCGAGTGCCTGTAGCGCCTGCTCGAGCGATCGCTTCGCGGCGCTCTTGCGCTTGGCGCGGCGCTCGAGCGTGCCCTTCTCCAGCTGCGTACGGCCGAGCTCGAGCGGGAGCGGACGGAGCGCGTGCTGGACGAGCGCCGCGTCGAGCGCCTCGATCGCGGCCTGTGGCTCTCCCTGAGCCGCAAGCAGCAGCCCTCGGCAACGGTGCGCGATCGCGGTCGCATTCGGGTTCTCCGAACGACGCCCGCGTTCGAACAGCTCGCCGAGGACCCGTCCGGCGTCGTCCAGCCGACCAGTCGCGATCAGCGCTTCGACGTCACACCACCACACCGGGAGCGTCAACGAGCCGACGAACCCGCCGCCGACGCCTGAGAGCATCTCGCGAACCGGCGGCAGTCGTTGGTGCGCCGATTCTGGTTTCCCGGTCCGGAGCTCAGTCTCGGCGAGGATCGCCGTCGAAAAGGCGATGATGAACTGATCGCCGATCCGGCTCGCGAGTTCGACCGCGTCGCCGGCTCGCTCGTGCGCCTCGCCGAACTCACCGCGGCGGCAGGCGACGAACGCTCGGAGCCACAGCAGGTAGGACTCGCCCTGAACGTCCGCCTGCTGCCGCGTGGCCTCGACCAGATCCGTCGTGTAGCGCTCGGCGAGCTCGTTGTTGCCGGCCTCCCACTCGAGGTGCGCGAGGTGGAACACCAAGCCGCCGCGGTCGGACTCCTCGCCGCACTCGATCGCCCGCCGCCACATGCCTTCGAGCAGCGGCCGCGCGGCATCGAGCTGGTCAGACCACATCAGCTGCCGGCCAAGTGAAGCGCTCGCCCGGTAGTAGCTTGAGATTTCGTCGGTTGGCTCCTCGATCTCGATCGCTCGGGTCATCGCACCGAGCTGCACGCCTTGGCCATGGAAGAACGCGGCCATCGCCTGCGAACCCAGCGCGCCGGCGAGCAGTCCGGGATCTCCCGCGCGCTCGGCACGCTGGACCGCCCGCTCGCCGTGCTCGACCCCGCCGGCCTGGTCGCCGCGATTGAAAGCCACCTCCGCGAGCCGCAACTCGATCTGGGCGCATACCCGATCATGGTCGCGCGCCTGCACCAGGGCTTCCTGCAACAGCGCGCTCGCCACGTCGAAATCATCAGTTCGGATCTGGGCGAGCTGCATCAGCGCACGTGCGCGGATCGGGCCGCCCGAGACGTCCTGCAGGAGCGTCTCGAGCAGCTTGCGCGCCCTCGCAAAATCCCCCGCCGACCAGTGCTGCTCGGCCGCGGCGACGGTCCGCGACTGCGCCGCCTGCACGGCGTCCGCCGGGGTCAGCCGGCATGCGTGCTCGAGCAGCTCGGCCGCAACCTCCGGTGACCCACGCCTCGCAGCGTCCTGCGCGGCCTGCTCGAGCTTCATCGCGATCTGGCGACTTGGCGCTTCGGCACCAAGCGCCAGGTGGTGAGCCCGCTCCTCGCCGTCCGCCACCACCTCGGCCAGCAGCCGATGCAGGTCGCGACGATGCGCCGACGGGGTACGCAGATAGTGAGTCGACGCGAGCAGCGGATGGGTGAAGCGCAATCGGTCGCCGCTGGCCTCGATCACCCCGGCTCGCTCGGCGCTTTCGAGGTCGCTGAGCGTGAACTCGGGGAGCACCGACTGGATCAGCGCGAGCGTCGGGTTTGACACGGCGGCGACGACTAGGAGCGGATCGGCGGCGCGATCATCGAGACGCTCGAGGCGCTGACCGACGGCGTCGGCGAGCGTTCGCGGGATCGGCAGCTCGGCCCCGCTCACCCCGTTCGCGCCGGTCGCCTCGAGCTCACGCGCGATCGCAAGCGCGTAGAGCGGGTTCCCGCCCGAGGCCTCGTAGACGCGCCGCAACAGCGGGCGCGGGATCGCCGTGCCGAGCTGATCGGCGAGCAGTTCGTGGATCTCCCTCATGTCGAGTTGCTCCACGATGAGCGCCCTGAGCCCGTGCGGGCCGAAGCCGCGCTCGAGCTCCGGCCACAGCGCGCCGTCACTGCGCCGCCGCCTCGCCAGCAGCACACAGATCCGCTCCTCACGCAGACGGCAAAGCGCGAAGGCGAGCACCCGCGCCGAGGAGCGGTCGAGCCACTGCTCGTCATCGATTGCGACCAGCAACGGCGCGCTTTCGGCCAGCTGACGCAGCAAACCCAGTGCGGCACGCGGCAGCGCCGCCGGATCTCCTGGTGCCTGCGCCGCCTCTCGTTTGAACAGTGCCGCATCGAGCGCACGGCGCTGGGGATCGGGCAGCGCCGCGAGGGTCTCGTCCGGCACCTGATCGAACAGGTCGCCGAGACCGGCGAACGCAAGCGCAGCATCGGGCTCGGCCGGCGTCGTCGTGATGACCTGGTAGCGGCGGTGCCGAGCGCCTGCGACGCCCTCGCCCCACAGGGTCGTCTTGCCGATACCCGGGCTCCCCTCGAGCGCTACACCGGTGGGACCGCCCGCCACCCCTTCGAGCATTTGCTCGATCTGTGCGCGCTCCGTGTTCCGTCCAAACACCGTTCGCTGCAGTCCTGGGCTGATCGCCGCCGTGCTGGGGGCCGGGCGAGCCGCACTGTAGCGCGGGGGTGGCCCCGCGACAAACCACTGCGGGGGTGGAACCGCCGTCGCCGAGCTCTCACAAACGTGCGGGGTCCCACGATTTACAGGGGGTCTTGGTCCCCGTACCTTGATCCCACCAAGCAGTTCAATCGCCCGGCCGGCTGCATCACAGGACAACCGCCCCGGCCAGGCCAAACCACTCGCCCCAGAAAGGGGCGGGACCTCGGGAGGTACTTCGATGCGCTCATACCGTCGTATTCGTGCGCTCGCGGCCGTCGTGCTCGCAGCCGGAACCGTGGCTCCGGTCGCCCAGGCGAGGGTCGACAACGGCCCCTATCCGTTCATCGCCCCCGCCCCGCGTGTTGTCGTCCATCAGGGGAGCGGCTCACCGGAGTGGGCCCTGATCGGCGGCACCGTCGGCGGACTCACGTTGCTCGGGGCCGGGGCGGCGGCCTCACGCCGCCGTCCCGCTCGGGCAAGCCGGATCCATACGGTTACCGGCGCATGAGGCCGACGAGGCCGCGGCGGGCAACGCCGTGAGGGACAGCGATGGACGTCGCTGTACTCCAACTGCTGGTCGTCGACGGGTACGTGCGTATGTGTGGCGGCGGCGCTCTGAGCGCCGCCGCCACCGCGATCCAGCGATCGCAGATCGTGGACTGGACCGCCCGACGCGGCTGGCGGGTTGGTCAGATCCTCGAGGAAGCCCCACCGATCTGCTCGGCGACCGCACGCCCGCAACTGCAGCGGGCGCTCGGCAGAGTCGAGTCGGGCGAGAGCGACGGGATCGTGATCACGCAGCTCAACCAGATCGGCGGCACGCTTGAATACGCGCTTGCAGCCGTCGAACGCATTCAGGCTGCCGGCGGGACGTTCGTCAGCGTCCGTGACGGGATCGACCTCAGCACGCCGACCGGCCGTCTGATCCTGCGACTGCTGCTGTCGGTGAGGGAGTGGTGAAACCGCTTGCGCCCGACAGAAACCGAAACTAGAGTGCAGGCCGTCAAATCATGTCCGTGACCAAGGCATGTGCTGCCGTACTGGTCGCTGTGACGTTTGGTGCTTGCGGTAGCTCGAGTACCTCTCAAAGCGCTCACCACGGCCTCAGACCCGCTCTGGATGGCTCGGGCGAGAACCTGTTCAACGGCATCAGGGGTGGAACGCTGAACGTCTACGACCACACGGACTTCTTGAGTCTCGATCCCGGCAACGCATATGACGCGCTCGACTACGAGGTGATCCTGGCGACACAGCGGCCGCTGTTCTCGTACATGCCGAACCAGACACAGACGCTCTCGCCCGACCTCGCCTCCGGTCCGGCGATCGTGAGCCCGGAGGGGAATACGGTGACGGTGCACATCAGGCACGACGTCTTCTTCAGCCCGCCGGTGAATCGCGAGGTGACCTCGGCCGATGTCGCCTACGCGATCGAGCGGGGCGCGAACCCGAATGTTGCGAACGGGTATTTCGAGGCCTACTTTGACGACATCGTCGGGGCGAGCAAAGCGACCGGCGGTCCGATCCCCGGGATCGTCACCCCGAACAGCAACACGATCATCTTCCACCTGACCGGGCCCTACGGGACGTTCTTCGCACAGGCGCTGTCGATGCCGTTGACCGCGCCGGTGCCGAAGGCGTTCGCGGCGCCGCTCGACGCGAAGAAACCGACGCAGTACGGGTCGGTCTACGAGGTCGCAACCGGGCCTTACATGCTGAAGGCCAACTCGCAGGGCAAGTTCCTCGGCATCGGCTACCAGCCGGGCGAGTCGGCGACGCTCGTGCGCAACCCGAACTGGAACCCGCGAACGGACTTCAGGCCGGCCTACCTCAACCAGATCGACATCCACATCGGCACCGATCCGAACGTGATCGGCCGCGAGGTGCTCACGGGTTCCGACGAGGTCCAGAACGACACGGTTGCCGCGCCGATCGTCGAACTGGCCTACGAGCACTACTACAACCAGCTTGTTGCGGTCCCGGGCGCCGGTGTCGATTACATTTCGCTCAACAACAGGAGAGGTCCGTTCAGCAACGTCGATGTGCGCAGGGCGCTTTGGGCGGCGCTTGACCGTGAGGCGATGATCAAGGTCGCTGGAGGACTGCTCGTCGGTCAGCTCGGAACTCACTTCATCTACCCTGGCTCCGAGGGGTTCGAGCAGGCGGGTGGTGACGCCGGGCCGCGTGTCGACTACAACCTCTACCCGAACGGCAACATGGCGCTCGCGACCAGGTACATGAAGGCCGCCGGCTATCCGAACGGCAGGTACGCGGGCGACGCGACACTCCAGGTCGTCGGCGCGACGGGCGATCCGTACCCCGAGGACGCGCAGCTCGTCAACCAGACGCTTCAGAACCTCGGCTTCAAGACGAACCTGTCGCTTGTCAGCCAGGCGGTGATGTACGAGAAGTACTGCGGAGTGCCCGCCCAGGAGATCGACGTCTGTCCGGACGTCGGCTGGATCCGCGACTTCGCCGATCCGCAGACGATCCTCGACCCCACCTTCGCCGGCTACAACATCCTGCCATCAGGCAACTCGAACCTGGGCCAGGTCAACAACCCGCGGATCAACGCGGCGATGAGGGCCGCCGAGAAGATGGTCGGCACCGCCGCCCGCGCGCGGGCATGGGCGAACGTCGACCGGATGCTCGTCGGTATCGCGGCTGCCGTGCCCTGGGACTTCGGAAAGAACCCGACGATCGAATCCCGCAACGTGCGTGGCATCAACGATCTGTCCAATCTTGGACTCTGGGACTACTCATTCACTTCGCTCGAGAACGCCGGCAGAGGCTGACTGAACCAGGCCTACTCATCTGCGCTCGAGCCATTGCCCGCCGCGGAGCGATCGGCGGACAACGCCGCCACCAGCTGCGCGCATGAGCGCACACCGAGGTCACGGTAGACCTTGGTGAGGTGCGCTTCGACGCTGCGCTGGCTCATGTAGAGGGTTGGCTGCGATCTCGCGGTCTGCGCGCACTCCGCTTCGCGCCCAAACACTCGGATCAGAACCCTCCACGCGGCCCGCTTCAACAGCGGGATCGCCAGGATGCCACGGCACTCTAGACCAGAGCTGACAACCGGACAAGGACGCGGCGCCACGCGTCCAAGACTGCGGGATCCACGGATTTACACCGCCTCGGTCGCGACGTAACTTGGACGCATCGAGCAGGTCAACCGCAGCCAAGGAGCCAAGTTCAGATGTGCGTACAGCTGAATCACCTGAGGGCCCACGAGCACACCCAGCATCTTCACCACACCGCCGCGCAGCGCCACCGCTCGGCCGACCTCGTCGAGCAGACCCGCGACGGCAAGGCCGCGCCCATGGCCCAGGTGCGCAAGCGTTGGTGGCAGCGGCGCCGGTTCTGGCGAGCCGCCTCGATCTAGTGTCGCGGGTGCTCGACGGAGTAGGCTGACGCCTTCCAACACCATCGAAGCCCTTGAATGGCGGTCGACCCGCAGGTGCAATCGGTCAACTCGGGCAGGGAATCGGTCGATCTGTAGCTTATGCGACCCGTCCTCGTGAACGCCGAACGGATCGCGTTGCTGGCATCGATGCTGGTGGCAGTCGGGATGCTCAGCTGTCCAGGCCCGGCGCGAGCAAGCTTTGCGGTACCCGCGCCGGCCACGATTGCGGTAACCGCCGGCCCGACGCACAGTCCGCAATGCGGCGATCCATACTCGTCGCAGCGCCAGGCCTCGAATCCGCTGATGCTCTCGCCGGCGCCCACCGGGTCCGATCCACTCCAGGGCGCCCGCTTCTTCATCGATGGACCGAGGCACGGAGAGGCGGCCGGGGCAATCGCCCGGCTGCTCGGAATCGATACCTCGACACCGGTCGGCTCGGCGCTGCCGAGCTTCAGCGATAGCGAGTCCTGGAGCCGCTTCGCCGTGTACGTCGCCAGGCGACTGCGCGGCGCGCCGCCCGGGCTCGCCTGGAGGATCCGGATGCTCGAGAAGATCGCCGCTCAGCCAGAGGCAGATCGGATCAGCGCCCACGCGGAGGGCGGCACCCCGACCGGCACATACAGCATGACCCAGAAGCTGTTCTGCCACAACTTCACGGCCGACCCGGGCTCGATCCCGATCATCAGCACCTACTTCCTGCATGAAGTGCTCGGGGGCTGCCCGACACTGGCGGCGATCGACGCCTACCGGCCGCTGTTCGAAGCGCAGATCAACGCGATGGCTCAAGGCACCGGCAACCGTCCGGCCGTCTACCTGCTCGAGCTCGACGCAATCGGATCCTCGTCGTGCATCGCCCGCCACGGACTGCTCCCGCAGTGGGAATCGCTGCTGCGCTACGAGGTGTTGAAGATCGGCTCGCTCCCCCACACCGTCGTGTATCTGGAGGGCGGCTACTCCGACGCGAACACACCTGTGTACGCAGCCCGCCTTCTGAACGCGAGTGGTGTCGACACGATCGAGGGCTTCTTCACCAATGACACGCACATGAACTGGACGATCAACGAGATCCGTTATGGAGAGGCGGTCTCGCGACTGACGCATGGCAAGCACTTCGTCGTCAACACCGCCCAGAACGGCGACGGCCCGCTGCTCAATTCGCATCCGGTCACCCAGGGAGTTGAGGACCTGTGCAACCCTCCGGGGAGAGGGTTGGGGCCGATGGACAACACCGACACCGGTTTCCCGGATGTGGACGCGTTCCTGTGGACGCACGTGCCCGGGAACAGCAGCGGCTGCGGCGGCGGCCCACCCGGCGGTGACTTCTGGGCGGCGCGAGCGGTCGGGCTGGCGGCCCGCGCGAACGACCGGCTGGGCCCGCGCTATCCGAACCGGCGCTACTGAGGTGGCCGTGGTTCAAACGTGCGGGTTTCCCGATTTACACGCACGCGCTCGCGACGTACCTTAGACGCCACAGGCAAGTCAACCGCCCGGCCGCGAAGCACTGACCACAGCCGCCCGGCCGAGCCCCAAACCACCGCCTCAGATTGAGGCGGACACCTCAGGAGGTAGTGCCATGCGTCTACATCGCGGCGTTCCCGTGCTCGCTGCCGTCATCGCCCTCGCCTCGACGGCCCCGGCCGCGCAGGCATTCGAACCCGATGCCGGCGGCGGAGGCGGTCAGTCATCGCCCGTGCTGATCCAGCATCACACCTCGAGTTCGCCGGACTGGCTGCTGGTCGGTGTCGCCGCCGCGGGCGGACTCACCGTGGCCGGCGCAGGTCTCGGCGCCAACCGCCGCAGGACCCCTCGCAGCGCAACCGTCAGGACAGCAAGCCACACCTGACGCTCGTTGATGCCGAACACCCAGAAGTCGGGCGAGCGCGACCGCATGGGCTGGATAGCCCTCCCACCGGATTTCGCCCTTTCGCAGACGCGCTCGCCCGGCAACGATGGCGGAGAGCCCAGCCCATTCGCCGGGGCAAATCCAGGGCAGACGCAATTCAGCCGTCGGGGTGATTCGGCCTGTCGCCCGTGCCGGCGGTCGCGAGGCTGGCGGCGAGTTGCGCGCGTGATCGCACTCCGAGCTCGCGGTAGATCTTGGTGAGGTGCGCTTCGACGCTCCGCTGGCTCATGTAGAGCGTGTTGGCGATCTCACGGTTGGCCATTCCGGCGGCGACGAGCTCGGCAACGCGTTCCTGCGCCGGCGTGAGACCGTCGCTGGCGACCGACCGGCGCAGACCGATCCGGCCAAGCTCGTCGCGTGCTCTGGACAACCAGATCGCCGTCCCCAGCGGCTCCAGGATCTCGACCGCTTGTGTGAGCGTCCGCTTGGCGGCGCTCTTGTGCTTCGCGCGCCGCTGGATAGCGCCCTTCTCGATCAGCGTTCGACCGTACTCGAGCGGCAGGGTTCGGCGAGCGTGTTCGGCCAACGCGGCCTCCATCCTCTCGATCGCCCTGTCGAGGTCCCCCTGGGCGGCGAGCAGGAGCCCCTCGCAGCGGTGGGCGATCGCGACGGCGTGCGGGTTCTCGCAGGTACGCACGCGCTCGAGCAGATCGTCGAGCACCTCTCGTGCTTCGTCGAACCGGCCGATTGCAATCAGCGCCTCGATGTCGCTGGACCACATCGGAAGCATCATCGAGCCGAGAAATACAGCGCCACCGGCGGCCTCACGCAGCGGCTTGAGGCGGCGGTGAGCGGCCTCCGGGTCGCCGGACCGCAGCTCGAGATCCCCGATCAGGATCATGTACATCAGGCCGATCGATTCGTTGCCGCTCTTGACGGCGAGCTCGAGCGCGACCCCCGCTCGCTCACGCGCCTGCTCCAGCCGGCCACGCGCGGCGGCGACGATTGCGTCGGCATGGACAACCCAGCAGTCAAGTTCGTCGTTGGCCTGCTGGCGCGCGGCCTCGGCGCCCTCGGCTGCGTATCGCTCAGCCGCGCCGGGGTTGCCGCTGCCCAATTCGAGCTGTACGAGGCCGACGAGTACGTAGCCTCTGTCGGTTTCCTCGCCCCGCCGAGTCGCGCGCCGCAGGGCGCCCTCCACCAGTGGCCGGGCAGCGTCGAAATCGTCGGATAGCCCGAGCACGCTCCCAAGCTTGCTGCTCGGCATCCGCATCGTGTTCATCTCCTGCACGAACTGTTCAAGCTCGACCGCCCTGTCAAGCAGGTCGTGTCTGATCCGCTGGGCGCCGAAGAACTCGGCAGCGCCCAGCACCCCCAACGCCAAGGCCAGCAGCCCCTGATCACCCGCCCGCTCGGCGCTCTGGACCGCGCGCTCCGCGGCCTCCAGCATCTCAGGGACGTGCCCGACCATCCCCTCGCCCTCCGTGAGCTCCATCTCGATCTCGGCGCGCAGCCGGTGATCATCGCCCACGTCCGCCAGGGCCTCGCGCAGGAGCGACGCTCCGACTCGGAAGTCGTCGCTGCGGATCCGAGCAAGCCGCGTCAGCGCCCGAGCACGGGTCGGGCCGCCCGGCATCGCCGGAAGCAGCTCCTCGAGCAGCCCGCGCGCCTGCAACTGGCTGCCCGCCACGTAGTGCTGCTCCGCCGCCGCGATCGTCCTGCACGATCGTTCGTTGACCAGATCGGCCGGTGTCAGCCGGATGGCGTCCTGCAGCAGTTCGGCAGCGACCTCCGGCGCGCCGCGGCGCGCCGCGGCCTCGGCGGCTCGCTCGAGCCGGACGGCGACCTGCTCGTCATACGCCTCTGTGCCGAGCGCCAGGTGCCGCGCGCTTTCCACTTCGTCCTCGACGACCACCGCCAGGCGTCGATGCAGCTCGCGACGCACCGACGCCGGCGTGCTCGTGTAGTGCACCGACGCCAGCAGCGGGTGTGTGAACCGAACGACCGCACCGTCGATCGTGACCACTCCGGCCTGCAGGGCGCTGTCAAGGTCCTGCGGCTCGAACGGCTCGATCGCGGCAGCCAACAGCGCCATCGTCGGCGCCGCGAGCGAGGCGACGGCCAGCAACGCCGGACGAGCCTCCGCCGCCAGATGCGCCAGCCGTTGCGAGATCGCGTCGGTCAGCGTGCGCGGGATCGGCAGCTCGCGACCGGATGCTCCGTTCCCGGACGACCGCGCAAGCTCGCGGCCGATCGCCAGCGCATAGAGCGGGTTGCCGCCCGACATCTGATGGACACGCTGCACGCGCGTCGGCGTGAGCTTGCGCTCCGAAGCCTCGCTCAACAGACGGCGCGTGGCATCGATGTCGAGCGGAGGCACCGCGACCACCTCGACCCCATTGATGAAACCCCGGCTGACCTCTGGCCATAGTGCGCCATCGCCGTCGGTGCGTCTGGCGAGGAGCAGACAGATCCGCTCCTCGCGAATGCGCGTGAGCGCGAACGCCAGCACCCGCGCAGACGCCCGGTCGAGCCACTGCTCATCGTCGATCGCGAGCACCACCGGCTGCTGCACCGACAGCCGACGCAGCAAACCTAGTGCAGCACGCGGCAACGCCAGCAGATCAGCCGGCGCCTCAGACACGTCCCCGACGAACAGCGCCGCCGCCAGCGCCTTGCGCTGAGGATCGGGCAGGCATGCGATCAGCTCCTGATCCAACTGGTCAAACAGATCGCCCAGACCCGAGAACGCCAACCCCATGTCCGGCTCGCTCGGCACGGATTCGAGCACCAGGTAACCGCGCCGGTGCGCGCTCTGCACAGCGTCGCGCCAGACCGTCGTCTTGCCGATCCCAGGTGCGCCCTCGAGCGCGATCCCGACCGGCCCGTCAACCGCACGATCGAGCAGTTGCTCGACCTGCGCGCGCTCAGCCTCCCGCCCGAACACCTGGCTCAGACCTCACGAGCGGCCGCTCGATCGTCATCGATCAGTCCCCTTTGTCGATCTCCGCAATCAACTCCTCACCCGAAATCACCCCGTCGGCGAAGTGGTCGGCCATCCACTCCAGGTGCGCTGAGCGACTGTCGACGATCCGCTTGAAATCCCAGTTGGGGATCTTCTGCTGATGGACGTGCTCGGTCATCAGCGCCGGGTTGATCTCGTAGACATGCTCGAAGCGGGTGATCACCTCGTCGTTGACAGGCTTGGCCTCGGGTGGCGTCTGTGCTGAGAGTTTGAAGCCGAGCATCGCTCACTCCTCCTCGTAGGCCTGGTCGAGCAGATACTTACCGGGATTCATGATGTTGTTGGGATCGAGCGCCCGCTTGATCGTCTTCATCACCTCGAAGCCGCCGCCCAGCTCGAGCGGGACGAGGTCGACCTCACCGGCACGGCAGGAACCGTGACAGGCGGTGATCGAACCGCCGTGCTCGACCGAGACCCGCGCGAGCTCACGCTTGGTGTCGACCCACGCCGCCCAGCTCTCGTCGTCCCACCTGCTCTCCCAGATGCCGATGTCGATCTCGGTCAGATAGTCGCCCCACGGCTTGAACGCGCCGTTGGTGTAGGCGAACATCCCCCAGTCGTCGAACATGTCGAACCGCTCGCACAGCTCGGCGGCGATCCGGTGCCACTCCTCGCGGACCTTCGGCAGCTCGCCGTAGGGGATCGCTGCGTCCTCGCAGTGCCAGCTCATCAACGCCACCTGACCGTTGTGCGTACGCCCGTGCTGCGGGGTCGCGTAACGGTCGTGACGTGACCACCAGTCACCCTGCGAGATCTCATCGCCCAGGTACTTGCCCTCGGAAGCCTGCGCGATCGCCAGCAGCCGCTTGGCGCCGACGCGGACCTCGTCGGCGTGACCGTAGGAGGCACAGGCGATGACGGCTTTGACCGCGTCCCCCTGCGGGATGTACGCCTCGTCGTCACGGCGCAGGTACTCGAGCTTCCACTCGTCGAACAGCACCACTCCGGCGAGCGTCGCGACTCCCGAGCGGGCGAGTTCACCGGTCGTCCGCCAGGCGTCCATGTAGTTCCCGAACGAGTAGAACATGGAGAACTCCGCCTCGGGACGCTGCACGAGCTCGAGCGTCGCCTCGGTGACGATCCCGAGCGTCCCCTGGTGGCCCATGAACAGGTGCTTGAGCTGGAAGCCGCTCGAGGACTTGCGGACCTTCTGCCCGCCGCCGTCGCCGACACGGATGATCTCGCCGCTCGGCAGGACGATCTCGAACGAGATCACGAGATCCCGAGTGTGGCCGTACCGGCCGCCGATCAGCGACCAACCGCTCGTGCCGATCCGCCCCCCGACCAGCGAGCAGGGGTAGGACGCTGGATCGTCGGGGTAGATGTAGCCGTGCTTGCGAAGCTCCTCGTTGAGCTTGAGCATGTTGATCCCGGGACCTACGGTGACCGTGCGGTTGACGTGGTCGATCTCGTGGATCTTGTTCATCAGCTTGACGTCGACCAGGATCCCATGGCGCAGCGGTACCGCTCCGTCGGTCAGTCCGGTGCCGCCGGCGCGCGGCACCACAGGGATGCCGTGCTCGTTGGCGAGCTTGACGACCTCGGAGACCTGCTGCGCCGAGGTCGGGAGGACGACCGCCTGCGGGATGTGCTCAGCCCAGCGGTGCGCCGGGAACGGAGCCGGCACTCGGGCGCGGTTGAACAGCGCCGAGCGGCCCGTGAAGACATGCTGAGGGCCACAGATCTCCTGCAGCTCATCGATCACACCATCGACAAGTACGGTTGCCATCTCAGACCTCGAATCCGGCCGCTTCGGCCACCAGTTCGAAGATATCGAACACCTCCATCCCCTGGGCGTCACCCTGCTCGGTCAAGGGCCGCTCCGACCACGGACACGCCGATACCAGCGCATCGACGCCCGGCAGTTCCTTCGCCTTCGCGATCCGCCGGCGGCTGATCTCCGCGGTCAGCTCCGGCTTCTCCACGAACAGATTCGAGCCGGCGCCCGAGCAGTAGGACCACTGGGTGACGTGATCGACGTCGATGAACGTCAGCCCGGGAACCGCCCGGAGGATCTCCCGCGGTGACTGCCACACACCCAGGCGCTTGTTCAAGCGGCACGGGTCGTGGTAGGTGACCGTCCGCGCCACCGGCGTCGTCAGCTTCAGCTTGCCGTCTCGGATCGCCTCGGCGATCAGGTCGACCGCGAGCACGATCTCGAACTCGTCGAAGTTCTGATCGAGCGCCGGATAGTGCTCGATCATCGTGATGTAGTCGTGCGGGTCCGGGCAGATGATCCGCTTCGTCCCGGTCTTGCGCCAGTCGAGCATGTTGTGTTCGGCCATCTTGTGGGCGACGTCGACATAACCGGTCTCCCACATCGGACCGCCGCAGCACCACTGCTGATCCATCAATCCGAACTCGATCCCGGACGCCCGCAGCAACAGCGCGACCGCCCGCGGCACCGAGGGCCGTTTGAACGCCGCCTCGCAGTCCGCGAACAGCACCGTCTCGCCACCCGTCGGGATCTCGAGGCCCGCCGCCCAGGCGCGGACCTTGCTGCCGGAAGTCTCCCGCGTCCACCCGAGCACCGGCTCGTTACCCCAGCGGTCGGTCAGCTCCGCCCAGCGCTGCCAGTTCTTCTGATGGATCCCGTTCTTCACCGCCAGCGCACGCATCGCCTTGACGACATCGATCGTCCGCTGGCGGAAGCGGTAGAAGTCGCCCGTGAACAGGGTGTTCGGGCAGCGCAGCTCGCACGCGCCGCACATCGTGCAGTTCGTGTAGTCGTCGGCGACATCCTCGAGCGTGAGATGGCCCTGCTCCATCGCGACGACGTTGGCGTGGAACGCGGTCGGCGTGAAGCGCTCATCGCGTGTGACCTGCGTGACCGGACAGACCTCACGGCAGAACTTGTGACCGGAGCTGAAGCAGTTGTACGCGACATCGCGCCACTCGTCGAGGAACTCGTCGGGGAGTGTCGACCTGCGCCCATTGGTGGCCTCATCCGAGGCAGTGGTGTCAGCCATGTCATTCTCCTCCCGTCGGCCTTCAGGCCTCGCAGTTGGGGTCGGGTACGGTCACGTTGTCTTTATCCAGGTCGCTTCCCTGCCCAGCTAGCACAACCGCGTCGGCGAACTGGTCGTGGATGTCACGGATGTGCTCCATCGTCGGGCTAAATGACCCCGTGCTTGGCCAGCGCGCGGTTGAGCGTCTGCATATTGTTCCCGGGACCAACCGTCACCGTGTAGTCCTCGAGATCGATCTCCTTGATGTCACCGGCTCGCGGCACGACCGGAATACCGTTCGCGTTTGCGAGCTTGACCACATCGGAGACCTGCTGTGCCGAGGTCGGCAACACGACCGCCTGCGGAATGTGCTCATCCCAGCGGTGGACGGGGAACGGCGCCGACACCCGGGCACGGTTGAACAGCGCCGAACGACCGGTGAAGACATGCTCCTCGCCGCAGGTTGCCTGCAGCTCGTCGATGACCCCATCTGCGATCACGCTTGCCATTGCGCACCTCGCCTCGCGTGGCCGGCGACAGAGCGCCACATGTCACTCCTCGCGGTCATTGAGATAGAGCCCGAGCGGGAATGCCCGGTAGCGCAGTGCCGGCAACTTCTCGATCGTGATGAAGCCCGGTGGCGCGTTGATCACGTCGGGAATGCGGTTGACGAGCTGCGTGACCGTCGTCACGCCGGTCGGGACCGCCGGGTTGATCAGCCGAAGCTCGGGCTCGCCCGTCACGGTCCAATCGTTGATGTCGGCATCGCCGTCGCCGTATAGGCGACCGGTCATCTCGAAGACGAGCGTGATCCCCTCGTTCGTGGCGACCTTGTCGACGTCTGTGAAGCCGATCACCCGACCCGGCGCGACGGTGATCCCAAGCGTCCTGCACTCCATCGCCTCCGCCGCGATCTCAGGTCGGGTCGTCGTCGTCACCTCGCTCGCCGAGAGTCCGAGATCGGCCACCAGCGCGCCAAGCGTGTTGCGGCCGAAGCTCGGCGGGCGGTCGGCGTGAGCGAGCCAGTCCTCAAAGTGTTCTGGCGTCGTGTCGACCTGCTGATCCTTGACCACCTCGGGCCCGTAGTCATCGACGTTCCAGCTCGCCCGCCCGGCCACCGTGTCGATCCGGTGCGAGGTGCCGAGCAGCATGCTGACGATGTTCACCCAGTAGACATCCTGGTGGCCGGTCCCCGTCAGCGTCACGCCGTTGGCCCGAGCGAGACGGTCGAGCTCCGCCGTCTGCGTCGGTGACGTGTTCCAGGGGTAGAGCGCCTCCTCGGAGATCGTCACCGCGTTGACGCCGTGCTTGGCGCAGCGGTGCAGGTGCTCGTACATGTCCGACATGTAGCTCGAGACCGCGATCACGGCGATGTCGGCCTGGCGCGTCGAAAGCACGCGGTCCGGGTCATCGTCGATCACGACGCCGGTGTCGTACCCGAGCCCGGCGACCTCGCCGAGATCGTGGCCGACCTTCTCGGGGCTCCGCGCAAGCGCTCCGACGATGTCGACGCCCTTTTCGAGCATCATCCGCGTCGCGACCGAGTTCATCGCGCCGACGCCGTAGACCACGGCCTTGATCCGCCTCATCGCCTCTCCTCACGATCGTTCTGCGAACAGGGCAAGCATAACCACGGTGGAGCTCACCGAAACCGTTTTTCTCACGAAGCTCGTGAACCGGGGTAGGATCGCCGCCATACGCCCTGAGGAGGCGAAAAATCTCGAGAGGAGCGCCCTATGTCAGGTGCAGGGGAGTCAGCGATCAGGTTCAGCTACTGCATGCTGCCGGACTACCCGATGGCTGATCAGATCGAGATGATCAAGGTGGCGGACGAATCCGGGTTCTATGCGTGCTATGCGGTCGATGAGACGTGGCACAAGGACCTGTGGACGATGTTCGCCGCCGCCGCCGACAAGACCCACCGGATCCGGTTCGGCCCGAACGTGACGCACGTGTTCCTTCGCGAGCCGACGCTGATCTGCCAGCAGCTTGCGACCCTCGACGAGATCTCCGGTGGCCGTGCCGAGGCGGTCGTTTCGACCGGCAACTTCGTGATGATGCAGCAGTACCACATCGACTGGGCCAAGCGGAGGCCGCTCTCGCGGCTGCGTGAGGCGATGCATGTGATGCGCACGTTCCTCGATGACGGCAAGATCGACTTCGAAGGGGACTTCTTCCACTACACGGGGCTGTGGACTGCGGCCCGGCCGGTCCAGGAGCGGATCCCGCTGAAGATCGGCGCGATGAAGGGCCCACGTTCGTTCGAGCTCGCGGGCGAGATCGCCGACGGGATGCACCACGCTCTGTCGTACTCGGCGGAGGCCTACGAGTACGCGATCGACCACGTCAAGATCGGTGCGCAGCGCAGCGGGCGCAATGTGGCCTCCCAGGACCTCGGCGCCTGGATCGTGTCGGTCGTCTCTGAAGATTCGGAGGCGGCGAAGCGAGCCGCGAGGATCCTGGTGGCGTTCTACATCCCGTCGATGCCGGCCGAGCAGCTCGCCCGCCATGGCATCGACCAGGCAGACGTGCAGCCGATCTTCGACGCATTCGCGGCCGGTGACGTCGCCAAGGCGATCCAGATGTTCAGCCCTGAGATGGCCGCGAAGCTGTCGGTCGCCGGCACGCCCGAGGAGTGCGCCGAGCAGATCAAGCGTGACATCCTGCCGTCCGGCATCAACCATGTGATCCTGGCGCTGGCCGATGCGCCGCTGGTGGCGCTGTTCTCCGGCCAGACGGTCGAGGGCGTGCCGCCGATCACCGGTCAGCTGAAGCTGGTCGCCGATCGGATGATGCCGCTGCTCAACTGACGCCAGCTGTCACACTACGCCCGAGCATGGAGCAAGTGGAGACCGCGCCATCGGGCGGCGTGACGCAGACCGATCTGGAGGGGATTCCGCGCCGGCTCCGGCACGGCCCACCGATCACGATCAAATGCGACTGCGGCGAGAAGCGCGACCTCAAATACGGCGACCGCTGGGCGTGTGAGAAGTGCGGGCGGGTCTGGAACACCAACCAGATCCCGGTCGAGCAGTACGACGCGATCATCAAGGCGCAGTGGCGCCACCGGAGCTTGCCGATCGCAATCACCGTCGCGCTCGTGATCGTGGCCGTCGTGCTCGTCGTCACGGGCCGCGCGCTCGCGGCGATCCTCGTTGTCCCGATGGTGCTGTTCGGATATGGATCGTTCGTCCGGCCGCGACGACGCCGGCGGCGCCTGGAGGAGATCAAGCAGCTTCCTCGCTGGAAGATCAAGCCGGAGTGATCGTCACCTCGACGCCGTGCACGGCGGAGCTGCGGCCCATGTCGCTCTCCTCGCCCGGGTTGAGGACGTTGACGTTGGCATGAGCGGTTTCGCGCTTGGGCCAGTGGCCTTTGGGCGAGTACGCGACCCCACGCGGCAGGTCATCGGAGAGCACAACCGTCAGCATCAGCTCACCGACCTTGCTCGCCAGCCGCGCGAGGTCGCCGGCAGCGAGTCCACGCTGCGCCGCGTCGTCGGGGTGCATCGCCACCGCGGCCGCGCCGACTCGGCGCGAGAGCTTCGGATCGTTTGCGAACGTGTCGTTGAGCATCCAGGGCGAAGCGGGCGTGAGCAGCCGCAGGCGTCCGGCCCCCGGCCTGTGGTCCGCGTGGGGTTGCGCGGTCCGCGGCAGCCCGTCGGCCTGCGCGGCGTCGCTCACGAGCTCGATGCGCCCGCTCGGCGTCGGGAACTCGAGGTCGGCGAACTGGATCACGGTGTCAGCCTCCGGCCAGACGGTACCGCGCGCCGCGAGCTCGGCGAAGCCAAATTCGGTGGGAGCGAGAACGTGCGCGATCACGTCCTGATCCGATTCGTACAGCGACGGTTCCACAAAACCCAACGCCGCCGAAAGGCGGCGAAATATCTCTGAGTTCGGCAGCGACTCCCCCAACGGTTCGATCGCCTTGGTCTGGGCGCTGAGGCTGAGGTGGAAGTAGGAGGCGACGATGTCGTCGGACTCGAGGAAGCTCGCCGCAGGTAGGACGATGTCGGCGAAGTCGACGGTGTCGGTGGCGAACATGTCGATCGCGACCGTGAACAGGTCCTCGCGGGCGAGCGCCGCGTGCAGCCGCCGCTGCTCGGGGTTCGAAGCGGCGATGTTGATGTTCCAGCAGAACAGCGCGCGGCTGCGCTCGACGTCCTCCAGCGTTCGGGTCAGCTCCATGTGGGTGATCGGCTCCGGCATCTCGGGCCCGCGCAGAGCGACACCGGCGACGTAGTCCTCGTCGAGCCCGCGGTTCCCGCCCCCGTTGAGGTAGAGGATCCCGGTGCCGGGCTTGCCGAGGTTACCGGTGAGGGCGGCGAGCTGGCCGACGGCGCGGACGGCATTCCCGCCGCGTGGTTGACGCTGGAAGCCCTGTCCGATCCAGAGCAGTGACGGACCGCCGCCATACAGCGCCGCGGCCCGCTCGATGTCGGCGCAGCGCACTCCGGTGATCCGCTCGCCCCACTCCGGCGTGCAGCCGTCGAGCATCGGCTCGAGCTCGTCGAAGCCGAGCGCCGAGCGCGACAGGAACTCGCGATCGAGCAGGCCGTCGCGGCGCAGGACGTGCGCGAGCGCGAACGCGAGCGCGGCGTCGCTGCCGGGGAACGGTGCCAGGTGAAGGTCGGCCTCGCGCGCGGTCGGCGTCCGTACCGGATCGACGACGATCACGGTGCCCGGTGCCTCGGGCAGCCAGTGGTCGTGCTGGTGGGGTGCAGACGCCGAGGGGTTCGCTCCCCAGACGAGGATGCACTGGGAGTCGCGGGCGGTGCGCGGGTCGAATCCATCGAGCGACGTCCCGAACAGGTACTCGAGGCCGACATGACCCGCCTTGTTGCAGATCGTGTCCGGGTCGACCTCGGTGGCGCCGAGCCGATTGAAGAACCGCTGCGGGAAGTTGTAGCCGAGCAGCGCGAACGTGCCCGTGTAGTGGGCATTGAGAACCGCCGCCCCTGGGATCCCCTGCAGGCGTTCGGCGACCTCCGCGAGCGCCTGATCCCACGACACCTCGGTGAAGCTGGCGCTTCCCTTCGGGCCGCTTCGCCGCAGTGGTGTGAGCAACCGCGCGGCCGGGTCGATCGTCACCCCGTTATACGCGGTCGCGCACTTCACGCATAGACGGCCGCGACTGACGGGATGGGAGGGGTCACCTCGGACGTGGCGGATCCGCCCGTCCCGCACCGCCACCGCGACGCCGCAGGAGTCGTAGCAGTCGCGCGGGCAGGTGGTGAGGATCAGCTCGTCCATTGGACGGCGAGGTTTGAGCTCAATCAGGTGTTGACTGCTCAGTGGACGATCAGCACGTCGCAGTGCGCCTTGTGCGTGACGGCTTCGCTGACGCTCTGGCCGAGCATCCGCTGCAGGGCGTTCAGCTCGCGGGTGCCGGTCACGATCAGGTCGGCGTCGTGTTCGTGGGCGACCTCGATGATCGTGTCCGCCACGTCGCCCGCCGCCGGCGTGTACTCGGCCTCAATGCTCTCGCGCTCGAGATATTCGCGTGCGTGCGCGAGCTCGGCTGCGTGCTTCTCCGGCGGGTCGGTCGAGTCGATCGGACCGGCGGAGCGACCGATGCTCGCGATCATCGGCGCGATGCTCGTCACGACGAGCTTCGCTCCGAATGCCTTGGTCAGCTGCGCGGCGCGCTCGAGCGCGCGCTGCGACGCTTCACTGTCGTCGTAGGCGAGAACGATGGTGTTCATACCCGTCTCCTTGTCTGGGGTTCGCCGAAGTCGTGCCGGACCTCGCCGGCGCGTTCAGAACACGATTGTGTGTCGCACTGGCGGTGGGGCTCAGACGCCGGCTGCCACCGCGGCCTCCGCCTTCCAGCGCTCCTCCTCCTCGGGGGACTGCGGTATCTCCTCACGGAAATGGAGCTTCTCACCGTCCTGGACGACCCGCCTGAACACGAACAGCAGCACCGAGGCGATCAGGATGCCGACGCCGATCCCGAAGTCGGTCCAGGTCCCGTAGCCGTTGAGGTGCGGGGCCAGCGAGCCGACGATCAGGATGAAGGCGATGAACAGCGCCATGAACGCAGCGATCGCCACCCAGTAGCCGGCGAGCTTCACGGGTCGTGGCCAGTTAGGTCGGTCCCGGCGCAACAGCACGAAACCGCTGACCGCAAGGCAGTGGGCGAGCACGTAGCCGATGTTGCTCATGTATAGGATCGCCAGGTTGCTGGAGATGAACAGCACGAGGAAGACGTTTACGAACAGGTCTACGGTCATCGCGCGGCCGGGGACGTTGAACCTGTTCAGGTGACCGAGCTGCTTGATCGTCATCCCGGCCCGTGAGATCCCGTACAGCGCACGGCCACCGTCGGCCGTCGAGGAGGACATCGACAGGATCAGGCTGGCGAGCAGGCAGATCAGCAGGAACGTCCCGACGGTATTCCCGCAGATCGTGTCGAGCGCGGTCGTGTAGAACTGGCCTTCCTGAGTGGCGACCGCCGGCACGCCGGTCACGCCGCCGAGGCCGATCGGGAGCAGGATGAACACCCCGACGACGAACAGCGCCGAGCTTCGCAGCGCAAGCTTTGTGTCCTGCTCAGTCTTGTACTCGGGCGCAAAGGTCGCACAGACCTCCGATGCCCAGGAGGACCAGCCAAGGATGAAGAGCCAGACGAACACGAGCTTCCAGCCGCCCCACGGTCCGGTGAAGGTCGCGTGGATGTTGCTGGAGTGCCAGGTTCCGGTCAGGTACGGGAGCACGATGAACGCGAACAGGACCAGACACAGCAGACCGCCGGTGACGTAGGTGAGGCCCTTGAACGGCTTGATGCCGAAGATGTTGAATGCCCACACGCCGGCGATCACGCCGACGGCGATGAAGTTGGAGAGGGTCAGATGGATGACGCCGTCCCAGACGCTGAGGGTGTTCGTCGAGAACCAGCGCGAGACGACCAGGTCGCCGATGATCTTGCCGAAGATCGCGAGCACGACCGACCAGCCGATCCAGTAGCCGAACGCCGCGATCGGCCCGACGAAGGTCGAGTACTTGCGCCACGCCTCATGCGCGTAAAGCGAGATGCCGCCGGACTTGGTGGGGAACATCATCGCCGGCTCGACGTAGATCCAGGTCAGGATCCAGCCGATGATGGCCGACGCGCCCCACATGATCGTCGCACCGAGAACCCCGAAGACCCCCATCGTGAAGCCCAAGGATGTGAACAGGAATCCGGGGTTGCACAGGGCGATGGCGAACCCGTCCCACCAGCGCAGCGACTTCGTAAGTTGGCGTTCCTCCACGGCTGCTATTGCCACTGTCATCCCTCCCTCGGACTTGGCGCACCAGAAGCGGAACTGCATGTGCCTATTGCGACTTGGCGCGAGTTGGCGCCTTTATACCAGTTTGTCTAAAGCCGGTCAATGGCCCGCCTGACCGCCGTTGCCTACGGGGTTCGAGCGGCTTGACGAGCCGAGGCGGTGTGGAATCATGCTGGTGCGCAGCCATGCCCAGCGTGATCCAGCCTCGCCGAATCGACGATCGAAGAGCCGCAGCTCCGCCCGCCCGCCGGCCGGTGATCCTGGCGACGCTGTCGGTGCGCTTCGACCCGCTTGCAGAGCGGATGGCGATTGAGAGCGCGCTCGACGCGAGGTCCCCGTTGATCGTGGCCAACTTCATGGACATCCCGAACATGCCGCTGACGATGATGGTCGCCCGCGAGCACTTGACGCTGCCCCACGAGGAGGACCTCGAGGAGGTGCGAGCAACCGCAAACCGAGCGGCCGAGTTGGGGATCGAGACCAAGCTGCTGCGGATCTCGAGCCCCCGCCCGATCGTTGCGATGATCGAGCTGGTCCGCGAGGAGCGCGCCGGGTTGCTCGTGCTGGGGCCCGATCAGTCGCGAACGCCGAGGCTGAAGCTGTGGCGGGCCGCTCGGCGCGTACGCCGGGACACGAGCTGCCTGGTCTGGATCGCGTCGGAGAACTGAGCCCTTGGCTGCGATGGACACAAGCCCGCAAATACGTTAGAAATTCGCCTGAACCTATTTGTTCAGCGTGGTTGCCGAAAGACTGGGGAGTTGGTGAGTGGATGAGGATCGTGGTGGCGGTCAAGCAGGTGGCCGCGTTGGATGAGGAGTTCGAGTTGCTCGATGGTGTGCGGGTGGATCCCGATTTCGTGGAGTGGGATCTGAATGAGTGGGATTCGTTCTCGCTGGAGGCGGCGTTGTTGATCCGTGAGGGCGCCGGCGGCGAGGGTGATGAGGTGGTGGTCGTGACGGTCGGGGACGAGGAGTCCGAGGCGGGGTTGTTGAGTTGTCTGGCGAAGGGCGCCGATCGAGCGGTGCGGGTATGGGACGAGTCGCTTGAGGGTGCCGACGTGCTGGCGGTGGCGCAGGTGCTGTCGGTTGTCGTCGGGCGGGAGTCTCCGGATCTGGTGCTTTGCGGGGTGCAGTCCTCGGATGCCGTGAATGGCGCTACCGGCGTTGCGATCGCGGGGTTGTTGGGGTGCCCGCATGTGGCGGTCGTGCGGCAGATCGAGTTCGACGCGGTGTCTGGGGTGTTGACGGTCGAGCGCGAGCTCGAGGGTGGGGTGGTCGAGGTGCTGAGGGTCAGGACGCCGGCACTTCTGACGGTCCAGACGGGGATCAACGAGCCTCGCTATGCGACGTTGCGGGCGATCAAGCAGGCTCGTGAGAAGCCGCTTGAGGTGCTTGGCCTGGACGATGTCGGGCTGGATCGGGCCGCGGTCGCTGGCGGCGGCTGGATCGCGGCTCGTTTCGCTCGCCCATCCCGAGCGCGGCGAGGGCGCGGAGATCCTGGATGGGGACGCGGCCGCGGTCGCGTCGAGGATCGTTGAGATCGTGCGTGATCGGTTGTCGGGATGAGCGGCGTGCTGGTGATCGCGGAGACCCGCCAAGGGGTCTTGCGTGAGGTTTCGCTGGAGCTGCTGAGCGCCGCGATCCCGATCGCCGCCGAGGTCGGCGCCGCGGTGTCGGTGGCGGTGATCGGCGCCGACGCCGCTTCGTTCGCCGGCGCGCTCGCGGCGGAAGGCGTGCAGCAGGTTCTGACCGTTGCGGCGCCGTGCGAGGCGTTCGAGGCCGCGGTTTGGGGGCGGGCTCTGGAGGGGCTGATCGAGTCCGAGCAGCCGTCGCTGGTGCTGCTTGGGCACACGATCGACTCGATGGGGTTCGCGCCCGCGGTCGCCGCTCGAGCGCGGCTGGGGTTCGCGACCGACGTGACCGGGATCTCGTTGCTCGACGGCGGTCTGCGGGCGCACCGCGGCGCATATGGCGACAAGCTGGTCGCCGAGCTGGAGTTTCCCGGGAAGTCGTGTGTGGTCCTGACGGTCCGCGCCGGGATCTTTCCAGCGGCACCGGCGGGCTCTGGCTCGGCGGGTGTGCGGGCGGTCGATGTGGCGCTTGACGGCGTTGCGGTCAGCGAGCATGTCTCGTTCAGAGAGGCGGCGGGTGGTGATGTCGACATCACCAAGGCACAGTTCCTGCTGTCGGTCGGTCGTGGGATCGACGATCAGGACCAGATCCCGCGGTTCGAGGCGCTCGCGGAGAAGCTCGGCGCGACCCTGAGTTCGTCGCGGCCGCTGGTTGATGCGGGGTGGATGCCCTCAGCGCGTCAGGTCGGGCAGTCCGGCAAGACCGTGAAGCCGCGTGTGTATCTGGCTTTGGGGATCTCTGGCGCCGTGCAGCATTTGGCGGGGATGCGCAATGCCGAGACGATCATTGCCGTGAACACCGACCCGGAGGCGCCGATCTTCAACGTCGCGCACTATGGCGCGGTCGCCGACCTGTTCGACGTCGCCGACGAGCTCGAAGCACTGGACTAGTCGGCGTGCAGCTGGCTGGGGTGTTGTCGGCTGGGTCGGTGGCGACCCGGCCGGTTTTCTGGGATTTCACGGTCCCGTTGCGGGTGCTGTGGTATGTGCTGGCGGTGGCGTCGGTCGCCGTGTTCGTGTACGGGTGCGCGCGGCCGGTGATGAAGTGGCGCCGCGGACGCGGCGGGCCGTGGCCGCCGGTCCCGTGGAGGCAGTGGCCGGGACGGCTCGCGGGCGGGCTTCGGTTGTTGGGGTCGCATCGGACGATTGCGCGGCGTGATCACGCGGCGGGGATGGCGCATCGGTTCATCTTCTACGGATTCATGACCCTGTTCGCGGGGACCGTGATCCTCGGGTTCGACACCGATTTCCTGCAACCCGTGTTCGGTGTCAGCTATTTCCATGGCTGGTTCTACCTGGCCTACAAGGAGGTGCTGAACGTGCTCGGCACCCTGTTCGTGATCGGGTTGCTGGTGATGATGGTCCGCCGCGCGGTGATTCGCCCCGCGAAGCTCGACTACGCGCGCCCTGACCGCCGGCCCGGCGAGCCGCAGTTCGACCGGCACACCTATGAGATCGGCGACTGGGTGTTCGTCAGCACGCTGCTGGTGATCGCTCTGACCGGGTTTCTGCTCGAGGGGGTGCGGATCGCGATGACCGACCCCGGCTATGGCGCCACCCAGTTCGGCGGCTGGCTGTTCGCGCAGCCCCTGTCGGGACTCAGCGACAGCACGCTGGCGGGTTTGAGGCATGGGTTGTGGTGGTTCCACGGGCTGCTCGCGATCACGTTCGTCGCGAGCATCCCCTGGACCAAGGCGACCCACATGCTGACCAGCTATCTCAGCCTGTCGCTCCAGAACGCTGACGCGGAACGGATCCTGCCGGCGATTCCTGAACAGCTCGCCGACAAGCCCGCGGGCTACGGAACGCTCGAGGACTTCTCGCCGCTGCACCTCTTACAGCTCGACGCGTGCACGAAGTGCGGGCGCTGCCACGAGGCGTGCCCCGCGAACGCGACGGGCCGGCCGCTGTCCCCACGCGATGTGATCCTCGAGCTGCGTGAGCACGCCAACCACCCGGGAGCCGACGGGTTCTCCGCCGGCGTGATCGGACCCGACGGGGTACGCGAGGACACGTTGTGGGCGTGCATGCAGTGCAACGCCTGCGTCGAGATCTGCCCAGTCGGGATCGAGCAGGCGCCGATCATCAACCAGCTCCGCCGCCGCCTCGTCGAGGACGGCGAGCTCGATCAGAACCTCCAGTCCACGCTGCAGGTGATCCACAAATCGGGCAACAGCTTCGGAGAGAACAAGCGCCGCCGCGGCCGCTGGACCGCCGAGCTGCAGTTCGAGGTCACCGACGCCCGCACCCAACCCGTCGACGTGCTCTGGTTCGTCGGCGACTACGCGAGCTTTGACCCGCGCTCCCAACAGGTCACACGCGCGATCGCCCGCCTCCTGCACGCCGCCGGCGTCGACTTCGGGATCCTCTACGACGCTGAGCGCAACTCCGGCAACGATGTGCGCCGCGTCGGCGAGGAGGGGCTGTTCGAAACGCTCGCGCAACAGAACATCGACGTGATCGACCGCTGCGAGTTCAACCTGATCATGACCTCAGACCCCCACTCGCTCAACACCCTGCGCAACGAATACCCAAGGCTCGGCGGGAACTACAGCGTGATCCACCACACCCAGCTCCTGTACGAGCTGATCGAAACCGGCAAGCTCGAGATCGCGAACAAGCTCTCATACCGCGTCACCTACCACGACCCCTGCCACCTCGGCCGGATCAACGGCGAGTACGACAACCCGCGCAGGATCCTCGAGCTGCTCGGCTGCACCCTCGTCGAGATGCCACGCAACCGCGACAACAGCTTCTGCTGCGGCGCCGGCGGCGGACGCATCTGGATCCCAGACACCCCCGGTCAGCAACGCCCCTCCGAGAACCGCATCCAAGAAGCAACCTCGCTCCCCGAGATCGAGCTGTTCATCGTCACCTGCCCCAAGGACGTCACCATGTACGAAGACGCGATCAAGACATCGGGCAACAGCGACCGCATCGAGCTGCGCGAACTGACCGAACTGATCGAAGAGGCGCTGGTCACCGAGCCGGCGATCATCACCGCCTGAACCGGACGGCGCCGCTGCGGAGCGCTCGTCAGGCTCCTGGCGGGGGCTGCTCGGCGCGCTCGCTGACCTCACTCAGCGTGCCGAAGCGCCCGGCGAAGAACAACAGCGGCTCATCATCACGGTGGCTGACGTGCTCCACCTCCCCGATCCACAGCACGTGGTCACCGGCCGTGTGGACGTCGACGACGTGGCAGACGACATGGGCGAGCGCCCCCTGGAGTACGGCCATCTCGTCGCGCCAGACGAACTCGGGTTCGACCGGCGAGACATGCTGGCCTGCGAAGTGCGCGGCGAACTGCTCCTGGTCGTGAGCCAGCACGCTGACCCCGTAGCGCCCGCTGCGGGGCAGCATCTCCGACATCTTGCAGCGCCCGAGCGAAACGAGCACGAGCGGCGGCCGCAGCGAGACCGACATGAAGGCGTTGGCGGTCATGCCGTGAACGGTTCCGCGGTGGATCGTCGTCACAACCGTCACGCCGGTGGCGAAGCGGCCCATCACCTGCCGGAGCTCACGCGCCGCCTGCTCGACGGACTGCGGCTTGGGCGTCAACCGCGCGACGCCGGTCGGCGCCGTGAGGTTGACCGGCGAGGGCGAGGGCGGGCGCTTCGGAGGCGCGGGCGACGCGATCGGAGGCGCAGGCGACGCGATCGGCGGCATCATCCCGGCGCTCTCGGTCGGCTGGGCCACTCGCGTGAGCCGAGCTATCCCCTGTCGCTCGGTCACGATCGCGGCCGCGTCTTCTCCGGGTCGTAGAACGGGGTCCTCACCACACGCGCCGGGATCCGCTTCTGGAGCCCGTCGAGCTTGCCGACCTCGACCTCGGTCCCGAGCTCCGCGTACTGGACCGCCATCCGACACAGCGCGATCGAGTGCTTCAGCGTGGGGCTGCGGGTGCCGCTGGTGACGACCCCGACCCGCCGGCGGCCCACGTAGACCTCGTCGCCGTGGCCCGCGACCTCGTTGCCGTCGAGCTGGAGCCCGACGAGCGTGCGCTGCGGGTGCCGGCTTCGCTCAAGCAGCGCGTCTGCACCGATGAAGTCCTCCTCATCGCCAAGGGCGACCGTGAAGCCGATGCCCGCCTCGAACGGATCGACCTGGTCGTCGAACTCGTAGCCGGCGAAGATCAGACCCGCCTCGATCCGCACCATGTCCAGCGCCTCCAGACCGAGCGGCTTGCAGCCGTATGGCTCGGCCGCGGTCCAGATCGCGTCCCAGACGGCCGGCCCGTCGGAGGGATGGCACCAGATCTCATAGCCGAGCTCGCCGGTGTAGCCGGTCCGGGAGACGACGATCGGGATTCCCTGTGGCCCTCCGATTCTCCCGACCAGGAGGCGGAACCACTTCAGATCCACGAGGCTCGTCTGCGTCGGCGGGGTCCAGATGATGTCCGTCAGCGCATCACGGCTCGACGGCCCCTGAACGGCGAGGTTGTGCAGTTCGTCGGTCGAGGGCTTGACCAGCGCATGCAGGCCCTCGCGCTGCGCCACCTCGCGCAGCCAGATCCCGTCGTACTCGTCGCCGCCGACGAAGCGGAAGTTATCCTGACCGAGGCGGTAGACGGTCGCATCGTCGATCATCCCCCCGGTCTCGTTGCAGATCGCGGTGTAGACGACCTGGCCGACCGACAGCTTGCGCGCGTTGCGCGTGATCGCCCGCTGCATCAGCGTCTCGGCATCAGGACCGAGGATCTCCCACTTGCGAAGCGGCGAAAGGTCGATCATCACCACCTTCTCACGGCACGCCCAGTACTCGGCGATCGCACCCTCGTTGTCGAAGCAGTGGGGCAGCCAGTAGCCGCGGTATTCGACGAAGCTCTTGGTCAGCGCGGACGTGCGCGGGTGAAATGACGTCTCGCGCGTCAGCACCGGCTCGGCGTCGGCGGTCACTCGCCGCGCGATGGCCACGGAGAATCGATTCTCCGGCGAATAGACACGAACGTGAACATCAGTCACCTCCCAGGCATTTGCAGGATCGATGTCGTCCGGGCAGGCGGAGGATGCGCACACCAGATCGGACATCGCGCGCATCAGCACGTAGTCGCCCGGACGCGACCACGGCTCATCGAGGACCAACTGCAGGTTGCGGTCAAAGGAGGTGTTGTAGAAGAAGTTGATCGCCTCCCAACCCTTCCTGGGGGCGACTTCGAACTGCGACAGCGCGCCGTTGAAGTTGTCGGTGCAGTTGACGTGGCCCGGGTAACCCATGTCCTCGTAGTACTTCGCCGTGCAAGCCAGGCCGAACATGTCATGACGCCCGACCGTGTCACGAACGATCTCAACCAGCGGCACCATCTCGACGTCGTAGAACTTGCTGTAGAGGCCGGGCACCGGGTACGCGTTGCCCATCAGCGTCCGCGTGACCGTGTCGTCGAGACCGCGCTCGACGCCACGCGCCAGCGCGTCGCGCCGAAACGCGAGGAAGTCCGAGCACTGCTTGCCCTGCACGTCGATCACCTGGATGAACTCGCCGGCACCGACCTCGTAGCTGCCGGCGGTGGCTGCGTCGATCCGCAGGTCCAGCCTCGGCTCGGCAAGCGGCGGCGGCAGCTCCAGCTGCTGCCGGGTACGAGGGGTGGCGCGACGCACCTCGATGTCCAGCGGTGAGGCGGGAACCTCGCCATCGATGACCCGTCCGCCGGGCGCGGCGACGATCAGCGTGGCCGCCCGCTCGCAGCGCAGCGAAACCCCGTCCCCAGGCGCCGATCCGGTGCCGAACAGACGGGCACAACACGCGTCCTGCGGCTTCAGTCCGCGGGTGTGGAGCTCCGAGACGAAGCTCCCGCCGCGCCCGTCCTGTGCCAGACGCCGCAGCACCGTGGCCGGCGCGTCCAGTGTGATCCCCAGCGCGCCGCCGTCCTCGCGCGCTTCGCCGAGCACTGTGAGCTCGCCGACCTGACCCCCGCAGCGATCAACGATTCGGACGCGGTCATCGCCTGCGAGCCCGACCACCGTCGCCCCGCCGGGCCTGACCACGTAGCGCTCGAGCGCCGGGTCGACGGCGAGCAGCCCGGCGGCGAGCAACGGATCGGTGGTCAGAATTGCCATCTGCTAACCCGTGTCAGCTCCCGGCAGCGTAGCTCAGGCGGCCGCGCCCGCCGAGGCCTTCTCGACCTCCGCCATCAGCTCTTCGGCCAGCTTGCGCTTGCCCTCGGCATCGAGCTTCTTGATCTCGTTCTCCACCGCGCGGCGGTTGTAGGTCTGGTTCCAGTAGTCGAGTGAGTCGAAGCCGAGCAGGACAGCCTTGCCGACGAACTGGCGCAGGACCTCGTTGGTCGGGCCCATCACCCAACCCGCTTTCGCGTCCCGCAGATAACGCTCGAGCTCCATGTCACGCTTGTAGCCCGTGCCGCCGCAGGCGTGGAGCATCTTGTCGACGACATGTGCGGTGTTCTTGGCGGCGACGAATTTGATCTGCCACGCCCAATGCAGGAAGTTCGCCCGCGCGAACTCGCCCGGCGGAAGCCGAATCTTGTTGTGATCGGTGGCGCTGTCCATCGCCTGCGCGACCGAGTAGACGAACATCCGTGCTGCGTTGGTCTCCATCACGCACTCACCGACGTAGTCCTGGATCGTGGGGTAGTCCGCGACCCGCAGGCCGACGTCGACGTGCTTCTTGCGCGTCGTCTGGCGCTTGCCGATGTCGATCGCTCCGAGCGCCAGCCCGTTCCAGCAAGAGGATGAGCCGACCAGGAACCACGGGTCGACTGCCTCGTCGTTGGACCCGGCACCGTCTCCCTCAGGTCCGACGATCTGATCAGCCGGAATCTCGATGTCGTCGACCTGGATCGGACCGGACTGGTTCCCGCGCAGCCCGAGTGCGTCCCACGTCGACGGTTGCGAGGCGACGTGCTCACCGTCGATCACGAACACCGACAGGTCGTCGTAGCCGGAGAAGTTCGGACTGGTTGTCTGGACGACGTAGAAGTCCGCGAACCCACCCGAGGTCGTCCACGATGCCTTCTTGCGCACCCTGTAGCCGTTCTCGGTCTTGTCAGCGCCCGATGAGATCGGATACCAGAAGTGCGAGCCGGTCTCCGGGTCCGAATAGGAGAGCGTGCCGATCTTGCCGCTGTTGAGTGGCCGGATGTAGCGATCGATCAGCGCATCGGTCGCACGCAGCATGATCGCCTGCACCGCGCCGATGTGCATCACGTAACACATCGCGGTCGAGGCGCAGCCATAGCGTGCGATCGTCTCGACCGTCATCGCGAAGGCGACATGGTCCTGACCGAGTCCGCCGTACTCCTCGGGGACCGTGAGACCGAGGAAGCCATGCTTGCCGAGCAGCTCGAGATTCTCGCGTGGGTACTCGAGGTTGTCGTCGGAGATCTTCGCGCGGTCGCGCATCTCCGTCTGGCACAGCTCGATCAGCAGGTCACGGAGCTCACGCTGGCGTTCGGTCAGCACCCACTCCGGATCCCACTCATAACCAAGACCCCAGAAGGCCTCTCCACCCCACATCTTCTCCGACATCTGCTCCTCCGGTGTCTTCTGTCAACAGTTCACGAAACGCGGCCCCGGCAACGACCTCAGGGTACTTTGTCGTCAGGTACGCTGCACAAATATGTTCAAAGGATTTCTAGCGAAGCGACCCTCGTCTGTCTAGGCCTCCCCGCTCCGGCCGGCCCGTCATCGGCATCTCTCTGAGCCTGCATGACTTCGGCGACTACGGCGCCGTCGGCGTCCCGGAGCCATTGTTCCGCGCGGGCACCGTGCCGCTGGTGATGCCACAGTTGCAGGACGCGATCGAGCCGATGCTCGACCTCGTCGACGGCGTCGTACTGGCACCCGGACGGGACATGCACCCGGGCAGCTACGGCCAGGAACCGGATCCATTGCTGGCGGCGGTCGAGCCGTTGCGCGACGAGTTCGAGCTTGCTCTGGTGCCCGCGGCGCTGGAGCGCGGCCTCCCGATCCTCGGCATCTGTCGGGGCATACAGGTGCTGAACGTCGCGCTCGGCGGAACGCTCGTGCAGGACGTGCGCCTCCGGGAGGAGTCGCGAGAGCACCCGAGCGACCCCGGCTGGAACGCGTGGAAGCTGATGGAGCGTTCCCGCCTGGACGGCAGCGAGGTTCCCCCTCACCCTCGCCACCCGATAGTGGTGGCGAGGGGCAGCCACCTGTTCTCCGCTCTGCGCACCGAGCACGCGACGGTCAACTCGTTCCACCACCAGGTGCTCGACGACCTCGGCGCGGGCGTGCGGGCGACCGCCGTCGCGCCCGACGGAGTCGTCGAGGCGATCGAGGTGCAGGGAGCGGCGGCACTCGCCGTTCAGTGGGAGCTGCAGGAGGAGTGGCGGATCGACGAGCGCTTCAGCGCAATCTTCGACTGGTTCGCAGCCGCCGCCCGTGAGCACGCCGGTTGAGCAGGGACTCGCGTTTCGCGTAGCGGACCTGACAAAGGTCTATCCGAACGGCGTCCGCGCAAACGACGGCATCACCCTGAGCGTCGAGCCGGGCGAGGTGTTCGGCCTGCTCGGTCCCAACGGAGCTGGTAAGTCGACGCTCGTTCAGCAGGTGATCGGGCTGCTGGCGCCGTCGTCGGGCACGATCATGCTCGGCCCATATGACCTTGTCGCGCAACCCGACTGCGCCCGGCAGCTGTGCGCATACCTACCGCAGGCGCCAGTGCCGATCGAGTCGCTTCGGCTGCGGGAGGCGATCGAGTTGGCCGGCCAGATCAGAGGAGCGTCACGCGATCAGGTGCGCGGCCGCGCCGATCAGCTGATCGAGGGCCTGGCACTTCAGGAGTGGGAGCGGACGTTGGGCGCGAAGCTCTCGGGCGGCGTTCGCAGGCTGGTCGGCTTTGCGATGGCGGCAGTCTGGCCGGGCGCGCTGACGATCCTCGATGAGCCGACGAACGACGTCGATCCGCTGCGACGCCGAATGCTGTGGGCAGAAGTCAGACGCCTGAGCGGCGGCGGCGGCGCGGTGCTGCTGGTCACGCACAACGTGATCGAGGCGGAGAAGTCAGTCGACCGCCTGGCCGTCATCGACGAGGGCAGGGTGGTGGCCGAGGGCACGCCCTCGTCGCTGAAGGTCGATGACCGCGGCCGTCTGCGGTTGCAGGTGATGCTTGCGCCGGGGATGCAGACACCGCCGCTTCCCGCGTTCGTTCTGCGTCACGCCCGCTCGAGCCACACGCTCGTCGCGCTGATCGAGGAGCGACAGGCCTCGGCCGGAATCGGTTGGGCGCAGGAGTTGATCGAGCAGGGCATGGCCGAGGAATATGCACTCGGCGCCACGACGCTGGAGGACGTCTACATCCGCCTGACCGGCCACATCGCCGAGGGCTCGCTCGGAGGCTCGCGATGAGCCCCGCCGGCGGCGGCGGGTCTGTTGCTGACGGCTACGTTGCGCCTCAGGGTCGTGTGCCGCGCCACGGGTTTCAGTACTGGCTGGGCAGCTACCGGGCGATGTTGCGGTGGGAGCTGACGAGCCTACGGCTGTGGCTGCCGGTCGAGGGCGCGATCGTGATCCTCTCGGGCACCGGGCTGGTGCTCGGCATCGGGCTGTTCGTCCCGCACCTGCCGGCCCGCTATGCGCTCTACGTCACGACCGGCTCAGCGGTTGTGACGCTGATCGTGATCGGGCTGATCTTCAGTCCGCAGCTGATCGCCCAGCAGAAGCTGGCCGGCACCTATCAGTACCTGCTGTCACTGCCGGGGCCGCGCTCGGCCGCCGTGCTGGCGTGGTGCTCGGTGACGCTGATGATCGGCATCCCGGGGGCGTGCGTGGCGTTGCTCGTGGGGATGCTCCGCTACGGGTTGACGTTCACGATCTCACCGTCGATCGTGCCCGCGGTCCTGCTGACGGCGTTGACGGGCGCAATGCTCGGCTACGCGATCGGCCACGCGATCAACCGGCCGATGGTCACGGTGATGGTCTCGGAGCTGTTCATCTTCGTTGCGTTCGGTTTCGCGCCGATCAACTTCCCTGCGACCCAGATGCCCGGCTGGCTCGCGCGGCTCAACCTCTGGTTGCCGTTCGAGCCGATGGCGACGGTGGTACGGGCGGGGCTGACGACCGGGTTGGCGACCCACGTCGTGATGGCCTGGGTCGTCCTCTCGGCCTGGGGAGTGGTGGCCTGTGCCGTGTCCACCGCCGTGATCAGGCGGCGGCTGTGAGTGCGATCACGGCGCCGTCGCCTCGCGCCGGCCTGCGACACTGGTGGTCCAGCTACCGCCGGATGCTCCGGTTCGACTTTGCCAGCGCCCGCGGCTGGGTCGGATTCCATGTGGTGCTGCAGCTGATCCTCGGAGCGGGGATCGCAGTGCTCTACGGCTTCTACCTGCCGGTCATCTCGCCGACGCTCGCGGAGTACATCGTCACGGGCACACCGGCGCTGGCGCTGATCCCGATCGGCTTCGTCTCGCTACCCAACCTGATCGCCGACCAGAAGATCTCGGGCAGCTACGACTTCATGCGCTCGCTGCCGGTCCCGCGATCGGCCGCGCTGGCCTCGACCGCGACCCTGTTCACCGCGATCGCGCTGCCGGGCTGCGCGGCCGCGCTCGTGATCTCGGCGTGGCGCTACGACGTGACGATCCACCTTTCGCCGCTGCTGATCCCGGCCGTCGCGCTGACGGCGCTCGTCGCCACCTCGATCGGCGCGGCGATCGGCCATGGCGTACGCAATCCGCTGCTGACGAACCTGATCTCGAATCTGATCATCTTCTTCGCGCTGATGTTCTCCCCGATCGTCTTCCCACCGACGCAGTTCCCCACGTGGCTGGTGCACCTCCATCAGGTGCTGCCCTTCTACAACATGGCGACCGTCATGCGCGCCGCGCTCAGTCAGGGCCTCGTGACCGATGTGGGCCGGGCCTACCTGGTCCTCGGAGCGTGGTCGGTCCTAAGTCTCGGCGCGGCCCTATTCGTCGTCAGCCGCCGGCGCTGACGCCCCCGGCGCCGCGCATCACGCGCTCTCGATGGCCGCGGTCGAGAGCGCAGCCGGAACCTGGTGCACGAACAGACCGTGGATTGCGTAGCCCTGGAGCCCCAATTCGTCGACGGCCTGACGCACCCCGGGGTACTCGGCATGCGTGAAGTCGTCGAACACGATATATGCGCCGGGCGCAAGCACCGGGGCCCACACGCGCACCTCGCGGATCGTGGCTGACCGCTCGTGCGAGCTGTCGATGTAGAGAAGCTCGACGGCGCGATCGGATCGAGGCCCCTCGTCCCCTGCCGCACACACCAACTCGAGCCGCCGCCGGACGTGAGGGCCGGCAAGGTCCAGATACTGATCAAGCCCGGGCCGGTGAACCACGTCGTAGCTGACGACCTCCCGCCTTGGATCCGCCAGCAGCAGGGACGCGGCCGTCCATCCAGTCGCCGTCCCCAACTCGACAACATGCAGCCGGTCGACGGCCAATTCCAGCAACGCCTCGAGCTTCTCGGGACGGGTGGAGGACACCGGGCCAAACGCGTCGCCGCGACGCAACGCCAGTCGCCGCGCCCGCCACTGAAAGATCGCCACCCTGCGCGGCAACACCCGCAGCGCGAACACGAAACGTAGCTCGCGTCTGAGCCGGCCGAGATGGTCCAGAGCGGGCGTCATCGTGATCGGAACCTGAGGCTACCTACCCGCGCGCTCGACGAGGGGCGCCGCCACCGTCTCACCACCCGCGCTGGGCAACAAATTGGCCGCAAATCAAGTTTCACATGGCATTAGCATCGTTATGTCTAGTCGCCGCAACAGCCGCAGGGGCCGAAGATCGGCGTTTCAACCACGGGAGGAAACGATGAACGCAAAGATGTTCAAGCTGCGTCGGATCTGTATTGGGGCGCTTTCGCTGGCGCTGGTCGGAGCCGCTGCATTCGCCTCTACCGCGGGAGCTCACACCCGCTCCGGACACGCGCGCTCGCACCATGCGCGCTCCGGTCACCGCTCCGCTCACGGCCGCTTCCACGGCGGGAATTGGGGAGGTGGAGCGCAGTTCAAAAGCCGGGTCTTCGCGAATGGCGCGCTTTTGCACCACACCTTTGGCAACACCACCGAGCCGCTGGCGGACCCCGACGACATCACCTATCTGAACGGCTTCATCTACGTCGGCTTCCAAAACGGCGTCGGGCCTCAGGGTCAGCCGAGTAGTAGCGGCAACGTCGACAGCACGATCGTGAAGTTCAACGCCTGGGGCAGGGACGTCGCGCAGTGGGACGTCGTCGGCAAGTGCGACGGCCTCACCGCGGATCCGCTCAGCGGCAAGGTGATCGCGACCGTCAACGAGGACGCCAATTCGAGCGTGTACCTGATCGACCCGAACGGGCCTGCCGTCCAGTATCAGTACAACAACGGTGGGATTGCCCACGGCGGCGGAACGGACGCGATCGAGGTATACGACGGCATGGTCCTGATCAGTGCGTCGGCCCCCGGCACCAGCGGCCTGCCGGCACCACAGCCCACGTATCCGGCCGTGTATCAGGTGACGTTCGACGCCTCGACGCAGATCGCGACGCTGACGCCACTGTTCTACGACGAGGGCTTCGCGACCGAGGCGAATGTCACGAGCCCTCAATTCGGAGAGCCGGTCAATATCTACCTGACCGACCCGGACTCAAACGAGGATGTCCCGTCAGCTGCAGCTCGGTTTGGTGGCGATTTCATGCTCACCAGCCAGGGCGACCAGGAGCAGATCTTCGTCTCCGACGCCGGCGGCTCCAACCAGGCGCTGTCGGTGCTGCAACTGTCCGCGTCAGTCGACGACACGGCGTGGCCGTCGGACCGCCGGGGGACGCTCTACGCCGACTCGACCGGCCTCGACACGGTCAACGCGATCACCGGGCCGTTCAAGCCCGGCCTGCCGTACGTGGCCGATAACGCCGTGCGATGAGAACAGCGCCCCGGCGACCTGCCCCGGTCCCGGCTATCCGGTCAACTCGCTCGGAAGGCTGAACCCGTGGACAGGCGTGATCAAACCCCTCCAGGTGAGTGGCGCGCCGGTCGAGCCACAGGGGATGCTGTTCCTGCCGTAGGCCGACCCTGATTCCGGCGGCGACGCGGCGCCTACGCCGGCGGCGCCGCACGCCGCCGGAGACGCAGTGGCGGGAGCAGGATTCGAACCTGCGAAGGCTGAGCCAACGGATTTACAGTCCGTCCCCTTTGACCGCTCGGGAATCCCGCCGGGCGGCGAAGTGTAGCCGGGCTCCCCGGAACGCAGATCGTCCGGGGAGCCGCGCGCCGCTACGAGGCGTCGCGCAGCCGCTGCGCCTCGGGAAGCGCCTCCAGCTTCTTCAGCGTGTGGTTCTCGATCTGGCGGATCCGCTCGCGGGTGACGTTGAACGCGCGGCCGACCTCCTCCAGCGTGTACGGACGCTCGCCGGTCAGGCCGAAGCGCATCTCGATCACCTCGCGCTCGCGCTCGGGCAGCGCCGCCAGCGCGCGGCGGAGGTTCTCCCGGCGCAGGTGCTCGGCCGCCAGCTCGAACGGCGACTCGGCCGTCTGGTCCTCGACGAAGTCGCCCAGCTCGGACTCGTCCTCGTCGCCGACCGGCTTCTCAAGCGAGACCGGCTGCTGAGCGCCATCCGCAGGACGTCGCGGACCTCGCGCACGGTCGTCTCGAGCTCGGCCGCGATCTCCTCGGGGGTCGGCTCGCGGCCGAGCTGCTGCACGAGCTGGCGCTCGACGTGCACGACCTTGTTGAGCTTCTCGACCATGTGGACCGGGATCCGGATCGTCCGGCCCTTGTCGGCGATCGCACGCGTCACGGCCTGGCGGATCCACCACGTCGCATAGGTCGAGAACTTGTAGCCGCGGCGGTAGTCGAACTTCTCGACCGCGCGGATCAGGCCCATCGATCCCTCCTGGATCAGATCCAGGAACGTGAGCCCGCGTCCCAGGTAGCTCTTCGCGATCGAGACCACGAGCCGCAGGTTCGCCTCGATCATGTGCTGCTTGGCAACCATGTCGCCGCGCTCGATCCGCCGGGCCAGGAGAACCTCCTGCTCTGCCGTCAGCAGTCCGACCCTGCCGATCGATCGCAGATACAGCCGCAACGAATCGAGGCTCGGCTCGACCGTGAGGTCGACCTCGACGTTCCGGCGAGGACCTGGCGCTGACTCGTTGCCCTCAGCCGCCGCGGCGTCGACGCTGCTGACGTCCGACCTGGCCAGTCGCCCGTCGGCTCCGACGACCTCGATGCCGTGCTCGTCCAGATAAGCATGCAGCTCCTGCACCTGTTCCTTGGTGACCTCCACCTCTTCAAGGCAGGTCGCGATCTGCTCGAACGTCAGAAATCCACGTTCCGTGCCCTCGGCGATCAGCGCACCGAACTCGTCGAGCTCGACGATCGGCGCCTCATCGCTGAGCAGCACACTCCCTTTAGCGCTCATCCTCCCTGAACCCCTTCCACGCGCAGCATCGAGCACCCCAACGGAAGCCTCCTCCTCTCAACTTCCCTCTCCGGCCACTCTCCCATACGACCGGCGGATTGATACCACAAATCTGCACCGAGCCGCACTCAGCAGCGCGGTGCTCAGCGCCGCCGGTGCCTGCATGCCTCTACCCTTTGTCGAAGAGATTGCGTTGCGAACCTCCGCCGACCCCATCCGCCTCGACGTCCAGGCCCAGATCCCAGCCGTCAGGCTGAGCCTCTCGCAGGTCGGCGTCACCGGCGTCGAGAAGGTGATCAGGATCCGGACGGATGGATCCGAGCAGCTGTTCTTCGCGCGGGTTGAGTGTGTGGTCGACCTCGGACCCAACCAGAAGGGCGCGCACATGTCGCGCTTCGAGGAGGTCGTCAACGAGGCGATCGGGCAGGTCGTGCTGGGTGAGGCGACTTTCAAGGTCGAGACGCTCGCCGAACACATCGCCCAGCTCGTCAGGGATCGCCAGGGCGCCCGCCGTGCGGAGGTGACGATCAGCGCCCGTTTTCCGGAGCACAAACCGGCGCCGCTGTCTGGGATCCGGACACAGGAGCTCTACACGCTGCACGGCAGTGCAATCTGCAGCGAGCTCGGCACCCGCCGCCTGATCGGCGTCACCGCCCAGGGCATCACGGCGTGCCCGTGCGCGCAGGAGCTCGTCGCCGCCGGCGCGAGGGAGCGCCTCGAGCAGGACGGCTTTGACACCAATGAGATCGAGCGGATCCTGGAGGCGGTTCCGGTCGCCACCCACAATCAGCGCGGCCTCGGCACGCTGCACGTCGGCTGCACCGAGCTCTGCGACGACGAGATCAACGCAGCGGTTCTGCTCGAGATCGTCGAGCAATCGATGTCATCTGAGATCTACGAGCTGATGAAGCGCTCGGACGAGGCCTACGTAGTCGAGAAGGCCCACCGCCGTCCGCGCTTCGTCGAGGACTGTGTGCGTGAGATGGTCAAGGGCGTTGTCGAGGCGTTCCCCGGGCTCGATGACCGGGCCTTTGTGTCTGCGCGCCAGGAGAACCTCGAGACGATCCACCAGCACAACGTGATCGCCGAGCGGTTCGGGACGCTGGGGGAGATACGCGAGGAGCTCGCGACCGGAACAGCGTCAGCGTTCCACACCAGCCGTCGCGCCTGGCTCGACTCGCCGCCGTGAGACGCCGAAGAAGTAGTCGGCGCCAGACAGGATCGTGACCGCCACCGTCACGTAGATCAGGGCCGACAGCCAGACCGGCTTGGGGCCCTGGACAGCGATCAGCGCGAGCACCATCGCAACCTGGAACACGGTCTTCAGCTTTCCGAGCGGACTTGCGGAGATCACCACCCCCTGCTGCGTCCCGGCGGCGACTCGCAGCACCGTCACCGCGAATTCACGCGCGATGATCACCATCGCAACCCAGGCGGCCACCCGGTCAAGCGACACCAGCGCGACCAGCGCCGCGATGATCAGGAGCTTGTCGGCGATCGGATCCATCAGCTTGCCGAAGGTCGTCACCGAATTCCGAGACCGGGCGATGTGGCCGTCGATCGCATCCGTCAGCGATGCTGCGACGAACACGACCGCCGCGAGCAGGTCTCCGCCACCCGTCTTCTCAAGTAGCGCAACCACCAGCACCGGCACCAGCAGGATCCTGATCACGGTCAGCGCGTTGGGGACATTCAGGGGGACGATCGTGTGAGTGTAGGCTCCCATGTATGCCACTGATCCCGATGGTGATCGAGCGGACCGCCCGTGGAGAGCGCGAGTTCGACATCTACAGCCGACTGCTCAACGAGCGCATCATCTTTCTGGGCTCGCCGATCGACGACACCGTCGCAAACCTGATCGTCGCGCAGCTGCTCCACCTGGAATCCTCGGACCCCGACAAGGACATCTCGATCTACGTCAACTGCCCGGGAGGCTCGATCTACTCCGGCCTAGCGATCTACGACACGATGCAGTTCATCAAGCCACAGGTCTCGACGATCTGCGTGGGCATCGCGATGTCGATGGGATCGCTGCTGCTGATGGCGGGCGCCAAGGGCAAGCGCTTCTCCCTGCCCAACAGCCGGATCCTGATCCATCAGCCCTCAGCCGGGTTCGAGGGACAGTCGACTGATATCGAGATCCATGCCAGGGAGATTCTCAACATCCGGCGGCGGATCGACGAGATCTACGCCCACCACACGGGCCAGCCCGTGGAGCAGGTCCACATCGACATGGAGCGCGACCGCTTCTTCAAGCCTGACGAGGCCGTCGAGTACGGGCTGATCGACCGCGTGATCGCCAAACACTGACCGCCGACCCACCTTCACGTGAGCGGCGGCCTACAGGGTGATTGATCAGGCGCCCACCTCCGCCATCATCTCCACAGGCGAGGAAGCGGTGACGTGCGTGACAGGCAGGCCGAGGCCCCGGGTCTTGCTGACGAGGTCGAGCTTCAGCCACTTCGAGATGCCGAGCGGCAGCGTCGAGATGATGATCTCGTCGTAGTCACCGAGGTTGATGGCGTCCTGGATCGCCATCAACGGCTCGCCGTCGCCGATCGCGCCTGTCACCCGGCTGCCCGCAGCCCGGCTGAGAATTGGGATCGCCATTTCCAGAACCAGCCGCGCCTCCTGATCGTCGGCGTCCTGCGGGTCCATGAACTTGTTGATCCCGTGCGCGCGCCTCGGCACGACGAGGTGGAACCTCGCGTCTCCCCGCTCGGCACGGCGGTGCACCTCGTCCAGCAGTGCACCCGTGGCCGCGGTCTGGTGCGCAACGACCAGGACATTGGACGGCTCGGACATCTGCTCACCTCCGCCGGTCCCCATTGGTTGTGGCAAATGCTACAAGAATCTTCCAGTCTGCCACCACGGATCGTGGTTGGCCTCAACTCAGCCGGTAGGCACCGCGCGCGACGACGACGGCCGCGCCGCCGACGCGGACGCGCTCGACTGCATCGGCACTGCCGTCGACCCGCGCATACAGCAGCGACGGCCTTCGGATCTCGACGCCCTGGCTGATCTCGATCCGCTGGCCGAAGGCGATCCGCCGGCGAAGGGCGAGGTGCAATGCGAGCGGGCCCGCTGCCGAGCCCGTCGCGGGATCCTCGGCGATCCCGATCCCGGGCGCGAACATCCGCGTCTTGTAGCGTTCGCCAGTGCCCGCGAAGCAGCTTACGTTCAACGCGCCAAGCGCCGCCAGCGAACTCATATCCGGCTTGAGCGAAGCGACTTCCACCTCGCCGGCGAGCATCACGAAGACATTCCGGGGACCGTTGTCGTAGAGCTCGGCGGGTGCTTCCGAGCGCTCCGCGCCGAGCGCGGCGAGCAACTGATCGCCTTGCCGGAATGCCGAGATCGTCGGGATCGGCTGCTCCATCTCGCCGAACACGATCGCTGCGCCCCGGCGCTCAAGCACCACCGTGACGACGCCCCTGCCAGTTCCCAGGCGCACCTGATCGAGCCCGAGACGCTCGGCGACGACAAACGCGGTCCCCAGCACCGGATGGCCCGCGAACGGCAACTCGGCGCCCGGCGTGAAGATCCTGATCCGCGCGTCGCAATCGCCGTCGCCGGCAAACACGAAGACCGTCTCTGACAGGTTCAGCTCACGCGCCACGCGTTGCATCAGGGCGTCGTCGATTCCCGTGGCGTCGGTGAACACCGCCAGCTGATTTCCCTGCAGCGGGACGTTCGTGAACACATCCAGGACGATGTAATCGCGCATCTCAGACCTCATCGGCGAGCTTCAACAGGCTGCACACCGTCGTCCAGTTTCGAGCGGTTGCCAGCACCCCCAGGTTCCTGGCGGCCATCCTGGTGGCGAGCTTGGATCGGGCGATGCCGGCTGGAAAGTGCGCATACCATGCGCGGCCGTGGGCGACGAAGCGCTCCTGCCCGAGCGCCAGCGCCGACAGCTCATCGACCAGTCCGTCCGGGGCTTCGTCGGCCAGGAACGTAACCTGATAGAGCTTCTCGACGACCTCCTCGCCCGCAAACGGGTCGCGGGCGACCACTTCGGCCAGCTCGTCGCGGGTCCGCCCGACGACCCCCACCGACAGCTGGAAATGCTCGGAGATGAGGCGCTCGGTACGCTGCGCGAGCGCGTCGGGCGGCTCGTCGCTGCGCACGACGACGTTGCCGCTCTGCAGGTAGGTTCTCGGATCCTCGAGCCCTGCTTGCGCCAGCCTCGCGCGCAGATCGGCCATCCCGATCCGGTTGTTGGAACCGATGTTGATTCCGCGCAGCAGCAGGACTCGGGCGCCTTGGCTCAGAACAATGCTTCCTGTCCGGCGTCGTGCGCACCATCGTGACGGCCACCCGGAGCGCTCTGCCCGAGCGCGACGGCCACGTCTCGCGCGATCGCGAGCTCGGACCGCGAGGCGACGATCGGCGGCTCGATCCCCTCGACGTGGACGAGTGTGCGGCGGCCGTCGCCGCGCTCGGGGGCTTCGATCGGGACGAGCGCGTAGACCCGATCGGCACGGACGAACTTGCCGTATCCAAGGGGGATCATCGGAGCGGTACCTCGCGCCACCTCGTCCGCATCGTAGCGGCGCCGTGGCGTGTGACGCCTTCAAGACGGATGCGGCGGGCCGCCGGCTCGCGCCGAGCGGCCCGTCGCGCTACGTCCGGTTCGGTCCCGGCTAGCCCCCGTTCGATCCGGATCCGCAGGTGTTGCGCATCACCGGCCCCTCGAACTCGGGATACCCGAGCGTCGCGATCAGGTCGCTGCCGTACTGCGCATCGCCACCGAGATCGTCGACTCCCGGCCCGTGGCTGACATTGCCGAATTCGAGCGTGCACCCGCCGCCGCCGCTGACCCGACTCCAGTACGGGTAGAAGCCGCCGGGACCCTGAGGCGGCACCGTGCATCCAACGGTCGAGGTCCCCGAGCAGGTCGACTCGCTGAGCGCGATGTCGGTCTGTGTGAAGAACTGCGAGTACTGAGCCCCACCGCTCGTCGTCGGCAGCTGCTCGACAAAGCTGCCGGGGAATTGACGCGTCGGGTTCGGACCAACCGGCCACTCCGGGTAATAGGGCGTGCCGTCGAAATCGAGGTCACCGTTCTGGAACAGATCGTCCTCGCACCCGGTGGTTTCATCAGGTGCGCTGTGAAGCGCACCGTGGGTGTCCCCTTGCGGGAAGCAGAACGCATCCGATGCCTCGGTCGACTCGTCGGCGTCATTGTCCTCATACGGCCCGTTGCAGACGTTGTAGTAGGTGTCGCTGATGTCGGCGGACAGCGGGAAGCTGCCGGGATCGCTGAGGCTCGTGCAGGGCTCCCAATGACCGGTCTCGAACTCTGTGCTGATGTTCGTCTGCAGCGCCGCCCACGGAATCACGTTGGTTGCCTTGGCCGTCGAGAACTCCGGCTGGAAGTTGTACGGCGTCCCCGAACAATCGCTCATCGAGGTGCTCGCGAACCCGTTGGCCGCCGATGCCTGCATCCAGCCGGTCTGACCCGTCGTCAGATCTCTGACAACGACCTCGAAGGCGTCACCACCTCCCGGGGCGGGCGCGTCGAACATGTGGAAGACGATGCGGTCTCCCGGGTTGAGCAGCAGCGTCTCCCGGTTCGGAGTCTCGCTGGCGAGGTCTGAATCCTGGGGGTTCGGGGGCCCAGCGGGCACCCCGTCGCGCTGGATGAACGCGAAGTTGACCGGCTCCTCACAGCCCGAATTGCAGCTGGCGAAACCCTCCGTGCACTCCAGGCTGTCGATCGTCAGCGCCGCGCACCAGTGGGTGTCGTCGCAACCGGATGAGTCAGCCCACGGCGGCATACCCGGTGGATAGAGCTGGAACTCCATGAACGCCGATCCGGCGCCTGTGTCGCAGCCGGTGGTCTGAGTACCTACACAGGTACTGGCGTTGGAGTCCCTCTCCGGTTTGCACGGCGCCTGGGGATAGGAGTTTGGATCGCACATCGCCATCGAGAACCAGGGCGCCGGGGTCAGCTCGAACCAATGCGCCACGTCATGTCCTGGATTCCGGTCAGTTGGGGGCGAGCTCGGATCGAGTGGAATCGTCTCCGACCACGTCACGTCGTCACCGGACCCCGGCCGATCCGATAGGAACGTCATGTCCGGCTCGTCGTGGCCGATGTAGACGCCGTTGTCGTAGAACCGGCTGTTCCACGTGTTGTCGTTCCAGGTCCCCTCGAACCCACGGATGTCGGTGCAGTTGAACGAATGCCGCAGCGACACCTGCGCCGGGCTGTCGCCGTTGCAGTCGAGCTCTCCGGCGGCCGCCGGCGTCAGCGACCCGGTCGCAGCGCTCGCACCGGCGCTGCAGACAAGCGTTGCGCACGCAGCCAGCGCACACATCAATCCAACCATGCTCCCGCGCATGGACAGCCGCCTAGACATTTCCCCTCCCTTGATTCGGCTACGGGAAAACCTATTACCCGGCCGGAGCCGATGTCAACCCCCTGACCGGTCCGACGACGATCAACCAGCCGACAGCTGTCACTCCGCGAGGATCAAGCCGAGCCGCTGCTCGAGCGCAGCAGCCAGGACCTCACGGACCGAGCCCTGCTCGAAGCGCTCGACGAGCGCGGAGAGGAACCCCTCGATCACGAGCTGCTTGGCCGCGCCTGCGTCCAGTCCACGTGAGCGCAGGTAGAAGATCTGCTCGGGGTCGACCTGGGCGATCGCGGCGGCGTGGGTGCAGCGGACGTCGTCGGCCTGGATCTCGAGCCCTGGGATCGCGTCTGCGTGTGCTCGCTTGGAGATCAGCAGGTTGCGCGACTCCTGGAACGCGTCCGTCTTCTGGGCGCCCGGGTCGACGATGATGTTGCCCTTCCAGACGGCGCTCGAGCGTCCCTGCAGCACGCCGCGAAAGGCAAGGTCCGAGGTCGTGTTGGGAGCGGCGTGCTCCTGGGTCGTGTCGAAGTCGATGTGCTGGGCCCCGTGGGTCGCGTAGGCGCCGGTGACGCGCGCCTGCGCGCCCTGACCGCCGAGGCGGGTCTCCATCCGCACACGACCGCTCGCCGAGCCGAAGCCGAGCGCGACCCAGTCGAGCGAGGCGTCCCTGCCGACCTCGGCACGCTGGGCGCCGAAGATCCAACTGCGCTCCGACAGCGCCTGGCCGCAGACGTAGCGCAGCGACGACGCGTCGCCGACGATCAGCTCGGTGACCGCGTTGAAGACACCGTCGATCTCCGGGGCTCCGGACAGGTACTGCTCCCAGACCTCGGCCTGCGCGCCCTCGTCCATCACGATCAGGGTCCGCTGGTTGAGCAGCGTGCCACTCCGGCGCTGAACGGTGCAGAGCGCGATCGGCTGCTTGACCACCACGCCGCGCGGCACGTACACGAACGACCCGCTGCGGAAGCCCTGGTCGTTGAGAGCGACGAACATGTCGTCGCCGTCGATCAGCGTGCCGAGGTGTCGCTGGAGCAGCTCGGAGTGCTCGACCGAGGCCTGGCCGATGCTCGTCACGATCACGCCGTCGGGCAGCGGCGCGCCGGCATCGGGCAACGCGAACAGCGGCTCAGGGACGACCGCGCCGGTTTCCTGCTCACGCAGCGGCTCATAGGCCGCCAGATCGAGGCCCGAGATATCGGTGAACTCCCAGCCCGCTCGACCTTTGAACGTCGGCAGCTCGAGCGTCGCCGCCTGAGCCGAGCTAGCCAATCGACCCCTCCATCTGCAGCTCGATCAGCCGGTTCATCTCGACCGCGTACTCCATCGGCAGCTCCTTCGTGATCGGCTCGATGAAACCGTTCACGATCAGCTTCGAGGCCTCCTCCTCGGAGATGCCGTGGGTCATCAGGTAGAACAGCTGGTCATCGCCGACCTTCGAAACGGTCGCCTCATGCCCGACGTTGACGTCGTCCTCGCCGATCCGAATCGTCGGGTAGGTGTCCGAGCGCGAGTGGTCATCGAGCAGCAGCGCATCGCAGACTACCTTCGACTTCGAACCGTGCGCGCCCTTGGCGACCTCGAGCAGTCCCCGGTAGGAGCCACGTCCGCCGTCCTTGGAGATCGACTTGGCGAAGATGTTGGAGGTCGTGTTCGGAGCGGCATGGACGATCTTGCCACCCGCATCCTGGTGCTGGCCCTTGCCGGCGAAGGCGATCGAGAGGATCTCCCCGTGCGCGCGCTCGCCTAGCAGATAGACGCTCGGGAACTTCATCGTCAGCTTCGAGCCGAGGTTGCAGTCGACCCATTCGACCGTCGCGTCCTCATAGGCCACCGCGCGCTTGGTGACCAGGTTGAACACGTTCGTCGACCAGTTCTGAACCGTCGTGTAACGGATCCGCGCGCCCGGCTTGGCGATCAGTTCGACCACCGCGGAATGCAGCGATGACGAGCTGTAGGTCGGTGCCGTGCAGCCCTCGACGTAGTGAACATAGGAACCCTCGTCGGCGATGATCAGCGTCCGCTCGAACTGGCCCATCGACTCGGTGTTGATCCGGAAGTACGCCTGCAACGGCATCTCGACGTGGACGCCGGGCGGCACATACACGAACGAGCCACCGGACCAGACCGCCGAGTTGAGCGCCGCGAGCTTGTTGTCATTCGGCGGGATGATCGTCGCGAAGTACTCGCGCACCAGATCCTCGTTCTCGCGCAGCGCCGAGTCCATGTCCTTGAAGATCACGCCCTGCTTCTCGAGGTCCTCACGGACCTGGTGGTAGACCACCTCGGACTCGTACTGAGCACCGACGCCCGAGAGGAACTTGCGCTCGGCCTCGGGGATCCCGAGGCGATCGAAGGTGCGCTTGACATCCTCGGGAACGTCGTCCCAGGATCGCTCTGCGCGCTCCGAGGCGCGGACGAAATAGCGAATCGCGTCGTAGTCGACCTCGGCGAGCATCGGCGAACCCCAGGTCGGCTGCGGGCGCGCGAGGAAATGGTCGTATGCCTTGAGGCGGAAGGCGAGCATCCACGCAGGCTCGGACTTGAACTCCGAGATCTTCTCGACGATCTCGCGGTTGAGGCCCTTCGGCGCCTTGTACAGGTAGTGCTCAGCGTCGTGGAAGCCGTAGCGCTCCTCGTAGTCCGCGTTGATCCCGGCGAGCTGCTCGTTCTCGGTCAGCACCGGCGCAACGACGTCATCGACCTTCATCTCGGGAGTCGCCATCAGTCAACCTCCAGCTTGATCATGTCCTCTTCGATGAGCACCGGGAAGGTGTCCACCGCCACATATGCAGGCAAGGTCCTCGGCTTACCGGTTCGCAGGTCGAACAGCGAGCCGTGACGGGGGCACTCGATCGTGCACGCCTCCTCGTCGAGCTCACCTTCGACGAGCGGGCCGTCGTCGTGAGAGCAGCGGTCCTCGATCGCGTAGACGGTGCCCGCGCAGTTGAACACCCCGATCTCGAGATCGGCGACCTCGACAAGGCGCTTGGCGCCCGGCGGAAGCTGATTCATCGGACACACTTCGATTATCTGCGACACAAGCTAAATCCTAGCGCAACGATCGGATTTGGGGCCGATCCAGCTGAACGGTCCGGCGGGGGACCGATCAGCCGCCGATCGCGACCGCCACGGGGTAGGCGCCGGTGGTGATCGGCGCGGAGGCTCGGCCGGTGTGGGTGTTGATCAGGGTCGCCTGGCCTGAGTAGGTATCGACGATCACGGCGGTGTCCGTGCCCGGGGCGAACACGATGCCGAGCGGATAAGAGTAGCTGCCGACTGAGATCGGGCGTCCCGCGCGGACGCTGCCGGATCCAATCGGCGTCACAGTCCCGGAGATCGTGTTGACGACATACGCGACGCCGGTCGTGGGGGAGAACCCGACGGCGGCCGGTGAGTACCCGACGGCGATCGGATCGCCGGCGAGCAGCGTCGCCGTCTTGATCGATGTGACGGTGTCGGCATCGCCGTCGACAACATCGAGGGTGCCGCCGTCCGGAGACACGGCGAGCGCGTCCGGCGCCTGTCCGACCGGAATCGCCGAACCTGCCACGGGGCCGGCGCCCGAAGCGAGGTCAATCGGGGTGACCGTGTCTGAGCCGAAGTTTGCGACGTAGGCCATCGTGCCGTTCGGCGCGAACGCGATCGCGACGGGGTAGGAGCCGACCGCGACCGGGGCAGCGGTCGAGTCGGTCGTCGTGTTGATCGGCGTCACCGAGGAGCCGCCCCAGTTCAGAACATAGGCAGTCCTACCGTCGGGCGCGATCGAGATCGTGCGCGGGTCGGTGCCGACCGGGATCGGCGCGCCGGCGCTCAGATCCCGGATGTCGATCGGAGTGACGGTGTCAGCCCCGCTGTTGACGACGAACGCGCTCGAGCCATCCGGAGTGATCGAGATCGCGCTCGGATCGGCGCCGACCGGAATCGGCGGGCCCGCCCTCCGGGTGATCGTGTCGATCGGCGTGACGGTGTCGGAACCGCCGTTGGCGACGAGCGCCAGCGACCCGTCTGGCGTGACCGCGATCGCCTGTGGGTCCGAACCCACGCGGATCGCCGGTTGCGCCCTGCGGTTCGCAAGGTCGATCGGAGTCACCGTTCCGGCACCCGAGTTCGCCACGAACGCGGTCATCGCCGCCTGACCGCGGCCGCTGCGCCAGCCCTGCTCCGGCGCGGACGGCGCCCGCGCGGTTTCCGGCAGGCGATCGGCACGCGCCGGGATCGACATGTCCGATGCGCCGGCTGAGAAGACATCGGCGACCGGCTGCGCCCAGCGGTCGTTCGCGGTCAGCGTCCGGTCGAGCCCGAGCGCCGCCTCGATCGTCCTCAGCAGGCTGTAGTGCGTGTAACGGACATGCGAGACGTAGCCCCCGCGAACGCCATGCGAAGCGAGGATGATCGTGGGCACGCGCTGCGGCGGGCGCTGATGGTCATAGCCGTCCTCATCGAAGGTGATGATCGCCAGCGAGCGCTGGGTGCGCCACGCCGGTGAGCGCATGATCGAATCCAGTTCCTGCTGCAGGAACCTGTCGCCGGCCCTGATTCCGCACCCCTCCATGTCGGCGCAGTCGTTGGCGCCGATCCACGCGAAGTTCGGCGTCGTCGCAGCGCTCGTGAGATCGGACGCCAGCGCCTGCAGCGGCAGCACATGCGCGGCACAGTACGCGGGGCGCTCGCGCACGCCGGCGAAGTACAGGTCCGGCAGGTCGTCGTTCCAGTAGTACCCGTGCACGGTGTCATCGCACGGACCTTCGGCGCTCTGCAGAAAGTCAGCCCAGCTCTCGTGCGCCGCGTCGATCTCCCCGCCCAGATAGGGCGCATGGATCGTGTACAGCGGGTTCTCCTCGAGCGGGTCGGTCAACGGGATCCCGAACGTGCTCCCGCCCGCGAGCGCCAGGTAGTTGCCGTCACTCGGATGCTCCTCGGCGAAGAAATCACCAAGCAGGCTGGCGTGGGGAAGCAGGCTGTTGATGTACGGCGCGCGCTTCCGGTTGCCGATCACCGAGCCGTAATCCTCGTTCTCGAAGTAGAACAGGAAGACGTGGTCGAAGCGCGGAATCCGGGCGTCGGGGGGCTGCAGCGCAGGCGGAGGTAGCACGGCGACCGAGGTGCTGAAGTGCAGCGCGCTCGCAACGGCCCGGTCGTACCCGGCGACCGGCGCATTGGGCCCATCGATGTTGCGCAGCGAGGTGGCCAGCACGAGCGTCAGCTCGGCGGCGGCGGTCCCCACCGGAAGCGTGCCGCCGGCGAAACGCTCCGTCACGGTTCCTGAGCGGACCGACGCGATCCTGCCAGCGCCCAGCACGCGACCGGTTGAGGACAGCAGTGTCAGTTGCACCGACGCCTGGCTTGAGCGGGTGCCACCGAGTGCGGCTGACAGGGCGTACCGGGCAGTCCCGGCCAGCGGCTGCCCATTGGGCGAGCGCAGTGGGATCAGTTGCGCGAGGCGGGCCGTGCCTCCGGCCCCACCGGCGAACAGCCGCAGACCGCCGCCGGCTTGCCGCCGCATGCCGGCGGCGACCGGAAAACCGGGCGTTCCGGAGCGCACCACCGTCGGCAGGCCGCTCAGGACCCGCCAACCTGGGATCGTGACGGCGTCCCACCCCCGTGCCGAGACGGCGCCGACCTCGGCGCCACCGTTTTCGATCAGGTTCGCGCCAGGCGGCGTCGCCGCGGTGAGCGCGGCGGCGTAGGAGTCCGCCGAGCCTCCGGCGCTCCACTGCACGAGCAGCGACGCCGTAGTCGCGACCAGCGCGATTGCGACGACGGCGGCGAGCGTCAGCCGGCGGCTCACCGCTTGCGCCCGCGGGTCAGGAATCCCACTCGACGGCGTGGCCGAGCGACGCGCTCTTCAGCACCTTCAGCGCGAGCATCGCGCACTTCATCCGCGTCGCCGAGATGTCGATCCCGAGCAGGTCGAGGATCGAGGAGCGGTCGAGCGCCAGCAGATCCTGCACCTTCATCCCCTTGACCTCGTCGGAGATCATCGACGCCGACGCCTGCGAGATCGCACAGCCGTGGCCGCTGAAGGCGACTCCTTGATCGTCCCATCGTCGTCGACGGCGAGCTGGACCTTCAGCTCGTCGCCGCACAGCGGGTTGAGGTCGTGCGCCTCCAGGTCGGGATGCTCGAGCTCGCCCCAGTTGTGGGGGCGCTTGTAGTGCTCGAGGATGTACTCGCGGTAGAGCTGATCGTCCATCTTGATTGAACCTTAGCGGCGGCTTTCTGGCTGCCCTAGAGCTGCAGCACCCGGCGGACCGACTCGAGCCCGTCGATCAGGCGGTCGACGTCGGCCCGCGAGTTGTGCACCGCGAACGACGCCCGGGTCGCTCGCGCCGACGCCGAGCCGGCGCATCAGCGGCTGGGCGCAGTGGTGTCCGGCGCGGACGCAGACGCCCTCGCGGCCGAGGATCTCGCCGATGTCGTGCGGGTGCGCGCCCTCGAGCGCGAACGAGATGAGCGCCCCGCGGTCGGCCGCGTCGGGCGGGCCATGGAGCGTGAGGCCGGGGACGGCGGCGAGCCGCGTCAGCGCGTCGGCGATCAGGGCCTCCTCGTGCTCGCGGATCCGCTCGATCCCGAGCTCGAGGATCCAGTCGACTGCCGCGCCCAGCCCGATCGCCTCGGCGATCTGCGAGGTGCCGGCCTCGAACTTCCACGGCAGCTCGGTCCAGGTCGACTCGTTCGCCGCGACCGTGCGGATCATGTGGCCGCCGCCGATGAACGGCGGCATCTCCTCGAGCAGCGCCCGGCGGCCGTGCAGCACGCCGATCCCGGTCGGGCCGTAGGCCTTGTGGCCGGTCCAGGCGTAGAAGTCGGCGTCGAGCTCGCGCAGGTCGACCGGGATCTGCGGCACCGCCTGCGAGCCGTCGACGAGCACGACGGTGCCGGCGCGGTGCGCGCGGCGGGCGATCTCCGCGACCGGGTTGATCGTCCCGAGCACGTTCGAGACGTGCGCGACGCGCGAGCAGCTTCGGCGAACGCTCGAGCAGCTGGTCGAGGCTGTCGAGGTCGAGCTGGCCATCGTCGAGCACCGGGACGTAGGCGAGCTCCGCGTCGCGCTCCTGGCAGAGCAGCTGCCACGGCACGATGTTCGAGTGGTGCTCCATCTCGGTGATCACGACGAGGTCGCCGCTGGCCGACGTTCGCGCGACCCCAGGTGTAGGCGACGAGGTTGATCGCCGCCGTCGCGTTCGGCGGTGAAGATCGTCTCCTCGGGGGTCGAGCCCAGCCAGCCGCGATCCGCCCGCGCGCGCCCTCGAACAGGTCGGTCGCCTCGACCGCGAGCGGGTAGACGCCGCGGTGGATCGACGCGCGCGACTCGGTGTAGTAGCGCGTCATCGCGTCGATCACCGCCAGCGGCGTCTGCGACGTCGCCGCCGAGTCGAGGTAGGTGACCTGGTAGCCGTCGAACTCCCGCGCCAGCACCGGGAACTCGGCGCGTCACGTCGCGCAGCTGGGAGACGACGGCGGCCATCAGACCGCGGCCTGGTCGACCCCGTCGGTGATCCAGCCGTAGCCCTTGGACTCGAGCTCGTCGACGAGCTCGGGCCCGCCCTCGCGGACGATCCGGCCCTTGTAGAGGACGTGCACGTGGCTCGGCACGACGAGGTGCAGGATCCGCTGGTAGTGGGTGATGATCAGCACGCCCATGTCCGGGCCGGCGAGCGAGTTGACGCCGTCGCGCGACGACCTGCAGCGCGTCGATGTCGAGCCCGGAGTCGGTCTCGTCGAGGATCGCCAGCGACGGCTTCTGCAGCGCCAGCTGGAGGATCTCCATCCGCTTCTTCTCGCCGCCGGAGAAGCCGTCGTTGAGGTAGCGGCTCGAGAACTCCTTCGGCACCTTCGTCAGCTCCATCGCCGCCTCCACCGTCTGGCGGAACTCCCGCAGCGGGATCGGTTCCTCGCCGCGCGCCGCGCGGTGGGCGTTGATAACCGTGCGCAGGTACTTGGTGACGGTCACCCCGGGCACCGCGACCGGGTACTGGAAGGCCATGAACAGGCCCATCCGGGCCCGCTCGTCGGGATCGGCCTCGGTGATGTCCTCGCCGCCGAACAGGATCTGGCCCTCGGTGACCTCGAGGCCGGGATGGCCCATGATCGCGTTCGCGAGCGTCGACTTGCCCGAGCCGTTGGGGCCCATCAGCGCGTGGATCTCGCCGCTGCCGACGGTCAGGTCGAGCCGCGCAGGATCTCCTTGTCGCCCGCCCGGACGTGGAGGTTCTGAATCTGTAGGTCTGGCATCTGCCGGTCTCCTGTTGTCTAGGCGGTCGGCGATCGGGAGCGGCTCAGCGACGGGCTGCGGCTCACGAGTGGGTCGAACGCCGTCGACGTCGTCGCTGCGCGGAGAACTCGACGAGCTCGGCGAGCGTGATCGTCTGCAGCGAGCGGATGATGCCGCCCTGCACGCGCGTCCAGAGCAGCTTGGTCGCGCAGCCCCGGCCCGCGTCGGGCTGGTGCGAGCAGAGCACGCGGTGCGATCTGATCGTCGACGAGGCACTCCATCGGCGCGATCGCGCCCTCGAGCGCCTCGACGACCTCGATACATCGTGATCTCCTCCGCGGGCCGCGCGAGCCAGTAGCCGCCGTGTGCCCCGCGGGCACTCATCACCAGGCCGGCCTCGGCGCAACTTCGCGACCACCTGCTCGAGGTATGCGAGCGGCAGACCCTCCGCGTCGGCGATCGCCTTGAGGCTGACGGGCTGCTCCGGCGCCTGCCGGCCGAGCTCGACCATCAGACGCACGCCATACTCTGCTTTCGACGAGAAGATCATCTGTCTCAAATCCTACCATCAGGGTCGGTAATGTGGCTGGGCCGTTCGCTGAGCACCCAACGGTTGCCTCGGTTAGTCAAGCATGACGGCACCAGCTGGCCCGCGGCCTGGAGACATGATGAAGGCGCTTGTCAAGGCGACGGCCGGAGCCGGGGCTGTGGCTGCAGGATGTCCCCGAGCCGGATTATCGGGATCAACGATGTGCTGATCCGGGTGCGCCGCACCGGCATCTGCGGCACCGACCTGCACATCCACGCGTGGGACGCGTGGGCGCAGGAGCCGTGCCGGTGCCGCTCGTGATCGGTCACGAGTTCGTCGGCGAGGTCGTCGAGGTCGGCTCGAACGTCAACGACTTCCAGGTCGGCGACGCTCGTCAGCGGCGAGGGTCACCTCGTCTGCGGCCGCTGCCGCAACTGCATGGCCGGCCGCCGGCACCTGTGCGCGCACACCCGCGGGGTCGGCGTCAACCACCCGGGCGCGTTCGCGGAGCTGATCGCGCTGCCGATGACGAACGTCTGGCACCACGCTCCGGGCGTCGACCTGGACGTCGCCGCGATCTTCGACCCGTTCGGCAACGCGGTGCACACCGCGCTCTGCTTCCCGGTGCTCGGCGAGGACGTGCTGATCACGGGCGCCGGGCCGATCGGGCTGATGGCGGCCGCGATCGTGCGCCACGCCGGCGCGCGCCACGTCGTCGTCACCGACGTCAACGACTACCGGCTCGAGCTCGCCGCGGCGGATGGGCGTCACCCGCGCGCTCGACGTGCGCACCGGGACGATCGCCGAGGTGCAGCGCGAGCTCGGCATGACAGAGGGGTTCGACATCGGCCTGGAGATGTCGGGGAACGGCGATGCGCTGCGCGAGATGATCGACGAACATGGCCCACGGCGGCCGGATCGCGATGCTCGGGATCCCGACCGAGCCGATCGCGATCGACTTGGACCAGGTCGTCTTCAACATGCTGACGCTCTGAAGGGCATCTACGGCCGCGAGATGTACGAGACCTGGTACGCGATGACCGCGATGCTCCAGTCCGGACTCGACATCAGCCCGGTGATCACCCACCGGTTCGCCGCCGCCGAGTTCGAGCAGGCGTTCGCGACCGCCGCGAGCGGCGACGCCGGCAAGGTGATCCTCGACTGGGAGGCGATCCGATGATGCTCGACTGCGATCCGAACGGACGCTCGCTCGACGAGCTCGCGCAGATCCGCTCCGAGGGCCTGCTCAAGGACGAGCGCGTGATCGCGACGCCGCAGGGCGCGCACGTGCGCGTCGCCGGCGGGCCGCGAGGTGATCAACCTCTGCGCCAACAACTACCTCGGTCTCGCCGACCACCCGACGGTCTTGGCGGCCGCTCACGATGCGCTCGATCGCTGGGGCTTCGGGATGGCCTCGGTGCGCTTCATCTGCGGCACCCAGGAGATCCACAAGCAGCTCGAGCAGCGGCTCAGCGCGTTCCTCGGCACCGAGGACACGATCCTGTTCGGCTCGTGCTTCGACGCCAACGGCGGCCTGTTCGAGACGCTGCTGGGGCCCGAGGACGCCGTCATCTCCGACGCACTCAACCACGCCTCGATCATCGACGGCATCCGCCTGTGCAAGGCGCGGCGGCTGCGCTACGCCAACAGCGACATGGACGAGCTGGCGGCAGCACTGCGCGAGGCCGACGGCGCCCGGCGGATCCTGATCGCGACCGACGGCGTCTTCTCGATGGACGGCTACATCGCCCGGCTCGACGCGATCTGCGAGCTCGCCGAGCGCCACGGCGCGATGGTGATGGTCGACGACTCCCACGCGGTCGGCTTCGTCGGCCCGACCGGCCGCGGCACGCCCGAGCTCCACGGCGTCAGCGACCGTGTCGACATCGTCACCGGCACGCTCGGCAAGGCGCTGGGCGGCGCCAGCGGCGGCTACGTCAGTCGGCCCGCGCCGAGATCGTCGCGCTGCTGCGCCAGCGCTCGCGCCCCTACCTCTTCTCCAACTCCGTGCCGCCGCCGATCGCCGCCGCCGCGATCGCGGTCCTCGACCTGCTCGAGGCAGGCGATGAGCTGCGCGCCCGGCTGCGCGCGAACACCGAGCTGTTCCGCACCCGGATGACGGCAGAGGGGTTCGACATCCTCCCCGGCGAGCACCCGATCGTGCCCGTCATGTACGGCGATGCGGCACCGGCCGTGGAGGCCGCCGCGAAGATGCTGGAGCTTGGCGTCTACGTGATCCCGTTCTCCTACCCGGTCGTCCCATGCGGTCAGGCGCGGATCCGCACCCAGATCTCCGCCGCACACACCGCCGAGGACATCGATCGTGCGGTCCGGGCGTTCGTCGAGACACGGTGATCTTCTTGTAGGGTCAGGGGCGATGGTCCCCTCCGCCACGCCCACACTTGCGAGCTCCGCCGACGTCGCCGCCGCCGCGGCAATCGCGCGCGCACGGGGGCGACTGGGGATCGATACGGAGTTCATGTCGGAGGGCCGCTACCGGGCTTTGCTGTGCCTGACCCAGGTGGCCGTCGAGCACCCTGACGGACCTGGCGGCATTCGCACGATCCTGATCGACGGCCTGCAGGAGATCGACGTCGCACCGCTCGCGCGACTGCTCGCCGATCCTGCGATCGAGATCGTCCTTCATGCCGGTCGCCAGGATGTGGCGATCCTGCGGCGCGCATGGCAGACGGAGGTCGTCAACATCTTCGACACGCAGATCGTGGCGGGCTTCGCCGGCGAGAGCGCCCAGGCCGGCTACGGCAACCTGATCGGCGCGGTGCTCGGCGAGCGGGTCGGCAAGACGGCCAGCTTCACGCGCTGGGACGCGCGTCCGCTGACCGAACGAGCAGCTGAGCTATGCGGCCGAGGACGTCGCCCACCTGCTCGCGCTGGCCGACGAGCTGCGGCGCCGACTGCGGAAGTCCAACCGGCTCGAGTGGGCGCTCGAGGAGTGCCGCCGGCTCGAGTCAGTCTCAGACGAACGCGATCCGGAAACGGCCTGGGAGCGCCTGCCGCGGGTCGGGACAGCTCGATCCCAGATCGCGATCGGTGGCGAAGCGACTCGGAGCATGGCGGGAGCAGACCGCCTCGCAGGAGGACCGCCCGGTCGGGTCGGTGATCCAGGACCCGCCGCTCGTGGAGCTGGCCAAACGCCATCCGACGACGCTCGAAGGGGTGGCGTCGATCCGCGGGATCCACCAGTCGATCGTCAAGCGGCGCGGCGCCGCGATCATCGAGGCGATCGCGCTGGGACTGAGCGATCCCCCGATCCCGCGTGAAGAGCGCCAGGGTCGTTCCGACCCCGGCGACGCGCCACTGATCGCGCTCGCGGAGGCGCTGCTGCGGGCTCGCGCCAGCGACACGGGGCTCGCCTACGAACTGATCGCATCACGCGCCGATCTGGAGCGGATCATCAGCGCCGCCCGACGCGGCGAGCCGGAGCCCGACGTCCGTACGCTCGCCGGCTGGCGCCGTGAGCTGGTGGGCGGCGACATCGAGGGCCTGCTGTCAGGACGCACGGCTGTGGCCGTCGGCCCAGGCGGCAAGCTCGAGCTCCGCTCGAGCTGAGCGTTGATTCGTTCAGCCGGGCCCGTCCTCGACGAGCATCGACATCGCCGGCTCGTTCTCGAACATCACGTGTGCGAGCGCGACCCTGATCGTCCGGTTGCGCTGAACCCAACCGAGATCGACACTCTCGAGGTCACCCTTGGGGGTCGCGTAGGTCAGCCGCAGCTTGCCACCCGGCGCGTAGGCCGCGCGTTCCAGTCCCGTATCGGCGTTGGCATGCCTCCAGTGCAGGCGCTTGAGCAGCGCTGTCTCGGCTCTCAGGAGCTGCATGGAGGTCCGATAGCCGGTACCGGCGACCACGAGCTCGAGTGCGCAGAACGCGTTTGCTCCCTTGTTGCAGACGCGGACGCGCACCCGTACGTGGGCTCCTCTCACGAGTGGCACGCTCGCCAGCGACGGGGTCCGATCAGCGCCACCGGGCGCGCAGCCACCAACCACCAGGACGACGATGGCGATCATCGCCGAGATCGCGATTGCACCCAGCGGGCTTACGGATCGAGCTTTCATGTTCAGCGTTTCAAGCGTAACCACGCGGCACCCGGGTAACCTCCCGCCAACATGTCGATTTCCACGCCGGAACTGGCCGACCCGGAGCTGCTCACGAGCGAGTGGGATCTCACACCGCTTGTCGACGGTGAGGGGGATGACGGAGCACGGAGACTTTTGAGCGAGGCGGCAGCCCGGGCCGAGAGCTTCGCCACGGCGTACGCGGGCCGTGTGGCGGAGCTCGACGCGGACGGACTGCGCGACGCGATGCTTGAGCTCGCCTCGATCTCAGAGCTTGCGGGCAGCGCCGCGTCTTACGCGTCGCTGCGATTCTCGACCGACACGGCCGACCCGGCCCGCGGCGCCCTGCTTGCACTCGTGCAGGAACAGTCGACCGCGATCTCGACGAACCTGCTGTTCTTCGAGCTCGAGTGGGCGGCGCTCGACGACGAGCATGCAGAGGCGCTTCTGAGCGCCGAGGGCCTCGACTTCTGCCGCCACTACCTCCGCAGCGCCCGGCGCTACAGGCCGCATCTGCTCACGGAGCCCGAGGAACGGATCCTGGCGGAGAAGAGCATCGCCAGCGAGGCTGCGTGGGAGCGGCTGTTCAGCGAGTTGGTCTCCGCCGTGCGAGTCCAGCTGGGTGAGCAGGAGGTCTCACTCGACGTCGCTCTGAGCCAGCTGCTCGCCGGCGATCGCGCCGTCCGCCGCAGCGCCGCGGACGCGGTCACCACCGCGCTTACTCCAGGCCTGCGAACGCGGGCGTTCATCTACAACACGCTCGTTCAGGAGAAGGCCGTCGATGACCGGCTGCGCAGCTATCCGAACTGGATGTCCGCTCGTAACCTCGCCAACGAGGTCTCGGACGAATCCGTGACGGCGCTGATCGATGCGGTCCGCAACCGGTACGACATCCCCCAGCGATGGTATCGGCTGAAGGCACAGCTGCTCGGCCTCGATCGGCTCGCGGATTACGATCGCTCCGCCCCACTGGCGACCGATGACGTCAAATTCGCCTACGGCGACGCACGCGACCTGGTGCTCGGCACCTACAGCGCGTTCTCGCCGACCGCAGGCGCGATCACGCGCAGGTTCTTCGACGATCACTGGATCGACGCACCCGTGCGGCCCAACAAACGCGGTGGAGCCTTCTGCTCCTACACCGTCCCGAGCGCGCATCCGTACGTGATGCTCAACTACACGGCGCGCCGTCGTGACGTGCTCACGATGGCCCACGAGCTCGGCCACGGCCTCCACGCCGCGCTCGCCCAGCCCCGCGGGGTGTTCCACCAGTCGACCCCGCTGACGCTCGCCGAAACGGCATCGGTGTTCGGCGAAACGCTCGTGTTCGAGCGGATGCTGGAGCAGACCGGCGATGACCGTGAGCGCCTCGATCTGCTCGCCGATCGGATCGACGGGGCCGTCGCAACGGTCTTCCGCCAGATCGCGATGAACCGCTTCGAGGACAGCATTCACACCCGCCGCCGCGAGGAGGGCGAGCTGTCCACCGACACGATCTGTGAGATCTGGCTGGAAACGCAGACCGAGCTGTTCGGCGACTCGGTCGAGCTCAGCGACTCCTACCGGGTCTGGTGGTCCTACATCCCGCATTTCATCGGCAGCCCTGGCTACGTCTACGCCTACGCGTACGGTCAGCTGCTGGCGCTGTCGGCCTACGGCCGCTACCGCGAGGAGGGCGAGTCGTTCGTTCCCCGTTACCTTGAGCTGCTGGCGGCGGGTGGCTCGCGCAGCCCCGAAGAGCTCGGCGCGATCATCGGGATCGACCTGGCCGATCCCGGCTTCTGGGATGCCGGACTGCGACTCGTCGAGCAGCAGCTTGCGGCGGCCGAGACGCTCGCGGCCGGCAGGTGAGCACCAAGCGCCGGAGCTAGTGGCGCGCCCTGCGTGTGCGCGAGCGTTCCTCCTGGCGCTCGACCACGTTGACGATCAACTTCAGCACCTGCTCGATGCCGGTGGCCTTGGCGTCGCCCTTCTCGAACGCTTCGCGCCAATCGCGAACCGTCCCCTTCGTCGCCAGCTCGTTGAAGTGCGAACGGGGGATCGAGAGGTTCACCTTCGCGTCGGAGGGAAGCGTCTTGCTGACCTTCGGCCCGGGAAGCTCGACCCGGTAGATCTGGACGTCACCGCGGCCGCGCAGCTCGAGCCCGGCCACCAGCTTCAGCGGCTGCAGCGACGGCACCTCCGCGAGGAAGCGGCCGACGGCCAGCTCGATCAGCGACTTCGTATCCGACGGTGAGGACAGGCGCCCGAGTCTACCCCGGCGCCAGATCCCGTGATCGGAGATCTTGTGCGCTAGATCCTGTGGCGCTCGAGCAGCTTGCGCCCGATCACCATGCGCTGGATCTCGGAGGTGCCCTCGCCGATCAGCAGCAGCGGCGCGTCACGGTAGAGCCGCTCGATCTCGTACTCCTTCGAGTAGCCGTACCCGCCGTGGATCCGGAAGCATTCCTCGACGCAGAAGCGGCCGGCCTCCGAGGCGAACAGCTTCGCCATCCCGGCCTCGAGGTCCGAACGCTCACCGGCGTCCTTGAGCCGGGCCGCGCGCAGCGTCAGCAGCCGTGCCGCGTCGACCTGCGTCGCCATGTCGGCGAGCTTGAACTGGATCGCCTGGTGCTGGGCGATCTGCTTGCCGAACGCCTTGCGTTCCTGGGAGTACTTGAGCGCAAGCTCGAGCGCGCGCTGAGCGATCCCGACCCCGCGTGCGGCGACGTTGACCCTTCCGACCTCGAGCGCATCCATCATCTGCCCAAAGCCCTTGTTGAGACCGGCCTCCTCGCCGCCGAGGATGTTCTCAGCCGGGCATCGGTAGCCGTCGAACACGAGCTCGGTCGACTCGACACCCTTGTAGCCGAGCTTCTTGATCTTCGGCGGAACGTTGAAACCCTTGTATTCGCCGGTGTTCTCGCTGACGCCCGGTTCCTTCTCGGCGATGAAGCAGGTCATCCCCCTGTACTTCGGATCGGCGTTGGGGTCGGTCTTGACGAGCGTGAACACGAGCGTCGAGAGCAGCCCGTTCGTGACCCACATCTTCTGGCCGTTGATCTCGTAGTGGGTGTCGTCGACCTTGCGCGCGGAGGTCTTGATCGCCTGGACGTCGGAGCCGCACTCGGGCTCTGAGAGGCTGAAGGCCGCGCGGATCTCGCCGGTCGCCATCCGCGGCAGGTACTTCTGGCGCTGCTCCTCGGTGCCGAACTTCATCAGCAGATAGGAGCCGATGAAGTGGGTGTTGACGATCCCGGAGATGCTGATCCACCCGCGTGAGAGCTCCTCGACGATCATCGCGTAGGTCGTGAGGTCAAGCCCCATTCCGCCGTACTCCTCAGGCACAGTGACGCCGAACAGCCCGAGCTCACGCATCTGCGCGACGATCGGCTCAGGGAAGCTGTCCTCGTGGTCGTAGTGCTCTGCGTTGGGCAGGATCTGCTCGTCGGCGAACTGCCGGACCATCTCGCAGATCGCCTTCTGCTCGTCGGTTTTCTCGGTGTAGGGGGTCGTGAGCGCCATTGCAGCCGAGGATACGTCAAAAGTCTGTGACGTCTCAGCCCGCGCGCCCCGTGGGGCGCCCGTGGCGTGCCAACCTCAGTACGTGCGCCCGATTACATGCTCCGTGTACAGAAACGCTCGATATTGGAGCGTTTCTGTACAGGGAAGGCGAAAACCGCGCGATGAGCGAGCAGTTCGACCGGCTGATCGCCGAAATCGCCGTCACGCAGCACCGAAACGTGACGCACGCGCAGCTGCGTGCGGCTGGGCTCGGGAGCAAAGCGATCACCTACAGGGTCGCAACCGGGCGCCTTCACCGCGAGTACTGGGGCGTTTACTCGGTCGGCGCGCCGGCCGCGACGCCGCTCGAGCGGGCGTGCGCGGCGGTGCTGGCGTGCGGCGAGGGCGCCGCCCTGAGCCACGGGTCGGCGATGGCCCTTTGGGGTTTCTGGCGCCGGTGGTACGCGCCCCTGGAGGTCACCGTCACCAGCGCCTACCCGCGCCACGCGGGGATCACCGTCCACAGATCGGCGACGCTGACGCCAGATGACATCGTCACCACCTCGGCATCGCCGTCACCTCGCCGAGCCGAACGATCCTCGAAGCCGCACCGCTGATGAGCGATGCCAGCCGCGCCAGAACCATCGACGACGCCCTCCACACGCTCTTCCTGAGCCGCCCGGCCCTTGCCGAGCAGGTTCGGCGCAACCCGAGGCACGCCGGCACGAAGCTGCTTGTGCCCTTCCTCGACGCCGGCGGCGGACCGAGCCGCTCGGACTGGGAGCGCGCGTTCCCTGCATTCTGCCGCATGCATGGCCTCCCCGGCCCCGGCTCAACACGACGATCGCCGGGCACGAGGTCGACGCCGTCTGGACTGAGGCACGGCTGATCGTCGAGCTCGACGGCTGGGAGTTCCACTCGAGCCGTGCGGCCTTCGAGACCGATCGCGACCGCGACGCCGACACGTTGCTCGCCGGCTTCGCCACTGTCCGGATCACGTGGGAGCGGATGCACCGTGCTGCCGTTCCTGAGGCGAAGCGCCTGAACGCGATCCTCGCCGACCGCCGTAAGTCGCTCGCCACGGCGGCGTAGCGAGATCGGGAACCGGCCCGCCTGCGGCTTGGCGTAGCGCCCCATCCCGGGGATCTAACCGCGGGTCTGCGCCGGCGGCAGGTTCTGGGAGCGGACACCGCGAGTCCAGGGCGACTCTGGACGCGCCTGCACAACACCGTCGAGTTCGATGTCGACCCGCTCGTTGAAGAAGCACAGCAGGCCGGCGATCGCCGCGACCTCGGGCAGCGGCTGCTCGTAGAGCCAGACCAGATCCTTGCCGGTCTCACCGCCGGCCAGCGCCACCGAGAAGTACGCGGCGGTTCCCTTGTACGGGCAGCCGGTCGAAGTGTCGCTCGGTAACAGGTCCGCGCTCACGTCGTCCCGCGGCAGGTACCAGCGCGTCGGCAGATTCGACTCGAACAACGCCAGTGGCCGCCGCGACTCGGCCAGCAGCTCGCCGTCGAGCGAGACCCTGACGAGCCGATCGCTGCGGCGCAGATCGATCCGGTGATAGGGGTCGCGCGGGTGGACGAACACCTGCTCGTCCTCCTCGAACCAGGCGTCGACGCGGTCCCAGTAGAAGGCGATCAGGTCACGCAGACCCTCGGCGCCCGCAAGCGGCGCGGGGTAGTACCAGGCGCCGTTCTCGACGACGGCGTCGCCGACCCGGATCGTGTGGTAGGAGGCCTCCCCCTTCTTCGGGCAGCGGGTGCGGCGATCGGAGTCGATCAGCAGATCGGCGCGGACGTCGCCACGCGGGAAGTAATACACGGGCTGGTGTCCCGACTCATGTACGAGGATCACAGCGCGACTGTCGGCGACCGTCTCCCCGGCGTGAACGACCCGCACGCGCTTGGGCGAGGGCTCGATGTAGAGCGCCTCGCCGGGCGGCGGCGGCTGGAAATTGAACCGCCCCGCCGGCTTGCGACCGAGCGGACCGCTTCCCGTCATCAGACCCATGCGATCACGTTAGCGCCACTGCGGCCCGGCGATCGTCTGCCGCCGGCTCGTACTCAGGCGAGTCGGGCCCCTGATAGTGATAGGTGGCGCCGCGCAGAGCCGACAGCACGGCTGCGATCAGGCAGCAGACGATCGCGAACGCGAACGCCGCATGCAGGCCGGAGCGGAACGGCCCCGCGATCAACTGCGGGAAGAAGCTACGGCCGGTCAGTGTCGCCTGCGCGTGTGCCGAGAGCGTGCTCAGAACCCGGGGCCCGGCCAGATGCTGGATCGGGTCATAGCCGAGGAACGCGGCGAACAGAATTGTGACCGGCGGTGCCTGTGCGACACGGTGCGCGGCCTGCGCCGCGACCCCGTGCGCCTGCAGTCCGGCGGCGAGCGTATGGGGCAGACTGCTGGCGAGCCCGAGGATCATCAACGAGAAGAAGATCCCCACCGACAGGACCTGTGCCGAGTTCTGGAAGGTCTGGTTCATGCCGCCGCCGGAGCCACGCTCGTGTGGCGGCAGGCTGTTCATCACGGCCGCCTTGTTGGGCGCCTGGAACAACCCCATCGACATCCCAAGCAGCGCCAGCGTGCCGGCGAACTCGGGATAGGAGAAGTCGGTCGGCAGCGCCGCCAGCAGGGCGAATAGCCAGCCGCGCCGAGCATGCCGCCGGTCGCGAACAGCCGCTGACCGAAGTGGTCAGACAGGTAGCCGGAAGCGGGCCCTGCGATCAACATCCCGAACGTCAGCGGCAGCATGTAGATACCCGCCCACAGGGGCGTATCGGCGAAGCTGTAGCCGTGCTGTGGCAGCCAGATGCCCTGCAGCCAGATGATCAGCATGAACATCAGGCCCCCACGCGCGAGCGACGACAGGAAGGTCGAAGTGGTCCCGAACGTGAAGGCGCGGATCCGCAGCAGCTGCAACCTGAAGATCGGGTGTGCCGCACGGCGCTCGATCAGCACGAACGCGACCAGGCAGGCGATCCCCGATCCCATCAGCGCCAGCACCCGCGGGCTCTGCCAACCCGTTGGATGCCCGCCCCACGGGCGGATCCCGTAGGTGATCGAAACCATGATCAGGATCAGTCCGAGCGCGAATGTCACGTTGCCCGGCCAGTCGATCGGCGCCGGCTGTGGGCGGATGATCTCCCGCAGCTTGACGTATGCCCAAACGGTCCCAAACAGCCCGACCGGAACCGAGATCAGGAACACCAGGCGCCAGTTGATCGGCGCCAGGATCCCGCCGAGCACGAGTCCGACGAACATGCCGCTGACGGCGACGATGTTGTTGATGCCGAGCGCCGTCCCGCGTTGATTGACGGGGAACGCGTCGGTCAGGATCGGAGTCGCGTTCGCGAGCAGGCAGGCGCCGCCCACACCCTGCACAACCCTGAAGACGATCAGGTAGGTGGCCCCACCGCGACCGGTCATCCAGTCGATCGTCAGCATCAGCGATGCGGCGGTGTAGATCACGAACCCGAGGTTGTAGATCCGCACCCGCCCGAGCATGTCCCCGAGGCGCCCGAGACTGAGGATCAGGACGCTGGTGACGACCAGGTAGCCGAGCACCATCCACAGCAGGTAGAAGCTGTTACCGGGAACGAGCGGATCGAGCTTGATACCGCGAAAGATGTCCGGCATCGCGATCAGCGTGATCGACGCGTCGAGCGTCGCGAGCAACACCGCCAGAGTGGTGTTGGAGAGGACGATCCACTTGTACCGGTCCCCTCTGACCTGACTCACGGGAAGCCACTATACAAACGGCAGGACGCCGTCCCGGAGGCCGGGATTCAGATAGGTTTGCGGATCATGATCGATCCCCTCGAACGCTGGCGCCAGTACGGCGAGAAGCCCGACTACATGGGGCTGCTGAGCTTCAGCGGCGTCCCGTACACGCAGGACCCCGCCGAGCTCGCCGGCTTTGACGTCGCGATCGTCGGCGCCGCGATGGACGAACTCGTCTCCGACCGGCCCGGCGCCCGCTTTGCGCCGCGCGCGATCCGATCCGCCAGCTGCCCGCCGGGCCCGCACCTGGAGGTGGGGGTCGACGCGTTCGCCGAGCTGCGGGTCGTCGACTATGGAGACGCGCCGATCGTTCCAGCGCAGCCCGAGATCGCGCACGCCGCGATTCAGAAGACCGTGGCCGAGGTCCTGGCGGCGGGAGTGCTCCCCGTGATCATCGGTGGTGACCACTCGATCACGGAGCCGAACGTGCACGCGTGCGCCACCGTCCACGGCCCCCTCGGCCTGGTGCACTTCGACACCCACACGGACACCGGCGATGAGGTGTTCGGCGCGCGCCTGTCGCATGGCTCGGTGATGCGACGGCTGGTCGAGCAGGGACACGTCGACGGCCGCCGCTACGTTCAGATCGGCCTGCGGGGCTACTGGCCGGGTCCGGTCGAGTTCGCCTGGCAGGCCGAGCAGGGAATCTCCAGCCTGTTCATGCACGACGTCCGTGACCTGGGGATCAGGGAGGTGGTGCGCCGGGCGACCGAGATCGTCGGCCCGGGTCCGACCTTCCTGAGCGTCGACGTCGACGTCCTTGACCCAGCCTTCATCCCCGGCGGGACGGGAACTCCTGAACCCGGCGGGATGACCTCAGTCGAGCTGCTGTGGGCGGCGCGGACGGTCGCGGCCGAGCTCGACCTCGTCGGCGCCGACCTGGTCGAGGTGATCCCGACGGCCGTCGGATCCGCTGACAGCGCCGCGCTCGTCGGCGAGCGGATCGTGCGTGAGATGCTGACCGGGATCGCGATGCGCCGCCGCGCGCTCGGGAGCCCGTAGGGCCGCCGTACGTGGCACCGCAAGCTGACCCGCCCGCCGGCGCGAGCATGCCCTTCGGACCCGGGGAGCATGCGGAAGCCGGCGAGCCGATCGTCGAGGGTGCCGAGCCGTCGGTGATCGGACCGGTGCTCGCCCGGGCCTTGCACGACGCACGCTGGCTTGCCTGCGACGTCGCGCTGCTGTCAGGCGGCAAGTCGAACCTGACCTACCGCGTGCGCTGCGACGCCGGTGAGGTGATCCTGCGCCGGCCGCCGCTGGGTCACATCCTGCCGACGGCGCACGACATGGCCCGCGAGTACCGAGTCCTGACAGCGCTGCGGGGAACGGCCGTGCCGGTACCGCGGACGTTTCTGCTGGCCGAGCCCGACGCAGGGCTCGGCGTCAGCTTCTACGTGATGGAGCGCGTCGTCGGTCACATCTGCCGCGACGCCATGCCACCCGGTTATGCGGAAACGCCGGCCGAACGGGCGGCGGTCGGGAACGAACTGGTCGACACGCTCGCGGCCCTACATGCCATCGACCCCGAACAGGTCGGCCTCGGCGACTTCGGCCGGCCCAACGGGTTCATGGAGCGCCAGCTACGACGGTGGTCGGAGCAGTGGGAACGCTCCAAGAGCGCGGAGCTGCCGGCACTCGAGCAGTTGCGCGACGACCTCTTGGCAACGCTGCCCTCCGCCACCCGGGCGGCGATCGTCCACGGCGACTACCGCCTGGACAACACGGTGCTGCATCCGAACCGGCCGGGCGAGATCGTGGCGGTGCTCGATTGGGAGATGAGCACACTCGGCGATCCGCTCGCTGACCTCGGCGCGATGCTCGGGTACTGGAGCGATGCTGACGACGACGAAGTGCTCGTGGACGCCCGGATGTTCGCCCCGCTGACCGCAAGCCCGGGCTTCCCGACCCGCGCGCAGGTGGTGCAGCGCTACGCACAGCGGACGGGCTTCAATGTCGCGGTGATCGGCTGGTATCAGGCTTTCGCGTTCTTCAAGCTGGCCGTCATCAGCCAGGGGATTGCCGCGCGGGCGGCCGGGGGGGCGATGCTCGGCTCTGGCTTCGAGGGGGCGCACGAGCACGTCGCTCGGTTGATCACGGCCGGTCGCTATCACCTCGATCGCCACGGCGTGACATCCTGAGCGCAAGATGGACTTCGCCTTCGACGAGACCACCACCGAGTTGCGCGAGCGGCTGCTCGCGTTCATGCGGGAGCGGGTCTACCCCTCCGAGCGGCGCTTCCACGAGGAGGTCCGGGACGCCGTCAACCCGTGGGCGGCGCCGGAGGTGATCGAGGAGCTGAAGGTGGAGGCGCGTAGCCGCGGTCTCTGGAACCTGTTCCTGCCGGCTTCGCATGAGTACGGGGCCGGTCTCACCAACCTCCAGTACGCACCGCTCGCAGAGATCACCGGACGCAGTCCGTGGCTGGCGCCGGAGGCGCTGAACTGCTCGGCGCCCGATACCGGCAACATGGAGCTGCTGTCGCTGTTCGGCACGCCGGAGCAGCAGCGGCGCTGGCTGGAGCCATTGCTGGACGGCAGGATCCGTTCGGCATTCTCGATGACCGAGCCGGAGGTCGCCTCCTCGGACGCATCGAACATCGCCTGCCGGATCGAGCGTGACGGCGATGAGTATGTGATCAACGGCCGTAAGTGGTGGTCATCCGGCGCGATGTCGCCGCGCTGCGAGCTTCTGATCGTGATGGGCGTCACCGACCCCGACGAGGATCGCCACCGCCGCCAGAGCATGATCCTGGTGCCGGTTGACACCCACGGCGTCGACGTGCGGCGCTCGACGAAGGTGCTGGGATTCGACGACGGTCCCCACGGCGGCCATGCGGAGATCGCCTTCGAGGATGTGCGTGTCCCGGCGTCCAACCTGCTGGGCGGGCAGGGGGACGGCTTCAAGCTCGCGCAGGAGCGGCTCGGGCCGGGTCGCATCCACCATTGCATGCGGGCGATCGGAATGGCCGATCGCGCACTCGAGTTGATGTGTGAGCGGACCGCGGCCCGGACTGCCTTCGGCAAGCCGATCATCGATCAGGGGATCGTTCAGCACTGGATCGCCGAGTCGCGGATCAGGATCGAGCAGGTCCGGCTGCTCGTACTCAAGACAGCGTGGCTGATGGACACCGTCGGCAACAAGGGCGCACGGATCGAGGTCTCGGCGATCAAGGTCGCGGCGCCTGAGGTGGCGACGTATGTGATCGACCGTGCGATCCAGGCGCATGGCGGCGCCGGCGTCTCACAGGACACGCCGCTCGCGGAGCTCTACGCGGTGGCGCGGATGTTGCAGATCGCCGACGGACCCGACGAGGTGCACCGGATGGCGATCGCGCGCCAGGAGACGCGGCCCTACCGTGCAGCGGCAGCATCACAACCCGAGCGAGTGTGAACGCAACCAGCTCCGGGCTCTCTATGTGACCAGCGCGCCACCGTCGACGGGGAGCATGATGCCCGTGATGTAGCCGCCGGCGTCGCTGGCGAGGAACACGGCCGTGGCCGCCAACTCCATCGGGTCGCCGGCACGGCCGACAAGCACGCGGGGGAGCTGCGAAGCCAGGTAGCCCTCCGGATATTGATCGGTCATCTCCGACTCGAAGAAGCCCGGAGCGATCGCATTGACGCGGATCCCCTTGCGACCGGTCCACTGCGCCGCGAGATCCCGGGTGAGGCCGACGAGGCCGGCCTTGGTCGCCGAGTAGGCGGCCTGCGGCAGGCCCATCGAGGTGAATCCGAGGATGCTGGAGATGTTGATGATCGAGCTGCCCGGCTGCATCACCCGGCCGCAGGACTGCGCCATCCAGTAGGAGCCGTTGAGGTTGACGTCGACGACCGCCCGGAACTCCTCCGGCGTCTCGCGGGTAGCCGGGCGAGCGGTGCCGATGCCGGCGTTGTTGATCAGGATGTCGACCTTCCCGAAGGCGGCGATCGTCTCCTGCACGAGGCGCTCGCAGTCCTCGGGCATCGAGACGTCGGTGCGCACGGCGATCGCGCGGCGACCGGCCTCCTGCACCAACCGCTGCGTGTCGGCGAGGCGGTCCTCGCGGCGAGCTCCGAGCGCCACGTCCGCCCCCGCCTGCGCGAACGCCTGCGCGAACGCGACGCCAAGACCCGCCGATGCGCCGGTCACGATCACGACCCTGTCATCGAGTCTGAACTTGTCCAGGATCGTCACCGGCTCCTCCTCGTTCGCGGGCTGCTCAAGGCGCGCCAACTCTATTGCGATTGCGCCGTCAGCGGCCCGCACCTGACGCACTCGGCCCGCCAGCTGAGCGGCAGCACCTGGACGCGGAGCTTACGGCCGCACTGCGGGCAGTAGCGGGGCGGGTCGGTGGCAGCCTGGCGGCGAGCGCACTCGCTGTGATCGCCGTCGTGAACGGGACGGCCGCAGCCGGTGCAATGGCTGCCGGCGACCTCCTGAACGCTCACAGGTCCCTGGCGAACTCCCTGACGGGCATCCGCAGCTCGGCGAGCAGGTCAAGATCGTCCTGTGGGGAGCGCCCCAACGTGGTCAGATAGTTACCGACGATCACAGCATTGATCCCGCCCAGCACACCCTGACGCGTTCCGAGGTCACCCAACGTCAGCTCGCGCCCTCCAGCGAACCGCAGCACCGTCCGCGGCATCGCCAGGCGGAACGCCGCGATCGCCCGCAGCGCGTCCGCGGTATTGGTGGTGTCCAGCTCGGCGAACGGCGTCCCCGGCCGGGGATCAAGGAAATTCAAGGGAACCTCGTCGGGATCGAGCTCAGCCAGCTGCGCCGCGAACTCCGCCCGCTGCTGAAGCGTCTCGCCCATCCCGATGATCCCCCCGCAGCAGACCTCCATTCCCATCTCGCGCACCAGCTCAAGCGTCTGGAGCCGCTCCTCCCAACTGTGCGTGGTCACCACCGCAGGAAAGTGCGACCGGGCCGTCTCGAGGTTGTGGTTGTAGCGGTGCACCCCAAGATCGCGCAGCTCCTCACCCTGCTCACGGGTCAAGATCCCCAGCGAGCACGCAACATTTATCTGCACCTCCGCGTGGATCGCCGTGACGGCCTCACCGACCTGCGCCATCAACCGCTGATCGGGACCACGGACGGCCGCGACGATGCAGAACTCACTGGCGCCGGTCGAGGCGGTCTCCCGCGCCGCCTGCACCAGCGACGGAATGTCCAGACGCACCGAACGCACCGAGGTTTCGAACCGCCCCGACTGGGAACAGAAGTGACAGTCCTCAGGACAACCGCCCGTCTTGATCGAAACGATCCCCTCGACCTCGACCTCGGGGCCGCACCACCGCATCCGAACCTGATGCGCCAGCTCCAACGCAGCCGGCAGCCGGTCGTCATCCAACAACAGCACCATAAGGGTCTGTGCCTCGTCGAGGCCAACGCCGCGCCCGAGCACCTGCTCACGCGCGACATCGAGGATCGAGTCAGTCATCGTCGCCGCGCGCCGCCGCCGCGATCTCGCCCAGCGTGCGATCCGAGTGCCGGCCGAGCGCCATACCGGCAAGGAACGTGACGAGCGGCGCGTTCGTCCGCTCGCCGCTCGTGTGGGCGGCGACCCCCGCGAGTGCCAGCAGTGTGTCAGCGTCGGATTCGGTCAGCTCGTAGGCTGACGGCTGATCGCCGACAAGCTCGGCGATCCGGCCCTGTGCCTGATCGAGCCATTCACGCATCCGCGGGACGATAGCGATCAGTACTCCCCGCGCAGCACGTGGATCGTCCTGAACAGCGGATCGCTGGCGCCGTGCAACCTGGCGCCACCGGTCGCCAACTCCTCCAGATGCGAGACGATCTCGGCCGAGATCCGCTCGCCGGGGAGCAGCTGCGGCACGCCGGGCGGGTAGCTGGCGATCGATTCGCAGGAGATCCGACCGACGGCGTCACCGACGGCGATCAGCTCGGCCTCGCCGAGGAAGGCGTCTCGTGGCGGCAGCACCATCTCGCCGCTCAGCATCCGCGCCGGCCCGATCAGCGCATCGGTCGGCGTCGGGCGCCTGATCCGCGCGACGGTCTCCTCGACGTCGCCCGCCAGACGCCGCAGCGCGGCGGCCGTGTCGTGGAGGCCGATCACCATCACCACCGTCGCCTGGGCGGGCAGCTCGACGTGCACGTCGTAGGCGCGCCGTAGCGCGTCCGCGACCTCGTAGCCCGTGCAACCGGTCCCGCGGACATCGAGAACCATCCGCAACGGGTCGTAGCCGGCGATCCCCATGCGCCCGACCAGCGACGCGTCCACCAGCCGGATGCCTTCGATGCTCAGCAGCTTTTCACGTGCAACTGCGATCGCCTCGAGCGTCTCGTGCAGCAGCTGCTCGCCGTGCAGCACCAACTGCCGCCGCGCTCCGTCGAGCGAGGCCAGCAGCAGCGAGGACGGGCTGGTGCTCCGCAGCAGGCGCAGCACGCGCCCGATCGCGGCCGGATCGATCCGGCCGCTGTCGGAGACGTGGAGCATCGCGCTCTGGGTCAGCGAGCCGGCGATCTTGTGGGTGCTCGTCAGCATCGCGTCGGCACCCTGGTCAAGCGCGGTGCGCGGAAGCTTGTCGTTGAAGCCGAAGTGGGGTCCCCAGGACTGGTCGGCCACGAACGTGACGCCCCTTCGGTGCGCCACCTCCGCGAGCGCCTCGATGTCGGCCGCCATCCCGTAGTAGGTCGGAGAGACGATGAACGCGGCCCGCGCATCGGGAGCCGCCTCGAGCGCCTCCTCCAGCGCCTCCGGTGTCACGCAGTGTGTGATCCCCAGCTCGGGGTCGATCTCCGGCACGACGAAGCTTGGAAGGCCACCGCTGAGCACCAGCCCATCGACCACCGAGGCGTGCGAGTTGCGCTGCACGACCACGCGCGAGCCGGGCGGCGCCAGCGCCAGGCAGAGCGCATGGTTGCCCTGGGTGGCCCCGTTGGTCAGGAACCAGCTCTGGCGCGCGTTGAACGCCTGCGCCGCCATCTGCTCAGCACGGTCGTAGGGCGTCGGCGTCGGGCCGACATCGATTCCGTGGATCAGCTGCGGTACATCAGCCGCGAGCGCGTCAGCTCCGATCGCCTTGACGACGCCGGGATCGGCTCCCGGCCCGCCCTTGTGACCCGGCACGTGGTAGCGCGCCGCCCCCCGGAAGGCATACGCCACGACTGCGTCGAGATACGGTGCAACCGGCTGTTCGGGTATATGGGTCGGCGAGTACAGATGGGTTTCCTGGTTCGTTGTCATCGCATCAGTATCTCCCCGTCGAGGGTGGCCGTGTGGATCGTTCCGCCTGCACACCCTTACCGAATGGAGCACCGAGGAGTTGAACTTTCGCCGCGCCAGCGCCAGCGCAGCCGCCATACTGGACGGCATGACCATCAATGGAGCAGGATCGACGGAGACCCGTTTCTGGCATCCGTTCGCAGATATGAGCGTCGTCAAGGACTCGGAGCTCGTGATCACCCGCGCAGACGACGTGTGGGTGTGGGACGCCGACGGGCGCCGGTACCTGGACGGCACCGCAAGCCTCTGGTACGCCAACGTCGGCCATGGCCGGCCCGAAATCGCCGCCGCGATCGCAGCGCAGCTCGCCCAGGTCGAGGCGTACTCGGCATTCGGAGACTTCTCCAACCGGCCCGCGATCGAACTGACCGAGAGGCTCGCCGAGTACGCCCCGGTCCCCGGCGCCCGCGTGTTCCTCGGCAGTGGCGGCGGCGACGGAATCGAGATCGCCGCAAAGCTCGCTCGCCGCTACTGGAGCGTCCTCGGAAAGCCCGAGCGCACGGTGATCCTCAGCCGCAACCATGCCTACCACGGCACGCACGGCTACGGCACCTCGCTCGGCGGCATCGAACCCAACCGCGAGGGGTTCGGCGAACTGCTGTCCGATACGGCACTCGTCGCCTACGATTCGGCCGACGATCTCGAGCAGACGATCGAGCGGCTCGGAGCCGACAAGGTGGCCTGCTTCTTCATCGAGCCGGTGATCGGCGCCGGCGGTGTCCATCCACCGGTGGAGGGCTACATCGAAGAGGTAGCCGACATCTGCCGGCGGACCGGTGTGCTGCTGGTGATCGACGCCGTGATCTGTGGCTTCGGCAGGCTCGGCACCTGGTTCGGGATCGAGCGCTGGAACGTCGAGCCCGACATGATCGTGTTCGCCAAGGGCGTGACGAGCGGCTACCTGCCGCTCGGTGGCACGATCATCTCCGAGCGGGTCGCCGAACCGTTCTGGTCGACTCCCGGCCGCGCGACGTTCCGCCAGGGCGCCACCTACGCCGGCCACGCGACCTGCTGTGCGGCGGCGCTCGCCAACCTCGATCTGCTCGAACGGGACGGACTGCTCGCTCGTGGGCAGGAGCTCGAAGGTGAGTTGCTGAGCGCGCTTGAGCCACTGGCAAGGCACGAGCTGGTCTCCGAGGTGCGAGGCGGCACCGGGCTGCTGGCGGCAGTCGAGCTCAGCTCGGAGGTGCGCACGCGCCGCCCGAGCGCGGTGGCTGACGTCTTCAAGGGCGCCCGGGAGCACGGCGTGATGGTCCGGCCGTTGGGAGCGGGCGTCGCCCTGTCGCCGCCGCTCACCGCCACGCCTGAGCACTTCAAGCTGGCGGCCGAGGCGATCGGCGCCGGGCTCGACGGGCTGATGGCCAAACTCGACGCGTCCTGACCGAACTCACGATGGCCACGCGGCCGGCCGGCGATTACGACGCAGTCGTGGTCGGCGGCGGGCACAACGGCCTCGTCGCCGCGACCCTGCTCGCCCGGGCGGGGTGGTCGGTGCTGGTCCTCGAGCGGCGTGAGCAGGTCGGCGGCGCCACCGTGTCTGAGAGCCCCTGGCCGGGCGTCGGCGTGCGGCTGTCGCGCTACTCCTACCTCGTCAGCCTGTTCCCGCGTGAGCTGATCGCGAGCCTTGGAATCGAGCTCGAGCTGCGCTCGCGCGCCGTCGCCTCGTACACGCCGGTGGGCGACAGCGGCCTGCTCGTCAGCCGCGACGGCGGGCGGGCACGGGCATCGATGACCGCGCTCACCGGCGACCCCGGATCCTTCGAGCAGTGGCTGCGCTTCCAGGCCGCACTGGAGCGGCTCGCCGGGCGCCTGGCCCCGACCCTGACCGAGCCGCTGATCGGGCGTGAGCGGGCGCGCGCCGTGATCGGCGATCAGGAGATCTGGCGAGGTGTGTTCGAGGAGCCGCTATCGGAGACGATCGAGCGCAGCTTCGGTTCGGACACGGTCAGGGGGATCGTGCTGACCGACGCGCTGATCGGCACGTTCGCCGCCGCCGGCGACCCGTCGCTGCGCCAGAACCGCTGCTTTCTCTACCACGTGATCGGCGACCGGACCGGCGAGTGGAGGGTCCCGGTCGGCGGCATGGGGGCGCTCAGCGACGCGCTCACGACGGCGGCGCTGGCGGCCGGGGCAAAGCTCCGGACGAACGCCGAGGTGGTCAAGATCGAGACGGACGGGAGACAGGCGCTGGTCCACTGCGCAGATGGCTCCCGCCACCACGCCCGCCATGCGTTGGCCGGCGTGGCGCCCAGCGTCCTCTCCAGGCTGCTCGGCGACGAGGGCGACGCCGTCAAGCCCGAGGGTGCGCAGCTGAAGCTGAACATGCTGCTGAGAAGGCTGCCGGCGCTGCGTGACCGGAACGTGACGACGCAGGAGGCTTTCGCCGGCACCTTCCACGTCAACGAGGGGTACGCGCAGCTCCAGACCGCCTACGACGAGGCGTCCGGCGGAGCGATCCCGAGCCTGCCCCCATGTGAGCTCTACTGCCACTCGCTGAGCGACCCGACGATCCTGTCGCGCGAGTTGCGTTCCAGCGGCGCACAGACGCTGACCGCGTTCGGCCTGCAGATGCCGGCTCGCCTGTTCGCGGCGGATCCCCAGCGCGCGAAGCGCGAGGCAGTCGAGGCGACGCTGCGCTCGATCAACTCCGTGCTCGCCGAGCCGATCGAGGATTGTCTTTACCGCATGCCCGACGGCGAGCCGTGCCTGGAGGCACGGACCCCGCCTGAACTGGAGGATGAGCTGGCGATGCCGGGCGGGCACATCTTCCACCGTGACCTCGCCTGGCCGTTCGCCGAGACCGAGGACGGGACCGGCCGCTGGGGGGTCGAGACGGGCCGGGCGAACGTGTGGCTGTGCGGGGCCGGAGCGCGGCGGGGTGGCGCCGTCAGCGGGATCCCGGGGCACAACGCGGTCCGGGCGGTGCTTGCCGCCGGGCGCTGAGCACGATGGGGCCTCTCATCCGGTCACGCCAGACCGGATGAGAGAGAGCACGCGCTGCAGGGCATTGATCGAGCTACTCAGACGGCGGCGACGAGTGTCTCCTCGTCGGTGTAGATCTCGCCGCGCTCGCGCCCGCTCGATCAGCGACGCGGGCGGTTCGAAGCGCTCGCCGTAGACGGCGGCGAGCTCCCGGCAGCGCGCGACGAAGCCCGTCGAGACCGCCGTCGTAGCCGTTGATGTACTGCAGCACGCCGCCGGTCCAGCCCGGGAAGCCGATGCCCATGATCGAGCCGATGTTGGCGTCGGCGACGGACTCGATCACGCCCTCATCGACGCACCTGACGGTCTCGATCGCCTCGATGAACATCATCCGCTCGCCGAGATCCTTCAGCGACAGCGTCGAGGGGTCGGCGATCGAGCGGGAACAGCTCCTTCAGACCCGGCCACAGGCCGACGCGCTTGCCGTCGGCGTACTCGTAGAAGCCGGCCCCACGCAACCGTCCGGGCCGGCCCGCGGCGATCATCTTGTCGATCACGCCGAAAGCGGCGTGGGACTCGGGGGTCGAGCCCCGCGGCGATCGCGGCGTCACGCGCGGCGTTGCGGATCCGCACCATCAGCTCCATGTTGAGCTCGTCGGTGAGCTGCAGCACCGGCGCCGGGTAGCCGGCCTGCGAGGTGGCCTGCTCGATGCTCGGCGCGGGCACGCCCTCGGCCAGCATCGAGATGCCCTCGTTGATGAAGGTGCCGATCACGCGGCTGGTGAAGAAGCCGCGGCTGTCGTTGACGACGATCGGCGTCTTCTTGATCTGCTTGGCGAAGTCGAGCGCGCGGTAGGCGGTCTCGTCGGTGGTCTCGGCGCCGCGGATGATCTCGAGCAGCGGCATCTTGTCGACCGGCGAGAAGAAGTGCAGGCCGATGAAGTCGTCCGGGCGCGACACGCCCTGCGCCAAGCTCGGTGATCGGCAGCGTCGAGGTGTTCGAACCCAAGCAGCGCATCGGGCGCGAGGAACGGCTCGATCTCGGCGTAGACGCCCTCCTTGATCTTCGGGTCCTCGAACACCGCCTCGATCATCAGATCCGCGCCCTGGGCGGCTGACGGGTCATCGGTCGCCGTGATCCGCGCAAGCAGCGCGTCGGCATCCTCCTGGCTCGAGCGCCCGCGCGAGACGGCCTTCTCGACCAGCCCCTGGCTGTAGCCCTTGCCGCGCTCCGCCGCCTCCAGCGAGACGTCCTTGAGCACGACCTCGATCCCGGCCTTCGCGCACACATACGAGATCGCCGCGCCCATCATCCCGGCGCCGAGCACGACCACCTTCCTCGCCTTGAACGGCTCGATCCCCTCAGGGCGGCCGCGATCACCGTTGACACGCTGCAGATCGAAGAAGAACGCCTGGATCATGTTCTTCGCCACCTGACCGGTCAGCAGATCAAGGAAATAGCGGCCCTCGATCTCGATCGCCGCGTCGAAGTCGACCTGCGCGCCCTCGACCGCCGCCGCCATGATGTGAAGCGGCGCCGGGTAGTTCGCGCCCTTCAGTCTGCTTGCGCAGGTTCGCCGGGAACGCCGGCAGGTTCGCCGCGAGCGACGGCGTCGACGGCGTGCCGCCAGGGATCTTGTAACCCTTCACATCCCACGGCTGCACCGCTTCCGGGTTCGCCGCGATCCACGCCTTCGCCGCGGGGATCAGATCCTCGCGCGTCGCGACGATCTCGTCGACGAGCCCGAGCTCCTTCGCCTGCGCCGGACGCAGCCGCTGGCCCTGCAGCAGCACGCCCATCAGCGCCTGCACGATCCCGATCATCCGCACCGAGCGCACGACGCCGCCGGCGCCCGGCAACGGATCCCGAGCTGGACCTCCGGGAAGCCGACGACCGCCTTGGGGTCATCGACGACGATGCGGTGATGAGCAGGCCAGGCAGATCTCGAAGCCGCCGCCCAGCGCGGCGCCGTTGATCGCCGCGACGACCGGCTTGCCGAGCGTCTCGAGCCGGCGCAGGTCGGCCTTCGCGTCGTCGAATGAACTTCGACAGCTGCTCGATGTCCTCGGGGCGAGCGCGGCGCAGGTCGTTGAGGTCGGCGCCGGCGAAGAAGGTCTTCTTCGCGGACGTGATGACGACGCCGGTGATCTCGTCCTTCTCGGCCTCGAGCCGGTCGACGGTCGCCGCCATCGACGCCATGTAGGCGGCGTTCATCGTGTTCGCCGACTGGTCGGGGTCATCGAGCGTCAGGACGACGATGCCGTCATCGCCGCGGTCCTAGCGGATCGTGCTTGAGTCGTTCACTTTGCGTGTCTCCTAGGTTCGCGGGATCGAGGGCGCGACGCGCTCAGATCCGCTCGATCACGGTCGCGATTCCCATGCCGCCGCCGATGCAGAGCGTCGCGAGGCCGTAGCGGCCGCCGGTGCGCTCGAGCTCGTCGATCAGCGTGCCGAGGATCATCGCCCCGGTCGCGCCGAGCGGATGGCCCATCGCGATCGCGCCGCCGTTGACGTTGACCTTCTCCATCGGGATGCCCATGTCCTTGACGAACCGCAGGACGACGGCGGCGAACGCCTCGTTCATCTCGACCAGATCGATGTCGTCGATCGTCAGGCCCGCCTTCGCGAGCGCCTTGCGGGTGGCCGGCGCCGGGCCGGTGAGCATGATCGTCGGGTCAGCACCCGACAGCGCCGTCGCGAGGATCCGCGCGCGCGGCTGCAGGCCGAGCTCGGCGCCGATCTGCTCGTTGCCGACCAGCACCAGCGCGGCGCCGTCGACGATCCCCGAGCTGTTGCCCGGCGTGTGGACGTGGTCGATCTTCTCGACCCAGTGGTACTTCTGCAGCGCGACCGCGTCGAAGCCGCCCATGTCGCCCATCGCCGCGAACGACGGCTTCAGGCCACCGAGCGTCTCGACCGTCGTGCCGGGACGGATGAACTCATCGTGGTCGAGCACGACCTGCTCGTTGATGTCGAGCACCGGGATCACCGACTTCTTGAACCGGCCCTCGGCCTGCGCGGCGGCGGCGCGCTCCTGCGAACGGGCGGCGTACGCGTCGACGTCCTCGCGGCTGAACCCCTCGATCGTCGCGATCAGGTCGGCGCTGATCCCCTGCGGCACGAAATACGTGTCATAGGCGGTCTCCGGATCCATCGCCCAGGCGCCGCCGTCGGAGCCGATCGGCACGCGCGACATCGACTCGACACCACCGGCGAAGACGAGGTCCTCCCAGCCGGAGGCGACCTTCTGGGCGGCGACGTTGACCGCCTCAAGACCCGACGCGCAGAAGCGGTTCAGCTGCACGCCCGGCACGGTGTAGGGGAGGCCGGCCTTGATCGCCGCGGCCTTGGCGATGTCGCCGCCCTGATCGCCGATCGGCGAGACGACGCCGAGCACGACGTCATCGACCTGCTCGGGATCGAGCTCCGCGTGGCGGCTGAGCATCTCGTGGATCAGGCCGACGACCAGGTCGATCGGCTTGGTCGCGTGCAGCGAGCCGTTCGACTTGCCCCTACCGCGCGGGGTGCGGATCGCGTCGAAGACGAGCGCTTCGGTGGCTGGCATGTCAGTGCTCCTTGAGTGTCAGTGGTGAGGCTCGACCGCCGATGGCGGCGCGCGCGGCATCCGCGCGCCTGCGGTCGGGTCACTTCGTCGCGCCGGCCTGCGGGCGGCACGTTATTTGGATGATATGGCCAACCGGGATCCGGTCGGTTGCCGGGCGCCCACGCGATCCACCCTTCGGGTCTGGTTCGAGAACCCGGGTTGTGGGAATAGTGATGATTGGGTGCGTCGGCCGGGGGGTGCCGGCCGGCGCACCGTGAAACGCGAAACGGGGGCCGGGGGCCGGCCCGAGGGGACGATGCGTCTAACCTCGGACGGCCATGGCCACACGCACGGACATCCGAAACCTGGCGATCGTCGCCCATGTCGACCACGGCAAGACGACGCTGGTCGACGCCCTTCTCTGGCAGACCGGCGCGTTCCGCAGCGGCCAGGAGGTCGCCGATCGGGTCCTTGACTCGATGGACCTCGAGCGCGAGAAGGGAATCACGATTCTCGCCAAGAACACCGCGATCCGCTACCAGGGCGTCAAGCTCAACATCGTCGACACACCTGGCCACGCTGACTTCGGCGGCGAGGTCGAGCGCGGGCTGACGATGGTCGATGGCGTCCTGCTGCTGGTCGACGCCAGCGAGGGGCCGCTGCCCCAGACCCGCTTCGTCCTGCGCAAGGCGCTCGAGGCGCGATTGCCGGTGATCCTCGTGATCAACAAGATCGACCGTCCCGATGCCCGCATCGACGAGGTGATCGACGAGGTTTACGAGCTGTTCCTCGACCTCGACGCCGACGAGTCGCAGATCGACTTCCCGATCGTCTACACCAACGCCAAGGCCGGCCAGGCATCGTTGGACCCAAAGACACCGGGAACCGACCTGATGCCCCTGCTCGATCTGCTGATCGAGCACATCCCCGCCCCCGAGTACGACCCCGAGAATCCGCTTCAAGCGCACGTCACGAACCTCGACGCCTCGCCCTACGTCGGGCGGATCGCGATCTGCCGCGTGCGTCACGGCACGATCCGCCGCGGCGAGCCGGTCGCATGGTGCCGCTCGGACGGCACGATCGAGGCCGTCAGGGTCAGCGAGCTGTATGTGACAGAGGCGCTCGACCGGGTGCCCGCGCAGGAGGCCGGCGCCGGCGAGATCATCGCCGTGGCTGGAATCGCCGAGATCACGATCGGCGACACCCTCGCCGACGCCGAGGACCCCCAGGCGCTGCCGCCGATCATGGTCGATGAGCCCTCGCTGTCGGTCACGATCGGGACCAACGACTCGCCGCTGTCCGGCCAGGACGGCGACAAGCTGACCGCGAGCCAGCTGAAGGCGCGGCTCGAGCGGGAACTGGTTGGCAACGTCAGCCTTCGCGTGTATCCGACCGAGCGCCCCGACGTCTGGGAGGTCCAGGGCCGCGGCGAGCTGGCGCTGGCGATCCTGGTCGAGTTGATGCGCCGCGAGGGCTTCGAGCTGACCGTCGGCAAGCCCCGCGTCGTCACCCGGGAGATCAACGGCAAGCGGCACGAGCCCGTCGAGCGGATGAGCGTCGACGTGCCCGAGGACTACGTCGGCGTGGTCACACAACTGCTGGCGCTGCGCAAGGGACGGATGGAGCAGATGGTCAATCACGGAACGGGCTGGGTGCGGATGGAGTACCTCGTGCCGGCGCGCAGCCTGATCGGCTTTCGCACCGAGTTCCTGACCGAGACCCGCGGCACCGGGCTCGTCCACCACGTGTTCGACCGCTGGGAGCCGTGGCACGGAGACCTGCGCACGCGGCCGAGCGGCTCGCTGGTCGCCGATCGCCTCGGCAAGGTCGCAGCTTTCGCGCTGTACAACCTCCAGGAGCGCGGCACGTTGTTCGTCGGCCCCGGCGAAGACGTGTACGAGGGCATGATCGTCGGCGAAAGCTCACGCGCCGAGGATCTGGATGTCAATGCCTGCAAGGAGAAGCACCTGACCAACATCCGCTCCTCGACCGCCGATGAGCTCGTGCGCTTGGTTCCCAAGCGCGAACTGTCGCTCGATCAGTCGCTCGAGTTCCTGCGTGAGGACGAGTGCGTCGAGGTCACACCCCACGCCGTCCGCCTGCGCAAGGCGACGCTCGACGGGACCGCACGCATGAAGCTCGCCCGCGCCCGCAAACGCGACGCGTAGCGCTCAGCGCCACGCCAACCGACGCAGAGACGCGTCGACGAACTTGAGCACACGCTCGTCGAAGCTCCCCGACCAGGTTCGGGGCCAGTCGAAGCCGCTGCCGGCGACCCGCGCCTCGACGTCGCCGACCCGCGCCGCCGCGTCGATCAGCGCCTCCGCGACCGAGTCGACGGTCGGGTCGGCCACGATCACGTTCGAGGAGATCCGCGCCATCACGTCGGCGGTCTTGTTCGCGAAGGCACTGGTTACGGTGAGCATTCCCGCCGCGGCCATCTCGAGCGTCGCCAGACCGGGGTGCGGTGTGTACCTCAGCGCCAGACCGAGATCGTGCTCGCCGAGCAGCTTCCCGTACTGGTCCTGGCCGGAGGGCTCGCAGAACTCAATCGCCAGAGCACCGGCCAGCTCCAGCTTCGAGCCGTCCCGGCCCGAGCCGATCCCGCGCAGCTCCCAGCCGTCCTCGAAACAGCCCTGACGCGCCGCCGCTTCGATCGCGAGCACCCCGAGTTCGAACAGGCCGCCCGAGGCGTACCGATCGGGACGCGCGTCGAACAGCAGCCGGCGTGAGCTCCGCGCGCGCAGGCCCTCGACGGCCGGCGGGCGCACCGAGGTGATCGCGTCGTTGAAGGCGACGCTGTGCTGATCGCCGGACCGCGGTCCGTCGAGGTACGTGCCGATCCTGCGTCCCCGGAAATAATCGCGCAGCAGTTCGGTCGAGAACAGCGCCATGTGCGGGAACGTGTAGGACTGGGTGGCGAGCGCCGCATCGGTTCCAAGCGGGGTGGCGAGCGGCTCATAATCTTCGATCAGATAGAGAAAATGCTCGCCGCCGATGTCCCGCAGCGCCTGGCGCGCGATGTGTGCAGTGGACCAGGTGGTCGCGACGAAGGTGTCACTGTCGCTGACCTCGATCGCCCCCGGTAGCTCGCGGCCGTACACGATCTCAACGTGATCGCCGATCGAACCGGAGCCGCTGCGTGCCTCGAAGGTGGCGATCCAGTCGCGGGGCAGCGGCGCCGTCGGATCGGTGGTCACGATCCGGACGTGCCGGCCGCCGCGCGTGAGTGCGACCGCCAGGTTGAAGGTGGCGATCTGGCCGCTGGACATGTTCGCCAGATCGATCGTTCCGATCAGCAGGTTGACCCTCACGGGCGCTTCGCTCTGAAGTCCGAGCTCGAGCGGCGCGATCTTGTCGGCGATCGCTCGAACGGATGCCTCGGCGATCACGCCCGCCGGCAGATCCGCGCGCGCCGCCGCAAGCGCGCCGGCGCCATCGCGTGGGCGCTCGGACTCGGGCGCCGGATGCACGGGCGGCGCCGCGTCAAGCCGGTGGTGAGCCCGTGGCCGCTCCCGCACCGTCGCCGAAACGGCAAGCCGCCACGTGAACGCACCGAGCAGCGCCGATTCCGGGCCGAGCGTCCCTGGCCTGCCCGCCAGCTCGCGGAGCCCGCGCCCCAGCAGCGTCGCCAGCTCACGGGGCGAGTGCTCGCCGGCGAGGAAGTCCTCGAGCCGGCGACGGTTGTCCAACGACATCCGCGGCCCGCAGCGTGACTCCAGCACGGTCGCTGACTGCAGCAGCGCGGCGGCGTCGGTGAAGTAGTAAACCCGCGCTGCTTCCAGCCGCTCACGCAGGGTTCTAGTGCGTAGATCCCGCAGGCGCTGCCGAAGCGGCGGGATCGGGTCACTCGCAGCGTGCCGGGGCTGAGCGTCACCGACCTCGAGCTCGTCGTACAGCGGCCGGTCGACATAGTGGATGACCCCGAGCGCGAGCGCCACCAGCGTCAGCCAGTGATCATGCCGACGCGTGAACCGGCCGGACGGGAACGGCAGCGCATCGTCGAGCAGCGACCGTCGCATCAGCGATGCCGCGCCGGTCACGGACCGGCCGACCAGCACCGAGTGCAGATCGGCGTGGTTGTTGCGCTGCGCGTTCCAGCAGGTGTCGGAGCGGACGATCCCCTCGGGCGTGAGCAGGCGCGCGTCGCTGTACACCAGCGCGGCGTCGCCGAGCGCCGTGATCAGCGTCGCGAGCTTGTCGGGATGCCAGCGGTCGTGATCGCCGAGGAGCGCTACGTGATCGACGCCGGCAGGCGCCATCGACAGGGCCCGCTCGGTGTTGTGGTAGACGCCGAGCGGACGCGGGCTTCGCGAAACCACGAATCGCCCGTCCTCGCCGATTGCGTCCCGCAACGCGCTGAGCGACTCCGAGCTCGAGCAGTCGTCGCTGATCACGCAGATCCAGTTCTCGTGCGTCTGGCAGCGAATCGACTCAAGCTGTGCTTCCAGCAGGTGTGGCGGCGGGTCGCATATGGCCATGCAGATCGCAACGCGCCCAGACCCCGATTGGGCGTCGTGCCGATCAATCACGCTGGGGACCTCCAACGCGGGGCGAACACGGATCGTCGCCAACCGCGCCACGCTCACCGACCCATCCTCGAGCTCGGCCCGAAGCGCTACCGGGAGCTCCTGCTCGGCGTCGACGGCGTCGATCCGAGCGACCCCCCAGAAACCGCGCCTGTATGGCGACGCGTCGCCGAGTTCGTGCAGCACGCCGATCCGGGGCATCCCATGCGCGAACGCTTCCCGGTTGACGTCGGCGACCTCGATTGCGAGCTTCCGGACTCGTGCCAGGGCCGAGTCGCAGTGCCCAATAACGAACAATGCCGTGCCGGCGCCGGTCGCCACCTCAGCCGGCAGCGGCACGTCGAGCGCGGCGTCAAGCGCCGGCGTCGGCTGCGAGCGGGCGGCCTGATCGACAGTGGACGGCACCTGATCAAGGTACTGCGAATGGGGGCGTCAGGTTCGCCGCATGTCGGCACTTGGCTACCGTGCGCGAATGACGCTTGCACTGACGCTCGCCGCCTACGCCCTGGCGCTGCTCCAGTCCCCGGGCATGTCGACGTCGGACACCAAGATCAACCTGCATGTCGACCCGGTGACGTTCCTGGGCCAGGTGGCGTCCGTCTGGAGCCCGACGGAGGGTCTGGGCCACGTCCAGGGCGGCCAGTACGCGGGATACCTGTGGCCGATGGGTCCCTTCTTCGCGCTCGGCCAGAAGCTCGGGCTCTCGGGCTGGCTGACCGAGCGGTTGTGGCTCGGCACCCTGCTGGCGTTGTCCGCATGGGGCGTGATCCGACTGCTGGACGAGCTGCTCGATCGACGGCGGGGCGCCGGGCATCTGCTCGCGGGCGCCCTGTACATGCTCAATCCCTACGTCGTCGTACTGACGAGCCGCACGACCGTATTCCTGCTCGCCTACGCCGCACTGCCGTGGCTGATGCTGGTCACGCACCGCGCCCTGCGCGAGCCACACCGCCGGTGGTGGTGGGCGGCCGCCTTCGCGCTGATCGTGACGTCGACCGGTGGTGGTGTGAACGCAACCGTGACGGCGTTCGTGCTCGTTGGCCCGGTGCTGCTGGCCGTCTACGAACTGGCACTGCGGGATGTGACCGCACGGGATCTCGCCGCGTTCGCGTGGCGCGCGCTGTTGACGACAACGGTCGCTTCGATCTGGTGGATCGTGCCACTGCTGGTGCAGTCGCGCTACGGCCTTGACTTCCTGCAGTACACCGAGCAGGTCGGGGCGATCTGGGCGTCAACCTCGATCACCGAGAGCCTGCGGCTGATGGGGTACTGGCCGACCTACCTCGGTGTCGGCTTCGCGGACACGCTGATCCCGTTCTTCGGCAATGCGCAGACGATGCTGTTCAACCCGTTCGTGGTGGTTGCGACCCTGCTCGTGCCGGCGCTCGCGCTGACGGGGTTCATCTGGACCCGCCGCTGGCGCTACGGCCCGCTGTTCGTCCTGACGGCGCTCTGCGCGCTGCTGATGATGAGCGTCGGCTGGCCGAGCGGGACGCCGGGCCGCAGGGCTGCGGACTTTCTGTACGCGCACCTGACCTCGCTGCAATTCCTGCGCACCACCTACAAGGCCGGACCGCTGCTCGCGCTCGCAATCGCGATGCTTGCGGCAGGCGCCGCGCGGGCGCTCTGGCCACGACTCGGAGCCGGCGCGCGGGTCGCGGCCGCCGGCGGCGCCTGTGCGCTCGTCGTGTTGAGCGCGTTCCCGTTCTTTCAGGGAAACGCGATCGAGCTGACGTGGCGCGCGGTCCCCGCTGCCTGGGAGCAGGCCGGCGCCGGCCTGACCAGCGAGCTGCCGGCGAATTCGAGAGCGATCGTGCTGCCCGGTCAGGCCTACGCCTATTACAACTGGGGCGGAACCGTCGACCCGATTCTGCAGTCACTGACGACACGCCCAGTCGCCGTACGAAACGTCCCACCGTTCGATGACCTGCACGCGGTCGACTTCCTCTGGACCGTCGACGACCTCGTCCAGCAACAACGCCTGCTCCCCGGCGAGCTGCGCCCGCTGCTTGACCTGATGAGCGCCCGCGCGGTGATCACCGCGACCGACGACGACGACGCGTTGAGCGGCGCGCTGGCGCCCAATCCTGCCGCCCGAGAACTCGCCACCCAGGCTGGGCTCCGGCAGCCGGCACGTACGTATGGGCCGGTCAGGACGTTCCCCGGAGCCCCGAACACCGCCGATGGCCCCCTGCGCCTGCCGCAGGTTCGCCGCTACGACCTGCCCGCCCGTGGGATTGTCAGAATCGACCCCGCGACGGCACCGACGATCGTCGACGGTTCCGCCGAGGGGATCGCCGACATCGCTGCGCTGCACGAGCTCCGGGCGGGCGACCCGCTGTTCTACGCAGCCGACGAGTCGGCGGCGACGATCCGGCGACAGGCCGCCGCCGGCGCCGCGGTGTTCATCACCGACTCCAATCGCCGGCGCGTCTTCGTGGCCTCCCGAATGCTGCAGAACTACGGCTGGACGGTGTCGGCAGCCGACGGGTTCCCCTCCGATGCGGCGCTGCTCGATCCGTTCCCGGCGCGCGGCAGCGACGCGCAGACCGTCGCGGTGTTCGAGGGCGCTCGCGACGTCTTCGCCCCCTTCAACCCTGAGCTCGCCCAGTTCCCCGAGCACCAGCCGGCCGCAGCATTTGACGGTGATCCCTCGACCTCGTGGCTGGCCGATACGACCCTCGCCCCGAGTGACCAGTACGTGGAGGTCGAGTTCGATCGTTCTCGCCAGATCCCGTACCTCGACCTGCTCCCCTACATACAGAATCCGTTCGCGCGGCTCTCGCAGGTGTTCGTCAACGGGCGATCGTTCGCGATCCATCCAGGCTGGAACCGGCTCGACGTCGCGCTCCGGCACGCAGGCTTCCTGCGCATCACGATCGGTCACGTCGTCGCCACAGGGACCTCGGGAGGGACCGGGGTGGGGATCGCCGAGGTGCGAATCCCGGGTGTCCGGATCAGGGAGCTGCTGCGCCCGCCGGTGATCGCGCAGGACGCCCTGCGCGGTGCGAACCTCAGCCACACGCCGATCACCTACGTGTTCGAGCGCACGACAGCTGCGGCCCCGCTGCTGCGTGGACCGGCGCCGAGCGCCGTGATCGCGCGCGGCGACATTCTCCAGGAGCAGGCGAAGCTGATCGGCCAGGCCCAGGATCCCGAAAGCGGAATCGCGCGCAGGATCGATCCGCCAGCCGCGCGACGGTGGACCGTGTCAGGGCTCGCCAGTGTGTCGCCGACCGCCCCCGACCCCTCCCTCGACGCGCTCGCCGGAACCGACACCGCGGGTGCCAGCTTCAGCTCGTCGGGCCGCCTCAACGGCCTGCCGAAGTTCAGGGCCTCGAGCGCGTTCGACGGCTCGCCCAGCACGGCCTGGGCGGCACCGATCGGTCGCTTCCAACCGGCATGGATCGCATGGACGACCGGCCGGCCGCAGACGTTGCGCCGGCTCGTGCTGGTCCGCAGCGACCTGCCGGTGCAGTTCCCCATGCGGGTCGCGCTCACGGTACCCGGCGAGCCGGCGCTGACGCAGATCCTCAAGGTCGGTCCGGCGGGAGCCGTCAGGCTGAACGCGCCGATCCGCGCTCCAAGCTTCAAGCTGACGATCGTCCGCGCCGGAGGCTCAAGCCGGCCGGCTGTCGCGATTGCGGAGGTGTTGGGCGCCGGTACTCCGAAGGTCCGCCAGCCGGCTGCCGGAGCCGCTCTCAATGGGCGCTGCGGCGACCTCACGGCGCAGGTCGCCGGGCGCGAGGTGGCGCTGCGCGTCCAGGGCAGCGTCGCGGCGCTCGACGCCGGCAGTGCGCTGGCGCTCGAGGCCTGCGGAGCGGCCGTCGCGCTTCCGGCGGCACCGCTCGATTTCAGGATCGCGCCGTCAGTGGTGCGCCCTCTGCTCGTGGCGCTCCACTCACCGGCGCCCGAGCCACTGCGCGGCGCGCGTCAGCCCACCGGCGGCGAGGTGCTCGCGAGCCGGGAGCAGAGCGACGGAAGCTTCACCCAGGTCCGCGTTCACGTGAACGGCCCGAGCTGGCTCGTGCTCGGCGAGAGCTACAACGCCGGCTGGCGGGCGACGTGCGACGGTCGCTCGCTCGGAGCGCCGCGTGTGATCGATGCGTTCGCCAACGGCTGGCCGGTGGGACGATCGTGCGGACTGGTATCGATCACCTTCGGGCCGCAGTCAACGGTCGACATCGGCTATCTGCTCGGTGGACTGGCGTGCCTGGCGCTCCTGCTGGCGCTCCTCGCCGGGTATCTGCCCCGCCTGCGCGGGGCGCGCCGGCGCTCCCACCTCAGCTCAGAACCGCCGGCGCCACTTCCTGAGCAGAGCCCGGCGAGGCCGTGGGCATGGGCGCCCGCGGCCGTCGCCGGCCTCGTCGCAGCCGCGGCGTTCGGCTTCCTGTTCGGTCTTCGAGCCGGAGTCGTCGTCGGCCCGGCGTACGCCCTGATCCTCTGGCGCGGCGTCTCGACACGCCACCTGCTGCTGGCCGTCGGCGGCCTGCTCGTGCTCGCCGTTCCGCTCCTCTACCTGTTGTTCCCCGGCACGAATCAGGGCGGCTTCGATTCCGGCTATCCGGCCCAGCATCTGGCGGCGCACTGGCTCACGGTCGGGGCGCTGGCGCTGCTGGCGCTCGCGTTGCTCCGGGCTCTCAGTACGGCAGTCCCTCGCCGGCCTCGTGACCGAGCGCCGTCGCAAGTCGATCGAGCTTCGCCGCGAGCGCAAGCTTGATCGCCAGGTTGCGGGCGAACCACGGCAGCTGCTCGAGCTGGCGCACGCCGTTCTCGGCGCGGGCGCGCGGCTGCAGGCGCTCCCGCGCCCGTCTGTACTCGGCCAGCGAGCGCGACCGGCGTTCGTAGACGAACCGTCCCCCGAAGGCGAGCTCGCGGAGGATCGCGAGCGTCACCCCGACCGCCGAGAAGGAGTCGTGCACGAGCATCGTGCCACCGGGCGTCACCCTGGCACCCCAGCGAACGAGGTCATCGCGTGCGGGAGCGTAACCGTGCGCCCCGTCCACGTAGAGGAGCGCCACCGGTCCCTGCACGTCGCCGAGCGCGTCGCTCGAACGCTTGCGAACGTGACGTACCTTTCCCGACACACCGGCTCGCGCCAGGTTCGCCTCGAACGCCACGCAGTCGGCGTCGCCCTGGCGGGCGCTCGTGTCCCACTCGCCCGGGCCACGGTCGTTGCCCGCGTGGGGGTCGATCGCAACCACGTGAACCCCCTCGTGCGCCGCCAGCGCCAGCACGATCGTCGAACGCCCCCGGCAGCTGCCGATCTCGACGATCGTGCCGCCTGCCGGCACGGCCGCGGCGCGCTCGTACAAGCGTCTCGCCTGATCGTCGGACAGCCACCCCTCGACACCCACGATCGTGTCGAGCACCGCGCCGAAATCGCCGTTCACGCGGGCAGACGGTCCGCTGGAGAGAGCGGTTGGTCGTGGAGGAGCCCGGCGGCGTGCTGTGAGCCCGGGTGAGCGGCGCGTCGTTGGGCGTCGAGCACCGCGAGTGTCATGCGCGCGGTCTCGTCCCAGCTGAAGCGGGCGGCGCGCTCACGCGCCCGGCAACCGAACGCGTCACAGCACTCACGGTCGGCCAGCAACGCCGCGACCTTCGACACGAGCTCGCCGGGCGAGTCGGCGAGGATACCCGTGTCGCCGTCCTCGATCGCCTCCTGCAGGCCGCCGAGCCGGAGCGCCGCGCTCGCGGTGCCGCACGCCGCCGCCTCGGTGACCGACAGCCCCCAGCCCTCGGCCGAGGAAGCCGTCACATTGACCCAGGCGCTGCGATACAGCTCGCGCTTGCGCTGCTCGCTGACGAAGCCGTGGACCCGAACGCGGTCCGCGAGCCCGCGCGCGTGGATCTCGGATACGAGGGACTCGCGGTGATCGCCGTCGCCGGCCAGATCGAGGGTCGCGCCTGGAACCGCTTGCAGCACGTCGAGGACGATCTCGATCCGCTTGTAGCGCTTGAGCCGGCCGAGGTAGAGCAGCGTCGGCTCCGGTGCACGCGCGGTCTGATCGGGCGTGAAGCTGTCCAGATCCGCCCCCAGGTAGACAACCTCGATCTGCCCAGGAGGGATCCCGTGACGCTCGATGTCAGCTGCCGATGCCTGCGAGATCGTCTCGAAGCACGAACGCCGGTACAGCAGCCGCAGCGGCAGCGTCTCGAGCGCCAGGGCGGCAATCCGGCCCGGCGCGCCCAACTCGGATTCGAAGTGGTCCCGGTGGATGTGATGGACCAGCGTCACACGCGGCGTCCTGCACCAGATCGGGGTCAGGAAGGTGACGCCGTTCACGACCTCGAGGACGACGTCGGCATCCGGGACCAGCCCGCGCCACTGACGCCAGATCACCCGTGGGAACACCGTGGAGCGGCCGCCGACGCGGTGCAGCGTCAGCCTCCCGGTCCGTTCGCAGGCCGCCGCGCCACGATACGAGCAGGAGATCACCGACACCCGGTGGCCCCATTGCAGCCAGCGCGAAACCTGGTTGTAGAGGTTCGTTCCGGTGCCGCCGCCCTGGGGATGCGTCCAGTCGCGGTCGGAAAGAATCAGGATGTGCAGTCTCTCCCCCAACATCGAGCGCTGAGTCTATGCATAAATCCTGGGCATGAGCTCCGGAAACGAGCGGCCCGAGGAAGCCGCGACCCTGTCGTTCCCCCGCGCGGAGCTGCGCCGGCGAACGATTCGCGGGGCGCTGCTCAACGGCGCATTCATGAGCGGAACCGAGGTCCTGGTCCTGATCCAGGGCCTGATCGTGACGGTGCTGCTCGGCCCGCAGACGATCGGTCTGTACGGGATCGTGACCACGACCGCGGTGACCGTCGCAGCGCTGCGGCGGGTCGGGATCGACGAAGCGTTCGTGCAGCAGCGCGAAGACGACCAGCAGCTCGAGTTCCAGCGGGCGTTCACGCTCGAGCTGATCGTGGGCGCGGCGTTCTCGCTCGTCCTGATCGCGCTCGCACCGGTCGTGGCCGCCGTCTACGGCGACGATCGCCTGCTGGGGCTGATGGTCGCCGTCGCCTATCTTCCGACCGCGTTCGCGTTGCAGGCGCCGTCGTGGATCTTCTTCCGGAGCATGGACTTCGTGCGTGTGCGGACGCTGCAGTCGATCGTCCCGGTCGTGACGTTCTGCGTCACGGTTCCGCTGGCCGCGGCCGGGGTCGGGGTCTGGAGCCTTGTGATCGGTCCCGCCGTCGGAAACACGCTCGCTGTGCTGGTCGCGATCCGGGTTTCGCCCTACGGGCTCGCGCTGCGTTTCGACGCAGCCGCACGGGCACGCTACTTCCGGTTCTCCTGGCCTGTATTCGTGTTCGCACTGGCGGTGCTGATCGTCGGCCAGGGTCAGGTGCTCGCATTCACGCTCCACGGTGGGATCGTCGCCGCGGGTTACATCACGATCGCTGTGACGCTGACCCGCTACGCGGACCGCGCCGATCAGATCATCGCCACATCGATCTACCCGGCGATCTGTGTCGTCCGCGATCGGATCGACACGTTGCGGGAGATGTTCCTCTCCTCCAACCGGATCGCGCTGATGTGGGTACTGCCGTTCTGCGCTGGGTTCATCCTGTTCGCACCTGACCTGGTGCATTTCATCCTCGGACCGAAGTGGCGGCCCGCGGTCCTGCTGATGCAGGGCCTCGCGGGTGCCGCCGCGATCCAGCAGCTGGGGTACAACTGGTTCTCGTTCTACCGCGCGCGCGGCGACTCCAGCCGCCAGGCGGTCGAGGCGACTGTCCTGACGGCCGGGTTCCTGGTGCTCGCGGTGCCGGGCCTGTTCCTATGGGGCGACTGGGGGTTCATCGCCGGCCGGCTCGCGACCGCGGTGCTGGTGCTCGTCCTGCGCCGCCACTACGTCCACCGGTTGCTCGAGGTGGAGCTGCTGAGCATCGGTGCGCGCGGCGCGCTGCCCGTCGCCTGCGGCGCGCTCGTCGTCCTCGGCATGCGGGTGTTCGTCTGGAGCGGGCCGCGGACGCTGCTGGAGGCGCTCGTCGAGCTCACCCTGTTCCTGGTGAGCACGGGGCTCGTTACCTGGGCGGCCGAGCGCCCGCTCGTCGCGGAACTGGTCTCGCAGGCTCGCCGCGGACGCCTGCACGCGGTCGCCGGCGCTGTGGATCAATCGCGCGCAATCAGCACGTCGTAGTGGTAGAGCCGGGCGAGCAGGCGGTAATGGATCGCGACCCACCGGTCGACGGTGTGCACGCCGCTGGAACGTCCACGCAGGTTCGGCTCGCGTGCTGAGGAGATCGGATCGGTCCAGCGCACGATGATCCGCGGCCTCACGCGCTGCAGCAGACGCACGATCTGCGCCTGCCCTGCCGCGCTGGTCTGGAGCGCGAAGTCCGCATCTGCAGGGTTGGGGCGCTCGGCCATCACGTAGATCAGCGGATCCCCCAGCGTCACCAGATCCGAACGCCGCGGGAGCACAAAGATCGGCCCGCCCGGCGGCACGTACGAATCAACCAGCGCGACCATCCGCTCGATTGCGCGCGCCTCGCGCGGCGGTGCCATCACACCGTCGGCAGCGGCGATCCTGATCGTCGTCTCGGCGGGCGGGCGCAGCAGCGCGGAAAGGCGGTTGCCGGCGCCGTGCGCCAGCAGCAGCGCGAGCAGTGCCACCGGCACGATCATCGCCGGCCGTGGAAGCGATCGGATGCTGATGGCGAGGCCGATCGCGACGACGACAACCAGCGGCTGCGTGTGGAAGGCGTCGGTGCGTGTGAGCAGGTAGGCGAGCGTGCCTGCACCAAACACGATCAGGCCGCAGGCGAGTGCCGGAGGGCGCCGGTCTCGCCAGGTGTCGAGCGCCGCGGTAGCGACGATCACGGCGAGACCGACGACCGCCGCCAGGGGGACGTAGAAGTCGATCGCGTGCTTGATCGTCTTGCCCGCGCCGGTGTGCGCGGGCGCGTGGAACACCCACGGAAACGGCAGGGTCCAGTAGGCGCCGGTCTGCAGCGAGACCGTGATCAGCTCGTGGTAGAGGTTCGCAGGGCCGTCGGCGATCGCGAACGGGATGTAGACGAGCGCGCTCAGTGCTGCGGCCGCGAGGGCGTAGGCGCCGGCCGCGCGCACACCCTGGCGGATCAGAACCACGACCGTCACCGCAGCCACCGTGTAGAGCGCGAAATCGAATCTGAACGCGGCCACAACGCCGGTGAGCAGCACAAGCCCGGCGGCGCGGCGGACGCGCGAGGGCGTGCTTGCGACATCGTCGGCAAGCCACAGCGCCAGCAGCGCCGCGAGCAGCGCGTATGGGAACGGGTTGGCGTTACGCGGCTCGGCCATCTCGCAGGCGACGACCAGCCAGGCCACCAGCGCCAGCGGGCGCGATGCATACCCCCGCACGATCACGTAGGCGGTGAGCGCGACTGCACCGTCGGTCAGCGAACGCAGGATCCGCCAATGCAGCAGCGACACGCCGAGCAGCTTGATCAGCCCGGCGAGGAGGTACGGCTCCGCGGGCCCGTAGGCCCAGCGGAAGTCGCGATAGATGATCTGTCCGGCGGCCACGCGTCGCGCCGCCTGAAGCGCGAGGCCCTCGTCGAACGGGTCGATCCCCTGCAGGATCGTGAACGCCGAGATCGCCACGCCCGCCAGGAACAGTCCCGCCAACAGAACGCGCTCGCGCTCGTGGTAACCCGTTCTCACCGCCCGATGGTGACATCCTGCCGGGCATGACGAGCCCAACCGGGACCGAGCGGCCGCGTGGCGTTGCACGGGTGCGCACGCTGTGGCGCCTGTTCCGCTCGGAGCAGACCGACCCGGCCCCCTTCTACCGGCTGCTCGCGGTTGAGGCGGCAGAGGACCTCGACCGGCGCTACGGCCCGCTGCGCGGCAGCACGATCGTCGATCTCGGCTGCGGCCCGGGCTTCTACAGCGAGGCGTTCCGCGCGATCGGTGCGAACGTGATCCCGGTCGACAACGACCCCGGCGAGATCGCGATCGTCGGCACGCCACCGGACGGCGCCCTGATCGCCGACGCCGGTGCGCTGCCGCTGGCCGACGCGAGCGTCGACGGCGCATTCTGCTCGAACCTGCTGGAGCACACGCCGAGCGCGGCACCGGTGATCAGCGAGATCGAGCGGATCCTGCGCCCTGGTGGCTGGGGTTACATCTCGTGGACGAACTGGTACTCGCCGTGGGGCGGGCACGACATGAGCCCCTATCACTACCTCGGCCCGACGCTCGGCCCGAAGCTGTACGTGCGCCGCCACGGCCAGCCCCGCAAGAACCCCTACGGCGCCGGCCTCTGGGCGTGCCACATCGGCCCGACGCTGCGGCTCGTCGAGTCGCGGCCCGGACTCGAGATCGAGCGCGTCGAACCACGTTACTGGCCTCGCATGACCGTGATCACGAAGACCCCGGTCGTTCGCGAGCTGCTGACCTGGAACTGCGTGATCCGGGTTCGCAGGCGCGGCTGACCCTCGGGATCAGGCTCGGGGATTAGGATCTGCGGCGTGATCCTCGGACGGGCGACGCTTCGAGTCCCGCTGTGGCCGGCGCTGGCGGTCGCTGCTGCGCTGCTCGCCTCGCCGGTTGCGGCGAACGCCGCCGCGCCGCTGAAGTGGTCCGGGCCGGAGATGATCGATCCCGGTCAGACGATCGATGCCGTCTCGTGCCCGACGACGACGCTGTGCGTCGCGGTCGACGGCGCCGGGGCGGTGCTGTGGTCGACCGATCCGGCCGGCGGGGCTTCCACGTGGCACAGGAATGCGCTGGCGGTCCCGTCGGGAGCGCAGCTCGAGTCGATCTCGTGCCCCTCGACGACGCTGTGTGTCGCCGGCGGCGGAAGCGGGACCGAGACCTCCGCGACGCTCGCGGTGGCGACCGATCCGACCGGCGGCGCAGGCGCGTGGTCGGTTGAGGCGGTCGGAGGGCAGGACGTGATCTGGGGCCAGGGGTTGGGCAACGGTCTCTCCTGTGCGGTCGGCCCGGTGTGTGTCGCGCTCGATCAGTTCACAACCCCACCTGCGGTTGCCACCACCGACCCGACCGGCGGCGCCGGGGCCTGGTCCCCGATCTCGCCGTTCGGCGCCGGCGTGGTGGCGAACGCGGTCTCCTGCCCATCGGCGTCGCTCTGCGTCGCCGTCGCCAACGCGGGAGTGGCATTCTTCTCCACCGACCCCGACTCCAACTCATGGACCGAGGTCCCCGGAATCGATACCAGCCCGGGCATTCTCGGAGGGCAGATCAACGCGATCTCGTGCCCGACGACGGCGCTATGTGTCGGGGTCGACCAGATCGGATACGTCGTCTCGACGACGGACCCGACCGGCGGCCCGTCTGCGTGGCAGATGACGACCGCAGCGATCAGCGACAGCCAGCTGCTCCACGTCTCGTGCGCGCCCGGACCGCTGTGCGTGGCGCTTGACTTCGCCGGCGACGTGTACACCTCGGGCGACCCGACGGGAGGGGTCGGGGCCTGGTCACAGACAGCGGACGTCGACAGCGCGCTGGACGGCGTGTCGTGCGCCTCGACCTCGTTGTGCGTCGGCGTCGACACCAACGGGGCGGTCGTGGTCGGGACGGGACCCGGGCCGATACCGCCACCACCCGCACCGATCGCTTCACGCGCGTCGCTCCGCGGGCTCGGGAGCGGGAAGCCGAAGCTCACGTTCACGCTGAGCGCCGGAAGCACTGCTCCAAATCTGAGCAAGCTCGTGCTGAGCCCGCACAGTGGCCTTGGTTTCGCCTCGAGGGCGGCAAGGCTCGGCGACGGCGTTACGGTCAAGAGCCCGTCGGGCAGGCGGCTGAGGTTCACGGCGTCGGTGCAGCGCGGTGCGTTGGCGATCTCGCTCAAGAGTCCGGCGGCCGCCGTCGCGGTCACGGTCTCCTCGCCCGCGATCACCGCCGATCGTGCACTGCAGCGAAAGGTGCACGATCATGCGCCTGCCTCGATCGATCTGGGTTTGAGCGCCGCCGACACGGCCGGCAACGTCTGGACGCTTACGCTGAAACTGCGCGTCTAGCGGACCGGGTGCCCAGGACGCCGGCGAGCTCAGCGCGAACCGGAACGCGACCCGGACAGTCGCGGACGCTCCTTGAACCGCAGGATCGGTCGCTCGACCAGGTAGTAGCTGAGCGCGGCGACGATCACGACTGCAACGAGCGTTGCCGAACACAGCCACACCAGATGCAACCAGCGGTTGCCTTCGACGACGTCGTGGGAGTCGATCGCGACCAGCAGGCGGTTGTGGTAGAGGTAGATGCCGTAGGAGATCAGCCCGATCCATGCGAGCGGCCTCCAGGACAAAAGCCTTCCGGTGGCGGTCGGACTGCGCGCCGCGAACACCGCGGGCGCGACCAGGCAGATCGCGACGAGACCGTCGAGCGCGTACCACAGCAACACGTGCACCGCACTGTCGTGCTCGAAGAACGGGTTGCCGTTCGTGTAGTGCAGCGCAAGGCTGAGCACGCAATAGATGACGAGCCCCGCGGGCCAGCCGAAGCGCGCGCAGCGTTGTGCCGAGGACAGCAGCCGGGCGGCTCTCGAAGCCTGCGCGGTGACCGTCGTCCTAGTGGCGGCGACGCTCGCGAGCGCGAGCAGCATCCCGAGCGCGAACCACGCGAACGTCGCCGGGAAGGAGTTGAACGGGAGCGTCGCCGGGTGGGCGTTTGCGAGGATCCGATAGACGGCGCTCAGCAGGCTCAACCCGGCGAGCGCGGCCAGCTCGAACCGCCACCAGATGCGCCCGCCGGCGGCGATTCCCGCAATCCAGGCGAAGGCGATCGAGACGAACGGCAGGAGCACGTAGAACGCGACCTCGCACCCGAGCGTCCAGGCCGTGTCGATCCCGCCGAGCACACGGATGCCCGAGTAGTCCTGCAGGAATCCGTAATACACCCACCAGTGGCTGCTGAACATATCCGGCAGGCCCGGATAGATCGCCAGCACTGTGAGCGCCACCCAATACGCCGGAACGATTCGAAGAAAGCGGCGCCGCGCGTAATCGCGGATCCGCACCGGGGGGCCGGCCCCAGCGCGCGCGGCCAGCAGCGGCCGGTACATCAGAAACCCTGAGATCACGAAGAACACGGCGACGCCGACGTTCAGTTGCGCCAGCAGGCGCGAGACGACGTCCGGGCCGAAGCTCGCGCGCGACTGGTACGCGGCGTGGAACACCAGCACTGAGAGCGCCGCGAGTGCTCGCATGCCGTCGAGGTGCGGGAAGCGCGGGTTGCCGGGAGGCGGCGCGACCGCCTCGGGCGTTGTGGGCGCGACCTCGCCAATCGTCGCCGGCGGCTCCCCGGCCGTCGGCGCCAGACGCTGATCGGTGGCCATCCAGCGGGACTATGGCACGCAGTTCGTGCATGATTGGCACGTGTCCGTCAGTCGTCTGGTGGCCGTAGCGGTCGCGCTCCTGGCGTGTGGATGGTTCGCGATCGGAATTCACCAGGCGATCGACACCGACGCCGCCGGCGCGATCATCTACGGCCAGACCGTTCCGACGGCGGCGCGGGCCGCGGACGCAAGCTCACTCCTGAACTCCGCCGCAGCGCTCAATCCGGACACCGAGGTGCAGCTGATGCGCTCATCACTCGCGCTCGAACGCGGGGACGACGCCCGGGCGCGGCAGCTCGCGCTCGCCGTCGCAGACGAGGAGCCCCTGAACCTGCAGGCCTGGCTCGCGTTCGGCCGCGCCTCCTCAGGTGACCCGCAGGCGTTCCGCCTGGCGCTCGTGCACGTAAACGAGCTGGCGCCCGCGCTCACCCCGCCGCGCTGAGCGCCGGCCCGCCGGGGACTCCAGCCTCGGGCTCACCTCGCGGGTCACCGGCGCCGGCAGCATGCTGGGCGCTGCCGGCGCGTTCGCCGAGCGCCAGCAGCGCCCCGGCCAACACCAGCGCCACGGCGGTCACGGCCGGCATCTGCCAATCCCAATCAAGCGGAGCGTGAGCCGCGTAGACCACGAAGCCGGCGATCGGCCCCGCGGCGGCCGCGGGCGCGAACCGATGCGCCGCCCGCGCGGCGAAGCCGACACCGCCGAAGAACGCCAGCAGCAGCGCGAGGCCGACGATGCCAAGCTCGGCCGCCGTCTGCAGCGGCAGCGAGTGCGCGTCCACCGCCCCCTCGTCGACGGTGCGGTAACGGAGCCAGTAGACCGCCCAGCCACCGGCGCCGACGCCTCGGATCGGCTCATCGCCGAAGGCGCGCAGCGCAACCCGCCAGTAGTCGTAGCGGTTGCTCTGAAGGCTCACGTAGCGGCCCGCGCCGGAGGAGAGCGGCACGGCGCTGTTCTCCTTCGCGCCGACGGCGACGGCCAGCGCGAAGCCGGCGCAGATCACGGCCAGCGCGATCCAGGGCGCGCGCCGGGGAAGGTGCAGCTCGCCCTGTGCCCTCGGGCTTGAGATCAGCCGCCGCTGGGTGAACGCGGCGGCGGCGGCGATCACGAGCAGCGCCACCAGCATCAGCGCGCCCTGCCACTCGCGAGTCGAAAGCGGGCCGGCGAGTGCCGTCACACCGCGCAGCGGCGCACCGACAGCGCAGGCCAGAGCGCCCGCCACGAGCGCCAACAGGACGCTGCCCAGCTGGGTGCGCTGGGGGGCTGCGACGATCAGGGTGACGAGCCCTGCGGCACATGCGAACAGCGCTCCCCGCGAGAAGGAAAGATAGAGGCCCAGCGCCAGCGGCACGGCGGCCGCGGCGCCCGCGCAACGCAGGCCGCTGACCCGCCCGCGATCCCCGGCGACCCGCACGGCCAGCACCAGCCCGAGCGCCGCCAATTCGCCCATCGCGTTCCAGTAGGTCAGCGGCTGTTCCAATCGGCCCTGGGCGCTGACCGAGCGCGAGAACTCGAGCAGACCAGGGAGCAACCGTTCCGAGAGGCCGTAGCCGATCACGATCAGCGCACCGCCGGCGAGCGCCGGCTCAACCGCGCCGCGGTTGACGCGGTCGCGCAACGTCAGCGTCGCGGCGACCAGGACGCCGACGTACACGAACACGATCTGGGCGGCGTCGTAGGCGGAGCCGGCAATCGGCGCCCACGCGATCGATGCCAGCGTCCAGGCGCCGAGCAGCGCGAGTCCGATCAGCGCACAGCGCGCCGCCGCGGTGCGCGGCAGCGAGCCCTCGCCGGCGAGCAGTGCGAGCACGACCAGCAGCCAGGCGAGGAGGCCCGCCCAGGCCCGCGCGTTCGAGAAGTAGCCGCCGGTCTGGAACGCCAGAACCGTCGGACCCGCCAGCAGCGCGGCCCCCGCACCGCGCAGGACCCCCGCACGCACCGTCACCTCGAGGAGTCGCGGACCGCGCGCCTGACGAGCCGGGTGGCCGCCAGCGGCTGTCGTGTTCTGGCGGTCGGGCTGTCTGCGGTGTCGATCGCGGCACGAACCTCGGATTCGATCTTCGAGCGGAACACCGCCGGCGAGAACCTGGCGGCGTTCGCAACACACGCCTGCGGATCGATCGCGGCATCGTCGAAGCACCGCACCGTCTCGGCCAACTCGCCCGGTCCTCCCGTCCAGACGCACCCGGTGACGCCGTCGAGGACGGTTTCGAGCGCGCCGCCCTCGGCGCGCGCGATCACCGGCCGTCCGGCCGCCTGACTTTCGACCGCCGTGATCCCGAACTCTTCGACGCCGGTCACCACCAGCGCGCGTGCGGTCGCGAGCACCTCGGCGACCGAGGCGTCCGACAGCCGCCCGGTGAACTGAATCTTCGAGCCGGCAAGTCGCCGCAACCGCCGGTGGTGGGGTCCGTCGCCGACCACCACCAGCGGTAGACCCAGCGTGTTGAACGCTTCAATCGCGACGTCGATCTGCTTGTGGGCCATCAGTTCGGCGACGACTGCATAGTGGCGGCCGACGGGCCGCGGCGAGAAGCGCTCGATCCGGACCGGCGGGTAGATCACACGCGACTCGCGGCCGTAGTAGGCACGGATCCGCTGCTGGGTGATCGCCGCATTTGCGATGTAGCGATCGGTCCGCTGCGCCGCGATCCAGTCCCATTGCCGCCAGCGCCGGAACAGACCGCGCAGAGCGGCGCGAGCCAGAGGGCCGCGCCGCGCCAACGTCTGGTCGCGATCGTTCCACACGTATCGAAACGGGTTGTGGCAGTAGCTGACATGGACGGCCCCCTCGCCGCACAGGACCGCGTGCGCCCAGGCCGAGGAACTCGAGACGACAAGGTCATAACTCGAGAGATCGAATGACTCGATCGCGGCCGGGTAGAACGGCAGCAGCGCCCGGAAGGTGCGCGCGGTCGGACGCAGTTTTTGCAGGAACGAGGCGTTGACGATGCGGCCGGAGAATCGGCCCTCGGTTCCGCGCTCGTCATAGACGGCGGTGAAGATGTCGGCGTCGGGCCACATCTCACACAGCTCGAGGAACACTCGCTCGGCGCCACGGAGATCGAGCAGGAAGTCATGCACGAGCGCCACACGAGGCTTCGGCACCGACTGAGTCGGAACCAGGGACGCGATCGGGCTCGGCACGCGGTCAGTCTATGTGCTGGCCAGAAACGGGAGCAACGGATGTGAATTCGCTCGAGACTGTGAGCCGCGCCACAGCCACCCAACCCTGAACGTATTTTCCTGTCAGTCTTGGCGGGACGCTCGATGCCGGTCCTGCTGCTGATCTCCTACTCGGGTTTGCTCGGTGGCGCCGAGCGGGCCATGCTGACATTCGCGAGCGGTCTCGACGGCGAGCGGTGGCTGGCCTGCCCGGAGGGGCCGCTGGCCGACGCTGCGCGGTCCGCCGGACTTCGCGTGGGCGCGCTGCGGTCGCGCCCGCTCGAGCTCCGTGGTGGTGTCGTCAACCCGGCCCGCGCCGCTGCCGGCCTGCTCGCTCACGGCCGTGAGCTCGACAGGCTCGCGGGGACGCTGCGCCCAGATCTGCTCGTCGCAAACGGTATGCGCTGCGCGATCGCACTCAGCTTGATGCCTGCTCGCGGCGCCGGCGTGCCGGTCGTGTTCCTGCATCACGACATGCTCCCCGGGGATGCAATCGGTCACCTGGTGCGCCGCGCAGCCAACCGTGCCGACCTCGTGATCGTTCCGTCGGCAGCGGTCGCCGACGATCTCGGTGCTCGGAAGCCACCGCTCGTGATCCCCCCTGGGGTCGAGCTCGAGCCCTTCGCCGCTCCGGTGGCGCCGGCCGAGCCGCCCGAGGTGCTGATGCTGGGCGCGCTGGTCGGATGGAAACGCCTCGACGTCGCTCTCGAGGCGATCGCGATCGTCCGGCGGGCGCGCCCGGAAGTCCGGCTGCGCATCGCCGGGGCAGCGCCCGGGCCGGTGGACGATCGGCTGCTGGATCGCCTGCGCGAGAGAGCCGGGCGCACGGACCTGGCCGGGGCGGTCGAGTTCCTCGGCGCCGTCGATGACCCCGCTCGCGAGCTGGGCCGTGCCACCTGTCTGCTGCATTGTGCAGAGCGGGAGCCGTTCGGCCTGGCGGTGGCCGAGGCGCTTGCGGCCGGCCGTCCCGCTGTCGTACCCGACGCCGCCGGCCCGCGGGAGATCGTCGATCACTGCTGCGGGATCCTGTATCCGCCGGGAGACGCCGTGGCGGCCGCCGAAGCGTTGCTCAGGCTGCTCTCGGACTCAGGCCGAGCCGCCGAGATGGGGGCCCGTGGGCGCGTGCGCGCTCGGACGCAGTTCGGCGCCGACGCCGCCCGGGCCAGGTTCAGGGCAGCACTCGCTCCACTGCTCGCGTCGCGCTCTGAGGGCACTCCCGGGTCTCGGCGGATTGACGAGCCGGTGCGCGAAGAAGTCCGGCTGACGCTGGTGACGGTCACGTACAACTCGGCAAAGGCTCTTGACGCGCTGCTCGCGTCCGTCCAACGACAGCTGCCGGAGGCTGAGGTGATCGTCGTTGACAATGCCTCGCGCGATCAGAGCGGTGCGGTAATCGAACGCTGGCGGGGGCCGCTGGCGCTCACACCGATCCTGCTCCGCGAGAACCTGGGCTTCGGCGCCGCCTGCAATCGAGGTGTGGACGCAGCCGGCGGCGGCGTCACCGCTCTGTTGAATCCAGACGTCGAGCTGCTTGACGATTCGCTGTTGGCACTTGCGGCGGAGCTGATGCGCCCGGGTGCAGCAGAGCGGCTGCTGGCACCGCTGGTGCTCTCCCCCGACGGCCACCGGCAGGACACCGCCCACCCGCTGCCGTGCTCGGCTGCCGAGCTGGCGCACGCGCTGATTCCGGCGGCAGCGCTCGGCGGTAGCGCCGCCGCCATGCTGACGCCCTGGCGCTCACGACACCCGCGGCCTGTCGGCTGGGCGGTCGGTTGTGCGTTGGTTGCATGCACCTCGACGTTGGCGCGGCTGGGCCCGTTCGATCCGTCGATCTTTCTGTACGCGGAGGATCTGGACCTGTGTCTGCGGGCGCGTGAACACGGGATCGAAACGTGGTTCTGGCCGGATGCGCGAGTGCTGCATCACGGTGGCCATTCGACGCTCGCAGCGTTCGGCGGCGAACCGATCGAGCGACTCACACGCGCCCGGCACGAGGTGATCACGCGGCGTCTCGGCGTTCGCGCCGCGCGCGTCGACGACGCGACCCAGGCGCTCACGTTCGCCTCACGGCTGGCGCTCAAGTGGGCGATCGGCCGCGATCACGCTCGGGAGCGCTCGCAGCTGCGCGCGATCGCCGGGATCAGATGCGGCTGAACCGGCCCGCGCTCCTGATACCGGCGGGGCTCGCTGCGCTCGCGGTGCTCGGGCTGGCGGTGATCCTGATCGCATCAAGCCGGCCGCACGGCAGGGTGCTGGGACCCGGGCCACGCGCGCTACCGCCGCCCGCGGTCGAGAGCTTCGGCGTCAACGTCAACCGGCTGTTCAACGACTTCACCTTCAGCCAGTCGCAGATCGACCTGCAGCTCACGGCGCTGCAGGCGACCGGCGCAACGATCGCGCGCAGCGACGCGCTGTGGGAAGCGAGCGAGCCGCAGGCGCCCGTGGACGGGGTGCATCACTACGACTGGTCCTTCGACGACCGGATCGCGGGCTCACTCGCCGCGCACGGACTGCGGTGGCTGCCGATCATCGATTACTCGGCTGGGTGGGCGCAGTCGATCCGCGGCGTTGACCACTCGCCGCCCTCGTCATCCGCTGACTACGCGGCGTACGCCGCCAGCTTTGCCAAACGCTACGGCGCCGGGGGAACCTTCTGGCGGGCTCACCCGCAGTTGCGCCCGCTCCCGGTGAACACGTTCGAGATCTGGAACGAGCCGGACAACCCTGAATTCTGGAGGCCGGAGCCCTCGGCGGCCGGCTACGCGAGGCTTTACACCGCCGCACGTAATGCGATCAAGTCGGCGGATCCCCAGGCGCGGGTGATCGTCGGAGGGCTCACCGCGCCGGTCACATTCCTCCCTGCGATGCTGGCCGCCCAGCCCGCGCTGCGCACACGCATCGACGGCGTCGCGATCCACCCCTACGGCGCTGATCCGGACGCCGTGCTCACGGCTGTAAGCGCGGCTCGCGCAGCGCTCGACACACTCGGGATGGACTCAACCCCGCTCTACGTCACCGAGTTCGGCTGGGTCACGCACCCCGCCGGTGCACTGGACTACGCGCCGTCGCGGCTGCGGGCGACCTACATCGAGCAGACGATGGCGGCGCTCGGGCACACGCGATGCGAACTGGCCGTGGCGCTGCTCTACACATGGGTGACGCCGATGCGCGACCTCGGCGATCTACAGGACTGGTACGGCATCAGCCCGCCGGCCGGCGGAGTCAGTGCAGCGATGCGCGCGTTCAGTGCGGGCTTGCGTTCGGCGAGCGCGGGTGGCGGGGCGCAGGGCGGGAGCGCGGGTGGCGTCGGCGGCGCTACGAAGCCTGCGCGCACTGCGGCGCCAGCTGGCCCTTGCGCCGGCAGTGTTCGATCGCAAGCGCCGCTTTCTCAAACGCCGAAAAAGCCGGCTTCTCGGTGAACACTCCATCGGCGAAGCTGAGCAGGCCCGCGTAGTCGAAGAGCAGACCGCTCGCACCCGGCTGGCTTGCCCAGGTGTAGTAGTAGAAACTCGCCAGATTCAGGCTTTTGCGATCGCTCGCGAGCGCCGGCACGACGCTCGCGATGTTGGCGGCCTGTCCCTTCTCTGTGGTGCCGATGTCGAAACCGATGTTGTCGACCGGCTCGCCGACCGAGGACGGCCAGCTGATCTCGTCGGCGATCATCGGCTTATGCGCGTCGCCGTTGCGGTCCATCACCGCACGGACGTAGCGCAGGATCGTGATCACGCCTGCCGGCTTGGCCGTGTATGGGTGCACGGCCACGATGTCGAACGCAGACCGCGCCCCGGGGATCCTGTAGATCGTCTCGAGCGCCTTCCATGAGTAGTTCGGCATTCCCGCGAGCACGATCCGGGCGCTCGGGTCCGCGCGCCTGATCGCCGCAGCCGCGGCTTTCAGCAGCGGCACATACGTCTTCGCGAACGGCTGGGTCGGCCAGTAGGTTGCGATGTTGGGTTCGTTCCAGATCTGCCACTCGTGGATCGGCACCTTCTGCGAGTAACCGGCCCAGAAGCTCCCCTTCGGGCCATAGCGATCGACCAGCGCGGTCAGGTAGCCGGCGTACGGTCCGTCATGCGCAGGGCGCCCGAACGAGAAGGGCGTCGATTCCGCATCGACGATGTCCCATGACGGCGCGTAGATCACCGTCGGGAGCACGGTCAGCCCGTACCGGGCGGCAAGACCGACGATCTCATCAGTCTGCGAGAAATCCGTCGGGATCCCATCAACGTCCGTGTACTCCCCGAGATCGGCCGCGGGGACCTCGGACCAACTGGCGTAAGGCTGCGCGTAGGCCCAGTTGAACACGACGCGAACGGACTCGACGCCGGCCTTCTCCATCAGCGCGAACTGCTGTTGCAGGTCGACGCCGGCCGCCGTGTCCGGATACATGGGGCCGTCGACGACAACCCCGACGAACCCGCTGGGGACAGCGGTGAGCGCGGGCGCGGTCGCAATCGCCGGGACGGCCAACGACCCGAACACTGCCCCCACCGCCAGCGCGAGACCGAGCGCTCGCCTAGTGGTGTTCATCAGTGCGAGTGTAACCGCGCCGCCTTCAGCTCCCGCTCGATCGCCGCGTTGGTCGCGTGTGCGCTCGCGTCCCAGCTGAACTCGTTCGCGCGCTCCAGGCCCGCCGCCCGCAGTCGCTCGCGCTCGCCGGGCTCGCAGGTTGCAACGAGGATCGCTTCTGCCAGCGCCCGCGCGTCAAGAGGGTCGACCAGCAGCGCGGCGCCGGCGCACGTCTCGGGTAGCGCCCCGGCGTCCGCGGCGACCACCGGCGTGCCGCATGCCATCGCCTCGATGCATGGGAGCCCGAAGCCCTCATACAACGACGGCATCACGAGCGCGAGCGCGCCGGCGTAGAGCCCTGGCAGATCGCTCTCCGGCACGTAGCCGAGCCGTCGCAGACCCGCGTCCTGACCTCGCAGGTAACCCCTGTCTGAGCCGGCCAGCAGTAGGTCGATCCCGCGTGCGCGGAGCGCCGCCGCCGCGGTCAGCAGCGCGCCGTGATTCTTTCTGGCCGAGGCGGTGCCCAGCGCAAGCACGTACGGCCGGTCGATTCCGTGGCGGGCGCCTTTCGGCTCGCCGGCAGCAGCCGGCGAGAAGCGCTCGTCGACGCCACCGGGGACCACCTCGATCCGGCCGGGCTCGACGCCGAGACGTTCGATCAGCTCTCGCCTTGAGAACTCCGACACCGTGATCACGAGCCGCGCGCGCCGGGCGATTGCCGGCAACAGGCGTCGCTGGTATTCGACATACAGCCGCGAGTAGGACTCCGGATGTGCGAGCGCCGCCAGATCGTGGATCACGATCACATTGCGCGCGGAGATCACGGGCGCAAGGTTCGCCGGGGAGTAGACGAGCTCACAGGCGCGGGCCTCGACCGGCAGCAGCGCCTGCTCCCAGATGTGTCCGGCACGGTGGGCGAGCCGGGGTCTCGGCGCGATCACGATATAGCGGCCCGGCGCAAGCGCCGGCAGGCGCCTCGTCAGCTCGCGCGTGTAGCGCTCGACACCGCCGATTTGCTCGCGGACGGCCGCGCGTGCATTGATCGCGACCTGCGGAGCGGCGCTCAAACCGGTGATGCCGCTAGCGGGAGCCGAGGCCGCGGCGACGGATCACGACGCCCGCACCGGCCATCCCGGCACCGACGCCGATCACCAACCACGCCTCGTATCCCGTGTAGGGAAGCGTGCGGCTCGAAGCGCCGCCGGCGGTCGTGGTCGCCGTTGGCGAAGCCGCTGTGGCCGTCGCCGTCGCCGTCTGGGTCGGCGTCGGCGTCGGCGTCGGCGTCGTGGTCGGCGTCGAGGTCGGGGGCGTCGCGGTCGCCGTCCCGCTCGGAGCCGGCGTGGTCGAGGTTGTGGTCTTGGGCTTCGGCGCAGGGGTCGTCGCCGACGACAGGGGGTCGAGGTACTGGTTGTCCCCCGCGGACGGACCGGAGTCCGCCACGGCGGCTCCTGGCGCGCCTGCGATCGCTGCGGCGAGCACCGCCACGGCAGCCGTGAGGACGTGGCGTGAGCGCACAGCGCGAGTATGTCAGCAATGGATTTCCCACCGCCAAAGTGGCTTTTTGCAGGATCTATTGCAGAGAAGGACCGGACGGCAAAGTCTCGACGACCTTGTTAAGGTGGGCACCGACCAGCCGACAGAGACGTTCACGACCCCGGCACAGAAAGCGCCGCGCGCCCGATCCAGGCGGTCCGCGGTGAGCATCAGCGCCCAGCACCCCCGACTCTCCTTGCGACTGCATCCCCCCAGCTTCCTCCGGCCTCTGATCGCGCGCTCGGCCGGCCGCCGCAGTGCGCTGGCCGTCACGGCCGTCGTCGCCGCCGGGCTGGTGAGCGGCGTTCCCAACAGCGTCGGCGATCTCCAGAACCAGATCTCGGCCGGCCAGTCGGCCGCATCCTCGTTGCGGTCTCAGATCGCGGCAGAGACGGCGCAGATCGACCACACCGCCGGTGGCCTGCAGGCCGCTCGGGCGCAACTCGCCTCGGTGCAGTCGGAACTCGAGTCGCGGATCGCACAGCTTCGCTCGGTGCAGACCAACCTGCTCGCGGCGCGGACGCAGCTGGTTGACCTGGAGAATCGCCTGCGGGTGGCGTCGGGCGCCCTGGCCGCCAATCTGCGGGCCGAATACGAGGGAACAAAACCGAACCTGATGACCGTGATCCTTCAGGCACACGGCTTTGCGCAGCTGCTCGAGCAGGTCAACTTCCTCGAGCGCATCGGCCACCAGGACGCCACCATCGTCGGCGACACTCGCGCCGCCCGCAACGCCGTTTTCGGGGAGGCCGTCCGGCTCGGCGCACTCGAGGAGCGCGATCGGACGCTGACCGACGACGTCCTCGCCCAGCGCAACCAGGTGGCCGCGATCGAAGCGGCTCTGCTGACCCGTGAGATCAGCGAGGCGGGGCAGCGGTCCGGTAACCAGGCGCGGCTGCAGTCGCTCAACTCCAGGCTGTCGACACTCGAGGCCCGCGCTGCCGCTCAGGCGCGCGAGACCGCCGCCGCCGTCAACCGGTCGGTCGGCGGCATCGCGATCGACACCTCGGGCATGGTCCAGCCGCCGCCGGGCGCTCCGATGGCCGTCCGTGAGATCATCGCCGCCGGCAACGCGATCGCGACCCTGCCGTACATCTGGGGAGGCGGGCACGCATCCTTCCAGGCGGCAGGCTATGACTGCTCAGGGTCGGTCAGCTATGTGCTCGCGGCCGCCGGCCTGCTCAGCTCGCCCGAGGTCGCCGCCGACTTCGAGTCATACGGCGACCCGGGACCCGGGCAGTGGGTCACGATCTACGCCGCTTACAACCACGTCTGGATGGATGTGGCAGGCTGGCGCTTCGACACCGTCGCCCTCGCCGAGGACGGCACCCGCTGGTCCCGCGGCGGAGGCGAATTCGCCGGATTCGTCGCCCGGCATCCTCCGGGCCTGTAGCTCCGGGCCTGTAGCTCCGGCCGCTGGAGCTTCACCGGCGCACCGACCCGGCGCCGCTCCTCCGAGGGGCGTCCACCCCGAGGGGCGTCCAACCCCGAGGGGCGTCCAACCCCGAGGGGCGTCCAACCCCAAGGGGCGTCCAACTCGGCTTGGACCTGTTGCGGATCCACTCTGACTACGTTTTGGTTCGCCACGAACCAAAACGTAGTCAGAGTGAGTGAGTTAGATGACGTCCGAGCCGAATGTCGGATCGGCCGCCGCATCCCGGACACGCTCGGCGCCGGCAGCCGCGGTGTGCTCAAGGTCAGAGGCGGGATCGTTCAGTAGGTCGGTGTCGCCAACAAGCAACTGACTGCGGGCGACCCGGCCGCACAGCGCAGGTTCCTTTCGAGCTTCAAGGCGGCGTAGCAATCGGGACGACTCAGCGCGCGGCGGCGAGGATCGCCGCCGCCCTGCCCTGAAGGTCGAACATCGTCACGCGGGTGCCGTCAGCGATGAACGTCACCTTGCGTGCGACGCTCTCGGCCGACTTGATCGCTGCAGCGCTACCGGTCCGCGTGTCGCCCGGCAGGAGCCGAGGTCTGACTGCCCTCGTCGAGGAGCCAGCGCAGACGCCCGTCTTCGACCTCCATCGCGATCCAGGCGATGCTGACCGAGCTCTCGCGACCCGAGAAGCCGCCCAGACCGGCGACGTCGGCATCAGAAGCGAGGATCGCCGCCGCGGCCGTGCTCTGGCTCTCGACACCGACCGTGCCGCCGCCGTGCGCCCGCGCGTAGGCGACCGCTGCGTCAAGCGTCGCGCTGCTGCCACCAAAGCCGCCCGACCGCCACCTAAGCCGCCAGCCGACGCCGCCGGCGCCGCCCGCCGTAAGCCACCGGCGCCGCCTGCGCCGCCTGCGCCGCCTGCCGCACGCCGCCAGCGCCGCCTGCCCGGCGCCGCCAGCCGGCGAAACCTGCGACCGCGCCGCCGCGCGCGCGCGCGAACGCCGCCAGCGGCGAACCGAGCCGGGCCGCGGCAACCCCCGGCCGCACACCACCGGCGGAACCACCGAAGCGGGCACCGGCGGCGCCGAAGCCGCGGCCGGTGCCGCCGACCGCACCGCCAGGCGGTGCGAGGCCACCGACCGCACCGCCAGGCGCGCCGACCGCAGCGCTCGAGGGTCCGCCGGTCGGAAAGGTGCCACTGGTGGCGTAGGTAACCGTCTCGGCCGCCCAGGTGGCCGGCGCGGCGAGCAGACCTACGAGCGCCATCGACAGGACCGCGATCCGAATCCGCGGCGCGAGCGCGAGCGCGAGCAGCGCAGCGCCGGCCGCGGCAGCCGCGATCACGAGCGGCCGGGCCCAGCCGAGCTGTCCGCCGATCTCGCCGAGAATCACCAGCTCGGTGATCGCGCCGCCGATCAGCGCGGCCGGACCGAGGATCCTCGCGCTGCGCCGCGATCGCGACACACCAACGGGTGGCGGTGCCATCTCACCGACTCCGGCCCCGATCAGCGCTGCGGCCCAGGGCGCGATCATCGATACGTAGTAGGGGTGGAAGATCCCCGAGGCGAAGCTGAAGACGAAGCCGACCGTGAGCAGCGTGCCGCCGAGGACGATCACGAAGCCGGTCTGCGGGTCATTGCGGCGCAGACGCGTGAGGACGACCAACGCGATTCCGGAGACGACCGCGAACCCGAGCAGCCAGCCGGCCTGGTCGCCGAGGCCCGTCTGCAGGAGCCGGAAGACTCCGGTCGGACCGCCGAACAACGACCCACCGGCTCCGGCACCGCCTGATGGACCACCGGTCTGTCCGGAGATCCGTCCGAGCCCGTTATAGCCGAAGATCAGCGACCAGATGCTGTTGTCCGCGGTGCCCGAGATCCAGGGTCGATCCGCCGCCGGGGTCAGCGTGACCAGCAGCGGCCAGGCGCCGCCGACCAACGACCATCGCCAGGCCGCCCCACAGCAGCGCTCCGAACATCCGCAGGTTCGCGCTCAGCTGCGCCCGTGCGGCTGGCCCAGGCGTGTCGGACCAGCTCCCATCGAATCACGGCGCCGCCATCGCATCCAGATCCAGGCCACCGCGATTCCAGGCACGAGCATCAGCGCCACGCCCATCTTCGTCTCGAATCCGAGCCCGACCATCACCCCGCTCAGGACCAGCCAGCGCGTGCGACCCGTGTCGAGCGCGCGCAGGGCGAACCAGACGGCGGCAACCGAAAGCAGGACGAGCAGCTCGTCAGGGTTGTTGTGGCGGCTGACCGCCACGATCGTCGGCGTGGTCGCCAGCGCGATCCCGGCGACGAAGCCGGCGAACCGGCCGAACCGCCGGCGTACCAGGTCGTACATGAGGCCGGCGGCAGCGACGCCCATCAACGCCTGCGGGATCAGGATGCTGAGCGGATGGAAGCCGAAGATCCGTGCCGAGAGCGCCTGGACCCACAGGGCAAGCGGCGGCTTGTCGACCGTCATCAGCCCGCTGCGATCCAGCGACGCGAACAGGAAGTCGTGCCAGCTGGAGCTCATCGAGCGCACAGCGGCCGCGTAGTAGGTGTTCGCCCAGCCGTTGATCGAGAGATTCCAGAGGTTGAGCACCGCCGCTGCGCCGAGCACGACGAGGAGCTCAGGACGGGCGGCTACGCGCCCGGCGATCGCGCCGCGCGGCGCGCGGCTTCACCGAGCGCGTCGGCCTTCGCTGCTCGATGGGACAGTGTTTCAGTGGTCATCGCCGGCGACTCTGTGCCGATCGTCGAAACGCAGCTACGACTGATCGGGCGCGCGGTGCGCCTCGGTGTAGACGCCGGCCGCGAGCAGGGCGCTGGCGCCGCCGACGGCGAACACGGCGAGCGCACGATGGCAGATTCTTCCTCACCCGGGTCTCCTTGCGGTTTGGTCAGGGCTTGCATGGACTGTCGTCGCGGACTATCGGCAGTTGCACGAAGCTGCGCGAAGATCTGTCTAAGACGTGTGTAGGAGCGCGACGTGTGTAGGAGCGCCCTGGACCGGCCGGCGCGCCCGTGACGGTGCGGGCGCATGCCGCACGGAGCCGCCGATCGAGTCGGTGCCTAGAGTTCCCGGGGTAACTGCTAATCAGGAGAGCGAATGTCAACCAACAGCTTCGATGCGAAGGCCACGCTCACCGTCGGCCCGAGCTCGTACGAGATCTTCCGCCTCGACGCGCTTGCAGCCGCGCCACGACGTCGCGCGGCTGCCGTTCTCGCTCAAGGTCCTGCTCGAGAACCTGCTGCGCTGCGAGGACGGCGAGTCGATCCACGCCGGCCGACATCGAGGCGCTCGCCGACTGGGACCCGGCAGCCGAGCCCAGCCGGAGATCGCATTCACGCCGGCGCGCGTGCTGATGCAGGACTTCACCGGCGTGCCCGCCGTCGTCGATCTCGCCGCGATGCGCGACGCGATGCGCGCGATGGGCGGGGACCCGAGCAAGATCAACCCGCTGGTCCCGGCCGAGCTCGTGATCGACCATTCCGTGCAGGTCGACGTCTTCGGTTCACGCACATGCGTTCGCGCGCAACGCCGAACTCGAGTTCGAGCGCAACCAGGAGCGCTACGCCTTCCTGCGCTGGGGCCAGGGCGCGTTCACGAACTTCAAGGTCGTCCCGCCGGACACCGGAATCGTGCACCAGGTCAACCTCGAGTACCTGGCGCGCGTCGTGTTCGTTGACGAGCAGCACGGCGGTCCCGGAACGCCTCGCGCGTATCCCGACACGCTCGTCGGCACCGACTCGCACACGACGATGATCAACGGGCTCGGCGTGCTGGGCTGGGGCGTCGGCGGCATCGAGGCGGAGGCGGCGATGCTCGGGCAGCCGAAGTCGATGCTGATTCCCCAGGTGATCGGCTTCAAGCTCCACGGCGAGCTCCCCGAGGGCGCGACGGCGACCGATCTCGTCCTGACGGTCACCGAGATGCTCCGCTCCCACGGTGTCGTCGGCAAGTTCGTCGAGTTCCACGGCGCCGGCCTGGCGACGCTGCCGCTGGCCGACCGCGCGACGATCGGCAACATGTCGCCGGAGTTCGGCTCAACCTGCGCGATTTTCCCGATCGACGCCGAGACACTCCGCTACCTCGCCTTCAGCGGCCGCCCGAAGGAGCAGATCGACCTCGTCGAGGCGTACGCCAAGGAGCAGGGTCTGTGGCACGACGAGCATTCACCGGAGCCGAGCTTCACCGATCACCTCGAGCTTGACCTCGGCTCCGTCGTGCCGAGCATCGCCGGGCCCAAGCGACCTCAGGACCGTGTCTCGCTGACAGCTTCCAAGCGGGCTTTCCGCAGCGCGCTTGAGGGCTACCTTCCGGCTGAGAGCGAAGAGGACGAGGCGATTGCCGAGTCGTTCCCCGCGAGCGACCCGGTCTCGACCCACGTCGCAAACGGCATCGGTTACGAGCCGGACAGCACGAGCGCCCGGAGCCAAGATGGCGTGCGTTCGGCCGGCGACCCGCCTGTTGGTGACGGTCGGGATCGGCGACATTCGGCTGCGCCGGTCACCCTCGCCGATGGCACCGAGACCGAGCTCGATCATGGCCACGTCGTGATCGCCGCGATCACCAGTTGTACGAACACCTCCAACCCGAGCGTGATGCTCGGCGCCGGGTTGCTCGCTCGCAACGCCGTGCAGAAGGGGCTGAGGGTCAAGCCGTGGGTGAAGACGTCGCTCGCGCCCGGTTCCAAGGTGGTCACCGAGTACCTCGATCGAGCCGGTCTGACCGAGTACCTGAACGATCTCGGTTTCAATCTCGTCGGCTACGGCTGCACGACCTGTATCGGGAACAGTGGCCCGCTCCCGGAGGAGATCTCGCAGGTGGTCGCCGGGAGCGACCTCGCCGTCGTCTCGGTCCTGTCGGGCAACCGCAACTTCGAGGGCCGGATCAATCCGGACGTGAAGATGAACTACCTGGCCTCGCCACCGCTGTGCGTCGCATACGCCCTCGCGGGCTCGATGGACGTCGACCTCTACGAGGATCCGCTCGGGGAGGATCAGGAAGGTCGGCCGGTGTATCTGAGGGACATCTGGCCGACGTCGGCCGACGTGGCCAGCACGGTTGATGAAGCCGTCCAGTCGGACATGTTCCGCAAGAGCTACGCGGAGGTGTTCGACGGAGATGAGCGCTGGAACTCCCTGTCCGTGCCGACCGGAGAGCTGTTCGACTGGGATCCGCGCTCGACCTACGTACGGCGCCCACCGTTCTTCGAGCAGCTGCCGCGAGAACCGGAGCCAGTCGAGGACGTCAAGGACGCGCGCGTTCTCGCTGTGCTCGGTGACAGCGTCACGACCGACCACATCTCGCCGGCAGGCTCGATCAAGCGGAGTGGCCCGGCCGCCCGCTACCTCAACCAGAACCACGTCGAGTCCCGCGACTTCAATTCCTATGGCTCGCGGCGCGGCAACCACGAGGTGATGATGCGAGGCACGTTCGCCAACATCCGCCTTCGCAATCAGCTCGCTCCCGGGACGGAGGGTGGCGTAACCCTCTACCTGGGAGACGGATCCGGAGACGAGATGTCGATCTACGACGCGGCGATGCGGTACATCGAGCAGCAGATCCCGCTGATCGTGCTGGCCGGCAAGGAGTACGGCTCGGGATCCTCGCGCGACTGGGCAGCCAAGGGAACCGCGCTACTCGGCGTCCGTGCCGTGATCGCGGAGAGCTTCGAGCGGATCCACCGCTCGAACCTTGTCGGAATGGGCGTCCTGCCGCTCCAGTTCAAGGATGGCGACTCGGTGGCATCGCTTGGCCTGACGGGACACGAAAGCTTTCAGATCGGTGGTCTCGCCGATGCGGATCAGATTCCACGCGAGGTCACCGTCGACGCCGACGGCAGGCGGTTCACGGTGACGGTCAGGATCGACACACCGAACGAGCAGCGGTACTACCGGCATGGGGGCATCCTCCAGTTCGTGCTACGCCAATTGCTCGCGGACTGACCCCACTCTGATACTAATCGCCGATGCCAACTCCTGAGCTCCTTCACAGTTTGCTGACGGCAACCGGCCCGTCCGGTCACGAGACCGATCCGTCACGCATATGGCGCGAATGGTGCTCGCGCTTCACCGACGAGGTCGGCGCCGACCATCTCGGCTCCTCGTGGGCCCGCCTCGGCGGCCGTGCCGGCGGGCCCACGCTGGCGGTCGTCGGACACATCGACGAGATCGGCATCCACGTTACCTACATCGACGACGACGGCTACCTGCGCTTCGACGGTATCGGCGGCTGGGACGCGATCGTGCTGGTCGGGCAGCGGGTCGCAATCGCCACGCGCAACGGACCGGTGATCGGCGTGATCGCCCGCAAGCCGATCCATCTTTTGAAGGACGAGGACCGAAAGAAGATGCCCGAGCTCAAGGATCTTCACATCGACATCGGAGCCGTCGACGGCGATCAGGCGCGGTCGCGGGTTCGGATCGGTGACGTCGCCGTGATCGATGTGCAGCCGGTCGAGTTGCCCAACGACAGGGTCACGTCCAGGGCGCTCGACAACCGGGTCGGCTGTTACGTGGCGGCGCAGGCGGCACGGCTCGTAGCGGACGCAGGTGGTTCGCCAGGCGACTTCCTGGCGATCGCCGTCGTCCAGGAGGAGACTTCATTCGCCGGTGCCCGCACGAGCACGTTCGCGCACGAGCCGGACGTGGCGATCGCGGTCGACGTGACGTTCGCGACCGATCAGCCCGGCATCGAGCTCGGCCCGATCGCAAAGCACACGATGGGCTCGGGGCCTGTGATCGCGCGCGGGACGACGCTTCACCCACGGGTGTTCGAGTTGCTTCATGACGCCGCGGAGCAGGAGCAGATCCCGTTCACGCTCGAATCGCTCGGGCGCTACACTGGCACGGACGCGGACGCGATCCACATCAGCCGGACTGGGGTGCCCACGGGCCTCGTGAGCGTACCGCTCCGTTACATGCATTCACCGGTCGAGATGGTGTCGCTCGACGACATTGGCGCTGCCGCCAGGTTGATCGCAGCGTTCGCGCAACGGCTGACGGCTGACGTCTCGTTCGTCCGCTGACCCGCGGAACCGATCGGGAAGGACTCCGGTGCAGAGCTTCGAGCACAGCGGTAGCGGCGCCGCGCGCCTACTGCTGTTCGACATCGACGGCACGCTGCTGGCAGGCGCCACCACCGCGCATCGAGACGCGCTCCATCGGGCGCTCGAGGCCGTGCACGGCATCGACGCCGAGCAGGTTGAGCTCCACCTGCATCCCGCTGGTCGCACGGACGGAGAGATCGCGCGTTCGATCCTGCTCACGGCGGGCGTGTCAGCCGAGCGGATCGACACTCACGCCGACGACGTTGCGCTCGAGTGTGCCCGCGCGTACGGCGAGCTTTGCGATGCCGACCTGTCGCAGTTCGTGATCGATGGAATTCCCGATCTGCTGGAGTGGCTGGCAGCCCGGCAAGGTGTCCACCTCGCTTTGGTGACCGGGAACTATGAGGCGGTTGCACGGCTCAAGCTGCGGCGAGCCGGGCTCGGTGCCTGGTTCAGCACCGGCCAGGGCGCGTTCGCCTCCGATGCCGAGGACCGTGCCGCACTACCGGCGATCGCGCGGCATCGCGCCGGCGCGCCCGGGGCCCCGTTTCCCCGAGATCGGACAGTCGTGATCGGCGACACCCCCCGGGACATAGCCTGCGCGCACGCCGACGGACTGATCTGCATCGCAGTCACGACGGGGCCGTTCGGCGCCGATCAGCTGATCGGCGCCGACCTCCTCGCGCGCGATGTATCCGAGCTGCGGCAAGAGCTGCTCGATTGGCTGAGCAGTTAGATTGGCTGAGCAGTTAGATTGCCGCTTGCTGAGCCGCGGGAAGCTCAGTGGCGGCCTGCCCCAGAGCCGTGGCGACCGAACGGACGTCAACCGTCTCCTCGACGCGGTCGATCGAGCCGTCGTCTGACTCGCGGGCTGAGGTGCTCTCGATCAGGCGACACAGGACTCTCACGACTTCGGGGTCGAACTGCTGACCTGAACACCGACGCAGCTCCGCGGTCGCGGCCGCCGGGCTGCGAGCCAGCCGATAGCAGCGGTCTGAGGTCATCGAATTGAAGGCGTCGCACGCAGCGACGATCCTCGCCCCGAGGGGAATCTCCTCGCCGGTCAACCGATCCGGATATCCGGTACCGTCCCAGCGCTCGTGCGCGGCCCGCACGATCTTCGCAACCGGCGCCAGCGCGGGGGCGGCACCAAGGATGCGTTCGCCGATCGCCGGGTGCTGTTGCATGAACTCCCATTCGGCCGAGTCCAGCTGGCCCGGTTTGTTGAGGATCTCGTCCGGGATCGCGAGCTTGCCGACATCGTGCAGCTCCGCTGCCCGCAAAACGGTGTCGAGCTGCTCGGCGTCGAGTCCCAGCTCGATCGCGACGGTTCGCGCAAGCCCGGCGACGATGCTCACGTCCTCACGCAATCTCGGCGCGCGCTCGTCCAGCAGTTGCAGGAGCACATCGCGCGTCTGCGCACGGCTGGCCCGCGACTTCTCGGCGTACATGCGCTCGTCCGCGAGATGCAGCACGGCTGTGGCCGTCGGCGCGTCCTCTGGGATCGTCGCCAGCCCGAGCGAGGCGTCGACGGTGAAGCCGGTCCCACGCTCGACCAGCGCATCAGTCAGCCTGCTGATCTGCCGATCCTCGATCGCGATGCGGCCATCGAGCAGCGCACAGAACTCGTCGCCGCCGAGTCGGTACGCGCGGCCCTGATTACCGACGGCCATCTGCAATGAGGATCCGATCCGGGCTAGCAGCGCGTCGCCGGCGGCATGGCCGAAGGTGTCGTTGTAGCGCTTGAATCCGTTGAGGTCGAAGAACACAAGGGTCGAGGGGAACGAGCGATGCGCACGTTTGCAGGCATCGTCGAGATCGCTCATCAGCCGCCGGCGGTTGCCAAGGCCGCTGAGGGCGTCGGTGAACGCGTCTCGGGCGCTGTGGCGGAGCATGCGCACGTTCTCCACGTAGGTGAGTGCTGCCCGCACGCATGCCAGGATCAGCGCGGCGGCAGCGAGCACCACCGCAAGGGGCGTGATTCTGACGAACGCTCCCGCGACGAGCAGCGTCAGCGCGCAGCTCGCAGCGATTGCCGTCAGGATGATCGTCTGCGGCGCTTCGACCGCATCGGAGGCGCGTCGCCGACCCGGCACCCAGGCGGCGAATCCAAGCATCGAGATCGACAGCAGATAGAGAGCGTCGAGGAGTGTGCTCGACGTATCGTTGCCCTGTGAGACCTGGTAGAGGTAGACGATGTCCGCGGCCGCTGTGATGCATACGCCGGCACCGACCAACAGCCACATCCGCCCCGGACGCCAATTCGAGAGCGAGAATGCGCACGCGACAAACGACAGCAGCGCGAAGTCGCCGACGGGGTAGGCCAGGTTGACGGCGTCGGCGATCAGCCGGCCGTGCGTCGTGGCTACAAAGGCCGAGAAGACGAGCGCCGCCGCCACGGCCGAGACCGTCAGCCCGACGACGCCGCCGTCCAGCCACTGTGCGATTCCGGCACTGCGCATTCGTGAGCGCATCAGCAGCATCAGCGCTGCGTAGACCGCCGGGTACATCAGCAGGTAGCAAGCGTCGGCGACCGATGGAAACGGCGGGTTGCTGACGTAATCCAGCCATACGGTCCAGACGAGATCGCCGGCGCTCCAGCAGGCGAGGCCGAGGGTCATCAGGCTCCAGGCGAGGCGGTCCTCACGTCGCGTAACGGCTCGCGAGGCGCACACCGCCACGGCGATCCACTCGACCGCGGTGTACACCCACGAGGTGGTGAAGGTGTCCAAGCCCTGCCCACCGACGTCGGTGAAGGCCCTCAGGAACTCGAACCCCACGCCCAGGCTGAGCGCTGCGGCGGCTGCTGTGAGGACCGGATGGATGACGATTCGGGCACGCATATGCGCTCTGCGGCGAACGTCCAGAACGGGTCTCCGCTCGCCGCTTCAGGGCGTTATCGGCAATTCCGCATGAGGACTGCAGCGTTTTACTGAGCACTTAGGCGAAAACCCGATCGCACCTCGCAGCCCCGGCCGCACGCACGGCCGGCGAGTGCTCAGCGGCCGCCGCGAACGAGCTTCTTGTAGGTCAGTCGCTTGGGACGATCGGCCTCGACACCGAGCTGCTCGTGGCGGAAGCTCTCGTAAGCCTCGAAGTTCCCCTCGAACCACCGAACCTGTGAGTCCCCCTCGAACGCGAGCACATGCGTGGCGATGCGATCCAGGAACCAGCGGTCGTGCGAGACGACCACGGCGCAACCGGCAAACGACAGCAGCGCCTCCTCGAGCGCGCGCAGCGTGTCGACGTCGAGGTCGTTAGTGGGCTCGTCGAGCAGGAGAACGTTTCCGCCGCTGCGCAGCAGCTTTGCAAGGTGCAGCCGGTTGCGCTCCCCGCCGGACAGCTTGGCGACCTTCTGCTGCTGATCGGTGCCCTTGAAGTTGAAGCCGGAGACGTACGCGCGACTGTTGATCATGCGCTCGCCGAGAGCGATCTGCTCGGCACCGCCGGACACCTCCTCCCAGACGGTCTTGTTGGGATCGAGGTCGTCGCGAGACTGGTCCACGTAGGCAAGCTCGACGGTGTCGCCGAGCCGCAGCGTGCCGGCATCGGGTTGCTCGGCGCCGGTGATCATCCGCATCAGCGTCGTCTTGCCGGCACCGTTCGGCCCGATCACGCCGACAATGCCGCCACGGGGCAGCTTGAACGAAAGGTCCTCGATCAGCAACCGGTCTCCGTATGACTTGCGCACTCCGTCCGCCTCGACGACGAGCTCGCCGAGCCGCGGTCCGGCCGGAACATGGATCTGGACCTGGTCGAGCTTGACGTTTCGGTCCTCGGCCAGCAGCGCCTCGTAGGCGTTGAGACGGGCCTTCGGCTTGTTGCGCCGAGCACTGGCGTTCAGCCGCACCCACTCGAGCTCCTGCTCGATCGTGCGCTTGCGAGCCGTATCCTGGCGGGCCTCCTGTTCGAGACGAGCACGTTTCTGCTCTAGCCAGCCCGTGTAGTTGCCCTGATACGGGATGCCGCGACCACGGTCGAGCTCAAGAATCCAACCGGCGACGTTATCCAGGAAGTAGCGGTCATGGGTGACCGCGACGATCGTGCCTGGGTAATCGCGCAGATGCCGCTCCAGCCACGCGACGGACTCCGCGTCCAGATGGTTTGTGGGTTCGTCGAGCAGCAGCAGGTCGGGCTGGCGGAGAAGCAGCCGGCAGAGCGCCACCCGGCGCCGCTCGCCGCCGGACAGGGTCGCCACCTCGGCATCGGCCGGCGGGCAGCGGAGCGCATCCATCGCGATCTCCAGCGTGGTGTCCAGATTCCATGCGTCCAGCGCGTCGATCCGCTCCTGAACACGCGCGAACTCGTCGGCGATCTCATCTGAATAGTTCATCGACAGCTCGTTGAAGCGGTCAAGCAGCGCGCGCACCTCGGCGACACCCTCCTCGACGTTTCCACGGACATCCTTGTCGGGGTTGAGCAGCGGCTCCTGCTCCAGCATCCCGACCGTGGCACCGGGCGCGAGCTGGGCGGTGCCGTCGAACTCGGTGTCGACGCCGGCCATGATCCGCAGCAACGTCGACTTGCCCGCGCCGTTGTAGCCGAGCACGCCGATCTTCGCGCCTGGCATGAACGACAGCGAGATGTCGCTGAGCACCTGTTTGTCGGGCGGATGGCGCCGTGAGAGCTTGTAGGTGGTGAAGATGTACTGCGCGGACATACGTTCGAGGGTAGAACAAGGACACGATGCGCGTCGCCGCCGCCCTGCTGGCCCTGATCGCCGTTGTGTGCATGTGCCTGGCAATCGCCGGCATGGTCACCGGCCGGCAGTCTGATCGTGCGGGTTGGTTGCTGCGCGTGACCGCGGTCGCGTGCTTCGGTGCGGCTGTCGCGCTCAACGCCGCGGCCCACTGAGCGCTCAGGCTCCGAGCGAGCGCCGGACGATCACAGCCCGATCGGATGCCGCGCGACAAAGCCCGCAGAGCTCCTGACCAGGGGATGCCAGCCGATCCCAGTACTGCCGTCCCCTGGCCCGGCCGCGTTATGTGTGTCCCACCGCAGACCCGCGACGTACATGAAGACGTGGTCGGCGCTGGCGTAGATCGTCACCCAGCGACCGGCCCCGGACGCACCATATGCCTCGAGCTGCGCTCGATGCGGCGTCGTAGTCGTCGGGCAACAGACCGCCTCCGTAGAGGAGGTGCTCGACGCTGCTCGAGCAGTCGTAGGACGGGGCGATCTCGGCGAGCGGCAGCCCATGGCCGCCACCGTAGACATAGGGTTTACCGACGATCTGGTTGCCGGCCGCGATGATCGCCTTGACCACAGCCGGCGCATCGGCCGGTGCCGCTGCCTGTCCATCGGGCAACAACACCGCGCGTGAGCCGCCCGCAAGCGGCACCTGCAGCTCGGCGCCAGGCGGGCACTGCGCGCCTGAGCTCGTCGCGGTGGACCCGGTGGACGCAGCCGGGGCGGCCGGCGGCAGGAGACCGGAGCGCCCGCCGCCGGCGCTCGGCGTGACTGCGATCCTGACCAGGCCGGACCACAGACCGTCGTCGTAGGGGATCCCGAGCGCGACAGCGAGTCTCCACCACAGATCGATCACGCGCGGATGGCCATCGATCGGCCCGCCGCCAAAGCCGATGTCGCGCTTGTAGGCAATCACCGAATGACCGCCCCAGGTGATTCGTCAGCGGAGTCATGTAGGGCAGCCCACCCATCGCGGTCGCGGTCTGGAAGCTGGTTCCGCCCAGCTCGGCGTAGCTGTCCGGGTACTCGAGCAGGTTCATTCCAGAGGAGCCGACGGACCCGCTGCTCGGGTCCCCCGGCCCGCCGTACTCGGTTGCGCCGACGAGCTGACCGCCGCCAGGCGGTCCCGCCGCCAGGGCTCCGGGCTGTGCGCTTGCCCCAAGCCCACACGGGTCGCCGCTGGCGGCGCCGACCAGCGCCCCGAGCAGTGACGCACAGAGCCCGGCGAGCGTCATCGCACCAACCGCGAATGTGGTCAGGAGCAGCCCGGCCCTTGGTGTTGATTCGGCAGTCATTCGACCACCGTAGGACGCTTACAGGGCTGTCCGCTCTAATTGAGGCTAATTCGTTGCAGTTGAGTGGCCCGGCCCAACGCGCCGAACCATCGCATTGAACGGGGCGAGCATGAGTGCAGACGTGCGCTCGCAGAGCTCGGCCTCGGTAACGTTTCCTTGAAGTGGCACGGATTCTCGACCTCGAACAATCACTGCTGTTGCTCGAACTGCAGGCGCCGTTCGACAAGCGCGCGGTGCAGCTCGCGCGCCGCAAGCTGGCCAAGCGCTGGCATCCCGACATCGCTCCGGCCGGGACGCCAGCACGAGCATCAGCGCCACCTACAGGCGATCAACGAGGCCGCCGATCAACTCGAGCGTCTGGCCGAGGGGTCGCGAGGAGGCCGCGTCAGCGCCAACGCGGTCAAGGTGTCGGCGGCCGCCGCGCGGCGCGCGCGCGCCGAGGAGGGCGCCCGCGCCTACGCAGACGAACAGCGAGCCCGCGCGGCTGCCGAGGATCGCGCCAAACATGATCCGTTCGGCTCCCGCGTCCCGGACCACTCGGTCGTGCACCGTTACGCGCGGTGTCTCTCGTATCCGGAATGGGGCGTCGGCACCGTCAGCGGGATCTACTTCTCCGGCGAGGGCGACGATGTTCAGCAGTGGGCGCGGATGTCGTTCCAGGTGGGAGTGCGGACCGTTCCGGCTGGGTCACTGCAGTTCGTCGACTTCTCGCGGCCGGACCCGGCCGCCGATCGCGTGCAGCGGTTCATGACCGCAGCCCAGCACGCGCTGGCCGAGGGCAACCCCGAACTGGCCGCCAAGCGGCTTGTGTATGCGCGCGACGCCGAGCCGTCCAACCCCACGGTGCTGCGACTGCTGACGGTGGCCTTCTGGCAGGCCGGTAACCTGCCGGCCGCAGGCCGCGCTGTCCGTGACTGGGCGCGGGTCGAGACAGACCGGCCGACGCCCGAGCGCTTCGCGTCACGGATCTACGAGGACATGGGCGCAATTCGACCTCGCCTCCGAGGCCGCGGCGCGGGCCGCAGAGCGCGCGCCCGGCGACGCCTCGGCCTGGGCGCGGCTCGGGCAGCTGCGGCTGCGGCTGATGGACCGCGACGGCGCGATCACGGCACTCGAGCGAGCGCGGCTGCTCGGTCCGACCCTCGAGGCCCTGCTCGATCTCGCCCTCGCCTACCACCTCGCCGGCGACGTCGGCGCGGAGGTGTCCGCCACAGAGGCTGCGATCACGATCGACCCGTCCAGCGAGGCGGCGTGGAGCGCATACGCGCACGCGCTGGCACGCACCGACAGGAACAACGAGTGCATCGAGGCGTGCCGCCGCGCGCTGGCGCTGGGAGAAGACCCCGAGGTGGCCGACCTGCTCGAGCGCGCAAAGGCGTCGGTGCCGCGCGGACTCTCGCAGCGGAGCGCGGCGTAGAACCAGCCGCGGCGTCGCGGCCTAGAACCAGCCGCGGCGTCGTTCAGCCGCTCGGGTCCGACGCCACGGAGCCCTCCCGCCCGCAGACCGGGCACGCCTCCGAGGCGCCGAGCGAGCGGCCGCCACAGCCCGGGCAGTCATCGACGCTCTCAAGCACGCCAAGCAACTCACCGACGCGGCAGACCAGCAGACGCTCCTCGTCGACCTCGACCCAGGCCCCCGCCGACGCCGGGAAGACGACGTGGTCCCCCGGACGCACGGGCATCTGCACGCCGACGTGGTCCCACCAGTCGAGCCCCGGCCCGACCGCAAGCACGATCCCATGCTGGGGCGGCGGCTCGTCGGAGCCGGGCGGCACGAGCAGCCCGGAGCGGCGGACCCTGATCGGGGTCGAGTTCCTTGATCACGACACGATCGAACAGCGGGCGAAGTTGATGGCGCACAAATGGATCGTAGCCAGGAGCCGGATTCGGCTCAACGGGATTCGTCCGAGCCGGTTCCTAGATTCACGTCATGCGCCTGATCGTCGCTCGCTGCGAGGTTCGCTACTCCGGCCGTCTTGATGCACTGTTGGCGGACGCGTTGCGGCTGATCATGATCAAGGCGGACGGCTCGGTGCTCGTGCACGCCGACGCGGGCGGCTACAAGCCGCTGAACTGGATGACGCCGCCGACCGTGATCGAGGAGGCGCCGGGATTGATCACGGTCCGCAAGCGCGCCGGTGCCAGCGAGGATCGGCTTGAGATCTCGATCACCGAGGTGCTCTCCGATGTGAGCCACGAGATGGGTTCTCCGGAGCAGGACGCCGGACTCGAGAAGGACGGCGTCGAGGCCCACCTGCAGGAGTTGCTGGCACAGGCGCCGCACTGGTGCGGAGAGGGCCTGCGACTCGTGCGCCGTGAGTGGCCCACCGACATCGGGCCGGTCGACCTGATGTGCCGGGAGGGCGACGAGGGCTGGGTGGCGGTCGAGATCAAGCGGATCGGCGGGATCGACGCGGTCGAGCAGCTGACGCGTTATCTCGAGCGGATCCGGGCGGACCCGGGATTCGGCTCGTGCCGCGGCGTGCTGGCGGCGCAGGTGGTCAAACCACAGGCGCGCGCGCTGGCGGCCTCCCGCGGGATCGAATGGGTCGAGGTCGAGCTCGCGGTCCTGCGTGGCGAGCGTGAGCCCGACCTCAGGTTGTTCGCGGCATGAGCGACGCCAGTGCGGTTCTCAGCGAGCACCGTGCGCGCGTGCTCGTGATCACGATCAACCGGCCCGATCAGCGCAACGCGGTCAACGCCGCGGTCGCAACCGGGATCGCGGCCGCACTCGACGCGCTTGACGGCGACCCCGAGCTCAGCGTCGGAGTGCTGACAGGCGCCGGCAGGGGCTTCTGCGCCGGGATGGATCTGAAGGCGTTCGTTGCCGGCGAGTCCGCATCGGCCGATGACCGTGGCTTTGCCGGGATCACGCGCCGGGGGGCGGACAAGCCGCTGATCGCGGCGGTCGAGGGTTTCGCCGTGGCAGGCGGCCTCGAGGTTGCGCTTGCCTGCGACCTGATCGTCGCAGCGCGGGGCGCGAAGCTCGGAATCCCGGAGGTCAAGCGGTCGCTCGTGGCCGCCGGTGGCGGGCTCCTGCGCCTACCACGGGTGCTGCCACGCAACGTCGCGGTCGAATTGGCCCTGACCGGAGAGCCGATCGACGCCGAGCGCGCGCACGAGTTGGGGATGGTCAACCGGCTGACCGAGCCAGGCGGGGCGCTCGACGCTGCGATTGTGCTGGCAGCGGCGATCGCGGCCAACGGGCCGCTTGCGCTGGCGGCCACGAAGCGCGTTCTAAGGGAGTCGGCGGACTGGCCAGACGAACAGTTCTTCGAGCGCCAGGAAGTGATCACCGCGCCGGTGTTCACGTCGCAGGACGCGCGCGAGGGAGCGACCGCATTCGCGGAGCGTCGAGCACCTATCTGGCGCGGACGCTGAGAGCAGAACCTCAGCGCGGCTGGCGCCACTCGGGAGCGAGGATCGAGTAAACGGCGAGGTCGTAGATCTGATCGCCGACTCGCTCGGCTCCGCGCAGCACGCCTTCAAGCGTGAACCCGACCCGCTGCGCGACTGCGCGACTGCGCGTGTTGCCGACCGCGGCGCGCAGCTCCATCCGGTGAAGACCCCAGACGTCGAATGCATGGTCGGTGTAGGCACCCACGGCCGCCGTCATGATCCCGCGGCCCTGATGCTGCGCAGCGAGCCAGTATCCGATGCTGGTACTCGCGTGCATCCAGTTGATCCCGTGGACGCCGACAGTGCCGGCGATCGCCCCATCGACCGTGATTGCGGTCTGGATCCCGTCGTTTGCGGCGAATTGGCGCTCCGCCCGCCGGATGTGGTCCAGGGTGTCCGCGTAAGTGCCCGACCGTGCCCACGGCAGCCAGGTGGAGAGGTACTCACGGTTGCCGGCGATCAGTGCATAGATCTCATCGGCATCCGACTCCCGCAGCCGGCGGAGCGCGACGTTGTCGAAGAGGACGCGCTCAAGCATGATGTGCCGAAGTGTTGCGCGAATTCGCCCAGTACCCAAACGCCTTCACGCTGCTCGTAACGGGGACCGGCGAGCGGGTGCTGAGCTGATGCAAACATGCCGGCACTGTGGCTTTGAGAGCCCGCTTGGCCTGCGGTTCTGCGGGTCGTGCGGCGCACAGCTGCCGGACGAGGCTGTCCAGCGGCAGACCCGAAAGGTGGTGACGGCGCTGTTCTGCGACGTGACCGGCTCGACGGCGCTCGGAGAGGAGCTCGACCCCGAGATCCTTCGCGGAGTGATCAACGGCTACTTCGCTGTGATCCGCACGACGATCGAGCGTCATGGTGGGACGGTGGAGAAGTTCATCGGCGATGCGGTGATGGCGGTGTTCGGGATTCCGGTCGTGCGCGAGGACGACGCGTTGCGGGCGGTGCGGGCGGCAGCCGAGATCCGACAGCGGCTTCCCGGCTGTCGCGGAGGAGGTGGGGGTCGAACTGCGGTTCCGCACCGGTGTCAACACGGGTACGGTGCTGATGAGCGAGGGAGAGAACTTCGCGACCGGGGATGCGGTGAACGTGGCTGCGCGGCTCGAGCAGGCAGCGGCGCCCGGGGAGATCGTGATCGGTTCTGAGACGTTGCGGCTCGTGCGCGACGCGGTCGCGGTCGAGGCGCTCGGGCCACTCACGCTGAAGGGCAAGTCCGATCCGGTGACGGCGTACCGGCTGATCTCGGTGGACCCGATGGCGGCGGGCGTGCGCGCGCCATCTGGAGGCGAAGCTGGTCGGGCGCGAGCGCGAGCTGGCGCTGCTCAGAGAATCGTGGGAGCGGGTGGTGCACGAATCCGGCTGTCACCTTTTCACGCTCCTGGGATCGGCCGGGGTCGGGAAGTCGCGTCTGGTCGCTGAGCTGCTCGCCGGCGTCGAAAACGATGTGCTCGTGCTCCGCGGTCGCTGCCTGAGTTACGGCGAGGGGATCACGTTCTGGCCGCTCGTCGAGGCCTTGACACCGGTCGGCGAGCCGGCGGCGGCCGTGCTCGAGCGGCTGACGCTGGGCGGTGCCGCAGTCCCTGAGGAGCTGTTCTGGGACGTCCGGCGGCTGCTCGAGTCGCTCGCGGCGCAGCGCCCCGTGGTTCTGCACCTCGACGATCTCCAATGGGCCGAGGAGATGCTGCTCGACACTGCTCGACCACGTCGTCGATCTATCGCGAGGCTCGCCGATCCTCGTCCTGGGCACAGCCCGCCCGGAGCTGCTCGAGGATCGCCCGAGTTGGGGCGGCGGCAAGTTCAATGCCCAGACCGTGCTGCTACAGCCGCTCGGCACGGCGGAGTCGCTGAGGCTGCTCGACCAACTCGGCGAACGGCTCGACGAGCGAGGCGCGGGCAGAGAGTCGTCACGGCGAGTGAGGGCAACCCGCTGTTCCTGGAGGAGATGGTCGCGCTCGCGCGCGAGAGCGGCGAGGTCACGATTCCGTCGACGATCCAGGCGCTGCTGGCGGCTCGGCTCGAGCGGCTGGGAGGCGAGGAGCGCGAACTGCTGGAGCGCGGAGCCGTCGAGGGAGAGGTATTCCACCGCCTCGCGGTGCGTGCGCTGGCCGGCGAGCGGCTGGCCGGCCAGCTCGATGTCGGCTTGCCGGGCTCGGTGCGACGCGAGCTGATCCGCCCGCACGCGGCGACGTTCCAGGGAGATCGAGGCGTTCCGCTTCCGGCACCTCCTGATCCGCGACGCCGCGTACGACGCGCTACCCGAAAGCCGAGCGGGCGCAGCTGCACGAGGCGTTCTCCGACTGGCTCGAAAACACCGCGCCTGACCTGCCGGACCTCGACGAGATCGCAGGCTGGCACCTGGAACAGACGGTGCGCTACCGCCTCGAGCTCGGCCAGCCGGCCGACCGGAAGACCTCAACGCGCGCGGCCCACCACCTCTACCGGGCTGGGCGGCGCGCCGGGGACCGCAGCGACGTCGTTGCCGCACGCAGTCTGCTCGAGCGCTCGCTCGCGCTGAGCGCCGATGATCCTCAACTGCGCGCGGAGGCGAGTGTCGAGCTCGCTGAACAACTGATCGAGGTGGGCGACCTTGAGCGCATCGATGGGCTGCTCTCAGCCGCCGAAAGCGTGGACACCGTTGCAGCACTGGCCGCGCTCACGAGGTTCCAATGGCTGATGCGGGCACAGCCACAGGACGCGATCCGGACGATCGACGCACAGTTGCCGGCGATCATCGACGAATTCGAGCGTGCCGGCGACGACCGCGGACTTGCGAAGGCGCACCTCGTCTGGGCACATCGGTACTGGCTGAACAGTCGCGCCCTGCCCACCGCGGAGCAGATGCTCCTCGCAGCGGAACATGCGAAGAGAGCAGGGGACGACGGGCTGCGCTCGAGAGCCCGCGGCTTCGGCGTCTTGACGCTCTGCTTCAGCGAGCAGAACGTGGACGAGGTCCGGCGAGAACTGGAGGCACTCGCGGACGAGAACCTCGGCCCCTACGTCGACGGCTACGTGGACTTGGCGCAGCGCATGGCTCGCCGAACTCGACGGTCGCTTCACGGAAGCCCACGCATTCGAGGTGTGCGCGATCGAGCGGTCCGAGGCGATGGGAATGGTCGAATTCGCCGGAGGGACGCATCAGGCGCTGGCCCGGACCGAACGGATCGCAGGTGAGACGCACGCCGCGCGCGCGTCGCTGAAGCGGGGCGATCAGATCCTCGCTGCGCTCGACGAGCGCTCACTTCGCTCAACCACCCTGACGATGCTCGCCGAGATCGACACTCAGCTCGGAGACCGCGACGCGGCGCTTGCCGCCGTCGAACTCGCTGAACAGCTCGGCGCGGCGGAGGACGCAGTCAACTTCGTGATCACTCACGGAGTACGCGCGTCGCTCGCGCTCGCCGGGGACGAGCTCAGCGCCGCCGTGCAGTGGGCGCGCAGCGCGGTCGATTGGGCCTACAGGACCGACTTCTACTGGGCAAGGGGACAGGCGAGGCTCGGGCTCGGTCGGGTGCTTGCGGCGCGCGGGGAGAGCGACGAGGCGAGGACCGAGGTTCAGGCTGCGTTCGAGATCTACACCCGCAAGGGCGACCGGCCGCGGGCTGCCGAGGCGCGGTCGCTGCTCGAGCAGCTCTAGTGCGGCGTGCCGCCCAACGGCCGCGCTACTGCTCGGCACCAGGGCGGATGATGCCGGTCTCGTAGGCGAGCACGACCGCCTGGACGCGGTCTCGGAGCCCGAGCTTGTCGAGCACCCGCCCGACGTGCGTCTTGATCGTCGCGCTCGAAACGACGAGCTGCGCTGCGATCTCGGCGTTCGACAGGCCGCGGGCGACCAGGCGCAGGATCTCGACCTCGCGCGCGGTCAGCTCATCGAAGCCCGGCGGCGGCTCGGGCGCCCGCGGGTGGTCACGGACAAAGGACTCGATCAGGCGCCGAGTGACCGACGGCGAGAGCAGCGAATCGCCCCGCGCGATGATGTGGATCCCGGCGACGAGCTGCTCGGGTGCGACGTCCTTGAGCAGGAAGCCGCTCGCGCCGGCGCCGAGCGCGTCGAACACGTACTCGTCGAGGTCGTAGGTCGTCAGGATCAGCACCCGCGGCGGGTCCTTGACCGCGACGATCCGGCGGGTCGCCTCGAGGCCGTCCATCACGGGCATTCGGATGTCCATCAGACACGATGTCCGGCCGCGTCCGGCGGGCCGCCTCGACAGCCTGGGCGCCGTCGTTGGCTTCGGCGACGACGCGCAGGTCGGGATCTGCGTCGAGGATCATCCGGAAGCCGGCACGGACGAGCGCCTGGTCATCGGCGATCAGGACGTCGGTGCTCATGCGGGCACCGGCGCACGCCGAGCGGCAACCTCGCGCGCACCGCGTACTCGCCGACGCCGACGGGCACGATCGCGAGGCTGCCGTCGTAGAGCGCGACCCGCCGAGCGACCTGACCCAGGTCCTGCTCGAGATCCGGAATCGAACCCCGGCCGCGGACCTCGAGCTCGAGCCCACGCGGCTTGTAACCGACGCAGACGACGGCGCGGCTCGCCGCGTTGTCTTGGACGCAGCGCAGCGCCGCCTCGATCACCCTGTAGGCGACTAGGTCAACCCCGGGTGTCAGATCGACCGGTTCGCCCTCGGTGCGCAGCTCACAGGTGGAGCCAGCCTCACGGACCGAGTCGACCAGCGCACGAAGCTGGTCGAGGCCCGGCTGGGGCGCGAGCGCCCGGGGATCGTCGTCCTTGCGCAACATCCCGAGCAGGCGACGGAGATCGGCGAGCGCATCGCGGCCGGTCTGCTCGACGTTGAGGATCGACTCGCGGGCACGACCGGGATCGCTGCCAAGCAGAGCGCGCGCGCCGCCGGCCTGGATCACCATCGCGCTGACGCTATGGGCGATGATGTCCTGAAGCTCGGCTGCCGATCCGGGCGCGCTCCTGCCGCGATCGCGGCGGCGTCGCGCTCTCGCTGCTCAACTGCAGCCTGCTCGGCGAGCTCCGCGAACGCGTCCGCCCGCTGGCCGCGCTCGCGAACGAGACGCCCGACGAACCATGCCGGGAAGGTCAGGAGGCTGACGAAGGCAAGGAAGGGAGCGGCGTCGGCAAAGTCCGTCGGTGAGCCGCCATCACCCGGCAGGAAACCGCTCGACATCAACAGCGCGAACGCAATCAGCACCGTGCGGACGCTGACGCGGAGCTCCAACCAGGCGCCGACCGAGTAGCTGAGCACGATCACCGGGACGGTGTCGCCGTTGGCGTTGCGCAGGAGCTGGCCGCCGAACAGCGTCTGGATCGCGGCCACCGACGCGCAGACCAGCAACGCGCCGCTCGGTGAGCGGCGGCGAAACGCGATCGGCGCCGCGAAGAAGACCGACGCCACCGCGGTGACGACTCGTTGCGAGCTCGACAGCCCAGGCGTCAGCCACGCTTCGAGCTCGAGCTCGATGATCATCACCACGGCGAAGACCGCGTCGACACGCCGCTGGTCGAGAGCCGCGAAACGCTGACGCAGCGAGCTCATGCGACGGCCTCTGCGGACGAGCGGCAGGTGTGCATGGACGGTGAAGCCACCGTCGGCGTCCGGGCCCGACATCGATGCTGCCCCCGTGCAGCGCGGCGCGCTCTCGCATGCCGGCGATCCCGTGACCACCCGAGGCGCCGTTGACCGCGCCGGGCCCACGCCCGTCATCTGAGATCTCGAGCTCGAGCGCATCCTCGCCCCAGCGGACCCGGACCTCGGCGCTCGCCGGCGCTGCGTGCTTGATCGCGTTTGTAAGCGCCTCCTGGACGATCCGGTAGGCGCACAGGTCGAGCGCCGGCGGCAGCACCGCGGGCTCACCGTCGACGAGCAGATCCGCGCTCAGGCCCGATGCGCGCGTGCGGGCGAGCAGATCCTGGATGTCCGCGAGCCCCGGCTGCGGCGCGAGCGCCCGCGGGTCCCGGTCGGCGTCGAGGACGCCGAGCAGCCGGCGCATCTCGGCGAGCGCCTCGCGGCCCGCGCGCTCGACCGACCGCAACGAAGCCTCGGCACGCTCCGGCTCGCCATCCATCACCGTCCGTGCGGCGCCGGCCTGAATCACCATCACCGAGACGCTGTGCGCGATCACGTCGTGGAGCTCACGCGCGATCCGCGCCCGCTCGCCGTAGGCCGCCTCGCGCGCATGCAGCTCACGCCCAGCGTCAAGCCGCTCCGCCGTCTCTCGATAGGCACGTTCGCGCGCAGCCGCGCTGCGCGCACCATGCGCCCAAGCGCCCACGGCAGCACAATCGCGAACACGTCGGTCGTGATCAGACTCGCGATCGTCCCGCCGGTCTTGGTCGCATTGTTGATCAGAGGTGACCACGATCGCGAGCCCCAGCACCCACAGGGACCGCCGGCCCGAGGCGAACGCGCCCAGCCCGTAGGAGATCAGCAACATCGCCGGGATCACAGCCAACTTGTCCTGCTGGCCGATGCCGCCCTGGCCGAACGCGGTCGTCACAGCGATCGCGGCAATCACTGCGAGCACCGCAGCCAGCGGCCGGCGACGACGGAACGCGACCGCCCCCGCAATCACCACACCCACGAGCGCCAGCCAGATGGGATCGTGGACCGATGACCCAAGCCACGCCGCGAGCTGGACCTGGACAAGCAAAACCAGGCCGACCAGCTCGTCGACGCGGGCCGGGTCGATCCGGCGCAATCGAGCGATCAATCGTTGGGTCGACGCCATCGAGCAAACCTACCGCCGCGCGTCCACTACGGCGTCATCACTGAGGATGATCCGCCGTCATCCCCGAGAGCGACGCCACCGACCCGCCAGATCATCACCGCAGGCGACGACGAATCGTCCGGCCAGCCGACGACAGGACGCTCGACCCCAGCGAGGCTTGCGACACCAACCAACCCGCCGGCACACGCCGGCAACGAAGGAGGAAACGCAAGTGCGCAAACTCATCCTGTCTGTCGCGGCAACCGCCGCCGCTTTCCTCGTGCCGGCGCTCGTGATCGCTGCCGGTGCGACGGCGTCAACCACGACCGAGCGCTTCTCATTCGCCGACGCGAAAGCGAGCCTGGGACCGCCGGTATGGAGCGTGATCGCAACTGGTGACTTCCTCGCGGGTGGCACGGCCACGCAGCAGAGCAAGGGCGTGTTGGCTCTGCACTTCTCCCGCGGCACGATCACACTCGACATCGGTGGGAGAGGCAAGAAGCTCACCAAGGACCAGACAGCCACGGCTTGCATCCAGACCCAAACCGGGTCCGGCACGTACACGATCGCCGGTGGCACCGGCGCTTACCAGGGCATCGGCGGATCGGGCCGGGCTGCGCTTCACAACACGTTCGTCGAAGACGCCGTCAACGGCCACTGCGCGAACGCCGCCGCGGCCGTTCAGAGCCTGATCACCGCGAGCGGCACCGTGTCGCTTCCGTAGGCTCCGGCAACCCGAAGCGCGACTGGCGCGCGCCCGACCGTCAAAGGGCGCGCGCCACGACGAACGCTCGTCAGGACCCCGCGTCGGCGCGCTCGCCCCAGGCGGTCGCGATCACTGACCGAGCGCCGCCGCGGTCACGGTGCTCGCACAGGTAGATCCCCTGCCAGGTGCCGAGCGCCAGGGCGCCTCGGGAGACCGGCAGCGTCAGCGAAGGCCCGAGCAGCGCCGCCTTCAGATGCGCCGGCATGTCATCGGGCCCCTCGAGCGTGTGCGTCCAGAACGCAGCTCGCTCCGGCACGGCCACGTTGAACCAGGTCTCGAAGTCGCGTCGCACGTCAGGGGACGCGTTCTCGTTCAGGGCAAGCGACGCCGAGGTGTGGGCGATCAGCAGATGCAGCACACCGACGTCGATCCGCTCAAGGCCGGGCAGACCCTCCAGCACCTCGCGGGTGACGAGATGGAAGCCGCGCGGGCGGGGCACGAGCGTCACCTGTTTCTGCAGCCAGATCATATGAGCGGCAACCGCGCTGCGCGCATGTCGACCCGGTCGCCGCGGAACGGGATCCCCTCCCGCTCCAGCAGCGCACGCTGAACCTCGCCCTTGGCGAGTGTGCCGTCGGCGCGAACGATCCGATGCCACGGAACCGACTTGTCATCGCATGCGCTGAGGACCGCGCCGGCGACCCGGGGTGCCCCTGGCGAGACATCGCCATAGGTGCGCACGTACCCCTCCGGCGTCTCACGCACCCGCTCCAGAATCGCAACCCAGCTCGCAGGCGCCATTGCAAGCAAGCCTATGGCCTGTAGCCCCTGGTAGTCTCGATCACGCCGAATTCCCTGCATACCAGGGCGGGAAACGGGGGACCCGAGTCCCGCGGGGCGAATCCCGATCTGATGATCGGGTAGCGAGTCATCATGACTGCGCGAGCCCGTCAGCTAACCCCGTAGGCACCGCCGATGAGCTCGAAGACGCAAAAACTCAAGACGTTGCTTGCGACCGTGGTCGCGCTGAGCGCGATCGGTGCCGTCGCAGCCGTGCGCTCGCTGCCGCTCGATGCAGGTACCGGTACCGCGCGTGCCGCCGGCCCGAGCCTGAATCAGCTCAACTCCGAGCTCGGTCAGCAGCAGAGCCGCCAACACGGTTTGTCGGCGAGCATCGCCGCGCTCGGCTCGACGATCTCCTCGCTCGACGCACAGATCGCACTGGTCCAGGCGCGTGAGGAGGATGTCCGCGCCGCGCTATCGCGCGATCAGCTGCACCTCGCCGCGGCCGAGGGGGCGCTCACACGTGAACGGGCGCTCGTCGCGCTGCTGCGCAGACGTCTGGCGCGTGCGCGGATGATCCTGGCCAGCCAGCTCGTCTCGAGCTACGAGAGCAGCCGCCCGAACCTCGTCTCGGTCGTGCTCAACGCGCACGGGTTCACCCAGCTGCTGGAGCAGATCAACTTCCTCGGTCGTGCCGAGCAGCAGCAGCAGGCGCTGATCTCGGTCACGCGCACCGCCAAGACGCAGGCCGATGCGGCCTCGACCAGGCTCGGCCGGCTGGAGCAGGCCGACCGCGCGATCACGGACGTAACCGCGACGCAGGCGCGCGCCCTTGCGGGAATGAACGCGTTGCTCGACTCCCGTCAAGCAGCGCTGGCTGCGGCCCGCTCAGCGCAGCAGTCTGCGCTGGCCGCGAGCAGAGAGCGCGGAGCTCAGCTGCAACAGGCGATCTCCCATGTCGAGGCCGAGCAGGCCGCAGCTGCAGCCAAGTCTGCAGAGCTCGTGTCTGCGCCGTCCGGAGGCCCTGCGCTCGGTCCCTCTGGCGGCTGGGTGATCCCGTATGCAATCGTCCTGTGCGAGTCCGGTGGCCAGAACCTGCCGCCGAACAGCGCCGGAGCGTCCGGCTATTACCAGATCATCCCGAGCACATGGAAGCTATTCGACGGCACCGGCCCAGCTGCATACCTCGCATCGAAGGCCGAGCAGGATGCGGTCGCCGCCCGGATCTGGAATGGTGGCGCCGGTGCGTCTAATTGGGTCTGCGCCGGGATCGTCGGAATCCACGGGTAGCGACCAGCCAGACGGAGCCGGCACGGACCGCCCGTCGCTCCACCAGCGTCCCGCGAGCCGAGCGCGATCGCGGTCACTGTCGCGATCCTGCTGATCGCGCTCGGGCTCCGGATCGCCGAGGTGCAGCGCACCTCGTACAAGCCGATCGGCGACGCCACCTCCTACCTGCAGCTAGGCAGCCAGATCACCCACGGCGGCGACTACTCCCACAGGGACCGCGGCGCCGGCGGCACGAAGGGACCGACCGCATATTTCGCGCCCGGGTTCCCGTATCTGATCGCGCTGGTCGACGAGATCGACGGCGACCGTTCGGCCGGGGGCGCTACGGTCCAACCGCAGCGGATCGCACAGGCGGTGATCGGCACTCTGATCGTCGCCCTGATCGGGCTGATCGCGCTCGAGTGCTTCGGCGGCGGCGTCGCACTGGTCGCGCTCGCGATCGCCGCCGTGTACCCCGTGCTGATCGAGCTGTCCGCCGTGCTCGTCGCCGAGAACCTGTTGACGTTATTCGAGTTGGCGGCGGTGTGGTGCACACTGCGTGCGCTGCGTGACTACGGCAGGGTCCGCTGGGCGATCGGCGAGCGGCGTGATGGTCGGCCTTGCGGCTCTGACTCATACCAACGGGATCCTGCTGGCACTGCCGCTCGGGGTGGCGCTGATGAACCTCCCGGGCGTCGGCGGGCACGCGCGCCGCGTCGCGGGACCGACGTCGATGATTGCCGCTGTGCTGGTCACGCTGACTCCATGGCTGTTGCGCGACGCGACCGTCATGCACCGCTTCGTCCCGATCTCCGACGAGGCCGGGATCACGCTGATCGGCACCTACAACCACTTTTCGGCGGTCGCACATCCTCCTTACAAGTGGCGCTATTACGCCAACATCCCGTCTGAGCGAAGACTCGTGAGCGAGGCCCACCGCCTGACCGAGCCGCAGCTCAGCTCGAAGCTCGTGAGTGGGACCCTGGATTACGTCGGAAAGCACCCATTCGCGCCGCTCGACGTGGCCTTCCACAACACGCTGAGGCTGCTCGAGCTCGAGGGCTCGTTTGCCTGGCGCGCCTCAGCCGCCTCGATCGGCCTCAGTGCCGGCACCGCGAAGATCGGCGTGATCAGCTTCTGGGTGCTGTTGATCCTGGCGGTGGCAGGGGCGTTCACGAGGTTGGCCCGCGAGGCGCCGTGGTGGCTGTGGGCGGTGCCGGTGCTGATCGGGCTCAGCGTCGTGCTCGTCAACGCGGAGACGCCGCGGTTCCGAGCACCGCTCGACCCGTTCCTGATCCTGCTGGCCGCCTGCGCGCTGACGACGGGCGCCTCGGCCGTCCCGAGGGCGATCAAGCGTGCGACCGCGCCGCGGCACTACGACGTCGCGAGTCGGATCGTCGGACCGTCCGCCGGGGACGACGACTAGCGATCGCCTGGGAGCCGGCGCGGGTGCTGGGAGACCGGCTGCGCGGTGTCGAGCGCCGTCGTCACGATCCGGTTCTGCTCCATCGCGTGAGCGACCGGGTATCCCTCGCCAGAGGCCGCCCGCTCAGGGCGCCCGACATAGCCGAAGCGCAGATGCTCCGGAATCGTCTGGCGCAAACGCGCGGACATGTGGGCCCGGGCGCCCATGTTGCGCGGCTCCTCCTGAACCCACACGACCTCCTCCAGCCGCGGATAGCCGGCGATCATCTTCAGGATCTCCGCCTGCGGCCACGGATACAGCAGCTCGACGCGGCCGATCGACACCTGTGTGGAGTTGCGACGCTCCTCGTGGCCGACGAGGTCGTAGTAGATCTTGCCGCTGCAGAGGATCAGACGGGTGACGTGATCGGGATCGACGCTGTCGTCAGCGATCGACGGCCGGAAACGTCCCTCCGACAACTCGGTCACGCTGCTCGCCGCCTGAGGCATGCGCAGCAGGCTCTTCGGGGTCATCACGACCAGTGGCCGCTGTTTGGCGATCCGCGCCTGGCGGCGCAGCAGATGGAAGTACTGCGCCGGTGTCGTCAGGTTGGCGACGCGAATGTTGCCCTCGGCCGCGAGCTGCAGGAACCGCTCAAGGCGCGCCGAGGAGTGCTCGGGACCGGATCCCTCATATCCGTGCGGGAGCAGCAGCGTCAGCCGTGAGGTCTGCCCCCACTTGGCGAGCCCGGAGACGATGAACTGGTCGATCATCACCTGCGCACTGTTGACGAAGTCGCCGAACTGCGCCTCCCACAGGACCAGTGTCTCCGGACCTTCCTGCGAGTAGCCGTATTCGAAGCCGAGGCAGGCCATTTCCGACAGCGGGCTGTTGTGCAGCTCCATCGGCGCGAGCGAGCCGGGAAGGTGCTGCATGGCGCAGTGTTCACGGCCGGTCTTCGGGTCGTGCAGGACGAGATGGCGCTGGCTGAACGTTCCGCGCTCGGAATCCTGACCCGTCAAGCGGATCGGGATGCCCTCGGTCAGCAACGACGCGAACGCAAGCGCCTCCGCGTGCGCCCAGTTGATGCCATGCCCGCTCGCCAGAGCCTCCCGGCGCTGATCGAGCTGCTTGACCAGCTTCGGGTGGACGGTGAAGCCGTCGGGCACCGCCAGCAACTCCTCGTTGAGGACCTGCAGGCGCTCGACCGAGACGGCGGTGTTGACCTCCGGCGACGGCGTACGATCGAGCTGGTATTCGCCGGTGGCGTGCTCGACCTCCTTGGCGTGGGCGATCCGCTCCTTCAGCGCCTGGTGCTCCTCGGTCAGGACCGCCCAGACGTGGTCGGTCATCTCGGTCGAGTCCTGCTCGGTGACCACGCCCTGCTCGATCAGCGCTCGCGCGAACAGCTCCCGCACCGACGGGTGCTTGCGGATCGCCTGGTACATCTCAGGCTGCGTATAGGCCGGCTCGTCTGCCTCGTTGTGCCCGAACCGCCGGTAGCCGATCAGGTCGATCACGACGTCGTGGCCGAACTCCTGACGGAAGGCGAACGCCAGGCGCACGGCCGTGATGCAGGCCGCGACGTCGTCAGCGTTGACATGGATGATCGGTACGTCGAACCCCTTGGCAAGATCGGAGGCCCAGGTCGTCGAACGAGAATCCTCCGGATCGGTCGTGAAGCCGACCTGGTTGTTCTGGATCAGGTGCATGGTGCCGCCGACCGTGTAGCCGTCGAGCGCCTGCAGGTTGAGCGTCTCCGCGACAACCCCCTGACCGGGGAAGGCGGCATCGCCGTGCAGGACGATCGGGATCGCCGCGTTCGTGTCCTGATGGGCGTGTGGCCCCTGCCTGGTCGTCTGTGCCGCGCGGGTAGCGCCCGAGGCGACCGGCGCGATGAACTCCAGGTGGCTGGGGTTCGACTCCAACCGGACGATCACCGTCTCGCCGCTTGCCAGCTGGTAGCTGCCATCCGCGCCATGGTGGTATTTGACGTCGCCGGTCCCGCCCTGCGGGATCGTCGTGATCGGCTCGAGCGTCGAGGAACCTTCGAACTCGGCGAAGATCGTGCCATAGGGACGACCGAGGTTGTGGGCCAGCACGTTCAGACGGCCGCGGTGGGCCATCCCGATCACGACCTCTCTGGCGCCCTCACCGCTCGACAGGCGGATCATCTCATCGATCATCGGCACGGTCATGTCGAGCCCTTCGACCGAGAACTGCTTCTGTCCGAGGTACGCCTTGTGCATGAATCGTTCAAGCGCGTCGACCTCGGTCAAACGCTTCAGAAGCGCCGTCTGCTCGTCCACGGTCAGCGGCTTGCGGTAACTGCCGCTCTCGATCGTCTGACGCAGCCAGAGCCGCTGGCGGTGGGCGGAGATGTGCTCGATCTCGTAGGCGATCGGGCCGCAGTAGATCTCACGAAGGTGTGGGAGGGCATCGGCGAGCGTCTCGCCGGGGACCCACATCCGCAGGATCGACGCGGGGATCTTCGCCATCAGCTCAGGGGTCAGCCCGAGCGGCTCGGGATCGAGTGCGGGGTCGCCCTCGGACACACGGCCCAACGGATCGAGCTTGGCGGCGAGGTGACCGTGCGTCCGGTGCGCCTTGAGCAGCGAGGTGGCAGCCTGGACTGCCTGGAGCAATTCCTCGACGTCGGCGGGTGCGCTGGGGGTGCCGGGGCGGCCACCCGCGAGCGCCGGCACAGCGGGCGCCGGCGCAACAGCGGCGGGCGGTGGTGCCAGCGGCGCAAGCGCGACTCCGAGCGACGAGAACACAGCCTCGTAGAAGCCGCCCTCGCCCTGCAGGTACTCGTCGATCCTGGCCAGGAACCGCCCCGACTCGGCACCCTGAATGATCCTGTGATCGTAGGTCGAGGTCATCGTCATGACCTTCTCGGCGCCGATCGCGGCGCCGATCGCGCCGAGTCCCGGCGGATAGGCGATCGAGCCGGTCGCGATGATCGTGCCCTGGCCGACCATCAGCCTCGGCACAGATGCCGCCGTCCCGAGACCGCCCGGGTTGGTCAGCGTCAGGTTGCCGCCGGTCAGTTCGTCGGGCGTCAATGTGTTCGTCCGCGACTTCTCGACGAGCGCGTTGTAAGCGTCCAGAAACGCGCTGAAGCTCAGCCGCCCGGCGTCCCGGATCACCGGCACCATCAGGGTCCGCGAGCCGTCCTTCTTCTCGACGTCGACCGCGAGCCCGAGGTTCGCTGCGCCGTCCTGCACGCGGTGTGGAACGCCGTCGAGATCAAGGAAGTGGTTGGCCATCACCGGCATGTCGTCGGTTGCAGCGCGCGCGATCGCATACGCGATCAGATGCGTGAACGAGACCCGGTGGCCGGCCTCCTTGAGCTGCTTGCGGCGGGCATCCAGGGTGCTCACCGTGATCGTGCGGAACGACGTCGCGGTCGGGATCGAGCGGCTCTCGTCCATATAGCGCGCGAGCGCTGCGCCACCGCCCTTGATCCGCTGCGCGCCCGCCGGCGGCCGGGCCGCAGGTGCCGCGCTGGGCGCTGCGGCGCCGTTGCCCGCCGCGGCCAGCACGTCGGATTTCGTGATCCGGCCACCGCGAGCACTGCCGTGTACGCCCGACAGGGAGATCCCCTCGGCTGCGGCAACCCGCTGCGCCACAGGGGATGCGCCGGCACCCGCGCCGGCGGCTGCGGTGCCGGCGGGTTCGTCCACGACCACCGCGTCGGGCGACCCGTGCCCCGACGTCGCCTGCGCAGCTGGGGCACCGGCTGGGGTACCGGTCCTCATCCGTGCGATCACCTGCCCGACCGTCACGGTCGCTCCTTCCTCGAAGAGGATCTCGGTGATCGTCCCGGAAGCCGGGGCCGGCAGCTCCATGTCGACCTTGTCGGTCGAGATCTCGACCACCGTGTCGCCGTCCTTGACGCTGTCACCAACCTTCACGGACCACTCGAGGATGGTGCCCTCAGTAACCGACTCGCCGCCCGTCGGAGTGACGATATCGAGCGTCTGAGCGGCGCCTTGCGCTGCCGGTTCGGACGCGGCGCCTGCGTTGGCGGCTGCCTCTTCTTCGACCGGCGCGACCGCGCCGGCGCCGTTGGTGGCGATCTCCGCGAGCAGCGCGCCGACCGCGACGGTCTCACCCTCGGTTGCGTGGATCTTGACGATCGTCCCCGACACGGGCGCGGGCACCTCGGCGTCGACCTTGTCGGTCGAGATCTCGACCAGCGTCTCGTCGGCCTCGACCGTCTCACCGACCTGCCTGTGCCATTCGAGGATCGTGCCCTCTGCGACCGAATCCCCCATCGCGGGCATCACGACCTGGAAGGTGGCTGTCTCAACAGCCACGCGGAAGCCAGTCTATTTCAGCGGTCATCAGAGTCTGTGCTTTCTCAACGGCACCGTTCTGCATGAACTTTAACGCCATCACAGGGCGACACCGTCGCGCGCAGCCCAATTGCACCTCAGCCTGCGATCACCGCGAGGCCACGCCCGGCGTCGCCTCGCCCGCAACCGCCGCGCCGGCGGCTCGACGGCGGCGCCGCCGCCGGTCCTCGACGATGAACCCGACCGAGCCGAAGAACGGGCCGAGACCGCCGAGCACTGCGACGGTCACGGCCAGCCAGAACGGGATCACGCGCGCACGCGCTGCCCACAGACACACCAGCGACATCCCGATCCAGATCAGGCCGTGGCTCAGCCCGAAGATGAACGTCGACGGCTGCGGATTGCCGAGCACGAACGCGCAAACCAGCAACGTGGCGTACACGCACGAATGGAAGAACGAGATGCACTCGAGCACCCTGAACGTCAGGAACGCCGGGAATCTCATCACGCCGTGAGGAACGCTGCCATCCGCCGTAGTGGCGCGTCCGCCTCGGCCGGCCAGCGCCCCACGTCTGCCGGCCACCACGCGAACTCGTCGTGCTCGTGATCGGGGGTCACGCCGACTCCGTCGGGGAGCCACGCCTGGCCGACCAGCAGCACCATCTCACTCGGGAGACGCAGGAGCGCCTCGACCGTGATGCGCTCGGGCACGACCGACCACTCCTCGTTCAGCTCACGTTCGAGCGTGTCCGCCGGATTCTCGTCGACCTCCACGGAGCCGCCGGCGCCGAGCGCCCAGCGTTCGGCCCACGACGCGAGCCATGCCGCGCGCCGACCCGCCAGCCAGCTGCCGTCCGCCGCACGAACGACGCAGAGCGCCGAGATGCTGTCGGCCGCTCCATCACCCAGAAGCCGCAGCGACCAACGCGCCGGCTGCAGCTCGAGCGCCAGCCGACCGTCGCTGTGCTCGAACGACACCAGCCGCGCCGCCAGCCCGTCGTGCGCCGGCGAGCCCCGCTCCCGCAGTCCGTCAAGCAGACGGTCGGCGGCCTCGGTGGCACCCGGCCCGGGCTCGAACACGTCGGTGCGCCAACTGACCACGACATCCGAGCGGTCCCATGGACCCCGCGCTAGCAGCACTCCTGGGTAGGGCACAGAGGTAAAGCTACCGGTGCTCGAGGCGATCGGTGCCCGGGCGCCGGCGGCGGCGACCGCCAGGCCGCCGCCGGCGAGCAGACCAACTCGGTCGAAAGCTGGATCCGACCGTCAGCCCCGGCGCAGTGCGTCGAGGACAGCGGGAGCCGCCGGCGCTACCGACGCGGGCACGTTCGCCAGCACCTCGCGCCAGGCCGGGCGCCCCGCGATCACGGGACGGATCTCGGCGAGCGCCGTATCGAGCTCGCCGGCCGCGGCGGCTGCCAGCGCCCCCCAGAAGCGGAGCTCGTCGTTGTCGGGCGCAAGTGCTGCAGCTGCACGGAACATGGCCACCGCCTCGGTATGGTCGCCTGCGGCGGCCAACGCCTCGGCCGCCTGCGCCTGTGCGTACGCGTCGTGGATGCCGAGCAGCCGCCGGAGCTCCAGCAGTGGCGCGGGGTCGTCCTCGACCCGCAGCGACACGACCTGTTGCCAGGGCTCGCCGCTGGCGGGCACCACCAGCAGCGCGGAGGACTGGGTGCCGCGCGCATCGCCCCCCTCGGCCTCACCGGCGTCGAGTGCCGCCAGCAGCCGCCGTGCGAGCGGACCCCGCTCGCCGCTGTAGGCATCGAGCATGGCCGGCCAGACCGACTCGGAAAGCATGATGTTCGCCTGACAGGAAGCCTGCTCGCCGGCGATGTGGCCGGCGTGGCCGATGCAGTCAGTACCGGTGTGGATCGCGGTGTTGCCGGCTGCATCGATCACCGCCACCTGCCGCAGCTCGGCGCCGGGGTCCGCCGCCGTCAGCTGGGTGAGCGCAGTCCGCGCGTCGGCGCCGGCGCGCATCAGCTCCAGCGCGCGCGGTCCGTAGGAGATCTCGGCGATCGCCTGGGTCGCGACCGCACCGACCCCGGGCGCCGCCCAGGTCACGACGGATCCGACCGCGAACCAGTGCGACTGAACGGCGACACCGAGCTGGCCGGTCTCGGCGTCGCGCGCGACGATCGAGTAGGTCATCCGTGAGGGAGCCTACGACTACCGCGCCGCGGTTGCCAGTGCTCCGGGCGTCGAAACGTTCGAGTCGGGCAACCCGCGCTGCGCCGCATACGGCGGCGCAGCGCGGAGCCCAGTCGATCAGAAGCCGCCGTGCCCTGATGCGCCTGCGAGCTGGAACGGCAGCGCCTCGTTGGCGGTGCCGAGGCCGCTTGCCAGGTCGTAGCCCGGTCCGGCGTTGTAGCCGGTGATGCCGGCGAACGAGTTGTTACCACTCGTGATGTCGGTCAGGCCGGAGCCGGGACCGTCACCGATCCGGTACAGCGCCGGGTTGATCAGACCGATCGGGTGACCGGCGATCTGATCGGCGATCGCCACCTCTCCGGCGAACAGCGGCGAGGCTTCGCTGGTGCCGCCGAAGATGTACCAAGCGGGAACGACGCCGGCGTCAGCCGAGGTGAACCCGAGGTAGATGTTGACGCCACCGTTGACCGCGGCGCTCATGCTGACGTCCGGAACTCCCCGAGCACCGCCGACGACCCGCCGCACTCCGTCCTGGTAGAACGGCCGTGAGAACGCCACCGAGAGGCCACCGGTGCCGGCGCCGAAGCCGTCGTTCCAGACGACGTCGGGCTCGAGGCGGTTGCCGTTGGCGTCGAGGTCCAGCATCGACCCACCGAGGCCGGTGACGAGGGGGTCGCTCGCCGGCCAGTTGACCGCCGGGAACGGGAAGAAGTCGGTGCCGTCCGGCTCATAACCGGCCGCGCCGGTATCGCCGGAGGAGCCGAGCACGGTGACGTTGTGCGCCGCCGCGTTGATATAGGCGGAGCGGAGCTGGTAGATCAGCCGCGGATCGAAGTTCCCGTTGGCATCCTGGAAGGTCTGCTCGGTCGCAGCGAAGCTCTGGCTGATGACGTCACCGAGGTGATGGTCGATCACGTAGTTCTCGGCATAGATCATCTGCGGGAAGCCGACAACGCCCTCGGTCTCCGCGACCGGGGTCGTGACCAGCAGAATGTTCGCGTCCGGAGCCATCATGTGCGACATGTCGACGTCGAGCGTCGTCTCCTCGGCCCAGCCGACCTGTGTGACGTTGGTCGGGTCATAGGGCGGCGGCGCGCCGGCCGGTGAGATGATCCGCAGCGAAGGCGGCGCCGGCAGGTTGTTGGCCTGATCGAATGTCTGCAGGTCGCTGTAGATCGTGGGCGAGCCGAACGAATCAACCAGCACGATCGTCTCGCCGCGGCCATTCAGCCCGTGACGGTTGAGCGCATCGACGCCGTAGGCACGGCGCAGCTGCGCCGCGTCGTAACAGTTGATCTGGAACATCGACTGGCATTGAGCCGTCGTCGGCTGCTGAGCGAACTTGTGCGGAATCATCTGGAACATCGGCTTCGCCGATGCGAGACCACTTCCGATTGTCAGAACTGCAGCGCCGACCGCCGCAGCGCCGACGATGCCTCCCCTAAGAGCACCTACGCGCATATGGACCTCCCATAAATTAGTAATCTGGCCGCGGGGACATTCAACCACTTCTCCTCACCTGTGGTCAAGCACGAACCGATCGATCTGAACGCTCCAATCTGGAGCATCGCCGTATTGGGTCCCGGTGGCGTCGGAGGGTTCGTTGCCGCTGCTCTCGGGCACGCTGGCGAGGACGTCACCGTAATCGCTCGGGACTCCAGCGCAGAGCTGATCCGACGTGACGGGATCTACGTTCGCAGCGCCGTTCTGGGCGATTTCTCCGCACAGCCGCTCGTCGCGACGGGGCTGGCGAAAGCGGTGGACGTGCTGTTCGTCGCCACCAAGGCGGACGGGCTGAACGGTGCCCTTGAGCGCGTCCGGACGACGCCTGCGCTGGTCGTGCCGCTGCTCAACGGGCTCGACCACGTCGCGCTGCTCCGGGCCAGATTCGGAGCCGAACGCGTCGCGGCCGCGTCGATCCGGATCGAGTCCGAGCGGATCGCCCCCGGACGGATCGCCCAGACCAGCCCGCAGGTGCGGATCGAGCTCGCCGCGGACGACCCGACGCCGGCCGCGCAGCTGCCGGCGATTGCCAAACTGCTCGAGCGGGCCGGGATCCCGACCGTGATTGGGAGCTCAGAGAAGCAGGTGCTCTGGTCCAAGCTCGTTCGCCTGAACGCGCTCTCCGCAACAACCAGCGCCTTCGAGGAACCGATCGGGACGATCCGTCGCGACTCCGCGCAGCGTGCGGCGCTGGTCGGTTGTATCGAGGAGGGCGCCGCCGTGGCCAACGCCGACAGCGCCGAGATCGACCCGGGCGCGACGCTGGCGGAGCTCGATCGCGCGCACGCGTCGCTGCGCTCCTCGATGCAGAAGGACATCGCGGCCGGTCGCGTGCCCGAGCTCGACTCGATTCAGGGCGCGGTTCTACGTGCCGCGGTCCGGCTCGGAGTTCCGTGCCCGACGATCACGCAGCTGACGGAGCGGATCGCACGTCGCGCCGGCATCCCTGCTCCGGTTTGAGCTGCGAGCGGCGCTCGAAAGCTAGAACGGTGGACGAACCGGAGGCGGTGATCCGTACATCGGCAACGCCTCGACGATCTCCTGATCGGCGACGGCGTCGACCATGACCTCCTCCTCCTCCTCGACGCCGGCGTCATGGTCACCGTCGCAGAGCACGCGGAACGCTCCGCTGACGCCACCATCGGCCTGCAGCACGATCCCCGGAAGGATGTTCTCGCCCTCCTCGAGACCCAGGCGCTCGATGTCGAAGTAGGCCATGCCGATCCCCCAGGTGTGATGGCCGGGGTTCTCACGGTCGTGCGCCGCAACGCCTTGGGCGAGGCGCTCGAGCAGGTAGGCGATCTTGCTCTTCTCCGCCATCTCCGAACGTAGCCTAGCGGCTCAGGACCGGCGCTAGGCCGCGTCCCCGGGCCTCACACCGAACCGGACCACGCGATCGCGGCCCAGCCGTTTGGCCTCGTACAGCGACTCGTCGGCGCACTGGTAGAGCCGGGAACGGTCCCGCAGTTCGTCGAGCTCGGCGACGCCGATCGACACCGTCAGCCTTCCGACAGGCACGAACGGCTCGGTGTTGACGGCGGATCGGGCGCGTTCCGCGGCCGCCATCGCTCCCTCGGCGGCGGAGTCCGGCAGGATCCAGGCGAACTCCTCGCCGCCGACCCGCGCCAGCATCTCCCCCTGCCTGACGACGGCGGCCAGCCGCTGCGCGACCGCCGCCAGCACGCGGTCGCCGACGATGTGGCCGTGCCCGTCGTTGATCGACTTGAAGCCGTCGATGTCGACGAGCGCGATGCTGAGCGACCGCGCATGTCTGATCGCATTCGCGAGCTCCTCGTCAAGGCGCTGATGGAAGGTGCGATGGTTCGGCAGACCGGTGAGCGGGTCGTGTGTCGCCAGCCGCTCGAGCTCCGCCTCGTAGCGGCGCCGCTCGCTGATGTCGCGGACCGTGCTCACCCACCCGAGAACGCTGCCGTCGGGGTTGTGAGCGGGCCGCGCGGTGACCTCGGCGACAAACCTGGTGCGGTCCTTGTGCACCATCTGCACCTCGAACGTGCTGCCGCCACCGGCAAGCACCGAGTCCCGCAGGAGGCTGTTCTCGCTGACCGCCTCAGGAGGCGAGAACGGCCATGGCGGGCCGGTCCCGATCAGCTCGTCCCGAGCGAAGCCGGTCAGCTCCAGCAGCGCATCGTTCACGACCGAGATCCTCCCACCGACTGTCAGCACATACCCCTCGCCCATCGCCGCGATGATCGCCGCGGAGTGGTCGCGTTCGCGCAGCACCGCGAGCTCGGCCGCCTTGCGCTCGGAGATGTCCTCGAACTGAGAGACGAAATTGATCGGGACGCCAACATCGTCGTAGATCATCGAGACCGAGAGGTTGACCCAGATCGAGTGTCCGTCACGGTGCATATAGCGCTTCTCCAGCTGGAAGCTCCGCGCCTCGCCGGCCATCAGGCGCTGCCCCCAGTCGATCGACAGTTGGACGTCATCGGGATGCGTGATGTCGGTGAATCCGCGCTGCAGCAGCTCGCCCTCCGAATAGCCGAGGAGCTCACAGAACGATCGGTTGACGCGTGTGAAGCGGCCATCGAGGTCTCCGATCGCCATCCCGATCGGAGCGTTGTCGAACACGCTCGCGAGCAGCTCCCCCTGCGAGATCAGCTTTCCACGTGAAGCTCTCAGCGCGCGCTCGGCGTCGCGTAACTCTTCGACGCCACTGCGTGCAAGCGCGAACAGGATCGCCCGCCTGACGCTGCTGTCGTCCGTCGCCGCGTCCTTGCGCAGGTAGTCCTGGGCGCCCGCGGCGAGCGCCTCGATCGCGATCTGCTGCTCCGGCAGACCGGTACGCACCACGATCACGGCATCCGGCACGGCGTCAAGGATCCTGGTCAGCGCGTCGAGGCCTTCGGCGTCCGGTAGCTCGAGTTCGAGCACGATTGCGTCGAACTGTTCCGAGACGAGCGCTGCCAGTGCCTCGGCGACCGTCGCGGCGCGCCGCGTCGTCATATGTGGCTCTCGGGCGCCGCCGAGCGCCAACGCGAGCGCTCCCGCATCGTCGGCGCTGGCGTCGACGACGAGCACGTTGATTCGCGCCGGCAGACGCATCAACAACGGGCCTCCGCCGTCAACAGCCGGTCCAATCGAAGATCGTCGTTCCCCCCAGTGCCCGATGCCGATTTCGCCTATGTGTTGCGGCGATACCCGCTAGCCGGAATGCTCGATGATCTCGATCCGATAGCCGTCCGGGTCGCGAACGAAGCACAGGCGCGAGCCACCCTCGCGCACCGTGTACGGCGGCCGCTCGGGGAGGATTCCCTGTTCGGCGAGCGCATTCAGTGCAGCATCGAGTGCAGGGGTGGTGATCGCGATGTGCCCGTAGCCGGTTCCGATCTCGTAGGGATCCGTCCGCCCGAAGTTGAACGTCAGCTCCAACCGCGGCTCGGGGCCGTCGTCCGGCAACCCCATGAAGACGTTGATCGCCTCGTCGCGGATCGGGTGGCGCCCCATCTCCCTGAATCCGAGCGCCTCATAGAACGCAACCGAGCGGTCGACGTCAGTCACTCGGTAGCAGGTGTGGACGAGCCCCATCAGCCCAGAGGATACGCTCTAGGGGATGATCGTCGAGCGCTCCATGAGTCAGCCGTGGCTGTCCAACACGTACTTGGTCGCCGATCATGCCGGCGGGCACGCCGTGATGATCGACGCCGGCGGACCGGTGGCGCCGCTGCTCGACGCAATCGACAGCATGGCGCTGGAGCTGACGGCGGTGCTGCTCACCCATCACCATCACGATCACGTCGCAGAGCTTGACGCCGTCACGGCGCGACACCCGGGAGCGCCGGTGCTGATCCACCCGCTCGAGCGCGAGCTGGTCACCGGCGCGACCGGCGAGCTGGTTCCCGGCGAGCGGCTCTCGTTCGGCGAGCTGGAGATCGAGCCGCTCCACACGCCCGGGCACACCGCCGGGATGGTCTCGCTTCTGGTCGACGGCAGCGACGTCTTCACCGGCGACACGCTGTTCAAGGGGTCGGTCGGCGGCGTCCGTGCACCGGGGCACACCACCTACGCGGACCTGCGAGCCTCGATCATGGACACGCTGCTCGTACTCCCGCCCGCGACCACGATCCACCCGGGCCACACCGACCCCACGACCGTCGCCGATGAGCTCGAGCACAACGCGTTCGTGCGGATCTGGCGGGGGATCGACGAGGAGGGGAGCGAGTCGTGCACCGCCCTCGGTGAGCCGGCCACGCTGATCCTCCTGGGCGCCGACTACGACGGCGGCCACAAGGCGTGGGTGCGGTGGGAAGACGGTTCCGACGACATCGTCCCCGGCTCGCAGGTTCGGACCGCGTCCAGACCGGACGCCTAGCCGGGTGAGATGGCGAACGACAAGATCCCCACATCGCAGGGTGGGGCGCACCGCCAAGATCGGCGGGCTCGCGGCTGGACAGGCGATCCGCCAGGCGAGCACGATGCGCGGCCAACGTGACCCGGACCAAGGAGGGCCGTGACGCCGCGCTCGAGCGCCGAAACATCGAGGCGGCGGAGCAGATCGTCGCGGCGCTCGGGACGATGAAGGGAGTTGCGATGAAGGTCGGGCAGGTGATGTCGTTCCTCGACGTCGGCCTCGTTCCCGAGGAGTACCGCGAGGAGTTCCAGCGCAAGCTCGCCGCGCTGCGCGACGCCGCGCCGACGGTCACCTTCAGGGAGATGCGCAAGGTGATCGAGCAGGAACTCGACCAGCGGCTGGATGAAGTGTTCGCCGACTTCGACCAGGAGCCGATCGCCGCCGCGTCGATCGGGCAGGTGTACAGGGCGGCGCTCCACGACGGCAGGAGGGTCGCCGTCAAGGTGCAGTATCCGGGCGTCGCGACGGCGGTGCGCGCAGACATGCAGAACCTCGGAATGATCCTGCGCCTCGCCAAGCGGATCGCCCCGGGCATGGATCCCAAGGCGATCGGCCAGGAGATCCGCAGCCGGATCGAGGACGAACTCGACTACGAGCTCGAGGCCCAGAATCAGCGGTCACTCGCACGGATCTTCACCGGCTCACCCGTTCATCGCCGTCCCCAACGTGGTCACATCGCTGTCACGCGAGCGCGTGCTCGTCACCGAGCTCGTCGAAGGTGTCGGCTTCGAGGAGCTGAAGGGTTATCCGCAGGCCGAGCGGGACCGCGTCGCCGAGATCCTGTTCCGGTTCTACTTCGGATGCCTCTATCGCCAGCACCAGTTCTCCGGGCGACCCGCATCCGGGCAACTCGATGCTGCTGGCCGATGGGCGAGTCGCTTTCTTCGATTTCGGGCTGTTCAAACGGATGCCGGAGGGCGCGGTGGAGCTCGAGATCGCGGTCGCGCGCGCGGTGATCGAGGGCGACACAGAGACGATCATGGCACTCGGCACGCAGGTCGGCTTCTTTCCCGAGCCAGAGCGGTTCAACCCCGAGCGCGTGCTCGAGCACTTCCGGGCAGCGACCGCGTGGTACACGGTCGACCAGGAGGTCGAGCTGACTCCCGAGTGCGCGACGCAGGTTCTGATCGACATGAGCGACCCGCGCTCGGAGTACTTCGGGCAGATGCGGCACGAGTCAGCGCCGCCAGATCACATCTTCGGCCGGCGGATGGAGGTGCTGACGCTCGCCGTGATCGCGCAGTTGCACGCGCACGGCAACTTCCACCGGATCGCCCGCGAGTGGTTCTACGACGATCCGCCGGCGACCGAGCTCGGCCGCGCAGGAGGCGGAGTTCTCTCACGCGCAAAGAGCATCTAGTGTTCCCGGCGTGGGCGCTCGCGCTGCTGACGATCCTCGGCCTGCTCAGCGCGCTGCTGCTCCTCGGAGCGCTCGGCGCTCGCGTCGTCGCCGGCTCCCGCCTAGCTGCCCGCTTCACGCCGCCGGGGCCGACGTCAGTGGGGCTTTCATGTCGGCGCGCCGATCACGGCGGCGCACGGGACCTACGCTCACGGCCACGGAACGATCTCGGGACAGAGCGCGGCCGGCGTGATCTGTCAGGTGGACCGCGTTGCCGGTTTGCCGGATCGCCAGATCGTCCTGACGGCGCTGAGCCCGGTGATCAGCCTTCAGCACGCGGTCGCATTCGACGGCGCCCTCGCAATCAGCTGCGACTGCACGTGCGCGTGACGAGCAGCACCGACCCGAAGTGCAGCGGTCGGAACGAGGGGCGAGCTGACGTTGATCGCGAGCTACGACGGCACCCGGATCACGACAGCGTCCGGCTCTCCTTTACCGCCGCGTGCCGTCGACACGACCACGACTACACGGGGCCGACGGTCGTCGTTCTCGTGCACACCTGAGACGGCCAGCCAGGCCCGCTGAGACGGCTGCAGCTCAGACCCGCTGGATCTGGAGCAGGCTGGTCGTCCCGGGCCGCCCGCTCGGGAGTCCGGCGGTGATCGCGACCCGCGCGCCCGGCTTGACCCAGCCGAGCTCGACGACGCGGCGGGCGGCATCGGAGATCAGCGACTCGGTGACCTCGTGGCGGCGCATCGAGGCAGCGCGAACGCCCCACATCAGGCCGCAGCGCCGTACCGTCTCCTTCCCCGGCGAGAGCGCGAAGATCGGCACCTGCGGCCGGTGGGCCGAGATCAGCCGCGCCGAGCGGCCGGACAGCGTCGGCACGACGAGCGCCGCGAGGTGCAGATCGCGCGCGGCGGCGCAGGCGCTGTAGGCGACGGTGTAGGCGGGGTCGCGCGCGTCGCGACGCACGCGCTCCTCGTTCCAGTCGCGGTACGGCAGCATCCGCTCGGTCCGCTCGGCGATCGCGGCCATCATCGCGATCGTCTCGACCGGGTAGGCGCCGATCGCGGTCTCCTGCGAGAGCATCACGGCGTCGGTGCCGTCGATGATCGCGTTCGCGACGTCGGTCGCCTCGGCGCGCGTCGGCCGCGGCGACGCGACCATCGAGTCGAGCATCTGCGTCGCGGTGATCGACGGGCGAGCGAGCTGGCCCGCGATCTTCAGCATCCGCTTCTGCACCATCGGGACATCCTCGATCGGCAGCTCGATCCCCAGATCGCCGCGAGCGACCATCACGCAGTCCGCCGCACGGATGATCTCCTCGGCGGCGTCCACGGCCTGCGGCTTCTCGATCTTCGCGATCAGCGGCAGGCGCGTGTGGCGCCGGACCGTCGAGATGTCGTCGGCGGTGCGGACGAACGAGAGCGCGACCAGGTCGACTCCGATCGACTCGCCGAAGCGGAGCATCTCGAGGTCCTCCTCGGGGACCGCCTGGAGACCGCGGGTCGAGCCGGGAATGTTGAGCCCCTGCCGCGAGGCGACCGAGCCACCGACCTCGACCACGGTCTCGACCTCGCCCTCGCCGACGCGCACCGCCGTGACGCGCAGGCGGATCGCGCCGTCGGCCAGGTAGACGACGTCGTCGGCGTCGAGCGCATCCGCGAGACCGGCCCAGCTGACCGACATGCGGCGCTCGTCGCCCTCCTCGGTGGAGCCGCACATCAGCACGAGCTGCTCGCCTGGCTTCAGCTCGGCGATCCCTCCCGCAGCGCCCCGATCCGCAGCTTCGGGCCCGGCAGATCCTGGAGGATCGCGACCTGGCGGCCGGCCGCGGACGCGGCGGCGCGCACGCGCTCGGCGTTCTCTGCGTGCAGCTCGCGGTTGCCGTGCGAGAAGTTCAGCCGGGCGACGTCGAGCCCGGCCTCGATCATCCGCGCGAGCACCTCGGGCTCACGCGAGGCGGGACCGATCGTGGCGACGATCTTCGTGCGGCGCATCAGGCGCGGGAAGTTACTCGACGAGCGCGCCGTCGCGGATCAACGGTTCGCCATCCACCGACAGTTGTCCCCCCCGGCGCAGGTCGCAGATCAGATCCCAGTGGAGCGCCGAGACGTTGTGCCGCCGGTCTCCGGGTAGGAGCGGCCCAGCGCGAGGTGGACCGTGCCGGCGATCTTCTCGTCGAGCAGCGTCGATCCGGTGGCACGGTCGATGCCCGTGTTCGTGCCGATCCCGAGCTCGCCGAGGAAGCGGGCGCCTGCATCGGTCGCGAGCGCGGCGGCCAGGCGGTCGCCGCCGCGCTCGGCGCTCGCGGCGACGACCTCGCCGTGCGTCGAACGTCAGCCGGACGCCCGCAACCTCGGCGCCGCGCTGGCTCGACGGCACGTCGAAACGGATCGTGCCGGTCGCCGAGCTGCTCGTGCGGGCCGGTGAAGACCTCGCCGCTGGGCATGTTGCGCCGCCCGTCGGAGTTGATCCACGTGCGGCCGTCGACGCGCAGGCGCAGATCGGTCTCCTGCGCCTCGATCCGGACCTCACCGCGCGCTTCAGCCGCTCGATCAGCGCGGCCTGGCGGGCGCTCAGCTCGCGCCAGGCGCGACCGGGTCGGCGTCGTTCAGGAACAGGGCCCGATCGACGAACGCCGCGTAGTCACGGCTGCTCATCCCGGCCTGCTGCGCGAGCGCCGGCGTCGGCCAGATCGTTCCGCACCAGCGCCCCGCGAGTCGTGCCTCGCTGACGGGCGCTCGTGCGCGGCACGGAGCGCGCGATCAGAGCCGGATCGATCCGCCGAGAGGCGCGCGTGTTGGCCGGCGCGTTGATCCGCACGGTCGCGTCGATCTTCTGCATCTCGGCCAGCTCGAGCGGGCGCGAAGCCGTCGAGATGCGGTGCCCGCGCGTGCCGGTGGAACTCCTCCGGCAGCTCGGGCGGGGAGAGCCGCAGCAGCGGCCAGGCGCCGCGCTGCAGCAGCGCCCGGTGGAGCGCGAGTGCCGGCGCCTGGCCGAGCGTCGTGGTCGCGACCATCACCTGCTGACCCGGCCTGGACCTCCAGGCACCAGTCGCAGATCAGCGCCGCGAATGCGTCGGCGTCGAGCCGGGGTCGGATCAGGCGGCGCTCACGGGGTCTCCAGCTCGGGGAAGTGCTCCTCGGCGTGCTCGCGCAGGGCGTCACGAACGAACGCCCGTTCCGGCGCGGAGGCCATCCGGTAGCGTCCGAGCAGCTCCTTCTGGCGATCGATCGCGAGCGCCGGAGATCGTCCACGAGACCGCGAGCCGCTCGAACAGCAGCTCGGTCGCGCGTTGCCAGGCGTCCTCGCGGTCGAGTCCGCCGTGGAGGACGCGGGCGTACTCCGACCGCGCGGCCGGGCGTCAGCGACCCTCGGAGGTCCAGCACGTTGCCGTCGGCGTCGGCGTACTCGGTGGTCGCGGCGCTCAGCTTCTCGCTGCTCGACGCGCCGAGTCTTTCACGCTGCCGGTGGCGCCGACCCACCGGTCTGGCTCCTCCCCCGCGTCAGATCCGCGCCGACGCGGCGCGCTCGAGCTCCTTGACGACGTCGCCTGCGACCGGCTTGGCGTGGCCGGGCCAGACGACGCTCGGGTCGAGTGCGGCAAGCTTGCGAATCGACGCGCGCGCCTGGTCGACGTCGAGGTCGAACGCCGGGTGCGGAACCGCGGGCCGCCCTTGATCCCGGTCTCGGGGTCGAGCGTGTAGATGCAGTCGGAGACGAGCGCAAGCCGGTCCTCCTCGCGGAACAGGCCGATCAGGCCAGGTGCATGACCAGGCAGCTGGACGACCCTGAACCCGGCGATCTCGTCGCCCTCCTGCACGGTCCCCTCGATCGTCAGCGCGCCGCCGTCCCAGGATCGCAGCAGCCAGGGGTAGATCAGCCGGGCGTAAGGCGCCAGCTTGTCGAGATGCCAGTAGTCGCGGATGCTCGAGGGCGACTCGGCGGCGGCCCGCTCGGCCGGGTGGCAGTAGATCGGCGCGCCGAGCGCTTCGGCCGCGCCGCGGTGATCGGCATCGGCGTGGCCGAGCACGACGCGCTTGATGCCACCAAGGCGAGCAGACGCGGACGCGAGCACGCCGGCATCACCGAGATGCCGGCGTCGAACATCGTGATGCCGCCCTCGTCGGCGATCAGGTAGACGTTCATGTTGCGCATCCGGCCGCCGCGCAGGACCCAGACGCCGGCAGCGATCGCCTCCGGCGGAGTCCCGCCGGCGATCCGGCGCAGCCGCGTGCCGGCGTTCGCGACCGTCGCGAGCCGCGCCTCGCTCTTCGATCCGGCCGTCGGCAGCAGCCCCAGCTGGCGGGCGACATCGCCGCTGTCGAAGTAGGCGTCGGCGTTTGTGATCAGCCCGTCCGTCACGGTGAACACGTCGCAACCCTCGATCGAGACCCGGGCGCCGTTGTGCTCGAAGCCCTGGAAGCGGCCGGGGCCGGCGAACGTCCCACGGGCGCGCCATCGGATCGCACAGCGGTCCCGGTAGGTCGTCGCGTCGATGATCTCGAACGCGAAGTCCGGAAACGCCTCGAACAGCTCGTGAAGTATTCACGGATCTCCGTCGGGTGCGATCAGGTCCCGCTGCCCGACCATCCGATCGATCGCGCCCGGCGCCCAGCAGGCGACCGCCGCGTCGACGTCGCGGGCCGCCGAGCGCCTGCAGGTACTGCTTGGCGATCTCCGAGCTTGAGGCCATTGGTGCGCGCAGTCTACGGCCGCGGCTTACGTTGCGTTGACAATCGATATCGTCGGCACCGATGCCTCGGGATCGTGAGGTGGGTCGCGGCGAGCGGGTGCTGCCGGGCCTCTGGCGGCTGCGGCTGCCGTTGCCGCTCGAGGGCGTTCCGCACTGCAACGCCTGGGCGGTCGCTCGGCACGGCGGGATCGTCGCTGGTCGACACCGGGATGTACCACTCGGGCTCGATGGCCGATCTCGAGCGGGCGCTGGACGACGTCGGGCTTGCGCTGGGGCAGGTCCGCCTGGTCCTGATCACCCACGCTCACCCGGACCACTGGGGTCAGGCGGGGCCGGTCCGCGACCGCGCCGGCTGCGAGGTGTGGATGCACCCGAACCACGCCACGCGACCGCCTGGCTCGAGGATCCCGAGGCGGCGCTGCAACGGCGACTGGAGATCGGGCGCCAGGGCGGCGTCAGCGCGGCTGCGCTTGAGCGGTACGTCGAGCGGATCAAGGAGATGGGATCAGGCGTGGCGGCCTTGATCGAGCCTGACCGCGAGCTGATCAACGGGGTGGTGGTCGACACCGATCTCGGGGACTGGCGGGTCTACGAGACGCCCGGACACGCCCCGTCCCATGTCTGCTTGCTTCCAGCCCGAGCGGCGGCTGCTGATCTCAGGCGATCACCTGCTCGGCCGCCTGTCGCTGTACTTCGACTACGGCTACTCACCCGACCCGGTCGGCGAGTTTCTGCACTCGCTCGGCGTGATCGAGCCCCTCGATGCGCGTCTGTGCCTGTCTGGTCACGGGCGGACGTTCACCGACGTCCGGGCCACATCGACGCCAACCGCGAGCTCGTCGCGGGCAACCTGCAGGCGGTGCGCAAGGCGCTTGAACGCGCGCCAAGCACCGCGCGCGAGCTTGTCGACGCGATCTTCGAAGGACCGCTCACCCCGGCGCGGACGGCATGGCGGATGACAGAGACGCTCTGCTATCTGCGCCACCTCGAGGTCACGGGTCGGGCCGCGCCCGAGTCCGACGGCGTGGTCGAGCGCTGGCGGGTGCTGTGAACCTCTACCAACCTTGACACATTCATGTCAAGGTTGGTAGAGTGACCCGGGTGCGGATCGACGAGATCATCGCCGGCAGAGAGCGTCCAGTCTTCTCGTTCGAGTTCTTCCCGCCCAAGACCGACGAGGGTGAGCAGAATCTGCGCGCCGCGCTCGCCGACGCTTCGCCCGCTGGCACCGGACTTCGCGTCGGTGACCTACGGCGCCGCCGGATCGACGCGCAACCGGACGCTCGAGGTGACCAAATGGCTCAAGCAGGAGCTGGGGATCGAGGCGATGGCCCACCTCAGCTGCGTCGGCGCGACGAGGACGAGCTCGCAGGCATCGTCGACGAGATCGCCGCGGCCGGCCTCGAGAACATCCTCGCGCTTCGCGGCGACCCGCCACGCGACGATTCGAGATGGACGCCGCACCCCGGCGGCCTGCGCTACTCGAGCGAACTCGTCGAGTTGATCGCGCACCGTTCCCGGCGATCTGCATCGGCGCAGCGTGCTTTCCTGAGCTCCATCCCGAGGCAGCCCGACCGCGCGGACGATCTGCGCTTCCTGAGGGCGAAGGTCGACAGCGGCGCCTCATTCCTGATCACGCAGCTGTTCTTCGACAACGAGCTCTATTTCCGCTTCGTTCGACGAAGCGCGCGCGGCCGGCATCGACGTTCCGATCCTGCCCGGGATCATGCCGATCACCGACGCCTCGCAGATCAAGACGATCACCGGCATGTGCGGCGCGACGATCCCGGCCGCGCTGCTCGAGCAACTCGACATTCGTCGCCACGACGCAGAGGCGGTCGTCGGCCTCGGCGTCTCCTACGCGACGCTGCAGTGTGCGGAGCTGCTCGCGCGCGGCGCGCCCGGAATCCACTTCTACACGCTCAACCGCTCGCCGGCGACGCGCGCGATCCTCTCGGCGCTGAAGCTGCTGGCGCCGTGGGTCAAACGCGACCTCGTCACGACGGCGGAATGATCGGCAGCGCGTTCGCGACGGTGGCCTTGCCGTCGAGCTCGTAGCTGACGTCGACCTCGTCGTTGCGCTTGTAGGTCCCGATCCCCCAGAAGCCGAGCGCCCAGGCGCGCTTGTCCAGTTTCTGCTGCACGAGCTCACGCGTGAACACGAGATCCCCGCCGCTGACCCGATAGTCGACGCCGAGCTCCTGCCTGACGCCGTTCACGTAGACCTCGAATGGCGTTCGCACGCCGGGTGGCAGCTCGACGCGGGAGCCCTTGGCCATCATCGCTGCACCGTACCCTGTCGAGGCAATGGACGACATCGTGTACAGCGTCCGGCGATCTGAACGCGCACGGCGCGTGCGGGTGACGGTCGACGTGGCCCGTGGCGTCGAGGTCGTGCTGCCGAAACGCGCGAGCGAGCGGGAGGCCGCCGCCGCGGTGCGTGAATTGCGACCGTGGATCGAGCGGCGCCTGCATGAGGCGGCGCGCGCGCGAGCGGCGGTGGCAGCGCGTGGCGACACGGTCCCGTACCTCGGCGCGGAGCTTGCGTTGGTCCCGATACCAACTCGCGCGCGGGTCCACCGCCGAGGGGACGATCTGCTCGTGCCGGCCGGAGCCGGCGCAGAGCAGGCGCTGGAACGCTGGTATCGGCGCGCCGCGCGCGCCGAGATCGCGCTGCGGCTCGACAGAGCCTGCGCGCAGACCGGCAGCGCATATACAAAGCTGACGATCCGCTCGCAGCGCACGCGCTGGGCGAGCTGCTCACGCAGCGGATCGATGAGCTTCAACTGGCGGCTGCTGATGGCGCCAGAGCCGGTCCTCGACTACGTCGTCTGGCACGAGGTGTGCCACCTCGAGGTGATGGATCACTCGCCCCGCTTCTGGGCGCTGCTTGGTTCACGCTGGCCGGACTACCGCGAGCAGTCGCGTTGGCTGCGCCGCCACGGCGCGACGCTGGCGCTCTGACGGCGCGCCGCGCAGGGTGAAGGCGCGGGGGGGTTGCAGCGCCCGGTTCGCTAGCCGCGCTCCGCGATCGGCACGTAGTCGACGCCGCGCGGACCGGTGTAGATCTGCCGCGGGCGCGCGATCTTCTGCTCCGGGTCGTCGATCATCTCGAGCCACTGGGCGATCCAGCCGCTGGTCCGCCCGATCGCGAACAGGACCGGGAACATCTCGACCGGCATGCCGAGCGCCTCGTAGATCAGGCCCGAGTAGAAGTCGACGTTCGGGTAGAGCTTGCGCGTGACGAAGTACTCGTCCTCGAGCGCGATCTTCTCGAGCTCGGTCGCGATGTGCAGCAGCGGGTTCTTGCCCGTCACCTCGAATACGTCCTCGCACGCCTTCTTGATGATCCTCGCGCGCGGGTCGAAGTTCTTGTAGACGCGGTGTCCGAAGCCCATCAGCTTCTCGTTGCCCTCCTTGACGCCCTCGATGAAGGCGGGGATGTTGTCCTCGGTGCCGATCCGGCGCAGCATCCGCAGCACCGCCTCGTTGGCGCCGCCGTGAAGCGGTCCGTAGAGCGCGGCGACGCCGGCGGCGACCGCGGAGTACGGATCGACCTGCGAGGAGCCGACGCTGCGCACCGCGCTGGTCGAGCAGTTCTGCTCGTGGTCGGCGTGCAGGATGAACAGGACGTCGAGCGCGCGCTCGAGCCGCGGGTCGGGCTCGTACTTGAGCTCGGTCATCTTGTAGATCATCGAGAGGAAGTTGCCGGCGTAGGAGAGGTCGTTGTCCGGATAGACGTAGGGCAGGCCACGGTTGTGGCGGTAGGAGAACGCCGCCAGCGTCGGCATCTTCGCGATCAGCCGGATGACCTGCAGGTAGCGGATCTCGGGGTCCTTGATCTGCGTTCGCCTCCGGATAGAAGGTCGAGAGCGCACCGACCGACGCGAGCAGCATCCCCATCGGGTGGGCGTCGTAGCGGAAGCCCTGCATGAACTCCTTGATGTTCTCGTGCACGAACGTGTGGTTCGTGATCAGGTAGGTCCAGTCGTCGAGCTGCGCCTGCGTCGGGAGCGCGCCGTGGATCAGGAGGTAGGCGACCTCGAGATAGGTCGACTTCTCGGCGAGCTGCTCGATCGGGTAGCCGCGGTACTCGAGGATGCCCCTGGTCGCCGTCGATGTAGGTGATCGCTCGAGCGACACGACGCCGTGTTCATGAACGCGGGGTCGTAGGTCATCAGGCCGAAGTCCTCGTCATCGACCTTGATCTTGCGCAAGCTCGGTCGCGCGGATCGTGCCGTCCTCGATCGGCACCTCGTAGGTCTGGCCGGTGCGGTTGTCGGTGATCGTCAGCGTCGTCCGACGTAACTGCGCGGCGCCGCCGTCGTGCTGCCCAGCAGTCTCGGTGCTCATCGCGTTCCTCTCAGACGGGTCCACAGACTTCAACGGCAGGGTGCTTCGATGGCGCAACCACGGGACGGGCGCGAGAGCGTCGCTCGGCGAGGTCGCGCCGAATTGCCCGATGCCGGCGACGGCGCCGTGATCCGGTTATCACCGTCAGCCGGTCCCGCGCGTGAGATCGTGGACCCGAGAGCGGTCAACCATCGGCGGCGGGGCCGCCCTCGTAGCGGCTCTCGGTCGCCGCGCGCTGGCCCTGGTAATGGCTGCCCGAGACCGGGGCTGCCGTACGGGCGCAGCGCCGGCCGGTCCAAGCGTCATGAACGAGAGCTGGGCGATCGGCAGGCCCGGGTAGAGCTTGATCGGAACGCGCGTCAGGTTGTTCAGCTCCAGCGTCAGCGTTCCGCGCCAGCCCGGGTCGCAGAAGCCGGCCGTCGCGTGCACGATCAGCCCGAGCCGCCCGAGGCTCGACTTGCCCTCGATCCGCGCGACGATGTCGTCCGGCAGCTCGACCCACTCGAGCGTGCGGCCGAGGCAGAACTCGCCGGGGTGGATCACGAACGGCTCCTCGCCGGGAACGATCACCTCCTCGGTCAGGTTCTCCGGCGGGTGGCGCAGATCGATCGCCGAGGCGCGATGGTTGTGGAAGACGCGAAAGGAGTCGCCGAGACGAAGATCGACGCTCGCCGGCTGGACCAGTCGCCTGGGTCCCACGGCTCGATCGCGATCCGGCCGTCGGCGACGAGCTGCAGGATCGTTCCGTCGGAGAGGACGGACACCGGAGGCTCGCTCATCGCTGGCCGAAGTCTTGCAGCGTCGCCAGATACCCGCAGACCCGCGGTCCTTATGTCAACGAGCAAACCAGGCAATGAGGGAAGGATGCGGGGTTGGCATGCTGCTGCTCGAACGCGCAAAACCACCGTCGCTTCGCCCAGTCAGACGGAGGTCAGTGTCCGTTGCCGAGCGTGCGCGCACGGGCGCGCGTCGTGCGCATCCGCGGCGGGGCCGGCAGCGCCGGTTCCCCGTGCGGTCCGCGGCGCGGATGCCGTGGGAACGGCCCCCGCGGATGAACCCGCATCAAGCGGCGGTGGGCACCACCATCGTCATCGGAGCGACCCGCGGTCTCAGGCGTCTGCCGAATCGCCCACCAGACGATGAACAACAGCGCCGCGAGCGGAATCTTGAGCCCGATCATGATCCATACGAATCCCCACGTCACAACTCGGAGATCCTAGCGTAAGGTCGAGATAAGTTTCAAACGTCACGAAGTTCCGAAGACCGCCGCAGGCAACGTCAGTCGCGGAGCACGAGCGGCTTCTCGATGAAGCGCGTGATCCGGCCGAGCTCGCGCCACCCGCTCGGCGATCTCCGCCGGCGCCAGGCGGGCGACCCGCTCGGTCCCGAACTCCTCGACGTTGAATGACGCGAGCGCGGTCCCGTACGCCATCGCCCGGCAGAGCAGCTCGTGGTGCAGGGGCTCGTCCGGGTGCGCCGCGACGTAGCCGACGAAGCCGCCGGCGAAGCTGTCGCCGGCCCCGGTCGGGTCGACGACCGTCTCGAGCGGGAACGCCGGCAGCGCGAAGAAGCCCTCCTCGGTCACCATCGCCGCGCCGTACTCGCCCTGCTTGGCGACGACGACGCGCGGACCCCAGGCGCGGACCTTGCGCGCCGCGAGCACGAGGTTCGGCTCCGCGGTCAGCTGGCGCAGCTCGGCGTCGTTGAGGATCAGGCAGTCGACCTCCGCGATCGCCGCGATCAGCGAGTCACGCGCAGTCTCGATCCAGAGGTTCATCGAGTCGAGCGCGACGAACCGGGCGCCGGCGCACTGGGCGCGGACCTCCCGCTGCAGATCCGGCTGGATGTTCGCCAGGAACAGCGACATCGGCAGGCGCGGGAGCGCTCCGAGAGCTTCGGCGCGAAGTCGGCGAACACGTTCAGCTGCGTGTCGAGCGTCTCGCGGTCGTTGAGGTCCCAGCCGTAGACGCCGCTCCAGAAGAAGGTCCTGCCGCCGGCGACGCGCTCGATGTCGCCCGTCTGCACGCCGCGGCGCGCCAGCACCGCGATCGAGTCCTCGCCGAAGTCATCGCCGACCGGGCCGACGACGTGGACCTCGTCGAAGAACGACGCGGCGAGCGCGAAGTGCACGGCGGAGCCGCCGAGCATCCGCTCGCGCTCCCGAACGGTGTCTTGACCGCGTCAAACGCGATCGAGCCGACAACCGTGACCGACATCGGCCCGGGAGCGTAGCGTGGCGCGTCACAGGCGCTGGGCCGGCTCGCTCGGGCCGGCTTGCTCGGGAGAGCGTTCAGGCGGGCTGCTTGAGGGATCGCATGCGCGTCCGCTCGGGTCGAACAGCGGCTCCGCGCGAGACCTCGCCGGCGACCCACTGCCCGAAGATGTCGATCTCGACGGCGGCGCCGATCTCGACGACTCGCGGCAGGTAGGCGTAGGCGATCGAGCGCTCGACCGTGTAGCCGTAGCCGCCGCTCGTGACGCGGCCGACGACCTCGCCGTCGACGCGCACCGGCTCGTTGCCGAGCGCGACCGAGCGGGGGTCCTCGAGCACGATGCAGCGCAGCCGCGTGCCGACCTCGCTCGATGCGCGCACCGCCCGCAGAGCGCGTCCGAGCCGATGAACTCCTTGTCCTCGCGCACGCAGAACCCGAGCCCGCGCCTCGTACGGGGTCTCGTCGGGGGTGATGTCGGCCGCCCACACGCGGTAGCCCTTCTCCAGCCGCAGCGAGTCGATCGCCCGGTAGCCGCAGGCCACCAGGCCGTGCTCACGGCCGGCGTCCCACAGCGCCCGCCACAGACCCGGCGCCGTACTCGGTCGGGCAGTAGAGCTCCCAGCCGAACTCGCCGACGAACGTCACGCGCAGCGCGCGGACCGGCACGTCGCCGACGGTCAGCTCACGCATCCGCATGTAGCCGAAGTCGAGCGGGTCAGGCGTCAGCGGCGCGAGCACGTCGAGCGCCCGCGGACCCCACAGGCCGAAGCACGACCAGCGCGAGGTCACGTCGGTCAGCGTCACCGACCCGTCGTCCGGCAGATGGCTGGCGGATCCAGCTCGCGTCGTGGTTGCCGAACGCGGTCCCGGTGACGATCTGGAAGAGCTCCTCAGCGACCCGGGTGACGGTGAAGTCGCACTCGATCCCGCCGCGGTTGTTGAGCATCTGCGTGTAGGTGATCTGCGCCGACGTCGCGGGCGACGCGGTTGTCGCAGAGGTGCTCGAGCAGCGCCGCCGCGCCGGGGCCGCTCACCTCGAGCTTCGCGAACGAGGACTCGTCGAACAGGCCGGCCGCCTCGCGCGTGGCGCGGTGCTCGGCGCCGATCGCGGGCGACCAGTGCATCCCGGCCCAGCCGCGCGGTCGCAGCGACTCATCGCCGGCCGGCTCGTTGCTCGTACCAGTTGACGCGCTCCCAGCCGGACTTCTCGCCGAACGCGGCGCCGTGGTCGGCGTGCCACTGGTATGCGCTGGAGACCCGCAGCGGCCGCCCGGCCTGGCGCTCGTGGCCCGGGATAGCGGATGTCGTAGTAGGTCTCGTAGACCTCCTTCGTGCGCTTCAGCGTGTAGGAGGGCGAGCGGTAGTGCGGGCCGAAGCGGCGGATGTCCATCTCCCAGACGTCCGAGGACGGCTCGCCGGCGAGGATCCACTCGGCCATCAGCTTGCCGATCCCGCCGGCGCCGGCGAGGCCGTGGGCGCAGAAGCCGGCCGCGACGAAGAACCCGCGCGACGTCGCTCTCGCCGAGGCAGAACTCGTTGTCGGGCGTGAACGCCTCGGGCCCGTTGATCAGCCTGGTGACGGTGATCTGCTCCATGATCGGCACGCGGCTGCGCGAGTTCTCGGCGATCTCCTCGAACCGCGGCCAGTCCTCCTCGAGCAGGCGACCGTTGAAGTTGGCCGGGATCCGGTCGACCAGATGCTCGTCAAGCGCCCACGGCGCGCTGTCACGCTCGTAGCCGCCCATGACCAGGCCGCCGCCCTCCTCACGGAAGTAGATCAGCAGGTCCGGGTCACGCAATGTCGGGAGGTGGTCCTCGCCGCTGCGCTCACGGAACGGCTGGGTGACGAGGTACTCGTGTGCGAACGGGATCACCGGCACTCGGATCCCCGCCATGCGCCCGATTTCGGCCGCGAACATCCCGCCGGCGTTGACGACGATCTCCGCCTCGACCTCGCCCCATTCGGTCTGCACGCCGCGCACACGGCCATCTCGGACGTCGATCCCGGTGACACGCGTGTGGGTGAACACCCGGCAGCCGCCTGCGCGCGCGCCGTCGGCCAGCGCGGTCGTCAGCAGCGACGGGTCGAGGTAGCCGTCGGTCGGCAGATAGGAGGCGCAGCGGACTCCCTCGGTGCTCATCAGCGGGAACAGCTCCTGCGCCTGCTCCGCGGAGATCAGCTCGAGCGGCAGGCCGAAGGTGCGCGCCCACGCGACCTGGCGGTTGACCTCCTGCTCGCGCTCGGGCGTGCAGGCGAGGCGGATGCCGCCTGATTGCACCCAACCACAGTCGAGCTGGCGGTAGAGCGAGACCGAGTACATCATCAGCCGCGTCAGGGCGACGCTCGAACGCAACTGGCCGACCAACCCGGCGGAGTGGAACGTCGAACCGCTCGTCAGCTCGTTGCGGTCGAGCAGGATCACGTCGCGCTCGCCGAGCTGCGCGAGGTGGTAGGCGATCGACGCGCCGCCGACGCCACCGCCGATGATCACCACCCGCGCACGATCGGGAAGAGTGCGGGGCTCGCCATCAGATAATGGGATATACCATTTTATCAATGGTATGATGCATTGACAGCAGATGTCAAGCCCACATCCGGTCATAGGCATCACGTCATACGTCGCCCCGGCTCGCTGGGGTGCATGGGACATGCCGGCGGCACTGATCCCACTTGGCTATGTCGAGTGTGCGGCGGCGGCGGGTGGGTGCCCGATCGTGCTTCCGCCGGTGCTCGATGGAGTCGCTGAGACGCTCTCGATCGTCGATGGCCTGGTGTTCTCGGGCGGCCCGGACCTCGACCCGGCCGGCTACGGCGCCGAGCAGCAACCCGAGACGACCGACACCCGACCCGAGCGCGATGCGGCAGAGCTCGCGCTGCTGCGGGCCGCGCTCGCGCAGGACATCCCGGTGCTCGGCATCTGCCGCGGGATGCAGCTGATCAACGTCGTACGTGGCGGGACGCTGGTCCAGCACCTGCCGGACGTGGTCGGCCACACCGGCCACCGGACGAAGCCCGGCCAGTTCGATGTCCACGAGGTCCGCGCCGCGCAGGACAGTCACGTGGATTCGATCCTCGGCGCGAGCGTCGCGGTCTGCTCGGCCCACCACCAGGGCATCGCGGACCTCGGCGACGGGCTGTGCGCCACCGCGTGGGCGGAGGACCAGTCGGTGGAGGCGATCGAGGATCCGGCGATGTCGTTCGCCGTCGGGGTTCTGTGGCATCCCGAGGCCGGCGACGACCTGCGGCTGTTCAAGGCGCTCGTCGTTGCGGCGCAGGCGCACCGCCTGCGCAGGTCTGCCGCGACGCGATGAGCGCGCCGGCGCCGACGGGCGATTGGCGCCTCGACCGCAAATCGCAGGTCCCCGCGTACGCGCAGATCGAGCGCCGACTGGGAGCGCTGATCGAATCGGGCGCCCTGGCGGTCGGCGCACGGGTGCCGTCGGAGCGGGAACTGGCGGAGCTCGCCGGTGTCAGCAGGCTGACCGCCAGAGCGGCGCTCGACTCGCTGGCGCGCCAGGGCCTGCTCGCGCGCGGCATCGGCCGGCGTGGGACGACGGTCAGCAGCTCGAAGCTGACGCTCGAACTGACCGACTTCGCAGGTTTCACCGAGATGGTCTCTCGCCACGGGATCGCGGCCGCAGCCCGCGTCCAGAAGCTCGAGGAGCTCGGCGCCCCACGCGCTGTGGCACGCGAGCTCGAGCTCGACCCTGGGGACGCCGTGTATCGCGTACGCCGGCTGCGATTGGCCGACGGGGAACCGATCGCGCTGGAGGACTCGTGGATTCCGGCGGCTCGGTTTCCCGGCTTTCTGGACCGGGATCTGCGCGGATCGCTGTATCGCCTGATGCGCGACGACTACGGGATCGAGCCGGTCAACGCCGTCCAGCGGCTCGAGCCGGTGCTCGCGAAGGCACGGCACGCCGAGCTCCTCGGCGTCGCGCCCGCCAGCCCGCTGATGCTGGTGCACCGGGTCGCGCGCTGCGCCGCCGGCATCCCCGTCGAGCTCGCTCGAGACCGGCACCGTGGCGATCGCGCCCGCTTCGTCGTCGAGGTCTCGACGGGATCGAAGCCGGCAGCTAAGGCGTGACTCCTATACCTTCACGCTTTGACGTGTGAACGACTGGGAGAGAGGGAACCGTGGAGCTCGATGAACTGAGGCGGCGCGCTGATGCCGGAGAGATCGACACGGTGCTGCTGGCGCTGACCGACATGCAGGGCCGTCTGCAGGGTAAGCGACTGACTGCCGAGCACTTCCTCGACGTGGTCGCGGACCACGGCGCCGAGGGTTGCAACTACCTGCTGGCGGTCGACGTCGACATGAACACCGTCGGCGGTTACGAGATGGCGTCCTGGGAGCAGGGTTACGGAGACTTCCAGATGCGACCGGACCTCTCGACGCTGCGAGAGGTCCCGTGGCAGGAGGGCACCGTGATCTGCCTTGCCGACCTCGCGTGGGCCGACGGCACCGACGTCGCGGCCTCGCCGCGCCAGGTGCTGCGCGCGCAGCTCGCCCGCCTGGAGCAGCGCGGCTGGACCACGAAGGCCAGCACCGAACTGGAGTTCCTGGTGTTCCGCGACAGCTATGAGGACGCGTGGCGGATGAACTACCGCGACCTCGAGCCGGCAAACCTCTACAACGTCGACTACTCGCTGCTGGGCACCGCACGAGTCGAGCCGCTGATCCGCCGGATCCGCCACGCGATGGCCGGCGCCGGGCTCGAGGTCGAGAACTCCAAGGGCGAGTGCAACCTCGGCCAGCACGAGATCAACTTCCGCTACGCCGACGCGCTGCGCTGCGCCGACGACCACTCGATCTACAAGAACGGCGCGAAGGAGATCGCCGCCCAGGAGGGCATGTCGATCAGCTTCATCGCCAAGTACAACGAGCGCGAGGGCAACTCCTGCCACATCCACTTCTCGCTCTCCGACGCAGAGGGGGCCGTGTTTCCGCGTGATCGGGCCGTGTTCGAGTCATTCCTCGCCGGCCAGCTCGCATGCCTGCGCGAGTTCACGCTGCTGCTGGCGCCGAACGTCAACTCCTACAAGCGCTTCGCACCCGGATCGTTCGCGCCGACCGCCGTCGCGTGGGCGCTCGACAACCGGACGTGCTCGCTGCGGGTGGTCGGCCACGGCGCCGGACTGCGCTTCGAGAACCGCGCCGGCGGCGCCGACCTGAATCCGTATATCGCGCTGGCGGGGACGATCGCCGCCGGGTTGCACGGCGTCGAGAACCAGCTCGTGCTCGAGCCTCCCTACACCGGCAACGCCTACCTGGCCACCGACAAGCCACGGCTGCCGACGACGCTGCGCGAAGCGCGTGACCTGTTCGCAGCCAGCGCGACCGCGCGTGCCGCGTTCGGCGATCAGATGGTCGACCACTACGTCAACGCGGCCGACGTCGAGCTGGCGGCGTTCGAGGCTGCGGTCACCGACTGGGAGCTGCGACGGGGATTCGAGCGCCTGTGAATGTGTCGCTCGACAGCGGGCCGACGGCCGCCGCCGGCCCTGGCACACCGGCCGGCGATGCGCTGGACCACGCCGCATCGCTGGACACGGTGTTCGCGCCCGTGCGCTCGATGACCGCCTTCGAGGAGACGGTCGAGCGCCTCGGCACGGCGATCCGGCTCGGCCTGCTGCCGCCGGGCACGCGGCTGCCGGCCGAGCGCGAGCTCTGCCGGCGGCTCGGGATCGCGCGCTCGACGTTGCGCCAGGCGCTCGTCGCGCTCGGCCAGAGCGGCCATCTCCACGCGACTCGCGGGCGCGGCGGCGGGACGTTCGTCGCCGATCCGCTGCCGCCGGCGGGACCGCCACCGCGCGAGGTGCTCAGCGCCTGGCGCGACACCTGCGATGAGCGGATCGCGGTCGAGATCGGGATCGCGGTGCTCGCCGCCGAGCGGGCGACGCCAGAGGCGATCGGCGCCCTCGATGAGATCGCGTCCGCGCTGGGGCGAATGCTCGAGGACTTCAGGCTCTACCGCCAGGCCGATATCCGCTTCCACGTCGCACTGGCGCAGGCGACCAGCAGCCCGCGGCTGGTGACGGCGATGACGGAGACCCAGGGGGCGATGTCGGGCCTGATCGCGCTGATCGCGCACCCGCCGGAGGTGCTGGCCGTCGCCAACGCCCAGCACCGGCGACTGGTCACGGCCGTGCGCCGCCACGACCCGGCCGCCGCGGCTCGCGAGATGACCGAGCACCTGCATGGGACCGAGCACATTCTCGCCGGGCTGCTGCCGGGCTGGATGCCGCGCGAGACGGCGCTTGATCCGTCCGCAAAGCGCGCTTGACTTCACCCGTCGCCCTGAGTAGGTTGCGCGGCTAAGGACGGACCATTACACCTTTCGGTAACCGAAGGCAGGAGGAGTTGGGATGAGCGCAGCCGGTGGATCGCTGTCGACCGACGAGCAGAAACTCGCCGAGCTCGGCTATAAGCAGGAGCTCAACCGCGGCTGGAGCGCATTCTCCAACTTCGCGATCTCGCTCACGATCATCTGCATCCTGAGCGGTTGTTTCACGACCTACGGGCAGGCGTGGAACGCCGGCGGTCCGGTCGCGATCTCGATCGGCTGGCCGGTGATCAGCTGCTTCGTACTGCTCGTCGGGCTGTCGATGGCCGAACTGGCGTCCAAGTACCCGACGGCGGGTGGCATCTACTACTGGGCCTATCAGCTCGGTGGAACCCGCTGGGCATGGTTCACCGGTTGGTTCAACCTGATCGGCCTGGTCGCGATCATCGCCGCGGTCGACTACGGCGCCGCGGCCTTCCTGAACTCGGTGCTCGCGCTCTACGGGGTGCACTTCATCCTCAACTTCACGACGACCAGCCTGTCGACAGGCCTGCACAACACCTTCGTGCTGTTCGTGCTGATCCTCGCGGCCCACTGCCTGATCAACGTCTTCTCCTCGCCGCTGGTCGCGCTGCTGAACCGTGTCTCCGCCTGGTGGATGCTCGGCGGCGTCGTCGTGATCGTGGGCGTGTTGATCTTCGGACCCGCGGCGCACCAGAGCGCCTCGTTCGTGTTCGGGCACCGGCAGAACAACACCGGCTTCGCGGGCGGCACCGTGGGCGGCATCTACTGGATCTTCATCCTGCCGATCGGCTTCCTGCTGACGATGTACACGTTCACCGGCTACGACGCCTCCGCCCACCTCTCCGAGGAGACCCATGACGCCGAGCGGGCCGCGCCGCGCGGGCTGTGGACGTCGATCGCCTATTCGGCGGTCGGCGGCTGGGCGCTGCTGCTCGCGATCACGTTCGCGGCCACGCACGTCGCCGCGATCAACAAGAGCGGTGGCACGACGATCGCCGTGATCGAGTCGGCGCTCAGCACCGGCCTGGCGAAGCTCGTGCTCGACATCTCGACCGTCGGCCAGCTGTTCTGCGGGATGGGCTGCGTCGCCGCGGGCTCGCGGATGGTGTTCGCGTTCTCCCGCGACGGCGCCGTTCCCGGCCACAGGCTGTGGCGGCGCCTGAACGCGCACCGCACGCCGACGTGGGCGGTCCTGTTCGTCGTCGTCGCGGCGCTCGTGATCACGATTCCGGCGCTGTTCGGCAACGCTGCCGGCCTCCCGGTCGCGTTCTACGCGGTGACGTCGATCACGGTCATCGGCCTCTACATCGCCTACATCCTGCCCGTCTTCCTGCGCTGGCGGATGGGCGACAAGTTCGAGCCCGGCGTGTGGAATCTCGGCGGGCACTACAAGTGGATCAACGTGATCGCGATCGTCTGGGTCACCCTGTGCGTGATCTTCTTCTGCTTCCCGACATCCCCCGAGGCGGTCCCCTGGAACAGCGGCTTCAGCTGGAGCGACTTCAACTACGCGCCGCTCGTCACGATCGTCGTGATCGTCGGGGTTTGGATCGCATGGGAGGCCGGCGCCAAGCACACCTTCAAGGGCCCGGTCAGGACGGTCGACGATCCCGACATCGACACGCCTGAAGACGCCGCACTGATGCCGGCGTAGCCGCATGAGCGGCCACGCTGGCAGTGATCGAGCCCGCCACCGAGGCGGTGCTCAAGGAGGTTCCGCGCGCCGGCGTCGAGGAGGTCGACGCCGCCGTCGCCCGCGCGCGCGCCGCCTTCCCGGCGTGGCGCGCGCTCGCACCCGGCGACCGGGCCGAGCGGATGCGGGCGCTGGTCGCCGCGATGGAGGCCGAGCACGAGGCGCTCTCCGTGCTCGAGGCGCGCAACGCCGGCAAGCCGATCGCCTCCGCGCGCGGCGAGATCGGGATGGCGATCTCGACGATCCGCTACTACTCGGCGGCGCCCGAGCGCCTGCTCGGCGACACGATCCCGGTCGCCGGCGGGCAGGCGTTGACCTTCCGCGAGCCGGTGGGCGTCGTCGGGTTGATCACGCCGTGGAACTTCCCGCTCGCGATCGCCTGCTGGAAGCTCGGGCCCGCGCTCGCCGCCGGCAACACGGTCGTGCTCAAGCCGGCTGAGCTGACGCCGCTGACCGCGATGCGGTTCGGCGAGCTCGCCGAACGAGGTTCTCGGCGAGGGGATCGTCAACGTCGTCGTCGGCCCGGGCCGGATCTGCGGGCAGCGGCTCGTCGAGCATCCGGACGTCGCGAAGATCGCGTTCACCGGCTCGACCGAGGTCGGCGCCTCGATCGCGGCCGGCGCCGCCGCGACGATCAAGCGCGTGACGCTGGAGCTCGGCGGCAAGTCGCCGAACATCGTCTTCGCGGACGCCGACATCGAGCTCGCCGCCTCGAGCGCCCCCTGGGCGGTCTTCGACAACGCCGGGCAGGACTGCTGCGCGCGGTCGCGGATCTTCGTCCAGGAGCCCGTGCTCGACGAGTTCATGTCGCACCTCGCGGTGGCCGTCGAGGCGATCCGCGTCGGCGATCCGCTCGACGAGGAGACCCAGATGGGGCCGCTGATCTCGGCCGGGCAGCGTGAGACGGTCGCGTCGTTCGTCGACGACGATTCGCCGGTCGCGATCCGCGGCAGCGCCCCTGACGGACAGGGGCTACTGGTTTCCGCCGACGGTTCTGTGCCCCGTGGCGCCGAGCGTCGCGCGGCGCGCGAGGAGATCTTCGGGCCGGTCGCATGCGTGATCCCGTTCAAGGACGAGGAGCAGGCGGTGGCGCTGGCAAACGACACGATCTACGGACTTTCAGGGTCAATCTGGACCCGCGACGGCGCGCGCGCGCTGCGGGTCGCCAGGGCGCTCGATGCAGGCGTTTTGTCGATCAACTCCAACAGCTCGGTGCGGGTGACCACGCCGTTCGGAGGTTTCAAGCAGTCAGGGTACGGCCGCGAGCTCGGTCCTCACGCGCTCGAGGCCTACACCGAAATCAAATCGATCTTCTACGCGACAACATGAGATTACAAAACAAAGTCTGTGTGATCACCGGCGCTGCCGGTGGAATCGGCACCGCAACCGCCGAGCGATTCACGCGCGAGGGCGCGAGGGTCGTCGGCGTCGACCTGCGCGAGCACTCGGTCGGTGAGCTGTGCCTCCGGCCGACCTGACCGACGAGGAGTCGGTCGGGGTCTGTACGCGCGCGTGCGCGAGGAGCTGGGCCGGATCGACGTGCTGTTCAACAACGCCGGCATCTCCCCCAACGATGACGCGTCGGTGCTCGAGACATCGGTGGAGGCTTGGGAACGCGTGCAGTCGGCGAACCTGCGCAGCGTGTTCCTGTGCTGCAAGCACGGGATTCCGCACCTGCTGCAGAACGACCCCCCCGGCGGTTCGGTGATCAACACCGCGTCGTTCGTCGCGGTGCTGGGCGCGGCCACCTCGCAGATCTCCTACACGGCGTCGAAGGGCGGCGTGCTGGCGATGTCACGCGAGCTGGGGGTCGAGTTCGCTCGCACCGGCGTCCGCGTCAACGCGCTGTGCCCCGGCCCGGTCGACACGCCGCTGCTGCGTGAGCTGTTCTCCAAGGACCCTGAGCGCGCCGCGCGACGTCTGATCCACGTGCCGATGGGCCGTTTCGGCGACGCCTCAGAGATCGCCTCGGCAGCGCTGTTCCTCGCAAGCGACGACTCGAGCTTCGTCACCGCCTCGAGCCTGCTCGTCGACGGCGGGATCAGCGGCGCCTACGTAACCCCGCTGTAGGGCTCGCGGTCAACGCGTGGCGCGGGACGTTTGGTGATTTTCCCGATATACGGCCGCAAATCGCCAAGCCTCATGCGAGCACGATGGGGTTCGCTAGATCTCAGACGGGCGTGCGCGCGGCTCGGGCGGCGCGGCGGCTGAGGTAGCGCTCGCGCGCGGACAGCGCCGGCGCGAGCTCCGGGCGGTTGGCGACTGCGAGTGACCCGCCGAGCGCCAGCAGCGTCCAGGTGACCGGGTCCTCCAGGAAGTCGGCGTACAGCATCGTGTGCAGCAGCAGGGCGAGGAGAGCGGCGGCGATCGCGGTGCGCGCGCCGTGGCTGCGCGCACCGCGAAACAGCGTCAGCAGCGCGACGAGCACGAGCGCGAAGTAGACCAGCAGGCCGATCAGTCCCTGCTCGGCCGCGACCGTGATCGGGATCGTGTGGGACGCGGCGAGGGTCGTGTTGATGCCCCGGTTGTGGGCGCGGTACTGATTGACGAACGAGGCCGAGCCATAGCCGAAGATCGGGCGCTGCTCGAACAGGTCGATGCCGCCGGTGACGAGGTTCGCGCGGCCGCTCGAGGCGCCGTTCAGCCCCTGGTTGAGGCCGAACGTCTTCGGCGAGATCGCCACCGCCGCACCGCCGAGGACGACGACGATCGCAACCGCGATCAGCACCGGCCTGACCTTCCATCGCAACGCCGCCAGCACCGCGAGGCCGACGAGCAGCGCGGCGAGGCTCGAGCGCGACAGCGTCAGCACGAGCCCGCCCCAGAGGATCGCGAGCACGACCGTGACGCCGATCTGGATGCGCGGCCGGTCGTCGTAGAGCAGCACGGCGACCAGCAGGATCATCACGAGCGCCAGGTAGCGCCCGAAGATGTCGGGGTCGAAGAACACCGAGTTGACCGTGAAGTAGGTGTGCACGTCGTTTGCGGCGACGAGCCTCGGGTTGAGCAGCAGCGTCTTGGTCTCGTACTCGACGAACCCGATCCCGGCGAAGACGACCGCGAGCGCGACCGTCAGCTTCAGGCAGATGCCGAGCAGCGCGCGGTCCCACTCGAGCTCCCAGAGGAGCCTCAGCAGCAGCGCGAACGGGACGTAGAAGAACACCATCTGCTGCAGCGCCTTCTCGAAGTCGGCCGAGTAGAGCGCCTGCAGCGCGTACAGGACCAGCGTCGCAGCCAGCAGCCGCTCGAGCCAGGTGCGGGCGATCGCTGCGCGCGACGACGAAGTGCCGCCGGTGCCCGCCACCGCCGGGCGGGCACCGGCGCGGTCCTGCCAAAGCGTTGAGCCGATCCAGGCGAGACATCCGGCCGCGACGACGAAGTAGAGCGGCACGAGCAGGTTCGACGTGTTCCCGCCGGCATAGATCGGGCACCCGGAACGGCAGCGCGACCACGGCCAGCGGCGCGAGCAGCCGCGGCCGGCGCGCGATCAGAACCGCAAGTGTGATCACGGCCGCGAGCGCAACCGCGCCGCCGACCGCAGCCTCCAGCGGATGCCGATGGACGATCCCGAGCTGCGGTGAGTGCCAGATGTCGTCGAGCAGCAGCGCCGGCGCGAGGATCAGCGCGCCGAGCATCGTCCAGGCGCGTTGACGGTCGTCGATCACCAGCATCGAGCCCGCAGCGAGTGCCGCCACGGCGATCATGCCGAACTTGGGCAGCGGCCCGGAGAGCACGCGAAGGCGATCACGCGCAACAGGGTAGAGAACCACCGTGCGAGGATCCTCTACCCTCTTGCCGGATGTCCTCCGCGAAGCTCGCGGCGGCGTGCGCGCTGGTCGGGGTGTCGCTCAGCGGGTGCGGCATCGCCGCCAAGCCGCTCGCCGGCGCACCTGACCTGTCCAAAGCGCCCGGAATTCATGGGCGTGTCGACCAGCTGCGCCATCAGCACTACCTCTGCATCGTGCACTCCGGCCTGCCCGCGCGCGTCTACACGGCCGCAGGCGGGCGTCCGGCGATCCAGGTGGGCACGCCGCCGAGCGGCCCGACCGTCGTGTTCGAGCCGACCCCGGGCGCGGCCCAGGAGGATCAGATCGATGGACAGGTGCAGAGCGCCGAGGTGATCGGCAGCGCGCTGGTCTACCCGAACGCTGCGTCCGACAAGGTGCTCTCGAAGGTCGAGGGTTGTGTCGCGGTCGGCGTGACCGGCTGAGTGCGCGACAACACCGGCGAGCGCGCTTGCAGCGCTGGCTCTAGAATTCGACGCCATCGATGCCCGTGCGCAGGCGCGGGCGCATGTGGTCTGCCGTCGTGAAACCTTTCTCGAGAGCGCGGCGCCACCCCGGTTAACACTTGTCCGTACCTATCGCAGAGCCGACCGCGCCAACCCTGGGCGCCCGAGACCGCACGACGCCGGAAGATCTGATCGACCGGTTCTCGATCCCGCATTTCTACCTGTGGCTGACCGCCGCGGCGCTCGCGATCGCGCGCTGTCGCTGCTGTTCCCCTCGACCCCGAGCTACGACCCATGGTCGTGGCTCGTGTGGGGCAGGGAGATCGAGCACCTGAGCCTGCACACCCCGGGCGGTCCGACGTGGAAGCCGCTGCCGGTGATCTTCACGACCCTGTTCGCGCTGTTCGGCACAGCCCAGCCGAACCTATGGCTGGTGGTCGCACGCGCCGGCGCCGTCCTCGGCTGCCTGATGGTCTTCAGGCTCTCGGCGCGCATGACGTGGTGGCTCAGGGACTCCGCCGCCGGTGCCGGCGAGGGTTGGTTCAGCGCGTTCGCGCCGTCGGTGCTGGCGGGCGCGATCGCGATGGTCGGCCTGGCGCTGACCGGCGGCTTCCTGTCAGCCAGCACGCTCGGCTACTCCGAGGGGCTGATGGTCGCGGCGGTGCTGATCGCGCTCGAGCGTCACCTCGACGGCCACCGCCATCAGGCGTTCGTGCTCGGCTTCGTCGCGGCGCTCGACCGGCCCGAGATCTGGCTCTTCTGGGGTCCCTACGGGCTTTGGCTGATGTGGCGGGACCCAAGCTCACGCGTGCTCGTCGTGAGCCTGGCGATCGCAACGCTGTTCCTCTGGTTCGTGCCCCAGAAGCTGGGTGGCGGCTCGTTCACCAGCGGCGTCAGCCGGGCACAGCACCCGCGCGCGAACAGCGCCGCGTTCGCCAGCTGCCCGTTCTGCGCGGAGCTGACCTCGCACGCATGGCCGCAGGTGCTGCTGCGGATCAAGGTGGCGGCCGGCGCTGACGGTGCTGCACCGCGCTGGCGTTGCTGGCGCGCGGGCTTCGTGGCGCAGGCGGCTGGGCGCCTGTCGGGCGATCGCGAGCGCGCGATGGTGGTGCTCGCGCTCTGCGGGATCTTCGGGCTCGTCTGGTGGGTGCTCGTCGGCGATCGAGACGCAGGCCGGCTTCTCGGGCAACGACCGCTACCTGGTGCTCGGCTCGGCGTTCATCGAGATCGCCGGCGGCGCCGGGTTCGGCTGGGCGGCGATCGCGCTCGCGCGGCTGGCGCGGCGGCGCGGTGAGCGACGGCTCGGCGGATCATCGGCGGCTTCGACCGCTGACGACGGCTCTGTGCGGTCTGGTGTTCCTGGTCGTGCCGAACTGGGTCGGGCGCGAACCTGATCGACATCTCCCGGACGCACCGCTCGCTGCTCTACCAGGCGCACCTGCGCGAGGACCTCGCGGCGCTGATCCGGCGTGACGGCGGCGCCAAGAAGGTGCTCGCCTGCGGGAGCGTGATGACCGAGGGCTTCCAGGTGCCGATGGTCGCCTGGTACCTGGACGTGCGCACGCTCGGACGTCCAGGCACCGCCGGCGGTCAACGCCGGCGGCGTGGCGATCGGAGCGAACGGGCAGCCATCGAAGGTGGGGCCGAACACGATCTTCCAGGACCGCGACACCGCGCAGCGCACCGCTGCTGCCACTCCCGCAGACGATCATCGCCTGGGAGCACGACGGCGCGCACTACAGCGTCGATGCGCACCCGCACCGTTGTACTTCTTCGAAGACTGCCGGAAGTAACCTGGGTTTCTGATGGCGGCCACGGTCGCAGCGCCCAGCGCAGAGCACCCAGACGAGCCGGATACGGGTGCCCGACTGGGCGCTCGCCGATGCCCGAGCGGGTGTGGATCGGCGGCTTCGTCGTCGCGCTGGTCCTCGGCTCGGCGCTACCTGCGAACGCGCTACATCGGCGGCCAGTTCTGGATGGACGAGGCGCTCGCCGTCGGGATCTCGTCGCACTCGCTGGCGGCGATCCCGGGCGTGCTGCGCCACGACGGCTCACCGCCGCTCTACTACGTCCTGCTCCACCTCTGGATGAGCGATGTTCGGCAACTCCGAGGCGGCGACACACACGATGTCGCTGCTGTTCGGCCTGCTGACGATCCCGGTCGGCATGTGGGCGGGCTGGAGCCTGCTCGGCAAGCGCGCCGGGGATCATGGCGGCGGTGCTGTTCGCGTTCAACGCGTTCATCACGACCGTACAGCCAGGAGACGCGGATGTACTCGCTGATGGTGCTGCTCGGGCTGCTGGCGACGGCGGGCTTCCTGCATGGCTTCGTCTACCGCCGCCGCCGCTATGCCGTGCTGTTCGCGGTCTCGCAGGCGCTGATGCTCTACACGCACGCATGGGGCATCTTCTACGGCGCCGCCTCCGTCGTCACGTTCGCTGATCGTCTACCGGCTGAGCGAGGACCGCGAGAACCTGCTGAAGGACGCGATCCTCGCCTACGTCGGCGCCGGCGTCCTGTTCCTCGCCGTGGCTGCCGAACTTCCTCTATCAGGCGACCCACACGGCCGCGCCGTGGGACACGGCGCCGCGCTTCGGCGCGCCGATCCAGCTCTCGCGCAACGTGCTCGGCGGCGACCGCGTCACCGCCGCGCTCGTGTTCGGGGCGGTGATCGGCCTCGGCCGGCTGATGACGCGCGCCGGCGGCGGACGCTGGACGCGAGGCTGATGTGGGCGCTGATCGTCGATCCCGACGGCGACGCTGGTGCTCGGCTGGATCTCCTCGCAGATCACGCCCGCGTGGGTGCCGCGCTACTTCGCCCCGATCGTCGCGCCGCATCCTGCTGCTGGTCGCGCTCGGCCTCGCCCGGGCCGGCCTCGTCGGCCTCGTCGCGCTCGTGCTGTCGGTCGTGTTCGTCCTCAACCAGACCTCGTACAGCCCGAATTACAAGAGCGACATGCGCGACGTCGGCGGCGAGATGGGGCCGCTGCTGCACCGCGGCGACCTCGTCATCGTCGGCCAGCCTGAGCAGACGCCGCTTGCCTACTACTACCTTCCCGGCGGGCTGCAGATTCGCCAACACGGCCGGCGGCGCCGTCGCCGATCCCGACCTACATGAACTGGGTCGGGCGCACTCGCACGCCTGCAAGAACGCCAGACCGGCGGGCGACGGTGACGCCGTCTGATCGACGGCCTGCAAGCCCGGCCAGCAGCTGCTGTTCATCCGCCCGCTGACCGAGGGCGCCCAGAACTGGCAGGCGCCGTGGACGGAGCTGGTCAGACGGCGCTCGGCGCAGTGGGGTGCGATCATCGCCGCCGACAGGCAGCTCGTGCCGGAGGCCTGGGCGCCGCACGACTACCAGGCGCGTGCTGCGTGGCCGACAGCGCGGTGCTCTACAAGAAGGTCGCCTGACACATCCGCCATGCCCCCGAGCCGATACCTGAAAGACGAAATGCCTGAGCACGACACCGACAACCGCGCCCGGACCCGGCGCCGACATCACCTCCTGAGCACCCCGTCCTCGTGCTCGGCGGCGGCCCTGCCGGTCTGACCGCCGGCTACCTGCTCGCCAAGCAGGGCAAGGCGGTGATCGTGCTCGAGTCGACCGACCAGGTCGGCGGCATCGCGCGCACCGAGGTCCGCGACGGCTACCGCTTCGACCTCGGCGGCCACCGCTTCTTCACCAAGGTCAAGGAGGTCGACGACCTCTGGCACGAGATCATGGAGGAGGAGTTCCTCAAGCGCCCGCGGCAATCGCGGATCTACTGGAACGACAAGTTCCTCGAGTACCCGCTCGAGGGCATGGACGTGATCAAGAAGCTCGGCCCGATCGAGCTGACGCGCTGCCTGTTCTCCTACCTGTGGGCGGCGATCAAGCCGAAGGGCACGCGAGGAGACCTTCGAGGACTGGGTCTCCAACCGTTTCGGCAAGCGCCTCTACAACCACTTCTTCAAGACCTACACCGAGAAGCTGTGGGGCGTTCCCGCGACCGAGATCCGCGCCGAGTGGGCCGCGCAGCGGATCAAGGGCCTGTCGTTCTTCAGCGCCGCGCAAGTCCGCGTTCTTCGGCAACAAGGGCAACAAGATCAAGTCGCTGATCTCGGAGTTCAACTACCCGCGGTTCGGTCCCGGGCAGATGTGGGAGCAGATGACCGCCGACATCCGCGGAGGCGGCGGCGAGGTGCGCCTGAACGCGCCGGTCACGCGGCTGCGGATCGAGGACGGGCGCGTCGCCGAGGTCATCGCCGGCGGCGAGACGCTGACGCCGTCGCACGTGATCTCGTCGCTGCCGCTGCGCACGACGGTCGGGATCGCCGAGCCCGAGGCCCCCGTCGAGGTCCGCGACGCCGCGCGCGGACTGCGCTACCGCGAGTTCCTCACGGTGCTGCTCGTGATCGAGGGCAAGGACCTGTTCCCCGACAACTGGATCTACATCCACCAGCCGGGCGTGCGGGTGCTGCGGATCCAGAACTTCAAGTCGTGGAGCCCGTGGATGGTGCCCGACGACGCGCGACGCCTCGATCGGGATGGAGTACTTCTGCTTCGAGGGCGACGAGCTGTGGAACATGGCCGACGACGATCTCGTCGCGATGGCCAGCCCGGAGATCGAGAAGCTCCACCTCGCGCCGGCGAGCAAGGTCAAGTTCGGCTTCGTCGCCCGCGTCCACAAGGCCTACCCGATCTACGACGAGCAGTACGCCGAGCGGGTCGCCACGATCCGCCGCTGGCTCGAGACGATCGCCAACCTCACCCAGGTCGGGCGCAACGGCCTGCACCGCTACAACAACTCCGATCACTCGATGCTGACCGCGATGCGCGCGGTCGACAACATCCTGCTCGGCACCCACCACGACATCTGGGCGGTCAACGCCGAGAGCGTCTACCACGAGGAGCACGTCAGAGACCGAGGATCCCTACCGAAAGCGCGCCGGACGACGCCGGCGATGGAGCAGCCGCTCGCCTCCGAGCGGTAGACGGATGCGCATGGGCGAGAGCAGCGAAACGACCGGGAACAGATGCGAGTCCTGACACGTAAGGCTGCCGCGCTTCAACTGGCGCTGATCGCGTTGGCTGTCGCCTCGCCGGCCGTCACGCTCGGGGCCACGACCGCGAAGGCGACTTCGACTGCCGGCGTCGACTTCGCAGACGCCTGTCGTCCCGGCTCTGCCTGACGGGACGAGCCCGTTCTCTCCCGGCGTCCCGATCTCGCCGGCGACGAGCACAGCAGCGCCCGACACCGACCATCGTCCAGGGCACCAGCACCAGCTCGAGCGGTGGCGGGATCAGCAGCTCGGACGCGCTCCTGATCGCGATCGGCGCGGTCGTCGTGCTCGGCGGCGTGTGCCTGTTCATCTGGCGTGACGCCGGCGGCACGCACCGATCAAGCATGGGCACGGGCTCAACGCGGCCGAAGCACTCGGCGCTGGGCGCAGCGGCTCCAAGGCGCCGCCCAAGCCGCGCAAGCTGAGCGCCGCTGAGCGCAAGCGCCGCAAGCGCGGCCGCGCTCGCTAGCTGCGGGCGACCGCCCGCCACGGGCTGTTCGGGTCGCGGGAGGTCTTTCGGATAGCCTTGCGGCCGTTATCCCCGGGGGACCGCGTTGATCCTCTCGCTCAGAACACGAAGCACGGTGATGCTTCAGATCGCTCGCAACCGTGCGCTCGCGCGGCTGCTCGTGGCCTACTTCGTCAACATCCTCGCCGAATACGGCCAGTGGATCGCCGTGCTCGTGTACGCCTACCAGCGCGGCGGCGCCTCACAGGCCGGTCTGGTCGTCCTCATCCAGCTGATCCCGTCGATCTTCCTCGCGCCGATCGTCAGCTCCCAGCCGACCGCTTGGGGGTCGTCCGGGTGATCGTCAGCTGCTACGCGCTGGAGGCGGTGATGCTCGGCATTTGCGCCGCCGCGATCCTCGCGGGCTCCGGTGGTGGTCGTGTACGCGAGCGCAGCCTGCCTGTCGATCCTGCTCGGCGTCACCCGCGCGATGCACAGCATGCTGATGCCGCTCGTCGTCCGCCGGCCGGAGGAGCTGACCGCCGCGAACGTCGTGACAAGCTGGTCCGATGGGCTGGGCGCCGTCACCGGCGCGGCGATCGCCGGTGTGCTGATGAGCGTCGACGGGCCGGGCCTGGCGCTGGCGGCGATCGCGGTGATCGCCGTGGCGATGGCACCGCTCGCCGCGGTTCGCGCGCGACGGACCGCCAGGGAGAGGGGACGTGGACGAGGGTGAGGGCGGCGCGATCGCGGACCTGATCGCGGCGGCGCGCGTGATCGCGTCGCGGCCGAGCACGCGAGCGCTGATCGCCTATCCGGCGGGCGCGGCCGCGATCGAGGGAGCCGTCGATCTGCTGGTCGTGATCCTCGCGGTCAGGATCCTGACGATCGGCCCCGGGGCGGCCGGGATATCTGAGCGCCGCGTTCGGCGCCGGCGGCCTGATCGGCGCGCTCGGCGCGGTGGCGCTCGTCGGCCGCCGGCTCGCGCTGCCGCTCGCCGCGGCGGCCCTGATCGGCAGCGCGGCGCTGGCTGCGCTGGCGCTGGTGTCGACGGTGTTCGTCGCGGTCGCGCTGCTGGCGTCGTCGGCGCCTCGCGAACCGTGCAGTCGATCGCCGCGCAGACGCTCATCCAGCGCTCGACGCCGCTCGACGTGGTCGTCTGCGTCTTCGGGCTGATCGAGTCGATGCGCGACCTCGGCCTCGTGTTCGGCGCGGTCGCGGTTCCGCTGCTCGTCCATCTCGGCGGCGTCCGGATGCGGCCTTCATCGGGATGGCGATGTTCGGGCCGATCGTCGTGCTCGCTGACGACTCGGCGGCTGCTGCGCACGGACGCGACGCGACGATCCCGGTCGTCGAGATGGGGCTGCTCCGCAACCTGGGGATCTTCGCGAGCCTGCCGGCCGCGCCGCTCGAGACGCTCGCGCGCGAAGCGAGCTACACGACGGTGGAGACCGGGGCGGAGATCATCCGCCAGGGCGACGAGGGCGACAGCTACTACGCGATCGTCAACGGCACCGTGGCGGTCGACGATCGACGGCGTCGAGGTGAGCCGCCTCGGCGAGGGTGAGGGGTTCGGCGAGATCGCGCTGCTGTACGACACGCCGCGCACCGCGACCATCACCGCGATCGACGCGAGACCGCCCTGTTCGGCGTCAACCGCGAGGCGTTCCTGACAGCGATGCACGCCAGCTCGTCGGTGCACGCAGTCGCGAGGCAGATCGCGGCGGCGCGAGCGGCGGCGCGCCCGACTGAGGCGGCGCTTTGATGATCGGCGCCTCACGCAGCCGCCGCCTCCAACCTGCGCAGCCGCGTCCTCGCCTTCGTCAGGTGCTTGTTGACGTTGTTGACCGACCGGCCGGCGCCGCCGGTGCGCGCGATCTCTCGGTAGCTGAAGCCGCCGATCAGCAGCGCCAGATCCTCGCGCTGGCCGGCTGGGAGCGCCGCCAAGCGTCGCCAGCGCCTGCCTGCGCCTCGATCATCAGCTCGAGCGGCGTCGCCGCCCCCGAGCAGATCCTCCCAGCCGCCGTCGCCGGCCAGATCCTCGAGCCTCGCCTCACGCCGATCCTGACGCGACAGCCGGTAGACCTGATGGACCGCGACGGTGCGCAGCCAGCCGAACAGCGCCGGCGTCCGCTCCGGCTGAGCCGCAGCAGCGTGACCCACGCGGCCTGGCACGCGTCCTCGACCAGATCGGCCGGCGCGTTGACCACGCGCGCCGACCGCGCGAACCAACGAGCGGTGGTGGCGCCTGAACAGCTCCTCCTCGTCGCCGAGCGCGGACCGACGCACGCGGGGTCGACCGATTCGTCGAGCTACATGCTGATCCATATTGACTCCAATTGATACTGAATTTGTTACATATACGATTTCCGATACTGGCGGAATATAGTCGTAAACTGCTACATAGTCAATTAGTTTCATTTAGCTTATAGGAGGTTAGGTTGTCTCTCATCCGGCGGCGGTCAGTGCGACGCCGGACCCGACCGCGCTGCCGGGCAGCAACGTGCTCCAACAGATCGTCAACGGCACGGAGGCCTGGGCGCTGGCGATCTGCCTGCTCGGCGCGTTCATCGGCGCCGGCCATGTGGGCCGTCGCATCTCACACCCACAGCCACCAGTACACGGCGCGGGGCCGGATGGCCGCGCTCGTCTCGGCCGGCGCGGCGCTCGTGATCGGCGCGGCTCCGGTCTCGTCAACTTCTTCGAGCACCTGGGGACGACGGCGAAATGAGCCGCCGGCATTGCCTTCGCGCTGTCACGCGCGGCTCGCGCGCTTCGAGGCGCTCGCGCGCTTGCCGGACGCACGTGCCGGCATCGCACGGCCGCCGCGTGCACAGCGAGTCGATCGCTCGGCACCGTGCACGGCGTCGTCACACCGTCGGCATCCGTCAACCCGGTCTCGGTCCTGCGGGAGTCGCCGGCTCGCTCGCGGGCGCCGGGCTGGGTGCGGTCGACTCGTGGGTGCTCGGCGGTGCCAGCGCCGCGCTGCGCGAGACCGCCGACGTCATCGGGCGGACGACCGCGCCGCAACTCGACAGCACATGGTTCTCGGCGACGTACTGGCGGGTCGCGGGCCTCGCGGCGCTGCTGACGCTGCCGTTCCTGTTCGCGGCGGCGATCCAGGCGCTCCTGCGCTCCGACCTCGGCCTGCTCGCGCGGGCGGCGTTCTGCTACCTGCCGCTCGCGTTGATCGGAGTCGGGCTGGCCGCTCCGCTGACGATGCTGCTGCTCGCCGCGACCGATCAGATGTGCGCCGTCGTCTCGGCGGCCGGGAGCGGCGGCGGAGCCGCGCTTCCTCGCAGACGCCGCGCTCGCCGCGGGCGGAACCTCGGCGCTCGACGGATCGGCGTTCCTGGCGTTCGCGGTCGGCCTGTTCACCGTCGCCGGAGCGATCACGCTGGCGCTCGAGATGCTGATCCGCGAGGCGGCGGTGTACGTCGTCGTTCTGATGCTCCCGCTCGCGTTCGCCGCGTTCGTCTGGCCGGCCCGGCGGATCTGGGCGATCCGGGCGGTCGAATTGCTGATCGCGCTGATCCTGTCGAAGTTCGCGGTCGTGGCCGTGCTGTCGCTCGCCGGCGCCGCCTACGGGCGACCGGTGGCGATGGACCCACCCGACTGCTGACGGCGATGGCACTCGTGACGCTGGCGGCATTCGCCCCGTGGGGCATGCTGCGTCTGCTGCCGTTCACCGAGCTCGCCGCCGGCGCGGCCGGCGAGATCCACTCGGCTCTGCCGAGGACCCCGAACCCGGCGACGGCGTTGGCGGGTGGAGCTTCGTCAGCCGGCGCGGCCGCGGTGCGACTGGGCCGAGTCGGTCCCGGCGATGATGGCCGACCATGCGCGTCACGCCGGACAGGCCGGCGAGCGCGCCGCCGGCAACGGCTCGGAGTGAACTCGATGCCGACCTCGCCGGCGCGGTCAGATCTCATCCGTCGGTCGCTCGGCGCGCGATCGCGCGGCGCCGGCACGAGCCGAGCCGGCGGCGATGGCTCTGCCGGCTGCGGGCGTCCGGCCCTTCGGTTCAGGATTGATCCGACCTCGGCCCACGTCGCCCACCTCGCCGAGCTCGTCGCAGACGGGCGACAGCGCTCACGCAGGTTCCGGCTCCGCAGACGAGGATCAGAGCATCGACCGCTCCGGCTCGGACGAGCCGTCCAGCGAGCGCCTGCCGGGGCTTGGCGCGGCGTGGCAGGCGGATAACTGGACGTGGAAGCCGATCCGCCTTGGACTCGGGGATGAATGGCCGCCGAGCGCTCGGTCCGCCCGCAGACACTCCGGGGAACCCGCCGGGCCCGGTCAGGCGGACACCCAGCTGCCACAGGGCCAGCGCTACGACGATCCGCTGGCACCGGACCCGCCGCATGACGACCAGCCGCCGCCGCGGCCCGACGAGGACGGGGCGTCGTGAGCGGCGAGCGCCAGAGCTACCGTTTCGGGCCGCTTGAGCGTCGCGGGCTGCTGGGCGGCGTCCGGGCCGGTCAGGCCGCCACGCTCTGCCTCGGCCTCCTCGCCGCGATCGGCATGCTGGACAGCGCGCCATCCGCGGTCGGGGCGTTCGCGGGCGTGCTGGCCCTGGCGCTGGCCGTGGCGGTCGCCACGACCCGGCTCGGCGGGCGGACGCTCGAGGAGTGGGGGCCGGTCGCGGGCGCGTTCATGCTGCGGCTTCTCGCCAGAGGTCATCGATTCCGCTCTGCGGCGCCGGCCGCGGGCATGGTCTGGTCGGCTCGTGGGCGCACGATCGCCCTCCTGGACCCGATGGCACATACCCCGCCCGCACTCCGCGGCGTGGCGATCGTCGAGGCCGAGTACCGCGATCGTCGCGTCGGCGCGCTGTCGGAGCGCGGCGGCAAACGCCTGACAGCCGTGCTCGCCTGCCGAGTCGTCTCGTTCGCGCTGCTCGACCCGGACGCGCAGGAGCGTCGCCTCGCCCACTGGGGCCTGGTGCTCTCCGGAGCGGCGGACACGGCGGTTCGGCGGATCCAGTGGATCGAGCGAACCGCGCCGGCGCAGGGGGACGAGCTCGCGCGATGGCTCCACAAGGCGCGCGATCCGGCGATCCCGCTGCGAGGCGCACCGATCGTGGAGTCCTACCTCGAGCTGATCGGCTCCAGCGCCCGCGTCGCGCAGGCGCACGAGATCCTCGTCGCCGTTCAGGTCGACGCGTCACGCACGCGTGAACGCGCGGGCGGCAGAGCGGCGAGTGCTCTGATCGAGGCGACGGAGCGCGTTGCGCAGGGTCTGGAGGCCGCCGAGATCACGGTCCTCGGCGCACTCAGCCGGGGCCAGTTCTCCCGCGTGATGCGGACCGCATTCGACCCGTATGCGGGTTCAGAGCTGGCGGCCCTGGAGACGGCCGATGAACGGCGCAGGGGCCTCACGCGAGGCCAACGCGTGGCCGCTCGGCGCGCATGAGGCGTGGGACCACTACCGCAGCGACGGCGCGAATCACGCCACCTACTGGATCGGCGGCTGGCCGCGGATCGAGGTGTCGCCGATGTTCATGGACGCGCTGCTCGGACGCACCAGCGTCGTGCGGACCGTAGCGGTCACGTTCGAGCCGATCGCGCCGGAGCGCTCCACCCGCGAGGTGGAGGCGGCGGTCACGCGCGACCGTGCCGACCGTGAGCTGCGGCGTCGCTTCGGGCAGTCGGAGACCGCCCGCCAGCGTCAGGCGCAGGAGGCGGCGGTCCGGCGCGAGGCCGAGCTCGCCGCCGGCCACGGCGAGGTCCGGCTGGCGGGCTTCGTGACCGTGTCGGGGCGCGATGACGCCGAACTACGCAGAGCGTGCGCGGAGGTGCTCGAGCACGCCGCCCGCGCGCGGCTCGAGCTGCACCGCATGTACGGGCAGCAGGCTGACGCGTTCACGTTCACGCTGCCGCTCGCGCGGGGTCTGCGATGAGCACTCGCGCTGCGCAGCGCCCCGCCCACCGGTTCACGACGCGCCACGCGCAGGCGATCTACCCGTTCACGGCCTCCGGGGGCCTCGGCGGCGAAGGGGTGTTCATCGGTCGCGACGCGAGCGGCGGCGCGTTCTGCTTCGACCCGTGGGTGCTCTACGCCAGCGGCGCGCTCGACGACCCGAACGCGATCGTGCTCGGCAAGCTCGGGCAGGGCAAGAGCGCGCTCGTCAAGACGCTGCTGTGGCGGATGCTGCTGTTCGGGCGCCGCGCGTTCGTGCTCGACGTCAAACGCGAGTACGGCGCGCTGTGCGATGCCGTCGGTGTCACGCCGATCTCGCTGGTGCCCGGCGGCGGCGTGCGCCTGAACCCGCTGGCGTCGCGGCCCGAGGAGCACGCGCAGGTGGACCTGCTGCGGGCGATCGCCGCCGACGGCGATCGGCGAAGCCGTCAACCAGATCGAGGCCGCCGCGCTGCGCGAGGCGCTGCGGACCGTCCGCGCGACCGGAAGCAGCGAGCCGACGCTGCCGGAGATCGCCGCGGTCCTGTTCGACCCGCCCGAGGAGATGGCCGATCGGCTGCGCACGACGCCGGAGCAACTCGCACTCGAGGTCCGGCGCGCGGCGCTCGCGCTTCAGGACCTCTGCGAGGGGCCGCTGCGGGGGATGTTCGACGGTCCGACGACGCCGGGCCTCGACCTCGATGCGCGGCTGGTCGTGCTCGACCTGCACGCCGTCCGCGACTCGCCGGCGGTCGGGATCCTGATGGCATGCGCGACCGCCTGGATGAGCGCGCTGCTTGCGCGGATGGCCGAGCAGGCCGGGACGCGAGCGGCTGATCAACGTCGCCGACGAGTCCTGGAAGATCATCCAGCACACCGGACTCGGCGAGTGGTTCCAGTCGAACTTCAAGCTCGCGCGGCAGTTCGGCGTGATGAACCTCGTCGTGCTGCACAAGCTCGGCGACCTGCAGGCGGCCGGCGATGCCGGCTCGCGCGCGGCGCGGATCGCCGAGGGCCTGATCGCGGACGCCTCGACGCGGATCGTCTACCACCAGGACGAGAGCCAGATCCCGCTCACCCGAGAGCTGCTCGGGCTTTCGAGAACCGAGGCGCGGCTGCTCACGATGCTCTCGTCCGGCCAGGCGCTGTGGCGGGTGGGCTCGCGCTCGTTCGTCGTCCAGCACTACCGCTCGCGGTTCGAGGCCGGCTGACGGACACCGACACGGGCATGCGGATCGATTCGGGTGCCGGAGTTGAGCGGGGCGCCGTATGAGCGGTACACGAACGGGAACTGGCGACACGGCGCTGCTCGCGGTGATCGGCGGCGTGGGCACTGTCGTGTTTCTCGTGTGGGTCTGGGGTGGGCTCGCCGGGGCGCTGTTCGGGCGGGGGTGGCCCCCGACGAGCGTCGGCGGCCTGCTCGGCGTCGTGCTGCGCCTGCCCGAACATCTGACCGATCCGCCCGCTGCGTGGCCGGCAGCGTGAGCGCGGAGCCCTGCCGGGTCCTGTCGCGTTCTACGCAATGCTGGCACCCGTGCTGCTCCTGGCGATCGTGCTGGCACACGCGGCCGGCCGAATCTCGGTGGCAGGCGTCGGTCGCAAGCAGCCGGGTGCGGATGGAGCGCGGTGGGCGTCGCCCGGGAGCTCGAGCTGCTGCGGGCACCGCGCATGAGGCGCTCACGCGAGGGCGGCGGACGGCTGGCGCTCGGTCGCCATCGCGGCCGGGTGCTCTACGCCGAGCGCCGGCACGCGCTGGTCGCCTTCGGACCGCCGCAGTCGGGCAAGTCGGCCGGGCTCGCGATCCCCGCGCTGCTCGAATGGGACGGTCCGGCGATCGCCTCCTCGATCAAGACCGACCTGCTCGACGCGACCCTCGCCCGGCGCAGCGCACTCGGCGAGACGCTCGTGTTCGACCCGTTCGCGCTGGCACGGTTCGCTCGCACACATGGTCGCCGCTGCGGGGCGCAGCCACCTGGGACGGAGCGCTCGAGGTCGCGTGGCGCATGGCGGCGGCGGGCGAGCTCGATCAGCGCGGCGTCGAGGGCGGCGACTTCTGGGCGATCGCCGCCGAGCAGCGGCTCGCGCCGCTGCTGTTCGCGGCCGCGCGCACCGGCGGCGGGATCGAGCAGGTCGTGCGCTGGGCCTACGGCCAGGGCGCGAGGGAGCTCGACGCCGCGCTCGAGCAGCTCGCGCGAGCGGCTCGCGACGAGCGCTGACCGGATCGATGCTCGCGCCGCGTATGAGGCGGTGCGGGCGTTCGAGGCCCAGGCCGACCGGACCCGATCCTCGATCGAGGCGACGGCCCAGGCGCTGCTTGCGCGCCTACCGGTTCAGCCGCGTGGCCCGGTCGGCCGACGGTTGCGAGATCACTGCCGACCGACTGCTCGATCAGCGCTCGACGCTCTACCTGATCGGCGACGCCAAGGCGTCGAAGCTGCTGCGCCCGATCTTTCTCGCGCTGCTGTCAGAGGTGATCGACCGCGCCTACGAGCTCGCCAACGAGCAGGGCGGGCGGCTCGCGCTGCCGCTGCTCGTCTGCCTCGACGAGGCGGGCAACGTCGCGCCGCTCCCGAACCTCGCGGAGATCGCGTCGACCGCGCCGAGCCACAACATCCAGCTCGTCTCGATCTTCCACGACCTCGCGCAGGCCCGCAGCCGCTACCGGCAGCAGGCCGAGACGGTCGTCAACAGCCACCGCGCGCGGATGCTGCTGCCGGGCGTCGCCGACCTCGAGACGCTCCGCTACTTCTCCGGGCTGATCGGCGAGGAGGAGCACCGAGAGTCGACGCCGCACGATCGGGCGCCGGCGGCTCGCACGCCGGTCCGTGGCCAGGCGACGCAGGCCGCTGCTCGCCGCCGAGGCGCTGCGCCAGATCCCGGATGGGCACGCGCTCGTGCTCTACGGGCGCCTCGCCCCGGTCCGGGTCCGGCTGCGGATGTGGTTTCGCGATCGCCGGCTGCGCACGCTGGCGCAGCGGAACGACCCGTGAGCTGGGGACACCCGACGGCGCTCCGGACGCCGGGGACGATCACTGTCGACGATGACGCGCCCGCTCGATGGCCGCTTGTCTGGCGCGGCCTGCTACCCGCGCGAGCGCTGGATGTGGTTCGAGCGGCTGTGGGCGGACGTGTGCATGCTGCGCGAGCGCTACAGCCTGCCGATCCGCTCGCGCTGGTGGGAGGACCAGGTGCAGGTCGAGGCGCTCGCGGCGCTCGCCGCGTGGGTCGAGCGCTACGACTCCGGCGAATGGGACGACCCGCCGGGCAAGCTGGCGCTGCTGTTCGACCTCGAGCGGATCGGCTCGCTGCTGCGCGACGGAAATGAGCCGTTCCACCCCGAGCGTGACCGCCTCGCGTTCTCCGCGCACCTGGTCGAGATCGGCTGCCAACCGCCGCCGCATCGCTCGTTCACATGATCGACCTGCACATCTGCGCCCCATTCCATAAGCTGACGGCTCCACACGCGCGCGAACCCGAACAAGGAGAGGTCCGATGGGACTCACAGAGCAGAACGACAAGATCGCCACCGTCACGTGATCTCGGCGCCGGTCCACCACGCGGACGGATTCGTCCCGTGCCACAGCCTCCCGGAGCACGGGATCGGCGGCGAGATCGCCTACGAGGTGATCTCCAACGAGCTGCTGCTCGACGGTGCCGCGCGGCTGAACCTCGCGACGTTCGTGACGACCTGGATGCCCTCGACGGCGGGCAAGCTGATGGCCGACACCGCCGACAAGAACATGATCGACAAGGACGAGTATCCGCAGACGGCGGAGATCGAGGCGCGCTGCGTCAACATCATCGCCGAGCCTGTGGAACTCGCCCGAGGCCGAGCACGCGACCGGCTGCTCGACGACCGGCTCGAGCGAGGCGGCGATGCTGGCGGGACTGGCGCTGAAGTGGCGCTGGCGCGAGCGCATGCGCGCGGCCGGCAAGCCGACCGACAAGCCGAACCTCGTGACCGGCTCCAACGTCCAGATCTGCTGGGAGAAGTTCTGCCGCTACTGGGATGTCGAGCCGCGGCTGGTGCCGATGGAGGGCGACCGCTACCACCTCGATGCCGAGCAGGCCGTCGCCGTCTGCGACGAGAACACGATCGGCGTCGTCGCGGTGCTCGGATCGACGTTCGACGGCAGCTACGAGCCGGTCGCCGAGATCGCGGCGGCGCTCGACAAGCTCGAGAGCGACACCGGGCTGAACGTGCCCGCTGCACGTCGACGGCGCCTCCGGCGGGTTCGTCGCGCCGTTCATCCAGCCCGCACCTGGAGTGGGACTTCCGGATCCCGCGGGTGCAGTCGATCAACGCCTCGGGCCACAAGTACGGTCTCGTCTATCCCGGCGTCGGCTGGGCGATCTGGCGCAACAAGGCGGCGCTGCCGAAGGACCTGATCTTCGACGTCAACTATCTCGGCGGCCACATGCCGACGTTCGCGCTGAACTTCTCGCGGCCCGGCAGCGAGGTGATCGCGCAGTACTTCATGTTCCTGGCCTCGGCCACGAGGGCTACCGGCGGGTGATCCAGAACGCCCAGGACGTCGCGGTGCATCTCTCCGGAGAGATCGCCAAGATCGGTCCCTACCGGGTCCTGACGAACGGCGACGAGCTGCCCGTGTTCGCGTTCACGCTCAACGACGACGTCAAGAACTACACCGTCTACGACGTCTCGGACAAGCTCCGCTCACGCGGCTGGCTGGTGCCCGCCTACTCGTTCCCGGAGAACCGCCAGGACCTCAACGTCCTGCGGATCGTCGTGCGCGCCGGCATGAACCTCGACATGGCCGACCTGCTGCTCGATCATCTGCGCGAGCAGACCGCGGAACTCGAGTCGCTCACCTCGCCGCTCCCAAGCGCGAACGTGGAGAAGAAGCAGGCGTTCGCGCACTAGCCTCGTCCGCGCGATTCGGTCGGGTCACAGGAGCGCAGCGAGCGCCGCGCCGGCCTGCTCGAGCCCGCCGGCCCTGGCGGCCTCCAGAACGACGTCGAGATCGAGGATGCGCTTGTCGAATGCGTCGAGCGCGTCCTCGCCGACGATCGCGTAGCACGGCACACCGGACTGTCGCGCACGGGTCGCGACCTCGAACAGCCAGCCGCCCGCGAGGCTGTGACGGTTGAGCCGGCCGGTGCCGGTCACGAGTGCCCGGGCCCTTCGCAACCGCCGATCGAAGTCGAGCGCGTCGAGGATCGACCCTGCGCCGCCAGCCTGATCGCCGATCGCGCAGAGATCGCACGCCCACCCGCGCGACTGAAGACCGCGCCCGATCGCCGACGCCACCTCCGCGGCCGACAGGATGGCGTTGAAGCGCTCCGGCGCGATCAGCAGCACGGTGGGTATCCGTTCGCCTGACACATTGGCATCCTGTCAGGCATGGCCGACCACACGATCATCGAGGCGGCAGGACACGAGGTCCGCGTCTCCAACCCCGGCAAGGTGTTCTTCCCCGAGCGGGGTTTCACCAAGCTTGACCTGATCCAGTTCTACCTCGACCTCGCCGGCCCGGTCATCAACCATCTGCGCGACCGTCCGACCGTGCTCAAGCGCTACGTCGACGGCGCCGGCGGCGAGCCCTTCTTCCAGAAGCGCGTGCCCGACTCCGCGCCGGACTGGCTGCAGACCGCGACCGTCACGTTCCCGAGCGGCCGCACGGCGCGGGAGCTGCTTCCCAACGACGCCGGCCCACCTGGTCTGGGCGCGTCAACCTCGGTGTGATCGACTGGAACCCCTGGCCGGTCCGCCGCCGGACCTCGATCACCCGGACGAGCTTCGCGTCGACCTCGACCCGACCCCGGAGGCCTCCTGGGACGACGTCCGGCAGGTCGCGATCTGCGCCGGCGAGGTCCTGCCGAGACAACGGCCTCACCGGCTTTCCGAAGACAAGCGGCTCACGCGGGATCCACATCAACGTGAGGATCACACCGGAACGCGACTTCGACGAGGTCCGGCGCGCCGCGCTCGCGCTCGCACGCGAGATCGAGCGCCGCGTGCCCGAGCTGGCGACGAGCAAGTGGTGGAAGGAGGAGCGCCACGGGGTGTTCGTCGACTACAACCAGAACGCGCGCGACCGGACCGTCGCCTCGGCCTACAGCGTGCGCCCGACGCCCGACGCGCGCGTGTCGACGCCGCTGCGCTGGGACGAGGTCGCCGACGTCGAGCCGGGCGAACTGCGACTCGACACGGTGCGCGAGCGCGTCGCGCAGCGCGGAGACCCCAGCGCCGAGATCGACGCGCACGCGGGGTCACTGGACGCCCTGCTGGAGCTCTCGCGCCGCGACGAGGAGAACGGCCTCGGCGACGCTCCGTGGCCGCCGATGTTCCGCAAGCAGCGCGGCGAGCCCAAGCGCGTCCAGCCGAGCCGCGCGCGACCGGACTCCGATCCGGATTCCGATCCGCGCCCCGATCGGGACTCCGAACCGGACTCCGATCAGGCCTGAGCCATCTGGGCCAGCAGGCACTCACCGGGCGCCTTGTCGTTGCGCCAGCGCAGGATCTTCGTGCCGTGACGGATCCGGCCGCCGCTCTTGTGGTCGAACTGGACCTCGACGACCAGCTCCGGGCGCAGCGCGACCCACTCGAGCTCCTTCTCGCTCTTCCAGCGGCTCGGATCGCCGTGGCCGCGCTCACCGGTCTCAAACGGCGCCAGCTTCTCGATCAGCTCGCGCTTCTCGCCGGCCCGCAGACCGGAGGAGTGCCCGACGACGCGCAGCTCGCCAGCGTCGTCGTAGAGGCCGAGGATCAGCGAGCCGACGGTCCCGGGCTCCTTTCCCGGCCGGTAGCCGACGACCACGGCGTCGATCGTCCGTATCAGCTTGACCTTGACCATGCCGGTGCGCTGACCGGGCCGGTAGGGCGCGCCGAGGTCCTTGGCGACGACGCCCTCTCCCTGGCGCAGCCAGGGCTCCGCCTGCTCAGGGTCGCGCGTCAGGGGCGTCAGGCCGACCGGCTCTGCCGCCACGCTGTCGCGGATCCACTGCTCGAGCGCCTCCCGCCGCTGCTTGAAGGGCAGCGTCATCAGCACGTCGTCGTCGAGCGCGAGCAGGTCGAACGCGATGAAGCGAGCCGGCGTGGCCGCCGCGAGCAGCTCGACCCGTGAGGCGGCCGGGTGGATCCGCTGCTGGAGCGCTCCGAAGTCCTGCGCGTCCTCGCCGTCGGCGTCGATCACGATCTCACCGTCAAGGACGTAGCGGCCCGCCGGAAACGACAGCTCGGGGAAGTAGCGTGTCAGCGGCTTGCCGCCCCGTGACTGCAGCACCAGCTCTGGCCCGTCGACGAACGCGATCGCCCTGAAGCCGTCGTACTTGGGCTCGTAGGCCCACTGTTCACCGCGCGGGAGCTCACTCTTTCCGCGCGCCAGCTGCGGCTCGATCACTGGTGCCAGCGGCAGGGTCACAGCGCCGATCATATTGACCGATACGATGGCGTCATGGCGGACGCGACCGTCGCCGAGGAGGAGTACCTCCAGACGCTGTTCTGGCTGTTCGAGGCGGGACTGCCGATGACCGGCGCGAACCTGGCGCGGGCGATGCAACTGTCCGCGCCGACGGTCTCGGAGATGATCGGGCGGCTCGAGCGCGACGGCTACATCGTCCGCAACGCCGAGCGCACGATCGACTTCACGCCATCCGGCCGCGAACATGCCGAGGCGATCGTCTCGCGCCACCGGATGATCGAGCGGTTCCTGACCGATGTCGTCGGAGTGCCGTGGGACGAGGTCCACGAGGAGGCCGAGCGGCTCGAGCACGCGATGACGCCGCGCTTCGAGGCCTACGTGCGCGCCTCGGTCGGCGACGCGCAGACCTGCCCGCACGGTCACCCGATCCTTGTCGGTCAGCGGGTCGACGGGGTTCCGCTGGCCGACTGCGAGCCTGGCGCCAGCGTCACGATCCTGCGGTTCGAGAACGAGGCGGAGGACCTGCTCCACTACCTGATGGACGCCGGCATCGAGCCGGGTCTGCAGGGACGCGTCGCCAGCAACGACGGCGAAGTCGTGACCGTCGAGGCTGACGACGCGAGCGCCACGATCACCGTCAGCGTCGCCGAGACCGTCTCGGTGGTCGCGGATCCCTCGCCCCCGCCGCGAATCGCGCTGCCCGAGCAGCTCGTGCTCGGCCGCGAACGCTACGGCCGCTAGGGGGCCACCTCTCTGTAGGCCTCGGCCAGCAGGCCGACGCCCTCTTCGATCTCCGCCGGCGTGACCCCGGAATACGCCAGGCGGAGGCTCGCCTCGTCACCCTCGAGCACGAAGTCGCTGCCCTTGACGAACTGCACGCCGCGCGCCGCCGCCGCAGTGAACAGCGCGTCGACGTCGGTCCCGCGAGGCAGCTCGACCCACATGAAGTAGCCGCCCTCGGGCGCGACGAAGCGCGCGTCGGGCAGTTCACGCTCGAGCGCCGCGCAGAGCGTCGCGGCGCGCTCGCGCAGCGCCTCCTTGACCGTCTCGATCGAGGCGTCGATCGCGCCGGAGCGGCAGAACTCGTTGACGATCGCCTGCGAGACCATGCTCGGCGAGATGTAGGTGCTGGTCGCGAGCTTCGCGATCCGCGCGATCAGCTCTTGCGGCCCGACGAGGTAGCCGACCCGGATCCCCGGGCAGACGGTCTTCGAGAAGGATGAGGCGTATACGACGTTCTCGCGGTCCATCGAGACCATCGTTCGCAGCGTCTCGCCGCTGAACCGCAGCGCCACATACGGATCGTCCTCGAACACGATGAAGCCGTGCTCACGAGCGAGGTCGAGCAGCCGCTCGCGCTTCGCTGCGGACAGCGTGTAGCCGGCAGGGTTCTGGAAGTTGGGGATGATGTGGGCGAGCTTCGGGCTCGCGCCGGCGACGAGCACCCGCTCGAGCGCCGCCACGTCGATCCCGTCGTGCTCGAGCTCGACCATCCGCACGTCGGCGCCGCGGTTGCGCAGCGACAGCAGCGTGCGGTCGTAGGTCGGGCGCTCGACGATCACGACGTCGCCGCGCTCGACGAGCGCGTCGAACAGGAAGGCATCGGCCTGCATCGAGCCGTTGGTGACCAGCACCCGCTCTGGCTCAACGCCGTGCTGTTCTGCGATCCATGCTCGCAGCGGCGGGTAGCCGATCGAGGTGCCGTAGCCGGTCAGCCCTGCCGGGTCGTTCTGAAACGCGCGATCAGCCGCCGCCCGCAGGCCATCAACGTCGACGATGTCGAGCGACGGGGCGCCGCGCGCGAACGAGATCGGTTTGGCGGACATCGAGATCGAAGATTACGTGTTCTCTCGCGGGGGCGGGCCTGGCGGGGCCAGCCCCCGCGCCAAGCCGCTCATCCGAGCAGCGACATCGCCAGCTCGGCCACCTGGGTCGGTGTGCGTCCGACCTTGACGCCCTTGGCCTCGAGCGCCTGCGCCTTCGCCGCCGCTGTGCCCTTCGAGCCCGAGACGATCGCGCCGGCGTGGCCCATCGTCTTGCCCTCCGGAGCGCTGAAGCCGGCGATGTAGCCGACCACCGGCTTGGTCACGTGCTCGCCGATGAACTCTGCCGCCCGCTCCTCGGCGTCGCCGCCGATCTCACCGCACATCACGATCAGCTCGGTCTCGGGGTCAGCCTCGAAGGCGCCGATCGCATCGATGAAGTCGGTGCCGGGAACCGGGTCGCCGCCGATCCCGACGATCGTCGAGTTGCCGAAACCACTCTGGGCGAGCACGTTGCCGACCTGGTAGGTGAGCGTGCCGGAGCGAGACACGACGCCGACGTTGCCGGGCTTGAAGAACGATGCCGGGATGATCCCGACGTTCGCCTTGCCGGGGGACAGGATCCCCGGGCAGTTGGGCCCGACCAGCCGTGAGCGGCCGTTCTTCTTGATCGTGTTGTAGACCCGGAGCTCGTCGTGGGCGGGAATGCCCTCGGTGATCGCGATGATCAGCTCGATGCCGGCGTCCTCGGCCTCGAGGATCGAGTCCGCCGCGAACCGCGGCGGCACGAAGATCATCGCCGTGTTGGCGCCGGTTTCCTGCACCGCGGCGTGGAACGTGTTGAACACCGGGATCCCCTCGACGTCCTGGCCGCCCTTGCCCGGGGTCACGCCGGCGACGACGTTGGTGCCGTAGTCACGGTTGCGCAAGGTGTGGAACGTGCCCTCGCTGCCGGTGATTCCGGACGTGCACAGCCTGGTGTTCTTGTCGACGAAGATGCTCATGATCAGGCCGCCGCGAGCTCGACGACCTTGGCGGCGGCGCCGTCCATCGTCGCCTCGGTGTAAACGTTGGGCAGGTTGGCCTCGGCCAGCAGCCGCCGGCCCTCCTCGTCGTTGGTCCCGTCGAGGCGCACGACGAACGGCACCGTCGGCTTGATCTGGTCGAACGCCTCGATCAGTCCGTTGGCGACCTCGTCGCAGCGGGTGATGCCGCCGAAGATGTTGAACAGGACGGCCTTGACCTTCGGGTTGGAGAGGATCACCTCGACCGCCTGCGTGATCGCGTCGGCCTTGGAGCCACCGCCGGCGTCGAGGAAGTTGGCCGGCTCGCCGCCGGCGAGCTTGACGACATCGAGCGTCGACATCACCAGGCCGGCGCCGTTGCCGAGGATCCCGATGTTGCCGTCGAGCTTGACGTACGTGAGGCCGCGCTCCTTGGCCATCTGCTCCTGCGGGTCCTCGCCGGAGGGGTCACGCAGCGCCGCGTTCTCGGGATGACGGAACAGCGCGTTGCCGTCGAGCGTCACCTTCGCGTCAAGCGCCTTGACCTGACGGTCCGGAGTGACGATCATCGGGTTGACCTCGACGAGCGTCGCCTCCTCCTGCACGAACACGTCGTAGAGCTTCGCGAGCATCGCACCGACCGGGCGCACGACGTCGGCATCGACGCCGGCCTCGAACGCAAGGCGCCGGCCGTGGAAATCCTGGAAGCCGAGCAGCGGGTCGACGTGCAGCCGCGCGATCGCGTCGGGATCCTCGTCAGCGACTGCCTCGATGTCCATCCCGCCCTTGGTCGAGAGCATCACCAGCGGCGCCTTGGCGCCACGATCGAAGATCACCGAGGCGTAGTACTCCGAGGCGATCTCCGATGCGGCCTCGATCCACAGCTCGTAGACGGTGAGGCCGCGGATGTCCATGCCGAGGATCGCGCGCGCATGCTCCTCCGCCTCGGCGCGGTTGTTGGCGAGCTTGATCCCTCCCGCCTTGCCGCGTCCCCCGATCTGCACCTGCGCCTTGACCACGCACGGATAGCCGATCTCCTCGGCGGCCGAGACCGCCTCCTCCACGGTCCGCGCCGGCCTGCCGCTGGGGACCGGAACCCCGTGCCGCGCGAACAATTGCTTGCCTTGATATTCGAGCAGGTCCATACGCTCAACACTATTGGAAGTCACCTCGCGGCGTCCCATGGCATCATGGCCTGCCCATGCCTATCCCAAGCCAGATCACATTCGTCACCTTCGACGTCTACGGCACCCTGATCGACTGGGAGACCGGCGCCTTCGACGCGTTCAGCAAGGAGGCCACCCGGGACGGCTTCACGATCGAACGCGATCGAGCTGATCCCGCTGTTCCATCAGGTCCAGCAGCAGATCCAGGCCGGCTCCTACGAGCTCTACGCCGAGGTGCTGCGGCGCACCGCTGTGCAGATCGCCAAGGAGCTCGGCTGGCCGCTCGAGCCGTCGCGCTCAGGGCTTCCTGCCCGAGTCGGTCCAGCGCTGGCCGCCGTTCAAGGAGACCAACCCGACGCTGCCAGAAGATCGCCAAGAAGTACAGCGTCGGCCTGATCTCGAACATCGACGACAAACTGCTCGGCCAGACCCGGCGCCACATCCCGACCGACTTCGACCTCGTCGTCACCGCTCAGCAGGTCCGCTCCTACAAGCCCGACCCCGCCCACTTCACCGAGTGCGAACGCCGAATCGGTGGCAAGAAGGGCTGGGTGCACATCGCCGCGAGCTACTACCACGACATCGAGCCCTGCCTCAAGAAGAAGATCCCCGTGATCTGGGTCAATCGCACCGGCCAGGTGCTGGAGACCAGTCAGAAGAAACCCGATGCCGAGGTCAAGACCCTCAGGGAAGCGGCGAAGCTGATCGGGGTGGGCTGAAGGCCCACCCCGAGGCCGCGCGATACCTGGTCGTAAGTGAATGCGCGCGCTGGCTGTCAATCAGGACATCGTGGTCGTTCTCAGCGCCGTCTGGCAGACGACCGCAACTGCGGTTCGCTCCGGAGGCGAGGGGTTCCTGATCGACTCGCCGGTCCTGCCCAGCGAGGTCGAGGCGCTGCCGGCGGTGCTGGAGCAGGCTGGTTTCCCACTGAGCGGTCTGCTCTGCACGCACGGCGACTGGGACCATCTGCTCGCCCGTGCCGCGTTCCCGCGGGCCTCACTCGGCGTCGGCGAGCCGACGTTCGAACGTCTGAAGACCGACGATCGGCTCGCCCGCAGGGAGCTGCACGAATTCGACGAAGGGTGGCACATCGAGGGGCGCGTCCCGATCGATCTCGGCAACCTCCAGTCGTTGCCCGTGCCAGGGGTCCTGTCGCTCGGCGAGACCGACGAGATGGACATGTACGCCGCCCCCGGGCACACCTCCGACGGAACGGCGTTCTGGATGCCGTGGCTGGGAGTCCTCGTCTGTGGTGATTACCTCTCGCCACTGGAGATCCCGATGATCTCGCCCGGCGGCTCGGCGTTCGACTATCTGGAGACGCTCAAGCGCCTGGCGCCAATCGTCGAAGTGGCCGACACGGTCATCCCCGGGCACGGACACCCGCGGGAGCGCGACGACGCACAGCGCCTCCTCGCCGAGGATCTCGCCTACATCGAGAAGCTGCTCACGACCGGCGACGCGCCGCTGCCCGATGGCCGCGACACGGAGACCCAGCGCAGAACCCACATCGCCAATCGGGCCTCCCTGGCGTAGGCCGCCGCCTACTTCTTGCCCTTGCTGACCGTCAGAGCGACCTTGGCGTGCAATTTCTCGGTCTTGCCGGCCGACGGGCTGCTGGAGATCACGTCGCCCTTGGCCACCTTCTTGCTCTTCGTCTTCGTGATCTTGCCAACCGAGCAGTTGGCCTTGGTCAGTGCCGTCTCGGCCTTGGCGAGCGTCTTGCCGACGACGTTGGGGACCTTGCAGACCTTTGGAATCGGATAGTTCGATGCGCCCGCAAGCGGCACCAGTGCCACGGCGCTGAGCCCGCAAATCACTGCGAGGATTGCGATGTATCTGCGCATGCCTTACCCGATCCTTTCGCCAACGGTGAGGTGAGTCCAACTCTTTGGTCGCGGAACAATACCAGCGAGGGGCGGCGGATTGGGATTCTCTCGACGGGTGGTGGAGCGTCGGCGGACCGCATCCGGACTCAGACCGCGATGTCCTGCAGGGCGCCGACAATCGAGGCGATCACCTGCGCCTGTTGGATGGCGGTGATGTGCGGGAACATCGGTACTGTCACCGTCCTGCGCGCATACTCTTCGGTGACTGGGAGCGGCCGCGAGCTGCAACCCGCAAACGCGGTGCTCAGGTGAAGCGGCGGGTAGTGCACGCTGGTCTGGATCCCATCCGCCGCAAGCCGCGCACGAAACGCCGAGCGGTCGACACCGCCGTCGAGCAGGAGCGGATAGATGTGCCATGCGTTGCTGACCCCGCTGGCGCCCGCGATCGCGGCGCGGACGCCGGCGACGGACTCGATCGCAGCCGAATATGCCTCAGCGACCGCAGCTCGGCGATCATTGTCCGCCGTGATCCGACCGAGCATCAGCGTTCCCAATGCAGCCCGAGCTTCGTCGAGCCGATAGTTGAAACCGGGCACGGCAATGTCGTAGTCGACCTCGTCGCCATGGTGTCTTGACCATGTGTCCGAAGTCAGACCATGCGACCTGAGCAGTCGCGCACCACGTGCGACGGCCGCGTTCCCGGTGACCAGCATCCCGCCTTCGCCGAGTGGGAGGTTCTTGTTGGCGAAGAAACTGAATGCGGATGCCTCACCGATCGTCCCGACGGGGCGCCGGCCGACCCGGGAGCCAAGCCCGTGGGCCGCATCCTCGATCAGCATCAGCCCGCGGCTGCTTGCGAGATCACTGAGTTGCCGGACCTCGCCCGGATGACCTCCATAGGAAACGTTGATGATCGCTCGCGTCCTGGATCCGATCGCCGTCTCTGCGGCATCGGCCGACAGCCACGGCTCGGAGGGAGAGCGGATGTCGGCAAATACCGGTCTGGCGCCCGTTTGCAGCACGGCCGCGGCAGTCGCCGCGAACGTCAGCGACGGCATCACCACCTGATCGCCCGGCTGCAGACCGATCGCCACGCAGATCAGGTGTAGCGCGGCGGTGCCGCTGGCCACCGCAACGGCATCGCCGCAGCCGAGATATTCCGCGAATGCCGCCTCGAACGCCGCTACCTTCGGGCCCTGGGATAGCCAGCCCGAGCGGTACGTGTCAGCAACCGCCTTGACCTCCTCGGCGCTGAAGTTCACGTCGGCAAGGGGCACGATCCACTCGCGCATCGTCTGCCACGGTACGAGATCCGGGCTCCGTCCACCGCTGACCGATATCGTCACGGCACGTGGACTCATGGGAAGGGCGACAGACGCTCGTCACCGGAGGTGGTGGCTTCATCGGTGGCCATCTCGCCGTCGCCCTGAACCGAGCAGGCGCTCGCGTACGAGCCTTCTGCCGGTACAACTCGCGCGGGGACCCGGGCACACTCGGCTGGTTTCAAGCCGCCGACACCTCGGGGATCGAAGTCATCTTCGGAGATCTCCGTGACCTCGAGTCGATCCAACACGCGACACGCGGCGCGGAGGTCGTGTTTCACCTCGGTGCGCAGATCTCGATCCCATACTCGTATGTCAATCCGCGCGATTTCATCGAGACCAACGTCGGCGGAACGCTGAACGTGGCCCAGGCAGCGATGAACGCGGGCGTGCGGCGGGTCCTGCACATCTCGACCAGCGAGGTCTACGGAGACGCCCGGGCGTGGCCGATCACCGAGTCCCATCCCGTGGCGCCCCGCTCGCCATACGCCGCGAGCAAGGTCGGTGCCGACATGCTCATGTACAGCTTGCATCACTCGCACGCGCTCGCAGTGACGATTGCGCGACCCTTCAACACCTATGGTCCACATCAGTCGGTGCGGGCGATCGTGCCAACGATCGCGACCCAGGCGATTTGCGGTGGGCCGCTCCGGCTCGGGCGCATCGATACCCGTCGTGACCTGACCTTCGTCCGCGACACGGTGAAGGGCTTGATCGCGATCGCCGGCACCGACGCCTCGCTGGGCAGGACGGTCCAGATCGGCAGTGGCGAGGACGTCTCCGTCAATCAGCTCGTGGAGTTGATCGGCGAGCTCGTAGGGCGCAAGCTCGAGGTTGAGTTCGATCCGAAGCGTGTCCGCCCCGCCGACAGCGAGATCGAACGACTCGTCTGCGACCACGGGGTGGCAACGGCGCTCGCCGGCTGGACGCCGACGACCGACCTGCGGACCGGGCTCGCCGAGACACTCGCTTGGATCGGGGACAACCTTCACCGCTACGACGCCGCCGAGTACGCGATATGAAGGCGACGACCAGGGCCGCCGTGCTCGCAGGTGGGCTCGGGACGCGCTTGCGTCCCTACACGACAATCCTCCCGAAGCCGCTCGTACCGGTCGGTGATCGTCCGATCCTCGAGCTGATCTTCGAGTGGCTGGCGCGGAGCGGGATCGAGCGGGTCGATGTCTGCATCGGCCACCTCGGTGAGCTGATCCAGACATATTTCTCGCAGTCCCAGACGATCCCGGCAGGACTCGACGTACGGTGGCGATGGGAGCAGGAGGCGCTCGGAACGGCCGGTGCGCTCCGCTCGATTCCCGACCTCGACGAGACCCTGCTGGTCGTCAACGGCGACGTCCTTACGGACCTGGATCCGGCCACGATGCTGTTGTTTCATCGCTCGCAGGGCGCCGCCCTGACGATCGCGACGCGGAAGGCCAGAGTACCCACCGAGCTCGGCGTGATCGAGCTGGAGGGTGAGCTGGTCGTCGGCTACCGCGAGAAGCCGGTGCTCGAGTACCAAGCGAGCATGGGGATCTACATGTACGAACCTCGCGCACTCGATTCGATCCCGCACGGCCCCTGCCAGTTCCCGGAGCTGGTGCTCGAGCTCCTGCGACAAGGCGAGCGGATCGCGGCATTCACCACCGAAGCCGACTGGAGCCACATCGGCACCGCGGAGCAACATGTTGAGGCGATGCGGCTGCACCGGAGTCCGCCGGCCGAGTGGTGATCGAGTGCCGCTGGTGTTATCTTCCATTTCCGCAAGCGTGCCGCGTGTGGAGTCGTGGCCGTTGGCTCCCAGCCGAGGGCGCGAGTCAGGAGGAGCAGTTGGAAGTTGGGGGCAGGACGTCGGTGTCTGTGACGCCGGCTCACCTCGGTGACAACGAGCGCGTGAGGAAGACCTCCCGGCGGGAGCGCTGCTTCGATCTCGTGGTGACGATCCTGCTGGCGCCGGTGATCGTGCTTGCCGGCGCGCTGATCGCGATCGCGATCTACATCGACTCTCCGGGACCGGTCATCTTCCGTTCGTCGCGTGTCGGCCGTAATGGTGAGCCGTTCGAGATGCTCAAGTTCCGCAAGATGCGCAGAGAGGCGCCGAGCCATCCGGTGACGCTCGACGACGACGAGCGGTTTACGCCGATCGGGCGCTTCCTCGCCGCGACGCGGCTCGACGAGCTGCCCCAGACCTGGAACGTGCTGCGAGGGCAGATGCGGCTCGTCGGGCCTCGGCCGGAACTGGACGTCTTCGTCGCGCGATTCGCCGAGCAGTACGCCGAGATCCTCACAGTGACCCCCGGGGTCACTGGTAACGCACAGCTGCGGTTTCTGGACGAGAAGTCGCTGCTGGGTGGCCCGGATCCCGAGGCGACCTACACCGATTACGTCCTTCCGGCCAAGATCGAGATCGACCTCCACTATGCCCGCACGCATTCGCTGCCGGGCGATCTGCTGATCCTCGCGCGGACGGCATCGGTCCCGATCGTCGTGCTCCTGAATCGCCTGCGCGCGCGGTCCGACACGCTGCGGCCATGGATCCCTGCAGCGGTGTCGGCGGTGCTGCTGGCGCTCGTCTTCGTGCTGACATCGAGCCACCTGCCCTGATGCCGTCCCTCGCCGGCCACCGCTCGCCGCGGCGAGCGGCGATCGTGTTCGCGGCAATCCTGTTCGCGCTCCCCGTCGCGGGCGCGATCGCGCTGCCGATGTCGGCCGCAGCCGGATCGCGCAGGACGCCGGTGGCGAAGATGATCTGGGGACCGGTGACGATGCCGAGCGGTAGATCGGCCTTTCCGATCTACCACAAGCTCGGTGTGAACGTGTTCCAGATCGACCTCGACTGGGCCACGACCGCGCCGACACGGCCGGCGGACGCGCAGAACCCGGACGACCCCGCATACCAGTGGCCCGCCGAGTTGACCGAGGTGTCACAAGCTGCCGCAAAGTACGGCATCCGCGTCTGCCTGCTCGTTCAGGACACGCCCGCATGGGCCAACGGGGGAAAGCCCACCGACTGGGAACCGACCGACCCGGCGGATTATGCGAACTTCCTGACGGCCGCCTCGAAGCGGTACCCGTGGGTGCGCGACTGGATGATCTGGGGCGAACCGAACCGGAGCGGAAACTTCGAGCCGATGCCGGCTGACTCACCCGTGGGGCCGCGCGCGTATGCAGTGTTGCTGAACGCCGCGTATCACGCGCTCAAGCAGGTTTCAGCTGACAACATCGTGATCGGCGGGGACACCTGGAGCTTCGGGGTCGTGGAGCCGGCCGACTTCGTGCGCTGGATGCGCCTGCCAGATGGCAAGCCGCCGCCGCTGGACTACTACGGGCACAACCCGTTCTCGCTTCGCTTCCCGGAGCTGGGGCAGCAGCCTTACTACCCGGGTGGGCGTGACATCGACGACCTCACGACGCTGGAGGCGCAGCTGGCGGGCATCTATCACCGCCGGGTCGAGCTGTGGCTGTCGGAGTTCACGATCTCCTCCAATCACCGCAACCGCGCGTTCAGCTTCGCCGTCTCCAGGGCCGAACAGGCGAGATGGGTGACGGCCGCGTACTCGCTCGTGAACAAGTATGACTTCGTCGCCGGCCTCGGTTGGTTCAACCTCTTGGATCAGGCTCCGCCGGGACCGCTCGCGTTGACAAACGGCCTGATGACCTGGAACGCGGAGCCGAAACCAGCGTTCTACGCCTACGAGCACGCGCGCTGAGAATCGCGCGCAGAAGCTCCCGGCGGCTCACTCACACTTCGATGCGGGTCTGCTTCCTCACGCATTACTTCCCGCCGGAGGTCGGCGCTCCCCAGACTCGGATCGACCTGCTCGCGCGTACGCTCGCCGCGCGTGGCGTCGAGGTCACTGTGCACACGTGCTTCCCACACTACCCGAGCGGCGCGATCACGGCGCCCTATCGCAACCGCCCCTGGCTGCTCGAGCGCCGCGACGGAATCACGATTGTGCGCAGCGCCGTATACCCAACCGCGAACCGGGGGTTCGCCCGCAGGCTTGGCGGGCATGCGTCGTTCGCGCTCTCGTCGCTGGCGACCGCATGGCGCAGCGGCACGGTCGATGTCGTCGTCGGCGAGACCCCGCCTCTGTTCATCGCCGGCTCCGGCGCGCTGTACGCGGAGCTCAAGCGCGCCGCGTACGTGGTGCACGTGGCGGATCGCTGGCCGGCAAGCGCGGTCGAGCTCGGAGCATTGCGTGACCCACGTGCGATCGCGGCCGCGTCGGCGCTCGAGCGGTGGTCCTATCGGCGTGCAGATCTGATCGTCTGCCCTACGGAGGGGATTACCGAGTCGCTTGGGCGGGTCGAAGAGGCGGCCGACAAGACGCGGCGTGTGTGGCCCGTGGTCGATCTCGATCGGTTCGACCCGACTCCTCGCGATCAGCAGACTGATCGTGAGGCACCTGCGTCGCTGCGACTGCTGTTCGCCGGCACCGTAGGCCTGGCCCACGGACTCGACGTGCTTGTCGAGGCCTCACGTCTTGCCGGTGCCGGCGTTGTGCAGACGACGATCGCCGGCGACGGCGCCGACGCCACCAGGATCAGGGGGATCGTTCGTTCCCAGCGCGTCGGCAATGTCCGGATGCTCGGCGCGGTCGGCGCCGACGTCGTCCCCGACCTGTATTCGGACTGCGATGCGAGCGTGGTGCTGCTGCGAGATCTGGAGATCTTCCGCGGCGCGCTGCCGACCAAGATCCTCGAGGCGATGGCGGCCGGCCGGCCACTCGTGCTCGCAGCGCGTGGCGAGTCGACACGCCTCGTGGCGCTCGCAGGCGCCGGAATCGTCGTGGCGCCCGGGGACGCGCACGGCCTCGCTGAGGCGATCCGGCTGCTGAACAGCGACCCGGACCTCCGTCGCTCGCTCGGACGGGCGGGACGCAGTTACGCGGAAGCGCACTTCGGCGCGAACCGGGCGGCAGAAGCGTGGACCGTGCAGCTCACCGAGGCGATCGCTAGGAACCGCGCGAGGAGCCGGCGGGAGGCTCGCCGATCCGCGCAAGCTGCTGCAGGCCGGTGTCGAGCGGATTGAGCGCGAGCGCCCGGCGGTAATAGGCGCGCGCGGCGTCGATGTCGTGCCCCCGCGCCTCGAAATCGCCCAACACACCCAGCGTCGCCGAATTCGCGGGCTCCAACCCCAAGGCGTCATTCAGCTGCCGGTAGGCGCCGGCCCGGTCGCCCATCGTCTCGTACGCTGATGCCTGCAGGTAGTGCGCGGTCACCGACCATGGATCGAGTGCCGCGGCGGTCCTGGCGGCGGACAGTTCCGCTCGCGGATCGTCGATCGCGCTTCGCGCGCGCTGGATGTAGGCGTCTGAGAGGAACAGCGCGAGCACGGCAGCCGTCGCGGCGAGCAGCCCGACGGTCGCAGCGACCGCGACCGTCACCTGGCGCGGCCTGCGCGGGACGTGCCTCGATGCCGGGCGGGCCACGTCGCCGGCCGCCACCTGGGCGGCTGCGAGCGAAAGCGCCAGAATGCCGATTGCCGTCAGCCCCGGGATCAGCCAGATCCAATCGACCGTACTCTGACCCATCAGCACGGCGCCCACGGCGGCCGCGGCTGTCGCGTGACGCCTGTCCGGTCGCGGCAGCGTCCGCCAACCCCCGTGCATCGCCGCGGCGACGCCACCGAGGAACGCGAGGAGCAATAGGACACCCACGAATCCGGTCTCGCTGAGCAGGGCGAACAGGATGCCGTGCGGGTCGTCCAGATTGCGGTCGGTGGCGCGATCGCGGTAATAGCCGAATGAGAAGTTGCCGGCGCCGACGCCGAGCAACGGCGCCGAGTCGAACTCCTTCAGCGCGACGCGCCAAAGGTCGTAACGCTGCCCTCCAACCGTCAGCAGGCGGGTCGTCGTCGGCGTGGTGTAGGTCAAGCTGGTGAACTCCTGCCACTTCTTGTTGACGTAGCTGGCCGGATTGCCGATCGCGACACCGGCGACGATCACCACGACGACGATGCCCGCAGCCAGCGCGATCCTGGCCGTGCGTCGGACGTGCCGCATCTGAGGTGAACCGGCCCGCAACCCGTTGTCGAACAGCGCAATCGCCATCCCCACGCAAAACGCAGCAAGGCTGATCGCCAACAGGCCCGATGCGGCAACGGTGATCTCGTGCGGGCTGACGTAGCCCTCGCCCCCGTCGAAGGCATGGAAGGGACGCAGCAGCCAAGGTGACCCGGCCGCGACGGCCGCGAGCACCAGAATCGCCACCCATGCCCGCCGCACCCGGTCGGGACCGAGCGAAAGCGCGACGGCGCCACCGGCGGCGAGACCGAGCAGGATCCCGCGCGACTGGGTCAAGAATGCGAGGCCGAGGTCCAGTGTTGCCAGAGACATTGCTGTGGCCCTGACCGCACGACGGTAACTCTTGGCGGCCGCGGCGACGATGAACGGCCAGACCGGAAGCACGAACAGCAAGGCTGTGGCGTTGCGGTAGTCAATCGGCGCGTTGAGACGCCCCGCCAGGAAGAGCGGGGCCGGGGCGATCAGCAGCCGGACCAGTACGTAAACGGCCACCGCGCCGATCCCGATCGAGATCGACCAGCCGGCGGCGGCGAGCGTCCGCCGCGAGAGCGGCAGTGCGAACGGCAGCGTCGCGACCGCCGCGTAGAGGATCATCGAACCACCAGCGGCGAACGCATCGCCGCTGGACTGCGCCCAGAGCATCGAGAGGATCGACCATCCGGCAAGCCCCCAGATGCCGGCGAGCGCCACCACGATCACGCGCGAGTGGATTGCGAGGCCGCCGCCGGCGAGCAGTGCTCCGCACAGGATCGCCAGCGCGAACAGCGCAAGTGGTGCCCAGCGGCTGATCGCAAATGCCCCCTGGGAGGTGGTCGCAAGCACGAGCAGCAGAACGACGAACGCGATCCCGACCGTCGCCTGCGAGATCTGCTGGCGCTGGGGCGCGTCCCGGCCGGGGGCACGCTGATCTTCGAGGTCGCCGGCCTCGTCTTCGCGGTCTAACATCATGTTCCGCGTGACGCGGCGCATCGTCCACATCTCGTTGCTCTCGGCCTTGTCGCTCGCAGTTGGGGCGACGCCTGGTTACGCCCGGCCGCCAGTCTCGCAGGCTACCGATCCAAGCGCCAACAGCCCAGCGGGGGTTGTGTACGAGATCCCACTCGATAGCGCCCGCCAGGACGCCGCGCCGCACAAGCTGATCAGCGGCACGGGCTCGGGGACGGGCTCGGGCGGCGGCTCGGGCGGCGGCGGCTCGGCGGGCGGCGGCGGCGCGGGCGGCGCAGGCGGCCCGCCCGGCGGCGTGTCAAGTGGCGTCACCCCAACCAACGCCGAGGCAGGCAGCAGCCGAGGCTCGACCGGCGCAGGCACGAACGCGACCAGTCGGACTTCGAGCGGCGCCGGAAGCCGCCGGACCCCACCGGTGCTGGTCCCTGGCGGCGAGCCGGGATCGCTCGTCCATTCGGCCAACGGCTTCGGCTCGTCCTCAGAGATACCGGGGGTCAACGCCCCGCTTCCCTCGGGTCTCGCGGCGGTCCAGGGCAACGCCAGCTCGGCTCCACTGCTGGCCATGCTGCTGTCATTATTCGTACTCGCCGTCGGCGGCTACGTCGGAGTCCGCTCCTGGCGCTCTCACGGCAAGCTGCCGTCGAGCCACCCGTAGAGGTCGATGAGTCGCGTCTGTTCACGCGGCCAGCAAAGCTCCAAGGACGCAAGCGAGAGGCGTTCCGGCATTGCGGGATCGCCTCGCTCGCGCAATGCACGAACCAGCGCCGCCCGCAGCGCCCCCGTGTCGCCCGGCGGGACGCACCAGCCGACGCGGTACTCGTCGATCAGCCGCTCGGTCTCCGGCAGCGCGCTGGCGATCACCGGCACGCCGGCAGCGATGTACTCGAACAGCTTGTTGGGGAGCGCGAGGCGATGGTTCTCGCAGGTGTCCTGCAGCAGCGTCACCCCAACGTCCGCCTCGGCCGTATACGAGAGCAACTCGGCGAGCGGGACGCTGGGCAGCAGGCTCACGCGATCGTCGATCCCGAGCTCACGAATCCTCCCGGACAGCACCGCGGCGTAGCCCGGCTCGGGATCGCCGAGGAAGGCCAGATGCACGTCCTCCAGCGACGCGACGGCGTCGATCAGCAGTTCGCACCCGCGGCCCGGTGCAGATGCTCCCTGATGCAGGACGAGCGGCACGTCGGGCCCGAGCCCGAGCTCCGCACGCAGCCCACCGGCGCCGAGCACCTCGAGCGCGCTGACGTTGCGCACGACGGTGGGAGTGACCCGCAGCCTGTAGCGTGCTCGCAGGCTCGCCGCGATCCCGTCCGAGACCGTGATCACAGCTGCGCAGCGAGGCACCGCGAAGCGCTCGACTGCGCCCACGAACCACGCCCACGATCGCTCTCGGTAGGGCACGCCGGTCGCCAGCTCGTGCGAGTCGTAGACGAGACGCGCGCCAACCAGCCGGGCGCCGAGAACTCCCGGCAGGAGCATCGCGGCGTCGTGCGCGTGAACGACCCGCGGTCGCATCGCGAGGATCCCGCGGACGAAGTAGAGCGCCATCAGGGGCCGGTGGAGAGCACGCGGCAGCCGGCGAGCGATCGCCTCTGGAGGCATGCACGAGCGGCGCCGGAAGCCGTCGAGCACCGCGCCACCGGCCTGGATCGAGGCGAGCTCGAGCACGGTCACCTCGTGCCCGGCCGCGGCAAGTGCGCCCGCCTCTCGCCTGACCCGCGAGTCGAACTCGACAGACTTGTGCAGCAGCATCACGATCCGCATCCGGCTGGCCCACCTTCCCGCCCGCTCGCCCGCACCCTACCGCGGCGGCAAGCGCCCCCCGGGTGGCGGGATGCCCGATGGTAGGCTGCGCGCGTGCGGCGGCCAGATCGCGCTGCGGGTCCGTCAAGGGTGTTGGTGCTCGCCTTCCACTTCCCGCCGGCCGGCGGCGCCGGCGTTCAGCGCACCCTGAAGCACGTCAAATACCTCGTCGAGGAGGGGATCGAGGCGACCGTCATCGCCGCCCACGATGCGTTCCCGATTCGCGACGAGACGCTGTTCGCCGAGCTCCCACGGTCCGCGAACGTGATCCGCGTGCATTCTCTGACGTTGCCGGAGGCCAGGGAGGGACTGCCGGGAGTGTTGCGCCTCGCCGGACTGCCTCCCGCTCCCGAAGCCCACACGCCGTGGCCGGACATCCGTGTCGGATGGCTGATCCCCGCCCTGTCCGCGGCTCTCCGGGTGCTCGCCAGGGAGTCCCCGTCCGCGATCTACAGCACCCACCCTCCGGCAACCGCTCATCTCGTGGCGCTGATCCTGCACAGGATCTCGGGGCTCCCCTGGGTCGCCGACTTCCGTGACGGATGGACACTCGATCCGCTGTTCTGTGCCGACGGCGCGAGACAACCGGCGTTCACGACCGCGCGCAACGAGCTCGAGGCGACGATGACCGACGAGGCGACGTTCGTGACGGTGGCCGACGACAGCATCGACCTGCGAGGCCTCGCGCGTGACTCCACACGGCGGATCACGATCGCCAACGGGGTCGACCCGGAAGACTTCATAGATGCGCGGCCGTCCGACCCCGCCCCGCCGGATCCAGCGCACTTTCGCCTCTCGCACGTCGGCACGCTCGATCACGCACGCGATGGCGGCGGCCTGTTCCGCGCGCTTCGCCTCGGACTGGACAGTGGTCTGATCGATGCCGACAAGCTAGAGCTGCGGCTCGTGGGGTGGAGCACTTTACGGGCGGAGATCCCCAGCGATCTCCCGATCACAGCAACCGGCTACGTGAATCACGCGGCGTCGATCGCAGAGATGCGCTCGGCATCTGCACTGCTGTTCTACGAGGAAGCGGACACCAAGCACGCCACCGGCAAGATCTACGAGTATCTCGCTGCCGGACGCCCGATCCTGTGTGCCGCGTCCCCCGACAACCTAGGAGCATGCCTGGTGCGGGAGTTGGGCGCCGGGGTGTGCGTGGACATCCGGGATCCCGCCGCAATCGCCGAGGCGATCGCGCAGATGCAGCGGACGTGGGCACTCGGAAGCCTGCGGATCAGCCGCTCCGTGCGTGACCAGGCGCTTCGCCGCTTCTCGCGCCGCGACCGGTCCGCGGAGCTCGCCGACGTGCTGCGCCGAGCTCAGGATGGGCTCACCACCACCTGATCAGCGCGGCGCGGTGGCGAGGTCGGCGAGCGGATGCGTTCTGCGCGGATTGGAGGCGTCGAGCAGGTGGTCCGCTTCGTAGGTGAGAAGCTCCGACGCCTCAGGCAGCCGGATCATCTCGGGGCGGAGCTCGATGCTCCGAAGCTTTGCCCGGAAGCCGAACCAGCCGGCGGCCAGTTCCTCGTCGGTGTAGGGACGTCGAAGCTTGAACTTCTCGACCGCGTGCTGCCGGCTGAGGAACAGGTAATGGCGCATGTACAGCGATAGCGGCGCCATCTTGAGGCCGTCGAAGCGCACTTTATGGCCCGCAGACCACGCCAGCTCCACGGGCCCATCCTGGCGCTTGAAGGCATTGAGCCGGTGTGGAAAGACCGGCACGAACGCATAGTAGGAGCGCATCGTGCGCTGGAAGTCGGCGTGGTCGTGGTCCGGTGCCCGGCGCGTGGGCACGAACGTGAACTCGAGGAAGTTGACCGCGTTGTAGCCGGCCTCGTCAAGTTCGCTCAGCGCCTGTGCGAGTGACTGGCGCGGCTTCGGAGAGATGTGGATCTCGTCGGCATCGAGGTGGATCAGCCAATCGGCGTCGAGCCTGTCGGCAAGTAGCTCCTTGCGGCGGCACTGATCGCGCAGCGAGTAGGGCTCGCTTCCGGGTAGCCGCTCGATCTCGATCAGACCATGCCCCAGGTAACGCTCAGCGATCGACACGGTTTCGTCGTTCGAGCCGTCATCGATCAGGTAGACCTCGACGCCTTGCGCGTGCAGGTGCTCGATGCAGGCGGCGACGAAGCGCCGCTCGTTGTAGACCTGCAGCATCGCGACGATCCGCATCCGCGCCGATCATCGCAGCAGCGCTGCCGTCAACGCAACGCGGGATGGCAGCTCGCTCCTGCCGAGCACCTCGACGAGCCGGCGTGCGGCCGCTCCATCCCAGCCGGGAATCGGTGGGCGCCGGCGGGTGTCGGGTTTCGCAAGCAGCCCCGGAATCGATGAGATTCGCTCGGGTGAGAGTCCGAGCAGGACATTCGTGCCTGACGTGACGGTGACCGGGCGCTCGGTGTTCTCGCGCAGGGTGAAGCAGGGAATGCTGAGGTAGGTGGTCTCCTCCTGCACCCCCCCGGAATCCGTCAGCACACCGGCGGAGGTGGCGACCAAGCTCATGAATTCGATGTATCCGAGTGGATCGAGCAGCGTGATGCCCCGCGTGTCGAGCTGCTGGGCCTCGATTCGAGCCAGGGTGCGAGGATGGACGGGAAACACCACGGGCAGCTCTCGGGCCACGCCGGCGAGCTGGCGGATCGCAGCCGCGAGCAGCGGCCCATCGGTCAGCGCAGGGCGATGCAGCGTGACCAGCAGGTAGCCACCCTGCGGAAGGCCGAGCGCGCCGGCTGTGTGCGCGTCCTCGATCCGCGGCAGCATCGCGACGAGCGTGTCGATCATCGTGTTGCCGACCGCGAAGATGCCCGCTTCCGGGGCGCCCTCGGCGAGCAGGTTGATGCGCGCCTCGGGAGAGTGGGTGAACAGGAGGTCGGCGACCGAGTCTGTGACCACCCGGTTGATCTCCTCGGGCATCGTGCGATCGAAGCTCCGCAGACCCGCCTCGAGATGACCAACGCACAAATCGAGCTTGCAGGCAACGATCGCAGCCGCCATCGTCGAATTGACATCGCCGGGCACCAGCACCACGTCGGGTCGCAGTTCCACCAGCAGCGGCTCCAGCCGCGCCATCACGCGTGCGGTCTGGACCGCGTGTGTCCCCGAGCCAACCCCGAGCATGTGATCCGGGGCGCCAACTCCGAGTTGCTCGAAGAAGACCCGTGACATCGCGTCGTCATAGTGCTGCCCGGTGTGGATCAGCACGTGCCCGAATTCGCTCCGCGAGGCGAGTTGCGCCACCACCGGCGCGATCTTCATGAAGTTCGGGCGGGTTCCCACGACCGACACGATCAGACGTCTCGTGAGAGTCATATTCCGATCGTTCTGACCAGCCGCGCTTCGACCTCGGCGCAGTTCAGCTCCTCAGCGGAGATCCACGGGTACCGGGCGGCGACACGGGCGATGAGCTGCGGTTCGACCTTGTTGAAGCGTCGCCGCGCGTCCGCGATCTCGAAGCCGGCACGCAGGAACATCATCAGATACGACGAGGCCGTCAGCCAGTTGAGGTAGTTCGGCGGCCGTCCCCTGCGCGCCTGCACGAGCGCGATCAAGGCCGCTTCGGGATACAAGAGGTGCGGATAGGGAAGCGCGATCTCGCGGTGCAGATCCGCGCCGACATACGAGGTGAAGACCCGCGTGCGCAGCAGCATTTCGCCACCCGGACGCAGCAGCTGATACGCGCGCGCCAGGTTGGCCGCTACACCCTCCGGAGTCATGTACTGCAACACCGAAGTGCACAGGATCGTGTCGATCGATTCGGGCTCGAGCTGATCGATCGTCGCCAGGTCGCCCTCGATGAACGACACCAGTCCGCCCAGCGCCTCGTAGTCCCAACCGTGGTCAACCCTCCGCCATGCCGGGCTGAGGTCGGTACCGATCAGCCGCGCCGGTGCGTAGCGCTCGGCGAGAAAGCGGAGCATGTAACCCCATGAGCAGCCGAGGTCGAGCACCACCCGCTCGTCGATCGCCGGGCTGAACCGTGCGTACAGACCCTCCCATAGAGAGAGCGCCTGCCGCTGGCCCCACTGCGCCCGCTCCTTCTCCTCCTTGCTCGCCCAGGTGGCTCGCTGCGCGCGATAGCCGCCGTCATTGATAGGCGGGTCAGCGCTCATCTGTCTCGGTCAGCTCCGAGATGTCGAGCGGACCCTCCGGCCGGCGCAGGACCAGTGCGTAGGCCGCCGTTCGGCGCTCGGTTTCGTCAAACAGCTCAAGCATGGCGGGAGGCATCGGAATCCTCGGATCGGCGGTGAGTCGGCGCTCCATCGCCTCCGGGGTGAATCCCACCCGGCTCGCCAGCAGCACGTGGGTGGCAGCGCAACACTGATCCTCCAACGCGGCCGGCTCAAGCGAGCCAAAGACCGTCGAGCAGTAGATCACGCAGACTCCGCCGGGCGCCAGCAACTCCCATACCGCCTGCAGCAGCTCGCGCTGACCGGAGGGCTCCAGGTCGCGGAACGGCTCGACGCCGACGGCCAGTCCGAATCCGGCCGGTGCTGCGCCGGTCATGGCATTGTCGAGTTCGCAGATTTCTGCGCCGACCCCACGGTCCCGGAGAGCGGTTGCGACGGGTCCCGACAGCGACCCAAAGGTGAGCGCCGCCTGGCACGAAGACTGCGACAGATGACGCTCGAGCGCCGCCAAGCCGTCCGCCACCGGTGACTCGGCGTGCATCACCCTCCGCCGACGGTGTCTGCTGACGGCTCACGGGTGCGCTCACGTTCACGCATCATCCGCTCACGCCGCACGCGCAGTTGTTCCTGCTCTGCTCTGACGTCGAACACCTCCGGCAGGGCCGCGATGTCGCTCGGCTCAAGCGGACGCAGCAGGCGCGCGGACAGGGCGCCGTCGGTGTGGTCGACGTCTGCCAGCTCCCAGCCGGCGATCGCAAACGCGGCGAGATATGACGTCGCCGTCATCGGGCTGGCGCTCAGCGGGCTACCGTTGAACGTCACCAGGGCGATCAGCTGACCACCCGGGCGAACGCGGTCAAACAGCCGTCGGAACCGCGCAACCTGTGCGGATTCAGCCGGTTCCTGCAGCGCGATCAGATCGAACGCGTTGCCGTGGTGATCGTCAGCATCCAGCTCGATTCGAGCCGGCTCAGCTCGCTTGGCCAGAGCCTTGCGCAGGCGCTCAGGATGCTCGCCGACAATCAGGACGCCGGCACCGTCGAGCACAGGGCGCAACCGATCGAGGACCTCGCCAAAGGCGATGGGGTCGCGCTCGCGGTCAGACCCCGGCGAGACGTGCGCGTCGGCCGCCGACAGCATTGCGACGAAGGCGCCGGTTTCGCACTCCTCGGCGTCGTACCACGCGAACTTGCCCGGATTGGCCGCTCGCATTCGCGCGGCGCGCTCGCCCGCCGACACCCGGCTCAGCCGTTCCAGCGCGAACCCGGCACGGTTGAGGAGGCGAGCATAGGTGGCTGCGCAGTAGGGGTTGACGGCGTGCACCGGCCGACCGGCTCCGGCCACGATCTCAACCGCTGCGATACCGAACAGGAGGTGGGCATGCGGGGTTGACAGGGGCGGCGCCAAGCCGGCGCCATGCTCGCCGAACACGGTCGGCGACACCACGACCACGCGCGCCCCCGGCCGGCAGTGGACCCGCCACCAGCTCAGTGCGGCGACGAGGTCTTCGCCGAGTGTGCGATGCAACATCCCGCGCATGACCACCACGTCGAACGGCTCCGGCGGCGGAGCGCAGTCCTGCGGGCGAAGCGAGTCGGCAGTCCAGAGGTGCGCGATACCACCGCGCTGGAGTTGCTCGGTCAGCTGCACCGCGTCGCCATCGCACCACAGGCCGACGCGAGCGTCGCCGAGATCGAGTTCATCGATGATCTCGCTGAACGCAGGCTCGGTCGCGTCGGCGCCGGCACCGGCCACCGGCGCCTGCCTGTCGCGGTCGGTCTCGAGCAGCCGCAGTTGGGATGCCGTCAGCGTCCGTCCGGCGGTCAGGTCAACCGCTCGTGCCCGTTCATCCCACACCGGGATCGGATCGTTGATCGGAGCCACCGAGCCGTGGAAGTGCGCCCGTGCGATCGCATCGAGCTCCGCGAACGTCGTCCCCACCACGTCTCCGCGGCTGCTCAACTGCTCGAGCAACTCGAGCAGCCCGGCGACGCGGGACTGATCCACCCTTGGGCCGAAGAACGAGAAGCGCTCCTCCGCGGTGCTGACGCGGTACTCCCAGCACGCCGGATTGCGCCCCAGGAGTTCCTCGTGCCAGCGCGCGCTCACGTCGCTGCCGACCTCGCGATGCACCTCGAGCATCTGGTAGGAGTGCGACACATACGTGAGCGTCGCCGGCGAGGCTCGGCCGGCGGTGGGGATCCCCGCAAACGCTGCTTGCCTGCCGGCCCGCGCGGGCGCCAGCTGCCGCATCCGGAGCGCCTGATCCGCTTCGCCGCGTAGGAGCATGTAGCTCACCGGAACCTCGAGCAGGTCGCCCACCCAGAACGGCTGCGTCCTCGACCTCATCCATTCGGACGTACGGCAGTTCTTGCGGGGGTTGAGCGACGAGTCGATGCGGATTCCGAACTCAGGCAGCACCGCCAGGAAGGCATCGCACAGGTGGTAGCTGCCGGCGCGAAACGCGAGCGGAGGTTCGCCGACGCGCTCGGTGAACCGCTTGACTGCGATTTCGAGCGCCCGTCGGAACAGGTCCGGATCGTCCTCGACCAGCGCACGTCCGAGCCGAGACAGCGCCGGGTCACCGCTGTGAGCGATATGCGTTGGATGCAGGTGGAGCTGTACCTCGTGTCCGCGCTCGAGGATCCGCTCGACGACCGGCGCAAGCGCTCCGTCGCCGAACTGAGACTCCATCAGGATGTCGACGAAGAAGCAGCAGCGCATGCCGAAGCTCTCGAGCAGATCCATCTGCAGGTCGATCCCGTTGCGCTCACCGTCGCCGAACTCACCGAAGATCAGCTCGTCGACCGCGCGCTTCACGCTGGGGGTTCGCATCCGCCGCAGGCCGGCTTCGGTGTCGACGGTGTAGAGGAACAGCAGCTTCTCCGGATCGTCCGGCACGACCCGTTCGCGCGCCCGCTGCTCGCCGACGCGAACGCTCGGCGGCGCGAGCAGCGGGCGCAGCTCGGTGAGGTTCTCCCACGTACCGTCGTGCGCGAGCGCCTCAGCGCGCCAGTGGTGGCGATGCGAGCCGTCGAGCTCGCTCCAGGTGACCGGATAGCTTGGCGTGTCGACTACGTCTTTGACGACGTACTCGCGATCCGAGTCGTCCCGGATCAGGACCCGGTAGGCCCTGGCGCCCGTCTGCTTCCACCGCAACCGCGTGGTCGGACCGCGATCCCGGGGCGCGAACAGCCTGAAGGAGGGGCTGAGATCACTCCAGCTGCTTTCGCCCGCCGCGCGCCACTGTGCCCGCCAGTAGAGACGTTCTCGGGATTCGAACACGTCCGGCATCAGCTCGACCCAAGGTCTGTTGACCGCAGCCGAGACGTGCACAGTCTCCTCGTCTGCGGTCACGACGACGCGGTAGTGGCTTTGCTCGCCGCGCGGCGACCAGCGCAAGAGCAAAGTCTCTGTTATCTCCGCCCCCGTTTTCACTGCCGGCAATGCTAGTCCTCCGATTCCGGTAATTCGTTCCGGCGCGGGCGCTGCGACTAACATGTCGTCGTGCGAATCTGCCTGCTCGTTGACGGTGCTTTCGAGCCGGATTGCAGAGCTGCACGGATTGCCCGGGCGCTGGCTGACGTTCAGCACGAGGTGGTGATCGTTCCCACTGCGCCGTGCGGCGACCTGCCGTCGGATGATGTACGCGTGCTCGCTCCCGGCAGATCGGCGCGCGTCGCGCGCCTCCTGCCGCAGCCGCTGAGCCGGATCGCTCGGCGTTGGGCGGCCCGGCGGCGGGCGCGGACCAGCCAGTCCGAAGTCGTACATGCCTTGGGGCGCTCGATGCTCGGCTCGGCGGTCAGGCTCGCTCGGCCGGGACGAATCCCGGTGGTGTTCGACTGCGCTCCGGATGACGGCTGGGAGCCCAGTGGGAACCGGGCACTGCGGCGCGAGCGTAACCGCCTGCGTGCCTGCGCGGCGGTGATCACGGCGTCAGAGAGCGACGCCGCCTCGATGCACGAACGCCAGCGCCTGCTCGCGCGCCCGGTGGTCTGCCGTGAGATCGAAGATCCGCCCCCCAACAGCCCGACCCCGGCGAACCTTCGCCGCCGGTTACGGCTCGGGAATCAGCCGCTCGTCCTCGTCCACGGTGGCGAGCCCGGCGTCGAGCAGGGGATCGGGGTCGTACATGCGCTCGCAACCTGCCCCGATGTGCATCTTGTCGTGCTCGGCGCCGATCGCTGGCGATCCGCCGACACGATGGCGCTCGAGGCCGAGCGGCTTCGTTGCGCAAGCCGGTTCCACCTGCTCCGTGGGGTGGCACTGAAGCGGCTCCCCGCCTACGCGCGCGAAGCCGATGTTGGGCTGTGCCTGTCGTCCGGGACACGCCCGCGAGTCCTGTTGGAGCCTCTCTACCGGTACGCCTACGCGGGTCTCCCGGTGATCGTTCCACCCCTTTCTGAGGGAGCGCACGTCGTGCAGCGGTTCAGTTTCGGCTGGATCGGCGAGCCGACCGACCACGAGCAGCTGCGCGCGGTGCTCGAGCGCGCTTGCGGTGCCGAGCGCGGCAGCCGGCGCTCCGCCGCGGCCCGCGCAGGTGAGGCGCTCTCGTGGCAGGCGCAGGCACAGGTGCTGGTCGGCCTTTATCAGCGGCTGGAATCCCCTGCGGACCGAATGCTGGCAGACAAGTCGCACCCGGTCGCCAGGGCACGCCATAACGCGGCCGCCGCGGCGCGCGATCTGCGCGCCCGGCGCGCGCAGGGCCTGCACACAGACCCGCGCGCGTTCATCCATCACCTCCGGGGTCGCCACCTCCGCGCCCGCGGGGAGTACTCGCGCTCGGTGAATCTGTTCGAGCGGTCGCTGAGCCATGCACCCGGGGACAGCGCGGCGGCGGGTGCGCGCGCCGCATCGCTGAAGGATGCCGGGCGCGCGCCCGAGGCGATCGAAGCCTTCCAGGAGCTGCTCGAGTCTCAGCCTGACAAGGCCAACGCCACGGCCGTCAACGCCGCGATCGAGCTCGCGCGCATGGGAGTTCGTCGCGAGCCCCGCCAGGTGCTCCATCGATTGACCGACCAGGCCGGCTCCGCAGACCAGTTCTGCCGGGCAGCGGAGCTGGCCGCTGCCCTTGGCGACGTGGCCGCAGCTCGGAAGGCAATCGACCGTGCGGTCGAGCTCGCCCCTGACGACCCGGCGACGCGAAAGGTCGAGGTACGTGTGCTCGAGCAGACGGGTGAGCCTGAGCGTGCGCTCGCGGGCGCGACGCGCGCTTCCGATCGGCCAGCCACCGCGAGGCTCGAGGGACAGCTCCGGGTGTATGACCGCAGCTGGCTTCCCGCCAGCCCACCCAGACGCCTTCCCGCGCCGGTGCCGGGACGCGTCCTGCACCTCCTCGAGACCTCCCTGCCCCATGCCACGTCGGGATACTCGTATCGCACGCGCACGGTGCTGGCGGCCCAGCTCCGCGCCGGGCTTGAGCCGATCGCCGCGACGCGGCTCGGATTCCCTGCCAACCGCGGCGTCGCGGACTTCGCATATACCGAGGTCGTGGCGGGTGTCGTCCACCATCGGTTCGCGTTGCCCGGCGTGCGCCGCTACACAGCGGTGCCACTGGACCAGCAGCTCGAGCGCAACGTCGAGCTGCTTGCTGGGCTGATCGAGAGCGTCCGGCCGGCGACGCTGCAGGCGACCAATCCGCACCTCAACGGCTTGCTCGGTCTCAGCCTCAGGAAGGCGTCCGGTGTTCCGCTGCTGTACGAGGTGCGCGGCTTCCCCGAGATGACCTGGGCGGTCCGTGCCGGCGGAGATCAGGCGTCGGCTTACCGGCTGCGCCGCAACGCCGAGACGCGTTGCATGCTCGAGGCCGACGCAGTCGTAACGTTGAGCGAGGTGATGAAGGCGCACATCATCGGGCGCGGCGTTCCGGCCGAGCGCGTGTGGGTGGTGCCCCACATGGTCGACCTCGCCGCAATCGCGCCGGCCGAACCCTCGACGGAACTGGTTCGCCGCTACGGCCTCGAGGGGCGGATCGTGGTTGGTTACATCGGGACGTTGGTCGACTACGAGGGGATCGACCTGCTGGTCCAGGCGCTTGCGAAGCTGCGCCCGCGGCAGACCAGGCTCGTGGGCATGGTCGTCGGCAGTGGACCAGCCGAGCCGGCCCTGCGGGCGCTCGCAAAGGAATCGGGCCTCGAGGGGGAGATGATCTTCACTGGACGGATCCCGCATTCGGAGGTCAACGCGCACGCCGCGCTGTTCGACCTGTTCGTGCTTCCGCGCCAGAATCTGGAAGTGTGTCGTTGGGTGACGCCACTCAAGCCCTACGAGGCAATGGCGTCCGGCAACTGCGTGCTGACCAGCGATGTCGAAGCGCTCGCCGAGACGGTCAAAGACGGCTGCGGGGCGACGTTTCCCGCGGGTGATGCGGAAGCGCTGGCCGAGCTGATCGCCGAGCTCACCAACGACCCCGATCGCCGCGCCGGACTTGCCTCGCGGGGCCGCGAGAAGATGGTCCGTGAGCACGACGAGACAGCGCTTGCCGCAGTGGCAGCCGCCCCGGTACGAGCGGTGACGGAGACCCATGTGAGCGGTCAAAGATGATCTCCCTGCGCCGGCGCGGAGCCGAGACGCTCCTATTGACTTGGCCGACCGCCGACCGCGCTGAGAGCTACCGGCTCCTCCTGCGCGACGGCTCGGCTGACAAGCTGGCGGCAAAGCGAGAGTGCCGGCGAGCAAGCTATCAGCTGAGTCTTCGGATGCTCCATCCCGATCATCGGTACGAGTGGGCGATCCAGATGCGCACTGACAAGTTCGAGGACTGGCGGTATCACCTCCCGTACATGCGTCTGTTTCGCCCGACCGACCCACCGAGCCCGGTCGAGCTCGAATGGGAGCCGACAGGGTCAGAGGTGTACCGGGTCCTGATCAATGATCGGCGCCTCGACCTCGCGGTCGTCAAGGACGGCCTGATCGGGACCCGCTATCCGGTGGACTGGGGCCGACTGATCGCGGACCACGAGCACATGTATGCGATCCAGGCTCTGGTTCCGGGCGACACAGAGGCATGGGAGACGGTGCTCGACTACCAGCCGTTGCCCTCGCCGCCTCCGGATGTCCGCGTTCAGGGCCTCCCCGCGCCGCCCCTCGGCGCGTCACCCGGGGGCATGCGACCGGTCATGTTCCTGTGGACGTGCGACACGGAGGTCAACGTGCGCCGGATGGAGAACCCTCTCCCCGAGCGCAGCGTGGACATGCAGATCTTCGGACGTGACGGGAATCGCGAATACGGGATCAACTTCATGATGGAGTTGCTGGAGGAATTCAATTTCCGCGGCACGTTTTTCGTCGACGTCCTGATGGAGCACCAGCTCGGCCGAGCCGACCTGGAGCGCACGATCGAGGCGATCGTCGGGCGCGGGCACGACCTCCAGTTGCACCTCCATCCATCCCCGAATCTCCTGTTCGCGTCCGAGCCGTCGCTGGCGCGCTTCGCCCCCGGTCTGACGCTGGATGACCGTGACCTGTTCCGCGGCGCGCTCGAGCTTGCCGTGGAGCTCTTCGTGGAGCGCGTCGGCTATGCCCCAGTCGCGTATCGGTCGGGTGCGTATCACCTGTGCGATGCATTTCTCTCGGTGCTGCCGGAATTCGACATCGAGATCGACAGCTCGTTGTATCCATTCAAGAACTGCCGCACGTCCGACTGGATGCGGACACGTGCCGAGCCGTTCTGGGTCGGCGACGTGCTCGAGGTGCCGGTCAGCTGGATGCTGCGAGATGGCGGCGTATCCGAGCAGCGAGTGTTCGAGCACCAACAGCTCGCGCCTGTCAAGAGCGGGATCCAGCAGGATGCGTTCGCCACCTACAGGCCGCCAGACACTTCGCCGGCACCGGCGACGCTCGTCTACCTCGCCCACTCGTTCTCGTTTCTGTCCACGCGGCGCTCATACGACGCCAAAGCGATCGAGGCATGGAACCAGCGCTACGAGGAACACGTCCCGGCTGACATCTTCGAACAGGTTCGGATGGGCACCGACAACGAGCGGATCCTGTTCGATTTCCCGCCGGACACCGACCGGATCGCGATCATGACGCGCCTGTTGCACGGGCTCGCAGCGCGAACCGACGTCGTCCCGGTCACATTCCGAGAACTGCACGAGGGCGGCCTCGACCGCTGGCGCCGGGAGCGTACGCTCCCGGTGGACACGGTACCGATGTGGGACGCAGACAACCGGCGCGCGTCGGCCGCACCACTCCAGGTGTACTCGCAGGGGCTGCTCAAGCGGATCCACGATCAGCGGACTTCGGCATGAGCGCAACGGAATCTCTCGATGCGGGCCAGCGGTACAAGCTCACGCGCGAGTGGGGAGATCAGTGGGCAGGCCTTCTGTGGGACGAGTACCTCAGTCGCTTCGCGGTTGACTGGGCGGGATCCACGGTGCTCGACTTCGGTTGCGCCTGGGGTTATGTCCCGAAGTACCTGGTCGAGCGAGCCGGCGTAAACGAGGCGCACGGGGTCGACGTGCACCCTGTCTGGGAAGCCATGGTCGATGGCTTCCGCCCTGACAGCGTGCCCGGAGTCCATCTGCACGCCGGCGACGTGCTGAAGCTCCCCGCCCTCCAGCGGCTGCACTTCGACGTGATCCTCACCATCGGCACCGTGTTCCTGCTCGAGCCGTCGCGGCTGATGGGCGTGCTGCACTGGTTCTACGACCACCTCAAACCCGGCGGCCACTGCCTGATCCAGACCCGCACGTACGCTCACTACGACGGGGCGGATCTCGGTGAGCGTGCGCCTCACTTCGCCCATCTGCTGTTCGGCGAGCGCGAGATCCGCGCATTCCTGCACGGCAGCGGCGCTGCGCCGCCGCGGTACGTGAACCCGAGCTGCGCGGCAACCTATCTCGCCCAGTTTGCGCGAGCCGGTTTCTCGATTGAGAAGGCCGATCGACTGAGCGACGGAGTCGACGAGGCGCTCCTCGGCGAGCACGCTGCAAAGCTGCGCTGGGTCGCCCCCGCAGAGCTGCGCACGAGCGGCCTAGCCGCCCAGCTCCAGCGGCCGCGGACGCAGGACCTCTCGATCTTGGACCGTGGTGCACACGCGGATTAGCAAGATCCGGCTGCACCTGTGGAGGATCAAGATCCGCCTGCTCCCGTGGACGCGGCCCAAGCCGCCGCCGAAACTTGCCGGGCCGGCTCTGCCGCCCGCCGCTGTCCGCTCCGGCGCTCAGATCACCGACGGGACGCGCGCGGCGCCCGAGCAGCTCTGGAGTGAACTGCTTGCCCACTATCTGCCGGCGCTGGACCGACTGACGTTGCTCGAACTCGGTTGTGGCCGGGGCGAGTTGCTCCATCTGCTGGCCGAGTCGACCGACGTCGGGCAGCTGATCGGCGTCGATGACGCGGCATATTGGAATCACCGCGACTCCCCGCTACGAGAAGGTGCGCTTGGCGGTCGTCTGCGCCTGCTGTCCGGTGCGCTCAGCGCGTTGGCGCTCGAGCCACGGTCGATCGACGCGATCGTGTGCATCGGCTACCTCGAACGCCTGACCCCCGAAGCGGTCGCGGATACGCTCGCGGCATGTTTCGACGTGCTCCGACCAGGCGGCTCGCTTGTCGTCCGCGTCCAGCTCTGTACCGCTGCGGTTCCTTCGCCCGCCCACGGGCGGTTCGCGACACCATATCCGCAGTTGCTGGTCGGCGAGCGTGACCTCGCTCGACTGCTGCGCGCGCGGTTCGACGAGCCGCTGCCGTACGTGAACTGGCTCACCGCGACGTCGTACGTGATGCTCTTCCACCAGGCCGGCTTCGAGACGCTCCAAGCGCAGCGCATCGCAGACCCGGATCCCGATCCGGGGCTGGCCGACAGGCTGGACCGCGCGCTCCCCGGTATCTCGCCCGGCGAGCGCGCCCGCAGCCTCGAGGCCCATCTCGTCAGACCGTTCACACCCGAGGACCTGGCGCGCGCCGGGGAGATGGAGGACACACGATCGGCGTCGATCCGGGAGCGGACTCGGACCCGATGACGAACGACCGGACCACCGAGCTCTACGAGGGTCACACCGGCACACCGATCGAGCAGCGGCTCACGGCGGCGAGGATCCATTGGATGATCTCCCAGGTCAAGGGTCCGGACGTACTGGATATCGGCTGCGGACAGGGCATCGCATCCCTGCTCCTGGCTCGCGAGGGCCGGCGTGCCGTCGGCATCGACCGCAACCCGGAGACGATCCAGTGGGCACGTCAGCGAGCTACAGGCGAGCTCGAATCCGTCCACAGCCGACTCACGTACGACGTCGCCGAAGCAGGCAATCTGCCGTTCCCCGACGACAGCTTCGATTCGGTGCTGATCGGCGCCGTGCTCGAGGAGCAGGTGGATCCGACGCTCGTCATTCGTGAGGCGTTGCGCGTGCTGCGGGCTGACGGCCGATTCGTGACGACATCGCTGTACGCCGAGCTGCGGGCACCGCCGTTTGGCGAGCCGCTGTATCTGCAAGGACTGATCGGGCTGCTGTCTGGAACGATCGACGTGGATGACATCGCGCTGCTCGACCGGTATGTGGCGATTGCCGGCGTCGCCACGGTAGCCGGTGCGGCCAAGCCTTCATCGGTGGTCTGGCTGCGGGCGCTCGAGGTCGCCGAGCGCAACCTGGCGCGCCTGCTCGAGTCCTCGCTTCATGCGCATGCCGAACGGACGGCGCTCGCGCACCTGGCGTCTGAATCGGCCGCTGAGGCGAGCCGACTCGAGGACGCTCTGGCCGTGGAGCGCGAGGCGACCCGTGTCGCCATCGGCGAGGCGGCCCAGAACAGGATCTACGCCGACACCGCCCGCGACGAGGTTGCCGAACTGACCGGGATCGTGACGCGACTGAAGGGCAAAGCGTCCGCGCAAGCGGAGCGCCTGTCCGCGCTCGAGGATGCGATGACGGCTGCAGAGTCTGACCAGAAGCGACTTGACCAGCGCTGGCGCATTGCCACTGACCGCGCAGGGCGGCTCGAGCGGGAGTTGGCCGCCGCGCGGCCCACTGTCTCCGAAGATGTAGCCGAACCCGAGCCACGCCGGCGGAGCGCCGCTACATCCGGGCGATCGCAGTCCGCGAGCGTTCCGGCCCCGCGTGTCCTGCATGTCATGGCGCGGTCGCTACCCCACGCCACCTCGCCGGTCGCGCTCGACCGGCACGGGCTGCTGGTGGCGCAGCGCCGGGCGGGGCTTGATTCAAGTGCGATGACCGGCCTCGACTTCCCGTGGGATATCGGCATTGCCGATCCCGCCGTTTGCGACGTGGTCGATGGGGTCGCCTACTACCGGTTGCGCGAGCCCGACCACCCGCCCGGCGACGACATGCTCGCGCGTGCCGTCCGGATCGGCGATCAGCTGCTTACGGTCGTCGAACCCCAGATCCTGCATGCGGCCAGCCTCGACGTGGCGCCACTCGCGATCGCGCTGGCGAGGAGTCATTCGCTGCGCAGCGTTGTCGAGTTGTCCTGCGAGCTGACCGGCGGCGACTTCGACGCCGCGCTGCTCGCGGGCGCCGATCACGTCGTGGCGCTGAGCGATGAGCAGAAGCAGAGGGCGATCTTGGCCGGGGTCCCCGAGCGGTGCATCGTGGTGATCCCTGCGTTCGTCGACATGACGCGCTTCGCGTCGCCGAAGCGTCCGAGCTCCAACGGCAGCAGTCCGCCGGTGCTCGGGGCCGTGGTGTACGACCGTGACTCGCCTGTGATCGATGAGGTCCGCAGGGCGATCGCGGAGGCCGGGCGGCCGGTCTGCGGTCTGGTCGTCCGGGTCGCCGATCCAGGGGGCGGCGGTTTTGAATCCGCCGAACCGAATCGGCCGATCGCCGAGGGCAGCGTCTACGAAGCCGACGTGGAGGCGAGCGGGCTGGTTGCGTGGCTGGAGCGGATCGACATCGTGATCGCCGCCACACCGCACGAAGCACTCGACGCGATGGCGGCCGGGCGGGCGGTGGTCGGTGTCGGAGCGGCCACCGACCTCGTACCGGGACTCGATCAGCTGCCGCTGCTGATCGACGATCGGCGTCTGCGAACCGCTCGGGGGGCGGCCGCTCGCGAGGGGATCGAGGCGAATCACACCGATGCCGCGGTCCGCGCGTATGAGCGACTCTACGCTGTGAATGCGTCACGATGAGCTCCTCCGCCACGACGTCCGTTCCCCGCAGCGTGGTGCCCGACATAGCAGCGTTCCGGGCACAGCAGCGTGAGCGACCGCTCGCCGCGTACGAGAACCTGATGGACGAGCACGCGCCCCTCCAGGCGGCGGTGATCGTCGCCGACGGATGGAAGCTCGGACCGTTTCCCCGCGTCAGAATCGAGGCGCCGCTGGCATGGGATGAGCTGTGCGCCGAGAACCGAAGCTGGCACTTTCACCTGCAGTCCTGGGACCCGATTGCGACCGTGCTCGCGGCCTACGACCAAACCCCCACGCCGGCGTACCTCGGCTGGGCGCTCGAGCTCGCCGCTGATTGGGCGCGGGCATTCCGCGACCCCGGCGTGCCGTCGCCGTTCGCGTGGTACGACATGGCGCTCGGCCTCCGCGCCTACCGGCTCGCGTATCTGGTCGACGTCGCCGCGCGCATCGATTCGGTGGGGGACGAGGAAATCGCCTGGCTGCTCGGAGCGGCCGACATACACCGCGAACTGCTTGCGAGCGACGAGACGTTCGCCGCCCATTCGAATCACGGCTTCTACCAGGCGGCCGGACAGCTGGCGCTGGCCCGGCGCCTGAGTGATCTTGCCGGGATGGATGAGGCGCAGGCGCAGGCGACGGAGCGCTTCCACCTGCTGATGGAGGGCCACTTCAGCGACGATGGCATCCATCTCGAGCACTCGCCCGAGTACCAGTGGATCTTGATGCAGAGCTTGTCGGGCATGATCGGCTCGGGGTTGGTCGAGGATCCGTGGATCGTTGCTCTGTTCGCGCGGATCCAGGAGTCGATGGCATGGTTCGTGGTGCCCGACGGGCGGCTGGCGATGTTCGGCGACTCGACATCACGCGAGCCGAAGATCCGGCGGCTCGACCGCATAACGGACGAGGCGTTGCGGTTCGTCGCCACGAGCGGAGCGGAAGGGCACGCTCCGGCGGAGTCGACGCGGCTCTTTCGTGCCGGCGGCTACGCGGTGCTCCGGGACCACTGGCCAAAGCGACCCGGTGACTACCACGGCTGCTCCTACCTCGCCCAGACCTGCGCCTTCCATTCGCGGATGCACAAGCACGCCGATGAGATGTCGTTCGTGTGGTATGACCGGGAACGCGAGATCATCACCGACTCGGGCCGCTACGGATACGTCGGTGAGGTCAAGCCCGGCAGTGACCTCTTCGCTCAGGGATTCCATTACTCCGACCCCAAGCGTGTGTACGTGGAGTCGACTCGCGCGCACAACGCGGTTGAGATCGACGGTCGAAGCTATCCTCGCCGCCGGGTGGACTTCTTCGGGTCGGGAATGCTCCAAGCGGGTAACGCCCGCGGAATCCGCTACACCGAGTGCGAGCTGGTCCATCTGGGATCGGTGCGCCATTGGCGGGCCTTGATGCTCAAGCCGCGTGACTGGCTGATCGTGCTCGACTGGCTGGATGACGGCAACGGTGATCGGCACGACTACAGGCAGTGGCTTCAATTTGCCCCCGACCTGACGATCGAGCGCACTGACGGCGAACAGCTCGTCGGCCGATTCGGGGACGGCGAGCAGCTCCACGTCGCCGCGCTCCTGCCCGGGCAGCTCGGCGAGCTCGCCGTCGGTCAGGAAGAGCCGCTGTTGGGCTGGATCTCGAATCAGGTCTTCCGTTTCGCACCGCGCGCCAGCGCCTGCTACCGGTCCCCGGACACGCGGTCACACTCATTCGCGACGCTGCTCGCGCTGGGTCGGGAGCCGGTCGAGCCCGACTACGTGCGCTCCGAGGTCAACCTCAGCGAGCACAACGGGCGTCTGTGCTGGCATGCGGCGGGGAGGCGGCACGAGCTGTCCTTCTCGTCAGATCCCGGTCGGGAGTTCACCGTACGCCACGTCACCCGCCGGTGATACGTTCGCAGCGATGAGCAGCGATTCAGACAGGTTCGCCACGGCCGGCGGCGGCGAGATCTTCGACGAGATCCCTGCCCCAGCGCACGACGGCGTCCTAACGGATACGAGCACTCGGCACGCCTTGAAGCAGGCGGACGCGATCGCCGTCCTGCGCCGCGAGACAAGCGAGCTGACGACTCGGCTCGCCCGTGCGACGGAGCTCAGCACAGCAGTGACGATCGAGCGCGACGGCCTCGCACGAGCGCTGAAGCGCCGGGCCGAGGAGCTGACCGAGCTGCGCACGGAGCTGGACTCATACGAGGACTCACTGCGTGCGATGCTGATGCGCGCGAGCAGCAGCGAGGCGGCACGGGTCGGGCTCACCGAGGAGCTCGCGGTCGCCGGCGAGGACAACGCTGCGCTTCGTCACGACCTCGCCGAGTGCCGGCACCGGCTCGAATGCCGCGAGCAGGAACTGGGCGAGCTGGAACGCCGCGCAGGCGAATGGCAGGGCCGCGACAGCAGCGAGGTACGCGCGCTTCGCTGGCAGCTCGTGACGGTGCAGCGGGAAGCCGCCGCCCGCCGCTCCGCGCAGCGCGAGCTCGAGGAGCAGCGTTCCGGGCTCGAACGACATGTGACCGAGCTCGCGCAGGAGCAGGACGCGCTGCGAGAGGATCTCGAAGTGCTGCTCGGGGAGCGCCGCGAGCTGTTGGCGGATCTGGGCGCCGCGGACGCTGCGCTCGTCAGCGTCAGCGCTCAGCGCGACCAGCTGAGAGACGAACGCGAGCAGCTCGTTTGCGAACATGACAAGTCAATCGAATCGGCGCAGCGTGAGCTCGGCGAGGCTGCGGCCGCGGCCGAGAGCCTCGATGCGCAGCTCGATCGCGTCGAGCGGCGACTCGCCGTGCGGGCCGGTCAGCTACAGGCCATCCGCCAGAGCCGGAGCTTCCGGGTGGCGCTACGCCTTGCGAACGCCAAGCATGCGGTGCTGCATCCGCGACGCGCGCGCCGGTCTCGGGCTGAGTTGCCCGCCGGGAACGAAGCCGACGCGGACTAGGCGCGCGGGGTTGCGACGCGTTGCGACATCGGTCCAGGGCGCCGGTGCGAGTCTGCCCCACCGGCGGCTCTCCAGGACGCTCGCTCGTTCCCGCTGGGGGGAATACCGCGCGCTGCTCGAGCACGCCCGGCGCAACGGCTACCTCGTGATCTCGCTCGAACGGTTCGCCGGCGATCCACCGCCAGGGCCCGCCCCGTGCCTGATCCTCCGCCACGACGTCGATCAGCATCCACGCTCGGCGCTTGCGATGGCGGCGATCGAGCAGGAGGCCGGTGTCAACTCAACCTGGTACTTCCGGTGGCGGACGGCCGACCCCAGGGTGATCAAGAATCTACGATCGCACGGGTTCGAGATCGGCCTTCACTACGAGACGATGACGCGGCGCCTGCGCTCGCTCGGCCGCGGTGCCGACGCGCTCGACGAGGCGCTGATCAACTCGTGTCGCGCGGAGCTTCGCGCCGAGATCCAGCTTTTCGTCCGCCGCTTCGGTCCGATCTCGAGCGTATGTCCGCACGGGGACACCCGTGTGCCCGACGTCCACAATGGCCTGTTGCTGCGTGATCAGCCGCCCGAGGCGTTCGGTGGACTGATGGACTCGAACGAGGCCATGAGAGGACGCGGCCTTGCGGCTTGGATGACCGATCGTTCGACGCCGGACGGCGGCTGGGGTGGTGGAGTGAGTCCGGACGTCCTGCTCGAGGCAGGCACAAGCCCGATGCTGTGTTTGACTCATCCCAACAATTGGGCGGCCGGATCAGGCCTGCTGCTCGACCGGCTCGTCGGCGGTGCGCTGCCGGGGCGCCTCCCGCCGGCGCCGATCCGCACTCGCCGAGATGACCCTCCTTATGGGCGCTGAGCTGGTGGAGATCGTCGACTCCTTCGAGCGTGAGGTGACGGCACATCTCAGACGCCTCGGCAAGGATCCAGCAGCGCGTGCGGTGCAGACGACGATCGCCACGAACTCGACACTGATCGAGCAACGCGGACGGCCTCTGCTCGAGTTGGTTTGTGTAGAGCTCGGACGGTCTAACCTGGCGAACATGAGGGTGTTGGATCTGGGCTGCGGGTACGGCGCGCTGTCGGCCTTCCTCGCAACGGCTGGAGCCTCGGTTGTCGGTGTCGACGCTGAGCTCGAGCGCCTCGAGGTCGGGCGCCGGATCGTGCGGGCGCACGGTCTCGACGTCACGTTGCGCCACGGTCGGATCGAACGGCCGCAGGAGGGTCATGCCCGATTCGACGTCGTGCTCGTCAACAACAGCCTCTGCTACGTCGTCCAGCGCGACGCTCGCCGTCGAGCGCTCGAAGAGGCCTATCGTGCGACCCGCCCGCGGGGGTTGATCATCGTGCGTGACCCGAACCGCCTGCGCCCACGCGATCAGTTCACCGGCCGCTGGCTCGTCGGTCTACTGCCCCCACGCGCCGCCAACGCGGCTGCCGCAGCCTCGGGCGCCCGGCGCTCGGTCGTCCGGCTCCGCACTCCGCGTGGAGCACGACGGGAACTCGAGCGCACCGGCTTCGTTCAAGTGCGCCTGGCTTCGCCAGGAGGGCGTCTGCAGCGCGCACTGGGGGGTTACAACATCGTCGCAGCACGGAGACCGCTGGCTTGACGGTCCACCGTCAGCACGAGTCGCCACTTGCGCGGCTGGCTGCTCATTGGGGCCAAGCGACGGTACTGCTGACTGCCGCCAACGCGTTCTCCCAGCTGATCGGGATCGCCACCGCGATCTTCCTGACCTATTTCCTCACATTGCGTCAGTACGGCGAGTATGCGCTGACGCTGTTCTTCGCTTCGATGGTCACCATCGTCATCAATGCAGGATCGTTGCAGGGCACACTCATGTCGGTTTTCGGAGCAGCGGATGAGGATGACGCCGGCGACGACGACAGCCTGCTCGTCACCGGGGTGCGATTCGACAGGCGTCGCTTCCTGACGTCGTCGTTTGTCTTCACCTGCCTGCTCGGCGTTGCCGTCGTGGGCTTAACGATGCTGCTCGCGGATCCGCTGACGCGTCTGCTCCACGCTTCCCCCGACCTGATCGTGCTCGCCGCGGTGTCGGGCGCCGCGGCTGCCGCATGGAGGCTGCCCGTCAACATTCTCAGGCTCGAGCGGCGGATCGTCGCCTATTGCGTCTTCCGCATCCTGCGGCCCCTGGGGGCAATGATCGTAATGATCGTGCTCGTCGCAGATGGCGGCGGACTGCGGGGCGCTCTGATCGGACTCGCCGCCGGCAGCGTCGTCTCGCTCGTGCCGACGCTGATCGTGTCTCGGCACAGCTACAGGCTCGCCGTCCACCCGAGAGACTTCGCTCGGGCGCTCGGCCGCGGGTGGCCCTACATTCCAGTGACGATCTGTTCCGGATTCGTGCACGCAGCGGGCGTGTACCTGCTCTCCGGCTACCGCGGCGCAGCGGACGTGGGTGAATTCTCGGTGGCGTCGAACATCTCCAGCGTCAACACGAATTACATCTCGGGGTTCCTGACCAGCTTCTCGCCGGTGCGGCGGACATCGCTGTTCGCCGCCGCGGAACAAGATGCAAGGGAGTTGCGACGGAACCTCATCAACATCTTCGTCGTCACGAGCCTATTGATCTTCCTCGCGATCGCGCTGTTCGCCGATGAGCTGATCAAGGTGAGCCCGCCCGAGTACGCACACGCAGCGACCGTGGTGCCCTTCGCGCTCCTCGGTTGGACGGGATTCGGGTTCTACATGCTGATTTACCGTCTCGCGGCGATGCCCCACAAGCGGATCATCTACATGGTCATGTCAATCCTGTCGGCCGGGGCGTATGTGGCCTTCAGTGCGCTTCTCGACCCCTCCCTCGGCGCCGATGGCCAGGGAATTGCGATGGGGCTGACATATGCGCTGACGGGCGCGATCGTGATCGCGGTGTCCCAACTGGGACGCGATCCGCTGCCAATCGAGACCGGCCGCCTGGTTGCGGCCGTCGCACTCGCGGCGGCCTGCGAGCTTGGCTTTCACCGTCTCGCGATGGCGCTCCCGGAGTTTCGGGTCGCGGTCGAGCTCGCCGGCATCGCAACATACCTGCTCGGTCTGGTCGTCTGCCGGATCCTGACCGCGGACGTCGTGCGCGCCCTGATACGTGCCGTCGGCGCGATGCTCCCGCATCGCGGAGCTGTGAACGACGTCCAATCGGAAATCGCGCAGCTGGAGCCGCCACAGGACCGCGTCCTGCGATCGCTCGGCCGTACGGACGACCCCCGGGCCCTCGCCGCGAGGCTTGGAATGACCGTAGGCGAGCTGGAGCTGCGGACCGTCGCCGGGCTCCGGCAGATCGCCGGACTCGGAGGCCCCCGCGCATGCGACATGCGGATCGGTGCGTACCTACTGTCAGACGCGTCGGTCGCCGAGCGTGACGTGCTTGCCCGCCAGCTGCGCGAGGAGATCGACCCGGACGAGCTTGCCCTGCTCGAAGCCACCATGCGCATCGTGCGCCGTGCCGCCCGGCGAGGAGCCCGCGAGCGGCGGCGATCGCAGTCAAGCCCCACCCACGTCGATCAGCAGTTCGGCGTACCGCGCCGCGACGACGTTGGGCGAGAACAGTTCGAGCGCTCTGCAGCGGAGCCGGTCTCGGTCCCACCTGGCCAGGCGGACGCGCTCGATCGCAGCGGCAATCTCGCCTGGTGAGCCATCATGCAGTGATTCCCCGATCGGGATGCCCATCGTCTGCGCGATCTCCGACACGGTCGGGCCGAAGCCGACAATTGGGGTGCCACACGCGAGCGCCTCGATGTAAGCGATGCCAAACGATTCGCTGCTGCTCGGCAGGCACATCACCTCGGCCTCGGCGAGCAGCGCCAAGAGCCGGGGAGAGGGCCCGAGGACCTCGGAATCGATAGAAACCCGGTCCTCCAGCCCGAGCTGCGTGGTCAGAACCTGCACAGCCCTTTCCTCTGGTCCACGACCGATCACCGTCAGCTGCAGACCCTCGATCAGCGCGATCGCCTCGACGAGTGCGCCGGGGCGCTTCCGGTGCTCCAAATTTCCCAGGAAGACGACCCCGCTGCGCTCCCGGCGAAGATCGAGCGGCGCCGCAAACGCCGCCTGCACGGGGTAGTGGATCGTTGCCTGCATCCCGGGGTAGTCGAACCCGAGTGCGACCCCCTCTCGCCGGCAGTGCTCCGACACAAGCACGATCGCTCGCAGACCGGCCATCGCCTCGATCATACGCGCGCGCGCCGCATCGATCGCGGTGTCAGACGCGAACGTGACGGCGTGCCAGGAATGGGCGATTCCGACGAGCGGTATCTCCGGCACAAGCTGGGCGAGCAGGAGGCCGTTCTGGGTCCCGAAGTGATGCAGCAGAATCACGTCGGGCCGTGTCCGCGCCAGCACCTCCCGCAGAAACTCCAGTCTGTTCTGCCCTCGCGCCGGCCCGTAAACGGGGACGGGGGCGGGCCTCGTCGAGATGTCGGAGACAACCACGCCTACGACCTCGATGTCGTACCGAGGCGCTCGCAGAGCTGCCAGCAGGGTCGCGTGGAAAGTGGCGACCCCCCCCGTACGCTGACCGCCCCATTCCGGCGGCAGAGACCCGACAGACAGCAGGCGTAAGCTCACCGAGGATCGTCCTGCTCGAGGTCGGGCGACTCGATCCCCCTGGCAATCCCCGCTTCAGCCAAAGCGGACTGGACTCTCTGCAACAGCGCAGCGGCTGACGGCAGTCCACGGAGGACGAGGTCGTAGCGATCCCGCTCCGGCCCGGACGGCTGCCCCTCGCCGAGCAGTACGAGCACCGTCAACCGCCCCTCGATCAGGCATTCGCGCCCGAGATCGAGGCGCAGGTGAATGATCACCTCGTCCAGCAGCCAGGCGCCATCCGACGCGTCGCTGCGCGCCCGGACCCCGACCGACCGAAGCTCCAGCGCCAGCTCGGCGGCTCGGCCGGCCAGCAAGCCGTCGAGCGGCACGATCAGCCACCCGGGCCGGAGGTCGACATCTGGTTCGGGCGCGCCGGCCTCACTCCAACGACCGAGACCCCGTTGCCGGTCGAGCGCGTGCTCGAGGGCGATCCGAGGCCCCCAGCGCTCGAGCAGAAGCTTCTGGTTCGAGAGAAGCAGCTCGCGACGCTCGGCCCACATCTGCCCACGGGTACTGAGCGGGCGATGCAGCAGCACGCTCGACCCGCACGCCATCACCCGTTCGCCTCGCGCCTTGAGCGTCAGACAGAGATCTATGTCCTCGCTGCCGTACCAGTAGAGCTCGCAGAATCCACCAGCCGCAACGAACGCGCTGCGGCGCACGAGCATACAGGCCGCTGCTACGCCGGGACAGTCGGTGTCGAGCCCAAGATAGGGCGCAAAGTCGTCGCCGAGCCCGTGCAGCGCAGGCCGCAGCAAGCCGTCGACGTAGCGGAAGCGAATCGCTCGATGCTGCACCGCCATCGTCGTGCCGGTCGCGGAGCGCCGGTTCGGGTCCACGAGCAGGGCTCCAGCTATCGCAGCGTGATGACGATCGAGACAGTCGACCAGTCGACGCAGCCAACCGAGCTCGGCGGGTTCGACGTCATTGTTCATGAACAGCAGCAGCTCCCCGCTCGCCTGAGCCGCGCCAAGGTTGTTGGCCGCAGCAAATGAGAGGTTGCGCCAGTTGCGAATCAGGCTGAGTGGAAAGGGGAAGTCACCAGTGCGCAGCCGCTCGAGCGTCCCGTCAGTTGAGGCGTTGTCGACGACGATCACCTCGAACCGTGGGTAATCCGTCGAGCGGGCCAAACCTTCGAACAGATGCTCCAGGTGCACCAGCCCGTCGCGCGTAACCACGACGATCGATACGCGAGGCCATTCGTCGCGTTCAGGCCCGACATCAAGCAGCGGCTCGAGCGACGCACAGAGCGCCAACGCGTCGGGGTCCACTCGGCTCACCTCGCCATCGCAGAGATGCGCGAGCTGCCCCGCGGCGGTCCGAGGCTGACGAGCCGGGCCGCCAGGGCGTCGAGCGCTTCACTGATCGCGCCGGCGCCGCGGCCGCCGGCAAGGCCTGGCTCGGAATTTCGTGAGTGAACGGCATGCTCCAGCAGCAGGCACAGCTCGCGCGCCTCGGGCGACATAGCGGGATGTTCGATGACGTCTCGCAACGACGGTGAGTGGTGACGGAGCTCCGCGTCGAGCCAGCCGTCGACCGCCGCCTGGAACTCACGGTCACGGGCCAAACCGGGCACGTCCATGAATGCCGCAAGCTCGGCGACGGCGGCCCGGCGCTCGGAGAACAATTCCTCGTAGGCGAGAAAGAACCGGCGTTCCCCCGATGTGTTGATGATTGCGCTCGCGGTGTAGTGCACCCAAAGCGCGACACCGTACTCGAGCGGGATCTGGTTACGGCTGAGCAGCGACTGCGCGACCGCGAGCGGATTGCGTTGGCAGATCACATACGCGGTCGGGCTGATCAACCTCCGCCAGAACGAAAGCGTGAGTGACGTACGGGGGTCTTTGAAGCCCCAGGAGCGAGCGCCGTCGAAGTCGCGTGCGATCAGGTCGCGTCCGCGCGCACGCAGATCGTCGAGCTCCTCGTTCGATTCCCAGCCATCGGCGAGCACCGGCGGCTCGCGCCACGACCCCTCGAGCCGCCGCAGGATCCGCTCGTTGACCTCCGAGATCGGTCGATGCTCGTAAAAACCCTTCTCGTTGTCTCCTTGAATCGGCTCCAGCAGCTGCTCGTGGGGACCGAGTTCGAGCCCGAGCAGCCCCAGCAGTCGAGTGATCGCCGAGGTCCCGGACCGGTGGGACCCGAGCACGACGACGATCCGCTGCCGCCGCGCTCCCGCGCGGACCTCAGCTTCGCCGTGCACGACGCCTCGCCCGGGGGTTGCCGTCAAACGACAGGATCTCCGCCGGCGTCCGAGGGGCGGGCTCGCTCATGTCGGAATGCACGTTACCGGTAGCCTTTCACGATGATCGGCGAGATCCTCTGGACGCCTCCCGCCGACCTGCGCCAGAGCACGGAGATCGGCCGCTTCATGAGTTGGCTGGAGACCGAGCGTGCGCTCGAGATCTCCGGGTACGACGAGCTGTGGCGCTGGTCGGTCGGCGACCTGGAGGGGTTCTGGGGGGCGATCTCCGACTTTTTTGAGATCCGCTACCGGGCGCCCTACGAGCGCGTTCTGGGCGATCGCGCGATGCCCGGTGCCCAGTGGTTCCCCGGCGCGCGGCTGAACTACGCCGAGCACATGCTCGGCCGCGAGCACGACCGCGATCGCGTCGCCGTCGTTGCACGCTCCCAGACGCGGCCACCGGTCGAGCTGACGTTCGGCGAGCTGCGCGAGCAGGCGGGCCGTGCGCGCGCCGGACTCGAGCGCCTCGGCGTGGGACCGGGCGATCGGGTCGTCGCCTACATGCCGAACATCCCCGAGACGCTGATCGGATTCATCGCGACCGCGAGCCTGGGTGCGATCTGGGCCGCGTGCGCCCCGGAGCTCGGTCCGCGTGGCGTGATCGACCGTTTCGCCCAGATCCGACCGAGCGTGCTGCTCGCGGTGCCCGGATACGGCTACCGCGACCAGTACGTGGATCGGCGCGAAGAGGTGCGGGCGATCCGGGCCGGCCTACCGTCTCTCGTACACGTCGTCGGCGTCCCCTACGGTGCCGGCGAGCTGCCGGACGCGGTCGGCTGGCCGACGCTGCTCGCCGAGGCCGCACCACTCGAGTTCCGGCCGATGCCGTTCGACCATCCGCTGTACGTGCTGTTCTCCTCTGGGACCACGGCGCTGCCGAAGGCGATCGTTCACGGCCACGGCGGCCAGCTGCTGGAGCATCACAAGAACCAGGGACTGGCGCGGGATCTGAAGCCCGGCTCGCGCCTGCAGTGGTTCTCGACCACGTCGTGGATGATCTGGAACACACTCGTCTCGGCGCTGTTGATGGGCTCCTCGATCGTGATGTTCGACGGCGACCCGGTGTGGCCGGACCTGCTCGAACCGTGGAGGATGGCCGAGCTGTCACGTGCCACGGTGATGGGTCTCAGCCCGCCCTACCTGATGGCCTGCCGCAAGGCCGGCCTGCGGCCCGCCGGTCAGCTCGACCTGAGCCCGCTGCGCGCGCTCTGCACGACCGGCTCGCCGCTGTCCGCGGAGGGCTACATATATGTCTATGAGCAGCTCGATCCGGAGGTGCTGCTGATCAACGGCGCGGGGGCGACCGACGTGTGCACGGGCATCGTGGCCGGATCATTTGCCCAGCCCGTGTACGAGGGCGAGATCTCCGGCCGCTGCCTGGGGGTCGACGCCCAGGCGTTCGACTCCGAAGGCAGGGCGCTGATCGGCGAGCGCGGCGAGCTGGTCATCACCAAGCCGATGCCGTCGATGCCGGTTGCGTTCTGGAACGACCCCGACGGCGCCCGCTATCGCAGCTCGTATTTCGACCGCTACCCCGGTGTCTGGAGCCAGGGTGACTGGATCACCTTCACCGAGCGAGGCAGCTGCGTGATCACCGGCCGCTCGGACGCCACGCTGAACCGCGGAGGGGTGCGCCTCGGGACGGGCGAGTTCTACGCGGTCATCGAAGAGTTGCCCGAAGTCCTCGACGCGCTCGTCGTGCACCTGGAGGACAGCACCGGAGGCAAGGGTGAGCTGCTGCTGTTCGTGGTTCCCGCCGCCGGCGTGATCGTCGACGACGCGCTACGGACACGGATCGCGACGACCTTGCGAGACGCACTCTCGCCGCGACACATCCCCGACCGGATCCTCGGGGTGCCCGCGATCCCGCGCACTCAGACCGGCAAGAAACTCGAGACGCCGGTCAAGCGGATCCTGCGCGGCGAGCCGGCGGAGTCGGTCGCAAGCCGCGACTCGCTCGCCGACCCCTCGGCGCTCGACACATTCGTCGTGCTGGCCTCCCAGATGCGAAATGGGGCCTGAGCGTCAGGAAGTGTCGACCGAGAACTCAGCGCCTTCCCAGAGCATCGCGCGCGACCCAACGCCGTCACCGAAGCCTGCCGTCACCGGCAGCGTGACGCCTTCGGCCTGCACCCGGAGGCGGTGATACCCGGTCTCCGGTAACGCAGCGGACAGCTGGAACTGAAAGCCGTGGCGGCCGTCACCGATCCCGGCCGCCGCCAGCAGTGGGCGATCGAGGTCCGCGACGCCGCTGCAGGCCTCCGTTCCATCGGCGACCACGCGCACCCAGACGCGCCACGCCGGCGCCCCGGGCCGGTACGCCCAGCCTGAGACGATCCCGTCCGACGCGCGCTCGACGCGGCCGATGACAGCATCCTGCACGAGGAACTCGACCCCTCGCCAAAGCTCCCGCCGGCGCCCGGCGATCGTCACGAAGTTCGCGCTCGCCGGGATCGGGACGCCCCCGGTGGTCTCCACACGGAGTCGATGATGCGGGCTCTGGGCAAGCTCTGAGGGAAGTGCGACCCGGAACCAGTGGCCACGGTCCCCGTGGCCCGTGTCAGGGAGCTTCGGCCCGTCGAGATCCGCGCGGCCTTGGGCCACCTCCACACCGTCGACGATCACCCGCACCTCGGCGCGCCAGCCTGGCTCGTTCGGCCTGCACGCCCAGCCCGACACCACGCCGTCGCACACCTGCTCGATGCGACCGAGGGCCGGATCCTCGAGCGAGAGCTCGACCCCGTCCCACGGACTCGGCGGCTTGGCCGGCACCGCCTCGAAGCTCGTGGCGGGCGCCAGCGGAGTGCCGCCGGCTTCGACTCGCAGTCGGTGGCGACCGCTCAGAGCCGCGCTCGCCGGAAGCTTGATCAGGAAGCCGTGACGTCCGTCGCCGACCCCGAAATCTGCAAGCGACGCACGGTATCGGTCGGCTACGGCGCCGGCGACGTCGTGCCCGTCGATCAGCGCGCGGACGCTGACGCGCCATCCCGGCGTGGCGGGATCCCAGGCCCATCCGGACACGACCCCCGCCCGGATTTCCTCGACGCGACCGCGGACGAATCCGTCGCCGACGATCTCAACCCCTTCTGAGCCGGCCCCGCGGACTGTCGCAAACGTGGCCGCGGGCTCGAGCGGAACGCCGCACACCTCGGCGCGCACGCGACGGCGACCCGGGCCCGCCGTCTCGCCGGGCAGGCGCAAGCGGAAACCGCGGCGACCGCCGCGAGCCGGAGCGTCCGCCGGCGCCGGACGCGGCAGGTCAGCGAGGCAGCTGCCGACGTCATGACCGTCGAGGATCACACGCACCTCGATCGGCGACGCGGTCGCGTCAGGACTCCAGACCCACCCGCAGACAACGCCCCCCCTGACCTGTTCGACGCGCCCCACCACGAACCCATCGACCGCGAACGCGACGCCGCCCCACGGATCCGGCTCGTGCTCGATGCACGCCCTGAAGCCGGCAGCCGGCGCCAGCGCGACGCTGCCCTGTGGCTCGACGATCAGACGGCGGCTCCCGGCTCGCGCGAGTGTCGTCGGCAGGCCGATGCGAAACCCGTAGCGCCCATCGCCGATCCCCGCATCGGCGAGCGAGCGGCGCTCTCGGTCGGCCACGCCATAGGTGTCGCTGCCGCCGTCGACGGTTATCCGGACCCGCACCCGGCGTTCGGGGGCTGCAGGCCTCCACACCCAGCCCGACACGATTCCGTCACGCACCTCCTCGATCCGACCGCTGAAGACCGGCGCCGCTCCGGGAACGGCCGGTGCTCGTGACAGATCCCGCGCAGCGGGCCACGGCCGGCGCACGCTGCCGCCGCCAGGCGACGTGCGAGCCAGCAGCAGCTCTGCGCCGGGCGGCAAGCCGAAGCGCTCGGCACAGGCCTCCCTGATGCGGCCCGGATACGGGTCGACTGTGACCTGCAAGCCGGCTCGCGCAAGCTCGGCGGCGCCATTTGCGCAGACGAGCGCCCAGCCTCCGGGCCGGAGCATCCGGGCCAGCTCGTGAGCCGCACACTCGCGGTCGACAGCGCGCTCAAACGCGCGCCCGCAGCAGACCACGTCGAAGGATTCGTCCGGAAACGGAAGCTCGGTCAGGTCGAGTCGGGCCAGATCGCGGCGGCCGTCGGAGTTCACGGACGCAACCGTCGGCACCCGTGCCAACCGTTGCCACGACGGCACCTCGGGGTCGACGTGGAGTAGTGCTCTGCGCTCGGGACCCGAGAACAGATCGGTCTCGTTGAGCAGGTACAGCCACATCAGCCTGTCGCGTTCGAGCGATCCGCAGCGCGGACAGCGCGCGTCATGCTCGTCTTCCCCGAGCGGCTCGAAAGACGCGCAGACCAGGCCGCAGAACGGACACTCGCGCTCGGTCGCTGCGGAGCTGTGCTGGTCGGCGGCGGGAGGCGCGGGAGGAATCGCAGCCTCGTCGGAGCCGGAGAGGTGTGCGACGTTCCGAGCGAGACCGAGCGCGCGCCCCCAGGTCGCCGGCAGCTCGTGTCGGCTGTCATCGAGCCCGTCGAAGACACGTTGCAGGACCTCCAGCGTGGCACCGTAGCTGAGCTGTTCGGTGAAGAACCGGCGCCCCCGCTGGGCCTGTGCCCGCATCCCGTCGGGGTCTGCGAACAGTTGCGAGATCCGAGCAGACACACGGGCGTCGCCGATTCCGCTGATCAGGCCCTCGCTCACAAGCGGCTTCAGCGGCGGTGTCTCACGGGCGAGCACCGGCACCCCCATCGCCAGAACCTCGGTCAGCTTGGCCGGCAGCTGGTGCTCAGTCGTCATATGGGTGGAATCCTGCAGGAGGCACACGAGGTCGCCGATCAGCGTCAGCCTCGGTACCTCGGACACCGGTCGATAGTCGACCAACGTCGTGCGTTCGGCGGCGATCCGCGCGAGCTCGATCCGATCCGCAGGGTCGGCAATTGAGCCGATCACGCAGAGTTTGTAACGGGTATCGCCGAGCTGCTCAAGCGCCTGCGCGAGCTCAAGCAGGCCCTTGAACCGCCTCGGCGTGCCGAGAAACAGGACGACACGATCATCGTCCGTGTATCCATATTCGGCGCGGACCGCCTGCCGGTCGTAGCGTGCGGGGTCGAAGACCAGCTCGTCCCGTGCCTGCGGGACGATCGTGCCTCCATAAATGTCCTGCAACACCGGGCTCGCGACCGTGACCGCGTCTGCTTCGCCGATCAACTCCTCCGCGGCGCGGGTCCACACGGGGCCGTATGGCACCTCGGCGCTGCGCTGACCGCGGTGTTGCTCGACCTCGTCGATCGTGAGTCCGTCGTTCGCTCCGGTCCAGCTGAGCTCCCACTCGTCGAGATCGGCGATCACGGGTATCCCGTGCATCTGCTTGAGCAAGATCGCGATCACCAGCCCCGGGAAGCGTGGCTTGCACGCAATCACGAGATCGGTCGCCAGCCCTTGGACGGCGCGCTCGGCAAGGTCCACGTACTCGGGCAGATCGGCTCCTGGGAAGCTCCGCATCGGCACATCGCTGGAACGGATCGGCTCCCAGATGGCGCCGCCGAAGGCTCGGAAGCTCGGACCGATCAGGACCACGTCATATCGCCGCCGCAACATGTCAGCGAGGAAGTACGGGCGGCCCACGGCGTTGTGGCCCATGTCCCATGCGACCACGGTGATGCACTTGCGGCGCGCCAAGGCGGCCTCAGCCCATGAAACGTCGCATTCGGCCGATGGTATCGTCAGGTAGTCCCTATGCTCACAGCGGTGGGCGCGGCTGGAACTCGTGATCGGCTGGCGCGGTCGCCTGCCCCCTTCGTCGTAGGCGCGTCTCGCTCCGGGACGACGATGCTGCGACTGATGCTCGACATGCATCCGCAACTGGCGGTTCCCCCTGAGACGCATTTCATCCCGCGACTCGCCGAGCTGTCCGCATCGGCGAAGGACCCGGCTGAGGTCGCGCTCCGAGCAATCGTGGACGCCGATCGGTGGCCCTCATTCGGGCTCGATTCCGACGCGCTGCGCAGACAGGCGAAGATCGCGCGATGCCACTCACTCTCGGCGGTTCTACGGTTGTTCTATGAGAGCTACGCCGCAAGCCAGGGAAAAACGCGATGGGGCGACAAGACGCCCTTCTATGTACTCAGCATGCCCCTGATCGCGAGGCTCCTCGAAGAGGCGCATTTCATCCACATCATCAGAGACGGGCGCGATGTGGCGCTCTCCGTGATGCCACTCTGGTGGGGGCCCAACTCGGTGTCCGATGCCGCAGTCTGGTGGGCGCAACGCGTCCGCGCCGGACGCCGGACGGGTGCCCAGCTCGCCTATCTCGAGGTGTTCTACGAGCAGCTCGTCAAACAACCTGCGACGGAGCTCCGTCGTATCTGTGCGTTCATCGGACTCGATTTCGACGCGCAGATGCTGAACTTCGGCGGGCGGGTCCGGGTGCAACCGGCGGCTGTCGCGCCGCACCTCGTCAGTCTGACACTCGACGCCGCGCTCGCGGCCGAGCCCGAAAGAGCACCGCAGGCGCTGGTTACGCCTCAGGAGATGCAGGCCCGGTTGGTCGCTCGGCTCAGCGGGCCGCCCGACGCTGCCAGCGTCGGGCGTTGGCGAACCGAGCTGACCGCCACCGATCAGCGACGCTTCGCCGAGATCGCCGGGGACCTACTGGAGGAACTGGGGTATCCGCGAACCTGAGCGGCCGTCGGGCATGCCCGACGGCCGGGGCGCGCGTTCACGGATCGCATCGGTACCATGGCGCCGGCGATGTGGGCCCGCCGTCGCCTGCCTGGGCCAGGCAGGCAAGCGCCCAGTCCACCAGCGCGGCCGGCACCTGCGTGGGGTCGGTCACCCAGGCCAGCCCGACGACGGTCAGGCCGCGGACGTGGATATCGGTGTAGCCCGCCACCTGGACTGCCGGAACGTCGAGGGGGGCGGCGAGCACGACCGTCCCGAGCGTCTCGACGGTGCTGATCGCGCGCCTCAGATTCGAGTCGGAGCCCGTGGCTTCGACAACCGCCAGCGGACGCCCTGATCCGAAGCCGGCTGGGAGCAGCCGCTCGACAAGTCGTCCCAGGAGACCGTCCCCGATCACCTGCACGCGACCGGCCGGTACTCCGTTGATCCGGGCGAGTGCCCCCAATGCGGTTGCCACGAACTCCTCGGCGGCAGAACGCTCGACCTCAGCGGAGCGGGGATAGCCACGAGCCCAAAGCCCTCCTTGGGCCGGTGAAAAGTCGACGAAGACCGTTGCCGGATCGTGCGCAGCGCAACTCGCGCGGATCGATCCGCCGGCCGTCCTAACGACTGTCGCGGCTCTGATCAAGCGCTTGCGTCGCGCAGGACTTCGGCAACCCGCACGCTCCGGTCCTCTGCAGCCGACACGTACGCGGCGGTGATTATCGCCTGCACTGCAAGTGCGTCGCGAACTGAGACGACTGGATCGGTGCGGTCATGGACCGCCCGTGCGAATCCGGAAATGAAGTCCACTCGTGATCGATTCCTTGGCAGGGCCTCAAAGTCTGTTTCTGCAGAACGCGGGCCATTTGCCCGGGCGACGATCCCGTCCGGCACAAGCGCGATTCTGAGCGACGAGCTCCAAAGATCGATCCGCTCTCCTGGGCCTTCAAACGCCGAGGCCCCGCCGACAAATGTCGCAAGCGCGCCGCCGAAGTCGACGATCAGGCTGGCGAGGTCCTCGATCCCGGGATATTCGAGGCTGGGCACGGTTCTGGCGACGACGGTATCCGCCTCGCGTCCGAGCAGCGCGCGCACAGCGTCGATGTGGTGGAGAACGTTCATGATCAGCACGCCGCCGCCGGCCTGAGCCTTTGATTGCCGCCAGGTGGAGGGCGCTCGCCTGCTGTATCCGGCGGTGAAATAATGTTGGGGCTTACGGAGCAGATACGTGGCCGCGGCTCCGCATGGGGTGCCTTCCGGGCTGGATTCGATGGCCTCCACGGCACGTAGGAACCGCCGGTCGGTCCGCATCGGAAACAAGACTGCAACCACGGCGGCGCTTTCTTCTGCGATGCGCGCGATGCGTCGAGCCGCGTCAAGATCTGCGGCAAGCGGCTTCTCGAGCAGGACATGCTTGCCGGCATCGAGCGCTGCTCGAACGATTGCCTCGTGAGTGTCGTGCGGCGTGGCCACGAGTACGGCGTCAACGTCCGGGGCGGCGACCGCAGAGGTGAGCGAATCGACGGCCGTGGCGGCGTATCGCCGGGCCAGGTCTTCAGCCAGGGCCGCTGTCGGGTCGAAGACCCTTGTCAACTGCACGCCGGAGGCTTCGTGCAATGCCTTGGCGTCGTGTGCGCCGATGTCCCCGCAGCCAACCAGCGCGAAGCGGACGTTGGCCGCGTCAGGCACCGGCACACCTGGCGGGAGCTCGAGACGGAGCGTTTTTGACTCGGGGCATTAGGCGTCTCCCGACCAGTCAAACGCGGCAGCGACGAATGACGGCTCTTGCGCAGCGACCTCGTAGACCGAGCGTGCCTCTGTAGGGCTACGACGTTCGACGAGATCCGCGAACGATACGCCATCGGCGAGCAGGCGAAAGAACGCCTCCGTCAGCTGCTGATCAAGTTGAACGCCCTGGACGGAAGTGAACTTCTTCAGAGTGCCGATGTGCGCTCCGACGATACGGACCCCTCGGTTCTGCATGGCGCGCACGGGAAGCGCGGAGGACTGCGCACGGGGCGAGCCGAGCAACACGACACACCCCTCGGGGCTCGTCAGCGCGACCGCGGTCTCCAGACCCCCGGCGGCGCCGGTAGCGTCGATCGTCAGCAGATGGCGTTCACGTTCCTCGTCGACGGACGTCTTGCTCAACGCAATGAAGCGGGTCCCTGTCTCCCTCGCCGAGGTCCACTGCTTGGCATCCGACGCTGCCAGCACAACGCACTCCGTTGTGCCCATGGCCAACGCGAGCCGGCGCACGATGGCTCCCACAATGCCTGCACCCACGACCGCCAGAGGTTGCCCTGGTGCGTAACCGCCGCGGTGTAGGCCGTAAAGCGCAGTCAGGCCCAAATGCCACAGCGCGCCGTCGACGAGGGCAACCTCCGGTGGGATCGCTCGGGCCTCCGTGCCACCAACCACCGCCCGGCTTTGATGCGCTACTTGCCGAAGAGCCACGGCCTGACCCACCTCGATCGCCGGCCCGCCCGCCGCGACGATCCCGGCGGCCATGAACCCGGGACGGTGCGGATAGCTGACAACAGCATTCGGCAGAGACCGGAATCGGGCAAGCTCGGTACCCGTGCTCGTGACGGTCAGGGCGATGTCCACCACGATGTCGTCTGGGCCGGGTTCGCGCAGTGCAACATCGGCGACCACGTCGACAACCCCCGGACTAGGCCACTCGATGGCCCGAGCGTACCCGTCTCGCCTAGCCTCCATCAAACCTCCCAGAACCTGCGTACGTACCGCGGAACGGTTGCCGGCCTTTACCATGGGGCTCGATGAGACTCTGGGGCCGGGGCACCACCGTATCGGAGCCGGCCGCCGCCAGATGGGCATTGACTGACACCGAGGCGTCAATTCCCTCGAGGTTCGCACGCGTGCTCTCGGAGCGGGCCCAACATCTGGCGATCGGGGGCGGCGAGTCGGAGCTCACATACACGGGGCTGGACGCCCTGGCCTCAGGCTTCCTCGGAGCGTACAAGGATCGTGGATGGCCCGGATCCGGCGCCCGCGCGGCGCTGTTGATGCGCCACGGCGGGCGGCAACTGGCCGCATCGCTGGCGGCCCTGCGCGGCGGCGGCGCCGTGGTCACGCTCAACCCGAGCGACCCGCCGGCGCGTCTGAGCGAGATCCGCGAGGCGGTCGAGCCGACGGTGTTGGTCACGGAGGTGCCGTTCCTGGAGCAGGCACGGGCCGCCGGCTTTGCGGAGGAACAGATCGTCGTCGCGCCGATCCGCCAGCATCGCGGCGAGCCGGGGGAGGATCGCGCTGTGGAGCCCGATGCGCTCGCGTTCCTGATCTGTACCTCGGGCTCCTCCGGGCGGCCGAAGATTGTCATGCAGACCCACCGCAACATGCTGCACAACATCCTCCGCTACTCCAACGGGCTCGGGGTCGGTCCCGACGAACGGATCGCATGGCTCGCCTCCCTGAGCGGGATGCAGGGAATCGTCACCGCCTGGTGCGCACTCATGAACGGCGCGACGCTGTGCCCCTTTCCAATGGCACAACGGGGCCTGATCGGCCTCGCGGGCTGGCTCGAGAACGAGCAGGTGACACTGCTTGACGCGCTGCCGTCGATTCTTCGCAGCTTCGACCGGGTGCTCCCGGACGGCCGGACGATCGCCGGCGTGCGACTCGTGCGACTCGGGTCCGAGCCGGCGTTTCGGCGAGATCTCGAGATCTTCCGGCGCCGGTTCGGTGCCGGATGCACGCTCGCGAGCGTGTTCGGCTCCTCGGAGGCGGGGACGATGGCCCAGATGCTGATTGCGCCAAATGATGAGATCGTCACCGAGCGGCTGCCCGTCGGCGGCGTCACCGACGGCATCGTCGTGGAGTTGCTGGACGAAGATGGCGGGCCGGTGAGGCAAGGCGAGGCTGGTGAGATCGTCGTCTATGGGGACCACCTGTCTCCCGGCTACTTGGGCGACGAGCGCCTGACCGCGGAGCGCTTCGCGGAAATCGACGGCCAACGCCGCTATCACACCGGTGATCTGGCCTGGCGCGACGAGGAAGGTCGGCTGACGGTCATCGGGCGGACCGACAGGCTCGTCAAGATCCGCGGCCACGGTGTGCAGCTGGAGGAAGTCGAAGCAACGCTGACCGCGCATCCCGATGTCGCGGCCGCCGCAGTCGCCGTCAAAGTCAGTGAGGGGGGCGACGCAAGCCTGATCGCGTATGTCAGTGCAAGCACCGCAACGGAGCTGTCAGCATCCGCGCTACGCCGGGCGCTGGGCGGCGGGCTTCCGCCCCAAGCGGTCCCCACCGAGTTCGTGTTCGTGCCGGAGCTGCCGCTCAACCCCAACGGGAAGGTCGATCGTGCGCGGCTGTCCGAGCTCGCGGCAGGCGCCTCAGGCACCGAAGCGGATCCTGGGCCCAGTCCGGAGACGATCGAGCGCCTCGCAAGCCTGTGGGCGGAGGCGCTCGAGCGTGATCGAATCGATCCCGACCAGTCATTCATGCAGCTTGGTGGGGATTCGCTACGTGCCGCCGTGATCGCCGCCGACGTCCACGAGCGGTTCGGGGTGGACTTCGGCCTGGACGCGTTCGACGAGGAGCTGACGATCGCGCGCATGGCCGCGACGATCGACCGCGGCGGAGTGCCGGGTACACCGCTTCCCTTCGCCGGGCCACCGCCACCCCGTCGCGAGGCGCAGGTGCAGCAAGGCCCCCTGACCTTCGCCCAGGAGTCGATGTGGCGATTTGCGGCCCAGAAGGGCGCCGGCTTCAATGGTGCCGCCGGCTTCCGAATTCGCGGGCCGCTGGACGTCGCCGCCCTCCGAAGCAGCCTGGAACAGATCGTGCGACGCCACGAGGTGCTGCGAACCGGGTTCGTGATCGGCGATCAGGGGCCGGTGGCCGTCGTGCATCGCGCCGCCGGCATCGAGCTCCCATTCCTCGATCTGAGCACCGACCCAAAGCCGGAGCGGCAAGCGGCCGAATTGCTCGCGGCCGATGCGAGAACCCCGTTCGATCTGCAGGCGCCACCCCTGCTGCGACTGTGCCTGGTCCGCTTGCGCCCCGGCGAGCACTGGCTTCTGCGCACGGTCCACCATCTCGTCTCGGACGCGCTGTCGTGGCAGCTCTTCGTGGCCGAGTTGGCGGCGATCTACCCCGCCGTGCAACGGGGCCTCGAATCCCCGTTGCCAGACGAGCTGCCGCTCCAGATGGGCGACTACGCGCGCTGGGAACGCCGCTGGATCGACAACGGGTCAGCGGCGTATCAGGCCGAGCTCGACTGGTGGCAGCCGCGGCTCGATCCTCGGCCTGCCCCGATTGTGCTCCCGTTCGCGCGGTCGACCCCGGCGGCGAACGCGACCGACCTGGACGGGAGCATCGACGTCGTGATCCCGCGCGAGGTGACCGCGACACTCGACAACCTCGGTCGCGAGTCGGGCGCCACCTACTTCATGACCAGGCTCGCGGTGTTCTCGGCACTGGTGTGGCTGGAGACGGGAATCCGGGACATGACGATCGACACGTACGTGACGCTGCGCCGGCGAGCCGAGCTACGCGGCATGTTCGGGCCGCTGATCAACCAAGCCGTGATTCGCCTGTGCTTCACGGGAGACACGAGCTTGTCGCGCTGGGTCCTCGCGGTGCGCGCGGAGATCGTCGATCTGGACCGCCACGGATGGATTCCGTTCGACCTGCTGATGCGTGACCTGCACGCACGCGGGGTCCGGCCGCCGATTCTGGGGACGAGGTTCCAGATCGACGAGGAACCGGGCACGGCGAGGTTCGCCGGGCTTCAGATCGAGCCCCTGCCGCGCACTCCAGTCAAGCCCTGGGGATTCCGGCTGCAGGTGAAACCGACCGAGTCCGGCGAGCGCTGGCAGGCTATATTCGACCCTCGGCTGCACGACCCAGCCGGCGTCGAGCAGTTCTTGATCCGCATGCGGTCGTTGGCTGCATGCGCCTGCGCCGACCCCCAAAGGTCGCTGTCTGAGCTCCACGCTCTGACGGCGCGTGAGCCCGTACGCCGAGACCGGTGACTGAGTCATGACTGAGAGATTCGACACGCTTGTCGTCGGGGCCGGCTTTGCGGGCGCGATCATGGCCGAGCGTCTGGCGTCGCAGTGTGGCCAGCGCGTGCTCGTGATCGACGAACGCAAGCACGTAGCAGGCACGGCGTATGACTTTGTGGACGAGCACGGTGTCCTCACACATGCCTACGGTCCGCACATTTTTCACACCAGTTCCTCGCGCGTGGTCGACTACCTCTCGCGCTTCACGGACTGGCGGCCGTACGAGCACCGAGTGATGGCAAGGCTCGGCGAACGGCTCCTACCGATGCCGATCAACCGGACCACCGTGAATATGTTCTTTGGCCTGGACCTGCGGACGAACGAGGAGGTGCAGGCGCTGTTCAGCGAGAAGTCCGAGCCCGTGGCGCGGCCCCGGACGAGCGAGGAGGTGGTCGTCTCGAGGGTCGGCCGCGAGCTGTACGAGGCCTTCTTTCGTGGCTACACCCGCAAGCAGTGGCTGCGAGACCCATCGGAGTTGCACAGGTCGGTGTGCGGGCGGGTCGCGATCCGCACCGACACCGATGATCGATACTTCAGCGACTCACACCAGAAGATGCCGACGGACGGTTACACGGTGATGTTCCAGCGGATCCTCGATCACCCCGGGATCGAGGTCAGGACCGGGGTGGCGTTCGACGACGTGCGTGCGGACGTCGTCTACAGGCACCTCATCTACACGGGCAGGATTGACGCCTACTTCGGCTACGAGCACGGCCAGCTGCCCTACCGTAGCGTCGAGTTCGAGCTGCGCAACCAGCCGACGCCGGGCGGGGGCCTTGTGCAGCCGGCCGGGACGATCAACTTCGTGAACGAGGAGGTGCCGTGGACGCGAGTCACCGAGTACCGGCATCTCACAGGCCAGGTGCACGATTCCTCGACGCTGGCGGTCGAGTATCCACGCAGCGACGGCGACCCGCACTATCCGATCCCCAGCGACAGCACCCACGCGCTCTATAGGCGCTATCGATCGCGTGCTGCCGAGTTGCCCGATGTCACCTTCGTCGGACGCCTGGCCCGCTACCAGTACCTGGACATGGACCAGGTGGTCGGGCAGGCGCTTTGGGCCTTCGCAAGGCTCGTCAAGGACGGACGCCTAAAGGATCACAAACGGGCTTCTACGCTGAAGTCGCAGGCGCTGCGCCTCCAGAAGGCGCGCCCGTAGAAGTGAACTCCGATCCGGGGTGATCGGGTGAGACGCGCCGGATCGTGGCGAGCCAGGCCCGGGCCGGTGACTCGAGCTCCGACCGCCGCTCGCGCCGGCACTCTCGCAGTTCGTCGATCACCCAGCCGTGAGCGAAGGTCGTCCGAATCTCCGCTTCGCTGACGCGGCGCGGGCCCCAGTCCCCCGGCTGCTGATCGCTGATGCACGTGAGGTAGACAACGCCATCTGGCCGAACCACATTCGACAGGCTGGACGCGTACAGCGACCGCTTGCCGGCATCAAAGGTGTGAAACAAGCCGCTGTCGATGACCACGTCGAAGACCTCGCCGAGCCGGTCCAGACGGAGGGCGTCGCCCACCTCGAAACGGGCTTGCACCCCCCCCTCCCGGGCCTTCTCGGCGGCCCGCCTGACCGCGTTTGGGGAGACATCGATCCCGAGGACCTGCGCGCCGTGCGCGGCCGCGAGGATCGAGTGTTCGCCAGTACCGCAGCCGAGATCCAACACGCGACCCCGGAGCCGGCCCGACGTGGCGAGCTCGACCAACACCGACTGGGACCTGCTGATCTCCCACGGAGGCGGATCAGCCCGTACGTACTTCTCATCCCAACGATCCACTTCGGCGCTCGAGATACCGGATGACGGACCTGTGACCATTGGCGGCGATTCTAATGTCGCGAGTCGGAAATTCGTGAGCAGTCTCGGGAGTGGCTGGGCGTGGCTGGGCCCACACGTTCAGCAAGCAGTACCGGAAGTAGCTCTAGATCGACGCGGGGAGCAGCAGCGGGACCCAGCGCGGAGCCTCTGGCACCAGCTTCCCGGAGCCGATCAGCTCGAACACGCGCTCGACATCAGCGGCGAGGGATCGGTCTTCCGGCATCTCGGCGACGAGGTCGGCGATTGCCGACATGGCTCGCCCAAGTCGGGGTGGGAGCGTCGCATCAGCCAGGGCGTGCGCTTGACGCAGGGCGACCAGCTCGTAGGCGAGTGCAAGTTGCAGCGCGGCGAGAATCTGCTCCAGCTGGCAGGCGGACAGAAGCGTGTAGGCCTGGAAGTCCTCCTGGCCGGTGGACGCGTCGCTCGTATGGACCGCAGCGGGGGCCGCGAGTGTTCGTGCCTGCGCCGCCAGTCCGAGCACCTGCTTGTGCAGGCTCACCACGCCCGACTGCAGCCCGGGCTGCCGGGCGAGCTGCTCGGGCAGGCCGGAGAAGCGGCTGTCGAGCAGCCGGTGCAGTCGCTTCTCGGCCAGATTGAGCACCTGGGAGCAGGCGATCGCGAGCGCGTCGAGCAGCAGCGTGATCGCCTGCGAATGGAAGTTGCCGGTCGGATAGAGGCCCTCGGGCTCCTCGCTCTGCGCCGACAGGAAGACGGGGCTGTCGGTCACCGCGCGCAGCTCCCGCGCGAGCTGCGTTTGAAGGTGGTCGAGCAGGTCGAGCGCGGCGCCATGCACCTGCGGGATGACCCGCAGTGAGACCGGCGCCTGGGTGGTGTCCTTCAGGCGTGCTGCGCCGTCCAGCAGCTCGTTCAGGCGACGGTGAACACGCAGCTGGCCAGGATCGCCCTTGAGCTGTCCGATCCGTGCGGAATAGGGCCGCGCCGAGGAGCGCGTCAACACGATCGCCAGCGCCCCGGCAAGCGTTGCATGCTCGAACATGGCCTCGGCTCGCAGCGCCAGGGGTATCGCGAGCGCCGGCGCGACCGGCGCTCCGTTGATCAATGCGATGCCCTCCTTCGCGCCGAGCTCGTATGGGGTCACGCCCCGCTCCGTCAACACTTCAGCGGCCGCAAGCACCTTCGCACCCTGATGCACGACACCCTCGCCGACAAACGTCGCAAACAGGTGAGCGAGCGTCACCGTCTCGCCGGCGGCGCCGCTGACGCCGGCGGGAACGACGGGCAACCAGCCGTCGTTCAGCCGGTCGACGATGAACCGGCACAGTCCGCCACTCACCCCGGCGTATCCGGCGAGAAAGCCCACCAGCCGCAACAGCATCACGCCGCGCACCACCGGCTCCGACAGCGGCGGGCCGACGGCCGACGCGCGGGCGACGAGGATCGACTGCTGAAATGCAGCCTGGCTCACGGGCTCGACGGTTCGGTCAGCGAGGTAGCCGAGCCCCGTGTTGACGCCGTAGGCCCTGCCGCCACGCTCGAGGTGGCCAAGCATCGCCGCCCGCCGGAGATCGACGCCGGAAAGCAACACCGACTCGACGGCGAGCGCCTCGCCGTCGAACACGATCCGCCGGTACAGATCGAGGTCCAACTGATCGGGGCGCTCGAGGGTGATCATCTGCGGCTAGTGTCGCGATTTGGGGATTCGCGCGCAGTCTGCGCGCACCAGTCAGGGCCGGCGTTGCCGATATAAGCTACGGCCCGTGGAGGTTGCCTTCAATGAGCACCTGCCGGTCGATTCCGGTTCGTAGCTGATGACCGGAGCGCTCGCCGGCAAGGTCGGAATCGTCACGGGTGGTGGGCGTGGCATCGGTGCTGCCTGCGCTGCGTATGCGGCGGCCCACGGTGCCGGAATAATCGTGAACGATTTCGGGGGTAGCGTCAGCGGCGTGCCTGATCGGAGTGCCGGAGAAGGTCGTGACAGAAGCGTCGCCCAGGCCTGCGCCGATCAGATCGTGGGCGAAGGTGGCAAGGCGATCGCTGACAGCGGCGACGTCACGTCCTTTGCAGACATGACGCAAACGGTCCAAACCGCGATTGACAAATACGGGCGGCTTGACTTTGTGGTCCACTCCGCCGGCATTGTGCGCGACCGGATCTTCCACAAGATGCCGGCTGAGGATTTCGGCTCGGTGCTGGACGTGCATCTGACCGGAGCGTTCAACATCGCTCGGGCCGCGGCGCCGGTGTTCCGCGCCCAGGGTTGGGGGTCCTACGTCTTCATGACGTCCACCAGCGGGCTGATGGGCGCTCTCGGGCAGGCGAACTACGCGGCGGCCAAGGCGGGGATGTTGGGCCTTTCACGGTGCGTGGCCCTGGACATGAGCCGGTTCGGGGTGCGCTCGAACATCGTCGCCCCGTTCGCGGCGACCCGCATCACCGCAGCGCTCGCCGACGTCGAGGGCGCGTCGAGCGATCGGGTCCGGCGGCTGATGGCGATCGGACCGGAGACCGTGGCCCCCGTGGCGACGTTTCTGTGTAGTGAGCAAGCCGAGGCGATCACAGGACAGGTGTTCGTGGTCAGGAAGAACGAGGTGCTCCTGATGAGCCAACCTCGACCGTTGCGCAGCGTCCACAACTCCAAGGGCTGGGATCTTGATTCGCTGGGGACTGTGTTCGCACCCGCGATCAAGTCGTACCTGTATCCGCTGGAGAGCGCCGCTCAGCACTTTTCCTGGGACCCGATCTGAGATGGATGCCGAGCTGCTTCTGTCGCACAGGTTCCCCGACGTCACCCAGGCATATGACGAGCAATTCACGATTCTCTACGCGCTCAGCATCGGGCTCGGCGGCGATCCGCTCGATCAGCGCCAGCTGCCCTATGTCTATGAACACGCGCTGCAGGCGTTCCCGACAATGGCCGTGGTTCTGGCGACGCCCGGATTTTGGCCGATGCAGGCGGAGTTCAAGATCGACTGGAAGCGTGTGTTACACGGCGAGCAGGAACTCGTCGTCCATCGGCCGCTGCCGCCGGCGGGCAGCGTGGTCGGCAGATTGCAGATCACCGGGATCGACGACAAGGGGGCCGCGAAAGGGGCGCTGATCCATACCGAGCGCACGTTGAGCGACGCCTCCGGGAAACTGCTTGCGACGCTCAGGCAGACCAACTTCGCCCGGGGTGACGGCGGGTTCGGCGGCGGGAACCGGCGGCGGACGCACAACTGGGTCCGGCCATCACGCGCAGCCGATCACGTGTGCGAGCTCCCGACGGCGACGAACAGCGCGCTGCTCTATCGGTTGACCGGCGACCGGAACCCCCTGCACGCTGATCCAGCCGTGGCGCGTGCTGCGGGCTTCGATCGGCCGATTTTGCACGGTCTCTGCACGTTCGGGGTGATCGCACATGCGCTCGTGCGCACGCTCTGCGGCTATGACGGTTCCCGCCTTCGGCAGCTGTCAGGGCGGTTTGTGTCACCCGTGATCCCCGGGGAACTGATCCGCACGTCGATCTGGGCGACCGGTGACGAGCTCGTCTTTGAGACGGCGGCCGGCGCGGGCCGTCCCGTCTTCACCTACGGGCGTGCCGAAGTCGCGCACTAGTGCACCGTCAGGCAATGGCTGATGTCGAGCGCAACCGGTCGGGTATCGTCGCCATTTCCGCGTACCTGCCGCGTTACCGGCTGACTGCGGAGGAGATCGCGCGCACCCATCGCCGCGCACCCGGCGCCGCAACCAGTCGCAGGTTGGCGGGATTTGACGAGGACGCGCTGACGATGGCGGTCGAGGCTGGACGGCGGCTGGGGGACCATTTCGATCGCGTTGGATCGGTCGTGTTCTGCACGACGACTCCGCCCTATGCGAGCAAGAACAATGCGAGCGCCGCGCACGCGGCGCTCGGTCTGCCGGAGGAGGTGCCCGCCTTCGACCTCGGCGGTGCGGTGCGCTCCGGGCTCGGCGTCCTCGCCGGTGGCCGGCCCGGCACGCTGCTGCTCACCGGCGACCTCAGCACAGCTCGTCCGGGTGCGGCCGCGGAACTCCGCCATGGGGATGCGGCCGCCGCCGTGCTTCTGGGCGACCCGGCAGCGGCGATTGCCGAGATCGTGGACCTGGAGTCGGCGACCGAGGAACTCCTCGAGCAGTGGCGACTACCGGAGACGCCGTGGCTGCGGGTGTCTGAGGATCGATTCGCGATGTCTCGCTACGGCGCACTTCTTGACCGCGCCCTCGCCCGACTGTTCGCGCGCGTCAACCGAGATGCGATTGATCACGTCGTCGTCAGCGCGCCATCCTGGCGCGTCGCCGGCGCCGCCGCTCGCACGCTCGGCCGTGTCGCCCCAGTCTGCGCGTTTCCGGGAATCGGATTCGCCGGGAGCAGCGATTTGCCGGTGGCGCTGTGCGGGCTGCTGAGGAGCATTGAACCGGGGGAGACAGCGCTGGCGGTGAGCTTGGCCGACGGATGTGATGCGCTCGTGATCCGTGCTACCGAACTGTTGGCCGATCATCGCCCCGATCCACTGCGCCACGATTCCGACGGCGAAATCCCGACCTACATCGAAGCGCTGACGTGGCGCGGCCTGCTTGAGCGCGAGCCCCCTCGACGCCCGGCACCGAACCCGGTCAGTCCTCCCGCGAGCGCGCGCGCGGTGGGCTGGAAGTACGCGCTGCATGGTGCTGTCTGTCAATCGTGCGGCGCGGTGTCCAGCCCCCCTCAGAAGGTCTGCGTGCGCTGCGGCGGGGTCGGGAGCGAGCCGGTCGACCTGAGCCGCCGGAGCGCCACCGTGCGGACGTTCTCGGTCGACCGGCTGGCGTTCACCCCCAATCCGCCGCTGGTCGCCGCGGTGGTCGACTTCGACGGCGGTGGCAGGCTCGAGGTCGAGCTGACCGATTGCGCTCCCGAGGCCGTGGCGGTAGGCCAGCGCGTCCGGATGACCTTTCGTCGGCGACATTCGAGTGACGGCATCCACAACTATGTGTGGAAAGCGACCCCGGAGGAATCAAGCGATGGCTAGTCACGGTATCCGCGACAAGGTCGCGATCGTCGGGATGGGTTGCACCAGGTTCGGAGAGCTGTGGGACCGATCGACGTCTGATCTCATCATCGAAGCGGCCACCGATTGCCTGACCAGCGCCGGGACTCCACAGGAATCGGTCGACGCCTTCTGGTTGGGGACGATGGATTCCGGACACAGCGGCCTGACGCTGTCGATCGCGCTCAAGACCGATGGGCGCCCCGTCACGCGAGTCGAGAATCTCTGTGCCTCCGGATCGGAATCGTTGCGCGGGGCCGCCTATGCGGTCGCGTCGGGCGCATACGACTGTGCGATGGCGGTCGGGGTGGAGAAGCTGAAGGACTCGGGCTACACCGGACTGGTGCGCCACGAACCGCCCGACGACGGCTCGGCCACGGCGACCTCCGCACCGGCGGCGTTCTCCTACCTGGCTCCGGCATACCAATCGGCCTACGGGGTGGATGACGCGACGATGCGCAGCGTGCTCAGCCACATCGCAGCCAAGAACCACGCGAACGGCGCTCGCAATCCGCGTGCGCAGTTCCGGACGCCCGTATCGATCGAGACGGTGAGCAGCTCACCGCTCGTGGCCGGCAGCCTTGGCGTGCTGGACTGTTCCGGCGTGGCCGATGGTGCGGCAGCGGCGCTGATCGTGCGTGCGCAGGACGCACACCGCTACACCGACAAGCCGATGTACATCAAGGCGCTGTCGCTGGTGAGCGGCAAGGGGTCCGCGATCCTAGACGATGCAGTGTCCTTGTATTCGCTTCCCGAGGTGACTGCGTGCGCAGCTGAGGCATACAAGCAGTCAGGCATCAGCGACCCTCGGTCGGAGCTGTCGATGGCCGAGGTGCACGATTGCTTTACGCCGACCGAGCTCGTGCTGATGGAGGACCTCTCCTTCTCCGAACCGGGCAAGGCGTGGACCGATGTTCTCGACGGAGTCTTCGACCACGACGGCACGCTGCCGGTCAATGTCGACGGCGGGCTCAAGTCGTTCGGCCATCCGATCGGTGCAACCGGCCTGCGGATGCTGTTCGAGTGCTGGCTGCAATTTCGGGGTGAGGCTGGGGAGCGCCAGCTCAACGCGCCGACAGTGGGTCTGACCCAGAATCTCGGCGGGCGACCGGGCCGCTGCGTCTGTTTCATCGGGATCTTCGGATCCGAGCTGTCGTGACGCCGTCGCCACTGGCGCTCGTGCTCGTTCGCAACACGGTGAGCCATGACGCTCGCGTGCTCCGCGAGGCGGAAACGCTGCGCAGACTGAACTTTGCGGTGCTGATCGCCGGCGTGGTCTCGACCAGCGAGGTCGATACGCACCTTGAGATCGACGGCACTCCGGTCGTGCGACTGAACCCCACCGGCGCGCTCAGAGGCTGGATCGACAGGCGCTCTGCTCGGCGTCCGGGCTCGGCCGCCGCCCGCGCCACGCCCGCGGAAGCGCCTCGGGGACGGGGAATCGACGGCTTGGAGCGGCGGTCGCGGCGGCTCGCAATCACGACGGTGTACTACCTGCAGGGTATCGGCCTTGCGTGGCGCACATCGCCCGCGCTCGTCCACGCCAACGACTACAACACGATGTGGATCGGGATCGCAGCGAAGCTGCTGCGCGGAAGCCGCTTGATCTACGACTCTCACGAGCTGTGGCCCGACCGCAACCGCCGACCCGAGTGGCGGCCGTGGCTGCTCCTGTGCGAGGCACTGTTTGTGCGGATCGCCGACACGACGATCACGACCAGTCCCGGTTACGCGGCGGCGATCGCCACGCGATACCGGGTCCGAGACCCGCTCGTGATCCGCAACATCCCTGCCGGCGGCCCGCTCGCGTGGCCACGCGAGCACCCCCAGCCTGCGCATGTCGACGCCTCGCCGTTGGCCGTGTACATCGGCGGGCTGATGCCAGGGCGCGGCCTTGAGCAGGCGATCCGCGCGCTCGCGCGCACCTCCGGCATGCGCCTCGAGCTGATCGGTCCAGGCAGCGACTCGTATCGGTCAGGGCTGCTCCGCTGCGCTGCGGAGGCCGGCGTCGCTGACCGCGTCCGGCTCAAGCACGCGGTCCCGCCGAACGCGGTACTCGACGTACTCGCCGACGCCGATCTCGGACTGATGTTGATCGAGCCGGTGTGCCGCAGCTACGAGCTGACGCTGCCCAACAAGCTGTTCGAGTATGCCGCGGCAGGTCTGCCGATCCTCTCGAGCGACCTCGCGGTGATCGGTCCGCTGGTCCGCTCTGAGAAGCTGGGCGAAGTCGTCCCGCCCGGCGATGTGGAACTGATCGCCGAGGGAATGCGGCGACTCACGGAGCCGGGCTTGAACCGCCGGCTGCGAGAGCGGGCGCTGAGCTTTGCCAGGCGAGTGACCTGGGAACAGGAACAGGCCCTGCTGATCCGCGCGTACACAGCCGGTGGGCGATGCGACGCGGCAAACGCCGATACGCTCAGCGAACGCCGGCGCGTTGGAGAACTCTACGAGCGCTACGGCGCCAGCTCCCGCAAGCACCGCAGCTGGAGCGCCGAGAACCCCGGCAATGCCGCGATCAGAGCCGAGCTGGTTGACGCTGTCGTCGCATTGGCGGGTGGCGCGCTGTTCTCGGCGCGTGAGATCCTAGACCTGGGGTGCGGCTCTGGATGGTGGCTCAGGCGCCTGGCCGATGACGATCGCGTGACGGCGACCCTCCGCGGCCTTGAGCTCCTGCCCGAACGGGTGACGGCGGCCCGGACACGGGTGCCAGAGGCCGCAATCGCGCTCGGGGATGCACGCGCGCTCCCCTACCCCGATCGCAGTCTCGATGTCGTCACGTTGTTCACGGTGCTCTCCTCGCTTCCGGCCTGGGAAGATGCCGAATCGGCACTACGTGAGGCGCAACGAGTCCTGAGGCCCGGCGGGATGCTGCTGGTCTGGGAGCCCAGGCTGAGCAATCCGCTCAACCGAAACACGGTGTTCGTCGAGGATCGGCGGCTGCGACACGCGCTCGGGTCCGCCCGGATCGAGGCTCGCACGACGACCGTCTTCCCGGCGCTGGCGCGCCGCCTGGGCTCACGCACCGATCGGCTCTACCCGTGGCTCGCCCGGGTCCGGTTGCTTCGGACGCATCGGCTGGTGTGCGCCCGCGTCGCCGGGCCTCGCGGTCGCTGACCGTGCTGCTCCGACGCCGAGGTGAGCAGGCCACAGGCGCGCGGCGGGGCTGAATCGCCGATCAGCCCCGCCGGACTTAGCCGGCTAACTCATAACCAGCCGGATCAGAAACCGCCGAACGACTGGATGTACTCGTTCGGCGAACCAACTCCGGTCGAATCGTCGTAGCCCGGGCTGGCGGGCAGCGCCGCCGGGCCAGTGCCATCGATCCCGATCGCTCGGAGATAGGTGAGCAGCGGACCGGCCTGTGTGTCCGGATCGGTGTAGTTGTTCCGAACCTCGTACTGCCCGTACGGAGCCTGGGTGACGTCGTGGAACGCCCTTGAGCCGGCCCTCGCGTAGATCGCCGGGTTTGCGAACCCGAGATCGTGCCCGGCCGCCTGCTGGGCGTCCGCCTCGATCCCGGCGAACGTCGGGCTTGAGACGCTGGTGCCGCCGATCCGGCTGAGCGAGAACGCATAGGTGGTCCCGTTCGGCTGCAGCGAGGTCTCGCCGACGAGCATGCCGGTGGCGGGATCCGCCAGCGCCGATACGTCGGGCACTACGCGCATCGGTGTCGAGGTCGACCCCTCGGGCACATCCTTCGCCAGGCGGTTCGGAACGACGCCCCGCTGATACCAGGGCTGGGTGTAGTAGGTGCTGACCCCACCGCCGCTGGAACCGTCATAGGTGTCGGGTCCATAGACAGGCGGCGGCGTGTTCATCCATGACGTGCCGCTGGCCGCCAGCGGATCAAGCAGCGTGCCCCACGGAAGCTCCCACTCGTAGTTGTTGTTGGGGCCGATCGCGAGGCTGGTGCCTCCGACAGAGGTCACCCACGGGCTGGAGGTCGGATAATCGACCTGGATCTGGTCCGAATACGGATCCTCAGCGTTCGGGTCCTCATAGCCGCTGTCGCCCGATGAAAAGAAGAAGCCGATCCCCTCGGCCGCGCCGGCCTCGAAGATCTGGTCCCATTCGGGCGTGATCACGGCATCGTCGAACGGCTCGCCGAATGAGTCCGTGACGATGCTGGCCAGGTGACGGTTGACGATCTGGGCGTCAGCCGCAGCAAGGTCCGTGTCGTTGCAGCTTGCCGCCGCGACGAAATGAACGTTTGCGTCCGGGGCCATGTCATGGACGGACTCGACGTCGAGCGTCTCCTCTCCGTACCAGCCCTGAGCGTCGCATTCATCCGCTGAGGTGTCGTAGAAATAGCCCGGCAGATACTGCTGATACTGGCCGGACCGGAACGGCTGGTTACCCGTCACTCGCGAAAACTCGTCGGCGTCGTACTGCATCGTCGGCGAGGCATACGCGTCGACGACCGCGACCGTCTGCCCGCGACCGGTCATGCCGGAGCCCGTGACCCCGTAGGCGCCGCGGATCTGCTGCGGCGTGTAACCGGTGACGGCCCAGGGCCAATGACGCCCGCCGGCGGTCGGCTCACCAGTCGCGGTCCTCTGGCCGTAGTAACTCGAGGTCGGAGGTGCAACCCAGTAGTTCGGGCCCGGAGGCGGCAGCTGGTCCTGAGGCTTCATCTCGTCACTGGCGGTATCGAGACCGGAGACCGCGAGCACCGCGCCGGCCAGAGAGCTCGGGACGGTCGCCGTGGTGACCGGTGCGCGCGCCGTCTGGCCGCTCGAGTCCGTGTAGTCGGCGAAGCCGACACCGAACGCATTGCTCGCCTGCGCGACCGTGCCCGTGACCTCGATGTATGCGCCGACGCCGCTGGTCACGCTGGTGACGGTGAGGCCGGAGCCTGTCAGCCATGACTCGACTGACTGGATCTGGGCGCTGCTCGCACCGAAGCGCGCCTGCACCTGGGCCGCCGTCAGGTAGTCGCCGTAGGCGGCGTTGCGGGGGTCAGAGACCGCCTGCGCATAGGAGGCAAGGCCTGCGGGATCCTGACCGGCCAGGTAGACGCGCAGGTTGACGGCGCCGCTGGTGACGGCCGGCGCGGTCCGTCCCTGGGCGCTGCGCGCCCACTCGGGATGCGTGCCCCGAAGCGCCGTACGGCCCGGGGCCGCAAGCGCGCTGCCGGCTGAGATCGATAAACAGGCGACGACGACGACACTGCCGGACAGCGCGCGAGCAAGCTTCCGGCGGTTACGGATCAAGAACATACGATGCCTTTCTCCCAAAGGTCGTGATGGTGTGGCGAGGCTCCCCTACGGCTGATTCCGTGAGCCGTACATCCTGCCGGCGCGAAGTCTCTCACATCGGAAGGGCAGACGGCAGCCTGCCGCTCCGCCGCGGGGTCGGAGGGGCGGCTATTGCGTAGCCGACGTGATCACGGCGAGGACGTCGCCGTTGGCGACCGAGGCGCCGACGGCGATCGGAAGCTCCGAGACGGTGCCGGTCTTGTGCGCCGTGATCTCGTTCTCCATCTTCATCGCCTCGATCACGCAGATCAGAGCACCCTCGTCGACGACCGCCCCCGGCGCGACGCTCACCTTGAGCACCGTGCCCTGCAGCGGCGAGGTGAGCTTGTCGCCGCCGAGGCCCGACGCTGATGACCCGGCACGCTCGGCGCGACGCGGCGCCTTGCGGGCAGCATCAGCCTGGGATGCGGCGCCGGCGCCGTTGAGCCCGGCGGCGAAGGCAGGGCCGATCACCGTCACATCGAAGCGCTTGCCCGATACCTCGACCGTGTAGGACTGCTCGACCTTGGGGGCGTCTGCGTCCCCGTCGGCAGGGTCGGGGTCGCCCGCGGGCTTGGCGGGAGCGAGCGTTTTGAGCCACTTGCGGTCCTCGATCAGCTCCCGGCAGGTCTCTGCCCGCGCCCACTGTTCGGTTTGGAGGATCGCCTCGTGGAACGGGAGCAGGGTCTTCAGCTCCCCGATCTCGAACTCGCGAAGCGCTCGCAGCATTCGCGCGGTGGCGTGCTCACGATCGACATCCCAGACGATCAGCTTCGCGACCATCGGGTCATACATCGGCGAGATCACTGACCCAGGGCCGACCCCGGAGTCGACGCGGACGCCCGGGCCGCTCGGCTCGCGGTAGGCGCCGATCCGCCCCGGCGCCGGCGTGAAGCCCTTGCTGGCGTCCTCAGCGTTGATCCGGCACTCGATCGCATGGCCGTTCAGGTGAACCTCATCCTGGGTGACCGACAGCGGCTCGCCCGCGGCGACTCGGATCCCCTCACGGACGATGTCGATCCCGGTCACCAATTCCGTCACGCAGTGCTCGACCTGGACCCGCGTGTTCATCTCCAGAAAGTAGTACTCGCCGCCCTGGAGGAGTCCCTCGATCGTGCCGGCCCCCGCGTAGTTCACCGCGGCGGCGGCTTCGGTCGCGATCCGCCCGATATGGCCTCGCAGATCGTTGTCGACGGCAGGCGCCGGCGCCTCCTCGATCAGCTTCTGGTGCCGGCGCTGCAGCGAGCAGTCGCGCTCACCGAGATGGATCACGTTGCCGTGCTTGTCCGCGAGCACCTGCACCTCTACGTGCCGGGGGTCGGGCAGGTAGCGCTCGAGATAGACGGTCGGGTCGGAGAAGAACTTCTCACCCTCGCGGGCGGCGCCCTCGAACGCCGCCTCGAGCTCGTCGTAGCTCGGCGCGACGCGGAAGCCCTTGCCGCCGCCGCCGCCCGCCGCCTTGACCGCGACCGGATAGCCGATCGTCGCGTCGATCAGCTTCGCCGCCTCGGCGACCGTTTCGACCGGCTTGGTGGTACCCGGCACGATCGGGACGCCGGCGGCGGCCATCAGCTCACGCGCCTTCGTCTTGGACCCCATCGCCTCGATCGCCGAGGCGGGCGGACCGATGAACGTGATCCCGCGCTGCTCAAGCGCCGCCGCGAACGTGGCATTCTCGGCGAGGAACCCGTAGCCCGGGTGGACTGCTTCAGCGCCCGAGCGCTCGATTGCATCAAGCAGCTTGTCGATCGCCAGATAGCTCTCGGCCGCCGGGCCCGGACCGAGCAGGTAGGCCTCGTCCGCGCGGGCGACGTGCAGGGCTTCACGGTCGAGCTCGGAGTAGACCGCGACGGTGGCGATGCCGAGCTCCTCACAGGCTCGCATAACCCGGATCGCGATCTCGCCGCGGTTTGCGATCAGGATCTTGGAGAACATGTCCGGGCGCAGCACTTTACAGTCGCGCGAGCGCTCTTGGATGCTGACCCGCGATCTCGGGGCGGTCAGGGACGCCAACGAGGGCTCAGGGAGCCCTCCGTTTAGAATCGCCGACGTGAACATGCTCCCGGACGTGCGCGGGGTGCGCCCGGACCAGACACCCGCTGCTGACGGCGCCACGGCACCTGAACCTGCCACCACTGAGGCGCCCGCGACTTCCGCGGCGAGCGGTGCGCGGGCGACCGGTTCTTGGGTTGGATCGCTCGCGAGCGCTCGGAGCTGGATCGCGATCCAGTGGGTGTGGCTGCGCTGGCCGCTGGGCGTCTACTTCGCGACACGGCTGCTGATCTACGCCGAGGCGCTCGTCGAGACGCTGTTCAGGAACTGGACGTTCTGGAGAGAGGTATCCAACTGGGACGGTGGCTGGTACCTGGCGGTGGCGGACTCCGGGTACCCGACCCACTTCCTGCACTACGTGACGGTTGCGGACCAGACGACGCTCGGGTTCTTGCCGCTGTACCCGATCGCGGTCTGGCTGACGGCCCACCTCGGATCGCTGCATCCCGGTTGGGGCCTGTACAAGATCGCCGGCCTGCTGATCGCGCTGCTCACAGGCGCGGTCGCCACGGTGCTCATCGGGCGACTGGCGACCGGCTGGTGGGGCGAGCGGGCCGGCCGCCGCGCGGTCCTGTTCTTCTGCGTGTTCCCCGGCTCGGTCGTGTTCTCGATGGACTACACCGAGGGTCTGATGCTGGCGCTCGTGGCGGGTTGCCTGCTGGCCATGCAGCAGCGCCGCTGGCTGCTCGCCGGGGTGCTCGCCGGGTTCTCGACCGCAGTCGAGCCTGTGGCAGTGGCGATCATCCCGGCGTGCGCAGCAGCGGCCGGGCTTGAGCTGTGGCGACGCGGCTGGCGGGACCGAACCGCCTTGCGCGCTCTGCTCGCGCCGGCGATGGCGCCCCTCGGTCTGATCGCCTTCGGTGCCTACCTCTGGATCCACACCGGCACTCCGTTCGCCTCCGAGCAGGTCCAGCACTACGGCTGGCAGGAGGACAGCAGCCCGCTGGCGCTGGTCTCGACCGCCGAGCACCTGTACCGGCAGATCTTCCCGGCCCCCGGCGCCTACGACATCGTCAACACCAACTTCATCGCCGGTCTGATCGGCGCGGTGATCCTGCTCGGCGGGCTGTTCCTGCTCGTGCGCAGACCGCGTCCGGCGCTGCCGAGCATCATCTGGACCTTCGGCGTGGCGGCGCTGACATTCACTTCGTCGCAGACCCCCCCGAATGCACGGCTGCTGCTGTGCGCCTTCCCGGCGATCATCGTGTTCGCCCAACGGCTGCGCGGCCGGTGGTTCATCGCGCTGATCGCCTTCAACGCCCTGTTGCTGCTCTCGTTGAGCTGGTTCACGTTCGTAGGAGTGGATTTCCGGCCGTAGGCCGGCAATCCACTGGGCCGGCTGGATGCCGGGCGGTGGTAGTCGCCGCGGCACGCGGAGCGGTCTGGGCACTCAAGTAGCGGAGCGTGCCGCGGCTTGGCAGCCGGACGCGGTTATTTAGGCTCTGAAAACCGCGACGCCCTGATCACCGCGGCCCAGCCGAACGATCGCTCGCGCCGGCGCACATACCGGTGCGCCAGCGCGACAAGCAACGCCTGATATCGGCGGTAGTTGGCGCGGGAGACCGTGGGGCCGCGGCGCTGACCCTCGTGGCTGGCGATCAGCCACAGAGTCGGGCAGCGCCGTGCGATCGAATCGAGGGTGGCTGTTGACGGCACCGCGTATCGCTCGACGTAGGGCTGCTGCGAGCTCCAAGGTGCAGCCGGGAACACAGGGGTCAGGCGGCCGGCGCTCCGGGCGCCCCCGCGGTCCAGGTAGTAGTCGAAGACCATGCGGCCGTCCTGGGGGTAGAACGCCACGCAGGCATCCCGCGTGGAGGTGGCGAGCACGTACGTGCTCACGGTGCGCCAGGGCTCGGGTGAGACGCCGTAGCTTGGGATCAGCTGCAACGCCCGGAGGACCACCAGCACCCCCAGACCGACCCAGCCCAACTCGGATGGCAGTCGCGGATGGTGGAGCAGCCACGCCAGCGCCAGCGCCACCGCGGGAGCGACGAGGACGGTGCTCCGGGCGAGCTCGACGGGCTCGCCAGCCTTTGACGCGGCGAGCGTGATGATCACCGGCACGAGCAGCCAGCTCGCGACCAGGACCTCGGCCGCACGCCCGCGCCCGGGCTTCCGGCGCCAGGCGGAGACGACGATCGCGACCACCGCGATCAGCAGCAGCACGCCGGTGAGGATCAGTGTCGGCGTCCCGGTTGTGGTGCGGTGGAAGTTCGGCGGCATTCCCGCCGAGGCGAGCGTTCTGGCAGCCTGACCGAGCACCTGCACGGTTGGCGCCGGCACCCAGAACAGCTGGCCTGAACCGCGCTGCAGAGCCAGAATCGCAAGTGGCACGCAGCCCGCGGCGATCACAACGACCGCGGTCAGCACCTCGCGGACTCGCGAGCGGGCGGCGATCAGCACCACCAGCTGGGCCGGCACGATCACCACGGCGATCAGGCCCATGTAGATCGCCAGCAGGGTGCTGAGAACGTAGATAACCAACGCGGCGCGCGGCGCCGGGGCAGTCTCCTGCGCGCGGAGGATCGAGACGAACGCGAGGAACGAACCGGCGGCGAAGGTGACCATCAGCGCGTAACCGCGGGCGTTCTGCCCCCAGAAGATCAGCGGAAGGCTCACCGCCGTGAGCGTCGCCGCGCTGAAGGCGACGCTGCGGTTAAACAGCCGCAGGCCGATCAGCGAGACGAGCGCCGAGGTCGCCGCGGTCGCAATCACCGAGACCAGGCGGATCGCCGCGGGAGCAGTCCCGAAGAGGCCGATCAGGGCGTGCAGCAGCAGGTAGTAGGCGAGCATGTTGCCGCCGTCGTGGGCGATCGCGTGCCACAGAGCGCCGCCGTGCTGGGATGCGATCGCGACGCTGGCGGCCTCGTCGAGCCAGAGGCTTCTCGTCGATAGCTCATATGCCGCCAGCAGTGCCGCGAGGATGCACGGGGCGGTGATGCTGAGCAGATCGAGCCGGCGGTCGCGAGCGCCGGCCGGACTCATCGCCGGGCCCCGGCGACGCCCGGCAGTCTGAACACCGGTGGCGCCGGCCGGCGTGAGCCCCGCCTGCGCAGCGCCAGCACCAGCGCGAAGGCGCCCGCGACCAGGTACACCTCCAGCACGCGCTGCGCCTGTGGCAGCGGGGTCGCCACCTGGCCGCCCGGCATCACGAAGAAGACGCCGGCGATCAGCGCGGCGGCAAGCCACCACGAGCGCTGGAGCGCCGGATCGGCTGCGAGCAGCACCGACCCCCACAACAGGTACCAGGGCCATGCGATCGGTCCCCCGATCGCCGCCAGCATGAGCAGCGTGCCCAGGTAGCGGACGAGCCGGTCGTAACGGACGCGGACGCAGAGACAGACGCCGACCAGCGCGACCAGCCAGATCGCGATCTGAACGCACCGCTCTTCGAGCTCCCTGGCGTTCACGACGATGCCTGCGCGCTGCAGCGTGTGAGCCAGCGCAACCCCGAATGCGGTCGCGGGCGTCAGTGCCATCCGTACCGCCTCGGGTGTCGAGAAGAGACTGCCGGAGATCCAGCTGACACCGACGCCGGCGAGCAGGCCGACCGCCAGGAGCACTGAGCCGGACACCGCGATCGTGCTGACGACGATCCGCGGGCGCTGCGCTCGACTCCGACCGCAGCCAGCAGACGGCGATCATCGCGACCGCTGCGATCGCGGGTAGCTTGACGGTCGCCGCCAGCGAGCAGATCGCGATCGCCGCGAGCGGCCGGCGCTCGACGGCGAGCGTCACGCCGGCGACCAGCAGCCCGATCATCAGTGCGTCGTTGTGGGCGCCGCCGACCAGGTACAGCAGCGTCAGCGGGCTGCAGAGCGCAAGCCACAGGGCGCGCGCGGGATCTGCGCCGAGCGCACGTGCGAGTCGCGGCAGAAAGACCGCGACCAGGGCGGGACCGGCCAGCTCGAGAACCCGCAGCAGCATCACGCCCAGCATCACGTTCGTTCCGGCGATCCCCGCGATCACCGCAGCGAGCCCCATGAACAGCGGGCCGTAGGGCGCTGTCGTGTGGCGCCAGCTGGTCGATACGGGCGTCAGGAGCGTCTGTTCGTGCCAACGCTCCAGCGCAATCGGAGCCACCCGGTACGGGTTCAGGCCGTGGTGCAGAAGCGCACCCTGAGCGAGGTAGCTGTAGACGTCGAGGCTGAACAGCGCAGGACCCAGCGCGATTGGAAGCGCCCATGCGGCAGCGATCACGAGCACGTCGCGGACCGGTGTCTCTGAGGCGCCCGCGATCCGTCGGCCGACCCCGAGCCACGCCACGCACAACACGATCACTCCGGCCCAGAAGAGGTGAACCGCCGCCAGGTGCCCGCCGGGCAGCGGCATTCGCCACCACCACGGGATCGGGCGGTGGATCAGAACCTTGGTCGCGGCGAGCGCGACCGCAGCGGAGCCGGCCATGCCGAGAGTTGGCCAAAACAGGCCGATGCGGCTGCGAAACGCGTGCATCTGCTGAGAAAAGCTAGCGACCCGGCGGATGCGCGGCGCGAAGCGGCTCAGCGCGCGGAACGAACCATGCCGGCGGCGACCGTGTCGTTGGTCGTCTCGTCGATCAGGATGAAGCTGCCGGTGCCACGATTGCGCGAGTAGGGATCGACGATCAGCTGGGCGCTGCATCGCAGCCGCACGAGCCCGATCTCGTTCAGGGCGAGCTGTCCGGTGCGCTCATGCGCGAGCGTGTTGACGTCGATCTTGTATTCGAGCTCCTCGACGACTGCGCGCGCCGAGTGCGTGGTGTGCTTGATCGAGTACCGCGATCCTGGCCGCAAGGGCTCCTCGCTCATCCAGCAGATGCTCGCCTCCAGCTCCCGGGTGACGGCCGGGGGCTCCTCGACACCCACGATCATGTCGCCGCGAGATATGTCGATCTCGTCGGCGAGCCGCAGCATCACCGACATCGTCGGGAACGCGACGTCGACCCCGCCGTCATGGGTATCGATCGCGCTGATCGTCGTGCGCCGGCCGCTCGGGAGCACCACCACCTCGTCGCCCACCCGGAGCACGCCACCCGCCACCTGGCCCGCGTACGCGCGGTAATCATGATGCTCCCCGCTCATCGGCCGCACAACCCATTGCACAGGGAAGCGCACATCGACGAGGTTCCTGGCGGGCGCGATCACAACGTGCTCCAGGTGGTAGAGCAGCGGCGCGCCGCCGTACCACGACATCGCCCACGAGCGATCGACCACGTTGTCGCCGTTCAGCGCCGAGATCGGGATGAAGGTGATGTCCGGGATCTGCAGCCGCGCCGCCCAGTCGGTCATCTGCTCGAGGATCGAGTAGAACGCGTCCTCGTCATAGGACACGAGATCCATCTTGTTGACGCATACGACCAGATGCGGGATCTTCAGCAGCGACGTTATATAGGCATGGCGCTTGGTCTGCTCGCTGACCCCCTTGCGCGCATCGATCAGCACGATCGAGAGGTCGGCTGTGCTCGCGCCCGTGACCATGTTGCGCGTGTACTGCTCGTGACCCGGCGTGTCGGCGACGATGAACTTGCGCCGCCTGGTCTGGAAGTAGCGGTAGGCGACGTCGATCGTGATCCCCTGCTCGCGCTCGGCACGAAGCCCGTCGGTCAGCAGCGCCAGGTTCACATAGCCGTCGCCGCGACGCTCGGAGGTCTCGACCACGTGGTCTAGCTGGTCGGCCAGGATCGACTTGGAGTCATACAGGAGCCGTCCGATCAGAGTCGACTTGCCGTCGTCGACCGAGCCGGCGGTGGCGATCCGCAGCAGCTCGCTGGTGTGAGTGCGTTGCGAGCGGCCGTTCGGCGAGGCGATCGTCAGCCCCGACATCAGAAGTAACCCTCGCGCTTGCGGTCTTCCATCGCGGCCTCGGTCACGCGGTCATCGGCACGGGTCTCGCCGCGCTCGGTGATCCGCGTCGCCGCGATCTCGGTGACCACCTCGGTCAGCGTCGTCGCCTCCGATCGCACTGCGCCGGTGCAGGTCATGTCCCCGACTGTGCGGTAGCGCACAGACTGCTCGAATGGGACCTCGCCCTCGATCAGCTCGACATGGGCACTGAACGCATAGAGCATCCCGTCGCGTTCGAACACCTGGCGGTTGTGCGCGTAGTAGATCGAGGGGACCTCGAGGCCCTCCTCAGCGATGTACTGCCAGACGTCGAGCTCTGTCCAGTTGGAGATCGGGAAGACACGCACGTGTTCGCCCTTGCGAATCCTCGCGTTGTACAGCGACCACAGCTCCGGGCGCTGGCTCTTGGGATCCCACTGACCGAAATCGTCACGGAACGAGAACACGCGCTCCTTCGCACGGGCGCGCTCCTCGTCACGCCGGGCACCACCGAACGCCGCGTCGAAGCCGTGCTCGGCGATCGCATCGAGCAGCGTCGTCGTCTGCAGGCGGTTGCGTGAGGCTCGCGGGCCCGTCTCCTCCTTGACGCGGCCGGAGTCGATCGAGTCCTGGACGTTCGAGACGATCAGGCGCTCACCGATCTGAGCGATGATCCGATCGCGGAACTCGATCACCTCGGGGAAGTTGTGCCCGGTGTCGACGTGCATGACGGGGAATGGGAAGCGGCCGGGCCGGAACGCCTTCTCCGCAAGCCGCAGCAGCACGATCGAGTCCTTGCCGCCGCTGAACAGCAGCACCGGCCGCTCGAACTCGGCGGCGACCTCACGCATGATGAAGATCGATTCGGCCTCCAGGGTCTGGAGGTGGGAGAGCTCGTAGCTCATCGAGCCGCTCACAGGTGGATACCGCACTCGGTCTTGTCCTCGCCTGACCAACGGCCCTCACGGCCGGCGCCCGGCTTGGTGCAGGGGGCGCAACCGATCGACGCGTAGCCCTGATCGTGCAGCGAGTTGTACGGAAGCTCGTGCGCGTAGATGTAGCGCCAGAGGTCCTTCTCGGTCCAGTCGGCGAGGGGGTTGCATTTCCAGATGCCACGGCGCTGATCGCGCTCGAGCTTGCGTGCGCCGGCCCGCGTCGGCCCCTGCTCATGACGGATGCCGGTGATCCAGGCGTCGACTCCCTGGAGCGCGAATTCGAGCGCATCGACCTTCGCCTGGCCGCAGCAGTTCGCCTGCGTCCACGGCGCTCCGGGGCTGCTCGCGTCCAGCACCTCGATCGGCAGGCCGAACCGCTCCTCGAACTGCCTCCACGTCTGGAGCGTCTCCGGGAAGAGCACGCCGGTGTCGATCGTGAACAGCTTGGCTTCCGGTGTGATCTCGCTCAGCATGTGTGCGAGCACAGACTCCTCCTTCTGGAAGGAGCATGCCGTCTTCAGCCGCGGATGGAATTGCTCGATCGCATAGGAGAGCACCTCCTGTGCCGAGGCTGATTCGAGATCTGGAGTAGCGGTCGTCATGTTCGTGCGCGCACGCGGAGGTGCTGGTGGTCCCGAGGTCCTTGACGAAAGGTTAGACGGCGCCCGATCAGACGGCGCACTCGCCCTCACCACGCTCAACAGCGAACGGGCCGCTGCGGTTCCAGTCGATGAACAGATCGAGCGTCTGGAGTGAGAACTCGGCAGGCAGCGCCAGATCCTTGACGCGCTGCTCGAACGACGCCGTCCCGACCCGATCGACGAAATCGTTGAACTGCTCGCCGTCGAGGCGCTCGGACTCGTAGAGTGCGATCCAGCGCTCAACGGCCTCGGGCACGCGCTTGGCCGGCAGCCGCGCCTTCAATCGCTGCCCGTAGCGAACCTCACCGCCCTCATATGCGCCCCCAATGTGCGGAACGTAGGCGGGGATCGTGTGCTCGCCCACCTTGATCGAGGCGCCATAGAAACCGATGTTCGCGATGTGGTGCTGGCTGCAGCCGTTCGGGCAACCGCTCATCTTGACGTGAATCGCCCGGGTCAGCGGATCCTGGGGATCGAGTGCACGCAGGCGCTCTGTGACCGCGCGGTTGAGGCCCATCGAGCTGGTGATCCCGAGCTTGCATGAGTCGGTGCCCGGGCAGCTGACGACATCTGTGATCTCGTCGGCACCGTGCTCTGCGAGCCCGAGCGCCGCCAAAGCCAGCCAGACCTCGTAGACGGACTCGTCGCGGACCCACCGCAGCACGAGGTTCTGGTGAGCCGTGGTGCGCGCATAGCCGCCGGTGTGCTCCCGCATGATCTGAGCGAGACCGCGAAGCTGCTCGGGCGTCAGATCGCCACGGTCGATCTTGGCCTCGACCGTCGAGAAGCCCGCCTGGCGCTGCGATTGGACGTTGGAGGCCAGGAACCGCTCGAACTCCCTGAGGTCGCCGTTGGGCTGGGCGGCCGGCGGGGCCGTCCGCGGCGCGGGTGCATGGGCCTGCTCGTCGTGCTGCCACTCGATCGGATCCAGCGAGAAGTCGCGCTGCGCCACCCAGTCACCGTGCAACTCCTCCTCGACCATGCTGCGGAACTCGTCGATCCCGACCTTGTCGACCAGCACCTTGATCCGGGCGCGCGCACGGTTGACGCGCAGGAAGTCCTGGCGGTCGAAGATCCGCATGCAGGCCTCGGTCACCTTCAGGTACTCGCCGTTGTCGAGTTCGGTGAACTCGTACAGGGTCGGCGCCAGGCGCGGCATGATCGAGGTACCGCCGCCGACCCTGATCTCGACGCCACGGACGCCGTCACGCATCCGGGGGACGAACGACATGTCGTGGATCCGGGTGATGGCGTTGTCGTCGTCGGTCGCCGTGAACGCGGTCTTGACCTTGCGAGGCATCGCCTGGGTGGTCGGGTGGCGCACGAAGTAGCGCACGTACGCGGCCGCATACGGTGTGATGTCGAACAACTCCCCCTGGAGCACGCCGGCCCTTGGATCGCCGGTGACGTTGCGCATCGTGTTGCCGCAACCCTCACGTGAGGAGAGGCCGGCATCGCCGAGCTCCCGGATCAGCTTCGCCATCTCGGGCAGTGGAACGTGGTGCATCTGGATGTTCTGGCGGGTCGTCAGATGACCCTTGCGCAGCGGGACGTACTTCTCGATCACCTCCGCGAACGCGTCGAGCTGGTCCGGCGAGACACCACCGAACGGCAGCTTCACGCGAGCCATCTGCACATCGGGCTGGCGCTGGCCGTAGACCCCCTGCCTGAGACGGAACTTGGTGAAGTCATCCGGCTCGAGGCGTCCCTGCAGGAAACGGATCGATTCGGTGTCGAAGTCGTCGAACTCACGCTCGAGGATCGGGATCACGTGACCCGGGATGTCCTCCCTGACCTCTGGGGTCTCAAGCGACCCCAGACGGGCACGCGGGTCATTTGCGGTGGCGGTTTCCTGCAGCGAGGCTGGCTCCATGTCTTCCCTCTGGCAGCGTTCGAAGGCTGTTCCGGTCGGTCGCTACAGAGGAAACTATCAAAAGCCGATTGGAATATCGCCTTTTTGAGAATCGCCCCCTCAGGTTGGCCGGCGCGCGGTCCGCGAGATCGACGCGCTGCGCCGCCGTGAGCGCGACGACGAATCGCGCGCCGCCGGCGCGGCCCGGACCTTGACCGTGTGGGCGGTCGTCGCGGAGAGCCCCAGCGAATCGAAGACCGTCACGGTCACGTGGTAGGAGCCGGCCTTGGCGAAGGTGTGCGGTGCCCGCGGGCCGAACGCGACGGCGCCGTCCCCGAAGTACCACCGGTAGTACGCGATCCGTACGCCCGCGTTCTGGTCTGAGGCACCGGCACGGAAGATCACCGGAGAGCCGGCAACCGGTCGCGCCGGAGCAAAGTTGAACGACGCATTCGGATCCTTGCGGACGGCGATCTCCCGTGAGGTGCTCGCCGCATTGCCGTCGTTATCCACGAGCGTCAGCGAGACGGTGTAGACGCCGGGGCTCTCGAAGGGGTGGGTGAGCGCCTGCGGTCCTCCGATCCGGAACGTCGATTGCCCGTCGCCGAAACTCCAGGTGGCGCTGCTGAATCCGTCCGAGGACTCGCTCGCAGAGGGGTCAAAGCCGACCTGCGCGCCCACCATGACCGACGCCGGGCCCGCAAAGCTCGCAGTCACAGCGCCGCCGGTGGGCGCCGCCTCACAGTTCTGGTTGCCGTTGCTCCACAGCGTCTGGGTGTAGTACTGATCGCCGTTGATCAGCTGGTCGTAGAGCGTCCCGTACGTCGCCGGCGCCACGGGCAGCGGATCGCCACCGAGTGACGCATACGTGGTCTCGCAGAGATCGGCGGCCTCATCGCCGGACGATGTGATCCAACCGGTGCCGGGGATCGGGTCGGTGATCGCCTCGTTGCTCTCGTGGCTGAGGTCATCGACGATCACATCAGCGACGTCACCGTTGGGCTCCTGCGGCGCGGTGGTGTCATCGGTCTGGCAGGCCTTCGGGTTCGATGCCACCGGCAGAAACGGGACCGCGGCGTAGATCACCTCGCTCTGTCCGTCGGCGAACCAGGTGTGGTAGCTACAGAATTCGCTGCTAGCGCAACCGAGGCTCGCGTTGCAGACGTTGACGTCGGGTGGCGTGATCACGAAGTAGACCGGCGCGGGCGCTGCCGGGCTGCCAGTCCCCGTCGGCAGCCCCCTGTCGGCGATCAGCTGCTGCAGCTCGTTCTGGATCTGCCCGTCTGTCACACACGACGAATACGTGGGCGCGTCGGTGCTGCAGCCAGGAGCAGCCGGCAAGGGATATGGGTCGGTGTCGGAGATCGCCTGCGTCGCGGTGGAGAACGTCTGGCCGGCGTCGGCGAAGCCGGTCTTGTCGTAGTACTGACGCCCGACCCCGTAGGTGTCGCCGGCCTCGTTGCTGTCGGCCGCGACGTCGGTCAGGTAACGCTGCAGCAAGAGGCCAGCTGGAGACGACGCGAGGCGTCCGCTCGGGTCCCAGAATACGAGGTACGGGCGCACCGTATGCAACACGCCGCCGCCGTTGTACGAGACGTCCTGGCTCGCGTCCTGCGGCCGTTCAAGCGACCGCGCAGCGGCCAGGACGGCGCCGTTCTGCGCCCCGGGAACCGCGGCTGGGTTGACGCCGGCGTGGAGCTGGACGCCGACAGACGCGCCGTCGCTGAGCCGGGCGACCAGCGCGTTCGCGCTCGGTGCCAGGAGCGTCAAGCCGCCGAGCGCCAACAGCACCAGCGAGCCCAGAGCTGGAAGCGCTTGTTGCAACAGGCCACGGACGCGGCTCACAGGGCACTCAGGCTACCGTGTCGGCGACCGGAAGTCGGCTGAACTCAGGTCCAGGCCTCTCGGTGGGCGTCTGCGCGCATGACTCCCTCTTTGAGAGCAGTCCGCTTCCACGTGCTCGGCTGCGCCGCCGGCGGGGTCCGCACTGGCGCGGTCGCGCGCATGAACTGCTCGAGCGCCGCCACGACCGACGCCGCCTCCTCGGGGGTCGCGTCGGGCGCGACGATCGACAGGTGTGGGCGACGGTTCATCCCCGGCATCAGCCTAATGCTCCGGGGCGCCGAAGGCGGTCGGCGACCCGGCGGGCGAGTCGCAGTTCGAGGGCCCGGCTCGGCGCCTGCCAGAGACTCGCGATGCTGAGCGCTGTGATCGTCTGCCCGTGGGCGAGAACGATCTCGTCGAGACAGACGTTCGTCGTCTCACCGATCTGCGCGGCGACGCCGCAGACGCGGTAGGCGCTCGAAGCGACCGCGAGTGACGGAAGGCTGATGCTGTGTGCTCGACTGACCGTGAAGGCAACTCCGTCTCCCGATCCGGCGAGGAACCCCGAGCGTACGCAGCGGAGCAGATCGGGACGCAGTAGCGCATTCGCAGCAGCGCTCCCCTCGGCGCCCGTCGCGTAGACGTAGGCGGTCTGCGAGACGAACGGTCCGCTCGAGCTCGCCTGAAATCGCGGCGAGCTCGCCGCGCCGATCTCGGTGTCAGCGCGTAGCGCGGGGCGAAAGCCGGGACACGTGATCGGCGGGGTGCTTGACACGGAACTCGAGCGCCAGCCCGCACCGACATCGGCGTGTGTGAGCAGGACCGCGCGCGCGATCGAGAGGCCGGCGGTCGTCGAGCGACCAACGGCCGGCGCCGCCGTGACCGAGATCACAATCGCTGCGGCAACGAGGGCGACGGCGTGGCGTGAGAGAAGAAGGGCACGCGCATCGGTTTATAGCGCCCGCCGATGCACGCGGGGCACGCGCCGCCTGGCGGCGGCGGCGCGTGCCCAGTGAGGTGGGTCCGGAATCGCTTGCCGGCGCGGCCTACGGGCCGCAGATGACGTATGCCTGGACCGTCGCGGAGTCGCCGGTATACATCCGCGAGACGACGGCGGTACCGGTGTACGCGTCGGCACCCTGGCCAGAGGCGGCGGCGAGCGGGGTCGCGGCGACGCTACCGGTCGTTCCGTCACCGGGGTAGGACGCCTGGAGCGCGACGATGTCGGGATCGGTCTGGTTGGTCGGGTCCGTGGTGATCACGGCGCCGCCTCCGTACGCTTCGCGGTTGGCGCCCGTGACGGCGTCATCGCAGCCCGCAGTCGAGGTGGCGGTTGTCCCGGTGGAATTCGAGCCCCCCGTGATGCGGACGACGGGGCCGTCGACGACCTCGGTGTTCGCGGGCCCGGTCGGGCCGGCCACGCCGGTCGCACCAGGGAGCCCCTGCGGTCCCTGCTTGTCAATCAAGAGGGTCGTGGTGCCCTTGGCGCACTTCCCCTTCGCCGAGGCGATGCTGAGCGCGCCGGATTTCTTGGTGACGCACGCGTGGATCGTCGGGTTGGCGGAGAGCTTCGCGCTGGCGACGCCAAGCCCGATCAGCGCGCCGGCGAGAACGCCGACGGTCGCCACGAGCTGGAACCGCAGACGCGTCGGCCTGCGCAAACGACGGACGGACCTCATATTCACTCCTTGCTTTGGGTTGTGCGATTCCGGCCGGTCCCGCCCGCCGAGTGGCCCGCGCGGGCCGGCTTCTTGGACGGCTTGTGCTTCTTCTTGTTGGTCTTCTTGGTCTTCTTACTCGTCTTCTTGGTCTTCTTCTTGCTGGTCTTCTTGTGACGTCGCGGCTTGCGAGAGCGCGGGTTGAACCACCCGTGCCTGGGGCCTGAGTAGGTCGCGAGTCCGGTGCCCTGCTCGACGAGGTATGAGCGCGGCGCATGGAGTACGCCGGACTTCGGCTCGATCACGACGCCGGCGCCGATGGTGCCATACGGGCTAGGCACGGTGACAAGTCTGCTTGATCCGGCGATCGTCACCTGGTCGATGCCGGCGAAGGACGTATAGAGGCTTCTCGCGCTTACCGGCATGCCCTGCGCCCCGTAGATGATCTCGCCGTCGGCGGCGATCACGACGCTGTCACCAGCGCCGACGGTGATCCGGTTGTTGCCTGAGCCGCCGATGATCTGGGAGTTGCCCGGCCCGGTGATGATCGTGTTGCCCGCGAGAATGTTGTGCGCCGAGACGAGCGGGTCCGCGCTCTTAGCGATGATCGGATGGCCGGTGGCGAAGCTGACGTACCCATCGTTGCCGAGGATCACATCGTTACCGCCACTCGTCTCGATGAAGTTGCTGCCAACGCCGCCAATCACGACCGCCGGGCCCGAACCGAGCACGAGCGTGTTGTCGCCGCCGACCGAGGGGGTTCGGGAGGAGACGGTCTGAAGCTGCGCGAACCAGCCGCCGAGGGATTGGAAGTACTGCGGCTCGGCAAAGGTGACGAACCCGTCCTCGCCGATCACGACGTTCGGCGCTGTCTTCGTCGCCTGCAGATCGACGAGTGAGTTGCCGGCGCCGCCGAGCACGATGTATGAGCCCTCGCCGCCATAGATGCGGACGCCGGCGATGGTCGTCGAGTTCTCGGTGTAGATCCCGGTCAAGCCGCCGGTCGAGAGCAGCATGCTCGAACCGACGACCTGCTCGATCTGTCCCCAGTGCCCGAAGATGATGTCGTTGCCTGCGCCCCCGTAGATCGTCTGGGAGGAGGCGGTGAGCGGGTCCGCCGTCGGTGACTCGCCGCCCGTCGGAGTGTTCGCCTCGGTCAGCAGGTTGGCCTGGTCGGCGATGCTCTGAGCGAGCGTCAGCGAGAGGTTGAGGTTGAAGCCGCCGTTGCCGTAGATGTCGTCGTTGCCGGACCCGGCGTAGATCACGTCGGTTCCCGATCCGCCGGCGATCTGGTCATCGCCGCCGCCACCGTAGATCGTCACGGTGCCCGTTCCGCCGTAGAGCGTCACGCCGTTCGGGTCATCGCGGGCATCGAGGACGCTCTCTGAGCCCGGGTCATTGAAGATCCGTGCGCCGCCGGTGAGGTCCGTCGACGTCGAGTTGTAGTAGCTGCCGTCCTGGCTCGTCGACGCGAACAGCACGAGCGGGGCGAGCGGCCCGCCACCGCCATCGGCGATCAGGTCGTTGTTGCCGCCGCCACCCTGGATCAGCGTGATCGAGCCGGGAGCGGTCCCGAGCACCGTGAACGTGTCGCTGCCGGACCCGAGCATGACGTCGACGGTGTCAACCGAGCTGTAGTCGATCCCGGAGCCCATGCCGAGACCGGCAACCTCGCCGAGCAAGCCGGCGTTCGACAGCGTCCCCGTCTGGCCGGTCGTGTTGAGATCGTCGAACACGTTGAGCGCCGCAACCCGGTTCGGATCAGCGACCGCCGGCCCAGTCGCCGGCAGCGCGGCGTCGAGCTCGCTCGGCAATTGCGCCGCCTCGACGAGCGCGGGCGGCGTGACGGTGGCACCGCCGTTGATGATGAGCTGGCCGGCGAGTGTCGCCGTCTGATGCGGCCCGGCGTACGGCGTCGTGAGCGCGGCGGCGCCGAGCGCCGTCTCCGCCTGAACCGAGCTCATCAGATCACCGCCGACGTTGAACGTGTCGCTTCCGGACTGGGCGCCGTCAAGCGTCGTCACGGTGTCGGGCGAGGTCGAGAGGATCGTGAACGTGTCGTTGCCACCGTTGCCGTTGACCTCGAGCGCCGGCAGCTGCGTGTAGCCGACGTTGACGCCGGCGCCGAGCACCACCTGCGAGGAGATGACGAGCTCATCCGCCGCAGGGGTTGCGATGACACTCAGCGATCCCCGGCCGCCGGCGTTGATGCTCAACGGCTTCTCGGTTATCCCGAGCGAGCGCACCACGAACGTGTCATCGCCACCGTCGGCGTTGAGCGTCAGCGGCGCCTGGGCGTTGTAGACGATGAACGAGCCGTCGCCGGGGCCGCCGTAGACGGTCGTCGCGAAGCTGACACCCGGGCTCACATATCCAAACTGCGTCTGCACGGTCGAGACCCCGTCGCCCACCGCGACGTCTGTGCCACCGGCCGGCTGCGAGCCGAACAGTCCGCCGAACTGGTAGGTGTTATCGCCGGTTCCGGCGTCGACGACCGTCGGTGCGCCGTTGTCGATGAACTCGTAGTTGTCGCCGTCGTTGCTGCCCTCGATCGTCAGCTGACTGATACCGGCTCCGTAGTTGACACGCTGGTAGTCCGGCGCGTACGGACCGGCTGCGCTGTCGCCCGAGACAGGCGTGACAAGCGCGACGAAGTCCGAGCGCACCAGGAACGTGCTCGCCTGAGCCGGCGCCTTCAGGAGGAGGTCGCCGGCATTGCTCGCGTTGACGATGTAGTCGGCTCCACCCTGCGGCAGTGTCGTTGGCGCGAGGTCGACCTCGATCGTCGTGCCGGCATTGCCGCCGCCGTTGACGTCAACCATGTTGCGCAACGGCAGTCCGGCGACCCCGTCGACGGTCCGGGTCATCCCGGCCTGGGCATCCTGGGCGGCGGTTCCGTTGATCAGTGACGCCGGCCCGGTGAGCGAGGAGTCGAACTTGTCGGCGAGATCGATCGTCGGCAGCGAGAGCACGATGTCGTTTGTCCCGGTTCCGCCGTAGACCTGGGTGTAGCCGTCGAGCGCGACCGGCGCGAGCGTGATCGTGTCGTTGCCGCTGCCGCCGTCAACCTCGATCACACCGCCGGCGAACGAACCGCGGAGCGAGATCGCGCTGGCCTGACCGAGCCGGCCACCGTTGACGGCGACCGACGTGCCGGCACTCAGCGTGGCGCCGGAGACCACCGTCACATCGCCCCCGGCGGTCACCGTGACCGAGCCTGCTGTCGCGCCGAGCAAGGCGCCGTCGTCGAGCGTGACCGTCCCTCCGGGGGCCGAGAGCGTTGCCGAGCCGCCGGCGGTTGCCGAGCTCGGGTTGTCGGCGAGGACGATGTTCTGGTCGGTCGCCAGCGAGCTCGCGTCGGCGTCGGTCAGAACGAGGTCGCCGTTCGTCGCCGTCGCGCTCTTGATCTGGAGCGGGCCGCCGGTCTGGGTCAGGTAGAGGTTGTTCGTCGCCGACAGCGTGCCGATGTCACCCGAGCCCGTGTGGTCGACGAGCAGCGGGTCGGTCACCGTCCCGATGTCGGTGCCGGCGGAGAGCGTGATCTGCCCGCCGGTGACATCCGTTGTCGTATCCCCGTTCCCATCGAGGATCGAGCCGTCGATGCTGGTGACGCTCACCGCCGCGCTGCTCGCCGGTAGGCCGCTGTCGAGCGATCCGATCGTCGTCACAAGCGTCGTCGGATCGGTATAGGTCCCGAACGCGACGTTGTCGAGAGCGATGACGGTGATCGTGGCACCGTCACTCGTGATCGGAGCGTTGATCTGGACATATCCATCGGTCGAGTCGTCGACGATCGGGCCACCACCGGAGTCAAACGGCTGATCGACCGTGAGGTTGCTGTAGGTCGTCAGATACAGTGCGCCCGTCGTCGTCACGCCGGTGATCGGGGAACCGGTGATCTGGTCGACGGTGAGGTTCCCGTAGTTGATCAGCCACATCTCGCCGAACGAACGAACGGCGAGATTCGCAAAGTCGGTCTCGAGCTGATCGGTCTGCGTTCCGATTCCGATCAGCGACTTCAGGACGCCGCTCTCGGCGACGATGTTCGGCGTCGCGGCGCGCGTCGCTCGTCGGCACCGGCAGCGCGTCGCCGGACTCGTAGATTCCGCCATCGGCGAAGATCGTGACGATGCCAGACGCGTCGATCGTGCCGAGCGTCGTGTCGCCACCGACGAGCAGCTCGACATCGCCTGCGGTGGCGGTGATCGTCCCGACGCTCAGGGGGTTATTGGGGCCGACGGTGCCGAGGTAGACGCCCGACGGGGCAGTGACACTCGTGTCGCCGGACACCTGAACGTAGACCGGGTCGGTGGTCGTCCCGACGGCGGTCTCGACGGTGATCGAGAGCGTCGGCGCGAGGATGTCGGTGATGCCGGGGGTGTTCTGGAAGAGACTGCCGGCGGGCACGTCGAGAGTCGCGCTGACACCCGCGCTGATCGCGTCGAACGTGAGGTTGCCGCTCGCCTGCTGCAGCGAGAGGATGCCCCCGGCGCCGGCGGAGCGCAGGACGCCGCCGACGTCGATGACGAGCGGGGTGACGGTCGTGCCGACGACGCTCGCGGCGAGATTGCCGCTGCCGGCGAGCAGCCGCAGGTCACCGCCGGTCGACACCTGCGTTGAGGAGGTCCCCGCGCTTGAGATCGTGCCGGGGGCGACGACGCTCGCCTCGCCGCCCGCGTTGAGAAGTCCGATCGCGAGATCGGCCGACGTGCTCTGGATGAACGTCGCGCCGCTGGAGTCCGTGTTCAGGGAGCCCTGCACGGAGACGAAGAAGGGCGCCGTCTGGAGGATGCTGAGCCCGGTCAGCGTGACTGGTGCACCGGCGCCGTCGACGCCGAGCAGATCGCCGGCGCCGTCGACGCTCTGCAGGGTGAACTGGACCGTGTGTCCGTACTCGTCGGTGCCGGTGAGTGTCGACTCGTCGCCCTGCGTGCCGAGCACGAAGCTGACGGTGCCGACGCTGGCGTCGCTGTCGACGCCGATCAGGGTCACGTCGCCGGGAGCTGTCGCGAGTGCGAGTGCGCCGATCTGGTCAGCTGAGAGCGTCCCGCTGTCGAGCTCGGAGAGCGTGATCTGCGCGGCCGGCGCGAGCGAGCCGATCGAGCCGGAGCCCGAATCGAGCGTGACGTTGACGCCGCTGACGTTCGGTGTCGTCACGCCGACCGGGGTGCCGCCGGCCTGGAGGCCCGCGCGGTCGACCGCGTACTTCAGCTCGTCCTCGGTCCAGACGGCGTCATTCGTCAACGCGGCGCTCTGCGCGGTGGTGAGCGTGAAGCTGAAACTCGGATCGAATGTCGTGAAGTCGGCGCTCGTCTGCCAGCCCGTGCCGAGCAGCGGTGCGTCATAGCCGGGGAGCGGAGCGCCCGGTCCGCTCAGCGAGCGGCCGTCGGGTGGCGTGTAGCCGGGCGCGGCTACGTCGTTGAAGAAATCGACCGTCTCGCGTGTAGAGGTACGCCGCGTAGTCCGACACGTCGGTCGTCGTCGGATCGGCGAGGTCGAGGGCCGTCGCCGTCTGCTGCGTATATGCGGCGACCGAGGACGGCGACAGGTCATACGTGCTCCCGACAACGGTCCCGTCTCGCAACAGGTCCCAATACTGGTTGTAGTAGCTGACGACCTCGTTATCGAACTCGGTGCTCGCCGCGCTTCCGTTCTCGAGGCCGAGGCTGTTCCAGATCGCCTGGATCTGGGTCGAGTCGAGCGTCTGCGCGGCGGTCTGACCGCTCGCATCGAGGATCGAACCGTTCGGCGCAGCGAGCGTGACGTCGGCGCCGGAGGAGGCGATCTCGCCGACGAGGAGATTGCCCGAGGTCTGCGTCAACACGATCTCACCCGGGGCGCTCGCGTTGACGACGCCGCCGATCGGCTCATCGCCGGATGTGTAATCGGGCAGCGCGTCGATCCTCAGCGCGCCCGCGGCCGAGCCGATCGAGCCGACTGTCGTGTCGAGCGTGATGTTGTCGCCGGTGATCGTGCTGCTCGAGTTCTCGGGCAGGAGCGAGCCCGCGGCATCGATCACGACGTTGCCATAGGTCGGGCCGTCGCCGGCCGTGATCGCGCTGATGCTGGCGCCGGATGCGAGCTTCAGATAGATGCCGTTCGTCGAGCCGTCAGTGGCATCGAGGAAGCCGCCGTCGATCGTGATCGGCACCGCCGCGATCGAGGTTCCGATCCCTCCTGCGGCGCTCAACGTCAGGTTCTCCGATGAGATCGACCCGTTCGGGGTGACCGTGATCGAGCCTGAGGAGTCGATCGTCGTATTGCCGTTCGGGTTCGTGATCTGGCCGTCGACGATCACCGGAGCGTTCGAGACGACGACGACCGTTCCGCTCGACTGCCCGGAGAAGTTGATCCCGATCGGCTCGCTCGCACTGGCGGACATCGAGAGCTCGAGCGTTGCCGCCGTCGCGACGTTGTAGAACCAGTTGCCGCACGGATCGCTGCCCGCGCACCCGGACGTCTCGTTCTCGGTGAAGCCGTAGTTGCACGTGCTTCCGAGACCGCCACCGCAGCCGTGGTAGTCGATGTTCCACCCGTCGGTGAAGTTGATAGAGCCGGAGATGTTCTCGTCGAACGCAGACGTGTCGCTCGAGCCTGTCACGAGATATCCGGTCGGAGTGAGCGTCGTGAAGTCGCAGAACTCGTCGCTGCAGTAGCTCCACGGGTCGTTCGGCTGGCCGCTCGGCATGCTCCATTGCCATTGCCCGATCGACCAGGTGTTCTGGTTGCCGAAGTTGTCCGTCCGGGTGAGCGACGCCTGCAGGTTCCAGTCCCACCGCTGACCGCTCTGCGGTTCGTAGGTGACGCTCGTGCCGCCGACGCTCGTCGGGGTTCCCGCCTCGAGCTGGGCCGCTGTCTGCCCGACGATCCCCGTTCCGTCGGAATTGACCCCGGTCACGGTCCCGGTGTACGTGTAGACCTCGCCGCCCTGGTACAGGTAGACGGTGTGGACCATCTTCGTCGTGTCGATCAGCTCGACGGTGCTCGAGGACGCGGCGGCGCTCGCGGCGCTACCGGCGTAGAGGTTCTGGAGCACGATCGGAACGCCGGTCTGATTGTTGATGTTGATCGTGCCGAGGCCGCCGTTGACGGAGATCTCGCCGAGCGGGTCGGTGCTCATGATCCCGCCGTCGACGAGGACCGTCGCCGATCCGGACGAGGCGGCGACGTTATCGACGGTGATCAGGTTTGTGACGGCGTCATACGTGGCGCTGATCGCCGACGTGCCGGCGGTCGCGTCCGCCGGCAGGCTGACGACCGGGGCGACCCACCCGAGTTCGTACTCCACCTGATACGTCGCGAGCGGAACCGGAATCCCGAAGAACCCTGGGACGAGAAGCGTGCTCGGCAGCGAGAGCGTCCAGTCGGTCGGCTGGCCCGCGGTGATCTCCGAGTTGAGGTCGATGACCTGACCGGTGATCGTGACGCGGCCACCGAACACCGCGCTGCTCGCCTCCGCACCGCTGAGGCTGGCGGCGTCGTAACTTGACTCCGTCAGCGACAGGGTCTCGATCGGCACGTCGGGGAAGTTGTCCGAACCACCGCTGCCGGAGATCCCGTACGAGCTGCCTGTCGGCCCGAGCTCGTTCGCCTCGCTGGAGCTGCAGGTCGAGGACAGGTCGGCGTCGGCGTAGGGGTTGCAGTAGCCGTAGACGACGAGGCTCGTCTGCGTTCCGGTCGCCAGCGCGTATCCCCCGGCGGAGCCGATCAGCGCCGCCGTCAGGGCGGCGGTGCTCCCGTAGCCCGGATATTCGTAGTTGACGGCCCACGCGACGGCGGCAACCGGGTCCGGCGTACACGTCGGATCAGATCCGCAGTTGAGCGCGCCCGGGTTCCCGCCTGGCCAGATCAGCGTGTTGTTCCATTCGCTGTAGGGGTTGCTGCCCGCGGCCCACGGTGCCGCGGCATTTGTCGGCAGCACAACAGCGCCGTTGGGGATATTGAGGTTGACCTGCTCACCGAAGATTCCCGCGCTCGCGGTCTTGAAATAGGAGCCGGAGGTGTTCTCGATCAGGATCGATCCACCGAGGTTCTCGACGTTGCCGGTCACGAGCAGCCCGGGCCCGTACTGTGAGTTGCCGACGCATGTGGTCGCGCCGATGGCGCAGGTGTAGGCGTTATCGATCGTGATCGAACCGCCGGTGCCCGGGTCGACCGGATCGATGGCGACGCCACTCTGGGCGGGACCGGTGAAGACGACGTCGCCGCCTGGAAGGTCCGGGATGTCGGCTGAGCCGGTGATCAGATAGTCCGGACTGTTGTTGACGATCGAGATCGACGGGCCGCCGTAGGCGGTCACCAGACCGGTGCCGCTGACCGAGCCCGCGTCGATCGTCGCGATGCCGCCGGACGCGAACAGCGGCCCGAGCATGATCGCCCCGACCGGCGTGGTCGACACGCCGGCGTCGACCGCCTGGAGGTCGATGCCCGTGAACAGCCCCGCCGCATACGTGGGAATGTTCATGCTCGGGTTGAAGCTCGACACGAACGACACCCCGCCGGGCGCAGTGTTGACGGTTGAGCAGAAGATTCCCGAGTTCGCGCAGTTCGGGATCGTGATCGACATGGTGTGGTAGACACCGGCGCTGACGTTGCCGTCGATCACCATCGCACCGCTGCTCGAGGTGTTGTTGTTGGCGTTGTGCTCGGTGACCGGGATGAAGCCGAGCTCGAAGCCATGGGCGGTGCCGTCGGTCGTCGGGTTGAGCAGACCCGGCACCGACTCGAGCGCCGTATTCTCGCCGCTGTCGACAGTCGCGCCCGATCCGAGCGAGAGACTCGAGTTGCTCGTGATGTCCGTGGTGCCGTCGGCGGACGGGATCGCGATGAACCCACGCACGTACGCCTCTGCCGCCGAGTCCGCGTTGAGGATCGTCGGGTAGGCGCCGGCGGGATCGCCTCCGGCCGTCAGTGTCACGTTTCCGAACGCCGCGATCGACTCGTTGTCGCCGATGTCGACCGTCTGGGCGACGTTGACGGTCGTCGTCGCGCTCGCCACGCCGACGGCCGCGAGACCCCAGGTGCTGACCGCGGACGACGTCGACGCCGAGCTCGTCGCGTAGGTTCCAATCCCGACGTTACCGCTGCTCGAGAGCTCGCCGTGCGTACCGATCGTCACTGACGGATCCATCGTCGTCGTCAGATCGGCGGAGGTCCCAGCGCCGTCGATCGCACCACCCGTCGACAGCGTGACGGTGTCGGCAGCATTCGTCACCGCGGAGGCGCTGATCAGGATCCCGTCGCTCGAGAGCGGCGTCGAGGAGACGGCGATGTTGACGTGGTCGCCGAGGCTGACGGCAGTCCCACCGGTGCTCTGACCCTGAACGAGGTCGCTCAGCGCCGTCGTCGAGATCGCGGCGTTGACCGTGATCCCGCCACCGCCGCCGGATGAGACGGTCGTTGGCCCCTCGAGCCGCACGAAGTCGTTGGCGGCGGTGATCGAAGCCCCTCCCGATGCGACGATCGCGAGCGTGCCGCCGACACCCGTGTTGACGTTCGTGGCGACGGGCGTGTTCGCGGTCGCGGTCGCGGTCGCCCCGCTCCCGCCGATCACGGAGGCGTTGGTCGAGTCCGCTGTCGCCAGGTAGCCGTCGGTATGCGACGCGCTGATCGCGACCTGGCCCGCGTAGATCGTCTCCGTGCCGGTCGCGATGCCATCGACGTTCGTCGTGACCGTCGAGGTGTCGCCCGTCGTCGCCTCGGAGGCGTTGCCGGAGATGACACCGCCGCTGCCGGCGACGGTCGACGCGGTGTTGTAGTCGATGCCCGTCGCCTCGACGCTGAGATCACCCGTGCGCGAGCTGTCGGTGATGACCCCGGCTCCGAGCTCCGCGCGTGTCGCTATATCCGAGCTCGCCCCAGCGATGCTCGCGCCGGCGCCGATGACGCCGTAGGCGCTGCCTGAGGCGTTCGCGTCCTGACTTGTCGTGTCGGAGGCGGCGAGCGAGACGGTACCGTCGGGGAGCGTGACGCCGGCGCCGATTGTGGCGGTGACGTTGCCCGTGGCGGTGGCGGAGGCGTTCGTCGCGTCGACGCCGATCAGGGCACCGGAGCTTGCTGTGGCGGTCGCCTGCGCGCCGTAGGTGTTGGTTCCGGCCGGAAGCGAGCGGATCGCGCTGACCGAGAGTGACCCGGCGGCGAGCACTGTGCTCGCCGCGACGGATGCCGTGACGTCCGCGTCGGCCGTCGTCGTCGCGTTCGAGGCGCCGACCGCGACGCCGCCGTAGGAGCCGCCGCCGGCGGTCGAGCTTCCGCCCGGGGTGAACGTCGCGATCAGCGTGACCGCACCGCCGATCGTGATCGTGCCGCCCGAGAGCGAGACGCTCGCTGCCGGATCCGATGCGCCGTCGGCCTCGACGGTCGAGGTTGCATCGGCCCCGTCACCGGAGATGATCCCGCCGGAGAACGCGGTTGCCTGACTCGTCGGAGCTTCGGTGTCGTAGGAGCTGATCGCGAGGCTCGCGCCGCCGGCCACTTCGGTGTCGACGTAGGCCTGGTCGGTGCCCGGAGCGACCGCCATCGCCTGCGAGGAGCCGACGCCGACCAGTCCGCCGGAGATTCCGGTCGTCGTCGCCGACGGCGCCGCCCAGGACGCCGCGATCAGCGTGATCGCACCGCTCGCCGACGGGTCCCCGCCGCTGATGAATGTCATGACCGAGCCGCCGTCGGTCGCGGTGGCGCTCGCCCCACTTCCGGCGATCAGCGCGCCGCTGTTGGAATCGGTCGTTGCGCTCGCCCCGAGCGGATCGCCGGCCGTCGACGCGTTCGAGCCGTCGCTGTTCGCGTCATAAAGGGAGGCGAGCGAGATCCCGCCACCGATGCTCGTCACCAGGTTCCCGGCGATGTCGGTCTGAATCGTCGGCGCGAGCGTCGCGGTCGTCGTCGAACCCGCGGCGCCGATCCCGGTGCTGAATGCGTCGCCTGCGGCCGTTGCGTTCGACGCGTCATCGACGGTCGAGCCGAGCGTGATTGCGCCGGTGGCCGTGACGGTCGAACCGGTGATGTCGGTCGTGACCGTCGGCGCAACGGTCGTCGTCGCGGTCGATGCGGCTGCCGCGAAGGAGTACAGCCCGACGCTCACCGCCGCCGCCTGAACGGCTGCTGAGGCCGACGAACCATCAGTTGCGCCAAGGGTCAGTCCACCGCCGAGCGTCAGCGTGCTGCCGGCGACCTCGGCCTTGATCGTGCCATCGATCGTCGCCGTGTCGGTCGCCCCGCCACCCGCGAGCGCCAGGCCCGTGCTCGCGGCGACCGCGGCGGCCTGCGAGGTCGAGCTGATCGTCCCGGCTTCATGAGCCGTCGCTGTGAGGGTCCCGGCCGTCGTGGTCACGTGCGAGTCGCTCACGTAGGCCTCGACGTTATTGGTGATCACGTTGTTCGCGAGCGCGACGCCGACGGAGACGGCGCCACTGAACAGTCCGAATGCCGCCGCAATCCCCGCGGCCTGCCCACTGGAGGTGATCGTCGAGGTGTCACTTGCCTGCAAGGTGATCGCGCCCACCACCGCGACGCCGGCGCCGGTCGTGTTCGCGATATAGGCCTCGACCTGGGTCGCAACCCTGTTGGACACACTGACCCCGGCACCGGCGCCTGCACCTGCGACGGCGCCACCGGCGAGCGCAGCCGAAAGGCTCGCGACCGTCGCGCTGATCGTCGCGTTTGACGTCGCCGTCTGACTGAGCGCGCCTGCGGCCGTGACGCTGGATCCCGTCACGTACGCCTGGACCTGCGCGGGCGTCGACCTGCTCGCACCCGGACTCCAGCCGATGTAGTTCTCGGCGGTCGAGGAACCGATCGCGAAGCTGATGCCGGCGGCCGCGCCGACACCGATCGACGCCGACAGGCTGTCGACCTGCGCGGTGATCGACGCTGTGTCGTTCGCGCTCAGCGCCACGTCACCGGAGCTCGAGACCTGCGCGTTGTTGATGAATGCATTCGTGTCGGTGAGGATCACGTTCTGCGAGTCGGCGCCGGAATCGGTGAAGCTGATACCGGCGGCACCGAGCGTGAGCGCGGCGCTCGCCGCGATTGAGGTCGCCGTGATCGTCGCGCTCTCGGTCGCGCTCGACGAGATTCCGCCGAGGGTGACGGGGGTCCACGAGGCTCCGCCGTAGTTGGCGTTGCTGAGGTTGACCGTCGCGGCGGGGCCGGTGTACTCGTAGACGGTCCCGATCGTCCCGATGACCTGCTGCCAGAGCAACGCGTCCGCGTAATCCTGGGTGTTGAGGTCAAGGCCGGTGCCCTGCGCCGGCGTTCCGATGAACGTATAGCTCGCACCGTCGGAACCACCGATCAGCACCCAGGAACTCGACGTGTAGTCGACCGTGGTGAGATCGAAGCTGGCGGGACTCGTGCCGACGTACGCGTACGTGTCGCCCGGCGTCCCGCCGGCCGTGTAGCCGGGCAGCACCGTCACGCGGTTACCCGGGTCGATCGTCGTCGTCGTGCCGCTGCCGACCGACAGCCCGTTCGTCGTATAGCTGCCGGCGGCGTAGCCGGCGGCGAGTGTGACGACCTCGCCCGGGGTGACGCTGACGACCTGCGGGGCGGCGGCGGACGCCGTGTAGTCGGGCGCCGGCGGTGACGTGACGAGCACGGTCGCGCCGGGTGCGAGCGCGGCCGCCGTCTCGCTGCTCGTGTGATCGGCCTCGGTGCTCGCCTGCGCGGGGGCACCTGCGGCACTGCCGCCGTCGATCGACGCCGTGACGGTGTTGGAGATCTCGTTGTCGGCGATTCCCTGCGAGACGGACACCGCGATGCCGGCGCCGCCGATTCCCGCCGCAAGGGCGGCGCTGCCGGCGATGGCGGAGATCGTCGAGTCATCGGACGCGTTCTGCGCGATGCTCGCGGCATGGAGGTCGGCGCCGGCGCCGGTGATCGTCGCGGCGATGTCGATCGCGATGCGGTTGAGCGCGTTGAAGCCGGCGCCGCCGAGTCCGATCCCGCCGGCGGCCCCAGCGCTGATCGCGACCGCGCCACTGAACAGCTGTGAGGTGATCGTCGCATTTGACGTGGCGGTCTCTGATAGCGCCCGCCCGGTCGTGACGGTCGAGTCATCGATGTAGGCAATGACCTCGGCATTGGCGGCGGACCCGTCGGAGTTGAAGCCGATCAGGTTCTGGGCGAGCGCGACTCCGATCGCCGCGCCGATAGCGCCACCACCACCGGCGATCGCCGCGGACGCCGCGAGCACGTTGGCGGTGATCGTCAGGCCGGCCGGCGTCGTCGCGCTCAGGCTGACGGCGCCGACGCTGTCGACGATGCTCGCCGCGATGTACGCGGCCGTGGTCGTGTTGATCACGTTGAGCGCGTCCGCCCCGGCGCCGGCAACGCCGAGCGCGACGTCGCCGATTGCGACGGAGATGCTCGCCGCGGCAGTCGTCGCGCCGATCGTCGCCGATTCCTGAGCGGAGAGCGTGATCCCGCCGGAGGTCGCGATCACGGGAGCGGCCGCGTTTTGGATGAAGGCCTCGACCTCGGTGGAGACGTCGTTCTCGGCGAGCGCGACGGCGATCGAGAGCGAGGTGGCTGCGCCGCCTGCCGACGCGCCGAGTGAGATCGCGCCGGTGAGAACGTTGATCGTCGAGGTGTCCTGGGCGCTGAGGTCGATACTCGCCGCCGAAACGCCGGCCGAGGCGTCGGCGTTGCCGTCGATGTACGCCCGGACCTGGTCATCGATGGTGTTCTCGGTCGCGGCCCCCGCGCCGGTGAGAGCGACCCCGCCGACGCCGACGCCGACCGCGACCGAGCCGGCGACGTCGGTCGCGTTGATGCTCTGGTTGGCCGTCGCGGTCTGTGTCAGCGCGCCGCCGGCGGTGACGCCGGAGTCGTAGATGTAGGCCTGGACCTGCGCGGGCGCGTTCGTCAGGCCGACCTGGATCCAGTCCTGCCTGTTGCCGTAGTCCTCGCTCGCGAGCGCGACCGGGGTGCTGAGGGTGTCGCCGACGTACTGGTAGAAGTCGCCTGCGCGCGGGCCCGAGGTGACCTTGACGATGTTGCCGCTCGTCAGCGCCTCGGTCTCGTCGGAGGTGTAGGTGTAGCCGGAGTAGCTCGGATTCGGCGAGAAGCCGACGATGTTCCGCGCGAGCGCGATGCCGACTGACCCGCCGACACCACCGACGCCGCCCGCAACCGCGGCGGACACGGCCGCGACGACCGCGGTCAGGCTAGATGAGTCGGTCGCGATGAGCGTCAGGCTGCCGGCGCTGCTCACGTTGGTGGAGGAACTGATGAACGCGTTCGTCTTCGTCGTGATGTCGTTCAGCGCCGACGCTCCGGCGCCGCTCACCGCGACGCCGCCGATGCCACCGCCGACGGCGAGCGAGGCGGCCCACGTGAGCGCGTTGATCTGAGCGGACTCCGACGCCCTCAGCGCCAGCGATCCGGACGTCGCGTCGAGAACGCTGCCGGCGCCGGTGATGTACGCGGCGACCACGTTGCCGATGTCGTTCTCCGCGAGGGCGATCCCGATTGAGACGGCGACGCCGGCGTATGCGCCGAACGCGGCCGCCACGGTCGCGGCACCCGCGAACGCCTGGATCGTCGACGTGTCGCTTGCGGTCAGTCCGATTGAGGATGCGCTGATTCCGGTCGCGCCGTCGCCGTCGATGAACGCCGCGGTGTCGACGGCGATCCCGTTCGTCGCACTGACGCCCGAGCCGCTCGCACCGATGCCGACGTCGCCGCCGCCGCCGACGGCGGCTGACGCGGCGAGCACGAAGGCGCCGATCGTCTCGGCCGAGGTCGCCGTCAGCGTCAGCGCCGAGCCCGCGGAGACGCTCGCGCCGAGCACGTAGGCCTGCACCTGATCAAGGGCGCCGGAGCTGCCGATCTCGTTCTGAGCGATCGACACGCCGATTGAGACGCCGACACCGACGCTCCCGCCGATTCCGATCGCCGCCGAGAACGCGGCGATCGTGGCGGTGATCGAGGCCGTGCTCGTCGCGGTCAGCGTCACCGCGCCGGCGCTTGAGAGCGTCCCGCCGTTGATGTACGCGTTGTCGTCGGTCGAGATCTGGTTGAAGGCGACAGCCCCGGCACCGGCGACCGAGATGCCGACCTCGCCGACGCTCGCGGCGAGCGACGCGGCGGCGGCGATCGCGCTGATCGTCGACTGGGAGACGAGCAGGTGGCCGTTGACGAGCGTGACGATGTAGGTGGGGCCGCCCTGGACGACGATCTCCCAGGCGCTGCCCGGGACGACCGGTGTGACGCCCGGATCGGAACCGTTCAGGGGGGCGACCGAGATGCTCGACGAGGTCGAGAGCCCGCCGTCGGCCAGCGCGGTCCCGAGCGCAGTGAGATCTGCCGTCCCCTGCTGGTTGGTGCTCGACAGCTCGGCGAGGCTGTCGAGGTCGGAGCCGGTGACGCCGTAGGTGGTGAGGTCAAGCTGCTCGCTCGTATTCGGATCGACGACGGGGATTCCGCTTTCCGTCGCGGTGACGGAGATCGAGCCCGACGTCGTACTGAACCCGACCGGCGTGTTCGCGATGTAGGCGGCGACATTGCCAGAGACGGTGTTGAGCGCGATCGCGAGGCCGATCGAGACGGCGACGCCCACCTGACCGACCGCCGCGGCGACGCTCGCCGCGCCGGCGATGACCTCGATGCCGGCCGAATCGGTCGCGGTGATCGTTGCGCTCGTCGCGCTGATCCCCAGCCCGCCGTCGCCGTCGACGTATGCCTTGACGTCCTCGTCGATCAGGTTCTGCGTGAAGACGCCGCCGGCGCTGACTCCAACCCCGGCGTCTCCGCCGCCCGCGATCGCGACCGACGCCGCGACGACGACCGCGTTGATGGTGGCGGTCTCCGTCGAGCTGATCGTCAGGGAGCCGCCGCTCGTGATCGCGCTCCCGGCGCTGTACGCCTCGACCTGCGCGCCGGTGTTGCCCATCCCGACCTGCTCCCAGGCGGTCGGGTCGCCGTAGCTCTGAACCGAAAGGTCGACCGCCCCGAGCAGCGGGGAGGATCCGATGTACTCGAAGGTATCGCCGGCGTACTGGCCGGCCTCGACGGTGACCGTGTCGCCGTTCTGGACCGACTGGGTCTCAGAGCCGGTCGTGTACGTCGCGGAGCTGCCGCTGCTGAGCGTGACCTGCTTCCACTGCGACGTATCACCGAAGTCCTGGCGGTCCCATAGCACGTTCCCATCGATCGTCGATCCGACGTACTGGAAGGTCTGTCCGGCGAGCGGGCCGTCGCTGACAGTCACCGTGTCGCCGGTGTTGAGCACGCCGGGGAGGTCGTCGCTCGTGTAGGTCGTGCTCGCAAGGCCCGTCGACTGCCAGCCGATCAGGTTGCGCGCGACCGAGATGCCGATCGCGACACCGACGCCGGCGGTGCCTCCGGCCCCGACCGATGCGGCGAGCGAGGCGACCGTGGCGGCGATCGCGGCGCTGTCGCTCGCCTCGACGCTGACCGCGCCCGCGGCTCCGACCTCGCTGTTCAGGAGGTACGCGTCGGTCCCGCCGAGGATCGTGTTCGTCGCCGCGGCGCCGCCGCCGGAGACGGAGACGCCCGCCGTTTCACCGACGGCCACCGAGACGGCTGCGGCGATCACGTAGGCGGTGATCGAACCGGTCCGAGCGGCGGTCAGCGTGACCGCGCCGAGCGCGGGCTCGGCCTGATTGTCGAGACCCGAGAGGTATGCCCTGACGGTGTCGTCGATCGAGTTCTGGGCCACGGTCACTGCGATCGCGACGGCGACACCTGCCTCTTCGCCACCACCGACGGATACCGAGCCGCCGACCGAGATGCTGGAGATGCCGGCGGCTTCGAGCGCTGTGACGGTGAGATTGCCGCCGGCGGTCACCGCCGAGCTGTCGATGAAGGCTTCGGTGTCATCGGTGACCGAGTTGGACGCGTACGCGACGCCGAGGGAGGCGGCGACGCCGGCTCCGTCGCTGCCAACGCCCACCGCGATCCCGAGGCCGCCGGCATTGGCGACGATCGAGGCGCAATCGGTGGCGCTGACGTTGATATCCCCATCGGCGGCAGGAGGTCCGCGCGCCTGATTCGTGCTGCAGGGGCCGCTCGGGGCCTGCGGAGTGCCGACGACGACGATGCCAGCGCCGGTCTGCTGGCTGATGACCGTGCTCGTCGAGTTGATGAAGCTCCAGACCGTGCTCGTGACCGAGTTGCCTGAACCGGCCCCCGCCGCGCCGACGCCGACACCGTTCTCCCCGCCGCCGCCGGCGACGGCGCCGCCGATCGTGAGCGCGCTGATGTTCGCCGCCTCGTCGGCGCTGAGATCGATCTCGCGGCTCGTGCCGGCCGGAGCGTTGGCCGTCGCGTTCGAGCCGCTGATGAAGGATTCGACGGTGTCGATGATCGTGTTCTGGGCGGCGGAGAAGCCGATCGTCGCCGCGGCACCGTTCTCAGACCCGGCGGCGATCGCGATCCCGACGCCACCGCCGTTGGCGGTGATGTCGGACGTGTTCTGCGCGGCGAGCACGATCGCTCCATCGTTCGCCGTGACGCCGGAGCCGCCGTCGTTGTTGAGGTCGGCCTCGACGACGTCGGTGATCGAGTTCTGCGAGTAGGCGCCCGCGACGGCTGCCGATGCGCTCGTGCTCTCCGAGCTCGAGACGCTGACCGAGCCGCCGAGCGTGTACGTGGTGATCGTCGCCGCCTCGGTCGCGGTCGCCTTGACGGCACCCGCAGCGGTGACCGTCGAGCTGTCGATGTCGGACTTGACGGTGCTGTTGACGGTGTTCGTCGCCGCGGCGACACCGACCGCGATGCCGATCCCGTTGCCGTCGCTCGACACGGCTACGGCGATCCCGAGGCCGCCGGCGTAGGCCTGGATCGAGGAGCCATCCAGCGAGGTCAGCGTCACATCGCCGGCCGTCGTCGTCGTCACCGAACTGCCGTTGGTGATCCGCGCCTCGGTGTCGTTCGTGACGGTGTTGCCCGAGCCTGCTCCGGCTGCGGCCCCGGAGGTCGAGGTCGAGTCGCCGGAGCTGACGGCGACGGCGCCGCCGATCGTCAGTGCCCAGACCGCCGCGTCCTCGCTCGCGTTCAGCGAGATCGTCGCCTCGCCGCTCGCCTGCGAGCCGTCGATGAACGCGAGGACCGTGTTGTTGACGCTGTTGATCGCGATCGCGACGCCGAGCGAGACGCCGGTCGTCGATCCACCGTCACCCGTACTGATGCCGATCCCGAGCCCACCGCCGTTGGCGGCGATCTTCGACGTGTCGGTGGCGGCGAGTGCGACGCCTCCGAGGCCGGCGTCGGCGTCGACTCCGCCGAGCATGTAGGCCTCGACGTCGTTCGTGATCGTGTCGCCCGAGCCGGCGCCCGCCAGGCCGATGCCCTGTCCGCCCTCGCCTCCGCCTGAAGCGGCGACGGCGCCGCCGATCGCGAACGTGAGAATCCCGGTGTTCTCGGTCGCGCTGACGTTGATGCCATCGGCCGCGTCGACGGTCGTGGTCGCCGGGGTCGTCGGCAGTGGTGTTCCATTGTCGGCGTAGCCGATGTAGGCCTGAACCTTGTTGGTGATCAGCGTGACGGCGGCGGCGATGCCGACGCTGACAGCCGTGCTCGAGGTCGACTCGTCGGTGCTGTCAGTGTCTTCGGAGCCACCTTCGCTGCCCTCTTCAGATTCCGACTTACCCGTGTTGATCGCGACCGAGATCGCGCCGGCGACGCTCAGCACGCTCGTGTTCTCATTCGCCTGCACGATCACGCCCTGATCCGGGGCCATGTTCGCGACGGGGATCCCCGCGTTGACGCTCGCGCCGGCGCCGATGTATGCCTCAACGTCATTGTTGAGCACGCTCGCCGAGCCCGAGCCGGCGATCGACACGCGCTCTGATCCAACGCCGCCGGCGCCGAACACGTAGAGGTCCTCGCCTGCCGCGGCATTGATCAGAAGTCCGTTGCCGGAGATCGTGCCGGCGACGTTGCTGAGCGCGGTGCCGTCGCCGAGCGCGACGATCGTCGCGCCGGCGCCGACGTAGGCCAGATCCGTCGCGGTCATCCCGCCGTAGCCGGCGCTCGCGCCGAGACCGAGGTTCTTGCCGTACGCGCCGGCGCCGCCGACGACGACGAGCTCACTCTGACTCGTCGCGTCGAGCAGGATGCTGGCGTTTGTCTTGACCGTCGCGCCGGCGGCGATGTACGCCTCCACCGTCGGATTGAGGAAGATGACCGCGGCGGCACCGACGAGACCCATGTTCTTCGTCGCGATCGCGAGGTCCGCGGCAATCGAGATGACGGTCTCGTGGCCGGATGCGGCGACGATCACGTTGCCCGTCGGCTCGATGTCACTGCCGCTGCCGATCGACGCGGTGACGGTGTCGTTGATGATCCCGACGTCGGCGCCGGCGCCGATTCCGTACTGACCGGTCAGAGCGGCGCCGCCCGCGGCTGAGACGAGCAGGATCGTGCTCGATGCGTCGATCGTCACGTCGGCTGGGGTGATCCCGTCGCCGGCGGTCAGCGTCGTTCCGTCGCGGACCTCTGCGAGCGTGTTGAAGTCGAGTTGGTCGAGGCTGGCCGAGCCGATCAGCGCGACCGTCCCGCTTGTGCCGGCGAGCGCCCCACCGACCGCGAACGTGAACAACTGGACACTGTTGGTCGCCGTCACGCTCAGGTTGGTGACGTGGAGGATGGCGTCGTCGATGTATGCCCACGTGTTTCGCTCATTGCCCTGAGCGTCCTCGCCGAGGTCGTCCCAGGCGAACGCGCCGGCGAGCGCCGAGCCGTCATCGGAGCCCTTGCCATGTTCACTCGACGAGGAACCGGTGCTCGGTGCCGTGCCCTCCGAGGTATCGGACGACGTGGCCTCGCTGCCGTCAGCGGCTGCCTCTTCGTTGTTCGCGCTCCCGGTCGCCTGCGCCGAGACGCCTGCGATCGTGATGTCGAGCAGCGTGCTCTGGGCGTTGACGGCGAGGGTGCCTGCGGCGACGATCGTGACGCCGTTGGCCACGTACGCCTCGGTCGCATCGTTGTGCAGGTCGTTGATCGTGACGGTGCCCGAGATCGCGAGCCCGCCCGAGTTCTCGCCCTCTGCGTGGCTGGCGCCGCCCTCGTTCTCCTCGGTGGTCGCCGGGGCCTCCTCGCCGGACTGGCCCGAGCCCTCGGACGGCGCGCCACCCAACTCTCCCATCAGCTCGGTGACGATCGACGCGCCGCCGGTGGCGTCATTGCTGGACGACGAACTGTCGACACCACTGCCCACCGGATTCGTCGGCGCCGGCGTCTGGGTGCCAGAGGTCGGCTCGAGGTTCGACCCGTCGTCGCTGCTGCTCCCGTGCCCGCCGCCTCCGGTCGCCTGGCTTCCGGCGCTGCTGAAGGTCGCCACACGCTCGAGCGTCGTCGCCTGAACGTTCACGTTCCCACCCGCAGTGACGGTGCCGGCGGGGAGCGTGCTCGTGTCGTTCGGGGGCAGGCCGATGAACGCCCGGGTGTCGTTGCTGAGGACGTTCCACGCGAGCGACGCGCCGACGGCGGCCGAGGAGCCCTGCGCGTAGCCGCGGGTCATGACGATCGCGAGCAGCGTGTAGTCGGAGGTGACGTTGACGTCGCGCCCTGCGTTGATCGTCGCGGAGCTCGAGATGTAGGCGTAGCTGTGGTTGCTCAGGTTCGTGTACGCCGCACCGCCCTGAACGCCCCAGCTGTGGGCGACGCCGCCCTGGAAGACGAAGTTGATGACGAGCGCGTTCGTGTCGGAGTTCGCATCGACGTCGGTCGCCGCATTCACCAGCGCGCCGTCACCGATATAGGCGTCTGACGAGTTGCTGAGCGACAGGTAGACGACCGTCGCGCCGATACCAGCGCCGACGCCGTTCGCATGCTGATTGGCGGCGAACTTCGTCCCGGCGAGTGGGGGGATCACCGACGAGACCGCGCCGAGCAGACCGAACGGCGCCGCTGTGAGGCCACCGATGTTGATCGCGTCCATCGTCGCTTCGGAGTTGACGCTGACCGACTGATCGACGAGGTCCCCCGCATATGCGTCGATCAGGAGCAGGTGGTTGAGCGTCTCAAGCTGCTCGGCAGTCGGGTTGGTCACGGCGAGCAGGTTCTGCGTCGCCGTCGAGAGCGTGATCGCAGAGAAGTTGATCGTCGGATCGAGCGCGACACCGCCCTCGACGACGGTGTTGAGCGCGTCGATGACGGCGGCCTCGATCTGCGCGGCGGTCGCGGTCTTCGAGAGCAGCGTGTTCTGGTCGGCGGTGCTGATGTGGTTCCAGATGTAGTAGGAGACCGGGTCGTCCGTGCTCTGCGTCTTTCCGCTCTGAATCTCCAGCGCCTGTGCGATCGCGGCGGCGTCGAGCAGGTTGAGCGCCGAGAAGACGTCGGTCGGCGGCGCGATGCTGAGGTTCTGGTTGACGTTCGCGCCGGCGGCGATGTAGCCCTGCGCCGCGTTGGTGATGGTGAGCAGGTCGACGCTCCCGGAGATCGCCGCCTTGCCCTCGCTCGTGCTCTCGCCGTCGTGCGGGTCATTCTCGTTCGCGCCGGCCATCGAGGCGGCGCCGACGTACGTCGTGGTGATGTTCTCCGGGAGTCCCACCTCGGCGCTGAGGTAGGAGCTCGGATCGCCGAAGATCCCGAGCGCCAGCTCCTCGCGCGAGAGGTAGTCGTTGAGCAGATCTACCTCGGAGGGGGAGAAGTTGCCGCCGAGCGACTCTTCTGCGACGGACTCGAGCGTGTCGAGGAACCCGGAGAAGCTGAGCCCGACGTCGTCACCCGATGCGTTGATCACACCGGGGCCGTACGCGTCGTTGAGCAGCGAGCGGTTGAACTCGACGAGCGCCCCGCCGGTCGGGAACGTCGTCTGGACGTTGCTGGCCTGGAACTGGACGACCTCGGTGAAGCTCTGGACGCCCGTTCCGGCGGAGGTGAGCGGCAGGTAGACGGCGCTTCCGGGCAGCGAGAGCTCGATCGTGGTCGGACCGACGACGCTCACCTGGTAGACGTCGCCCGACGTCAGTCCACCGATCGTGGTCGACGTGACTCCGCCGGTCTGGTATAGGACATCCTCGCCCTGAGCAAGGCCGTCGGCGCCGGCGAAGCTGAGCTCGTAGACCGTCGGCTGCAGCGCCTGCCCGGGGATTGTGAGGATCGAGGTCGTGGCGGCATCGAACGTGAGGCTGTTCGGCGTCACCGCGGTGAAGCTCTGGCTCGCACCGGCGCCGCCGGTTGACAGCGCCAGGAAGTTGTCCAGGCCACTGCCGGGGACGGTCAGCTCGATCGTCTGTGGGTCGACGACGTGGACCTGGTAGACGGTCCCGTCGGTCAGCCCGCCGATCGCCGTACCGCCGCCGGCGCTGTAGAGGACGGTCTCGCCGTCGATGAGGCCGTCCGCACTCGAGAACCCGAGCTCGGATCCGTTGGTCGTCGTCGTCGAGGCGTCGAACGTGTGGGACGATGCGCCTGGCACGTTCGTCATCTGGAAGTCCTGGGCATTTCCGGTCGAGCCGGGCGAGAGCTGGATCGCGATCCCGTCGAGCGCGTTGTCATACGAGGTCGCGAGGCTGATCGAGCTGTCGTCGATCTTGATGATGTAGTAGCTCGTGCCGTCGGTGAGGCCGGGCACCGAGCCGCCGGAGCCGGCGTGGTACACCATCTCATCGCCTGTCGCGAGGTTGGTCGCGTCGACGCTGATCGCGTTGAACTGCGAGAGGTAGGTGTCGGTCTCGGCCGAGAAGTTGACCCCCTCGAACAGCGTGGGGTCGTAGATCGCGCCGTTGTCGATGACGTCGTTGAGCGCCGACGTCAGCGTCAGCTGAAGGTCCGACACGGTCGGCTGCTCGACCGGCACGAACCCGCTGTCGGTCGCCGTCACCGTGCTGCTGTCCGGAGCCGTACCGGTCGCCGTCGCGGGATAGGCAACCTGGCCCGCGGTGATGTCCGGCTGGGTGACCGTGTAGGTGCCGGTACACACGAGCGAGGCGCCCGGTGCGAGGCTCGCCGCGGCGCAGGGCGTGCTCGACGTCGTGGAACCACTGAACTCCGTCAGCGTCGGGTCGCTGATCGTCACGTCGGTCAGCGTCGTCGTCCCGTCGTTGAGCGCCGTGTCGGTGTAATCGAGGACATCGCCGACGGCCGCGTATTCGACGTCGGCCGAGCTCTTAGTCAGCGTCAGGTGTGAGATCTGGTCGGCGTAGGTGATCGTGCCGGTGGTGGCATCGAACGAGCTCAATGGAGTCGTGGCCTGCGTGCTCGCGGTGACGATCGGCCCGGTCGTCTCAGTGCCGATCGCGGGGGCAGTTCCGGTGGCGCTCGCGTTGTCGACGACCTCACCGGCGCTGAAGTCCGCGGCGGTGACCGTGTAGCTGCCGACGCAGGTCAGTGTGTCGCCGGGGTTGAGCGTCGCGGGTTGACCGCTCACGTCCGTGCTCGTGCCGCATGTCAGTGACGGGATCGCCGGGTCGGTGATGCTGACGCTGGTGAGCGTCGCGTTGCCGTCGTTGGCGAGCGTGAACGTGTAGTTGATCTGGTCTCCGGTCGCCTGGAAGTAGGCGGTGTGGGTCTCCGTCAGCGTCAGGTGCGGAGTCTGCATCGTCGACTCGAGGACCGCGTCCTGCTGCGCGGTCGTGAACTGATTCCAGAGATATGCCGACAGCGGATCCAGCTGGCCGGCGAGGCTCGAGGCAAGACTCGGCGCGTCGATGAAATCCCCCTCCGAGAACAACGGCGAACCCGGCGTCGTCTCGTTGGTGATGAACTGGGCGAGCTGCTCGAACTGCTTGATCGGCAGGACGCTGAGCGGAATGTTCGACTGGCCGTCGACGTACAACTGGCCGCCGACGTTGACGGCGTCGGGTCCGGTGCTGTCGATCGACGCGTTGGAGTGGTTCGTGTCGTACGCGATCGACACGGCGCCACCGATCGCAACCGACGATTCCTGTAGGCCGGCACCGATCGCCGCCGCCCGGATCGGTTCCTCCGCGTCGGAGGTGACCGACAGGTTCCCGCCGACGGTCACGTTGCCGGTCGGTCCGATGTGCGCCTCAGCGTCGTTCGAGCTCGAGACGTAGCTGATCGCCGCCGACAGCCCGAACTGGCCCGGGTTCTGGCGCGTGGAGCTGAGGTTGACCTTCGAGTTCTCCCACACCGCGGTGTTGCGGATCACCGACGTCGAGATCGTGTCGTTCGTCGTGTTGTCCGCGTCGGCGGCGAGCTCGGCGCTGCCGGTGGCGGTGACCGAGCCGTTGATCTCGGCGGTCGCGAGCGAGTTCAGCTGGCTGACGGCGACCGCCGCGCCCTGGCCCATGTTCTCGTTGCTGTTCCCGGTCTTGTCCTGCCCGGGGCTCGTGCCGTTGAGACTCGAGTTCGATCCGCCTGCGGTCTGCGAGCTCGTAGCGGTGACGTCGAAGTCGTTCTCGTTCTGAGCCTCGATGTCGACGCCGACCGCGGAGATGCTCGCGCCCTGGTCGACGAGCGCGGTCGAGGTTGAGCTCGCCTGGCCGTAGGCGACCGAGATCGTCGGTCCGGGGATCTTGATCGCCGTTCCCCCGCTCGTCTTCGGGGCGTTGCTCGCGGCCGCCGCGGCGATCGGGAGAACCGTGCCCGACTCGACGCTGACATTCGAGTTCATCGTGTTGTTGACCTCGGCAAGAAGCGTGAAATCCCCTCCCGCCGAGATCGCCGTGCCGTCCCCGAGCTCGGTGCTCGCGCTGCCATCGGACTCGGCGTAGGTGACGCCGAGATCAAAGCTGCCAAGCAGGCCCGGCGTCTGGGCGACGGCGCTGCTGATCGTCGCCGCCTCGATCGACACGGCACCGTCCGCGCCGATCTGTGTGTCGCCGAGTGTCTGAATCGACGAGCTGGCGTGCGAGGTGACGCCGAAGAACGCCTCCTCATAGAAGGTGAGCACCTGCTTGAGCACGGAGTTGCCGGCGAGGAACTGCTCGAACCCGCTGTTCGTCTGCTGCGCGCTGTAGCCGCCGCCGAGCGGCCCCGTCTCGTCGACCGGGTTGAAGCTGTCGGTCGATGGGTCAAGCGACATGACGGGCGTCTTCGAGGGCAGGATCGACGACAGGACCTGTTGCACCGACGCGACGCCGTCGTCGCTCTCGTTGACGAGGCTCTCGTTCGGTGCGAGTGTGAGCACGGTCGGGGTGACGTTCGCGATCGTGTAGTCGTCGGCGTCGTTGTACTCGGACCCGTTGACGACGATCTGCTGTCCGACCTTGAAGTCGTCGGCGATCCAGTCGCCGGTGCTCCGGGTGATCGTCGAGCCGTTCCCGCCGGGGCCGTCGGCGAACGTCAGGGTGGTGTCGTTCGGGTTGGTCTCCTCACCGACGGTCTGTCCGGCGATCACGCTCTCCCAGCCCTGACCGAAGACGTCGTAGCCGGCGAAGCTGTTCGTCGTCGCGCTCGCGCTGATGTCGATCGTGGCGCCCGTCAGCACCGCATCGTCGATCGTGATCGTCGCGTTGGCGACGTGCACCTGCCACGGCGAGAGGTCCGAGAGGCTGTAGCTGTAGGTCAGCGCCGCTTCGGCGACGATGTCGATGGTGCCGCCCGTGTAGGTCGTGCCGTTGCTGTTGACGACGTCGGCGAGCAGCTGCGTCCCGGGCCCGATCTCGATCTCCGGGGCCGACAGTGTCAGATTTCCGGAATCGCCGATCGAGTCATGGGTCGCCGGGCTGAGCAGCTCGGTCGAGATGACCGGGGCGGTGTACGGGTCGAGAACCGTGACCGTCAGCGCGTCGCCGACCGACGCGGGATCGTCGAAGACGACCTTGTCGCCCTGGGCATAGCCGGTGCCCGCGGTGACGAGGACCGCGGTCGGGTTGCCGCTGTCGTCGGTCGAGATGTTGACGGTCATGCCCGTCCCGCTGCCAGTGGTCGATGCGGCCGCAACACCGGTGTAGGTCGTGTTCGGCGTCCAGGCCTTGCCCGGGATCTGCGTGATCCCTCCGAGGAACGTGACCTGCCCGATGATCGGGTCGGCAGTGTTCCCCGGGTCCGTTGCGTCCCCGCTGACGCCGAGGGAGTCGAATGTGACGGTGTCTGCGACCTGATAGCCGGTTCCGGGGTTGACGAGCGTGATCGTCGGCACTCCGGACGGGTCGGTCGTGATGTCGACCGTCATGCCGTTGCCCGTTCCCGAGGTGGAGTTCGGCGACACGTTGTTCCACGTCTGGTTGGGAAGCCAGTTGACGTTGACCTGCTGAACGAGCTCTGACCCGGTGATCGTCGCGCTGATCGGATCGCCGACGTTGTCGGGTGGGTCGAACGTGACGGTGTCACCAACGACATAGCCACTGCCCACGACGGCTCCGAGGGTGAGCGTCGGTGTTCCGTTGGCGTCGACGGACACCTGGGCGGTCATCTCGGTCCCGCTCCCGGACGTGCTCGCCTGCAACACCTGCGTCCAATCCTGGCCCGCGGTCCACGGTGTGAAGTTGTTCGGGACGGCGGCCTGTTGCAGCACCGGCGTCAGCTGCATTTCCAGCGGCGTCCCGACGCCGTCGGGCGCCTCGAAGAAGATCGCGTCCCCGAGCGCGTAGCCGGTGCCGGCGTTGACAATCGTTGCGGTCGGTTGGCCGTACTGATCGACGGCGACGTCGACCGTCATCCCGGTTCCGGCGCTGACACAGCTCGCGCTTGTCGACGGATCGCACGATGCGGAGGTGGCCGCCGCCGCGACCACGTTGGTCCAGGTCTCGTTCGGCGTCCAGCTCGACCAGTTCGTCGGCGTGTTGCTCTGGTCGATCTGTGGGGCGCTCGTCACCTGCACCTGGATCGGCGTGCCGGTGCCGGAGGGATCGTCGAAGACGACGGTGTCGTCAAGTTGGTAACCGACGCCGAAGTTCGCGAGCGTCGCGGTCGGGGTGCCCTGGGCGTTGACGGTGATGTTGACCGTCATCCCGGTGCCGGCGCTCACGCAGGTGTCGGTCGGGGAGACCGTGCAGTCAGCCTGCATCGCCGAATGGGCGGCAACGTCGTTATACGTCGCGTTCGGCGTCCAGTTCGTGACCGGCGCAAGGACGTCATCGCCGATCGCGGGGCCGGAGTCGATCAGGTTGACGGCGATCGCGTCGAGGCCGTACGGCGCCGTGATGTTGCCGAGCGTGAGGGTGTCCCCGGAGGTGACGGTGATCGGCGCGGTGAACGAGCTCTCGAGCGGGTCGATCGCGAGCGTGGAGTCACCGAGGCCCGGATAGATCGCGACAGCCGTCACGCCGACGTTGGCGAACGTGACGTCCCCGAAGGTTCCGTTGGTGCTGTGGAGCACGGTCTCACCGCTGCCGGCATCCTCCAGATGAAGCTGGTCGCCGTTGTTGGTGCCGACGACGCTGACCGTGTCGGTACCGCCGTTGCCGTTGAGCGTGACCGGCATGTCGGTGCCGCCGGCGCTGACGTCGACGCCGAAGTTGACGTAGACCGAACTGCCGGCGGTGACCACGAGGCTCCCTGACGCAGGGCCGGTATCAACCACAACCTCATTGACGGTGATCGTGAACAGGGTCGCGCCGATCGTGACGGTGACCGCGCATGGCGTTGACGGGTTCGTGGCACCGACGGCATCGCACTCCGTCGTCACGTCGGGGTCGATCGGCGGCACGGATGCATATGTCGACAGCTGCGTGAGCGCGGCACTGACCGAGCCCGTCGCCGAGTCGTAGCTCGTCAGGATCGACTGCGGGCCGCTCGCCGCGCCCGTGTCGTAGATCTGCGAGCCGAGCAGCGAACCGGTGACTGTCAGCACGGGAGATGAGTTGAACTGCGAGATCGGCGTGCCCGTCTCGACGTTCGTCGCCTCGAGCTCGTACGCGACCAGTGGCGTCGCGTAGCCCTGGAGGGCGACGGTCGTCTGGGTGACCGAGATGTATGCGTCGGCGGGAAGGCTGCCAGGCGCGAACGTCAGCGTCGCGTCGCCGGAGGTCACACTGCCGCCGGTCGCGGCGACGATCAGAACTGATCCGGCCGGCGCCGGTGGGTCGGGGCCGCTCCCGGGCACAGCTGCGGGGTCCGAAGGTTGTGTATCGACGCTCGTCAGCGTTGTCGCGCCGTCGCTGGCGGGCGGGGCGATCGATGGTGGGGTGGAGGAGACGACGGCAGGCCCATCCGTCGACGTCGCTACGCCTGACGGGACCGTCGCGGCGGATCCGAGATCACTCGCGGGGGTCGAGCCCGCGGTCGAGCCGCTCGCGCCGGTGCCGGTCGACACCGTCTCGGTCGTCGTCGCCGGCGCGCTCGTTGCGACGCTCGCGCTACCGCCGGTCATCGTCGCGCCGTTACCACCGGTCGATCCCGTCGTGCTCGGCGTCACCGCGACAACGGCGTTGGCGCCCACGGTCGATGGCGTCACCACTGCCATGACCGGCGCAACCGGCGCCGGTTGCGCGGCGGTCGTGACGGTGCTGCTCGCAATCGGCGTCGTCGACGCGGTGACCGTCGTCGCCGCCGGCGACGGGGCGCTGATCGTCACGGCCGGAGCGACCTGCGGCGCCGGCGAGGCGGTTGCGTTCGTCGTCGAATCGCCTGACGGCTGTGTGCTCGCCGGCTGCGCGGCGGGGACGGTCGCCGTCGAGGAGTCGGAGCCCTGCGCCGCGGTCGCGGAGGAAGGCGCGGGCGCAGTCGATGGAGCAGGGGTCGTCGTGGTGTCGGCGCTGGAGGTGCTCGACGTTCCGTCAGACGCTGTCGCTGCTGCAGCCCCACTCGACGGGTCGGCCGCTGCACCCGTCACGTCAGCGGCGCGCTCGGAGCTGAGGCCGATCGTGCCGGCTGCCGGCGCGGAGCTCGACGACGCGGCGGAGGGCGTCGTCGAGGGAGACGCCGGCGACGGCAGCGGCGTCGAGCTTGCTCCGGCGACGGGTTCGTTCTGCAACGCCCCGGCGACGCCACCGACGGCCGTTGAACTCGCCGACGCTGGAGGCTTCGATGCGTGGGTGCTCGCCGGTGCCTGGGTCGAATACGTGTTGGTGACGACCGGCACCTGCGTCGCCGCGGAGGGGCGCGTACTGACGGTCGTCGACGGCGCCGTCGCTGAGGGTGAGCCCGCCGCGGCGGCCGTCGTGCCTGCGGCAGCGGAGGCCGGCGCCGCCTGCGTCCCGGCAGGGGGGGTCACCGCTCGGACCTGAGGCGGGGCATAGTGGTGAAGGACCGGGATCGCGAGCCGCGGGAACTCCGCGGTCGGCAGCTTCAGGGCCGGGATCGAGACCGCCGGCGCGGGCGCATCGAGCACCGCCCTGATCGACGCCACGGCGACCGCCCAATACGGGGCGGAGATTGCGATCAAACTGATCAGCGCGAACCAGTACTTCTGATGGCGCGTACCGAGCCCGGTGATGCCGAAGCCCGTGGGCGCAGGCGTCGGGGCACCACCCGCGATCGCCGGACTCAGACCTCGTTGCACTTCGGCGCTTCCCGTCGCAGCACGCGTGAACGATTCCCCGATTTGACGCCATCCTGGCGAAATCTGTCCGGGCGTCCGGTGCCCGTTCCTTCCCCTAACGGAAACCCAGCCCAGCACTCCCTCTCGCAGAGGAGATCTGCGAGGCAACCGCTGGCCGGTCTGCTCCGTTTTTCTGTAGCCGGGCACTCTAGTACACCGAGGCGACGCTTGCGCACTTTCTTGCGGACGGCCACCGACGCGTCCACAGATCGGGCGACGCCTCCCCGCGCAGGGCAATATCGTGCTCCCGTGGCGAGCACCATCCCGATCCTCGATCACGACGCTGTCCTCGCCGCCGTGTCGCCGGCCGATGCGATCCGGCAGGTGCAAGACGCCCTGCTGCGCCATCACGCCGGCGACTGGGTGATGCCGTCGAAGGTCTACCTTCAGAACCCGCCGCTCGGTGACTTCCGTGCGATGCCGGCACTTGGTGGCGGGATCGCGCTGCTCAAGTGGATCAGCTCGTTTCCGGGCAGCCCGGCGCTCGGGCTTCCAGCCGTCGCCGGCGTGATCTGCCTCTCCGACGCCGCCACGGGAGCGCCGCTGATGCTGCTCGACGCGCGCTCGGTCACGGCGCTGCGCACCGGCGCGGTCGCCGCGGTCGCAACGCGGGCGCTTGCGCGAGCGGACGCCCGGAACGTCGGCATCATCGGATGCGGACTGCATGGCGGCTGGGTGGCCAGGTGCCTCGCCGCAGCCGGCTACGGACCCGGGGTGTGCTTTGACCGCAGTCCCGACGCGGCCGAGCGGGTGGCGGCGGAGTTCGGCTGGAGCGTGGGCACCCTGCAGGATGCGGCCGGCCAACAGATCGTCTGCTGCATCACTCCGGGCACGGAGGTCGTGATCGACACGCACACCGTGCAACCGGGCATGCACCTCAACATGCTCGGCGCCGACGGGCCCGGCAAGGCCGAGGCGAGCATCTCCGTCGTCGTCGAGTGCTCGCTGTTCTGCGACGAATGGGAGCAGGCCTCGCATGGGGGCGAGCTGACCGGCGCCGTCGAGGCCCGGCTCGTCTCACGCCGGCACGTCACCGAACTCGGAGCGGTGCTCGCGGGCACCGGCGCCGGCCGGCCCGGACCGGAGGCGGTCACGTTGTTCGACTCGACCGGTCTCGCCGTGCAGGACCTGGCCGTCGCAAAGGCGGCGCTCGACGCATGGCGAGCCGGTCATATCAACGCCCAGACCGTCCGGCTCTGACCGAAGCTAATGCAGTGTGTTGGCGAGGCGGAGCCGTTCGACGGCGATCGCATCTGACAACGTCGTCAGGCTCGCGACCTTCGCGTCATAGGCGCGAATGGCCGCGATTCGCGCGCGCTGCGAGCCGAGCGTCTGATCAAGCGTCGCGGCGCGGTCAAACTGCGTCAGCAACGGCACCGTCGTCGCGGTGTCGACGGCCGCGAGCGAGTCGGCAAGGCGGTCGGCGCTCCGGCTCATCCCCTCGAGCGAGGCGAGCTGCGTATCGTCGTCTGCCCGCGAGACGGCCGGGGGGTGCAGTCGCTGTACCGCGGCTGTGATCGAGCGGATCTCGTCAGCGAACACCCGCAATGCCGCCGCTTTCGCGGCATCGGCGACCGGCGCGCTGTCGCCGCTGGTTGACGTGCCGGCAAGCACCGAGGACAGTCGTCGGGTCGCCGGCGCGAGCGGCGCGAGCACCGAGCTGAAGCTCGGAAGAAAGGCGACCATGCCGGCAACCTCATGCGTGAGTTCAGCCTGTCGCGCGGCGAGCGCGAGCAGCAACACGCGGAGGCGCCGCGCTGGGGCCGGCGCCTCGATCGCCGCGAGCCTGCGCCTCAGCGCCTCGATCCTCGTCGAGGCTCGTCGCAGCGACGCTTCGTCGGCGGCGAGGGCCAGTCTGCCGAGTGTGGAGCTCTCGGCATGCTGCTCGTCGGCGAATTGCTGACCCGCGGAGGCAACCGCGCCGAGAGGCTTGGCGAACCCGGTCTCGAGCCGCTGAACCTGAGCGAGGTAGTGCGCTACCGCGGAGCGCGATGTGTTCGCGCTCTGCCCACAACCGGCGAGGACGAGCAGGAGCGCGGTCGCGACCCAGGCGCGGCCGACCACGCGGGTCACTTGATCAGCTGGATGACCGAGACGCTGCCGTCGCGGTGGCGGAAGACGAGCTTGACGAGGCCGCGGCCGGGGGCGAACCAGCTCGTTCGCACGCCGCTTCCGAACGGATACCCGCGCTGGGTGAGCACGCTCCTCACCGCGAGGGCCTCGAATCTGCCGGCGGGCACCCGCACCTTCTGGATGCCGAGGATTCGAGTGCTGCCGGTGACCCCATAGACATGGAAATCAAGTGGGTTACCGCTCTTCCACTGATCGCCGGGCGTCGGGTACGCCGGTAGAACCGGATTGAACCCGTAGGTCATCATGTCGATTGGCGTGAAGAAGTGCCGGCCGTGGCCGAGTTTGGGCAGCTTGAGAAGCGTGGCGGCCGCCGATTGGCCGGAGATGTTCGTCAGCCCATCGAGGCGGATCGTGAACAGGTACTCCCCGGCGGCGCGGATCGGACCAGACACGCTCTGAACCGCGATCCGCGCGGAGCGGTTCGCCGCGACGGCGACCGACACGGTCTCGACCTCTGGTTGAGGAAGATGCTTCTTGTTCGTCCATTCGTAGGTCGCCTTATGCCCGACGGTGAGCGGGAAGTAGTCGGCGTCCGGCGGGGGCCTGACCGGCTTCAGGTTCGTCGAGCGGAGGACCACCGTCGTCACCGGAGGCTCGACGTAGTAGCCGTAACCGCCACCAACGTGGTCGAAGACGACCCTCACCGGGCCGACGCCGTCGACCCACCAGGTCGTCCGGGTCCCGGTCCCATACGGGTCACCGAGCGCGCCTACCTGGACGATGTTCGTCTGCACGACCGCCGCCGTCACCCCGTCGGGAAAGGCGGGCACCTTGACGGTGCGCTCCCCAAGGTAGTACGAGGTGCTCTGCACGGTGTCGGCCGCGTCGTATTGCGAGCCGCCGGTCGACGTCCACGAAAGGCCACGTAAGAGGGGCTCGGAGAGCACCGGCGCGCGATTGCCCCAGATCACGTTGTACAGCGCGCTTGAGAGGCTGTTCGCGCATGGGCTTGGCTGGTCGCACAGGATCGGGGCGGCAGCCGGCGGCGGGCAGCTGTTCCAATCGGTGTTGATCAGGCCCTCGTTCGTGTCCTCGAAGCTCATCGTCCCGACGTCAGAGGTCGACGAGGCGCAGCTCGGCGTCGTTCCGGCGGGCGGAATGACGTCGCCGGTGTCCGCCCATGCAAGCGTGAAGCTCGGCCCGTTCGTCGATTGAACGTCGACGTTCTCGACCGTCCCGGTCCGGTTGAACGAGGTGTCGGTCCAGTCGTATTGCCACTGGGCTCCCGCCGGATGGGGCAGCCACGTGTCCGCGGCGGCACCGGCCGTGCATGAGAGCGCGGCGATCAACGTGGCGGCCGCCAACGCGAGCGTCCGCAGAGACATCGACATGCGCCCCAAATCAATTGACAGGATAGCCGAGAGCCCGAACGGCCCTGATTCAGCTGATCGAGACAGTGAGCGCCAGCCGCGTTCGTGCGTGACCGGCCTCGGTGACGGTCGCCGACCCAGCGATCGATTTCAGGCCATCCTTGCCGACCCGCCGCTGAAGGCCTCTGGAGACCGTCAGCGCAGGGAGGCGGAACGTGACCCGCATCGCCTGCGCGGGGCGCGTCAGGGAGATCGCAAGCCGCCCCCCACCGCGAGCCTCCGACGCGAACCGCAAGAGGCGCGACCCGGACTCGATCACGATGCCGCGCCCGATGTGGGCACCGCCCGAGCCGTCAAGTGAGACCCCGGACACGGACACGGCGATGGACGCAATCGGTCGCTGGCCGGGCCACGCCGAGACGGTCAGCCTGAGGACGGGAGCGCGTCCGGGAAGCCCTGAGAGCGAGACCCCAGTCACGCGCACCGGCACGAGTGGCCGGATGACGGCCGTGGCCGCCGAGACCCGCGGCGCGCCCGCGCCGGTGATGTCGGCGCCGGCAACCTCGGCTCGGATCGTGTGTCCGACATCCGCGAGTCCGAGGGTGTAGCTCAACTGCAGCGCCGATGGGATCGGCACACACCGTCTCCCGGACGCGTTGCAGCGCAGCCACGCGTAGAGGTAGGAGCTCGGGCTCGGCGACCAGCCGAGACTGACGGTCGACAGCGACCGGCCCTGTTTGGCGGTCCCGGCGATCGCCGGTGCTGACCGGGTCGCCGGGACGCTCGGCAGCGGCCCTCCCCTACCGACGAATGCATCGCCGGGAGCGTCGACCGCGACGCACAGCAGCGCGGACGGACACGCGACGCCGCTCAGTGAGCTGCCGGCCGCGTCGAGCGGCAGGGCCGCCCAGCTCTCGCTGCCCCTCGGATCGCCCTCGAGCACGTCACCGGCCGCGTCGCTCGCGACACAGTCGGTTGCGGTCCGGCACGCGATTGCGCTCAGCGTCTCGCCGGCGGCAATCGTTTCGTCGATCACCGGCGTGCGCGCCTGCGGATCGAAGGTCACCTCCTCGGCGGCCGAGCCGATCGCGACGCATTCGCTGCTCGTCGGGCATGTCAGCGCGACGTCCGGGCTCGAATCGATCACGTGCACGCTCAGATCGCGTGGTGCGCGCGGATCGAAGGTCAGCTCACTTCCGCTGTCGTCGACGGCCGTGCATTGTGAGACGGTCGGGCACGAAACACCGAGCAGCCCGTGCCCGGTCTCGATGCTGACCACAATCGGCGGCGTCGTCGGCGATTGCGGGTCGAAGGTGACTTCGGCGCCCTGATCGTCGACAGCGGTGCACTGGGTCGCTGTCGGGCAGGCGACGGCGTAGAGCGCCTGCCCGACATCGATTGCAGTGGACCTCGCGGAGGACGGCGTCCCAGGAGCGAACGTGACCGCGTTTCCCTCGGCATCGACAGAGACGCACTCCACGGCGGACGGACATGCGATCGCGTAGTCGCCGCTGGTGCCGGCGTCGACCTTGCCGACGGTCGGCACCGTGTCGGCCCCGGGGTCGAATGTCGAGACCTGTCCGCTGATGTCGAGCGCCGTGCACTGGCTGCTCGATGGGCACGCCACGCCCGCGAGCGTGCTGTGGCCGTCGATCGCGACGGGCACCGGCGCGCTGGGCGAGATCGGCGACTCGGGGTTGAAGGTCACCTCCTGTCCAGCTCGGTCGACCGCTGTGCATTGGCCGGCAGCGGGGCACGAGACGCCGGCGAGATCCTCTCCGGGATCGATCGGGACGACCGGCTTCTTCCATGTCTCGATGCTGCCGTTCGTCGTCGCCTCGTTGCCGTTGACGTCGACCGCGACGCACTCCGTCGACGAGACGCATGAGAGCGAGCTGAACGCGACCGCGCTCGAGCCCTCTCCGTCGACGGTCGTCGAGGACTCTCCCGTCGGCCCGAACGTCGCCGCCCCGCCGCCGGCATCGACGACGAGGCATTGGCTCGATGGACACGCGATCGCCACCGGCGAGTTGTTATCGATCGTCTGAGGCTTTGGACTGCCCGGTGACAGCGGATCGAACGTCACGTACTCACCGGTCAGGTCGATGGCTGTGCAGTCGGCTGAAGCCGACGGACAGTCGACACCGACGAGCAGGTTGCCGTTCGTCCTGCCGCCGCTTGGGTCAACCGTCGCCGAACTGACGGGCGAACCGGCCGGCGTGTCGAACGTGACCTCGCCGCCGCTCGCATCGACGAGCGTGCACTGCTCCGCCGACGGGCAGGAGACCGCGAGCGGGACGCCACCCGTGTCGACCGTCGCATCGCCGATCACCTGCTCGCTCCGCGGATCGAACGTCACCTCCTCGCCGGCGACATCGACCACCGTGCACTGTGTCAGCGCCGGACACGCGATCGAGGTGAGCTCGTCAGCGCTGACGGTCGCCGAGCTCGCGTCCGACGGCGATCCCGGATCGAAGGTGATCTCCCGGCCGGCGCCGTCGATCGCCGTGCACTGGTTCGTGGCCGGGCATGCGACGGCGACGAGCGCCGTGCCGGCCGCGTCCCGGTCGACGGCGATCGCGGGTGACCAGCTGAGGCTTGCGTCCGCCGCGGCGGGCAGCGCGCACCCCGCCATCAGCGCCAGGGACAGAAGAAGCGACGCGCGAGTCCCGCCTGAGAACCGTCTTACCACGAGCCGTCGGCCCCGTGCTCAGAGCGGGATGTTGCCGTGCTTGCGGCGCGGACCCGGCTGGCGCTTGGTCTCGAGCGTGCGCAGCGCCGTGATCAGCTTCGGCCGCGTCTCGTGCGGAATGATCACGTCATCGATGTAGCCCCGCTCGGCGGCGGCGTAGGGGTTCGCGAAGTGGGCCTTGTAATCGGTGATCAGCTTCTGTCGCCGCTGATCCGGGGTCGGAGACGCGATGATGTCCCGGCGGTAGATGATGTTGACCGCGCCCTCGGGACCCATCACGGCGACCTCCGCGGTCGGCCAGGCGAAGTTCATGTCGGCGGCCAGGTGCTTTGAGCCCATCACGTCGTAGGCGCCGCCGTACGCCTTGCGGGTGATCACCGTGATCTTCGGGACGGTCGCCTCGGCGTAGGCGTACAGCAGCTTTGCGCCGCGACGGATGATCCCGCCCCACTCCTGGGTGGTTCCGGGCAGGAACCCGGGCACGTCGCAGAAGGTGATGATCGGGAGGTTGAACGCATCACAGGTGCGGATGAAGCGTGCCGCCTTCTCCGAGCTGTCGATGTCCAGGACGCCGGCAAGCTGCGCCGGCTGGTTGCCGACGACCCCGACCGCGTGACCGTCGAGCCGGGAGAAGCCGCACACGATGTTGCGTGCGTAGTGCTCGTGGACCTCGAAGAACTCACCGTCGTCGACGATGTGGCGGATCGCCTCGCGCATGTCGTAGGGCTTGTTCGGACTGTCGGGAACGACGCTGTCAAGCTCGGGATCCATTCGCAGCGGGTCGTCTGTGGGCTGCACGTGAGGAGCTGTCTCGAGGTTGTTCTGCGGCAGGAACGACAGCAGGTAGCGGGCGTCCTGCAGGCACGTGTCCTCATCGTCTGCGGCGAAATGCGCGACGCCCGATTTGGCGTTGTGGCTCATCGCGCCACCGAGTTCCTCGAACTCGACCTCCTCTCCGGTCACCGTCTTGATCACCTCGGGCCCCGTGATGAACATGTGCGAGGTCTCCTTCACCATGAAGATGAAGTCGGTGATCGCCGGCGAGTAGACGGCGCCGCCGGCGCAGGGGCCCATGATCAGGCTGATCTGCGGGATCACGCCGCTGGACTGGACGTTGCGCAGGAAGACGTCGCCATAGGCGCCGAGCGACACGACACCCTCCTGGATCCGCGCGCCGCCCGAGTCGTTGATCCCGATCACGGGACAGCCGATCTTCGCGGCGAGATCCATGATCTTGCACATCTTCTCGGCCATCACCTCACCCAGCGAGCCTCCGAACACCGTGAAGTCCTGGCTGAACACGCAGACGCGCCGGCCGTCGATCGTGCCGTGGCCGGTCACGACCGCGTCACCATACGGACGGTTCTTCTGCATCTCGAAGTCGGAGGTGCGATGGCGCACGAACGCATCGAGTTCCTGGAAGGAGCCCGGGTCGAGCAACTTCTCGAGTCGCTCGCGTGCGGTGTACTTGCCCTTCGCGTGCTGCTTGGCGATCGCCTCCTCGGAACCGGCGTGGATCGCCTCGTACTTCAGCTCCTGGAGCTGGGCCAGCTTCTCCGCATAGGTCTCGGGCGCCTTGTCACGCATCGCGGCGCCGAGTGTAAGGCGAACGGCTCAGCCGCGCGAGAACGGCCGGTGGTGCGCCTGGCCGAGGCTCTCCAGCGCGGCATCGAGCGCAGCCACGGTGTCGTCCCCTGATGTTGCCGGGGGATCCGCCTCCGCGGGGATCTCGGCAACGCCTGGCTCGACTTCGGGCAGCACGGGCACCTCGACCGGTTCGGGCACCTCGGGCAGCACGAGCACGTCGACCGGTTCGGGCACCTCGGGCACCTCGACCGCAATCTGTTCGGCCCTGCTCGCAGGCCGCAGCCGGGCCATCAGCCGTTGCCAGAAGCCACCGCGGGCCTCGGCCGGCGGCTCCAGCAGCTCCGGCTCAGGTTGAGCTTCATGATCGTGCAGCGCCGCCGGCTCCAGCGCCGGCTCCAGCGCCGGCTCCGGCTCCGCCGTCAGCTCCGCCTCGGGCGTCTGCGTGACCGCCAGCGACCGCGCCGTCAGGGTCACACGCGTCCCCCAGCCCGAGGGCTCGATCCGCACCGTGCCGCTTGTGGCGTCGCCCTCCCAGGCAACGGCGGTTTCCGGTTCGAGCCTCGTGATCCTGATCTCTCCAAATGACCGCAGGTGACGGGCCAGCGATTCCTGCACGCTGCATGCCAGCCACAGCTCGGGCGGGGACTTGACCAGGGTTCTGGTCGCCTGATGCTCTGGCACGGTGGCTTCGTGCTCGGTCATGAGTCGGAGTTCGCCCGTCAGCGACGATGTCCTCCCGCCGTTTTGTGCGTTGCAGACCAGGGACCGAGAAAGCGGTCAGTTGCTCGGCTGGTAGGCGCCGAACACGTCGCGCATCGCAGCGCACACCTCACCCATCGAACAGCGATCCTTGAGCGCAGCACGCAGCACGGGCAGCACGTTGCCGGTGCCGCGAGCCGCTTCGCGCACTTCTTCAAGGCGGCGCGCGACGAGCGCCGGATCGCGATTCGCTTTGAATGCCGCCAGTCGCGCGAGCTGCTCATGCTCGGATTCCGGGTCGACGCGCAGCAGATCTGGGACCTCGACCGAATCCTCGACGAACGCGTTGACGCCGACGACGATGTCCTGCTCGAGGCGGTAACGCTCGTGGTAGCCGAAGGCCGACTCCTCGATCTCGTTCTTCATGAACTCGATCGCCGCCACCGAGCCGCCGAGCTCGTCGACCTTGTCGATCAGCCAGCGGGCGTTGCGCTCGATCTCGTCGGTCAGGGCCTCCACGAAGTAGGAACCCGCGAATGGATCGACCGAGTCCGCGGCCCCCGACTCGTAGCCGATGATCTGCTGCGTTCGCAGCGCGATCTTGGCGGCACGCTCGGTCGGCAGCGCGAGCGCCTCATCGAATCCGTTGGTGTGCAGTGACTGGGTGCCGCCACAGACCGCCGCAAATCCCTGTAGCGCGACGCGCACGATGTTGTTCTCAGGCTGCTGCGCCGTCAGCGTGACGCCGCCTGTCTGGGTGTGGAAGCGCAACCGCCACGAGCGCTCATCCTTGGCGCCGAAGCGCTCACGCATGGTCTGCGCCCACATCCGGCGTGCCGCCCTGAACTTGGCGACCTCCTGGAAGACGTTGTTGTGCCCGTTGAAGAAGAAGGCCAGGCGCGGCGCGAACTCGTCGATCTCGAGTCCGGCGTCGAGCGCCGCCTGAACGTATGCGATCCCGTTGGCGAGCGTGAACCCCACCTCCTGGACGGCGGAGCAGCCCTTCTCTCGGAAGTGGTAGCCGGAGATCGAGATCGTGTTCCACTTCGGGATCCGCTCACGGCAGTACGAGAACAGATCGGTGGTCAGCCGGATCGCCCCATCCGGCGGGTAGATGAAGTTCCCACGCGCGATGTACTCCTTGAGGATGTCGTTCTGCGTGGTGCCGCGAAGCTGTTCGCTGGGGACGCCCTGTTCCTCGCCGACGAGCTCATAGAGCAGCAGCAGCACGCAGGCCGGAGCGTTGATCGTCATCGACGTGGAGACCCGGTCCAGCGGAATTCCGTCGAATGCCGTACGCATGTCGTCGATCGAGTCGATCGCCACCCCGGTGCGGCCCACCTCGCCCAGACACCGCGGATCGTCGGAATCCAGTCCCAGCTGGGTTGGCAGGTCGAAGGCCATCGACAGCCCCGTCGATCCGTGCTCCAGCAGGTAGTGGTAGCGCTCGTTGGATTCCCTTGCGCTCGCGTAGCCCGCGTACTGGCGCATCGTCCACAACTGCTTGCGGTACATGTCGGCATGCACGCCTCGCGTGTACGGATATGCACCGGGCTCGCCCAGCTCTTCGCTCAGATCCGCCGGCAGGTCCGCCTCGGTGTAGAGCTGCTTGATCTCGATTCCCGAATCGGTGAACCGGCGCGGGTCCTGTGGGCCGACAATCGGCGCGATCGTCCGGTGCTCAGTCGCGTCCTCCATGAACCGCAGAGTACCCACGCGCGTGATCGCGTGCCTGGCTCCGCGGGCCTGTCGACGACTCATCGCAGGAAGTAGCCTTGTGCGGATGCACGTTCGTCTACGGCTGTTCGCTGTGCTGCGTGAGCGCGCCGGCGCCACGGAGCTCGATCTCGAGCTCCCGGACGGCGCGAGCGTCGCGCAGGCGCTGGAGACGGTCGGCTGGTTGACCGACGGCGTCCCGGTCGTGATGGCGGTCAATCGCGAATACGCGGAGCCCACGGCGACGCTGCACGCCGACGACGAGCTGGCGCTGATTCCGCCGGTGTCCGGAGGCGCGCTGGACTCGGTGCCCGTGCACGTCGGCACCGAGCCCCTCTCCCTGGACCGGCTGGTTCAGGCTGTTCGGGACCCGCGCGCCGGCGCTGTCGTGACGTTTCTCGGCGTGACCCGCGAGGTGGCCCAGCTCGACTACGAAGCCTATGCCGAGATGGCCGAGCAGAAGATCGCAGAGATCGTCGCCGCCGCGATCGAGCGGCATGGCCTGACCGCCGCCGCGGCCGAGCACAGGATCGGGATCGTTGCCCTTTCTGAGGCCTCGGTGGCAGTTGCCGCGTCAGCCCCGCACCGCGCCGAGGCATTTGCCGGCGCCCGCGAGATCATCGACCAGATCAAGGCGCAGGCGCCGATCTGGAAACGTGAAGAGGGCGACTGGGTGCAGGGAACGGCGCCGAGCGCCTCAACCGCCGCAGACGCCTGACCTGAGCGGCCCGCCCGCTACAGCGCCCCACCGGCGGCCGGCGGCGCCGTCGGGTCTGCAGTCGCCGGAGCATCTTCCCGCGCGAGGTAGTCCTCCACGAACCCAGGGTTCTCGGTCGAACGACGCACGACAGCCAGCAGTGACGACATCGAGGAGACCTCCTCGACCTGCTCCTTCAGGAACCACTGGACGAACTGCTCGCTCAGGTAGTCGCGCTCCTCTCGTGCGACGCCCATCAGGGCGGCGATCTGTTCGCTGACACGCTTCTCCTGCGTCAACGCCAGCTCGACCGGTTCGGCAACGCCATCGAACGCCGTCTGCGGTGCGGCCACACCCGGGATCGTCACCTCGGCATCAGCGTCGAGCAGGTAGCCGACCATCATCATCGCGTGGTTGCGCTCCTCGATCGCCTGCTTGTAGAAGAACGCCGCCAGGCGCGGAAGCACCTGGGCGTCGTAATACACAGCGTTGGCGATGTACTGCTGTGATGCGGCGAACTCGTTTGCGATCTGCTCAGCCAGCCGTTCTACAAAGCGCTCTGCGGCCATCTTCGCTCCTGGTGGTTTGGTTCCTGACGGCGGGGACTCTGACAGGAAGATAACGTCGGGGCGGCGACCATCGCGCGATGCGCAACCGCGTCCCTACCGCGTCCCAGGGTAGATTGGGGGCCATGCCCACTTGTCTTGTGACCGGCGGTGCGGGATTTCTCGGCTCACACCTGTGCGATGAGCTGCTCGCCCGTGGTAACCGCGTGATCTGCGTCGACAACCTGGAGACGGGATCGCTCACGAACATCGAACACATCCGCAGCGATTCCTTCGTCCATCACAACATCGACATCATCGAGCCGTATTTCATCGATGAGCGGGTCGACTTCGTCTACCACCTCGCCTCGCCGGCGTCCCCGATCGACTACCTACGGCTGCCGTTGCACACTCTGAAGGTCGGCTCCTACGGGACCCACCACACGCTCGGGCTTGCGAAGAAGCACCGCGCGCGGTTCCTGACCGCCTCCACCAGCGAGGTCTATGGAGATCCCGAGGAGCATCCGCAGAAGGAGAGCTATTGGGGCAACGTCAATCCGATCGGACCGCGCGGCGTCTACGACGAGGCGAAGCGCTATGCGGAGGCGCTGACGATGGCCTACCACCGCCAGCAGGGCGTGGACACCGCAATCGTAAGGATCTTCAACACGTTCGGCCCAAGAATGCGCGCCCATGACGGCCGCGCGATCCCGACGTTCCTGCGTCAGGCACTCCAGGACCGTCCGATCACCGTGTTCGGCGATGGGTCCCAGACCCGATCGTTCTGTTACGTCTCCGATCTGATCCGCGGGATCATCGCCCTCTCCGAGTCTGGCCACCATTATCCAGTCAACATCGGAAACCCGAACGAGTTCACCCTTTTGCAACTGGCCCAGGAGGTGATCGCGGTCACCGGAGCGAAGTCGGAGATCGTGTACGAGGCGCTTCCCACCGACGACCCGCAGGTGCGCCAACCTGACATCTCGCTCGCTCGCGCGCTGCTCGAATGGGAGCCGGTCATCGACCTCCGTGAAGGACTGGAGCAGACGCTGGCGGCATCCAGCCGCGAGAGCCTGATCGGCGCGCCGCGCTGAAGCGCCGCCGGCCACGAGAGACTGCTGCGCGGACACGCAACAGCGCAACCAACATCGGAACTTCGAGCCCCCGTTACCGTTACAGCTGCACCTCGTCGCTATAAAGATCAGACCGTGAGCATCATCGAGAAACAGGCGCCGAGCGGCGACCAGCCGAGCCCTCAGGCACCGACGGCGTCCCGCGGTGTGCCGGAGCTCCCCAGCAAGGACGTCAGGCGCAAGCGTCCACCGGTTCTGTCGTTCCTGCTCAGACTCGAAACCGTTCGCCGCGTCGCCAGGGTGATCTCCCTGCTGGTACTCGACTACATCGGGGTTGCGGCCGCTCTGACAACGGCGATGTTCATCAAGCTCGCGTATCACGGCGACGCGAGTCTCAGGGTCGCCTGGCACGACACTCACCGCTGGACCGCATTCGCATATCTGATCACCGTGCTGCTGTTCGCCCGCGCCGACCTGTATTCCGACCGGCCACGGCGCCCCGGGTTCGGCAAGATCACCTCCGCACTGTTCCTGACGACGGTGATCTCGCTCGTGTTCGCATTGGCGAGCGGCCAGCATTTCAACAGCTACTACATCTTCTACGGCTCGCTGCTGTTCGGCGCGATCTACATCTCGGCGCTGCGGGACCTGCACACACGCCTCACCGGCTGGTTGCTGGCCCGGGCCGGCTATCGCCGACGCGCCCTGATCGTCGGCTCAGGACACCAGATCGAGGCGGTCGCGCACGCGCTCGCCGGGCGCGCACGCCTCGGCGTCGACATCATCGGCTACATCTCGCTGACGCCGCGGCCCGAGAACGGCCTGCGGTCGCTGGGACGGCTTGTGGACCTTCCCGCGATCCTGACCGAGTCGCGGATCCAGGAGGTGATCCTGGCGGATCCGGCGTTCCCGCAGGCGAAGGCGGTCGAACTCGTCGACCTCTGCCACGAGCGAGGGATCGACGTGCACGTCGCGCCGACGACGATGGAGATACTGATCGACCGTGCCGAGTTCGTCCCGGGCGAGAGCGTTCCCCTGTTCCGGCTGCGTCCGCCGGTCTTCGAGGGGATCGACTACGCGCTGAAGCGCAGCTTCGACCTCGTCGTCGCAGGCCTGTCGCTGTTCGTGCTCTCGCCGCTTCTGCTGTTGATCGCGCTGGCCGTCAAGCTCGACTCGCGCGGACCGACGATTTACCGGTCTGTACGGCCGGGAATCGGCGGCAAGCCGTTCGCGTGCTTCAAGTTCCGGACGATGCGCGAGCACTCCGACCAGGTCCAGAACGACCTGGAGACCCTGAACGAGCAGACGGGGGCGTTGTTCAAGATCCGTGAGGACCCGCGGTTGACCGCGGTCGGCAAGGTGCTGCGCCGTTACTCGCTCGATGAGCTTCCGCAGCTGGTGAACGTGATCCGCGGCGAGATGTCGCTGGTTGGGCCGAGACCATTGCCCACCCGCGACTACGAGCGACTCGAGGAGTGGCACAAGAAGCGCTACCTCGTGCTCCCGGGGATAACCGGGCTCTGGCAGGTTTCGGGTCGTGCGGAGCTCGACTTCGACGACCTGGTCCGGCTTGATTTCCTGTATCTCGAGCAGTGGTCGGTATTCCTGGACCTCTCGATTCTGCTCAAGACGATCCCCGCTGTGCTGTCGCGACGCGGCGCTTTCTGAGCCAGTCCGTGTAGGCTGGCGCGGCATGCCGCCGACCGACCGTTTCGTGATCAGCTTCGCCGCTGAGCCGCCGCAGGATTCGCTCCCATATGGTCGCTGGGCCGACACGCTGCGCGCACACTTCCTCGCCGCCTGCCGGGAGATCGACAGCGAGGGCGAGGAGCTCGGAAGTCCCGGAGAGATCAAGTGGTTTCCTGACCGCACCTACGGCGGCCGGACATTCGTGCCTGCGGTGGCGCGCAGCACCGAGGGCTATGAGCTGTTCGGTTACGTCGCATTCGCTGACAGCGGTGAGGAGGGCTCCGCACCGGCCGATTTCGATGCGTACGCCGACTACACGGGTGAGCTCGCAGAGGCGAACCCGGACTGGAAGCTCGATCTCAACGATGAGGTGATCGGCACCTGGCGCGGCGAGGAGGGCCGCGGCGCCGCGATGACACTCGTTTGGGGCGTTCCGATGATCCCGGGTGGCACGATCGTGACCGCCGAGCTGGCGAACCTGGCCGTCGATCAATGTGACGTCGTCGAGGAGCGCTTCACGCTGATCGCGCCCGACAACTACCGGGGCGATTACCTCGACGTCAAGCTGTGGGGCAAGCGCGGTGACCTGCTGGCCTCTGAGTCGCTGTACGTCGACGACGACGAAGAAGAAGAAGAAGAAGAAGAAGAAGAAGAAGAAGAGCAGTAGACCGGCGCTCAGCGAGAGCAGTAGACGGGCGCTCAGCGCCAGGCGGCGCTCAGCGCCAGGCGGTGCTCAGCGCCGCGTCATCGCCGCCGGCAGGCTCAGGGACGCTTCCTCGTCGGTCATCGGGAAGTGGCACGCGGCGGTCGTACTGTGGCCCTTGTCCGAGAACGGTGGATCTTCGGTCGAGCACTTCGCCTGGGCCTTCGGGCAGCGGGTGTGGAAGCGGCACCCTGACGGCGGGTTGGCCGGGCTGGGCACGTCGCCGGTCAGCAGGTGGCGCTCACGCTTGCTCTCGGGCGGCTCGGGCACCGGAACCGCTGAGAGCAGCGCTCCGGTGTAAGGGTGGCGAGGGTGGGCGTAGAGGTCCTCGTTGTCGGCGAGCTCGACGACCTTGCCAAGGTACATGACCGCGACCCGGTCGCACATATGACGCACCACTGACAGGTCGTGGGCGATGAAGACCAGCGTCAAGCCCATCTCCCGTTGCAGGTCGCGCAGAAGGTTCAGCACCTGCGCCTGGATCGATACGTCGAGGGCCGAGACGGGCTCGTCGGCGATCAGGACCCTGGGCTCCAGCGCGATCGAGCGCGCGACCCCGATCCGCTGCCGCTGCCCGCCGGAGAACTCGTGGGGGTAGCGGTTGAAGTGCTCGGGGTTGAGCCCGACTCGATCCATCAGCTCCTGGACGCGCTTCTTGCGCTCGCCGGTGCCGGTCAGCATCTTGTGGATCACGAACGGCTCGGCGATGATCGACCCGACGGTCTTGCGCGGATTCAGCGACGAGTACGGGTCCTGGAAGATCATCTGCATCTCACGCCGCAGGGCCTTCAGCTTGTCGCCCTTGTATTTCGCGATGTCGTCGCCCTCGAACATCACCTGACCGGACGTCACATCGAGCAGCCGGACGATCAGCCTCGCGGTCGTGCTCTTGCCGCAACCCGTCTCGCCGACGATCCCGAGCGTCTCGCCCTTGGCCACCGAGAGCGACACGTCGTCGACGGCCTTGACGGCACCGACCTGCCGGGTGAACAGGATGCCCTGCTTGATCGGAAAGTACTTCCTGACGTTCCGCAGCTCGATCAGCGGCTCTGAGCCGGCGCTCATGGCCCCGCCTCCTGCGCGACTGTGGTGCCACCCGCGACGGGCGTGGCTGTGCCCTTCCCGGCGAGCTTGGCCAGCGCCTCGGGCGATTGGCCCTCTCCGATCGCTCGCCAGATGCCGGTCCTCGTCTCTGCTGTGAGGAGACAGGCCACCTTGTGCTCCGGGGCGCCGGGGACCGGCTCAAGCAGGGGATCGATCCGTTTGTGGTCAGGCTGGACGTAGGCGCAGCGCGGATGGAAGTAGCAGCCAGAAGGCCGCTGGATCAGGCTTGGCGGGCGACCGGGAATCGGCACCAGCTCGTCGCCTCGGTGAGTGTCCATCCGGGGTATCGACCGCAGCAGTCCCCAGGTATATGGATGTTGGGGCTGCGAGAAGATCTCCCTCGTCGGGGCCCGCTCGACGATCCGTCCCGCGTACATGACCGCAATCTCGTCGGCGATCTCGGCGACAACGCCGAGATCGTGGGTGATGATCACGATCGCCATTCCGAGCCGCTGCTGCAACTCCTCCAGCAGCTGCAGGATCTGCGCCTGGACCGTCACGTCGAGCGCAGTCGTCGGCTCGTCGGCGAACAGCAGCTTCGGCTCGTTGGCAAGCGCCATCGCGATCATCGCCCGCTGGCGCATACCGCCGGAGTACTGGTGGGGGTAGGCGTCGATGCGTCGCTTGGGGTCCGGGATCCCGACCAGCTCGAGCAGCTCCAGCGCACGAGCCCGCGCCGCCGCCTTGCCCACGTTGCGGTGGGTGAGGACCGCCTCGACCAGCTGCGCGCCGACCTTGTAGAAGGGGTGCAGCGACGACAGCGGATCCTGGAAGATCATCGCGATCTCGTTGCCACGGATCTTTCGCAGCTCCTCGTCGGGCAGCGTCAGCAGATCCTTGTCGCCGAACATCATCCGGCCGGAGATCGTCGCGTTGCGCCCACGAGTCAGCCCGATCGTGGTGAGCGACGAAACGCTCTTGCCGGATCCGGACTCGCCCACGATCCCGAGCGTCTTGCCGGCGTACACCTCGTAGGAGATCCCGTCGACAGCGTGCACCACGCCGTCGTCAGTCGCGAACGAGACCCGCAGCTCCTCGACGCTCAGCAGCCGCTCGCTCATGCTCGTGCACCCGCCGGAAATGTGCTCACGGTCTGCTCACGAGTACGTGACCCGGGGATCGAGCCAGGCGTATGAGACATCGACGACGATGTTGAGGAGGATGATGAACATCGCGGCCAGAAGCACCGTTCCCTGCACGATCGGGATGTCCGAGGACTGGATCGCGTTGTAGTTGAGCAGGCCGATCCCTGGGATCCCGAAGACCGTCTCGGTCAGCACCGCTCCTCCGAGGAGCGCACCGATGTCGATCCCGATCACCGTGATCACCGGCGTGATCGCCGAGCGGACGGCGTGTCGCCAGATCACCGTCCGCTCCGGCAGGCCCTTGGCCCGGGCCGTGCGGATGTAATCCTCGCCGAAGACCTCGAGCAGGCTGCCACGCAGCAGGCGCGAGTAGATCGCAGCCTGCGTGGCGGCCAGCACGAACCACGGGAGCAGCAGCGAGGTGAACCACCGCCACGGGTCGACTGTCAGGCCCACGTAGGAGTCCGCACCCGGCAGGATCGGGTACTTGCCGATCTCGGTCGAGAACAGCAACAGCACCCCAAGCCCCAGCCAGAAGGTCGGCATCGAGACGAAGCCGAGCGCAATCCCCATCGAGGAGCGCTCGATGAATGTGCCCGTCTTCATCAGCAGCGTGACCGCAACCACGAACGCGAACAACGCCCATACGACGCCGATGACACCGGCCCAATCGCGGCTGATCGGGATCAGCGCGAGCGGCAGCACGAGGGCGACGATCACGGCGATCAGGAGCCTCGTCCGGGTCCGCTTGGAGAGCGGCCGGTTGCGCATGACCGCCGAGATGATCCCGATCGGGATCCCGACGAACGCCCACAGCAGGACCGCGCCGACCGTCAGCGACAGTGTCGCGGGAAAGCGGTTCTTGATCAGACTGAGGACGGACTGCTGGCTATAGAAGCTATAGCCGAAGTTGAAGTGAAGGGCGATCCCCTTCAGGTAGTCGAAGAACTGGTCGAAGATCGGCCGGTCGAGGCCGAGCTCCTTGGTGATGTAGGCAATCTCATGTGGGCTCGCGTCGCGGCCGGCGCGGAGCGCCGCCGGGTTGGCCGCGGGCAGCAGGTAGAAGATCATGAACGTCAGCGCGCTCACCAGCACGAGCATCAGGATGCCCCAGAGGACGCGACGGATGATGTATCTGCCCATGTTGTGGTTGTTGGTCTTGGTGCTCTGTGAGAAAGGCGTGACCCCCGCCCGAGGGCGGGGGTCACCACTTCATTTACTGGTTAGGGATTGTTGAGCGAGGAGAACGCGAAGTCCCACGAGCCCGTGTCCCAGAGATCGCTGATGCCACGAACGTCCGCGGCGCGAATGTTGGGCTGGCTGTCGAACGTCTCCGGTAGACCAGCTGCGATGTTGACCAGCTCCTTATCGACGTTGGCCCACGCCTGTGCGGCCTGCGCCGGGTTGGTGATCAACTCGGCCTGATTCATCATGTTGTTGATCGTCGGGTCGTTGAGCTGACTCCAGTTGGCGTTGTTCGTCGGCACGATCGCGGCGCCGTTGAACGGCACGTACAGCACCGTCAGCGGGTCGTCGAAGTCCCGCACCCAACCGGAGGACGGACAGACATCGATCTCCGCCTTCGGTACCCCGCAGTACTTCGAGTACATGACCGCCTGCTGCACGAGGCTCAGGTGCGTCTTGAATCCGAGTTCGTTCAGCGCTTGGACGATGATCTGCGAGATCGCCGGCGCGTTGCCGCCGTTGCCGCTGACCACCTGGACCGTGTCACTGCCGGTGTACTTCCCGCTCGGATAACCGGCGGCCTTCATCAGCTTCGTCGCCTCTGCGAGGTTGCCGTTTAGATCCGTGTTCCACGGGTAGTTCGGCCCGGCGAAGCCGCCGGACTGCACGAACCCATCGGTTCCCGGCGTCAGGAAGTGCGTCAGCGGTGCGGCCACGAGTGGCCCGCCGCGCGCCTTTACGATCGCCTCACGGTCGACCGCCGCCCAGACCGCACGACGCAGGTTCACATTCGTGAACGGGCCGTGCTGGGTGTCGAGTCCGCCGTAGTGCGTCCCAGCGCCGGCGATGAACGTGATCTGCGACGGGTAGCTCAGATACGCCTCCTTGACGATCGGCTGGCTCGGCGTGTCGAGCTGCACCATGTTGCTGCCCTTCAGCACCGTGTCGCCGATCACGGTCGTATCGCCACCGATGATCACGTCGATCTTGTCCAGGTATGCCGGCGGCTTGTAAGCCGCAGACGCGTAGGTGTTCGGGTTCCAGTTCGGGTTGCGGACCAGGGTCAGCGACTTGCCGGCCTGGTAGCCGATCCCGGAGAAGTCACCCTTGCTGTTCTGCTGGATCATGTACGGCCCGGTCTCCGCGACGGTCGTTGAGCCGTAGAGCGTCGGGGCGTGCTTGTCAAGCGGGCCGGCGACCGATGCCGGGACCGGGGATGACAGCGGCAGGCTGAGCGCACCGATCAGCAGTTCGGCGGTCGGCTTCGTCAGGTGGAAGACGATCGTCGTCGAGTTCGGCGTCTGAATGCCGGAAATCGGTCCGCCCTTGGCGCCCGCGGCACCGACGATGTCGCCGAAGTACGGGACGAAATAGGCGTTGCCGACGTTCGGGTTGGCGCCACGCTCGATCGCGTACGCGACATCTGAGAGGTCACGGCCCGGTTGACCGGCGGGGCGTAGTGGACGTTCGGCTCGATATGGACCGTGACCGTCTTGCCACCGTCGGTGATGCCGCCGTTGGCGACAGTCGGAACCGCGGTCGCAAGATCCGGGGCCAGCGTCGTAGTCGAGTTGGGCGGGTAGATGAACAGCGGGCGCTGCGTCACATAGACCACCGCGTAGTCAAGCGACGAAGTACGCCTCACCCGGATCGAAGTGCTCGAAGTCCTCCTGCGAATACACGGTCAGCGTGCCGCCACGCTTGCCGTTGTAGAGATCCTGGCCGAGCCCGCTCTCGCCCGCCTTCAGCGCCAGGCCCCCATTGGCGCTGGAGCTGGAGCTTGAGCTGCTCGCGGCCGGACTGCTGCTGCTGCTGGAGCCGCACGCCGAGACGGACACGGCGAGTAGCCCGACTACCGCGGCGTAAGCCACCTTGCGGTAGTGCTTCATAGCGTTACCTCCTCGTGATTGGAAATGTGCGCCATCGGCGCGATGAAGCTTTTCAAGATCTGTTCCCCCGCGGGTTGAGCGCGTCCAGCAGGCCGTCGCCGAGCAGGTTGAACGCGAGCACCGTGAACAGCAGCGCCAGACCCGGGAAGAGCATGTACCACCACGCCGCGTTGAAGGTCGCCCTCCGCGTCGCAGATCATCTGCCCCCAGCTCGCGGTCGGCGGACGGATGCCGACGCCAAGGAACGACAGCGCCGCCTCGAACAGGATGTTGAGCGGGATCAGCAGGCTCGAGTAGACGATGATCGGCGCCAGCAGGTTCGGCAGGATCTCCCGGTACATGATGCGGTTGCTCGACGCGCCCAGCGAGCGCGCAGCCTCGATGAACTCCTTCTCACGCAGCGACAGCACCTGTCCGCGCACGATCCGCACCATGTAGGTGAAGTCGCTGAGCACGATGATGAAGATCACGGTTCCGATCCCCGGGTTGATCAACGTGTGCCCGCCGACTCAGGCAGCCCCGCACCTCGCAGGCGGCGCCGATCCCGAGCCCGAGCACCAGGACCGGATAGGCGAGCATCACGTCGGTGAAGCGCGAGATGGCAGTGTCGGCCCAACCGCGGTAGAAGCCGGCGAACACCCCGAGGACGGTGCCGATCGCCGCGGCGATGACGGTGCTGATGATCCCGACCTCGAGCGACACGCGTGAGCCGTAGATGACGCGGCGACATGATGTCGCGCCCGAGCTGATCGACCCCCATCGGATGCGCTGCGCTCGGGCCCGTCGGGCTGCCGAAGACGTCGAGCGCGTTCGGGTTCTGGACGTACGGCCCCGGCAGCCCGAGGACGCTTCACGACCAGCGGCGCAAAGATCGCCATCAGGATCAGAAGGATGATGAAGATCGCCGACGCAACCGCGACCTTGTCGGAACGGAAGCGGCGCCAGAACAGCTGACGCGGCGACAGCGCGACGATCTCGCGGCTGACCACGCCAACGTCCTCGAAGCCCTCCTCGGACTCGAGAATAACCTCTGCGGCGCCGCTGCTCACGAGGTCACTGGGTTTCCAGTCCCACGCGACGATTCCTGCACAGCGGCTGAATCACTCCCATCCTCCACACCATGGGGAGGGATACCACAACGCGGTCCGGAATTCAGCCATGGTTAACCCGGGCACAACGAAGCAGGCTCCACGGGAGGACCACGGACGAGGCCCGCGGCTACCCTCCGTCGCTGGCCCTCGTAGCTCAATGGATAGAGCACGCGCCTCCTAAGCGCGGGATGCAGGTTCGATTCCTGCCGGGGGCATCGGGCGCTCTCGGCGAGGCGGCGGACCCGCTACCTTCAGCGGGGGCCAGTGGCTGAGCAGACGATCGAATCACACGAGCCGCCCACGGCATCGCGACCCGGCCGGACGGTGGGGTCGCGCGCGCCTGGCGCTTCGCCGGCAGATCGCCGCGCACCCGTGGCTGATCGGCGGCGCCGGAGTTCTGCTGCTGGCGGTCGCGGTCGTGCGCTGGGCCAACACGCGCCCCGGGTTTGACCCCTACGGCTGGCTCGTCTGGGGCCACCAGACGCTGATCGGGAATCTCGACACCAACGCCGCGCCGTCATGGAAGCCGCTGCCGTACCTGTTCACGGTGCCCTACGCGCTCGCCGGCCACGCCCAGCTGTGGCTGTGGATGATCACCTCGGTGGCGATCGCGCTCAGCGGGATGGTGTTCGCGGCCCGGATCGCCTACCGGGTCACCGACGCCCCACGCGAGCGGCGCTGGGCGGCGATCCTCGCCGCGGTGTTCGCGGCGCTGACCGTGAACCTGATCACGCAGCAGTCACCGCAGTATTCGATCTGGCACTACATCCTCAGCGACCAGTCGGACCCGATGATCGTCGCGCTGTGCCTCGGAGCGATCGACTGCCACCTCAGCGGCCGCTACCGCTGGGCGTTCGCGCTCGGAGTGCTGGCGGGACTCGGCCGGCCCGAGGTCTGGGCGATCCTCGGTCCCTACTGGATCTGGGCATGGCGGAGCCAGCCGTCGATGCGGCCGATGCTGGTCGGCGGCGTCGTCGTGATGGCGATCCTGTGGTTCGGGATCCCGGCGATCTCCTCGCGCAGCCCGTTCGTTCCGCCGACAACGCGTTCTACTCCGGCCGGCGGCTGAAGAGCGACCAGATCTTCGGCACGATCGGACGCTTCCTCGATCTGCTGCCACGCGGCATCGAGCTGGCGGCGCTGCTGTCGGTCGCGTTGGCGCTGTGGCGGCGGGACCGGGTGACGCTTGCGCTCGCCGGGATCGTCGTCGATCTGGATGGTGGTCGAGATCGCGATGGTCCTGCACGGCTGGCCGGGCGTCCCGCGCTACATGTTCGAGCCGGCGGCGCTGCTCGGCGTGATCGCCGGCGATCGGGCTCGGGCGCCTGCTCGTCGAGCCGCCGACGCTGTCTCGGTGCCGCTCGGCATCGGTGCGCTGGTGCGTCGTCGCCGTCGCCTGTGCGTCAGCTGATCCCGGCGGCAGTCTCGGCACGCCCGCGCGGAGCACAGCGACCTCGACCAGCAGCGCCTGCGGACCAGGACGCTCAACCTGCTGACCGCGGAGATCAGCGGCTACGGCGGGCGCGGACCGCTTCCACGGCTGCGGCGAGCCGCTGACCCGGCTCCAGTATCAGTCGGCCGTCGCCTGGAACCTGGACCTCAACGTCGCCGAGCGTCGGCTTCAAGTACGGCCCGGCGATCGCCGCGCAACCGGCCGATCGTGCTGTTCACGCCCTACCCGCAGGCCGGCAGCGGCTGGCAGATCCAGGCGCTTCACCAGCGCGTCGCCTCGGTGCCGCTCGCTCCCGTCCTGAGACGGGCGACCGGCGCACGACCCTCAGCCGCTGCGGTCTGGACGCTCCGGATAGACCTCGTCGATCGTCGTCAGCGCCATGTACGGCGCTCCCGCCGCCGCCTCGATCGCGGCGGCGCCGCCGGCGAGCCGGTCGCAGATCGCGAGCACGCCGCACGACCTGATGGCCCTCGTCGCGCAGCGCCTCGAGCGCGCGCGATCGTCGAGCCGCCGGTCGTGACGACGTCCTCGACGAGCATGCAGCGGTCCTCCGGCTCGAGCAGCGGGCCCTCGATCCGCCGCGCGAGCCCGTGCTGCTTGGCCTCCTTGCGGACGAAGAAGGCCTTGACGTCGGCGCCGCCGGCGAGCGCGGCGCACGCGATCGGGTCGGCGCCCATCGTCATCCCGCCGACGGCGGTCGCGCCCCACGCGCGGCCTGCGCGGCGACCAGCTCGCCGAGCGGCTCGAAGCCGTCGCGGAGAAGGATCGCCCGCTTGGCGTCGACCAGGTACTGCGCCGTCGCGCCGCTGGTCAGCACGACCTCGCCGATCACCAGCGCGTGCTCGCGCAGCGCCGCGAGCAGCCGCTCGCGCGCGTCAGCCGCCACAGGCTCAGCTTACGTGTAGTAGGTGTCGACCCAGTCGCCGAGTCTGAGCCAGTTGAAGACCGAGATCGCATCGACGATCGGCAGGCGCATGCAGCCGTGGCTGGCCGGGTAGTCCGGCGCCGGGTCGTAGCCGTGGATCGCGTAGCCGCGGATGAAGAAGTCCGAGTAGTACATGCCGTCCGGGAGGTACCCGGGGACGCGGCTAGTAGATCTGCCAGGAGCCGAGGACGGTCGGCGTCGAGGGCTTGCCCGAGCTGATCGGGAGGATCCAGTAGACCTTCGAGCCGTTGGCGAGCGCCAGCAGCTGGTCGGAGAGATCGCCCTCGGCATGCGCCCCCTGGTTGGGGAAGCGGATCTGGAAGGTGCCGACGCCGTTCAGCAGGTCGTTGATCAGCGCCGGTCCGAGCAGCTGCGAGGTGCCCCAGCCGAGCAGCCGGTGGTAGGCGTCGATCGCGAGCCCGGTGCCGAGGTCGTAGACGCCGGTCTGCGGGATGTAGAAGTGCAGCGCCGCGAGCCGCTGCTGGACCAGTGCGACGAACCTGCCCGTGGAGCCGAAGCTGACGTTCGTGTTGAGCGCCGCGAAGCCGGTGCGGGTCTTGAAGGCGCTCAGCTGAGCTGGTCGCCGCATGCTCGACCTGCACGGACACGTTGCCGACTCCGGGGCTCCTGACCGGCCAGACGAAGCCGCCGTAGACCTTCCGTGGCGACGGCTTCAGACGCAGCTGCACCTTTTGAACTGCCGGCCGTTGAGGAACTCCCTGACGGTCACCGACTGTCCGGGGACGTACGGTCGCACGACGCCGGTGACGACGACCACCCGGCCGCGGAATCGTCACCGGCTTGTGCGAGACGACGAACTCCTGGCTGATGTACAGCGCCGGAGTCGCCGTCGTCAGGCTTGTCGTCGTCGGCGTGGGCGTGGCGCGTGGTCGTCCGTGTGGTCGTCGTGGTGGTGTGGGGTCGTAGCCGCGTCGGCCAGTCGGCGGCGGACGCGGCAACGCCACCACCGATCACGCCCGCAAGCGGCGACGAGCAGTGCCCTGATCGGTGACAATGGTGCGACGCATCGCGACCGGAAGTAAATCATCCCAGGGGGAGGGAAGTCGATGAGCGCACAATTTCGCTCCCGCCAGTGGCCAGGTGAGCAGCGCGATCACCGCCCACGCGACCGCCAGCAGGGCGGCCACGCCGCCGACGCTCCAGTCCGAGCAGCACACCCATCGCGAGGCAGTTGTTGAACGAATGCAGCGCCATGCACGGGTACAGCGAGCCGGTCCGCCAGCGCACCAGGCACAGAACGAAGCCAAGAAAGCCGAGCGGGATCAGATACTGGTCCGAGGACACCGAGCCGGTGTGCGCGAGCACCGAACAGGATGCCGACGATCACCGCGGCGAGCCACGGTCCGAGCTGGCGCCCGGCGAGGACGATGTTCATCTCCCGCAGCACGCCGAACAGGAAGCCCCGGAAGAAGAACTCCTCGCAGATCGGGGCGACGACGCAGACGAACGCCGCCGTGCCGAGCATCGCCGCGGTGCTGCCCTGAACGTCGAACGAGCTCGGGAGCTTGTCGGTGCCGTGGATGTGCAGGAGGACTCCGTAGACCAGCGAGACGACGTAGTAGCCGACCCCGGCCGCCGACGAACGACGAGGCGGCGAGTCCCCAGGCGATGCGGCGGTAGCCGAAATCGGCCGGCCGCCAGCCGCCACGGAGCACGGTGAAGTAGAGCGCCGACGCGACGAACGCGAGGTCGAAGACGAGGCTCGCCACCAGGCTCACCGCCGGCGTCGGGTTGGTCGTGCTCGATCCGAACGCCGAGCCGATCAGGTAGACGATGATGCTGAGGAAGATCGCGCCGCAGAACCCGATCAAGAGCGCGGCGGGCGCGATCCACAGCGGCATCCGCGGCGGCCTGGATCGATCCCGCCGCGATTGCTGAGGCTCGGTGGCGTACGGCTCGCGGGTCTCGGACGGCGGTGCGGTGCTCATCGTCCCTGTGAGATTAGGGCTCCGGCGCGCAGGACCTGCCGGAGCCCCCGCAGGGAGCTGATCGTGATCACGCCGTCCGGCCCGGCCGTGCCATCGCGTTTGAGCAGCACCGCCGCGATCCCGGCGCCCCGCGCGCCGTCGACGTCCTGCGCGAGGTCGTCGCCGACGTGGAGCGCCTCTTGCGGCGCCGCGCCCGCCAGCGCGAGCGCCGCACCGAAAACCTTCTCCGCAGGTTTCGGCGCCCCGACGACGGCCGAGGTCACGACGCCGTCGAGCAACTCGCCAGCCCGACGGTGCGCCAGCACGGCCGGCAGCGACGCGTCCCAGTTGCTCGCGACGACGATCCGCAGGCCCGCGGCTCTCGCTGCGAGCAGCGCCTCGCGAGCGTCGTCGTAGGCGCGGAAGCGCAGCGAGTCGATCAGCGTCGCGGTCAGCGCCCGCGGTCCGAACCGATCAAGCGCCGCCGACGGCGGGAGCGCCGTCGAGCACCTCGGCGCACTCCGCGCGCAGCCGTTGCAGCGACGGCTCGTCGCGACCCTCGCCCATGTGCTCGCGGTAGTGGGCGATCTCGGCGGCCAGCGCGTGACGCGCCTGCTCCTCGCTGACGAGCACGCCGAAGCGCTCGCCAGCAGCGCTCGCAGCGCCGGCGCCGGCGGCTCGAGCTCGATCAGCGTGCCGAGCGCATCGATCAGCAGCGCGCGGAGCACCACGGGCTGTTGATGCGCCGCCCGCGCGCTGGGGCTGCGCGGGCGTACGGACCCCTACGCGACGAACCGCCACGTCGCGAACTCGGCCGTGAACAAGCCCAGCAGCACCGCCAGCGTCGCGACCGCGGGTGTGACGATCCGCCGGCGCGCGACGAAGCTCGCGCCCCACATGAACAGCGGGAACAGCACCACCTCATAGCGCGGCAGCGAGGCCAGCGGCTGCGGCGTGACCGGATAGGAGAGCGGCATCGCGAGCGCGGCGATCACGTAGGCGCCGTAGGCGAACGGAAGCGTCCGCAGGACGCCGACGAGCGCGACGGCCCCGAGCACCAGGAAGGCGAACAGCATCAGGTTCTGTCCGGCGACCATCATCGGGTCGCCGCCCGCCTTGTCGAAGTAGAGCGGCGGCGGCGGCCCGTGGAGCAGCTGGCGCAGGCCGTCCCAGGCTGCCACCGCGCCCGTCCAGACGCCGCCGAACGGTCCGGCGAACTCCCGGAACCAGACGGCCTGCGCATGGAACGGAGCGAGGCCGTCGCCGGTCGTGACCGCGAGATAGCCGACGTAGGCGGCGAGCCCGAGCGGGATCAGCGCGACCCAGGCGAGCCGCGGCGTGGGCCGGTGGCGCGGCAGCAGGCGCCGCCAGCGGTCGGCGCGGTCCCGACGCCCAGCGCGTCGGCGCCGGCCGGTCGGCGCGCGGCCCGTAGAGGAACATGATCACCACCGGGACGGCCAGGATGATGCCGCTGTTGCGCGACGCGGCGGCGAGCGCCCCGAGCACGCCGGCGGCCGCCCACCGGCCTCGGCGCGCCTGCAGGAAGCAGCCGACCGACAGCGCCAGATACAGCGATTCGGTGTAGACGGCCGAGAAGAAGTAGGCCATCGGGCAGAACGCGATCAGCAGCACCGTCAGCTCGGCTCCCTCGCCGTCGAGCTCCAGCACGGCGAGCCGGTAACAGGAGCGCCAGCGCGATCGCGAACGCCACGAGCGAGATCAGCACCCCGGCGATCAGGTCGGAACCGATGACGTGCCCGACGACGCGTCATCGTCATCGGGTACAGCGGGAAGAAGGCCGTGTTGGCGACCTGGTGGCCGTAGCCACCCTGCGCGATCGAGAGGTACCAGACCGAGTCCCATCGGGCGACCGGCGCGGCCAGCAGGTTGCCGAAGTAGCCGAACGGCGACGTCAGGCCAGCGGGTCGAAGCCGCTGCCAACCCGGCCGCGGCCCGAACGCGAGCACCGCGAGGACGCCGGACGCGAACACCGCCAGCCGCGAGGTCCACAGCGCCTGCCAGACGATCGCACGGCAACTCTCACGGCGGCGGCTCGGATCGGGCGACGTCCGGAGCGTCAGCTTGTGCGATCGCCGACTGCATGGCATCGCGAGTCTGGCAGCAAGCGGGGCAGGAGCGAAGCCCAGCGGGCCCGAACAACCACCGTGGCTACACTGACGGTGCGGGTCCAGACGTTCTGACGGCGCACCTTCGCAGGGCTCGCGAGCCGCGAAGACCCACAGCCGCACCTCCGAATCCTCCCGCAAAGCACCAACCCGATGAGCAGACGCGAACGACAGCGCCGGCGACGCCAGGACACCCGGTCAGGCGGGTGCTGCTGACGTGCCTGCTGCTGTTCTTCTGCGCGATCGTGCTCGGGGGCTCGGCATCGTCGGCTGGGTCGTCTCGGTCGCCGACTCGGCGCCGAACATCAAGCAGCTCCAGCCGCTGGACCCGGGGCAGGTCTCGGAGGTCTACGCCGGCAACGGCTCGCTGCTGGGCTACATCTCCTCGCAGGTGCTGCGCACCTACGTCGACCAGGATCAGATGCCGAACCTGCTGCGCCAGGCGACCGTCGCGATCGAGGACCGGCGCTTCTGGCAGCACGGCGGCGTCGACTACCAGGGCATCCTGCGCGCCGGCGTCCGAGACCTGCTCGACGGCGGCACCGGCGTCCAGGGCGGCTCGACGCTGACGATGCAGCTCGTCAACAACATCTACCTGCCCTACCAGATCAAGGAACACCACAACCTCCGGTACAAGATCATCCAGGCGAAGCTCGCCAACCAGCTCGAGGACCAGCACTCCAAGAACTGGATCCTGACCCAGTACCTCAACGACGTCGCCTACGGGAAGTCGCCGGCCACGAGGCGATCGGCGTCGGCGCCGCGTCGCAGGTGTTCTTCGACAAGCCGGTGGCCGACCTCGACCTCGCGCAGATCGCGCTGCTCGCCGGGCTGCCGCAGGCGCCGTCGGAGTACAACCCGTTCGTGTATCCGGCGGCCGCTCGCGAGCGGCGCGCCGAGGTGCTGCGGCGATGGTCCAGTCGGGCTACATCACGCAGGCGCAGGCGAACGCCGCGAACGCCTCGCAGCCTGCAGGTCAAGCCGAACGACAGCTACCAGACCGTCCAGCAGCCGTACGTGTTCGACTACGTCAAGGAGCAGCTGATCGAGCGGTTCGGCGCACGCGTCGTCGACGAGGGCGGCCTCAAGGTCTACACGACGATCAACCTCCACGACCAGGCGCTCGCGCTGACGGCGCTGCGCGAGAACGAGGGCGAGCCCGGCGATCCGGCGGCGGCGCTCGTCTCGATCGACCCGTACAACGGTCACATCCTCGCGATGCAGAACTCGATCCCGTACAGCGCCAGCGATCAGTTCAACTACGCCGCCGACGCCGAGCGGCAGACCGGCTCGGCCTTCAAGGTGTTCGTGCTGATGACGCTGATCAAGGACGACGACGGCGACCCCAACCTGACCTACTACAACTCCCATTTCCTCGCGCCGGGCTGGCTCCCCGGCTATCCGACCTACTCGGTCCACACCTCCGAGGAGACCTACCAGGGCAACATCAGCGTCACGAAGGCGACGACGGTCTCGGACAACACCGTGTTCGCGCAGCTCGGCGTCGACCTCGGGATGGACAACGTCGATGCGACCGCGCACGCGATGGGGGTCACCGCGCCGCTGTTCGGCTACCCGTCCGAGGCGATCGGCGGTCTCAAGATCGGCGTCTCGCCGCTGCAGATGGCCGACGCCTACGCGACGCTCGCCAACGGCGGCCTCCACTATCCGCCGACGATCATCAGCAAGGTCGTGTTCCCCGACGGAAGCGTCGTCAACCTCGGCGACCCGAAGCCGACGCGGGTGTTCACGCCGGGCCAGGCCTACGCTGCGACCCAGGTGCTCAAGACGGTGGTCACCGAAGGCACCGGCACCGCCGCCAACTACGGCTGCCCGGCCGCCGGCAAGACCGGCACGACCAGCAACTACACCGACGCCTGGTTCGTCGGCTACACGCCGCAGTACTCGACCGCGGTCTGGGTCGGCTACCCGCACGACACCGCCTCGATGACCGACGTCAACGGCCTCGGCCCAGGCTTCGGCGGCACGCTGTCCGCGCCGATCTGGCACGACTACATGGAGGCCGCCAGCGACGGCTACTGCGGCGACTTCCCGGTACCCGCGGTGCCATGGACGGGCACGGCGTACTTCGGCGCGCACTCGACCGCACCAACGGTCACGACGACCACGACTACCACCACCCCGACGACAACCACGACGACGCCGACGACCACCACCCCACCCGCGACGCAGGGAACGCCTCCGAGCACGCCGCACACGCTCACCACCGGTGCCGCCCCGACGGGCGGGGCCGGCCCATGAGCGCACGCCATCGCAGGCGATCAGATCGCGCCAGATCGGCCAGCCTGATGGCGGGCTGGTAGCGTGTCCCCTGGCGCAGCGAGATCCGCGCGCCGAACCGAAGATCGCGACGAGAGCCACTGAATGCCAAAGGAAGAAAAGGTCGAGCTCGAGGGAGAGGTCGTCGAGGCGCTTCCGAACGCGATGTTCCGCGTCAAGCTCGACAACATGGACCGTGTCGTCCTCGGCCACGTCGCCGGCAAGATGCGCCGCTTCCGGATCCGGATCCTGCCGGGCGACCGGGTCCGGGTCGAGCTGTCGCCGTACGACCTGGATCGCGCGCGGATCGTCTACCGGCACCGGTAGGTCGCACCGGCGGGGCAAGCCGGACGCGCGCTCGGCGCTTGAATGCGTGAACTCGAACTGATCGCCGCGCTGCGAGCGCGTTCTGGTGGGCGGCGACCCGCGCGTGGTGCGGTGGATCGGCGACGACGCGGCGGTGATCCGAGCGCGCGGCTACGCCGTCACCTCGGTCGACACGATGGTCGACGGGGTCCACTTCCGCTGCTCGCAGCTGACCAGCGAGGAGATCGGCCACCGCGCGCTGGCGGGCGCGCTGTCGGATCTCGCCGCGATGGGCGCGGCCCCCGGCGAGGCCCTGATGTCGCTCGGACTGCCGCCGGGCAGCGAGAGCGAGCCGGCGCTCGCGCTGATCGGCGGCGCGCAGGAGCTCGCGACGCGCTGCGGCGTCAGCATCGTCGGCGGAGACCTGACCAGCGCACCGGCGCTGTTCGTCTCGTTCACCGTGATCGGCTGGTGCGATGATCCGGGCGAGCTCGTGGGGCGCGACGGCGCGGCAGCCGGGTGACCTCGTCGGCGTCACCGGCACGCTCGGCGCCGCCGGCGCAGGACTTGCGGTGCTCGACGGCAGCGTCGAGCTCGACCCCGAGCTGGTCGACGCGCTGCGGCGCCGCTACGCGCGCCCAGAGCCACGACTCGCCTACGGACAGGCGCTGGCCCGTGCGGGCGCCAGCGCGATGATCGACCTCTCCGACGGCTTGGCGACCGACGCAGCCCACCTCGCGGACGCAAGCGGCGTGCGGATCGAGCTGTCGCTGCAGCGGCTGCCGCTCGCCGACGGGGTCGCTGAGGCGGCGCGGCAGCTGTCGCTTGCGCCGGCTGCGTTCGCTGCCGCCGCGGGCGAGGATTACGAGCTCTGCGTCTGCGCGCCGGCGCCGGCGCGCAGCACGATCGAGGCTGCCATCGCGACGCACGACCGCGCTGGACGGATCACGTGGATCGGCCAGGTCCTCGAGGGCGACGGCCTCGTTTTTGCCGACTCGGCGGGCGTGTTGCCGCCACTCTCCGGGTACGAGCATTCATTCTGAAGCAGATATGGCCAGTTTCGGCGTGCCACACGCTCGATCTCGGCCCGGACCACGGACAGCAGGCGCAGGCGTTTCAGGACGGCATCGGCGACGGCGTCCGGGTCGATCGGGTATTCGCCGCGCTCGACCAGCTCCCGCAGCTTTGCGACCTTCTGCTCGAGTTCGTGTTCCATGATGCTCCAGAATTCGGCATTTCGTCGCATCAGCGCGAGGGTTCCCGAACGCTGCTAAACGTTTTGGCCGGGGAGCGGATCCGGCCGGCCCGGCCCGGGCTACGCGCCTGCCAGCGCGGCCGCGGTCGGCGTGGTACGCCGCAGCCGTGCGAACACGACGATCCGTTGCGCGGCGCTGTAAAGCGGGTTGCAGGCGGACAGCACCAGGCGTTCGTAGCCCACATTCCTCGTGATCCACCACGAGTTCGGTGGAACCACCTCGTGGTACTGCACGACATAGGTGAAGTCGGCGTAGGGCATGTCCACCTGGATCAGATCGCCGCGGGCCAGCTCGTTGATGTTGCGGAACGGCGCCAGATAGGTGGTCCGGTGCCCGGCGATCGCCACCGTCTGGCCAAGACCCGGAAAGGCCGTCGACTCATAGTGGCCTGGCCCTTTCTCAAGGCTGGCGGTATCCGTACCCTGGATGATCACGTAGTCAGCACCAATCTTCTTGATCACGAGCTGTCCGATCGCGGCTCCGGTCGGCACCTGGCGCGCCTCGCGCCGCGCAAGGAACGCGATCCGCTCGGGAATATTCGAGAGGCTCGCAAGCGCGCGACGATCCACGGCGTTCAAAGGAACGGTCTCGAAGGAGAGGTAGCGTTTGTCGATCTCGGACTGCTTGACCATCGCGATGACAGCGGTCACCGGCTCCTGCCAAACCAGCGTCACGGCTGCGTCGAGGACCATCAGCAGCCCGGCGATGATCAGCACCGACGAGACGTCTCGGACCAGCCGTCTCATCTCCGCAGCGCCGACTTCGTGCCGCCGAGGGACCCTGGGCCGGCGTAGGTGACGGGTCCGCGGATCGTGACGGAGGTCTCCTCGATCGGCTGCTCTCCTGATGAGCGGACCATGATCACGAGCGCGCTCGCGACGCATCCGAGCAACACGCTCCAGTAGATCGCGGCGAGCGGCCCGAACTGGCCCCCCGCGACCAGCAGCACAGTGTTCCAGACCAGGTCGATCCCATAGAGCCCGAGCGAGTGCGCGTAGTAGGCGATCACGACCAGTGGCGCGAGCAGACCGAGAATCGCGATCGCGGCCAGCACCGAGCGACGGGCGCGGACCCTCGCATCGGTCAGCCACAGCCAGAGATTCAGAGCCGGGACCATCAGCAGCGCGGAGAACGGGTTGCGAACCCAGATCAGCGTCACGGTGATCGACATCACGATCATCAAGGCTACCGACGCCCCATCCAGCGGCGAGGTATCGCCGGCGCGGCCGCCGATCGCCGCCGCCAACCGGACGAGAAGCGGGCGCAGCAGCAGAAACGAGCCTGCGATCACAAGCGCCAGCGTCACGAGCAGGGCGATTCCTGCGGAGTCCAGACGCACACCGCCGGCCCCCACCGGGCCGGGCGGCGTCGCATCCAACCAGCCGGTGAGCGAGGCCACGGCGATCAGCACGAACGCCAGCGCGAACGGAACCGCGCCGGCCAGCACCCAGAGCACCCAGCGGATCACCGAATGGCCCCGCCTGCGGACGCGAGCCAGCGCATCGATCATCGTGATCAGAACGGGCGCGATCAACGCGAGCACCAGCAATCTGACCGCCCAATCCGGCACGACCTTACCGCCAAGGATCAGGTAGGCCGAGGGAGCGGGCACGGCAGGGCCGGCGTTGAGCGCGTCCACAGCCTCCAGGACAGCCTGCCCCAGCCCGGCGACCCTGGCAGGATCGGTCGACTCGTTCCCGGCGGGCGCTCGATTCCCAGAAACAGACAGCAGGACGGCCGGGATGCCGTCAGCGCCGAACGGGCCCTGCTCGGTCGTCGCGAGCGGGAATGCCAGGTGCGCGATCTGGGCGATGATCCCGCTGGAACCGGGCGCGAGCGCCGCCTGCGCGCCGACTGCCGCGGCCAGCGTGTTGCGCAGCAGCGGTGGCGCGAGCACGCCGGCGTCGGACCAGGGGACGATCACCGGCTCGGTTACCCGCGCGCCGGCGAGATCTCCGAGGACGATCACCGCATCGCCCGGCTTCGCGGCAAGCGAGCTCGCGAGCCGCGCCGCGCCAGAGGCGCCGATCGTCCCGCTGGTGGAGACGAGCATCAGCGAGCGCTCCTGTGTCTCTCCCGAGAGGACGCGCGCCAACTCCAGCAGCACGGCGGTGCCCGATAGCGACGCTGTCGCGGGCGAGGCCGAGGAGTCGCGGCTCGGCGACAACGACGATCGTCCCCGGCGTGATTCCCGGTCCCGTCGCGACGACGTTCTCGAGCGTGCGTTGACCATCGGCGGTCTGGGCCGAGAAGGTGGTGGTCGACACCGAGAACCCGTCGGCGTGCAGCCGGCCGACCCACGTAGGCGGCAAGCGCCTTGTCGCCCGGAGATCCGGGTAACCGGCGGGGATAGTGGTCCGCGAGCCACTCCATCGAGCCCGGGTCGCGAGCTGAGCCGTACACGCCGGCGAACGATGGCGGCGCGAGTGTCGTGCTCGCTGCGCCCGACTGGCTCTGGAACGAGAAGCCGAAGACGATGACCGCGAACGCCGCTAATCCGAGGAACGTGCGATAGATGCGTGGATTGACCACCCCAGGCAGGTTAGAGAAGGCGCCACCGGGACAGATTGCGGCCGCGGTCTACTCTTTGCTCAGGTAGCAACCGTGGCAGATCGCATAGCGCGCATCCTGCTCGTCGACGACGAGCAGTCGATTCAGACACTGCTCTCGTACCCATTGAGCAGAGATGGCTACGACGTCGTGCAGGCAATCGACGGTCACGAGGCGCTCGAGCGCTTCGATGAGCAGCCTTTCGACCTCGTCGTGCTCGATGTGATGCTTCCCAAGATCGACGGGCTCGAGGTCTGCCGGAGGCTGCGCAGCCGGAGTTCGGTGCCGATCATCATGCTCACCGCAAAGTCGGACGAGATCGACAAGGTGGTCGGGCTCGAACTCGGAGCGGATGACTACATAACAAAGCCGTTCTCGATGCGCGAGTTCTCAAGCAGGGTCAGGGCCGCGTTGCGTCGATCCGAGATGAGCCGGACGGCGATGGACGGCGACGATGAGCAGCCGCTGAGCATCGGTGAGCTGAAGATCGACTTTCTCAAGCGGACGGCTCGCGTACGGGGAGATGAGGCACCGCTCACCTACGTCGAGTTCGAGATCCTGTCGATCCTGTCGCGTTCGCCGGGTCGAGTATTCACGCGCGACATGCTGCTCGCGCAGATCTGGGGGGATTCGGCCTACCGTGATCAGCGCACGATCGATGTCCACATCAGGCATCTGCGCGAGAAGATCGAGCAGGACGCCAAGGACCCCGAGTATCTGTTCACCGTCCGCGGGGTCGGATACCGCTTCCGCGACACGGAGATCTGACTCGGTGATCTCGCTCGGCAATCGGATCACGCTCGTGTTCTTCGCGATCACCTCGCTGGCGATCGCGACCCTCTACGTGTTCATCGCGCCTGGCCTGCAGACACGTCTGATCGACGGAAAGCTCGCGTCCCTGGCTGCCGACGCGCAGAAGTACTCCCGCCCGATCGCGGTGCTGGTCGGCACGGCTGCCTCGCCCCGCAGGGTCGAGCAACGTGTCGACAGCGCGAGCCTGCAGTCCGGAGCGCGGGTGACATTGCTGTCGGTGATGAACGCCGGCGCGAGTCTGGGGCCGCAGCTGCGGCCGCTCGCGGACTCGAGCAAGCTCAGCTCCGTAACGACGCTGCGTTTCCCTGCCGGATGGGAGGCGGCGCGGTCAGGAGCGGCAGCATCCGCCACCGAATCGACCGCCTCCGGGAGCTTCGCCGAAGCCGCGATCCCGATCCTGTTCTTCCGGCACGTCGCGCGGGTGGTCGTCTACTCGGCGCCCGTCTCCGACATCGTGCACAACGTCGCGATCATCCGTCACGAGATCCTGGTCGCCGGTGCAATCGCACTGTTCCTGGCGCTGATCGGCGGCTACCTGACGGCGCGGTGGCTGCAGCAGCGCGTAAAGCGGCTGGAGCGGGCGGCTGAGCGTGTCGCAGCGGGAGAATTCGGCTATCCGATCCCCGTCGACTCGCGCGATGAGCTTGGGCAGCTCGCGATCGCGTTCAACGAGATGCAGCGCCAGCTGGCGCAGCTCGAATCCGCTCGCAAGAAGTTCATCGCCACCGCCTCGCACGAATTGCGCACACCGCTGTTCTCGCTCGCGGGGTTCGTCGAACTGTTGGAGGATGAAGAGCTCGATGCGCCGACGCGCCGGCGCTTCCTTGACCAGATGTCCGAGCAGGTAGAGCGGCTTCGCAAGTTGTCGGTCGACCTGCTCGACCTCTCACGGCTGGAGTCAGGCTCGCTCGAACTGCGCCCGGAACATGTCGACCTTGGCGAGCTGACGCGATCGGTGTCAGCCGAGTTCGAGCCGTCCCTGGCGCAGCACGATTCGCACCTCGAACTAAGACTCGCAAGACGCCTCGATGCCGAATGCGATCCCGTCCGGGTCGCACAGATCGTGCGGATCATGATCGACAACGCGCTCGTCCACACCGCGCCGGGCACGCAGATTCTCGTCGGCGCAGAACGCCGAAACGGAACCGTCACCGTTTCGGTCGCTGACAACGGCGAGGGAATCGAGCGTGATGCCCTACCGCGGATCTTCGAGCCGTTCTACACCGCCGACGGAGCGCAGGGGTCAGGCCTCGGCCTGGCGATCGCGAGCGAACTGGCAGAGCGGATGGCGGGTCGGTTGACGGTCTTCTCGGCGCCCGGCGAGACGGTGTTCAAACTTGAGATCCCAGGCCTGGCTTACGACCTCCCACCGAGCTCCGGCCTGGCCTTGACACATGACGCACAGAGGCCGGCGCGCCCGGTCACCCGCGGGCGCGCCTAGCTATCAGCTAAATGGCCGGAACTCGCTTGTGCGGATCCAGGAACGGGATCGACGCCGTCTCGTGCCGGGATCCGCTCGCCGTCGAGCCACTCGATCTCGAGGGCGTTGCCCGGCTTGCGCCAGCTCGATCGGAACCCACACGTAGCCGATGTGGCGCTCCAGCCGCGGCGAGAAGACGAGGTCGGTGACGCGACCGACCAGCTCGCCGCCGGCGAGCGCCGGGACGCACTTCGGTCAATTCGACCGACGGTTGTTGCCAGTCGCCGGTTACCTCGATACCGACGAGCTTCTGCGAGACGCCTCGCGCCCGGATCCGCTCGAGCTCAGCCTTACCGATGTAGTCAGCTTCCTGCTCCTCGACCAGCCGCTCGAGCCCCGTGACCTCGAACGGGTTGTTCTCGAGCGTCATGTCGGAGCCCTAGTTGAAGATGCCGGCCTCGACCCGCCGTGCTCCACTGGGCGCGATCGGCCTGATGCCGTATCCGGCGCCCGCGGCCATGATCGCCTCCCAGAGTTCGTCGCCGCGAGCGGGGTCGGTCAGATACAGCTCAAAGCCGACCTCGCCGGTCCAGCCCGTGCGGCTGATCACGACCGGGATGCCCTTGATCGTCGTATCCATCGTCCAGTAGTACTTGACGCTCGCAATCGATGGCCGACGAGATCGTTCATCAGGTCCTTGGCCTTCGGTCCCTGGATCTGCAGCGCATAAGCCTCGGGCAGGGTCACGGTCGCGTTCAGTCCGCGGGCAGCGGCGAGCCCGAGCGCATACAGATGGACATCGGAGTCCGCGAGGCAGAGCCAGAACGTGTCCTCATCGCGGCGGAGCAGCACGGGGTCGTTGATGATCCCTCCGTCCGGAGCGGTGATCAGCGCGTACTTGCCCTGGCCGACCTCGCACCGCGTCAGGTCGCGGCAGGTGATCATGTTGGCGAGCTCGAAGCCGTCCGGTCCGCTGATCTCGACAACTCGCTCGACGCCGACGTCCCACAGCGTGACGTCGTTTACGAGCGCCCAGTATTCGGTCACCGTGTCGTCGTAGTAAGCCGGCAGGTACATGTGGTTGTAGATGTCGAACGCGGTGCAACCCCATCGCAGGGTCGCCTCGAAGAATGGGGACTTCCGGTACCAGGGTCCGAAGTAGATCGTGCTCTCGGTTGCGTCCGAGACCGTCCGTTCCGTGCTCATCTATGTCACCGTCCTTCGGTAGGGGAACAGCTCAGGTTCTACGGTTACACGCTCTCTCAGGTACGGGAGCGGGACCGCGGGATCGTCGGCGTCGATCTCACGTGCAAGCCGGTGCCCGTCGAAGATCACGTCAGCGATCAGGCGCGGTGCAACGCAATCGCCGATCCGGTGCAGCATCTCGACCCCCTCGGCGGCGAGCGCATCGGGGTCCGCGCTGAGCTCGTGATACAGCGCATCGTTGGACTGTCGCTGGGTGACGAGCACGATCGCATCCATGGGCAGTTCAATCGCCTGATCGAACTCGTCGTGCGCGGAAACGTTCCCAGCCTCGATCCGGTTGACGGTCACGGCGCGGTGCAACTGCACACCGACGTCGTGCAGGCGACGACGCAACATCGGACCCTCGAGCGTCTCCTCGCTTGTCGGCGAGATCTGATCGAGGCTCGTCACAAGGTCGACTCGGTGACCTTCACGCGCCAGCAGCTCGGCGATCCCGGCTGCGACGAAGTAACCCTCGCAGTCGTAGACGATCACGCGCTCGCCGCTGGGGCGCTTGTTGTCGACCATCACCTGCTCAGGGGTGAGCACCCAATCAAGCTGTGGGTCGGCTCCCGAAATCGGTGCGTGGGTCGCGGCGCTCAAGCCGTCGTTCGCCCACCGCGCGCCGGTCGCGAGCACGACAACCTCAGCGCCGTACTCGCGCACGGCCGTTGCGTCGAGCTCGGCACCCATGATCAGCTCAACGTTCCGAAGCTGACTGAGCTGAATCGCACGCCAGTTGATCGCGCGCCGCCACTCGCCCAGACCCGGCAGGCTGCTCGCCCAACCCAAGGCGCCGCCCGGCTCACGTTTCGCGTCGACGAGGTGGATGGCGCGGAAGCCACGCTTGCCGAGCACGATCGCGCACTCCATACCGGCTGGACCGGCGCCGACGACGAGCACGTCGCGGTCCGCATTGGATGCCCGCGTGAAATGTTCGGGGTGCCATCCTCGGCGGTACTCCTCCCCGGCGGTCGCATTCTGGGTGCAACCGAGATGCCCCGAACTCTCGGCCTTGAGGATGCAGACGTTGCAGCCGATGCACTCACGAACCTCGCCGTAGCGGCCCTCCTCGATCTTGCGCGGGAGGAACGGATCGGCGATCGACGGACGCGCCGCGCCGATCAGGTCCCAGACGCCGCTGCGGACGATCTCGGCCATCTGGTCGGGGTCCGTCAGGCGGCCAACGCCGACGATCGGCTTCGCGGTCGACTCTCGGATGCGACTGGTCCACTCGAGCTGGTATCCGGCCGGAAAGAACCGCGACGCTCCCGAGTCCTTGGACCACTCCGCAATCGAGCCGACGTTCACATCCCACAGATCCACCAGCTGATCGGCGGCACTGACGAATGCCAGCGCCTCGCCGAGCTCGACTCCGGCTGGACCCAGGGCGTCAACCGCGATCCTCGCGGCAATCGCGCAGTCGTCCCCTACCGCTTCCCGCACCTGTTCAAGCAGCTCCAGCCAGAAGCGCGCACGATTCTCGAATGAGCCACCGTATTCGTCGGTGCGATGGTTGTAGAACGGCGAGAGGAACTGAACCGGCAGATAGCTGTGCGCGCCGTAGACGTAGACGATGTCGAAGCCGACGTCGCGCGCTCGGCGAGCTGCCGCAACCCATTCGGCCTGAACGCGACGGATGTCGGAGCGCTCCATCGCCTTCGGCACGGTGAACGGCGCGTAGTCGCTCGCAAGTTGCGAGGGTCCGAACGAGGGACGGCGCGTCTCGCCACACGGGGCGTGCACGCCCGAGTGATGCAGCTCAACCCCGATCAGAGCCCCGTGCTCGTGCACGCTCTCGCATGCCACGGCGAGCGCCTGCGCGTCCTCGTCGTCCCACAGACGCACGGCGATCGCCGGTGCTTCGTCTGACTCCTGGCCCACCACCGCGTACTCCGTACAGACCGCAGCCCAGCCACCCTCCGCCTTGATCGCCCGGTGCGCGGCCTGGGAAAACGGCTTGACGGTCCCGAAACCACTGCAGTGCGGCACCTGGTAGAAGCGGTTGCGCAGAACCTTGGGGCCGATCCGAACCGGCTCGAACAGAACGTCGTGACGAGGATCGCGACGGGATACCGGCATCAGCCGCTTATCTTCGCGCATCTGCGCCCTCGCGGGCAACCCGGCGCGCTCCCGGCCGGCCGAGACCACCCAGCCTGCCTGCGATCGATCGCTCAGCGCTCCCGGTAAGCTCGTCTTGTGGAGATGGTGTCGATAGGTGAACTTGTGACGGTCGCCGGCGCCGGGCCGGTCCTCGATGGGATCGTGTTCGATACACCGAGCCGCACCAAGACCGTCGTGGCCGTCGTCGATCCAAACCGCGGTCCCCTGCTTCGAACGGTCAATCCCAAGACGTTGACCCCGCGCCCGCAGGCGGGCCCTGACGACCGCGCGCTGGAACTGCTGGTGCGGCGTATGCCGGCTCCGGTTCACGGTGCGGCGCGCGGAGCAGCCGGCGGCGGCCACGGCCGTTCCGGATTCAAGCGCGGCGCGACGCACCGCCCGACCGGCAAGTAGCACGACAGCCAGGAGCCCAGATGGAATACCGACAGCTCGGCCGCTCAGGTCTCCGATTCTCCGAACTGATTCTCGGGACGATGACGTTCGGAGGACGCGACCAGTTCCGTGACGTCGGCGAAACCGGCGTCGAAGGCGCCCGGCGCCAGATCGACATCGCCCTGGATGCCGGCGTGAACGTGATCGACACCGCCGACGTCTACTCATCCGGCCTGTCGGAGGAGATCGTCGGCCAGGCGCTGGCGGGCCGCCGAGACCGTGTGCTGCTGGCGACCAAGGCGCGCTTCCCGATGGGCTCGGGCGCCAACGAGGCCGGTCTCAGCCGCCATCACCTGATCGAGGCCTGCGAGGCCAGCCTGCGCCGTCTGCAGACCGACCATATCGACCTCTACCAGGTGCACGAGTGGGATGGACTGACGCCGCTGGAGGAGACCCTGGGCGCGCTCGACGATCTACTGCGCAGCGGCAAGGTTCGCTACGTCGGCTGCTCGAACTTCGCCGGCTGGCAGGTCATGAAAGCGCTCGGCATCGCCAGGCAGAGAGGCTTGCCTGAATTCATCTCCCAACAGGTCTACATCTCGCTTCAGGAGCGTTCGGCCGAGTACGAGATCGTTCCTTCGGCAATCGACCAGGGCCTCGGGTTGCTCGTCTGGAGTCCGCTCGCCGGTGGCTGGCTCTCCGGCAAGTACCGGCGCGATCAGCCGCCACCACCGGGTTCCAGGCATGCCGGCAAGTGGAGCGAGCCGCCGGTCTACGACCAAGCCAAGCTCTACGACACGATCGAGTTGCTCGTTGAGACCGCCGATGCGCACGGGGTGTCCGCCGCGCAGGTCGCGATCGCCTGGTTGCTGGCCAGACCCGGGGTCACGAGCGTGATCGTCGGCGCCCGGACGGACGAGCAACTCGCCGACAACCTGGCTGCGGCGACACTCAGGCTCAGTGAAGCTGAACGTGCACGGCTCGAGGCGGTCAGCCGGCCCACGCTGATCTATCCCTTCTGGCACCAGGGCCAGACGGCCAGCGACCGTCTCAGCGCCGCCGACCTGTCGCTGCTGCGCCCCCACCTGGATTCCTGACGTGGAACGGCCTGAGCGACAAGGACCGGAGTAGACTCCGGTTCACAGGCCACTTCACCGCTCATGCGAAGCGATTTCGCGCAGAGCAACCGCCGGCCGCACGCCGAACGGCGACCCTCACGGACAGTCTCGTCCTAGCGACGGAAGAGCCGCCACCAATAGAGCGACGCAGCGCCTCAGCGGTGCTGCCTGCTCGGAAGGTCACCGACATGAAGAACACTCCCGCCGTCAAGGCGCGCACATCGGAGGCGTCACGGATGGTCCGTGAGCCGGTGCTCGCACAAAATCCCTTCGCGCTGCCGGCGGGCCGTCGGGCCCAACGGGCGGCCAGCCGGGCATCGGGGTTGCCGACCGGGCAATCGCGGCGCCGCGACGGCCTCGCCGCTCGGCTGCTCGGCGCCCTACGAGGCGACGTCTGAACTGAGGATGCCTGCCGCTCAGAGGCGCGGCTTGGAGCTCTTCGCGGAGACGCCGGTTCTGATTTCGAACAGGCGCTGCTGCGCGTAGTCGAGTTCGCCCCAGATCTCGCCGGCGCGCCTGATCATCCTGCCGAGCAGATTTGTTTCGCTGTTCTTCATGTTCTGATTCCTTTCTCGATCTCTCGCTCCGTGCAGGCGTGGCCTGCGAGCGATTGATAGTTCGTCTGACCCCATCGTTGCGGGCCAGGAGCATCATGTAAAGCTTGAATCTCCGATGGTGAGCGTAAGCTTGTCTAATGCTTGATTTACATCGGCTGGAGATCCTCAGGCGATTCAGTACATGCGGAAGCATCACCGCAACCGCCGCATCGATGGGGTACTCAGCGGCGGCGATCTCCCAGCAGCTCTCGACACTCGAGCGTGAAACCGGGGTCGTGCTCCTGGAGCGGACGGCTCGCAGCGCCACCCTCACCGACGCGGGGCGACTGCTGGCACGGCACGCGGCGGGCCTGCTGTCTGACGCGGAGCGGGCAGAGTCAGAGCTCGCCGCACAGGCGGGCATGATCGGCGGTCAGCCGGTTGTCTGCACGATCTCCAGCATGGCCGCGACTGTCGCCGGTGCGGTGGCCGCCGTCCAACAGAGGTACCCAGCCGTTGAGATCCTGATGCGGCAGATAGCCGCCCTCGAAGCCGCAGAGGCGATCGTCTCTCGACTCAGCGACATAGCGATCGTTGATGAATGGAGCGGCATCCGGAGCTCGCCGATGGCCGGCCTGACGCGAGACCACATTCACACCGAGGAGGTCGTTCTCGCGGTCCCCGCAGCACACCCGCTGGCAGCCGATCGCGGGCGATTGACGGCCCACAGGTTCAGGCAGGCCGCAAGCACGATGACGTGGCTGTGTGCACCGGAGGGCCACCCCTCACGGCTGGCGGGCGATCGGCGTCTCGGCGACTGCCGCGCGCGTCCCGCCCGCCGATGGGAGTTCGAAGGGCTGGCGACAATCGCGCAGCTCGTGACCACCGGCACCGGCTGTGCGCTGCTGCCGGAGAGCGTCACGCGCACCCAACCCGCCGCGCAGCTCGCCGGGCGCAAGCTGACGCCGGCGATGCTGCGCCACATCCACGCCTTCACCCGCACGAGCACCAAGGCCAATCCAACGATGGCGGTGTGTCTCGCTGCAATCACCGAGCGGGTTCGTGATCAGGCCGGCGAGTCAGCTTGAGATAGTTGCCGGAGCAATGCGTGTAATCCGATCGATGTTCTGCCGCTGGGCGCTCCTCGTGCTGCTCGTCTGCGCGCTCACCGCCGGCGCCGCCGACGCCGCGTACCCGGGCCACGACGGCGAGCAGGCCTACGACCTGAACAGTTACAACGACACCGAGGGCGGACCACCCTACACGCTCGTGGACACGCTGCAGACGCGCGAGCGGACACTGACCACGTGCAGCAACACCGACCCGTCGGAGGCCACGCTGGCGTGCAGTTACGGAGCGCCGAGCTACTCGCCGGACGGCAGCATGCTGGTGGCCAGCCGAACGCCACAGGCCGGTCACCCTGAGCTGATGCTGGTGGCCTCGGACGGCACCGACCCTCGGCTGCTGCCGCCGCTGACCGCTGACGACGAGCAGCCGTCATTCCTTCCTTCTGGGCACGCGCTGGTGTTCACCGGTCGGGTGAGCGCCGGTCGACCCACAAACCTTTACTCGGTTGGTATCAGCGGACGCGACCTGCGACGGCTGACGAGCGCCGGCGGTGCCGATCCCGCGCCGTGCGCCAACGGCTCGATCGCGTATATCCGCGGCTCGGGCGAACACGGCCGGCTTTATTTGCGCGCCGGCGGCGGCGCCTTGCATCGACTCTCGACGCTCGAGGCGAGCGCGCCGACCTGCGCGCCGGACAGCCGCACAGTCGCGTTCATTCACCAGGGGTCGCTGTACGTGGTCTCCAGCAACGGACGCAACCTGCGGTTGGTCACCAAAGCTTCTGGCTACGGTCCGAAGGACGAGCCGGACTCGAGCTCCGGAGCGTTCGCCGACACGTTCTCCCCCGACGGTGGGCAGATCGCGATGCTCGTCGACTACAACGTCGACAGCGCCAACGGCAGCGAGGAGGCGCTCGTCAGCGTCAACCTCCACGGTCGCACGACTGAACCCACACTGGTGATCGGAGACAGCTCGTTCTCCGGTGACTCGGGCCAGAACAACGACCAGACGTCGAACGGCCTGTCATGGCAGCCGTTGGAAGGCGCAGATACAACCCTCTCGCTGCAGCGAGGCTCGCCCTCCTCGACCGGCGGGAAAGCACCGGTCACCGACGTCCAATTCGGGCCGGGCGGGCATCAGCTGGCGGCGCTCAGCGGCGCGGGCGTTTCGCTGTTCACGGTGAGCCTGACGCGCGGAACGCGGAGGCTGCAGCGACTGACCGGGCTGTCGAGTGCGGACGGCGGCGCGCTGGCGCTCTCGCCTAACGGCCGGTTCATCGCCGTCGCCCGCGAGGCCGGCCAGATCTCACTCTACGACCTCGGTCGGGGCGGTATCGGCGCCCAGGTCCCCGGCTCGGCGTTCACCGCCGCCCCGGGTGTCACCGCGCTGGTGTTCTCAGATGATGGCGCTGTGCTCGCGGCCGAGTCAAGTGACGTCACCTACAGCGGCGGGCTGATCACAGGCCCGTCCCCGCAACACGTGACGGTTGCCTTCCTCGACCCGGGAACCGGTGCGCTCACGCACGCCCCGGAGGCGCCGATATCGACAGGATCGGCCACCGGGATTGACGACACACCCCCGCGCTGCGGCGGGCTCGCGTTTCCGGGGGACAGCGACGAGCTCGCCGCATCGGCGACCCTGACGAACGCCGCTCCCGAGTCCGGCGCTGAAGGCGCGATCGAGCTGCTCGGCTACGACGAGACCACAGGATCGCTGACGCCCGGAGCCACCTCTGCGTTGGTTTACGCGCCAAGTACAGGCTTGTTCGTTCCATGCCCGGAGCGGCTGGCGTACTCGGCGAGCGGTGAACTGCTTGGCGACGCGTACGGGTTCGGAGCGATCGGCGGAGGGCTCAACGTGTGGTCGCTCGCGCCGGGACAAACGTCGACTGCGCTCCTGGCGGGGACGCCGTTCCTGCCGACTGCGAGCTGGACGCTGGGCGCAACTGTGATCAGTGCCAACAGCCGGTTGCTGGCCGCTGCCATCAGCGCCGAGACAGCCAACTCCGGGCCGACCGGAGGGGACAGCGAGATCGCGCTCTCATCGCTCGAACCGAAGGTCTCACCGGTCGCGGCGGGTCCGTTTTCAACCGGCCAGAACTCGATCGTCGAGGCGCTCGCGATCAGCCCAATGGACGGGCTGCTTGCGACCGGCAACCAGAACGGAACTGTGTCGCTGTTCGCGCTGCACCGAGCGGCCGGGTGACCGCCACGCCGGTCGGAGCCCGAAGGCATGGCGCTCGCCTTCTGTCGAGCGCGACTGGCAGGATCGCCGAATGCCCGTTCTGGAGCTGTCCGCCGCGGAGGCTCGTCGTGCTGCATTGCGTGCGCAGGGAGTACTCGGCGCAGTCGACCGTCGGGCAGGCGTGTCCGGAGTGCTGGAGCGGCTTGGCGCGGTTCAGCTGGACACGATCTCCGTGCTCGCACGCTCACACGAACTCGTTGCGTATGCGCGTCTGGGTGCCGTCGGGCGCGATGCCGTCGAGCGTGCGTTCTGGTCGGATGGACACGCGTTCGAGTACTGGGCCCACGCCGCCTGCGTGTTGCCGGTCGAGCATTGGCCGCTGTTCTCCTTCAGGCGACGCCGGTTTCGTGCCAGAGGGCAGCGCTGGCACGAGGTTCCGGTGGGCGTCGGCGAGAAGGTGCTGGAACGGCTTGCAAGCGAGGGGCCTCTGACCTCGACCGAGTTGGGTGGCGACAAGCGTGGTGGTCCCTGGTGGGATTGGTCCGAGGTCAAGGTCGCCGTCGAGTGGTTGCTCGATCTCGGTGAAGTGGTGTGCACGACACGTCGGGGGTGGCGGCGCGTCTACGACCTTCCTGAGCGCGCCCTGCCCGCAAGCGTGAGGGCGGCGGCGGAGCCCGACGACGCCGACTGCCTGAGAGGGCTGCTCGAGATTTCCGGCAGAGCGCTGGGGGTGGCGACGGCCGGCGATCTGGCCGAGTTTCATCGAGTCACGCAGAAGGAGGTCCGGGCGGTGCTCACGGAGACGTCGCTTGTCCCGGTTCACGTCGACGGCTGGCGCGAAGCCGCGTGGGCGGATCCGACCGTCCTGGCCTCGCTGGCGACACGTGGCAGGCATCGAACGACGTTGTTGTCGCCGTTCGACTCACTCGTCTGGGATCGCCGCCGAACCCAGCGGATGTTCGGCTTCGAACATCGACTCGAGGCCTACGTGCCGGCGCCCCTGCGCGTCCACGGCTACTACGCGATGCCACTGCTGACGGGCGGCCGGCTGGCCGGCCGTGTCGACCCAGGCCGCGACGGCCGGACGCTCGTGGCGAAACGGGTGACCGTCGCACCGTACGCGCTCGACGCGATGGCAGCGGCGCTTCGCGAGGCCGCGACGTGGGTGGGCTGCGACAATGTCGCCGTGCTCGAGGTCAACCCTCCTGAGCTCGCCGCACGGCTGCATGCGGAACTCAGGAGCTGAGCCGATAGTTGCAGCGGCCATCGGAGTTGTCGGCCTGCGAAGATCTCATCGATCAAATGTGCGCTCGCCTGAAGATCGATGACGCCGACGCCGCAGTAGCAGCCGCGCGTGCAGCTGCAGGGCGTCTCGGTGTAGCCGTCTCGATCGCTGTCGTCGATGACGGCGGCAATCTGAAAGCGTTCGCAAGGATGGACGGTGCGGAGCTCGGCGGACCGACGCTGGCCGTCGACAAGGCGTACACCGCAGTCGCTCATCGGATCGACACCGCCGCACTGGGGCCGCTGTCCCAGCCCGGAGGGGAGCTTCAGGGATTGCACGCCAACGGCGCCGGCCGCTATGTGACGTTCGGCGGCGGCATCCCGATCCGGCGTGACGGACAGGTGATCGGAGCCATCGGGGTGAGCGGCGCCGCGGTCACCGAAGACGTCGAGTGCGCTACCGCCGCTGTCCAGCAACTCGCCGCGCGGTGGGCCGAGGACTCCGGTGACCAAACTCGCGGTGGATGAGCGTCCCTGATGCTGGCGATCCTCCCCAACTGTGAATGCTGCGACTGCGACTTGCCCAATGGTGCACCGAACGCACGGATCTGTTCGTTCGAGTGCACCTTCTGCGCTGAGTGTGCGCAGACTCGGTTCGGCGGAGTCTGTCCGAACTGCGGGGGCGATCTGCTGCTGCGACCGACCCGTCCGCTCGTGAAGCTGCAGGGATCACCTGCAGCCACCGAGCGGTTCACCAAACCGCACCCTGAATGCGAGGCGTTCGGAACCGCTTGACACGGCGGACCACGGCGGCGCATGCACGGCCGGACCGCTCCAGCCGGCACTGACAGGCGAACGTCCGCCCTATCCGGCCAGGCCCTGGCGATATGCGTAGTGGACGGCCTGCGCGCGGTCCCGACTGCCGGTCTTGGCAAACAGGTGATTTACGTGCGTTTTGACCGTCGCCTCGCTGATCACGAGTTGACCGGCGATCTCGCCGTTGGACAGACCGGCCGCGATCAACCGCAGCACCTCAGCCTCGCGTCCGGTGAGCTCGTCCGGCAGAGCGCTGGGCGCCGGCGCCGGCTGTGGGCGCCCGGCTGTTGCCGCAGCCAGCAGGCGCGCTTGGACAGTCGGGTCGAGCAGAGCCTGGCCGGCCGCAGCGGCATGGATCGCGCGGGCGATCTCGACGGCGCCGGCATCCTTGGTGAGATAGCCGCGCGCGCCCGCCTGTAACGCGCCGAGAATCGAGGCGTCGTCGGCGTACGTGGTGAGCGCCACGATCTCGATCTGGGGGTGCGCGGCTCGGATCTGGCGCGTCGCCTCAACACCGTCCAGGCGAGGCATCCGCAGGTCCATCAGGACCACGTCCGGCAGGTATCGGTCGCACAGCGCGACCGCCTGCTCTCCGTCGGCGGCGCTGGCGATCGGCTCGATCCCGTCTTCGGCCGCCAGCAACGTCATCAGGCCTTCACGCACCAGGCCCTGGTCGTCGGCGATCAGCACGCGGACCGGGCGGCTCACCGGCTGTCTCCGACCACGGCCTCGCCCGCATGCGCCCCTCGGGCGGTTGGCAGTCGCAGCTCAACACCCCAGCCGTCCGCGACGGCCCCGGCCTGAAACGTGCCGCCAAGAATCTGAGCCCGCTCACGCATTCCCTGCAGACCGTACCCGCCGCCGCTATCAGCCAGTCCCTCGGCGGCACGCCACCCGTCTGCGGCAGGCGGCCTGCCGTTACGTATCTGGAGTGTCGCCGCGCCGGCTTGGGCACCGCCAACCTCGAGCTTGACGCGAACGGATGCTCCTGGGGCGTGCTTGCGCACGTTGGTCAGCGCCTCCTGGGCGATGCGGACCACGGCGAGCGCTGCAGGCCCTTCAAGCAACGAGGCGTCGCCTTCGAGCTCCAGCGAAGCCTGCGCGGTCGGCGTCGACGCTCGATACTCGGCGACCAGCGCCCGCAGTGCCTGCGCCACGGCCAGACCCTCTCCACGCAGCACCCCGACGGCGCGACGCGTCTCCTCGAGCCCCTCCCGCGCCAGCGCATGAGCGCCGCGAATGCGCTCCAGCACCTCCGCCGGCGCTGCGCCACGCTCAAGCAGCGAGACGGTCGCCTCCAGCTGGATCGTGAGACCAGCGAGGGTGTGGGCGAGGACATCATGGATCTCGCGCGCAATCCGAGCGGATTCCTGCAAACGCGCTGCGCGAAGTTGCTCCTCGCGGGAGCGCTGCACCTGCGCCAGCAGCAGCTCGGCTTCCTCGGCCCTGCCTGCGGCCTGCCGCGCGTTGGCTCCGGCCAGCACCGCAGCGATGAACCCCAGCCCATACGCGAGCGCCACGACGGCAGCACGGTCGTACACCACCACACCAAGCGTCAGTCCGACCAAGCCGACGACGGTGATCGCGATCGCGCGCCGGAATGGGAACCGAAAGCCGCCTGAGACGATCGCGACGAACGCGAAGGCACTGCCCGCCGCGTTCGGTGCGGCGCCGACCAGCAGTGCGCCCACGGCTGACAGTGCGAACAGGTCAACTGCTGCGATGCGCTTGGTGTACGCCTGCCAAGCCCAGATGATCCAGCCCAGGACCCCCACCACGAGGAGCAACCCGATTACCAGACCACGGCCCGAGGTGCCCGGTCCCGGGTCTGAATTGATCACGGTCCACGTCACGAGCACAATCGCGAGTGCCCGGGTGGCGAGGGCCACCCGGGCATCTAGCGAGTAGAGCAACATGGTCGGTAACGCTAAGACCTACGCCGCAACCAGCGCGTACCGATCCGTGACCCGCCGTGATCGCAGTGCCAGTACCGACGTGCGACCAAGCACCTCGGCGACGGCCATCCCCAACAGCGCGACCGTCCACGCCTCGCCGCTGGTGATCGAGTGGTGGGCGCTGAAGCTGGCGATTGTGCCGCTTCCGCCGTTGGCAATCCAGACCAGGAAGGCCATCCGCGATCCCATACCGAGCACCCAGAAGAATCCTGAGATCCAGCCGCTGCGAACCAGCGGAACACCCGCCTCGCTGCGGCGCATGAGCACCGTTTGCCCGCTGGCCACGCCGATGGCGCCTCCGATCAGGACGAATGCGGCAGCCAGGACGAGGTCGTTTCCTGCGGTCGGGATCCCGTGGAGATACGAGGCGACGGCGATTCCGACGATGATGACCGGCCGCAGAAGCTGCCGGGTCGTGAGGGGGCGCTCTTTGATCTGCAGCAGCACCAGCAGCATCAGCGCCGAGTCGATGAGGTAATCAGTGGTTGTCATACGAGCATCGTGCTCTGCGCCGCGTGTTTGCGCATCGGCCCAGGGATGGATCCCTGGGTTGATCCGAAGGCCGGCCTCCACCCTGGGGTGCAGACACAGCGCGGCTTGAGCGACGGGAAAGCGCGGCACGCTGGGACGATGCCGGAGCCGGCTACCACGATCCGTGACTCCGTCTCGACGCTGCAAGCCGACAGGGCGGCTTTACATGTAGCGTTTCCAGAATGGCCGACGAGGGCACGAAGGACGAGAAGGTTGGCCCGAAGGCGGACCACGAGCCGCCGGCCGGGGCGGAGACGTCCGCCACCTGGACCGCGGCGGGCATGTCGATCGACTACGCCGCGAGCGCAAACTGGATTGTCCTGCGCAGAAAGGAGAAGCCGGCAGCTGAGATTTTCTCCGTTTCGTATGTCGCGGACCACAATCGCGACCGTCCGGTGACCTTCGTCTTCAATGGCGGCCCGGGCGCGTCGTCCGCGTTCCTCCACATGGGAGCCGTCGGGCCTCTGCGGTTGGCCTTTCCGGCTGACGGAACGCTCCCACAGTTGCCGCCTGCGCTCGTCTCGAACGAGGAGTCGTGGCTCGCCTTCGCCGATCTCGTGTTCGTCGACCCGGTCGGCACGGGTTTCAGCCGCGTCATCGAGGACGACAGGAAGGACGGCGAGGATCGACGGAGGCCGGATGGCGGCGACGACGGCGAGGGCCGGGAATACTTCGGCTACAAACGTGATCTCGAGTCGCTGTGCGAGTTCATGGGCCGGTGGCTCTCCGCACACGGCAGGTGGGGCTCTCCGGTGTTCATCGTCGGGGAGAGCTATGGCGGATATCGCGTCGGTCGGCTTACTCGCATGTTGCAGGAGACGACGGGTATCGGACTCAGCGGCGCGGTGCTGATCTCGCCGGCGCTCGAGTTCGCATCGCTCGCGCCGACCGATTACGACGTGTCGGGGTGGGTCGACCTCGTGCCGACGATGGCGATCGCAGCCATGCACCACCAGCGCTCACGGGCATTCGGGGCCGGCACGCCGCCGGAAGACGCTCTTCAAGAGGCGGAGAGGTTTGCGACCGGTGAGTACGCCACCCTGCTGACCCGCGGCGCTGCGATGCCTGCGGTCGAGCGCGAGCGGATCCTCGGGCGTCTCGCCGACCTGATCGGCCTTCCCGTCGACATGGTTGCGCGCGCCGAGGGCCGCATCACAATCGCGACGTTCGCGCGTGAGTTGCTTCGCGACGAGCGGAAGGTGCTCGGACTGTACGACGCCACGATCACCACCATCGATCCGTTCCCCGATCGGGAGGTGTTCGCCGGTCCGGACCCGACACTCGCGGGGATCGGCGCCGCGTACACGATGGCGATCAACCGGCAGCTCCGATCGGAGATCGGCGTCGAGACCGATCGCGAGTACGTGGTGCTGAGCCGCGAGGTGAACGAGTTGTGGCGCGATGACGCGCCGCAGCACTTCTTCTTGCCGCCCCTCGGCGCAACTGACGACTTCCGCTACGGCATGTCGCTGAACCCGAATATGAAGGCTTTCATCACACATGGCCGCTACGACCTGGTGACGCCGTACTACGGGAGCGACCGGCTCCGGAATCTGATGCGACTCGACTCGGAGATGGCCGGCCGCCTGACGGTCCGCCATTTCGGCGGCGGCCACATGTTCTACGCGTGGGAGGAAAGCAGGCGCGAGTTCACGGCGGCGATCGCCGCATTTTTCGCCGGCGCCGTCGCGACGGCCTAGCATCGCACCCGACAAGCGAGCCAGCCGCGAGTTCGACTCGAATGCTATGAGCTCAAACGTCAGACAGAATCGCTACAAGATCTCACCGTGGGTCGTTCGAATCGCCGTCCCGATCGCAGTGGCGGCGGGAGCGCTTGCCGCTGTACGCACCAACGACTTCCCGCTGGTAACGGTTCCTTCGATCGTGCTGCTCGGCATCCTTTATCTCTTCACTGCGGAGCGGCGCTCCGTGCTCAGCGACGACAACGGAATCCACAATCGCACGACTCGCCGCGAGAGCACGTTCAGCGCGCACTGGGCGGACATCGAGCGCTTCGAGATGATCAACGACCGCGCTCATGTCGCCGTCGTCATGCACCTGCATGCGGGACAACCCCGCATCCTACCGTCCACACGAGCATGGTGGTTCAACCGGAAAGCCGTCGAAGCGATCAATCGTGGCCTTCACGCCGACCTCGCCACAGCCCGAGTGGCGACGCCCGCTCGGGAGTGAGCGCACCGCTGGGCGACCGCCCTGCAGACGGTCGAGTCTGTGGCTCGCATCTCAGGTGGGCGTTACCACCCTGTTATGCGCAACCCTCTACAACTGAGCGATGGCCAACGTGAACGGCTACAGGGTGCTGATCATGCTCGCCGCGATCGCGTGTTCGGCGGCGATAACCGCTTGCGGATCGTCGAGCAGCTCGATCGCGGCGGCATCGGGTGGTGTCTCGCCGGCGCATGCCGAGGCTGCATTGAAGTTCGCGGACTGCATGCGCTCCCATGGGGTGCCGAACTTCCCCGACCCGACCGGTGGCGGCGGGATCCACATCCAGGCTGGTTCAGGGATCAATCCGCAGTCGCCATCGTTCAAGGCGGCCCAGCAGGCGTGTTTCAAGCTGCTTCCCGGCGGCGGGCCCGGCGCCCAACACCCGACTGCGCGAGAGGTGGCGCAGACGCTGAAGGTTTCGGAGTGCATGCGCCGACACGGTGTTTCGGGCTTCCCCGATCCGACGCTCACGCTACCGTCCAACCCCAGCCCGTCCGAATACAGCATCCTGGAAGACCGTGGGGGGGTCGTGCTAGCGGTCCCGAGCACGATCAACCCAGGCTCGCCGGTGTTCAAGCAGGCCGCCGCCGCCTGCGGGTTCCAATAAAGCCGGCAACTGGAGACCAAGCCGCCGATCACCGCGAGCGACAAGGCGGCCTCTGCCTCAGCGCTATTGTGCCTGTCGACGGTCCCACTTGGATGCGTCCCGGACGAGAGCTCGCACCGTACCCGGCCTGACGACGGCGCGATCATGGAGGACGCCTGCCATGGTCCAGATCACCCAGGTGCTCGGCGCACTGCTGGTCCTCACCGCGTTCACGGCCGCCCAACGCGGGGCCGTATCTCAGAGGTCGCGGACGTACCTCATACTCAACCTCGTTGGCTCGGTGTTGCTCGCGGTGATCGCCGCGTCAGAGAAGCAGGTCGGCTTCCTTCTGCTGGAGGGATCTTGGGCACTGGTTTCAGCTCGGAGCCTGGCACGCTCGGTGCGATCGATGCGGGACCAGCTGCACCTCGCGAAATCGCCTTCAAAGGAGGGATGAACTGTTGGCGACGAACTCAGACCGGGGACCACGGTGTTTGTCAGCGCTTCTGATGGCGCTTGCGAGCTCGATGGCGTTGCTCCTAAATGCCGGTCTGCCGCCCGCCGGCGCTGCGCCGCCGGTGACGAGCGCGCCCAATAGCTCCCTGTCCGCCGTCCAGTGCCCGAGCGCAAGGAGCTGCTTCGCCGTCGGAGATTACGGCACTTCGGTGTTCGAGTACAACAGCCTGGCCGAGCACTGGAACGGCACAGCGTGGACCACCGAAGCCTCCCCTACGTGGGGCAGCACTGGCGTTGGCATCTTCGTAAACGGCCTGTCATGCGCCTCCAACGCCGTCTGCTGGGCCGTCGGCGACTATCTCACGCCTGAGGACCTTCCAATCGCCTTCGCCATGCGTTGGAACGGCAAGGCTTGGCAGCCAGGGAACCCACCGGACCCGTTCCCGGGCGCGAACGCGCTCGAGTCGATGTACTGCCTCGACTCTCTGTACTGCCTCGCGGCCGGTTCCTACGTCAACGACGACGGGCTGTCAACACCGCTGATCGACGGCTACTCAGTGACGCCGAAGATTGGCGTTCGCTGGTTGGTGCTAACCACCCCAACTCCAGCGGATGCGAATTTTGCGCGACTCGGCGCTGTCACCTGCAGCGGCACGACCCACTGCAATGCCGTGGGTGACTACCAGAACCCCGAGGGTGTGTACGTGCCATTTGCCGAGCACTGGGATGGCAGCTCGTGGAAGCTGGCGCGGACGGCGAACCCAAGCGGATCCCGAGGCACGTATCTCACCGGATTGGCGTGCACCAGCACGACGACTTGTACGGCTGTGGGCTATTACAAGAATAGTGCGCTTGTGTACCGGACCGTGGTCGAGAAGTGGAACGGTAAGAGATGGACGCTCGTGCCTTCGGCGAACGCAGGAGTCAGCGACTTCCTAAACTCGATCGCCTGCTCACGACCGACCAGCTGTGTCGCGGTCGGCGAGGGGTCGTCCTCCAAGGCCGGGCTAGCGCTCGCCGAGCGTTGGAACGGGTCCCGATGGTCAGTCTCTCCAACGCGATCGCCTGGCACGAACGGTCAGCTGAAGGGCGTGGCGTGCACCGGCATCGCCAGCTGCATGGCGGTGGGCAGCGACATCGACAGCGCCGACGTGTCTGTGACCCTGGCGGAGCGCTGGAATGGTTCGGCCTGGTCGGTCCGTCCGACGCCGAACGGTTGACGAGGGTTTCGTTCCGGGTCGGCCGCGAGGGACGTCCTTCGGGATTGTTCGGGTTGATGCTCGCTTACTTCTCCCGACCTCAACGCGGCCACTGGGTGACGGCAGCGCGCGGTCGGCCGTCAGATGTCCGGCTGCCGATTGGGGCGGGGTGTCACAGCCGAGGCGGTCATCTTGTCTTATGGGTTGTAAGCAGATCGCGAAGCGGATGATTGAGACTGGAGCGCACCCCGGCATGACCGCTGAAGAACACGAGCTCGAGCAGTTACGTCCGGCGTCGTTCGCGATCGCCTACCGGATGCTCGGTAGCGTCTCGGAGGCGGAGGACGTCGTCCAGGACGCGTTGCTGCGCGTCCATCACGCGATCGAGGACGGCGAGCAGATCGCGTCTCTGCGGGCCTACCTGGCGACCGTCACCACCCGGCTGGCGATCAACGAGCTGCGCTCGGCGCGCGCGCGGCGTGAACAGTACGTCGGCGATTGGCTGCCGGAGCCGATCCTCACCGACGGCGTCGACGACCCCGCGCAGCGCGTCGAGTTGGCCGACTCGCTGTCGCTGGCGATGCTCGTGCTGCTCGAGAGTTTGTCCCCCGAGCAGCGAGCCGCGCTGCTCCTGCACGACGTGTTCGACTACGGCTATCCGGAGATCGCAGAGATCATCGGCAAGAGCGAGGACAACGTGCGCCAGCTCGCGAGCCGGGCCCGGCGTCACGTCGAGGAGCGCCGCCCCCGGTTCCAGACCTCGCGGGAGCAGCGAGAGGAGCTGACGCAGAGATTTCTCGATGCCGCCCAAGAGGGAGATCTGTCCGGGCTCGAGGCCCTGCTGGCGCACGACGTGGTCCTGACCGGCGACGGCGGCGGAAAAGTCCCGGCGTTGGCACGGTCGCTGCGCGGTCGCAATCGCGTAGCCCGCATGCTGCTCACCTGGATGCGGATCGGCTCGCGGTCTCCCGCCTTCACACTACGGCCGGCCGAGGTGAACGGCGGTCCCGGACTGACGGCCGTGGACGGCCAGCAACGGCTGGTCAGCGTATGTTCGCTCGAGATCGCCGGCGGGGAGATTCGCAGCATCAGCTCGATCGTCAACCCAGACAAGCTCGCGCACCTCGGGATGGTCGGGGACTTCGCATCGCTCGTCCGCGCGCACCCGCCGCGCCCTGACACGCCAATCGATCCACAACCCCACACTTACAGCCCAGGAGGAGCACCATGACCCAGGCGAGAATCCAGAACCCGGCGCTCACCGTGCCCGGCGCGCTAGACGCGGCCCAGCAGCTCGCCGCCTGCGCGAAGCACGCCGGGATCCCGGACGCCACACTGACGATGGTGACGCTCCGCGCGAGCCAGATCAACGGCTGCAGCGTGTGCGTGGACATCCATACCCGCGAGCTCGAGCACATCGGCGAGAGCAGCGAGCGCATCCACCTCGTCGCCGCGTGGCGCGAGGCGCCGTACTTCAGCGACGCCGAGCGTGCGGCGCTCGCGCTGACCGAGGCCGCCACCCGGCTGGCGGACCGGCCCGACCCGGTGCCCGACGATGTCTGGGACGAAGCCGCCCGCCACTACACCGAGCCTCAGCTAGCAGCGCTGGTGGTGGCGATCGCGGCGATCAACGCGTTCAACCGCGTCAACGCCACCACCCGGCAGATCACCGGCGACTACGTGGCCCGCATCGTCGAGGCAGCTCCGGGCGCCGCCGCCTGAGCACGAAACCACTGCTGTCGGGCCTCGGCTCGCACGGGCATCGCCGAAGCAGGCAGTCAGGGTCATCCGATCCCAGCTGCGGCTCGCCGCGGGTGCGGTCGGAACCGAAGCGTCGCTGTCGAGGTGGCGATTACAAGACCTTCGGGACTGCTTCGATTCCGAATTCGGTGAGCTTGCGGTCGAGTGCGAGGATGCGGTCGGTGTCGGTGTAGAAGTCCTCTTGCTCGATGACCCTTCCCCATCTGGTCCGCAAGAGCAGAACGGTGCGGTTCTCGTAGATGCGCTCGCCGTCAGGGCCGTCTGCGTGATCGTCGAAGCGGACCCACATCGTGAGCGCCCAGAGCGGGCCGCTGAGCGCGATCTGGCGGATCTCTCCTTGGATGCCGGCTCGGGTGAAGTTTTCAAGGAACCGATCCATCCCGGCCCGGCCGACCCAGTCGCCCGCCCAGCGATGCTCGCCATCGTGGAAGTGCAGGACGAAGTCCTCCGCGTAGGCGGCCAGCAGGCTGGAGTGATCGCCGGCGTTGAGCTTCTCGACGTCGCGACCGAACCTGTGCAGCAGCAGCCGGATGAACAGCGTGCGGCTGAAGATGATGAGCGTCGCTCCCGTGATCAGGCACTTGCATCGCATGTCCACTCCTTTGGGTAGAAGGCTCTAGCTGTGACGGACCAGAAGGCCGCGAAGAGCATTGTTACCCGGGAGCGGCGACGCAGGCGGAAGGCGCTGTACGAACGCAACCAAGAATCGCTGATTATTGGGATGGGGCCCAAAAATCGACCTGATCTGGCCGACCTGTCCCCCGTTGACCAGTCAAGATATTTAGGAGCAGTAGGCGCGCCTGGTGCGGAACGGATCGTTGGCGCGTGTCCGCCGCTGACCTGGAATGGCGCCACGGTGCTCGCCTGGCCCCCCTGAGAGCCACGTGGTAGGGCACCCGATCGGGGCGCGATAGTCGAACAGTCCGCCGCCGGCGGAGCCGATCAGGACGTCCCGGTCGAGGACGACCGGGCTCGTGCCGAGCCCTGTGCCACCCCCGATCAGTTGCTTCCAGAGATACGGGCACGCCGCGCCCGCGGTGCCGCAGTGCAGCCCGATCGCGAACGCCACGTCGGTGGCGGCGTAGACCACCCCGTCGGCAATCGTCGGCGGATTCAAGCCATAGAAATTGTTGTTCGTCACTCGGCCTGCGGCGGTCCATAGCGGCGTGCAGAGACCCCCGCTCGCGCCGCAGGCAGCCTTATAGGCGACCAGTCCGGTGCCCCCCAGCGACAACACGACAACTCCGTTGGCGATAGCCGCGGGGTCGCCGCTGTAATGCTTGATCGCCGGGATGCTCCAGGCTGGAGCACACGAGCCGCCAGCGGCGCAGTCGGTCGGGTACACATCGAGCGTCTGGAAGTCGTTCCCGACATACACCGATCCGCCGGCTACCACGGGGTCGCCGTAGTAGCCGTCCGTGCCATCCGAGCCGCTCCATTCCGGCGAGCACACCGCGCCGCCGCTGCCGCAGGAAGCCTGGAAGGCATACAGCTTGTTGCCCGACGAGACGTACACGACACCGCCCCCCACCGCAGGGTCAGACGGAGCGAGGGGCAGCGATGCGGTCCAGAGGGGCAAGCAGGACGCACCGTGGGTCCCACAGCGCTCGGGGTACGCAGCTAGCTCACCAGCACCGTACTCGGTTAGCGCGGTCACATACAGGACCCCGCCAGCGAGAGCAATCTCACTGTCCTCACCAGCTGTCTGCGCCGTCCAGTTCGGAATGCACGCAACGGCATGCCGGCCGCAGCGCGCCGGATATGCGGACACCACCCCATCGTAGGAACCGACAAACACCTGGCCGTCCTGCACGGCGGGGCCACCACCCGCACCTCCAGGCGGGGTCGCGGTCCACAGCGCCACGCACGTTCCACCGTCAGTCGCGCAATGTCGGCTGAAGGCGTAGAGCTCGCCGGTACCGGCATCAGCTTGCTGCGAGACCACGTACACCGTGTCTCCGGCGACGACCGGCGGTCCGTACACAGCCGGTACCAGCGCCTGCCACGTGGGCGCAAGCGTCGAGACATTGGCCACCGACAGCTCGGCAAACGGATTGTCGGCACCCTTAGCGGCGCTGTAACGGTACTGCTCCCAACTGAGCGCCGCCGATCCCTCATCACCAACGACGGCCGTGGTAGCGGACCTGGATCCGATCACCATATCGCGAGCGGTCGCTCCCGCCGGAATCGCCAGAAGCCCCACACCGAGTGCCCCGACGGCAAACCATTTCGCGGTCGACGCCCACGCAATCCTCACCGGACCATGGAATCCCAACCAACGGCCCAATCCAGTGCCCTCCCAGCGTCGCCAACCTCTCCGTCCAGTCGCGCCGCGCATCCTATCACTCCGGATTCCGGCGCGGCGAACGGTGGCCCCCAACTCCGTCGCGACGTCCTCATGGTCGGAGCCCGCTGCAACCGCTTCACGAGCTTCGTGATCGCATACTTGATGTCCTTCGTCCGTGCCCCACCGAACGCGGCACCAAGTCGAGTCTGATGCGCGACGACAAGCCGCGCGCGCAGCCTCGTCACCTGCGACCTTGTATCTTCGCCACAAGCCACGCAAGGCCGAGCAAGTCAAAGGGCCGCGGGACCGACCTGATTGCTGGCGTTGATGAGCTGCGACGGATCCTTGTTTGCCGCGTGGATGTCGCGCCGCGCCGCCGCGGGTCCGTGCGTGATCACGATGCGGATTGCTGCGTCCATCAGCTCGCCGGCAGCCTGCGCCCAGCCAGCTGCTGCCAGAAGCTCGCGCTTGACGAGCTTGCCGTGCGCTGTTGTCGGCGCGATCGGGGTCGTCTCCTCGCGGAGTTCCTTGGCATCGTGGAGCAGCCTTGCACCGAGCGTCAGCGCGCCGAGCGGCTGATTGGGTACGGCTAGCTCCTTCTGCGAAGATCCAGCTCAGCTGTATCGCGATCCCACGCAGCCTCGCTTCGGGCGTTGTGGGCGACGGCGCGACGCCCGATGTGGCGGGCAACGGCGTGGTCGGCGCTACGGCCGGAATCGGCTGCCACGACGGAAGGATGTTCAGACCGGCTCCGTGAGTGATTTGCCGCGCGTAGGACAGGACGGTGATCGCGGCGCCTGAGCCCGGGAACCGGATTCGCTCGGCGATTGTTTTGACGTTCGTCGCGGCCTTCAGGCGTGGGTCTCGGAGGGTGCTGAAGGCGGCACGGAGCGCGGAGCGTCGGCGCGGTCGGAAGTGCGGAGCGACGCGTCGCCGAGACCGACGCCGACGCCACCTGCGAGCAGCGCGAACACGGGTGTGAAGAGGAGCGCGATGTAGTACGGGAGGTTCGCTTGGGTGATGCTGAGTCCGACCCAGTACTCGTGCCTGAGGCCGGGCGGGATCACGAGATTGTTGAGGTAACACGTTTCACACCCGCCGTTCGCCGGCGGCGGCGGGGTCTGGAGCGGCACCCTGTTGGGGGCCAACGCAATCGTGGCCGTCGTCAATGCCGCTAGCAGCAGGGTCGCCGTTCCAGTGGCGCAGACGGCAACCAAGCCTCCCTGCTCGGCGGGAGTCAGGCCGGTCGCCGGCCTGTCGTGAGCTGTGGCGCGTCTAGCCGCAATGCCAGTCACGAGAAACAGCGCAAGGAACCCGCCCAAGACGACAGCCGACGGTGGCGGCACGAGCAACAGCACGGCCGTTGCGACGGCGCCGACGGCTACCAAAGCTCCCTGTTGGGCGAAAGTCATGCTTCTCGCCAGCGTGGTTCGGGCCGCCAGGCGCGTGACCGTGAAGCCCGTCAGAAGAGGTAGTGCAAGCGCGGCCAATGCCCACCACACCAGCGGCGGGGTGTTGAGGTGGTAGCCGTAGATTGCGTAGAGCGCGACGCCGGTGAACGTCCCGCTGCCGATCGTGATCGCCAGCGCCGAACTGGTCAGCCGAACGCGTTGCGAGGTGAGGATCAGGATCGCCGCGGAGTAGCCCGCGAGCACGAGAACCATCAAGCCGGGGACCTTCCCGCCGGCGTGGAAGTAGGCGCCGAGCTTCTGTCCATCGCGCGCCTCGACTGCCTTGGCCGTGATCAATGTGAGCACGACCAGGTAGCCGGCCACGCGCACCGCACGCGGCAGCCGGCCGTCGGCGACCGGCCCGAAGAACCGGCGGACAGGCAGCGGCGCCAACGCCAGCACCACCAGGCAAATCGGAACTTCGATCCGATTGACCAATACCGCCGAGTCAGACGAGCTGCCAGGCCAGGCGAACCACAGGACGACCGCCGCCGCGGCGATGAACGTCAGCATCCAGAAAGCGCTGCGCCGCAGCACCTCCCCGACGACCAGCCACACCCCCCGAGCAGCCACGCCACCCTGGCGCGACCCGCGCGGGTCTCGGTCGCCTCGACCACCAACCCCTCGAGCCATTCGGCGCGGTCTTCCGGCAGCAGCCACGCCGACCGCGTCAGCAGGCGCGTCAGCATCCGAGTGATCTTCTCTATCACCCCTCCTTCACCCGCACCGGTCGTCGGGTCGCTGCGAGCTCCGGACGCTGCCGCTGCGAACGTGGCTCGCTCAGCGCGGCTCGGGCGGCGGCGAGCCCGTCCGCGGTAAGTCGGTACAGATGCCGGCGAGGTCGACCGGCTGGCTGCTCGCTCTCCCAGCACGATTCGACCAACCCGCGCTCAGCCAAGCGGATCAGCACCGGGTACAGCGTCCCCGAACGCAGTCCCGTCTCCTTCGCCAGTTCGTAACCGTGGCGCCAAGCGGTCGGGTCCTTCTCAAACGCGCCCAAGGCCGAGAGAGTCTGTGCGGAGAACTTACGATCAGTCACAGGCCTTAACTCTACCTAGATTGACTTTGCTGTCAACCCCGATCGAACCGCCACTCTGCGTGTTGCGTCAAGAATCAGGTTTCGGCGATCGGCGCAGCGGGTCGGCGAACCCGTCCACGATCAGGAGCAGGGATTCGGCGATCGCGCGTTGCACGTAATAGTCGGCCAGCTCAAGATCCTCTTCGTCGTCGGCTATAGCAAGCGCGGCGAGCACGTTCGCGCGGCTTGGCGACGGGTCGGGGAAGACGTCTTCGTCGGCTGATTCCTCGGAGACAGGCTGTGACGTGAGTGTGCTGTCGCCGATCCCGGAAAATGGGTCCTCTTCGTTCCTACGCAAGCGCGACACAGAGGCTCTCTCCTGTTTGGGCAACGTGAATCAAACCGCATGCACGGGTTTACGTGCAAGACGTGGACAAGCTTCTTCTGGACCTGCAGTCCGTCGGGCAATGTCCGAAGAACGAAAAGCCCCGCTGTAGCCGACCCCGCGTGCTCGGCCTGCTCGTGGGCTCGCTGAGCGGCCTATTTCGCGACCAACCAAGCTGGTAGAACTGTTGTAGAACCGGCTGGGCGCTGTTATCGTGACGGCGGCGATGCCGATTTTCGTCGCATTCCTCGTGGTCTCTTGGATCGCGTACGTCGGTTTTTCGGTCTCTGGGCGGTCTGACTTCCCGTGGAAGCAGCGTCGATCGCACTTCCGGGCTCGCGTCGCCGTCACCTGCCTTGCAGCACCTGTCTGGTTGCTGCTCGTCCTCGTGGCCGCCCACCTGGTTGGGGAGACGCAGGCGATGATCTACCTGATCTTGCTCACGTTCGTGGCTTGGGTTCCGGCTGCTGCGTGCGCTCCGGCGCTGTTCTATGAGCGGGAACCTCAATCACCAGGCGGGCCGGACGACGATAGGGGTTGGGATCGCGATCCGTCGCCAAATCCACCCACCCCTCCGGAGGGCGGCATTCCGCATCCCGACTCCAAACCAGGGCACTGGCGACTGCGCGACCATGATCGCCCCGAGACTCACGACCCGATCGAGCGCAGACCGGCACACGAGCCTGACCGAACGCCGACGACCGTCACGTAGTAGCAGCGACGCAAGCGGCCTGGTGCGACCGAGCCGCGCGCCATCATCGGCTTTACGCGGCAGGCCTCGGCGCAGCGGCTGTGTGATCATGATGTCGCGGCGATGCTTAGGACGGGAGATAGCTTCAGCTCCGCGCGTGGCAGCCAGTTCACCGTCGTTGAGGGACCCGCGGACAACGACGGGGCCAGACTCGTCTGGGAACGTCTGATGCCGCCCGATACCGGGAATGACCAGCCGCACATTCACGCCGACTGCGAAGAGCGCTTCGAGGTGATCTCTCGCACGGCGACCACCCAGGTGGCTGGAGTCACGAAGACCCTCAGCGCGGGAGAGTCGATCGTATTCCCGCACGGAACAGCCCACGCAACCCGTACAACGCGTCGAGCTCCGATCTCAGCTTCCGCGGAGAAATCACGCCCTGCCCGCCGTTTATCGACGCGTTCGTACGGCTCCTGCGCGAACAGTGGCAATCCGGCAAGGCGAACAGCCAGGACCAGATCTCGATGCTCGACGTCCTGGCTGTCTCGCACGCATACGACGGGCAGACCTACGGCGCTAGCCCGCCGATCTGGCTGCAGAAGGCCGTACTGCCGCTCGGAGCGCTCATCGCCCGAGCGACCGGGCATCGCCTCCCGACCGACTGAGCCCTCGTCGTTCACAGTCCTTATCGGAGATGCGGGCAGTCGGCGGCGCGTGCGCCCTCGTAGTCGCGACGAGTGGCACGACACCAATACCGCGGTACGCATTCGCGGGTGATCGCTTTCAGATCGAGACCGGCAACAGCCTCTCACGGAGGCGACAGAATGATGACGCCGAACTACCGCAACTGCGTCAGTGCTTTGCCACGAGAGCGGTGCCTGGCTTGGCGCTTCGCTGCTGGATCGGGCTGCTCATGCCATCTTTCCGCGGTTGGGGGAGGTTGGCCTGTGGACGCGGACGGCGGCTGCTCGTGGCCCGATCCAGCAGCGAGGAGGCGCACCGTGGCACACCTTTGACACGGTTGTTTTTAACACTTGACAATATATAGTTCAACTGCATATACTGGCCGTTATGGCGAGGCGGGCAATGCAAGAGGCGACGTTCCTGATCCTTACGGCGTTGGCCGCAGGCAGCCAGCATGGCTACGGGATCATCACCGACGTCCGGGCGATCTCGGCCGGACGTGTCCAACTGAAGGCCGGAACCTTGTATTCGGCGCTGGAGCGACTGCGCGCGGACAAGCTGATCGAGATCGACCGCGAGGAGGTGGTGGATAGCCGACTGCGCCGTTATTACAGACTGACGCCCGCGGGCGGCGACCTACTGGCCGCCGAGGCCGCACGGTTGCAAGCAAACGCCCATGTCGCGATGGTGCGACTCAAGCCGGTCGCAGGGCTAGCCACATGAGCGAGTCCGCAGACCTTGAGCGAGGCTACCGGCGGCTGTTGGCGTGTTATCCGCGGTCGTTCCGACGCGAGCACGAGCAGGAGATCCTCTCGGTGCTGATGGCCGACGCCGACGACGGTCAGCAGCGGCCGCGGGTGGGAGACGGCCTCGATCTGATCAGAAGCGCGATCTGGATGCGTCTGCGTCCCGGCGTGCCACGATCGCAACCAACCGTGTTCTGGGCCGTCAGGCTGATGTACCTCTGCGCGGCGCTCAGGTTGCTGGGTGTCCCGATACTTCCCACGACCCCTGGGAGCATCGCGCACCCACTTGAGATCGGCATTAGCTGGGGTGTGTTCGCGTTGTTCGCGTGGGCGAACGGCCGCGGGTATGGCTGGTCCAGGATTCTCTTCGCTGTTTGGGTTGGGCTCCACACCCCGATTCTGTTCTACGACCTCGCGCACGTGTCGGCGTCCTCCGCCCCCGTGTGGACGGTGATCGCCAGCGTGGGGTTCTGGCTGGTCGAATTCTCGGCTGCGGTGCTGATCCTGAGCAAGCAGTCCAGCCCGTACTACCGGCACATCCCCGCCGAGTCGTAGACCGCGCGACACGGCAGCCCTCGTCGGCCGGACGATCGCATCGATCATGGATCAGCTCTCGGAAAGGCTGATTGTGGACGCCGCGGACGGCCCCCTTCCGCAGCGGGTGTCGGGTAATTCGGTGTGTCCGAGACGGTCGGGACACCTCCGGGTATGCCCCAGCGTTTCATTGATTGTGGTCGTGAGCAGGATTTTTGGTTGCCGCCGTCGGTGTTGGATTGGGTGCGGGGGGATCATTCGGATCATCTGGTGTGGACGATCATCGAGTCGGTCGCCGAGCTTGATTTGAGCGAGTTCTATGGGTCGTATCGGTGGGATGGTCGCGGCCGGCCGGCGTATGACCCGCGGGTGATGGTGACGTTGTTGTGTTATTCGTATTCGCGTGGGATCCGGTCCTCGCGAGGGATTGAGCGTGGGTGTGTGGAGGACGTTGTGTTTCGGGTGATCGCGGCGAACCGGCCTGGGCGACAGGCGCGACGATCGGTGGTCCGGACGACCCCGGGGTCGGTTTGGCCGAGCAATGAGGGGACCCCGCCGGCTGTGACCAACCGCTCGGTCGCACACGGAGCTGGGTGCCGGGCGTTCCATGCCCGACCACGCATCCCGCGTTTCCCTGTCGAGGGCGCCTCATCGTCACCGGCGTCTTCTATTAGTAGCCGGCTTGAGAGCGTCGCATCGAGCGACGGCACCGGCAGCCGCACTGTCGCTGGAGCGCCGCGAGGCTCAGCGACCCACGGTGTTGATCGACAACCAACAGCGTCAGGCGCCCTCCGAGGGATGATCGAGTTGGCGCGCTTCGATGGCCAATTGATCAAGAGCGCCAGCATCCAACACCAGGGAGGCTCTGACGCGCCATCGACCGCCAGCGGCGTAGTCGTTCTGCGATGTCACGTCGAGTGTGACGTGGCCCACACCGTCATGCCTGGCGGCGAGTCGGAGCCCGAGAGCTTCCCAGCGTCTCTCGCCTTCCCAACCCCGCCATCCCGCAGCTAGATCGGCGAAATAAGCGTCGAGCTGGAGTTCCTCGCCGCTGTAGCGCTCGTACACGATCCCCTCTGCGGCGAGATCCGCGAACTCAATTCGTGCCCGCCAGTAGCCCCCGGGCTTTAGGACCCAGATCCGAAGCTTGTCAACGTCAACGTTCGATCGGACTACGAAGTCGCCGGGCATCGTCAGACAAGGTTAGGGGCGCTTTCGCCTCGATCGACGAGCAACACTGAGGCTGGTTTGACCGAGCCGCGCGCCATCATCGACAGGTGCCACGAATCAGCGCCTTCTACGGCATCGTGATTTGGATGTACCACGATGAGATCCATCACCTCGGCCGCCCCCACTTTCACGCGCGTTATGCCGAGGACGAAGCCTCGATCGATATCGAGACCCTCGCCATCGTTGCCGGCGAGCTTCCTCCGCGAGCCATGAGGCTCGTCGCCGATTGGGCTCGACAGCATCAAGCTGAGTTACGGGCGAACTGGGATCTCGCACGGCGCCACCAGCCGCTGGAGCCAATCGACCCGCTCCGGTAGGGCGTCTACCATCTCTCTTATGCGTGGCACTCCAATGCTCCTCGAAGCCGAGCCGGTTGACGGATTTTGCGTCCGCGTCCGGTTCGAGGACGGAACAGCGGCCGACATTGACCTCTCCTACCTGCTCGAGTACGGCGGAGTGTTCGGGCCGCTGCGCGACCCTGACTACTTCCGGCTGCTGCGCGCCGACCAGGAGGCGGGCACGATCGTCTGGCCCAACGATGCTGACATCGCGCCGGAGACGCTCTACGCAGCCGCCCAGAAGCGCGCCACAGCGCTCAACTGACGCTGCGGAGACGCGGACCTCGAGTGCCGCAAAGATCGAGAAGCAGCTCTGACGAACTCGGCTGATCTCGGCCGGGGAGACGCCCCTATTCACACGGAATGGGACAGTCTGCTCGAGGTGGCGCAGTTCGGATCCATCGGCCGGAGCATCGGCCCATGGTGAATCGACTAGCGACGCCCTGGACCGCCCGCTAGACCTGTCTCTCGGCTGGCGGAGCGGCAATGCGAAGGCGTCAACTTCTGCCGGCTACAAGCAGCGATAGCAGGTCGTTGCGAGAGATCAGGCACCCTTGCCTACGCCTCCTGTTTGGTGCCGTATCGCTGACGCGCCGCCTCGCCCGACGTGCCGAGCACCGAGCCGATCAGCGCCCACGAGTACCCGTGCGCCCGCGCCTGCTCGACAGCCGCCCGGACCGAGCGCTCCGCGTCCGACCTCGAGATCACAGCGCCTCTGAGCGCCTCGAACGTCTCGACGTCCCGTTCGTCCTCAGCCGCCGGTTCGTAGTCCTCGAAGCGGCGGGACAGCTCATCGGCATGGTCAAGGATGTCTTGGACGGACCGTGGCATCGATCACCTCAGGAACTTCTCGCGGGCCCTCATCGCGTGCACGACGACGGGGGCGACACGCCATCGACGACGCCGATCTCGTAGATGATCGCCGCCTGATTCGCGCCGATGATCATCGTGAACCCATCGTCGAGTTCGAAGATGCGAATTGGGTGCGCATACGCATGTCGGATGTCCTCGTCGCTGACGCCGTGCTTGCGGGCGCTCTCTGCGATGACCAGATCAACGCCCACGCCTCTACAAGTTACCTTGCCAAGAAAGCTTTGTCGAGCTCGCCAACGGCGCCCGCAACGCGCTCCCTCGAACCAACTTCGAGCGACATACAATCCACGCACTGGGTGCTGAGGCCCTCCGGACGTCCCCTCAACCCCAACGAATCAGGGCCGCTCGCCATCGAGATCGCCCTCGCTCGGGCCCGTGGATGCCGGAGTTGTCCGAAGTTGTCCCAACTTGTCCGAACTTGTCCTCTGAAGGCGACCCGAGTTGTCCGAAGTTGTCCGAACTCGTCCCACGAAGTCGTCACGGGACGTCCCGCCGGCCGACCCCGCATCGACGGCGAACGCCTCGGCCACCAGCCGGGCGTCCTGCTCGTGCGGCGCATAGTGCAGGTAGCGCATTGTGGTCTGGACGTCCGCGTGACCCATCCACTCCTGCACGCGTCTGATGTCGGCCTTGGCGATCATCCGCGTCCCGAACGTGTGCCTCAGATCGTGGAACCGGAGCGGCCGCAGTGCCGCGGCCGCCAGAGCAGCCTTGTAGCGGCGACGCAGCGCCGACCCGTCCAGATAGTCGCCGGTCGCTCCGACGAACACCAGGTCATCGTCGCTGACCCAATCCTCGCGGCCGCCCAGACGCGCCAGAGCTGACGCTACATCCGGTGCGAGCGGCACCGCCCTCACCTTGCCCGACTTCGGGGTCGTGAGCTGGCCGTTGTAGTAGCTTGCGCGGACCCGGAGGACGGAGCCCGTGAAATCGACATCGCGCCACCGAAGCGCGAGCAGCTCGCCCATGCGTAGGCCGGTGAACGCCGCCGTCATGAACACGGCCGCGTCCTGCTCTGAGTCCGCGGCCCGAACGAGCGCCCAAACCTCCTCGGGCGAGAACACTTCGATATCGCCGCTGCGGCGCTGGGGGAACTTCTCGACCTCGGCCGCGGCATTCCCAGGAAGGCGATAGATCTTGCGAGCTCGCTTCAAGATCCCGTGCAGCTGGATCAGCAGCTTGTTCCTCGTCCGCACCGACCCGTCGAACCCCGCGAGCCAGCGCTCGATCGCTTCGGTGCTCACGTCCTCGAGCGGCATCGACCCGAACGCCGGGAGCAGATGCGCGTTCAGCGCCGAGCGGTAGCCCTGGAGGGTCGACGGCTTTCGCCCGCGGTCGTGCTCGATGTAGCGCAGCCATTCGGCGGCTGCGTCGGCGAACGTGGCGCCGGTCCGCACCATCCCCGGCAGCACACCGCGCCGCGCCTGGTCGAGCGCGTCCCGCAGCCAGTCCTCGGCCTGGCGCTTGGTGAAGTAGCCGGCCGGCGGGCGCCCGCGTTCGGTCCAGGCGGGCCCGACCTTCTTCTGGATCTGGCAGCCATCGGGCAGCCGGTATTTGGCGTACCAGACAGGCCCACGCGTCCGCTCAACCCGGAACACATGGCCGGTGGGCGGCCTGATTTCGATCGCCATACGGCGATTCTAGGCACATCTCGGGACATATTGGGGACACGCATCAGGATCGACACATGCCCCAGAAACGCGAAAGCCTCGGCTGTGCGGGGTTTCAAATGGGCCGTGGAGGAATCGAACCTCCAACCTTGGGATTAAGAGTCCCCTGCTCTGCCAGTTGAGCTAACGGCCCGAGAGCGGCTCGATGTTACCCGTCCACCACGGCGATCAGCACTCCTGCGCCACAAGCGGCGAAGTTTTGGCAGCCTCCAGTTCCTGTTTGAGCGTGAGCCGCTCGACCGTGGGCGCGAGGCTGATCGCCTTGGCAGCTGCGAGCTGCGCCTTGCGGGTCTGCTTGGCGGCGTAGGCCGATGCAGCCAAGCACTCGAACCCCTTTGCCACGTTGGGCTGGCCGAGCGTGTACGCCTCCCACGCGCCCGCCTCGCCTGCGTACTGGGCCAGTTGGGCGTACGCGCGAGCCGCGAGGATTGCAACATCGGGACTGGGCTTCTTGGTCAGACTGAGGTAGCGCTGCCACGACTGCGTCGCATCCGCCAGCATCCGCTTTCCGGCCGCGTCGAAAACGCCGGTGGTGGAGTTGTAGTCGGTCCCCTCGTTGGCGGCGATGTACTGGGCCTGAACGAGCGACGCCCACGCATCCGCATTGGAGGGGTCGTCCTTGGTGGCCTTCAACGCGGACTTCACCTGCTGGCTGACGACCTGGGTCTGACCGTTGCCCGAGCCGTTGTTGGTGAACGCGTTCAGCAGGCCTCCGAAGCCGTTGCCGGCGCCGACGCCGAACAGAACGAGTCCGAACAGCATCAGCAGCGCCAGGCCGAGATAGATGACCTGCACGGTGCGCCGGCGTCCGCGGCTACGTAGATCGAAGAGCATGCTGGCTGATCAGGGGGTGTCGAAGCCCTGCCCGCCGACATGCGTGAGCTCGGCGGCTTCGCGCTTGGCGTTACGGTGGTCGACGATCTTCAAGAGGACGATACTTGCGAGGTAGAGAAGCACCAGAGGCAGCGTCTCGAACGTCATCGTGACGGGATCGACTCCCGGCAGCGCCGCGGCGACAATGGCGATGATCACGATAGCGTAACGCCAGTTCAGGGTCAGCGTGCTGGAGGTGATCAGCCCCAACTTCTGTAGCGCGAGCAGCAGCAGCGGGACCTGGAAGGCCAAGCCGATGCCGATCATCATGAACATCTCGAACTTGTAGTAGGTCTTCGCCTGCACGAGGATGTCGAAATCGTCGCTGTTGTAGCCCTGCAGGAAGTGCACGGCGGGTGGGAGCACCAGGAAGTACGTGAACACAGCTCCGACGGCGAACAGCGCCGGCGCGGCGATCATCGATGGCGTCGCGACCTTTCGCTCCTCCTTGTTCAGCGCGGGCAGCACAAATGCGTAGACCTCATAGAGGATCAGTGGAAGCGTGATCAGCAGCGAGAAGTAGGCGACGACGGTCAAGGTTGTCGTGAATGATTCGCCGACGCCGATCGTGATCGGCTTGACCTTCTCGGACACGCTCCTGGGCAGTGCCTTGGTGGCCTGCAGGGCGCCGCGGGCAAGCGCTGCCACGTCTCGGCGTGCGACGGGCGACAGGCCCGGAGCCACCGCAAGCGCCGCGGCGGCCTTCGCCATCTGCGCCATACCGTCATGGAGCTTCACCGATTGCGACGGCACCGCGGAGAGGCCGCTGGTGCGTGACGCGTTTGTCGGCAACGCCTGGTTGAGCACGTTGATCAGGGCGTTGTTCTGCCAAAAGCAACCGCAGAACACGACGAACAGCACGGCGCCGCAGATCAGCAGGCGCGAACGCAATTCGTCGAGGTGCTCGACGATGCTCAGATGATCTTCGTGGCCGATTGGCCGCAGGCGCGCCACAGCTGAGCTCCGAGGCCGAACGAAACGCTACGAAGTGTGCTCAGAACCCGTCTTGGCCGGTGTGCTCTCACCGGTCTCAGACGTGAGCTGTGCCTGGTCTTGTCCTTCGGGCGGTGCCGAGATCCCATCTTTGAACTCCTTGATCCCTTCACCGATGCCACGACCGAGCCCGGGCAGGCGCTTCGGAGCAAAGAACAGGAGCACGATGACCAGGATCACCAGGCCATCGGCCAACGGGTTACGGAACATTTCTCACGTCGCCTCCGCGGTTGGGGTTTCAAGGTTAGCGGGCTGACTGCGCGACCTGCACAGCGAGCACTCTCGATCCCTTCTTCGCTCGCGAGCCGATCCGGGATCACTCCATCCGCCTGCAACGTCCAGAACGGCCCGCTTGAGCCTCAAGAGTGCGCATACCCCCGCCGATAGTAGGGCCATGAGCGGGAGGCCAAGATGAGTCGCAACGACAATCACGACGACAGCGTACGACGGATCACGCTCCCGAGCGGGCGCTCGATCGAAGTCGTGCGCTTCAGCGAAGGCGACACCGGGACGCGTGAGCTGCATGTGTGCCCTGAATGTGGATCCGATCTCGTTCAGCCGGTCGCCTGGTGCGAGGAGACCGATTCGCGCTGGCAGCTGACGCTCGAGTGCCCGAACTGCACGTGGTTCGAGCACGGCATCTACGACCGAGCGGCGATCGAGCAGCTCGAGGACCGGCTCGACGAGGGGCTGTGCGAGATGATCGCGGACCTTCACCGGCTCACCCAGGCGAACATGGCCGACGACATCGAGTGGTTCGTCAGCGCCCTCCAGGCAGACCTGATCCTGCCTGAGGACTTCTGAGAGCCGACGGCGCTCAGGCGTAACGCTCGACGACACCGTCGGCGACCAGCTCGAGCGCCTGGCGCTGCCGTTCCCCGAGTGCCGGCAGCGAAGCTTTGGCGTCACGGACGATCGGCAGTGCTCGCTCCGTGACCTCCTGGAGTGCGCCTGTGGTCGCGATCGCGTCGCACACCGCCGCGGCCTGCTCGGCCGTCCGCACCGAACGGGGATCGAGCGCGAACAGCTCGTCGGAGCGATTGCGTGCGACGATCATCGGCAGCGTCACCGTGCCGTCGAGCAGATCGGCACCGCGGGGCTTGCCAGTCCGCTCCGGGGGCCCCGTGATGTCGAGCACGTCGTCGAGCAGCTGGAATGCGAGCCCGATCTGCTGGCCGAACGACGAGAGCGCCTTGACCGGACCGCCGCCGCAGAGCGCCCCCAGCTCACACGCCACTCGGAACAGAACGGCGGTCTTGAGCCGACAGCGCTCGAAGTAGCGCTCGACGCTCACCTCGGCGTTCCAAGCGTCAGCCCGCTGCATCAGCTCACCGGCGGCCAGCTCCGAGCTCGCGCGCGAGAGCAGGCGGACCGGCTCGCGCTCGCCCCCCGCCGCGAGCTCGGCGAACGCTCTGGAGAACAACAGGTCACCGGTCGCAGTCGCGTCGAGCCGCCCGCCGGCGGCGAACACCGTCGGGCGACCGCGGCGCAGCGAGGAGCCGTCGAGCACGTCGTCGTGAACGAGCGTCGCCGCGTGGATCAGCTCGACTGCGACGGCGGCACGCACGAGCGCAGCGCTCTCGGGCGCGGGGACGCCGGCCGAAAGACATACGAGCAACGGCCGCAGACGCTTGCCGCCTGCCGAGATCGTCGAGGAGGCGTGGTGAGCGAGCTGGCGGCCATGACCGCCGGCCAGCGACTGCATGCGCGTCTCCACCGCCTGCATGACACGCGACACCTCGACGCCGCCCGCGTCGACCACCGCGCTGACCACCGCTGCGCCCTGTGCGCTCATGCGAGAACCGTACCGACGTGCAGAGCGATGATCCCGCCGGCGGTGAGGATGTAGCGGATATCCGAGAACCCGCAGCGCGACATCGTGTCCGCCAACGCCACCGGTGCCGGGAAGCGGCGAACGGAGCTCGGTAGGTAGCTGTAGGCCTCCGGGTCACCGGCGACACGCCCGAGCAGGGGCACGATACGGTCAAACCACACTCTGAAGAAGACCGACAGCGGCGGCCCGGCGCGGCGTTGTCATCTCGAGGATCACGACACGTCCTCCCGGGCTGAGGACCCGCGCAATCTCGCTCAAGCCCCGCTCGAGGTCGCCGAAATTGCGCGCGCCGAAGCCAACCGTCGCTGCATCGAACTCCCCATCGGCATAGGGCAGCGCAAGCGCGTTTGCCTGCTCGAAGCGAACCACCGACGCACGTGCGCGGTCCGTGGACGCAGCCGCCTTCTGGCGCGCGATGGCCAGCATCTGCTCGGAGAAGTCGACGCCGATCACTTCACCGCTCGCGCCGACGCGACCGGCGAGCTCGAACGCGAGGTCGCCGGTGCCAGTCGCGATATCGAGTGCGCGGCCTCCGTCCGACAGCTGGCGAGGTCGGCTGCGCGCCGGCGCCACTGGTGGTGGAGCCCCGCAGTCATCACCGTGTTGAGCAGGTCGTAGACCCTGGCAATCCGGTCGAACATCGCCCGCACCTGCGGCTCCTCCAAGGTGCCGGCAGCACCCGGCGGCTGCTCGCTGCAACGCTCACCGGGCCCTCACCGGCGAATCCCTACTGAAGCTCGGCGAGGAAGTTGACGAGCGCGTTGAACTTGGCGGGGGACTGCTGCTCGAGCGACTTGAACGACGGCATCGGCGGAGTCGGATTGCGCAGCGTGTCGGCGATCGCCCCGTGCCGCAGCGTCTGGCCGATGTTCGTCAGCACGGGACCCGGGCCGTTGTTGCCGTTGTCACCGATCACGTGGCACGCCAGGCAGCCCGACTCGCCGACGACGATCTCGCCCTCCTTGAAGTAGGCCTGCTCCGTCAGCGTGAGACCCGACGGCGCCGACAGCGCCACGGAGTTCGGGGAGCCCGTGGAGGCGCCGGAGTAGGTGAGGAACGCCATCGCCGCGATCGTCGCAAGCCCCGCCGCGAGCGCGACCGGGCGGCGTTCGATCCGGCGCTCCGGCCCCCGATCGTACAGCGGCAGCAGGAACAGCAGGATCATGCAGATCGTCGGTACGCCGATCGTCGCGAGGTCGGTGAACTTCGGAAGGTTCTTCATCACCCGAAGGACTTCGAACAGGAAGAAGAAGTACCAGTCCGGCCGCGGCACGTAGGTCGTCGTCGTCGGGTTGACCTTCGGCCCGAGCTCCGCCCCGAACATCAGCGAGAGGAAGATGATCACGCACATCACGATCACCGCCATGATCGAGTCTTTGACGACCGCGTACGGGAAGAACGGCTTGCCCTCGTTCTTCAGCATCGAGTACTCGCGGAGGTAGGCCTCCTTTTCAGCCTGGTTCATCGATCGCCAGCTGTCGCATCAGGTCAGACTTCGACCTTCTCGACGACTTCGGCTCGGGCTCCTCGGCGTGGATCCACGGCGGTGCCGAGATCCCGAGCTTCGTCACGAGGTAGAGGTGGAAGCCGATCAGCGCCGCGATCAGGCCCGGGATCAGCATCATGTGGATCGCGTAGAACCGGGACAGCGTCTTCGCCCCGAACTCGGGCCCGGCTCTCAGGAAGTCCGACAGGTAGGGGCCGATGAACGGCCCGGTGCCGTTGATGTTGACGCCGACGATCGTCGCCCAGTAAGAGCGCTGGTCGAACGGGAGCAGATAGCCGGTGAAGCCCATCGCCATCGTCAGGATCAGCAGCACGACACCGATGATCCACGTCAACTCCCGCGGATACTTGTAGGCGCCGAACAGGAACACGCGCCCCATGTGCAGGAAGATCAGGATGATCATCACCGAGGCGCCCCACTTGTGCATGCCGCGCACGAACTGCCCGAGGAACGCGTCGTCGGTGATGTAGCGGATCGACTCGTAGGCGCCGCTCGTGGCGTCGGGCTGGTAGTACATCGCCAGGAAGACGCCGGTCACCGCCTGGTTGAGGAACGCGAACATCGTCGCCGCCCCGAGCGTGTAGGCCCAGTTGATTCCACGCGGGACCTTGCGGAACAGCATCCAGCGGATCCCGCGGCGACAGCGACGTGCGCTCGTCGATCCAGTCGACGACCGTCATCCCGGCTTCGGCGGCGTGTCCTGAGGCGCCGGTCTGCGGTACGGATTCACCGGGCCGCGGCGGCTGGGCCTTCAGCGACTTCGGGATCGGGGGGGTCGGAAGTTTCGGCATCTCGGATCAGGGGTTCGGGTGGTGGCTGGATGTCAGAAACGGGCGGCCTGGTCGAGGTCGAGAAGCGCGCCGGATAGAGGTACTGGCCGATGCCGTCGAGCGGCTGGCCCGGGTCACGCGGCGAGAACGGCTCGAGCTCGCTGTTGACCGAGTAGCGCGGCCCGAGGTACACATAGCCGTACTTCTCGTAGGTCCAGAAGCGATCGAGGGGGCGGACCGGCGGACCGCCGGCGACCTGACCGCGGAAGTTGTAGACGCCGCCGTGGCACGGGCAGATGAAGCGCTCGGCAGCCTGCACGTAGCGGACCGGGCAGCCGAGGTGCATGCAGCGCGAGGAGAGCGCGATCCAGCTGGTTGAACTCGTTCGCCGGCTCGGTGTCGATCGCCGGGTTGCGCATGCGCACGTAGGCGATCGACTTGCCCGCCTCGCCGATGCCCTCGACGAGCGTCAGGACCTTGGTCACGTACGTGAGCTCGTTGAAATCGGCGGGCGTGCCGATGACCTGCCACTGGAACGGCTCACGGCTGAACAGCGGGCCGAGCGCGAAGCCGAGCGCCGGCAGCGTGAACGCGAGCGTGGCGACGATGCCGGCACCCTGCGCGGTGACGTTCATGAAGCGCCGGCGATTGATCGTCTCGCCCTCGAAGGCGCCGGGCATACCGCGGTCGACGGTGTACTTCGACTTGGTCTTGTTCGTGTCTGTCTGCCACGTGGATTCCTCTGCGCTCTCGGGCGGGTGCCCGACTCGCGCGGCCTGTAAGCCTATCGTCAACGCGCGCCGGACGGCTCAGTAGCCGCGTCGGCCCGCGATCGATCAGCCGTGTTCATGACGTGAAGCATCCTCGCCGCCTCGAGCAGCGCCGACGCCGCCCCCGGAGCCGGTGCGCGCGCGAGCTCCTTTGCGGCGCTCATAGCGGGCGTCCGCGCCCCAGCCGACCGCGACGCGACCCGGCCTGCCAGATCGCGTCGGCGAGCTCCTCGTCCCCGACGCGCCTGCGCCTGCGCGATCAGCGAGATGACGTCGGCCAGCTCCGCTGTCGCCTGGTAGGTCCCCGAGGTCCGCGAGCGTGGACAGCCCCCGCGCGTACAGCCGGTCGCCCTCCAGCAGAGCGAGGTCGGGATCCTCGCCCGGGCTCGCCGTAATGAAGCCGAACGCCCTGCGCGATGTCGCGCGAGCAGCCGCTCGTACTCGCTCCTCGTTGCCCGCCGTGCGCGGGCCCGATGCGAGCTCGGCGAAGCTCACGCGATCGCCTCGAAGGCCGCCCGCCGCGGCGCTCGACCGGTCGCCTCGCACGTCGGCATCGGTGTGGGCGAGCGACGGGAACCACGCCTCGAACTGCGACGGCGGCGGATAGACCCCGCGCGCGAGCAGCTCGCGGCACCACGCGCCGTACGCATCGGTGTCGCACGCGGCCGCGCCGGCGTAGTCGCTGCACCGCCTCGGAACTGAAGAACGGCGTCACGAGGCCCGGGACCGACTGCACGATCAGGTCGCGGCCTGCGCTCGCCGCAGCTTCGCGCAGGCCGGCGGCGAGTGCCGCCGTGACGTCCGCGAGCCGCGCGTACGCCCGCCGCGTCGAGCTGCGCAGCGTCGCGAGCGCCGCCGCGACCGCGAGCGGGTTGCCCGGACAAGCGTCCCCGCCTGGTAGACGTCGCCGGCCGGGCGCGATCCGCTCGAGCAGCGCCCGCGGACCGCCGTAGGCGGCGGCCGGCAAGCCGCCGCCGGTGATCTTGCCCATCACGGTGAGATCGGCGTGCACGCCGAGCAGCTCCTGGGCGCCACCGCGCGCGACCCGGAAGCCGGTGATGACCTCGTCGAGGATCAGCAGCGCGCCGGTTGCGTCGGCGCGCTCGCGCAGGAGCTCCGAGGAAGCCTGGCGCCGGCGGGACGACGCCCATGTTCGCCGGGATCGGCTCGGCGATGATCGCCGCGAACGACTCGCGCTCGGTTGCGCTGCAGCAGCGCCTCGACGTCGTTCCACGGGACGATCACGGTGGCGGCGGCCGCGGCGGCCGTGACGCCCGGACTCGAGGGCAGGCCGTGCGGTCGCCGAGCCCGGACCCCGCCTGCGCGAGCAGCCCGTCGACATGACCGTGGTAGGCGCCCGCGAACTTGAGGATCAGGTCCCGCCCGGTCACCGCGCGCGCGAGCCGGATCGCACTCATCGTCGCCTCGGTGCCCGAGGAGGTCATGCGGATCATCTCCACCGACGGCATCCGATCGGCGATCTCCGCGGCGAGCTCGACCTCGCCCTCGGTCGGGGCGCCGAACGTCGTGCCGCGCGCTGCGGCCGCCGCTGAGCCGCCGCCAGCACATCCGGATGGGCGTGGCCGAGGATCAACGGACCCCACGAGCAGACCCAGTCGATGTATTCGTTCCCGTCGACGTCGGTCAGGCGGCAGCCGTTGCCGGAGGCGATGAAGATCGGGTCGCGCCCGATCGAACGCATCGCCCGAACAGGCGAGTTGACGCCTCCCGGCGATCAGCTCGACGGCGCGTGCGTAGAGCTCGTCCGAGCGAGCCGTGCTCGAGTCTCAGGTCGACTCCTAGCGTCAGCCATCGCGCGGCGTCCTTCGCGTGGTAGGTGATGATGATGTCGGCGCCGGCGCGGCGGATCGAGGTGAGCGTCTCGAGCACCGCCGCGCGCTCGTCGAGGTAGCCGGCGGCCGCCGCGGCCTTCAGCATCGCGTATTCGCCGCTGACGTTGTAGGCGGCGAGCGGCATCCGAGTGTCGTCCTTGATCGTCCGGATGAGGTCGAGGTACGGCAGCGCCGGCTTGACCATCACCATGTCGGCGCCCTCCTCGATGTCGAGGCGAGCGTCTCGCGCAGCGCCTCGGCGCCGTTGGCGGGATCCATCTGGTAGCCGCGCCGGTCGCCGAACGCCGGCGTCGAGCCGGCCGCTTCGCGGAACGGTCCGTAGAACGCGGAGGCGAACTTGGCCGAGTACGCGAGGATCGGCGTGTCGCTGAGAGCCATCGCTCGTCGAGCGCCGCGCGGATCGCGCCGACGCGGCCGTCCATCATGTCGCTCGGCGCGACGATGTCGACGCCTGCGCGGGCATGCGAGACGGCCGTCCGCCGAGCAGCTCGAGCGTCGCGTCGTTGTCGACGCCGCCGTCGGCGCTGAGCACGCCGCAGTGGCCGTGGTCGGTGTACTCGCAGAGACACAGGTCGGCGATCACGATCAGGTCGGGATGCGCACTTTTTGATCGCGCGGGCGGCGACGCTGCACGATCCCCTCCTCGTCCCACGCGCCCGAGCCCTCGGCGTCCTTCGTCCGCCGGGATCCCGAACAGGATCACCGCCGGGATCCCGAGCGGCGCGCGCCTCCCCGGCTTCCTCGACGGCATGGGCGATCGGCAGCCGGCGACGCCCGGGCATCGCCTCGATCGGCTTGCGGCTGCTCGATTCCCTGCGCGACGAACATCGGGTAGATCAGGTCCGACGGCCGAAGCCGCGTCTCGCGAACCAGGCCCCGGAGCGCGGCGTCGCGCGGAGCCGACGCATGCGGGTCTGCGGAAACGCCATTTCAGTCAGGATATCGGGGCGCCTGCGGTAGGCTGGGACTTGTGTCGAACATCCAGAAGCGCGGCAGCTACACGCCGCGGCGCACGCGCGAGCAGCGCGCCTACCGTCTCGTCGTCACCGGCGGCGTCGCCGGGACGGTCGGCGTCGTCGGCCTGGTCGCTCGTCGTTGGTCGGCGTGTCAGCGCTGGGATCCCGATCATCGCCCTGATCGTGGCGGCCATCTGCCTCGTGATGTTCCGCAGCACGACATCAGGGCGCTGAACACACGCTCGGCGCCTGACGCGCCGGCGACGTCAGGCCGCGGCCGGCGGCGTCAGCTGCCGGCCCGCAGCGCGTGTGACGATCGGCGAGCGGTGGCAGCTCCGCGAGCCCCACCGCGACGCCTGGTGCAGCCATGCGTCGAACGGTGCGGACGGCAGACGGCCGGCTGAGGAAGAAGCCCTGGGCGAGGTCGCAGCCGAGCTGTGTCAGCTGTCGCGAGCGTGGCCTCGTCCTCGACACCTTCGGCGATCACCTTGAGACCAAGATCGTGCCCGAGGTTCACCGCCGACCGCACGATGATCAGCTTCGCTCTCGTCGTGGAGCATCTGGGTGACGAACGTCTGATCGATCTTCAGCTCGTCGATCGGGAAGGCGCTGAAGCTTCTGAGCGAGAGAAGGCCGATTCCGAAGTCGTCGACCGAGATCCGGACGCCGAGCTCGGCTGAGCCGCCGCAGCGTTGAGCGCGCGCTGTCTGGATCGAGCAGGTCATGCTCTCGGTCACCTCGAGCTGCAGCGCCTGCGGCGGGAGGTCATGGTCGGCGAGCATCCCCTCGATCTCGTCTGGAGGTCAGGGTCGAGAAGGTTGCGGACCGAGAGGTTGACGGCGATCGTCAGCTTGCCGGCCAGCGTGCCGCCAGGTCGCCGCACTGCTTGATCGCGCGGTCGAGCACATGTCGTGTCAGCGGCCGATCAGTCCGGTCTGTTCGACGCCACGGGATGAACGAGCTCGGGGGCAGCAGCCCAAACGTCGGGTGCTGCCAGCGCACGAGCGCCTCGGCGCCGTGGACGCTCATGTCGTCGAGGCGAACCTGCGGCTGGTAGTGGACGATCAGCTCGGTCGAATCGATCGCGCGGCGCACGATCGCTGAGAAGGTTCAGACGCTGCATCGATGGCGGTCGTGCTCCTCGTGTGTAGAGCAGCCCAGCCGGTCTGGCTGCTCCTTGGCGTCGTACATCGCGATGTCGGCGCAGCGCAGCAGCTCGTCGGCGTCCGCGGCCGTCACTGTGGGAAGACGGCGATCCCGATGCTGGCACCGACCTGAGCGGCAGCGCCTCGACCTCGAGCGGCTGCTCGGCGAGACCGCAGCAGCCGGCCTACCAGCTTGATATACGCGTCTCGGTCTGTCGTCCGGCCCGACAGGACCGCGAACTCATCGCCACCGAGTCGCGCCACGAGCCCCATCGGGCACCGACGCACCGAGGCCAGGCGGGCCCGAGCTGCCTGCAGCAGCTCGTCGCCGTAGGGGTGGCCGAGCGTGTCGTTGACCTCCTTGAAGCGGTCGAGGTCCATCAGCATCACGGCGAACGTCGTCGTCGTCATCGCCGATCGCCTCGATCTGCTCTGCAGGCGCCGGTGCGGAACTCCTCGCGGTTCGGCAGCCCGGTGAGCTCGTCAGTCGTCGCCATCCGCTCCATCTCCTCGGCCCGCCGCTGGACATGCAGCAGCGCGCCGACGAGGTACTGGAAGACGACGAGAACGAGCCCGAACAGCGAGCCGAATCGGATCGATCGCCCAGTCGTGCGGCCGCGGTAGGCACATCGAGACCGCGACGGTCAGCAGGGCCGAGAACAACTGCGAGGCGAGGATTGGGAGCAGCGCCTCCTGTGCCATCCGGACCGAGCGACTGCCGGTGCAGCCAGCAGGCGAAGCCGGCGACCATCAGGAAGTTGAGCGCCATGCGCGAGCACGAACGTCGCCGAACACGAGCAGGTAGTAGCGCCGTAGTAGAGTGCGTGAGGCCGGCCCTGTGCGTGATCGTCACCGGATCCGTCATCTGGAACGCACCGCGTAGAAGACGAGGCCACTGATCAGCGGGAACCACGCGTACGTCACAAGGTTTGTCGGAAACAGCCACGGCGCCTCGCGGATCGCGGAACCAACCGATCGCGATCGACAGCACGCCGACGACCGCCGCCGGACCTCCGCCGAGCAGTACCGCGGCGAGCATGATCCCGAGAAAGCTCCCTGACACGCTGCAGACCGCCGGCGAGCCGATGTGGATGAAGGTCAGATCGCTGCAGATGGTCAGCGCTGCGATGATCGCCAGACCCACCAGTCGTGTTCCCGTTGAATCGGTCACCGGCGAGTGAGGACAACGACGACGAAGGCGGCGGCAAGCGCGGCAGAGATGACAAGCGCGACAACGCGACCCGGCGACGCGCGGGAAGCGGTCCCCCCCTAGGACGCGGCATTTCACCCACTTTGCGACCTTATCGGCATGGGCGGACGAATCTTTAGCAAGTACGAGTCGCCGGCGTAGCTGGCGAAACCGTCACTTGCGATCGTGAAGCGGAAATTGCAGACCGCGAGCTAGCTGCCGTGCGCCGCGCGCAGAATGTGACCTTGCGGCCGCCGCCCGGCGTCACATAACGCCGAGATATTGTCGCTAGAAGACATAACGCCACGCGCACAAGGAAAATATGCGCTACCATCCAACTTCGTGCGACAAAATCCGCTTAAGTTTTCGGCGGCCGCTGCCGATAGACAGGTACGAGACACCTGTCCGCACATAGCGAAGAGGGGGTCCGCCCGGAACGCGAACCCCCTCAACGTGACTCATAGTCAGCTGAATTTTGTAGCCCACGGTTCCTCCTTGTTCGGCGAAGCCAAGACGCGCGGCGGGAAGCTTACCACGAGATGTCGCCCATGGCAAGCTGGGGGCGTGAGCTCCCAGCCGGTTGGCGTGCGCTTTTCCGCCGGGAACAGCGGATGCTGAGGGTCGGGCCAGTCAGTCGGCTCGTCGGTCGAGTGCCCGACAGTGAAGGACTCTGCACGCGCCAGCCGAGCTCCACTCGCGATTCGCCGGCGTTCCGCCAGATCGTCGCGGGGTTCACGATCAACGAGTTCGGCAACTGGATCGGAGACGTCGCGCTGGCGATCCTCGTCTTCGACCGAACCGGCAGCGCGCTCGCGACCGCGTGCGCTGTTCCTTGCGCTGCGCTTTCTGCCGGCGCTGCTGGGTCCGCTCTCACCTCACGGGTCGAGGCGGTCCGCGCCGCCTGATCCTGCCCGCGATCTACCTGACCGAAGGCGGTGATCTTCATCGCGACTCGCGTGGCCCGCGACGCATTTCTCGCTGGCGCTGGTGCTCGTCCTGGGCGCGGCCGACGGCGTGCTCGCGATCGCGGCGGCAGCGCTGACTGCGCGGCGCTACGGCGGCGCTGCTGATGCCGACGGAACCCTTCGCCGCGGCAATGCGATCATCAACATGGGGTTCAGCGCCGGCGGCGCCGTCGGGCCGGCGCTCGCCGGGGTGATGGTCGCCTGCGCTCGGCGTGGGCTCGGCGCTGCTCGTGGATGCTGCGTCGTTCGTGCTCGTCGCGGCGATCCTCGCGACGAGGCGCGCGGCCTCGCGACTCGAGCGAAACCCGTCAGCGCGACTGGCGGAGCGGTTCCGTGCCGGGCCTGGTGAGGCGTGGTCGAGCGGGCGTTCGCCGCCTGATCATCGCTCGAGGCGCTCGCGCTCATCTTCTTCACCGCGATCGTCCCGATCGAGGTCGTGTTCGCGAAGCGGACGCTCGGCGTCGGGTGACTCTGGGTACGGCGCGCTGCTCGCCGCCTGGGGCGCCGGCATGGTGCTCGGCAGCGTCGTGTTCGCGCCGCGCCGCGGAAGTCCGACTGCTGGTCGTGCTCGCTGCTCAGCACGCGCATTGATCGGCCTCGGCTACGCCGGGCTCGCGCGTCGCGACGCTGGCCGTGGCATGCGTCTTCTCGGCCGTCGGTGGCGTCGGCAATGGAGCGCAAGGGGATCGCGCTGTTCACCGCGATTCAGGAGTCGATCCCGCGTCGGCACAGAGCACGGTGATGTCGCTGGTCAGCGCGTCGATCGACCAGCTGATGCCGCGATCGGCTTCCTGCTCGGAGGCATCCTGGCGACGATCTGGCTCGCCGCGCAACGCCTATGCGCGTGGCCGCCGCCGGCGTCCTGCTCGTGCTGTGCGTCACCGCGCTACGTCCGCCACAGTGCGCTCGATGGCCAGCAGGGCGCGCAGGTCATCAGCCGGCGCTCAAGCCGCGAAGCGGCGTAGCGCGAGGCGGCGAGCGCCCAGAAGGCGAGGGTCAGCGCGAGGAGGTGCAGCAGCGGAAGGCCGATGACCGGCGCCTGCGCCGGTGAGCGCGTTGTCGACGGCGTCGAGGCGGCTCGGAACGGGAACACGAAGGAGATCACGGAGAGGACGTTCGCGACCGAACCGGAGACCGCGCGTCGACGGGACGAGCGCGAGGAATGCGACCGGCAGCGAGATGAGAAAGGCCATCAGCGACGCGGTGCTGACGTCGCGGCCGAGCGCGCCGATCGCGACGCCGAGCGCCCGCGAACGCGACGCGCGGACGCGAGCGCGAGGATCCAGCAGCAGCTCGAAGCGCGACCAGTCGACGTGGATGAAGATCGAGACGAAGGCGACCATCAGGAGCGTCACGAGCGCCGGCGCAGGCCGCGGCGAGCAGCGATCTTCTCGACGAGCAGCGCACCTCGGCGCAGATCGAGTCCTCGGATCAGCCTGCGGTAGGCGTTCTCCGAGCGCTCGAGCGCGAGCATCCCGGCGGCGAGCAGGAGCGTCACGAACATCAGCGAGACGACGACCGCGATCGCGACCGCGTAGGAGGCCGTCGGCGTCGTGGCACCGGCGAGGTCGGTCGTCATGCACCTTCAGCGGCGTCCCGATCGCGCCGAGCACCGGGCTTGCGAAGCCGAGCCCGTCGATCGCGAGATCGGCGAAGTCGACGACCTGCCGGAGCGCCGGCGCGAGCGGGGAGTCCGCGCGGGAGCGCCGCGATCGTGCCCGCGACGATCGTGCGGGAGTTGCGCAGCCCGAGCAGCGAGAAGTTCTGTCCGATAAGGTTGATCGAGCCGCCGTTCAGTACCCGCTGGAGATCGTTGACCGCGACCTTGAGCACCTGCCGGGAGACCGCCTGCTCGACGGCGTCGAGGCGTGTCCTGGATCGCCTGGTCGGTGAATGCACGTTCGAGCGGATCCCGCGAGTTGAGGATGAGATCGATCGTCGGGCGTGCCGACGCCCTGAGCTGACGAGGCTCTGGATCTGGCCGGGACGTCGGCGGGAACGATCACCGCGGCCGCTGCCTCGCCGTCACGGACCTTCTCGATCGCCTCGCTCGGGAGCGTACGAAGAACGGGCTGCACCGACTCGAACAGATCCTTGGCGTAGCTGTTACGTCGATCTGCTGCGAGCCGAAGTGGATCCGGCTCGTGGACGGGGCGATCTCGCTGTAGAAGGCGACCTTCGGTTTGCCCGGCGGGCTCGAGAGGGCAAAGCCGATCATCAGCGCGATCGCGATCGGATAGATGCAACAGCATGGCGACCAGCAGCGGCGAGCGCTTGAGGATCTGGACGTCCTTGACGAGCAGCCAGCGCATCGACGCGAGGATCAGTGGCCGTGACCGCGCAGAAACGCGACGAACGCGGACTCGAAGTCGGGCGCCGCAGAGACGCTCGCCATCGGCTGGCGCGGCGACCCGTTGCTGCAGCTCGGCGGGCGTGCCGGTGAACCGCAGCTCGCCATCGACGAGCACGAGCACACGGTCGGCGTAGCGCTCGGCCTCGAACACGTTGTGGGTCGAGAACAGAACGCCGGTCCCGCGCCGACGGAGCTCGAGGATGAACTCCCACAGGCGCTCGCGCTGCAGCGGATCAAGCGACGAGGTCGGCTCATCGAGCAGCAGCACGGTCGGCGTCACCGAGAAGGCCGACAGCGATGTTGACGCGCTGGCGGTTGCCGCCCGGACAGCCGCGCGACCTGCTCGCCGGCTCGGTCTCCGAGCGCCGTCGCGACGAGCATCCGTGCGACGTCCGCGTCGGGATCGGGCACGCGAGCCGAGCCGCGCGAACAGCCGCAGGTTCTCCGCGACCGAGAGCTTCGAGTAGATCGCCGGCTCCTGCGGCACCCATCCGAACGGCCGCTCGTCCGTCCGGTCGATCTCGCCCCCGGAAGCTCGAGCACGCCGGCAAGGATCGAGAGCAGCGTCGTCTTGCCGGCGCCGTTGGGTCCGATCAGCGCGACGAGCTCGCCCGGCCAGAGCTCGAAGCTGACATCGGCGAGCGCGGCGCGGGCGCCGAACCGCCGGGTCAGTCCGCGTTGCGCAAGGGTCGGGACGCGATCGGCCGCTTGCTCCGGTCATCGACACGCCGGTACCTCTACGCGCTCTCGCCGTGCTCGCCGACCGGCGCGCTGCGCCGGCTCTCCACAGGCCCGACAGTACGCGTCGGCGGGACCAAGCGCCGGGCCACAGCGCGGACATCGCGCGACCCGTCCAACGCACGCACGCTCCCGGCCGACGGCGTCACGCGTCCACGGCTCGAGCACGACATGACGGCGCAGATAGACGACCGTCTGGCGGATCATCGCGGCGAGCGGCAGCGCGAGCAGCGCGCCGATGACTCCGTAGAGCTGGTAGCCGAAGAGCAGCGCGAGGATGACGAGGATCGGGTTGATCCCGAGCGAGATCCGGAACACCTGCGGGGCGACGAAGTGGCCCTCGAGTTGCTGCAGGCCGACGAACAGCAGCGTCACCCAGATCGCGCTGACCGGATCCGTGAACAGCGCGACGAGGACCGCCGGGATCGCGTCCGAGCACCGGCCCGAGATACGGGAATCAGCTCCATCAGCCCGTAGAAGGCGCCGAAGAACACGGCGTAGCGCTCGCCGTCGGGAAAGATGCCGAGCACGCCCGAACAGCCACAGCGCCGACCGTCGCGCTCAGCCCCATGATCAGGCTGAACGTGAGCTGGCCGCGAACATATCCGGAAACGGCGCGCTGGATCAGGAGCGGGAAGTCGTCCTCGGGCGTGCCATCACCTGGCGGGCATGATCCGCCGACGAGCGTCCCCGATCTGGCGGCGCAGTAGACGAGCAGATAGACCGTCAGCACGACGTCAGGACGAAGTCGATGCCGACCGTGACGATCTCGGCGAGCAGGTCTCGGGAGAACGAGACAATGCTCCCGGAGCTGCTGCTCGATCCGCCGCTGCAGCGTGTCGAGCGCCGTCTGGCCCTGCTGCTCGATCTGAACCTTGATCCCGTGTCCTGTTGAACCAGCGCTGGAGTTGGTCGAGAGCGCGGTTGGCGTGACGGACAAGGTGCGGAACAGTGGACGGAGAAGTGGTCGACCTGGGCGCCGATCGGGTTCGACGAGCAGCACGCCGATGCCGGTCAGGATCCCGAAGCCGGCGACGAACACGGCCAGCATCGCCAGACCCCGCGGCAGAACCCGCTCGAACTGCCTTGATCAGCGGGTTGAGGATGATCGCGAGCACGCTCGCGACGAGGAAGATCAGCAGCACCGGACCCGGACGCGCGCGCGAGCGCCCAGAGCCCGAGGATCGCGAGCGGCAGGACCACGAGCTGAATCCAGCGCGGCACGATCACGGGCGCCGTCAGTCGGGATCCGACCGATCGGCCGATCGGCTGGCCGGACGCCTCAGGTCCGCGGCCGCCGTCTGTGTCGGCGGCCCCGGCAGTCGGATCTCCAGGCGCCGAATACCCGGCCGGCTGGGGGCTCGCGGCTGCAGGCGACGGGTCCGACGTCGGGCCCCGGGCGCGACATCGAATCCATCATCGGTCACGTCGGCGCCGGTCGTCTCCGATCCGCGTGATCTGTCAAGCGGCGAAAAGCGCATCAAGGTGAAAGTATGCGCGCTGTGCCACCCGTAGACCTAACGCGACCTCACAGCCGCTGACCGACAATGGCTGATGAGACCCGGATCCTGTTCGTCGGCGACGTCGTCGGCGGCCTCGGTCGGCGCACGCTGCTGGCGCTGCTTCCGGAACTCAGGGAACGCCTGGACCCGATTTCGCGTCGTCAACGCCGAGAATGTCGCCGGCGGCACCGGGATCACATCGAAGATCGCGCGGGAGCTGTTCGCGGCGGGCGTCGACGTGATCACGCTCGGAAACCACACCTATCGCCACCGCGAGGTGTACACCTACCTCGACAACGAGCCGCGGATCCTGCGGCCTGCGAACTTCCTGATGAGCCAGCCCGGCCATGGATGGTGCGTCGTCGAGCAACGGCGATCGTCCGGCTCGGGGTCGTCTCGCTATCGGGCAACCTGTACATGAACGCCGCCCGTCCCGCGTTTCCCGAGGCGGACGCGGCGGTCCGTGCGCTGTCCGCCGACTGCGACCAGATCCTCGTCGACATGCACGCCGAGGCGACCAGCGAGAAGATCGGCCTCGGTTGGTATCTCGACGGGCTCGTGACCGCCGTCGTCGGCACCCACACGCACGTGCCGACCGCCGACGCGCGCGTGCTGCCCGGCGGCACCGCCTACATCAGCGACGTCGGCATGACCGGCCCGCGCGGCGGCGTGCTCGGCGTCAAGCGTGAGCTCGCGATCGAGTCGCTCGTGACGCGGATGCCGGTCAAGTTCGAAACCTCGACCGAGGATCCGTGGCTCAACGGCGTCCTGATCCGGGCCGGCGACGCCGATGCGCGCACGCTCGATCGAGCAGTTGCTCCTCGCCCGCCCCCGACGGGGTCGGTTGAGCGGAGCGCCCAGATCAAACAGGTTGTGGCCGCGCGATGCCGGCAGGCGGCACCGACAACCGCCTGAGCAGCCGCCTTCGGCTCGGCGGCGAGCAGCGCCACGATCACGAGCGGGAAGAACCAGACGATGTAGAGGTAGAACCAGTAGGTGACGACCAGCTGCAGCGCGATGATCACCGCCGCTGCGAGCGCGGCGACCTCGGCGTCCCGCGCCGCTGCGGCACGAACGGACGACCGCGAAGCGAGCGCGACCGCGGCGCCCTGGACCAGGTGCTGCTGGATACTCAGGCCGCCCTACAGACCCCAGATCGAGAACGGGGCCGGGCGGTTCGCCTGATATTCGATCGTGTCGCGCCAGAACGGCCGAGATCGTGTTTCAGCGCGACCGGCGCGAACACCGCCGCGAATGTCAGCGCGTAGGCGAGGACATACTTGACGATCGACCGCGGCGCCGGCACGGGCCCGGTTCCGCGCAGGAACAGCGGCCCGAGCGCGAGCGGCGCGAACTTCGTGAACCCCGCAAGGCGCGCGCTGACGCCCCGCACCGCCGGCCAGCGGATCACGAGCAGCGTCAGCACGAGCATCAGCGCAACGAGCGCATCGTTGCTGTTGGAGGACATCGTGAACAGCGTGAACGGGTACGCCGCCCAGCCGTAGGCGAGCGGGACCCGAGCGTCGGCCCGCGGATCGACCGGCCGAGCAGGAACAGCCCCAGCATCGTCAGCAGATCGAAGGCGATCGCCGCGGCGTGCGCGGCGGGCAGATTGTCCCAGACGCCGCTCCATCCGAAGGCCGCCGTGAACGGGACGTAGGCGTAGTAGTTGAACGGCCCGTAGGTGTCTCCCTGCGGGTTGTCAGCGGGCCAGCCGCCGTACAGCTTCTGGTCGTGGAGGACCTTGTTGGCGCCGATCACGCCCGGCGTAACCGACGTCGATCACGTTCGAGTTGGTGACGTTCAGGCCGATCCGGAAGCCGATCAGGAAGACGAGCCCGACTGCCAGCCAGGGCCTGGGAGCAGCAGCCGCAACGGCCTGCGGGGGCGGCCTATGCCCGCCGCCAGCAGAAGCATCCGCACGAGCAGATAGATCAGGAACGGATAGACGGCCGGCACCGACATCCCGAGGTCCGCGTGGTTGAAGAATGCGAGCGAGATCGAGAAGCCGAGCAGCATCAGCAGATCCAGGTGCAGGAGCGACGGGCGGTAGAACCAGGACTGGACCGAGCGCCGCCGGCGCCATCGGGGTCGCCGGCGCGCGGCAGGCGCAGCGGCAGGAATGGCAGCAGGAAGGCAAGGCACAGCGGCAGCCAGACGTAGAGCGAGTTGACTCGGCGACCGAACGCTCCCGGATAGCCGCGCGCCATCGTCCACTGCACCTGGAACCCGGTCCAGGCCTGCGTCACCTGGCCGGTCGCGTCGTTGACGTAGACCTGGATCATCTCCTTCTGGTGAGGCGGCGGCGTGAACCAGCTGACCTGCCAGATCCCGAATCCCTTCGTGTAGACGTATGGGATCAGATGCGGGTGCTTCTTGAGCTCAGCGATGACCGTCGCATTGCGTGCGGCGACCGCCTGGACGTAGGTTCCGGTCAACCGGTAGCCGGCGGGTGGCTTTGTCATCGAGGGAACGAGCACGGGCGTGCCGGCGGGCGCCGCGGTCAGCAACGCACTTGACGTCGCCGCCGATGTGGCCACCGACGGAAAGCCGGAGGGCTCCGCGGTGAGCTGGCCGCTCTTAGTCGCTGCGCACGCGACCGTCGGGACGAAGGCGAAGGCGACCGCCGCCAGGGCGGCGATCGCGGCGAGGCGTCCTAGGCCTTGAAGCTCCAGAGCTTCTGCCCGATGAACGACAGCGGCATCGCAACCAGGACGGCGATCGCCTGGGCGACGACCTTGTCGAACCCGGCGCCGTCGACGAGCGAGACCAGCACCACGTACGAGAAGCCGAACGCGACCAGCGACACGGCGAAGAACCGGACCGCCTGGCCGAACGGATGCTGCCTGCTTGGCCGCGAACGTCCAGTGCCGGTTCCACCAGAAGTTGTTCACGACGGCGATCAGGAACGCGATCACCGAGGCGAGCCGGTAGTTGATCGTGAGCGGATGCACGCAGATCGTGAAGACGACCAGGTTGACGACGTAGCCCGAGGCGCCGACCGCCCCGAAGCGCAGCAGCTGCAACCAGTTCTTGGGGTGGCGGATGCCGTCGAGGAAGCGGACGTGCGTCCGGCGGACACCGTGGCGAACACGCGCCCCGAGTGGCAGCTCGGCAGTCGTCGAGAGATCTTCGGCCACTCGGGGAATGTATCGGCATAAGCTGAGGCGAGCCTAATTGCCAAATCGGCGCTAACAGGAGGCTAATCCTCGCCAGCACGAGCACCAACGCCGAAATGGTCGCGCACCATCGGCGCCACATCCTGGAGTGACCACTGCTCGCGGGCGTCGCTCGAGTCAGGTCCTGTGCCGCACCAGAGCAGCGCGCCGAGCGAGTCGGTGCGATGCAGCGAGCCGTGACTGCCGCCGCCGACGTGGTCGGCTCCACCCCAGTCGACGAACTCGTAGCCCGGAGCCGCGGACAGGAGGACGTCGCCTGACGTCGCGCAGTGCAGCGACGACCAGATCCGAGCCAGCGCGTCGGGGTAGTCGGAGCTTCTGAACTGCCCGTCGTCGGCCGTTGCGCTCAGGACCGCAAGCTCACCCTCGACGCTCCACATCGCTCCGCGCTGGTCGACCAGGTCGCCGCCGGCCGTGAACCGCAGCTCTCCCGCTCGCTCCGGACGACGGCCTCCGGCCGGGCCTCGCCGTCGAGGAACATGACGAGGTCGACCCCGTCGAGGTCCTCGACGGCGGCCACCGAGCGCGCAAGCAGCTCGCTCTTGCCGTCCTCGGCGAGCACATAGATCATGGCCGATCGCTGCGCCGGGCTGACCGCCAGCTCGGCACCGACCGAACGTGCGGCGCTGGGGCTGGCGACATGGAAATCCTCGAGCGCGAGGTCAAGCCGGATCCGCTCCTCGACCGCGGCCTGCGAGTGATCGGAGCAGACGATCACGGCGTGCTCGTCGAGGAACGCGTCCGGGCCGCCTGCGGCGTGCATCAGCCGCTCAAGCTGACGATCGGCCGCAGCGAGCGAGGTGACCTGCGAATGCGGTCCGTTCTTGTGCGACCAGGCGTCATTGTCGGGCAGCGAGAACAGCAGGAAGTCGAACAGATCGTTCTCGACGAGGTAGGCGCCGACGCAGCCCGTGTGCTGATCACGGACGCCGGGCATCCCCAACTGGCCGCGGCAGCCGGTGCGCCGGCTCGCGTAGAGATCGGCGTAGAACAGCTCCAACGGCCCGTCGATCGTACGGCGGAACAGCGTCGAGGTGACGATCCGCGCGAGCGCCGTCTCGTTTGCGACCTCATGTTGATGTCGCCCCCGGTAGATCAGATAGGTGGTCCCGGCCGTACGGACGTCGATGTCGTCGAGTGACTCGAACACCGTCTCGATCTCGGCACTCAGATGCTCGGCGTTCATCCGGTAGACCGTGTCGGTCAGCGACCGCAGCACTCCGAACTGACGCGTGGCGGAGAAGCTCGATCCGTACTCGACGTAGCGCTGTTCCTCCCGGTGGTACCAGTTCATGCTCGGGATCAGGTGCTGGTCAGGCCCGACTCCGGTGGTGATCGACGCGGCGCAAACGGGAGTGACGGACGGGAACGCCGCCACGCACTCGTTCACGTAGACGCCCTCCTCGCTGATCCGTTTGAGCGCCGGCGCACGCCCAGACGCGATCGCCCGCTCGAGCATCTCGGGCTTCATCGCATCGATCACGACGAGCACGAGCTTCTTTACGGCGGGACTCATCGACCGCGGACGATCGCCGGGCGGTGAAGCTGTCTCCGTGGGTTCAACGGAGGATCCGAAGGCCGGCGTACTTCTGCTCGTCGCGCCCGCGGCCGTTGATCGCCAGCCACAACATGAAGACGAATGCGATCGGGCCCACAGGCGGCGCCACGACGGACAGTGCCGCGATCAGCACCGCCGCAGCCTCGGCGATCAGCGGCGGGCCGACAGCTGCCGCGGACTCGTCGAGACGGGCTCGCACCCGTGCGAGCAGTGGGCGTGTCGCCGCGATTGCGACGAGCGCGCAGAGCGCTCCACCGACGAACCCGGGCCAGACGACGTACCCCCCGCGGCACAGCGAACCGGCGAACAGGAGCGCTCCCAGCGCCAAACTGATCGCTGCGAGGGCCAGCGCGATCGGGCCTCGCTCCAGCCGATCGGGCGCCAGCCGGCCCTCGAGCACCGCCAGGACAACCGCACCGATCACGAGCGCGAGCAGGAACGCGGGACTCTGCAGGAAACTGTACGACGTGTTGGTGAACTGGATCTCGATGTCGCCGGCGGCGAGCGCCCCGACCACCAGGCACGGCAGAAACGGCCGGATACCGACGGCGGTCGCGACCCCGATGCCCTGGAAGATGTCGAAGACGAGATGCACCGTGCTGTACCGTGACGAACCGTGACGATAGACGAGACGGCGGTGGACACTCCCGTTCGTCGCGATCGGCGATGAGCCCGCAGGGAAGGCGTCCGCGCTCGACCGCGCGGGACATTGAACGCTACGCGGCGCTGTTCGCCGAGCGGACCAAGGTGATGAAATCATCGGCGATGCGGGATCTGATGGCGCTGACCGAGCGAGACGATGTGATCTCGCTCGCAGGCGGGATGCCCGACACCTCGACGTTCCCTGCCGATTCGTATGCGGCGCTGATGAATACGGTCGCGGCGCAGTCGTGCGCGAGGGCACTTCAGTACGGGCCGACCGAAGGGCTTGCAAGCGTCAAGCGGTGCATCACCGAGGTGATGGCTGCCGAGGGCATGACCGTCGAACCTGAGGAGGTGCTGGTCACCACCGGCGGACAGCAGGTGATCGATCTGGTCTGCAAGACGCTGGTCGACCCCGGTGATGTGGTCGTGACCGAAGCGCCGACCTATCCCGGCGCCGTGCCGACGTTCTGCGCCTACCAGGCCGAAGTCGTTCAGGTGACGATGGACCGGGACGGGATGGCGATCGATGAACTGGAGCACACGCTCGATGCACTCCGGCGCACGGGCAAGCGCCCGAAGTTCATCTACACGGTCCCCAACTTCCACAACCCCGCAGGAGTCACAATGTCGGCGCAGCGCAGGCATGAGCTGGTCCGAGTCGCCGCCGAGCGTGAGCTGCTGATCCTCGAGGACAACCCCTACGGGCTGCTCCGCTACGAGGGCGACCCGTTGTTGACGCTGCGTTCGCTCGACGAGGAGTTCGTCATCTACGCAAGCACCTTCTCGAAGATCCTCTCGCCCGGCGTGCGCCTCGGCTGGGCGGTCGCGCCGGCGCCGGTGCTGTCCAAGATGAGCATCGGCAAGCAGGCTTCGGACCTCTGTTGCTCCTCGATCTCGCAGTACTTCGTCAGCGCCTACTTTGATTCCGGCCCGTGGCGTGACTACGTGCGCTCGCTGATCGAGATCTACCGCCGCCGGCGCGACGTGATGCTCGATGCGCTCGCCGAGCACTTTCCACGTGAGTCCGAGTGGACGCACCCGGAGGGTGGGCTGTTCATTTGGGCGACCCTGCCCGATTACATCGACACGACCGACCTGCTCGCGCGAGCGCTCGACGAGCATGTGGCGTTCGTTCCCGGCCGGGCGGCGTACGTTGACGGCCGCGGTGGCTCGTCGATGCGCCTGAACTTCTCGGGCGTCGACGAAGACGAGATCCGGGAGGGCATCCGCCGGCTCGGCGAGATCGTCCGCGAACAGGTGGCGATGTACAGCACACTGACGGGCCGACCGACCACCTCGACGTCGGCCGCGGGACGAGATGCCGCCGTCCCACGTGCACCGCGGCCGTGGGAGCCGCACGATGGCGATCTAGCCGAGGTGCTGCCGCTTCCGCGCAAGCACGTGGGATGAACGCCCTGAAGGTGGCCGTACTGAAGGGCGGGCGCTCACTCGAGCGTCAGGTATCGCTCAAATCGGGCGCGCGGGTCCAGGACGCGCTCCAGCGACTCGGCCACACCGTGATCTCGATCGACGTCGGAGCGGATCTCCTCGCTCGCCTCACCGAGACCGCGCCCGATGTCGCGTTCGTCGCGTTGCACGGTCGCGACGGCGAGGACGGGACCGTCCAGGAACTGCTGGAGATCGCGGGGGTCCCATACACCGGTTCCGGCGTGTCGGCCTGCATCCGCGCCTCCGACAAGGTGCTCGCCAAGCACGCGATGCGCGACCACGGGATCCCCACCCCTGATTTCTTCGCGTTCAACGAGACCGCATTTCGCGAACTTGGCGCCGGCAACGCACTGCCGGCGATCGAGGAGCGTCTGCGTTTTCCGATCGTCGTCAAGCCCGCCTCGCAGGGATCGGCACTGGGAATAAAGTTCGCGCGCACGGCTGCAGACGTGCCGGCGGCGCTGATCGCCGCGTTCTCCTACGACCGCAAGGTGCTGCTTGAACGTCACGTCGAGGGCCGCGACCTCGCGGTATCGGTGATCGACGACGTCCACGGACCGCGGGCGCTGCCGATCGTCGAAGCAGTCCCCCAGGAGGAGGACTTCTACGACTTCGAGTCACGCTACGAGATCGGGCGTACGCGCTTCGTGTGTCCTGCCGACCTCGACCAGGCGATCTCATCAAGGGCGGCCGAGATCGCGATCGATGTCTATCGGCTGCTCGGCTGCGCCGGCTTCGCGCGCGTTGACCTGATGCTCGAGGAACTCAGCGACGAGCTGTTCGTGCTGGAGGTGAACGTGATCCCCGGACTGACCGAGACAAGTCTGCTGCCGCAAGCGGCGGAGGCAGCCGAGATCGGCTTCGACGAGCTGATCGAGCGCGTCCTCGGGGCCGTTTAACCGCGTCCAGCTCCGGGCCGCGCTCGCCTCTCTTTTTGAGTGAGAGGAAACCGTTCGGCTCGCTCGGCAGTCGCCACGGCCGGGCATCCTGCCCGGCCCTCATCAGTCCCCTGCGAAGTCCTCGGGCTTGACGTGGTCGAGGAAGTCCTTGAACTTCTCGACCACCTCCTCGGTGTCCTCAACGTCGTGCTCGAACTCGATCGCGGACTCGGCGATCACCTCGTCGGCCGCGAAGATCGGCGCACCTGCGCGGACGGCCAGCGCAAGCGCATCGCTCGGGCGGGAGTCGATCTCCAGGTCACGCCCGTTGACGCGAAGGCTGATCGAGGCGTAGAAGGTGTTCTCGCGCAGTTCGGTGACGGACACACGCGTGCACTCCACCTCGAGCTCGCCGAGCATGTCGGAGAGCAGATCGTGCGTCATCGGCCTCGGGGTCGAGTTGCACCCTGGAGCTTCATCAGGATCGCTGCAGCCTCAGGATGGCCGATCCAGATCGGCAGAAACTTGTTGCCCTCGATCGTCTTCAACAGCACGATCGGTTGCTTTCCGACCATGTCGAAGCTGACGCCGTAGATCACCATCTCCTGCAAGATCCGCTCCTGGTTGGGGCCCCGAAGTATATGGACCGCCGCCACACGCGAAGCCGATCTTCGGCCCGGGGCCGGGACCGGCCGCGGGCGCCCGCCTCTGCTGGCGATCCGCCCGCCGGGAGTCGCCCGAGGCTCGCCGTAGGCTTTGCCAGTGTCGGCAATCAGCGGCGGAGCAGTCAGCGACCAGCTCCAGGGAAGGACGTATCCGCCACCGCCACGCCCGGAGCCGCTCTGGCCTGCGCTGCTCACGGTCCTCGTCGCGATCGCCCTCCAGTTACTGCTTCCCCGTCGGCTGACGGCGGGTCCGGCGTGGTTACTTCCGGTACTCGAAGCGTTGCTGCTGGTGGGCCTGATCGTGTTCAGCCCGAGGCGGCTGGAGGGCGAGCACGCGCTGCGGCGGCGGCTGGCGCTGGCGATCACGGCGACCGTTTCGATCGCGAACGTGATCTCGCTCGTTCTGCTGAGCCACCAGCTGTTGCACCGAAACGTCAGCAGCGGCGACCGGCTGATCGTGTCAGGGGTGTTGATCTGGCTGACCAACGTGCTGATCTTCGGGCTCTGGTACTGGGAGGCTGACCGAGGTGGTCCGGGACGCCGGGCGGCCGGAAGAGATGCTCAGCCGGACTTCCTGTTCGCGCAGATGACAGACGATCGGATCCAACCTGCCGGCTGGCGCCCGGAGTTCGTGGATTACCTGTACGTGTCGCTGACCAATGCAGCTGCTTTCAGCCCGACCGACACGTTGCCGCTGAGCCACACGGCGAAGTCGCTGATGGGACTCCAGTCGATCGTCTCGCTGGTGACGATCGGCTTGATCGTCTCCCGCGCGGTGAACATTCTCTGAGGCTTGGTCGTCTCCGGCGCGGTGAGGACCCGCTAGGGACCAGACGCGGCGGCGGATCTGCCGAGATCGTGCCGATGCCATAGTTCAGATATGACGGGTTCGGCGAACACCGGACAGCGGCCGCTGCGCGTCGCGATCATCGGCTCAGGGCCGGCGGGTTTCTACGCGGCCGGGCAGTTGCTGACGAGCGCTGACCCGCCGGTGGCGGTTGATGTGTTCGACCGGCTGCCGACACCGTGGGGGCTGGTCAGGTTTGGGGTCGCGCCGGATCATCCGAAGATCAAATCGGTTACGCGCGTGTTCGAGAAGACCGCGCGGCTGCCCGGATTCCGCTTTCACGGGAACGTGGAGGTCGGCTCCGACGTGACCCATGAGGAGCTTGCGGCCGCTTACGACGCGGTTCTGTACGCCGTCGGTACCGCAGGTGATCGCAAGCTCGGAATCGAGGGCGAGGACCTCCCGGGCAGCCACGCCGCGACGGAGTTCGTCGCCTGGTACAACGGCCACCCGGACTACGCCGATCTCGAATTCGATCTGACCGGAGAACGCGCGGTCGTGGTCGGCAACGGCAACGTCGCGCTCGACGTTGCGAGAATGCTCGCGCTGTCCGCGGATGAGCTGGCTGCGACCGACACCGCCGACCATGCGCTCGCGTCGCTACGGGCGAGTTCGGTGCGCGAGATCGTGGTGCTCGGGCGCCGCGGACCGGCGCAGGCCGCGTTCACGAATCCGGAGCTGCGGGAGCTCGCGGACCTTGAGATCGCCGACGTGATCGTCGCGCCTGAGGAGGTCGAGCTCGATCCACTCAGCGCCGCGGCGCTCGCTGAGATGGACGTGACGACACGACGCAACGTCGAGGTCCTCACCAACTACGCGAAGCTTCAGCCGGCCGGGCGCCCGCGACGGATCGAGCTGCGGTTCCTGCTCTCGCCGGTCGCGATCGAGGGCGACGGGCGGGTGGAGGCGATCGTCGTCGAGCGCAACGAGATCGTCGTCGGCGAGGACGGCACGCTGCGCGCGCGAGCGACCGGCGAGCGTGAGCGGATCGAGACCGGCCTCGTGCTGCGCTCGATCGGCTATGTCGGCGCGCCGCTGCCCGGGGTACCTTTCGACGGCGCCCGGAGCACCGTCCTCAACGACGCCGGACGCGTCGTCGATCCCGATACGCGTGAGCCGTTGCCCGGTGTCTATGCCGCCGGCTGGATCAAGCGTGGCCCCTCAGGCGTGATCGGAACAAACAAGAAATGCGCGCAGGAGACGACCAGCCTGCTGCTCGCAGACCATGCGGCCGGCCGGCTCCCGGAACCGGCGAGCACCCCAGAGGAGCTGCTCGCTTCGCTTCGGGCCGCCGGCACACGGGTCGTCGACTACAGCGGCTGGGAAGCGATCGACGCCCACGAGCGGTCCCTCGGCGAGCCCTCAGGGCGGCCGCGGGTCAAGCTCGTCCGCCGAGACGAGATGCTCGAGCGCGCCGGCCACTAAACGGATGTCGAGGCGTGAGCCCTTGACGTAAAGCTCGCATTTGGCACCGCCGATAGAGCTGGCATCGGCCCGGAACCGTGGGCTAAGACTATGCAAAAGGCCATGGAGTGGCCACGGAAGCAAGGGTGATGACCGATGCTCACGTACGGGCCGAAGGCGCGGGGTGCCGTGGACATGAAGGGCACGAGCAGCGCCTCGGCGATGAGCCAGTACCTTGCCGACTCCGCCCGCGAGATCAAGTCTCGCCAGCAGGCCGCTCCCAGCACGGCGGACGTGGAGGCCAACCGCGAGCGCGCAGCGGACCAGCGGCGTCGCGCCGCCGAGGACCGCGCCATCCGCAAGCGCGTCCGCGCAGAGTGGCGGGCGACCCTGACCGCGAAGGAGCGCCTCGCCGAGAATCTCCGGTACCTGAAACGACTGGGCGTCGTATGGCTGCTGGTCAGCGTGTTGCTCGCCGGGGTCGCGATCGCCGCAGCCGCGCTGGCGGGCGCCTCTGCCACCCTCGGCCTGGTCGGCTCCGTCTACATCATGGCGCTGATGCTCGCTGCGAAGATCATCCACCGCCGGGCACGCAGACTCCCAGCTGACCATGTCGAGCGGGTCCACGAGCAGCTCGACCGGGTCAAATCGACGCTGCACACCGCCTGAGCAAAACCCAGCGCAACCGCCGCATCAGCTTCGGCGCGCGCTGGTGGACCTCCGAGCTGAATCAGCCGACCTCGACCGGATCGCTCGTCGCCGAGACCGTCAGCAGGAACGGCGGCGGGTAGGTCACCGTCTCCTCGCACGACAGGCGCGAGCCGGCGTCGGCGGCCGTCGGGATGAAGCGGCGCGTGTCGGCGCCCTCGATCGGGACGTGATTGCGCAGCCAGCGATAGCCGTCGACGCCGAATACGCGGCGTGACGGCGCGGTCCGCGCCCATCTCGACCAGCTCGCCGCGCGGCATTCGAGCCTGCCACCGACTCGAGCGGCCCCGATTACCGCCGGCGCGCTGCGTCGGGCCGTCGGGGCGCCGGTCGATACGACGGCCAGCCCGGCGTTCCCACCCTCGTCGGTGAACCACACCTGGCCGTCCGGGTCGGGTGTGATCAAGGCGGGCTCGCTGCCTAGGCCGACCCCGGCGGTGAACTCGTTGATCGCGCCCGCCGGCGTCACCCGGCCAACAGCCGGGGTGGAGCCCTCATCGGTGAACCAGGTGTCACCGTCCGGTCCGGCGGCGACAGCGACCGGGGAGGCACCCGGCTGCAGGCCACCGGTGAACTCCCGGATGCTGCCGCTCGGAGCGATCCTGCCGATCGCTCCCGAGGCATCTGCGAACCACATGTCGCCGCGGGAGCCCGCGGCGATCCCGAGTGGCTCGGCACCTCTGCGCAAACCGCGTGAGAACTCCTTGATCACGCCGCCGGGCGTGATCCGGCCGACCGCGCATCGCGGAGCGCAACCGTGGTCGGTGAACCACACATCGCGGCCACGCGCGGCCGCCGCGATCCCGAACGGGGAGCTGAGCTTGGGCAGGCCGACGGAGAACTCGGTGATCTGGCCAGTCGGGGTGACGCGCCCGATCGCGGGGGTCGTCCCCTGATCGGTGAACCAGAGATCGCCGCCGGCGCCGTCTGTGATCTCGAACGGCACGCTGCCGACGTTCAGGCCGGCCGAGAATTCGGTGATCTTCCCGCGCGGCGTGATCCTGCCGATCGCGGGCGTCCTGCCGGCGTCGGTGAACCAGATGTTGCCGTCGGGTCCAACCGCGATCGCGTAGGGAATGCTGCCACGGTTCAAGCCGCGGAAGAACGCCTTCAGCCGTCCGGTCGGCGAGATCCGCACGATCGCGCACCGTCCCTTGGCGATGCAGCCCAAGTCGGCCAGCCAGAGATCGCCGTTCGGGGCAGCAGCCAGGCCGAACGGATACAGGTAGGTGTTCGAACCGAGCGAAAACTCCTTGACCGAGCCGGGCCCGACAGTCACTGCGCCGGCGACCGGCGAAAGGGCGGCGAGCGCCCCGGCGATTAGCGCTGCGAGCAGGGTACGCAGGACTCCGATTCTAGGAGGCGGGGGTCGCGCCGTGCGCCAGTGAGTCGCAGCGGGCGCGGATTTGCCTGCCGTAGGACGGCGCTCTCGTTCAGCTACCTTTTGATGATGGTCGACGACCGGGAGAGCATCACGGTCTGGCTGAGGCCCGGTCGCGTCCGCATCGTCGTGCGGCGCGCGCTGCTGGCGGCGGCATCCCTGCTTGCGCTTCTGCTCGCGCCGGCAATCCCCAATGCCGGCGCGAGGGGATCAGCGGAAGTCAGAATCGGGCCCGCGCCGAGTATTCCGGTGGGCGCGACTCCACTCGCGGCGGTCGCGAGCGTCACCCCGATGCGAATCACGGTCGTGCTGAAACCAAGTGATCCGCGTGAGCTCGGGTTGTATGCGCGGCGCGTCTCAGATCCGGACTCGACGCTGTTCCGCCACTACATGACGCCGGCGCGGTTCGCGCGCCGGTTCGGCGCCTCGACAGCCGTCGCAGGCGAAGTGCGCGCGTGGCTGCGCGCACACGGACTCGCGCCAGGCCCGCTCAGCGCCAATCGCCTGTCGATCCCGGTGCTGACGACGACGGGATCGGTACAGCGGGCGTTCTCGCTGTCGCTGGAGTCGGTTCGTCTCGATGGCGGCGCGACCGCAGTCGTCAACACGACAGCACCGGCCCTCGGCGCCCGGATCGCCGGCGCGGTCCAGGCAGTACTCGGCCTCAGCAGCCTCGCCCGGCCCGAGCCGATGATCGAACGCTCCCGACGTGCGGCCGGCTCACGAGCCCAGCTCCAAGCGCCACCGAGCGCACAGGCCGCAGCCGCCGGCCCGCGTGCCTGCGCGGCGGCTGCCGAGGCTGCCGCGATGCAGAGCGCGTACACAGCTCCGGAGATCGCCTCCGCTTACGGGTTCGACGGATTGTTCGACGCAGGCGACGAGGGCCAAGGGGTCACGATCGCCGTATACGAGCTCGAATCGGACGACCCGGCGGACCTCGCCGCCTATCGGTCCTGCTACGGCACCGACACAACGATTCGCTATGTCGAGGTGGACGGCGGCCCCGAGCCGACCACCGGGCCTGGGAGCGGTGAGGCGGCGCTTGACATCGAGCAGCTGATCGGATTGGCGCCGCGCGCGCGTCTGCTCGTCTACCAGGGCCCCAACTCGAACGCCGACAGCCCCGGCTCCGGGCCCTATGACGTACTGAACGAGATCGTCAGCCAGGATCGTGCGCAGGTGGTCACGAACTCGTGGGGCGAGTGCGAGCCTGTTGAGGGGCTGCGTGACGCGGCCGGCGAGAACGTGCTGTTCGAGGAAGCCGCCGTCCAGGGGCAGACCGTCGTCTCGGCGGCCGGCGACGACGGGGCACAGGATTGCGATCAGCCCGGCTCCAATCCCGACACTGAGCTGGCAGTCGACGATCCGGCCAGCCAGCCGTTCGTGACCGGAGTGGGCGGAACATCGCTCAAATCGCTCGGCCCGCCCCCGGCCGAGACGGTATGGAACGACAGCGGCTCCGATCTCGGGCTGCAGGGGTTCGAACTGGGGGCCGGCGGCGGCGGGATCTCAAGACTTTGGCCGATGCCCGGCTACCAGTCGGATGCGCCGAGTTCGCTCAACTTGATCGAGCCTGGCGTATCGTCGCCGACGCCATGCGGCGCCGGCAGCGGCTACTGCCGGGAGGTCCCGGATGTCTCGGCCGACGCGGACCCGGCAACCGGCTACGTCTTCTATTACAACGGCTCTGGCGATGTCGCCGGTGAGCCGGCCGGCTGGCAGGGAACCGGCGGCACGAGCGGAGCGGCGCCGGTCTGGGCGGCGTTGTTCGCGCTCGCCGACGCCAGCCAGGGCTGCGGCGGCAGGGCGATCGGGTTCGCCAACCCGGAGCTGTACGCAGCCGCCGCGACTGACGAGAGCGCCTACTTCCACGACGTCTCGAGTGGCGATAACGATTTCACCCAGACCTCGGGCTCGCTGTATTCGGCCGGGCCCGGATACGACATGGCGAGCGGACTTGGATCTCCGAATGGAGCCGCGCTGGACGCCTTCCTGTGCCAGCAGTCGCTGACCCTGTCCTCGCCTGCGGCCCAGCGGTCGTTCAAGGGAGCGCATGTGGACCTGCAGCTGAACTACGCCGATCGACCGGGTTCAACGCTGCGCGTGACGACGGTGGGGCTGCCGAAGGGACTCTCGTTTAACTCGGCCACGGGCGCAATCACCGGAACAGCTGACCGGATCGGCTCCTGGACGGTGACGGTGCTCGCCTCAGACGGCAACGGCGCAACACGACGAGCCTTGTTCAGCTGGACGGTCGAGGGCCGTCCGCGGGTGACGCGCGCGCGGATCGTCTCGGTGGCCGAGGGGCGACCGGACCTGACGCTGAAGATCGCCTCCGGCACGCGCGAACCGGGGATTCGCAGCGTCTCGATCTCGCTGCCGGCCGGCCTGTCGATCGCGCGCGGACACGTGGCGCTGACCGTCGCCGCGTCAGACGGACAGCGAGTGCCGCGCATCGCCCACGCACTGCAGTCGGGCATCCAGATCCGACTGCGCTCACCCGAACGCGTGATCGTCGTCGCGCTCAACTCCCCGGAGCTTCGAGCCGGCCGCGCACTGTCAAAGCTGGCCGAGCGCGATCCAGCCCGTGCTCGGCTGCCGATCGAGCTGACCGTGACCGATGCGGACGGGACCGTCTCCCCCGTAGAGGTGACGCTGACGCCTGCGCGCTGATCGTGACGCCTGCGCGCTGATCGGCCGGGGGCGGAGGTTTGCGAAGATCCGAGGGTGAACGCCGCCTACAGCTCGTCCCTCGCGGAAGAGATCGCGCCGGATCTGCTCGATCGCTTCACGCGCTACGTCGAGATCAACACCCAGTCTCGGCGCGGCTCCGATCGGTCGCCGAGCACGCCCGGGCAGCTCGAGCTCGGCGGCATGCTCGCCGGCGAGCTGCGTGAGCTGGGACTCACCGACGGCGTGCTGGACCAGAACGGGTACGTCACCGCCACGCTGCCGTCGAGCGACGGAGCAGGGCGGCAGAGCACCGAGCTGACCGACGGGTCGTTCGGGCTGATCGCACATCTCGACACGACGCCGGACGCACCCGGCGCCGGCGTCCGGACGATCGTCCACCGCGCCTACGACGGGGGGGTGATCGAGCTTCCGCTCGCCGGTACGCGGCTGGACCCAGACGAGATGTCCGTGCTCGGAAGCAGGATCGGCCACGACATCGTGACGGCCAGCGGCAACACGCTGCTCGGCGCCGACGACAAGGCGGGAATCGCCGCGATCATGGCCGCCGTGGCGTACCTTGCCGCGCACCCGGAGTGCCGGCGACCAGCGGTTCGGATCGCGTTCACGCCTGACGAGGAGATCGGCGCGGGCGCCGAACTGCTCGACATCCGGGCGTTCGGCGTCCGGCGCGCCTACACGATCGACGGATCGAAGCTTGGAGAGCTCGAGGACGAGTCGTTCTCGGCCGTAGAGGTCGTGTTGACGATCACGGGCGTGGACATCCATCCCGGCCAGGCGACCGGCAGGATGGTGAGCGCGCTGCGGTTGGCCGCCGAGATCGTCGCGGCGCTCCCCTCCGACCGCCTGACGCCGGACACCGCGGGCGGACGCGCCGGGTTCATTCACCCCAACGAGTTGAAGGCCAGCGCGGCCAGCGCCCAGATCCGGGCGATCGTCCGCGACTTCGACGAGAACGAGCTCGCCGCTCACGTGGCGTTGCTGGAACGGATCGCGCGTCAGGTGATTGCGACGCAGCCACGCGCAACGCTGGAATTCGAGGTCCACCGGCAGTACCGCAACATGCGGCCGTTCATCGAGCGCGAACCGGCGGTGATGGCCGCCGCCGAAGAGGCGATCAGAGCCGAGGGGATCGAGCCGGTGCGTAACGTGATCCGCGGCGGAACGGATGGTTCGCGGCTGAGCGAGCGTGGGCTGCCGACGCCGAACATCTTCACCGGCGGCCATGAGTTCCACTCGCTGCGTGAGTGGGCCTCGGTTCAGGAGATGGCCGCCAGCGCCGCGACGATCATCCGCCTCGCCGGCGCCTGGGCGCAGCGGGTACGCTTGACCGCGTGAGCTACCCCGGCCAGCTTGCATCCCTCGACGGGATGATCATGGACGCCACCGAAGCGACGATTCCGGTGACCGATGAGGGCCTGGTACGTGGCGACGGGGCCTTTGAGGTGATCGCCCTGTACGACGGCGTGCCGTTCGCGATCGAGGAGCATCTGGCCCGGCTTGCGCGCTCGGCCGGCAACCTGCGGCTGCCGGTCGACCTCGAGGTGGTTCGGTCCGATGCGCACCGCCTGCTGGCGCAGGCCGGGCCCTCGCCCGAGCACGAGGCGTTGCGGATCATGATCACGCGCGGTGGGCGTCGGATCCTGCTGACCGAGCGCTTCGCGCCGATGCCGGAGCGAGCCAGGTTGGCGTCGATCTCCTACTCGCCCACCGTGATCCTCGACGGGGTCAAATCGCTTTCCTATGCCGCGAACATGCTCGCCTCTCGAATCGCGCGGGAGCAGGGCTTCGACGACGCGCTGCTGGTGAGCGCCGAGGGACGCGTGCTGGAGCTTCCGACCAGCTCGATCTTCTGGGTGAAGGACGGCGAGCTGCTGACGCCACCGCTGAGCGACCACATCCTGGCGTCGATCACGCGCGCGCAGGTGATCGCGCTGACCGACGCGCACGAGCGCTCGTGCACGCTTGAGGAGCTGAAGTCGGCGGATGAGGCCTTCATCGCCTCGACGGCCCGGGAGGTGCAGGACATCGCCGCGATCGACGAGCGCGAATTTCCGCAGCCCGGGCCCGTGTTCACAAGGACCGCACAGGCGCTCAGCGCCTACATAGCCGCGGAGCTTCGGCGAGCTTGAAGATCCTGACGGTGATCGGCAACCGGCCGCAGTTCATCAAGGCGGCCGCCGTTTCACCGCGCCTACGCTTGGTCGCCGAGGAGGTGCTCGTCCACACCGGCCAGCACTTCGACGACTCGCTCTCGGCGGTGTTCTTCGCCGAACTCGGGCTGCCCGCGCCCGATCGGCAACTCGAGATCTCGGGCGGCTCGAACAGCTCGCAGACGGCACGGATGCTCGCTGCGCTGCAGCCGGTGATCGCCGAAGTCCAGCCGGACGCGCTGCTCGTCTACGGCGACACCAACTCGACCTTGGCGGGCGCGCTGGCCGGCGCCCAGGCCCAGCTGGCCGTTGCGCACGTCGAGGCCGGCATGCGCTCGTTCGATCGCTCGATGCCGGAGGAGCTCAACCGCGTGCTCGCCGACCACGCGAGCACGCTGCTGCTGTGCTCATCGCCGGTGGCAGTCGAGAACCTCCGGCGCGAGCGCGTGAGCGGAGCGGTGGTGCTGGTCGGCGACGTGATGGTGGATGTCGCCGAGCGGATCCAGCCGCGCGCGCGTGCGCGGCTGGATCTCGTCCTCGCGCACGGCGTCGAGCCCGGCGACTACCTGCTGGTGACCGCCCACCGGGCCGGCAACGTCGATGATCCGGAGCGCCTGGCGATGCTGGTGGAGCTGCTGATCGGGCTCCGGACGCCGATCGTCCTGCCGCTGCACCCACGCACGCGGCTGCGTCTGGCCGAAACTGGGCTGCTTTCCAGTCTGGAGGGTGCGGCGCAGGTGCGGCTGACCGAGCCGCTCGGGTATCTGGAGCTGACCGCGCTGCTGTGCAACGCGGCCGCCGTGCTGACGGATTCCGGCGGCCTGCAGAAGGAGGCGTATCTGGCCGGCATCCGGTGCGTGACGCTGCGGGCCAACACGGAATGGGTCGAGACGCTCGAGCATGGCTGGAACGTGCTCGTCGACCTCGACGTACAGGCGGCAGAGGCGGCGCTCGCGGCGCCGGCGCCGTCACAACGGCCGCCGCTCTACGGCGACGGTCACGCGGGCGAGCGCGTGGTCGAGGCGCTCGTGCAATCGCTGCCACGCTGAGATCCGGCGCGCGCTGAGCGAGCAGCCGGGGTGATCCGTGTCGATGCATAGACTGCAGCACTCACGATGACCGCAGAACCGATCCGGATCGGTGTCGTCGGGCTCGGCTATTGGGGACCGAACCTGGCGCGCAACTTCGCGTTGCTCGCAGGCGCCGAGCTGGCGTGGCTGTGCGACGCCTCCGAACAGTCGCGGGCGCGCGTCGCTCCGATGTTCCCGCAGGCGCGGGTCGGCGAGCGACCTGCAGGAACTGCTCGACGATCCGGAGCTCGACGCCGTCGTGCTCGCGACGCCGGTGCCGGTCCACGCCGAGCAGGCCGTGAGGGTGCTACAGGCCGGCAAGCACTGCTTCGTCGAGAAGCCGCTCGCCCAGTCGGTCGCCGACGCACAGCGGGCCGTCGATGCCGGGCTGGCCGCAAACCGGGTGTTGATGGTCGGCCACCTGCTGGAGTACCACCCGGGCGTGGAGAAGCTCAAGGAGCTGGCTGATGGCGGTGAGCTCGGGCAGATCTACTACATCTACGGCAACCGCCTGAACCTCGGCAAGCTGCGGGCAGACGAGAACGCGCTCTGGAGCCTCGGCGCCCACGACGTCTCGGTGCTCCTGCATCTGGCCGGCGAGGAGCCGACCGAGTGCAATCGCCCGCGGCGAGTCATACCTGCGTCCGGGCGTCGAGGACGTCGTGTTCTGCTTCCTGCGCTTCCCCTCCGGGCTCGCGGCGCATCTGCATCTCAGCTGGCTCGATCCCCACAAGGAGCGGCGGTTCACAGTCGTCGGCGCGCGCCGGATGGCGACCTTCGACGACATGGCGCTCGAGGGCAAGGTGACGATCTACGACAAGGGCTTCGACGAGGACGCCACGGGCTACGGCGAATACATCACGCGCAGCGGCGAGATCTTCTCGCCGTGGATCTCCAACCAGGAGCCGCTCCGGATCGAGTGCGAGCACTTCGTCAACTCGCATCAGGCTGGGCACGAGCCCGCGGTCGGACGGAGCCAGCGGGCTGCGCGTCGTGCGGGTGCTCGAGCGACTCCAGGAGTCGCTGAGGGAATCTGCGCGAGGCCGGCCGGCCGATGGCTGACGTCGCGCACGGCGCCCACGTCTCCCCGGGCGTCATCCTCGGTGAGCGCGTGATCGTTGCCCCCGGCGCGGTGATCCACGAAGGTGCCGAGATCGGCGCCGGGACCGTGATCGGTGCGGGCACCGTGATCCACGCCTCGGCGCGGATCGGCGCCGATTGCCTGATCGAGGACTGCGTGGTGCTCGGCAAGCGGCCGCGGCTGCGCGAGGGGTCGAGCGCCGCAGGCGACGAGCTTGGGCCGCTCGTGGTCGGCGACGGCGTCACGGTCTGCTGCGGCGCAGTCGTCTACGCCGGCGCCAGGATCGCGGCCGGCGTGATCATCGGCGACCAGAGCCAGGTACGAGAGCGATCTTCGATCGGCGAGCGCACGGTCCTCGGCAGGGGATCGTGCGTCGACTTCGATGCGCGCGTCGGAGCGCGCGTGCTGATCCAGACCGCGGTCTACGTCACCGGCGGCGCGGTCGTCGAGGACGACGTCTTCATCGGCCCCGGAGCGATCATGACGAACGATTCGACAATGGGTCGCCATCCGCGCGGCACTCATTGGCTGCACCGGTTCTACGCCGGGCATGCCGGGTCGGCGGGGGCGTCGTGATGACGCCCGGCGTCGAGATCGGCGAGGAGGCGTTCGTCGCTGCAGGGGCGGTCGTCACGCGAGACGTGGGGCCGCGGATGGTCGTGATGGGCGTGCCCGCGCGCGAAACAGGAGCCGTCGACGAGGGCGATCTGATCGAGCACTGGCGCTAAGTGGCCGAGGCCCGTGCGCCGAAGCCCTGCATCTCAGAGCCTGCGCTCGTCCAGATCACCTCGTCGCGCCCTGGGCCGACTCCGATCAGCGCGATCGGAACCCTGACGAAGTCCGCGATGAACTGGAGGTACTCGCGCGCTGCCACCGGCAGCTCCTCTTCGCTGCGGCAGCCGCGCAGGTCCTCCTTCCAGCCGGGCAGCTCCACGTACTCGCCGGATACGTGATGCAGCACCGTCTGGTGGTAGGGGAAGTGGTGGAACTCGGCACCGTCGGGGCCTCGGTAGCTGGTGCAGACGCGCAGCACCGGCTGCCCGGAGAGCACGTCGAGCTTGGTGACCGCCAGCGCCGTGAGCGAGTTGATCCGGGCCGCGTAGCGCAGCGCGACAAGGTCCATCCAGCCGACGCGGCGCGCGCGTCCGGTGGTGGTCCCGTACTCGCCGCCGTGCTCGCGGAGCTCATCCGCGAGCGGACCGTCGAGCTCGGTCGGGAACGGACCGGCGCCGACGCGTGTGCTGTACGCCTTGGTCACTCCCCAGACCTCATCGATGTCCCTGGGCCCGACGCCGGCGCCGATGCATGCCGCACCGGCGATCGGATTCGAGGAGGTGACGAACGGATAGGTGCCGTGATCGATGTCGAGCAGGGCTCCCTGCGCGCCCTCGAACAGGACCAGTTCGCCCGCATCGAGGCGCTCCAGCACAAGCCGGCTCGTGTCGGCGATGTACTCCTCGATGCTGTGGCCGTAGGTGAGGTATTCGTCGGTCATCGACTGCAGGTCGAGCCGCGGGTCCTTCTGGTGCGGTCGCAGCGACAGGCGTTTGGGCTCGAGCGCGGCGACGATCTTCTTCTTCAGGATCTTCTCGTCGAGCAGATCCTGGACGCGAATCCCAAGCCTTGCCGCCTTGTCGGCATAGCAGGGGCCGATCCCGCGTCGGGTCGTGCCGATCTGGAGGCTCCCGAGCTTCACCTCACCAGCGTGGTCGAGCAGCATGTGGTAGGGCATGATCAGGTGCGCGTTGGCCGAGATTCGGACCGAGCTGACGTCGACGCCGCGGCGACGCAGCTCCTCAAGCTCGTCGGTCAGCACCCTCGGGTCGATCACGACGCCATTGCCGATCACGCACAGCTTGCCGGGATGCAGGATCCCCGATGGCATCAGGTGCAGCTTCCAGGTCTGGCCGTCTCGGACGATCGTGTGGCCGGCGTTGTTGCCGCCCTGAAAGCGGACGATCGCGTCGGCCTGCTCCGCGAGCAGGTCGGTGACCTTGCCCTTGCCCTCATCGCCCCATTGGGCGCCGACGATCACGATCCCTGGCATCTTGGCGTCAGTGTAGGCGGCGGGTAGACGGGCACTAGACGGGACGGAGATCCATGCGGCGGTCGTGACCGACCAGCGGAAGCTCATCGCACATCTCGGTCAGCCGCGAGACGGTCCGCTCCGTGATCTGTTCGCAGAGCGCCTCGCGGTCCAGGATGTTGGTCGTGATCACCATCGACCTCTCGTCCTCGTAGCGCGCGTTCACGATCGAGTAGAGCTCCTCGAGCACCCACTCGTTCGTGCGCTCCGCGCCGATGTCGTCGATGTGCAGCAGGTCGACGGCGGTCAGCCGGTCCAGCAGGTCGACGTGGGAGCGATCGGCCCTGTGGCCGTCACGGATCTCGTTCAGCAGCCGCGGGAGCGAGAAGATCGCGACTGAGCGCCCGGCCTTCAGCGCCGCTTTGGAGACGAGCATCGCCAGCGTCGTCTTGCCGGTGCCGACCGGCCCCATGAACCAAAGTCCGCGGCCGGCATCGAGCCGCTCGTCGATCTGGCCGGCGAACCTCCTCGTCGCGGCGACGATCTGGGGGTCGATCTCGGTGACGGGAGGCCGATCGAATGCGGCGTCGCGGTAGCGGCGCGGGATCACGGCCGAGAGACCGCGCGCCTTCGCGTAGGCGACCAGCTGTGGCCGGCACCGGCAGTCATACGCGGTGTTCGTCTCCTCGTCATAGAGAAAGCCAGATCCGTCGCACAGGCTGAACGCACACTCGCTCATGCCGCGAACCGTTCACCGGCGTAGTTCATGAACTTCGGGTATTCGTGCTGGAAGGTGAGCGTGACGTCACCGGTCGGGCCGTTGCGGTGCTTGGCGATGATGATGTCAGCCTCGCCTGGCCGCTCGGACTCCTCCTTGGTGTAGTACTCGTCGCGGTAGATGAACATCACGAGGTCCGCGTCCTGCTCGATCTGCCCTGACTCGCGCAGGTCCGAGAGGATCGGCTTCTTATCCCCGCCGCGCTGCTCCACGGCTCGGCTCAGCTGCGACAGTGCGATCACCGGGACGCTCAACTCTCGCGCAAGACTCTTCAGCCCACGGCTGATCTGCCCGACCTGCTCGACCCTGCTCTCGACCTTGCCCTCGTGGCGCATCAGCTGCAGATAGTCGACGATGATCAGCCCGAGGCCGCCTCGCTCCTGGAGCTGATGGTGGATCCGGCGGGACTTGGCGCGCACCTCGAGCACACCGGTGTCGCTCGAGTCGTCGACGAACAGAGGTGCCTGTCCGAGCCGCTGACAGGCCTGCAGGATCTTCGGCCAGCGCGCCTCCGCGACTCGCCCGCGGCGCAGCTCCTCGCCCTTGACCCGCGCCTGGGAGGCGACGAAACGCTGGGCGAGCTCGGCCTCGGACATCTCCAGCGAAAACAGCGCCACCGCATGTTCGGCGAGCGCGGCGTTCTCGGCGATGTTCGCCACCAGCGCGGACTTGCCCATCGACGGCCTGGCTGCGATCACCACCAGGTTGCCGGGCTGGAAGCCACCGGTCATCTCGTCGAGATCCTTGAACCCGGAGGGGGTGCCGGTCAGCGGACTGTGGGCGATCGAACGGGTGTGCAGCCGATCGGTCTCCTCGTGCAGGATGTCGGCGATCGCTCGGATGCCCTTCTGGCGATCATCCTGCGCGACCTCGAGCATCGCCCGCTCCGCCCGCTCGACGAGATCACGAGCCGGTGCCTCGCGCCCGAGGACGCCGGCCTGGATCTCATACGTCGCCTTCAGCAGTGAGCGCATCTGCGCGTGCTCACGGACGATCCGGCCGTACTCCCGGGCATTTCCCGTCGCCGGAACCCATGACGCCAGCTCTTCGATCGCCTCGGGCCCGCCGATCTCGTCGAGCTTCCGATCTCGCTGCAGGGCCTCGGCGACGGTCAGGTGATCGATCTTGTGATCGGAGTTGTAGAGCTCCAGCATCGCCGCGAAGATCGCCCCGTGCTGCTCACGATAGAAGTGCTCCGGACGCAGCTGCTCCTCGACCAGCAGCGAGTGGAGATGTCGCTCATCGAGCAGCACGGCGCCGAGCACCGACTTCTCCGCGATCAGGTGGTGCGGCGGGATTGTGGTCATCGGAGTCGCGCTCATCTGAGGTTTCGAGTCTAGGTCGCCGTCAGGCGGACGTCCGGCGCAGTTCCCGCTTACAGCTAGAAGTTCGCAGGCGCGATCTTCCCTGCTATACCGTTCGCAGGATGGCGGCTGACAATCGCGATCCTTACCGGACCCTCGGGGTCGCGCCGGATGCAACCGATGCCGAGCTCCGCGCCGCCTACCGGCGGTTGGTGCAGTTGCATCACCCTGACCACAACGGGGGTTCGGGTGAGTCGGCGCTGGCATTCGAGGCAGTCCAGGCCGCCTATGCGCAGGTCGTCAAGGGTCGGGCGGTGCGGCCGGCCGATCAGCCTTCGCGCGAGCACCCGGACCAGGGCGCCACAGCGCGGCCTGAGCGTTCTGACAAGGACCGGGCGAACCAGCCCGCGCACGACCCGCAGGTCGAGGCGAGGATCGCAGAGCTGGAGCGCGAGCTCCGCGCCGCGCAGGACGCCCGAGAACGAGCGCGCGCGGCGGCACAGGCGGCGGCGCGAGCCGCGGTCGCAGACGCCACCCCCACGCGAGCCTCAGACGAAGAACTCGGGTACGTGAAGACGGATGACAGCTTCACGCAGATCCTCGCCGACGCGCGCGGCGAACTGTCGAAGCTGTACGCAGAGGCGCGTGAGCGACAGGCGTCGCTCAGGCGGCGACGACCATCGTCTTGACCGCTGCGGTGACCTCGTCAGCGACCTCGACGATGACCATGTAGGTACCGACGTTCCGGATCGGCTCGTCCAAGTGGATCTTGCGCTTGTCGACGCGGAGTCCGCGCGCATCACGGATCGCGTCGGCGATGTCCTGGGTGGTTACCGAACCGAACAGACGACCGTCATCGCCCGCCTGCTGTGGAATCGTCAACACCGTGCGGCCGAGCAGCGCGGCGCTGTCGCGGGCCCGATCCTCAGCGTCCTGCTGTGCACGCTCGGCCGCCGCTCGCGCCCGAGTCGCAGCTTCGATCGACCCCTGGGTGGCGGTCTCCGCGAGCTTTCGCGGCAGCAGGAAGTTGCGCAGGTAGCCCGCCGACACGTCAACGACCGCGCCGCGCTCGCCGAGCGACTCGACATCTTCGAGCAGGATCGCACGGGGCATGTCCTACCTACCTGTCGCGATCTCGGTCGGACCGTCCACCGCGCTCGCGATGGTCGCTACCGCCCTCGGTCACGTAGGGCAGTAGCGCGAGTTCCCGCGCTCGCTTCACGGCGCGTGCGACCTGGCTCTGATGCCGTCGGCAAGCCCCGGTGATCCTCCGCGATCGGATCTTGCCCCGATCGGAGACGAACCGCCGAAGCGCGGAAATATCCTTGTAGTCGACCTGGTCGACCTTGTCGCGACAGTACGGACAGGCCTTGCGTCGTCCCGACGCAGGCCCTCCCTTTCTGTCGCGCCGGCGAACCGGCCGTCTACGTTGCTTCGCCACTTGGCATCACCCTGTGTTCGTGTGACTATCGATCCGCTGCCTCAGAACGGAATGTCGTCGTCGGCAGCTCCGTTGCCCGCCGCAGCGCTCACGAAGTCTCCGGTATCGACCGGGATGTCGCTCTCCGCAGCGCGCACGCTGCTCGAGAAGCCATTCCCGTTCGGTGCACCGGCGTCATCGCGGCCGCCGAGGAACTGCACGGTTTCAGCGATGATATCGACAGCCTGTCGCTTCTGCCCCTCGGGCGAGGTCCACTCGCGCCAGCGCAGCCTTCCGTCGATCGCAACTCCGCGTCCCTTGGTCAGGTAGCGCTTGCAGTTGTCACCCTGCTGACCCCACACGGTGACGTCGAAATAGTTGGGCTGATCCTCCCACTGCCCGGTCTCGTTGTTCTTGCGACGACCGTTGCATGCGATCCGCAGGCTGCACACATTCGTGCCCGAGCCCGACAGCGTCTGCAGTTCCGGATCCTTGGTCAAGTTGCCGGTGATGATCACGCGGTTGATGTTGCCCGCCATTTGCGAGGCTCCTTTCAGGTGCTTACTGGCCTTGCGCCGAGTCTAGGCGGGCCTGAGGCGTCAACCGTCCGGGTGGGCGGAAAATGGACAGATTCGTTACGGGTGCACGGGTATCCGGACACCCAGCGACGCGGTCTCGTCACAAAGACGGCGCTGCGTCGCCCCAGGGGGTCGCGCAGAGCCCTGACGGCGGGGCTCAGGCCGCATCCCCGTCGCCGCTCGGCACGCCAATCGCGCCGACCAGCACGGGCGGGGCTGACGCCGGAGCCTCCGGCGTTCCCGGGACGACCTTGATGATCCGGAAGCGGAGCACCTCGTCGGCGATCCGCAGCGTGTGCGACAGAGAGTCCAGCAGAGCGGTCGGGCCTGTGAACTGCAACAGGTGGTAGTCGGCCTCCGACTGGTGGCGGATCGGGAACGTGGTCGGCCGGCGCCCCCAGGTCTGCTTGCGCGATACAGTCCCACCCGCCTCTGCGATCGCCGCCTCGGCATCGGTGATGATCTTGGCGCGCGCGTCATCCTCGCTCTCGAGCGAGAGCAGCAGGATCAGGTCGTAGAGGGTGGGCTCGTGGGGCATCAAAAAGGCCCTCAGCGGGGCGGCGAGCGACTATAGCAACGGGTGGACAATCAGGTCAGCCATGCCCCAGGAGCATCATCAGGAATTACCGATCATCGAGGTCGCCGGCACAGCGGAATGGACGGCGTGGCTCGGAGAGCACCATCGCTCCTGCGCCGGCATCTGGCTCAAGCTGGCGAAACGCGGCGCACCCAGGCGGACACCCTCCTATGCCGAGGCCGTCGAGCTGGCCATCTGCTTCGGCTGGATCGACGGGCAGAAGGCCGCCTACGACGACCACTTCTGGCTACAGCGGTTCACGGCCCGAGGTCCGCGCAGCCGATGGTCGCAGCGCAACCGCGAGAAGGCGATCGAGCTGATCCGCCGTGGCGCGATGCGCCCAGCCGGCCTCGCGGAGGTGCAGCGAGCCAAGCGTGACGGCCGCTGGGAAGCGGCGTACGAGCCGCAGAGCACCGCAACGGTCCCTGACGACCTCAGCGAGGCGCTCGCGCTCGATCCGCAGGCGCGCGCGTTCTTCGAGACGCTGACCGGAGCCAATCGATACGCAATCCTCTACCGGATCGCGGAATCCAAGCGACCGCAGACGCGCGCAGACCGGATCGAGAAGTTCGTCGCGATGTTGCACGAGGGAAGAACGCTCCACTGAACCTCCGAGCGACACTTGTAGCTCAGACATAAGTTCTGAGCCCACCGCTCCCCAATAGAGACAAGAACTTAGCTTGTGGATGTGCAACCCTGTAGAAGCCATGGCTACGACTCAACCAGCACCCGCCCACGTCCAGACCGAGATGTCAAGAGCCGATCGGATCTCGAATCTGATCGCCGTCGTCGCCCCCTTCGTCGCCGTCCTCGTGGCGATCGTGCTGCTCTGGAACAAAGCGGTCGATGCCGCCGACCTGGGGATCATGGTCGTGATGTACGTCCTGACGGGGGTCGGCATCACCGTCGGCTTCCACAGGTTGCTGACCCATCGATCGTTCGCCACATACCCTTGGATCGAGCGGACCTTTGCGGTGCTCGGCTCGCTTGCGGTCGAAGGGTCGGTGCTCGATTGGGTCGCCGACCACCGCAAGCATCACGCCTTCAGCGACAAGGACGGCGACCCCCACAGCCCGCACGTCGGGCATGGCACTGGGCTGCGCGGCCTCTGGCACGCACACGCGGGCTGGCTGCTCGAGACCCAGGGCCTGTCCGATTGGAAGCGGTACGCGCCCGACCTGTACGAGGACCCGGCGATGCGGAAGATCGGCAAGCGGTTCCCGTTGCTCGTGCTGATCACGCTGTTGCTGCCCACCGTCGCCGGCTTCGTGCTCAGTGGCTTCACGCTCGTCGGGGCGCTCGAGGGCTACCTGTGGGGCGGGTTGGTGCGGATCTTCATGGTCCACCACGTAACCTGGTCGATCAACTCGCTCTGCCACGTCTACGGCCGCAAACGCTTCCAGGTCGAAGACCAGTCCACGAACCTCGCCTGGCTGGCACTGCCATCGCTCGGCGAGTCATGGCACCACAACCACCACGCCTTCCCGCGGTCCGCCTACCACGGGCTGAAGCCCTGGGAAATCGATCTTTCCGGCCTGCTGATCTCGACGATGGGGCGGCTCGGTCTCGCCTGGAACATCGTCAGGATCACGCCCGAGCGCCAGCGCGAGAAGATGGTCGTGCCGGGCGGCAGCGTCTGAGGCTCCCCGGGAACCGCGCGACGGACCCGCCGGGTCGCTGCGACACCGGGGTCCGAGCCCTCAGCCGGACCCGGTGAGGATTACCTCGTGATGTCCCTGACGGCGCTGTGCTTCTCCGTGATGTCACGGAGCTGTTCGTCGATCCAGTCGCCCGGGTTGCGAGCGGTGACGATCGAGCGCAGTCCCTGATGCCGTCGCCGGCGCTCATCGGTGGGCATCGTCAGCGCCGCGTGGATCGAGTCCGCCAGCTCCTGGATGTCGAATGGATTGACCGACAGGGCGAACTCGCCGAGCTCCTCATGTGCGCCGGTGTTCTCGGACAGGATCGACACGCCCGCGCGCTCGTTCACCATCGGCCCTTCCTTGGCGACGAGGTTCATGCCGTCGAACATCGCGTTGACGATCAGCACGTCGTAGTGCTTGTAGGCGGCGACCGCCTCCTCGAGGTCGTCGCGGAGCTTCAGCTGGATCGGCATCCAATCCGGCGAGCCGTGGCGGTGGTTGACGACCGCGACGACCGCCTCGATCCGCTCGAGGTACTCGGCGTACTCCGGGACGTCCGTCCTTGACGGCATCAGCTGCGCAATGAACGTGACGCGCTCACGGAACTCCGGGTGCTGCTCCAGGAAGACGTCGAACGCCGTGAACCCGCGCAGAACGTTCTTGCTCAGATCAGCACGGTCGACCCGGAGGATCAGGTGCTCACGCCGGCGTCGGAGAAGCTCCTCCTCGAAGCTCAGCGTTCGCGGGCGCCGCGCGACCGCCTGAACGGCGTCCGAGTCGATCGCGAGCGGATAGTTGCGGACCCACACCTCGCGATCATCGAGACGCACGATCCCAGCTCGATGATCGACGTCGAGACCGAGCAGGTCATCGCAGCACTGCAGGAAGTTACGCCGGTAGGAGCGGGTGTGGAAGCCGATGATGTCGTTGGACAGGATCCCGCGATAGATGTCCTCACGAATCATCGAGGGAAGCACGCGCCAGGAGTCCGACTGGCTCCATGGAATGTGGACGAAGTGGTGCAGGAAAGCGTCGGGCCGAGCGCGGCGGATCAATCCCGGAAGCGTGTAGAGGTGGTAGTCGTGCGCCATCACGACCGGATGCTCGACTCCCTCGATCTCCTCGAGAACCGCGCGCGCAAGATCCTCGTTGACGACGTTGTAGCCGAACTCGAACGCCTCGGTCTCGTGGCGGCGGATGTCCGGCGCGTTGGAGAGGTCCCACAGATAGTGCTGGATGAACCACAGCATCGGGTTGGCGGTGATGTTGTAGAAGCGGTCGTACGCGTCGGGATCCGACGCCACCAGCTTGACGCTGTAGTCACCGCCCCCCGGTGCCTGCACCACGAATGGTCGGCCACCATGTCGCTCGGCGACGCTCACGTCCTCATCGGTCATCGCCGAGGCGATCCAGGTCACGTCGCGGTGGGTCGCGAGCCCGATCAACGCGGTCACGAGGCCACCCGTGCCGCGGCGCACAGCACCACCCGGCCCGAACGTGACGGGTCCGCGGTTTGACACGAGCACCAGCGGCCGACGGCTCATGACGGTGGCCTCGTCAAGATCAAGGCACGATACTCCCTGTGCGGCGCCGGGCCGGTCAGCTTGAGCCTACGTGCGCTGAAGGCGAAGGTCGAACTCCATCGTCGCCTCGCTGGAGACATTGACGAAGCCGGCGACACTCGGCGCGGTCATGTCGAAGGTGCCCCACGGAAAGGTGAGCGACCCGACTGCCTGGATGGCCGTGCCTGACAAGGCGATCTGAATCGGAACGGTCTCTTTTCTTGAGGTCCCGTGGATGTTGAAGATGCCGGTCACCGAGGTGCTGACTGGACGGCCGTCAAGGGCGCTGGCCGGTAGCCGCAGCGGCGTTGAGAGGACGAACGTGGCGGTCGGATACGTGGCGCTCTGCAGCCCGATCGTCTGGATGTGCGCGTCGCGCATCGCCTCGTTGCTCCTGAGCGTGTTGACGGCCACCTTGAACGAGGCGGCAGGGATCGTCACCTCGTGCGCCGATTCGGTCACCTGAGCCTGCCCGGAGATCTCGGATGTTCGACCGACCGCGTCGCTCTCTGCCGGCAGGAAGCCGAGCTTCTCACGCACTCGGTAGCCGGCCTGCGAACCGGCTGCGACCGTCCAACGCCCGGCGAGCGAGGTGCCCGCGCTGATGGGCGTCGCCGCCGTCGAGACCTTCAGTGCAAACGGCTTTGGCGACGAGGTCGGGAACAGCACGAAGTAGATGAATGCGAAGCCGCCGATCGCGATCACGACCAGGCCGGCGATGATCGCGAACAACGCTCGCCGGCCACGGCCGCGCCGTCGGTCATCCGGGGTTGGCACTCGATTCACTGCTGCGAAGCGTCCCAGAGGGACGTAAGGCGCACGTTAGAGACGCTGCGCTCACACGCGGGCAACGGCTGCGCGTCTGACCGTCTCAGTCCTCGATCGGCGATCCGAATCGGATCAGGTTGCCGTCCGGGTCGGTGTGCGAGCCTTCGCGGAGCTTGTATTCGGTTGGCCCCACCGACCGCGTGGTGCCGCCGATACCAGGCCGGGTCCACTCCTCGAAGAGGGCATCTGCGTCACGCACGTAGAGGTAGGTCGAGACGCCGTTCCGCGCCGGATCGTGGTCGGCGTTGGCGGCCAGGTGCAGCCCGATGCCCTCGCGGTCGGCGAACCCGTAATCGTTGCCGTCCTGATAGGCGAAGGTGTCAAAACCGAGAGCAGCGTAGTGCGCCAGGCCGGCCGCGAGGTCCCGCACCGGAAAGATCGGGCTGAACTGACGCAACTGCCGGGCCGGCCGGCGCATACCGGCCCCGGTCGCGATGTCGGCGCTCTTGATCTCTCCCAGTGCGAACAGCCCGGATCGCAAAGCGTCGATCTGCTCGGCCGAGAGCCGCTCCCGCAGGCGGAGATCGACGGCCTCGACACCCCGCAACACCGCCTCGACGACCAGCCTGCCGCGCTCGGTCAACTCCAGGGAGATCCGGCGACGATCCGTGGGATCGGGGGCGCGCTCGAGATAGCCGCGGCCCGCAAGCACCTCGATCAACTGGCTGACGGCCTGCTTGCTAACGCCCAGATCCAACGGCAGGTCGTGGCGAGGTCCGCCAGAACTGTCGATCCCTGCGAGGATGAACGCCCCGTTCCGCGGCAGATCGTCGACCCCGATGCTGTGCAGCTGCGCTCGAATCGACTGTGCGTACGCACCACGCGCGGCGCGGATCAAGGTCGGGGTCGCCAGTTCGATCGAGCCCGGATCGTCCACGGCGCGATGATACCTCAAGAAACTTGACAGTCAAGTTTCTTGACGCCCAGCTGCGGCCTCACTTCGACGCCCTTGGGCTATTGCAGATAACGCTCGACGGTGTCGGCGTCGCGGACGTGTGCCTGATCGGGGTTGCCGCCCGCATCGCGGATCGCGCGCCGTTGGCGCAGCAGGTCCCAGCAGCGGTCGAGCTCGACCTCCACGGACCGCAACCGCTGCTGATCGGCCTCGAGCAGCTCGGCGTCATTGCTGTCTGACTGTTCGCGTCCCCGAAGCTCGTGCTCCTCGGCAACCAGGCCCTCGATTCGCGACGCGATGCTCTGATCACTCATACCTGGATCCTAGCCGCAACTCCGTCCACCCCGCTACTCTTCCGGGCATGGACCCCGACCGCGCGCGAGCGCTGCTGGCACGTGAGCGAATCCGAATCGAACAGGCGCTGGCCCTACACGAGCGCGGCGGTCCGCTCGAGGCCTCCGACCGGCGTGAGCCTGGCGACCGGGACTCCGAGGATCTCTACGAGGACGAGCTCGACGCCGGCCGCGCCGACGACCTTCACGCAGAGCTTGCGGCGCTCGAACGCGCGGAGGCGCGCCTCGCGGCCGGCACATACGGGCTTTCCGTCGAAAGTGGCGAGCCGATCCCGGATGGTCGTCTCGAGGCCGTGCCGACCGCGGAGCTGACGATCGAAGAGCAGCGCCGCCCCGGGCACCCGTAGCTCAGGAGAAGCTCTTCACGAAGTTGAGCTGCGCACGGCTGCCGGCCGTCAGGGCCCTATCACCAATCCCGATCTCCTCGATCAGGCCGTCGCGGACCTTGAGCACGGCGGTGCTGGTGCTCCCTGGTGCCAGGTACCAGTCGTTGAGGCCGACCTTGATCGGGCCGGTGAGCTTCAGAACCTTGCTCGCGGCGGCCGTGGTGGCACCGACTCGGATCCCGTGGACGGTGTAGAAGGCGCTTGAGGTCGAAGCCCAGATCACCCGGCCCGCAACCGACTTGCGCTCGCCCTTGGCAAGCGTCGCAAGCAGCTTGGGCGACGCGTAGCCGACGCGGATGCCGGTCGGCGTGAGGCAGAAGAAGTCCTGGTAGCGCTTCCCGCGATTGGAGCTCTTCGAGTAGGCGTGGCGTGCCTGGGCGCGGGTCATACCGAGCCGCACGAGACCGAGCGTCACACCGGAGAGCGTGCCGGTGGCGGCCGGGCATTTCGCGACGTGGGGAACAGGAACGCTCGCGGTCTTCGCGCTGGCTGCGGATGCACCGGCGAGGTTTCCGTTGTAGGCGGTCACCGAGCATGTCAGCGTCAGCTGTTCATCGGCGGGCTGGACGGTGTACGTGTCGGCGGTCGCGCCCTGAATCGGAGTGTCGTCGGCGTACCACTGGTAGGTGAACCTGGTGGGGTCGTTGGTCCAGGCGCCGCTCGAGCACGTCAGCGTCGAGCCGGCGGATGCGGTCCCGGTGATCCTCGGGTCGGAGGTCTCAACCGGCGCGCCACCGCCGCCCGAGCCCCCTGAACCGCCCGCCCCGCCCGAGGTCGCGCTGGTGCAGCCAGGCAGGAGCGTGGCGGACGAATTCCCGCCGATCGTGAACATCGAAACCGCGTCGAGCTGCTGGTCCGCGGTCGAGAGGAGCCCACCACACGGGCTGAACGCGACTCCAGACGGCTCGCTGTCGGCGCCGGTGCTCGGGCTCGCGACCGGGGTCAGCACTCCGGTGGTGGCGTTGACAGTGAACAGCGACACCGACCCGGCGCCGTTCGAAGTCCCGAGCAGTGCGCCGTCAGCCGCGAACGCCACCCCGGTCGACCCGCCGGTGTCCGCGTTGGATGCGGGTGTCTGGGTGACCGGGGTCAGCACCCCGGTCGCCTGGTTGACCTTGAAGATCGACACGGCGCTCGATGAGCGGTTGGCGACCGCCAGCAGCCCACCGTTCGGGCTGAACGCCACCGATACGGGGCCGCTGCCCGTGTCGGCATTTGAGGCGGGAGTCTGGGTGACCGGGGTCAGTGCGCCCGTCATGTCGTTGACGAGGAACATCGACAAGGTGTTCGAGCCCTCGTTTGGGACCGCGAGCACTGCTCCACTTGGGCTGAACGTCGCCGAGTACGGATACATCCCGGTGTCGGCGTTCGACGCAGGGATCTGCGTCACCGGGGTCAGCGCGCCCGACGCGTCGTCGACTCCGAACACCGATACGGTGCTGGAGTAGACGTTCGCGGTCGCGAGGAACAGGCCATTCGGGGTGAACGTGACCGACTGCGGCTGCACCGCGGCGTCCACGGTGAAGGCGGGGGTCAGCGCGCCCGTCGCGGCGACGCGGTACGTCGAGATCGAGCCGTTGACGCATGGGGCGCATGTGTACGTCGAATTCGCCGTCGCGAGCAGTCCCCCATCCGGGCTGAAGGCCACGCCATACGGGAACGCGCCGGTATCCGCATTTGACGCGGGGGTCTGCGTGACCGGCGTCAGCGCACCGGTCAGGTCGTCGACGCTGAACATCGAGATGGTGTCGGCCTGGACGTTGGATGTCGCGAGCAGCCCGCCACTTGGGCTGAATGCAACCGCGACCGGGTTGGCGCCCGTGTCGGCGTTCAAGGCGGAGGTCTGTGTGACCGGCGTGAGGATCACCGGATCGACCCGCAGCGGGTAGACGGCCTGCGTGTCGGTGATCGTGATCGTCAGGCGATCCGCGGCGACCGTGAGCCGCGCCGGGACCGGATTTCCGCGGGCGTCCGTCACAGCCAGATCGTCGTAGCCCAACACCCCGGCCCGGGAGCGGAACGTCACACTCTGCCCGCTCGCAGCCGTCTGGCCGGTGGCGTTACCTGAGACAACCTGAGAGATCACTAGCGCGCCTCGCCCGGCGGGGCGGCGAGCGATCGTGAAACCCTGCTCGATCCCCGACGGGCGGTTCGCAAACCACTCTCTGACCAGCGACGACGAGTACGTGGCGACGTTCCGGCGCAGCGAGACAGCGGCGAGCCCCTGCACGGGACTGATCGCGCCGTCGCGCCCCAGCCCAGCCGATGACAGACCGACCTGCAGCCCGTCAGGACCCGACAGCGCGAACCGCCCGCCGCTCAAGCTCGCGCGCACCCCCTGGAACGCGTTGCGGAACACAACCGCACCCGTCGCAGTGCGGATCGCAAGCAGATCAGAACGATCACCGGCCAGGCTGCGTGAAACCGCCGCTTGCGCCGCAGCTGCCGGGGGCGGCGACGCGGTCGCTTGGCCCGACGCCGTGGACGCATCGCCGGCCGATCCAGCTGTCAAGCGGAACACATTGAAAGCCAGCGCCGCTGCGAAGGCGACCACCACGCTCAGCACAACCATCGACACCGCAGCGCGGCGCGAGAACCGCGGCGCGGGCCGCACACAGATGCCACCCATGGCGCTCATCCCAGTCCCCCGGCGTTGCACATACCCGGCCCCCTCTGCCTTGATCTCGATCACTCGGCGCAAGCCGCACTCGACGCCGGCGCCTGTTCTTACCAGACCCCGCGGGCTTGCGCAAATAGCAGCCGCAAAAACGGCGAACAGCGGGGCCGCACGAAGATGATCGGTAAACCGGACGGGACCGGTGTACATTTCGCCGCTTGCACCGGACCTTCTCGATCAGTGCCGTGATCGGCGGCCTCCTGGCAGCCGTCGCCCTCGCCGCGTGCGGGACGCCTCAGGCGACAAGCTCGTCGTCGTCGACGACGGCGTCCGCATCCACCTGCGTTCCGTCGAATCTGACGCTCTTCCACAAGGGCGTCCTGACGGTCGCGACCGACTCGCCCGCGTACCCGCCCTACTTCGAGAACAACGACCCGAGCAACGGCAAGGGCTTCGAGAGCGCAGTCGCGTATGCGGTCGCCGCCAGGCTCGGGTTCACGCGCTCACAGGTCAGGTGGGTGGTGGAGCATTTCAACGAGTCCTACGCCCCGGGGCCGAAGAACTTCGATTTCGATATCAACGAGATCTCGATCACGCCCCAGCGGGCGCAGGAGGTCGACTTCTCCGCGCCCTATTACACGAACCCGCAGGGGATCATCGTCGACAGCGGCTCCCCATACGCCCACGCGACGAGCCTGTCGGCCCTGAAGGGCGCGAAGTTCGGAGTGCAGATCGGGACGACGAGTCTGCAGGCCGTGACGAGTGAGATCAACCCGACGCAACAACCGGATGTCTTCAACAACTCCAATGACGTCGTCAGCGCGCTCAAGATCGGTCGGGTGCAGGCGATCGTCACCGATCTCGCGACCGCGTTCGACCTCACCTCCACGGAGCTGCCCCACACGACGATCGTCGGGCAGTTCAACGCGCCCGGTGGGGATAACTGGGGGTTGCTGCTAAGCCTCCACTCGCGTTTGACGTCCTGTGTCGACCGGGCGGTCTCCGCGCTGCGCGCCGACGGCACGCTCGCGAAGCTCAGCGGCCGCTGGATAGCGTCCGCGGCGAGCGTGCCGGTCCTGCGCTGAGCGCTACGGCCACAGGTTCGGCGGCGAAATCGTGAGCACCGGTGACCTGACGCTGACGACGCGGGTCGACCGCGACCGTGAGCGCAGGCGGCGCCACCGGCGCGCGGTCACGATCTCGACGATCTCGAGCGTGATCCTGCTCGGCGGGGTCGCCGCACTCGTACTCACAAGCCCCGGTTGGCCGGTGGTCCGCGCAACGTTCTTCTCGTGGCACTACTTCAAGCTCAGCTTCCCCAGCGTGCTGCGCGGCTTCTGGCTGGATGTGCGGATGTTCATGGTCGTCGAGGTCGCGGTCCTGATTCTCGGCCTGCTGATCGCGCTCGTGCGCACCGTCGACATCCCAGTTCTGTTCCCGGTGCGCATGATCCTTGTCGTCTACGTCGATGTCATGCGCGGGATCCCGACGATCATCCTGATCTACCTGATCGGGTTCGGCGTGCCCGCGCTGCGGCTGAGCGGCTTCCCGTCAGACGCCACAGTGCTCGCCGAGATCGCGCTGACGATGTCCTACTCCGCCTACGTGTCCGAGGTCTACCGAGCTGGGATCCTCTCGGTGCATCCGAGCCAGGGAGCGGCCGGGCTCGCGCTCGGCCTGACGCGACGGCAGACGCTTCAGCACATCATCGTCCCGCAGGCCATCCGGCGCGTGATCCCGCCGCTGCTCAACGACTTCATCGCACTGCAGAAGGACGTCGCACTGGTGGCGTTCATCGGACCGCAGGAGGCGTTCCAGGTCGCGAACGTGTTCGCGGACCAGTACTTCAACTACACGCCGCTGATGTCGGCAGCGCTGCTCTACCTGTGCGTCACGATCCCGCTCGTGACGCTCTTTGACCGGATGCAGATGCGGACGATCCGGGAGCGCGGCGGCGCGCTTGCGTTCGGACCGCGATGACGGCCGTCCTCGAACTCCGCGGCGTCACGAAGAGCTACGGGGAACTCGAAGTGCTCGGCGGCATCGACCTCGAGGTCGGCGAGCACGAGGCAGTCGCGTTGATCGGCGCGTCGGGCTCCGGAAAGTCAACGATGCTCCGCTGCATCGACCTGCTGGAGGAGATCGATGACGGGGACATCTTCCTCGACGGTCAGCCGATCACCGTACCGGGTATGGACCCGGTGCCGATCCGGCGCCGACTGGGCCTCGTCTTTCAGGCATTCAACCTGTTCCCCAACATGAGGGTCATCGAGAACGTCACGATCGGCGCCGTCAAGGCACAGGGCTCGTCGAAGACCGCGGCCCGGGCGTCGGGGATGGCGATGCTCGAGCGCTTCGGTCTCGCGGACCGCTGCGACGACTACCCGGACAAGCTCTCGGGTGGTCAGCAGCAGCGCGTCGCGATCGCGAGGGCCCTCGTCACGCGGCCGCGTGCCCTGCTGCTCGACGAGGTGACGAGCGCGCTCGACCCCGAGCTCGTCGGCGAGGTTCTCGAGGTGATCCGAGGCCTGAAGAACGAGGGGATGACGATGGTGATCGCGACTCACGAGATGAGCTTCGCGCACGAGGTCGCCGACCAGGTGTGTTTCCTGGAGGGCGGCAGGATCCTCGAGCAGGGACCACCGGAGCGCATCTTCACCGCGCCTCAGCGTGAGGAGACCAAGCGGTTCCTCGCGCGTGTGCTGCGAGAGAGCACGGCCACGCCCGAGGAGTGAACCGCTCGCATCTTCTTTGGGGGAAATCATTTCGCGGCGTCGAATCCTGAAGCCGTTCCTCTAGCGTCTGGAGGCTGGCGCCGTGTTCAGTGCCGCGAATACCGGTTTCATGTTGCTGGCCGCGAGCCTGGTGATGTTGATGACACCGGGGCTCGCGTTCTTCTACGGCGGCCTCGTGGGCCGCTCGAACACGCTCTCGATCATGATCCAGAGCTTCGCGTCGATGGGAATCACGACCGTGATGTGGTGGCTGATCGGCTTCTCGCTGTGCTTCAGCGGCGGCGCCGACGGGATCTACGGCAATTTCCATCTTGCGCTGCTGCGGCACGTCGGTATCGATGAGCTGTACAAGCCGTCGGGGATCCCACTGACGGTCCTGATCGCGTACCAGATGATGTTCGCGATCATCACGCCGGCACTGATCACGGGTGCGTTCACGAACCGGGTGACGTTCAAGTCCTACCTGCTGTTCCTGATCGTCTGGCAGGTGTTCGTCTACTACCCGTTCGTGCACATGTTGTGGGGCGGCGGCCTGCTCGCCCACTGGGGCGTGCGGGACTTCGCCGGCGGAATCGTCGTTCACGCGAGCGCGGGCTTCGCGGCGCTCGCCTCGGTGATCTATGTCGGCAAACGCCGGGTCGCGGACTCGGCGCACAACATTCCGTTCATCGCGCTGGGCACCGGTCTGCTGTGGTTCGGCTGGTACGGCTTCAATGCCGGCAGCGAGTTGAAGGTCGACTTCATCACTTCGCTCGCGTTCCTGAACACTGATCTGGCCGCCTCCTTCGCAGCTGTCACCTGGCTGTTGATCGAATGGCGGCACTCGCGCAAACCCCACTTCGTCGGTTTGCTGACCGGGGCGGTCGCCGGGCTTGCGACGATCACTCCGGCCGCTGGTTTCGTCCCGATCTACGCCTCGGTGATCATCGGGATCGGGGCGGGCGTAGTGTGTTATTGCGCGATCCTGCTGAAGAACCGAATGCGCTGGGACGACGCGCTCGACGTGTGGGGCGTGCACGGGGTCGGTGGACTGCTCGGGATCATCCTGCTCGGCGTGTTCGCGAGCACAGCCGTGAACCCAAACGGTGGCGTCGGCCTGATTCATGGCAGCGCCAGCTTCTTCGGCAAGCAGGTCGCCGCAGGTGTCGGCTGCTCGCTGTACGCGTTCGCGTTCACCTTCGTGATGCTGAAGGTGATCAACCTGATCACACCGGTCAAGGTCACCGAGGCCCAGGAGATGAACCTCGACGAATCGCTACACGGCGAAATGGCCTACGCCGAGTAGCAACGGCATCCAGTCGGTGCGATGGAGGTCAATCCCAGCGCCTCAGCCTGGCCGCGGGCGCTGCATGATCCGCTGAGGATCGGCCGGCTCGAAGCCGAACTGCGCGTAGAGCCCGTGAGCGTCGCGCGTGGCAAGGATCAGGCGAAGCCTGACCACATACGGATGTCCGACCGCGATCCCGACCAGCCACTTGCCAAGGCCGCGTCCGCGGTGCTGCTCGAGCACGAACACGTCGGCCAACCAGGCGATCGAGGTGTAGTCGGTCGTCATCCGCGCGAAACCAGCCTGTTGGCCCGCATCCGTGAGCAAGCCGAACGCCAGCGAGTTGGCGGTGCCGCGTACGACGGCGTCGCGCGAGATCCCCGGCGACCAGTAGCTGTCGGTCAGGAACTCCCAGATCGCCGCGAAGTCGAAGCGCGTCTGGTCGGTCGTGATCACGTAGCCGTCGCGGCGCCACTCGGTGAGCGCGGCGGCCGATTCAGGCGAGTTCGACACCGCGCTCCCTCGAGCCGCCCGACTCGAGGGCAGACGCGATCGCGTCGCCGGCCTGCTCGATGTCGCCGCCATCGACATCCATGTGGGTGACCGCGCGGACCCTGTGCGCATCGAGCGCCTGAAGCTCAACCTGCTCCGACACGCTCTGTACCAGTCCGCGCGCATCCTCGACCTCGAAGATCACGATGTTCGTCTGCACGGCCGCTGGGTCGATGGCAATCCCTGGGACGGAGCTCAGGCTCGCCGCCAGCGCGCGGGCATTCGCGTGGTCATCGGCCAGACGTGCGACGTGGTGGTCGAGGGCATAGAGGCAACCAGCGGCGACGATCCCGGACTGGCGAAACGCGCCCCCGAGCATCTGCTTGTAACGCCAGGCTGCAGCGATCAGCTCTCGGGAACTGACGAGCACGGCTCCGACCGGCGCTCCGAGGCCCTTCGTGAAATCGAGCCAGGCGGTGTCAAAGCCGGCGGCGTAAGCACGCGCGCTGACACCGGAAGCGACGACCGCGTTGAGCAGACGGGCGCCGTCCATGTGGGCCCTCAGGCCGTGCCGGCGCGCGGCCTCCAGCACCTCGCTGATCGTCCCGAGCGGCCAGACTCTGCCACCCCCGTGGTTGGTCGTCTGCTCGACCGACACGAGCCGCGAGCGCGGTCGATAGCGGCTCGGAGGGCTGCGAATCGCGTCCTCGAGCTGGGCCGCGCTGAAGACGCCGCCCTCCCCGTCGAGCGTGCGCACCATCGCACCCGCGAGACGAGCGGGCCCGCCGGCCTCGGAGTTCACCGGGTGGGCGGTGCGGTCGATCAGAAGCTCGTCACCCGAGGGCGTGATGTGGAGCAGCAGCGCGATCTGGTTGCACATGCTCCCGCTCGGGAGGAACAGTCCCGCTTCGTGACCGAGCAGCTCCGCGACGCGATCCTGGAGCTCGTTGGTTGTCGGGTCGAGCCCACGCTGCTCATCGCCGACCTCGGCCGCGGCGATCGCGGCGCGCATCGCCGCGGAGGGGCGCGTCTGTGTGTCGCTGTACAGGTTGATCGGTGGCATCGATACCTCCTTGCAGTTCAACTGCGCTTCACGATGCGGTCAGGAGGCGAGCGTGCACACAGTCTCCAGTCGCAGCGTGCGCGTCATCTCGTTCTGCACGATCGACAGGCCCTCGTCGACGCCCATTCCCGGCTTTGCCAGCATCTGATCGGCGCCGACGGCCATCGCGAGGTGCACGCAGGCCCGTGCGGCACGGTCGGTCTCGCAGCAGGAGCCTCCGATCAGGGCGCCGACGCCATGCTTGCGGCAGTCGAGCACAGCATCGACCGAGTGGTGCAGACCGCCGAGGTCCGGCGTCTTGACCTGGATCATGTCGGCCGCCCCGGCCCGGTTGAACTCCTCGATATCGGCAAGCGTGTTTGCCCACTCATCGGCGACGATCAGGACGCTGCTCCCGAGCTCGCGCAATTGGGCGCGCAGTGCCGCGAGCTGCTCGATCTGTGCCGACCGGCTACCGCCGTCGAGTGGATGCTCGACCCGTAGCGTGAACGGCCTGGCGGCAGCCTCCATCGCCACCAGAACGTCGGCGACGCGGTCGATCCGCTGCTCCATGATCAGGCCGATCACGCCGTAGACGTCGAAGTGCAGGATCGGCTCGTAGGACTCGTCCCTGCGCAGCGACCGCACACGCTCGCTGACCCAGGCCACGTAGTCGAGCAGAAGCCGGCCGTCGGCGCCGACCAGCGCCGGTGAGTTGATCAAGCCGTGGGGGATCGCGTCGACCCCGCGGAGGATCATCTTGTCGACGTTGTTGCGGCGGTCCTCGCCGCATTGAGCGTAGACCGGTACGCGCCGCAGCTCGATCTGGAGCCCCCACTCGGCCTGGATCGTGCGCGCCATGCTACGGCCGCTCGCGTGTGCGGCTGCGGCCAGCATCGCCTGCGAGAGGCCATAGGCCGCAGCGCTCCCGAACCCCGGCAGCTCACGGGCGAGAACGTCGACCTCCGCGCTCAGTGCTCGGAATGAATCGACCGGTCGCCCGCGCAATGAGTCCGCGACCGTCCCTTCGATCAGAGGTACGAGCGTCTCGGGGTTCAGCACCGGCTCGCGTCCACCGACGCCGCTGTACTGGACCGCAACGCAGTCGCCGTGGGCCACGTGGCCGTCGCTGAGCACCAGCATCACCGACACGGCTCTGGCCAGCTGTCTGATCGCGTCGAAGCCGGGGGTGACGGGGTCCCCCGGAATCGCAAATCCGTCGTGGAAGGCGCCCTGCTTGATCGCCGCCTGATCGTCGAAGAAGAACGCCCCCACACCCGGTGCGGCGAGTACCTCCGCTATCGTGCAGGTGCTCAAGAGGGTCCCCGCCCAGGCTTAGTTTTGTTGAAGTCAGACACTTGACAAGCCGTATCCTCTGCGGTCGCAGGATCCTACAGACCGCCGTCGAGATTGCAGTGTTGACGGCCAACCGAAACACCGCGAACGGTGCTCTGTCAAAAGCTTGACATACAGTGGGGCGGTCGCTCTACTGCCCCCGAGATGAACACGCACGCAACCGAGGGACCCCCGGCAGGGGTGATCCCGGCGCCCGGGACGATCGCGCTGGCGCGAGGGATCCCGTCTCCGGACATGTTCCCGCAGAGCGAGCTCGCCCAGAGCGCGCGCCTTGCGGTCGAGCGGCACGGCGAGGTGGCCCTCAACTACGGTGAGCCCGAAGGCTTCCGGCCGCTGCGAGACTGGCTGGGCCGGCGCCATGGCGTCCCCGGCGATCGGGTGCTCGTCACGCCGGGCTCGATCATGGCCCTTTCATTCGTGGTGCGCGCGCTGCTCGCCGATCAGAGCCACTTGGCCGTGGCCGTGGAGACCCCCTGCTACGACCGGATGGTGACGCTGCTGCGGCGCTCCGGCGCGGAGGTCACGGCAATCCCCCGGACGGCGGCAGGGCTCGATCTCGACGAGATCCGGCGGCTCGTCGCCGGCGGCACCGAGCCTGTCTTCCTGTACGTGATGCCCAGCTTTCACAACCCGACGGGGCTCTCGATGCCGCTTGCCGAGCGCGAGCGGCTAGCCGAGTTGATCGTCGAGCTGGGGCTGATGGTCGTCGAGGACGACCCGTACGGACTTCTCCGGTTCGAGGGCGAGCCGCTGCCACCGCTCCACGAGCTGATGCTCCGGCGCGGCGCCGATCACCTGGCGGTGCACCTGTCGTCGTTTTCGAAGACGGTCGCGCCCGGCCTGCGTGTCGGCTACGTGGTCGCCCCTGAGTCATTGGTCGGCCGGCTGCGCGAGCTTGCCCTCGCCACGTACGTATCGCCGCCGATGTTCGCGCAGGCACAGCTCTACGAATACCTCGCCGCGGGACGCCTGCCCGAGCAGCTGACGCGGATCCAGGCGGTCCTCGTCGAGCGCCGTGACGCGCTGCTCGCCGCCCTCGAGCAGCAGATGCCGCGCGGAGTGGGCTGGACCCGTCCGGAGGGCGGCTACTTCGTCTGGCTGGAGTTGCCCGAGGCGGTCACCGCCGCCACGCTGGCGGCGCGAGCGGCGAGTGCAGGCGTCACGATCGTCGCCGGCGAGGGCTGCTACCCGACCGGCGGCGGCGAGCACGGCGTGCGTCTGTCATTCAGCTACGCGAGCCCGGACGAGCTCCAAGCCGGGGCCGCCCGTCTCGCCGAGCTGGTCCGCGAGCAACTCGGCAGCTCCACCACTTGAAGTCTGACATTTCTTTCGTCCGGCTTTCCGGTCCTCCAGGCATCCGAGTCGTAATGCCAGACATATATCATCGATGGATGCCGCCGGAGCGCTTCGTGATCAAGCTGTGAGCGCGCCGCTCTCCTGGCAGCGGCAGATCGCCGAGGCGATCGTCGAAGCGGACGTCGGCGTCGTCGCCTACGTGCCGGACGCCCGCCTGCGCGGGATCGTGGCCGTGCTCGCGGACGGCGCCACCTCGATGCGGGCGCTGACACGCGAGGAGGAGTGCCTCGCGTACGCCGCCGGACGGCTCGCTGCCGGCGAGCGTGCGCTGGTGATGATGCAGTGCTCCGGGCTGGGCAACGCCCTGAACGCGATCGGATCGCTCTGCCAGCCCTATGGGCTCGGCGTCCCAATGATCGTCTCGATGCGGGGCACGCTCGGGGAGGGCAACCCGTCGCAGGTGCCGATGGGACGCGCCACGCCGGCCCTGCTCGAGGCGGTCGATGTCCAGGCCTTCACGCTCAGCGATCCGGCTCGGGCGAAGGCGGTGACGGAGGGGATGCTGACGCTGGCGTTCGCCACCGGGACCGGCGCCGCCGTCGTGCTCGACGCATCGCTCGGAGGTGGCCGTGAAGCCGGCTGAGGCTGTCGCGAGCGCCGTCGCGGAAGCCCCCGAAGCACTGTTCGTATCGTCGCTGGGGACGGCGACCTCCGCGCTGCGGTTGGCCAGTGACGACGGTCCGCACTTCTACCTCGGCGGCGCGATGGGTTGCGGACTGGCGGTCGCACTGGGGGTGGCCGAGGCGCGCCCAGGCCGCTCAGTCGTGGCGGTGCTCGGCGACGGCGATCTGCTGATGGGGGCGAGCTCGCTCTGGTCCCTCGCCGGTCTGCGCCCGAGCAACCTGCTGGTCGTCGTGCTCGACGACGGGCGCTACTCGATCACCGGCGGTCAGGAGCTGATCGCACCCGACGCGCTCGGCGCGATCGTCGCGGCGCTGCCCGGGGTCAGCTCGGCGACGGCGGCAACGCCCGCCGCCGTCGCCGGCGCCATCCGCTCCCTCGCGCAGCCCGGGATCGTGATGGCACGGATCGACGAGCCCGAGTGGCCGGGCCCGAGCCCGTTCGTCGATCCACCGCTGGTGCGCCGCCGTTTCGCCGGCTACGCCACCGAGCCGAGGTAGGACTCGGGCTCACGCTCGCCGGGGAGCGCAACCGAGGTCAGCCACGCGTTCAGCTGCTCGGACTCGGCGGGCGTGAGCGATCGCAGCGGCGCCCTCACCGAGCCATCTTCGAGCACGCCCTGGGCGAGCAGCGCGAGCTTGAGCGCGCTCTGGAACGGATAGCGGGCGAGCATCGAGCGCAGCAGGTCCGCGTGAGCGCCCGGCGCGGATCCGCTCAGCACGCTGAGGACCGCGCGCGGCAGGGCGGCGGCGAGCGCCGACACGGCACCGACGGCACCGAGCGCGAGGCCGTCGGGGATCAGCGGCTCGGAGCCGACCATCACGTCGAGGCCGGTCGGCAGGTAGGCGCGGATATCGTCAAGCGATCTGTCCGAGACCTTCATCCCGACGAGGTTGGGCGCGTGCTCGCGGACCGCGAGCACGACCTCGGGGGGGATCGCGTAACCGGTCCTGTCCTTGATCTCGTAGAGGTAGAACGGGACCGGCGCACAGGCGGCCGCGACCTGCACGAAATGGGCGGTGAGCTCGGCGTCGTCGTAGCGGTAGTACGGCGGACCGACCGCCGCCACCGCGGTCACCTTCGCCTTGCGGGCGGCGGCTGCGAGCGTCACCGCCTCAGCCGTCGTCTGCGCGCCGGCGTGCGCGGCGACCGCGATCCTCCCGGCCGCGGCCGAGACGAAGCTCTCGATCAGCGCGATCCGTTCGGGGGTGCGCAGGAGCAGCCCCTCGCCGGTCGAGCCGGCGACGAACACACCGCTGATCCCGGCGGCGGCGTAGAAGTCGACGAGCCCGCCGACGGCCGCGATGTCGAGCTCGCGACCTGCGTCGCGCAGCGGCGTCACCGTCGCCGCGACGACCCCCTGAAGTGGTCCGATTCCGGTGTTTGACATTTCCCTCCTCGTGATCGCGACGGCGCTGAAACCGCCGACGAAGGTTGACAGGTCCGAACGTCAGACATAGACGGCGCTGATATATATGGTGCCCGTCTGAGGAGAGTTTCAGCCGACCGAGAGGAGTCAGCCGTGAGCGACGAACCTGAACAGCTCCAGTTCGAGGCATTGCTGCAGCGAGACGGCGTGCAGGTCTCCAAGAGCCCATGGGGACCCGACGACGAGATCGGGCGGATGAACTGGATCACGCCCGAGTCGCGCCGGGCCGTGCTCGAGCACCTCGACGGAACCGCGACCTTCGATCTTGGCATCGAGTACTTCTTCGGAATGCCGTCGTGGGCGGCGGCGCACGACCCAAAGTACGAGATCTGGATGACGCACACGCCGCAGGGCTCGATCAACGACAACCTGTCGGGTGCGGGTCCCGAGGTCCATGAGAAGTACAGCTACTGCGGCGATTCGATCCACATGTACATCCACACCGGGACCCACCTGGACACGCTCAACCACCTGGGCTACTTCGGGATGTTCTGGAACGGCTGGACCGCTGATCGAGATCTCGGCAGCCGGGTGTGGCAGAAGGGCGGTGCGGAGAAGTACCCGCCGCTGATCGCGCGCTCGGTTCTGCTCGACATCGCCGGCCTGCACGGCGTGCAGTGCCTGGAGCCGGGGCACGTGATCACGCCGAAGGACCTGCAGGCCGCGGCGCGCGAGCAGGGAACCGAGCTGCGCCCGCGCGACGTCGTGCTGCTGCGGACCGGGCGGATGACGTGCTGGCCGGACTTCGACACCTACATCCCGGACAACCCGGGACTCGGGTTGGCTGGGGCGAAGTACCTCTGCGAGGAGGTCGGCGCGATGTGCATCGGCACCGACGCAGTCAGCATGGACGTCGCCCCGCACGAGGATCCCAACTCGTTCGTGCCGGTCCATTGCTACATGTTCGCGACCGCGGGCGCCCAGATCATCGAGGTGCTCGACCTCGAGCAGGTCGCCGCCGAGAAGATCCACGAGTTCGCCTTGGTGGCGCTGCCGTTGAAGCTGCGCGGCGCGACCGGCTCGCCGATCCGGCCGATCGCGATCCCGCTACGAGACTGATGGGCGAGCCGCTCCGCCTGGCGCTCGCGCAGTTCGGCGCCGAACTCGGCGACGTCGAGGCGAACCTCGAGCGGATGCGCGCGGCCGCGCGTGAGGCCGCCGACGGCGGGGCCGGGCTGATCTGCTTCCCGGAGCTGTGCCTGAGCGGCTATCTGTTGGCACGGAGCGACTACACGACCGAGCTGCTCGACGCGAGGGCGCGCGGCGAGCGCGAGCTGGCGAAGGAGAGCCGCGAGCTCGGCCTCGGGATCGTCTACGGCACGCCGCTGCCCGGCGAGGGCGGGCGGCTGCGAAACGCGGTCGTGCATCAGTCGCCATCTGGACGGCGGCTCGTCTACGTGAAGACGCATCTGGTCACTGTCGAGCGCGAGGCGTTCACGGCCGGCGACGAGTTCGTCGTCAGCGACGGCGGGATCGGGCTGGCCTGCTGCTACGACCTGGCGTTCCCTGAGGCGATGCGCGTGATCGCGCTGCGCGGCGCGCGGCTGCTGCTCGTGCCGATGGCGTGGGAGGTGCAGCGGGGCTTCGTGATGCGCCACCTCGCAGCGGGTCGTGCCGTCGAGAACGTCGCCTACGTGGCGTGCGTCAACCAGTCGGGCGAGGTGGGTCCGCTGCGGTTCCTCGGTCGCAGCTGCGTGGTCGACCCGCTGGGGGAGCTCGTGGTCGATCTCGCCGGCGACGCGACGCTGGCGTTCGCCGACATCGACCTCGATTTCGTCGCCCGGCTGCGGGACGGAAGCGACGCGCGGACATACCCGCTGTACAACGACCGCAGGCCCGAGTTGTACAGGTCGATCTTATCTCCGGTGAGCCGCGCAGAAACCATGGCGCATTAAGTCAGACATCTGTATGCTGCGCCGCGTATCGAGCCGATCAACGAGGGTTCACATGGCCGGCGCATCGATGAGGGAGAGCGCAAAGCTGGTGAGGCACCTGGCCCGCAGTGGCTCAGGGCCAGACGTGTCCCGTAACGCCACCGCGAGGGTGCATCGCAAGGAGGATCCAAATGGCAGTTGAAACTCCCGGCCAGAAAGACGTCGGGGCGGCACCCGGTCAAAGGCTGAAGGCAGGGCAGCTCTCACTGCCCAACTGCGTTGCGCTCTCTGCCGCCGTGATGGCGCCGGTGATCGCCGTGATCTTGAACGCGCCGGCCGCGGCCGCGAACGGGCAGGGCGCGCTGCCGCTGGCGTTTCTGCTGGCGTTCGTCGGCACGGGCTTCGTCGCGGTCACGGTCGTGCAGTTCGCGCGCCGGCTTCCGTCGGCCGGCCTGTTCTACAACTACGTCAGTCACGCGCTCGGCGGCGGCGCCGGCTTCTACACCGGCTGGCTCTACTTCGCCGCCTACGTCCTGTTGGCGATCGGCCTGTTCACGGCCAACGGCGCGTTCCTGCAGAACTACATGCAGAGCGAGTGGAGCGTCAACGTCAACTGGTGGATTCTCAGCCTGATCGAGATGGGGCTGGTGTTCGTCCTCTCGCTGCGGTCGATCAAGACCTCTGTTCGGATCGACCTGTCGCTGCTGGTATTCGAGATGGTCGCCTTCATCGTGCTCGCGGTGATCGCGATCGCGAAGGCGGGCGACGGCAACACGCTGCACTATTTCACCCCGAGCGCCACCTCCGGCGGGATCAAGGACGTCGGTCTGGCCGCCGTGTTCGGGATCCTCTCGTTCATCGGCTTCGAGTCGGCCGCCACGCTCGGTGAGGAGAGCCGAAATCCGAAGCGGAACATCCCGCTCGCGGTCGGCGGGGCGACGATCATCATCGGCACCTTCTACGTGTTCATGATGTACGCGCTGTCGGCCGGGTACGGTCTCAACAACCCCGTGCACCTGAAAGCGTTCGTCGTCGACCCGGCGCCATTCGCGACGATCGCGACCAAGGACGCCAGCTGGATGACACAGATCATCGACATCGCCGGGGTGCTCGGCCTGTTCTCATGCTTCCTGGCGGTCCAGAACGCGACTGTGCGAGTGATCTTCTCGATGGGTCGCGACAAGGTGCTGCCGGGCCCACTCGGCGCCGTGCACAAGAAATTCAACTCGCCCTACATGGCGATCTATGCGCTGACCGGGATCTCGGTCGTGGCCGGAATCCTGCTGTCGCTGTGGCTCGGAAGCTCACTGACCGACGTGTACGGCTTCACCGGCACGATCGGCACGGTGGCGATCGTGCTGGTCTACATGCTCGCCAACATCGGCCTGATCCGGTTCTTCTGGCACGACACCGAGCGGAGCATCTTCCTGCACGTGGTCTGCCCGATCCTCGGGATCGTCGCGCTCGCATACCCGCTGTGGGTGAACGTCAAGCCGAGCCAGTCGTACCCGTACAACTACGTGTTCTGGATCGTGCTGTTCTGGCTCGTGCTCGGCGCCGTCGTGTACGCGTACTTCCGCTCGCAAGCGCCGGAGAAGCTGGCGGCGGTCGGCCGCGTGCTCGCAGAGGATGCCGAGGACATGTCGGAGGGCAAGCTCGCGTCCGGGCCGGTGAGCGCCGGCGCCACCAGGGTGTAGCAAGGTCATCGCCGTGCTCGAGATCGAAGGCAAGCAGGTGTTCGAGACGCTCGATGAGCTCGTCGACCCGCGCCACACCGCGCTCGTCGTCGTCGACATGCAGCGGGACTTCTGCACGCCGGGCGGCGTCTTCGATCGACTCGGCGTCGACATCTCGATGTACCCGCCGCTGGTTCCGCGGCTCGCGCGTCTGATCGACGGCGCGCGGGCCGCAGGGGCCCGCGTCGTCTACGTGATGATGACGACCCTGCCGGGCCGGGCGATCGAGTCGCCGGCGCAGATCCGCTTCAACCGCCGGCTGCACCTCGCGGCGAACGGCGGCGAGCCGCTGCAGTACACGCTCGACGGGACGGTCGGGCAGCAGATCATCCCCGAGCTGCCGGTGCTGGACGGCGACGTTGTCGTCAAGAAATACCGTTCCAGCGGGTTCTGGGGCACGAACCTCGACATGCTGCTGCGCTCGAACGACGTCAAGACCGTCGTCGTGACCGGCTGCACCACCGAGGGCTGCGTGGAGTCCACAGCCCGCGACGCGATGTTCAACGACTACTACGTCGTGATTCCCGATGACTGCGTGGCCAGCGACGACCGTGTGCAGCACGAGGCATCGCTGCTGCTGATGCGTCACCGCTTCGACATGACGACCTGCGACGAAGTGCTGGCGGAGTGGTCACGCGTCCGCGCCGGCGTCCGTTGATGGGCCTCAGCGGCCGACCTCTGCCACGTGCGGATCAGACCGAACCAGGAGAAGGAGGAGCATGGACAGGCTGCGTGACAGGGTCGCGATAGTCACGGGTGGAGCCCGCGGGATCGGCGGCGCGATCGCCACCGCCTTCGCGGCCGAGGGAGCGGACGTGCTGATCGCCGACCGCCTCGACGAGGAGGTCGCGGCGCCGGTGATCGCGGCCGTGCGGGAAGCCGGACGCCGGGCGGTGTTCGTCCGGACCGACATCAGCCGGGAGAGCGAGGTTGCCGCGATGGTCGCCCGCGCCTACGACGAGCTGGGCGATGTCGACATCCTCGTCAACAACGCCGGGATCTTCAGCCAGGTCTTCTTCCATGAGCTGACCGCCGAGGAGTGGGACCGCGTGGTCGGCGTGAACCTTCGCGGGTGCTTCCTGTGCACGCGCGCGGTGCTGCCACGGATGCTCGAGCGCGGCAGCGGCAAGATCATCAACGTCGCCTCCCAGCTGGGGCAGATCGGCGGCACCGAGATGGTCCATTACAGCGCGAGCAAGGCCGGCGTGATCGGCCTGACGAAGGCACTTGCCCGCGAGGTCTCGACGAGAGGCGTAAACGTCAACGCGATCGCGCCGGGACCGATCCTGACCGACATGATGGCCGAGGAGACCGAGGAGTGGGCCGCGAAGAAGCTCTCGGAACTGCCGATCGGCCGCTTCGGGGAGGCCCATGAGGTCGCCCCGACCGCGGTCTTCCTGGCGTCTGAGGACTCCTCTTACTACGTGGGACAGACGCTCGGCCCCAACGGCGGCGACGTGATGCTCTGACCGGAGCGGCGCCGCGCAGCCAAAACGCAGACCGACAACGCCAGAGAGGACGCAGATGTTCGAGTTGACTGACCGGGTGGCGATCATCACCGGGGCCGCGTCGGGGATCGGCGCCGCCACGGCACGCATATTCGCGCAGGCGGGGGCGGACGTAGGTCTCGCGTATTACGCGGGTGACCCGCACGACATCGAGCCGGTGCGAGCCGCCGTCCATGCCGCAGGGCGCCGGGCGATCGTCGCCCAGGCCGATGTCCGCAAGCCCGAGCAGGTCGACGCGCTCGTCGAGCGGTGCCTGTCCGAATGGGGCCGGGTCGACATCGCGGTCGCGAACGCCGGAATCGCGCGGACAGTGCCGCTCGAGCAGCTCGACGACGATGCCTGGTACGCGACGATCGACGTCGACCTGACCGGCGTCTGGAGGGTGTTCCGCGCCGTCCTGCCGCCGATGCGCAAGGCCGGCTACGGCCGCCTGATCGCGACCTCCTCGGTCGCCGGGACCGTCTCGGCCTGGCCCCTGCACCCTCAGTACGCAGCCGCCAAGGCCGGGATCGTCGGGCTTGTGCAGAACCTCGCGGTCGACTACGGGCCCGACGGGATCACCGCCAACGCGGTCGCGCCTGGCGTGATCGAGACCCCGCAGGCGCTGGACCCCGTGAACTCGCTCGGCCCCGAGGGGGTCGCGGCGGTCGCTCCGAAGGTGCCCGTCAAGCGGGTCGGCCAGCCTGAGGATATCGCCTACCTGTATTGCTTCTTGGCGAGCAGCGAGTCCGCCTACGTGACCGGCCAGTTGATCGTGGCCGACGGGGCGCGCTCGCTCGCCGGCTTGGACTGATCAACCCCGACCGACTGGAGTCTCGATGACGTTCGACCCGCAGTTCTTCCAGGCACGCGACTTCCCCGTCGAGGGCCCGCCCCGCGAGATCGTCGGCTACGGCGAGCACCCGCCCAAGGTCACCTGGGAGGGTGATGCCAAGGTCGCGGTGCAGATCGTGATCAACTACGAGGAGGGCTCGGAGAAGACGTTCGCGATGGGCGACGGCGTCAACGACATCCTCTACGAGCTGCCGTTCGCGCTCGAGGGCCAGCGTGACCTCGCGGTCGAGTCGATGTACGAGTACGGCAGCCGCGCCGGGATCTGGCGGATGCTGCGCGTGTTCGACAACGCCGGGATCAACGTGACCTGGTTTGCGGCGGCGGTGGCGCTCGAGCGCAACCCGGCCGCGGCCGAGAAGCTCGCGCGGCGCGGCGACGAGGCCGCGGGCCACGGCTACCGCTGGAGCAACCACTTCGAGATGACGCGCGAGGAGGAGCGCGAGGCGATCAAGCGCGCGATCGTGTCGATCGAGCGCACGACCGGTGCACGCCCGGTTGGCTGGTACTGCCGCGAGATGAGCACGAACACCCGCGAGCTGGTCGTGGAGGAGGGAGGCTTCACCTACGATTCGGACTGCTACAACGACGACCTGCCCTACTGGACGACGGTTCTCGGACGAGCGCACCTGGTTGTGCCCTACGGGCTCGTCGTCAACGACGCGCGGTATGTCGTCGGCCAGGGGTTCGGCAGCCCGGAGCACTTCTATGAGATGGCCAAGGCACACCTCGACCGCCTGCGCAACGACGGCGACGACGTCAACCGGATGATGTCGATCGGGCTGCACCCCCGGATCACCGGCAACCCGGGCCGCTCCGACGGGCTCGCGCGGTTCATCGAGTATGCCCAGAGTCTCGGTGATGTCTGGTTCGCGCGGCGGATCGATATTGCGAACAAGTTCATCGAGCAGCAGCCGGCGGACAAGTGGGTCTGACCCGACCGCCGAGGGTCGAGTGAGCGCTCCTCCACCGACCGTCGCGCAGGCGATCGCGCGGGCCGTTGCCGAGCACGGCGCCGACAGGGCCTTCGTGTTCCCGGGCGGCGGGAGCAACTTGGAGGTGATCGAGGCGCTTCAGGTCGCCGGCGTCGATGTCGTCCTGTGCCACTCCGAGGGCGGGGCGGCCTTGATGGCGGCCGCCTACGCGCACCTGGTCTGCCGTCCGGTGCTGCTGCTCGTCGGCCTCGGTCCAGGGGTCGCGAGTGCCGTCAACGGGCTCGCGCATGCACTGCTCGATCAGAGCGCGCTCGTCGTGATCAGCGATCGCCAGAACGAGGCGGAACTCCGCCGCAGCGGCCATCAGGCGCTCGATCAGCAGGCGCTGCTGGCGCCGGTGACCAAGTGGCAGGCAATGCTCGCCGCCGAGGGCGCGGCGGAGACTGTCGGGCGCGCGCTGGCCGACGCGGCGACCCCGCCCTGCGGACCGGTCCACCTGGAGCTGACGCGCGAGGTGGCGCTCGCGACCACGCGGCCTGATGCTTCGAGGTTCCCGGCAGCGCAGCCGGCCGGCATGCCGGCTGCGCGCAACCAAGCCGCACTCGCGCGGGCTGCCTCGATCCTGACGGAGGCGCTTCGCCCGGTCGTGCTGGTCGGTGACGAGGCTCTGGCGATGCGCCAGGCGCAGCTCGTCGCGCTGCTGGAGCGGGTCGGCGGGCCGGTCCTGTGCAGCTACAAGGCGAAGGGCGCGTTCCCCGAGGAGCACCCGCTGTGGTGCGGGATCGTGACCGCTGCGGCCCTCGAGGCGCCGCTGCTGGGCGCCGCCGACGCGATCCTCGCCGTCGGGCTCGACCCGGTTGAGCTGCTGAGCACGCCGTGGCCCGCGAGCGCGCCGATCGTCGCGCTCCGTGAGCACGGCGAGAGGGTATCCGGCTACGCACCACGGGAGCTGCTGTGCGGCGAGGTCGCGGAGCTCGCGGCGGCGCTGCACGCGCGCCTCCAGCCCCCGCCGAGCGCTGCCTGGTCGAAGGCCGCGATCGCCGCGATCCGGACCGAGATGCTCGACGCGATCCGGGTCGCGGCGCCCGGCTCGCTGAGCGCCCTCGAGGTCATCGAGGCGGTGCAGGCGGCCGCGCCGTCGGACGCGGTCGTCACCGTCGACGCCGGCGCGCACATGCTCGCGGCCACATGGGGCTGGCGCTCGCACCGGCCGCGACGTTTCCTGATCTCGAACGGTCTGGCGACGATGGGCTTCGCGGTGCCCGCCGCGCTCGCCGCGGCGCTCGCTGATCCGGCGGCGCCGGTGATCGCCTTCACCGGCGACGGCGGCTTCCTCCTGCACGCGGCGGAGCTCGAGACGGCGGTTCGGCTCGGCGCCCGGATCCTCGTCGTCGTGCTCAATGACGCGGGCCTCAGCTTGATCCGGATCAAGCAGGAGGACCGGCGCTACCGGCGGACGGCGGTCGACTTCGGCCCGATCGACGCCGCCGGCTTGGGTCGTGCGCTCGGCACTGCCGGTGTCGTGGCGCGGAGCGCTGGTGAGGTCAGCGCCGCGGTCGGCGAGGCTTTGGGGGCACCCGGTCCGACGGTGCTCGACGTCAAGCTGACGGGCGCCGAGTACGGTGAACTGCAGCGGGTGATCAGGTCCACCGGCGTGCCGGCGCCGCGCGCTCTTGTCGGGACGCCGGCGTGAGGCCGCCCGCGCCGTCCCTGCGCGCCGCGGTCGTCCAGTGCGCCCCGCACCTTGGGGACGTCGCGGCCAATCTGGCTGCGACGCTTGGCCAGATCAGGCTTGCCGGCGCCGAGGGTTGCGACCTCGTCGTGTTCCCCGAGTGCGCGCTCAGCGGTTACATGTTCAAAGACGCCGACGGCGCCCGTCGGTGCGCCGAGCCGGTCCCGGGCCCGTCGACCGACCAGCTCGAGCGGGTCTGCGCCGAGACGGGAGTCCACTGCGTACTCGGCCTGCTCGAGCTCGACGGCGAGCTGCTGCGCAACACTGCGGTGCTGGTCGGCCCCGGGGGGCTGGTCGGGCGCTACCGCAAGTCGCACATCGCCGCGGTCGGCGCCGACCGGTTCACCGTGCCCGGGGATGAGCCCTACGCCGTCCATGACACGCCGATCGGGCGGATCGGCCTGCAGATCTGCTACGACTGGCGCTTTCCGGAGATCACGCGAGTGCTCGCCCTGCAGGGCGCGGAGGTGATCGTGCACCCGACGAACTCCCCGGCGCCGGCGCGCGAGCTCGCCGAGTTCCTCACCCGGGCGCGCGCCGCCGAGAACGCGGTCTTCTTCCTGATGGCCAACCGCTGCGGCACCGAGGCCGGAACCGAGTTCTTCGGCTGGAGCCAGATCGTCGACCCGGCCGGGCGGCGGCTCGCCGAGGCCGGGGATGGCGCGGCCGTGATCGTCGCTGACCTGGACCTCGAGCTGGCGCGCGCCAAGGACCGCGAGCCCGAGCCCGGCGCGTATCAAGTCAGACTGTTCAGCGACCGGCGACCCGAGCTGTATGCACGGCTATCTGAGAATGACGCCTGAGCTTGCGCCAGTTATGTCTTACAACAACCGCTGATAGGCTGCTCGCGTGAGGGACACAAACGGAATCGTCCCGGTCCGCAGGGTTCTGAAGGCATACGAGCAGGTCGCGGAGCAGCTTCGCGAGCTGATCGTCTCAGGCGAGATCGCCCCCGCTCAGCGCCTGCCCACCGAGGCTGCGCTGGCCGCCCAGTTCGGGGTCAGCCGTCCGACGATCCGTGAGGCGTTGCGTGAGCTCTCGGCGATGTCGCTGATCCGGACGACCAAGGGCGTCAGCGGCGGCAGCTTCGTAACGGTGCCCACCGTCGATCACACTTCGGAGTCTCTGCGCGCGAACGTCCACCTGCTCAGCCGATCCGAGCACATTTCGCTCGAGGAGTTCCTCGAGGCGCGAGAGCTGCTCGAGGTGCCGGCGGCCCGCCTGGCCGCCCTGCGGAGCACCGAAGAGGATCTCGCGAGGCTCCGCGCGGCGATCCCGGGCGCGGAACATGACCTCACCCGGGACGAGCAGTTCAACTACAACAAGGACTTCCACTCGGCGCTCGTGATCGCCTCGGGCAACACGCTGGTGTCGATCTGCGCGCAGCCGGTGTTCTCGGTGCTGCAGAGCAACCTCAAGCGCTCGACCCTCGGCCGCCAGTTCCATGACCGCGTGAACGCGGACCATCGCGACCTCGTCGCCAGCCTCGAGGCGGGGGACGGGGTGGCCGCCGCTGAACAGATGCACGAGCACCTGGCCTTCCTGCGACCGATGTACCAGAAGATCTGGCGCTACGAGGTGCCGGGACAGAACTCCGGCGCCGAGGAATAGTGCCGCCTGCCGTCGTCGCGAGGCCCGTCTTATCTAGTGTTGGTCATGAAAGGGACTCATCGGGATCCCATCCGTATCAGGCTCGAGCCATCCCGCTCGAGCCGGACTGCCATCAGGGAGGTGTGACAATTGACGAGCTTCAACCTCACTCCGATCCCCGGCGCTGAGCGTCTGGTCGCGCTGCATGCGGACGAGCTGCCGCAGAAGGACGAACTGTGCGGGGCGTTCTGGGCCACGCTTGCGCTCCGCCACGCCGGTGTCGTGCTCGACGACGGGCCGCTCGACCAGGATGCCGTCGCCCGTGTCGCCGGAAGCATCCTGTCGCGCGACCACGCGGCCGGCCTGCCCTACGGTCATCCGGGGCGCACCGACTACCGCCTGGAGCTGCCGACGATCGAGAGCTCAGACGAATCGGGAACGTCCGCCTTCGGAGTCGATCGGGCGCTCCGGGCGCTCGGCGGCGAGCGGGTGGCGGCGGTTCCGATCGCCGGCCCGTGGACTCCCTCGGCCGTCACGGCGGTGCTCGATGCCGCCGAGGCCTGCCACGAGCCGTGCACGCTGATCGCCAACATCGCCACACGTCACTTCTGGGGTAGCCACACCGAGCCGGCGGCGGCCTTCGAGTACCTGATGTCCGGGAACGCCGACGCCGGGGCCCCGTCTGAGTGGGACGTGGGTCACTTCGTCGGGATCCTGGGACGGATCACGGGCCCGATCGGAACGCTCGTCGTCGTCGCCGACACATACGAGACGCTCGGCTGGCGCGCGATCCATCTGCAGCCGATCGAGCGGATGGCGCATGCCCTGGCCCGCACCGGGACGCAGAAGCCGTCAGGAACAATCGTCGTCTGCCTCCCCTCCGACGGACCGGACGTCGAGCGCGCGATCCGCGGAGCCGGACTCGAGCTCGGCCTGTGGGACAACGGCACGCCCGATCCGGAAGGCGTGGCACCGGCGGCGGACGCCGTCGCGTTGTGATTGGTGAACCGCTAACGGCCTTCGTGTGCTGCGACATGGCGGGGCTGGTCCGGGGCCGTCTGGTGCCGACCGCGAGGGCAACCGAGCGGCTCGCGAGCGGTGTCGGCTGGGTGCCCGCCAACTTCTCGCTGAATCCGTTCGGCTCACTCGCCGAGCCCAACCCGCACGGGCCGGTCGGCGACATCCGGTTGCGCCCCGACCCCGGCACCCACGTCCGAGTCGAGTTCGGCGACGATGTCTCGGCGCTGGAGCTGTACCTCTGCGACACGGTCGAGACCGACGGCAGCCCGTGGGAGGCCTGCCCGCGGCAGTTCCTCGGCAGCGCCCTGCGTGACCTCGAGCGCGAGACGGGCGTCCGCCTGATGGCGACCTTCGAGCACGAGTTCCAGCTCCTTGACGACAGCCCACCCCCGCCGCCGTTCTCGCTCACCGCTCAGCGTCGCGTCGAGCCGTTCGGGCCAATGGTCGTCGCCGCCCTGATCCAGGCCGGCATCGAGCCGGAGATCTTCGAGCCCGAGTTCGGAGAGCACCAATTCGAGTTCTCGACGACGCCCGCTGACGGGATGACCGCCGCCGACCGCAGCGTGATCGGCAAGGAGTTGGTGCGCGAGGTCGCGCGCCTGGTCGGTCGGGCGGTCACGTTCGCTCCCCTGATCAGGGAGGACGCGGTCGGCAACGGCGCCCACATCCACTTCAGCTTCAGCGGGCTCGACGGTGCTCCGGCAACCCACGACCCCGAGCGCCCCGGTCATCTGAGCGCAGTCGCGGGCCAGTTCGCGGCGGGAATCATGCGCCATGCGCCCGCGTTGTGCGCGTTCGTCACGCCCGGGGCGTCGTCGCTACTGCGGCTGGCGCCGCATCGGTGGACCGTCGGCGCGGCCTGCCTGGGTCAGCGCAACCGTGAGACGCTGCTGCGGATCTCGCCCGTCGTCGAGCTGCCGGGCCACGACCCGGCGCCGCAGCACAACCTCGAGTTCCGCGCCGCCGACGCGACCGCCTGCCCGTATCTGGCGCTCGGGGCGATCGTCAGAGCCGGTCTCGAGGGGGTCCGCGCCAACCTCGAGTGCCCGCCGATCCTCGACGGTGACCCAGCCGACCTGTCGGCTGAGGAGCTGGCCACCCTGGGCGCCGCGACGTTGCCCGCCACGCTCGGCGGTGCACTCGACTGCCTGGAGCGCGACGAGGCCGCGCGACGGTGGATGCCGCCACTCCTGCACGAGACCTACGTTGGTGTCAAGCGCAGCGAGATCGAGCACGTGGCGGGACTCGATGACAACGAGGTCTGCCGCCGCTATGCCGCCATCTACTGAACCACTGGCAGTGCTGCTGGCCGCGCTCGAGCAGGAGCTGCCCGGAGCGGTCGCGCTGCGCCGCCGCCTGCACGCGGCGCCGGAGCTCGCACACGACGAGCAGGCGACGGCCGCCGCGATCATCGAGGCGCTCGACGCGCCGGTGACACGCGCTGCCGGAACCGGGGTGATCGACCGGACCGCGGGCACCGGGCCGGCCGTCGCCGTGCGCGCCGAGCTCGACGGCCTGCCGGTGCAGGAGCGGACCGGGGTCGAGTTCGCATCCGCCAACGGTGCGATGCACGCCTGCGGCCACGACGTCCACGCGGCTGCTCTGGTCGCGTTGCTGCGAGCCGCGCGAGCCGTCGAGCACCGACTGCCGGTGCCGCTGATGGGGGTGTTCCAGCCGAGCGAGGAGGCGTATCCCTCAGGTGCCGAACTGCTCGTCCGCGAGGTCTCGTTCGAGCGCTCGGTGCGCGCGATCGTCGGCGTCCACGTGCAGCCCGAGCTGCCCTGGGAGACGCTCGCGATCGGGCCGGGGGCGATCAACGCAGCGTGTGACAACATCGAGATCGCGGTAGACGGCAACGCCGCCCACGGCGCCTACCCGCACCTCGGCCGCGATCCGATCCTGGCGATCAGTGCCGTCGTGATGGGCCTGCACACGCTCGTGGCGCGTCGGATCGACCCGCTCAACGCCGCCGTCCTGACCGTCGGGCGGATCCATGGCGGCAGCGCCGAGAACCTCGTCCCGGCGCAGGCGACCGCGTCGCTGACGCTGCGCGCACACCACGACGGTGACCGCCTCCTGCTTCGTGAGGCGATCCGCGAACTGGCGCTGGCGACCGCCCGCGCGCACGGCTGTGCCGCCAAGGTGACAATCACCGAGGGTGAGCCGATTCTCGACAACGATGCCGAGATCAGCGCGCGCGCCCGTGAGCTTGCACCGGCCGCCGGGCTTGCCGTGAGCGCTCCCTGGCGCTCCTGCGGCTCTGACGACTTCGCCTTCTTCGGCGCCGTCAAGCCGATCGCGATGGGCTTTGCAGGGCTCGCGGGCGCTCCCGGCTTCAGCGCCCGGCCGCTGCACCACCCGGAGTTCCTCCCGCCCGACGAGGCGGTCGCGACCGTCGCGCGGGCCCAGGCCGTCCTGTACGTCGCGGCGAGCACCCGATGAGCGGCCACGACCTGCGCGATCCGCTCGGGCTCGCGGCGGACGCCCCGCTGCTGGCCGCCTACCTCGCGGCGCTCGATCGGCTCGCAGACGGTCAGCACCCCTTCTTCACCCCCGGCCACAAGGGGTTGACGAACCTGACCGGATCGGTCGTCGCCGGCGACTTGTCGCTGGCCGGGTGGGTCGACACGATCAAACTCAAATACGGCTTCCTGGCCGAGGCCGAGCGGCGAGCCGCAAAGCTGTTCGGGGCCGAATTCTGCCGCTTCTCCGTGGCAGGCTCGACGCACGGCAACCAGGCGCTGGCGCTGGCGATCGGGGCGCCGGGTGACACCGTCGTCGTCTCGCGCACGGTGCATCGCTCGGTGCTGCTCGGGCTGGTGCTCGCCGGCCTGGAACCCGCCTGGGTGCAGCCGGATGTCGATCCCGCCACCGGCCTCCCGACCGGCTTCTCGCCCGATCGGGTGGCCGAGACGCTCGCGGCTCACCCTGAAGCGGTCGCGGTGTTCCTCGGCGATCCGTCCTACGTGGGTACCCACTCCGACCTGCGCGCGCAGGCGGAGGTCGCGCACACGGCCGGGGTGCCGCTGCTCGTCGATTCAGCGTGGGCGGCCTACTTCGGGTTTCACCCCGACCTGCCCGAGCATGCGATCGGCGCCGGAGCCGACGCGATGGTGACGAGCTTTCACAAGACTCTGCCCGCCTATTCGCAGGGCGCTGTGCTGGTCGCGCGGACCGAGCGGCTCGATGCGGCCCGGCTGGAGCGGGCCTTCGACGCAACGCACACGACCAGCCCCGGCGGCGCGATCGTTGCCAGCATCGACGCCACCCGGGCACTGCTCGAGCATCATGGAGAGCGCCTGTTCACGCGCCTGCTGGCCGACGTGGCCGCGGCCCGCGATCGTCTGCGCGAGGTCGAGGGATTGATCGTGCTCGACGGCCCGGGCATCGACCCGACCAAGATCGCAGTGGTGATCCCAGGTACCGGCGCGCACGGGATGGAGGTCGAGGCCGACCTGATCGAGGCATGCGTGCCCGTCGAGCTCGCTGATCGCGACACGATCGTCGGCGTGGTGTCGCTATCGGACGATGCCGCCTCACTTGAGCGCCTGACCGCCGAGCTGACCGCCTCGATCGAGCGGCGTCGCAACGAGCCTCGTCCGGCGGCAACCGCTGCCGCCTGGATCGTCGAGCCACACGTCGCGGTCCCGCCGCGCGATGCGTTCTTCGGCACGACCGAGACGGTCGCGACTGAGGCTGCGGTCGGGCGCGTCAGCGCCGAGGTTGTCGCGCCTTACCCCCCCGGGGTGCCAGTACTCGCGCCCGGCGAGCTCGTCACCGCCGAGGCGCTGGCGGCGCTCGCGCAGGCCCGGCGCGACGGTGCGCGGATCGCGTACGCCGCCGACCCGGACCTGGAGACGATCGAGGTGCTGGTGAAGGACTGAGACGACGCTCAGCGGGAGGTCGGCCAGGGGTGTTTGCGTACGCCGGGCTGCGGATGTTGAGGTCTCAACGGGGGGAGCGCGATCGCGTTCGGCTACTGCGGTGTCCAACCGAGTTTACGCTCGGGTTCGCCGTAGATCGCCGCCAAGAGCTTCGTGCGCAGGTCGTACGCGGCATCCACGAGGGCCTCTGTCCAGACGCGAATCTCCGGGAACGTCGCCCGAGCCAAGCGGAGCAGAACACGGGCATGCGCTGGATCCCATGGCGCGTTGGCGAACACCGGGTTACCGTCGTCACGCCGCTCCAGATCGAACGGCACCGAGGTCCGCATGAACTCGATGTGCCGGCGCTCGCCGAGAAAGAAAGGGCGAAGGAACTCGAGCCCAGAGAGGATCGCGTCCCGCACCGGCGGATGAATCAAATCAGGGGTATAGAGCGTCAACTCGACGAGCGGCTCAACGGCGGCCATGTGGTAATGGAGTGCGTCCCGCTGCAAGAAGTCGAAGGTCCGGCCATCGCGCTCCCCGGTCGGGTCGGTGACGTAGTTGCGGGCGACGAACTCGAGAAGCAACTCGGGCGTTCCTGCCCTCGCGGCTCGATCGCCCGCGACGGTGGCGGCCACCGTGCGGATCAGCAGACGGCGAGCCATCCAGTTGTTGGCACGAACCTTGTTGGCCTTAGCTTTGGGCGCGAAGAAGCGGTCGCCCGCGATCGAGAACGCGTGGGTCCAGTCGAGCACAGCGGCTTCGTCCTCGGCTGGCATCGATCCTCTGACGAGGTCGACTGCCTGGAGCAGCGGCACGAAGAAGAACTCGTCGATCGGGTTTCCCGTCGGCGGGTAGGTCTCAGCCCACGAGATCAGAGCCGCGCTCGCGACAGCGCGGCTTTGTGAGCGGAGCGGCTCGGCGGCTGAACGCGAAGCGACGGCGAGCGCAAAGATGGCCGGAAAGTCCCGCTTTGCTTCGTCCGAGCGGACATGCCCGGGATCGCGGTTCAAAGTGCCTGCCAGCTCGAACCGTTCGATCGGCCGAACTCTGAGCTCAAGCGACTCGGCGGCGATCTGCCACGTTCGCGCCAGAACCCGCGGGACGGGACCGGCCGTCTTGTCAAATCCACCGAGCCGGCCCCAGTCCAGACGAGCATCCCAGTCCACAGGGTTTGCCTCACAGCTCACTCTGTTCACTCTAGGCTGACACGCCCGAGGGCGTCCGGCGGCGTTTGTACGGTGACTCCGTGTTCCCGAAGAACGCCAGGTTCAGCCACACCGCGGTGGCGGCATACCTCGCCCTGTTCCTCGCTCTGGGCGGCAGCAGCTGGGCGGCAACACAGGCGGGTGTGGACGTGGCCGGTGTCGCCGGTGGCAAGGCGGGCGTGAAGGTCCGCTGCTCAGCCCAAAGAGCGGGAAGGAAGATCGCGTGCAGGGTCGTCAAGGGCTCGGGCGTCGGGCCGCGCGGGCCGCAGGGCCCGCCAGGGGCTCCCGGTTCGTCTGGCTCGTCGGGCTCGACCGTGCTCACCGAGCCGCCGGGCTTCAGCATCGAATCCGGTGGCGACATCGATTTCGAGGGCGGGGGCGGCTCATTCAGCCCCGGCGACGAGGAACAGGGATGGACCGCAACCAGCGCTGCTCTCGGCCAGAACACGACGCAGTCCGTGTTCCAGATCTACCTGCTCAGCCCGAGCGAGCTGAGTGGCGGCAAGGTCGAGTTGTCCTCGCTGCAGTTCTGCTACGGGGCATTTGCGAATACGAACAAGGCATATTCGGGCAAGGCCGCGGTTGAGATCACGAACGCGACGGTCGACGAGTACGACGAGCCGGCGAGCACCGGGACAACGCCGGTAGGCGCCCCGCCGTACTCGCAGCCGACGGCGTTGATCGACACGTCGTTCACCCCGGCTCTCACCGGCGGATTCGGTTGCCAAGCGCTGACCCCGGCCGGCTCGCAGACGGTCGTGTCCGGCGGTTACCTGGTGCTCTACATCACCGTGAGCTTCCCCAACGCCGGATATCTGCAGCCGGGACCGAGCGACTACCAATACTCCAGCGCGCCGCTCTATTTCGGTCGGATCACCACGACGTACACACCCTAGCTATCAGCTAATCGCTCGCCTCGAGCGTCCGTGGCGATTGTGACACCGGTCACGTCATCTGAGACCGGTTGTGTGGACCGGCTGAGGTCCTATCCTGATTTTGACTTGCTACGGCTGCCGGGTGAGTATCGCCGCAGGGCGAGGGCGGCACACGCGGCCGCCGCGGCCGAACGCGCGCGGGGTGGTCGCTCCCCGGCCCGGCCACCGGGCAGGTCGTTCATCACCGGAGGGGCCGTGGCGTTGATGACGGTCGGGTCGGTCGGATATCTCGGGTCGGCGCCCGCGACAGCGGTCTTCGGGCTTGCCTCCGTGTTCCTGTACGTGCTTCCGGCGATCGTGTTTCTCCTGCCCGTGTCGCTGGTCGCCGCTGAACTGGCGTCGGGCTGGGAGGGAGGCGTCTACAACTGGGTGCGCGAGGGCCTTTCTCCTCAGATGGGCCTGATCGCGGTGTGGTGCCAGTTCGCGCAGACGATCTTCTACTACCCGGCGCTGTTGGCGTATGTGGGCAGCACGCTCGCGTACATCGTCGAGCCGAACCTGGCCGGCAACGGGATCTACACAGGGGCGATCATCGTGGTCCTGTTCTGGTCCGGTGTGCTCGTCTCATCCCGGGGCGTTGGGTTTGTTTCCAAGCTCTCCTCCGGTGGGACCGTGATCGGAACGCTGATCCCGGGTGCGGTGCTCGTCGTGCTCGCCGTGGTCTACCTGGCCCAGGGCAATCAATCCGCGGTACCGATGAACCTCCGCCACGTGCTGCCGGCGTGGAGCGGGCTCGCGAGCATCGTCCTGATCGTCAACAGTTTCTTCACCTACGCCGGCATCGAGGTCAACGCCGTGCACGTCGATCAGCTCCGCGACCCCGGCCGCGAGTATCCGAAGGCAATGCTCCTGGCCACCATCGTCGTCCTTGCAGTCTTCATCCTCCCGACGTTGGCGATCTCATCGGTGATCCCCACACACCAGATCAGCCTCACCGCCGGCGTGATGCAGGCGTTCGATAGTCTCATGCGGCACTTCGACCTTGCCTTCGCGGTGCCGGTGATCGCCGTCGCGCTCGCCGTCGGTGCACTGGCCGGGATGATGTCCTGGCTGGACGGTCCCGCCGAAGGCCTGCTTGCGATCGGGCGCGAGCAGGGGTACCTCCCACCCTACTTTCAGAAAACCAAACGGGAGGGAGCTGAGGTGCGTATCCTGGCGGCCCAGGGGGTCGTGATCACACTGATCGCCGTGCTGTACGCATTCGTCCCGACCGTGTCCAATGCGTACTGGATCTTCGCGGCGATGGCCACGCAGGTGTACATGATCATGTACGTGCTGATGTTCATCGCCGCTGTCAGACTACGGCGAGCGCAACCAGATCAGATACGCGGCTATCACGCTCCCGCGCTTGTACTGCTGTGCACGGTCGGTGGCATCTCGTCGCTGGCCGCGTTCCTGATCGGATTCGTTGCGCCATCACAGTTGGCCCACACCAGTCCAGTCGGGTACGCACTGCTGATCCTCGCAGGGATCGTGACCATCGGGATCCTCCCACCACTGTTGCTCCTCCGGTTGCGCAAGCCCAGCTGGAAGGGCCCCTGAGCGGCGACCACGCCATCCGGCCCGGCATCGTGTGACGTTCGTGTGACGCGGCGCCGCGAGCATTCACGCATGCGATGCAACCCGGGGTCTCGGCGCTGGCTGCCTCTCGTACTCGCGGTGGTCCTACTTGGACCGGCGCCGGGCGCGCTGGCAAGCGTTGGCTACGACATCACGCCGATCACTGGCGGGGGCTACACCGATCCGATCGGCCGAGCAATGAACGACCAGATGGACGTGATCGGCGACGGGATCTCCTCGGACGGGGTGTGCGGGTTCCAGTGGCAGAATGGGACGATCACACAGCTGCCGGGCGGCGATGTCGACCCGAGTGTGTACACGGGGACGAACTGCGACGGAGTCACCGGCGACGATGGTGGTAACCCGTTCGGGATCAACGACAGCGATTTGATCGCCGGGCTGACGGACTTCCCGTACAGCAATCAGTACACCTCGGGGCAGGCGCAGCAGGCGACCAGCTGGCAGGGAGCGGCCAGTCCGACGGATCTGGGCACGGGCTGCACATCGACGAGCTATCCGGACACCTCTGCGGCCTACGCGGTCAACGCCTCGGGAACGGTGGCCGGCTACTACACAGTGGAGGGCAGCGGCTGCAGCGCGTCAATCTCGGTGGACGCATGGGTCGGCTCTCCAAGCAACGTGATCGGTACCGGCGAGTCGGTCGCCCTCAACGACAACGGCACGGTCGTGATCCGCAACGGCTCGGGCGCGCAGCTCTACTCAGGCGGGACGTCTACGGCCCTCGACGTCCTCCCGCAGGAGTGGCTTCCCGGTGCCGGGACGAACCCGACGCCCGTACTGCTGGCAAGCGTGCCCGATGCGATCAACGACTCCGGTGTCGTCGTTGGCTCCACGTCGGGTGCGCCGGCCTTCTCCTCGAACGGCAACACTCCCATCGATCTGCCGCCGGCCGACGGCGATACCGATGGGATCGCCGAGGCGGTCAACGCAAGTGGCACGGTCGTTGGCGAGTCCGGGATGGCCCCGGGCGCGAACAGCTTCGGCAACTCCGTCGCGACGATCTGGCCGACGGCGGCGCCGCCGGCGACGCCCGCGAGCGAGCCGACGGGGATCGATCTGAACACGCTGATCCCGGCGGGCAGCGGGATCGACCTGCAGGGCGCGGTCGGGATCAACAGCGACGGCGACATCCTCGCCTGGGGGATCGTCGCCGCCACAGACACGGCCGAATCGGTGATCCTGACGCCGGCCGGGGTCTCGGTGACGGCTGCCGACTCGGTACCCGAGCCGACGAGCTCGGGGTCCCCGACGCCGATGACGTTCACCGTCTCGTTGCCGGAGGCGGAGGGGTCGGCTACGACCGTCGACTACAAGACGATCGACGGCACGGCCACCACGGCTGCCAATCAGTACACGGCCCAGGCGAACGGCTCGGTGACAATTCCGGCGAACCAGACCAGCGCTCAGATCCAAGTCGAGATCGACGCCGGCAACGGGACCGATACGGCGCCGAGCGAGACCTTCCAAGTGCAGCTGACGAGCGCTACAGCGGGCGGCGAGCCGCTCGCGATCAGCGCCGCGGCGGGGTCGGCGACCGGGACGATCACCTTTCCCGGAATCCGCGGGACGATCACCGGCAAGGATGGCAGCCCGCTGGCCGGGGCGGCGGTGATGCTGACGGGCAGCGCCGGTTCGGGGCAATCGATCTTCCGGCAGGTGACGACCAACTCGAGTGGCTTCTACTCGATCAACTTCGACCCGGGCACGTACGCGCTGACCTCGACCCCGCCGCCGTCTGCCCCAGGCCAGCTGACCGCGACCGAGTGCCCGGGCGGGACCGCGATCGGCGCGGGGAGCCCGAGCGCGGGCGGCTGCCAGCTGACGGTCGCCCCGGGCGCGCAGTCGACGATCAATTTCGCCCAGGGCACCCTGGTGGTGACTGCGATCAAGTTCCAGCAGCTGAACCTGCAGAGTGACGAGATGGAAGCCGTCCCGGCGAGCGGCACGTACGACGGAAACCAGGTCGACGTGATAGCGACCGTCCGGAACAACGGGCCGACTGCGCAGACAACCAACGTCGGCTTCGGCGACCCGGCCGACGACAGCTCGACGGTGGGGATCACGCAGTCCAACGTGTCCGTCCCGGCCGGGGCATCGGTGAACGTCGACGAGGTGCTGGACACGACCGGGCTGGCGTGGAGCGATTCAGGTTCGCCGGATTCCAACCGGGCAATCACGATCACGCTCACCGATACGGACGGCATCGCGGACACGGCGACGCTCGTCGTGCTCCCCAAGCCGGTGATCCTCGTCCACGGCTGGAACAGCGACGCGAGCACGTGGGCCAGCTACGTCGGTTCAAGCGGCTTTCTGCAGGCGACGAACCCGAACTGGCGTGGCTACGCGGTCGGCGACCATCAGGCCAGCGGCGTGATGGACACGACCCCGGTCGGCGCCGGCGGCAAGTCGATCGTGCAGAACGCCGCCCAGGAGGCGACCTACATCGAGGGGATCCGCGACATGCTCGACGCCGCCCACGTCGACATCGTGGCGCACTCGATGGGCGGCCTGATCTCGCGCTACTACATCCAGGAGCTGATGCCGGATCCGCCGCCCGGGGACTCTGCCCCAGTCGTCTCGCACCTGGTCATGCTCGGGACGCCGAACGAGGGTTCTAACTGCGCCTATCCGGCCTTCTCGCTCGGCGACGTGGCGACCCTTGCGCCCAACATCCCGACTTACGAGCTCACGCCGGCGTTCGCCTCGCAGTTCAATGCGGAGATCACGCAGACGCGTGGCGTCAAGTTCTCGATCATGGCGGGTGACGCGCTCTCCGCGTCGTGTACCGGCACCGGCCCCAACGACGGCGTCGTGCCGGTACCGAGCGCGTTCTGGACGATCGCCGACCGAGGCACCCTGTCGATTCTGCACTGGAACATGACCAGCTCGCCGCTTGCCTTTTCCAACTGGGTCGTGCCGCACCTGGCCCTCGGTACGGCCGCGGCCGGCGGTGGCCAATACACCGGTCCGCTGGTGGCGAGCAATCGCCGGGCAGCGCGGGCCGCACGAATCGCCGTCCGCGGCGCTGCATCGGACGCAAAGGCACCACGGGCGACCGCCGCGACCGCCGGCAAGCTGTGCCTGTCACCAGATCCCGGCGGGACCTTCGACTCCGCGCGGTCCGTCGACCTGACGGCCGGTACGAGCTTCCGGATGGCGATCACGGTCCCCGCTCACGCGGGCGAGCTCAGCGTCATCGTAGTAGCGCTGCCGACCGTCACGACCAAGCTGATCGACCCGGCCGGCAGGATCGTGGAGACGATCGCGGCCGGCTCGGACGTCGCCAACGAGATGTTCCGGACTCTGACGGCGAGCCCGGCTGCCGCCGGCACCTGGCACGTGGAAGCAAACTCGAACACGAGCGGCGACGAGATCCTGATCGGCGCGGAGTTCGCGCACCCGACCGCGAGCCTCAAACTGACGATGATCCAGCTCGCCGACGCCGGCAAGCACGCCGCCGACCGTACCGTCCTGCGCTTTACGGCCCGTGTGACCGCCTCCGGTAAGGCGACCAGGGGCGCGCACGTGACGCTCGAGCTGTCCCCGGCGCAGGGGAGCCAGGTGAGGTTGCACCTGGTCGCGCAGCCGGACCACCCGGGGAGCTACAGCGGTGAGACGAGCGCGCTCGCGACGCCCGCCGGGGCAGTCGTAGTGGCCGACGCCGACGCCCATGGGGCGAGCAGCTCGCCGAGCTACCAGATCGAGCTCGGCTGTCGCAACGCGGACGGCGCTTGAGCTTCCCGTATCTGTGCCGCGCGTCGCGCCGGCGCCCGGCGATCCCACGGGCGTTGGCCTGCTCCGAAGTGTGACTCGCTTCAATACAACTGCTATGCCGTGACTACGCGACCGAATCGCGGAAAGCGATTGCCTCGGCGCCGATCGCGCTCGACTCCTCGATTGGCACAATCGGGGTGACCGTGAAGTGCAACCATGGCGTCCACGGAGAAGTCGTCCGGGCTACCGTTGCTGCACTATCAGCCTCGATCAGTGCCACACCGCCATTGCCATCGGCGAAGCCGTAGAACCCCTGGAACACCGCGCCGGCCGGGGGCTGCCACTTGGCGAGGAGCGCCAGCGACCGTCGGGCGCCCTCCTCGCCTGTCTCTCTGAAAGCCCACGTTACGTGAAAGAGCATCCTGCCTCCGATCCTGTTGGGAACGAACGCCGAACCTACCACGCGGACCCACCCAGATGGCAACCGTTTCTCGCCTCCGGCTTGCCGGCCTCGGGGGCCGCAAAGGTCAACCTGGTGGCACGAACGAGGCCGCACCGCAGTTGCGGACGGCCGGTGTTAGATTGAATCTGAGCCGCCCACGGCGGCCCGCGCCCCGCGGCGGCCGCACACCGAGCCGTCGGCTGCGTTTCGCGTCAATGGGCATCGGAGGAGCATCATCATGAAAGCGCTCGTGTACGGCGGCCCGGGGGAGAAGCAATGGACTGACGCGCCTGACCCTCACATTCAGCAGCCCACGGATGTAATCGTCAGGCTCGACACGACCACCATCTGCGGCACAGACCTGCACATCCTCAAAGGTGACGTGCCTGCGGTCACGCCGGGGCGCATCCTCGGCCATGAGGGCGTCGGCACCATCCTCGAAACGGGCAGTTCCGTCAGCTCGCTGGCGGTCGGGGACAAGGTCATCATCTCCTGCATCAAGTCCTGCGGCCACTGCAGCTTCTGTCATCAGGGCCTATTCGCACACTGCCTGGGCGACGAAGGAGCCTCCGGTATCGGCTGGGTGTTCGGCCATCTGATCGACGGCACCCAAGCGGAGTATGTGCGCGTCCCCTACGCAGAGAACTCGGTGTACAAAGTCCCCGACGGCGTCACCAATCAGCAGGCGGTGATGCTTTCAGACATCCTGCCGACCGGGTTTGAAATCGGCGTGCAGTATGGCGGCGTGAAACCGGGCGACGTCGTCGCGGTCGTCGGCGCCGGCCCGGTCGGACTCGCGGTGATGGTCACCGCCGGCCTGTACGGCGCTGCTCGTGTGATCGCCGTCGACCTGGACGCAAACCGGGTTAGCGAGGCCCGGAAGTTCGGCGCGACCGACGGCGTCCTGTCCGGTGACAGCGACTGGAAGGAGCAGGTGTTCGCGCTGACAGACGGGTACGGCGTGGACGTCGCCGTCGAAGCGGTCGGCATCCCCGCCACGTTCCGGATGTGCACCGACATCGTCCGTCCGGGCGGGCGGGTCGCGAACGTCGGTGTGCACGGCGCGCCGGTCGAACTGGAGCTGCAGAAACTGTGGATACACAACATCGCGATATCGATGGGGCTCGTCAACGCGAACACGACAGCGCTGCTCCTGAAGCTGATCGCTTCAGGGAAGTTGAACGTCGACGGGTTCGCCACCCATCATTTCAAGCTGTCAGAGATGATGGACGCCTACGACACGTTCAGCCGGGCAGCCGACACGAAAGCGCTGAAAGTCATCATCGACGCCTGAACGCCGATCCTGGATCGTGATCAAGCACCGAACCGCGGGCGGAGCCGCGCGGATCATCGTCGTGAGTTCTCGCCGACGATCAGGACCGGCGTGAGGGCGTCGCGGAAGAGATCGTCGGCGACGTCGTGCAGCAGCAGGCGGCCGGCGCGGCGTGTGTGGTGGTGGCCGCAGACGATCAGGTCGAAGCCGTGCTCGTGTGCGTAGTCGAGGAGCGCTCGGGCCGGAGTGTCTCCTTCGATGATCTGGTGCTCGACATCGACCCCGGCGCGGTGGGCGCGGTCCTCGACTTCGCGGAAGGTGTCCTCCAGGTAACGGTGGGCGGCATCCACCGATTCCTGGCGGTCGGCATCGGTCTCCGCGTGAGCGGGTGAGTAGGCGACGGATATGGCGACGAGCTCGCCTTCGTAGCGGCGGGCGATGTCGATCGCGACATCGAACGCGTTGCGGGCGATATCGGATCCGTCCCAGATGAGCATGATTCTCTGAAACATCAGCGCAGGACCGGGATCAGGGCGAGTGCGAGGATAAGCGCGATCATCATGTAGAGGAGGTAGGTGGATAGACGTCCGGATTGCAGGCGGCGCACGCGGGCGCTGGCTGCGAGGGCTAGATTGGTGAGCGGTCGGTAGAGGAAGCGATCGACCGCCAGCACGACGCTGGTCTCGAGCACCCACGAGCGGCGCCCGTCGTCGCTGCGTTCGATCAGGCGGTTACGGTACCCGAGCGGTCCGCGGAGCACGACGCGCATCGGGTTGGAGTACGAAGAGGGGCGGTACTGTACGGCGGGTAGCTCGGCGCCGCTGCCCGTCACCCAGACCGGCGCGCGCCGGACGCCGCGTCCGCCGACCGAGCGGCCGATCAGGAATGCGAGCAGCGCGTACGCCGGGAGCACGATCGAGAGCCATGTCGGCCCGAGCACCGAGAAGTTCCGGAACACGGGTCCGAGCACGAGTGGGTGCGAGATCGCGGTGCTCGCGGGGTCGAATCCGAGCAGCGGCCTCAGGCCTGAGCCGATCGCGTGGATCTCCCACGGCGCGGCGGTCCCGAGGAACAGGATCACCGCGCCGAGCAGCCATAGGCTCGGCTGCCACGCGGGCGTGGCCGCGAGCTGCGCTCGGGCGCGCCGAGCGGGACCGAGGAAGATGAAGCTGTAGTACTTCGCGAACGCCAGCAGCCCGATCCCTGCGGTGAATGCGAGTCCGGCGGCGGCGAGCGCGCACAGCAGCTGGGAGAGCAGGGTCGGCATCCGGAAGCCCTGCAGCAGCGCCTCGAAGGTGAACCATTCACTGACGAACCCGCCGAGCGGCGGGATCGCGGCGAGCGTCAGCGATGCGACGCCGAGCCCTCCGGCGGCGACCGGCAGGCTCCGGGCGAGGCCTCCGAGCGGGTCGATCGTGCGCTCGCCGGTGGCCTGCTCGACGCGGTCGACGGCGATCAGCGCGAGTGTCTTTGAGAGGTTGGCCGCGCACACCTGCAGCGTCGCGGCGAGCAGGCCTGCGGCTTCAAGTGTGTGGTTGCCGGCCGAGGCGCCGAGCAGCGCGACGCCGAGTCCGAGCAGCACGATCCCGGCCTGCTCGATCGTCGAGTACCCGAGGAAGCGTCGCAGGTCGTCCTGGGTGATCGCGTAGACGATGCCTGTGACTGCGGTCAGGGTCCCGAGGATCAGCAGCGCGTCCCCGCACCATGTCGGCAGCGGGCCGAGGATCGCCAGCTCAAATCGCCATAGGCCATAGAACCCGGCGGACAGCGCGACCGACAGCGATGCAGCGCCGAGGCGCGGCGCCGCACGGTATCCGGCTGGCAGCGCGCCCTGAACGGGGAGGACGCCGACCTTGGTCCCGAATCCGATCAGGAACAGCGCGAACAGGAGCCCGCGGGTTCCGGCCGGAAGCGTGGCGTGCGCCCACACGATCAGCGAGAAGCTGTGCGTGTGGCCGTAGAGCAGCCCGAACGCGGCCAATATCGCGGCGCCGCCGAGCTTCGTCAGCCCGGCGGTGAAGTAGCCGCCCAGGAGCGCGCCTGGATCCGTGCGGTCGGCGCTCGTCAGCAGGTAGATGCAGACCGCCAGCGTCTCCCACGCCAGCAGGAACAGGAAGGCGTTGTCGGCGCCGATCACGAGCGCCACCGCGAACACGAGCGCACTGCCGAGCGCCGTCACCCACCTTCCGGGCGGAAGCTCGGCGTAGGCGAGCGACGTCGCCGCACCGGCCACGCCGACGATCGCCAGGAAGATGCCCGCGAGCCCGTCGGCGCGTAGGGCGCTGTCGCCGAAGCCGAGCCAGCCGCCGAGGTTCAGCACCGGAAGGGCGCCGCCGATCGCGGCGTCCAGGCCGACGATCACCAGCAGCACGCAGCCGGCGGCGCTCAGCGTCGCGCCCGCGCGGCCGAGTCTGATCGCGAGCAGCGGCGCGAGCGCGAGCGCGCCGATCGCGATCGCAAAGGTGAGCGTCACGCGCCCACCTGCTCCCGCAGCAGCCCGACGGCCTGCAGGAGGCCATCGAGCAACGCGATCGGCGCCGGCGGCGATCCCGGCACGTACACGTCGACCGCGAGCACGGAGTCGACGCCACCGGCACACAGGCCGGTGGCGGCAGACAGACCGCCCGAGCATGCGTCCGTTCCGGCGGCGATCAGCGCCTTGGGAGCGGGCATCACGTCCCATGTCCGCTCGAGTGGACCGCGCATCGGCTCGGTCACGCCCCCGGTGACGATCAGGATGTCAGCGTGTCGCGGCGAGGAGGTCAGGAAGAAACCGAGCCGCTGGATGTCGTAGTAGGGATTCCACAGCGCCTGGATCTCCCACTCCTCGGAACCGTCGGAGCCGGTGTCGATATGGCGCACGTGGATCGAGCGGCGCAGCGCGCGCGCCTGCTCGCCGAGCGTCTGCCGTGCGCCGGCCCCATGAACATCCTGCCGGCCGCCGTGATCATCGATCAATTCCTCGCGCGTGCGCGTCGCCGTCTCATAGACGGCGTCGAACGCGAACCGCTCCGGGGCAGCGCGGACACACGCTCCGCAAAGGATGCAGCGGCCGCGATCCAGCGACAACGTGCCCGCCGAATCGATGCTGATCGCGCCAGTCGGGCAAACGTCGATGAGCTTGTTCGCCGCGGGCTTGTCGTGCAGCAGCCGGATCTGTCCGTGGTAGCCGTCGGGCGGGTGCTCGGCGCGGCGTGGGTAGCCGGTCGTGATCCGCCCCTTCCGTAACCCGCGCGGGATCCAGCCGAGCATCAGCGGTCGGCTCCCGCTGCGGTCAGGCCGAAGCTGTGCTCGATGAACGCGAAGTCGGTGAGGACGTCCTTGGGAAACGCGTGGTCGAACAGGGCCCAGTTGCGCAGCGACGGCGAGGCGATGTGGACCCGATGGAGGATCCCGTCACGGATCTCAACCCAAATCGCCAGCTCGCCCTGCGGGGCCTCGGCCCACCCGAACGCGCAACCGCGGCCGTGCGCCGGCAGGGCCGCGACAAGTTCGCCGTTACGCCGTCTGAGGTGGTCGATCGCCTGGCGCAGGATCCGCAGCGACTCGGTGATCTCGCCGAAACGGACGCTCACGCGCGCCATCGCGTCGCCGTCGCGCTCGGTCACGACCCGCAGCCCGAGCCGCCGGTACTCCCCGTAGGGACGCTCGTGCCGGGCATCGACCGAGAGCCCCGAGCCGCGAGCGAGCGGGCCGACCGCACCGTAATCCTCGGCGAGCGCCCTCGGAATGCGGCCAGATCCGATCAGTCGGTCGGTCATCGAGGCCGTTCTCAGGAACAGGTGCCGGTCGCGCTCGAACTCGTCTTCCAGCTGGTCGAGCTCACTGAGCAACTCGTCCAGGTCCATGCGCCCCGGGTAGCGGACGCCGCCCGGGATCACAACTCCGCGACCAAAGCGGTTGCCGGTCAAAACGGCGCGCAGACGCATCACCCGTTCCTTGAGAATCTGGAAGCGCGCCTGGCCGACCGACAGCGCCGTCGTCTCGGCCTCCTTGGCGATCACGTCGAGATGGCACGCGAGCCGCTCGAGCTCCGCATGCACGATCCGCCAACGCTCCGCGCTGGGCGGGGCCTGAACCCCGAGCGCACGCTCGACGGCGTGAGAGAACGCACACGCGTAGGCAACACCCGCGATTCCGGCGACTCGTTCCGCGACGTGCACGCCGGTTTCCGGGTCAAGTCCCGCAAACCGCGACTCCATCCCCCTGTGTTTGAAGAACGGCCGGGTCTGCAGCCGGGGGACATCCTCGCCGCCGGTCTCGATCAGGAACTGGATCGCCTCGAAGATCCCCGAGCGGACCGGTCCGAAGGGGATCGCGAACACGTCGAGACCGCTCACCCTTCTGTCGATCGTGTCGGCGTCAGGCGCCGTCAGCATCCGCTCGGATTCGTAGCCGACCGGTCTGACGGGGTGCCGCTCGACCAGTTCCTGCTCTGACCAACGAGCGGCCGGCCAGGTGACGCCAAGCGACCCGTACACGACGGGGTCAGCGCCCTCGGTCGGCGCTCGCACCACGACCAGGTCGCCACGCAGCGCGAACGTCCCGATGATCGACGGCTCCGGAGTGTCGGCCAGAAGGAGCGTCACGAAACGCGCGCCCGCGACGCGAAGCATGTGACACGCGCGCTCGAACGAAAGCATCGTGACGCGAAGACGAAGCTCGCCCGGCGGCGCCTGCTCTCGCTCGGCGTGCAGATGCGCGGGTACGTAGGTGGGCAGATCGCCGTCGCGCTTGGCGGCTCGTTTGGAGGCTCTCCGGTCTCTGGGGTTCATCACGCGGGGAAGGCGAGCCGGTGGCCCGCGTTGTGTAGGAGGCTTTCAAGCACACCCGGCACGTGCAGGCCGAGCGCGATGCTCACGAACAGGCAGCCGAGCATGCCCGCCACCAGCCAGACGCTGTACTCCCCGCGCGCAGCGCCTGCGCCCGCGGGCGTCAGCACCATCCGTCCGGCGTGCCAGATGACCCCGAAGAAGGCCAGATTGACAAACACGATCAGCAGCGTCACGCCGACGTATTGGGGCTGGGCAAACCCGCCGGCAACGATCTGGAACTCGCTGCGAAACACACCCGACAGCGGCAGCCCGCACAACGCGAGCGCCGCGGCCAGGAACATCGGCCCGGTCCACGGCATCGCAGTCCCGGCGCCTGTGACATCGTCAATCTCCTTGCTGTCATATCCGCGCAGGAGCGATCCCGCGCCGAAGAACGCAAGTCCCTTGGCCGACGCGTGGGTGATCACGTGCAGCAGTGCCCCGGCGACCGCGAGCGGCGCGCCGAACCCGATCCCGAGTGCGATCACGCCCATGTGCTCGATCGAGGAGTAGGCGAGCAGCCGCTTGTAGTTGCCCTGGCGCAGCACGAACAGGGCCGCGGTCACCAGCGAGACCGCGCCGAACACGATCAGAACATGCTCGGCGAACGAGCGCTCGCCGGCTTCCACCGCGACCTGGAAGAAGCGCAGGATCGCGTAGAACGCGGCCGACAGCAGCGAGCCCGAGAGCATCGCCGACACTGGTGCGGGCGCTTCGCTGTGAGCATCCGGAAGCCACGTGTGCATCGGCACAAACCCGACCTTGGTGCCAAAGCCGACGACCGCGAGCACGAACGACAGCCGAACGGCGTCGGTCGAGAAGCCACGGGCGCGCGTGAACAGGCGGACGAATCGCGGGATGTATGCGCCGCCGAGCGCGTGCGTGCCGGTTGCGTAAAGGACGATGATCGAAAGCAGCGCGATCCCGAGTCCGCTGGAGGCGATCAGCACGTATTTCCATGATGCCTCCAGCGCAGCGTCGGTGCGGTCGATCGCGACCAGCAGCGCCGAGACGATCGTCGTCAGCTCGACCGCCACCCACAGCGTGCCGAAGTCGGCCGCCAGCGGCACCAGCAGCATGCTCCACCCGAACAGATTCAGCAACGCGCAGTAGCGCCGGGCGAAGCGTCCGAAGTCCTCTGTGCTCTCGTCAGCGTGCAGGTAACCGACCGAGAACACGCCGGCGACCGCGTACAGCAAGCCGGTCGCGAGCAGGAACACCGCTCCGAGGGAGTCCAATCGCAGCCAGCCGTGGGCCGCCTGCAGCGTGCGTCCGTGCGCGACTGTGATCGCCAGCGCGATCACGACCCCAAGCGACGCCAGGCCCGCCAAAGCAGTCGCGATCCGCGCGAGGCGCCAACCGCCGAGCAGGCTCACCAGCACCGCAATCAGCGGCACTGCGACGAGGACGATCAGCAGATAGCTCATCCGGTCAACCGGTCGAGCATGTCGGTGCGTACAGCGGTGCGCTCGATCGCCAGGTATTGGACGAGCACGACGAACACGATCACGCCGATCAGCACGTCGAACAGCAGCAGCAGCGCCAGGATGATCGGGAGCCCCGGCGCGATCACGAGGCTTGCGACGGACACCGCGTTCTCCAGGATCAGGAAGCCGAGCAGCTGCGACGGCGCGTACGGGCGAAGCACCATCAGCAGGAACGCGACGAGCACGCCGCCGATCGCCACCGGCAGCGCCGACAGCGGCAGCTCCGGCAACGTGCCGATATGGATCGGCCGCAACACGATGAACGCGAACGCCGACAGGCCGATCGCGATCAGGATCGAGCTCGGCACACCGATCGTCGACGGCACCCGCGCGTCCACCTCGAGGCGGCGCAGCACAAACCCGATCCCGAGCGGGAACAGCAGCGCCTTGAATGCGATCGTCGCGGCTCCGAGTACGTACAACGAGCCGTTGCCGTGGCCGCTCGCCGCCGTCGCGACCGCCAACACGGCGACGGCCGCCGAGCCCAGCGCGTACAGACGCAGCTGCTCCCACACGTCCTGCGAGCGAAGCATCATCAGCTCGAGCAGCAGCACGATCACGGCGATGACCGTCGCGGCGGCGCCGAACACACTCAGACGCAGGTTCCCGAACCCCGGCTGGAACAGGAAGATCACGACTGCCAGCACCGCCAGCATGAAGCTGGCAACGGTGAACTCGGGGATCTTGTACAGGCGCAGCTTCGCGAAGCTCGACTCGACCACGACCACCGCCGCGCCGATCGCCAATGCCTTGCCGGCGAGCAGCAGGATCGCTGCCACCACCTCGCCAAGGCCGGCCGTGCTCGCGAGCCCCCACGGCGCTAGAAGCACGTTTGCGAAGATCGTGAACAGCACCAGCTGCTTGACCGACGAGCCCCAGCGCAGGAACGCGAGTCCGGGACCGGAGTGCTCAGCGACGCGGCCCTCATCGATCTGCCCGAACTCGAGCGTCCCACCGTGACTAGCGACGGGGATCCTGCCGGTCTCGTTGAGCAGCAGCATGAAGAACGCCGCCACGATCAGCAGATGGCTGGGACGCACGACCTCGACCACCGACGCCCGAAGTGCGGCGCCCTCGAAATAGGGCAGGTCCGTGTGGGTCGTCAGCGCGACGACGAAGACCACGAAGATCACCGTCGGCTCGTTCAGTGCCCCGAACGTCCGCAACCGGCTCGATCCCAGTTGCGCGTACGGCGAGCCACTGTCGATCGCGGCCAACGACACAACGAACCCCGCCATCCCCAGGATCAGTCCGCCGGCAAGAATGTCGCCCATGTACCCGAGCGGAAGCGGGAAGTTCGTCAACACCGGGATCAGCAAAGGCACCGTCGCATAGCCCGCAAAACTGATGTACGGCGCGGCGCGGAACAGCGGCCCCGCCGGCGCCGGCAGCACGGTCTCCTTGCGCAGCAGCTTCGCGATGTCGTAGTACGGCTGCAGCAGCTTCGGTCCCCGCCGCTGCTGGACCACCGCCTCAACCCGCGCGATCACGCCGCTGACGAGCGGAGCGAGCGCCAGCACCGTCACGACCTGAAGAACCTGTACGACCCAGTCAGCCAGGATCGGCAAACGCGCTCAGTGGCTCCTTCGCGAAAAATCGACAATTAGCGAAAAGAAGCCATCAGCCCTCAAAGGGCGGTTCGGCTGACTAAATGGTCAGCCGCCAGGACCTCATCTGGCGCGCGACAGAATAACTGAATCCTTCGCGCGCCGGCAGCTACGCTGCGTCACCGGGGAATGCCTGCGCCACCCAGGGCGCTTTTCTCAGGCCAGAGCGCTGACCTCTCCCTACCTCAAATCGTTCGCAACGTTCGCGGGCGGTCAGCTAGGGCGAGTGATCAACGCTGACGGCAGCACCGCCGATGAGCGTCTGATAGACGACGCAGTAGCGCTCGGTCAGCGAGAGCAGCTTCTCAAGCTGCTCCTCGCTCGCATTGCTCTCTAGGTCGAAGATCAGCCGGATGGCGCGGAAACCGACCGGCGCCTCGCCGGTCTTGTCGACGCCCAACGTCCCGCGAAAGTCGAGATCCCCTTCGGCCCTGACGGTCCCCGCCACCGGAATCTCAAGCGACGTGGCGACCGACCTCAGCGTCACCCCGGCACACGCAACGAGAGCCTGAAGCAGCATGTCACCGGAGCAGGCCAGCGCGCCCGATCCGCCCGTCGCCGGATGGAGCCCTGCCTCAACGAGCGCCCTGCCGGTCACAACCGAGCACGAGATCGCCTGCTCGTCGAGCTCCGCGGTTGCGGTCAGGGTCACGAGCGCGGACGCAGGCTCAGTGCGGTAGCGCGCCTTGAGCGGGCGCTGAATCGTCTGCAGTTCGGCGCGATCCACGCTACGACGATATCGCGCGATGCACGAGTCTCGAACCACGGCTCTCCGGGAGGCTGCCGTACCGATCCTCCAGGTCTGTCCGATGAGGTCGACGCCGAACGAGTGTGCGGCTCTTCGTTGATTAGAGACGATCGGTGTCTGGGCGAATGCACAGGCGACGAGCCCCCGTCAAGCCGCTCGTGGGGCGGGGCTTCAAGCCCTGGTCTTGCACGTTGCTCGGTCGAAGATCGTGACTGCTTCGCGGGCGTATTGGTCGATGTCGAACGAGGGGTCGGGCAGTCGGCCGGGCGCCGCGTCGATGACCGCGCGGATCGCGATCGCCATCGCATTCGGATCGAAGTCAGCCCGGAAATCGCCGGCGGTCTGGAAGCGCGTGAGCAGTTCGGCGAGGATCTGGGCGGCTCCGTCGCGGTTGCCGCTGAATGGGCTCCTGGCGCCGGCGATCGTCGCCCGTACGATCTCTACGAGGGCGCCGATCCGAGTGGGGTTGTCGCGCATGAACTCGAGGTTGGACTCGATGTAGACGCGCAGCATCCGTGGGCCGGTTGTTTGCGCTTCGATGCGAGGCTGCATCGAGGCCCTCGCTTGTCGGAGTACCTGGCTGACGATCTCGGCGATCAGATCGTCTTTGCCGGCGAAGTGGTAGCTGATCACACCCTTGCTGATGCCGAGCCGTAGCGCGATGCGCGAGAGCGAGGCGTTCGCGTACCCGAGTTCGGCGATGGTCTCGATCGCAGCCTCAACGATCTGCGCCCGTCTGGCGCTCCTCACAAACGTGCGGCTGTCGTCCGGGTATTTTGGCCGCATGGTCAGAAACTAGCACGCTAAGCAGGTTTTCTCGACGCGCGGCCAGACCGTTGTTAGCGTTTACGAATAAGACGCGCTACGGAACGGGAGGAGATCGGCAATGCCCGCAACACTGAAGCTGACGCACAAAGCCATCGGAGTAGAGGTCCGCCGCGGCACGTACGACATCCTGGTTGACGGAAAGCCTGACGGATCCCTGGAAATGAACGGGACCGTCGCGATATCCGTCGAACCCGGACATCACACTCTGCAAGTCCGCAACGGACGAAACTCCAGTCGAACCAAGACCTTCGACGCTGTCGAGGGCGAAACCGTCGCCTTCCGGTGCACCGGAAAGAGCATCTTGCCGATCTTTCTCCTGTCGTTCGTCGTACCCAGCCTGGCAATCTCCCTCGTTCGCGAATAGCGTGGCGCTCCGACATGTTGGCGCCGGAACCTGCACGCTGAATACCGACACGACCCGGTCGGTTCGCCGAGAGCCCGGGGACGACGCGGCGTCAGTTTGGGTTGACAAAGGTCTGTTGTCAATCTAGACTGACGGTCATGGACGCCGAAGACATCGCCTCCGCGATCGCGTCCAACGACCCGTCGCTGGGGCTCCGCGCCGCTCTAGCTCTGCACCGGTTAGCGGAACGGGTCGAGGCGGAATACGGAAAGCGACTCCGATGACCAAGCATTCAAAACCAGCCGACGCGTACCACCCCTGGAGCACGTACATCGACGCTCGCGAGGAAGCACGGCGCCGCGGTGAGCGCAAGGTCGGCACCGAGCACCTGATTCTCGGGCTGCTCAGGGATCCAGTCCTGGTGCTCCTAACCGTCCTCGAACTCGAGCGGCCAGATCCCGCCGCTGAGCTGATCGCCGCGCTCGGCGTCGATCGCGCGACCGTGCGGCAACGTCTCGGCGTGGGACGCGCCGCAGTGTTGCCCCGGTAACTGCCGGCGTGGCGTGGGCGAGATGAATGGGTGCGTATGACGGCGATTGTGCAGGCCGAGTCGCTGACGAAGCGCTTTGGCGAGGTTTCGGCGGTTACGGAGCTGTCGTTTGTGCTGGAGGCCGGAACGATCACCGGCTTCCTCGGACCGAACGGCGCGGGCAAGACGACGACGCTTCGGATGGTTCTGGGTCTGGCGGCACCGACGAGCGGGCGGGCGCTGGTGTTCGACCGCCCTTACAACGAGCTTGAGCGCCCCGCCCTGCGGATCGGCGCGGTGCTCGAGGCAACCGACTTTCACCCTGGACGCTCGGGCCGTGATCACCTGAGGATGCTCGGGCGCGCCGTCGATGTCCCCGATTCACGCGCAGATGAGGTGCTGCGCTTGGTGGAACTCGGCGACGTGGCACGCCGGCGCGTGAAGGGGTATTCGCTGGGGATGCGCCAGCGGCTCGGGCTCGCTGCGGCTTTGCTCGGCGACCCGGAGCTGCTGATTCTCGATGAGCCCGCGAACGGGCTTGACCCGGAGGGCGTTCGCTGGCTGCGTGACTTCCTGCGCCGGCTGGCGTCCGAGGGTCGCACCGTGCTGGTCTCAAGCCATGTGCTTGCGGAGGTCGCGCAAACCGTCGATCAGGTTCTGATCATCAGCCGCGGACGTCTGGTCATCGAGTCCTCGCTGGCGGAGCTGACCGCGCGCGCCGGCGGCGCCGTCCGAGTCCGTAGCGCTGATCCGGAGCGGCTCGCGGCCGCGCTTCAGGACAACGATCTGCAGGTCACGCCCGGCACCGATCGCGTGCTGCTCGTACAAGGAGCATCGAGCGAGCGGGTCGGCGAGATCGCATTCGACGCCGGCGTCCCAGTTCACGAGTTGTTGACCGACGGTGGCTCGCTTGAGGAGATCTTCCTGCAATTGACCTCGCAGGCGTCGGCATGATCGCGCAGATCAGGTCGGAACTGCTCAAGATTCGCTCGACCCGGACCACGATCGGGCTGCTCCTCGGGATGATTGCGCTGATCCTGTTATTCACGCTGCTAACCGGACTGCTCAGCCACCCACCCGGACTGATGGGCAAGGAGAACCAGCGTCAACTGCTGAGCGTGGGCAGCCTCGCAGGAGTGTTCTCAGCGCTCGCGGGGGTGCTGCTTGTCACCAGCGAGTACCGCTACGGCACGATCCGTCCAACGATCCTCTTCAACCCGGCGCGTTCGCACGTCCTCGCCGCCAAGATCGTCGCCGGTGCGCTGGCCGGAATTGGATTCGGAGTCCTTGGCGAGGCGATCGGCTGGGCGACCAGCTATGTGATCCTCGAGGGGCGAGGCATCACGATCGTGCTCAGCAGCAGCGACGTCCTGCTGCTCGCCCTGGGAGGCCTCGTCGGCGTGGCCTTGTGGGGAGCGATAGGCACCGCCCTCGGCACGATCATCCACAACCAGGTCGGCGCGGTCATCACCCTGCTCGCCTGGGGCTTCGTCATCGACAGCCTTCTGTTCGGCCTCGTGCCCTCCGTGGGCCGGTACACGCCAACACGCGCGTCGGACGCGCTGATGGGCCTCAGGACCCAGCATCTGCTCTCGCCGGGAGCCGGCGCGATCATCCTGATCGCCTGGGCGATCGTGCTGGCCTTCATAGGCATCGGCATAACCGGCAAGCGCGACATCAACTGACGCCGCGCACGCGCGCCACCGCATCGCGACACCGACCATCAACAGGCCAGTGGTTTGCGCGCAAGGTGGGGCGTGGCATCAGGCCGCCTTCCCGCGAAGCCGGCCGGCCATGGCGGCGAGGCGATCAGGCGCCAGCGATCAATGACCGCGCCTCGGCGGGGCCGACTACGAGATCGTGAAGGTCGCCACCCACCTCGAGTCGACCGGACTGTTCGACGCCGCCGACCTGCACCGGCTCGAAGCCGGCCGTCCGGATCAATCGTTCGACCTGCAGACCGGAACGCTTGTCGTCCGTCGCGTAAAACAGAACGGCCAGCTCCGGTGACCGGTTGCTGGAGGACTCGAGGAGATCGCCCGACATGCTGCCAAACGCCATGGCCAGGCGCGCCCCTTCAGGCAGCCACCCAGCTACAACCTTGCCAGAGGATTGCAGTTGCGGCAGCAGACGCACGATCTTCCCTTGTGCATCGAGGCCGACCGGGTTGCTCGGAACGACGACTAGCTTGTCGGTTAGCGCGTCGGCGATCTCTTCGATGACGCCGTTCAGCACGCCAAACCGCAGCGCCAAGATGACGGCATCGGCGCCCTGCAACGCGTCGCGGTTGTCGCTGGCAGCGGCCGCACCTCGCCCGATCGCCGCAGCCAGCGTTCGTGCCGATTCTGTGTCGGCGTTCGAGAGACGTAGGGTCTCGCCGCCTGACGCGAGCCGGCGGGCGATGACCGACCCGAGCCCTCCAGTGCCGATGATCGCGGTGCTCATGACCCGAACCCGTCTATCAAGTCGTCTGCTCCGATGGCCAGCGACCGGGCGTCCAGTCGCCTTCTGGGTCCGTGGTTTGTCCGACTTCGATGATGTGTCCGTCGGGGTCGCGGATATAGCAGCGGATCTCATACTGGTGCTGTTTGGGCGGCGTCAGGAATTCAGCGCCACGGGCGCTCCATTCGGCGTACACGGCCGCGATGTCTTTGACCCGGACATTCAGGAAACTGCTGACCCGGTCGGGATCGCGTGGCGTCTCCAGGGTGACCGTAGGCTTGTCGTCGGTCGGTCCGCCGCCAACGCTGATGACGATCCAGCCGTTAGAGAGTGCGACATTGGTCGGCTCTCCTGACGGCTTTCCGGAGAAGACGACCCTGCCGCCGAGTACCTCGGTGTAGAAGCGCCGAGAGCGCTCGACATCATCTGAGACGATGAAGCGGGTCAGCACAAGCCCCTCTGGGAGCGTACTCGATGGCCAGTGACCGGGCGTCCAGTCACCTTCTGGGTCCGTGGTTTGTCCGACTTCGATGATGTGTCCGTCGGGGTCGCGGATATAGCAGCGGATCTCATACTCGTGCTGTTTGGGCGGCGTCAGGAATTCGGCGCCACGGGCGCTCCATTCGGCGTACACGGCCGCGATGTCTTTGACCCGGACATTCAGGAAGCTGCTGACCCGGTCGGGATCGCGTGGCGTCTCCAGGGTGACCGTAGGCTTGTCGTCGGTCGGGCCGCCCCCGACGTTGATGATGATCCAGCTGTCGGAGAGCGCGACGTAGGTCAGCCCTCCAGGACCGGAGAACGCCACCCTGCCGCCGAGTACCTCGGTGTAGAAGCGCCGAGCGCGCTCGACATCGTCCGAGACGATGAAGTGGGCCAGCACAATCCCCTCCGGGGGCGGTGGTAGCTCTGCCATCTGGCACCTCCACTGGTTGGGTCTGACACTCCGCTCACGACTGGGTCTGGAGCCGGTGTCCCATCAAAAGCGCATTCCATCTCCTTCTACGGCACGAGTCAAGAGTTCGTTCGATTCGCGTCGGCATCGGGGTGGGTGAAGGTCGTGGAGAGCCTCGTGTTTTTGGACTCTGAGCGGGAGGACGCCGAGACAGTGCGCGATCTTGAAATGGCTACTGTATCCATGCTTGGTCGGCGAGGAACCCCCAGACGGGGTTGTATTCGTAGTTCTGCAGGTGACTGGAGGTGATTTCGACTTCCCGGGTGTCGACGGTCGTCACCCACTCGGCGCTGTTGGTCAGTTGGCGGTCGACTCTCTCCCAGAGGGCGCTTGCTGCGGGTGGGTCGGTGGGCTCGAGCAGTTCGGCGTGTCGCATCTCGTCGTCGATCGCCGGGTTGCAGTAGTAGTCGTTGCCGTGGGCGCCGCCGCAGCTGAAGAACGAGGGCACGTAGGAAGATGGGTCGGGGTAGGCCGGGATCCACGCGCCCTCGTTTGATATCTGGAAGGAGTCCCACATCGCTGCGGAGGTCGAGGCGAACGGAATCACGCTCACGTGGACGCGGTACCCGAGCGCGCGTAGGACGCCGGCGATGTACCCCGTGCTTGCTGACGGCGTGAACGGGCTAGCGGGATCGCCTATCAACTCGACCCGTTCCCCGATCGTTCTGGACTGGGTGACCAGTTGCCGGGCGCGCGCAACAGGGCGGTTCCGGCACGAACGGTGACGAGTGTCGTTGCGACCTGCGCCGCGAACACGAAATGCCAGAGCTCAGAAGGCGCCGGTGGCGGGATCGACGACTGGGGGACGATGACCGTGATCCGCAGCCAGGTCACCGACAACCGCGCGAGCGGGCTCGGCGCATACGGTGGCGGGATCGTCGTCGAGCGCGGCGCGTCGCTGTCGCTCGAGGGCTCGGCAGTGAGTGGCAACACAGCGATCTCGCCGCGGACCGATGGCCGCTTCGCGAGCGGCGGCGGCATCTTCGTCGACAACAACGGGTCCCTCGTGGTCGACGGGACGGCGATCAACGGCAACTCCGCGTCCCTCTCGAACTCGCTCGTGACCCCGTACCCCGAGCAGCAGGGCGGCACGGACCAGGAAAACTCGTTCGGTGGAGGCATCAACTTCGGCAACTCGGCGACAGCGACGATCAGCAACTCCGAGCTCGACGGGAACTCGGTCTCGATCAACACTCCCCAGGGGCAGGCATACGGCGGCGACCCGGCGCTTGCGGCCGGCGGTCCGCTCACGCTTCAGAACGTTCAGATCGAGGACAACTCCGATACCGTCAACGTCTTGTCCTCCGACGTGAACGGAGTGAGCGGGCCGAGCGCGTTCGAAGCGGACTCCAGCGCGACGCTCGCAGGCGTCGAGGTGATCGGCAACCGGATGACGATCACAACCCCGAACAGCGATGCCGCTGCCGCTGGCGCCGTCGGCTTCTTCGCAGCACCACTCGCGGCGACGATGACCGACAGCATCGTCGCCGACAACACGGCGACGGCCAACGCCCCGCATGGAACTGCAACCGTCCAGGGCGCCGAGATCATTAACGACTCCGACCTGCTTCCTCCAACGTCCTCGTGCGAGACAACAAGGCGACGGCGAACGGGATGAGCGGGTTCGCGCAAGGCGGCGGAATCTGGAACGGCTCCATGTTCGGCGGCCCGACACCGACACTCGCGATCGATCACACCGGCGTGTTCGGGAACACCGTCAGCGGTTCGCCTGAGGTCACACTCCAAGGTGGCGGCATCTTCACCATCGGCTCGCCGCTGACCCTCACCGACAGCCTCGTCGCGAACAACACCCCCGACCAGTGTGCTGGAGCCCCATGCTGACACCGTGGGGGCAGCCGGACCAGCGCTTGGTCGAGAACAGATTGGCCCGGCCGTGCGAGCATCTCGGAAGAGAGCAGGGGCCGGTGTTCGTATCCGGAAAATTGCGATTCGCATTTCATCCCTAGAGCCCACGGCCGCTTTTGGCCTTGCCCCAGCAACCGACGTGCGCGACCGCTTCGGCGACAAGAAGGGCTCGCGGGCATCGATCGCCGCGCCGTCGGTTGTGCTCAGGCGGCGCCCGAGGCGGCTGCGTGCTTGACGCACCTGTCAGCCAGGTCGTGAGCCTGGCTACTCGGGTGGCTAGCGGTAGGAGCGAGGCGGTTCGTAAATCAGATCGCGGCTCTTACACAGATACGAGCCGTCTGCGCACGCCTCGTCGATGAACTCCTTCGTGAATGGACCTTTGTACGTTGTGCCGCCGCCTTCGCCAGGAGCCGTCGCGGGCCGGTACGGATAGCCGCAGAAGTAATAGCCCATCCGTCCTCCGCACACCCACCACTTGCCAGCGATCGTGACGGCGCCTGCGTCGAATGTGTCTGCGCCGTCGGCCGTGAAGTTGATGGTCGGCTCATGCCGAGACTCGGACTTTATGAGCGTATCGCGGGCCGCGCTGCACGACATGTGCCACGGATAGACGGCGACCCGACCCCAGTACCTGCTGTGGGCGTACCCGCATCGCCGGACCTTCACCGGCGTCGATGCAAGGGCAGCAGCAGTCGCGATCGCGACTCCCAGAGCGACAGCTAGGACCGCGCAACGCGTCGCTGCTCGCATGTGCATTTATGCCCACCGTCCTTCGGTTTGGATGCCGAGAGAGTACCGCCACTCCTCGACTGCGCTCCGCTGGAAACGCCGGCACGTCGCAGCACTGGCTCTGTGCGTCGTCCGGGCGATCGCATTCGACATCCGCCGCCGACCGACGCCGGCGAGCGCTCCGGAAGGGCTCGTCCGGCGCAACGTGGCCTCCTTGGAGGCTGAGAGCTGCCAAGCGAGGTGTCTGACCAAGGAGGACACCGGATGAACCTGCACGCTGACCCGGCGCTCAGTCTGAAAGGCCGTCGCGAGCTCTGTCTGGCTCTGGTTCATCGAGAGCGGAGCCGGAGAGCTTGGGCTGGCGGATACACGGCACGCGGTTCTCTGGAAGCTCGGCCGTCATGCAAGCACGCGGTCTCGTGGGGGCCACAAGAGGCGATCCGGACCCGATCGAGGTGGCTGCTTGATGCGAAGGGAGCGAACTCTGCTCTCGGCGATAGCTCCCTCCACTCGTTGTCGGCTCGCGTCGTGAGCGCTCTTGGCTTAGAGGTTCCGATCATGCAGGCGCCCGTTGCCGGCGCCGCTACGGCTCGACTCGCTGGCGAGGTGGCGGTGGCGGGAGGCCTCGGGTCGCTGGGCGCGTCGTGGACCGAGGTGGGGGTCCTGCGCGAGCAGATCCGATCGATCGGGCGGATAACGGATCGCCCGTTTTGCGTGAATCTTGTGCTCGATTTTGAGCAGGACGAGCGGCTTGAGGTGGCTGTTGAGGAGTGTGCGCCGATCGTGTCGTTCTCCTTCGGGCTTCGACCGCAGCTGGTCGCGCGCGCGGGCTGCAGGCGCGCGAGTGTTGGTACAAGTCGGCTCGCGGGACGCGGCGCGAGCGGCGGCCGATGCCGGCGCTGACGCGCTGATCGTCCAGGGTGTCGAGGCCGGCGGTCATGTACAGGGCGTCGTGGGTCTGCTGTCGTTATTGGCCGAGGTGCGAAGGGCCGTGTCGCTGCCAGTGCTTGCGGCGGGCGGGATCGGCGATCCCGCTTCCGCGCGTGCCGTGCTCGTTGCTGGCGCCGTGGCCGTCGTCATGGGCGCCCGATTTGTGGCCAGCGACGAGTCCGACGCCCATCCGCAGTACAAGACGCGCTTGCTGCAGGCCGAAGCTCGCGACACGTACGCCCGCAACGGACGAGGGTTGACGACTGACGGCGGCCCGCCGCGGCGTGTCAGCGCAGGAGCGCGGGGACGAATGTGACGTGCTGTCGAGATCGACCAAGCCGAGGTGCCCGACGACCTGGAGACGGCCGCGCATCTCCATTCCAGGCTCCATCGCCTAGATGGTCTGCAGCAATACGTCCTTGACCCGGGTTCGCGTCGCGCTGCCACGGCCGCGCTTGTTCGCGTGCAGCCGCTCGTCGGCCAGTTCGATCGCCCGGTCGGGGGTGTCGGCTTCATCAGGAAGCAGAACCACACCGAGCGACCCGCGCACCGAGAACCGTGGGCCGGTCTCGCACATGGCCGCCGAGGGCCCGGCGATCAGCTCATCGAGAGCGCGTCCATCGAGGTCGATCCGCGCGCAGAATTCATCACCGCCGAGCCGGTACGCCGCGCCGGAGGGCGCGACGGCGTCCTTGAGCTTCGTACCCATCCGCGCCAGCAGCGCATCCCCGGCGAGGTGACCGAAGGTGTCGTTGTAGTTCTCAAAGCCGTCGAGGTCGAACAGCAGGAGCATCGCGCGATGGCCATCGGCGGCTCGCTCGAACGTGTGACTCAGGTCGGTGGTCAGGCCTCGGCGGTTGCCGAGACCGGTGAGGGCGTCGGTGAGGACCTGTTTGCGGAGTTCGTTATGCCCCAGGATCTCGCCCGCTGCAAGCTGCGCCTTGGCGACGAGCTCGGAGACCGTGGCCACGTCCTCGGGCTCGAAGGGGCGTGCTCGCCGAACGAAGCTGAGGGCGCCCGCGACCGTGTTCGGGCCCGGGATCCGCATCGGGACGCTGATCGTCCAGAAGTCGTCGTTGTCGATCGTGGTGCGGCGGCCCGGTGCCGCGGTCATGCCGGGACTCTGCTCCAGGACCCGGACGCCTTCGGGCTCGCCGATGCGCAGGTCGTTCCAGCCCGCGAGTCCGGTCAGCGCGAGCTGTCCGGAGGACGCGTCGATCGCGTCCAGCGACCCATGAAGGAGGGTGCGCAGGAGGGTCTCCAACCCGAGCTTGGCGGCGAACGCGTCTCCGAGGCGGGCGACGGCCTCTCGTAGTCGTGCCCGCTCGTGCTCCACCAGCTTGAGGCGGGCGACGGCCTCTCGTAGACGTGCCCGCTCGTGCTCCACCAGCTTGAGGCGGGCATGGGCCTGGCCGATGCGCTTGCTGCGATCTCGCGCCAGCATCCACAGGAGAAGCGCCAGGGGCAGCACTACGATCATCGCGCCCTGAACGTGTCGGAAGCTGACGGCGGCCAGGAAAGCGACTGGCGCCAGGCAAGCGTCGACACCCCAGACCGACAAGATGACACGCAGCTGAACCGTCCCATCAGGCACGATCCCGGCCAAGCGCAACCGCGTCAGCGAGCTCGCGAGATCCACGAGGCCGGCGGCGGCAAGCGCAGCCACCATCAGAGGGATCTGGCCGTAGCCGATGTTGGGCGACCCGGCCGCCAGAAGAACAGCGGCGGGGCCGACAGCGTGCCAGGCGTCGGGAACCGCGCTGAGGACCCTCCGGCCGGAAACGCTCCCCAGCGCCCATTCGGGCAGTCCCGAGAGAACGAGACCGGCCGCGACCGCAACTGGCACCGCGCCCGGCGGCATGATTACGAGCATCGGCACGAGCACGAGCTGCGTCGGAATGACATGTCCAGCGCCGACGGGAAACTCGACCCTCGCCACGACCGCGTACGCGCCGATCAGCAGGCACGCAGCGCCCGGCTGCACCGCGCTCGCGGCGCCGCTGAGGACGAACAGGGTTGCCGCCACGCCGATGAACAGGATCGCGGCGGCGGCTTCGACGGTCAGCTCTCGCCGCGAGCCCCGGCGATCACGCGAGTCCCAGCTCTCGTCGAGCAGCTGATCGACGACCGTGTCCGTCTGGGGGGTAATGTCGCCGTCGCGGTGCATTCTGGACTCCTGTCTGTCGCCGAGGACGGTGTTTCAGCCGGTCCGGTATGGGTCGATGTAGATGTCGTCGATCTGCCAGCTGCCGCGACCCTCGACATCGAACACCAGCCGCGCGAGCGCCGATTGCGCGGTTGCCAGGGTCACGCCGTCGGCCACGTTGAACTCGCCGGTTGGCGCCCAGTCGGGCATCGAACTGGCCGGCAGATCGAAGATTTGCCGAAGCGAAGTCGAGATCGGCCCGGTCGCGGTCTGCATCACAAGGCGCACCTGCAGATCCCCGTCCGCACCATAGGCGTGGGCGAAGAACCGGAAGTCCCGCATCGTGTCATCGATGCAGAACGTAGGTGAGACAGCGATCCCACCGCTGTCGATCGTCAGCGAATGCGAGTCGCTGCTACCGCCGACGTAGAACGGCTCGTTGCCGAGCGTGCGCTCGGCTCGGTTGACGATCCAACCGCTGATTCCCAGCGGGGACTCGAAGTTGCCCCCTGGCACGAGGGAATAATTGCCGACATCCCCCCATTGCGCGAATGGAGTAGTCGTTGCCTGCACGGGACAGGATGACGCGAAGGCAGCGCTCGGGATGACGACAGTCATCACCACAGTGAGTGCGGCCAGGCGAGCGAGTCGCGTACGGAAGCAGGGGTACAGGGGAGTAGCCATACGAACCTCCATGTTCCGCCGCGTCCGAAAACGCGGTGTGTGGGTAAGCGCCGAGTTGTTGCGCTTTCTGCGGAAGATCCGGCTTTGCTTCCTCACCTCACGGTGAGTCAGCCCTTCTGCCTGTTCGTTCGGTCGGCCGGTTAGCTGCGCTGACCCGAACCCGTATTCGTGGACTTCTAACTGAGGCGAGCGTCCGGACCCTAGCTGGATGCATCAATGCGGATGGGTCAGGCCAGGCCGGGCTGGAGGTCTTCGAGATAGCCCGGCTGGTTCTCGACCCGCGATAGCCAACACCGAACGTTGGCGTCGGTGCCGCGGCCGGTCGCTCCTTCAGGGTGCGGTCAGGCGATCAGGCGAGCCGGATTTTGATGTCTGGGGATATGCGTCTCACGTGTCTCGGACACGGTGCAGCTGGCGCCGGGCCGGCGCCCGCATCGGCGTCGCTGGCTTCGAATTGCGCAGTCACGTCCGGGACAGCGAGGTGCACGTTCCCATACGTTGGTGCTGAGCAGTCCTTCGTGGTGCCCGACGGTGTCTCGTCGGTCGTGGTCGGGGCCGACGGGGGCCAGGGCGGGTCGGGCGGCAGCGCGTAGGACGGCACGGACGACGAGACCGTGCCGGGCGCCCCAGGCGGGCAGGGCGGGATTCAGACCGGGACCCTGGCGGTCGCCGCCGGAGAGACGCTCGAGGTGTTCGTCGGCGGACTTGGCTTGGACGGCGATGTCGCCGACACCACGGGGGGAGAGCTCGGGGGATACAACGGTGGCGGTGGTGGAGGATCCTTCGATGGCGACGGTGGTGGTGGCGGCGGGGCTTCGGATATCCGAACCTCGCCGTTCGGGCTCGGCGACCGTGTCGTAGCGGCCGGTGGTGGCGGTGGTGGTGGTGGCGCCGGTTCGGTCAGTGGCCCGTCCAACTGCTGCGTGCCGGGCGGGGGCGGCGGCCCCGGCGGGAGCGGTGCAGCCGGTTCGGCCGGTGGCGGCACACCGGCGGCGGTTGGCGGCGACGGCGGCGATGCCGGCGGGGCCGGACCCGGGGGCGCGGGAGGCAGTGGCGGCGTGCTGGATGGAGACAGCGGCGCCACCGGAGGCGCGGGCGATAACGGGTCGCTCGGCCAGGGCGGCTCGGTGGGGACCGGCGGCGGCGGGTTGAACGAGGGCGGCGGCGACGGAGGCGGAGGCGGCTACTACGGCGGCGGAGGCGGCGGACGCGGCGGCGCAGACGACACAAGCAACTATGGAGGATCTGGCGGTGGTTGTGGTGGCTCCAGCTACATCCGTCCCACCGCTGTGAATCCGACGAGCGCGACCGGCGCGAACACAGGTAGTGGCAGCGTCACGATCTCGTTCGCGGTCAGCGCACCCAGTGTCACAAGCGCTTCGGCCGCGACATTCCCTACCAACCTGGCCCGCAGCTTTACTGTCACCGCGATAGGTGTCCCGACCCCGACCCTGTCGCTCAGCGGCACCTTGCCGAAAGGCGTCACGTTCACCGACAAGGGCAACGGGACGGCCACTATCACAGGTACTGCGGCTCTGAATGCGACCGGCAGATACCCGCTCACGATCATCGCCGCCAACGGCGTCTCTCCGAGTGGCACGCAGAGCTTGGCACTGAGTGTCCCTGGACCGCCGACGGCGAAGATCCACTTCCCCGCCAACGGCGGGACGTACGCCAAGGGGCAGGTGGTCGCGACAGCGTTCAGCTGCGCCGACGCGGCCGAGGCGCCCGGCATCGTTTCGTGCGCCGACTCCAACGGCAGATCCGGCTCAAAGGACACCGGCTCCGGGTCGACCGGCAGAGGAGCGCTGAACACGTCGAAGCTCGGCTTCCACACTTACGCCGTCGTTGCAGCGAGTCTCGACGGCCAGAGCACCACAACCTCGATCAGCTACGCCGTGATCGCCACGTCCATGGCCGTCAGGATCGAGAGCGCCAAGATCGGTAGGAAGCACAACACGGCTGCATTCAGCTTCAAGGCGACCGGCATCGCCACCGGCTTTCAATGCGCCCTGATCAAACAGCAGCACCTGAGGTACCCGAAACCTTCGTTCGCATCGTGCCGCTCGCCGAAGGTATACCAACACCTCAAACCCGGGAACTACAAGTTCGAGGTGGAAGCCGTGAGCAGCCAGAGTCGCCGCACGCCCGGCAGCAAACGCTTCACGATCACCTGATTCCGGACAAGCCACGAACGGGGTCCAAGAGCTCGCGTTAGAGACTTGCGACGGCCGCGCTCGTATGTTTCGCGCCAGCAAGCCAATAGACATCGGGAAGGCTGATCGGGTTACGTTGCCGCAGGCGCGCCGCTTCGACCCCGATCGCCTCAGTCGGCCGATGCACGGCGACGCCGAGGGCGGCGATTGCTCCCGGGCAGCAGCGAGTTTCGACACGTCCACTGAGGGAGCGATAAGCACCTCGGTCAGGCTCACGACGCTGACCATGCAAGCGTCTTGGCGCTCGCGCCGTTTGGTGAACAGAGCGCACGCTCGCTGGTGATGCGGATCGTTGGCGTCAAGCGCCCCATCAGGCAGTAAAGGCTCCAGGATCGCGACCTCGCCGCTGCCGTCGGCGCAGTCGAACGCGACATCCTCGCCCGGGGTGGCGGGTTCGGTCGTGAACACGCCGATCGTGATCTGTGCAGCAGTGCTAGTAGGCTCGCCCACGCTGCACGTATTTAGCTGCAACTGGCCGGTGGAAAGCGCCCGATGGCCGGCAGCCGAGCGGTACGTAGCGTTAGATGCACAGCAACTGAAGGAGGCCCGACACATGTACAGGAACATCTTGGTGGGCGTCGACGGCAGCCCGGGCGGACGCGACGCGATCACGTTCGTTCGAGAAACGGCCGGCGAGGACACAGCCGTCACCGTCGCGTACGTGCGGCTGGGCCTGATGTCACCCGACATATCGGAAGCCGCCGGGACGATGGGTGCAGAGCGAGACCGGATCACTGGTCTGCTGACGCGGGCGTGCGCCGATGCGGGGCTGGATGCGAAGTTGGAGATCGTGCAGGCGCATTCGGTTGGCGAGGGCCTGCATCGGCTGGCGGACCGTATCGGCGCCGACCTGCTCACGATCGGCTCGACGCGACACGGCCTGATCGGGCGGGTGCTGATCGGCGATCACACCTGGGCGGCACTTAACGGGGCATCATGCGCAGTAGCCGTGATACCGGCGGGCTATGCCTCCACGTCACACGGACTCCGGGAGATCGGCGTTGCCTACGATGGCGGCCCGGAGAGCAGGCATGCGCTTGCGGTCGCCCGCGAACTGGCGGCTGTGCATCATGCGCGGCTGTCAGCGATGAAAGCGGTGTCGCTGCCTACCTACAACTACGTGGGCGCTGCGTTCGGGGCGGGCGCGGCGATCGACGAGGCTGTCGACAACGCTCTTCAGGAGATTAGGGCCCTGGACGGAGTCGAGCCCCACGCTGAGTACGGAGTGCCGGCGGAGGAGCTCGCGCTGTACAGCGCGTCGGTCGACCTGCTCGTGCTTGGGTCCCGCGGCTATGGGCCGCTCGGCCGCATCGTGCACGGCAGCGTAGCCCGGCGGCTGGCGCGCCTCGCTCGTAGTCCGCTGCTGGTGCTTCCCCGCTCGGCGACCGATGAGGACCCGATCACCGATCCGGCGTGAGGACGCCCTTGTTCAGTGCGTAGCGCGCCAAATCGGCCTGATCGTCGTCTGCGTCGGCGGCGGCGTTCCGTGATCGTCGACGAGCATGGCGGCCTGCGCGGCGTGGAGGCGGTGATTGATAAGGACCTGGCGGCGGCACTGCCCGCGCTCGACCTTGGCGCCGACGCCCTGCTCCTACTCACCGACGTTCCGGCCATTCAAGCCACTGGGGCATTGCCAGAGCGCACCCGACGCGACGGCAACCCCAAACGAACTCGACGGGCTCGATCTGCCCCCAGGGTCAATGGGCCCCAAGGCCGCCGCGGCGGGCCGGTTCGTTCGCGCAACCGGCGGCATCGCAGCGATCAGAGCCCTCGCTGACGCACCATCGATCCTCGAAGGCCGCGCCGGCACGGGGATCATCCAAGACCCGAACAAGCCCGCCAAGTCGGCCCGCGCCTACCTTGGATTCAACTATCTCGCCGTAGCGAGCCTCGAGTGGACCAGCACCAGCGGGTGGGGCTGGGCTGGTGGGCTGGATCCGCTGCGTGTTTTGTTCGAGCGGGTTTGCGGGTTCACTGGATGCGTACGTTGCCGGTCTGCGAGGACGGTCACCAGATCACCACCGCCTCCGGGGCACGATCATCAGCTCAACGTCGACTACAGCGCTGCCCCGGGACGCTGACCGAAAGATCCCGTGGGGGTCGTTGGAGGGCTGAGCGGAATCATCAGTTCGTGGTTGCTGGCCGCCAGTCGGAGCAGCTTCCTGAGCGCGGTCGAGAGCCCAACCTCCGGGATAGGCATCTCGATCTCGACGGTGCCGGGTTCCCGATCGACGATCCGAACCGGGCCGAGCGCCTCAAGAACATCCAGCATCTTGTCGTTCGTGGCGAGCATCAGCGCAGTGAAGGTGCTGATTTTCTCCGTCCGGGCACGTGCGCCGAGCACCTCGAGCAGGAGCGTTCCGACGCCCTTCCGTTGCCAATCATCGACAACCGTGACCGCAACCTCTGCCGCATCGAGCCGCTCCGGGTTACGGATGTACCGCGCCACCCCGATTCCCTCGCCGGTCTTTTCATCCAGCGCGACGATCGCCTCGTGGTCATGGTGGTCGATCTCGGTCAGATAGCGCACCTTCTCCTCGCTCAACGCTGGAATCGCAGCCAGGAACCGTCGATAGCGGGACTCCGGGCTCAAGCGCTCGAAGCCACGTTGCAACAGCTGCTTGTCCGAACTGTGACCCTGACGCAGCCGGACCTTTGAGCCATCACGCAGAACAACCGGCGCGCCAAGCGCGACGAACTCACTGGTTGGAGGGGTCGAGGACATCCCTTAACCCTGCCCGACGTTGAGAACAGCTTTGCACGAGTCCGCCGCTGCGGCATCCGCAGGAAGCCGCAGTCCGGCACCAGCACAACGAGCGCATAGCCCTGAACCGCGTGTCACGTCGGCGACGCGCCCTTTCGGCAAGGGAAAGCAGGACACGGCCCGCGTCGCACCGGACTGGTCGTCCGAGAATCGGAGAAACCTCCGATGCGTACGTGCAACTACGGATCGAGCCAGCGCATCAGTCAGTAATGATTGCGTCCATGGACCGACCGGCGGTTTGCATCGTGGGAGCGGGTACTGCAGGGCTCGAGGCTCTGCTGTCGGCCCGCGAGGAACTCGGAACAAGCGCCGATCTATGGCTGGTCGCGCCGGACCGGGAGTTTCGCTACCGGCCGATACACCGCGACTCGCTGTTCCGCCCCGCGCGCGAGCGCGCCATCAAGGTCGCCGATCTGGTCGCCGAGACCGGAGCGACCTGGATCCGGGACCGCGCAGAGGTTGTCCGCGAATCCGAACGGTGCCTGCTCACGCGCAACGGCGACGTCGTCGAGTTCGACTACCTGCTGCTCGCGGCCGGCGGGCGCCCTGTGCGGCCTCTGGCGCAGGGTTATCTGTGGGAGCGCGGTGGAGATCCGGGCTTTCTCGACGAGATCATTGCGCAGATTGCGGCCGGCGCGGTCGAGAGCGTCGCCGTCGCGATCCCGCGCGGTGCGCGCTGGTCGGTGCCGGCGTACGAGCTCGCGCTGGTGCTCGCCTGGTCTGCGGCCGGCACCGACGCCTGCGTCACGCTGATGACCGCCGAGGAGAGGCCGCTTGGCGCGCTTGGGTCGGCGGCTGCTGATGCCGTCGCCGCCGAGCTCGAGCGTGCCGGGGTGGAGACGATCACGGGCGTCGAGCTGGTTGACGCGCCCGCGCGCGGTGCGCCAACGCTGACCGTCGCCGACTTGATCATCGTTCCCGAGCGAGCGGAGGATGAGGCCACCGCGCTGATCGGCGATCCGACGGATCCGGCTCGCGTGCAGATCGGTGCCGGCGTGGCGCGTGATTTCGAGCGGCTGATCTCGTTGCCGGTGATGCTCGGCCCGCACATAGCGGGAGTGGCGAGCGATCACGCCGGCTTTGTCGCAGTCAATGAATCGTTGAAGGTTTGTCGCAGCGACGTCATCTGGGCAGCCGGAGGCTGCATCGCGGGGGCACTCGAGCACAGCGCGCTATCGGCACGACAGGCCGATGTCGCGGTCGCGGCGATCGCCGCCGCCTGCGGGCGCGCCGAGGCCGGTGACCCCGCGATCGGTCAGGATGCAGCCGAGATTACCGGTGTGCTGCTGGCAGGCCAGCGCGAGCAGTGGTTGGCTGAGAACCCGATCGGGACGCCGGAGCCGTCCACCCGCTGTATGTGGTGGCCCCCAGGGCGGGCGGTCGGAAAAACACCGCCCGCCGGATCGCGGCCTGGGACCCGTCGGTGCAGGAACAGCTGCCGGCTCACATCAGCGGGCTAACAGTCCGAGCACCCATTGCGCTGGGGTGCGACGGAGCGCTCGCTGCAACGCCGGCGACGGTGATCACAGACGAGGTATTGCACGCGCGGCTCCGTGACCTCGAGAACCGGCAGTTGATGGCCGTGCAGCGACTGGAGCGCGAAGCCGCCACGGAGGTTCGAGCGCTGACTGCCGAACTCGACAAACTCGGAGTAGACGAGCGGCACGTGATCCAGACGCTGAGTGAGCACGGCTACCTGCGCGAACGATGATCGCGTCGCATGCCCGGCTGGCAACCCACGCTCCCAGCTCGAGTCTTGCCACGGACGGCAGGTGACAAAAGCTCAAAAGCTCGCTGATTTACAACGAGTTCTCTGAAGCGGACGACGGGGGTCGAACCCGCGACCTTCGGCTTGGGAAAGCGAGAAAGCCCCTGCTATTGGGCTGTTTCAATCGTCCTGGCTGCTCTCAGATTCGCTGAGATTCGCTGACAATCGCCGAATTGGGAACACGCGTGGAACACGGCGTCAGGAAGCGACCGAACGGAACTTCGGCCTCAGGCACATCGCCGATCTGCCCTTCGAACCGTGGCTGCGACCGTCGTCCCCACTGGCCGGCCGGCGGATGAACCGAGCGCCCCGACGACGGGGTGAGACGCCGCGTAGTTCACGGTTACCGCTTGCGGAGGGTGATCTGTCAGTCGTCTGGCTCAGCCGCCCGGTTGGGCGCTGCGGCCGCGAGCGCGGAGGCGACGTCCTTGACGAGGATCGTCAGGTGAAGCTGGTCGGTCGGTGATTGTTCGCGTCCGTGGTGGAGGTAGAACGGGCGTGCGGTGTCGTCGATCGCGTGCACGAGCAGCGCTCGCACACCGATCGTCCCTGCGGCTCCGAGCGTTCGTGTCATCGCGTCGCGCAGGAGCCAGGCGCCGATTTCTCGACCGGCAACGGTGCTGTCGATCGCGAGCCTTGCCAGCAGCACCACTGGGATTGGGTGGCTAGCCATGCTCTTGATGGTTCGCGGGGTTGCGGCTTGGTGCTCTGGCCCGGAAGCTGTCAGGGCGTGGTAGCCGACGACGCGGGCCTGGGCGCGGTCGACGATCACATACGTGCGTGCGGTACCCGACTGCAGCGGCTGACCTGGCGAGCCGATGGCGCGAGTTCTGATGGCGCTCGTTAGTAGCGTCCGTTAGAGTGCTTGCCAACCTTCCGACGGCGGGCGCAGTGTGTGAACCAAAGAGCACAGTGTTCGTGACCTTCCGGCGGCTTGTCGGCCGGCCGGCGGCTGTGATTGGCGCGGCGGTCGCAGCGATCGTGCTCGCGGGTGTTACGGCGGCGCCGGCGTGGGCAGGCACTGTTACGATCAATTTCGAAACGCCCGCGATCACCGGATCCTCTCCCGACGGGCCGTTGCTGACGACGCAGTACCAGTCCCAGGGCGTCGAGTTCATCTCGCCGGGGGCCTCGCCGGTGCCCCATCCCATTGGGTTCGGGTCGTACTTTGGGGCATCGCCGTCGTACCTGTATCGCGACGCCGCGAACGCGCACTCGGGCGACCAGGTGCTCCGCACGTGGACTGAGTCGGGCGAGGGGTGCTTCAACGCGTACGCGCAGTTCTTCGGGATGTTCACGACCGAAGTCAACGAGGTCGGGATGTACGTTGGCACCCAGGCCGCCCTGGTGCCCGGCAGCGCGCCGGCGCCGATCGAGCTCGCTGGCTACGGTCCGTCGGGGAACGTGATCGTCGATCAGACGGTGACGACCGGGTCCAGCACCAAGGACAACACGCTCCTGCAGATCACGTCCTCGAGCGCCAACATCGCGTACTTCTCGGTAGCGGTGCTCGACGGGCAGGGCTGCTCGACGCCGGCGCTGGAGGTGGACGACCTCTCGTTCGTGATTCCCCCAACCCCGCCGCCGCCGGCGATCTCGCTAGTGGCGGGGCCGCCGCCGAGCGGCCCGACCGGGTCACCGGGCACGAGCACCACCTGGCCAGTGACGGTCGACCGCTTCAACGGCGCCGTCGACCCAGTCGACCTCGCCTTCGCCGGACTGCCGGCTGGTGTGACGGCTGCCGGCGGTACGACGATCCCCGCGGACAGCGCGAGCAGCCAGACGACAGACGTCAGCTACTCGATCGCCCACGGTGCGACGCCGGTCAGTGCGAAGTCGTTCACGATCTCGGCCACGACCGCGGACGCGAGCGCCGCCGCGCCGATCCAGCAGTACTTCACGATCGCGGAGCCGCTGACCGTTCAGGTGGTCAATCCTGAGGACGACGTCGCCGGCAACAACCTGACGATCCCGTCGGGCCCTGCGGGGCAACTCAGGTGGCCGTGGCCGTGACCGCAGGCCCCGGCATCTCGACACCGACGCACCTGACGGTGACCGTGAGCGGCGACACCACCGGTCTCACCTATTCGCTGAGCACATCCTCGCTGCCGGCCGACGATGGAGCGACGGCGTACGCGACGCTCTCGTTGACCCACACCTCGAACGCCGGGTCCGGGAACGTCAACCTCGCGATCACGGGCTCCAACGGTTCCTATCCAACGGCGACGGCGGGGGTCGTGGTCGAGCGCCAGGGCTTGACTGCGCAGGGCGTGTATGTGACGCAGGGACCGCAGTTCGACACTGGCGACCTGGTTCCCAGCTCGTCGGGCGGGTCCTACTCGGGCGTGCAGCTGGTCGCAGGGAAGAAGACTGTGGTCCGGCTGTACGCGGACGCGACCGGCACGCCCGCCGGAACCCCCGATGTCGTCGCGCAGCTGTACGGCTACGCCAACGGCCATCCGCTGCCCGGCAGCCCACTCGAGCCCGATTACGGACCGCTGTCGACGAGCGGCCACCCTCTGAGTACCCTGCCCGAGGTCGCGGGCGCGTCTGCGATCAACGAGCAGGTGTCGGATTCCGAGCTCGAGAGCAACGCGAACGCATACACGTTCACCCTTCCGTACTCGTGGACCGAGAGCGGCCTCGAGGGAGGCTACTGGCCGGAAGGAACCAATATCAAGCTCGTCGGCCAGGTGCAGCAGTACCTGGCGTCGACCGCGAGCGCGTCGTGCCAGAACCGGGAGAGCTTCACCCTCACCAGCATCCCCTTCACCGAGGTCGGCTTCAACTACAGCGACATCGAGGTGTTTCCGTTCGCGTTGACGGTCAACGGCAAATCGCTGCCGTCGTCATCTGAGGTGTTCCAGGACACGGGGGCGGTGACGCCCCTACCCGACAACGGAGGCCTGGTCGTCTACCCGTATATCTCGAGCATCGACATCACGCAGATCGCGAACAACAGCTGGAGTTGCTCCGGGTTCGGCAACTACTGCGCGAACCTGAGGCAGCCGTGCCAGACACTCTCGACCGACCCGAGCGTCGTGGCCGTCTTCTCCGGGGACCCACTCAACAACAGCACCCCCGAGAGCGCCGTCAATGCGTGCAGCAACGTCAAGGATTGGCTGACGCTGCAGATCTTCACCAACTTCGAGCAGAACTGGGACGACGGCGCTGTTGACCTGGATCATGATGTCGGCGTCAACGAGGGCGTCGCGCGCGGTCTGACCAACAGCATTCCCGGGCAGTACTCGGTGGTCGACGGAACTCCCGGCTACAGGCCACTCACGTCGGTCGCGCACGAGATGTTCCATGAGTTCGGGCTGCCGCACGCGAGCGCGGCGTGCGGCGGGAACGGCCCTTCGTGGCCACCGGATCAGGAGGGGGAGCTCGACGGGATCGCCGTCGATGTGCTCTCGGAGCCGTACAAGTTCATCGCGAACAACTCGCCGGACTTCAACTTGTCGAACCCCCTTCAGGGCTGCGCCAGCTGTCCGCCGAACGCAGCGTATGACCTGATGTCTTACTGCGCCCACATCGGCGGTGGGGACCCGAATGACTGGGTCTCGCCGCGCAACTGGGAGAATCTGATCGGGATCTTCGGTACCGGTGACCCGCCCGGTGACAAGGCGTCCGCAGCTCGCGCAGCCGCGCGTCGCGCGAGCCCGCTGGCACCGCTCGCGCAGGTCGACCCTGCCGAGTTGGACGTGACGGGGTTCGTGTCGCAGGCGGGGGTCCAGATCATGTCGGTCGGCCCACAGGTCGGCCGAGCGCCGTCGCTCGGAACCTCGGCCGATACGTTTACGCTGACCGCGCTCGGCAGCCATGGACAGAAGCTCGTGTCGGTCCCGATGTCCGCGAGCAGCGGGCACGTCGATGGGCCGACCGGCGAGCTCCCGTTCTCGACGGTCAGCGCCGAAGTCCCCTCCTCCGACGTGGACAGCGTCGAGATCGCGCATAACGGCACGGTAATGGCGACTCGCGTTCGTCCCGCCAGGCAACCGCGCGTGCAGGTGCTCGCACCGCGTCGCGGCGCGGTGGTGGGAAGACAGAGAGCGGTGCTCGTGCGCTGGAGGGCGACAAACCCAGAGCATCTCCCGTTGACGGCTACGATCGACTACTCGACCAATGGCGGAGGTAGCTGGCGGACCGTCTACCTCGCTCCGAACGACGGTCACGCGTCGCTCCCGAGCTTCTACTTCACAGCCTCACGTAGCGCACGTATTCGCGTTCGAGTGAGCGACGGATTCAACGAGACTAGCGCGGTCTCCGGGGTGTTCAGGGCGCTCGGCGCACCCCCGGTGGTGAAGATCCTCACGGAGCTCACTCGCGGCGCCCAGATTCCGGGCGATGCGACCGTCCAGCTCTCGGGCCAGGCGATTGACCAGGCCGCGCAGATCCTCGGCGGGCGCAGCCTGCGGTGGTTCGACGGGCCCTTCGCGCTCGGCACGGGCACGGCGATCAACGCTGGCCCGCTTCCGGTCGGCGTCAACCATGTCCGCCTGGTCGCTCGCGATCCCGCCGGCCGCACCTCGTCGGCGACGCTGACCGTCCGCGTCACGTCTTTCTCGATCTCGTTCCTGACGCTGAAGGTCCCCGGCCGCGTCGACCGACACGCCAGGGTCGTGAAGATCAAGGCGACCTCCCTGATCCCAGCGACGCTCCGGATCGGGAAGCAGCGTTTCACGGTCGACAAACCGACCAAGAAGGAGAGGCCAATCGCCCTCAAGATCAGGTCCGGTCGGACGCCACTGCTGCTTCATCTCGAGGTCACCGCAGATGGGATCACCACGCCCTTTGCGTTCGAGATCCAGCGCTGACAGGTTCGATCCACCCCTGAAGACCAGTCTGCGTTCTCTACCCCGGCCGCTCACGCAGGAGATCGTGGGTTCGAGTCACGCTGGGGGGGGCATCAAGAAAACCGCTGCAAATCGCCGATCTCTGGATCTCTGGCACTTACCGGGAAGCGGACGACGGGGGTCGAACCCGCGACCTTCGGCTTGGGAAGCCGACGCTCTACCAACTGAGCTACGTCCGCGCTGCGGGCGATTCTAAGGGTCAAGCGTCCTTCAGTGGCCCAATATTGGCCTGAACGCCCGCTCTCCCGACTCGTGGCCCACACCACCGATCGCGCGCCCTTCGCAACCCTGATCGCGGAGCCGCGGCGGCGCGGGCAGCGTTCAGCCGTCTGCCTGGTCGGCGGCGCGCGGAAGCGGCTGTAGGAGGCTGACGCGGTTGCCCTCGGTGTCGTGGAAGCTGGCGAAGGTGCCAACGCCTGGGATCTCGCTCGGCGCGGTGACCTTTCCACCGGCCTGCTCGATCGCCTTCAGCGACGCGTTGATGTCGTCGACGGCGATCACCACCGAGGGGTGGTGCGACGCCGGATCGTCAGTTCGCAGGTACAGGCCACCGTTGATCGCGCCGGGCGTCGTGGGTCGCCCGTCACGCGTCTCGGTGGTCGTGACCACGGTGTAGTTGCCCATCTCGGGCCCCAGCATGTCGGCGTGCCAGCCGAACACTGTGGTGTAGAACGCCGCCATTCGCTCGCGGTCCTCGGCCGGGAGTTCGAAGTGCACTACGGGATCCATGGCTTGCCTCCGATAGATGGATGTTCAACTGCCGGTTGCCCGGCAGAGCGGACAATAAACGTCGATGTCCGCCGGGGGGCAAGTTCTGTTCTTGAGCGACACGAGCCTCGCGTACCGTAGGCTGGAGCGCGGTGGCCAGTTACCAGCTCGAAGGCAGAACTGCGCTCGTGACCGGTGCGTCTCGCGGGATCGGGGCTGCGGTTGCGCGCGCGCTCGATGGTGAGGGTGCGAGGGTGGCCGTCGCGGCCCGGAGCCGCGATGGTCTCGGAGCTGTAGCCGAGCAGCTGCACAACAGACCTGTGGTGCTCAGGGTCGATCTTGCCGACCCGGACGTGCCGCACAGGCTGGCCAATGACGCGATCGAGGCACTCGGACACGTCGACGTGCTCGTCAACAATGCGGCTTTCGCCGCGCGCGTGCCGATCGAGGAGACCGATGCAGAGCTGATCGACCGTCACTATGCGGTCAACGTACGCGCGCCGCTGCTGCTGATCTCCGCGCTCGTTCCCGGCATGACGAGGCGCGCGCGTGGAGCGATCATCAACATCTCATCGGCATCGGCCCTCGTGGGCACACCGAAGAGGGCGGCGTACGCCGCAAGCAAGGGAGCGATCGACGCGGCGATGCGGTCTCTGGCGATCGACCTCGGGCCTCACGGCATCCGCGTGAACTCGGTGGCGCCCGGCGTTGTCGACACCGACCTGTGGGCGAAGAACAAGGCGATCCCCGGGGTCGTTGAGCAGATCGAGGCGCTCACGCCACTGCGTCGCTGGTCACAACCCGATGATGTCGCCGACGTGGTGCTGTTCCTGGCGAGTGACGCATCCAGATTCGTGACCGGCGAGACGATCTGCGTCGACGGCGGAATGACGCGGACAATGGAACTCTACGGGGGCGCTGTCTGATGGCGGGAGCCACCAGGAGTTGATTGCGCGATGACAACGGCAGACGAGATTCCCCGGCAGCCGGCCGGCACGCCGCTGTCCCCGCGTAAGCGCCAAGCCCTGGAGCTGTTCGCCGGCCTGCCGGCGCGATACGACCGCCTGGGGTCGCTCTGGAGCTTTGGGCAGGATCCCCGCTGGCGCCGTGCACTCGTCTCCGCGGTGGACCCGCACGCCGGTCAGCGGGTGCTCGACGTCGCGACGGGCACCGGACTGGTGGCCGCCGAGCTCGCCCGCCACGGCTGTCATGTCACGGGGCTGGATCAGAGCGAGGAGATGCTCGCCGGTGCCCGGGCGCGGGTTGCATCGAATCCCTCACTGCGTGCGCTCGTCAGCTTCACCAGCGGCGAGGCCGAGGCGCTGCCGTTTCCCGATGCGTCCTTTGATGCATTGACGTTCACATATCTGCTGCGCTACGTCGACGAGCCATCCGCGACCCTGGCCGAACTGGCGCGAGTCGTCAAGCCCGGGGGGCGGATCGGAATGGTCGAGTTCGGCGTCCCCGAGCGCCCGATCCTGCGGGCAGCCTGGCGGCTGTACACGCGGGTCGGGCTGCCGCTCCTCGGCCGGCTCGCGTCGCCGGCTTGGGCTGAGGTCGGCCGCTTTCTCGGGCCCAACATCGAACAGTTCTACGCCATCAACCCCAGCCTGGAGGCGATCTGGCGCGGCGCTGGAATTCGTGACGTGCGCCGGCGGAAGATGAGCTTTGGTGCCGGCCTGGTGATGTGGGGAATCAAGGATGGCGACCGCCCGTCGTGAGGCCGACCGGCCGGCGTTCTACGCGCTGCGCTCCGGGGGCTGGCGTGACCTGGTCACGCTGCTGCACCCGCCGTACACGGCGTGGCATCTGAGCTACGTCGCGCTCGGCGCCGCGGTCGCCCCGCATCTCTACCCCGGCCGTCTGATCGCCGCACTGGCAGCGTTCGGGCTTGCGGTCGGCGTCAGCGCCCACGCGCTGGACGAGCTCAACGGCCGGCCGCTGCGGACCCAGTTGTCGCGGAGGACGCTGATCGTGCTCGCGGTCGTGTCGCTCCTGGCCGCGATCGGGATCGGCGTGGCGGGCGTGATCCTCGTATCGCCGCTGCTTGCGCCGTTGGTACTGGTAGGTGGCCTTCTGGTTCCGGCGTACAACCTCGAGCTGGCCGGAGGTCGGTTCCACAATGACACGTGGTTCGCGATCGCGTGGGGTGGGTTTCCGGCGTTCACCGGCTACTTTGTGAACGCGCTCACGATCGGCCCCGCCGGGCTGCTCGTGAGCGCTTCGTGCTGTCTGCTGAGTCTCGCACAGCGAAGATTGAGCACGCCGGCGCGGGAGCTGCGGCGCAACACCATGGCGGTCTCCGGTACGCAGACGCTGACCGACGGCACCGTGATCGATCTAGATCGCCGAGCGGCTCGGCGCACCGCTTGAAGGCGCTCTGTCGATGCTCTGGCTCGCCGTGGTTCTGCTCGCCGCCGGACTTGTGGTGTTGCGCGTCTGACCCGCAGGGCCTGCGTCTGAATCGACAGCCGGTCAGGCGGCGCCGGGCGGGCCGTCCGAGATGCTGCCATCAGCAGGCCGGCCGTCGCGACCCACGTACCCATCGGCGCCGCCGGCGACAACCACGATCGCGTCGCCCCCGCCGACATTGCGGAGGCCTCGATGCGTGTGCGCATCGACCCGAACAACGCCGCCGGGCCCTGCCAGATGCACAGCGCCGTCGCCGAACCGGAACTCCACCTCGCCCTGGTGGACGAAGTACGTCTCCTCCTGGCGATCGTGGAAGTGAAGGGGAGTCCCGTGACCCGGAGGAAGTACGAGCGCGTTGATCCCGAACGCCGTCACGTCGAGCTCACGACGGATCTTGCGGAAGCCGTAGCCGGACCCCATCTGGTCCAGGCTCGAGGCGGCATACCCATTGCCGTGAACGCTCCCGGCAGTCATCGGGCACCCATTCTAGGACGTGCGATCGCGTCCGGCCGTGGTCGGCACCTTCCACTCTGACTACATTTTGGTTTGCCACGAACCAAAACGTAGTCAGAGTCGACGAGAAGGGGGCCTTGTCACGGGTGAGCGAGGATCCGCGCGATCGATCTGGGTCGATAACCGGCGGCGCGACCGATCTCGGTCGATAACCAGCGGCGCGACCAGCGGTCAGCCGGGTCTGCTGGTGTCGACGCTGATCCGCGTCGGGCGTTTGTGGTCAAGCGCCGCCCAGGCCCAGTCCGTGACCGCCTTGGAGCGATCCTCGCCGCTTGACAGCAACGCCAGATGCACCGCACCCCACGACAGGAAAGCCATCTTGCCGCGCAGTGTGCGGCCTCCAGCGAACTGGACGACGCCGTAACCGCGGCCGATCATCGCCATCGTGCCCTTGTCCTTGTACTCGAACGGCTTCGTGTCCTCGCCTGCGATCCGCCGAACGATGTTCTGACCGGCCCAGACGCCGGACTGTTGTGCGACCGAGCCGAGCTGTGGCAGCACCTGGGCCGTCTTGGTGTCGGTGATCGCGGCGATGTCGCCGACGACGTACACCTCGGGGTGCTCGGCGAGACTGAGATCGGGAGTCACGCCGACTCGATTGCCTCTCTGCAACTCGATCCCGAGCGTCTTGGTGATCGGGTGGGCCTGCAGTCCCGCCCCCCAGATCAATGTGTGTGCCTTCAGCACCTTCCCGGACTTGAGCGTGACCCGGGTCGGCGCGACCGAGGAGACCATCTCGCCTGTCATCACTTCGACGTGGAGCTTCCCGAGGCTCTTCTTCGCATACGTCCGGAGGCTCGGCTTGAACATCGTGAAGAGCTCTTCGGCCGCTTCCACGAGGATGATCTCCGCGTGCTCCTGAGGCAGGCCGCGGTAGTCCTCGGAGAACACACTCCGGTACAGCTCAGCCAGCGCACCGGCGCTCTCCACCCCGGTCGGCCCACCACCGACCACGACGATGTTGAGCGCCCCATCCTCCATCAGGGAGTGGTCCTTGTCCGTCGCCTCCCATCTGTGCAGCACGTGCTCACGCACGCGTACGGCGTCGGCAAGTGTGTACATCGGGAACGCGTGCTCCGCGGCTCCCTCGGTGCCGAAGAAGTTGACCTGCGCACCGAGCCCGAGAACCAGATGATCGTAGGACAACGGCTCCATGCCGCGCAGCTGAACCTCGCGCTTGGCGAGGTCAATAGCGGTCACCGTGGTCTCGTGGATGTTGACGTTCGCCTGGCCATGGAACAGGTCCCGGAGCGGATGGCCAACAGCGGTCGTCTCGAGCAGATCGGTCGCGACCTGGTAGAGCAGCGGCTGGAAGGTGTGGTAATCGTGCTCATCGATCAGCACGACGTCCACGTCTGCGTCCTCCAGCTGCTTCGCGGCACCCAGGCCACCGAAGCCTCCGCCGAGGATCACCACGCTGGGTCGTTTGGAATTCATGAGTCCACCGCCGGCGTCTGCGAGATACCGCCGCCGGCCGCCGGCGACGGGGGCTGGTCGGTCGAGTGTGGGGCCTTGACGCGCGCTCGGAAGACGTGGAAGGACCAGCCCTGGTAGGCGAGCACGATCGGGAAGAAGATCACGGCGACGACCGTCATCACCTTCAGCGCGTATGAGCCTGAGGCGGTGTTGGAGACGGTGAGGTTGTATGCGGTGTTGGTGGAGGAGATCATCACGTTCGGGTAGAGGTGGATGAAGATTGAGCCGACGGTCGCAGCGATCGCGAATGCCGATGCGATGAACGCCCAGCCGTCATTGTGATCTGAAATCGCGAAGACCGCGGCGAAGATCACGGCGATGATCGCGAGCGCCTGGACGGGGTCGGGCACGTCGCTGCCGGTTGTGATCGAGATCGTCCAGATCACCTGACCGATCACGAGCAGGGTCGCCGCCAATCCGAGCGGCGTCGCGACCTGCCGCGCACGCTCGCGGACCTGGTCGGTGGTCTTCAGCTTCAGGAAGGTGGCGCCGTGCAGCAGGCACAGTCCGAGCAGCGTCAACCCGGTCCAGAGACCGTACGGAGTCAGCAGGTTGAAGAAGTTGCCCGTGAAATTGTGGTCGCTGTTGATCGGCAGACCAACGAGCAGATCGCCGAGGCCGACACCGAGCAGCAACGGGATCAACGCGCTCCCGATCGTCGTGCACCACGACCACGTGCCGCGCCAGCGGGGGTTATCGCTCTTGCCCTGGTATTCGAACGCGACCCCCCGCGCCATCAACGCGGCCAGCACCAGCAGCAGCGCCAGGTACAGGGCGGAGAACATCGTCGCGTACCAGCCGGGGAACGCCGCGAACGTCGCGGCGCCGGCGACGATCAGCCACACCTCGTTCCCGTCCCAGAACGGCCCGATCGTGTTGATCGCGACGCGGCGCTCGGTGTCTGAGCGCCCGACCAGCTTGTGCAGCACGCCAACCCCGAAGTCAAACCCTTCGAGCACGAAGAAGCCGACCCAGAAAATCGCGATGATGACCGACCAGAGGGTGTCCAGGTGCATCCGAGCATTTCTCCTAGTACGTGAGCACCGGAATCGTGGCCCCCGCGCCAGCGCCATCCCCGTCACCCGGGTCCTCGGGCTCAAGGCCCTTGCGTGAATAGCGCAGCATCAGCACCAGATCCGCCGCGCCCAGCGCGATATAGATCGCCACGAACACGATCAGGCTGATCCAGATATCGGTCTCGGTAACCGACGGGGAGTTCGCATTCACCGTCTTCAAAAGCCCCTGCACGATCCACGGCTGACGGCCGCTCTCGGTCAACAACCAGCCCGCCGTGTTCATCAGAAACGGCGTCACGACCGCCCACAACGCCAATCGCTGGAACCACTTCGCGCGCTCCAGGCTCCCGCGGTGCACCAGCCACGCGCCCCACAACGCCAGCAACGCGATCAACGAGCCCAGATACGCCATCACCCGCATCGACCAGTACTGGATGAACACATCCGGAATGTAATTACCCGGCCCGTACTTCTTCACATACCCGGCCTGCAGCTCGTTGAGCCCCTCGACCGGCCCATCGAACGTCCCCGTCGCCAGAATCGACAGGAGGTGCGGGATCTCGATGATCTGCGACGGGGTCTGGTCATTCGCGCCACCACCGATCTGGAACAACGAGAACGAACACGGCTGGCAGTCGTTCCACAACGCCTCGGCCGCCGCGATCTTCGCCGGCTGATACGTCGCCTCAATCTCCCCCAACTTGTTCCCCACGAACATCTGAATCAGGATCGCCGGCAACAACACGATCACCGCCACACGCGCCGTGCGACCAAACGCCTTCACCTCGCGACCCTTACGCAGATACCACACCGACACCGCGAGCATCACCAACGACCCGGTCACCAACGACGCCAGCAGCACATGCACATAACCCCACAGGAACGTCGGATTCGTGAACAACGCCCCGATATTCGTCAACACCGGCTGACCAGCGCTGTTGAGCTTGTACCCGACCGGATGCTGCATCCACGAATTCGCGGCGAGGATGAACAACGCCGAGAGCATCGACCCGATCGACACCATCCAGATACACGCCAGATGCACACGCTTGGGCAGCCGGCCCCAACCGAACAGCCACAGCCCCAAGAAAGTCGACTCCAGGAAGAACGCCGCCAACCCCTCCATCGCCAACGGAGCCCCGAAGACGTCACCGACGAACCGCGAATAGGTCGACCAGTTCATCCCGAACTCGAACTCCTGCACCAGCCCCGTCACGACACCCACGGCAACGTTGATCAACAACAGCGTTCCGAAGAACTTGGTCATCCGCTTGTACTCCGGATCCCCGTTGCGATGCCACGCCGTCTGCAACAGCGCGACCAGGAACGCCAACCCGATCGTGACCGGCACGAACAGGAAATGGTAGATCGACGTCGTCGCGAACTGCCAGCGAGCAAGGTCGTTCGTCACGTGCGGTATTCAAACCAACTCGACGAACCTGCGCATCACCTTCAACGGGTGATGCCGCCGAAAAAACGCGCGGCCGGCAGGCGGGCGAAGCTCAGACCGAGGCCGTCTCGGTCGCCTGTTCACGCGCCCACATACCGGCGTAGCGCCCGCCCGTCCGGATCAGCTCGGCGTGGGTTCCACGTTCGAGGACACGCCCGCCGTCGAGCACGATGATCTCGTCGATCTGCTGCAGGCCGGCGAGCCGATGCGTGATCAGCAGGATGCTCCGTCCGCGGGTGACGTCAAGCAGATCGGCCAGAATCGCATCGGCGGTCAGCGTGTCGAGATGCTCGCCCGGCTCGTCGAGCACGAGCAGCGGAAAGTCCGCGAGCAGCGCGCGTGCGACCGCAAGACGCTGCCGCTGCCCACCGGACAGCCGTGCACCCCGCTCACCGACCTCGGTCTCGATTCCAGCGGGAAGCGCGAGCGCCCAGTCGAGCAGCCGCACGCGGCCCAGCACGGCGAGCAGCTGCTCGTCTGTGGCATCGCGCCGGGCGAAGCGAAGGTTCTCCGCCAGCGTCGTGTCGAAGATGTGCGCGTCCTGGGCGACGAGCCCGATGACGCGGCGAACCTCGTCCCCGTCGAGCTTCGCGAGCTCGACGCCGTCAAGCGTGACTGAGCCGCCTTCATACGCGAGAAACCTCAGTAGGACCGCGGCCGCTGTCGACTTCCCGGCGCCGCTCGGACCGACGATCGCCAGACGCCGGCCGGGGCCGAGTTCGAGATCGATGCCATCGAGCGCCCAAGCCTCGCGGTCCGGATAGCGGCACCGCAGGCCCCGGGCGCACAGAGTGTGGGGCGCGGCGCCGACGGCCACGGGGTGCAGCGGCTCGGCCAGGACGGGTGCCGCGTCGAGCACTTCGAGCACCCGGGCAGCGGAGCGGCGTACGCGCTGGAGCGTTTGGGTGGCGCCCGGCAGCCCGGTGACGAGCTCGAAGGCAGCGAGCGGGATCAACGCGATCACCGCCAGCAGGACGCCGTTGAGCCGGTCGGCGCGCACAGCGGAGATACCCACGAGAACGCCGCCCCACATCGCCAGCCCGGCGCACAGAACACTCAGCCCCTGACCCACCCCGGCGGTGCGCGCGGTCGCCGACGCGATCTGTGTCAGCTCGGCATCGGCGGCCGCGGTGCGGGCGAGCTGAGCGGCTGCTGCACCATTGACGAGCAGCTCCGCGCCACCGTCGATCAGGTCGACGACGGCCGCTGCGAGCTCCCCGCGCGGTGGCCTGGCGGGCCTCCGCGCGGGCAGCAAGGGTTGCTGTCGACAACGGCACGAGCGTGCCTGCGAGCACCAACGCGACCAACAGGATCAGGCCGGCGGCCGGCAGCATCCACCAGACCAGTCCGACCGTCGCGGCACCGACCACGACCGCGATCGCGAACGGCGGGATCACCCTCAGCAGCAGATCCTGGAGCGAGTCGACGTCGCCCACCAGCCGCGCCAGCAGGTCGCCACTGCGAAACGCCGGCAGTCCAAGAGGCGTCAGGCGTTCGAGCCGAACGTAGACGCTGACCCGCAGCGATGCCAGCATCCGGAACGCCGCGTCGTGCCCGACCAGCCGCTCGGCGTAGCGAAACAGCCCCCTTGACAGTGCGAAGAACTGAACGCCGACGATCGCGATCGCGACCGCCGATTCCGGGGGGCGCTGCGATGAGCGTGAGATCAACCAGGCCGAGGTGGCGATCAGGCCGATCCCCGCGGCGAGCGCGCAGGCACCGAGCATCGTCGCGATCGCCAGCCTGCCGCCGGCCGGTCGCGCGATCTGGAGCATCCGCCGCAGCGGGGCTTCCGGCTGGTCGCCGGCCGGCGTAAGGCTCACGCCGCCACCCCGACCTCGGCCAGGCGCACCACGCGGTCGGCCATCGCGAGCAGCGCCGGACGGTGTGCAACCAACACGACCGTGCGCCCGAGGGCGAGCCGGCGGACTGACTCGAGCAACTCGCGCTCGGTGTGCCCGTCGAGGTTGGCGGTCGGTTCGTCGAGCAGCAACAGTGGCGCATCGCGCAGAAATGCCCGCGCGACCGCGATCCGCTGGCGCTCGCCGGCTGACAGGCCGGCTCCGTGATCGCCGAGGACGGTGTCGAGACCCTGGGGCAGCCGCTCGACGACGCCGGTGAGGCCGGCTTCCGTGATCGCATGCATCACCTGATCACCCGAGGCGCCGGGCCGGCCGAGGCGGACGTTCTCGGCGACCGACGCGGCGAACAGGTACGGCCGCTGCGGAACCCAGGCCAGCCTCGCCCTCCATGCGGCCGGGTCGAGATCGGTGAGTTCGACGTCCCCGACACGCACGGATCCCGAGTCGGCTTGAACGAGGCCGAGCAGCACGGCGAGCAGCGTCGACTTGCCACACCCGCTCGGTCCGGCGAGCGCGAGCACCTCACCCGGCTCGACAGTGAGCGAGACACCGTCAAGCGCCGGGCGGTCACGGCCCGGATAGGCGACCGTCAGACGCTCGACGGTGAGTCCGGAGAAGGCCGGATCGGGAATCTCGGCTCGCGTGCCGCGCGCCGGCAGCGGTCCCTCCAGCACCGCGAACACGCGCTCCGCCGCCGCCATGCCCTCGGCGCTCGCGTGGTAGTTGGCGCCGAGCTGCCGCAGTGGCAGGTAGGCCTCGGGCGCGAGCACGAGTACGAACAGGGCGGAGCGCAGGTCGAGGCTGCCGCTCATCAGGCGAAGACCGATGGCGACCGCGACGAGCGCCACCGAGATCGTCGCAACCAGCTCGAGGATCAGCGACGACAGGAACGTGATCCGCAGAGTCGCGATCGCGGTCGCGCGATAGCGCTCGGTGATCTCGCCCACGGCGGCCGCCTGAGCCTTGGCGCGGCCGAAGATCTTGAGCGTCGGCAGGCCGGCGACGACATCGAGAAAGTGGCCGGCCAGTCGCTCCAGGGTCCGCACCTGGAAATCCATGCGCTCACGGGTCGCCGCGCCGACGAGCGCCATGAACAGCGGAATCAACGGCAACGTCACGACGATTATCAGCGCCGAGATCCAGTCGTTGAGTACCACCGCGCCGAGTACCACCACGGGCACGATCACGGCGAGGAAGAGTTGCGGCAGATACAACGAGAAATAGCCGTCGAGGACATCGATCCCGCGGGTGGCGAGGGTCGTCAGCGCGCCGGTGCCCTGCACGCGGGAACTGTCCGCGCCGAGCAGCACGACGCGCTCCAGCAGGGCTTCGCGCAGCTCGGACTTGGCACGCGCAGAGGACCGGCCGGCGGCGAGCTCGGCCGCCCACGCCACCGCCGCGCGAGCCACCACCACGAGCAGCAACATCACCAGCGGCCCGCGGAGCTCGGCAAGATCCTTACCGTCGGCGAACGCGCCCGCGACCACTTCCGCGAGCAGCCATGCTCGCGCGACGATCAGCCCGGCGGCGATCGTGCCAAGAACGATCGAGATGACCAGGAAGGAACGCGTCGCCCGTGCGTGGCGGAGCAATCTCGGGTCGAGCGCTCTCATCCCCCAAGCATGAACGATGTGACACGGTCACCGGCGCGCTGGCCGATCCCGACGAGGCAGGCGCTCGCCTGATCCGATCGGTGTCACCCGGACCGGGTGATGACCAGAGCCCGGCGAGGCGTAGCTTCTGACCCAGCTCGATGCGTTTCACAGCCCCGCCCTCGGGCGGCTCAGGAGAGAGGAGATTCGATGGCCGTTGGCGGCGACGTTCAGAACAGCGGGGGGACGGCGGAGGACGCGAACAACGGGGCGGACGTGTTCGTCGCATTCGGGATCACCGGCGACCTCGCCAAGGTGATGACCTTCCGCTCCCTATATCGCCTCGAGCGGCGTGGGATGCTCAACTGCCCGGTGCTCGGCGTAGCCGTCGACGACTGGACTATCGAGCACCTGCGGGAGCACGCGCGGGCGGCGATCGAAGGCACGGGTGAACCGGTCGATGACGAGGTCTTCGCTCGTTTTGCAGCTCGTCTCTCCTATGTGCAGGGCGACTTTGGCGACCCCGCCACCTACGAACGCGTGGCGGATGCGATCGGCTCAGCCAAGCAGCCGGTCTTCTACCTGGAGATCCCCCCGTTCCTGTTCGCCACGGTAATCAAGGGCCTGTCCGAGGCTGGGCTGACAAAGACGGCGAGGGTGGTCGTCGAGAAGCCGTTCGGCCACGACCTCGCCTCCGCGCGCGCGCTCGCGCAGGACATTCACCAGTACATCGACGAGAGCCAGCTCTTCCGGATCGACCATTACCTCGGGAAGATGGGATTGGAGGAAATCCTGTACCTGCGCTTCGCGAACACGATGTTCGAGCCCGTCTGGAATCGTGACCACGTTTCGAGTGTCCAGATCACGATGGCCGAGGACTTCGGCGTCGAGGATCGCGGCCACTTCTATGACCGGGTCGGCGCGCTGCAGGACGTGGTCGTCAATCATCTGATGCAGGTGGTTGCGATGGCGGCGATGGAGGCGCCGGCCGGCGCTGACGCCGCCACCCTCAAGGACGCGAAGTTCGCCCTGTTCCGTTCGATGTCCGACGCCGACCCGACGCATTACGTCCGCGGCCAATACGACGGCTACCTGGATATCGACGGCGTCGCCCCCGGTTCGACCATGGAGACATACGCGGCGCTCCGCCTGGAGATCGACAACTGGCGTTGGTCGGGTGTGCCGTTCTTCATCCGCACCGGCAAGCGCCTGCCCGTTACTCAGACGGAGCTTCGGCTCGTCTTCCGCCGTCCACCACGTCTGGGTTTCATGTCGTATCGAGGTCGGCCGCCGGCCGATGGCCAGCTGGTGGTGAAGCTCGATCCGATCACCGGCGTGAGGCTGGAGATCGACGCGCACAGAGCGGATAAGGGCGGACCGCAGGCGATCACGCTCGACATGGAGTTCGCGGAGGAGGGCGGCGAGGGGCCGACCCCGTACGAGGTCCTGTTGAAGGCTGCGATGGACGGCGACAGCACCCCGTTCACCCGTCAGGACTCGATCGAGGAGACGTGGCGAATCATGGCTCCGTTGCTTGACTCACCCCCTCCGGTACATCCCTACGCACCCGGCTCCTGGGGACCAGCGGAAGCCGACGGACTGCTGACCGGTAGCGGGCGCTGGCACGACCCGTGGGTGGCATCATGACCTCCGGCTCCGCCTCCAAGAACAAGCGTACGCGCGCCGGCGCTCATCCCGACGGCGCCAAGGCCAGGACCGCCGCCGAGCGCCCGGCCCAGAGCGCCGCCGCGCCGTCACCGTTTCCGCCGATCGCCAACTACGCCTTCCTGTCGGACTGTCACACCGGCGCGCTGCTCGCCCCGGACGGGTCGATCGACTGGCTCTGCGTTCCGCGCTTCGACGCGCCCAGCGTGTTCGGCTCGCTGCTCGACCGCGAGGCCGGCCTGTTCCGGCTCGGACCGTTCGGCGTGACGGTCCCCTCGGATCGCCATTACGTGCCCGGTACCAACTTGCTGGTCACCACCTGGAAGACGCCGGGCGGCTGGGTCGAAGTCCGTGACGCACTGACGATGGGCCCGACGACTCATGAGGACAACGTCACGCCGCACACCCGGCCACCCGCTGACGAGGACGCGGACCACATGCTCGTGCGGACGGTGAAATGCCTTGAAGGCCAGGTCGAGATCGAGCTGATCTGCGAGCCGGCCTTCGACTACGGCCGAACGCCCGCCGAGTGGACGCTGGTGCAGAACAGCCGTCACACCGCCGACGCCACCGGCGCCGGCCTGACGATCCGGCTCCAGACCGACCTCGAACTCGGGATCGAGGCCAACCGTGTCCGCGCCCGGCACACCCTCAGACCCGGCGAAGAGGCTTACGCCGCGCTCGTCTGGGGCGAGGCGCTGGCGGTCCCTCCCGACGTCGCTGACGCCAACGAGCGACTCCGGGTCACCGTCGGGTTCTGGCGACATTGGCTCGGCCGAATGCGTCCGTTCGCTGACCATCGCTGGCGCGAGGCGATCCAGCGTTCGGCGCTGACGATCAAAGGACTGACGTACATGCCAACCGGCGCGACGGTCGCGGCGTTGACGACTTCGCTGCCCGAGACGCCCGGCGGCGAGCGCAACTGGGACTACCGCTACACCTGGATGCGTGACTCGACGTTCACGCTCCAGGCGCTCCATCTCCTCGGGCTCGATTGGGAGGCAGACGAGTTCATGCAGTTCATTGCCGACCTCGAGCCCAACAGCGATGGCGGGCTGCAGATCATGTACGGGATCGACGGTCGCCGTGATCTGACCGAGACCTTTCGCGAGGACCTATCTGGCTATTCGGGAGCCCACCCCGTGCGGATCGGCAATGGGGCGTTCGACCAGCGTCAGAACGACGTGTTCGGAGCGGTGCTCGACTCGATCCTCAAGCACAGCATGCACAGCCAGCGCCTACCCCGTCGGCTGTGGCCGATCGTGCAGGCGCAGGCGGAGTGCGCCACAAACGTCTGGCGCCAGCCCGACCAGGGAATCTGGGAGGCGCGCGGCAAGCCGCAGCAGTACGTCTCATCGAAGCTGATGTGCTGGGTCGCGATGGATCGCGCCGCCAAGCTCGCGGCGATTCGAGACGACCCGGAGCTGGAGGCGAAGTGGGGTGCCGTCGCCGAGGAGATCCACGCCGACATCGTCGCCAACGGGATTGTCGACGGGGTTCTGCGCCAGCACTACAGCACCGACGCGCTCGATGCCTCGACGCTGCTGGCGGCGATCTTTGGGTTCCTGCCCGGCGATGACGAGCGGATGCACAAGTCGGTGCTGGCGATCGCCGACGATCTGACCGAGAACGGCTACGTCCTGCGCTACCGGACCGAGCAGACCGACGATGGGCTGTCAGGTAAGGAGGGCACGTTCCTGATCTGCTCGTTCTGGCTGGTCTCGGCCCTCTCGATCGTCGGCGAGACGCAGCGGGCGCACGATCTGATGGAGCGCCTGCTGCGCATCGGCTCTCCGCTCGGGCTATATGCCGAGGAGTTCGACGCCGCGACCGACCGGCACCTCGGGAACTTCCCCCAGGCGTTCTCCCACCTGGCTTTGATCGAAGCCGCAGCTCGGATCATCCTGACCGAGCAACTTGCACTGGAGGGACTCGGCGTGCCGAGCTCGTCGGCACTCACCCGTGCAATTCCACCGCGACGATATGAGGCCGGCACATGAGCCACTACGACGTGATCATCATCGGGACCGGCGCCGGGGGAGGAACGCTGGCGCGTCACCTCGCGCCGTCGGGCAAGCGGATTCTGCTGCTGGAGCGCGGCGGCTGGCTTCCGCGGGAGCCACAGAACATCTCGGCCGAGGAGGTGTTCGTCAACAACCGCTACGTGTCGGCCGACACCTGGCGATATCCGAATGGCGAGGAGTTCCAGCCGCAGATCCACTACTACGTGGGTGGCGCCACCAAGCTCTACGGGGCAGCGTTGTATCGACTGCGCGCGGAGGACTTCGGCGAGCTGCGCCACCACGCCGGGACCTCGCCGGCCTGGCCGATCGGCTACGACGAGCTGGAGCCCTACTACACGCTGGCCGAGCAGCTCTACTGCGTTCACGGTGCCCGCGGCGAGGACCCGACCGAGCCGCCCGCCAGTGGGCCGTACCCGTTCCCGGCGGTATCCCATGAGCCGCGGATCCAGCAGCTCTCAGACGACCTCGAAGCGCTCGGCCATCATCCGTTCCACGCTCCCTGTGGGGTGATGCTCGACGAATCCAACATGCCCTACAGCAGGTGTATGCGGTGCGGCAACTGCGACGGCTTCCCCTGCGTCGTGCACGCGAAGTCAGACGCCGAGGTGCTCGGCGTGAGGCCGGCACTCGAGCACGACAACGTTGAGCTGCTGATCAACGCGGAGGCGGTGAAGCTGATCACCGACGATGCCGGAACGTCGGTGACCGGCGTGGTGATCAATCACGAGGGTGGGCAGCAGACGCTGACGGCGGACCTGTTCGTCGTCTCCTGCGGCGCCGCCAACTCTGCGCGGCTGCTGCTGATGTCGGCCAACGAGCGGCATCCGAACGGCCTCGCCAACGGCTCGGACCAGGTGGGACGCAACTACATGTTCCACAACAGCCAGGCCGTACTGGCGCTGTCGCTCGAGGAGAACCCGACGGTGTTCCAGAAGACGCTCGGGCTCAACGACTTCTACCTCAAGGGCACCGACGACTTCGAGTTCCCGCTGGGCAACATCCAGATGGTCGGCAAATCGGTGGCGTCGATGTTCCGCGGCGAGAAGCCGGGCGAGACGATGTTCGCCCCAACCTGGTCGCTTGACGACATCGCAAGGCACGCGGTCGACTTCTGGCTCTCGACCGAGGACCTCCCGCGCCCAGAGAATCGCGTCACCGTCGATGACAAGGGCGTGATCACGATCGCCTATCAATCGACCAACAACGAGCCCAAGAACAAGCTGTTCGGGGTGCTCGAGTCGATGCTCGAAGACCTCGGCATGCACCACCACCACCTGCTGCCACATCACGCGTATCTCAAGAATGAGATCCCTGTGGCCGGCGTCGCACACCAGGCGGGGACGTGCCGCTTCGGCACCCATGCCGGAACCTCGGTGCTGGACGTCAACTGCAAGGCGCATGAGCTGGACAACCTGTATGTGGCCGACACGAGCTGCTTCCCGAGCATCGGGGCGGTCAACCCGGCGCTCACGGCGATGGCCAACGCCCTTCGTGTCGGCGACCGTCTGCTCGAACGGATGGGGGCCAGCCGGAGTTAGCGTGGACTGATCGGGAACTCGGGCGCCCGACTACAGGTCGCGACGAGCGAACCCGGCATTGGCGAGCGCCGCAACGATCAGCGTGTACACGACCGCCCACACGTCAAGGCCGATCCCACCGGCGTGCGACGCGCCGAACGGACCGAGGTTGACGAGGACTCCAGTCAGTCCACTCTGGTTCGACCCGAGCGCGTGCAGCCCGGCTTGATACAGGGCCTCGAAGGGCAACGCGATTGCGAGGTCGTGCGCGATCGTCTGAATCGTGTGCGCGCCCAGCGCCGCACCGATCGTCGCGAGCAGGCCGGACACGAGGCCGGCGCCGTACAGCATGAACATCGCGATCCCGTTCGCCGTCGCCGACAGGAACACCGAGCCGAGCAGGGACAGCGCAACGATGATCGTCACGGCACCCGCCAACGCCAACGCCGGTCCCAGCAGATGGTCGGGCCAGTGCCCTCCGGCCTGATGAACGATCAGGAGCACGATCGCGTACAGACCGACGACGTACACCGAGCAGACTGCCGCTGCACCGACAAATCGGCCGAGCAGAAGCTCCGAGCGGCCCAGCGGGCGGACCACAAGCGGTTGCAACAACCCTCGTTCGGCATCGCCGCGGACCGCCCCGAGCGTCAGGAAGACGGCCAGCACCGTCGCCAGAAACAGCGAGGAGAACATACCGAGACCGGTCAGCGTGACGGAGGTGACCTGCAGCGCGTTGATCGGCCCGCGGTCGCCCCCGAACGGCGACGCCGCATCGAACGCCTCGACCGTCGCAAGCGTGAGCAGCGCGAGGAACAGCAACGTCAGCACCAGCACGATCACGAACACGCGGCGGCGGACGCTCTCCTGCAGAACGTGACGCGCGATGATCAGCGTCCGCGTCACTCGGGATCGACCGCCTCGAGGTAGACGTCCTCAAGCGTCGAGCGGATCACCCTCACCTCGTAGATATCGACTCCGTCGCGCACAAGGCCGGCAACGATCCCCGGCACCTGCTCCCGCCGAGCGTCGGGTAACCGAACCACTCCGGATCCGGTCTCCAGCTCGACACCTCCGGCGCGCGTGAGCTCGTGCGGGCGCCCGGACGCCACCACGGCACCATGAGACAGGATCACGACGCGGTCGCACACGTGCTCCACCTCGCCGAGCAGATGCGAGTTCAGCAACACCGAGATTCCACGATCGCGGAGCGTCTCCAGGATCGCACGCACATCGCGACGCCCGGCGGGATCAAGCGCACTCGTGGGCTCGTCGAGCAGCAGCAGCTTCGGCTGACCGATCAGCGCCTGCGCGATCCCAAGTCGCTGCTGCATCCCCTTGGACATTCCGTCAACGCGGCGGTTCGCCGCCTCCGACAGCCCGACCAGCTCAAGCAGGCCGGCTCGCTCGTCCGCGCCGCCATCCGAGCCCGCCAGACGCTGATGCAATGTAAGAACCTCCAGCGCCGAGCACCAACCTGGAAACCGGAACAGCTCGGCGAGGTATCCGAGCGCCTGACGAGCCGCCGAACTACCGGCTGGAGCGCCGCAGACCTCGGCGGCGCCGGCACTCGGCCGGACAAGGCCGCAGGCGATCTTGACGAGCGTTGACTTCCCGGCACCGTTCGGCCCGAGCAGTCCGACCAGCTCCCCGGGAGCCACCTCGAGCGTCACGTCGTCCAGCGCCCGCACCGAGCCGAAGCGCTTTGTCAAGCCGGAGGCGGCGAATGCGGGCGGATCCTGCCGAGGCGCCGTGACGGACCCGATGGCCATCACGAAGTGATTCTCGCAAGACGCAGACAGTTCCGAGCGGTGAACGGGCAGCGTCGCTATCAAGCCGGGGTTCCGATGCGCCGATACCACTTGCGTTGGACGCGAGGCGCGCGCACGGACGCGCCACTGATCGTTGGAGGCTCAAATTGCCGGCAGCAAAGCGCGGCATCCGCGCTCGCGATGGCTCGGGCTGGCTCTGCCCGACCGAAGCTCATCGCGCCCGCATGCTGGACATGGGCCCCCGCGTCGTCCGTGCGCGGACGATCGCCGCTGTGGCTGTCGGTGCAGGCATGGTCGCCACGATCGGCGAGGTGGGGTGGCGGGCCGTTGTCCTGTTCGCAATCGCGATCGTCAACCTGGCGACGCTCGAGCGGCGCATCGAGCGATCCGCACGGCCGGAGCGGGTCGTGGCCTCAAGCCTGCTGCTGATCATCTGCCTGATGGGCGCCGGGGCGGGGCTCACGGGCGACGGGACGAGCCCGGTGCTGGCGTGGACGGTGATCCCCGTGGCTATGACGGCCACCCGTTTTCGGGCACAGGTCGTGTGGGCCGCGGCCGGCTTCGCCGCGCTCACCGCGCTCGTGGTCGCTCTCGCCGGCGGCGTCCAGCAGACGATCGACCATCCGCTGGCCCTGATCGCTGTGTTCGTCCTGCTGGTGGCCGTCACCGCGGCGACCGCCGCGCTGATGGACGCCGAACTGCAGTTCCGCGGCGAGTCCGTCCTCGATCCGTTGACGGGGTTGCTGAACCGCAGCGGGCTCGAGGCGCGGTTCCTCGAGGTCGGTGAGCAGGCACGACTGCTCGGACGCCCGATCTGCCTGATCATCTGCGACCTCGATCACTTCAAGCGCGTCAACGACGACCATGGACACGAGCGCGGCGACGCCGTGCTGCGCGAGGTCGGCTACGCGATGCGCAAGTCACTGCGCTCGTTCGAGCTCTTCTACCGCCTCGGAGGCGAGGAGTTCCTGGTCCTGCTGCCGGGCATCGATCTGCAAGCCGGACTCGAGGTCGCAGGCAACCTGAGGGCGGCGGTCGAAGCATGCCGGCCCGGAGGCCTGCCGGTCACGGCATCGTTCGGGGTAAGCGTCGCCGCGGGCGAGGACATCGAGTTCCTGCCGCTCTACAGAGCGGCAGACGACGCTCTGTACCGCGCCAAGCACGACGGGCGCAATCGAGTCGTCGCCTCCGATCCGTCCGTTTCGCCCGCTGGGGATGAGCTGATCGCCGGTAAGCTCGATCAGGACGAGCTGACGTACCGCGCGGCGTAGCGGTCACCTCAGACCGCAGTCTTGAGTCATATTTCAGTCAGGACTGCTATACGCGACGACGTGGCTGCGACAGCCTCAGCTCCAACGACCGTCGAACACCGCCGGATCGGCCAGCGGCGCGGCCTGATCGCCGCTGCATCCGCGGCCGCCGGTTTCGTGCTGTCCTGGTTCCTGATCCATCACGGCTGGTTCGCGCTTGACAAGCAGTGGGACACGGTCGAGTACGCGCGCTACGCCCATGACATCCTGATCAGGGGTCTGGTTCCCTACCGCGATTTCTCGGTCGAGTACCCGCCGCTCGCGCTGCCGGTCTTCTTGATCCCTTCGTTGATCGCCGGGACCCACTTCTCGGGCTACATGGAGGTCTTCGAACTGGGGATGGCCCTGTGCGGGGTGATCGCGGTGTGCCTGTCGGCACTCGTCCTGGTCGCCGAGAGAGTGGGCACGCGGCGGCTGATCGCCGGCGTTGCCCTGCTGGCGCTGTCACCGCTGCTGCTCGGCGCGGTGATTCTGTCCAGGTATGACCTGTTTCCGACGATGCTGACGATCGGCGCTGTCGCGGCGCTCTACTTCGGCAGGGATCGGACCAGCTTCGTGCTGCTCGCGCTCGGGACCGCGGCGAAGGCCTTCCCAGCCGTGATCGTTCCGCTCGCGTTCATCTACGTGCTGCGCAACAGTGGGCTGCGCCGCGCGATCGTGTGTCTGGCGATCTGTGCGGCCGTGGTGCTCGCCTGCTTCCTGCCGTTCGTGATCGTGGCGCCGCACGGAATCTGGTGGGCGATCCACGGCCAGGAGAATCGTCCGCTGCAGCTCGAGAGCACCGGCGCGGCACTGTTCCTCGCCGCGCACCAGCTGTTCGGCCTGCATCTCACCTACTACTTCACCCACAGCTCGGACAACCTCGACGGTCACATCCCGCTCAAGTTCGCAGCCTTGATGAGCGCGTTGCAGGTCCTGGCGTTTCTGGTCGTGTGGGTGCTGTTCACGGCTGGGCCGGCGACGAAGCAGCGGTTCGTGACGGCAGCAGCCGCCGTGGTGTGCGCGTTCATCGTGTTCAGCCGAGTCCTGTCGCCGCAGTACCTGATCTGGCTCGTGCCACTGGTCGCGATCGTGCCCGGCAGGCGTGGGGTCATAGCGATGACGATGCTGGCGTGCGCGATGTGCATGACCCAGATCTGGTACCCGCTGCACTTCGTGGCTCTGAAGCACTTCCAGCCGCTTGAGTCGTGGGCGGTAGTTGGCCGCGACCTCGTCCTGCTCGCGTTGTTCGGGGCCTTGACGCTGCCGGAGCTGCCGAGCCGCCGCGCGGTCCGCACAGCTGCAAGCCGGTCCCCGAAGGCGGCCATCCAGGCGGCCCGCCAGAGCGGGCGCGAACCGGTGCCCGCCGGCGTCGGGGGTGCTGACGCCTAGCGTCCGCACCGGGGGCCACGTCGTCGTCGAGAGCCTCGAGGCGCTCGGCGCAGAGGTGGCCTTCGGCGTCCCTGGAATCCATGCGCTTGCGATCTGGGAGGCGCTGCGTACCGCTGGGCTGCGAGTCGGCGGCGCGCGCACCGAGCTGTGCGCTGGTTTCGCCGCAGACGGCTACGCGCGCAGCTGCGGCCGTCCGGCGCCGCTGCTGCTCTCGACCGGTCCCGGCGCACTCAACTCGCTGACGGCGCTGATGGAGGCGGCCAGCGCCCACGTTCCCGTCGTCGCGATCTCAAGTCAGATCCCGCTCGCAATGCTCGGCCGTGGTCGGGGCTACCTGCACGAGCTTCCCGATCAGCTTGCGTCGTTTGCGCCGGTCGTCAAGCATGCCGCTCGCGCTGAGAGCATCGAGGCGATCCCCGACACGCTCGCGCAGGCGTGGCGAGCCGCGCTGACGCCGCCGAGCGGGCCGGTCTACGTGGAGCTTCCGGTCGACCTGCTGAGAGCAGAAGCGCCGACCACGCCGGTCGGCGTGCTGGACGGTTCTCCGATGATGACCGGGGCGAGCGCTCACTCACGGGCCGAGGCCTGCCGGCTGATCGCGGAGTCGCGCGCGCCCGTGATCTGGGCGGGCGGGGGCGTTGTGCGTTCCGGTGCCGGTGATCAGCTGAAAGCGTTCGCCGAGTTGCTCGACGCCCCCGTCGCGACTACCTACATGGGAAAGGGCGTGATCGCCGACGACGATCGGCTGGCCGTGGGCTGCGGCTGCGACGAGGCAGCCTTCCAGGAGCTGCTCGCCGCGGCAGACGTGGTGATCTGCATCGGGACTGAGCTCGGCGCCGAGACGACCGGCCAGTACGAACTGAGGTTCTCCGGTCAGGTGATCCAGATCGACGCCGACGCAAGCCGGATCGGCACCACCTATCCGGCGCTCGGCCTGGTCGGGGACGCGAAGCTGACCCTCTCGGCGCTCACGCGGGAGCTCGCGCCGTGCTCGCGACCCGGAGTCGCAGCGAAGGTCGCCGGCCTGCGCGCACGGATCCGCGCCGGCCTGCAATCGCAGGGTCACGCCACCGAGCTCGGATTGCTGGCCGCAATCGAGGATGCGCTGGAACCCGGCGCAGTCGGCTGTTGGGACATGACGATCCTGGCCTACTGGGCAGCGGCGCATCTGCGGATGCGTGGCGGGCAGCAGTTCCTCTACCCACTCGGTTCGGGCACGCTCGGCTATGCCTGGCCGGCGGCGATCGGCGCGAGCATCGCTCACCCCGAGCGACAGGTGCTCGCGGTCGTCGGCGACGGCGGCTTCCAGTACGCGCTGGCCGAACTCGGAACCGCCGCCCAGCATCGGATCGGCGCCAAGCTTCTCCTGATCGACGACGGCGGCTACGGGATCCTGCGCGAGTATCAGCGTGACGCGTATGGCGAAACCGGGTTCGTCGATCTGGGGCAGCCGGATTTCGCAGAGCTGGCAGCCGCCTTCGGCGTCCCTGCACGCGTCGGGCGTGCCGACGAACTGGCCGCCAACCTCGCGTGGGCGTTCTCACAAAGTGGCCCGGCGGTGGTCGTGGTGCGCACGGCGATCGGCGCCGCCAGCGCGACGCGATGACCAACTGGGAGCCGATCCTGCGGCGAAGCGTGCTCGACGCCGGGCCCTACGTACCCGGCATCAGCGCGTCTGAGATCAAGGCGCGCCACGGATTGGGCGAGCTGGTGCGCCTGAACTGGAACGAGAACCTCGACGGCGCGCTGCCCGGAGTGCTGGAGGAGACGGCGGCCGAGCTGGCTGCGTGCTGGGCCTATCCGGATGAGGCCTTCGAACAGTTTCGCCTCGCCGTAGCCGGCTGGGCCGGCGCCGCTCCGGGGCAGGTGGTCCCCGGCCACGGCATCCAGGCGCTGGTGATCGCGCTCGTCGGCGCGTTCGTCGAGCCGGGAGACCACGTCGTGATCCCGTGCCCGACCTACGGGCTCTACGCACAGGTGTGCGCAACCGCAGGGGCCGTTGTGCACCGCGTCGAGTGCGGGCCGTCGCTGGCGCTCGACCTCCGGGAGATCGCAGCCGCCGCCCGTCGCCACAACGCCAAGCTCGTGTGGATCTGCGATCCCAACAACCCGACCGGCATGCGACTCGAGGCGTCCGACTGGTCGGCGTTCCTGGCCGCACTCCCTATTGGGTGCGTGGTGATCGCGGATGAGGCTTACCGCGACTACATCGAGCCTTCGCAGCGGATCGACAGGCTCGCCGACGTCCGCGCCGGAGCCGCCGGTGGTGATCCTGCGCACCTTCTCCAAGATCTTCGGTCTCGCGGGATTGAGGCTCGGCTACGCGCTCATGCAGGAGTCGCTGACACCGTTCGTGAACGCCGTGCAGGAGCCGTTCAACGTCAACCGAGCGGCGCTCGCCGCCGGGCTCGCGAGCCTACGGCGCACCGAACTGCTGCCCGCGCGGCGCCGGCAGGCGGCCCGCGCTCGCCGTCGCCTGACCGAGCCGCTGCCGGCGGCCGGCATCCGCTGCCTGCCCTCCGATGCCCCGTTCGTGCTGCTGGATCTGAACGCGGATGACCTGCGCGTCGCCGACGCGCTCGCTCGCGAGGGCCTGTTGCTTCGCCCTGGCAGCGAGTTCGGACTACCAGGCTACGCCCGGATCACCACCGCCTCCGAGGAGTTGATGGACACCGTCGCCAAGCGCCTGATCGCAGCGACCTCGTCGATCCGAATCTGACCGCACAAACCGTCGAGCCCAGGCGGCGGTTATATTCAGGCCGCGATGAGAGTCCCCCGGTGATCGAGGTGGGATCCGGGGCCGCCAGGTCTCCGCTGCGAGCTGACGCCAACGCCGGCCTGGTGGCGCTGATCACCGGCGGCGGAACCGGCATCGGGCGCGCGACGGCGCTCGAGCTCGCATGCTCCGGCGCGAGCGTGATCATCTGTGGCCGGCGCACCGAGCTGCTGCGGGAAACCGCCACGGCGATCGAGGCAGCCGGCGGTGACTGCCTGGCGGTCACCACTGACGTACGCGAACCCGATCAGGTCGTATCCCTGATCGACGCCGGGATCGAACGGTTCGGGGCGATCGACGTGCTGGTCAACAATGCCGGCGGTCAGTTCTCGGCGCCGGCGGAGGAGATCACCGACGGCGGCTGGCGCGCCGTGCACCGGCTCGCGGCTGACGCCACCTGGACGGTGACGCGGATGGTGGCGACCAGCTCGATGATCCCGCGCCGATCGGGCCTGATCGTGTTCATGAGCTTCAGCCCGCAGCGGGGAAACCCAGGCTTTGCTCACGCCTGCGCCGCCCGCGCGGCGGTGGCGAACCTGGCGTCCGGACTCGCGCTCGAGTGGAGCGCGTACGGGATCCGGAGCGTCTGCCTGGCGGTCGGGACGATCGCGACCGATGCCCTGCAGCGCTACGGCGAGCAGGAGGTCCAGAGCTGGCGTGCGTCAATCCCGCTCGGGCGTCTCGGGACCCCGGAGGAGGTCGCCGGTGTGATCGCGTTCCTCGCCAGCTCCGGCGGCGCCTACATCACAGGTACCACGATCGCCGTCGACGGTGGCGCCGACGCCTGGGGCCTAGGCGAGATCCCCGGCCGATGAGCTCGTCGATTCCACAGCCGCCTTCGCATTTGCCAACACCCACACACAGGAGCCGCCAGAGTGCAGTTCACCTACTCCGCCGAGCAGCTTGAGCTGCGCGAGCGCGCCAGCCGCCTGACCGACGCGATCATCCCGTTCGAGGATCCCTGCGAGGCGGGGCGGGGACTCCCGGCCGAGTCGCTGGCTCGGATCCGAGAGCTGACGCTGGAGGCGGAGCTCAACGCCATCAACATGCCCACCGAGTGGGGCGGCCAGGGGCTGTCGATCCTCGACCAGGTGATCGTCCAGGAGCGGCTGGGTCAGTTGACCAATGCTCTGTGGGACGCCGTCTGGCGGCCCGCCAACGCGCTGCGCCACTGCACGCCGGCGCAGCGAGCGCGTTACCTGATCCCCGCGATTGCGGGGGAGCGCCGGGATTGCTTCGCCGTCACCGAGGAGAAGGCGGGCTCGGATCCGTCGCTGATCGAGACCGTGGCGCTGCGAGACGGGTCCGGCTTCCGTCTCAGCGGCGAGAAGTGGTTCGTGACAGTCGGCGACGTCGCCGACTTCCTGATCGTGCAGGCACTCGTCGGAGAGGATCGAGCACACACGCTGTTCCTGGTCGACAAGGACCTTCCCGGAGTCAGCATCAAGCGCACTCCGGCGTACATGCACACGTTCGTGTTCGAGCACCCCGAGTTCGTGTTCGACGGCGTCCGGCTCGAGTCCGACCAGGTGCTCGGCAGGATCGGCGAAGGCTACGAGCTGACCAGGGAGTGGTTCGTCGAGGAGCGCCTGATGATCGCTGCGCGAGCCACCGGCGCAGCCGAGCGCGCTCTGCGGCTGGCGTCGGAGTTCGCGAAGCAGCGGATCCAGTCAGGCGGTCCGATCGACTCGCACCAGCTGATCGGCGCGATGATCGCCGACAGCGTCTGCGACATCGCGCTGTGCCGCACGCTCACCCATCAGGTGGCGTGGGAGGCCGATGCCGGGATGCCGCGCAAGCTGCTGCACGCGAAGGCGGCGATGGTCAAGCTGACCGCCTCCGAAGCTGCCGGCCGGGTGATCGATCGCGCCGTGCAGATCTTCGGCGGCCGCGGATACATGCGGGAGCAACCGGTCGAGCGCCTCTACCGCGACATCCGTGTCGATCGGATCTGGGAGGGAACCTCGGAGATCCAGCGGATGATCCTCGCCAACGAGGTCTCCAAACGCGGGCTTGATCAGCTTCTCCAATACGGCGCGGGCGTGACCGAGGAGGCGGCCACCCATGTCTGACCTTGTGTCGGTGCGCATGGATGCACAAACCTGCGTCATCACCCTCCAGCGTGAGCAGAAGCTGAACGCGATCTCCCTCGAGATGGAGCAGGCGCTTTGCGAAGCGCTCGTCTCCACCGAGGTGCGTGAGGCCCGCTGCGTCATCTTCACCGGCGGCTCCAAGGTGTTCTCGGCCGGCGCCGACCTCGGCGAGATGCGCGGCCTGGACCCGACGGCGATCGTCGCCTCCTATCGCTCGACCGGCGACTTCGCAGAGCGCGTCGCCGATCTGCCGCAGCCGACGATCAGCGCGATCGCGGGCTACTGCTGGGCGGCGGGATGGAGTTGGTGCTCGCGACGGATTTCCGGATCGCCGAGCCCAGTGCGGTCTTCGGGCTGCCGGAGGTGGCGCTCGGGATCCTGCCGAGCTGGGGCGGCACGCACCGGCTGGTTCGGCTTCTGGGCCCGGCGCGAGCAAAGGAACTGATCCTTCTGCGCGACCGCGTCACGGCGCCGGACGCGCTCAGGCTGGGGCTCGTGACCGAGGTCGTGCCGGACGGCGCCGGCGCGCTGGATCGAGCGCTCGAGCTCGCCGGGCGCCTGGGGGGCCTTCCCCCGCTCGCGGTCAGCGTCACGCGCGAGGTGATCGACGCGATGGCCGAGGCATCGCGGACCGCCGGGCTGGCGCTCGAGCGCTACGCATATGGAATGCTCGCCCAAACCGACGAGGCGGACGGCGCGCTGTCGGCCCGCCTGCCGCGATGAACACCTCGATCGCGGCGCTGACCGACGAGCAGCTCTCGATCCAGAGCGTCTGCCGCGAATTCGCCGCCCGTGAGATCCGCCCGATCTCGCTGCGTGTCGACGAGGCCGACATCGAGGTGCCGCTCGAGATCTGGGATCAGGCCGCGAAGCTCGGCCTGACCTCGTTCATGCTGCCGGAGGACTGCGGCGGAGCCGGCATGACGGACTGCCTGACCGCATGCGTCGTGCAGGAGGAACTGTCACACGGCTGTGCGGGGATCGGCAACCTGATCACATCCAACGGCTTCTTCGCCGAGCCGGTGATGGCGCTTGGCAGCGACGCGCAGAAGCGGCGCTGGCTGGCGCCGCTGGCGGGCGACGATCCGCCGTTCACCGCGCTGGCGATCACCGAACCGGAGAGCGGCTCGGACGCGGCGTCGATCCGAACACATGCGCGGCGGGTCGAAGGCGGTTATGTCCTGTCCGGTCAGAAGGCCTGGATCTCAAACGGTGGCGTGGCGCGCTTCTACGTGGTGTTCGCGACGGTGGCGCCGGGCAGCGGTTATCGCGGGATCACCGCGTTCATCGTCGAGGATGGCGACGAGGGCCTCCGCTGTGGACCGCCGATGCGCAAGATGGGCCAGCGAGCGATCCCGAACTGCGAGCTGTTCTTCGACGACGTCTTGATCGCGGAGGACCGCCGCCTGGGCGAGGAGGGAATGGGCTTCCGCGGTCTGATGGAGACCTTCGACCGCTCCCGCGTCACGCTCGCGGCGTCATCGACGGGTCTCGCGCGCGCGGCGCTCGAGTTCGCGACGCAGTACGCCACCGAGCGGGTTCAGTTCGGAAAGCCGATCGCCGAGCACCAGGCCGTCGCGTTCCGTCTGGCGGACATGGCGCTGCGGGTCGACGCGGCGCGTTTGCTCACGTGGCGCGCCGCGACGATGCTCGACCGTGGCGAGCGGGCGAGCACTGAGGCGGCGATGGCCAAGCTGCACGCGTCGGAGACGGCGATGTGGTGTACCTGGGCGGCCGTCCAGACGCTCGGCGGCTGGGGCTACTCGCGTGAGTTCCCGGTGGAGAAGTGGATGCGCGACGCGAAACTCGAGGAGATCGAGGAGGGCACCTCGGACATCCAGCGGCTCGTGATTGCGCGCGGGCTGCTGCGCCGATCGGGCACGGCGGCCAAGCCTCGATGACCTTTGCTGCCGGGCGCGTTTTGGCTAGAGCGAGCTGAGCCGGATGGCCCCGAACGCGGTGATGGCGATCCCGATGACGATCGCCATCGGTCCCACGACGACTGGCCAGCGGCGGTTCACGAAGTCTGCGAACGGTTTCAGGACCGCTGCGGCGTGATGACCCATGACCGCGCAGACGGCCGCGATTCCGATCAACGGCAGCGTGTAGATGACGCAGTAGAGGATCAGCAGGAACAGCTTGTTGACCGATGGGACGCTGGATCCGCCAATCATCGCGATCGCCGCGAAGTAGGGAAAGGCTGTCAGCAGCTCGAGCCCGCCGATGCCGGCGCCGAGCAATATCGGCGATGTGCCGGCGTCATCTTCCGGGAGCTTCTCCGGCGGGGGAGCGTCGCCGGCCAACGATCGACGGCGGAGCAGGACAAAGATGCCGACGACCACCAGCACGACTCCAGCGCCCGTGATCAGTTCGTACTTCAAGACTGCGCCCGGCTTAGGCACGAACGACAGGATCAGGTCACCGAGTCCGAGCGCGAGCGCCAGGCCGAACGCGAACGTGACGACCCAGACAGCGAGCACGAATGCAAGCGTCCGTCGCCGCGGGTTCGGTTCCGAGACGAGGAACAGATCCGCGGCGATCAGCGAGGGGTTGAGGCTGTCGGGCAGTGCGATCGCCACGACCGCGATTGCCAGGCTGAGCACGATCGATGCGCACCCTATATGCAACGGCCGCAAGTCGTCACGAGGACGGGCGGTCGAGCGCTACCTGCATGTTGCGCATCGCGCCTCGGACAGGCAGCCAATTACGCGCATTTGCACCCCGATGGTGATGCCAGGTCGGCAGGGCCGGTTGCTCGGGCGTTTCGTCGGCTTCGTGCCGTGGTTACCGGGCAGCGGTAAGGTCGTCGACGTACTGGGGAGCGTGGCGTCCGCGAACCCTCTCGCGCCTCGGATCACCGTTGGCGCCGACCGATCAGGTAGCCAATCGCCGCGAACACAATCGCTGTCGCCACCAGGGCCCGCGAGTCGCGCAGACGTGAGCGGAGAACGGTCGCGGCGACTTGCGAGAGCGGAAGCGCGGCTGAGCCGGCGGGGGTGGACGGGTGCTCGATCGCGCGCTCGAGGTTGGCAGCGAACTGCCGCACGAAGACGGGGGCGAGTTCCGACACCAGCAGGCGCTGACCGGCGACCGCTGCGGTGCCGGTGAGCTGCAGCTCGGTGTTGATCGAGGCGCGGGTTCCCGGCGGTGCCGACACGAGGCTGAGCCGCGCCCGCGCCTCGGCGTGACCGCTACCGTCTGCCTCGGTGGCGGAGGCGGTGATCGTCGCTCGCCGGGCGGCGTCATCACGCTCGACGATCCGCAGCCACGCGCTCGGCTGAATCGACAGCGGTCCGAGCTTCATCCTGACCCGGATCCGGTACGCGTCGGCACCGGTGCGCTCGAGCACCTGGGTCGAGGGCATGCACGGGGCCGATCGCTCGATGTCCATCAGCGCCTCCCACACATCCTCGATCGGCGCCGCGACCGTGAAACTGTGCTCGAGGTTCATCGCGCCGCGAGATGATCGACCAGCCGGTGCGCGAGTGTGACGATCATGAACGTCGGGTTGGCGCAGCTACCTGTCGGGAACACTGAGCTTCCCGCGAGATACAAATTCTCCGCACCGTGGACTCGGCAGTTGACGTCCACGCACCCCTCGGCTGGGTCGTCAGCCATCCGCGTCGTTCCCATGTGGTGGTTGCCCCAGGTCGCGTCACCCGAGGTGAGCGGGTTGGCGGGTTCCATCGGCCAGGGCGCGTCCGCCGTTATCGACACGCTCACATCGGCGCCGAACCGCTCCCTGAGACCCGCGCCGACGAGCTCTGCAGTTCGCACGATGCTGGTCCAGTCCTCGTCGCGCAGCTGCCACTCGAGGTATGGCCGGCGGCATCCAAAACGGTCGACCCGATCGGCGAGCGTCACTCTGCTGTCGAGGTTGGGCGCCTGCTCGGCGCGTGCGTAGAGTTGACACTCGACGGGCCGGGCGGCACGGAAGTACCGGCCGGCCGGTCGCAGCTGGACCATCGTGTTGAGCAGCCGCTCCCGGCGCTGGGTCTCGTCCGGGAGAACGAACACCTGTACGGGCTGCCTGTCTCCATGGTTGTAGAAATACGGCAGTAGCGGCACAGTGTCCGGGAAACGCGCTGTCCCCACGGCGACATGCGGATGGTCCATGAAGCAGCGACCGGTCATCGGGCTGCTGACCGGCAGCACGCCCTCGTTCAGGAGCAGCTGGCGAGCGTTCTCGACACCGCCGGCAGCCAGGATCGTGGTGCCCGCCTTGACCAGCAGCTCGCCGCCACTCCGCCTTGCACATCGAACCGACTCGATTCGGTCGCCCTTCACCTTCATCTCGACCGCGGTCGCGTCGAGCTCCAGTCGGAAGTTCGGAGCCGTCAGCAGCTCAACGAGCTTGGCGCGGAACAGCAGCGCGTTGGGTGGGTAGTGGTACTCGATCTGGCTCAGCGAGCCGTTGGGCTCCGGCGCCGTGAACGGCTTGAAGCCGAACGTCGCCGCCGCGCGCTGCTCGTACGGTGCGAGCTCTTCAAGGTTGGCCGGCCAGGCGCTCATCGGCACCCAATCCCGGCGCTCGAAGTCGATCGGGCCGAACGGTATGCACCAACCGAGACCCCAGACCGCTGCGGAGCCCTGGACCTGGCGGACACGGCCGTCGCGGAGGTAGCGCAGGTGATGCTTGATGATCGGCCCCTCGGAATCGGCCAGATTGAGCATCTGCGCGTCGGGGTCGTCGTTCCAGCCGCCGCTCTCGACGAGCACCACATCGGCGCCGGCGTCCACGAGACCCGCCGCGACCGTCACTCCGGCGGGTCCCGCGCCGATCACGCAGAAGTCCGCGCTCAGGCTTCTCCGCGTCGCGGGCTTTGGAGTCGACTCCGGCGCCGTCGTGAGCGTCAACGGCGGTGTCAGCTCGACGCCGACGAGGATGCCGCTGGGGCAGATCGCGGGGGGGTGTTCGGAGACCCCGACGCCAAGGCTCTCCCACTCGGTCCATCCGCTTTCATGGCCCTCGGTCCACTGGAGCATGTGCCCCAGCAACCCGTCCTCTCCGATCGCATAGATCTCGAGCGACCCCTCCGAGTTTCGTGCCACGACGGGCGGCGAGCCAAGTTTGTGTCCGAACGAGCCCCAATCGGACCAGATCAGCATCCCTCCTGGATCGTGGTACTGCCACAGGTGCCCGAGGCATCCGTCCGCCCCGAGCGCGAACACGTGAAGTCCGCCACCCTCTGTCCGGACCAACACGGGCAGGCCGCTGATCTCGTGCCCGAACGAGCCCCAACTCGACCAGCTCATTCCGCCACCCGGATCGAGTTCCTGCCAGATATGGCCCAGCCGTCCGTCGGGCCCGATCGCGAACACCTCGAGACGACCGTCCGCCGACCGGCAGACCGCGGGCGGGCTGTGGAGCTCGAATCCGAACGAGCTCCACTCCGACCACTCGACGCCGCCGTGAAGTCCGCGCCGCTGCCACGTATGGCCGAGGCAGCCGTCGGCTCCGATCGCGAACACCTCAATGTGGTCGTGAACGTTCCGGACCGGCACCGGCGAACAGCGGATCTGGTGGCCGAACGAATCCCAATCCGCCCATCCGGCACCGCTGCTGGTGTCGAGTTGCCAGCAGTGGCCGAGCGTCCCGTCAGGTCCGATCGCGAACACCTCGAGGCGTCCGTCGGCGTTGGCGAAGACCGCCGGATCGAGGTTGATCTCAGGTCCGATGTCGATCCAATCCGACCACTCGCCGATCTCCCCGGCGCGCAGCTGCCACGAGTGCTCGAGGCGTCCCGACGGCCCCTTCGCGAACACCTCGATGCGACCGTCCAGGTTGTCGAACGCCGCCGGCGCGCTTGCGACGCGGACCCCGGTCGACGTCCAACCGGACCAGCCGACGTCGGCTGCCGGCTGCCAAAGCCGTCCAAGTTCCCCATTCGGCGCCACCGCAAAGAGCGCTCTCGTCCCCACAGTCCTCATCGGCAATGTCCTCGTTGGTCGGCGGTTTCCGTGAATCGCCCCGCGCTCTCGACATCGTCGTTTGCGCCAGGTTCCGATGAGAACTCTCTCACACGCTAGATTACGGGCGCGCAATGGCCAAGATCGCGCTCATCGCCGTGCCGTTCCACAGCCACTCTGCGGCTGTAATTCGGCTTGGGAGTGTGCTCGCTGAGCAGGGGCACGAGCTGGTCGTGTGGGCCCCCGAACGCCACCGGGCAGAGGTCGAGGGTTGGGGCGCCCGCTTCGAGCTGCACGAACCGACGATGCCCACCACGCAGGGGCTCGGCTTCCCGATGGAGCTGCTCGAGACGACCGAGCGAATCGTCGGGGGCTTGGTCGAGCAACTGTTCGCGTACGGATCCGAGGTGCTGATCCACGATAGCCAGGCGCCATGGGCACGAGTCGCGGGCGACTACCTCGGCCTGTCTCGGCTGGTCGCGCACCCGATGTTCCCGATCATCGCCAACTTCGCGAAACCGTCGCGTGCTGATCCGTTCCTGCCGGCGCCGCCCGACGACGAGGCCAGGGCGCGCTTCGAGTCGAGTTGGGCTTTGATCGCCCGCCGCTGGGGTGTGGAGATCGAGGATGACCTGCGGACGATTCACAGCAGCGGCCGGGTCATGTTGGGTTTCACGACGCAGCGGGTCCTCGGCGATCACCTGCTCGATCCCGGCTGGTCGCTCGTCGGGCCGCTGATGAGCCCGCCGCCACCGACCGATCGCCCGGAGCGCCCGCTGGTGTACGTGTGCCTGGGCACGGCCTACAACGCCAGGGTCGAGCCCTTCAAGGCGGTGATCGCCGCGCTTGCGAACGAGCCGGTGGACGTGCTGATCTCCACCGGCAACGGCAAGTTCGTGACCGAGGCCGCGTTGGCTCCGCTGCCGGCAAACGTAACCGTGCGCCCGTATGTCGATGCGCGCGAGGTGCTGTCACGCGCGAGCGTGCACATCACCCACGGTGGCTGCAACTCGGTCCACGAAACCCTGCTCGCCGGGGTCCCGATGGTGTTCCTACCGCAGGCGTTCGATCAGTTCCCGCTCGCTCGAGCGATCGCGACGCTCGGCGCCGGGGTTGTCGTCGAGGAGGAGCCGTTCGACGTCCGCGAAGCCGTGCGGCTCCTGCTCGAGAGCGAAAGGGCGCAGGCGTCCGCGGGCGCACTCGCAGAGCATCTGCTCGATTACCCGGGCAAGGCCCTCCTTGCGGAGTTGATTGAGCGCGTGACTGCCAGCGATGCGACGGTCAGCGTCTAGAGCTGCTCGCCGGCACGTTCGAGCGCCTGGACACGCGCATCGAGTTCCTTCACCGCTTCGATCAGGGGGGCGATCAAGCCGATGTAGTTGACCCGCTTGTAACCCAGGTCGTCGGTCCGGACCAGCTCGGGGAACACCTGCTCGACCTCCTGCGCGATCACGCCGAGGTCGGCGCCCTCCTGCCCATACGGCCCATCCTCACGCCACTCGAATGAGACACCGCGCAGCTGCCTGAGGAGCGCCACCACGCTCCCGTCATCTGCCGCTCCCGAGGCCGCTATCGCCGTCCCCGGAGCGTTCTGATGTTGCGCTTCAGGCGCCGATCGGACGTGTAGTAGGGGGAGTAGCCGAATGCGATCGCCGGCGTGGCGGCACTGTAGACCACCGGTGCCGCCATCGCCACGGCGCCGACGATGCCCGCGCGCCCGAAGAAGCGCCGGCGGCTGAGTCGTTCAGCCTCGTGGCCCCGCGGCTCGTAGCCCGAGAGCAGCAGTCCGTGCTGGGCGAGCTTGTCGAGGGCGATCAGAACCATGTCCTCATCGGCCGGCGTGCCGAGCTCTTCGCTCACGACCGCCACGAGGTCCTTCAGCGTCCGCTTGCCGTCGCAGTTACGCCAGACGAGCGCAGCCGTGTGGTTGAGTGTGCAGCCAACATCGGACATCTCACTGTAGACGCGTACCTCGCCATCGACCTCCTCGATCGATAGGCCTTCTGCACGCGCAAGCGGACGGATGGTTCCCACAGCTCGCTCCAGTTCGTGGTGGTTTGTCGGGGAACCTATCCGTTCCACAGGCCGCGCGTCAAGTGGAAACCGCGAAATTCGCAGCCAACCCGACCGTTTTCCCACGGGGGCCCCGGATCGAACAACCTCACAGTAGGCTCCCGTCGTTGCCACCCCAGCGATCGCAGATCACGTTTGCAGTGCAGCGAGCCGTGCTCCTCAGCAGCGAGACGCGGCTACGGGCGATCTGGGCGCTGCTCTATCGGATCGCCGCGCGCATTTTCGTCGTGTCCCTGCTGTGGCGCGAACTGCGGGTCGCCACCGCATATATGGAGCGGGAAGGTCCCGACTTCCTACCCGGCCTCTCGGACGTTGATCTCGTGGTCGTGTTGCGCGACGGCCGCGGCGATCGTGGAGCGGCCGCAATGCGGGTGCGCCAGCGTGCCGGACGGATGCGCGGGCGAAAGCTGCTCCGGCAGTTCCCGATCATCGACGACCTCCGTGTCTACGAGCAGTCCCAGCTCCGTGACCTGGTCGGAGCCTCGGCGCTGACCTACGGTCTAGATGACCCCAGGATGGCCGACCCTGCACGCACCGCCTACGTCGGCGACGCGGCGAACGCGGACCCGGTCAGGTTGCTCACGCGGCCCGGGCTGTACGACACCCTCGACAATTGGCGTCGGCTTGTCGGCCGGGATCGGCGACCGGCGGAGCCGGCGCGCGACCCCCAGCTGCAGCGGATCGACGCGTGGCTCGAACTCGTGTTCTGGTGGCGGATGCTGCCGCGGGCGTTCGTGGATCCTGCGGGCGCGAGGCTGGCCGACCTGTGCGTCAAGTGCGTGGCCGAATCGGTCCGGATCTGGGTCTGGCTGACATCCGGGGAGCGGCTCGGCGGACGCCAGGAGGCGCTCGAGCGCGGGATCGCGCTGCTGCCCGAGGAGCAGAACGGATTCCGCCAGGTGCTCGCCCTGCGCAGATCGCTGACGCGTCGCGCCGACCCGACGCGAGGGCTCGACGAGAGTCTGCCGCTGCTGGTCCGGATGTCGACCCGAATCGCCGCAGCGGTGGACGCCGCCGCGCAGGCCTCCGGCTTCACCGAGGTCACACTCGCCGGCAACGACCCACCCGAGCCGGTACTCGCCGGAGGGCCGTGGAAGCCGAACCGGTCGCTCTCGGGAGGGCGTGCTCCAGACGTCCTCCCGCTTGCGGACTGGCGGGCCCTCGCGTGCCCGCTCGCGCCCGACGACACGTTCGCGCCGCTGACAGCCGACCCCGCCGATGCCTCGGCGTACATCGCCGCGGCAGGGGTGAACGACGGTCCGTACCCGACGTTGCTCGCGGATCGCCTGCTGATCCGGCCCGGCACGCGTTTCGTCAGGACACGGCTGCGCGCGATCGAGTGCCGCACCACCGATCCCGTGTCGTTCGCGCTGCTCGAGGGCAGCCGAACCGCTTCGTTTCCGAACCTGCGCGGGTGGTCGATCGCCGACACGGCGGCGCGCGCCGTCGCAGAGCACCGCCGCTGGGTCGTTCCGGAACCAGCGGCCGGTCCCGGCGACGGAGGCGGCCGCGAGCTCGGAATGCTGCTCAGCGCCGCGCGCGCTGCTGCGCTGCTTCAGAGCGTCGCGGCGGGCGCCCCGGTGATGCCGCTGACATTGGCGCAGGGAGCTCGGATGCTCACTCGCTCGACGGGCAACGAGGGGGCCGAGGATGCGCTGGGCCACTACCGCGCATTCGTCGAGGACCGCGTGCGGCCGCCTGAGTCGGCGCTCGCGGCGATGCGAACGTTGGTGTCCGACCTGCCCGCGTATGACTGGTAGCGCTCAGCCGGCCAACCGGTACCAGTCGACGTAGCGCCCGCATGCAGCTCTGAGCGGCACGAGCGTGTCGCGAAGGCGAGCAGGGACCGCGGACACGAGTCCAACCAGTGCGCCTGCGTTGGAGATCTGCACGCGCCCGCGACCGACGTGCAGGCGAAGCGACAGCGGACGCCCGTGGGTCGAAATCACAGCTACGTCCCACAGCGGGCCGTACGGCTCGATCGTCGGCGTCAGGTGGACCGACACCGTACCCGCCCGGAGAGTGACCAAGGCCAACGTGGTATAGGCCAGCGACAGCTCGACCGGTCCGGGCATCGCGGGCAACGTCGAGAACGCCACCTGCCCGGGGGGCACGTCCACGGCTGAGACCCCTGGGACCTGCGGCAGTGTCGCGCCGGCGGCGTTCCGCCACGCCGAGGAGGACACGGGGGGTGGTCGTACCGCCGCGATCCCGGGCTTCGCGGCGAGCGCCCGGGCCGACGCCTGCGAGCACTCGAGCGTCGCCCCCGGCGCGCTCTGCTCGTCGAGGATCTCCCGCGCTGGTGCCGTGCCTCGGCGCGCGAACAGCTCGTAGTGGGGTGTGGTCCGGACAAGCACCCAGTTCGTGGGCGGTGCGGAAGCGTCGAGCGTCCGCGTGGTGATGACGTAGTCGGCGTGGTTGAGCACCCACGGAATCGGGGTGTCGAAGTCGAACGGTGGTGTATCGGACTTGAAGGGACGGACGGTGAAGGACTTGACCTCGTTCGAGCTGAGCAACGCGCCGCGTAACCATTCCGGGCTCCATCCGTCGTCACCTAGGAACACGACTGTGTGGTGAACCACGAGCGGACGGAAGGATTCGAGCTCGGCCCCGAGCGCGGGATCATCGACCGGGAGGCATAGAGCGCCCGGGCGCTCGACCAGATCACTGCTGCCCCGAACACAAGCGCAAGCACAACCGGCACCGCCCTCCCCACGCGGCTCCATTTGACCCCACCGATGCCCAGCAGGCCGCTGAACAGGCACAGCAGGAGCAGTGGTCCCGCGATCACCATCAGCTTCGCACTGAAGTAGGGGAGCGTCGTCTCCCGGGCCGCGAGGTAGATCGCGATCGCGGCGGCAGCGGGGAGCACCAGGGTCGTCCGCCACGCCCGTAGAAGGCCGGCAGCCGCGCTCGCAAACAAGGCGATCGCCAGCACCACGGCCGCAGTCGGAAGAACGCCCGGGGCGTAGGGGTATCGGAAGTCAAGCCCGAACCACACCCCCAGCCCCTCGCTGATCGGGAGCTGACGCGGGAAGTTGCCGCCGAAATCGCCGGCGGGAGGGCCCCCGAGGTAGATCCGGAACCCGCTTGCCCCGATCCGGTTGCCGAGCGCGCTGGCGACCGCCACCAACAGCGCGACCGTCCCCAGCGCCGCCACGGCGACCCCGAACTGACGCGCCAACGCAGCACGGGACCGCGGCGGCTGCCAGCGCTCGGCGAACACGCGACCGAACAAGAACACCGCTGGCCAGATCAACCCCGGCGGACCGAAGATGAATACCGTCGCGGCGCTCAGCACGAGCAGTACGGCGGCCTCGCCCCAGCCGGACGGGCCCCCAGCCGACGTCGCGAGCGCGAGCGTGAGCACCAGCAACCCCATGATCGGCTCCTTGAACGAGCCCTCCCCGAAGTAGCCGGCGCTCAGAAACGGGAGGCCGCACGCGATCGCGATCGGCACCCGTAGCTCCCAATTGTGGGCGCTCAGCGAAATGAATGCTGCGACCGAGGTAAGCGCGATCGCCGCCGCCGTCACCCCGATCAACGCCTGCTCATCGCCGAACCCGAGCCGGGTCAGGCACGCCGCGAGCGACTCGCTCCCCAGGGGGTAGCCGAGGCTGAAGAAGCGAAACGGCGGCGGACCGTTGGCCAGGTCGTATACCCAACCGAGGTGAAAACCGAGGTCGTTGTCGATGCCGACGCCGAGCGGGCCGAAGTGGCCCGCGGCGAGGAACGGCAGCAACAGGAGCACGAGTACCGATGCCGCTGAAACAACGGCGCCGACGATCGACGCGGCGCGCGGCCGCAGCTCACGAGCCCGCCACGCGCCCGCCAGCGACAATGCCCCGATCGCGACCAGTCCGGTGCTCGCGCGCCCCGGGCCCCTGACGAGCACGACCGCGGCGCAGATCAACGTCGCGTATCCGACTCCGCCGGCGATCGCCGGTGGCGCGGAGGGAACAAAGGTCCTCAGGATCCCCGCACCGAGCGCCAGCGATGCTACGAACACGAGCGCCGCGCAAGCGACCGTGGCCAGCATCAGCCAAGCAGAGCGCGTTGCGGCGGGGAGCCATCGCCACTTCTGGAGTCCGCCGGCACAACCGTTTCGATCGTCGGTGTGCCGGTGGCGGCCCGCGGCCGGGGGCGCTCGACCACGTGGATCACGAGCCCCGCGAGCGCACTGGCGAGCGATGTCAAGTGATGGATCATGTGCACGAGGACGCCGGTCGCCGCCTCGAGCGGTCCCCGGCGGCGGAGCAGCAGCGCGTAGAACCGGTGGTTGAGCGCGACGAGCACGATCGCCATCGCCCCTGCGCGGCCGGCCCGCCGGCGCGCCAGCGCGCCTGCTCCAAGCAGGCTGACGAGCGCACTGATCCGATGGCGCCACCCGAGGTTCAGAAGCACCGGAGCGCGGCCGCGTCGGAGCAGCAGCCGCACCCAAGGGACCCCTCGCAACAGGAAGTCCGTGTACATCATCTGCGGCAGCGACCAGTGTTTGAGGTGCGTGCCCTGAAGCTCCGGGTCGAGCACGATTCGGCACCCGGCGTCGGCCAGCCTGACCCCGAGGGCCACGTCGGCCATGAAGTCGCGACGGTCCCTGTTTCGCTGCGGCCAACGCAACTCGTCGTCAAACCGGCCTGCCACTTCGAACGCCTCCCGCCGGACCGCCCCGAGCCCGGTCCAGAACGTCGCCACGGGGCCCGCCGCCGATGCGAAGACGTGATGGTGCAGGAGGTTGCGAAAGCCGGATACGGCGCCCGGGGCCGGGGGGCGGTCGTCGTAGGAGCCGATCAGGCCGTCCAGCCGCGGATCGCTTGCGAAGGCGGCGCGGATACGAGTGAACGCGTCGGCGTGCACGAGCACGTCGGAGTCGATGAACACCAGCACGTCGGATGACACTCGAGACGCCCCGGCGTTACGTGCCTCGACAACGGACATGCCCGGGCGGTCGATCACGATCACCTCGTTCGGGCCGTCGGCGGCGTCGGCAATCGAAGCCAGGCATCGGTGCAGGAACGGCGCGGCGTCCGTGGCCGGCACGACGACTCCAAGGCTGAGCTCACCCGGTCTGAGACGTTCGGTCATCGGCTCAAGGCGGTCAGTCTACGAGGGCCGGCACTAGCGTAGTAGCGGCTCTATCGCGGCCCAGTTGCGTTCGCGATCGTATCCGAGGGTGGCGCGCCACACGTGCGCGCGAGTAATGCCCGCGGCGCAGCACGTGGCCCGGAGCAGCGCCACATCGAATTTGCCGATGATGTCGCGCAGCCCGCGCTGGAGAATGAACTCCATCCCCTGGTAGATGCCGACGCCGACCACTGCCTCGCGCATCAGCGCTCCGATCGCCGCCGCTTTCGGGACCCGCTCGAGCCGCGCCTCACGCCCGAGCGTACGCCGCCCGATGACGATGTGACGCAGTCGCTGGGCGGACGGTTCGATCCGGTCGGCGAACGCATCGAGGTCGAGTGCGAGCTTGGGGTGGAACTCCATCCGCTCGAGCCGCCGGACGCTCCCGAGCGGCAGCTGATCTGCGTCGCTCGCGTTGATCCCGATCCGGAGCGGAAATGGATGCAGGCGCCCACGCCGGTCGAGCAGCGGGCTGTCCTCGGAGAGGATCCGGACGCCGTCCGCCCGCAACGCCCGGAGGGCGAGCGTGCTCTTGCCGCCACCGGACGGGAGCAGCAGCGCGATCGCGCCGCGCGGTCCGGTCAGTGCAAGCGCGTGCACACGCGTGAGCCCCTTTGACTCCAGGTGCTCGCCGAAGCGAGAGAGCAGATACAGGTACGCCGCCTCGTGGACGAGATGCTCGTCCTCGCCCTGGACCGTGAGCCGCGAGTGGTTGCGATCGAGCACCGAGACCGCCTTGCCGAAATAGTCAACGACCGTGACGTCCTCACCCTGGTAGACGACGTTGCGCGGCGTGACGAAGCTCGCGACGAGCGGGCCGAAGCGGTCGACGTCGGGCGGGCGTCGTTCGATCTTCACTTCGACGTCGGGCGAGGCCGCCGTGTCGTGATACCGCTCGAACCATGCGAAGTCGAGCCGCAGATTGTCGATCGGTTCGCGCCAGTCGCCGGTCACATGCACGCGCAGGCCGTGGACATCGATCGTGGGCACGCGAATCGGGGCGCCAATCACAGCCGCACGCCGTAAGCAGCGGCCATGCGGAACCAGTGCCAAGCTTGCATAAATTCCCAGCCTAGTCGTGATGGCGGTGCTGCGCCACCCGCGGGGATGTGAAATCGGTCCTGTGGTGCCGACCGGCGCACTGAAGGGGACGTCCTCCTCGCGCGGGCTCGGCGCGAAGACGTCGATCGCCAGCGCGACTGGTGGGTCGATAAGGCTCGCATCCCCTCAGCCGGTCGCCGACCGGCATGCCGGTTTTAGGGGGTGATGCCGTACGTCGTGGATATCGTCGCGCCGAAACCGCCGATCGCCACGCTTGCATGACCATCGGCAGTGTTCTGTTGGCCACCGGTGACGGCGCTGAAGAAGCCGCTTGCCCTGTTGGCGAAGCCTCCGAGGACCGACTCGACTCCGCTCGACGAGCAGCCGCCGGTCGGCTGTCGGGCCGTCCCGGCGATGTTGTCACACCCGCCTGCGACGCTTGACTGCAGGTCCGACGCCACGTTGCTCTCCCCGCCACTGATCGCGCTCTCCGCGCCGGTCGCGGCGTTGGCCTCGCCGCCGAGGATCGCCTCAACTCCACTGGAATGGCAAACCGGACGCGGCACGAAGGCCGGACCGGCGACGTTGTCGCATCCCCCAGAGACAATCGCGAACGGATCTTGGGCGAGGTTGTGTTCGCCGCCGAGGATCGCCTCGACCCCACTGTCGTGGCACGCAATCGTCGGTCGCGTTCCGGTCCCGGCGAGGTTGTCACACCCGCCGCCGATAACCGCAAATGGATCCAACGCGACGTTGTGTTCCCCGCCGAGGATCGCCTCGACCCCGCTCGGAGCGCAACCGCCAGACGGCTCCGTGCCCGTCCCGGCGACGTTGTCACACCCACCCGCAACGCTCGACACAGGGTCCGCCGCCAAGTTGTACTGCCCGCCGCTGACGCTCGCCTCCGCCCCCTGCGCCGTGTTGCCCTGACCGCCGGTCACCGACGCGAACGGCCCGCTGATCGTGTTGCCATACCCCGCGACGATCCCGCCATAGCCGGTGAACGACTGCCGATCCCCGACGACCAGGTTGTTCGAGCCCGTCTGCCTACCCGGCTGCTCGTCATAACCGATGATCAGGTTCCCCAACCCGTTGAGCTTCCCGCTCGTGCTCCCCGACCCGCTCTGGACCTGTACGTTCATCCCCGAAAAACGCAACGTGTGCCTCGAGCGCGTCACCCCAGCAAGCGTCGCATCGAGCGTCTTCACCTCGCCCATAAGCGTCTTGACCTGACGCTTGAGCGTCGAGACCTGGCTCGTAAGCGAGCTACTCGCCGCCGAAGCATTCGGCCCGCTGCGCGCCGCCTGCGCGACACCACCGCCAACACCAAGGACGGCCGGTGCCTTGGTAATCTTTTGGTATGAAAATTGCCATGGACTCGGTCGGGCGCCTTGTCGTGCCCAAGGCGCTTCGTACAGAACTCGGTATCACCGGGCCCACTGAGCTGGAGGTGATCGCCCACGACGGAGTCATCGAGCTCGCAGTGGCCGACGTGCCGGCACGAGTCGAAGATCGCGGTGGCCGCCCGACGATCGTCACCGACACGCCGATGAAGCCGCTCACCGTCGCCGACGTGCGAGCGGCGATCGACCGCGCCCGGCGTTGATCACTCCCGATTCGAGCGTGACGATTGCCGCGGCGGCGCCTTGGCACGTCGCGCACGAGGCCGCGAGCGCCGCGTTGGCGGCCGATGACCCTGCCCTGATTGCCCATGTCGCATTCGAGACCACGGCCGCTCTGAGCCGAATGCCCGAAGGTCAGCGCCTCTCACCAGCCGTCGTTCTCCAGTGGCTGGAGCGTCGCTTTCCGACCAGCTGGCTCGCTCTCCCCGCGGGAGCGACGCGGCGATCCCTACGCACCGCGGTCGCTTCCGGAATCCGCGGCGGGGCCCTGTACGACGCTCTGATTGCCGCAACCGCGGCGCATCACCGCCACACCCTGATCAGCGCCGATCGACGTGCGGCAGCGGTCTACGCCGCCGTGGGCGTCAAGGTCGTCTACCTGGTCTCCGACTGATCGGCCGGCCTGAGTTCCGTTCACCCTCGATTCACGACGGGTGTCCTCCTTGAGGCTACAACGCGCCAGCTGCGGGGTCAGTCGAGGTCAGCACGTTCCCTGCCGAGTCGACGGCGACGCATAACGATCGCGATGGGCAGGACAATCCGACAATCGAGTTGCCGCTGTCGATTTGCTCCATGGTCCAGACTGGCCTCGCTGACGCCGGGTTGATCGACGTGAAGATGGCCCCAGCGCCATCAACGGCGATGCACAACGTCTTGGAATTACACGCGACCACGCTGAGACCATTATCGCTGTCTGCCCATTGATCAGGCTCATTAAACCCCCAGCCGGGTACGCCACCTGTGGGGTTCGTCGAGGTGAAAACGTCGCCGAACGTACCGGCGCTGTCGACCGTTTCCCAGCCGACCGCCGCGCAAAACGCGATCGAAGGGCACGACACGTCGGAGAGCGCCCATGAATCGGCCCCCCCACCGCTATCGACGTCTGCGAGCCTCCACGCGCGCTTACCGCCGGTCGGGTCGGTCGACGTAGCGACATTACCCCAACCGTCGACAGCGACACACAACGCACGGGAAGGGCACGACACACCGTATAGGTACACGCCGCGGTGAACCGTCGTGCGCCGCCACGCGTGGACGCCGCCGGTCGGATCGGTCGACGTCAGCACGTTCCCAGAGAAGTCGACCGCAACACACAGCAATGGCGAAGCACATGACACCGCGTTCACATTGTTTTTGCCGTCTATCTGGGCTCGCGTCCACGTCGCGGCCACACCGGTTGGATTGGTTGAGGTCAGCACCCCCCCGGAGCCATCAACTGCCACGCACAAAGACCCCGACGGGCACGACACCGAATTCAGAACACGACGACCATCGATCTTGGCTAACCGCCACGCTGCTCGACCGCCCGTCGGGTTCGTCGAGGTCAGAACCCCACCGGAGCCGTCAACCGCGACGCAGAAAGACCGCGACGGGCACGACACGGCATCCAATACGCGACGCCGGTCAACTCGGGTTAGCTTCCAACTCGACACACTCCCCGCTGCATGTCGCGCCACCGCAGCCGCGACGCCTGACAACGCGAACGCGATCGTCGTGATCGCGACAGTCACAGTCCCGAATCGGCGGAGTCTCCTCAAGCGGAAGCCCTTCGTCCGCAGCATCTGACAACCACCCGGAGAGGTGATCGCCAGCGCGGCGAAGTCGCGAGCATACACCCCGGCAAGCAGCCCTGCTACTCGCCGACCGCCTACGAATCGCCGCTCGTGAGGGCGGTCGTTGGCCGACGCGACTGAATCGTGAGAGTCTTAGCGCACGAATCTACCCGCGAGGGGGCATCGGCTCATGAAACAGGCGGACCACTCGTTTGTGCTCGACACGCAGGGCGCTGAAAAAGTGGTGCTGGACCTCAACCCCGAGACAGCCACCCCGGCGCACGTTCGAGTCGGCGTGAGAACCCCGGCCGCAAGACTGAACCATGGCATCGGGGCGCTATATGACGCGCTCCTCACCGGCCTGGGAGACGTCGTCGGTCCGATCGCCGAGCTCACGCCCGACCAGGCACGCAAGCTGGCGGCAGCACTCAACCAGTTCGCTGATAGCCAGCCTCCCAGCTGAGCTCAGCCGGACACGAACACCAACCACAGGTCGGTTGTTCTCCCTGCCGGAAGGCGAAGTCGGTCGCCCGGCTAACCGGTGCCCTCCGAGGCGGAGGCGGCGTCGCGCTCGATCTCGGCGTTGTCGGCCTTCATCTCCTTCTGCTCGAGCTTGGCCGCGCGCTTCATCGACTTTCGACCTTGGCGCCCATGTCCGAGACGGCGACCACGACCAGGCCCGCCGTGCCCGCGTCCAGATGCTCGCCCAACTCTTTGAGATCGTGACGACTCATCCCCGCCGCGGCATGACCAGCCACCGCGCCCAGGATCGCGCCGCCGGCGGTCGTCGCCGCAAGCAACCCGCCTCCGACCGCCGCGAACGGGAAGAGCACGACCACCAGCCCCGTGGCCAGCCCGACTCCGCCGCCGAGAACACCGCCGACCCGCGTCGGCGTCTCATGCTTCTTGACGATCTTGACTTTGCCGTCGTCGCGACGCTCGATGACGGCCGCGTCCCAGGCATCGATCAAGCCCGCCTCGGAATGAAGGTCATGCACCAGCTGATAGTCGGCTTCGGCGTCCTCGACGCTGTCATAGACCCCAACGAACGCCACCAGCGTGTCAATCGCCATCAACCATCTCCTGTTCGTGCGCGTAACCTGCGCCAGTGGACTTGTCCTGCTTACCGTATCGACCCTGCTCGGCTCGGCGCCGAGATCCTCCGCCACCCGTCGCTTAAGACACGACACGCTCGGAGGGTCAAGCTCCGACATGTCGCTGTCCGGCGCCCACTTGTGCTTGTGAGCTCATCAGATCGAACGGGTCGCCGCCGCTTTCGCGCTGTCCCGACCGCTCTCCTGTGTTGGGCTCGGGGGAGCAGGCCGGCTTTCGTTCGATCGGCGGCTACGCTCCTCGATGGCTGGCGCCCGCGCAGCGATCAGGAGGACTCGGCACGCCTGTCGGTGAAATCGATCTAGCTCAGCCTCGTCGAGAGGAGAGGATCTGGCTGTGGAGGTCCAGCAGCCGGGGTACGTCACCGGGCGTCGACGCGGCCCATCCCGCATTCGGTGCAGATCCCCCAGTGGCGAGCGCCTGCCGGGGAGTTGAGCAGGGCAGCGTCGATGTGCTCGATCTGCTCGGCGGTCGTGCCCGGTGCCTGGTCGTCGGGGTGGTAGGGGACGAGCGCGAAGTACAGCTCGGTCTCCGAGCCCGTCCTCAGGCCGCCGAGAGGCTCGAAGTAAGCGCTGTCGTTGCGGCCCTGGGGCACGGTGAAGGAGACGAAGTTGAGCGGGCGCTGCGCCGCGGAGCTCACGGCGTTGACGAGGTCGACCTGCATCTGCAGCGACTCAGGCTGCTTGAAGTGCTGGTGACCGTAGTCGCCGTAACAGAGGTGCATGCCGACCGGGACATCGGCGGGCACGCGCTCGAGGCAGCGCACCAGCCCGGGCGCGATCTGGTCGATCGGCATCTTCGGCCCCATCGCTCCCTCCAGCGCCCCGAACTCGACCGCGACGTCCCACTGGACGGCGACCCGATCATGCGGGAGCCGCTCAAGCGCAGTGTCGAGATCGGCGAACAGCGCCTGCTCGTAGGAGGGCGCGACTGCTGGGCAGGTCGTCCGGCGCGAACGTCCCCGCCATCGACGCCAGAGGCGTCGGGTACTGCAGCTGGAAGCGCACGTCGGCCGGGATCGTGCCCTCGTTCTGCATCCGCTCAAAGGTCGCAAACGACTTGCGTGTATTCATCGGCATAGCCGAGGTTGGGCCAGTTGATCATCTCGGCCGACGCGCCCTCGGTGAGCCGAAGCTGAGGCATCGGCGGGGCGTCGGACGCGGTCTCGTAGGCCTGTCCCGACCGACACGGTCTCGAACTCCGGCATCTGCTCGAACTTCCGGGTCTGGAAGCTGATCCAGTAGTTGCGGTCTCCCGTCTCCCCGTCGGTCATCCGACGGACGCCATTCGGGATGCGCGAGCTGATCTCCCGCATCACGGTCTCGGCGTCGGGCAGGTTGACCGAACCATTGAAATGAACAGTTGTGGGTGGCATCGCAGTCCTCTCGGTGGCTCCTCCCCGCCTGTCATATCATGCCGGCGATGCCGAGGCGAGCGGCGCAGCGCCGGCAGTCCGCCAGCTCGGGGCGCAGTCCGGTCGAGCAGTTCCTCGACTCGCTCTCGGATGGGGATGCCGCCGCTGTACTCGCCGGCATGCCGAGGCACGAGACCGTGGCCTGGCGGCGGCGCGCCATCTCGAAGGGGATATCCGGGAAGTCCTACTCTCACAGCGATCGCACGGTTGCGATCTTCCGGGTGATCGGGTCGCCTGGCTTCGAGTTCGACGGGATCGGCGTGCGGGAGCGGGCGGCGCTCTCGTATGACCGCGGCGACGATCCGCTCGGCGTCGCTCGCCGGTTGCTGGCCGTCTTCGCGTCGGGAGATCGGACCGCGAGACTGGCGTCGGTCAGCACGCCGACGCTCGTCATTCATGGCACCTCGGATCCGCTGATCGATGTGAGCGGTGGGCGTGCGACCGCGCAGGCCGTCCCTGACGCACAGCTCGTCACGATCGATGGCATGGGGCATGATCTGCCGCGCGCGTTGTGGCCCTTGATCGCGACGCGGATCGCGGCGTTGGTGGCCGCCGCCGAGGCAGACCCCGTACCGGTCCGCGACTAGCGCAAGCTGCCGCAGGACAGGCGACCGGAACGACTCGCCCTCAGCACCAAGCAGGAAACCCTGCCCAAGGCCCCGACGACTGAACGCTTACAAAAACGTCCCGATTTCCGGGGTTTTCCCAAAGCCCTCTGTCAGACTCGAACCGACGGCCCCTTCCTTACCATGATTCGGACCGACTCCCCGATCGTCCGCAGAATTGGCGTTGCGACCTGAGCCGCGTCCGTTCGTAACACGGTTTTGACACACCGTTCCAAGCTAACTGCTGCGGCATTGTGTCAGTCCGCATCTCAGCGTCGTCGATACAGCAGTACTGCGATGTTCCTGAAACCCGCCCGTAGCGGAACCCGCTGGTAACGCCGCATGATCACCTGCTCAAGCTCGCTCAGGCTCCGGGGCGGGGTATTGATTTCCCGCACTACCAACCAGATGCGCGGCAGAGCCGCCGGCGGAGCGTGTCCGAGTGCAAGGCTGATGGGCGTGGGGCCTGCAAATCGGGCGAGTTGGTCGTAGTAGTCGATTCCGTCGGCCGTGTAGGTCGGGTAGTAGACCACTGTGCTCTCCAGGCCGCTTGTGTTCGAAAACGTAGTACGCCGCGCCGCGGAAATCTTCGATGCCCGGCTGCTCGTACCACTTGGTGATCCGAAAGCCGATAGCGCGATCAGCACCGCAAGGACGAGCGTCCGCGTCGCAAGCGTCGGCAGTCGCACGAGGCCGAGCGCCGCAAGCAGCAGAAGGGCGGGCAAAACGACGATCAAGTAGTAGGAGACGAACAACGGTTGGACCAACGCAGAGAAGGCGAAGTCGACGACGATCGGCAACGCCAGCCACGCGGTCATGAAACCTGTTCGCCACTGTCGTGGCTCTCCGAGCGTTCCGAGCAATCCGTAGGAAGCGAGGACCAGGAGCGCACCGGCGAGCAGGCCCCCACCTCCAAGCGAGCTCCCGACATGGATCACGCTGCCGATGCTCGGTTGCGGGATCCAGTCGATAGCAAGGGTTCCCTTGCTTCGCGCCGCTAGCACCTCTGGCGTGCACAATGCAGCGATCGCGCCGCCGGCGATCAGCCACTCTCGCGTAAGGGCAGCGCGCTTCTTGACGACGATCAGCGTCAGCAGCTGCACGAGGAGCACATAAACCGCGAAGTAGTGGGCGTAGAAGGCCAGCGTGCTTGCGATCACGTAGCCGACTCGAGTCGCACGAGCAGGGGACTCCAGCTCGCAAACGAAGAAGTACGACGACCACGTCACGAGCACGACAAGGAGGGCGTACGCTCGGGCCGTCTGTTCGTAGTGCACGAAGAACGGACTCAGCGCGAGGAGCAGCCCCGACAGCAGTCCAACAGAGCGGCCGAACAGGCGCGTGCCCAGGACTGCCAGCCCCGGCACTGACAGCGCCCCCAGCACGACGGTCAAACTTCGCAGCGAGATTTCGCCGTACCCGAAGATCCGCGCCCAGCCGCTGAGGAGCACGTAGTAGAGCCCCTGGTTGGGATCCTCGCCGCCGATGACTTTCACAAGGCCGGCCAGACCGAGGCGAGCATGCTCGGCGCTGACCGCCTCATCGAGCCAGAAACTCTTTGCGCCAAGGTGATAGGCCCCCGCCAGCAGTGCGAGCACCGTCAAGGCAGCAAGCGCACGATCGAACCCCAGTCGAGCCCGTCGATCACGCAGGCAGTATCCCGACGCGCGCGTTGATGGCTCATAAGGGTTCTCACCGCCGATCACGTCGCCGACAGACGGTGCGGTCATCCCGAAGCGGTAATCGGATGTCGATCCGAGCCGTTTCGCACTCGCGGCATCTGCTCCAGTGCGACAATGCGACGCTCACGCGCGACGGACGAGATGCAGATCATGAGACCAGTCAGTATGAACCGAGCACGACGGACAGCAAGCCCTCTGTCGGACTCGAACCGACGACCCCTTCCTTACCATGGAAGTGCTCTACCAGCTGAGCTAAGAGGGCACAACGAGGGAGCGTACCGCTAGCGCGCCCCGCGGAGCAGGCGGGCATCATCTCCCGGATGGACGTCGTGCTGACGCGGAGCGTCGATCGGTTCGCAGATCGGGTCGAGGCATTCCTCGCCGAGCGGATCGAGCGCAACGTGCTTGCAACAGTTCTGATCAACCTCGGGGCGAGCGCCTTCAGCACCGCGCATCCGCTGTTCGCGTACTCGCCGGCTGAGGGCCGCGATGTAAGCGCCGTTGCGATTCGCACCCCGCCGTGGCCGATGATCGCGACCGGCTTCGACGACCCCGCGAGCGCGCGGGAGCTGGTGGAGCGTTGGCTGGCCGAGGACCCGGACCTCGACGGCGTGAGCGCTGAGCCTGTCAGCGCCCGTGCGATCGCCGGAGCCTGGACGGCGCTTACCGGCGGCCGATCGCACCGTGCATTCAGCGAGGGGATGCACGTTCTGAAGACCGTGTCGGAGCCTGAGAACCCGCCGGCCGGCGGGCTGCGCGTCGCCACGGCCGGCGACCGCGAGTTGCTGATCGAATGGGAGCGCGCGTTCGTGACCGAGGCGGGCTTCGGCCAGAGCTCGCAGGCCGAGCGCATCGTCGACCGGCGCCTCAAGGCCGGCTCGCAGTTCGTCTGGGATGACAACGGGGCCGCCTGTACGGCCGGGCTCAACCCGGCGGTCGCCGGGACGGCCAGGGTCGGTCCGGTCTACACCCCGCCGCAACGCCGTTCACGGGGCTACGCGACCGCGGCGGTGGCCGCGCTGAGCAACCACGCTCTCGCCTCGGGAGCCCAGCAGTGCATGCTGTTCACCGATCTCGCCAACCCCACCTCGAACAGGATCTACGCCTCGATCGGCTACCGGCGCTGCGGTGATTGGGAGGAGCACCGGCTGGAACTGCGAAACTGACCGCTCCCGCCCGCCGGCGAGCGACTCTTGCGCAGATTTCGATCCACACCCCTGGACCTCTCGCGACCGCGGTCGTTGACGCAGATTCTCTCGACTGTGCTGTCGATGTACGCAGGCTATCCCTGGCTGTTCCTGACGTTGGCGCTGGTGGTCGTGGCTCCGTATGAGCTGATCGTGTTGGCTGTCACCAAGACCGCCCCGCTCCAGCAGCAGACCTCGAGCGTCGAGACGGCTGTGATCCTGTTGCTCGTCGCGTTCGCGCTGGTGGGCCCACTCGTCTCAGCCCTGTACGTCCACGCGCTGGTCGCGATCGGACAGGAGCAGCAGCCGTCGATCGCCGGGGTGGTCGTTCAGGGACTGAAGGTGCTGCCGGTCGTCGCTGCCGCCCAGATCATCGCCGGGATCTGCATCGGCGTCGGCCTCCTGCTGTTCATCCTCCCGGGGGTGATCCTGGCGCTGCGCTTCGCCGTCGTCGCCCAGGCGGCCGCGATCGAGGACTCCGACTGGCCGACGGCGCTGCGTCGCAGCGGCATGTTGACCCGGCGCAACTACTGGCGCATCCTCGGACTGCTGGTCTGCATCTATCTGGTCAATGTGACGCTCACGCGGTTGGGCATCCTCGTCGCCGGCCACGGTGCCGGCGCCGCGGCGGTCGTGCTCGGCGTGATCGTCGCGACGCTGACGCAGTCATTCGCCGCGCTGACGTCATCGATCCTCTATTTCGACCTGCGCATTCGCCACGACGGCTGAGCGGCGGCTCGCGGCCGGTGGCTGCGTAGTGCCACCGGCCGCGCTGTGACCGTGCTCTGAGGCGCCTTTGCGACGCGCGACGGCGACACCGAGCAGGCACAGGATCCCACCTGGCAACGCGAGCAGCGGCGGCACCTCGGTGAGCGCGATCCAGCCGATCAGGACGACCAGCGGCGGCACCAGATAGGTGGTCGCCCCGAGCCTACCGGCGTCGGTTCGGGCCAACGCGTAGGCCCAGCAGACGAACCCGATCGCCGTCGGACCCAGGCCGAGGTAAACCGTCCAGGCAACGGTCGAGGTGCTGGCGTGCCCGACCTCTCTGACGAGCTCTGGCGTGAATGGGAGACACACGATCGCGCCGACGGTGCAGGCAAGGAACGTGACGCCGAGTGCCGAGGCGTCGTGGAGCGCCTGCTTCTGCGAGACGACGCCACCAGCATAGGCGAGCGCCGCGACGAGGCACAGACCGGCGCCCCAGGTCGCCTGGATTCCGTCGTTTGACACCGCCAGTGCGATCACCAGCACCCCCGTGAAGGCGACCGCACAGCCGGCGAGCAGGTTCCGAGGGAACCCCTCGTGCAGCAGCACGCCGGCGAGCAGGGCGATGAAGATCGGCCCGGTGTTGACCAGCAGCGAGGTCGTACCGGCGTCGATGCGCCGCTCGGCCGCATTGAGGGCGACGTTGTAGATGCCGAACCAGAGCAGGCCGCATAGCACGATGAACCGCATCGCGCTGCGGGGAGGCAGCGGCTGCGAGCGAGCGACCATCACGGCGCCGAGTGCGATGCTCCCGACCAGCAGCCGTCCGAGCGCGAGCGGTCCAGGCGACAGCTCCCGGCCGACGAAGCGAATCGCAACGAACGCCGACGCCCACAGGAGCAGCGTCAGCGCGATCGCTGCGACTGCGGCCGGGCTGCCTGAACGCCTTCTGTCGCCGGCCGGCGCTGTCACCGTCATTGCTGACTGAACGTAGCGCCACGACGAAACGTGAGGAGCAGTTTCAGCGAGCTTCGACGATCACCGTCGTTGCCTTGACGATCGCCGTCGCCTGGTCGCCGGGCTTCAGGTCGAGCTCATCGGCCGCCTCACGGGACATCAGCGACACGATCCGGTACTGCCCGCATACAAGCTCGATCTGAGCCATCACCTGATCCCGCTTGACCGCCATCACTACCCCTTGCAGGCGGTTGCGAGCGCTTGTCCGCCGGGTCGCGCCCCGCTCCCGCAACAGCTCTGCCAGATCACGCGACGCCATGTAGCGGCGGTTCCCGCGACGGGTGAAGGTGACCTTTCCGGCCCGCTCCCAGCGGCGCAGCGTGTCGACGCTGACGCCGAGCGCTGCAGCGGCCGCGCCGATCTTGATCAGCTCACCGATCGCGAGGTCGTCAGGTTCGGTCATCGATAGGTGGCTCCAGGCGTCGCACAGGAGCGTAGCCCGTATGCCGACGCCAGCGCTGCAACGCGGTCTGACGCCAGCTCCGACTGAGCCTTGGTGACCGCGTGCTGGTCGCCACTCTCTACAGCGCTTGCAAGCTCACGATACGCGGAGACCGTGCCCGTCATCGCCGCCAAGTATCGCGCCAGAGCAGCGCGCTGGAGCGCATCCTGCTGCGGGCGCCTGATCGCCCGCAGCTCGGCGGTCTCTGAGGCGACGATCCCCGTCGCGTGATTCAGGTATGTCGCGAGGGCGTGGTCGCGCTGCACAGCGGATCCGCTGAAGGCCGGCGGCGTCAGCGCGCGGATCTGGCGCACGGCGCTGATGCAGATCGCGTCGGCCTGGGCCGTGAAATCATGCTTGGTGTAGGAACCGCAACCGGCGAGCCCTGCTGCGAGTGACAAGGCGGCGGCGACCCTGACCCAACCCGGCGATCGGTGGCTGTGCACGTACGAAACCTTAGACGCCGCGCTCGCGTTGATGACGTCACGTCGCCCTGAAGTCGTGCATAGGCAATGCCTATGTGATAGAAGGCAACATGATCAAATTCTCCGCTCCATCCCGTCGTGCGGGGCGACTGGGCGAGCATGGCCGTCCTCGCGCCTTGCGTGTCCCACTCACCCTGCCCGTCCTCAGCCTCCTGGCCGCTGCGGGCATTCTCTGACCCCGGCGCTCGCGGGCGCCGACACGTCGTCGACGCTGACGGTCGTCGGCACGAGCGACGTGAGCGACTCCGGCCTGATCCCGAACCTGATCCAGCCGGCGTTCCACGCCGCCTACCCGCAGTTCAACTTCGAATACATCGGCACAAACACCTTCAAGGCGATCAAGGACGCTGAGAGCGGTGTCATGGGTCCAAGCGTCCTGATCGTCCATGCTGCGTCGCTCGAGAACCAGTTCGTGGCGGGCGGGTACTCGTACAACAACCAGTACGGGAATGCGATCTTCCGCGACGACTTCGTGCTCGCCGGGCCGGTAGCTCCCGATACGGCAGGGGTGTCGGCGAACGCGGCGAACAACATCGTCCAGGCGTTCGAGGACGTCGCGACGGCGGGTTACAACGGCGGCAGCACGACTCCTGCGGCCACGTTCGTGGCCCGCGACAGCGCGTCCGGCACATCTGTCGCAGAGCATGCGATCTGGGCACTGGTCGCCCAGCAGCCGACCCAGCCCCCGGGTCTGCTCCTCTGCGCGGTCGCCGCCTCCATCGGCGGTGGCGAGACGCCGATCGCCCCCGGCAACGGCGTAACGGCGGACGGTCAGCCGTGCCCCGCCGGCGGCAACGACGGGCTGCCACCCAATGCGGACTTCCCGGATTGGTACATCGGCACGACGACCGACCAGGGTCCCACCGTGATCTCCGCCAACGCGTGCACGTTCTCCAACAACACGCCTGCCAACAGCTGCTACGTGTTCACCGACCGCGGCACGTTCGACTATCTCTCGTCCGGGCTGGATCCAGCCGGCGCGATCCCCAACCTCACGCTCCTGACCCGGAACAACAGCACCACGGCTCCGGGAGGCCAGTATCAGCTGATCAACTACTTCCACGCCTACATCATCAACCCGTCGGCTCCGTGCAACGGCTGCGAGACGGTCAACCTACCGGCAGCCAAGGACTTCGTGAACTTCCTCACCTCACCGTCCTTGCAGTCGCAACTCAGTAGCTATCTCGACGGCTCCCCCGCCGACAATGACACCGGCGGTCCACCGTTCGTCGCCGACGCCTCACCGATCATCACCGACAACGGGTTCCCGACGAAGATCCCCGCAGGCAAGGCAGTGACCGTGACAGGCACGGTCACCAACGCCGAAGTCGGCTATCCGGCACTAGCGGGCAAGACTGTCACGATCGACGAGATCGTCGCCGGAGTTCCCGTGGCCGTCGCAAGCGGTACGACGAGCGCTACCGGTGCGTATTCGATCACGTTCGTTCCGACCGCCAGCGGCGCCTATCAGGTGTCGACGGGTCAGATCACGCAGATCGAGAATTCCACCCTGAGTCCCGTGTTCGGCGACATCCTGTCGCCGGGCGCGACGACCGCGGTCCAGCTGACCGTTTCCGGGCTCAACCTGTCGCACGCAGTGGGGTTCAAACGGGTGAAGGCCAACAGGGGTGCGCTGACCGTCACCGGCACGCTCGCACCGGGACCGTTCGCAGGTGGCGCGCGCGTTGAGCTGTTCGCCGTCCGCACCACCGGCGCCGGCGCCGAGCGCAAGGTCGGATCGACGTCCGTCGGCAAGGGCAGGACGACGTTCACGATCAAGACCAAGCTGACGCGTGGGTACAGATGGATTCTGCAGCTCGAGTACCTCCAAAAAGGGCAGGCGTCCAGCTTCTCGAAGCTGAACGCGATCTCCGTACACTAGGCGCGGTGACGCGCCGGCGCGGTCGCTTCAACGACCAGAGTCAGACAGCCAACCGCCGTTCCGGATTGATTCCGGGACGGCGGTTTGCGCTCGCGCTCTCACTGCTCTGCCTGGGGCCGTTCGCGGGTGTGGCGTCGGCGGACGAGAATTCCGGCCAACAAGTGACCGCGCAGGTCTACTCGCCCGATGGTGTCACGGTGGACTCCGTCTCGATCGGATATCTGACGACTCATACCGCCGTCTGCCCGAACTACGCAGGCCCGAACCCAGTCGGTCTACATGGACCGGACGGGCAGTTGTTTGAAGCGGTGGGGTTCGACGATCAGCTGGCCTGGTCGCTTGCAACGGTACTCGGATGCCTACAGACACCCGTCGACACCCGCGCTGTCACTGGAGTCACCGTCACCGGATTGGACGGATTCCTGGAGCTCTCCGAGGCTTCGCAGCTGGCTCCGAGCGATCTGCTGCCTCCCACCGACTTCTCGAACACGTCCGAGGTCCCAATGATCTTCAGCGACGGAGACAACATCACCTATCTGCGCCCGTGGCGCGGAGGCTCTGATGACAACTACGCGGACACTGTCACCGACCCGGACCCATCACCGTTGCTGATTCAAGTGTTCGAAGGGCAGCCGCTGATCGTGTCCGCGACGGCCTCGGCCCTGTCGGTCGCGACCGGAGCTTCGGTGAGCTTCACCGCAACGGTTCAGGGTGTTCATCCGGGACTGACCTACAGCTGGAACTTCGACGGTGGCGCCCCGGACTCGACCTCGCAGTCACCGACGATTCGGTTCGCCAGCGCGGGCAGCTACGACGTCACGCTTCAGGTCACCGATGCCGCCGGGGGTGGCGGAGGGTACGCGCTCCCGACCCCGATCACCGTCGGCTCCGCTACCACCGCGCAGACGCCGACTACGCCGAACGCGCCGACGTCGGGGCCGACGCACAGCGCTGGCCAGACGCCCGGCGCGGCCGCCGGCAAGCACTCGCGCAAGCCGAACGCGGCCTCTGCGAAGCGCCGCCGCAACAACGGTGCTGCGGGTGCGACCGTTTCGAGCAGTTCGAGCACGACCCCGAACACCACCCCTGCGGCCACGACTCCGGCCGCGGGTACGGAGCCGGCGCCCAACCGCCGGGCCTCGAAGACGGCGTCGCACTCAACCGCCGCGGCGCGAGCGCCGGCGAGTCGCCACCTGCCGCCGGCAAGCCCGGGCGAGACGCTCGTAGCGGGACGATTGGTCAGCGGCTTGACTCCGCTGCCGCCCGACGAGAGCCCGCTCGTGCGCAGCCAGCCGCCGTCGACGGGCACCGCGCCATCTATGCGACGGGTGGTCGGCGCATCATTGCCATCGGTGATCGCCGCGGTGCTGACCGTCGTCCTTCTCTTCAGCCTCGGCGCCGGACGCGAGTTACGCGGGCGGCGGCGCTCGCGTGCGCTGCGATTCGGCAGTTGAGCTGATCGTCGGACCATCCCCGACGCGCATACGATCTTTGCCATGAGCACGCACGACATCGACGAGGCGATCTTCCATGTCGCGAGTGCGCTGGAGATACCGGTCCTGATCCTCGCACTCGCCGCGCTCGCGCTGGTGATCTTCGAACTCGGCAGCTATGCGATCGAGCTTCTCGGTCGTCGCCGTCGGCGCTTCGACGAGATTGCCGCAAGCGCCGAGCGGGCGCGTGCCTTGCTGCTCGCCGGCGATCGGCAGGGCGCAGAGGCGGTCGTGAGCAGCGTCGCACGCAGCCGGGCGATGGCCGACACCCTTCGCTTCATCGTCGATCACACACGTACCGACCGTGGCGAGCACCAGGTCAACAAGGCGCTCGCCGACTTCGACTTCGACTCCCAGCGCCGCCTCGGGCGCACGCGCATGCTCGTCCGCGCCGGCCCGGCGCTCGGACTGATGGGCACGCTGATCCCGCTCTCGCCGGCGCTGACCGGCCTCGCCGACGGCAACACCACCGCGCTCAGCCAGGATTTGCGCGTCGCGTTCAGTGTCACCGTCGTCGGCCTGCTGATCGGCGCGGTGGCCTTCGGACTCTCACTCTCACGCGATCGCATGTACGGCCAGGATCTGTCCGACCTGCAGTACCTCGCAGCTGTCATCGGCGATCCTCGCGTCACCGAGGGCGCAGCATGATCGTTGTCACCCCAAACGCGCGGAGCCGCCAAGACCGCGCCGGCGACCCGCTCGACGGCCTCGTCAACCTGTTTGACCTCGGCATCGTGTTGTCGGTCGCGTTCCTGCTCGCGGCGCTCTCCTCGCTGCACCTCGCCGGAACGATCACCCGCCATGGCCTGCGCGCAAACGCAGCCAAGATCATCTACATCGAGCCCGGACAGACCGTCGCACCGCTGCCAAAGCGCGGCGCACACACAATCGGCCGCGGCACCGAGGCCGGCGTCGTCTACCGCCTCGCCAACGGCGAGCTTGTGTACGTCCAACAGGCGTCCAAACAGCGTCGCTGAATGGGGTATCTCTGGGAGCAGCTGCGTCAGGCCATCCCGCTGATCGCGAGCGGTAACTCCTACATCCTCCGCGTCACCTGGGTCACGATCAAGGTCGCCGTCCTGTCGACAGGAATGGCGCTCGTGATCGGCCTGCCTATCGGGCTCGCGCTCGGCCTCGGCCGCTTCCGCGGCAGGCGCGCGCTGCACATCCTCGCAAACGCGACCCTGGCGCTGCCGCCGGTGCTCGTCGGGGTCTTTGTCTTGCTGCTGCTCCTGCCGGCTGGAGCATTCGGCTCGTTGCGCATCGAGTTCACGCTCCGAGGCGTGTACGTCGCCCAGACGATTCTCGCGCTCCCATACATCGTCGCGCTGACGCCAGCAGCGATCCAGGGACTACCGCCCGGCCTGCTCGGCCAGGCCCGAGCGCTCGGCGCGGGAAGACGCCAGCTCTCGCTGCTCGCCCTGCGCGAAGCGAAGATCGGCGTGATCGCCGCCGTGATCGCGGCATTTGGGTCAGCGCTCTCGGAAGTCGGAGCGGTCATCATCGTCGGCGGCAACATCGCCAACTACGATCAGACGCTTGCGAGTGCCGTCGTCGCACAGGTCACCGATGTCGGCAACTACCCGGACGCGGTGGCGATCGGCCTTGTCCTGCTCGCGCTGATCCTGTTGCTGATGGGCGCGCTGACCGTGCTACAGGTGCGCACCAGCGGTATCCGCCTGCGCTTCGGACAAGCACCGTGATCGGCAGCTCGACCACCTACGGGAAGGTTCGCTAGATGCGCCTGCTGTGGGAGGAGCTCCGCGCGGCCGTGCCGCTGATCTTCGATGGGAACCCCTACCTGTTGAGCATCATCTGGTTCACGATCCAGGTCGCCGTGATCGCGACCGTGATCGCGGCCGCGATCGGTCTGCCGATCGGGCTCGCGATCGGACTCGGACGGTTCCGCGGCCGGCGCGTTCTGCAGGTTCTCGCCAACGCAAGCCTCGGTCTGCCGCCGGTGCTCGTCGGGCTGTTTCTGTTCCTGTTGTTCGTGCCGCAAGGCCCACTCAGCTCGCTGCACCTCCAGGACACAAAGCGTGCGGTGTTCATCGCGCAGACGATCCTTGCGCTCCCTTACATCGTCGCGCTGTCCGCCGCCGCGATCCAGGGACTCCCGCCCGGAGTGTTGGCCCAGGCGCGGGCCCTCGGCGCCGGACGACGCCAGCTCTGCACGCTTGCCCTGCGCGAGGCGAGGATCGGCGTGATGGCAGCCGTGATCGCGGCACTCGGTTCGGCTCTTTCCGAAGTCGGAGCAATTGTGATCGTAGGAGGCAATGTTTACGGTTTTGATCAGACGCTGGCAAGCGGAGCCCTCTATTACGCCGACGCCGCCCAGTACGCCGAGGCCGTGGCAGTCGGGATCGTGCTGATCGGGCTGATCCTGATCCTGATGTGCGGTCTCGGCCTGCTCCAGCAGCGAGGCGGCGGGATCCGACTGCGCTTCCGGTCCGCGACGTGACCGACGCACCCGTGAGCAACCGGCTGCTGCTGCGCTGCGAGCACCTGAGTGTGCGCCGCGGCGAGCGTGATGTGGTGCGTGACGTGAGCCTGCAGCTTCGCGCGGGCGAGCTCGTCGCGATGCTCGGTCCGAACGGAGTGGGTAAGAGCACGCTGCTCGACGCGCTCGTCGGGGCCCTCCCTCCAGCACGCGGGAGCGTCGAGCGAAATGGCCGCATCGCGATCGCGCTTCAATCAGCGGACCTCGCCCGCCGCACGGTGCTGGCGAACGTCATCCTCGCGCTCTCCTGGTGGGGCGTTCCCCGCGGCGAACGAACCGCCCGCGCGCACGAGGCGTTGCACGCAATCGGGGTCGAGCATCTCGCGCAGCGATCCGCGAGCGCGCTTTCGGGGGGTGAGCGCCGACGCGTTCACCTGGCCCGCGCGATCGCCGTTCGGCCTGACGTCCTGTTGCTCGATGAGCCGTTCGCCGGGCTCGACCCCGAGACCCGGGCGACGCTGCTCGAGGATGCCGTCCTGGTGCTCCGCAACCCCGACCGGGCGACGCTCGTAGTCGTCCACGATCGAATGGAGGCCTGGGCGCTCGCGGACCGTCTGCTGATCCTGATCGACGGCGAACTTGTCGCCGACGGCGCTCCGCGCGATCTGCTTGAGCACCCACCCACGGCAGTCGTGGCGAAGTTCCTCGGCTACGACGGATCGTTTCGGGACGGAGACAATCTGCTGATGACACGACCGCCGCACGTCGTGCTGGATGCAGCCGGCGAGATGACCGCGCGAGTGACGAGGGCTTCGGGCCTGGAGGACGGCATGCGGCTCGAGCTGTCCGTCGAGGGAGGCAGGCTCTACGCCGTCGGGCCGCTCGGGGGGCCGCAGGTCGGCGAGACCGTGCGCGTGACTCTACGCGGCGGAGTTCGTTTCCCGGCCTCCGAGGGCGGGGCGTGAATCGTCAGCAGATCCGCGTGCTTCTCGCTGGGGTGATCGCAGCACTGGTCGCGAGCGCCACATTGCTCCCGGCCGCTGCGCAGGCGCACGGACCGACGGCGCCGGTGGCCACTGACTACCTGGCAGTTGTCGATCACGTTCCATCCGGCGTTGCCGCGAAGGTCGTCGACGGCGACCTGCGAATGTGGCTAAGTACCCCTTCGAACGCAACGGTCGTCGTGCTCGACTATCGCGGCGCACCTTACCTGCGCTTCACACACGCGGGTGTTCAGGTCAACCACAACTCGGCGATGTACTACCTCAACCAGACACCGCTGGCGCAGACGCCGCCGCTGGACAACGGCCGTGCCACGCCGCCCTCCTGGCAGCAGGTCAGCAGCGCTCACGACTACGGCTGGCACGACGCGCGACTGGGGGCGCTGTCGACGATCGCGCTGCCGCCGGGCACGCGCTATGTCGGACGGTGGAGCATCCCGTTGCTGATCGCGGGCCGGCCGGCGTCGATCTCGGGATCAGTCTGGTACGCGCCACGTCCCTCGATCATCTGGTTCTGGTCGATCGTCGTGCTGCTCGCATGCGTGGTCGCGGCATGGCGGGTGCGCCGGCCTTCGCTCGATGCCGGTCTCGCCCGCGCCCTCGGGGCTACCTCATTGGTCGCGTTCGCGCTCGGCGGCGCCGGCCAGGACCTCCACGGACGCCCGAATGTGTCGAGCACCCAGCTCGTCGAGCTCGCACTGATCGCCGTGTTCGTCATCTGGGGGCTTCACCGCGTCCTCGCGGGCAGGCCTGGCTACTTCACGTATTTCGTGATCGCGTTCGTCACGCTGTGGGAGGGCGTGACCCTGTTCCCGACGCTCCGGCACGGCTTCGTGCTGCTGGCGCTTCCGGCGCTGATCGCGCGCACCGTGACGGTGCTCTGCTTTGCAGCGGGCACCGGAACGGCGCTGCTCGTCTTCCGCCTCTCCGAGCAATCCGCGGCCCGCTCCGGAGGCGCGCGGGTCCGGAGTACTCGCGCACAGCGACGTCGTGAGCGATCAGCATCAGGCTGAAAGCCAACCGCACGCACCCGTCCGGTAAGTAGTTTTCCGTGCTCGGCTGTCAGTGACCGTCGGTTTTTGCGGACTGCAGCTACGTAATTAGATGAGCGTGGCGCACGGCGTGGCGCGGATGGATGGAGCTCCTGGGCACCGGATGATTCTGAGAGAACAGGAAATCAGTCCGCATCGACTTAGGAGGAGCAAATGTCCCGCAGGGTTTTTGACAAGCTCGCAAGTGCTGTAGGTGTCATCGCAGTCGTAACGCTGCTGATCGCCGGGGGTCTGTTGACCGCGGGTCACAGCTATGTGAACTCGAGCGTTCGCAATCAACTCGCGATGCAGCAGGTCTATTTCCCGCCGGCAGCGGCGTGGGCGCACCCGTCCTACCCGGAGATCCAGAAGCGGATGATCCCGTATCTGGCCAAGTACTCAGGCCAGGAGCTCCTGACCGGCCCGCAGGCTGAGGCGTACGCGGATCACTTCATCGCCTATCACCTCGCGGCGATGCCGTATGGAGGCGTCTACTCGAAGGTGAGCGCTGCCTCGATGGCCGCTCCCAAGAACGCCGCACTCGGAGCCGAGGTGCAGACCGTATTCCGCGGCACGACGCTGCGTGGGCTTCTGCTCGAGGCCTACGGCTTCTGGAAGATGGGCCAGATCATGCTGTGGGGCGCGATCGCCTCGTTCCTCCTCGCAGCGATCATGGCGGTGCTCGTCGGCCTGGGTGTCTGGCACGCGAGCAAGACGCCGGAGGAGCAGCGGGTGCTCGCAGGTAAGCCTGTACCGGTCGTCTGACCGAATCACCTGACCCCCATTCGGGTCTCCGATCGACGCCCGTCCCGCACACAGCGGGGCGGGCGTTCGTCTTGCACGAGTCCGGCTGGCTCCCCAGCGCTCCCGCAGTGGCGGTCGTGCCCGCCCGAGTCCCCTACGATGCCACGGTGGCATCCACCAGGCGGGATCTTGTGCTGATGAACGAGGCGCTCAGCGCCGATGCGGCAGGTCAGCAGGCGCTGTTGGATCGACGCGCCGCCGACGCCGAGGTCGCGTTTCATGCCGCCAGCGAGCTGTACCGGCAATCGTGGGAGCAGGCGCCGCCGCGCAGCTACGGCCGCCTCGTCGGCATGCTCAAGTCGGCCGTCCTCGGCGGAGCCGGCGCCGATGCGTCCGGATACGTGCGTGCGGCGTTGGCGCAGGCGCCACTCGACTCTCCGACGGCCGCCTACGCACTCGCGGTGGCTGCGTTGACCGACGGTGACGATGAGACCGCCGGGGCCTGGGTTGAACGCATGCGTGGCGGATCCGAGCCGCTTGAACGAACCGCCGACGCAATCGGTGCACTTGCACGTGGCAATGCCGAGGAGTACGAACGGTCGATCGCGGCGATCGTCTACGACTTTGAGCAGCGCGAGCGGCACCTGACCGGCGTGGCGATCGCGGACACGGCGGTGATGCTCGAGGAGCTGGCGGCAGTCCGCGGCATCAGAACCTCGGTTCTCAGCCCACTCCTACCGAGAGCGAATGGCTGACGAGAGCCCTGGCGGGCTTCCCATCAGGCTACGTGTCGGCACTGCCGGACCGCGCCGCCTCGAGCGCCGCCGCCATCCCGTCGCGCACCGCCGCCAGCCCCGATGCTGGTCGCAGCATGACGACCAGCTCGGCGACGAGTCCGTCGCCGTCGTAGCGCAGCAGGTCGACACCCTCGACGTCGCGACCACCGACACGGGTCGTGAAGCAGAGCACCTCGCGCTCACCGTCGCGTACCTGCCAGCGGTACTCGAAGTCCGCACCGAGAACGCCGCCGACGACGCTGAGCAGCTCGCCGACGCGATCGCGACCCTCGTAGGCGGCGTACACAACCGGACTGCGGAACTGCACATTTGGTGACAACACATCGCGGATGCGCTCAAATTCGCCGCTCTCGACGGCCGTGCGGAACGGCCCGTTGCCGCTGTCATCTACCGGGATCATTACGTCCAAGGGTACGGGCTGCGCGACGTCGGCTGCATCCTGCCCGACTCGAACCGGTCCAGCCGGAAGGGCTCGAGCATCGGCTCGGAACCATCGAGGATGTCGCCCGCCACCAGGCCGCCGAGCGCGAGCATCTTGTAGGTGTGGCCGGCGTCGAGGATCACGTACCCGTTCTCCAGGATGCGGTCGGCGACGGGATAGCCATCAGGGGTCAGGCCGACCAGCCCACCATGTGGGGTCGCGCGCCAGCGATCGCCCGCCCCGCGAAATCGAGCGAGGACCTTGGCCAGACCGGCCTGCGCAAACTCACAGAACGTATCGTCGGCGATATGTTCGGGATTCGGCGGCCCGTATGGATCGAGCGGCGCGTCCCACCCCATCGTCCGCGGAAGCCCACCAACCGTCAACCCGGTGCCGGTGCGGCCCATGCGGAAGTAGATTCCCCATGGTCCGTCCACCAACACACGTCCGTCACGATCGGAGCGCAGCGGCCCCGCCGCATCGAAGTGGACGACCGGTGCCTCGTGTCCGGCCTTGGCCTGCAGACCGACCCCTGGCAAGCTGAAGTCACCCTCCTGTGCTTTCACCAGGTTGACCAATGGCGTCGGGACACCGTCCACGGCCACCATGAAATCCCTGTCCAGCATCGCCCACACCTCGCGAGCCCAGAGTCCACAGGCGAACACGACATGATCACAGCGGATCGGACCGTGATCGGTGATGACGGCGTGGACAGCGTCGCCGTCGCGGTCCAGACTGACCATCTCGATTCCCTCGAGGATCCGCACTCCAGCTCCTCGTGCGTCGCGCGCGAGCTCACGGACGGTCGCGGCGGCGTCGGCCCAACCGCTCCGGCGTTCGTGCAGCACCGCCTCCACGCCGGTGGCGTCGAAGTCCGGCCACAGCCACTGCAGAAGTTCACCGCACGATTCCTCGCCGGTCACAAGTTCTGATGTGTAGCCGACTTCGGCCTGACGGGCGGCGATGGCACGAAGATCGTCGACCTGGCGCTCGGGCACGACGGCCATGAACCCGACCTGCCTGAAGCCGAAGGCCTCGGGTGCCTGCTCGAACCGCTCGACGCTCATCCGTACGATCTCGGTGATCGCCGGACTGCGGTAATAGCCACGGACGATCCCGCCGGCGATTCCCGACGCCCCCGCACCGAGCGTAGCCCTTTCGATCAGGACGACATCGGGCACTCCACCGCGCTCGGCGATCCGCCGGGCGAGCGCTCCGGCCGTCGACAGGCCGTGGATGCCACCGCCGACCACCACGTGGCTCGCTGACGGAGGAACCGGCGGAGCCTCGTTCGAGAACTGGCAAAGGTCCGTCATCGTCTCAGGTCGCTCGCGTTGCCTGCGAGCACGGCGCGTCCGTGCGGAGCTGCCAGATCCTGATCCGGACCGATCGGAACGACGCCGCTCGGGTTGATCGATCGATGCGTCTCGTAGTAGTGGCGCTTGATGTGATCCATGTCGACGGTCTGTGCAACGCCTGGGGTCTGGTAGAGGTCGCGGAGGTAGGCCGACAGGTTTGGGTAGTCGATCACGCGACGAAGGTTGCATTTGAAGTGGCCGTGATAGACCGCATCGAATCGGACCAGCGTGGTGAACAGTCGCCAGTCGACCAGAGTCTGGCGATCTCCGAACAGGAACCGCTGCTCTGCCAGCCGCGTGTCCAACTCGTCGAGCATCTCGAACACCGCCATTGCCGCATCCTCATAGGCATCCTGGGCGCGAGCGAATCCCGCCCGGTAGACGCCGTTGTTCAGCCGCTCGTAGATGTCTCCGGCAAGCTCGTCCAGCTCGAGCCGCAGCTCCGCCGGATACAGATCCAGCTCGGGATGACGCGCCCAGCCGTCCCAGACCTCGTTGAGCATCACGATGATGTCCGCTGACTCATTGTTGACGATCGTCCCGTTCTCCGTGTCCCAGAGCACCGGTACGGTCACCCGAGCCTCGAAATCATCTCCGCTCTTCGCGTAGGCCTCGGCAAGCAACTCGAAGCCGTTTCCCGACAGGTCGCCAGTCGCCCCGAGCACGGAGCGGAACGCCCAGCCAGACTGATCGCGGATCGGATCGACGATCGACACTCCGATTGCCTCCTCCAGGCCCTTCAGATGCCTGACGATGATCGTGCGGTGCGCCCACGGGCACGCGAGCGAGACAAACAGGTGGTAGCGCCCGGTGGCGGCTGGGAACCGGGCATCCTGGTCGGTCGTGACCCAGTCACGGAAGCGACTCGGCTGACGCACGAATGCGCCGCGGGGCGAGATCTCTTCTGGCCAACTCCCGGCGTCGGTCATCAACTCGAGCGTAGCGAAGCTCGGAGTGCCGAACGCCGGAACGGTACGGGAGCGCCGCGCTGCGTCGCACGGCAAGCAATTCGTTGGCCAAATCGCGAATTGCTCATCCAACAATCGTCCAGATCCGATTCATCGCGCATGCGAGGTTCCTCACCTCATACCGGGGTCGTCGGCTTCGCGCGCGAAGATGCTCACGACGAACTCGCCCGAGCCGCGATCATCAGCGCAAAAAGTCAGTCGCTAGCGGGGGAGATGCCGCTTGTCTCTCGAGCTTTCGACTGAGGATCTGGCGACCCGGCAACCCACATCGGCTCTGACCAGCACGGCCGGAGTCGCGGAGTTGTTCGCCCCACTGGTAGCGGACAGTCCGGCGCTTGTCTGGATCAAGGACCTGGAAGGGCGCTATCTGTATGTCAATCCGAGGCACGCCGAGCAGCTCGGAGTCGACCAGCTGCGGATCCGCGGTCTGACCGACTCGGACCTTCGGCCCGGCCAGGTGATTGACGGCCCGCGGCTCGTCGACGGCAAGGCAGCCGACCCCGAGCCGTTCGACACCGAGTACACGATCGCTGCCCACCAGGAGCGCCCGGCGCTCGCCGCTTGGCGTTTCCCGATCCATGGAGCCAACGGGGAGCCGCTCGCGATCTGTGGCGTTGCGGCGCCTGTACGCGATGCCGCAGTAGCGCGGCGGGAGCGCGCGCGCTTGGTGGAACTCGCTCGCGCCCCGCAGCCGGCGGATCGCGATCTGTGGCGTGGTGACCCGAGAGAGCCGAGCGTCAAACGCGTGGCGACGGAACGGGAGCCAGCCGAGCCGCAAAACGCATCCCAACGCAGTGCCGGCGACGCCCCATCCCAAGGCTCCGCAGCCGAGCGGGCGGACCCTCAGAGCTCTGTTCAACATGATCGAGTTGAACAGCTCGGAGAATCCCTTGCCGCAGCTGGGGACCGCGTGCATCAGCTGGAGCGGCTGCTGGATGACGCGCGCTCGCCATTCGAAGAGCTGGCTCGCCTGATCGAGGAGGCAAGTCACGCGCAGGCAGTCGCGGTCGAGTCGACCGAGCGAGTGGCACAGCTCGAACAGCGACTCGAGGACATCTTGTCGGAGCTCGAGGTCGTGCGCAAAGCGCACGCACGCGACGCCGCCGCGCTGAGCGCCGAGTCTCAACTTCGGTCCGAGTGGGAGGCGCGCGCTAACGAGGCGCTGGGGCATGTCGAGGATCTCGAGGCGTCGCTCGCCGAAGTTCGGGCACGCAACTATCAGCTTGAGAACACGGTCGCCCACGCGGAGGTGAGCGTCGCCACCTCAGCACAGGAGGCGAACTCTGCTCGGTTGAGAGCAGAGGCGGCACGGTTGGACGCCGAGGCAGCGCGTCTTGAGGCGCAGGCATACCGACAGGATGTCGAGACGGCAAAGTTGGAGGCGGAATCGTCTCGTCACGACGTAGAGCTGGCTCAGCAGGAAGCAAACCGCTTCCGGTTGGCGGCGGAGGCGGCATTCGAAAAGATGCATGCGGTTCGTGGGGAGTGGGAAACCGCGCAGGACACCAAGGCGGACGCGAGGAACGCCGGTCCGTTCCCGTCCGACTTCGAGGCGCCAACGGCGGGACACCGCGACCCCGGGACACACGACGTCGCCGAGGGCTCTGAGCAGGTTGCACAGGACGCCGCCCCGCTTGACGAATCCGAAGCGGACGATGGGTCTTGGCGCGCGGAGGAGGACACGCACGCGGACACCGTCCACGAGCAGGATCGTGTGGAAGCCGAGTCGGAGGTGGCGGACCCCGAGGAGCCAAACGCCGAGAACGAGCATGAGCAGCTGGCAGACGCCGGGGAGCTGGGCGCGGAGGCGAAGTCTGGGGGGTTCTCCTGGCAGGCCACGAGTGAAGCGGGAGAGGGTGCTCAATCAGCGAGTGAAGGCGAACCGCCCAGCGTGGACAACGAGCCACCCAGCGTGGACGACGAGCCGCCCAGTTTGGACAACGAGCCACCCAGCGTGGACGACGAGCCGCCCAGTTTGGACAACGAGCCACCCAGCGTGGACGACGAGCCGCCCAGTTTGGACAACGAGCCACCCAGCGTGGACGACGAGCCGTCCAGTTACAACGAGCCACCCACAGAGACCGCCGAAGCCCCCACGGGCACCGCGGAGGCGGAGCCAGAGGAGGAGCACGCCGAAGCGCCGATCGACGAATCCGAGGCGCAGAGCTCGGACGCGGGCGTGGCGGCAGAGGTGGCCGCGCCCGTGGCAGCGTCGAGTCCGCTGATCTGGACGACCTCGGCGAAGCTCTCGCTCACTGCAGCGCTGGTGGACTGCAACTCTTCACGGACGGTGTTCGCCGAAGCGGTCCGTGTGATTGGATCCAGAGGGGGCTGGGACTCTGTGATCGCGTGGACCCTCGACACGCGTGCGAAGCGCTACACCGTCACCTCAATGTGGTGCGCGACGGACGAAATGGCGCCTTTCGAGAACGCGATCAGGCAGCTCAGGCAGGACACGAGGGACTCGGTGCTCGGTCGCGTAGCCGCCGGCGGACAGATCAAGTGGTTTGCCGATCCGGCAGCCGATGGCGACGCCAATCTTGCGCGCGCTGCAGCCGAGGGCATGAACCTGGTCGTGGTTCTACCCATACTCCGTGAGGGCGAGACCGTCGCCGTCCTCGAACTCTGCTCACGCCGCGAGGGCGAGCCCGACGAGGCGCTCCGGACCGCGCTCGAGGCGATGGCCTCGGAGCTCATCTTTGTGCAGCAGCTTCTCAGCGCATCGGAATCGACACGTTGGCCCGTTTGGCGACGTCGCTGACCGTCAGCCCCCGGCGCCTGGACTGTCAAACCAGAACGAGGTTAGAAACGCCAGTTGCGCGTCACGCGTGCTGGTGAGGCCGCCGTCGCCGATCCCAATCTCCTGCACGATGCCGTCGCGGATCTTCAGGACAGCGGTCACGTTATCGACGGTGGCGAGATACCAGTCGTTGAGACCCACGACGAACACTCTGCCGAGTTTCAGCGCCACTGCCGCAGTCGCGAGCGTCGAACCGGGCCGTATCCCGTCAATCGCATAGCGGGCATTCGCGGTGGAGATCCAGATAACGCGGTCGGCGTAGGCGCCTCTCTGTTCGGCTGGGAGCGTCGCCAGCACCTTCGGGGAGGCGTAGCCGACGCGGACTCCGTCCGGTGTGAGGCAGAAGAAGTCCTCGTAGGGCCGCCCGCGATCGTGGCTGTCGTGGTACGCCTGATGGGCCTGCTGACGCGTCATCCCGAGGGTGACCAGCCCGAGGGTGCTGCCGGACAAGCCGCCGGTTGCCCGCGGGCATCCCTTGACCTGCGGCACAGCCACATTTGTGCCGGTGCTCGTCTCTGACGCAGTCGCACCTGTTGCGGTTCTCGCGGTCACCGTGCAGCTGAGTGTGCTTCCCTCGTCACCTGGCTCGAGCCGGTACGTCGCGGAGTCGGCTCCTGCGATCGGGGTGCCATTGCGCCTCCAGCGATAGGCCAGCGTCGGCTTGCCCGTCCACGATCCACTCTGACAGTCCAACACCGACCCAGCTTTCGGTGTGCCTGTGATCGACGGAGCCTTCTCGTTTCCGGGGGAGGTCGCCTTTGGCGGGGCTTTGCCGTTTCCAGATGTCCTCTTCTTGCTCGGCGATTTCGTCGTCCCAGAGGGGCTCGTCGTTCCCGAGTGCTTCCGCTTGCCAGAGGTGGTCTTCTTGCCAGAGGTCGTCGTCTTGCCAGAGGTGGTCGTCTTGCCAGAGGTCGTCGTCTTGCCAGAGGTCGTCGTCTTCTTGCCAGAGGTCGTCGTCTTCTTGCCAGAGGTGGTCTTCTTGCCAGAGGTCGTCGTCTTCTTGCTAGAGGTCGTCGTCTTCTTGCCAGAGGTCGTCGTCTTCTTGCCCGAGCTCGACTTCTTGCCCGAGCTCGACTTCTTGCCCGAGCTCGACTTCTTGCCGGAACTCCGCTTCCGCTTCCCGGACGCCTTCTTCACCGTTGTGGTCTTCTTCGCGGAACGTTTGCCAGTCACGCTTTTTCCAGCGCTCGTCAACGAACTCGTGCCGACGGAGTCAGTCGCCGTGACCGTGCACGTCAGGATCTTCCCCACCTCACCCTGAGCGACCTTGTAGCTCGGCGCCGTGGCACCAGCCAACGGCCTCCCGTCCAACTTCCACTGATAGCTGTATGTCGGCTTTCCCGTCCAGGTCCCGCTCGCGCACCGCAACACCGACCCCACCTTCGCCTTGCCGCTGAGCACTGGCGCCGATGTGCTGGCCGGGGCCACGTTCGGAACTCTCATACCCACCGTCGTCGACGACGCGGAACCGGAGGCGTTCGTCGCGATCACCGTGCACGTCAACGTGCTCCCCGCATCGGTCGGCTGAATCGTGTACGTCGCGGACGTCGCACCGGTGATCACGGTCCCGTCACGGCTCCACCGATAACTGAAGGTGGGCGTCTGGGTCCAAGTTCCGCTCTTGCAGTTCAGCATCGCACCACTCTTCGCAGCGCCGCTGAGCGTGGGCGGGCTCGTGTTGGCAGGTGGGAGCGGCGGCACGTTCTCAGCTGCGCTTGTCACTGAGGTCGACCCCGCAGAGTTCGTCGCGGTGACCGTGCACGTCAGCGTGTCGTTTGCATCCAACGTCTCCGCCGTGTAGATCGCGCCGGTCGCGCCGGCAATCGTGGTCCCGCCTCGCTTCCAGGCATATCTGTAGGTCGGCGTTCCCGTCCAGGTTCCGTCCTCGCACGTCAGCACGGAACCGACTTTCGGCGTTCCGCTGATCGTCGGAGGCGCGGTGCTGGTGGGAGGCACGGCCGGAACGCTCACGGCCGCTGTCGTCGCTGTCGCCGAGCCGATCGCGTTGGTCGCGACCAGCGTGCAGCTCAGCTTGTCCGTGGCATCCGCGACCTGTACGGTGTACGACGGTGAGGTCGCGCCGGCGATCGCGATTCCATCGCGGTTCCAGCTGTAGGCGTATGTCGGGTTTCCTGTCCAGGTGCCGCTGAGACACGTCAACGAGGACCCCACCTTGGGCGTGCCCGCGATCGTCGGCGCCTTGGTCGCAGACGGCACTAGCAACGGAACGATGACACCAGTGCTCGTCGCCGACATCGACCCGGCCACATTCGATGCCGTAACCACGCACGTCAAGGTGTCACCCTCGTCGACGGCCTGGACGGTGTAGCTCGACGTGATCACCCCGGAGATCGCCGACCCATCGCGGCTCCACACGTACTTGTACGTCGGACCACCAGTCCACGCTCCGCTTGCACATGCCAGCGTCGAGCCAACTGCTGCGGTCCCGGTGATCAACGGTGGCGTCGTGTTGGTCGGAGCAACCAGCGGCACCGGCGCGACGGGGCTCGTCAACGACACCGAACCGACCGAGTTGGTCGCGGTAACCACGCATGTGAGCTTTGTGCCCTCGTCCGGGAGCGGCACCGTGTAGGTGGGCGCGGTCGCCGCCGCGATCGTCGAGCCGCCGTCTTGCCATTCGTACGCGTAGGTCGGACTCCCGGTCCAAGCTCCGGGATCGCACGTCACCGTCGAGCCGACTGCGACGGTTCCCGTGATCGAAGGCTGGTTTGTGTCCGTTGGCAACGCGTACGGCACGAGGACCCCCGCGGTTGCTGCAACCGAGGTACCGGCCGTATTGGCCGCCGTCACGGTGCACGTCAGGGTGTCACCCTCGTAGGCCGCCTGGACCTTGTACGTGGCCGATGTCGCACCCGCGATCGGCACCCCGGCAGCGCTCCACACGTAACCGAAGGTGAACGACGGGCTCCCCGACCACGTGCCGCTTTGGCACGTGAGCACTGACGCCACGATCGGCGCCCCGCTGACCACTGGCGGGGTTGTGTTGACGGGCACGAGTGCCGGCACGGCGACCGCGGCGGTCACTGACGCAGAGCCCGCCGAGTTGGACGCCGTCACCGTGCAGGTCAGGTTGGTCCCCGCGTCGGGAAGCGTGATCGTGTACGACGGAGTGGTAGCCGCTGGGATTGCGAGGCCATCGTCTTTCCACACGTAGGTGTACGTTGGACTGCCCGTCCAGGAGCCAGTCTGACAGCCGACTGCCGAACCGACCACGGACACGCCCGTGATCGAGGGCGGTGCGGTGTTCGTCGGGGTGGCCCACGGAACATTTGCGCCAGCGGTCTCCGCCGGCACCGAGCCGCTCGCGTTGGTGGCGGTGACGGTGCAGGTCAGCGTCTCGCCCTCGTCTGCAGCCTGGACCGTGTAGGCGGCCGCCGACGCGCCCCCGATCGGCGACCCGTCGCGGCTCCACGTATAGCCGTACGTGGGACTGTTGGTCCAGCTTCCACTCTGGCAGGTGAGCGTTGAACCTACCCTCGCCGCCCCGGTGATCGACGGGAGCAACGTGACCGAGGGCAGCGCGATCACCGAATAGCTGATCGACTGGCTGGTCGTCTGCCCGTCAAGGCTGGTTGCGGTGACCGTGTAGGTCTTCGGCCCACTGGTGCTCGTGTTCAAAGCTCCGCTGATCGTGCCCGAGACGCCGTCATCGCCCGTGTTGTCGTCGCACGAGGCGATCCCCGGTCCACCGGCGCCGTCAACGCACGAGAACGACGTCGGGACGGATTGTCCAATTCCGTAGGTGCCACCGGCTCCAGGCGACGAGATCACCACCGCTGGCGCCGGTGTGTAGCTGATCACCACCGCTCCGGTTGTCTGTGCGGCCGGCGCGGTTACGATTGCGGTCCCGCTCGCGGACGGCTCGACATAGCTCGAACCGGCGCCACCGCCGGCCCCGGCACCCAGGTCGCCGCCGCCACCGCCACCGCCACCGTAGTAGCCGCCACCACCGCCACCGCCGCCGTCCTCACAGGCACTGGTGCCAGCGCCACCCGTGCCGCCGTGCCCAAGCACTCCGCCGCTGGAACCCGAGCAGCCCGCGGCGGAGGCGCCGGCCGGACCGCCGCTGCTGCCGGTACCGCCCCCGCCCCCGCCGGCTGAAGCGCTACTTGCGCCCCTTCCAGGACTGGGTCCGGCGCTGGCCCCGCTGCAACCCGCATAGTTGTCGGCGCCGCCGCCACCTCCACCCGCGACGATCAGCCGTGGGTCTGTCGGCGTGACCCCATTTGCCGCGGGCAGCGTACGGATGTCAGACGCGCCGCCACCACCACCGCCTCCGTCACCGTGATCGTCGGCTCCTCCCGCGCCGCCGCCGTTCGCGCCGCCGGCACCCGCACCACTGCTGGATTCGACGTCAACGCCGTGCCCTCCAACCTCTACGTAGAGGAGCTCACCAGGCGTCACCGTGAGCGTGCCGCTGACGAACGCCCCTTGTCCCCCCTCACAGCCGGCGGCGGAGCCGCCACCACCGGGTGCCCCGATCGCAGTCACCGCAATGCTGGTGACACCGGCGGGCACGGTGAAGGTCGTCTGGCCGGCGGTTGCGAACGTCTGTGTCGTTGCAACGGCTGCATCGTAGGTGATTGTGACCTCGCCGCTTGGCTGAGCCGCCGTCGCGATCGAGGTGCTCGCCGCGGACGGCTCGACATAGCTCGAGCCGGCCCCGCCGCCCGCACCCGGTGCGCCACCACCGCCACCGCCACCGCCGAAATACCCGGCGCCTCCACCGCCGCCAGCGTCGTTGCAGCCACTCCCGCCGGCACCGGTACCGCCGGTTCCAAGCGCCCCGGCCGTGGAGCCGGTGCACCCGCTCGCCGACGTGCCGGCGCCCCCGCCGGCGCTGGCGCCACCGGCGCCGCCACCGCCTGCCTGCGAACCGCCGTTTGCGCCCGCACCGGGGTTCAGCCCGGCGCTGGCCCCGCTGCACCCGAGGTAGCCGTCGCCGCCACCGCCACCGCCACCGGCGACCAGTAGCCGGGACCCAGTCGACGCCGCGCCATCGACCACCGGCAGCGTGCGAACGTCTGATGCGCCGCCGCCACCCCCACCACCGAATCCGGATCCGACCAGCCCCCCGGCACCGCCACCGTTTGCGCCCGCAGCACCCGCACCGAGCGTGGATTCGACGTCGCCGCCCTGTCCGCCAACCTCGACGTAGAGAGTCTCGCCACTGGTTACCGCGAGCGTGGCAGTGGTCTGCGCTCCGTAGCCACCTGCGCAGCCATTTCCCTGGCCGCCGCCGCCCTGCGCACCGTCCCCTGTCACCGTCAGGCTCGAAACGCCTGCGGGCACCACGAATGTCGCCTCTCCGACGGTTGTGAAGTGCTGTGTGACGGCGCCGGACGCCAAAGCTGCAGGTGGCGGGAGGAGCCACACCAGGATCAGGGCAACCGTCGCGAGGACTTCGCGACCCCGGAAGGCAACAACATTCCGAGCAGGGCTGCGGTGGCGCATCAGATTGTCTCTTTGAGGCAGCGTCCCGGTTGTCAGTTAGTCAGCCCGCTTCGACGCCTTGTCAAACCACGGGCCCGACCGGTCGCTCGTCTCCAGCAAAGGCCTCTGTTGGAGTTCATCGGCCCGCCTGTGGACGATCTTTAGCCAGGATCGGTCCAACTGAGCCAAGAGCCGATCCGCTGCCACGATCGCCGCTGTCGCGCGCCGGCGACCGCGGCTCCCGGCTTCAGGCCGTAGGCACGATCAGCACAGCACATGCCGCGTGATGCGACACTCGGTTGGGTACCGAGCCGAGCACGCGACGCGCGCCCGTCATGCCACGGTTGCCGACGACGATCATCTGCGCGCTCTCGCCTGTCGCGATCGTCATCAAAGCCTCCGCAGGATCGATATCGCAAGCATGCGTATGCACGTCGATGCCGATCCCGGCGAGACGCTTTCGCGACCGGGAGACGATCTCCTCGGCGGCGGTGCGGGCTTCCTCGTCGGAGTACACCTCGCCTGCGGCGATGCCACCGGCCGCGGCCATCCAGCCCGCGCTCGAGGCAACGCTGTAGCTGTTGACGATGTGCAACGGGACGCCGAGCGCTCTCGCCAGCTCAGCGGCCCTGTCGACCGCCCGCTCCGCACTCGGCGAGCCGTCGGTACCTACCACGATCGGATTAGCTGACATAACGGCGCTCTCCTTCGCCTAGGATCGCATGGGGCTCTTCGGATGAGCTGAGGACCATCCCCGACAACCGAGGACCATGAGGCTACCGACCCAGACGAGCCGGAGTCCGGCGGGCCTCAGATGGACGCCGGTGTACTGAGTGCTGCGACTTTGCCGCATACAGCCCGCTCCAGCGGGCGGGCCGCTAGGCACACACGATCTCGAGCACGCGATCAACGTCGTCCTCATCGTTGTAGACATGCCATGAGGTACGCAGCCGGCCGCCGCGGACCGCCGCGACGATCCCGGCATGCTGCAGACGCTCAGCCGCGCCCGGCAGGTCCGCGCAGACGATCGCGCTGTTACTCGGGGCAAGCGCGATGCCTGCCCGAAAGCGATTCGCCAGGCCAACGTTGTGGCGATTGATCGCATCGATCCCGATCTGCTCGAGCAATTCAAGAGCCGGCTTGGTACCGACCCATGAGAACCATGCAGGAGAGAGATCCAAGCGACGCGCACTATCGGCGAGTCGCAGCGGCGGCCCGAAATAGCTCGAGTGGACGTCCTCGCCGGCGTACCAGCCGGCGCTATGAGGTACGACCTCTGACAAGAGCCGATCCGAGATTGCGAGGAAGGCGCTGCCGCGCGGCGACATCAACCACTTGTAGGCGCTGCACACGACAGCATCGAAGCGGCTCGCGGCAAGCGGCAGCCAACCCACCGCCTGCGTGGCATCACAGAGCGTGATCGCGCCGACGTCAGCAGCCGCGGACAGGATCGACTCCAGGTCAGCCACCTCACCAGTGCTCATCTGGACGGCACTGAACGCGACCGCCTCGACACCTCCGGCGACCACATCCGCCAACAACGCGATCGGAACCGTCTCGACGGCCAGGCGGCGCTGGACGAGAAGCGGAAACAGTGTCGAGCTGAACTCGATGTCGGGCACAACGACCCTTGCGCGATCGGGCAGCGCGGTGACCACGGAGCCGACCAACTCGGAAACCGTCGACCCGACCGCGACTCGGTTGACGGCGACGCCGACCAGGCGAGCGAACGCCGCGCGAGCGGCCTCGGTGCTCTCGCCCCACTCCTCCCAGCTGGTTCGACCACCGTGCCAGTCCGTGAGCGCGCGCTGCAGAGCCTCCCAGCCGGGGCGCGGCGGCAGTCCATAGCTGGCTGTGTTGCAGTACACGCCCGCCGCCTCCCACAACCCCCTTGCTTCCGAGATCTCCATCGCGCTAATTGCATCATGTGCGGGCGACCAGAGCTGATTTGATCGCCGTGTGCGCGAATCTGACGCCGACCTCGCCGTTCTCCAAGAGCTACTCGACCGGAGTTATGCCTCCGCCGGAGACCACCTGCGGAGCATTCACACCCCGGAACGTCGGCTCGATGCTCGCCACGTTGCTGAGCGACTTTGCGGCATCCGCCTGCTGGCGCTGGCGACGGTCACAGCAGACGGTAGGCCGATCATCGGTCCGGTGGACGGGATCTTCTACCGTGGCATTTTCCACTTCGGCTCCGCCCCCGAATCCACCCGTCTTCGCCATATCCGCAGGCGACCGCAGGTGAGCGCCACGCACGTTCCCGGGGAGCATCTCGCGGTCACGGTGCACGGGCAGGCCGTGCCGGTCGACCTCCGTGGCGATGCCGCCGCTGAATTCCGGCAGGTCCTGCTCGATATCTACGTCCCGCGTTATGGACCAGAATGGGAGCAGTTCCTCGATTCCGGTCCGGAGTACACGCGGATCCAGCCCGAACGGATGTTTGCCTTCGCGCTCCTGCCCGACTGACACGCACCTCCGCCTGGCGTCCAGCCTTCGGAGGATCCGCCGAGGTCGAGTCCTGCGGCTACTCTGCTTGACGACCGAGAATCGCAACGAACCGATCGATCCGGCGGCGCTCGTCCACGGAAAGCGGCCCGCTCGCCTCGACAAGCAGCGTCATCGGACCGCGATCATGGGCCCAGGCAATCACCGCCTGGGTGAAGTCCGCGCCGACCCACACGAGCGGTAGGCGACCGGCATACGCGATCACGGTGGCCTGCTGTCGCTCCGATGTCTGTTCGCGGCGGACGACGGGAATGCTGATCAGGCCCAACGTGTGCGCGATCTCGTTGATCGCATCCAACCCACCGTCGTCGGCCAAGAGTGCGATCTCGCCGTCGCGAAGCATCTCGGTCACCCACTCAGCGGGTAGTCCGACGAGCGCGGACGCCGCACAGACGAAGTGAAAACCTGGCTCGTTCACGCCCTGGAAGCTAGCGGCTTATGGGTCGGCAGAGCTCCCATCCGGGCGATACGCTCACAGAACAGTCCGTGCAGAGCCTAGGTAGGCTTATCCGGCCAACGAGGTTGGGACGAGGTGTGCAGAGAGTTGATCCCCAATCTGTTTTGATGCCGCTCACCGAAGCGGCGATCTTTCTCGTGCTGACGGTGGATTCAGGCGCCGAGCAGCAGGTCCGCGAGCTGTTGGGCGATGTCAGCGCGCTCCGGCGATCCGTCGGTTTCCGGATTCCGCAGGCGGAGCTGAGCTGTGTCGTCGGACTCGGCGCCGACTTGTGGGACCGTCTTGCCGCGGGACCGCGCCCGATTGGGTTGCATCCGTTTCCGGTGTTTGTGGGCGAAAGGCACACGGCCGTGTCGACTCCGGGTGATCTGCTGTTTCACATCAGGGCGCATCGGTTGGACATGTGCTTCGAGCTCGCGGTGCGGCTGACCGAGCGGACTCGTTCGATCGCACGGGTGGTCGACGAGGTTCACGGTTTCAAATTCTTCGACGAGCGTGATCTGCTCGGGTTCGTGGACGGTACCGAGAACCCCGAAGGACGGGCGGCGTTCGCGGCGATCACGGTCGGCGACGAGGATCCGGCGTTTGCAGGTGGCAGCTACGTCGTGGTTCAGAAGTACGTGCACGACCTCGAGGCGTGGGGTCGCCTGAGCGTCGAGGAGCAGGAGCGGGCGATCGGGCGCACGAAGCTCAGCGACGTTGAGCTGTCAGACGAGGAGAAGCCCGTGAATTCGCACGTGGCGTTGAACACGATCATCGACGACGATGGCGAGCAGCAGCAGATCCTGCGCTTCAACATGCCCTTCGGCAGGGTGGGCGCTCACGAGTTCGGTACGTACTTCATCGGTTACGCCCGCAGCCCCGAGGTGATCGAGCAGATGCTGAGCAACATGTTCATCGGCAACCCGCCGGGTAACTACGACCGCATCCTCGACTTCTCGCAAGCGCTTACGGGAAGCTTGTTCTTTGTGCCGACCGCTGACCTGCTGGACGGGCTGCAGACCGCCGCGCCCGTGCCCTCCATGACGTCCAAGACCGCGCTCGAATACGGCTCTCTCGAAGATGGCTCGCTCGGGATCGGCAGCCTAAAGGAGAGATCGCAATGAACCACCTGCTCCGCGCACATGCACCGATCACCGACACCGGCTGGGAGCTCCTCGACCGGGAGGCGCGCGAGCGCCTCGCGCCGGCGCTGGCTGCTCGCAAGCTGGTCGATTTCTCCGGCCCACACGGCTGGGAGTACTCGGCGACCAGCCTCGGGCGCGTAAGTCCGCTGCCGTCAGCCCCGTGCGACGGGGTGTCCGCGCTCCAGCGGCGCGTGCTACCGCTGATCGAGGTTCGAGCGGACTTCGAGGTGTCCCGGGCCGACCTGCTTGACGCTGAGCGCGGCGCCGACGATATAGATCTCGGAGAGCTCGACACCGCCGCCCACCAGACGTCCGTTGCCGAGAACATCGCCGTGTTCCACGGCTGGCAGGGCGCGATCACCGGAATCGCCGAAGCTTCGCCGCACGAGCAGCTGCAACTCGGCGAACCCGACGGCTACCCGCGGCAGATCGCCGTGGCAGTTGACCAGCTCCTGGGCAGCGGGATCGCCGGCCCCTACGGGCTGGCGCTCGGACGCGAGCAATACCGGCTGGTGATTCAGGCTACCGAGCGCGGCGGTTATCCGCTGCGGGCGCACCTTGGCAAGATCCTCGAGGGCCCGGTCGTCTGGGCGCCAGGGATAACCGGCGCAGTGATCGTCAGCCTACGCGGAGGCGACTTTGCATTCGAGTCCGGACAGGACCTCGCGGTTGGCTACGAGTCGCATGACAGCCAAGTCGTGCGGCTCTACATCCAGGAGAGCTTCAGCTTTCACGTCGCCACGCCCGAGGCCGCGGTGGCACTCAAACCGTAAGGAGAACTGACGAAGCCACCCGCGACGGGCACCATGCGGCGGTTCGGCCGGTTCAAGGGCTGCTGTGCAGCAGGCGCAAGGCGCCCCTACCACGAGGCGCCTCGAGAGAGCGAACCGACGAGCCGGGACCTGGCAGGGGTGGGGTCCCGGCTCGTTGCGGGCGCGCTATGCAGCAGTCGGTCCGGCGACTGTTGCTGTTGCTATGCGCTCCGTCGGTTCGACTGCTCCCGTGCGGGGCGGGAGCTCCGGCGCGCCCAAGGAGGGTGAGCGCGCAGGCAAGCATCGTCGGGCCGGTGCCTCTCAGGACCCAAAGCCGTGTTGGGCGTCACTGGTGCCGTTGCGTTACGACGCCACCACTCACATCGCCGTCACCGTCGATGTTGTCGCCTAAGAATGCGACGTCAGTAGGCCATGCACCTCCCAGGTTGTTCAAACCAGAGAGGTCACCTACGTCCTACTGCCCGCACCGCGGCGGACCCCATGACCGATTCCCTCACAATCAAGGCTACCTCGCCTGTCAATGGGAAGACGCGCGCGGCTGCGCCGCACCTGGGAACGGGGCTTCAGATCGGGTAGTGCCGCGGGGTCTGCTGGATCGTCATCCAGCGCAGCTCGGTGAACTCCTCGAGCGCTGCTTTGCCGCCGAAGCGACCCCACCCCGATGCCTTGACGGCCGCCGAAGGGCATCTGTGGTTCGTCATGCACCGTCGATGAGTTGACGTGGCAGATGCCGCTCTGGATACGGCGCGCAATCTCGAGCGCGTGGTCGACGTCCGTCGCAAACACCGACGCGGAGAGTCCGTACTCGGTGTCGTTTGCGGCTTGGATCGCTTCCTCAGCGCCGTCCACAGCGGCGATCACCACAACCGGACCGAATGATTCCTCGGAGTAGATGCGCATCTCCTGAGTGACCCCGTTCAGAACGGTCGGGGCGATCAGGTTCCCGTCGGCGTGGCCGCCGGCGAGCACTGAGGCTCCCTTGTGCGCGCGTCGTCGATCAGCTCCATGATGCGCTCGCGGGCCTCGTCGCTGATGACCGGTCCGATCATCCTCCCAGGGTCCCGAGGATCGCCGATGACGAGCTTGGCCGCTCGCTCGGCGAGCTTTGCGCCGAGCGCCTCTGCGACCGAGTGGTCGGCGACAATCCGCTCGGTCGACATGCAGATCTGACCGGAGTTCATGAACGCGCCGAAGCTCGCCGCGTCGGCCGCGGCGTCGAGGTCGGCGTCAGCGAGGACGACCTGCGGCGCTTTGCCTCCGAGTTCGAGAAGGCAGCGCTTGAGGTGAGATGCGCACTTGACGGCGACGATCCGCCCCACCCTTGTGGATCCTGTGAAGTTCACCCGCCGGACCGCGGGGTGAGCGATCAACTCGTCGACGACGTCTGGGGCGTCCCCTGTGGCATGAGTGATGAGGTTGATCGCACCGGGGGGCAGTCCCGCGTCGCCAATCGCCCGAACGACCGCAGCGTGCACGCGCGGACAGCGCTCGGACGCTTTGAGGACAACGGTATTCCCGTTGACGAGCGGACTCGCGACCGCCCGTGTCGCGAGGATGACGGGCGCGTTCCACGGCGCCATCCCGACGACGACTCCGCCGGCTGGCGGACGGCCATCGCCAGAGATCCTGGGATGTCAGAGGGGATGACCTCACCAACGACCGAGTACGTCTGGGCCGCAGCCTCGCGCAGCATCCTCGACGCGAGGTCAAAGTTGAACATCCCCCATCCAAACGTGCCTCCGACTTCCTCGGACACCATCGCCGCGATCTCCGGCGCACGCTCCATGAGTAGGTCGGCTGCTGCGGACAGCAGCACGCGGCGGCGCCCCGGCGGAGTCTGAGCCCACTCCTCGAACGCAGCCGCTGCCGCGTCGCACGCGCGGCGGACGTCCTCGCGGCCCGCAGCGGCCGCCACGGTCACCGTACGCCCTGTGAAGGGGTCGGCGCATTCAAAGGTTGCGCCCGCCGTCGCAGGCGTCCACTCCTCGCCGATCAGGAGTAGCTGCTGTGCGGGCTCGGCATTCGTCCTCTCGGTGCCTCCTCGTTGTTGGCCGCTGATCGTGGCCACATCACTTGCATCAAAGCGCTGTGAGCGCGGACACGACCGGTCGAAGCTAACCACCTCAGCGTCGACGACCGCGAGATATTTCAGAGCTGCGATCGAAGTCGGGGTGCTAGTTTGTCGCTTAGCTTGCGATTGCGTCTGGGGTTCCGTGCCGACCCGCGTTGCGATAGGGATCGGCGGTCTGGACCGAGCGGCGCCAGGGCCCAGGGTTTCGGGCCTGCACCGTACGGGACAAAAACCCTGAGGGCTTCCATAATTCCTGCCCGGCCAGCTACGGGCCGGACACCGAGGAGGCCCTGATGATCACGATTGGCGACGCCGCGATACTGCTCGGCGCCGGTGTGATTGCCGGATTGGTTGGGTCCGCCGGCGGGATCACTTCGCTGGTTTCTTATCCCGCGCTACTCGCAATCGGGCTCCCCGCTCTCTCGGCCAACGTCGCGAATATCGTCGCCCTGCTCGGCTGCTGGCCAGGCTCCGCGATCGCGTCTCAGCCCGAACTTGAAGGCAGGCGAGCATGGCTGCGGCGGTGGGCGCCATTGGCAGCGGTGGGCGGGGCCGCCGGTGCGGTGCTGTTGCTGGCGACGTCCGCCGCGACTTTTGCGAAGGTCGTACCGTTCCTTGTCGCCGGGGCGTCCTTCGCGTTGCTGCTCGAGCCGCGGCTCGCGAGCTGGCGCCAGAAACGTGGCAGCCAGCCCCACAAATTCGCATTGCCGGCCGGTGTGTTGACCTTGTCGCTCTACAACGGTTACTTCGGCGCAGGCTCAGGAGTCATGATCCTGACCATGCTCTTACTGCTCGTCGATCGGCACCTACCTCGAGCCAACGCACTCAAGAACATGCTGCTCGGTGCGGCGACGCTCTGCTCGGCAGCGGTACTCACCCTGTCGGGAACGGTCAATTGGTCGGCGGCTGCGCCACTCGCTGTCGGCATGTTCGCTGGAAGCGCCATCGGTCCACGCGCAACCCGTCACCTTCCCGCCACGTTCTTGCGTCCGATCATCGCGCTGCTCGGAATAAGTCTCGCAGTCGAGCTGTGGCTGCACTCCACCTTCTAGAAGGGCTTGGGCATTACGATCCCGCATCGAGACCGATCCGTCCGCCCGAGTGCTCATTGAGCGCCGCTCAATCTGTGAGCGTTGCATGTAGCCTCGGCGGCTCGGCTGCGACTTGGAGGCGACGTTCGTTGAGCTTCAATGACGACTGGGAGCGGGAGTCACAGAGGTGGATCGCTTGGGCGCGAACCCCCGGTCACGATGCCTACTGGCGCTACCGATCCGTGTTCTTGGAGCTCGTTCCGCCGCCGGGTCGAAGCACCCTTGAGATTGGCTGTGGCGAGGGCCGAGTCGCACGCGATATCGCAGCGCGGGGTCACAAGATCACAGCCGTTGACGCATCGCCCACGCTGCTCGCGGCGGCGGCGGACGCGCACGCCGAGGGCCGCTACTTGCTCGCCGATGCCGCAGCGCTTCCGTTCGACGATCACGTATTTGACGTGATCGTCGCCTACAACTCCCTGATGGATGTCCAGGACATGCCGGCGGCGGTTCACGAAGCCGCCCGCGTGCTGCGCCCGCAGGGACGAATGTGCGTATGCATTACTCACCCGCTCGCCGACGCGGGCAGCTTCGCGCGACAGGAAGCCGATGCACCGTTTCTGATCGAGGGATCCTATTTCGGTCGCCGTCGGGTCGACGCCGCGTTCGAACGTAATGGCCTGCAGATGACATTTCACGGCTGGTCCTACCCGCTCGAGGAGTACGTTCGCGCGTTCGAGGGTGCCGGGTTGCTGATCGAGGCGCTGCGAGAGCCGCCACTGCCCGCCGGCCGGCGGGAACAGCACGACCTTGCTTCCAGACGCTGGCGTCGCATCCCGAACTTCCTCATGCTTCGCCTCCGACCCGCAGAAGATTAGGCGCGTTCCCAGTGGATCACCTGCGCGTGGACCACCTGCCGTGACTTAGATGTCATGATCACGCGACGACGCGCGGAGGTTGGAGATGTGACTGATACGCCTCTGCAAGCTGTTGACAGCAATCGGCATGCTCATGCTGATCGGCGCGCTGCTGGTCGGGTCGGCGGACGCGATTGCATTGAGCCCCGCCGACTCGTTCTACTGGACGCTGCCGGCGTTCAATGGAAACCCGAACGACCAGCAGGGGGCGATCGCCGTGAGCCCCGACGGCGGCTTTGTGTACGTCGCCGACGAGTATGGCAACACCGTCGAGGAGTACACCTCCGACGGGAGGTACCTGCGCGAAGTCAGGCCCAGAGGGCTGAGTGACCCGACAGGGGTTACGACCGACCTGTCCGGAGACGTGTACGTGGTATACGAGGCCCAGGGGGTGGTGGCGAAGCTGACCGCCGGTCTGAGGCTGCTGACCACCTGGAGCGTCCCGTTCGCGCGGTCGATCGCGGCCGACCGCGCCGGCAACTTGTGTGCGCTGGAGCCATCCGGAAGGCCGTGACACAGGTGACAATGTCCTGTCCATCGCAGAGCTCAGTCGGCACTCCCGGCACGTTCATGGGACAGCTTGCTGGCGCGCCGGCGGACGCGTCGATCGCGGTCGTCTACGAGGCGCCGACCGGGTTGCTGGTCTCGCATGACGCCACCGCCGACAGCGGTGGCGAATTCACAGACACGTTCGCGCCCACCGCGTCAGGCGCCTGGGAGGCGCTCGCCAACTACGACGGCGACACGAATCACGACCCAGCCCACGCGAGCTGCGCGTTTACCGTTCCCACCCTCACGGTGACCGCATCGACCTCGTTGTCGCTCAACTGCACCCCGGACCCCAATGCCCACCACATCTCCTGCATGGGCTCACTCGAGTCGAACGGATCGGGGATCGGGAGCGCCCCGCTCTCGATCACTTACCAGCCGCCGGCGCCTGGGACCTCCACGATCGACACCCCCGACAACACTTGCCGATGGGTCCTACAGCGACATGCTCAGCGTCCCGGCGTCGGGTCCGCCGCTCGCCGCCGGAGCGTGGACCGTCCAGGCGCAATACGCCGGTGACAGCACCTACAGCCCCTCGTCCAGGTCCCAGAGCGTCACCGTACCGTGACGGCTCGTTCCACCACCAACCGCTCGATCGCCGTGAGCTGTTTCCTGACGCCGGTTCTCGTCAGTGACGGTTGCGGGTGCGGTAGATGTAGACGCCGTCGGGCGGTCGGATCGTGATCGACTTATGCCGCCCCGTGCTGATCGTCAGCGTCGGCCGGCTGATGGGTAATACGCCGTAATGGATGATGTACCCGTTCGTGCAGCAACTGGACACGGCGGATCCGTCCGCTTGCGCCGAGGCGATGCTGCCGCTGCATGCACCGAATGAGCCGCTGCCGAGGCCGGCAAGCGGTGATGGTGAGGTTGGCGCTGACAGCGCGAAGATGCAGATCCCGTCTTGCCCGGGGGTGATCCAGACACTGTCGCCGGCATTCGTGGTCGCTTGGCGCATGTCCTCAGGATCAACCTGGCCGGGACCTTGCGGCCGCTGCGCTCTTGTGATCTTCAGAATCGCGAGCGGCAGCGCCGATAGCCGGGGGTGCGAGAGCGTCACTCCGTCGATTTTGACCCCGGTCCGGCTAACGACGCTGAACACCGCGAAATCCGCCAGCACCGCCGCGGGCACCCGGTACTGGGCCCTTCCGTCTTGACGGATCAGCTGCGCCCGGATGACATCCTGCCGTGCTCTGGTTGCGGCCACGAGCGCGCTGTCCGATGTCGGGATGACGCTGCCGTCCGCCGTATACCAGGTGGCCTTCAGCAAAAACCATGCGTTCGGCTGAACCGGCGCCCAAGCGACGTTGTTCGTCACCTGTGGGTCGACCACAGATCTGGCCTTGCCGGCCCGGTCGGTGAAGGTCCAGCGGACCCGCGCGACGCCATCAGGGACGATCCCAACCTCGTATCCCCGGCCCAGCGCATAGGCGGTGGATGGCGCCGCGGCGGCGAGCGAAACCTCGAACGCGTCAGCCAACTCCACAGCCGGGAACGGCGGGCGCTCAACAGCATGCCGACTGTTCACCGACACGAGTGACACCTGATCACCCAAGCCGGGGTTCCACAGCGACAGTGCACTCGCGGGCGGCGTGCTCACGACGAGGTAGAGCGAAACGCCGGGAAGTGACAGCATTAGGCGAGTCAGGCTTGGGATGAGCGTTCCGCCCGTCGCACCGATGACCTGGACTCCAGCAGGTAGAAGATCAGCGGAAGACTGCGGCCGCCGCAGTACCGAAAGTCTCGCGATCAACGCCGCCGCCGGATCACCAGTCGCCTGCCGAGCGGCTCTGTGGCCCCGGGCGGCGACGGCCACGCCCCCGACGCCGATCGCAGCGAGCACACCGACCACAAGGGCCATCCCGATCCTCGTGGATGAAGCGAACACCCGCATGAAGCCCTGCTCAGCATATCGCCGGCAGCGAGCAGCTCGCCCGCGGCGTCAAGTTGCCGCTCGAGCGCGACGATCCAACCGCCGGCCGAATTCGACGAAGCCCTTCTCAGGAGACCCTCCACGGCGTAACGTGGTGTGTTGTGGCCGGAGGTGGCGGCCGACATTGAGAATCCACCGACCGTGACATCCCTTAGATCGCGCCTCAGCAACACGTATGCGGGTTACAGCCTCGGGTGCGCCGCCGTGTGGGCGGTCCTGCTCGCAACGGGCCGCAGCGTGCTGGATGCCAAGAACTGGGAAATGCTTCGGCTCGGTGCCGCGGGCTGGTGGGCGGGATGGCTCTCCGCCACGATCGCCCGTGTCGGCTACCCGCCGCCACGGAAGCTGACAGAGGCCGGCCAGAGGCGGCTCGAGAAGGTGTCGCTCGTGCTGGTCCTTCTCGGGTTCGTCAACTTCTTCCGTCTACTGATCACGGGCAGGCGCCGGGCGGGCGGGCCGTCTGACGGATCCAGCTGACCGGCTACCTTGACCCGACACCCGTGGGTAGAGGCGAAGCCGCCGCTTCCGGATCGGGCGCATTGAAGGTCCGCGTCACTTGCGGATACGCTGTTCTCCGATGGCGCCCCAGCACTCCTCCGTTGAGCGATTGCTCGGCGGCATCTTCCTGCCCGTCGACGGGGACGCAGATGACCGGGCGGTGCGTCAGTGGCAGAACCAGCGCCGGTTTTTGGTCTATCTGACCCTTCCTTTCATCCTGACGGTCTGCGCGATTGCGGTGGCAGTGGCGCCGTCGCAGTGGTTTCTTCCAGCCGGGGTGATCCTGATCTGGACGCTCGCCTTCCTACACGCGAGCTTCTGCGTACGCCGAGCCAAACGCGATCGAGCTCTTGCAAAGCGGCGCTAGGTTTGAATCGCTTAGAACGGCATTGCATCATCCGAGCGCGAAGGGCCGCGGATCGTCTTGGTCGCGCTCACACGACAATCGGGACGAGCATGCTCTGGTAGGGTCGCCGCGATGACTTCCTTCGCGGTCGTGGGCGCGGGCTTCGGCGGCGTCGGAGCGGCGGTGCTGCTGCGACGGGCGGGGTACCGAGACGTCACGGTGCTCGAGCGCGGGGAGCGCATCGGGGGTGTGTGGAGCGACAACACCTATCCCGGCGCGGCATGTGATGTCCCATCGCACCTGTACGAGTTCTCGTTCGCGCCAAACCCGAACTGGTCGCGTCGGTACGCGCCGCAGGTGGAGATTCAGGCGTATCTCGAGGACGTCGCTCGGCGCGAGGACGTAATCGACCGGATTCGAACGGGGGCCGAGGTGGCGCGGGCGACGTTCGACGACGAGCGTGCCAAATGGGTGCTCGAGACGAGCATCGGAACCCACGAGGCTGACATGCTGATCACCGCATGCGGCCAGTTGTCGACGCCGAGCGTCCCGGCGATACCCGGGCTTGACAGCTTCGAAGGTCCGGCCTTCCACTCGGCCCGCTGGAACCACGACATTTCGCTGCAAGGCAAGCGCGTCGCGGTCATCGGAAGCGGCTGCAGCGCGATTCAGATTGTCCCGGCAATCCAGCCGACGGTCGCCCACGTCGACGTCTACCAGCGATCACCGGGGTGGACGCTGCCGAAGCTCGACGCCGCCTACAGCGAGCGCGCCAAGAGAGCGTTCGGGAGGATGCCGCTCCTGCAGCGCCTCGACCGTGAGGCGAACTTCTACTACATGGAAACCGGCGCGCTGGCACTGACGAGCCAGCCCTGGTTGAGACCCGCGCTGCGTGCGGTCGGTCGCTGGCAGATCACGAAGGCGATCACGGATCCGGAGCTACGAAGGAAGGTCACGCCGATCGACGAGATCGGCTGCAAGCGGATGATGCTCACCGACCATTGGTATCCGACGCTGACACGGCCGAACGTCTCGGTGATCACTGACCGGATCGAAGAGGTGACGCCCTCGGGGATCCGGACGGCCGACGGGAGCACTCATCTCGCCGATGTGCTGGTGCTCGCCACCGGCTTCAAGACGCACGGCTTTGTCGCGCCGATGGAGGTGTTCGGCGCGCGGGGACGTAGCCTCTCGCAGGAGTGGTCCGAGCTCGCGCACGCGTACCTCGGTCTCAGCGTCCCGGGGTTCCCGAACATGTTCCTTCTCTACGGGCCGAACACGAACGGCGGGAGCGGCTCGGTGATCTACACGATCGAGGCCGGCGTCCGGCACGTTACCGAGGCGGCACGCGAACTCGAGCGCCACCGCGCCCGGACGATCGAGGTTCGCCGCGACGCCGCGGAAAGGTTCGATCGGGAGCTGCGCGCGGCGCTCAGCAAAACGGTCTGGCACACGGGGTGCACCAACTGGTACATCGACGAGAACGGCAACGATCCGAACCAGTGGCCGTGGACGTGGAGCACCTACCGGCGTCGGACCTCTCGGCTCGCGCCTGGCGCATACCAACTGGCCTGAGGGTCCGCGCGCGAGCGCTCCCAGTGGAGGTAGATTCGACTCGCCCCGGTCACGTGTGTAGGGTCTCACGTGTAGATAAAACGGGCCCGGAGGCCGATGTGCTGGGCCTCGCCGTATTTCGACGAAGAGACGAGTGAGCGACATGAGCGAGGATGCGAAGACCTTCGAAGGACAGTGCTACTGCGGTGCCGTGAGGATTGTCGTCACAGGCGATCCGGTGGGCGCCGGCTACTGCCACTGCGTCTCCTGCAGAAGTTGGTCCGCCGGTCCGGTCAACGCGTTCACGCTCTGGCCGCCTGAGGCGGTCAGGGTGACGCAGGGAGCAGACCAGATCGGCGAGTACCACAAGAACGAGCGCAGCTATCGCCAGTGGTGCAAGATCTGCGGCGGCCATTTGCTCACCCGGCACCCAGAGTGGGATTTGGTCGACGTCTATGCCGCCACGATTCGGTCGTTCCCGTTTGCGCCTGGTGTGCACGTCAACTACGCGTCGACCGTGCTGCCGATCAGAGACGGCCTGCCCAAGCTCAAGGACTTCCCCGCGGAACTGGGCGGCTCCGGCGAGACGCTAGCCGAATAGCGACGCGACCGGAGACGCTTCCCACACCCGCGTTGGCTGCCGCTCCGCCCAGAAACCAGATCGCCAACCCGTTCGTCTTCCGCACGACGCGCCGTCTCGCGGTCGCCGCACGAGCGACGCTCTCGCTCTGCTCGTTCTGTCCCCGCACTGTCGTCTACGCGCGTAGCGGGGCTCGCCCTCAGAGAGCCACGAGATGCTCGTCGCGGTATAAAGGTAGGTACCTTCAAGATCGCAATGAGTATGCCCACGGGCGCCGTGTCGAGTTGCCACTGGCGGCTCGGAGGAAGGCTCGACGGGACGACCCTCAGCACGTCATGAAGATCAACAACAGCATCAGTGCGCCGGCGCCCGCTCAGCCAGTGCCCGGCAGCCACCCGCGGCGCAGCGAGCGCATCGGCGCGTGGAGCTGCGGAGTGCCCGCCGCCGCAGTGCTGGCCGCCGTCCTGCTTGTGGGCTGCGGTGGCAGTGCCGCCGCCGGCGGCGGCACACATGTGAACTCCTATGTGAAGACCGCAATCGCCTACGGGCGATGCATGCGCTCGCACGGAGTGCCTGACTTCCCCGATCCCGATAGACAGGGCAACCTCGTGATCCAGGGCAGCCCCGGCAGTGATCTGGCCCCGAACTCGCCGGCATTCCTATCCGCCCAGAAGGCCTGCGGGCCGATCCCCTCAAGCGTGACCGCGGCGCAGGAGGACGAAGAGTTCTCCAAGACGCTCAAGGCCGTGGTTTGCATGCGCGCAAACGGCGTCCCGAACATCCCCGATCCCAAGCTCGTCGGCCCCTCCAGAGACCCGACCATCAGACTTTCCTTGGGCGACCTCCCCGGCTCGCCGGCGTTTCAGCGGGCAGCGAAGAAGTGCGCAGCACCGTCCGCGTTCACGGGAGGCGGGCCCGCCGCAGGTGGGTGATGCGCTTCGGTACCTCCAGCCTTCACGGCATCTTCTGCGGTGCGTGGAGCTCGTCGGGGCTCCGACGTCAGCCGAGCGTGTTCGCGGCGTGTTCGCGGACGGCGCTCGCGACCCGTGTGAGCGTCAGCGTCTGTAGGCGCCACTGCTGCCAGAAGAGGCGCACGTCGGTGGCGCCGCCGGGGTCGAACTCGATCAGAGGCTCATGTCCGCTGTTTTGGTCGGCTTGGAGGTCGGGGACCATCGCCCAGCCGATGCCGCCGCGGACCGCTTGCACGAAGGCGCCGGGCTCCGGGATGAGGTGTCGCGGCGGATTGAGCCGTCGTCGCGTGCGCCTCCGGAGGTAACTGTTCTGGAGGTCGTCGTCTCGGTCGAAGCAGACCAACGGCGCGCGGGACAGCTCGTGTGGCGTTGCGCCTTCCGGGAACCATCGTGTGATGTAGTCCGCCGTCGCCCGCGGGCGGTATCGCATCTTGCCGAGCGGCTCAACGGTGCATCCGGGCACGGGTTGTGCGCGCGCGGTCACGGCGGCCATCACGGTCCCGTTTCGCAGAAACTCGGCTGTGCGGGTTTCGTCGGCGCGCCGCAACTCGAGCACCACCGGCGGGCCGATCGCCGCGAGTGCTGGCACCAGCCAGGTCGCGAGACTGTCGGCGTTCACGGCAAGCGCGATCACCTGTGGACTGTCGTTGTTGTTGTTGCCGAGGTCCTCTGAGACGCTGGAGATCACCGCATCGATCTGGCGGGCAGCCCGCAGGAGAGCCTCCCCGGAATCGGTTGCTCGCACAGGCTTGGACCGCGTGAGTAACACCCGACCTACGATGGTTTCGAGTGCTTTGATTCTTTGACTGATCGCCGACGGCGTGACGTTGAGCTTGCCCGCGGCGCCGTCGAATGTCCCCTCCTCGACGATCGCGGCGAGCGCTGTGAGCTGGTCGAGGTCGAGATTCACCTCATTAGCGTAGCTAATGATAATTCAGAAACATTAGTTGCACGAAACATGGCCCGAACGTAGGGTGCCCCGTGTGCTGCATTCGGTCGCATTCGTCACCTTCGTCGCCGGACTGACGTTCGGACTCTCGCTGATCGTCGCGGTCGGGGCCCAGAACAGCTTCGTGATCCGCCAGGGAGCGCTCCGGCAGCACGTCGGCACGGTCGTCACGATCTGCTCGCTCTCCGACATCGTGCTGATCGTCCTCGGCGTCACCGGCACCGGAGCGGCGCTTCAAGCGCACCCGTCGATGGTCAGGCCGATCCAGATCGCCGGTGCGGCATTCCTCGTTGCCTACGCGCTTTTCGCTGCTCATCGGGCGCTTTGTCCAGTGGCGCTCGTCGACGACCCGGCTGCAGACCGATCTGCGCGTGTCGGTGTGGTCGCAGCCTGTCTCGCCTTCACGTGGCTCAACCCGGCTGTTTATCTCGACACCGTCGTTCTCCTTGGCTCGGTCGCGAACTCCCGGCCGGGGCACCAATGGTGGTTCGGCGCTGGAGCTGCTCTCGGAAGCGTTCTCTGGTTCGTCGCGTTGGGCTATGGGTCGCGTGTGCTGGCGCGAGCGCTGAGCGACCCCAAGATGTGGCGGATCCTCGACGGATGCGTCGCGGCTGTCATGACCGCAACGGCTTTGCGGCTGATCATTGGCGCGTGACCACGGGCGCGTTGGACGACGCGTGCTGTGGTGAGACCCGATCCCACGGGCGCTACGCCCTTGTTACATCGTGTCCGATAGAACCGGATCGCTGGCGAAGTGGATCACGATCGCGTGGTCAGTCCTGGTCGGCCCCTCGGCGATCGCGGCGTGCGGCTCATCGAGCCCGCCAAGCAGCACAACGGCTGCAACCAGCCCCTCCTACGACGCCAACCTCAAGATCGCAGTGCACGCGCGCCCGCCAAGTCACGGACTTCCCCGATCCCACGGCGGCCGTGGCCGGAGAGGGCGCAGGAGGCTTCTCGATTCAGTCCGACGTCACCCCAATGATCGGACGGGCGTGTCCGAGTACCGGTCCGCCAATGCCGGCTGGGGCCGTCGAGGTGGGCTCAGGGTCAGGGCGTTCTGAACCCGCAGCCGGCGGACGCCCGCTTGAGCGCAGATGACTGCGGCGGGAACACCAGATAGACAAGGCCCTCAGCTTCCGCTCTGAACGGGTGCTTGGCCGCCGAAGGGATCGCAGCTGCGGGCCTTGCTGGGGCGAATGCGATCGGGCGCGGCCGGCTCGGCTTGAGATGGCGGTGGCGCATGTGTTGCATAAACCGCTCTACAGATCGTCGAGCACTCGTTCGACGTCCTCGCGTTGGAAGCTGCCGGAGGTTACGAGTTCGTCGCTGGGGGGAGCGGCGAGGTCTTCAGGTATCCACCATCGTCTGCGCTCGATTCCTTCGACGAGCTTCGCGATCTCGATCGCACTTTGCGCGCCGCTCGCAAGTTCGGGGACCAGTTCTTCGATGCGCGAGAGAACTCTTGCGCAGAGCGGCCGTAGCTGCTCGTTGTTGGCCGCCTGGGTGAGCGCGAGGATGAGGCGTTCGAGCAGAGCCTTGGCGCGGTCGAAGAACCCGAGCGCCTTGAGTGCTTTCGGGTCGTGTGTCGAGAGCGTTTGCGCGAGTTCGAGCCGCTCATCGGCGCGCGCGATCTCGTTCGGATCGGGTTGGTCCAGCATCGCCGTTCCGGGATGCAGCTCAGCCCATGTTGCGGTTAGCGATGGTGGGTGAGCCGGGCTGACGACCTGTTGGTTGAGCGCGTACCACGCATCAAGTAGGAACGCCGGCAACGGCTGGCACTCGTGATCCCAGGTACGGCGAGTCGCGCCGAGAAGGTAACCAGCGAGGCTGTCCGCTTCAAGCGCCCGTGCCGGATCCTGGATCGGCATGAGCGTGGTTGAGAGGCTGCGCAGCAGGCCGGCGAGTTGCTGTTGTTCCAGATCCTGGAGCAGTTCGCCGAGTCGATCACCGAGCCGGTCCCAATCCGAGTCTGTGACCAGCAACGGCAGCACGCGCTCGCCGCTGGCGCCACCCTCCGCCGAGAGCGCCAGCCGTACACCGTCGATGCCGCAGCAGGCCACGAATCGTTCTCTGGCAGCCGAATCTGAGCGCAGCTCGTCGATCACCAGGTCCCGCCAGCTTGGGTGCACCCAGCCGATCCCCAACGGTGTACTGCGCAGGAAATGATCAGTCAGCCGGTCGATCAGCTCGCTTGGAGGTCGGCTCAGTCCCCCAGCATGGTGGCGGCGGATCGTCGCCGCCAGCTCCCGCTCGTCAACCAAACCAGCCGGCGCGTCCAATAGTGCGATCAAGAGGTCTCGGTACTCTCCTGCCAGCGCCCGGAACGAGTTGCGCATCGCTTCGGTCGGGGACGCCAACTCGAGCTCGACGAGCGACACCAGGGCCTTGTCGTCGTGGGCAGCCAGAGACGGGAGATCCTCGAGTTGGTCGCTGACCAGCCGCCGGATCCGTTCCGGCGTGAAGTGCGGGTGCTCCACGATCGCCAAGGCATTCGACCGCAACAACGCGCGAGCCGCGCAGTTCACGCGGCGCGCCCTGGCATGCCTGAACAGGATCAGCGTCTTTTCGGCGAGGTCAAGAGCGCTCGCGTCAACAAGCACTTCACCGGGCGCCGGAAACCGTTCCGAGCCACGCTCGCGCTGCACTCGACGCAGCCCCGCCTTCAGCGGCGCCGGCCGCGAGGTCCACACCAACCAGTGTTGATCGTCGAGCATCCCGAAAAGTCGCCCCAGCCCGAGCGCCCACCGCTCAGCCGCATCCGGTCGATACTCGGTGGAACCGAACGCGTCATCGGCGATGAACACCTGGCGGCGGCCGGAATCGAACACGCCGGCACTGTGTTCCCCGGCGACGGGATGGTGGTACCGGTCGGTGCTGTCGGTCGCCGCCGACGGCACCCCGGGCACCATCCAGGGCGATGACCTGGAGGGGGTGGCGTGCCTGAGCGCGACCGTCTGCTTCGTGGTCGGAACGAACGGTTCGAGCGGCGTCGTGGTACCGCTCGCCGCCGACTGCACGCCGAGCACGACCGTGACGTCACCGGGACAGCCGACCTCAAGGCGGCGGAGTGTTCCAGCGTGAGCTGCGTCGCTGTCGGGACCAACTCCGCGGGTGTGGGGGTGGTGGTACCGATCGCCGCTACCGGTACTCCGGGCGCCGCTGAGGCGATCGCCGGGACCGCCATCCTCTACGGGATCGCGTGTACGCGCGCCCAGTTGCGTCGCGGCTGGGGTGGCGTGCACGACCACGGCCAGTGGTGTCGCGCCCGGAAGCACCAACGCCGCGGGGGTGGTTGTGCCTCTGGGTGTCAACACAAGCGGCGGCGGTGGCGTTGGTGTATCAGTGGAGCCGTGACGGCACACCGATCCAGGGCGCGGCAGACGGCACCTACGCGATCCAGACGATCGATGAGGGCTTGACGTTGACCTGCACGGTCACAGCTTCGAACGCGGCAGGCGTCGGGAAGCCCGTGACGAGCCAAGGGGTGCTGGTGCCTGTTCCAAAGGTTCGCAGTTGCCCGACCGCGACCGGGGAGTTGAGCACACGAGGTTGGGGTTGGTGCGGCTGGGGATGACCCGGACCCAGGCCCGGCATGCGTACACGCACAGCTCCAACCGCGGCAAGAAGTACGAGGACTTCTTCTGTCTGACACCGATCGGCGTGCGCGTCGGATACGCCTCGCCGGCAGAGCTCCACGCCCTGCCCAAGTCCGAACGCGCGAAGCTGGAGGACCGGGTGATCTGGGCACCGACCTCGAGCGCCTACTACACGGTGGACGGCATCCGCGCCGGTGCGACCGTCGCCGCCGCCAAAGCCGCGCTCAAGCTCGAGGCCCCCTTCCAGATCGGCCTCAATACGTGGTACGTCGCCACCGGCCACGGCTCGACCGCGATCCTGAAGGTCGGTCGCAGAATCGTCGAGGAGATCGGCATCGCCGCCAGCTCGCTCACAGGCGGGCGTAAGCGCGAGCGAGCGTTTCTGGCCTCGTTCAGCTGAGCGCCGAGCGCATCCCGGCGTTCGACCCCGGTGCGTCGTTCGCGAGCTGCTGCTGGCCCAGACCGGAGTTCCCTCGGAACCCGAGGTTCGATGCCTCGGGACATCCCGAACATGAGGCAGAACACCGTTCCCCTCGCCGCACGAGTGCATCAAACGACGCACTCACATTGGGTGAAGCGACGTGGGCGCCCGATCGGCGCCGTGAGACTGTTTCTCAGGTAAGCCTGGGCCACAACCTCACGAGATCAGAAGCCAGAGACCACGATTTCTCACACAGGAGCACACCATGTCCACCGTTTAACTCCACCTTCCCCGCTGCCTCCAACTACCGGAGCGGCGGGTGGGGATGGCGCAGCCGGCACCCGAGCCCGCGCCGCGTGCGTCGCGACGGCAATGGACCGGTGTTACGCCGGTGTAACGCGTCTCCCGGTACACATCTGGTGTGGCAGCCAGGCCAGCGACGCTTGCAAGCTAGATGCGAAGGACGACCTCTACCCGGATACTCGACGGCCTTAGCCGCCCCGTGTTGAACGCGCTCGCCGGGCTGGGCTGCGTGGCGACTCTGGCTGCGTGCGGCAGCTCGGGCTCGCCGCCGCGCGCGGCCACCGCTCCCTACGGCGCAGCGACCTCGCCGGGCGCCCTGTCGAGATGCATGCGCGCCAACGGCGTGTCAGGGTTCCCCGATCCGATCGCTGGGCCCAATGGGGCGGTGGGTTTGCCGCTGACGGTGACCGGGGACGGTTCGCTGATGGCCGGAGGTAAGACCTTCGCAGGCCCGGCGGTGCGGTCGGCCGAGCGGGCGTGCAAGGCATATCTCCCGCCGACCGGCGGCCCACCACCGCAGGTCGCAGCCGCTCTGCGCCGCCAGCAGTTGGCTTTCGCACGTTGCATGCGCGCGCACGGAGTGCCGAGCTTCCCGGACCCCACGTTCTCCGGCGGTCCGAATGTACTGCCGGCCGGGATCAACCCGCAGTCGCCCGCGTTTCGGTCCGCTGCTCGCGTGTGTGGTGCCGGCGGTGCCGGCAACCTTTCAATCGGGGGCTGAAAGCGTGGCCGCAGCGTTTGGCCTCAAGCGGACCGCGGCGGAACGGACGAGCTAGGGCAGCCCCAGACTTCTGCCATGAGCCTGCGCGAGCACAGACAGCTGGTTCTCGATCGTTGCGTCACTCTCGTGCGTCGACGGTGCGGTCAGCCGATTGGTTCGAATTCGTTGAGCTTCCAGGTCTGATCGAACCACGGCTGCAGCGGGCCGTAGAGCCGGAAGAGTTGGAACCACGATTTGCCCGGGATCGTCTGTACCCAGTTCGACTCCTTGCCAGGCGGGGCTTTGGGGCCGAAGTAGATATCGTAGGAGCCGTCGTAATTGGCTTGCAGCGTGTCTGTGTTGCTCGCCACTGCTGGCCAGATCGTGGATGCAACCTGGATCAGCGAGCGGGTCTGGGTGTCGTAGACATCGACGGCCCAGAAGTTCTTGGCCGGTGGATCGGGATCGACGTGCAGCCGATAGGTCTTCGCGCCATCGAGCACGTCGCCGTTGGCATCCTGGACGGTGTAGGCGTATGCCGAACCGGCGCCGACCTGCGCATGGGCCATCGCGGGGGTGATGACCGTCGCGATGTAGTGAAACTGGGTCCGAGCGTCCAACAGCCGGGCGCCGTTTCGCAGGAATTCGTAGCTGCCGCCGACAAACGCGTTCTTCCACGATCCATACAGCGACGCCTCGGGGTCGCGCGGGGCGTACGCGATCACGCGTGCGATCCCGGCACCGATCTGCGCGGCCTGCTCAAGGATCTTGCGCATCCGGTCATCTGGTGCGAACGGTTCCCCCTTGACGATGCCAATCGCGGCCAGCTGCCCGGCCCGCTCGGCGTCGAGCGCCTCGACAGGCTCTTCCTGCACGATCTCATTGACCTCCAGGTAAAAGGAGAAGTCGTTGGCGTGCACGGTGTTGAACACCGGCTCGGCGATGTTGATGAACTCGTTCGGCTCCGGGCTCTCAGCCTCGGCGAGCGGGTAGATCTTGGTCTGCTTGATCGCCGGGACGCCACCCAGAGCGCGCAGAACCACCCAGTTAGTGAACGTCGACGGCCGGTACACGAAGTAGCCATCCGGAACCACGCCGTCAAAGCCCGGGGGTAGGAACAGATACTTGCCGCCCTGCCCCTTGTCCGGTCCAGCGATCCCCATATCGGCGACGTAACGAAACCAGAAGTCGTCAACCACACACAACGACTGCGGCGGCGCCTCAATCACAGTAGGCCCCCACGCCCGCAGATCGAGCACCGTCGTGCCGTACGTCGTCTCCGTGTTCGGGGTCAGAAACAACGACCGCGAGTTAGCCCTCGGATCGGTATATCCAACAACCCTGGGGGAACTGACCCCGGCCGACAGCAGTCCCCGACGCATCGCCACCAGCGACGCACCCGGGACCGCGTTGAGGAACACCTCAATGCCCCGCATCAGATCCAGCGCGTCATAGGCACGCGAAACCGTCGTCGGGAGCGGCACCCCATCAAAGAAATCGAGCGTCCCGAACGGCGACTCCACCCGGTTAGGCGACGAAAGGCTCGCGATCACCCTCCCCAACTGCTCTGGCGACAGACCCGTCCCAGCCGACTCATCAGACAGCAAGGCGCTCCTTTGCTCGAACCCGCTACGAACGAAGGACGCTACACGAGCCCTCCCGACCTTAGCGACAGACCTCCGCTTCCCCTTCGGGGCCTGCAACGGAACCCGTCGCGAGTGCTCAGGCTAAACGAGTGCCGCCGCTGGGGCTCGAACCCAGGACCTTCGGATTAAAAGTCCGCTGCTCTACCAGCTGAGCTACGGCGGCGTCAGCCGCGGATGATGGCGCATCTGCCCGGGTTCCGGTCCGGGGCCGGAGCCGAGGCCTCAGCGCGCGGCGACCGTTTCGATCTCCACCAGCATCCGCGGGTCGACGAGGGCCTCGATCCCGACCATCGTCATCAGGGGGCAGGTGACTCCGAACGTGTCCGCGTGCGCGCGGCCGACCTCGGAGGAGCGCGAGATATCGGTTACATAGATTCGCGTCTGGATGACGCGATCCAGGCCGAGGCCGACGCGACCAAGCTCATGCGCGATCTTGCGGAAGATCTCGGTCGCCTGCTCATAGGGAGTCGCTCCGAGCACGACACCGTTCTCATCGATCGAGGTGGCGCCGCCGATCAGCACGAAGTCGCCCACGCAGGCGATCCGGCTGAAGGAGAACTCGCCCTCGAAGGGCGACGGCGGGTCACCGCCCAGGCGCGTGATCTCGGTCAATGCCGGAAGTGCCTTCGCTTGGTGAACACCATCGCCGCGCCCGCCGCGTCGACCGCCGCGACGACGTCAGGGTCGCGGACGGAGCCGCCCGGCTGAATGACCGCCCCGATCCCGCGATCGAGCGCGAGCCGCGGGCCGTCGGCGAACGGGAAGAAGGCGTCAGAGGCCATCACCGCACCCTGCAGCGGCGCATTGGCCTTCTCGAGCGCGAGCCGGACCGAGTCGACGCGGCTCATCTGCCCGGCGCCCACTCCGAGCGTCGCGAGCCCTCGCGTCAGCACGATCGCGTTTGAGCGCACGTGCTTGCACACCTTCCAGGCGAACAGCAGCTCCTGCCACTCGGTCTCGGTCGGGCGGCGCTCGGAGACGACCTGCATCTGTTCGCGGTCCTCGGTATCAGTGTCTCGGTCCTGTACGAGCAGGCCGCCGGCGACCTGGCGCAGCGCGAGCTCACGAATGTTCGCGGCGCCACGCCGCTCGCGATCATCGAGGATCCGCATGTTCGGCTTGCTCGAGAGCACTTCGAGCGCGTCGTCATCGAAGCCGCGGGCGAGGAGTACCTCGATGAACTGGCCGACGAGCGCCTCGGCGAGTGGGCGATCGACCCGCTCGTTGAGACAGATCACTCCGCCGTAGGCCGAGTCCGGGTCGCAGGCGAACGCGAGCTGATAGGCCTCCTTGGCGCTCGCGCCGAGCGCGACCCCGCACGGGTTGTTGTGCTTGACGATCACACACGCCGGCGCCGAGAACTCGGACAGCAGCGAGCGAGCAGCGTCGAGGTCAAGCAGATTGTTGAACGAGAGGCTCTTGCCGCCGAGGTGCGCGACCATCGAGAGGATGTGCCGGCGCTCGCCGATCTGTGCGTAGTAGGCGGCGCGCTGATGTGGGTTTTCGCCGTAGGGCAGTTCCAACACCCGCTCAAACGCCCGCACCATCAATGGCGGGAAGTCCTCGTCGCGCTCCTGGAACCAGCGCGCGATCGCCGTGTCATAGCGGGCGGTATAGGCGAACGCCTCCGCCGCAAGGCTCTCCCGCGTGGCCAGCGACAGCCTCCGGTCGGAGGTGCGGAGCTCGTCGAGCACCGCGTCGTAGCTCTCAGGCGAGACAACGGGGACCGCGAAGCGGAAGTTCTTGGCGGCTGCGCGGATCATTGTCGGGCCGCCGATGTCGATGTTCTCGATCACCTCGCCGTCGCTGACCCCGCGCACGGCGGCGGTCCGCTCGAACGGGTAGAGGTTCACGCACACCAGATCGACCGCCTCGACCCCGTGCGCCTGGGCGGCCTCGACGTGAGAGGGCTGATCGCGGACCGCCAGCAGCCCCGCATACAATTTCGGATGCAGCGTCTTGACGCGTCCGTCCATGATCTCGGGAAAGCCCGTCAAGTCGCTTACAGTGCGGACGGGAAGGCCGGCTGCGGCGAGCTCACCGGCGGTCCCGCCGGTGGAGACGAGCTCGACACCCAGCTCGGATAGTCCACGCGCGAACTCGACCACGCCGGTCTTGTCCGACACCGACAGCAGCGCCCGCGTGACCTGCACCTCGCCGGAGGTCGCTCCCTGAAGCGTCGATGCTGGAGTCGGCTGCTGCACGATCGCCGTCCCGACTCTACCGCCGAGCCGGACGAATCGCGGATTCGCCGGATCGATCGAGACCTCGCCGGCCGCGATCAGACGCACCGCCCCCACCAGCAGCTCATGCTCGATCGCGTGCAGGACATCGAACACCTGATCGCGCTCACGCGCGTCCGGGAGCTCGACCGCGCGCTGCATGATCACCGGGCCGGTGTCGATGCCGCCGTCGACGTAGTGCACGGTCACGCCGAACACCTTGACGCCGTAGTCGAGCGCCTGGCCGACCGCATCGAGCCCAGGGAAGGCCGGCAGCAGCGCCGGATGGACGTTGATCACCGCGGCCGGGAACCGCCGGAGGAAGGCGTCGCTGAGCAGCTGCATGTATCCGGCCAGCACGACGAGCTCCGCGCCCTGTTCCAGCAACCACGTCCCCATCGCCAGGTCACGGGCCTCCCGGTTCTGGTCGCCGTCGAGCCCGAAAACGGCGTCCGGAACACCCGCGTCCCGAGCCCGCTGGAGCGCGCGGGCCGCCGGCTTGTCGGAGGCGACCGCGACGACCTCGATCCCGTCGCGTCGATGCACGCGATCGAGCAGCGCCTGCAGGTTCGTCCCATTTCCGGACGCCAGCACCGCCACCTTCAGCATCCGGCCGGCGCCACCATCACCCGCAGCGTGCTTGGCCGGTGAACTGCGATCACGGCTCGAATGCGAACTTACCGCTCGCGCCGTCGGTGCCCTCGAGCGGATACCGGCCGCTGAAGCACGCGTCACAGTGCGTCTCACGCGAGCCCTGGACAGCTTCGTAGACGCCATCGAGCGACAGATAGTGCAGCGAATCTGCGCCAAGCTCAGCCCCAACCTCGTCGACCGTCCGGTTGTGGGCGATCATCTCCTCACGGGTCGACATGTCGATTCCGTAATAGCACGGGTGCTTGATCGGCGGCGAGGAGATCCGCAGGTGGATCTCGGCCGCCCCCGCCTCCCGCAGCATCTTGACGATCTGCGGCATCGTGTTGCCGCGCACGATCGAGTCGTCGACCACGACCAGTCGCTTGCCGGCCACCACCTCGGGCAGCGGGTTGAACTTCAGGCGCAGGCCATGCCGGCGCAACTGCTGGCCCGGCTGGATGAAGGTCCGCGCGACGTAGCGGTTCTTGATGAAGCCGTCGTCCTGTGGCAGCCCGGCGGCGCGCGCGAGCCCTCGGGCAGCGGCGTTGCCGGAGTCCGGAATCGCAATCACAAGGTCTGCGTCGACCGGCGACTCGCGCCACAGGAGCTCGCCCATCCGAGCCCGCGCGACCTGCAAGCGTCGACCTCCCATCAGTGAGTCCGGCCGCGCGAAGTAGATGTACTCGAAGACGCAGAACGCGTGCCGCTGATCCCCGGCGACGATCCGTGAGCGCAGCCCATCGGCCCCGAGCGTGACAACCTCGCCGGGCGCGACGTCACGCAGATAACGCGCACCGATCAGATCGAACGCGCAGGACTCGCTCGCGACGCAATAGATCGGCGACGCCCCGTTGTCCTCGATCACACCGATCGCGAGCGGCCGCAGGCCGTGCGGGTCACGGAAGGCCACGACCGCCTCGTCGGTCAGCACGACCGTCGAGAACGCACCACGCAGCTTCGGCAGCACCTCGGCGACGGCGTCCTCGATCCGCGGCGACTCGTGCGTCGCCAGCATCGCCGCGATCACCTCGGAGTCCGAGGTCGATCGGAACGGAACGCCGCGCCCGCGCAGCTCGGCCTGCAACTCGACCGCGTTGATCAGGTTGCCGTTGTGCGCAAGCGCAATCGTCCGGTTGTCGTCGCGAACGATCGGCTGGGCGTTCTCCCAGGCGGATGAGCCCGTGGTCGAGTAGCGGACGTGCCCGATCGCCATATCGCCGATCAGCGAACGCAGCATGTGCTCGTCGAACACCTGGGCGACGAGCCCCTGCTCACGGATCGCCAGGATGTTGCCCCCACGGGGCGCGGTTGCGATTCCAGCCGACTCCTGGCCCCGGTGCTGGAGGGCGAAGAGGCCGAAATACGCCAGCCGCGCAACGTCGTGCTCCGGTGCGTAGATGCCGAAGACCCCGCATTCGTCGCGTGGTCCGTCGCGTGGATCCTCAGCAGGTGTCACGGCAGCATTCAGCGCCCGACCCAGCCTACACGAGCAGATCGACGAGCCCGCCCGCGTGCGCGTCCGCCAACTCCGCCACGGGTACGCTCAGCAATCCTTCCACCGACAGCGTCTCGCCGCCCACCAAACCGATCAGCGCCAAGCCGGCGAGCGCCTGCGACGACCCGGAGACGATGAAAGCGCCTCCAAGGTCCTCGCCGAACGGATCGAGGCCGTCAGGCAGCGTGACGCTGGCGCCGATCCGACCGGCGAGGCAACACTCGGCAAGCGCCACCACGATCCCGCCCTCAGCGATGTCATGGGCATTTTCGAGCGCCCCCGACCGCACCAGCGACCGGACCTGCTGATGCGCATCACGGACAGCCTGAACATCCTTGAACGGGAGCGCCCCGACCGGAGGCTCACCCTGAAGCTTGGCGATCTCCGAGCCAACACGTGAGGGCCCGAAGCTCCCGACCAGCGCGATCGCATCGCCCTCCCGGGCGAACCCCAGCCTCCCGGCTTTAGTCGCGTCGGGCAACTGACCGACCATGCCGACGACCGGCGTGGGCAGGATCGGACCGTCAGGGGACTCGTTATAGAGCGAGACGTTGCCGCCGACGACCGGCACCCCGAGAGCCTCGCACGCCTCGCTCAACCCCTCGATCGCCTCGGACAGCTGCCATGCGACGTGTGGCTTCTCCGGGTTGCCGAAGTTCAAGCAGTTCGTCAAACCGAGCGGGACCGCGCCGACGCAGGCGAGGTTCGCGGCGCATTCATAGACTGCCTCGGCGGCGCCGGTGCGGGGGTCGCATGCGACCCGCCGGCCGTTGCCGTCGATCGAGATCGCGATCGCGCCCACGCCGGCGGCCGCCCCCTCCAACGTCAGGACCGCGGCATCCGCCTGCTCAGGGCGCCTCACCGTGCGCGACTGGACCACCGGGTCGTACTGCTCGAACACCGGCGCGCGCGACGCGATGTTGGCGCTCGCGATCAGCGCGAGCAGCGTCTGGGCCGGCGTCGCGTCAGCCGCGAGCGTCGCCTGAACCGGGCCGTAGAGCGGCCGTTGCGGCGGACTCGGCGACAGGTCGTAGACGGGGCAGTCGTCGACGAGCACGCCGACCGGCAGGTCGCCGACGACATCGGCACCCTTCAGGATCCGGAAGCGGAACCCCTCCGTGATCACCCCGATCGGCGTCGCCAGCGTCTCCCAGTGCTGACAGACGGCGATCACGTCCGCCACCCGTTCGGGCTCCACGACGCACAGCATCCGCTCCTGCGATTCGGAGACCATGATCTCGAACGGCTCCATGTCGGCCTCACGAAGCGGGATCCTGGACACGTCGATGTCGATCCCAACGGCGCCCTTGCTCGCCATTTCGGACGCCGCGGAGGTGAGTCCCGCCGCGCCGAGATCCTGAAGCGAGACGAGCAGGCCGCGGTCAAGCAGATCAAGGCAACACTCGAGCAGCTTCTTCTCTGCAAATGGATCGCCGATCTGAACCGAGGGCCGCTTCGCCTCGTCGCCCTCGCCCAGCTCGGCGCTGGCGAGCACTGACGCACCACCGATCCCGTCGCGACCGGTCAGCGCGCCGAGCAGCAGCAGCACGTTCCCGGGACCGGCGGCGGCGGAGCGGATCAGGCGCTCAACCGGAGCGAGACCGATGCACATCGCATTGATCAGACAGTTCTGCTCGTAGCTCGGCTCGAAGTAGATCTCGCCGCCGACGGTCGGAACGCCGATCGAGTTGCCGTAGTGCCCGATGCCCGCGACCGCGCGCTCCAGCAGATAGCGCGACCGCTCGGAGCCGGCGACCTCGCCAAAGCGCAGCGAGTCCAGCACGGCGATCGGGCGCGCGCCGAGCGCGAACACGTCACGCAGGATCCCGCCGACGCCGGTGGCCGCGCCCTGGAACGGCTCGACCGCGCTCGGATGGTTGTGCGACTCGACCTTGAAGGCGACCGCGAGCCCGCCGCCGACATCGACCGCGCCGGCGTTCTCGCCGGGCCCGACCAGCACGTGCGCGCCTTCGGTCGGCAGGCGGCGAAGCAGCTTCCTGGAGTGCTTGTAGGAGCAGTGCTCAGACCACATCAGCGACAGCATCGCCAGCTCGACATCACGCGGCTCACGCGCCAGCGCCGCCACGATCAGCTCGTACTCGGCGTCGGTCAAGCCGAGTACTCGATGCCTTGAGTCAGACGAGTGCGCGGTCGCCGACATGTGCCCTGATCGACTCGAAGATCGTCAGCCCGTCGGTCGAGCCCGTGAGTGGATCGACTGCATGCTCGGGATGTGGCATCAGTCCGAACACGTTGCCGGCCTCATTGCACACACCGGCGATGTCGTCCTGGGAACCGTTCGGATTCTGGCCGGGCGCATAGCGGAGCACCACGTGAACAGGATCGGGGCAGTGGTAGCGGCCGGTCGTGTGCTTGACCGGGATCGAGAGCGTCGGCGGGCAGGCGCTCGTGAACGCCGTGTCCGGGTCAGCGAGAACCAGATCAACCTGTCTGAAGACGAACCGCAGCGACGTGTTCGGAAGCAGCGCCCCGGGCAGCAGACCGGCCTCGCACAGCACCTGGAAGCCGTTGCAGATCCCAAGCACCAATCCGCCCTGACGGGCGAACTCTGCGACCTCGTCCATCACCGGCGCAAACCGCGCGATCGCGCCGGCGCGAAGATAGTCGCCGTACGAGAATCCTCCTGGCACGATCACCGCGTCGACGCCTTGAAGGTCGCGCTCGGCGTGCCAGAGCAGAACCGCGTCGCCGACTCGCTGTGCGGCGAGCTGGGCATCCACGTCGTCGCAGGAGCCGGGGAAGCGGACGACGCCGAACTTCATCGATCGGGGCCCCGCCGGGCGGCCTGGACGATCTCGTAATCCTCGATCAGCGGATTCGAGAGCAGCCGCTCGCACATCGCCGGCAGCTGGGCCGGGTCCTCGACGTCGAGCTCGATCATCCGCCCGATGTGCACGTTTGCGACCCCGCCGAAGCCGAGCGCCGGAAGCGCCCGCTCAACCGCCTGGCCCTGGGGGTCGAGGATCCCCGCCTTCGGGCGCACCAGCACACGCGCGCGCATCAGGCGGTCGCCCCGGTTCGCTCCAGCCACTGGGCAAACGGCTCACCGGTGATCCGCTCGTAGGCCTCGATGTACTTCTCACGTGTGCGGGCGACGACGTCGTCGGGGATCGCCGGCGCGGGTGGCAGGCGGTCCCAGCCGGTCGATGAGGCCCAGTCGCGAACGAACTGCTTGTCGAAGCTCGGCTGCCCGGAGCCGGGCGCATACTGATCGGCCGGCCAGAACCGAGAGGAATCCGGCGTGCAGACCTCGTCGCCCAGCGTCAGCGTTCCCGCAGGGTCGAGTCCGAGCTCGAACTTCGTGTCGGCGAGGATGATCCCATGCGCGCGGGCGTGCTCGGCGCAGTGGCGGTAGACGGCCAGCGACACGTCCCTGACCTGCTCCGCGATTGCCTGATCGCCCACCAGGGCGATCGCGGCGTCGAAATCGATCGCCTCGTCGTGACCGACATCGGCCTTGGTGGATGGTGTGAAGATCGGCTCGGGCAGCTGCTGTGACTCAAGCAGGCCGGCGGGCAGCGCGATCCCGGAGACGGCACCGGTCGCCTGGTAGTCCTTCCAACCCGAGCCGCTCAGGTAGCCGCGCACGACGCACTCGACCGGCAGCATCTTCAACCTGCGCACGACCATCGCGCGGCCGCGCACCTCGGATGGAACGCCGTCGGCGACCGACAGCATGTGGTTGGGCACGATCGAGGCGGTCTGCTCGAACCAGAACGCCGATAGACCCGTCAGCACCGCGCCCTTGTCCGGAATCGGCGTCGGATGGACGGCGTCGTAGGTGGAGATCCGGTCGCTGGCGACCAGCAACAGCCGATCGCCGAGTTCGTAGATGTCGCGAACCTTGCCTGTGGCGATCAGGGGAAGGTCTGCGAGGGAACCGTTCACTGATCCGATGCTAGCGATCGGCGAGGATGGTCTCAGGCGATCGCGTCCAGGCGCGCGACGATCTCATCCGCGTGGCGAACGAACGGCGCGTAGTCGAAAATCGCATCCAGGTCGAGACCTGCGCCGGCAGGGTCGCGGGCGAGCAGATCGCGCAGCGCCACCCGGCTGTCGATCGCCTGCTGGGCGAGGCGCTGCACGACCCGGTAGGCGTCATCGCGGGTCATCCCGCGATCCACCAGCGCCAGCAGGACCCGCTGAGAGAACAGGGCGCCGCAGGTCAGCTCGAGATTGGCGCGCATCCGCTCGCCATCGACCACCATCCCGTCCACGAGCGTCAGCACGCGGCGCTGCAGGTGGTCCAGCAAGGTGGTCGAGTCCGGCAGGATGATCCGCTCGACACTCGAGTGCGAGATGTCGCGCTCGTGCCACAGGGCGACGTCCTCGAGGCCGGCCTGGGCGTAGCCGCGCAGCACCCGCGCGAGGCCGGTGACCTGCTCGGACTTGATCGGGTTGCGCTTGTGGGGCATCGAGCTCGAGCCCTTCTGACCGGCGGCGAACGGCTCGCGGACCTCGGCCACCTCGGTCCTGGCGAGGTGGCGCAGCTCGGTGCGAACCGCTCGAGCCCAGCGCCGGCCAGCGCGATCGCCGACAGCAGCTCGGCGTGGCGGTCCCGGGCAACCACCTGCGTGGAGACGGGCTCGCGCTCCAGCCCGAGCCGCGCCAGGACCCGCTCCTCGAACTCGGGCGAGGTCGCCGAGTAGGTCCCGACCGCGCCCGAGATCGCGCCGACGCTCGCCTGGGCGAACGCGCGCTCCAGCCGCTCGCGCGTTGCGGTGCGCCTCGAACGCGAAGCCCGCGAGCTTGATCCCGAAGGTCGTCGGCTCGGCGTGGATGCCGTGGGTGCGCCCGACGCAGAGCGTGTGGACGTGCTCACGCGCCTTCGCGGCGAGCGCCGCGACGAGCGCGCGGGCGTCGGGCAGGATCAGCTCGCCCGACCGCCTTGAGCTGCAACGCGAGGCCGGTATCGAGCACGTCGCTCGAGGTCAGGCCGTGATGGATCCAGCGGCCCGCCGGGCCGGCGGTGTCAGCGAGCACGTCGACGAATGCGGCGGTGTCGTGGTCGGTCGTGCGCTCGCGCTCGGCGATCGCCTCGACGGTGAAGGTCGCTGCGCGGATCGCCTCGAGCTCCGCCTGCGTGGGGCCGTCCATCTCCTCGCAGGCGGCGACCTCGACCAGCCGCATCGCCTCGAAGCGGGCATGGTCGGACCAGGCCTCGGCCAGCTCTCGGCGGGTGTAGCGCGCGATCACGGTGAGCGATTATCTACGAGGCGAGGATCCGCGCGGCGAGCACGGCGGCGTTGCGTGCGTTGTCGACGCCGACGCAGGCGACCGGGACGCCGGGCGGCATCTGCGCGATCGAGAGCAGCGCGTCGAGGCCGCCCGCGACCGAGGTGCGGCTGGTCAGCGGGACGCCGATCACGGGCAGCTCGGTGTGGGCGGCGACGACGCCCGGCAGCGCGGCCGACAGGCCGGCACCGGCGATGATCACGCGCAGCCCGCGCATCCGCGCGTTGCTCGCGTAGTCGGCGACCTTGTCGGGGTCGCGGTGCGCGGACATGACGCGGACCTCGCAGCGGATGCCGCGATCGGTCAGCTCCTTCTCGGCCGCCTGCATCGCCGGCAGGTCGCTCTTGGAGCCCATCACGATGCCGACCCGGGGCGCGTCGACATCGAGCCCCTCGAACGCCGACGCCGGCTCGGCGAGCGACCTCGGGGACGTTCTGTGGTTCCAGGCCGCTCATGCGCCGGCACTCGCTCGGCGATGTCGCGGCGCATCTGCCTGCCGTCGAACTCGATCATGTCGGCGGCAGCATATGCCCTGGCGCGGGCGGCGGCGAGGTCGGCGCCGAGCGCGGTCACGCTGAGCACGCGCCCGCCGGCCGTGACGAGCGCGCCGGAGGCGTCGCGCGCGGTTCCGGCGTGGGTGACGAACACGTCGGCGGGGACGCGCGTCCAGGCCGCCGATCAGATCACCGCTCGACGAGGACTCCGGGTAGCCGGCGCTCGCCAGCACGACCGTGACGGCGCTCTGCGGGGACCACTCAGCTCGCGTCCGGCGAGCCCGCCGGGAGCGGTCGCGGCGTACAGCAGCTCGAGCAGGTCGGTGCTGCAGCCGCGGCAGGATCGCCTGCGTCTCGGGGTCGCCGAAGCGGGTGTTGAACTCGAGCACCTTCGGCCCGTCGGCGGTCATCATCAGGCCCGCGTAGAGGACGCCGTGGAACGGGATCCCGCGGCGGCGCAGCTCGTCGAGCACGGGCTGGTGGACCGCGGCGCACAGCGCCGCGCGCGCGCCGCTGCGCCGATCGCCGGAACCGGCGAATAGGAGCCCATGCCGCCGGTGTTGGGGCCGCGGTCGCCGTCGAAGATCCGCTTGAAGTCCTGCGCGGAGGCGAGCGGGAGCGCCCGCTGACGCCGTCGCAGAGCGCGAGCAGCGACAGCTCCTCGCCGACCAGGTGCTCCTCGATCAGGACCCGCTCGGTGCCGAAGCGATGCTCGACGAGCAGCTGCTCGAGCGCCTCGCGCGCCTCGCGCTCGTCGGCGGCGATCACGACGCCCTTGCCGGCGGCCAGACCGTCGGCCTTGATCACGGCCGGGTAGCCGCCGAGCGCCGCGATCGCGGCCATCCCGCGTCGACGTCGGTGACGATCTCGTAGCGCGGCGGTCGGCACGCCGGCCGCCTCCATCACCTCCTTGCAGAAGGCCTTCGATCCCTCGAGCGCCGCGCCCGCCGCGGTCGGCCCGAAGCAGGCGGATCCCCGCCTGCGGCGAGCGCGTCGGCGAGCCCGGCGACGAGCGGCGCCTCGGGCCCGACGACGACGAGTCCGACGTCGTGTCCGCTCGCGGCCGCGAGCAGGCCGGCGATGTCATCGGCGGCGACGTCGAGCAGCCGCGCATCGGCGGCGATCCCGGCGTTGCCGGGCGCGCAGAACAGCTCGGGCGCTGACGGGGAGCGCGCGAGCGCCTGGACGATCGCGTGCTCGCGCGCGCCCGCGCCGACGACGAGGACCCGCTCTGGGAGTCCATCGGGGCCGGCACTCAGCGCCCCGGACGGAGTCAGGCTGATCGGCCCCGGCATCAGATCAGCGAGATGAACTCGTCGATCGGGATCGCGCTCATCGTCTCGTACTTGCCGGTGCCCGCGAGATCCGAGCTCCAGCGAGACCCGCGCGATCGTCTTCTCGTCGGGGGCCTCGATCACGTTGACGAAGTCGAACTCGCCGAGCGTCGCCCACTGCGCCTTGACGGTGGCGCCGAGCTGCTCGATCTCGCGATTGACCTCCTTGATCCGGGAGGGGTTGTTCTTGATCGTCTGCACGCCCTCGGGCGTCAGCGTCGTCAGCATGATGTACGTCGGCACGCGAGCTCCTTTCTCGACTTGGTGCAGCACTTGTAGCACTGACTGTGGATCAGACCGTCAGCGGCGCGGCGTGCGGCTGTGCCTCGAACACGATCTCACCGTCGACGGCGTCGACCCTGATCGTGTCGCCGGCGCGAAGCGGCCCTCGAGGATCGCCAGCGCGAGCGGGTCGACGAGCCGCTTCTGGATCACGCGCTTCAGCGGCCGCGCGCCGTAGGTCGGGTCGTAGCCGAGGTTGCCGAGCAGCGTCCGCGCGTCGTCGGTCAGCTCGAGCTCGAGCCCGCGCTCGGCACACGCGCCGACCACCCGCGCCACCTGCAGGTCGACGATCTCGCCGATCTGCTCGCGCGATGAGCGGCGCGAACTCGACGATGTCGTCGAGCCGGTTGACGAACTCGGGCTTGAAGTTCGCCTCCGACGCCGGCGCGGCCGCCGGCGATGTTCGAGGTCATGATCAGCACGACGTTCTTGAACGACACGGTCCGGCCCTGGCCGTCGGTCAGGCGGCCGTCGTCCATCACCTGCAGCAGCGTGTTGAAGACGTCCGGGTGGGCCTTCTCGATCTCGTCGAGCAGCACGACCGCGTACGGGCGCCGGCGCACCGCCTCGGTCAGCTGGCCGCCCTCGTCGTAGCCGACGTAGCCGGGCGGCGCCCCGACCAGCCGCGAGACCGAGTGCTTCTCCATGTACTCGGACATGTCGATGCGGATCATCGCCTCCTGGGTGTCGAACATGAACTCCGCGAGCGCGCGCGCGAGCTCGGTCTTGCCGACGCCGGTCGGGCCGAGGAACAGGAACGTGCCGATCGGCCGGTCGGGATCCTGCAGCCCGGCGCGCGAGCGCCGTAGCGCGCTCGCGACCGCGCTCGACCGCCTCGTCCTGGCCGATCACCCGCTGGTGCAGGCGCTCCTCCATGTGCACGAGCTTCTCGATCTCGCCCTCGAGCAGCCGCGTGACCGGCACCCGCGTCCACTTGGAGACGATCTCGGCGATGTCCTCGGCGTCGACCTCCTCCTTGACGAACCTCGGCGCCGCGCCCGTCGCCGGACTCGGCCTGCTGAGCCGCCTCGAGCTGCTTGGTCAGCTCGGGGATCGTGCCGTACTGCAGCTCGGCGGCGCGCCCGAGGTCAGCCTCGCGCTGGGCGCGCTCGAGCTCGGTCTGGCCTGCTCGAGCTGCTCCTGGAGTGCGGCGACCGCGCCGATCGTCTCCTTCTCCCGCTGCCACTCGGCGTTCAGCGCGGTCGAGAGCTCCCGCTCCTCGGCGAGCGTCCGCTCGAGCTGCTCGCGCCGCGCGGCGGTGCCGGGGTCGTCGTCCTCCGGGTCCCCGAGCGACTGCAGCTCGATCTCGAGCTGCAGGATGTGGCGGTCGACCTCGTCGATCTCGGTCGGCTTCGAGTCGATCTCCATCCGGATCTGCGCGGCCGCCTCGTCGACCAGGTCGATCGCCTTGTCGGGCAGGAAGCGGTCGGCGATGTAGCGGTCGCTGAGCGTCGCCGCGGCCACCAGCGCCGAGTCCTGGATCCGGACCTTGTGGTGGACCTCGTAGCGCTGCTTGAGCCCGCGCAGGATCGCGATCGTGTCCTCGACGCTCGGCTCGCCGACGAACACCGGCTGGAAACGGCGCTCGAGCGCCGGGTCCTTCTCGATGTGCTTGCGGTACTCGTCGAGCGTGGTCGCGCCGACGGCACGCAGCTCGCCGCGGGCGAGCATCGGCTTGAGCAGGTTGGCGGCGTCGACCGCGCCTTCGGCGCCGCCGGCGCCGACGATCGTGTGCAGCTCGTCGATGAACAGCACGACGGTGCCGCCGGCGTCTGCGATCTCCTTCAGCACGGCCTTCAGCCGGTCCTCGAACTCGCCCCGGTACTTGGAGCCGGCGACCAGCGCGCCGATGTCGAGCGCGACGACGCGGCGGTCCTTGAGGCCCTCGGGAACGTCGCCGGAGACGATCCGCTGCGCGAGGCCCTCGGCGATCGCGGTCTTGCCGACGCCCGGCTCGCCGATCAGCACGGGGTTGTTCTTGGTGCGCCGGCTCAGCACCTGGATGACGCGGCGGATCTCGTCGTCGCGGCCGATCACCGGGTCGAGCTTGCCGGCGGCCGCGGCCTCGGTCAGGTCGCGCCCGTACTTCTCGAGCGCCTGGAACTTCTCCTCTGGGTTCTGGTCGGTGACGCGGTGGGCGCCGCGCACGTCGGCGAGCGCCTTCAGCAGCGCCTCGTGCGAAACGCCGAGGCGACGCAGGGACTCGCCTGCCGGACCTGGGTCGAGCGCGAGCGCGAGCAGCAGATGCTCGGTCGAGACGTACTCGTCCTTCAGCTCCCGCATCTGCGATCTCGGCACGCCGGAGCGCTTGAATCAGCTCGTCGGAGCCGCCGGCGAGCTCCTCGCGACCGCCGCTCGTGGTCAGCCGCGGCAGCGCCTCGAGCGCCGGCCCGAGCGACTGCCGGACGGCCGCCGGGTCGACGCCGAGCTTGCGCAGGACCGGGGCGACAACGCCCTCCTGCTGCTCGAGCAGCACGGCGAGCAGGTGCTCGGGCCGGGTCTGCGGGTTGCGGCGCTCCTCGGCAAGCCGCTGGGCAGCCTGCAGCGCCTCCTGGGATTTGATCGTGAAACGGTCAGCTTGCATGATTCCTCTTCTTCAAAATCTAAGTCGTTGTGACTTAGATCATGACAGGCCCAGCTGAGAAATTCAAGTCCAGCCGATCGACCGCCGAGCGGCACGTCAGGAGGTGATCTTCAAGGTCCGTGTGCCCGACGCTCGCTCGATGTCGCCCGCGGGGTCGATGATCGCGCCGACGACGTGCGCCAGGATCCGCCGGTGATGCGACACGGCGACCCTGAGCTTCTTCAGCTGCGAGGATGAGAAGCCGATCCTCACCGCCCTGGAGCCCGCGGCGCCGAGCTCGTACTCGGAGGAGTAATCGGTGAACGGCCGGCCGTTGCCGATGCTCACCTGCGCCACGGCGCCCATCAGGCACTCGCCGCTGCACGAGACGTTCGCGACGATGCGCTGGGCGCGCACCGGGTGCTGGCCACCCGGCAGGCTCATCTGGATGTCGACCACCTTCGGTTGGAGCGCCAATGCCGGCGGCACCAGGTTCGCAAGATCGACGCTGCCCCAGCCGGCCGCCTCGTTGTAGCCCGAGTTCGGCCCGGCGCTGCAGCAGCCCAGCGGCCCGAACGTGATCTCACCGCCGGTGCCGCCGACGTCGTTGGTCCCCTGCGTGATCTCATCGAACACAGGGGTGGCCGAGGTGGAGGTCTGCGCTTCGCCGAGCTTGTAGAGCAGCGGGTTGGCGAGCCCGAGTGGTTGTTCTTGAGCGGTGCGCAACAACTGGTCGATCAGCGCGAAGCCCCCTGCCACCAGCGGCGTCGCGGCGCTCGTGCCGCCGACCGTCTGCCAGCCTGCCCCTCCGCAGGCCGCCTGCCCCGGCGCCGTGCAGTAGATCGCGTAACCGGGCGCGATGTCGGCGAGCATCGCCACGTCGGGAACCGCGCGGTAGCGCCCGGTGACAGCCCCGTTCTGGTAGGCAGGGCGCCCGAAGAGGTTGCTGAAGCCGCCACCGCCTGCGGCTCCCGGCTCGGCGGCACCATCGTTCCAGACGACCTGATCGGTGATCTGGTTGGACGAGTTGAGCAGGAAGTTCGTGCCGCCGACTCCGGTGACCCATGGCGAGGACGCCGGATAGTTGACCGCCAGCTTGCCCACCGGAGAGCCGGTGTAGGGGTTCATGCAGTCGGCTGACCCGTCGTCACCACTTGCGGCGAGGAACGTGATGCCGCTCGCCGCGGCCTCCTGCAGTGCACTCTCCGTGGCGTTGATCGCCGACCTGCCGGCGGTCTCGTAGGTGGCAAGCTCGCACAGACCGAGCGAAGCCGAGATGACGTCGGGCTTGTAACCGGGGTTCTGCAGTGGTGCGGTGAACGCCATCAGCGCCTCGGAGGTGTCGGACTGTGCTTCGTAGACGTCGATCTGCTTGAGCTTCGGAGCGACTGCGTCGAGGACCTCCAGGTCAAGCGTCGTCTCGCCGCCCGCCTGTAGCTGGTGCTTAATGCCGACTCCGAAGCCCTGGATCGACGGCACCTGCAGTCCGAAGCAGCTTGCGAAGGCGTCGACGTCACGCGCCCGGTAACCGTCGATCTCGATCAGCGCGACCCGCTCGCCCTGACCGAGGGTCCCGTCTGATTGGAGGCTGTTGTAGCCGTAGGCGGTGAGGTACTCGTTGGGGGTGAAGCCACCCGTCGCAAGAGCGCCGCGACAACCGCTCTGCTGGCCCTGGCAGAGGCTCGGTGACTGGCTGCACTGATACGCGGAGGACGCCGGGGCGGCGGCCTGGGCGGTGCGCGCCGTCGGTGAGACGCGCGCCGGGCTCCGCGTGAGGCTTGGTGTGAGGGCGATTGACCTGGTGTCGAGCCCGACGACGCCGGTGACGAGGCCGCGCAGACCCACGGGCAGCGAAACAGGCCCCGTCGGAGCGGTGAACCTGGATTCGTGCGCTGTGCGGAAGCTCGCGAGCGTTGTCGAGAACAGCCGTGCGGCGGTGCCGGCGCGGATCACCGCATCGACGAACAGGCCGGTCGCATCGACTCGCAGATGCGTGGCGCCGGCACTGCGCAGGTAGCGCAGCACGAGCCGTCGTGCCCGCGCCGTGGCGCCGAACCGCCGTGACAGCTGTGCGATCGATTCGTACTGGCCGTAATCGGGTGACCCGATCGTGGTGACCTCAGTCGCAAACCGCTTGAGCCCCGCCGCGTCGGCGACGAGCGGCAACACAAGCTGGAGCTGCCGTGAACCGGGCGCCTGGCCGACCCGCGCCGCGCCGGCGACCTCGGCACGAGCCGCCCCGGCAGTCACGACGCGAGCAGCGCGGGCGCTGACACCCGCGTGCTGCGTCCGTGCGAGTGCCGGTGTCACCCCGACCACGGCGGCGAACAGAACCGCCGCCGCCAGGGCGAGAGCGGAGCGCACAGTCGGCGATCGCACCTCGCACAGCCGATCAGGGCCCATCCAAATCCTCCACTGCCCGCCTCGCAGGCTCCAGGGGCCACTTGGTTGGCCCGTTGATCGGCTCACAGGGCCGCTCCCAAAGTTTCCCTTGGATGTTCGCACACGCGGTTATCGTGGCAGCGCCGTCGCTTTCGCAGGCGCCCGGCGACCAATATGTCGTTACCTTTTGACCGGCATGGGGGGTGTTGCGAAGTTCAGGATTCTCGGACCGGTTGAGGTGTGGCACGAGGACGAGCCGATACCGCTTGGGGGCCCGCGCCAGATCACGCTGTTCGCGTTTCTCGTGCTGCACGCCAATCACGCTGTATCGAGCGATGTGCTGATCGACGGGGTTTGGGGGGCTGACCGCAGAGGCGCGACCAAGCGGCTGAGCGTGGCGATCGCGAGGCTGCGCAGGGCTCTGGAGCCGCTTCGGGACAACGGCGCGCCCGTGCTTCGAACTGTCCGGGGCGGCTACCTGCTGTCGGTCTCAGCCGACGAGCTGGACGCCGAGCAGTTCGACGCGCTCCTGCGAGAGGGTCGTGAAGCGCTTGACGCCGGCGAGGCGCAGCGCGCCGGGGATCGGCTGCGGGCAGCACTGGCGCTGTGGCGCGGGCCGGCGTTGGCGGAGGTCAGCTTCGAGGACTTCGCGCAGGCCGAGATCCGCCGCCTGGAGGAGCTACGGCTGGTCGCCCTCGAGGCCCGGATCGACGCGGACCTGCAGCTCGGCGCCGATGCCGGTTTGGTCGGTGAGCTCGGCGCGCTGCTGGCGCGCCATCCGACGCGCGAGCGCGTGGCGGGGCAGCTGATGCTGGCGCTCTACCGGACCGGACGCCAGGCCGAGGCGCTCGAGGTCTATCGGCGCACGCACGCCCATCTGGCGGGTGAGCTCGGGCTCGAACCCGGGCCCGAACTCAGGGAGCGCCAGGCGCAGATCCTTGGACAGGCGCCCGCGATCGACGCGAGTCTGAGAGGAGATCGGTGGCTCACCAGGCAACGGCCGGTCGCCCGCGAGGCGGTGACGATGGTGATCGCCGAGATTGAGGGCTCGGGACGGCTGGAGGAGCTGGGCGAGTCCTACCGCGAGGTCGTGAACGGGGTGGATCAGCTGCTGCATCGGGTCTGGGGCCGCCGCGCCGAGGCACAGGTGGCGGAACTGGGAGACGGCCTGCTCGCGGTGTTCGCGTCGCCGCAGGCGGCGCTCGAGGCGGCGCTGGCGGCGCGTGACGCGCCCGCCTCGGTCCAGTGGCCGGCGGGCGCCAAGGTGCGCCTGCGAATCGGCGTGCACACAGGGCAGCTACAGACCATCGACGGCGGTTACTGGGGAGAGGACGTCCACTACGCCGCGCGCCTGGCCCAAGCGGCGCACGGCGGACAGGTCCTCGTCTCCGGCGTGACCGCCGCGCTCGCGCCCGGCGGGGCGTTGGTGGACCTCGGCGAGCACCGGCTGAACGACTTCGCGGTGCCGAGGCGCCTGTTCGGGCTGGGAGCCGGCCCTCATCGTCTGCCACGGACCGGTGACCCGCTGCGTTCGAACCTGCCGGAGGCGCCCAGGGAGCTGATCGGCCGCGACGATGAGCGCGCCGAGTTGGTGGCCGGACTGCGTGCCGGCAAGACCCGCCTGGTCACGATCATCGGCGGCGGCGGCTGCGGCAAGACGCGCCTTGCGCTGGCGGTCGCCGAGGCGATCGTCGATGTCCTGGCCGATGGAGCGTTCTTCGTCGCCCTGGCGCAGGTCAGCGAACCAGACGCTGTTCCAGCAGCGATCGCAGCGCCACTGGGCATCCATCTGCATGCCGACGGCGAGCACGTGCAGGCGATCGGGCTCGCGCTGTCGGACCGAAAGCTGCTGCTCGTTCTCGACAACTTCGAGCACCTACTCGGTGCCGCGCCGCTGATCGCCGAGCTGCTCGCAAGCGCGCCGCAACTGCGCGTGATGGTCACGAGCCAGGCGCCTTTGCGGATTCGCGGGGAGCGGTTGCTCACGCTCGGACCGCTGGAACTGCCGCAGGCAGACGATCCGGCGAGCGTCGCCGCGGCGGCGGCGAGCCGGCTGTTGCTGGCGCGCGCACGAGAGGCTGAGCCCGGGTTCGAGCTGACGGCCGATAACGCGGTCAGCCTCGCCCGGCTCTGCCGGGCCCTGAACGGCCTGCCGCTGGCGATCGAGCTCGCCGCTGCTCGCCTGACCTTTCTGTCGCCCCAGGAGCTGCTCGCCCGATTGGATCAGGGGATCGACGCCCTCGGACGCGGCCCCCGGGACCTGCCGCCTCGCCAGCGCGGGCTCCGCGCCGCGCTGGACTGGACCCACGGCCTGCTCAGCGAGGACCAGGCCAGGCTGCTGCGCCGTCTCGGCGCGTTCGCCGGGCCCGTCTCGCTCGAGCGGATCGAGCTGGTCGTCGGCGGTGGGGTCGATCTGCTCGAGGCGCTCGCGCAACTGGTCGACCTCTCGCTTGTGACGCGTGCGGGCGACGGGCGATTCATCCTCCACGTTGCCGTGCGGGACTACGCACGTGACAGGCTCGCCGCAGTCGGCGAGGGCCCCGAGCTTGCACTTCGGCACGGCCAGGCGTTCGCCGAGGCAGCCGAATCCTGGGGCAGCCGCTTCCTGTTCGACGTCGGTGCCGTGCAGTCCGCGGTTCTCCGCGAGGAGGCCGACATCGGTCAGGCTCACCTGGGCTGCGGCTGCCGACGAGGATTGCTTCGCGCGGCTTGCCGGCGGCGTCTCGATGGTGCTGCTGTTCGCCGCGCGGCTTCCGCCGTGGAGTGAGATGATCGAGCAGGCGCTCGCTGACGATGGCCTCGGCGGCAGGCCGCGGACGTGGCTGCTGCTGGCGGCGAGCCTCGCAGCATTCCAGCGCGAAGACGTGCAGCTTGCTCAAGCTCGGCTCGCCAGCACCGTCGCGGCTGCCGAGCACGTCGCGGATCCACGCTTTTCCTGCCTCATGCATACCTGCTCGATCATCTTCCACGTCCTCACCGGCGCGACAGACGGCGTCCGTGATGAGTACTCGCTGCTGTCCCGGCGCGTCGCCGAACTGCGCGATCGCGAGCTTGCGGCCCTGGTGCAGGGGCTCGAGCCCTACGTTCTGGCGTACTGCGAGCGGCGCAACGCTGAGGCCGGCGCGATCTGGGCGGCGCTGATCGCAGACCGCGCGCGCACCGACTTTGCCGGGTGGACCGCGCTCTACTGCTGGCCGGACTGCGCGCTGCTCGAGGGTGACCACGCAGCCGCGCTCGACGGCTTCCGCGCCGCACTACGAGGCGCTCGCGAGCGCGCCCAGTCACCGACAGTGGCCTACCAGCTGGAGGGAATCACGATGGCGCTTTCAGGCCTTGGCCGCCACAGCGAGGCGCTCGAGGCCGCCGGTTGGGCCGACTCGGTGCGCCAGACCGCCGGCCCGGCGGTGAACAGCTGGTACAAGCAGATGTACGACGACGCCCGGCGTCGTTCACGAGCGGCGCTGGGTGCGCGGCAGGCGGACGCGTCGTACGCCCGCGGACGGGCGCTCACGCTCGACGCCGCGGTCAACGCGGCGCTCGAGGTCCAGCAATTCTCCACCGGAGTCTGACGTCGGGCGTCAATCGGGCCGTCGCGCGCGAATCGTGACCCGATCGAGGTCTGCGCGGCGCACGATCTCACCGCCGCCGACGTATGGCACGATCTCTGCGCGCAGCTCCCGCCGCAGCGCCTCGAGTCGTTCGACCTCGCCCTTCAGCTCCTCCGCACGGCGCTCAAGCGTCGGCACCCTGCGCGTCATCATCGCCAGCTGCGTCTCGAGCTCGAACACCCGCTCGACGCCCGCGAGGTTCATCCCGAGCTCGGCCGTCATCTCCTGGATGCGCCGCAGCCGTTCGACGTCGCGCGTGCGAGTACAGACGCGTGCCCTTGGGCGAGCGCTTGGGCTCGATCAGCCCGCGAGCCTCATACATCCGCAGCGTCTGCGGATGCATCTCGGCGAGCTCGGCCGCGACCGAGATCATGAACACGCCGCGGTCGGAGGTCACCTCGATCCGCGCGGTCGTGCGCACGCGTCGTGGCTCGGCCTTCGCTGCTCGCCGCATCGGCCATCCCGCACCCCTTGGCGAACAGCGTTCGCGCGTGGGTTGCCGTTCATCACCTCGGAAAGCTGGTCAACCGCGTCGGTCTGCTCGCGGCGAGAGCGTCGAGGGGACGTCGATCACGAATCGGTAGTGCAGGTCGCCGTTGCCCTTGCCGCCGAGCCGCGGCGGGCCTTCGCCGCGCAGGCGCTGGACGGTGCCGTGCTTGGTTCCCGGCGGCACGCGCAGCCGCTTCGACCCGGTCAGCGTCGGGCACCTCGATCACCGCGCCGCGGATCGCCTCCGGGATCGTCAGCGGCACCTCGACCTCGAGGTTCTCGCCGACTCCACTTGAACACCGGCGACTCGGACACGCGCGTGATCACGTACAGGTCGCCGGGCGGCCCGCCACGCGGCGCCCGGCTCGCCCTTGCCCGGCGAGCTTGATGCGGCTGCCGTCGCTTACGCCGGCGGGGACGTTGACCCGCAGCCGGCGGACGCTGCGCTGCGCGCCCGTGCCGTTGCAGGTCGGGCAGGGGTCCTCGATCACGGTGCCCGAGCCACCGACAGTTGCGAGCACGGCTGGGAGATCGAGAAGATCCCCTGGCTCTGGTTCTCGATCCCGCGCCCGCCGCACACCGGGCACGACCTTCGGCGAGGTGCCCGGCTTCGCGCCGGTGCCGTGCGCAGGTCGGGCACGGCGTTCGAGGTCGAGACCGCGAGCGGAACCTGCGCGCCCTTCACGGCCTCGTCGAAGGTCAGCGCGACCTCGGTCTCGAGGTCGCGACCGCGCGCCTCTGCCGGACGCCCGCCGCGCGCACCGCCGCGTCCCGCGCCCGGCCGGGCCGCCGCCGCCCCCGCCGAACAGGTTGGAGAGGATGTCGCCGAAGCCGCCGCTGAACGACTGACGGGTCGAAGCCGCCCGGGCCACCGAAGTCCACCGAGCATGCCGCCGCGGTCGTACTCCTTGCGCTTGTCGGGGTCCGAGAGCACGTCGTTGGCCTGCGAGATCTCCTTGAAGCGCTCCTCGGCCTTCTTGTCGCCCGGGTTGCGGTCAGGGTGGTACTGGCGCGCCAGCTTGCGATAGGCCTTCTTGATCTCCGCGTCGGATGCGTTCTTGCCGACGCCGAGGATCTTGTAGTAGTCGGGCCGCTCAGCCATCGCCGATCACCGCCGCTCAGGCCGCAACGAGCACGCGCGCGGGCCGCAGGACGCGTCTCGCCGAGCCGGTACCCGGGCTGGTAGACCTCGACGACGCGTGCCGGGATCGGCACCGTCCACCGGCGCCTGCGCGACGGCCTCGTGGTACTGGCGGGTCGAACGGCTCGCCCGCCGGCGAGAACGGCTCGATCCCGACGCGCGGCCAGCGCGGCGAGCAGGTCCGCGTGGACGAGCTTGATCCCGGAGACGAGCTGCGAGTCCTCGACTGGACCCTCCTCCGCGGAAGCGGGCGCGGCAGCGACCGCGGCCTGGACGGCGCGATCGAGGTTGTCGATCGCCGGAAGCAGCTCCTTGGCGAGCTTGGCGATCCCGCGCTCCTGCGCCGCCGCAGCCTCGCGCGTCGCGCGCTTGCGGTAGTTGTCGAAGTCGGCGCGCGTGCGCTGCGCGAGCACCAGGTACTCGTCGGCCTCGCTCCGCCTTCGCGGCGAGCTCGTCGAGGTCGTGCGACCACTCGACGCCGGCTGCTCGATCGTCCGTCCGGCCGATCCGCCTCCACCGCTGCGTCCATGTAGCTCGGCGGCTCCGGGACATCGTCCGCCAGGTCGGCGTCGGCCGGCGGTCGCTCCGCATCGGCGCCGGAGTCGCGGCGCGCTCGGGGACTGCGCAGCCGATGCGGCCGCGGCATATGCCGCAGGCCGCCTCCGCGGCCCCGGGCTGATCGGAGCCTCGATGCCCGCTTCGGTCGTCTCTGTCTCCGGGCCCCCGCGCCGGCGTCGCCGGGCGTCTGCTCAGCTGGCGCTTGGCGCTCATCGACCCTCGTCCACAACCTCGGCGTCGACGACGTCCTCGGCCTCGGCGCCGTTCGCCGATGCGCCGTCGCTGTCGCCGTCGCTCGTCGGCTCGGCACTGGCCGCCGCCTGCTCCTGGGCGCGCTGGTACATCGCCTCGGAGACCTTGTGGAAGGAGGTCTGCAGCGCCTCGGTGCGGCGGTTGATCTCGGCCGCGTCCTCGGAGGTCGAGCGCGTCACGCACGTCCTTGATCGCCGCCTCGATCTCCGTCACGGGAGGCCGCGTCGACCTGTCCCCGAGCTCCTTGAGCTGGCGCTCGGCCTGGTAGGCGGCGTTCTCGGCGTTGTTGCGCGCCTCGGCGAGCTCGCGCTGGCGCCGGTCGTCCTCGGCGTGCGACTCGGCGTCGTCGACCATCCGCTTGATCTCGTCGTCGGAGAGGCCGCGACCCGACCGGATCTCGATCTTCTGCTCCTTGCCGGTGCCGAGGTCCTTGGCCGAGACGTTGAGGATGCCGTTGGCGTCGATGTCGAACGCGACCTCGATCTGCGGGATGCCGCGCGGCGCCGGCGGGATGCCGGTCAGCTGGAACTTGCCCGAGCGACTTGTTGTAGGTCGCCATCTCGCGCTCGCCCTGCAGCACGTGGATCTCGACCGACGGCTGGTTGTCCTCGGCGGTCGAGAAGACCTCGCCCTTGCGGGTCGGGATCGTCGTGTTGCGCTCGATCAGCTTCGTCATCACGCCGCCCTTGGTCTCGATGCCGAGCGTCAGCGGGGTGACGTCGAGCAGCAGCACGTCCTTGACGTCGCCGGCGAGCACGCCGGCCTGGATCGCGGCGCCGACGGCGACGACCTCATCGGGGTTGACGCCGCGGTGCGGCTCCTTGCCGGTCAGCTCCTTGACCTTCTCCTGCACGGCCGGCATCCGGGTCATGCCGCCGACGAGCACGACGTGGTCGATGTCGGCCGCGCCCTTCTCCTTGGCGTCGTCGAGCGCCTGGCGCACCGGCGCGACCGTGCGGTCGAGCAGGGCTGCGGTCAGCTCGTTGAGCTTGGCGCGCGTGAGCCGCATGTCGAGGTGCTTGGGTCCGCTCGCGTCGGCGGTGATGAACGGCAGGTTGATCTGCGACTCCTGCGTCGTCGAGAGCTCGATCTTCGCCTTCTCGGCCGCCTCGTAGAGACGCTGCAGCGCCATCGGGTCGGCGCTCAGGTCGATGCCCTGCGACTTCTTGAACTCGGCCACGAGCCAGTCGACGATCGCCTTGTCGAAGTTGTCGCCGCCGAGGTGGTTGTCACCGGCGGTCGCCTTGACCTCGAACACGCCGTCGCCGATCTCGAGCACCGACACGTCGAACGTGCCGCCGCCGAGGTCGAAGACGAGGATCGTCTGGTCGGTCTCCTTGTCGAGCCCGTAGGCGAGCGATGCCGCGGTCGGCTCGTTGATGATCCGCTTGACCTCGAGGCCCGGCGATCTTGCCGGCGTCCTTGGTCGCCTGGCGCTGGTCGTCGTTGAAGTACGCGGGAACGGTGATCACGGCGCTGTCGACCGTCTCGCCGAGATACGCCTCGGCGTCGGCCTTCAGCTTCTGCAGGATCATCGCGCTGATCTCCGGCGGCGAGTACTGCTTGCCGCCGGCCTCGACGCGCACGTCGCCGCCGGGGCCCGAGACGACCTTGTACGGGACGATCGACTCCTCCTCGCGCACCTCGGCCTCCTTGCGGCCCATGAAGCGCTTGATCGAGAAGATCGTGTTCTGCGGGTTGGTCACCGCCTGGCGCTTGGCGACGGTGCCGACGAGTCGCTCGCCGCCCTGCGTGAACGCGACCACCGACGGGGTCGTGCGGCCGCCCTCCGCGTTCTCGATCACCGTCGGGTCGCCGCCCTCGAGCACGGCCATGCAGCTGTTGGTCGTGCCGAGGTCGATTCCGATTGTCTTGCCCATCGTTTCGTTCTGCTCCTCTTACGTTCGCTAAAAATCTAAGCGAGAGCGTAGCAGATTTTGCGCTACTCGCAAACCGCGCTGCGGGCAGATGCGCGCGAGCGCGCACGCGCCGCACTCCGGGCCGCGGGCGTGGCAGGTCCGCCGCCCGTGACGCAGCAGGTTGAGGTGCAGCTCCAGCTCCTCGCCCGGCGGCGTCAGCGCCAGCATCGCGTCGTGCAACTCCTCGAACGGCGCGCCGGGGCGAAGCAGGCCCAGCCGCGTGCCGACCCGTGAGACGTGCGTGTCGACGGGGACGTCGCGCATCCCGAGCGCGAACAGCAGCACGCATGCGGCGGTCTTGCGCCCGACCCCGGGGAGCGAGCAGAGATACTCCTGCGCGTCGGGGACCGACATCGCCGCAAGCCAGTCCAGCGAGAGGTCGCCGGCCGCCAGCGCCTGCGGGGACTCGCTGATCGCGATCAGGATCGCCTTGATCCGCGCCGACTTGACCTTTGAGATGCCGCCCGGGCGGATCGCCTCCTCGATCTGCTCGACGTCGGCGTCGCGGACCGCCTCCCAATCTGCAAAGCGCTCGCGCAGCGCGAGGTACGCGACGTCACGGTTGCGGTCGTTGGTCGACTGGGAGAGGACGGTCAGGATCAGCTCGGCGATCGGATCGCCGTGCGGACCGGCGTGCGGGACGCCGTAAACCTCGCGCAGTCGGTCGCGGATCGCACGGACGCGCCGGCGTGACGGCGGCCGCCACGACTCGCGCGCCCCGGTGGCTTTTGGCTTATGCTCGCTCACCGGGTGGCCGTCGAGGAGCACAGGATCGAACTCGACAATGCGCCAGTGTTCTATCGGAGCGCGCCGATCGACGGCGTCCCGGTGCTCTACCTGCACGGAGCGCCCACCAGTTCCGAGGACTTCACGGAGTTCCTGGAGCACACCGGTGGGATCGCGCCGGACCTGCCCGGTTTCGGCAACACGGTCAAGGCCGGTCACCTGCAATACACGATCGACGCTCACGCCGATTTCATCGTGAAGCTGCTCGATGTCCTGGAGATCGAAGCCGTCAGGCTGGTCGCTCACGACTGGGGCGCCGGCGGCGGCCTGATCTTCGCCCAGCGCCATCCGGAGCGGATCGAGCGTCTGGTCCTGATCGACGCGCTGCCACTGCTGAGCGGCTTCAGATGGCCGCGTCTCGGTGCGGCGCTGCGTTGCAACGGCATCGGCGAGGTGATCATGGGATTGGTCCCCAGCCTGCAGTTCAAGCGCGTGCTTCGCGCCGCTGCCGTCTCGCCGGAGGCCTGGAGTGACGCGCGCCTGCGACAGGTGTGGAAGCAGTTTGACCAGGGGACCCAGCGCGCCGTCCTGCGGATCATCCGGGATGCCGATCCGGAGCGGCTCCAGCGCGCCGGTGCGGACCTGAGCGAGATCTGGGCACCGGCGCTCGTCGTCTGGGGCGAAGCCGATCCGTGGCTACCGGTCGGCTTTGCGCACCGCTACGCGAGCACCCTGCCCAGGGCGCAGCTGCGGATCGTGCCCGGAGCCGGGCACTGGCCGTGGCTCACGCACCCGGAGCTCATCAGCGAGATCACCGACTTCCTCGCGTGAGCCGGCGCGCGCTGCCGACGCTCGTCGCCGGCACTCTCGCGCTCGCCTACGTGATCGTCTCGCCGCGCAGCGCCGACCTCGCCGCCGAGTTGCTACGGGCCCGGTTGTTCGCTGCCGAGGGTTTCGGACTCTGGAGCAACTGGTGGTACGGCGGCCATTACACCCTCTCCTACAGCGTGCTGTTCCCGGCCCTCGGATGGCTTGCGACCCCCCAGCTCGTCGCGGCGATCGCAGTCACGGCGAGCGCCGCGACGTTCGAAACGCTGGCCTACGGTTACTTCGGCGAGGATGCGTGGCTTGGCAGCCTCTGGTTCGCGGCCGGCACCGTGACGATCCTGCTGAGCGGCCGGCTCGCGTTCGCGGCCGGGTTGGCGCCGGCGCTGGCCGCGGCGCTCGCGCTCCAGCGCCGGGCACCCGTGGCGGCCGCGGCGCTCGCGATCCTGCTCGGCTCTGCTCAGCCCGGTTGCCGCGCTCTTCGCGGCCCTGGCGGGGGCCGCGACCGCGCTGGGATCGCGGTCGCGAACCGGCTTCCTCGCCGGTGCGGGGGTCGCGGCCGCGGCACTGGCGCCGGTGGCCGTGATCGCCGTCCTGTTCGGCGGCGGCGGCCGTGAGCCGTTCGCGCTCTCGGCGTTCTGGCCGATCCCGCTGCTCGCCGTGGGTGGGCTGTTGGCGATCGCGCCGGAGCGCCGCACGCTGCGCGCCGGCGTCTTGCTCTACCTGCTCGGGTGCGTCGCTGGCATACGCTGCTCGCCACCCCCGTCGGCGGCAACGCCGCGCGCCTCGCAGCGCTGCTCGCCGGCCCGCTCGCGGCGCTGCTCTGGTGGCCGCGGCGCTCGACATGGCTGCTGATCGCGGCCGCACCGCTGCTCTATCTGCAATGGCAGGCGGCGGTGCGCGATGTGAGCGCCGCGGCGGGAGACCCGTCGACCACCGCCGCCTATTACCGGCCGCTGCTGCGCTTCCTGCGTCACGAGAGCGGACCGCCCTTCCGGATCGAGATCCCGTTCACCGCGAACCACTGGGAGGCCTACGAGGTCGCGCCGCGAGTTCGCGCTCGCGCGCGGCTGGGAGCGGCAGCTCGACGAGGGCGACAACGCCGCTCTTCTACGGCCACGCGCTTACCGCTGCGCGTTATCGGACCTGGCTGCACTCGCTTGGCGTCCGGTTCGTCGCCGTGCCCGATGTGGCGCTCGACCCCTCCGGGGCACAGGAGGCGGAGCTGATCGCCGGCGGCCTTCGATACCTGCGGCTCGTGTTCAGGAGTGCACACTGGCGGGTGTATGCGGTCGTCGATCCCAGCCCGGTCGTCCAGGGGACCGCGACGCTCGGTCAAACTCGGACCCGACAGCGTCACGATGCGCGCCGCACGACCCGGACGCTCGCTCGTGCGGGTCAGGTGGAGTCCGTACTGGAAGCTGTCAGGCGCCGCGTCGGCGGGCGGCTGCGTGACACCGGCCGGATCGTTCACCTCGATCAGGCTCGGGCACGCCGGGACGGTGCGGCTGGTGATCGCGCTTCGCACTCGACCGGATCGGATTCCCGTTCGGCGCGCTGCACGTCGGCGATCTGACTCAGATCGCGTTTAGCTTGTCGGATTAGTCTGCGCCACTTGGCGCGGGTGAAACGTCCAATCGAGCTGATCGGGACGCGGGTGCTGCCGCACGGCTGGCCGGACCTGCTTCGTCAGCTCGGGCTGTTCCTCGGCGCCTACCTCGCCTACGTGGTCGTACGCGGGCTGGTCGGCGTCCGGCGGCTACAAGCCGTTCGGCGACGCGACGCGGATCATCGACTTCGAACGCGCGCTGCACGTGTTCGTCGAACCGAGCATCCAGGCATGGGCGCAGCAATCGCACCTGCTGATCAACGCTGCCGACTGGGCATACCTCAACAGCCATCTGGTGGTCACGGTCGGGGCGCTGACGTTCATCTACATGCGCCGCAACGACTCCTTCTACTTCGTGCGCAACATGTTCATGATCGCGATGCTGATCGCGCTCGTCGGCTACGCCGTGTACCCGACCGCGCCGCCGCGGCTGATGGCCGAGTGGGGCTTCACGGACTCGATCCAGCAGTTCACCGGCATCAAGATCGAGCAGGGTCCGGGCAGCGCCCTGCTCAACGCTTACGCGGCGGTGCCGTCGATGCACGTCTGCTTCGCGCTGATGATCGGGGTGGCGATGGCCGGCTGGTCTCATCGCCCTGCGCTCAAGCTGCTGTGGTGCCTATACCCGCTGTGTCATCGTGTTCGTCGTGATCGCCACCGGCAACCACTACCTCACCGACGTGTTCCTCGGTGCCCTCACCGGCGCCGCCGCGGCGCTGCTCTCGCACCGGCTGCTGGCCCGCGCGCGGCCTGACGTGTGGGCGTTCGACTCCGCCGCCGCGTAGCATCCGCCCGCGATGCCCGCTACCGGCACCAGACCGGACGTGCCGGCGATCGCCGAACACGCCGTCCGCGCTCGGCGAGCGCGAAGGTCCGACGAGCCCAGGAGCTGATGCGCGAGCGGCTGATCGAGTCGCGCCTGACGCCGAACGCGATCTCGCTGACCGGCTTCGTGCTCAACCTCGTCGCCGCCGCGCTGGTCGTCGAGCGGCTGTTCTTCCTCGCCGGGATCGCGTTCATCGTCGGCTCGATCATGGACACGCTCGACGGCCGCTACAGCCGCATGTCGGGCAAGGGCACGCGAGTTCGGCGCGTTCCTCGACTCGACGCTCGACCGGCTCGAGGAGGGGATCGTGCTGACCGCGGTCGCCGCGTACTTCGCCTCCCGCGGCGATCAGCTCGCGGTCGCCTGCGTCGTCGCCGCCGTGCTGTTCTCGCTGATGGTCTCCTACACGCGGGCGCGCGCCGAGGCGCTCGGCGTCGCCTGCAAGGTCGGGCTCGCGACGCGGCCGGTGCGCGTCGTGATCCTCTCGGTCGGGCTGGTGTTCGCCAGAGGCGCCTCGATCGGGAACTTCTCGCTGCTGGCGCCCGCCGTGTACGTGCTCGCGGCGCTGACGATCTTGACGACGATCCAGCGGATCTCGCACGTGCACAAGGAGCTCGGCAAGCCCGGCGTGAGCAGTCGCTGAGCGCGTGTAACCATCGCGGCTGCTACGGAATAGGTATTCAGTCGCCCGCGCCGATTTCGCGCGGGCCTGCATCTTCGAGAAGGGAACTCTTCAAAGTGAGCACCACCACCGGCTCGGCCAACGGCCACGCCCGTCAATCAGCAGGACAAGGTCCGGGTCGCGATCATCGGCGTCGGCAACTGCGCGAGCTCGTTCGTCCAGGGCGTCCAGTACTACCGCGACGCCGACCCCAAGCATCCGGTCCCGGGCCTGATGCACGTCGACCTCGGCGGCTACCACGTCCGCGACATCGAGTTCTCGGCCGCGTTCGACATCGACGTCGAGAAGGTCGGCAAGGACCTGTCGGTCGCGATCTTCTCGGGCCAGAACAACACGCTCAAGTTCGGCGACGACGTCCCCGAGCTCGGCGTCCCGGTCCAGCGCGGCATGACCCACGACGGGCTCGGCAAGTACCTCAAGCAGAGGATCACGAAGGCGCCGGGCCCGACCGTCGACATCGTCGAGGTCCTCAAGGAGACCAACACCGACGTCGTCGTCTCCTACCTGCCGGTCGGCTCCGAGCAGGCGACCAAGTGGTACGTCGAGCAGATCCTCGAGGCGGGCTGCGGGATGGTCAACTGCATCCCCGTGTTCATCGCTCGCGAGGAGTACTGGAACAAGCGCTTCAAGAAGGCCGGCCTGCCGATCATCGGCGACGACATCAAGTCCCAGGTCGGCGCGACGATCGTGCACCGCCAGCTCGCGCGCCTGTTCCACGACCGCGGCGTCAAGCTGCTGCGCACCTCGCAGCTGAACGTCGGCGGCAACATGGACTTCTTCAACATGCTCGAGCGCGAGCGGCTCGAGTCCAAGAAGATCTCCAAGACCAACGCCGTCACCTCGATCATGGGCCACGAGCTGCCCGCCGACGACGTCCACGTCGGCCCGTCGGACTACGTGCCGTGGCTGACCGACCGCAAGTGGGCCCACATCCGCCTCGAGGGCCAGGCGTTCGGCGACGTGCCGCTCAACATCGAGCTCAAGCTCGAGGTCTGGGACTCGCCGAACTCGGCCGGCATCGTCATCGACGCCGTGCGGATCTGCAAGCTCGCGCTCAACAACGGCCTCGCCGGCCAGCTCGACGGCCCGAGCAGCTACCTGATGAAGTCGCCGATGCACCAGCGCCCCGACGACGAGGCGCGGGAGCTGACCGAGGCGTTCATCGCCAAGTACGCACGCAAGCCTGCTGCCCGCGCAGACCAAGCCGAAGGCGAAGAGCAGCGCAAAATGAACAGGGGGCCGCGCAGGCGGCCCCTTCATGAAGTTCGCTGCCGCGAGACTAGACTCCGCCGCGTGACAACCGAGCGCTGGCGATCGCGCACGTGAGCCCGTTCGCGCTGGAGGCGCACACCGAAGTCGGGGTCCAGGTCGCGAGGGTGTCCGAGGAGCTCGCGCGGCGCGGACACCGCGTGCTCGTGATCGGGCCGTCGCAGTCTCCGACGCTGGTGCGCGACAGCCGCCGGGCGTTACGCGGAGATCCGCAGGCGCTGCTGCAGCGCGCCGACGGCGCACCGCTCGTGCTCGCCGTCGGTGAGGTGCTGCCGTTCTCGCCGACGCGGCGGCGAGCCGATTCGCTGCCGGTCGACGTCGCGCGGACGATCGAGGAGGCGCTCGCGGCGCTGCCGCTCGACGTCGTCCACGTCCACGAGCCGTTCGCGCCGAGCGCCTCGAGCGTCGCGCTGCGCCACTCGCGCTCGCTCAACGTCGCCACCTTCCACGCGCCGACCGAGCGGATCCTCTCGACGCAGCTGACGCGGCCGCTGACGCGGCTGCTGTTCGCTCGCCTCGACGCGCGGACCGCGAGCTACCGCGCGACCCGCGACCTGATGGGGCGCTTCTTCCCGGGCGAGTAACAGGTGATCACGCCCGGCTGCGATCCGATCGAGCGCACAGCGCGACGGCGACAGGCGTCGAGCTGGTGATGATCGCCGAGGAGGAGCGGGCGGCGCTGCGGACGTTCCTGCGCGCGCTGCGGCTGCTCGGCGACGCCGACTGGCGGGCGACGGTCTGGTCGCCGCGACCGCTCGCGACGCCGGCGACGCTCAGCCGGGCTCTGCGCGAGCGGGTGCGATTCGTCGACGCTCAGGAGCTGACCGCGGCGCAGGCACTCGGCGGCGGCGACGTGGTCGTGCTCGCCTCCGAGGGCGCGCGATCGACGCCGGGCGTGCTGCTGAACGCGCTCGCCAACGGCATCGTGCCGATCGCCTCGGGAGTGGCGCCCTACGAGGAGCTGCTCGCCGACGGCCGGCGGGGGCTCGAGTTCCCGCCCGGCGACGCGCAGACGCTCGCCGCCCACCTGCGCAGCGTGGTCGGCGACGCCGCGCTGCGCGAACGGCTGCGGAGCGGGGCGAAGGCGCTGCGGGCGACGCTCGGCTTCCCGCGCGTCGCGGACGAACTGCGAGCGGATCTACACAGCGGCTCGTCGCGCGACGCCACGACGGCCGCGGCTCGGCGGCGGTGCGACGCAGCCTCGCCTGCGCGGCCGCTGATCGACGTCGACCTGCATATGCACACCGACCACTCCTACGACTGCGCGACGCCGGTCGAGGTGCTGCTCGCACAGGCGCGGGCGCGCGGGCTGGGGGCGATCGCCGATCACCGACCACAACGAGATCTCGGGCGCCCACGACGCCCGCGCGAAGGCGGAGGGGATCAAGGTGATCGTCGGCGAGGAGGTCAAGACGGCCGAGCAGGGCGAGGTGATCGGCCTGTTCATCGAGGAGAAGATCCCGCGCGGAATGACGCTGCAGGAGACGATCGCCGAGATCAGGCGCCAGGGCGGCCTGGTCTACGTGCCCCACCCGTTCGACCGCATGCACTCGGTGCCCGACTACGAGCACCTGCTCGACGTGCTCGACGAGATCGACGCGATCGAGGTCTTCAACCCCCGCGTCGCGATCGCCGAGTTCAACGAGGAGGCGCTGCGGTTCGCGGCCAAGTACCGGATCCCCGCCGGCGCCGGCTCCGACGCCCACGTCCCGCAGGGGCTCGGCTCGGTGCGGATCCGGATGCGTGACTTCGACACACCCGAGGAGTTTCTCGAGTCGCTGCGCGACGCGGACATCGTCCGCAATCCGGCCAGCCTGCTCTACGTTCAGGCGCTCAAGTTCCTGCAGACGAAGGCGCTTCCCGGGCCGGCGCGGCGGGCGTCCCGGGAGCGTCGGATGCGGCGCACGGCGCGCAACTCCTGATGCACGCGCAAGGAGAAGCTCGCCTGCCGTCCAATTCGACGAACGTGCCGGCGACCGACGACGAGATCCGGGAGAAGTACCTCGAGCGTGCGATCCGCGAGCTGAACGCGTTCGCGCGGGAGCTGCAGACCTGCCCGCACTGCCCCCGCGGGCAGCTGATGCCGGTGCTCGGCTCCGGGCATCCGCAGGCCGACATCTTCCTGATCAAGTACTCAGCCCGGCCCTCGGAGGTCGAGGAGGGCGTCGCCTTCTACGGCCGCGCCGGCAACGCGCTGATGAAATCGCTCAAGCGACTGTCGATCGACCCGCTCGCCGTCTACGGGACGCTGTGCGTGAAATGCCCGGTCGGCGATCCCGCGATGGCCGACCCGGCGTGCGTCGCGCGGTTGACCGAGGAGCTGGCGATCATCTCGCCGAAGATCGTCGTCGTGATGGGAGACGACGCGCTCGAGATCGTCAACGAGCTCGACTTCCCGTTGCGCCGGGACCTGGTCGCCGAGATCGGGGTCGTGCAGCAGCTGACGCCGTCGATCGAGGCGCTCTATGTCCCGAACATCGACGCGTCGCTCGACGAGGAGAGCGCCAAGCGTGGCTTCTGGTCGGCGTTCCGCGTCCTCGGGCAGTGGTGGGCGGACCTGCCGCCCTACTGATCCGATCCAGGGAGCTGCAGGGAAATCGCTAAGCTGGGCCGATGGACCTCGAAGAGCGAACGCTCGAGCAGCCGGGCGACACCTGCGAGGAGTGCGGCGCGAAGCTGACGCCGCAGGAGTTGCAGGACGTGCTCGAGTCGGGCGGCCCGGTTCTCTGCTCGATTCACGCGCTCGAGGACGAGCCTGGCCTCGCCGCGTCCGATGAGCAGGACTTCGGCGAGGACCGCTGACCTGCAGCAGGTCCGGACGGCGTCTGCGGAGCACGCGCCGGACAACGTGATGGACGACCCCCTGGAGATCGCCCGCTTCCATGACCGCTGCAGCGACCTGATGCGTGAGCTGCTCGAGGGGTCTCGCGGCGGTGGGGGACGCTCCGCGCCCGTTCCCCGAGGTCGAGGATGCAATCGGGTGGCCGCACCGGCGGATCGCGTCGGTGCTGGGCGGCGTCTCGCGGCTGCGCAACCTCGAGTTCGACGGGCGTCGGCCCTACCACTTCCGCGCCCCACGGCAGGCGGCATCCGGCCGCTGGGAGATCTGGATGGACGACGGGCAGGCACTCGCGATCCACACGGCGAGCCGGGGCTGAGGGACGCGCCGTGCGCGAGCTGCTACCCGGGCTGTTCCACTGGACCGCGACCCACCCGAAGATCGGGATCGAGGTGTCCTCCTACTGGATCGAGGACGGGGGTGTACTGATCGACCCCCTCGTGCCGGTGGACGTGGGGCTCGACTGGTTCGCGGATCGGCCGCTGCCGCCGTCGGCGATCGTGCTGTCGAATCGACACCACTACCGCGAAAGCGGATGCTTCGCGGAGCGCTTCGGGTGTTCGGTCCACGTCCCGAGGTCCGGACTGCACGAGTTCACCCACGGCGAGGTGGTCGTGGGGTACGACCCGGACGAGGACCTTCCCGGTGGGCTTCGCGTCTTCGAGATCGACGCCATCTGCCCGGACGATATGGCGCTTCACGCTCCGTCGCTGCGGGCGATCGCGTTCGCTGACGGCGTCGTCCGCGGCGGCCCGCACGGTGCGCGGGACGAGCTCGGGTTCGTGCCGGACTCGCTGATGGACGACCCGGAGAGGACCAAGCGGGGGTTGCTCGAGGCGTGCTCGCGTGTGCTGGCAGAACTCGAGTTCGCCCACGTGCTGCTGGCCCACGGTGACCCGATCATCGACAGCGGACGAGCGGCGCTCGAGGACCTGGTGCGCAGCGGCGGCAGGACGGCTTTCGAGTTCTGAGTTTCGGTTGGCGCTTGTCGTGGCCGCGGCCATGGCAAAGGTCATGGCCGCGGTCCCGGCGGTGGTCCCGGCGGTGGTCCCGGCGGTGGTCCCGGCGGTGGTCCCGGCCGTGGTCGGCCGGCTGCCGGCGCGAGGCGAAACGGCTCCAGGTCGAGCTCGCTGCGGCGCTCGGTGATCAGCTGCGCGACAGCTTCGCCGATCGCCGGCGAGTGCTTGAAGCCGTGTCCTGAGCAGGCCGAGACGATCGTGACAGCGTCGTGCTGAGGGTGACGGTCGATCACGAACCTGCTCGAGCGCGTGCTCGTGTAGAGACACGACACGCTGCGAAGCGCGGGCGCTCCCAGCCACGGCAGGCGCGGCTCGATGTAGCGCCGAAACATCTCGTCGCTCTCCGCCGCGCTGGCGGGGTGCTGGCGTCCGTCCGGCCGGGTGATGTGCTCATAGGTCTCGGCCGCAACCTTGACCCCACCGCTTGCACCATCGACGGCGGGGAACCCGTAGAAGCACTGTAGGTGGGCGAAGCTCTGCCGTTCTCCTCCGAGGTCCCAGACCCAGACCGGCATCTCACCGAGCTGCTGCGATCTGTCGCGGATCGGGAACCAGTGCAGCAGCTGCCGATAGATCACGAAGGTTTCGCCGAGCTCGGGCAGGAGCTCGGCGATCCAGGCACCGACACAGAACACGAGCTCGGTGGCTCGATAGGTGCCGGCGTCGGTTTGCACGACCACGCCGGCCGGCGAGGTGTTCCAGCCGATCATTCGCTCACCGACCCGCAACGTCGCCCCGATCCTGGCGGCGAGCCCAAGCTGTGCGCTCACCGCGCTCTCGACCCTCACGTAGCCGGCGGTGGGCTCGTAGTAGCCCTCGATCCGATCGTCGCTGGCGAACATCGGAAACCGCTCCACGAGCTCGGCGTTCTGCAGGTTCTCGTGTGCGATCCCGTATCGGCGCGCGACGTCTCGCGTCCGGCGCAGGAACTCGCTCGAGCCGGCTCCGAGGATCAGGCCGCCATTGTTGGTCAGCAGCGTCGCCCCGGTCAGCGCCTCGATCTCACGCCACAACTCGTGCGAGCGGCGCACCAGCGGCACGTACTCCGGCCCCTCCCCGACCGCGAGGCGGGTGATGCGCGTCTCCCCGTGCGTGGAGCCGAACGGGTGCGGAGGCTCGTAGCGGTCGATGCCGATCACCGACGCGCCACGCGCGGCGAGCTGAAAGCAGGTCGCGCTCCCCATCGCGCCAAGCCCGATGACGATCACGTCAGCCTGCGCGCCCGCGGTCACGTCGAGCCTCGTCCCCGGTCTCAGGTCGTCAGGATGATCTTGCCGAACTTGCCACCGGCCGCGAACGCGTCGTAGGCCTCGACCGCCTGCTCGAGCGGGTAGGTCGCGGCGACCGGAACGGTCAGCTCACCGGACTCGAGCAGCGGCAGCACCGATCGCTCGAGTGCACGCGCGGCGATCGCCTTCTCCTCCAGCGGCCGCGCACGCAGGGTCGAGCTGTGGATCCGGCCGCGCCTTGACATCAGCAGGCCGAGGTTGAGTTCCGTCTTTGCGCCGCCGGCGATCCCGATCACGACGATGCGCCCCCAGGTATTCAGAGCAGCGATATCCTCCGGCAGATTCGGACCGCCGACGAGTTCGAGGATCACGTCGAACGGACCCTCCCGCGCGAAGCCCTCCGGGTCGAGCACCGTCGCGCCGAGCGCCGCCACCTGCTCTCGCAGTTGCGCGTTCCGAACGGTCGCCGTCACCCGGGCACCGGCGGTCCGGCCGAGCTGGATCGCGGCGGTGCCGACACCGCCGGCGGCGCCGTGGACGAGCAGACGCTCGCCCGTGCGCAGGCCCGCCTGGGTGAACAGTGCATCGTGGGCGGTCGTGAACACCTCGGGCGCACCGCCCGCCTCGGGCCAGCGCAGCGGTTCGGGAACCGGCATCAGCACACGTTCATGGACGACGGCAAGCTCCGCCTGCCCGCCACCACCGACAATCGACATCACCCGGTCGCCACGCTCGAACCGGGTCGCCCCCGGCCCGAGCGCCACCACCTCGCCGGCCAGCTCCAGGCCCGGAATCTCGGCCGGGGAACCGGGTGGCGCCGGGTAGAGCCCGCGACGCTGCATCATGTCGGCACCGTTGAGGCCGGCGGCCATCACCGCGATCAGCACCTCGCCCGCTCCCGGTTGCGGATCGGGGTGCTCCTCAACGCTCAGCACCTGCTCACGGATCGTCACGGCTCGCATCGACTGTGCCGAACCCTACATGGACCCCAGCCGCCGAGACGGCCTGTTCGCGTGCGGGCAGAGCGCGCCGGGTGAGGAGTCCGAGGCATGGCGGGGGAGTCTGCGACACTGCGCGACGTGGACCCGCTCGGAAGTGAGCTGATCATCTCGACCAACGCGCCCCAGGATGTGGTTCTGCAGGCGTTCAAGAGCGCGTTCTTCGCCCAGCCGAAACTGCTCGACCACATCAAGCCGACGCCGATGGCGCACATGCGGGCGCAGATCACGTGGGCATCGGTTGACGACGTGCCCGGGGCCGCCGCCGCGGCCCGGATCGTCAACGTCGATATGGACCGTCGGTTCGAGGACTACCGGTCGTGGCGTCACGAGCTCGGTGAGACGGTCGCACTCGAGTTCGACGACGTGCCCGAGGACGTCCGGTTCCGCCTGACACTGGAGTCCAAACCGACGGACGCGGGCGTCAACGTCCCGAACCCGTGGACGATGCACACCTACGCACACGAGATCTGTTCGATCCTGCGTCACCGGGGCTACGGGGTCAACGGCGGCGAATCGGCGGAGACCGCCGGCTACAAGCAGCCGCCGAACGCGCCGCCCGGATGGCCGTTCGGTGCCGATCGCCACTACCTGCCGCCGGCGACACCCAGCAGCGCCGAGTCTTAGTCGCCTTTGGGTGCGCGACTCCGGCGGGTGGGCGGGTCGATCCTCGCTGTTTCCGCTCGAACAGGTCGCTGCTGGACGCGGCACGTGCGGGCGAGACGGTCGGAGGGCATCTGGGAAGGCCCGTGAGTCGATCAGCGGTCGAGCAGCGCCACGCACTCGATGTGCGGGGTCTGCGGGAACATGTCGACGGCCCGGACCCGGCGCAGTGTGTAGCCGGCCTCGACGAGCTGGGCCGCGTTCGGCGCCAGCGTCGTCGGGTTGCATGAGACGTAGACGATCCGCTTGGGGGCGGCCTCGATGATCCTCCTGACGATCTTCTGCGACAGGCCGGAGCGTGGTGGGTCGAGGACCAGCAGGTCCGGTCGGCCGGCCTTGTCCACGAGATCACGCATCGCCAGGCGCACATCGCCGGCGAAGAAGTTGGCGTTGTCGATCTCGTTGAGGCGGGCGTTGGCGATCGCATCGGAGATCGCCTGCTCGACGATCTCCAGACCCCACAGCTCAGCTACGCGCGGCGCCATCAACAAGCCGATCGTGCCGATTCCGCAGTAGAGGTCATAGAGACGGTCAAAGCCTCGCGGCGCCGCGTACTCGGTCGCGATCGCGTAGAGCTGCTCGGCCATCTCGGTGTTGGTCTGGAAGAACGCCTCACCCGAGATCCGGACGCGGAGACCGCCGACTTCCTCCTCCAACAGCTCCGAACCGGCGATCAGCTCGGTGGTGCCGCCCTGGGTCGTCTCGGCGACCCTGTCGATCTGCGTCCAGAGGATTCCTGCCGGGGCCGACAGCGCGCCTGCCAAACCGTCGCGGTCGAGCTCGCCGGGGCTGGTCACGAGCCGCACCTGGAGCTCACCGGTGCGTCGACCCTCACGCACCACCAGGTTACGCAGGAAGCCGACGCCGGACCTGCGGTCATACGCCGCCAGACCCTGCTCGCGGCACCACGCCAGGACCTCCTCGCGTGCCAGGTTTCCCCGCTCGGAGGCAAGCAGGCAGTCGTGCAGCGCGACGATCTCCTCCCAGTGGCCGGGGGCGTGGAAGCCGCAGACCAGCCGGCCGTCCAGGTCGGCACCGAACGAGTACTCGAGCTTGTTGCGGTAACGCCACTGCGACACAGCCGGCACGATCGGCTCAAGCTCGAAGTCGTGCAAGCGCCCGATCCTTCGAAGCGCGTCGTCAACCTGTTCGTGCTTGACCTGCAGCTGGCGCTCGTAGGGAAGGATCTGCCACGGCATCCCCGGGTGCTCGGCCCTGGCCTCGATGCGCTCGTCGCTGGGCTTCAAGATCTCGACCGCTCGCGCCTGCGCGTAGGCACGCTTCGAGGACTGCACCACCGCGCGCACCAGATCGCCCGGAATCGCGCCCGTCACGAATACCACGTATCCGTCGAGCCGGGCGACGCCGGCGCCCCCGAACGCGAGCGACTCGACGTTCAGCTGCAGTTCGTCGCCGGGACGCGGACGCACGCGGGCCGGTGCGGGGCCCTCAACCGGCCTCTCTCCTGGATTCTCCACGCGAGGACCCGGCATGCCTCAGGCCGCGAGCACCAGTTGTTCGAGCAGAGCCTTCTGAGCGTGCCGGCGGTTCTCCGCCTGATCCCAGATGCGCTGGCGCTCTCCGTAGAGGATTCCCTCGGTGATCTCCTCGCCCACATGTGCAGGGAGGCAGTGCAGCGCGACCGCATGCGGCGCAGCGCGATCGAGTAGTGCCTCGTCGAGCCGGTACGGTGCGAGGGCGGTCCGCCGCGCCTGCGCCGTGGCTGGATCGTCGGTCATGCTGAGCCAGACGTCCGTGTAGATCGCGTCGGCTCCGTCAACCGCTGTGAGCGGGTCGTCGGTCAGCGTCGCGCCGGCCACCGGCTCGAGCTGGTAGCCGTCGGGAGCAGCGACGCGCACCTCGACGCCGGCGAGCCGGCCCAGGATCGCGAGCGACCTCGCGACGTTGTTGCCGTCGCCGACGTAGGCGACCTTGAGGCCGGCGAGCCGGCCGAACGTCTCCTCCAAGGTCATCAGATCCGCGATCGCCTGACACGGATGGTGCCCGGCAGTGAGCATGTTGATCACGGGCACCGAGGAGTGCTCGGCCAATTCCTCCAGCAGCTCGTCGGAGGCCGTTCTGATCCCGATCGCCACCGTGTGTCTCGAGAGGACGTATGCGGTGTCACGAATCGACTCGCCACGTGCCAGCTGCAGGTCTTCGCTGCGCAGCACCATCGGATAGCCCCCCAACTCGACGATCCCGGCCTCGAACGAGAGCCGAGTGCGGGTCGAGGGCTGCTGGAAGATCAGCGCCACGGACCTTCGCTTGAGCGCATCGGAACTGCGCGGGCGCGTCTTCAGCTCGGCGGCGCGCGCGAGCAGGCCCGACAGTTTCTCGGCGGACAACTCGGCTCCGGTCAGCAGGTGCGACGGCGCCTTGAGCCCGCGTGAACACGTCTCCTCGTTCAAGTGCGAGAGTGTACGGTCTCTCAGGCGAGGGCAACGATCAGACCGACCGTCAGAACCACGGCCGTGCTCCAGACGATGCTCGTCGCGATCAGCCGCTGATCAAGTCCGTACACCTGGCCGACGATCAGTGAGCTGACGCCGGCCGGCATCGCCGCCAGGAGTGGATATGGGGCTGGGATCGCGACGCCGAGCGAAGCGACCGCCAGCAGCAACGTCGCGGTCACGGTCAGCCGTAGGCCGACCGCGAGCAGCACGCGACGGTCCGGGAGCTCGAGCAGGCGCGCCGCATCCCGACGGCGCTCGGACGAGAGGTTCACCCCGACCGCGAAGAACCCTACGGGCAGCAACACCGCGACGACGGCGTGCGAAGCGTGCAGGACGGTTTCGGGGACGACTGCGCCACCTGCGAGCAGGCCGGCGATCGCGGCCAGCAACGGCGGATTGCGCAACACGAACGCGCTCGGTCCCCTGCGTGCGCGGGCGACTGGCCGGACGCCGGCGACCGGCCGGGCAGCGAACGCCGCCCCGACAGCGAAGGCGACCACGAACAGCATCGGGCCACTCACGATCTGGTCGTAGGCGACGGCCGCCGGAAGATGCCTGACGCCGAGCAGGGCGACCGTCATCGGCAGCCCCAGATAGCCGGTGTTGACCACGACCACCGAGCAGATCAGAGCCCCAAGCGCCGCCGGCTGCAGATGCATCGTCCAGCGACCGATCGCCCACGCCGTGACGCCTGCGATCGCAAGCCCGAGATACGCGATGACCAGGCCGACGCCCCCGGCCAGCGACAGATGGAGATGGGCGAAGTTGACGAACGCGACGAACGGCACGAGCACGTAGAGCATCGAGTTGAGCGCCCAACGAGCCGCGACGCGGGCGCCGTCAAAACGTCGCTCGCTCAGCACCCCGACAGCGGTGGCCAGCACCACCGCTAGCGTGACCAGGATCAACGCGTCAGGCGAGCTCGGATGCGCGCGAGCGCACGAGCTCCACGATCGCCGGCGGCGCGGTTTGCGGCGACCCGCCCGGGAACGGCGGATCGGGGTCGTACTCGATGCCCAGCTGGATCGCCAGCACGAGCCAGTGCGTCGTCGCCTCGAGGCCCTGGAGGACCCCGGCGGCGCCGAGCACGAGCGAGCCCGTACAGACCGAGGTCGTCCACCGCGAGTGAGCATGAGCCTCTCTCACCCAGGCGAGCATCCGCTCGTCGTGCATCAGCTTGCGCGTGCCGAAACCGCCGGGCATGACGATCACCGCGGGATGCGGAAGGTCCTCGAGCGAACGGTCGGCGACCAGCGCGAGGCGCCCCTTCTCGGTCCGCTTGGGACCGGGATCGGCGGCGATGAAGGTGACCTCAGCGGCCGGGATGCGCTGGAGAACCTCGTAGGGGCCGACGGCGTCGAGCGCGGTCAACCCGTCGAAGATCGGGATCGCGATGTCCACCGGCCGAGCTTGCGCTCGAGTCACCGTTGCGCTCCGAATCGGAATGCTGCCCTGGTGGCGCTCACCGTCCGGCGCGCAGTCCGAATCCGCGCAACATCATCAGCGCCTTCTCACCAAGTGTCCCGCGGCCGGGCAGGATCCCCAGCTGAACGGCCGCGTCGTAGACGTCAAAGAAGGCCCGTACACGCAACAGCTTCCCGTGCTGCACCTCGCAGTAGAAGATGCCTGGCACGACGATGAAGCGGTTCGTTGCCGGAAGTCCGTCAAGCGGCTCTCGGTGGGTCGCCAGCAGCTTGCTGGGAGCGGCCACGAATCTCCCGTCCGAGAGCCGGTCGCTCAGCTTCTCCAACCGCGCGTCGGGAAAGGCCGACCACAGCCTGCTCGCGTGGGCAGTCAGCGCCTCCAGACCCTCGAGCGGTTCGCCGACGAGCGGATCCTCGTAATGGATCTGCTCGCTGCAGACCCGGGCGAACGCGGCCGGCTCCTTGCCGGACCATGCGGCCTCCCAGGCGTCGATCAGCTGATCGACCGTCATCGCGCGCTGACCGAGCTCGCCGGTCATGCTCTGGCCGGGGGGTCGAAGATCGCGAGGCCCTCCTGGGGCGTTGAAGCCTCGGCGTAGCGACGCCTGGGGATTCGCCCGGCGCGCCGCGCGAGCGAACCGGCCTCGACTGCCAGCGCGATCGCGCGCGCCATCGCCACCGGATCGTGTGCACGGGAGATCGCACTCGCGCAGAGGACCGCATCGCATCCGAGCTCGATCGCCAGGGACGCATCCGACGCGGTGCCGACACCCGCGTCGAGCACGACGGGCACGCTCGCCCGTTCGACGATGATCGACAGGTTGTAGGGGTTGCAGATCCCCATCCCGCTCCCGATCGGTGAGCCGAGTGGCATCACCGCGGCGCAGCCGACGTCCTGCAGGCGCCTGGCCAGTACCGGGTCATCCGTTGTGTATGGCAGAACGACGAAACCTTCGTCGACCAGCGCTTCGGCCGCGGCGAGCAGCTCGACGGCGTCCGGGAGCAGTGTGCGATCGTCGCCGATCACCTCGAGCTTGATCCAGTCGGTCCCGAACGCCTCACGGGCGAGCCTGGCAGTTGTGATCGCGTCGCGGGCCGTGTAGCAGCCGGCCGTGTTCGGCAGCACCTCGACGCCGGCACTGTCGAGCACCTCGAGAATCGAGCCGCGGGCTCCGGGATCCAGTCGCCGCAAGGCGACCGTGCAGAGCTCGGCCCCTGACGCCGACAGCGCACCGGCGAGCAGCTCGTGACTGGTGAACCCGCCCGTACCGAGGATCAACCGTGACCCGAAACTCCGGCCGGCGATCGAGAGCTCCGAGCCGATCACCTCACCCTCCCTGCACCGCTATCAGGACCTCGACGGCGGCGCCGGCCTGCAGCTCGGTCGTGCTCCACGCCGAACGCGGCACCACCTCGCCATCGAGCGCGACAGCCACGCCCCGCCCGTCACGGGCCTCGCCACGCAGCGATCCGAGCAGCCAATCCACCGTGCTCCCGTCGGGCAACATCCGCTCCTGCCCGTTGACCATCACCTGCATCGCCTCACACTCCCGCCGTCACCGCCGCCTGCGTGAAGCGGGTCGGGGCGAATGCGGCGGCCAGCTCGGGTGCGACCCAGCTCGGTTGCTCCACCACAGCGCCGCCGGAGGGCGATGACAGCGTGGAGAGCAGCGTCGCGGCGATGATCTCGGCCGTGGCAGGGGCGAGCAGGATCCCGTGCCGGTGGTGGCCGGTTGCCCAGAACAACCGATCGAGCGCGCCCGCGCCGATCAGCGGCGCGTTGTCCGGGGTGCCGGGGCGGGTTCCGACCTGGAGCTCGTCGATCACGAACTCGGTCACGCCCGGCACAAGCTCGATCGCGTCGCGGAGGAGGTCGTGGATCGCGCCCGCGGTCACGGTGGTGTCGAACCCGCGCTCCTCCATCGTCGCTCCGAGGACATAGCGGCCGTCACCCCGGGGAACCAGGTATCCCGGCTGCATCCGCACGACTCGGGACGAGCAGGCCGGGGCCGGCCGGATCGTGAAGCCCGAGGATCTGTCCCTTGACAGGGCGCAGCGGCACCCGTGCATGGTCCGGCAGACCCGGGATCGACGCCGACCACGGTCCCGCGGCGATCACCACCGCCCCGGCGTGCACCGTTTCGCCGCCCCGCAGCCGCACGCCGAGCACACGCTCGTCATCGCAGAGCACCTCGGCCACCTCGGCGCCGGTGCGCAGAGCGACGCCGGTGCCGGCGATCGCCTCGAGCAGCGCCGCTGTCAGCCGCCGCGGATCGACCGCATGGTCATCAGGGATCTCCAGGGCCAGCCGGAGCGTCGGCGCCAGGGCGGGCTCGAGCGCCCGTGCCTCGCTGGCGAGCAGCCGCCGGACCGGCAACCCGAGCTGCTCACGCGCCACGCGCTCGCGCTCGAGCGCGAGCGGCCTCGTCCGCGTCGCGGGCGACGAGTAGCGTCCCGAAGCGCCGATAGAGCGGATCGACGTCGGAGCGCTCGCTCAGCGCCTCACGAACGACGGATACGCGTGGGCGCTGGCCAGGCTCAGCTCGAGCAGCGCCGGCTCCGCCGGGCTGGCCTCGGCGATCGGTGCGATCATCCCGGCCGCGACGTGCGTCGTGCGGCGCCCGGGCTCGCCGCGCTCGAGCAGCGTGACCCGCAGACCCCGCTTGCGGCCTGCCAGGCGACCGCCAGACCGATCACGCCGGCGCCGACGATCGCGACATCGGATGATCTCTGGTCGGTGCTCACTGATCCGCTTGCGATCCTAGCGCGGCGACCCTGGCAGACTTCGGACGGTGCTCTCGTTCCAGCGCCGCGAAGCTCTCGCCGCCGCGCGCCTATACCTCGTCTGCGACGAACTCGCGGACGGGTCCTTCGCGCGGCACTTGCACGGCGGCGTCGACATCGTGCAGCTGCGGATGAAATCAGCCGACGACGAGCGGCTCGTCGCGGTCTGCCGGCGCTACGCGTCTACGTGCTCCGAGTTCGGCGTGCCGCTGATCCTCAACGACCGCCCCGATCTCGTCGTCGCCGGCGGCGCCGACGGAGTCCACGTCGGTCAGGAGGATCTGGCGGTGGCCGAGGCGAGAGCACTGCTCGGACCCGACCGGCTCGTCGGCCTCTCGACCCACACGCCTGCCCAGATCGATGCCGCCGGCCGAACTGAGTGTCGACTACATCGGCGTCGGTCCCGTCCACACGACCCCGACCAAACCTGGGCGTCCCGCGGTCGGGCTGGCGCTGGTGTCCTACGCGGCCGGGCACGCCAGGATCCGTTCTTTGCGATCGGCGGCATCAACAGCTCGAACATCGCCGCCGTTGCCGCCGCCGGCGCGCGACGGATTGCGGTCGTCCGGGCGTTGACCCAGGCATCCGATCCGCAGCAAGCTGCGCTGACACTTCGCACCGCGATCGAACTGGAGGCGGGTGTTGGCGCCGGGTGACGGGACGCAGCCGCCGAGCCGCTCGGAGGAGAAGGCACAGGCGGCGCGTGACGCGCTCGTGCCGCTGGAGCCCGGCGAGCGGCCATGGCCGCTGCTCGCCAGCTCGCTGGTCGCGTTCGCGCTCGGTGCGCTGACATTCGGTGTTGTGGGCAACCCACGGCGCAGGTGAACGGCGAGCAGCCGTCGCTCAGCGTCGTGGTCGTCTACTCGTGCGCTGATGTTCGCGCTGGCGGCCGGGACGTGGCGGAGTGCGCTACTGGGCCGTGCTCGGCTTCCAGGCGCTGCTCGCGATCGGGATTCTCGGTTTCGCGCTGGCGGCGATCCGCGTGACGAGCGTGCTGTGGCTGCTCGTCTGCCTGGCCGTGATCTCGGTCAGCGGCGTGCTGTTCTGGAAGCTCGTGCAGGATCGTCGGCCGCATCCAGGCCGCCGATCACCCGGCGCCGTGACCACTTGACTGATCCGCGGCGGGCGCTGAGCTCCGAGCGCCTCGCGCACAGCGTTCGGATACGCTGGGGCCTACGTGGCTGACACCGCCTATGACTGCATTGTGATCGGCTCCGGCCCCGGCGGCTATGTCGCCGCGATCCGAGCCGCCCAACTCGGGATGAAGACGGCCGTGATCGAGAAGGACAGGATCGGCGGTCGCTGCCTGAACTACGCGTGCATCCCGGCCAAGGCGGTGCTGCGCAGTGCCGACGTGCTTCAGGAGATCCGCGATGCCGGCGAGTTCGGGATCATCGAGGTCGGCGAACCGAAGATCGATTTCGCGGCCGTCTCGGCGCGGCGCGAGAAGGTCGTCTCGACCCTCACCGGCGGCGTCTCCGGGCTGTTGAAGAAGAACAGGGTCGATGTCGATCGAGGGGACGGCGACGCTCGCCGGGGAGCGGCGTCGTCTCCGTCGGCGGACCGGCAGCTGGCCGCGCGCGACGATCGTGCTCGCGACCGGATCCGTGAAGCGGCCGATTCCGGGAGCCAGCTTCGGCGGGCGTGTGATCGGCACCGAGGAGGCGTGGGCGCTGTCCGAGCTGCCGCAGACAATGGCCGTCGTCGGCGCCGGCGCCTCGGGCGCGGAGATCGCCTCCGCCTACGCGCGGCTCGGCGTCGAGGTGCTGCTGTTCGAGGCGCTCGACCGGGTGCTTCCGACCGAGGACGCCGACATCTCAAAGGTCGCCGAGCGTGGGCTCAAGAAGCAGGGGATGTCGATCCACACCGGCACGCTGGTGCGCGAACGTCGAATCGAGCGAGATCCAGCGTGACGTTCACCTACGGCGAAGCAGCACGGCGAGGCCGACTGGCTCGTGATCGCCGCCGGCCGCGGCCCCGACATCGAGGCGCTCGGCCTCGATGCCGCCGGCGTCAGGATGCTCGACGACGCGGCTGATCGAGGTCGACGGGGCGCTGCGGACGAACGTCGAGGGCATCTACGCGATCGGCGACCTCGTTCCGGGGCCGGCGCTCGCGCACAAGGCCTCCGACGAGGGCGTGATCGCGGTCGAGGACGCCGCCGGGCTGAGCACCCACCCGATCGAGTACATCGACATCCCGCGCGCCACCTTCTGCACCCCGAACGTCGCCAGCTTCGGGCTCACCGAGGCGCAGGCGCGCGAGCAGGGCTACGACGTCGTCGTCGGCAAGGTCCAGTACGGCGCGGTCGGCGCCGGCACCGTCTACGGCGACCGCACCGGGCTGGTCAAGATCGTCGGCGACACGAAGTACGGCGAGCTGCTCGGCGGGCACATCGTCGGCGCCAAGGCGACCGAGCTGATCCAGGAGCTCGTCAACGCGCGGGCGCTCGAGGGCGGCTATCCGGAGGTCGCGCGGCTCGTCCACGGCCATCCGACGATGTCGGAGGCCGTGATGGAGGCGGCCCGCGCGGCCGACGGCTGGCTGATCCACGGGTGAGCGTCGAGCGCCGGCCCGCTGACGCCGATCTTCTTCTACGACCTCGGCAGCCCCGAGTGCTACCTCGCCGCCGAGCGGATCATGTCGGCGCTGCCGGCGCTCGCCGGAATGGGAGCCGGTGCTCGACGCCGAGCTCGCCGGCGACGCGCCGGATCGGGCGCGACCTGCAGCGCCGCGGCCGTCGAGCTGGGGCTGCAGCCGCTGCGCTGGCCGGCGAACTGGCCGCCGGACACCGCGATCGCGATGCTCGCCGCGACCTACGCCAAGCAGATCGGTCGCGCGGTCGCGTTCTCGCTGGCCGCGTTCCGTCAGGCGTTCGCGGGCGGTCGCGACCTCGGCGATGAGGACACCGTGCTGATCGCCGGCGGCCGCATGCGAGATGCACCCGACGGCCGTGCTCCGGGCGCTGGAGACCCGCTCGGTCGAGCGGCCTTGCGGGCGCAAGCCCGCAAGGCGAGCGTCGCAGGCGCGGCGTGTGAAGCATCCCAGCAATCGGCTCGGTGAGTTCGTGTTCAGCGGTCCGGACGCCGTCGAGCGCGCGGCGCAGGCGCTCGCCCGAGCCGCCGACCTGACCTGAGGCTTGGCGATTTTCGCCGCATAGCGACCAACCGGGCCAAGTCTCACCGCAACGAGGACGTATCGGCCCCAGAGCCGGCGCGTGGTCGTGATTGCCACGCGCTTGGCGAATAGAGTCTATTTTCTGGCCCGATGAACGACCCGGCCGCAACCGATGCCGTTCGCTCCAAGCAAGGGCGAGGTGACAGGTGATCGAGCTCGACGTCGTCAGCGAGCGATCTCGCACGACGCAGCGCCGAGACGCGCGCGGTCGTCCCGAATGTCGAGTTCTCCGCCGAGGTGGACATGGCGGCGGCGATCCGCGCCCGAGGCGGAGCTCGGGTGCGGCACAACCGCGCTGCTCGTCCGCGCTTGCGCGCACGCGCTGGCGAGATGCCACGGGCGAACGGCGCCTATCGCGACGGGCGGCTGGAGCTGTACTCGCGGGTCAACATCGGCGTGACGATCGCCGAGGACGACGTGTACGAGGTGCCGACGATCTTCGACGCCGATCTGCAAGATCGCGCCGAGAGATCGCGCTCGAGCTCTCGCGAGCTCGCGCAGCGGGCGCGGGAGGGGCTGCTGACAGCCCCGGAGCGCTCAGGCGCGACATTCACCGTGACCGACTCCGGCGCTTTCGACATCGCGACGCTGACGCCTCTGATCATGCTGCCGCAGGCGGCGGCGCTCGCCGCCGGGCCCGATCCGCGACGTGCCCGTGATCCGCGACGGCCGGTCGGTCGCCGGCCAGACGATCGTGCTGACGCTCGCCGCCGATCACCGGATCCTGTACGGCGCCCACGCCGCGGCGTTCCTCGAGGAGGTCAAGGCTCATCTCGAGGAGGCGTCGCCCTGAGCGCCGGCGACGACCTCGAGCGCGATGCGCGACTGATCGCACAGCGAGGGCGCGAGCGGCTGCTGGACGGAATCAGGGTCGCCTGCGCCCAGCTCGCCGCCGAGAACGCCGACGTCCACGCGCTGGACCGGCACGGCATCGAGATCCTCACTCAGCAGGCCGCGGAACGGGCTGACGCGATGCAATGGCGCCTGGCACTCGCCGCCGCGGCCGCCACGGAGCTCGGGACCAGCGTGACCGGAGCGCTGCAGCATCCGGCCTTCGCGCGGGCACAACAGCTGATCGGGGTCGATGCGCAGCAGTATCCCGTGCTCGTCGACGACGAACACGACGAACACGACGAACGCGAACACGAACACGAACACGAACACGAACACGAACACGAACACGACGAGGATCCGTCCCGCACCGACGCTCCGGCGGTTGCCGGCGCCCCCGCCGGCGACTGGCTCCGCGTCCGCGCGATCCATCTCGCCGGTGTCGCAGACCTCCCCGCGTCACGGCAGGTCGAGCTGCGCCTGTCCGGCGCGGGGCTCGACATCATCCGCCCTGAAGGGGACATCTTCGGCCGTCTCGGCTGGTCGGAGATCGACGACCTGCACGTCCCACCGTCGCGCGGTCGTCTGCGCCGTTCACGCGCCAGGCTGGTTCTCCGCACCCGACACGGGGAGGCGCTGTTCGAGGTGCCGTCGCTGTCAACCGATGAGCTCCGGCGACGTCTCGAGCCACTGCTGGCGAACCTGCGACAGGAGTGAGCGATCTCAGATGCGGACGCGCGCCGGTCTGCGGCTCCCAGACGACCAGGAGGGACCGTGACGGACCCAGAAGCGCTGATCGCCCTGCTCCGGTCGATGATCGCCGATCAGCGCGTTCTGGACGCGATCGCATCGGTCCCGCGCGAGCGGTTCGTCCCCGCCAAACTGCGACGCCGTGCCTACGACAACGAGGCGCTGCCGATCGGCTGCGGACAGACGATCTCCCAGCCGATCGTGGTCGCGCGGATGCTCGAGCTGCTGGAGCTCGACGGCTCCGAGCGCGTGCTCGACGTCGGCACCGGCTCGGGCTACCACGCCGCGCTGCTGGCGCGGCTGGCGCGCGAGGTCTATTCGGTCGAGCGTCACGCCGAGCTGAGCGAACTGGCGGCGACGCACTCGCGGAGCTGGGGCTCGGCAACGTGGAGCTGTTCGTCGGCGACGGCTGCGCCGGGCTGCCGGAGCAGGCGCCGTTCGACGCGATCAACGTCGCCGCCGCGACCGGCGCGCGAGGTGCCGGCGGCGCTGATGGCTCAGCTGGCGCCCGGCGGCCGGCTGGTCGCGCCGGTCGGCGCCGTCGCCATCAGCGACTGACGGTGATCCGGACTGGCAGACGACCGCGTCACCCACCGGCGTTACGACCCGGTCAGATTCGTGCCGCTCGTGCGCTGGCCTTGCCGGGCCGAGACGTCGGGTGATCACCTCGATCGCCGTCGGGCTGGAGTCGATCAGGACGAAGCGCCGCCCGAGCTGGCGGCAGACGGCGCCGAGCGTCCCGGAGCCCGCGAACGGGTCCAGGCACCAGCCGCCGGGGCGCGAGGACGCGGCCACGAACCGCCGCAGCACGCCCTCCGGCTTCTGCGTCGGATAGCCGGTCTTCTCGGCGCCGTTGGTCGGCACGATCGTGTGGAACCAGACGTCGGTCGGGCGCTTGCCGCGCGCCGCCTTCTCGGCGCTGACGAGCCCCGGCGCCATGTACGGCTCGCGCTCGACCGCGTCGGCGTCGAAGTGATGTGCGCCCGGGCGTGCGCACGTAGACGAGGATCGTGTCGTGCTTGGCCGGCCAGCGCCGCCGCGGCTTGGCGCCGTAGTCGTAGGCCCAGATGATCTCGTTGAGGAACGCGTCGCGGCCGAAGATCTCGTCGAGCAGCAGCTTGCAGTAGTGCGCCTCGCGGTAGTCGATGTGGAAGTAGAGCGTCCCGTGGGCGGCGAGCAGCTCGCGGGCGGCGCGCAGCCGCGGCTCCAGGAAGCCGAGGTAGTCGCCGAAGTGGTCGTCGTAGCTGAGGCTCTCGCAGCAGCGTCGAGCGGTAGCGCCGGCCGCCGAAGCCGACCCGCGTGGCCGAGTCGTCGACGCGACCACCGACGATCCGTGTCGCGCGCCTGCGCGCGGCCGGTGTTGAACGGCGGATCCATGTAGATCAGGTCGAAAGCGCCGCGCGGCAGCGCGCCGAGCACCGGCAGGTTGTCAGCCGCATCACGAGGTCGTCGTCGAGCGTCAGCCGATCGGGCCATGACTGGATGCGCATGACGTCCGGACGCTAGCGTCAGGCTCGGCCAAGTGCGAAACAGCGCACCGGCGGGTAAGATTTGAGCCTGTGCTTACATCGGGCTTGAACCGCGCTTCGTCGTCCGCGTTGGTGCGCCGGCTGACGTCGTCTCGGATCGCGCTGCGCCTGTCCTCGTCGCCGTTCGCCAGGAAGATCACGCGCTATGCGCTCGGCTCGGTCGTCGCGCTCGGCGACGAGCGTCGTCGTGTTCGCCGTGCTGTACGTCGCTCGGGGCCGGACACGACGGCCTGCTCGATCGCCGCGTTCTTCGCCGGCGCGATCCCGAACTGGGTGCTCAACCGGCGCTGGGCGTGGGAGGTGACCGGCAAGGTCGAGGTCGCGCGCGAGGTCATCGGCTACGCGATCGTCTCGCTGCTCGCCGTCGCTGCGTCGTCGCTCGCGACCGGCTGGACGAACGCTGAGGTCCAGAGCCTGCCGGCGCACACGGCATCCGCGTGCTGCTCGTGACCGGCTCCTACGTGCTCGTGCAGGCGGTGCTGTTCGTCGTCAAGTTCGTGGTCTACGACCGCTGGGTGTTCGCCGGCCGCAGCCGGTTCCGCGCGGCGTTGCGGTCACGCCACCAGGTGTGGGTCGCGGCCCGCGCGAACCGCACGCCGTAGCCGAAGTTCCCGCCCTTCTTGGTGCGGGTCGCGTGCTCGCCGCGGTCGCGCATCGTCGTCGGCACCTCGGCCAGCCGGTAGCCGTTCAGCGCCGCGCTGATCATCAGCTCCGAGGCCTGGTACTGCGGCTGCTCGAGCGTCACGACGGCGGTCAGCTCGGCGCGCATCGCCCGCAGGCCGCAGGCGGGATCGGTGATCCGCTGGCGGACCAGCACGCTGATCAGCGCGCCGAACACGATCACGCCGAGGTGGCGGACGCCGTCGGTCGTCAGCTCGCTGCCGAGCCGTCGCGAGCCCGACACGAAGTCGGCGCGGCCGCTGAGGACCGGCTCGACGACCGCGCGCGATCTCGTGCGGCCTCGTACTGGCCGTCGGCGTCGATCGTGACGATCACCTGGGCGCCGCGCGCCCGGGCCAGCCAGTAGCCGAGCCGCAGCGCCGCGCCCTGGCCGCGGTTGACGGGCACGTCGCAGACGAGCGCGCCGGCCGACGCCGCCTGCGCCGCGGTGCCGTCCTTGGCGCCGTCGACGACGACGATCACCTCGGCGGCAAGACCGGCGACCTCGTGGGGATCTCGCGCGATCACCTCGGCGACGGTCGGCTCCTCGTTGTAGGCCGGGATCACGATCGCCAGCGGCGCGCCCTCGCCGGCCGGGTGCTGCCGCAGGAACGCCGCGGCCGCGCCGCGCTCGCACGGCTCGAGCGGAGCCACGGATCTGCTCGATACTGGATGTCTGCGACGGCGCAACGCTCACGCGGGTTCTCCTGTCGGGACCTCGACCGGCGCCGCCGGCCAGCGGCAGCGCCCCTCGATGTCGGCGACCTTCCACTCCTCCCAGACGCCCGCGACGCCCTCGGCGAAGCCGAACCGCGGCGACCAGCCGGCGTCGCGCGCGCGCTGAGCGTCGACGATCACGGCCGGCATCTCGCCCGGCTTGGCGGGGCCGTGCTGCACGGGAACCTCCGCGCCGGTGACGCGCCTGACCTCGTCGACGACCTCGAGCACCGACAGCGAGCGGCCCGCGCCGATCACGATCGGACCGTGCCAGCTCGATCGCTCAGCGCCAGTGGCGCCGCAGCGACGACGTCGCTGACATGCACGTAATCGCGTACCTGGCGTGCCGTCGCCGTAGATCTCGAACGTCGTGCCGAGCCGGATGCCGCGCATCAGCCGCGCGACGATGCTGTCCTTCGCCTGCATCCCGGGTCCGTAGACGTTCGTCAGGCGCAGGCACGTGCAGCGCACGCCGTAGGAGGCCGTGTACGCCGACATCAGCATCTCGCCCGCCGCCTTCGTCGCGCCGTAGGGCGTCATCGGCCGCAGCGTCGCGCGCTCGGTGATCGCGGGCGCGTCCATCGGTCCGGTGACGGCGTTGGTCGAGGCGAACACGAGCGCGCTGACGCCAGCCGTCCTCGCCCCCTCCAGCACCCGTGGGTGCCGGCGACGTTGGTCCTGTAGGTCAGCTCCGGGTGCTCGATCGATTTCAGCACCGAGGTGACGGCGGCCAGGTGGACGACCGCGTCGATGCCGCCGTCGAGCGCCGCGTCGATCGACGTCCTGTCGGCGATGTCGCCCTGAACGATGTCGACGCGCCGGATCCGGGTGGGGCTGCAGGTCGACGACGCGGACGCGCGCGCCGTCGGCGGTGAGCGCCGTGACGAACTGCCGCCCGATGAACCCCGAGCCGCCGGTCACCAGGACGCGGCGGTCACGCAGCTCGCGTACGACTCCCTGAGTCACGTCCGGGCCATCTCGACGTCGTGGCCGTCACCGCCAAGAACCAGAATTCGCATACGACGCTCCAAATGCCTTCAATTCGAATGGGTCCTTCAGTGTGTCAGCACCAAGCCGACGGCCGGCCTGTCGGCCAGAGCTGAAGAATCGCTCTACTGCGAGCAGGCGAGGATAGCCGAAGCGGGCAGCGAATGACTACCGAGGCTAGCTCCGAGACAGCCGCATGCCCCGGTCGATCACATTCGTCATCTGGCGCGCAGAGAGCGGCGGCGAGAAGACGTAGCCCTGCGCGAGATCGCATCCGAGCCTACGGAGCTCATCCACCTGGGCCATCGTCTCGGTGCCCTCGCCCACCACCTCGAGCGACAGGGCCCGCGCCATCGCGATGATCGCCTCGGTGATCGCGTGATCGGCATGCGTCCGGTCCGAGCGCGTGGACGAACGCGCGATCGACCTTCAGGGCATCGAGCGGCATCCGGGTCAGATAGCTGAGCGACGACCAACCGGTGCCGAAGTCATCGAGAACCAGCCGAACGCCGAGCGCCTTCAGCGCCCGCAGCGATGTCGCCGACCGCCTCCGACTCGCCGAGCAGCAGGCCCTCGGTGATCTCGAGGCTCAGACGTGAGGGATCCAGACCCACTCGAGTGCAGCACCTCGGCGACCAACTCCGGGCAGCTCGCGGTAGGAGAGCTGGATCGGGGACAGATTCACTGAGATCCCGATCGGTGCAGCGTCGGGCCGCGAGGCGGCCCACTGCGCGCCCTGACGGCACGCTCCCTCCAGCGCCCAGCGCCCGATCCGCTCGATCAACCCGCTCTCCTCGGCAATCGGGATGAACGCGTCCGGGCGGAATCGACCCTCGCTCCGGGTGATCCCAGCGGATCAGCGCCTCGACACCGACGAGCGACTCGTCGCGCAGCGAGACGACCGGCTGGTAGGCGAGGCGCAGCTCATTGCGCTCGATCGCGCGTCGGAGGTCGTTCTCGATTCGCAGCCGGGCGATCGCCCGGCCGCGCATCACCTCGTCGATAGAGCTCATAACGCGCCCGGCCCCGCTCCTTGGCGCGGTACATGGCGGCATCCGCGTCACGGATCAGGTCGCCCGCCAGCTCGCCACCCTCGGCGAGCGCGATCCCGATGCTGGTCGTGACGAAGTGCTCGTTCTGCCCAGCGCGAACGGCCGCGCAAACACCGAAGCGATCCGCTCGGCCATCGCGATCGCCTCGCGCTCGCTCGAGAGCTCCTCCAGCAGCAGGCCGAACTCGTCCCCGCTCGAAGCGGGCGACGGTGTCGCTGGGGCGCACCGCCTGCTTGAGTCTCGCGGCGACGGCCGCCAGCAGCTCGTCGCCGGCATGGTGGCCCATGCTGTCGTTGACGAGCTTGAAGTTGTCGAGGTCGATGAACAGGATCGCCGCGAGCGACTGGGGCTGACGTCGCAGTCGATCGAGCGCATGCTCGAGCCGGTCGAGGAACAGGACACGGTTCGGCAGGCCGGTCATCGAGTCGTGCAGGGCACGGTGCTGCATCGGCGTCCTCGGTCGACTGGCGCTCCAGCGCGTCGGCGAGCACGTTCGCGAGCGACTGGACGAAGTCGACGTCGCCGACGCTGTACTCCCGGGGCGACGGCGCGTGGATCCCGAGTACCCCGAACCGCGCCGCTCCGCCCTCGATCGAGGACCGTCAGGCTGCTCGCGGATGCCCTGCTGGGCGCAGAATTTCTGATTGCTCAAACCGCTCCTCGGTGTCCCAGTCGACCACGACCACGGCGCCCCGGTCGTCAAAGCGTAGGCGCCCTGCGAGCGGGTTCCGTCAGGTGAGGACGTTGACCCGGCTTCGTGCCGGGCCAGCCCGAGGAGGCCCGGAACTCGAATGGTCCCCATCTGGCATCACCTCGGCGACGAGCGCGCCGTCGACGGCGAGCACGTCCACGACGGTGGTGACCGCCTCCTGCATCAGCTCGGCGATCTGGACCCGCTCGAGCGCGTGCTCGCCGAGCCGAGCGACAGCCGCCTGTTGCGCCGCGCGCCGCTCGAGTTCGGCCTCGGTCAGCTTAGGTCGGTGATGTCGACGAATCACGCCATGCCAGCGCCCGCGACCGAGCTCATCCTGCACGAGCAACGCGTCGTCGCGGATCCAGACGACGTTGCCGTCGCGGTGGATCATCCGGTATTCGTGCGGCGCGGGTCACCCCACGCGTCGAAGCGCTCGTCCGGCTCGACGGCGAGGACCCATTCGCGATCATCGGGATGCAGCTGCCTCGCCCACAGCCTGGGGTCTGCGCACCACTCCTGCGGCGTAAAGCCGAGAATCGAGTCGACCTGCGCGCTGACGTAGTGCCAGCGCCCGTTTTCGCCCGGCTCGGCGATGTAGATCACCGACGGGACCTGGTCGAGCAGCGTGCGGTATTCGATCGCCTCGGCACTCTCGAGCAACCGTCCGCACATCCAGGCCGTCGACTCGATCAGCCCCTGGTCCTCGGGTTTGAGGCGATGGCGTGCCGTCGCCGAGATCGTCAGCGCGCCGAGCAGCCTCCCAGACCCGCCGCGGATCGCAGTCGAGCACAAGGGGCGCGCGGCACCCGTCTCCGCCGCCGCACGCACCTCAAAGAGCTCTTCCCCGGTGCCGTCCAGCCAGAGCGACGCCTGCAGACCACGGGCCCGGCGCTCGATCGTCTCGACCAGGTCGATCAGCTGATCGCGCAGCTGCGCCCCGGCCGCCGGCACCAAGAGCTCGTCCGGCAGCCTGACCCCGGACACCCCGCCCGACCGCGTCGGACCAGTTGGTAGACGCTGGCTCATCGACTGAGTAATCGACAGATCAGCGCGATTACCTTCGGATTTTTCCCTAAAAGCGGTGGCATCTAGACGCGCGCCAGCCCTTATGCAGCCCTGATCGGGCCGCGGATCGCCGCGTGGCTCACTGGAATGCGCACGGTCAGCCGACGCTGACCTGTTCCTCGGGCTCCTGAGATTGCTCGGACGGCACCGGCGGATGGAGTCGCTCGGCCGCGACCGTGGCCGACATCCGCGCTTCGTACGCCGCGCGCGCAGCATGGTCCGGCTTCGCGAGGATCTGATCGGTCCTGAAGGCATGGGCGATCGCGTCGGTCAACCGGCGCGGAAGGATCGGCGCAAGCCTCAGCACCGGGGCGATCCGCCGCGGAACGTACACGTCGACGCGGCCGGTCTGCAGCGCCTCGACGATCGCGTCCGCGACATCCTCGGGCTGGACGTGCCTGAAGCCGCGCATCTGGGGCAGGCCCGATCCGAGCTCGGTTCGAACCACGATCGGCATCACGATCGAGACATTGATCCCCTCGCCGCGGACCTCCTGGCGGATCGCCTCGCTGAGGCCGACGACTGCATGCTTCGTCGCGCAGTAGGTCGCGCCTCCTGGGATCCCGGCCTTCCCGGCTGTCGAGGCGATGTTCACGAGATGCCCATGCCGACGCGGAATGAAGCGCTCAAGCGCGAGCTTGGAGCCGAGGATCACGCCGGTGAGGTTGATATCGACCAGCCGCTGTGCGGTGGCGTCGCTCTCCTGCACGAACGGCCCGACCGGCATGATCCCGGCGTTGTTGATCACGACGTCCAGCGGCCCGAGCCGTGCCTCGGCCTCGTTCAGGAACGTCTCGAAGCTCGCGCGGTCGGTGACGTCGAGCGCCAGCGCGACGGTACCCGCACCGAGCTCGTCCGCTGTCCGCTGGGCAAGCGCCAGATCGATGTCGCCGATCGCGACGCGCGCGCCCTGCGCGATCAGCGCCGCGGCAGTTGCGCGGCCGATCCCGCGCGCGCCGCCGGTGATCGCGACGACGTCACCTGAGAGCGAACGCACGGTCTTGGCCATGATCGGAATTCTAGTGGGACGCGGTGCGCGGTGGCCGCCGGCGTCGCGTGGGACCCCGGACGCCGGTGTCTAACCGGTGCTGCGGCCGCCACCGCCGGACGGGCTGCCGGCACTCGAGCCAGAACCGGAGTCGGCGCCGCCGTTCGTGCCATCGCTTCCGCCCGAGCCGGAGCTGGTACCCGTTCCAAGGCCGGTCGGGCCGCCGGCACCGGCGGGCGAGGGCGAGGGCGTGGCGCCGGTGGCGGGCGTCGTGTTGGCGTCGTGGAGCCGCCGGCGGAACCGGTGCTCGAACTCGATCCGCGCGCGCCGACGATCGTCGAGCCGGTCGTGCTGCCCGAGCCGCCGCGGGCGCCGACACCGCCGCCTGACGCCGCAGTCGCCTTGCCCAGGCCCGTCGGCGGTGCGACCGCGTAGGTCGCAGTGGCGGGGGACGAACCCGACCCGCCGGTGACAGCGCCATGAACGGAGGAATGATGCGAACCCGTCTTGCGCCCGTGAATCCCACCGGCGTTGCCGGCGCCCGAGTGCCGAGCACCGCCGGAGTGCCAGCCGACGACCGCTGCCCCGACGTTTCCGGTGTGGGTCGCGTCGCTGAGCAGCTGTGACGATCCGGTCGCTTCCACTGCCTTGGCATGACGGCGCGAATCGTGCCGCCACCACCGGGCCGTGCCGCCGTGTGAATGGTGTGACAGCGCGGTTGAGTCGAGCCCGCTGATGTGGAGGTCGCTCGCCGCGACCACGACCGTCCCGGCCGTTCCAGCCCCGGCGAGCAACGCTCCAGCGACCCCCTTGGCGATCGCGCTTTTCAGCGCAGAGGGCGCGAGCAACCCGCCACCAAGGATGCTGCCACCCAGAGTCCCCCCGAGCACGGCCTGTTTGAGTGCGATCGTCGGTACGACCGGCAGCAGCAGCGCGAACTGCCTGCGCTGGTGGTCGACCTGAGCCCGGTACTCGCGACAACCGTCGCACTCCCGAAGATGCCTGCGAAGGTTCGTGCGCCGGAGCGTCGCGCCGCGACCCGCGGAGATCTGCGCGCGAATCTCGGTGCACGCGGTTTCGCGCGCCGCACGGCTTGCAATCAGCGATTCCCTCGCCTGGAAGACGAGCGCCTTGACCTTCTCCTTGGGAACGCCGAGCGCCTCGGAGATCTCCGCATGGGAGAGGGCGTCGAGCTCGGCGAGCACAAGCGCTGCTCGTTGCTCGTCCGGCAGCTGCCGCATGTCGCTGACGAGGTCACGGAGGTCCTCGCGGGTCTGAACCTGGGCTGCGAGGCCCTCGGTCTGGACCTCCTCGAGCTCGGCGACCGGCTGCTCACGCCGCGCACGGAGGATCGAGTAGCAGCGGTTACGCGCGATCGTGAACAGCCAGGGGCGCAGGTGGATCTGCTTGTCCGACGTCACGAGGTCGCTGTAGGCGGCGGCGAACGTGTGCTGGACGGCATCCTCCGCCTCGTCGGCATCGCCGAGCATGTGCCGGCAGAACGACAGGATCGCCCGATGATGGCGATCGTAGGCTGTCTCGAAGGCCGCCGATCGACCCTCGCGGATCAACGCCACCAGTCGCGCATCAGACGCAACCCGCAATAGCACGGGAGAACTGAACGTCGGCACCCGCGTAGGCGCCAGTCGGGGCACCACACCCGCTTCCATGTCTCCTTTATAGCGACCGACGCAAGTCGGCTGCAACCGTTGACAGGCCGTATGCACGGTAACTGGACAGCATATCCCCCGTAAACACAGGCGAAATGGACAAACGTACGATGCCGCGCCCGGCTCAGCGCGGTGGCGGCGGACCTCGGCGAACGGTGATGTCGCGACCCGTCGGCTCGAGCCGCTCGTCGAGCTCCAGCTGCCAGTAGTAGCGGCTGAATGTGATCCCGGCGCGGAACTCCCCGACGTGCGGCTCGATCCGCTCGCCGGCCGCCATCCGCACGATCAGCTCGGGGTAGGTCCGTCCGGGAAGCGCGGCATACATCGGCGCCGGAAACGCGCCGCCGAAGCGGGTGTTGACGTCGGTGATCCCGATCCCGACCTGCGAGTCGCGAAACACCTGGACGGTGCACGGCCCGCGAACACCGAGGGCCTCCACGACCCGGCGGCCAAGCTCGACAAGCTCGGCATCGGCGATCACGGTCCCCTTGATCGACTCACCGCCGCGCGACTCGATCATCGTTCGCGGGATCGCGTTCAGGCAGCGGCCGTCAAGGTCGCAGAGGCAGTCGATCGAGAACTCCGGGCCATCCATCAGCTTCTGCACCATCGTCGGCTCGCGCACATAGTCGACGAAGAACTCGGCGGCCCGCTGGTCGTCAGCGCGGATGATCGAGCGCGCACCGGAACCCTGTCGGGGCTTGACGATCACGGGGTAGTAGGGCACTGGCTCCCCTGGCAGAACCGTCGGCGGCGAAGGCAACCCGAGCCGCGTCAGCAGCAGGTGCGCCTCGTACTTGTCGAACGTCGTCCTGGCGATGTCGGGTCCTGGCACCAGCGCCGGCAGCTCGCCGGCAGCATGGGCGTGTGCGAGAACCTCGATGTCGAGATCGGTGAGCGGGATCACCGCCCGCACGTCGAACCGCCTGACCAGCTCGGCCAGGGCCGGCACGTACGCCGGATCGTCGATCCGCGGCACCGATGCCCGGTGATCGGCCGCATACTGCGCCGGCGCCAACGGGTTGGGGTCAGCAGCGATCACCGTCGCATGCTGGGCGAACGCCGACACGATGTCGTAGCGCTTCCCGACGCCCGTCAGCAGGATCCCTATGTCGCGCTTGGTGGGTCCCACCCGCCCGTCTCCCCCTTGTAGAGGCCGTGTCCGCTCAAAACCATCCGTACGGTCGCCGAGATGATCCTGAGGTCGAGCGCGAGCGTGCGGTGCTCGACGTACCAGAGGTCCAGCTCGATCCGCTCCGGCCATGGCAGTGACGCACGTCCGTTGACCTGCGCCCAACCGGTGATGCCCGGCTTGACCGCAAGCCGCCCACGCTGGCGCGGCGTGTACTGATCGACCTGGCCCTGAAGCGTGGGCCGCGGGCCGACGATCGACATCTCCCCTCGCACCACGTTCCAGAGATTCGGCAGCTCGTCCAGCGAATATCGTCGAAGCAGTGCGCCGACCCGTGTGATCCGGTCATCTCCAGCCGAAATCGCGAGACCGGCACCCCGGTGCTCGGCGCCGGACACCATCGTCCGCAGCTTGTAGATCTGGAACGGCGTTCCATACCGGCCAACCCGCGTCTGGGTGTAGATCGCGCTGCCGCTGGACTCGCAGCCGGACCGCCAGCGCCAGCAGCGCCACGAGCGGCGCCGTCAGCGCGGCCGCCGGGAGGGCGATCGTGAGATCGACGAGCCGGCGGATCATCTGCGTGCCCTCCGCCGGCTCCCAGCCGGCCTCGGTCCCGTGCGCAAGCCAGTCCCACAGTCCGGCGGCGAGCGAGGCCGTTGTCAGGACGTAGTAGCGCGCGACGAAGCAGCGGCCTCGCCGGAACCAGTGGTGCGAGCAGCGCCGCGAGCAGACGGCAGCCTGCAGGGCCACGGCGACCGCGTATACGAGGCCGTGCCCGAGCAGCGCGATGCTCGCGGCCAGCGCCGATCAGATGCAACAGCGGCGAGGCGTAGCGCAGGATTCGGTGGGAGAAGATCATCAGCGCGTACAGCGGGCCGTATCCGCGCGGCGAGAGCATGCCGCCGCGCACGACGATCGGCCAGCCGTGACTCATCATCCGCCGCTTACGGGCGAATTCGCCCTCGATCGACGGGACCATCTTCTCGACCGCGTGGGCGCCGCGGCGCGTAAACGGCGAGCCAGCCGCGCTTGACCATGTTGAACGGGAACGACAGGTCGTGCCCCATGATCGGATCGACCTCGATGTAGGACTCACGCCGCGTCGCATAGATCGCGCCGTTGCCGCCGGTGACCGAGCGCAACCTCGATTCGAGCGTCCGCAGCCCCATCTCGTAGCGCCAGTAGAGGCCCTCCTGGTTGGTGCCGCGCTCGTTGAGGAAGCGGACGTCACCACAGACGTAGCCGACGCGCGGGTCGGCAAACGCCGCGACGAGCGCAGTCAGCGCATCGGGCGCCCAGCTTGCGTTCGCGTCGGTGAACGCGAGGATCTGCCCATTCGCGCGCCGGACTGCCGCGTCCTGAGCGCGGACCTTGCCGCCACGCGGCAACTCGAGCACGAGGTCGGCGCCCGGCGGCGCGGGCCCGCTGCGCCGTCTCGTCGGGGGATCCGTCGCAGGCGACGATCAGCTCCAGCCCGTCCGGCGGGTAGTCGAGCGCGCGAAGGTTCTCGATCCGTGCCGCGATCACATCCTGCTCGGCGTATGCGGCGACGATCACCGACGCTCCCGGCGGCGATGGCGCGCCGGAGGGCACCAGCGCCTCTGGGGCCGACGACCCCCGGCCCGTCCTGATCCGCGCGAGCGCCGCGAGCAGCAGGCCGTAGCCGATCTGCGCGTAGACGAGCAGGCCCGCCGAGACCCAGAACACGATCGCAAGCGCCGTCATGCCGGCGGGATTGTGCCGCAGAGCGTCTCGTACAGCGCGAGCGTGGCCCTGGCGGCCGCATCCCACGAGTACGGCCCATCGGCCGCGCTCCGTGCCGCGGCGGCGAGCCGCTCGCGCTCGGCCGGGTCGGCGATCAGCCGTTGCAGCGCCGTCCGCAGCCGTCTGGATCGCCCGGCGCCACGAGCACCGCAGCCCCATACGCAGCGACCTCGGCGAAGCCGCCGACGTCGCTGAGCACGATCGGGCGGCCGAACGCGAGCGCCGTCGCGAGCACGCCCGACTGGTCCTGACCGCTCGGTCGACGTGTAGGGCAGCACCACGATGTCAGCGCGCCGGAAGAAGGCCGGCAGCTCGGCGTCCGGCACGAAGCGAGTGACGAACCTGACCCGCTCCGGGGCCGTGGCCTGCAGCGGCAGCGATGTCCATGCGCGGGAGCCCGACGATCCAGAGCTCGCCCTCCGCCACCCCCCGCCACGCGTCGAGCAGCACGTCGATCCCCTTGTAGGGGCGCAGCAGCCCGAAGAACAGGACCACCGGTCCCTGCACCGCCTGCAGCTCACCGGGAAGCGGATCCTCGCGCGCCCGTCGGGTCAGGTGCTCGAATGCGCCGTGATGGATCACGTGGACCTTCGCCTGATCGACGCCGAGGCCGTCAACCAGCGTACGCCGCGCCGTGGTCGGAGTGGACGACGACGCGTCGACCCGCTCGTACAGCGCTCGCTGCGCTCGCAGCTGCCCGGGGCGAGGCTCGCGCGGCAGCAGATCGTGGGCGGTCAGCACGACCGGACCATGCGGTAGCAGTGACCGGTCAATCGCCTGCACCGACATCCATTCGAAGTGGACGACGTCGGCCTCACGCGCCAGCCGGCGATATCCGAGCATGTCCGGGACATGCTCGAGCAGCTTGCCGGCCGAGCCGCAGCCGGGAGCCGGGGGCTCCGGCCGCGTGGCGGTAAAAGTGCCGCAGGACCGTGTAGCCCTCGGGCGCCGGCACCGACCCGTAGGCGAACTCACTGGTGATCAGGCGGACGCTCGCGCCGGCGTGCGCGAGCGCCGAGGCGAGCGCATGGTCGTATGGCGGCGTATAGGCGGACGGGTCGACGAGATCGACGCGGATCGGGCGGGTTCGCACCTGCTCGGGCCCCGCGTCTGCGCGCGCCGGTCCGGCCGCCCCCGCAGGGCGGTTTGGCAGTTGCAGGCCGATCAGCTCCTCCACCGCGAGCAACGCGTCGAGCGCCAGGAACTCGGCCTGCTCAAGCCGGCCCGGCGGGGCCGTTGATGCGCTGGGGCCGGCCCGCAAGCCGGCCCCAGCCGACCGAGCCTCTGGCGCGCCGCAGTACCCGCCTGACGGGCCGGCTCCGGGTGAAAGCCCGGATAATTGCGAGCGAGCCACGCCCGCCCGGCGGCGTATGCGCGCCACTGTCCGCGCAGCTCGCGGATCGTCGTCCGGTAGACGTGCTCGACGGCGGCATCCTCGCGCAGCTCCAGCGTCCATCCGAGTGCCTGCAGCCGCCAGCAGAAGTCGGTGTCCTCAGCGGCGCGCAGGCCCTCGCGGAAGCCGCCGGCGGCCTCGAACGCCGCGCGTCGGACGAGCAGGTTCGCCGCCGCCGCGCGCGGGCGGAACGGGTGCGCCAGATGCGCCCGCTGGGAGAGGAAGTTGCGCCGTGCGGCGTAGCGCGTCGCGAGCGACGCCGTGGTGCTCGGCGCCGGGCGGATCTCACCCGCGAGGGCCCCCACCCGGTCGCCGACCGGAAGCTCGAAGTAGCGGTCGAGCAGGTCCGCAGGTGCCCGCGTATCGGCGTCGAGAAAGAGGATGAAGTCGCCCGTCGCGTGCGCAGCGCCGGCGTTGCGGGCGTGCGCGGGCGACCGCTCGCCCTGTCGCCCGGATGATCGTGACCGGAGCCTCGCTCAGCGGCGACGGAACCGTCCCTGAGTTGTCCGACAGGATCAGCTCGTCGCCGTCGCGTGTATCGAGGGCCCGCAACATCTCCAGCGCCTGGCGCCCGGCGACCGGATCGCCTGCGAACGGGACGACGACGCTGACGCCCGGGCGGGTCATGCGGTCCTTCGGTAGCTTCGTGCCCGCGCGAGCATCGCTCGTGCCTGCACGAGCTCCTCGCGGTGGGCGAAGCCGCTGAGCAACAGCGCCGGCGGGATCGCGGCGAACACCACCGCGCGACTGATCAGGCCGAGCGCTCCGCTGGTGGGCAGGAGGATGTCGCCGATGACGGCGAAGCACGCCGATCAGGACGGCGATGTGGGTCAGCCGGCGCCACTCGAACGTGACGCTGAACGCGCCGCGGACGAGCAGGTGCATGACCACCAACATCGCTGCATAGGCGCCACAGAGCGCCACGCCGGCACCGACGATCCCGTAGCTCGGCACGAGCAGCGTGAGCAGCACCAAGTTGACGACGAGGCCGACCAGCGCCGCCGGGAAGTTGCGGCGGGTCACCTTGGCGCGCCCGGCGATCACGAGGAATACCACCCAGAGCCCGTACATAGCCCAGCCGAGCGATACCCACGGGCACCGCGCGGTAGGCGCCGAAGTAGCTGGGTGCCGCCAGCAGCTGCAGGATCCAGCGAGCCTCGAGCGTCAGACCGGCGACGACCCAGCCGGCTGATCAGGACGTAGTAGGTCGTGACCAGGCCGTAGAGCCGCGCCGCCTCGGCGTCGTCGGTGACCGAGTATGCGAGCGGCGGCCACGCATACTGGAAGGCTCGCACGATGAACGCAACGGCGCCGGCGACCTTGATCGCGAGCGAATAGAGGCCCGCCTGCGCTGAGTCCGTGCTCGTGGACGATGAACTGGCGGTCGAGCACGCTGAGCGCGTACGCAGATGCCTCGGCCGGAACCGTCGGCAGGCCGAAGTGCAACAGCAGCGCCAGGCCCTCGCCGCCGTGACGCCGTGCGCAGCAGCCGATCGCGCATCGTCCACCAGAGCGCCAGCAGCACGATCGTCGAGGCACCGTAGTTTGCGATCAGCAGACCGTTGTAGCTCTTGTGCAGTCCGACGACGAGCACCAGCGACGCTGCGATTGTCAGGAGCACGTTGATCAGCGTGGCGGTCGCATAAGCTCGCAGTCGCTCATCGACGCGCAGCAGCGCGTAGGCCAGCTCCAGGTTCGTGAACGCCCAGACGCCGAGCACCGCCACCCGGAAGCTGCCCGGGATCCGCTGGGAGGTCACGAGCTTCGAGAGCGGCGCTGCGAACACGAACAGGATCACGCAGGCGACAGTGGTGGTGAGCAGCAGGAAGAGGACGGCACGGCGCGCGAGCGCGTCTCGACGCTCGGCGTCGTCGTCGGTGAAATAGAAGCGCAGGAACGCCTCGATGATCCCGAGGCGAACGACGATACTGACGAAGATCACGAACGTCGCGAGGGTCTCGACGATCCCGTAGCCGCTGGTCGGGATATACCGCGTATAGACCGGCAGCAACAGGATCGCCATCAACTTCGAGACGACGTCGGCGATCTGGTAGGCGCCGAGCGAGCTGACGAGTCGCTTCAGGTAGCCGGCCACGGGCGCCCGCGCTAACCGGAGAGGAGCTGCCAGAGCCGAGCGAGCAGTTCCTGGGAGTCGGTGTTGTGGGCGAGACTGGATGAGAATCCGTCGAGGCCGATCTCGACAACGATGCCGCGGCCGATCCTGAAGCCACTGACGCCGAACTGGGGTCGGGCGATCCCCGCGAGCGACGCGCCTGCGGCATCCGGCGGGGCGATCACCTGGTATTCGTCGAAGCCACTGAACGCGCCGGAGGTGGTGGAGAAGATGTCCAGTGGATCGCTGATCACGGTGATCAGCTCGCCGTGGGTGGCGACGACCCCACCGGGACGTGCGCCGAACGGATCGTGCGCCGCGGCGGCGCTCGAGGGTCCCGCGCTGGGGCCGGCGGAACCCTTGGTGATCGGGACCGTACGCAGCATCGAGGATTGGCCGATCGAGACCAACCGTCCGCCATTGCCGACGTAGGCGAGCAGGTCCTGGCCGAGCACCGATGGCGCCCAGGTGATGCTGCCGTCGAGGATCACGCCGGTGTGACCGTGCAGCTGCGGCCCGACGCCCTGTGCCAGCGCGAGATCGCTCGTCAGCTGGTAGTTGATGTGGTGGCTGTCGAGATAGACCAGCAGTGCAGCCTCCTCGCCGAAGCCCGCCGGCAGCCCGTCGGCAAACGGCCTGTCCAGGGCGATCGACTCGCCACCGGCGAGCGTGTCGGGGAGGCCGTCCCCGTCGTCGTCGACCGGGTTCTCTCCCTGCCAGGTCAGCGACGGTAGGACCACCAGAACATGTGCGGCGGCACGGCGACCCTCGGAACTCGCGATCACCGGGACGATCGTCCGGTTGACACCGGAGCGGAGCGCGAGTTCGTACAGCCCCGCCCCGTCTGCCGGCATCACGAAGCGCAGCGGCAGCGTTGCGCGTGCGCGCGCCACCCGGCCCCGGAGCCGGCTCGTCGGCTGCGGCTTGCGCCTGCGACCCCTGTGATGCCTGCTGGCAGTCCGCGTCAGCTGCGTGCCGACGCGACGCAGCGACCAAACGTATGGAACGCCGGAGGAGTAGACGGGCACGGTCGTGACGGACCCCGCGCCGGTCGGCGTCAGCGGTGGCGCAGCCGCCAGATAGCGGACGGTGACGCCCGTGTGCGGGGTCGTTCCAGGCGGTGGAGGCATCACGATCGGGAACTGACCGAGGTTGCACGCCTGGTCGGTGACCGAGATCCCCACCAGGTAGGTACCCGCCGGGGCGGGTTGGCCTGCGATCAGACCGTTCCAGACTGCGACCCCGCGCCGGCCGGCAACTCCGAAGCTCTTCACCATCACCGGCCTACCGGGCAGGTCGGTCCGGTAGAGCTGGATCCGCGTGGTTCTGTAGTCGCCGGGCTTGAAATGGATCGTGACCGAGTTCTGTGGAGGGGTGAGCACCGCTGCGCCGGTTGTGAGCATTCCGCTGCCGGATGCGACGACGCTGGTTACGACCGGATGCGGCGGGCTGGTGATGATCTGGAACGGTTTGGTCAGCGTGAACGTCCGGCCCTCGTGCAGGAGCGCGACCCTGAAGTAATACGTTCCGGGTGGAGCGTAGGGGCCGTTCTGATTCCCCTCGCGGCCGTTCCAGCTGAAATCGCCGTCGGGATTGCGGTTGTCGACCGCCATGTAACGGTCCGACGCGACCGTTGCGACGATCTGACCGCTGTCGTTGACCACATACACGGCGACGTTGTCCGCACGGTGCTGGAGGTAGAACGAGATTCGCACGCGCCGGTAGTCGATCAGCTTGTGGTGGGGTGGCGCTCCGCGGCAGATCCGGCCGTCGATCGGATTGAAGGCCGAGGGAGCCGGCTTCGGGTCTCCGTTGATCAGCGGCGTCGTCACCTTCAGATGCTGGGTGACGAAGAACGCCCCCACCGTTGCCAGAACCAGCGCCGCGAACACGGCCGGGCGCAGCAGCCTCAAAGCCGCACCACGCCGACGTTCGGCACATCGTGTTCGTGGAACGCATCGAGCCCACGCGGGTCGCTCCAACACAGCACCGTGCGGATCGAGCCACGGTGGCAGACGACCAGCGCCGGCAGCTCAGCGGCGGTGAGGATGTCCGCGAGCGCCGCCGCGACGCGGTCTGAGTGCTCCTGCAGCGACTCCCCGCCTGGGAAGCGGAAGGCCGCACCGGCGCGCCGCCAGGCCGCGTAGCCGGCGGGATCCTCCGCCCTGATATCGATGAACAGCCTGCCCTCCCACTCGCCGCGGTTGCCCTCACGCAACCTCGCGTCCGGCCGCGGTGTCAGGCCGATCCGCTCGCCGACGATTCGAGCCGTCTCGGCGGCCCTGCTCAGGTCTGAGCACCACAGCGACGAGATCGACTCACCCGCGGCGATCCGCTCTGCCAGCTCGTGCGCCTGAGCACGCCCGACTGCGTTCAGGGGCGTATCGCTGAAACCCTGGGCTCGGATCGGCTCGAGGTTGTCGTCGGTCTGTCCGTGGCGGGCCAGCAGCAGAAGGCCGTGGCCCGGGCTCGTGTCAGCCGCCATCCCCGTGCTCTTCGGCATCCCCAGAGCGGTTCACCGCGTCGAGGCTCTCGAGTGCGGTGTCAGCGCGCAGACCAAGCCTGATCGTCTCCAGCGACAGCACGTCCTCGGGGACGATATTGCCCAGGTTGACGTCGGTGCCGAGCCGCCTCACGAACCAAACCTGCTGATCCTTCCGCGGCGCTTCGAACACCATTCGCTCGGCCGGCACCTGGTGGACGATCTCGTCGATCAGGCCCATCCGTACCTCGCCGTCGTGACGGAAGATCCCGGATGTCCCGCTCTCCCTGGCCTCGGCGATCACCTTCCAGGCGCCGGCTGCGAGCTCGCTGTTGATCAGCTCGACCCAGCGGTACGGTGCCATGATCTTCGTGTCGTCCTTGGAGCCCACCTCCGACAGGACCGTGAACTCCTCCGACAGGCGCCTGATCAGGTCGAGTTTCGTCTCGTGCGCGAGCGTGATCGTGCCGTCCGAGATCTCGATGTGCTTCATACCCAGCCCGCGGATCAGCTCGAGCAGCCGCTCCAACCGATCCTGCGCGATCGCCAACTCCGTCAGCGTGCCACCCAACACGACGGGGATCCCATGCTCCTGGTAGCGAGCGACCTTGCGCTGAAGGTTTCCGGTGACCACCGACGTGCCCCAACCGAGTTTGACGATGTCAATCGCGTCGCCGGTCACCTCGATCAGACTGTCGACATCCGCCACCGACAGGCCACGGTCGAGCACATGGGTGATCCCATTCTCGCGGGGCTTGGCGCTCCGCTGGGGAAGTTCGAGCAGATCGAGCATCGCGTTAGGTGGTGCTCGTCTGAGCGTTTACCAGATCCTGGCCGATCGTCACAACGACATCAGCGGTGCAGGGTGCCGGCTGCGGGCATGCGACTGCCAGCGTGCTCTGATCGACCGGCACGACGGCGGTGCTCTTGAGCTTCAACGAGTGTGCGACGTGGAGCGCGTCTGACTTGTGCCCCGGCGTGTAGGCGACGCTCGTCGTCGTCTGCGTCTGACTGGCGGCGGTCGCGATGTTCCCCTCTGTGTAGCCGAGGCCCGCGAGGCGCAGTCCGGTGTCGTGCGCGAGGTTGTTCGTATCGGTGCCGTTGAGCACTGCAACCGTCACGCTCGCCGGCTTGAAGGCGGCCGCTTTCGGGTGCTTTCCGGACGTCGTCGTAGTGCCGGTGTTCGAATGCGTCGTGCTGTTCCCGGCGGAAGTGCTCGTGGTCGCAGAGTTGCCGCCGGTGATGATCACCAGCGCCGCGATGGCGATGCCGAGCGCGGCGAGGCCGATCAGCCACGGCGCGACCCGTGCCGCACGTGATCTGGGCCGCCGTGGACGACCGCGCCCAGCTGCGGCGGTTCTGCTGCGCGCTCCCGCGGGCGCTCGCGGACTGACGGGCTCACGGGGGCGCACGGGCGCGGGTGGCGCCGCGGCTGGCGGCGCATCAGCATGCTCGACGTCGAACGGGGCGCCGGCTCCCGACGCCGCAGCGGCCGCGACCACACCCACCGCTGCTCCGGCGGCCACGCCGGCGCCGACCGCGGTCGCGCCGACAGGAGCGGGGGCACCCAGCGGCGGCGGCACGCTGTGTCCGTTTCCGCCGGCGGCGGTGGCGGGCGCGATTCCGCCGATCACGGTCACGTCGGGCGGCAATGTGCTCGGCGCCCCGGCGAACGCGGGGGTCGCGGGGCCGGCCTTCGCGGACGAAGGCACAACCGTCGGCACCAGCTTCGTGGCCGAGCTCAGCGCGGGCGCACCGACGCCCACGGGAGCGGCCGGCGGCAGCTCGAGCGCTGAGAGCGACTGCGCCGCCGCGCGGCCCGCCACGGGCGCCGCAAGCGCTGCGGCACCGGCGCCCAGGCGCACCGAGGCGACTGCGCTTCCCATCGGGCGCACGACCGGCGGCGGAACGGGCGCCGGCGCAGCACGCTGCGCCGCTGCCGCCTGCGCCGCGATCACCGTATTGAGCCGCTCGTGCAGGGCACCCAGCTCGTCGTCGGCCCGCTTCAGCGAGTCACGCAGCGTGGAGGTCTCCCGAGCCTGCGCGAAGTACAGCAGTGCCAGGATCGCCAGACCGAGGATCGCAGCGAAGCCGGCATCGGTGCCGGCGTTGCCGGTGAGGCTGTGTAGGGAGAGCGCGAACGAGATGAATGCCATAGCGGTCGATGGTCTGGTCCGCGGACCGGGGCTTCAGTCTACGGAGCGCTCCGGGCGCCTGACGCCTCGGTGTGCTCACTGCGCGCAGCGGCGAGCCTGGAGACATGCGAGGCCAGCGCGGCGGCGTCGCCCTCGAGCACGAGGAGGTTGATGTTTGCAAACGTCTCCTTGACCCACTCGGGGTCCAAATGCGTGCGCTCGGCGCGGACGATCTTCTGCACCGGCGTCGGCTGAGGATGCTCATAGGCGTTGAACAGGGCCTCGTGGAACTTCTCGCCGGGTCGGGCGCCGACGGTCTCGATCGCGATGTCGCGTCCGGGCTCCAGCCCGGACAGGCGGATCATCGTGTGTGCGAGCTCGATGATCTTGACCGGCTCCCCCATCTCCAGCACGAACACCTCGCCGCTGCCCTCGCGCAACGAGCCGGCGCGGATGATCAGCTGCACGGCCTCCGGGATCGTCATGAAGTACCGGGTCATCCGTGGATCGGTGACGGTCACCGGGCCGCCGGCTGCGATCTGACGGCGGAAGATCGGAACGACCGAACCCGATGAACCCAGCACGTTTCCGAACCGGACCGTCGAATACATGGTCTGCGGCCACTTCGCCGCCTCCGCCTCGACCGCCCACTCCGCCAAAGCCTTCGAGGCCCCCATCACTGTCGCCGGCATCACGGCCTTGTCGGTCGAGACGAGCACGAAGGTCTCCACGGACACTTCGCCGGCGATCCGTGCGACGAGACGGGTGGCCAGCGCGTTGTTGCGGATCGCCTCGACGGGATTGTTCTCCATCATCGTCACGTGCTTGTAAGCCGCGGCGTGGAACACGATCGCCGGCTGGTGCTCGCTGAACACCTCACGCATCCGCTCCTCTTCTCGGCAGTCGGCGAGCACCGGCGCCGCCGCGCGGAAGTGTCGCTCCTCCTCGAGCTCCCGCGTGATCTCGAACAGGTTGTCCTCGGCGTGATCGACGAGCACGAGACGCCGCGGTCCGACACGCGCGATCTGACGGCAGAGCTCACTGCCGATCGAGCCGCCGGCACCCGTCACCAGCACGACGCGGCCGGCCAGGTACGCACCGACGCGCTCGAGTTCCATCCTGACCTCCTCGCGCCCGAGCATGTCCTCCAGCCGGACCTCCCGCAGCTGACGGGTGACCCTCAGCTGGCCGCCGGCGTCCTGCAGCAGCTCGAACACGGTCGGCAGCGTTCGCACGGGGATTCCGCGCTCGCGGCAGGCGGTGACGATGCGGGCGCGCACGGTTCCCGGGGCCGATGGGATAGCGATCACGACCTCGTCGGGCTCGACCTCGTCAAGCACCCTCGCGAGGTCAGCGTCCTCGGTGGTGCCGAGCACCCTCAGCCCGTGCTCATCCTTGAGCCGTCGCTTGCGCGGATCATCGTCGATGAAGCCGACCGGCCGTAGTCGCAGCTGCGGATTACGCACGAGCTCTCGAACGACCAGGCGCCCGCCGTCGCCACCGCCGACGATCAGCACATCGCGGGCTCCCTTGGCCACACGGAAGCTACGGACGCGACCCTCGAACACGAGATGCACGGCGAACCGCGCGAACACCAGGAACGTCAGCGCCAGCAGGAAGAACAGCGCGATCACGCTCGAGGGCAACGTCACCGGGGTTGCGGTTCCGGGCACCCAATAGTGGTGGATGTGCGTGCGGCCGTGCGAGATGATCGGAAACGACTCGCGCACGGGCTGGGCGTAGTTGACCGGATGCAGGAGCGCGATCACGGCGGCGAGCAGAACGGTCGCGACTACAACGCCCTTGACGACAGCTTCGTAGTCACGCTGGCCGACGTAGTTCCAGAGCCGCTGGTAGACACCGAACGCGGCCAGCACGACCAACGTGCCGAGCACCACCCAGATGATCGTGTCGCCCAGCAACACGCCGTAGCGCGCGTCCAGCCCACGCGGATACCCCTCGAAGCGGAGCCAGAAGGCGAGGAAGTAAGCGAGCGCGACCAGAACACCGTCGACGAGCAGCTGGGGCAGTGAGTGCCTGTGAACGGGTATGGCCGCGGAGAGGATCCGCCGGCGCATGCGGCGGTTATTCTAGTCCTGGAAGCACTAAGTCCCGGCTAAGGATTGCCGTGGGGATGGTTTTCTGGGGCACGACCGGCCGCATTCCCGGCGTGTCAGCCGCTGTGGATCACGACACCGCCGGGGTGTTGTGGGGTGACGATGTAGTAGGCGTTGTTGAGTCGCGAGCAGGCAGCGCGCTTGGACGCCGCGATGTGGTAGGTGTGCACCACCCAACCGTTGTAGAGCGCGGTGAACAACACGGCCGGCTTCCTCTGCTTGTGGATCTCGAACTGCGGCCGGTGACCGACGTATCCGACGTCGAGCTTCGTGTACCAGGCCAGGATGCTGACGTACTCCACATCGGCCGAGGGGTCGCCACAGAAGCGGACGAACTTGTACCCGCCCAGGGCCGTGAGCGTGGCGTCGAGGCGGTGAATCTCGGTGGTGCGGGCGCGCTCGTGATAGATGTCCGCGTGCTCTGTCCGGATTGCGGCGATCGCGTCCGGCACGAGGAAGCCGACGAGCACCACGGCGACGGCCAGGCAGCCGATCCGAGCCACGTTCGAAAGCTTGATCGCCTCCTGCAGGACCCAGCCGACGCCGATCCCGGAGACGACCATCATCGTCGCCGATGCCTCGAACATGTAGCGCGGCACGGCCGGCCAGCCGTGGAGCGCGAACACGATCTCGACGAGCACCCACAGAGCGCTGGCGCCGGCGATCATCAGCACCGTCCAATTCTTCCGGTACCAGGCGAGCACCAACCCGACTCCAGCCGCGGCCTCGACCGGCCAGTAGGTCAGATCCCGAAAGCGGCCGAGCGTGCCGATGATCTTGTTGCCGTGCAGGGCACGCGGCGACTCCTGCGCGAGCTGTCCGGCGACGAACGGCGGATTGCCGGACAGCACCGGGATTCCGAACCACAGGCCGGGGATCAGCAGCAACCCGACGACGATCAGCTTGCGCATCTCACGGATCTCGCGCCACGCCCAGATCGAGTACAGGCCGATGAACGGCCAGGTTTCGGGCCGACCGAGTGAGCACAGCCATAGGAACACGAAGGCCCAGCGGTGACGCCCACACAGGTGCATGTCGATCGCCAGCAGGAAGAACGTCACCAGCATCGGATCGGACTGGGCACTGAGGATGTAATGGAAGTACTGGACGATCCCGAGCACGGACGCCCCGGCGAACACGGCACCGGCGATCGCCGGCCACTTGTTGTCAGAGCCCTCGCCCACGATCCTGTAGACGATCCTTCCGGCGGCGATCGGGCCACCCAGGGCGATCGAAATCGACGTGATCATCCACAGCCAGTACGAGAGATGGCCGAACAACGAGTAGGGCACCGTGAACAGGAACGTCACCGGCTTCCAGGAGGGGGCTCCGCCGAGGTTCAGGTTCAGCCGCAGGGTCTGATAGCCCCAGACCAGCCAGCCGTAGGGATCGAAGCCGGGGCTCGTGCCGGCCCAGAGCAGCAGTGCCGTCGAGAAGATCACGACGCCGACGCAGACAACGACCCACGGATGGCGGCGCAACAGGCTCACGGAGCGGTTGCCGGAACCGGCGGCGGCGGCCGGGGGCGAGCTCGAGGTGCCCGCGGTTGGGAGGCTCTGGGTACTCGTCGGTTCCAAGGGGATTGCTCCTACAGCCGCCGGCAGAGCAACTCGGCCGCCCTGACGGTGAACCCGGTCAGGCGCGCCATGAGGTCGCGGCCGGCGTGGCGAGTAGGTCAACCAGTAAAGCAGGGTCCCTCCGAATTCGGCGCTCACCCAAGGTCGTCCGGTCTCGCTTGACCAGCTCTACCTGGTCGGCACTGCTGAGCTGCCGCATCACGCCGGTCGCAAGCAGCCGCTCGTCGACCGCACCGAGCCTGCCCTCGAACACCGTGAAGACGGGCGTCCCGAGAGCGACGGCCTCACGGTTCATCGTGCCGCCGGCGGACACGACGAGGTCCGCGAAGGCAATCAGCGACTGAGCGTCGATCGCCTGCTCGGGCACGATCAAACCGCCGGTCCGGATGAGTTCCTGACGCTGGGCCGGGGTGCGCGGCAGCACGACCGCCTGCGCGCCGCGCAGACGCTCGAGTACGGCGGCGAACAGATCGTTCTCAAAGCGGTGATAGAGCGACACCGCCGGCGGCGTCCGCACTACCGCGATCGGTGCGGCCGGGTCGAGTGCCAGCTCGCGAAGGACGGCGGGGTCGGGCTCGAAGTCGCCGAGGTAGTACTCCTCCTTGAGACCGGGGTAGGCCCTGATCTTCTTGCCGGCCCCGTAGCGTGCCAGCCGCTGCGCAGGGATCACGTCGGGCACGACCACCGTCTGGGCAAGGCGGCAGTTCACCTGGTGCTGCACCGTTGCCCACTCGTAATCGAACATCGTCGAACACGGGATCCGCAGAACCGCCGCCGCGACCGTGATGTCGTTGGAGCCATGTCCGAGGGCCAGGTCGAAGCGGCGATGGCGCGCGTACCTCGTCAGCGCGGCGGAGCGTTCGAACAGACCGGTGGCCTTGGCCAGAAGCGAAGATCCGCGGTGCGCTCCGATCGTCGCGTGCGCGATCCCGAACCGCTCGCACAGCCCGAGCGTCTGCGCGAAGTCCCGGGCCGTCACCTCAACGTCATGACCGGCGGCGCGCAGTCGCGCGATCACCGGTGCCATCACGAGCACGTGCGGCGAGTTCGTGAGGTCGACCCAGACCCTCACGCGCTCACTGACTCGTGAACGCAGCGATCGCCGAGACGACCTGCGCGGCCTGCTCGGCGTCCAGCGACGGGCCCATCGGCAGTGCCAGGTGCGTCCGTGCCAGCTCGTCGGTGACCGGCAACTCACGACCACGCGGCGCGAACGGCGCCATCGCGGGCTGGCGATGCAGCGGCGTCCGATAGTAGGTGCGGACCCCGATGCCGGCCTCGGCGAGCGCCGCGGCCAGCTCGTCCGCGCGCGGATGGGTCACGATATAGAGGTGCCACGCAGCGATCGCCTGTGGCAGCGTCAGCGTCACGCCGACGTGCTCGGAGACACCGGCGGCGGCGTAATACTCCGCGGCACGGCGCCGTCCATCGCACCAGCCGTCGAGCTCCGGCAGTAGGACGCGCAGGATCGCGGCCTGAAGCTCGTCCAGTCGCGAGTTGTAGCCGACGTACTGGAACGTCTGCTTGTCGTGCGAGCCGTGAAACCGGAGCGCTCTCGCCATCTCGGCGACCTCGTCGCTGTCGGTCAGGATCGCACCGCCATCGCCGAAGCACCCGAGGTTCTTGGACGGGTAGAACGAGAGCGTGCCGACGTCGCCGAGCGCGCCGGCCCTGCGGGCGCCGAGGCTGGCGCCCAGCGCCTGCGCGGCGTCCTCGATCACGGGCAGACCGAACTCACGCAGCGCCGGCAGCGGCGCCGGGTTGCCGAACAGATCGACTGCCACGATCGCCTTGCACCGCGGCGTCAGTGCCCCAGCAACGGTTTCCGGAGTGATGTTCCGGGTATCCGGGTCGACATCGCAGAAGACCGGCCGCGCCCCAATGCTCGCGATCGCCTCGGCGGTCGCGTAGAACGTGAACGACGGGAGCACGACCTCGTCGCCGGCCTCGACGCCGACCGCGCGCGCGGCAATCGTCAGAGCGTCGGTGCCGTTGGCGACGCCGACCGCGTGTGCCACACCGACGTAGTCCGCGAGCTCGGCCTCGAAGGCCGAGACCTCCGGTCCGAGAATGAACTGTCCGGTCGCCACCACGGCTGAGATCCGCGCGAGAATCGCCTCACGGGTCGATGGGAGCTGCGTGTCGTTGGCGAACAGAGGGATCGGCATGCCTCACGGAACCCTACCCGCTGCACCGACTACCCTTGGCCGTCAGGTCCATGCCCATCGACGCTTCCGTAACCGGCTCGCTTGTCACGCTGGCCACCCACGTCATCAACGATCTGGGCCTGTGGGGCATCTTTGCGCTGCTTGTGATGTCGGCTCTGATCGGTGTTCCGGGTACAGAGGTGACAATGCTGTTTGCCGGCTTCAACGTGTTCGAGGGTCACCTCTCGATGGGCGGGATCATCGCGGCGGGGGTCGCGGGGGATGTCGTGGGCGCGTCGATCGCGTACCTGATCGGCTACCTCGGCCTGCATGAGCTGCTCGAACATCTGCCGGGCCCGCTCCATGCGAGCGCGCGTCAGCTGGACCGCGCGCATGCCTGGTTCGAGCGGTTCGGCTCGCCCGTGATCGCCGTTTCGAGGCTGCTGCCGCTGATCAGGGCCGCCTTTCCCTATGCCGCCGGCGTCGCCGAGATGACCTATTGGCGGTTCCTCGCCGCGGCAGCGGTCGGTTCGCTGATCTGGATCAGTGGCCTCGCGTTTCTCGGCCGCGCCGTCGGCAGCGACTGGGAGAACTGGCGCCACTATCTGGACTACGTCGACTACGCCGCGGCTGCGCTGTTCCTGGGTGCGATCGTTTACCTGCTGGTGAGGCGCGAACACGAGCGCCGGGCGCGCACGGCCGCCTGATGCCGGGCGCGATTCAGTCGACCGCGAAGCTGCGGCTGACCCACGCGCTTGCGCTCGGGGCGCTGCACGGGCCGGCAGAGTTGCTGCCGATCTCCTCCTCTGGCCATGTCACGCTGATCCCATGGCTGCTGTCCTGGGACTACCAGGAGCTCGATCCTGACCTCCGCAAGGCCTTTGAGGTGGCACTGCATGCCGGTACGGCTGTCGCGCTGCTGATCACGCTGCGGGGCGAGATCAAACAGACCGTGCGCGAGGCGGACGGACGTCTGCCGATGCTGATCGCTCTGTCGTTCCTGCCGCCCGCGATCGTCGGCTACGGACTCGAGGGACCGATCGAGCGGCACCTCGGGACGCCGGGATCGATCGCCGTCGCGCTGATCGGCGGCGGGCTGGCAATGGCCGCGGCCGACCGGACGCCCCAGCGAAGAGGGAAGGGCGAGGCGACCGCCGCCGACGCCCTGTGGCTGGGACTCGCCCAGGCGTGTGCGCTGATGCCCGGCGTCTCGCGCAACGGAGCGACGCTGGCGGCGGCACGGCTGCGCGGCTTCAGCCGCGAGGAATCGAATCGGCTCTCACGCCACGTCGCGCTTCCGATCATCGCCGGTGCAACGCTTCTGAAATCAGCTCGACTGCGTCGCCGTGGCCTGCCGCCACACGTACGCGGTGCGTTCATCGCCGGCGCCGCCGCCTCGTTTGCTTCGACGCTCGGCTCCACCTGGCTGATCTCGCAGGTGGAGCGGGACCGCTCACTGCTTCCCTACGCCACGTACAGGATCGCGCTCGGATCGCTCGTTCTGAGGCGCATCGCACGTGCCTCAAAATAGAAGCGGTTCAGATGAGCTCTCTGCTCGGAACGACGCTCAGCGGCCGCTACAGGCTTGAAGCCCGCATCGGAGCGGGCGGCATGTCGACCGTGTTTCGGGCTACCGACGAGACACTGCAGCGACCGGTGGCGGTCAAGCTGATGAATCGTGAGGTCGCAAGCGAGGCCGACCAGCTTGCCCGCTTTCGCCGGGAGGCGCGCGCCGTCGCCCAGCTCTCCCACCCGAACGTCGTCGGCGTGATCGACGCCGGCGAGGACAGCGGACGGCCATACATAGTGTTCGAATACGTCGACGGGGAGACGTTGAAGCAGCGGATCCAGAGGCTCGGCCGGCTGCCGATCGCCGAGTCCGTCGCCTACTCGATCGAGATCGCGCGCGCGCTGGGGGCGGCGCACGCCAGGCAGATCGTCCACCGGGACGTCAAGCCCCAGAATGTGCTGATCGACGCCGAGGGAGCCGCCAAGGTCACCGACTTCGGGATCGCGCGAACGCTCGACGAGGAGGGGCTGACGGCGGACGGCAGGGTGCTCGGCACGACCGACTACGTCTCGCCGGAGCAGGCGCTGGGGCGACCGGTGACCGGTCAGTCGGACCTCTACTCGCTCGGGATCGCGCTCTACGAGATGCTCACAGGCGAAGTTCCGTTCAAGGGTGACAACCAGGTGGCAGTGGCGATGAAGCACGTCCGCGAGCAGCTTCCGGACGTCCAGAGCAAGCGACCCGAGGTCTCGGCCGCGCTGGCGGCCGTGGTCGACACCGCGACCGCCAAGCACCTGGAGGACCGCTATCGGACCGACGCGGCGTTGATCTCAGACCTGGAGGACGTGCTCGCGATCGAGACCGCGCGCGCGGGTGCCACCACCGGCGAGGCCACGAGCGTGTTGAAGACGTTGCCCGAGAGCAAACGACGCCGCGTTCCGTTCTCACTGCGCCACCGCGGGGTGGCGGTTGCGGCCGTGCTCGCGGTCCTGCTGATCGCCGCCGGCGCCGTCGCCTGGCTCGGGACGCGCATCGGTCACACCAACGGGCAGCCGTCGACCACGGCACAGATCAGCGGGCTGATCGCCATCCACCTCTGTGCGACGTGCGCTCAGGGCTTCAACCCGCTCGGAACACCGACGGATGAGAACCCCGGTGCAAACCTGGCGATCGACGGTGATCCGGCGACCGCGTGGCACACGCAGGACTACTACACCGGCAAGCTCGGCAAGGCCGGGACCGGTCTCTACGTGGACGCCGGAAGTGAGATCGTTGCGCGTGAGCTAAGGATCACGACTGACACGCCCGGCTTCCTGGCAACGATCTACGCGCGCACGGCGCCGCCACCGATCAAATGGCCCGGTTCAGGCTGGGTCAGGGTTTCGCCCTCCGTCGACGTGACCTCAGCCGACGCGATCAACCTGAACCTGAAGACCTCCGCCTTCCGCTACTACCTGATCTGGATCACCAACCTCGGCGGCCATACAACCGTCGACCTGAACGAAGTCGCGCTTTACAAGTAGCCCGGCCGGATGCCGGGCTGTGGACACTGCCGGAGCTGGACGCGTTTACCCAGTGGCGAGGATCGCCGCGCTTCCGCCCGGAACGCTGACGGCGTAGGTCCCGCCTGAGGGGGAGATCGTGGTCGCGGTCGAGGTGCCCGCAAGCTCGCCGGTGGCTGGATCGATCGCCTGGCCGCCGAGCGTGACGCCCGAGGTGGAGGCGAGGCCGGGTGCGGCGAGGCGGGTGAGGGTAGCGGAGGTGGTTGCGGCTGCGCCGGGGAGCCGCAGCTGCACCGAACGGGTGGTGTTCGAGACGTTGATCAGCACGACGTGGACCTGCCCACCGGGTGCGACCGTCGCGAACGCCTGCACTCCGGCCGGAATCCCGCGGCCGATCGGAACCAGTCGTGAACCAGCCGGCGCGGCCTGCGCGAACGACAGCAGTCCGTAGTACTCGGGCTCGACGGTCGCGCTCCATTTGCCGGCGCTGTCGGAGACGCCGATCAGGTGCTGGATCGTGTTGGGAACGGTGTCGAAGTTGACACCGTCGACCCCTGCCCTGTCGAGCTCGAACAGCTGTTCAAGCGCCCACAGAGCTGCGCCGAAGCTGTAGCTGACCGGCTTGTAGCCGCCACACGAGACCGAGTTCATCTCATCGACGCGCAAAGCGAGTGAGTGTCGGTGCGCGATCGCCGCATAGGCCGCGGTCTGCGCAGCGACCGCGCTCGCGGTGGACGGCGCCAGCAGCTGAGCGATCGTGGGCCGCTGCGACGGGACGCAGTACTTGAGCGGGTAGGCGTGGATCGTCACCAGCCCGACACGACGCTCATGGCTGAGAAACTGCCCGAGGTGATTCAGATAAACGGGCGAGCCGGAGCTCGGGCCCGCAAGGCGAACCTGCGGCAGCACCGAGGCGACGTTGGCGTAGTCGCTCAGATAGGCGCCGAAGCCGTAGCCCGGCGGTCGACCCCGAACCCCCTGACCGTCCGGGGCCCTGTACCAGCTGAAGCTCGCGTACAGCTCCGGCTCGTTGCCAAGCTCAAGCGCCTCGATCGAGCCGGCGCCGATGCGGTCGACGATCTGGTCGCCCATCATCTTCGCAACCCTGCGGCTGTCGGCCTCGAAGTTGACGCCGACGATCAGACGGGCACCGAGCGCCCGGGCGACTGCCCGCGCGACGCTCGCCCAGGTGCCGTCAAGGTCGTATTTGACACCACCGGGCTGCCTCATGCCCGGCACCGGCCACCAGGTCCAGTCGGTGCTGTCGCCACCGATCCGCAGCACGGGGCCCTGCCCGGGAGCGAGGTTGCGCACCAGCGTCAGGAACGGCTGGTCGAGAGCCGCGGGATCCGATCCGGCATATTCCTCGAGACCGCGGAACTCGAACGAAACGCCGAGATAACCGCTGGGCAGCGGGCGGGCGGAGCTTGACGCCGACACGGACACAACCGGACCTACGCCGCTCTGCGTCGAGGCGCTGGTCGCGCACGCCGCGACGCCGACCCCGCCGGCCAGCATCGACAGGGACGCGGCCACGGCGGCGAGCGCGATGCGAGCCGGCGATCTCATCTGAGGCGTTCGCAGCAGGGCCGGCAGCAGCGTCTCAGCGATATTCGTAGAAGCCGCGGCCGGATTTGCGTCCGAGGCGCCCGCTTGCGACCATCCGCTTCAGCAGCGGCGGCGGGGCGTATTCGTCGCGCTTGAACTCATCGTAGAGCGAGTCGCACACGGCATAGAGGACGTCGATGCCGATGAAGTCAGACAGCGTCAACGGACCCATCGGGTGTCCACAGCCGAGCTTCATACCGGCGTCGATGTCCTCCCGCGATGCGAACCCCTCCTCGAACATCCGCACCGCCGCCATCAGATAGGGCACCAGCAGCATGTTGACGATGAACCCCGAACGATCCTTCGTCTCGATCGGCCGCTTGCCGATCCGCTCCGCGAAGCTCTTCGCGGCTGCGACCGTCGCAGAGCTCGTGTCGAGCGCCACCACGATCTCGACCAGAGACATCACCGGCACGGGCGAGAAGAAGTGCAGCCCGATCACCCGATCCGGGTTGCGGACGGACCGCGCCAGCTGCGCAATCGGGATCGAGGACGTGTTGGAAGCGACGATCGAATGCTCGGCGACGATGCCGTCGATCGCGCGCATCACCTCGGACTTGAGACGCTCGTCCTCGGGCACGGCCTCGACGATCAGATCCGCCGACGCGACACGCTCGAGGTCGGTCGTGCACTCGATCAGCGCCCGAGCAGCCTCGGCCTGTTCACCGTCCAGCTTGCCACCCTTGACTGCACGCGCCAACGACAGGTCGATCCGCTCCTGCGCACGTATAACGCTGACGCTGTCGATGTCCCGGAGCACGACCGGCAGGCCGGCGACCGCGACTGACTCCGCGATCCCCGAGCCCATGAAACCACCCCCGACGATCGCCACCGACTCGATACTTGAAACCGTGGTCATCCGTTGATTAAAACCGGTAACGCCGTTGCTCGGCGTGACGTTCGAGCGCGAGCTCGAGGAGGCGGTCGAGCAATTCGCCGTAGGTGACACCGCTGGCGGCGAACAGCGCCGCGAAAACGCTCGTCTGCGTGAACCCTGGCATGGTGTTCAGCTCGTTGACGAGTACCTCCTCGCCGAGCACGAAGAAATCGACTCGCGCCAAGCCAGCAGCAGCCGGTGCGCCGGAACACGTCGACGGCAAGCGTCCGGACACGTTCGCGGACCTCGGGATCGACCCGAGCCGGGACGATCAGCTCCATGCCGCCCGGGGTGTATTTGGCTTCGTAGTCGTACCAGCCCTGCTCACCCGCCGCGAGCAGGATCTCGCCCGGCTGCGAGGCGATCGGATCGCTGTTGCCCAGGACGGAGCATTCGACCTCGAGGCCGGTCGCAGCCGCCTCGATGATCGCGAGCGAGTCATGCTCGAACGCCAGCGCCAGCGCGGCGCGCAGCTGATCGGCCCGTGCCACGCGTCCGATGCCGACCGAGGACCCGAGGCGGGCGGGCTTCACGAACACAGGCAGGCCCAGCTCCGCGAGCTCGGCGAGCACGCCGGCCGGCTGCCCGGCGAAACGCCCCTGGTCGACCGCGGCGTATCGCACCTGAGGGACCCCGGCCTGGGCCATCAGATCCTTGAAGACGACCTTGTCCATACATAGTGCGCTCGCGAGCACGCCCGCGCCGACGTATGGCACGTCGAGGCTCTCGAGCAGACCCTGCAGTGTCCCGTCCTCACCGAACGGGCCATGGAGCACCGGGAAGATGACGTCCACCCCGTCGAGCCCCGCCCCGAGTTCCAGAATCACGGACTGCCCGTCCTCGCGCCAGCCGCCATCACGTCCAACCTCGATCCGTCGGACCTCATGCCCGGCTGTGATCAGGCCCTCGGCGACCGACGCAGCCGAGGCGAGCGACACCTCGTGCTCAGACGATCTGCCACCGCCGAGCACGGCAACGCGCAATCTCCGCATCAGCCGGTGGTCGACGTGGTGGTGGGCGTCGTCGTGGTCGTCGTCGTCGGTGTTGTCACCGGCGGCGCCTGGTACTTGCCGATCGTGATCGTGACCGTCGTTCCCTTCTTGACCGACCCGCCCGGCCTGGGCGACTGCGAGATCACGTTGCCGTCCTGGTTGGGTTTGTTGACGACTTCGATCAGGTCGCTCACACTGAAACCGGCGGCCGTCAAGGTGCTCCCGGCTGCCGCCGCCGTGTAGCCGACCACGTTCGGAACAGCCGCGGTCGTCGGCGCGGTCCCGACGACGATCGTGACGTTGCTACCTGAAGGCGCCTTGGTCGGTGGCGACGGGCTCTGGCTGAGGACCGTCCCGACCTGGGATGGCGTGTTCGTCGTCTGAGTTGTCTGGGTGACGCTGAAGCCGGCGGCCGTCAGCTGGCTCTTTGCCGCGGCGGCGGTGTCGCCGGTCACGCTCGGCACCGCGATCGGGGCCTTCCCAGAGGAGATGAACAGCGTCACGCCGGATCCGACCCCGACCGAGCTGCCGGCGCCGGGCGCGGTTCTGGTTGCCGAGCCGCTCGGCACCGCATTCGAGTTCTCGGTCAGGACACGCGCGACCTTCAGGCCCGCGGCCGTGATCGCACGCTTGGCGGCGTTCTGGGACAGGTCGACGACCGGCGGCACGTTCACCTGACCAGGTCCCTGTGACACGGTCAGCGTCACCGTCGAGCCCTTGTCCGCCTTCACGAACGCGGTCGGGCTCTGCCGGATCACGGTACCGGCCGGGGACGTCGACGTCTCGTTGAGCACGTTCGGCGTGAAGCCGGCGTTGGACAGCGTCGCGGTCGCAGCCGCCTGGGACTCGTTGACCACGTAGGGGACGACCACCTTCGAAGGCCTGCTGAGCAGGTAGGCGGCGACGCCTCCGCCGGCGAACAACGCCACCACCACCAGTGCCAGCACCCACGGCCACGCTTTTCCGGTGCCGTCCTGCTTGTCGCCGTCACGTCCCGGGCCACCGGGACCAGAAGCGTCACTGTCGTATGCGCCGTCGTGGCCGTTCATGTCCGGCCGCTGCGCCGCCGCGTAGGCACTCGCGGCATCTGCAGCCATCACCGCCGTCGGCACTGCGGTCGCTGCGGCGACCGCCGCCATGCTCGCAGTGATCTGCCCGCGGGTGCCCGACACGATCGACTCCCGCACCTGCTCCAGCACGTTGATGAACTGGTCCGCGTCCTGGGGACGATCATCAGGGTTCTTGTTGAGCGCCCACAGGACCACCTGCTCGAGCTCCGGCGGGATCTTGGGGTTGATCGTCCGCGGTGGTGGTGGCGCTTCTGAGACGTGCTTGAGGGCGATCGACACGGCCGAGTCGGCGTCGAACGGAACCTGCCCGGTGAGCATCTCGTACAGGACGACGGCGATCGAATAGAGATCGGAGGTCTCGCCAACCGTGTGGCCCTGAGCCTGCTCGGGCGACAGGTACTGAGCGGTGCCCATGATCGACCCGGTCTCGGTCATGTCCGAGGCGCCGGCGCGGGCGATGCCGAAATCGGTGACCTTCGCGTGGTCGCCGTCGCCGACGATCACATTGTGGGGTTTCAGGTCACGGTGGATCACGCCCCGGCGGTGGGCGAAGCGGGTGGCCTTGAGGATCTGCAAGGTGATGTCGATCGCACGAACGGGGTCCAGCGGCGCGTCCTGGCGGATCAGCTGCTTCAGCGTCCGGCCGGGGAGGTACTCCATCGCGATGTAGTAGGTGTCCTCGAACTCACCACGGTCGTAGACGCTGACGACGTTGGGATGCTGCAGACCGGCCGCTGCCTGGGCTTCACGGCGGAAGCGCTCGACGAATCCCGGGTCTGCCGAGAACCGGCGATGCAGCAGCTTCAGCGCGACGTTGCGGCCGAGCTGCTGGTCCTCGGCGAGGAACACGTCGGCCATCCCACCCGAGCCCAGGCGCGAGATGACTCGATAGCGCCCGTCGACGATCGTCCCGATATCCGTGTCGGTCATTGCCCCTCCGCAAGCAGCGTCTTGATCACCTGGGCCGCGATCGGCGCGGCCACCGTTCCGCCATAACCCCCGAGCGTCTTGTTCACGGTGACGGCGACCGCGATCTTCGGGTCCGAGACCGGCGCGAAACCGATGAACCAGGGCTGGGTCAGGTCCGAGCCGACGATGCCGATCTGTGCGGTCCCGGTCTTACCTGCCACCTGGACCCCACCCCCTCCAGGTTCGCAGCGGTACCGGTCCCCTCCTCGACGACATCGGTCATCATCTGGGCGAGCTCGTGCGCGATCGCGGGCCGCATCACATGGCTGTAGACGCTCGGCTGCACGTTCTGCACGATCTGGCCGTCCGGGTTGACGACCTTGGTGACGAACTGCGGCGCCATCAGCGTTCCGCCATCGGCGACAGCCGAGGCGACCATCGCCATCTGCATCGGCGAGACGGCGAGCTTGTCCTGGCCGATCGCCATTCGGCCGACGTCGATCAGACCGCTGGTCGGCGACAGCAGCCGCGAGCCCCGCGGCGTGTCGATCCGCTCGCCGCTGGCGGCCATCTCGTCCTGCGGGAAGTCGAGCGGGGGCACCGAATAGAAGCCGAAGCGCTTCATGTACTGCGCCATCGTGTCGATCCCGAGATGCTCGCCGACCTGCGCGAACACCGTGTTGACCGAGTAGGTGAGCGCCTTGGTGAGCGTGATCGGACCCCAGCTGATGTTGCCGTCATTTTCCAGCGGTACGCCGGAGACGCTGAGTGGCGACTTGCCGTTGATGATCGAGTCAGGCGTGTACTGACCGCTGTTGAGCGCCGCAGCCGCCGTGACGACCTTGAATGTGGATCCAGGCGGGAAGCCGGATTGGAGTGCTGAGTCGAACAGATTCGAGCCCGGAGCATTCGGATCGTTGTCATCGTACGTGGGGTTCGAGTAGAGCACCTTGATCGCGCCCGTCCTGGGATCGATCGCGACGACCGAGCCGGCTCGGCCGGCGAGTTGTGCCGCCGCCACGCGCTGCGCGGTCGGGTCGAGCGTCGTGTAGACGTCATTGCCGACCTGCGGCCCGCTGCTGAACGACCCGAAGATTGACTGCAGCCCGCTCGGCGCTCCGCGTAACTGCCCGGAGTAGGAGCGTTCGAGCCCTGCCGACTCGCCCTTGTCGGCGATCAGATAGCCGACGGCCTGGGCGAATAGCGACCCGGTCGGATAGGTGCGTGTCCACGTGTCGCCTGGGCCCTTGACCGAGCGCGCCAGCACCTGGCCGTCGTCGGCCAGGATCCGGCCGCGCTTGACCGTCAACTCCTGGAGGAAGTTGCGGCGGTTGAGCGGGTTGTTCTGCAGCGCGGAGGCGTCGAACACGGTCCAGCGTGAGGTGAACGCCACCAGCAGCGCGAACAGGATCACGCAGAACCCGAACAGGCGCAGGATCGCGGTGTTCATCGGGCGGCCATCCTCCGGGCGCGGTCTGAGATCAGCAACAGCAGTGCCACGAGCACGAAGTTGGCGAGGATCGACCAGCCGCCGTAGGAGACGAACGGCAGCGTCACGCCGGTCAGCGGGATCACGCGGGTGACGCCACCGACGATAACGAACACCTGGAGCGCGAGGATCGTGCTGAGGCCGGTCGCCGTCAGCTTGGAGAACGAATCCTGTGCGAGCAGCGCCGCTTTGAAGCCACGCGCCACGAGCATCAGGTAGGTGAGCAGCAGTGCGCATGCTCCGAACAGCCCCAACTCGTCGGTGATCATCGCGTAGATCATGTCGGTCGACGGCGCCGGCACCAGATAGACCGCGGGATTGCTCCCGGGAACCGTCAGCATCGCCTGACCTAGGCCCTGGCCGAACAGGCCGCCTTCGGCCTGCGCGAAAATCGCGTTGGCGAGCTGGTAGCTCCCGCCGAGCTTGTTGTACTCGACCTTGTTGAACGGGTGCAGCCAGGCGGTGACGCGGGCGTCGATGTGCGGGATGTGGGTTCCGAGATACCAGGCGCCGATGCCGAACGCGATCAGGCCGATCACGACGAATGAGATCCGGTTGGTGGCGACGTACAGGATCGCCAGCAGGCCGCCATAGAACATCAGCGACGACCCGATATCGTGCAACAGCACGAGGATCAGCATCGCGATCCCCCAGATCACGAGCACCGGCCCGAGCTGCTTGAGCGGCGGGATCCTGATTCCCAGAACACGTCGTCCCGTCGCCAACAGCTGGCGGGTGTCGCGCAGGTAACTGGCGAGGAACACGACCAGGCCGACCTTCGCGAACTCGGTCGGCTGGAACACGACCAGGCCCGGCACGCGGATGCCGAGGTAGGCGCCGTTGACCTCATATCCGATCCCGGGTATGCGCGGAAGCACGAGCAGCCCCAACGAGACGACGACGATCAGATACCTGTAGTTCTCCAGCTTGCGGTAGTCGCGGATCGCCAGCACGGTGATGGCGAACAGGACCAGGCCCAGCACAAACCACTGTGCCTGATAACGAGCAAGCGACGGCTGGATCCGATAGACCATCACCAATCCGAAGCAGGCGAGCACCGCCACCAGCGGAAAGATGTACGGGTCGGCGTGCGGGAGCGTGATCCGGATGAAGACGTGCGCCGCAAGACAGAGGCCACCGAACACCAGGCCGTATGTGAGGGTCGCAGTCGGGATCTGGTTCGATCGCTCGATGAACACCCCTGCGAACCCGGCCATCAGCAGCAGCGACGCCGGGATCAGGCCCGCGAGCTCCCGGTTTCGCTCTCTCATCCGCTCACCTGCCCGAGCTCGATGTCGTTGATCAGCTTCGTCGCGGCCGACTGCGAGCGCAGGTCGTGGTCAAGCAGGGTCGCGCGGCGGTCGGCGGGGATCAGCGATGCGGGTACGCCGGACACGTAGAACGTCTCGTAGAGCCGAACTCCGAACGGCAGCACGTACGGGAAGCCACGATAGACCGCGACCATGCCCTGGGAATCAGTGCCCAGGAAGTACAGCTGTCTGCTCGCGAGATAGCCGGCGCCGCCGAAGATGAACAGCACGATCGAGGTCGAGATCAGGGCGATCACGACCTTTCCGAGACGGCCGAGATGACGCTCGCCATGGTCCGGTCGCGCGTGCCCCTGGGTGCGCGCGAGCCGCGCCCGCCGGCCGCTCGATCGGGTTGCGGTCTGTGACGCGACGTCCTCGATACCGGGCATTCCGATCATCGTCGGCTGGTCCAGCTCGTCTTGGCTGAGCCCCTCGCCGATCCTGAACAGGATCACCGTGATGTTGTCGCGACCACCGGCCTCGTTCGCCTCCTCGATCAGCCTGTCGGCCGCTCGCTGCAGTGAGGGCTCCTCCTGGAGGATCACGTGCGATCCGGGCGTCGGTGATCATCGAGGTCAGCCCGTCGCTGCACAGCAGCAGGACGTCGGCGGGTTGCACCGGATAGCTCCACGTATCGACCTGTACCACCATCTCGATTCCGAGCGCACGCGTGATGATCGACCGCTGCGGGTGCTCAAGCGCCTCCTCCTCGGTCAGCTTTCCGCGCTGTACGAGCTCGTCGACCAGCGAGTGGTCCCTCGTCAGGCGGACCAACTCGCCGTCACGGAACATGTAGGCGCGGCTGTCGCCGACGTGGGCGATCGCGACGTGGGCATCGTTCACATAGGCCGCGGTCAGGGTGGTGCCCATCCCCGCATGCTCCTCGGCCGCGTGCGACAGCTCGTAGATCTGCCGGTTGGCCTTCTGGACGACGACCGCCAGCCGGTCCTCGGCCGGCCCCTCCTGCGGCAGGCCCTGCTCGAAGGTCTCGATCGCGATCCTCGAGGCGACCTCGCCCGCCTGCGCCCCGCCCATCCCGTCGGCGACGACGAACACCGGTGGGCGGGCGTAGGAGGCATCCTCGTTCCCTCGCCGCTGACGGCCTGTGTCGGTCCGCTGCGCCGTCTCGATCGCCCGGAGCATCACTTGTGGCGCGTTGCCATGGTCATTGGAAATAGGAGAACTCGCAGTCGCCGATTCTGATCCGGTCGCCATCGTGCAGAGGCTGGGGCCCGGTCAGCGGCTCATCGTTCAGGTACGTGCCGTTTGTCGATCCGAGATCCTCGATCACGACCGCACGTCCCTGCCTGGAGATCCTGGCGTGGTGGGAGGATGCGAACGGGTCGTCGAGCTGGATCTCGACGTCACCGCGCCCGAGCGTGGCGCCGGTACCCAGATCGTAGGCCGTCCCGGGCTCGTGCCCACCGGCCCGGTCGACGACCAGTCGCGGTTCGAACTCCTCCTCGAGGTCGAGCAGCGAGTCGGTCGCGGCATACATGCCGGTCGCGTCCGGAGTGCGCGGAGCGGACGCTGCGGGACCGCGGCGCAGGTCGAAGAACGAACTCAGCGCGACCCACGCGAGGAACACGTAGAGGACGGCGAGGAAGCCGAACTTGAGTCCGACGGAAACTGGCGCCAGCATCGCTCGGCTTTCACTCCACCTCGAAGGTGATCACCGACGTGCCGATCTCGATTTCGTCGCCGGGTTCGAGTGTTTCTGGGCGCTCGATCCGTCTGCCGTTGAGAATCGATCCGTTCGTCGAACCGAGGTCGACGAGCTCCCAGCCGAACTCGCCGGGCCGGATCTCGGCATGCTGGCGCGAGACGTTCGGGTCCTCGATCACGACTTCGCACTGGCGGCTGCGGCCGAGCGTCGCGCCGGCCGGTCCGACCAGCAGCCGTTTGCCGTCGATCAGCAGGACCGCGCGATGGGGGCGCTCGTTGCGTCTCCCTGCGCAACGGAATCGCCTCGCCTTCCGGCCCACCGGGCCCGTAGATCATCGTGTGTCCGGACTGGCACCTCCTGCCGCCTGCTGCCGACTCGTCCTGATCGTCGCGCTCCGGCGTCACGACCCGCGTCTGGATCCCGAACTCCCCGAGCCGCAGGCGCTCGTCGGTCGCGAACTCGATCACCGGTCGAGACAGCATCGAGAAGCGCTCGCGGCGCGAATGCTCGAGCAGGTAAGCGGCAAGCTCATCGCCGAGCGCGTCCTCGTAGTCGATGAACCGCTCGCGGTCACGCGGGGACAGGAAGACCCGGTACTCGTTCGGCACATACGTGCGCGACACGGAGTAGGACTTGTGCTCCTCCATCTCCCGGGCCAGCTTGCGAGCGAGCTCGACCGGCCGCACCTCGGAGCGGAAGACACGGCTGAACGTGCCCTCGACGAGGCCTGCGATCTTGCTCTCGAGACTTCTGAGGACACTCATCCGAGGCGGCTCCCTGGCGATCCATGCTACGGGACTCCCCGCGCGACCCTCGCTGCGCGACGCCCGCGCAGCAATGCGGGGGCGACGAGGACCAGCGCGCCGGCGATCGCCCCGATCACGGCGCCGCGCGGCTCAGCATAGTGTGCCGGCGTGCCGAGCAGCCGGATCGCCAGTTCGGTGCCAGCCAACGTGACCGCCGACCAGAGGATGGCGACCACGAGATCTGCGACGACGCTACGCCCGGTGATCAGCAGCGGGCCCACCGCCGCGGCCGCCGCCCAAACCAGCGCGCCCGCCAGCACACCGGATGCGAGCATCGCGATCAGGATGCGGTGGAGCGTCAGCTCGACGGAACCGGTCCACACAGATGCCGGCGGCGGAGTCGGCGTCAGCTGCATGTAGAGCGGAGCGCCGGTCAGCGTCCCGGCCGCGGCCAGCCACAGGAACCCAGCCCCGGACACCGCGGCTCGCTGCCACAGGCGCGCACCGCTGCGGGCGACGATCGCAGGCCAAGCCCCGCCGAGCGAGACCGCTCCCAGCAGGACGGCGCCGGCGGGAAGCGCCCAAGTGCTGGCGGCGAGCGGCATCGCCAAAGCCGTCAGCGCGATCACCAGCGACCAGCGCGAGCGCGCCGCCGGGCCGTCCCTGCCCGAGCGCAAGCCCGGCAAGCACAAAAGTGCCGGCGAGCACCCCGGCCCGCGGCGCGAGGAGCACAGCGGCTGCTGTGATCAGCCCTGCCGCAGCCGGCGCCAGCGGCGCAGTGCTCAGAAGGTGCAGCGACAGCCACCACGCGGCCAGCGCCGCCATGGCCGCATTGAGCGCACGGAGCGCCCGGCGATCCCCGTCGAGGCGCCGATCTTGCCGCTCTTCGTCGTCGCGAGTCTGGATGCGGTGTTTCTCCCGCGTGCCGCCGGCTGGCGGGCCGGCAGCGCGCGGCTGCGCGTCGGTCCACTCGCGACCGGGACTGGGTCCGTCGCTTGTGCGCGTGTGCGCGGGAACCCAGCCGCGCGGCGCCACCACACCGGTGGCCGTTCCGACCCTGTGCAGCGAATCCGTTGCGGCGTCCACCAGCTCCTCGATGCTGCCGCGCTCGCGTGGGCGCGGGTGCAGAGCCTGGTCGATCTCGGCCGCGAGTTCCGCCGGCAGGTCACGCCGCTGCCGGCGCAGCGGCGGAAGGTAACTCGGCGGTCGTCTGGCCTGACCGACGCCGGCGCGGATTCCACGCAACGGGTTTACGCCGGTCAGCGCCTCATAGGTGACCAGAGCCAGCGAGTAGAGGTCGGCGGGCGCCCCCGCCTCGCGGCCGTCAGCCTGCTCGGGCGACATGTATGCCGCGGTCCCGATCACGTCGCCGGTACGCGTCAGCGCGAGACGGCCGGAATCGCGTCGATCAGCCGGGCGACGCCGAAGTCGGTCAGCTTCGCCGCTGGACCGTCGGCGGGTCGAGCGTGTGGGCACGAGGATGTTCGAGGGCTTCACGTCGCGGTGGATGACCCCCTCGGAGTGCGCGTGCGCCAGCGCCTGCGCGATCGCGATCGTGACGGCGAGGATGTCACGGTCCGACAGACGGCCCGTCTCGAGCAGCTTCTCCAGCGTTCGCCCGCGAACCAGCTCGGAGACGAGGTAGCCACCGGTCGTCGTCGATCGCCGCCTCGTAGAACGTGACGATCGCCGGATGCATGAGCCGTGCGGCCGTCCGGGCCTCGCGCTCGAAGCGAGCGAAGACGACGCGCTCGCGCTGAAGGACCTTGACCGCGACATCACGTTCGAGCCGCTCGTCGCGGGCGGCCCAGACCGTGGCGAAGCCGCCTGTCCCGAGGGTCCGCTGCAGGCGATATCGGCTGAGCACGAGCGCGCCGCTCGCCAACTCGTCTGCGGCTGGCAGCTGCTCGGTGCTCACGGGCGAGTGCTTTTCCACGTCCGGCGTGCCGTCCCTGCGAGGCCGCGCGGCGGCGGGCATTCGGCCAGATGTTCGCCCTGCAAGATCTGATTATCTGGCCGGGCAGCGGGGTACCAGTTGAAGCGATGCGCTTGCATGAGCGCTTGCGTATTTGCAATTCGACGCGTGCTCGCCGGTCATACTGGGCCTTTAGAAATCCCGCAAGGAGCGAGAAGTTGTCCTTCTTCGACGAGGCGGAGGAACCGCCGCGCCAGTCGCGTCGCACCGAGCCGCGTCGGCGGCGGCGCTCCTCCGGGGGCCGTCGCCCACCTGGAGACCAGCAAGCGGTGAGAACCCGCCGAGCCGTCGCGGCGCTGGCGCTCGTCGTCATCGTGATCCTGATGGCGCTCGGCATCCACAGCTGCCAGGTGAGCCAGCGCAACAGCGCCCTGAAGGACTACAACTCCGAGGTCTACAACCTGATCCAGCAGTCGAACAGCACCGGCGCCCAGTTGTTCGATCTGCTCGGGACTCGCGTCTCCTCCACGGACGTGAGCAACCTGTACACGCAGATCGGAGCCACGTACACCAGCGCCGAAACCGAGTACAACAAGGCCAACAGCCTCAGCGTTCCCGGCGAGATGCAGAACGCACAGGAGAAGCTGCTGTGGGTGCTCCAGATGCGACGCGACGGCATTCAACTGATCGCCAAGAACATCCAGTCGGCGCTCAGCACCACCGATCGCGAGGATGCCGTCACCCAGATCGCTGCGGCGTCCGCACGCTTCTACTCATCCGACGTCCTTTACAAGTCCTACACATTGCCTGAGATCGTCGGCGCGCTCAACGCCGCCGGCATCCCGGTCGGCGGCGCAAATGGCCAGCCGGTCAACCCGAACCAGTTCCTCACCGATCTCGGGTGGTTGGAGCCGACGTTCGTGGCATCGAAGCTCGGCGTCGAACTGCCGGCCTCGAGCCAGTCGTTCACGCCCGGCCTGCACGGGCACATCCTCAACTCCGTCAGCGCCGGGGGCAACCTGCTTCAGGCCGGAGTCACAAATTACGTGCCGGACAGTCCGTTGCCGACGTTCACGCTCAATCTCACCAACGGCGGCCACTTTGATCAGTTCAACGTCGAATGCAAGGTGTCTGTGGCCGGCATCAGCGATGTCGGCTCGACGCTGATCACCGAGACGACGCCGGGCGAGACCACCACCTGTCAGGTGACGCTGCCGACATCGCCGGCGGCGGGCACGTACAACGTGACAGCCGAGGTTGTGCCGGTCCGGGGGGAGGTCAACACCGCCGACAACTTCATGACGTTCCCCGTCAAGTTCACCTGAGCCCACGACCATCGTGGCGGTCCTCCGATCGGCCTATCCTTCTCCGGGTGAATGATCTGACGAGCACGGCCGGCATCGTCGCGATCGCCGCCGGTGCGGTGGCCGTCGTCGCACTAGCGACGTCGGCCGCACTTGCGATCAGCCTGCGGCGGGTGCGTTCCGCTCAGCGAGCAGTCCTGGGCGATCGTGAGCAGGATCTCGTCACGCACGCCGCCGCGCTCCAGTCCGGGTTCCAAGCGCTGACCGACTACGTCCAGGACATTGCCGGCCGGCTCGACCAGCGCGTCACCGATAACGAACGCCGGGTTGATGGCGCGGTCGCCTACCGATCGCTGGTCCGCTACGACGCCTATGGCGAGATGTCGGGTCGGCAATCGACCTCGATCGCCCTGCTCGACGCCCGCCGCTCGGGCATCGTCCTGTCCTCGATCCACCACCGAGAGCACGCGCGGATGTACGCCAAGCAGGTGCACGAGGGCAAGTCCGACCTGGAGCTGTCTCCCGAGGAGGACGAGGCGATCAGGATCGCTCTGCAGAGCGACGGCGTCGCGCCGGCGTCGAGCTGAGCAGCGGTCGGCTTGCGATGACGATGCGTGCCGGCTACCTCGGGCCCGAGGACACGTTCTCCCATGAGGCGCTGATCGCAACACCGGGTTCCGCGTCATTGCAGGGCGTGCCGATGGCAACGATCTACGACGCCGTGATGGCCGTGCACGAGCTTACCGTCGAGCGCTCGCTGGTGCCGATCGAGAACTCGCTTGAGGGTTCCGTCAACGCCACGCTCGACGCGCTCGCGTTCGAGGCGCTGGACGTCGCAATCGTCGCCGAGGCCGTGCATCCGATCCGCCAATGCCTGATCGCGCGGCGAGCGCTCGACCTGTCGGAGATTCAGACGGTGGTCTCGCATCCACAGGCCAACGGGCAGTGCGCGCGCTTCATCCGCACCCGCCTGCCGGGCGCCCGCGTGCTCGCGGCTCCGTCGACGGCCGACGCCGTGCGGATGGTGGCGGCGCAGGAAGGCCCCTGGGCGGCGCTCGGCACCCGCGTGGCCGCGGAGCACTATGGCTGCGAGGTGCTGCGCGCCGGCGTCGAGGATGTTCCCGGAAACGAGACCCGCTTCGTCTGGCTCGCGCCGGCCGGCTCGCCGGCCGGAATCCCGGGAGGCGAGGCACCGCGTGGCCCGTGGAAGACGGCGATCGTCTTCTGGGGCGTCGGCGCCGAGGCGCCCGGGTGGCTGGTCGCGTGCCTGTCGGAGTTCGCCTCCCGCGAGGTCAACCTGACGCGGATCGAGTCGCGGCCGCGCAAGCAGGGACTCGGGCGCTACATGTTCTTCACCGACCTCGAGGGTCGCGTCGGCGAGGCGCTCGTAGACGAGGCGCTCGACGGCCTCCGTGGGCACGTCGAGGTCCTGCGCGTGCTCGGCTCGTTCCCGTCTGCGTGAGCGCTCGGAGGGGACTCTCGGCCGTTTTTGAGCCGGGAAGCCGCTGCCAATCCCGTCGCTACACTGCTCGTGCGATGGACACCTCGATACCAGCGCCGCTATGGTCCACGCCGCCCTCTGAGCACCAGCGGCGTGGGCCTGAAGTCGGAAGGGTGCTGGTTCTCAACGCAACCTACGAGCCGGTCAATGTCTGCACCGTGCGCCGCGCTGTCGTGCTCCTGCTGAAGGAGAAGGCCGAACTACTCGAGCGAGCCGAGTGGGAGCTTCACTCGGCGAACGCGACCCTCGCGCGGCCGATGGTGATTCGACTGGTCACTTATGTCCGCATCCCGCGCGACACCCACCGGCGCAAGATCACCAGGCGCGCCGTGTTTGCGCGCGATAACTGGACATGTCAATACTGTGGCGCGCGCTCGCAACTGACCGTCGACCACGTGGTCCCGCGATCCAAGGGCGGCAGTTCGACGTGGGACAACATCGTCGCCTCCTGCGCGCCCTGCAACCGACGAAAGGGGAACGCGCTCCCGCGCCAGGCCGGGATGCGACTGCTGACGCAGCCTCGGACCCCCAGCCCCCACGTCTTCATCCAGGTTGCGAGCCCGACGATCCCGCCCGCCTGGAGACAGTATCTGGCCGCCTGAGTCCCGCGGGCCTGGTCACGTGGCCCGGCGCTGCGAGCACGCCGACGGGGCGGTTTACGCCGCGCAACGTCGATTGCGTAACCACGTCGTGCAGGTTCGATAAGCTGCCTTCACCAGAGAAAGGAGGTGGTCCGCCTGTCTGACAGTCATTGCGGGACCCTGGAGGTGTCCGGCCGCTAGGTCCGGAGGCTGACGCCGCTTAGCGGAGTCCCCCCGTGACACCGCCGTATCGGGCGCCGGGACTAGTCCCTCCGGCTTCGTCAAACCCGTGCGGTTAGCCAGCCAAGAAGTGCCCGCGAGGGGCGCCGCAGTCGACGGCGCCCCTCGCACGTTGTGCCGGCCACGTTCTCGCCGGTGGGGATTCGGGCCGACGGGACTTGAAGCGGCGGGACCGGCGCCTCTACGCTGTGCGTATGTGCCGCAACATCCGAACGCTCTACAACTTCGAACCGCCCGCAACGGACGAGGAGATCCGCGCTGCGGCGCTTCAATACGTCCGCAAGATCAGCGGGTTCGCTAAACCCTCCAAAGCCAACGAGGTCGCCTTTGAGCGCGCGGTGGGGGCTGTCTGCGCCGCTTCCGTCGAGCTTATGGGGCAGCTGCAAACGAGCGCGTCGCCGCGGGATCGGGAGGTGGAGGCAGCGCGGGCACGGGCAGCCGCCGCCAAGCGGTTCGCCGCCTGAGCACGGCGCGCCTGGCTCAGCCTGGGCGAGTCCCGGGCCTAGCCTGCGTCGTCTTCGTCAGGGCCGTCGATGTCGGCGTCGGTGTCGGCCTCGGCGTCGATGTCGATGTCGATGTCGATGTCGGCGTCGATGTCGGCGGCCGCGATCTCCACGTCATCGAGGTCGATCTCGCCGCTCTCGTCGCCGACCACCTGTGCTGCGGTCGCGCCATCTGACTCGACGACCAATGCGACGGCACTCACCTGATCATCATCACGGATGTTCATCACCCGCACGCCCTGCGACGCGCGTCCGTACCGGTTGATTCCGCGGACCGACGTCCGCTGAACCATGCCGTTCTGGGAGATGAACACCAGTTCCTGGTGCTCGCGCACGACGAGCGCTCCCGCAAGCGCTCCCTTGTTCTCGGTCAGCGTGATCGTCTTGACTCCCATCGTCCCGCGACCCTTGACCGGGTAGTCGGAGATCGGCGTGCGCTTGCCATAGCCGTTCTCAGTGACTACCAGCAACTCCTGGTCGTCGCGGGCGACGTCCATCGCGAGCACCGAGTTGCCGGGCTGGCTGACGTTCATTCCGCGCACACCGCTTGTGTCCCGGCCCATCGACCGCACCTGTTGCTCGCTGAACCGCGCAGCCTGACCCGAACGCGAGACCATCATGATGTCGTCATGCCCGCCGGTTCGGCGCACCGCGATCAGCTCATCCTCGTCGCGGATGTTGATCGCGATGATCCCGTCCGCCTTGATCGGGGTGTTGTAGGCGCGGAACTCGGTCTTCTTCACCAGGCCCTCGCGCGTGGCGAAGACGAGATACCTGCCCTCCGCGAAGTCGCGTGTCGAGAGCACCGACTGCACCCGCTCGCCCTCTCGCAACGGCAGCAGGTTCACGAGCGCCCTCCCCTTCGCGGTCCTTGAGGCCTCTGGAAGCTCGTACACCTTCAACCGGTACACCTTGCCGCGGTTGGTGAAGAACAGCAGGTAGTCGTGCGTCGAGGACACGAACAGGTGCTCGATCCAGTCGTCATCCTTCATGTCCATCCCGGTCACGCCGACGCCCCCTCGGCGCTGCTGTCTGTACGTGGACAGTGGAAGCGATTTGATGTAGCCGGAGTGGGTGATCGAGATCACCATCTGCTGGTCGGCGATCAGGTCCTCGATGTCGATGTCGCCCTCGGCATGTGTGATCTCGGTGCGACGCTCGTCGCCGAATGTCTCAGCGATCTCGCTGAGCTCATCCTTGATCAGAGCGTTCACCTTCGCCTCGTCACCGAGGATCTCACGCAGTTCACGGATCCGCTCGACCAGGTCCGAGTGCTCCTCCTTGACCTTGTCCGCCTCGAGCGCGGTCAGCCGTCGCAGTGTCAGCTGGAGGATCGCCTCGGCCTGGATCAGGCTGAGTGCGAAGCGGTCCATCAGGCCGCTGCGTGCGTCCTCTGGATCTCTGGAGGCGCGGATCAGGGCGATCACCTCGTCGAGGTTTGCCAGTGCGACGAGCAGGCCCTCCAGGACGTGGACGCGCTCCTCCTTGCGACGGAGCTCGTACTTCGTCCGCCGGATGATCACCTCGCGCTGGTGGTCGACATAGTGCCCGATCACCTCACGCAGCGACAGCGTCCGCGGCACGTTGTTCACGAGCGCGACCATGTTCACCCCGAACGTGGCCTGCATCGGCGTGTGCTTGTAGAGCTTGTTGAGCACGACCTTCGGGATCGCGTCGCGTTTGAGCTCGATCACGATCCTCATGCCGCGGCGATCGGATTCGTCACGCAGATCGCTGATCTCAGACACCTTCTTGTCGAGCACGAGGTCACGGATCTTCAGGATCAGGCCCCCTTCTCCACCCTTTCTGACCTGGTAGGGCAGCTCGGTGACGATGATCGCCTCCTTGCCCTGGCCGATCGGCTCGATGTGCGCCTTGGCCTGCACGCGCACCCGGCCGCGGCCCGTGGCGTAGGCGTCACGAATCCCGTCACGCCCGAGGATCGACCCCGCGGTCGGAAAGTCGGGACCCTTGATGTGACGCATCAGCCCGTCGACATCGATCTCGGGATCGTCGACGTACGCGATCGTCGCGGCGATCACCTCGCGCAGATTGTGTGGTGGGATGTTGGTCGCCATCCCGACGGCGATTCCCGAGCTGCCGTTGACAAGCAGGTTCGGGAAGCGGGCCGGCAGAACCGACGGCTCCTGCTTGCGCCCGTCGTAGTTCTGCACGAAGTCGACCGTGTCCTGATCGAGGTCGCGGAGCATCTCCATCGCGAGACGCGTCAGTCGCGCCTCCGTATAACGCTGAGCGGCGGCTGCGTATCCGTCGATGTTCCCGAAGTTCCCGTGGCCGTCGATCAGCGGGTAGCGCATCGAGAACGGCTGAGCCATCCGAACCAGCGCGTCGTAGATCGCGCTGTCTCCATGCGGGTGATAGTCGCCCATCACCTCGCCCGTGATCTTGGCGCACTTGATGTGCTTGCCGGTCGGCCGCAGGCCCAACTCGCTCATCGCGTAGAGCACTCGCCGATGCACCGGCTTGAGGCCGTCGCGGACGTCCGGGAGGGCGCGACCGACGATGACCGACATCGCGTAATCGAGATACGCCGATCGCATCTCCTCCTCAAGGGCGCGGGGCTCGACGTTGCCGCCGCCGATGGTGTCGACTGCTGACATTCGCTCAGACGTCCAGGTTGCTCACGAGGCGCGCGTTGTCCTCGATGAAGGCCCGGCGCGGCTCCACTTGGTCGCCCATCAACATCGAGAAGACCAGGTCAGCGGCGGCCGCGTCCTCCATCGTCACCTGCATCAACGTGCGTGACGCCGGATCCATCGTCGTCTCACGGAGTTCCTCGGGATCCATCTCGCCGAGGCCCTTGAACCGGTAGTAGTCGATCCCCTTCTGGGCCACCTCCAGGATCGCGACGTGCAGGTCGGAGAACGCGTGGGCGTCGGTCAGGCTGTCCCCGAGGCGCACCTGGAAGGGCGGGGTGCCGGTGAGCGCCACGAGTTCCCGATGGACGTCGGCGAGACGCTGATACTCGGTTGCGGCCAACGTCGAGTGGCGGATGTGGTAGGTGGACGCCATCCCGGTCCGCCTCTCGATCGTCCGTACGACCACCTCAGTCTCAGCCTCACGCACGACCTCCGAAGTGTAGGTGTCGGCCTCCTCTTCGGGCTTCGCGATCAGGCGCAGCAGTCCGGCGATGTCTGTGACTCCTTCATCGAGCAACCGAGCCTGCTCGATGAATGTGACGATCCCCTGCCCGTGGGCGCCGCGAAGCGCTGCCCCCCATCCCTCGTACTGCTTCAACAGTCGCGAGAACCGCTTCCAGCGGGTATCGGTCAGCTTGAACTGCTTGTTGTAGCGATCGTAGACCTCGATCTTCTCGAATTTGTCGCCGAGGAGGATCTCCTCGAGGTCCGATTCGCGTTCCAGGTAGCGGTGCTTCTGGCCACGCGTCAGCCGGTAGAGCGGAGGCTTCGCGATATAGACGTAGCCGGCTTCGATCAGCGGTTGCATCTCACGAAAGAGGAGCGTGAGCGCCAGCGTGCGGATGTGTGCGCCGTCGACATCGGCGTCGGTCAGGAGCACGACCTTGTGGTAGCGCGCCTTCGCGATGTCGAACTCATCCCGCACACCCGTCCCGATCGCCGTGATCAGCGCCTGGATCTCGGTGTTGCCGAGCACCTTGTCGATCCGGCTCTTCTCGACGTTGAGGATCTTCCCGCGCAGGGGCAGAATCGCCTGCGTGTTGCGGTCCCTGGCGTCTACCGCCGAACCGCCCGCGGAATCGCCCTCGACGATGAACAACTCGGCGAGTGCCGGGTCCTTGACCGAGCAGTCGGCGAGCTTGCCGGGCAGGGTCGAGTTCTCCAGCGCCGATTTGCGGCGGGTGAGGTCACGGGCCTTGCGGGCGGCGGCACGCGCCTGGGCGGCTTGAACCGCCTTGCGGATCACCGATCGCGCATCCTGGGGGTTCTCCTCGAGGAACTCCGACAGGCGCTCATAGACGACCGACTGCACGAACCCTGCCATCCCCGGGTTCCCGAGCTTCGTCTTCGTCTGACCTTCGAACTGGGGATCCGAGAGCTTCGCCGAGATCACCGCTGTCAGGCCCTCACGGACGTCCTCACCGGAAAGGTTCTCATCCTTGTCCTTCAGTTCACCCTTGTCCTTGGCGTACTTGTTGATCGCTCCGGTCAGCGCCGAGCGGAAGCCGCTGAGATGCGAACCTCCCTCGTGGGTGTTGATGTTGTTGGCGAACGAGAACACCGACTCCTGGTAGGACGCGTTCCACTGCATCGCGACCTCGACCGCACCCTCGTCGCTCTCGCCCTCGAACGAGATCACCTTTTTCTGGATCGGATCCTTGTTCCCGTTCAGATACTTGACGAAATCGACGATCCCGCCTTCATACTGAAATTCGGCGCGATGGCCGGGCTCACGCTCGTCCGTGAGCGAGATCCGCAACCCACGTGTGAGAAACGCCGTCTCGCGAATGCGCTCCTCGAGCGTCGTGAAGTCGTATTCGAGCGTCTCGAAGATCTCGGTGTCGGCCATGAAGGTGATGGTGGTGCCGGTTTCCTCCGTCGACTCGCCGCGCTCGAGTGGGCCGAGTGGCTTGCCGCGCTGGTAGGTCTGGAACCAGCGATAGCCGTCGCGGCGGATCTCCACCAGCAGGCGCTCGGAAAGGGCGTTGACCACCGAGACGCCGACTCCATGCAGGCCGCCGGACACCTTGTAGCCGCCACCGTCGCCGAACTTACCGCCGGCGTGCAGGACGGTGAGCACGACCTCGACGGCCGGACGCTGCTCCTTCTCCATGATCGCAACCGGGATTCCGCGCCCGTCGTCGATGACGGTGACCGAGTTGTCCGGATGGATCACGATCTCGACGTTGTCGCAATGGCCAGCCAAGGCTTCGTCAACAGAGTTGTCAACAACTTCGTACACAAGGTGATGAAGGCCGCGCGGGCCAGTCGAGCCGATGTACATGCCCGGACGCTTACGCACCGCCTCGAGGCCCTCGAGCACGGTGATGTCCTGCGCGTCATAGCTTTCCTGCGTCCTGGAGCGCTGTTCAGCGCCGTCGTCGTTCGTCAACGATCCTCCGATTGACGTTGCGACGCCCCGGAACCGCGCATCCTGCCGCGCGCCGGGGCGTCGAAAACCTGTGGTCCCTCAGGATAGCACATCGGGCCCCTGAACCCCTGTCTCGCTGGGTTGAGATTTGCCTGCAAACACTGGGAAAAAGCGGTCAAGGTGCCGCCGTGCAGCGCAGCTTCCTGACGCTCCCCCTGCGCATCGCCAGATTCAGCCTCTCGACGATCGCCGGCGCCATCAGATCGAGCTCGTTCGCCCACACCGACGCAGAGCACGCGACGGTCACGATGCCGGCCCGCTCGGCAACCGGCGAGGCCTCCCGCGCGATTGCATCACCCACCGTCGAGGGCCAGATCAACTGGACCTCGGCGAGCATGGTTTCTGGCTCCCACGCCCGACGCAGCGGGCTGAGCGCAAGGGTGATCTGACGCGGAGAGCGGCGCCGCAGGGTCATGCGGCCAGCGCGTCCGCGATCAGGTGTCCACCACGCACCGCAAGCCTCGTGATGTCCGAGCGGTGCACGTCCGGAACGTGGTCGACATCGGTCGTCGTGATCAACGCCTGGCCGCCACTGTCCCGCAACAGATCGACGAGAGCGGACCTTCGCTCTCCATCGAGCTCGCTCATGACATCGTCCAGCAGCATCAGTGGTGGCGCCGAGCGAAGCCGCGCCAGCGCCTCGCGTTCCGCCAGAAGCAGCGCTAGCAGCCCCAGGCGCTGCTGCCCCTGGGAACCGTAGGTCCGCAACTCACGGCCTTGGTGGAGGATCGCAATGTCGTCACGGTGTGGCCCGTGAGTCGTGAAGCCACGCTGCAGGTCGCTCTCAAGACGATCCTCGAGTTCGGCAACGAGGCCGGCCTCGTCGAACGAACGTGAGCGAGGCCGGTATGAGATCCCGACGTCGCCATCGAGACCGAGGCCACGTGCAATCTCCACGAACAACTCGTCGATCAGGCCGACCGCCTCGCGCCGGTCCGCCATCAGCGCGATGCCCACGCGGGCAAGCTGCATGTTCCAGGCGGCGAGCGATCCGCGGTCGCCTCGGCCCTCACGTACCCGCATCAGCAGCGAATTCCGCTGCACGAGGGCCTGCGCATAGGCGCGTCGAACCGTCGCGCGTGTGGGCCAGAGTGCGGTCACGAACCTGTCGAGATGGGCCCGGCGAAGGGCTGGAACGCCCTTGATGAGATCCAGGCGATCAGGAAGGAAGATGCTCAGCAATGGTCTCTGCGGAGCATCCAGGAGACGGGGCACGCTGGCCCCGTCGACGGACATCCGCTTCGGCTGGCCGGGCGAGAACCCCACCGCCAACTCATGCTCGCCGGCCTCGTCTCGAGCGGTGACCACCACTCTCGCCGCCTGGGTCCCGAAGCGAACAAGCTCACGCTCGTTGGTGGTTCGGCAGGAGTATCCGGTACACCCGAAATACAGCGCCTCGAGCAGGTTCGTCTTGCCTGCGCCGTTGGGCCCCCAGATCACGGTGATGCGTTCGCCCACTCGCATCGTCGCGTTCGCGTAGCCGCGGAAGTCGCTGACACTCACAGAAAGGACCTGCATTCGCTTGCCAGCGCCTTAGATCAGACGTTCAACCTGATCGGCATGATCAGGTAGAGGAAACCGCTGCCGTCCCCGGCCTCCAGCAATCCAGGCCGCAGCGGGCTGATCAGCTTCAGGATCACATCTCCCTCCTCGATCGCCTCGAGGCCGTCGCGAAGGAACTCCGGATTGAAGCCGATCTCCAGCGGTTCGCCCTGGAACGCAACCGGCAGCGCCTCCTGAGCTTCGCCGACATCCGGCGTCTGAGCGGAGATCGTCAACTCCCCGACGTCGAATGCCAGACGCAGCGGCGCGTTCTTCTGGGCGAGCAGACTGATCCGGCGCACCACATCTCGCAGCTCGCTCGCAGGAATCCGTAACTCGTGCTCGAAGCTCTCCGGTAGAAGCTGTCGGTAGTTTGGGAACTGCCCGTCGATCAGACGCGACGACAGAACAACGCGGCCGAGGACGAACACCACCTGGTTCTGGCGGACACTGATCGTCACCTGTTCGTCGTCGGAGTGTGCGGCGATCCGCGAGAGCTCCTGCAGGGCGCGAGCCGGCACGTTGACCTCGAAACTGCTCGGCAGCTCAACATCGAGGAGCGTCTCCTTGACGCTGAGACGGTAGGAATCGGTCGCAACCATCTTGACCTCGTTTCCAGCGGCCGACACGAGGATTCCCGTCAGCACGGGGCGTGTCTCGTCACGGGACGCCGACCCTGCGACCTTGACGGCGGTCTGCATGAACGCGGCCGCCGGCAGCGAGACGGCGGTCGCCAGGTCGGGCTCTGGGAAAGGCGGGAAATCCTCTGCGTGCAACGTCCTGATATGGAAACGCGCGTTCCCTGACACGACCTCGACGTCGTGCTCGGCGGCTCGCAGCTCCAGCGATACCTCCTGGGAAGGCAGTGACCTGACGACATCGACCAGCAGCCGCGCAGGCAGGATCACGACCCCGGGACGGACGACCTGCGCGTCGAGCGGCACCCTCAGGCTTACATCGGTGTCGGTGGCACGCAGCTCGCACCCCGATTCGTCAGCTCGCAGCTGGACGCCGGACAGAGCCTGGATGGCGCTTCTGGTCGATGCCACCCTGGTGACCGTTTGGAGCTGAACGAGAAACGCGTCCCGCTCTAGTGAGATCTTCACGATTGAAACCTCAAGGGATAGATAGAAGTCGTAAGTCTGTTGGGGGCTGTTGAGAAGCTGCCGTTTGGCCGCAATCTCCGGACGAGTTGCTGATGCGCTGGACAGCCGAGTGTGTCAACTGGAGCGGTCGTACTCATCAGGCGCTGTCGGCAAGTTCAGAACGCAGCGCGCTGACGGTGGCTGCAGCCTCGGGATCGCGTCCGACGCGCTCGGAGACGCGACGACACGCGTGGAGGACGGTCGCATGGTTGCGGCCGCCGAACGCCTCGCCGATCGCATTGAGCGAGTGGCTTGTCAGGTCACGGGCGAGTTGGATCGCAAGGTGACGGGGCCAGGCGACCTTGGCGGCACGGTTGGCGGACACGAGGTCGGCGGGTCGTAGCTGGAAGTGCGCGGCAACGACGTCCTGGATCTGTTCGAGCGACGGAGCGCTCGGCTGGGCACCCGGATGGATGTCGTCGAGCACGGACCTCGCGAGCGGCACGTCGAGTGGCCGGCCGGTCAGCGATTGGATTGCCACGAGACGGATCAGGGCGCCTTCGAGAGATCGAATGTTGTCGGTGATGCGGTCTGCGACGAGGTCGAGGACGAGCGGATCTTCAAGGTGGATGTTGTCGAGCGCCACCCGCTTGCGCAGAATCGCGACGCGGGTTGCGTGATCCGGTGCGTCGAGCTCAGCCACGAGGCCTGACTGAAAACGGTCCCTGAGGCGTTCTTCGACCGAGAGCAGTCGGTTTGGGACTCGATCGCAGGTCAGGACGAGCTGGTGGCCGGCGTCATAGATGGCGTTGAAGGTGTGAAAGAACTCCTCCTCGGTTTTCGCCTTGCTGGCGAGGAACTGGACGTCGTCGATGAGCAGGACGTCGACGTTGCGGTAGCGGTGCTTGAAGTGCTCGATTGATTTTGTGCTGAGGGCTGCGATGAAGCTGTTCGTGAACGCTTCGACGGTCGTGTAGCGGACCGTGGTTGCCGGCGTGAACGCCGTCAGGTAGTTGCCGATCGCGTGGAGAAGGTGTGTTTTCCCGAGTCCCGGGTGCCCATATAGGAACAGGGGGTTGTAAGCGTGGCCTGGGTTCTCGGCAACCGCGAGTGCGGCGCCGTGCGCGAGGCGATTCGCGTCGCCCATGACGAACTGGTCGAAGCTGTAACGCGGGTTGAAATGAGCGGTTGGTGCGCCGGGAATCGGGATGTCAGCAGATTCCTCCCGGCGGGTGGTGGGGGTGATTGCGGCTGTGTCGGCGGTTACGGACACCCGGGCAGCAGGCCCGAAGACCGTGCGAACACAGCCCTCCAAGATGCGGCCGAACCGTTTCTGGACCCACGTCTGCGTATCGCGCGGCGCTCGCAGGACGAGCACCGAGCCATCCCAGTCCTGCGCCTCGAGGGGCTCCAGCCAGATCTGGTAGGTGGCTTCGCCGACGGCGCGCCGAAGTCCGGCGCGGACGTCGCGCCAGGCGGGAATCAACTCAGGTTGCGCAGGCAGCTCCAAGCGCCTCCTTGGCGGGAGTCGGCGGGAAGGACTTGAGAGGGTTCGGACGCGGGGGCCCGAGCGGGCGAATATACCAACGCTGCCGAGGGCAGAATCAGAGCTTCCGGCGCCCTTGGCGCAAAGCGCGGGAAAAACCCCCATCACCGTGCTCGCCGAGCTGTTTGTGTCGCCGAAAGCTGCGCTGACACGGCGGAGCAGCGTCCGCGTATACTGCTCCGACCAGCCCTGGGCACAGCCATGAAGCGAACGTACCAACCTAAGAAGCGCAAGCGCGCGCGCACACACGGATTCCGTGCACGGATGCGCACCCGCGCCGGCCGACAGACGCTCAAGCGCCGCCGCGACAAGGGCCGCAAGCGCTTGACTGTGTGATGCCTCCGATGGCTGGCCCGCGTGCACCAAGGCGCGGTCGGCTGTCGCGCAGCGCCGACTTCGACCGCGTGTTCAGGGCCGGCCGCTCGCACGCGGGCCGGGAGTTGGTCCTATACGTCTTCCCACGAGGAGATCGGGAACCGGCCCGCCTCGGTCTGTCGGTCTCACGGAAGGTGGGGGGTGCGGTCGAGCGCAACCGGGTAAAGCGACTTCTCCGAGAGGCGTTCGTGGCCGAGGGCCGGCGGTTGCCGAGCGGAACCGACGCCGTCGTGATTGCACGTCCCGGGGCTGGCCCTCTTGCCGAGCGTGAGGGTTTGGCTGGAATTCAGGCAGCGCTGGGCGATCTCGTCGCGATGGTGCCCGGCGCCGACGAGCGGATCCGGCCGGTAGAGGCCGGGACGGACGGTCAACCTGAGCCTGAGGACAGCGCCCGGTTGTGAGCCGCTGCATACACAACTGGAGCCGGGTCGAGTGAGGGCCCTGCGATCGATCGCGGTGCTGCCGATCAGGTGCTACCAGCGCCTGTTGTCGCCTCTCGTCGGCCAGCGGTGCAAGTACTACCCATCGTGTTCGGAGTACGCGGCGCAGGCGATCTCCCGATTCGGCATACTGCGCGGTCTTACGCTGGCGGCTTGGCGGTTGTTGCGATGCAACCCCTGGAGCCATGGGGGCTTCGACCCCGTCGAGGATCAGCGGCTGTTCAGGCCGCGAACGCCGCCGGCAAGGGTCTGACAAATGCTGCTGACCGAAATGCTGCCGACCGCGAACAGTCTTCCAGCCTGTGATCAACGTATGCGATGCGAACGGGTCTCGCGATGACCGCGCGTAGCGGACTCGTCGCAGTCGCAGCTGTCGTCACCGCGCTGGTGACGAGTGGTTGCGCGACCGGCACGACGACGGTCAAGACTGGCGACAACTGGCTCGTCAAGGTCAACGGCGACTACGCGAACATCTACCGCTATCCGCCATCGAACTTCCCTGCGAAGACGACTGAGTCGGTTGAGCTCGGGTCGACGAGCGCCGAGACGCAGGCCAATTTGGACCAGGCCGCGAAGAAGTTGAGCGTCCCCGTCGCCAACATCACCAACATGACCGGCTCATGAACGAACAATTTCTCGGGGCGCCACCCAGCGGTCAATGATGAATTTGATCCCCGCCAACATCTTCCAGCCGCTCATCGACGTGTTCCAGTCGGTGTTGGTGTTCTTCCACAACTCACTTGGGGTGTCGTGGGGCTGGTCGATCGTGCTCCTGACGGTGACGATCCGGGCGCTGATGATCCCACTGACGGTCAAGCAGTTCCACTCGATGCGACAACTACAGGCGCATCAGCCGGAACTGAAGGCGATCCAGGCGAAATACAAGGACGACAAGCAGCGCCAGCAGCAGGAGATGATGAAGTTCTACAAGGAGAACAACGTCAATCCGCTCGGCTCCTGCCTGCCGATGGTGGCGCAGTTGCCGGTGTTCATCTCGTTGTTCTACATGTTGCGGGCAAACCTTCGCGTGGACATCTGTCCGCTCGTGCAACCGCATCATCTGGCCAAGGGCGTGAGCGTGATCGACGCATCAGCGCCGACCGTGGCGTGCGGTCCCCACAACGGCGCGTCGTTCCTGTTCATCAGCGACCTGACGAACAATGCGACCGGCATCACCTTGATCATCCTGCTGCTCCTGTACGTCGGCTCGCAACTCGCTTCGAGCCTCGTGATGCAGAGCCCGACGATGGACAAGACGCAGCGTCAGATCATGCTGTTCATGCCGCTGATCTTCGTCTTCATCGTCATCAAGTTCCCGGCCGGTGTCCTCGTCTACTGGATCACGACGAACACATGGACGATCCTCCAGCAACTCGTCGTGAAGCGACGGATCGGCCCACCAGGCGCGCCGCCCGTTGCGGTCGCGGCGGGTGCCGCGGGCCGGGGTGGCGGCGGATCCGCCGCGGCGACCGTCAACGGACCCTCTCCGACACCGAAGCCGAGCGGCTCCGATCGTCCGTCTCTCGGCGGACTTGGGGGCCTGCTCCGGGACCGCGGCAAGGGCGGCGATGCGCCGGCCAGTACCCAGACCCGCGACCGGACGCGCACGACCCCGCCGCCGTCGCCGCGCAAGAAGAAAAAGCGATCGGGCCGTCGCCGATGAGCATCGAGCCCTCGGGAGATGTGGAGCGCTTGGCGGAGGTGCTCGAGTACATCGCGGAGGCAGCCGGCGTCGATGCAACGGTGAGCGTCAAGGAGGACAAGGACGGTCTGACGGCCGAGTACATCGGAGACGATCTTGGGCTACTGATCGGCCACCATGGCCAGGCGATCGATGCGATCCAGCATCTCGCATACAGGATCGCCTTCCACGGGATCGAGGACCGAAAGCGTGTCGTCGTGGATGCGGCGGGGTATCGCGAGCGTCGCGCGGTCACGCTGCGGGCGGCAGCCGACCAGGCGGCGGAAGCAGCCTTGCGTAGCGCCAGGCCGGTCACGCTGGATCCGATGAGCGCACTTGAGCGCAAGGTGGTGCACGAGCACCTGAAGACGCGGTATGACGTCGAGACCTACAGCGAGGGCCAGGAGCCCTCACGCCGCCTCGTCGTAGCCCCTTTGGTCAGTTGATTTCCGCCGTTTCACGTTTTTCTTGACGGTGAAACAGCATTCGCGCTAGAACTCGCGGAAGTGGGCGGGCTCTCCGACTTCGAGCGCGGTGTCGTCATCGGTCTGTTGATCGGTGAAGGCTCATTTGGAGGCGACGGCAAGCAGCCGCAGGTCACCTTGCGCATGCACGTGCGCCACGAGGCGCTGTTCAACTGGCTCCTGGAGCGATTCCCGCGAACGCGACTTTATGGGCCATACCACCACGGCGGCCGCTCGTACTTCCAATGGATGGCGAGGGGATCTGCTCTGGTCCTTGACGTACTTCCGATCCTTGAACAGGGCGCGATCGAGATGGTCGACACGTACGCCGACGAGCGAATGCGTGCAATGTGCGCGCGCTACGCCGCCTATATCGAGCGAGAGCGCAGGCGACAGGCCGAAGATGGCTCGGCTTGACGAGATCGCCGTCCGCCACGGCCTGAACACCGCAGCTGTCAACCAATTGGCGCGCCTGACCGAGTTGTTGGCGCGAGATCCAACAGCGCCGACGACCATCCGCGCGCCGGCCCGGATCCTCAACGATCACATCGCCGATTCGCTCGTCGCCCTGGAGCTTCCCGAGATCACCTCAGCGACAACGATCGCCGACCTTGGCTCTGGAGCGGGGCTGCCGGGATTGGCACTCGCATTCGCGTTGCCTTGCGCCGCAATTGTGCTCGTTGAGAGCAATGCGCGGAAGTGCGAGTTCATCAAAAATGCAATCACCGCCTGCGGTGCCGTCAACGCGCGCGTTGTCAACGCGCGGGCGGAATCGTGGGATCAGGGCATCGGCTGCTTCGACGCCGTGACGGCTCGCGCACTCGCGCCGCTGGAGGTCGTCGCGGAGTACGCGGCGCCACTACTGAGGGTCGGCGGAGTACTCGTGGCCTGGCGCGGACGTCGTGATTCAGTCTCCGAGCAGGTTGCTGCGGGCGCCGCGCGCGAGCTCGGCCTGGCCGTTCCCGAGCCGGTTCACGTGGTCCCCTACGGGGGGGCCGAGCACCGGCATCTGCATGTAATGGTCAAGATCACCGATACGCCCGACCGGTTCCCGCGAAGAGCCGGTGTGGCGCGCAAGCGGCCACTTGGCCGCGTCTGACCGCAATCGCCGCTAGCTTCAATCCTGACCATGGGCACTGTCTACGCGATCGCGAATCAGAAGGGCGGCGTCGGGAAGACGACGACCGCGATCAACCTTGCCGCTTGTGTTGCGGAGGCCGGCTACGAGACGCTGCTCGTGGACATCGATCCGCAGTGCAACGCAACGGTCGGCCTCGGTGTCTCCAAGGGCCTGCCGAAGACCGTGTATGACGTCGTGATCGGTTCCGCCACGCTGGACGAGATCGTCGTCGCGACTGCGGTTGGCCATCTCTGGGTCGCGCCGGCAGGTCCTGACCTTGCCGGCGCCAACATGGAGCTGCCGCGGATGCCAGGTTCCGAGCGGCGCCTGGCGCAGGCGCTCGTTGGTGTCCGCGATCGCTACGCCTTCACACTGCTTGACTGCCCGCCATCACTGGGTCCCCTGACCGTCAACGCGCTCGTGGCGGCTGACCGGGTGATCGTGCCGGTTCAGTCTGAATATTTCGCGCTCGAAGGGCTCGCCGGCCTGCTCGACACCCTTTCGCTGATTCAACGGGAACTCAACCCGCGCCTGACCGTGGCCGGAATGCTGTTGACGATGCACGATTCGCGCACGCGATTGGCGCAGGACGTCGAACGCGAGGTGCGCCAGCACTTTCCTGACCTCGTCTTCAGGACGGTGATACCACGCAACGTGCGGATCGGTGAATCGCCGAGCTTTGGCAAGCCGGTGATTCACCACGACCCGCACTGCGCCGGTGCCGATGCCTACTTCGAGCTGGCAAAGGAGGTGGCCGCGCGTGGCTGAGCCACAGAAGGGAATCGGCCGGGGCCTGGCCGCGATCCTCACCGTGTCCCCGAAAGGGGCGCCGGAGGAGCTCCGACAGGTGCCCTTGGACTTGATCGATCCGAATCCGCGACAGCCGCGACGCACGTTCGATGAGCAGGCGCTGCTGGCCCTCGCCGATTCGATCCGGGCTCGTGGCGTTCTGCAGCCGATCCTCGTCCGGCCATTGCCGAGCGGCCGATATGAGCTGATCGCAGGCGAGCGCCGCTTGCGCGCGGCGAAACTGGCTGAAGTCGATCCCGTGCCGGCCGTCGTCCGTCATCACGATGATGCGGCGTCATTGGAGGTCGCTCTGATCGAGAACATGGCCAGGGAGGACCTCAATCCCGTGGAGGAGGCTCGCGCGTGCGCGGCGCTGGTCGAGGAGCTTGGGCTGACACGCGAGGAGGTCGGTCTTCGTGTCGGCCGCGGGCGGGTCGCAGTCTCCAACCTGATCCGACTGCTCGATCTACCGGACGAGGCACTTGATCTGCTTGAGCAGCGGCTTCTCACCGAGGGTCACGGGCGCGCTCTGCTGCTGGCGCCGGAAAATGCCGCCCGGCGCAACCTCGCGAAACAGGCGGTTGCTGCCGGCTGGTCTGTACGGGAGCTCGAGACACGTGCTCGGGCGAGTGCCGATCCCGCGCAACGCGTGCCGCGCAAACGCCCCAGGCCGGACCGAGAACCAGACCAGCAGGCCGCGATCGACCAGATCGCCGACTCGCTCAGCGCCGCGCTCGGTGTCGAGGTTGTCGTCAGGCCCGATGGGGCCGGCTTCCATGCTCAGCTCGCGTTCGAGTCGCTGGACGAGGCGCTGGATCTCGTCAGCCGCCTGCACGTGGCCGAGCCGGCCGAACGCCGCTAAGATTCCACGGCTGCGGAGCTCCGGGCGATTAGCTCAGTCGGTTAGAGCGCTTCTCTGATAAGGAAGAGGTCCCAGGTTCGAGTCCTGGATCGCCCACTAACGAAGTGCCTGCAAATAGGTATTTATATAGATTACTGTCTTTTGGTGGTCGCTCGATCGACCACCAGTGATAGGCGCGCACTTCCAGCACGCGTTGAGTCGCCCGGCTTGCACTGATGGGGTGGCGCCGTCAGGAGCGGCGAGGTGGGTCGGCATCGATGGCGCGCCGAGGATTGCGCAGCTCAGTAGGGCCTCGATGGTTTAGGCTCGCGACGATCGGTGCTTATCGGCGGGCGCCGGACAGGCTACGACTGGGGAGGTCTCCGAATGTTGCGATCAGCCACGTACCTACGGCGGGTCAGGCGCGCCGTTACCACGGCCGCGCTGATCACGGCAGCGGTGACCGGACTGGCTGCGGCACCGGCTGGCGCCTACGTGTACTGGTCCGCTCCCAGCACCGGGACGATCGCCCGCGCCAACCTCGACGGCAGCGGCGTCGACCTTGCGTGGGTGACCGACCTGCTGAACCCGCTCCAGCTGGCGCTGGGACCGAACGGCGAGTACATGTACTTCGGGCGAGCGGGCACGCCCGACGGTCCTCCCGGCGCGTTCGGCCGCGTGGGCCTCGATGGCACCGGCGCCAACGACTACTTTGCGATCCAGACGGATTTCGACCAGTACGCCCAGGAGGGCTTCGTCGCCGCCAACGCCTCCCATCTGTACGGCTCCGAGGAGTACTACAACCCATCGACCCCGCCCTCGATGGGGTGGGCGATCGGGGAGGCCAACCTCGACGGCACTGGATTCGAGGACGGCGTTCACGCGGTCTCGACGAAGCTGACCGCGGTCGCCGCCAACAACAGCGACCTGTACTGGGCCAACGCCAACAATACGATCGGCCGGGCGGCGGTCGCAGGAGGCGCAGCGGATCAGTCGTTCATGACCGGGGTCGACGACGTCACCTCGCTGGCGGTCGGCGTCAACGGCGAGTACATCTACTGGTCGAGCAGCAACGGCACGATCGGGCGCGCCGACCTCGACGGCACCGGCGTCGACAACGACTTCATCACCGGCGCGGACGCACCCCACGCCGTGGCGGTCACCGCGGAGAACATCTATTGGACCAACAGCAACGGCACGATCGGCCGCGCCGACCTCGACGGGTCGAGCGTCGATCAGGCCTGGATCGCCAACGCGCCGGGCGCGTGGGGGCTCGCGGTCAACGACGGGCCGCCCGGTGTCGCCAGCGCAAACCCGTCCAGCCTCAGCTTTGGGTCGGCGACGGCCCACCAGAACGGCAGCTCGCAGATCGTGACGATCACCAACACCGGTCACGGGGTCCTCGCGATCACGGGGGTTGCGCTCACCGGCGGCGACACCAGCGACTACTCGGTCTACGAGAGCACCTGCACCACGGACCTGCAGATCGAGCCGGGTGCCAGCTGCTACTTCCACGTGCTCTTCGCGCCGACGGCTGCCGGGAAGCGGCCTGCCACGATCACGATCTCAAGCGTCGAGCAGACCGCACCGCTGCAGATCACGCTGACCGGCCGAGGCAGCGGCGTCATCGCCCCCAAGGCCTCGGTGTCCGGCCTCCGGTCCGGCCGGCCCAAGCTGGCCTTCACGCTCGCAGCCGTGGCCGGCAGTAGTGATTTCAAGATGATCACGGTCACGCTCCCGCGAGGCCTCGCGTTCGCCAACGTGACCGGGAGCCTCAGCGCACTCTCTGTCACCGACGGTGCACACCAGGCCGATCTGGCTTCGGCGAGCGGTTCCACGAACCGCCTGACGCTGAAGCTGACGACCGCGACCAACCGGGCGGCGATCTCCATCGCCAGCCCAGAACTCGTGATCGATCGCTCGCTTCGCAAGCAGGCCCGCTCCGGCCGGCGGCTGATCCTCCAATTCCAGTTGACGGTCTCCGCCGGCCACCCGCCGGTCTCGCACCTCACCATCCAGACCATCACAGGCCGGACGCTCAAGCTCCCATGACGAGCGAGCCCCTCGGCCGGGACGCGAGACACCGCAGTCCGTCCCCAGGAGGAGCGCGTCGACGGCCAATCTCGGCTCAGGTCGGCGGAGAAAGCCCGCGAGTACTAACCGATCGGTAGCGCTCGAGCGCCGACCGCCTGGCGTCGGCATGGTCCACGATCGGCTTCGGATAGTCGGTCCCGAGCAGGCAGCCAACCTCGCGCTGCACGCGCGCCGGCATGGTCCACGGCTCGCGGATGTAGTCGTCGGGGACGTCTTTGAGCTCGGGAACGTAGCGGCGGACGTAGCTCTCCGTCAGGGTCGTGCGTCTCCATCTGGCGCGTCGGGTTGTAGATCCGGCGATAGGCCGGTTGGGGGTCGGTCCCGACCGAGGCGATCCATTGCCAGTTGCCGTTGTTGTTGGCCTCGTCGCCGTCAACCAATAGGCGCATGAAATGGCGCTCCCCCCAACGCCAGTCGATGCCGAGGTCCTTGGTCAGGAATGAGCCGACCACGAGCCGGGCACGGTTGTGCATCCAGCCTTCGCGCCGCAGCTGGCGCATGCCCGCGTCGACGAGCGGGTATCCGGTGCGCCCCTCACACCAGGCGGCAAAGGCCGCTGGTCGTGGCTCCATTTGATCTTTCCGCGGTAGCGCGTCTGGAACTCCGAGGTGGCGTTGCGGGGGAAATGGAGCAGCACATGATGGTGGAAGTCGCGCCAGCAGAGCTGGCGGCGGAAGGCGGCGGACGCCGGTCCGTCGGACTCCAGCCGGTCCTCGACCTCGCGCGCTGAGACGCAGCCGAAATGCAGGTAGGGCGAAAGCCGTGAGGTGGCGTCATCGGCGAGCGCGTCGCGGTTCTCGCCGTACTGCGAAGGGGTGTGCGCGAGGAACCGCTCGAGCCGCTGCCGCCCCTCGTGCTCGCCGCCGCGTGGTGGGTCGTCCACCTCCTGCTCGAGGCCGAGCGAGGCAAGCGACGGGACGTCGCCGGTCGCCAGACGCTGGGGGAAGCGGCGGCAGCTGGCTGGGCGCGTCGAGCACGTCGCGTCGTTCCTGGCGCTCCCACGAACGGTGGAACGCGGAGAAGACTCGGTAGGGATTGCCGGCGTGCGTTCGCGGTGCACCGACGTCGTCGATCACGCTCAGGCCGGGGTGGCCTTGGAGCGTGACCCCTGCGGTGTCGAGCGCCTTGTGCACGCGTTCGGTGCGGCGGCGTCGAGAAGGGGGTTATGTCGGCGGTGAAGTGGAGCTCCTCGGCCCCGATCTCCTCTGCGAGCGCTGCGAGCTCGCGCTCGGGGGGGCCGTGGCGAACGACGAGGCCGCCGCCGCGCCTGCGCAGCGAGCCGTCGAGGTCGGTCAGGCATTCGAGCAGGAACTGCGTGCGGGGGCCGGACGCGTGGCGGCCGTGGAGCAGGCGGTCATCGAGGCAGAAGACGGGCACGACGTGGTCATGCGCGTCGAGTGCGGCGCGCAGCGCCGGGTGCTCATGCAGTCGCAGGTCGCGCCGGAACCAGACGACCGCCGTCACGGCCGCGCCGGGCGTGCCAGGAGTCGCTCTGCCACGGCGCGCTCGCGGTAGTCGAACACCCGCTCGAGATCACGCTTGACAAACGCCGCATGCGCGATCTGCCCGAGCGGGCCGAGCGGGAGCGCATAGCGGACGCGGTCGCCGATGAGGACCGCGTGTTCGCCGTCGCGCTCAAAGGTGTGCGTGTGCTCCCAGAGCGCGTACGGGCCGCGCACCTGGATGTCGACGAAGCGCACGGGTGGCTCCCAGACCTCGATCCGCGTGCGCCAGCGCGACGGGCACGCCGTGGAGCTTCAGCCGGTAGTCGATCAGTGCGCCGGGGCGCATCTCGATAGGCTCCGGCGTGATCACCTCAAAGCCCATCCATGGCGGCGTGATCGCCGCGAGGTTGCGTGCCTGGGCGAAGAACTCGAATGCCCGCTCGACCGGCAGCTCGAGCCGCTGTCTGCGTTCGAGCACGTAGACGCGTCCGGCGCTCACGAGACCGGCTGCTCGGCTCCGAGTGTCCTTGCGCATACCCGCGAGCGCGCGATCGCCGACCCGCTTGAAGGCGAGCGCCGAGCAGCGGGTCGGCGAGCTTGAACGGACCCTTCAGCGCGAGGTCCGCGTCGTAGGTGATTCGTGTGCCGCCGTCCGACGGCTCGAAGGTGATCCGGTCGAGGGAGACCGACGCTGGAGTTCTCGCCGCGAAAGGTGACCGCGTTCGGCGGGTCGTACTCGACGATGCGGTAGGTGAGCGTCGTCTTGCGGTGAAGGAAGTCGGCGACGAGCCGGAACTCGCTTCCCTGCGCGATCGGCGCGTCGCCGATGCGCTCGGCTTCGACGACCCCCGGATCCCACTCCGCGGTCGTCGAGAAGTCGCTGAGGTAGGCGAACACCTCGTCGGGAGGATGGGGCGTGTCGACTGTTGCCTTGTAGCGGGCCATCGGATTCTCCTTATGCTGTTTGAGTTCGGTGTGGCCGGGATGCTCGTGCCAGCCGCTGAGTCGCTCGCACTCGGCCCAGAGCCGCTCACGGTCGTCGGGCGTCTCCCTGGTCCAGGGCACGCGGTGGGTCGGGCGTCTCGGCGGTCATGCCAGAAGCCGCCGGAGCTGTCGTGCCGGCTCGGGCGCGGCACCGAGCCAGACGATCGTGTCGGCGCCCTCCTGCGGCGTGCGCAGCAGCCACTTTGTCGCGCCGTAGAAGCGTGGCAGCGAGGACTCGCAGGCCCGGGGTGTCCGCCCAGCCGGGATGCATCGCGTGCACCACCACGCCGGTGCCCTCAAGCCGCTCGCGCCCACTGCTCGGTCAGGATCACCTGGGCGCGCTTGGTGCGGGCGTAGGCGGTGGCGCCGTCGAACTTCCCGTCGGCGCTCTGCAGGTCCTCGACGTGGATCCGCTGCGTGTACATGCCGCCCGAGGACACGTTGACGATGCGAGCCGGACGCGCTCTTCTCGAGCAGCGGGATCAGCAGGTTCGTCAGCAGGAACGGTCCGAGGACGTTGGTCGCGAAAGTCAGCTCGATGCCGTCGACCGAGAGCGTCCGCTCGCCGAGCAGCGCGCCGGCGTTGTTGACGAGCACATCCAGGCGCGGAGCCTGCTCGCTGAAGCGCTCGGCGAACCGCCGCACGGCTTTGAGGTCACTGAGGTCGCAGAGCTCGACCTGAACATCGCTGATTGCCCGACCGTGCCACGATCTCCTGCGCGAGCGCGCTCACCGCGCTCCTCGCTGCGGGCGAGCAGCCAGACGGCGGCACCGAGACGCGCGAAGCCCTCGGCGGCGGCGAGCCCGAGCCCGGAGGTCGCGCCGGTGACGAGCACCACCTTCCCGTCCAGTCGGCTGCAGGTCGGCGGGGTTCCACGTGCCCCTGCGGATGCGATAGCCGACGCTCGTGTAGCCCGGCAACGACGGTGCGGTCGAGGATCGTGTCGAGCAGCGAGTCGATCATGCTGTTCGATCCGCGGCGCGCTCGAGCCGCTCGCGCCGGCGAGCTCGATGGACACGCTCGCCGCGTCGGCTCGCTCGCGTCGGCTAGGTTTGAGTTCCACGTGCGTGTTCTCGTCACCGGCGCCAGCGGCTTCATCGGCGGGCGCCTCGCCCGCCGCCTGCGCGAACGCGGCGATGAGGTGCGCTGTCTGGTCCGCAACCGCGACGCTGCTCGCACCCGCGCGCTGCTCGACGAGGGCTTCGAGGTCCACGTGGGCGACGTTCTCCGTCCGGACTCGCTCTCGGGCGCCGGCCGCGGCGTCGATGTCGCCTACTACCTGGTGCACTCGATGGGCCGGGGCGGCAGCGGCTCGGACTTCGCCGAGCGCGAGCGACGGGCGGCCGAGGGATTCGGGCGCATGGCCAGGCAGGAGGGCATTGGCCGCGTCATATACCTCGGCGGCCTCGGCGACAATCCCCGCTCCGAGCACCTGCGCAGCCGCCACGAGACCGCCAGACAACTCGAGGCGCACGGCCCGCCGCTGACCTACTTCCGCGCCGGGATGGTCGTCGGCAGCGACAGCGAGTCCTATCGCACGCTGCGCTACCTGGTCGAGCGCCTGCCCGCGATGATCGCTCCCGCCTGGCTCGCGACCAGAACCCAGCCGATCGGGATCGATGACGTGCTGAGCTACCTCTCGCAGGCGCCTCACGTCGAGGCCTCGACCGGCCGTGAGCTGCAGATCGGCGGTCCGGACGTGCTCACGTACGGTGACATGCTCGACGTGATGGCGCTCGCCCTCGGCAAACGCCCGCGCCTGAAGATCCCGGTGCCTTTCATAACCCCGTGGCTGTCCTCGCTGTGGATCGGCCTCGTCACACCGGTCGACGCCGGCGTCGCGCGTCCGCTGATCGAGGGACTCAGCACCGAGACGGTCGTGACCGACGACTCCGCCCGCCGGCTCTTTGACATCGAGCCCGCTCCGTTCGAGGTCACGTTGCGCCAGGCACTCGCCGAGGACAGGGGCGTTCCACCGCTGAAGTAGTGGCGCTCCGCGACACGCGCGATCGCTCACGCTGCAAGGCCGGCCGCCTCGCCGATCGCATCTCCGCCAAGCAGCTCCACGCCCATCACCTGGGCGAGCGCCGGGGTGGCGCCTGCCCCGCCGATGCCGACGCGCACCCGGGTCCCCAGCGCGGCGATCTCCTCGCTCGCGTCGAGGAACCGCTGCTGGCTGATCGCGGAGAGCACGACGATGCTCGGCACGAGCTCGCCGAGGGCGTCGGTGATCTCGCGCAGCGGGGTTTCTGCGCCGAGATAGGTGATCCGCCAGCCGTGCTCTCTGAGGGCGAGCCCGAAGCACAGCAGCCCAAGCTCGTGTCGCTCGCCGGGCGGACAGGCGAGGACGGCACGCGGGCCCACGCCGTTGCCCCAGCCCCGACGTCAGCGCGCGCAGCCGCCCGCCGATCACGTTGCTCGCGAAGTGCTCGTGGGCGATGCTCACTTCCGCTGCCGCCCAACGCTCTCCGAGCCGGTGCAGAAACGGCAGGATCACCTCCGACAGCGCGAATGGCAGCGCAAAGGCTCTGAACAGCTGGTCGAGCGCCGACTGGGCCATCGGCTCGTCGAGCGCCTCCAGGCCGTGCACGAGCGCCGTCTGGATCTCGGCGAAGCTCGCCGAGCCCTCGTGCGACTTGGGCGATCCTCGCCAGACCTGGCGAGTCGGGCGGCCTCGGCGGCGGAGAGCCCGGCGGCGATGTGCTTGCGCATCAGGCGCACGCGCCGCTCGTCCTCCTCGGAGAAGAGACGAAGCCCGCCCTGCGGTGCGCTCAGGGCGCAGGAGCCCGTAGCGCGTCTCCCAGGCGCGCAGCAGCTCAGGGCTCACACCAACGCGTCTGCTGAGCTCGCCGATACGCAGTCGTGGACCGTCGGTCATAACTCGAGTCTATCGGAATCTGAACACTACTTCCACAGGATCTATACAGAAGCTGTACACTGCGTTCGGATGACGCCGTGACGAGCGGCCGCGTAGAGCGGCAGCGGACTGATGCCCAGAGTGCGTCCGGCGCAGGCCTGGTCAGCCAATGCTGATCCGCGGCGTGCGCGTGTTCCGTAGGAAGGGGAGCATGAGGATCGCGATCATCGGCGCAGGCGTCTCCGGGCTCGTGTGCGCGCACACGCTGCACTCCGAGCACGAGCTGGTCGTGTTCGAGGCGAGCGACCAGGCGGGCGGCCACGCCAACACGGTGCGCGTCGAGACCGAGTCCGGGGTCTATGACATCGACACGGGCTTCATCGTCTTCAACGACCGCAACTACCCGAACTTCGAACGCCTGCTGGACGAGCTCGACGTGCAGACGCAGCCGTCTCCGATGAGCTTCGGGGTGAGCGACGGGGTCGACTTCGAGTACAACGGGGCCTCGCCGAACGGCCTGTTCGCGAGCCGCGGCTCAGCTGATCGGGCCCACGTTTCACCGGATGGTCGCGGACCTCGTCCGCTTCAACCGCGACGCCCGCGAGCTGCTTGCCTCCGAGCGGGATCCGTCGCTGCGCGAGTGGCTTGACGAGCGGCGGTATTCGCGCGCGTTCGTGGAGCGGCTGATCGTCCCCCAGGCCTCGGCGGTGTGGTCCGCCGATCCGGCGCAGATGTGGTCGTTCCCGGCGCGCTTCCTGGTCGAGTTCTTCGACAACCACGGCATGCTCGGATTCCGGGACCGCCCGCGCTGGCGGACGATCACCGGAGGCTCGCGCAGATATGTCGAGGCGCTGACGCGCCCCTGGCGCGAGTGTCTCAGGCTCTCGACACCGGTGACGGAGGTGACCCGCCACGGCGACCATGTCACGGTGGCGGCGCGCGGCTGTGAGCCCGAGCGCTTCGACGCGGTCGTGATCGCGACGCACTCCGACCAGGCTCTCGCGCTGCTGGCCGACCCCAGCGAGCGCGAGCGCGAGCTGCTTGGGGCGATCCCGTATCAGAGCAACGAGGCGGTGCTGCACACCGATCGCTCGCTGCTCCCGCGACGCCGCCGCGCGTGGGCGAGCTGGAACTACCATCTCGACGCCGATGCGGCGGGACGCTGCACGGTGACCTACCACATGAACCGCCTGCAGTCGCTGCGGGCCGACCGCGAGTTCTGCGTCACGCTCAACCGCACCGCCGCGATCGACCCAGAGCGGATCATCCGCACGATCCAGTACGCGCACCCTGTCTACACGCCCGCGGGCGTCGCGGCGCAGTCCCGCCACCGCGAGATCAGCGGACCCAATCGCACGCACTACTGCGGCGCCTACTGGGGATGGGGCTTCCACGAGGATGGCGTCAACAGCGCGCTGCGGGTGGTGCGCGAGATCGGCGCCCGGCGCGCGCAGGCGGTGAGCGTATGACGGCCAGCGCGATCTACGAGGGCACGATCCGCCACCGGCGCTTTGCGGTGCGCTCGCACGAGTTCAGCCACCGCGTGGCGCTCGTGTACCTCGACCTGGAGGAGCTCGACGGCCTGCTCGGCGGGCGGCTCGTCGCCGGCCGTCCGGGCTTCATTCGCTTCCGCCGAGCCGACTACCTCGGCGATCCCTCCGTACGGGCTCGCAGATGCGGTGCGCATGCAGGTGGAGCGCCGGACGGGCATGCTGCCGACGGGGCCGATCCGCCTGCTCACGCAGCTGCGCACGTTCGGGCACTGCTTCAACCCGGTCAGCTTCTACTACTGCTTCACGCCCCAGGACCAGCTCGAGGCGGTCGTGGCAGAGGTGACCAGCACGCCGTGGGGAGAGCGCCACGCCTACGTGCTCACGCGAGCGGGGGAGGGTCCCGTCCTCACTGGGAGCTTTGAGAAGAAGCTGCACGTGTCCCCGTTCATGGCGATGGAGCAGCGCTACCTATGGCGCGTCGTCGCGCCCGGCCCGACGCTGTCGGTTCACATCGAGAGCCGCGAGCGCGAGCGACCTGTCTTCGACGCGACGCTGGCGCTGCGTCGTGCCCCGTTCACCCGCGGTCGTCTCGTCGCCATCACGGCGCGCTACCCGGCCGCAACGTTGCGCGTGCTCGCGCTGATCTACGGCCATGCGCTCGCGCTCAAGCTCAAGGGCGTGCCACTCCACCCCCGTCCGCAGGTGCCGGCATGACTGCTGGGCAGCGTGCGACTCGTAGCCTCGTGCTGGGCCTGCTCGCGCATCTTCGCGCGGGCCGGCTGACAATCATCGAGGACGAGCAGCGGCTGGTATTCGGTCACGGCAGCCCGCAGGCGACGGTGGAGATTCGCTCGCCACGGGTCTGGCCGATGCTGCTGCACGGAAGTCGCGGTCTGGCCGAGGCGTACATGGAGGAGCTGTGGGCGTCACCCGATCTGACAGCGGTCGTGCGGGTCGCTGCACGCAACATCGCAGGCTTGGACGAGTGGCGTCGGCGTGTTGCGCCGGCGCGGGTCCCGCTCCAGACGGTGCGCGGCATCCGGGCACGCAACACACGCGGGCGCAGTCGCCGCAGCATCGCGGCCCACTACGACCTCGGAAACGAGTTCTTCGCGCTGATGCTCGACGAGACGATGATGTACTCCTCCGCGTACTTCCCGCGCCGAGGGATGACCCTTGCGGAGGCCTCGAACGCCAAGCTCGAGCTCGTCTGCCGCCAACTCGACCTTCAGTCCGACGATCACGTGCTGGAAATCGGCACAGGATGGGGCGGCTTCGCCGTACACGCCGCGAGAACGCGAGGTTGTCAGGTCACAACCACCACGATCTCGCGCGAGCAGTACGAGTACGCGCGAGCGCAGGTTCGCGCGGCCGGGGTCGCCGATCGAGTCACCGTGCTGTGCGAGGACTATCGAGATCTGCGAGGGAGCTACGAGAAGCTCGTTTCGATCGAGATGATCGAGGCGGTCGGGTGGCGAGACTTCGACACGTTTTTCGCACGCTGCTCGGACCTCCTCGCCGCGGACGGGAGCATGCTGCTGCAGGCGATCGTGATCGACGACCGCGCCTACGCCGTCGAGAAAGCGTCACGCAGCTTCATCCGCACGCACATCTTCCCGAACGGCTGCCTGCCCTCGCTCGAGGTGATCTCACGCTGCGTCGCTCGGCGCACGGACCTGCGCACCGTCGGGCTCAAGGACCTCACGCCACACTATGCCGAGACGCTGCGACGGTGGCGCGCCAACTTCGAGGCGGCCGGCACGCGGCTGGATGAGCTCGGTTACGACGAGCGGTTTCGACGGCTCTGGCGCATGTATCTCGCCTACTGCGAGGCCGGGTTCACCGAGCGGCGCATCGGTGTCGTACAGATCCATCTGGCAAAACCGCAGTGGCTCGGTCATTCCGACCGTGCGACCTCACTTCACGCGCCGCCCGCTGTGGTGTCTCACGCGGCGTCGTAGCTGGTAGGGACTTCAAGCCCCACAAAGGAGACATCGCAGGCCACCCTGGCAGAACCGCCTGCGTGCACACCCTTAGCCGGCTTTGCGCCGGCGGTGCTAGGCCTGCTGTTGCTCGAGCTGACTCCAATCCCTCTGTCGGAGATTCTTGAGCCCCACAGACAACACTGAGCGCGCTCTGGCCGCGCGGTCACGTGCCACGTTGCGGACCCATCGCGGGCGCTTTGATCGGGCCGCGCTGTTGGGTTGCGGTAGCGTTCCAGACGCGGCGTCGTTGCATCGAGTTGGGTGGCCGCATCTTCGGGTGCGGTGCCTCTCCGGGGTTACCCCGGGGACAGTCGGTTACGTGGAGCAGTGCATCGCGGGCCCCACTGTGCACCTTCGGGGCACTTCCGGGCACGCACGACAGGAGCAGTCGGCGCGCGGCGCCGCGATCATTGTTCCCGTGTATGACGCCGCTGAGCGAGCCGCGCTCGCTGACGAGCTGACGGATGCGTTCCTGGCCGCCCCGTGGAAGGTCGATCTCATCGCCGAGAGCGGTGCCGCGTGTCTGGACCGGTGGCCGAGTTGGATGATCGCTCTTGCGATGCGCGCGTTTGCGGTTCACCGGACGCCGCCGATCGACGGTCGCCGTGAGCTGTTCGGGCTGATTGAGACCTTTCTCGACGAGTACCGCGTCCCAACAGGTGAAGGCGAGCCGCCTCGCATTCTGCGGCTGTCGCTTGATCGGTCGCCAGGCGCGCGGGAGTCGAGACGCCGGGCCAAGCCCGGCTGGGCGATCATCGACATCGCGTCGGTTCCTGAGCTTGCGCAGCGCCTGGAGCTGAGTGACGGCCAGCTCGCATGGCTCGCAGATATGCGTAGCCTGGAGCGCAACGTCAAGAAGGAGCAGCTTCGCAACTACCGTTACCGCGCCATCCCGAGGCACGGAGGTGTACCCAGGGTCATCGAGGCGCCGAAGGCGCGCCTGAAGGAGATCCAGCGGTGGGTTCTCCGTGAGATCCTCGATCAGATCCCACCGCACGAGGCCGCTCACGGGTTCACGCACGGCCGCTCGGCTATCACCCACGCACAACTGCACGCCGGCCACGCGGCGGTGCTCCGACTCGATCTAAAAGACTTCTTCGCCAGTGTCCCGGCCCGACGCGTTTACGGCATCTTCCGAACGGCTCGGCTATGCCCCACCTGTGTGCCACGTCCTCACTGGACTGACAACGAACACGGTGCCTGAGTCCGTGTGGCGGGTCATCGCGAGCCCGACCCGGCCCGGCGCAATCCAGGCCCGGTTCTGGTTGGGCCGGCAGCTGGCGACGCCGCATCTCCCGCAGGGTGCACCGACCTCACCGTCGCTCGCCAACCTGGCAGCGTTCAGACTCGATCGGCGTCTCAACGGCCTAGCGCTGGCGTCAGGACTTCGCTACTCGCGGTACGCGGATGACCTCATCTTCTCCGGACCGGCACGGTTACACCGCCGGCGCAACGACTTCGAAGCGATCGCCACCTCGATCATCCGCGCCGAGGGCTTCGCCGTGAACGAGGCCAAGTCCACGGCGCAAAGCGCCGGCGGCCGTCAAACGGTTTGCGGCGTGGTCGTAAACGTTCGCCCGAACGTTCGCCGTAGCGAATACGACCGACTCAAAGCACTGCTCCACAATGCCGCCACTCACGGTCCGGCTAGCCAAAACCGCGAGGAAGTTCCCGACTTCAAGGCCCACCTTCGCGGCCGGATCTCCTGGATTGAATCCCTCAACCCCGAACGCGGACGCAAGCTCCACAAACTGCTCGCGGAAATCGACTGGCGCTGAAGGCAGCGGGTGTGCCGGGTCGAAACGGTCCGAGTCCACGCCAGACCGCGAGCAACGCCCGATTTTCGTGCGGGAGCGCATGCGATCAGCGGCTGCGCGGCGGCTCCGGAGCGGCTAAGGCAGCGACGTTGTCGCATCAGCGGTCATACCGATCCTCACGGGAATGGTGCTGACCACGTATCGCCGTTGTCGCCGATCACGTAGAGCCGTTCGGCGTCCATCGCGAGCGTGATCGAGAATGTGCTGGGCTGCGTCACGATCGTTGGTGGGAGCGTGAATGAGAACGGGACGAGCCTCGGGAGCAGAACGCCATCGACCTCGCCAGTGTCATCGCCCGAGGCGTTGGTGACCGCCCAGGCCACGGCGTTGGTGTTCCCAACCGCATGTGAGGTCGCGACGACGGCTTGCCCGGAGCCGCGGAGCTCAAAGGGCGCGTCGAGTGGTGTCTGGACCTGCGAGCGGCATTCCTCCAAGGTCGTTGACGCATTCGGCTGCGCACCTTGAGGCGCGGGCGCGGTCGCAACGGCGAACGTGCCGTAGAAGGTCAACGACCCGTGCGGCGGAACGCTCAGAGGAGGACAGATCGGCCTGACAAGCTTCGCGGAGTTGAGGTCGATCGTCGTGTCGCTTGTCGTTGCGAGCTTGCGGCGAATCGTGTGGTGGACGAGGTCATAGTAGCTGTCGACGTTGGCGCCGCAGTTGCCCTGCGGTACGCCGGTGCCGTTCTCGCAAGGCACGGTCTTCTCGACGTCGAGCTCAAGCCACCGCGCACCGATCGCATAGCCATCCGCGCCGAGACAGAAGCCACAGTGGATGCGCTGCGTCCGGTGGGTGACGACGTTGTAGACCTCGAGTCCCTGCATCTCCCCGTGGGCGGACAGGCCGAAGAGCACCCAGGGGGAACCGAACGCCAGCGGCCCATCTGCGCGACGCAAATGGAACTTGTACCGCACGCCCGTCTTGTCGTCGGCGACAAGGAAGTCGATGGCACAGTTGAGCTGAGTCCCCGGTCCCAAACATTCCCTGGGACCAAGCGAAGGCCGACCTGGGCTGGGGGTGAGCCGGTACAGGATCGAGCTGCGACCTGCTGCCGCGCGGGCGCTACGCAAACTTGATCCACAAGTCGCCCGCCGGGTGCAAGCTGCGATCGCGCTTTCGAAGAAGCTCCGAAGCTCTCGGGCTGAGAGGCTGCGGTGCGACGCGGATGCTTGGCGGCTAACCGTGCGAGCAGCTTCCCGGCGTCTCCGAGTTCGTTGCCGAGACGATCGCGAGCGCTTCCAATGGACACATGGAGCGCCGTGATCTGACGACTCCCTTGCTCGACGGCCGCAGATGCCTGGCGTTCGCCATTGGCGATTACTCTATTGACGTCCGTGGGATCCAGCTCGCGGCCTGCCTTCTTCAAGATACCGACGGCGAACTCGGTCGCTTACAGCCTGATAGGTTCAGACCACAATTGCCCGAACAGAGGAAAGCAATGAGTGAGCAGAGCATCGAGTTCGTCAAGGGTGTCTACGGGGCGTTCGCGCGAGGCGACGTGCGCGCCGTGCTCGACGCATTCGCTGATGACATCGAATGGTTCGAGGCCGAGGGCATGCCATACGGGGGCCTGCACCGCGGCGGCGAGGCCGTCCTCCAGAAGGTCTTTGGCCCGATCGCCGAGGACGTCGAAGGGTTCGCCGTCGTACCCGAGGAGTTCATCGGATCCGGTGAAACCGTCGCGGCGGTCGTCCGCTATCGAGGGACCGGCAAGGCGACTGGGAGGGCGCTGGACCTGCCTGTCGTCCACGTCTGGGATATCCGTGAAGGCAAGCTTGCACGTTTCCGGCAGTTCATCGACACGGTGCAGTTCGCCGAGGTCGTCCCCGTTTCGGCGGCCGTCTGACGGCCGCGTAGCGTCCCGGCCTGACGCCTCCTGACCTTGGGCACGACTGCCGCTGCGCATCAGGGCGTCGCGCAATCTGACGAGCGCCGCTACTCATTCGGGTGAACGCCCACGCCCGCCGCGCGACCGGCGAGCCGAAGGCAACGCTGCAGCGCGTGAACGAACGCTGAGTCCTCGCCGCCAACGAGGGCGAATGCCCGTCCCCGGAGACGCTGGAACAGCTGCCAGCAGACGGATCCTTCGACGCGGCAGAGCCGGCCGCGTGCGGTTGACAGGTCGTCCGTGAGCCGAGCGGCGCGGTCCTCGGCGTCGCGCCGGCACTCGTCCGCCTTCGCCAGTTCGCCGGCAAGGCGTCCGTGTGCCGCCTCCAGCGCGGCGTGTGCGATGCGCAGATTGTCGAGCTCGCGCTCCAGGTCGAGCTTGCTCTCGGCCAGCCGTCCGACGCGGTAGTCGCCGTTGTCGACTGCGGCCGCGAACACGAATTGGTACGTCTCGGCCTCCGGATCCCGGAGCGCGAGCTCAAGCACATCCGTCGGGACCGCGTCGCGGTCGAGGCTGAGCTCGGTCTCGAACGCGGGGATCCGAACCCGGCGGAGCTCTGTGATCACGAGTCCCGCCTCCTTGACCATCCGCCTGATCGACTTGAGCGTGAAGAAGCGGGTGTGGGTGTCGTCGAGCAGCCCCCAGGCGCTGTAGTCCCAGGAGCCCTGCATCAGCGCGAGGCGGACGTCCGCGTGCCCGACGTGCGGCAGCGAGACGACCGCGTGCCCTCCGGGCTTGAGCAGTCTCGCCGCGTGCCTGAGGACGTCGTGCGGCCGCAGCAGGTGCTCGAGCACGTCGCCTGCAAGCACGACGTCGAACTCGGCTTCCAGTCCGGCCAGCAGTTCGGGGTCGTTGAGGTCCCCGACGATCACGGTCTCGGCCAATTCACCGAGCGACGTCGCCGAGTCGGCTTCGAGCTCGACCGCGGTGACGCGACAGCCGTGATCGACAAGCGCCTCCGTCACGTGTCCAGAGGCGGCGCCGAGCTCGAGCACCCGTCGGTTACAGCCGACCAGCTCGATGGCGAAGCTGTGCGCGTTGTTCGGAGCGGATCGATCGACTCGCTGGTGGTAGCGGCTCGCCATCTCAGCTCGCCCCCGGATCGTGGGACGAGGCGTTCGCGACGAATGCCAGCTCGCGCCGGAGCCGCTCGTTTTCGCCGGTCAGCGTCATCGCGTGCGTGCGCAAGGCGGTGACCTCTGCATCCGCCTCGGTCCTGACCAGCTCGAGCTGGCGCTCGAGCGTCGCCTCGAGCCGCGACAGACGGCGCTGGAGGATCGTCTGCGTCTCGAGCCCGTCGAGGTACAGCTCGGCGAATCGGTCGCGCAGCTCGAACGGCACCGCCGAAAGCGGTGGCAGGGCCGGGGCGTGCGCCGGCCCTGCGCCCAGAAGCGCCCGCGCAGTCGCCCTCAGGTAGTCGTCGCCGTGCTCGAGGTCGGGCTCCAGATGGGCGCCCTCGGCCCATTCGTTCCAGGCATTGATCAGCACGAGATCGTCTTCGGCGGCGCGCTCGAGGAGACCTCGCAGCCACCGCTCGTAAGCCTCGGGCGTGCTGTCGTGGAGCACGAAGCTGCGTCCATCGCCGCGGCGCGCGGTGTTGTCCCACATCGGCATAACGCATTCGTGCCGGCGCCAGCGGGGCCGCTCGGCCGCGAGGTAGGACCGGGACACCTCCTCGTAGTCGTACACGAGATTGCCCGGGCCGGCACCGACATCGGCCGTCGCCAGGCCCCGATCGGCAAGGCCGTGCGGCAGAAACTGCGCCGCCGAGTCCGCCCCGTAGATGGCGGGGTCAGAGAAGTCCCCGTGAGTGTCGAACTTGATCACCGCGACGTTGTCGAGCCCTCCGGCGCACCACACCTCGCGCCATCGCGCAAGCGTCCGTTTCGCGTCCGGCATCGACTGGATCCTGTAGATGAACAGCACCGGCCTGCCGGCGACGCGCAGGTAGTTCGGGCTCGACATCGCCTTGAGCAGGAACAGGCAATGGGCCTCGTCGTCCTCCCCGCTGTAGCGCTGGCGCAGCAGCACCTCGTAGTCGGCGGCATCCCACGCACGGCTCCAGTTCTCATTCGCCCACGCGAGGCAAAATGGGATGTCGGGGATTCCGTGCTCGATCGCGTCGTCGACGACCCGGCGCAGCGGCCGCTGACCCTCGAACCAGTAGTGGTAGAAGCAGAACGCGTCGATTCCGTGGGCCTTGGCGGTTCGCGCCTGGACCTCGCGCACCTCGCGCACGCGGAGGTCGTAGAACCCGAAATCGCGCGGCAGGTGCGGCTGGTAGTGGCCGCGGAACAGTGGCCTCGCCCGCACGACGTTGTGCCACTCGGTGAAGCCCGCGCCATACCAGGCGTTGTTCTCCGGAATCGGATGGAACTGCGGCAGGTAGGTGGCGATCGTGGTCGCCATCACAGCAGCGGGCGGAACGGCAGCCCGCGATTGCAGTAGTGCTCCTCGAGCCGGAGCGGGCGATCGAACTCGATCGGTCCACGGGTGATGGTCACCGTGTCGCGGAGCACGCTGATCTCGGCGATCAGGTCGGATCCGGTCCCGGCCACCATCAGCAGCTCGATGATCAGGTTCGTGAGCGCCGGCCGGTCGTGGAACCAGCCGCCGCCCGCCTGCCACATGGGCTCGGGGAAGTGGGCCCAGCCCCAATCCTCGATCACGTAGCGTCCGCCCACGCGAAGCCTCGCGAACAGCAGCTCAAACGAGGCTCTCGTCTCGCGGTATAGGTGCGATGCGTCGTCGACGACGAGATCCAGTGCCTCGGCGCCATGGTCGCCGTCGATCACCGAGGCGAGCTGCGTGACATCGCCCTGGTCGACTCCGTAATGTGGCACGAGCGCCGAGTGCAGCCCCCGCGCGTCGATCAGCTGAGAGAGCGCCTGCACGGGTTCGGGATTGAGCTCGATCGCCGTCAGCCGGTCGGGCTGGGCGAGCGCAGCCAGCAATGCCGCGCTACCGCCCTTGAAGATCCCGAGCTCCACGACCCGCTTGGGCTCGAGTTCGGCGATCAGGTCGATCACCCCGTCGACCATCGCCGGCTGCTTGGCGACGATGAAGTGGCCGGCGGTCGAGCGCTCGTTCAGGTACCGGTCCCGATCCGCCGTGACCGTGAACGCCAGACCGTCGACCTCGAGGCGGTCGCCCGACGCCCAGCGCGGTCGTTGCCGCGCCATCCGAACGGGTACGACGCCGCCACGCGCCGCCCTGAACTCTGGGCCCGTGTGCTCGGCGAGGGTGTCGTCGATCGCGCTGACCGACACAACGCTACCCGCGGCCGCGGCGGTAGCAGCAGGAAATGCCGGCGAGGATGTCTTTGCGGGTCCACATCCCCGTCCGTAACGCTAACCCGCTGCGGCGCTGACATGCGGCCGGCCCAGTCCGCAGGCTTCCGCAGCCTTCTGGAACGCCGGCGATTGCTGGCTCCCGGCGGGGAGTGGCCAGTACATCCCACCGCGGACGATTCCGTGAGCCTGGCTCGGAGGGAGGACCGACAGCGACGGGTCCGGGAAGTCCAGAATGCCACGCCTGCGCATGCACTTCGAGAACTCGACATCGACGATCCTCGCGTGCTCCGAGGCGTTGGGCGGTCCGCCGATCGCCCCGGGTTGGAGCTTGGCGCAGTTCTGCAGCGCGGCCCGGTAGGAGGGGGATTGAGGGTTGATCGTGGACGGAATCGCAACGCCGCCGCCAGGGCCGGGGTCCGGGAAGCCGGCCACGCCGTGCGAGCGCATGCAGTCGGCGAAGGCGACACCCTGTCCGGTGCCGGCCGATCCGGTCGTGGTACTCGAGTTGGCCGAGGACCCGCAGGCAGCGATCGTCACCGCGCAGCTGATCGCGGCAAGCGCGCTCGAAGCGCGGACACGCCGGCGGTGTCCGTGATGGATCTGGTCGGGGCGATGCATCACGTGTGCGGGAGTTGTACACCCCGTCAGTAGCGTCGCGGTAACGCGGTAACGCGGTAACGCGGTCATGTGGGCCGTGCCGGCGATCGTTGCGAGGTTGCGGTGCTGCTCGGAACGATTTGGGTTGACAACAAAGCCAACCTAGGTAGAGTTACGACTATATGGCTGATCGCCGCTTCTCCGCACAGACACTCTCGCTGCTGGCAACGCTCGAGGCGAGCCCCACCGTCTGGCGGCATGGCTACGAGCTCGCAAAGGAGACGGGGCTGCGCTCCGGCACTCTGTATCCGGTGCTGATCCGCTTGGCGGAGCGTGGGGTGGTCGAAGCGTGCTGGGAGAACGAGCAGCCGGCCGGCCGGCCACGACGGCACCTATACCGGCTCGCGGCGGACGGGCTCGCTGTCGCACGAGCCGCGCTGGCCGAGCCCATATCAGAGCGACGCCCTCCAGAGCTTGCAGCGGTGCGAGGGCCGGCGCGGCTCAAGGAGGGGTGATGGGGACGATCAGCCGGCTGCTGATGTGGCTCCTGACGCGGTCGGCGTGGCTGCTGCCGGCGGACCGAGCGAATTGGATCGAGGGGCTGGTGGCCGAGGCGGAAGCAGCCGGCACAGGTCGCGCACGAGTGGCGTGGCTGCTGGGAGGGGTGTGGCTGATCGCATCCGGGCTGCTGCGCCGCAGCGTCGCATGGGTGTTGATCTTCATCACGGCGGCCGCGATCGTCCTGTTGATCGCCTGGCCCGGCAGCTCGTCTGACTCCGCGGTGCTGGTGAACCGGATCGAGATTCCCGTTTACCTGGTGGTCCTGGCGCTGGCGCCGCTGCTCGTTCGCCGCCACTTTGGGCCCGTCGCCGACGGACTCCTGCCGCGTGCGGTGCGCGTCGTCGGCTACGCGATCGTGCTCGCGCTGATCGCCGCCAGCGCGGCCGAGGGACGGGAAGGACAGAAGCTCGGGGCCTATTTCCACGCTGGTGGCAAGCTGCCTGGCTTGATCGTCATCGTGCTCGCCTGCTACGCCGCTGCCATCCTGATCATCACCTCACAGCGCGTTGCGCTGATCCGCCAGGCGCTGGCCATGGCGATCGGGGCCGGGACGCTCACAGGCGCAGCGCTCTATTCAATCTACGGCTATCAGATCCACAACCCGCCGCTGGCATGGTGGGCATTCACCGCGCTGGCGCTACCCGTACTGGCCGGCTTCGCGGCCACTCGCCTCGCGGCCCGAGACATGCCGGCGACTGGCATGACGCCAGCCCAACGGAGCGTTGTGGTCGCCGGCTGCGCAACCGCAGTAGCCGCGCTGTGGCTCCTGCCGCCGCCGTCGGCGCTCGTCGTGGGCGGGTTCCTCGCGCTCTTTCTGGTGACCGGCACGGCGGCCAAACAGGCCACAGCCAAAGACAGGGCAGAGACGGGTATGACCCCGGCCGGGCAGGGAGCCTTGGTCGCCGTCAGCGTCGCGGCAACGGCTGTCCTGATGCTGGCGGCCTTGACGACGGTCACGATCGCCCTCGCACCCAACAGGGTGCCGCTGCAGACGCCGCCGCCACCGCCGAACGGCGGGTGCGAAACGTGCTCCCCGGTGAGCCTCGTGGTCCCTCCCGACCTCAGGCACGAGTACTGGGTGGGAGTCAGCGTCGCCCAAGCGAGCCTCCCGTACTTCGCCGCGCTCGTGGTAGCGCCGGTGTTCGCGCTGTTCGGCGGCGGCCTCGGCGTCGGCCTCGGCGAAGCCTCACTCAGCGTCCGCAAGCGCTTCGACTCGCCCGGCCCCGCTCCACCTCCAGAACCCTCCCAGACCCAAGCCTAGGCGCCCGGCGAAGCTCGATCCCACCGCTGGCCGTAAGCTCGGCACGATGCCGGCGCAGCACCATGTGCGGTTGATCGGGCCGCCGCAGGCCGATGGCGAATACGTTGCACTCTGCGACGTGCCCGGCGGCGACGAGGTGATCGTGCACCTCCACGACTATCCGCGCCTATATGAGACCGCGGGGCTCTACGAACACGTCGTGCAGGAATTGCTCGGCTGCCGCTCGCCTGAAGTGGCGGTACGCGGGCTCTCATATGCGCTGGACGTGCTCGCGCTCGACGCGAGGAGTCTGCGTCTGCTCGACCTCGGCGCCGGCACCGGCCTCGTCGGCGAATTGGTGCGCGAACTCGGAGTCGGAACGGTGATCGGACTCGACGCCCTCCCGGCCGCCAGGGATGCCTGCCTGCGAGACCGGCCGGGGACCTACGCCGGGTATCTCGTCGGTGATCTTGCCGCACCCGGGGGTGGTCTGATCGCTCAGATACGACGGCACCGCCCAGGCGGCCTGATCGCCGCGGGTGCGTTCGGCGGGACACATGCGCCCGCCGCGGCACTCGTCACTGCGCTTGCCCTGCTGCCGGTCGGAGCTCCGGTCGTGTTCACGATTGACGAGCGCTGGACGCGGATTGACGCCGATGGTGGCTTCCATGTGGGGCTAACGGAGCTGATCGATTCCCGCAGCCTCGTGATCATCGAGCGATCGCGATTCCAGCACCGCATCACGACAACCGGCGCACCCGTCCACTACGAGCTGATTGTCGCCGCCAGCGGAGCACCGCACTAGATCATCGGCTGTGCGGTTGTGCCGGCGCTCTCGCCGAAGGGCGGATAGGTCTCGGTGATCAGGAACAGGAGCGCGTCCGCCCTGGTCGTGTAGGAGAGGGAGAAGCTGAGCGCGTTCTGCAGACCCTCGGGCTGGCGGCCGGTGATGACGATCGCGAACCAGGAGAGGAACGCGACGGCCGTGATCACGAATCCCAGGGCATAGCGGATGATGATCGCGAGAATCGCGTAGATCGGGCGGAAGAGAACCTTGATGCGGCTGTAGTGATCTAGCGGCGGGGCGATCTGGACACGAACCGGGTAGCTGGGGTCATCGGTGCCGTTGAACGGCGGATAGGCGTCGACGCCGAGGTAGAGGTAAGCGCTGAACCTCGCGATGTAGCGGAGAAAGCCGCCAGAGAACTCGTAGAGCCCGCTTGGCCAGCGAGCGGTGGACAGGAGCACGAACCAGGAGACGATCAGGACGACATAGAACGCGATTGAGTAGATCAGCGCGAAGATGAACTGCGGAATCGCGAGAAGGTAGCGGAAGAACGTCGTCACACGACTGCGCCGCTGGATGTAGTCCATCTCGAACCCGACGGGATACGACATCAGATCGCTCCTTGATTTGGTGGACCGGCGAGCACTCCGCGCCATCGATCCTACTCGGCCACCCGACGGCTCCCCGGCGGTGGTTGACGAGGGCGCTACGGTCGCTTCTGTCATTACTGCCGCCCGCTCCAGCAACGATTCAGGAGGCGCACGATGAGGCTCGAGGGCCTTCACCACATCACGATGATCACAGCCGACGCGAGGCGCAATGTCGAGTTCTACGCAGACGTCCTTGGGCTGCGGCTGGTGAAGAAGACGGTCAACTTTGACCAGCCAGACGCTTACCACCTCTATTTCGGCGACGAGGTCGGCACGCCGGGCTCGATCCTCACATGGTTCGAGTTCGCGGGCGCGGCACGTGGTCGAGCAGGCGCCGGGATGATCCACCGGATCGACCTCGGTGTCGGTACCGACGACTCCCTCGACTTCTGGGAAGAGCGCCTCGCCGCACACGGCTACGAATCTCAGCGTCAGCCAGACGCGCTGCGGTTCGTCGACTACGATGGCCTCGCGTTCGCTCTGGTCGTGGACGGCGGCGAGGATCCGCCGCTGCGCGCCCGACATCCCGAGATCCCGCCCGAGCACGCGATCGTCGGCATTCACGGAGCGCGAGCCTTTGCGCCGTCGGATCAGGGCCCCGATGACGAGTCTTCGTTCCTGACGCAGGCACTCGGGTTCACGTCCCTGGACGGCGAGTACCGGCTGAGCGGCGCTCGCCATTTCAAATGGTCCTACGATCCGGCGCCTGCCGGTTGGGGCAGTCAGGGCGCGGGCACGGTGCACCACATCGCCTGGGCCTGCCGCGACGAGGAACAGGTCCAATGGCGAGAGCGGATGCATGAGGCAGGGCGTCACGTCACCGAGGTCATCGACCGCGACTACTTCAAGTCGATCTACTTCAGGGAGCCGCGCCACGTTTTGTTCGAGATCGCGACGCTGCTGCCCGGGTTCGCGGTTGACGAGGAACCGGAACATCTCGGCGAAGCGCTGCGGCTGCCGAGGCAGCACGAACATCTGCGCGCGAAACTCGAGCGGGTCCTGGTGCCGATCGAGAATCCACGCGAGGTCCGCAGCCGGCAGCTATGAGCGAACTCGTATATCGCGAGCGTCCGGCGTCCCGGGAGCCGGCCGGACTGCTGATCCTCCACCACGGTCGCGGCGCCGACGAACGGGACCTGTTGGGCGTGGCTGAGCTGCTCGACCGCGAACACCGCCTGCACGTGGTGACGCCCCGGGCCCCACTGCAGCTGCCCGGCTCGCCGGGCTACCACTGGTACCTCGTGCCACGTGTCGGATACCCGGACCCAGCCACGTTCCATGCCGCCAGGCACAAGTTGGCTGCACTGGATGACGAGCTGTGGGGGCGCACCGGGATCCCGCCGGAGCGCACCGTCCTGGCGGGCTTCTCAATGGGCTCGGTGATGAGCTACGCAACCGGGCTCTCACCTGAGCGGCCCGCCCCAGCCGGCATTCTCGCCTTCTCGGGCTTTGTCCCGGTGGTCGATGGATGGCAACCTTCGCCCGGCGATCGCCGCAACATGCGCGTGTTCATCGCCCACGGCAGCGCGGACCCGGTGATCGAGGTCGGGTTCGGACGGCGCTCCCGTGATTTCCTGACCGACGCAGGGCTCGAGGTTGAGTACCACGAGCACGGCTTGGACCACCAGATCGACGTGAGTCAGCTCGGCGCGGCGCGCCGCTGGCTCTCGGTCACGCTCGGTCAACCTGGCTCGCAGGAGGCTGACGCCCCGTAGCGTGCGCCGCGATACGAATCGACTGTCACGACGTGATCCGAATTACCGGGCGGTGCGAATAGGCGGCAGGTGCGTATAGCGTTGGCGTGTCCCGCTCGGCCCGGCACAGGCCGGGCGAGTCGAACAGGAGGGAGCGAGATGGCGATCGAGTTCACGTCCGTGGGAGCCAGGCGATGAGCATCGCGAGCGCGAGGAGCGCCCCGGCCCGCCACGGACGGTTCGGAATCGTCGGCTACCTCGTCGACGTCGCGCAGGCCCTCACGCCCAGGGAGCGATTGCGCGCGAGCGTGATGTTCTCGACGATTTTGCTCCTCCACGTGGTCGGCTTCGGGGTCTTCATGTTGTTCGTGGTGCCCTCGCACTACAAGGGACTCGGGATCGGGGTCGCGGGTCTTGCGTACTCGCTCGGGCTGCGGCATGCGTTCGATGCCGACCACATCTCGGCGATCGACAACACCACGCGCAAGCTGATGAACGAGGGCAAACGACCGCTCAGCGTCGGCTTCTTCTTCTCGCTCGGCCACTCGACGATCGTGATCGCGATCGGCGTCGGGATCGTGCTCGCCGAGAAGACGATCTATGGCGCGGTGTCCAACAGCCATTCCGGCCTAGAGCAGTTCGGAGGCGTGTTCGGCACGATCGTCTCTGCCGGCTTCCTCTACCTGATCGGCCTGCTGAACGTTGTGATCCTCGCCGGAATCGTGCGCGTATTCCGCTCGATGCGACGGGGGGTCTATGACGAGGCCGAGCTCGAGCGCCAGCTGCAGAACCGCGGGCTCATGTACCGCTTCTTCGGACGGTGGATGAGGTCGATCACGCACGAGTGGCAGCTGTACCCGGTCGGAGTGGTGTTCGGGATGGGCTTTGACACAGCGACCGAAGTGGCGCTGTTGGCGACCACGGTGCTGTTGGCCACCCAGCACATGCCGTTCTACGCGATCCTCTGCCTCCCGATCCTGTTCACCGCGGGCATGACCTTGATGGACACGCTCGATGGGATCTTCATGAACTTCGCCTACTCGTGGGCATTCTTCAACCCGGTGCGCAAGGTGTATTACAACCTCGCGATCACGGGCCTCTCGGTGATGATCTGCTTCTTCATCGGCACGATCGAGGTGCTCGGTCTGCTACCAGCGGAGATCGGCGGTCTCAACAGCGGCTTTTGGAGCTGGATGGCTGACTTCAACATCAATAAGGCCGGCTTCGTGATCGTCGGCATGTTCGTCCTCACCTGGGCGGCTGCGCTGAGCTTCTGGAAGCTCGGGCACGTCGAGGAGAGGTGGACGACACGACTGGCCCTCAGCGGCTCAAGCCAGCTCGAGGCCGAAGCGCTCGACTGATCCGCGCGCGCGGGCGATGATGCTTTCGATGAGCTGGGGATGACGATCCGCGACGCGCTACCGGACGACTGGTCCGCGATCTGGCCGATCTTCCACAAGATCGTCACCGCAGGCGAGACCTACTCATACGACCGGGACATGGATGAGGGGCAGGCGCGCCGGATCTGGATGGTGGAGCCGCCCGGTCGGGTGGTGGTGGCCACCGATCCGCGCGGAGCGGTGCTGGGGACGGCCAGCATGTATAGAAACCGCGGGGGCCCCGGATCACACGTCGCCTCGGCGAGCTTCATGGTCGATCCCGATCGGGCCGGCCGCGGGACGGGAAGAGCGCTCGGCGAGCATGTGATCGAGTGGGCGCGCGCGAGCGGCTTCCGCGCGATCCAGTTCAATGCCGTCGTTGAGACGAATCAGCGTGCCGTCGCGCTGTGGCGATCGCTGGGTTTCGACGTGGTCGGGATCGTGCCAGAAGCGTTCGATCACCCAATACACGGTCACGTGGGACTGCTGATCATGCACCGCTTTCTGTGACAGGAACCCAGCAGTAGTCTTGGCCGATGGACCACCAACTGCTCCTCTACGACTACGTCGAAGACATCGTGACACGCCGGGGGCCGTATCGCGAGGCCCACCTCGCCGCGCTCGCGCATGAGCATCAGGCCGGGCATCTGCTGATCGCCGGCGCGTTCGGCGACCCGCCGACCGGAGCTGCGTTCGTCTTCGCCGGTGTCGACGCGGACCACGTCACCTCGTTCGCGCAATCGGACCCATATGTGCTGGCCGGCCTCGTCGCCGCCTGGCGCAAGGAGCCTTACAACGCCGTCATTTCTCCGGCTGCTCCGGCTCAGCGCGGGTCCTGATCCGGCGCTCGCGCGGCTTGTTTCATCTCAATAGGGCGCTGCAGCCGGGAGTGTCTCGGTGCGGCTGGCCCGGCGCCGGCCACCGGCCTTGGCGGCGTAGAGGGCACGGTCAGCGAGCTCGATCGCCGCGGCCACGTCCTTGACATCGGGGGCGACGCCGATCGACACCCCGACCTTGAGGCCGTTGCCATCTTCGAACGCAGCGGTGACCTCGGCGACGATCTTCTCGGCAGCACAGCTCTCGTCGTCGCCGGCCTTTATCCAGAGGGCGAACTCGTCGCCGCCGATCCGCCCAGCGAGGCCGTGATGGGTGAGGATCCGCGCGACCTCCATCAGCACGAGATCGCCGGTCGGATGCCCGTGCGTGTCGTTGATCTGCTTGAAGTGGTCGACGTCGCAGAGCAGCAGGCTTCCCGCCTCTCCGGATCGGACCGCGCACCGGACGCTGGACATCCAATGCCGGCGGTTGGCGATGCCGGTGAGCTCATCGATGCTTGCGACACGCTCCAGCTCGGCGACGCGCTCACCGAGGCCCGCGGGCACGCTCGGCGACGTGATCGAGGTGGCGCTCTCGGCGAGCTGATCAAGCGCCTCGGCACCAAGGCCGAGGCGCTTGAGGGACGCTTCCAACAGCGTCTGATCTGGAGCCGCGCCCGACAACATTGCGACGACGATGTTCGCCAGCTGGACACATGCGATCTCAGGTGATGGGGTGACGCAGCCCCGGCGGCCGCCGTGGTGCCAGGCGATCGCGGCCGCCAGCAGGTCGTCGAGCCCGGAATCCTCGGCGAACATCGCGCCCGCGTAGGCGTGATCGATCCCGAACCGCTCCCACTCCGCCTCGGATCGCTGCACGCCCGAGTGATACGTGGCGGCGAGCTCGTCCATCGCCTCCCTGCCGAACGCGAGCGGCATCACGAGCTTGCCGCAGTCGTGCAGGAGGCCGGCAAGGTGCGGGAGGTCCTTCGGGATCCCGGCCATCTGCGCGGCCGACGCCGCGACGGAGGCGACCGTGACGGCGTGGATGTGCAGCTGGCCCAAGCGACGCGCGACCGTTACCCGGCGCGGACTCGAAGAAGCGGAAGGTGACGGATTCAAGGCAGAGCTGACGGGTCGCGCGTCGCCCGACCATCATCACCGCCTGCCGGATCGTCTTGGCGGCGATCGGCCGGCCGACGAAAGCGGAGTTCGCGTAGCGCAGGATGTTGGCGGCGAGCGCCGGGTCGGCCTCGAGCACGGCGACCAGGTCACTCGTCTGTGACTCCTCGTCGTCGGTCAGCTCGAGGACGCGCCGCACCGTTGCGATCGAGCACCGGTAGCCGGCCGCATTGGTGGATTGCCTCGGAGACCTGTGCCTCAACCTCGGCGTGCAGGTTGCGATGCCAGTCCGGAGCGCCGCTCATGACCGACACCGCCCTGCGACGCACTCCGGCCGTCGATCCCGTCCGAATCGCCGGCGACCCACGACCCACACGATCCCGTCGCTGAGAGCGAACCCGAGCCCGTCACGTGATCGGTATGGTGTCATGGCCCTCCGTGGCTGAGATGGAACCCGGGTGCCTCCAATGCGCCCGTAGCCGAGTGTTCGGCCCGAGGCGATCCAAGCTTTAGGCTGGAGCGATGAGCACGGGCGATTCTCGGGGCGCCAGCGCCTACAGCGCCGCCGGGCGTCGACTACAGCGTGCTCGACGCCGGCAAACGCGATGCACTCACCCAGGCGCTGACCACCTCGGTTCTGCTCGGAGCTCAGGGCGGAGGCGCCGTGGACGCGTCCCGGGGGGAGCCGGCGTTCGTGTTCGAGGTCGGCGGCCAGACGCTGGCGTTCGTCGTCGAGGGGCTCGGCACGAAGTCGATGATCGCCCGCCAGGTGGAGGAGCAGCTCGGGGTCTGCGCCTTCGACGACGTCGCCTACGACACCGTCGCCGCGATCATCAACGATCTGTGCTGCGTCGGTGCATTGCCGCTGGTGGTCAACGCGTACTTCGCGACGGGCTCCTCCGGCTGGTACGAGCATCGTGACCGCAGCGCTGGGCTGCTCGCCGGCTGGCGTGAAGCCTGCGTAGACGCCGGGGCGGTCTGGGGCGGCGGCGAGTCGCCGTCGTTGCCGGGCCTGCTCGCTGAGCAGGACATCGAGCTCGCCGGCAGCGCTGTCGGTCTGGTTCCCGGCGGACGCGCGATGCTCGGCGCAGGATCTGGTGCCCGGCGATGAAATCGTGCTCGTGGCCAGCGAGCGGACTGCACGCGAACGGCTCCTCGCTCGCCCGCCAGGTCGCCGGCCGCTCCCCGGTGGGTACGCGACCACGCTGCCGACGGGCGCAGCCTTCGGTGACGCGCTGCTCGACCGAACGATCATCTACGCCGGGCTGGTTCGGTCGCTGCTCGCCGCCGAGCTCGAGATCCATTATCTGAGCCACATCACCGGCCACGGGTTGCTGAAGCTGATGCGCCCGCGCCGCGAGCTCTCCTACACGATCAACCGCCTGCCGCCGGTGCCGCCGGTTCTCGGCTCACCTCGTCGGGGCGCCGAGATGTCACCGGCGACGCGTACTCGACGCTCAACATGGGTGCCGGCTTCGCCGTCTACTGCGCTCGCGGAGCGGGTGCGGAGGTGGTCCGACCTCGCGCGGGAGCTGTCGCTCTCGGCGCAGGTCGCCGGCACGGTCGGGACGGGCCCCGCCGCGTGGTTCTGGAGGAGATCGGCGTCGTGTTCGAGAGCGGCGATATGGATCTGACGCCGCGGCACGGCGCCTGACGCCCCGCCAATGCGTCGCCGACGAGCTCGACGTGGCGCCGGCGCACGCGTCGGGCGGGGATCGGGGAACGCCGGGCTGGTGCTCACGGTCGGCGCCGTCGTGCTGGTCGACACCGCGCTGTACGCGGTGCTCGGCGCCGCTGCTTCCCGAGCCTTGCGCACAGCTGCGCCTCTCGAAGCTGTCGGCCGGGCGTGCTGACGGCGAGCTATGCGATCGGGACGCTCGTCGGTTCGCTTCCCGAGCGGGGTCCTCGTCGTCAGCGGCTCGGCCCGAAGTTCGCCGTCTTCCTCGGCCTGTCGCTGCTGCTCTGCCTCGACGGTCGCGTTCGCGTTCCTGCAGAACGTCGTCGCGCTCGACGTCGCACGGCTGATCGAGGGCCTCGGCGGCGCGCTGCTCATGGACCGGCGGTCTCGCCTGGATCGTCAACGGCACGCCGCCGGCGCGCCGGGGCGGCGTGATCGGTCGCGCGGTCTCCGCAGCCGTCGCCGGCGCGCTGCTCGGACCGGTGCTCGGGACCGTCGCGACGGTCGTCGGGCGGCCCGGCCGCGTTCAGCGCGCTCGCGGTCGCTCGTCGGGGTGCTGCTCGTCTGGCTGCGCGCCTTCCGTCCGCCCACGTGCCCTCCGACAGGGCGTCGGTGCAGCTGATCGCGCGCTGCGCAGGGTCGACGTCACCGCGCCTTCTGGCTGGTGACGCTGCCGGCGATCGCGGCCGGACTGATCAACGTGCTCGCCCCGCTGCGGATCCACCGGTTCGGGGGCAGCGCCCTCGTGATCGGGGCGACTTCCTCGTCAGCGCGGCGGTCGAGGCGACGTCGCGCACCGGTCGTCGGCAGCCTGTCGGACCGGCGCGGTCGGCTCTTCCCGATGCGCGTCGGGCTGATGGCGCTGGCGAGCGTGTCGCTGCTCTGCTTCACGCTGCCGAGCGCGGTGCCTTGCTCGTCGGCAGCGTCGTCGTGATCGCTCGTCTACCGTCGGCTTCTTCTGGGCGCCCGCGATGGCGATGCTCACCGATGCGGCGAGCGCCCATGGCCTCGATCAGGGTCTTGCGGTGGCGCTGATCAATATCGCCTGGGCACCGGTCAGATCATCGGCTCGGCCGGTGGCGGGGCGCCGCCAAATCGAGCGGCGAGCGCGTGCCGACGGCGTTCGCCGCCGGCGTTGTGTGCGCTGACGTTCGTGTGCCTGTCCCTGACGCCGGGTCTGGAGGCGCGTCTGAATCTGTCCCCGTCCGAGGTCGAGGTGTCGGCGAGCCCCTCAGGCGAGGTCTGACGTTCGCGCTGCATCCAGCGAGCCGCCGAACTGATCGCGCCGAGTCCTCATCGAGGTCGTCGAGCCGCGGCGGGGCTGACCGGTAGCGGGCTGGGGTCGCCGACAGCCGGATCGGGTTGCGCGTCAGCGGCACGGTCGAGCCCGTCCTCGCGCGGAACTCGACGATCGGGTCCAGCCCCAGGTTCTGCGCGAGCTCGAAGGCGCCGCCGAGGTCGTTGACGACGCCGGCCGGGCACGCGCGGCGGCGATCAGCTCGCGCGGCCCACGCGCCCGCCGGGCGGCGGGCGAGCGCATCCTCGAGCTCGTTGCGCAGCGCGGCGCGGTTGGCGACCCGCTCGCGTTGGTGGCGAAGCGCGGGCGTCTGTGGCGGCCGAGCTCGACCCCGAGGATCTCGCAGAGCGCGGTGAACTGGCGGTCGTTGCCGACGGCCAGCACGAGCTCGCCCTCGCCGGTCCTGTACAGCCTCGTACGGGGTGATGCTCGGGTGGGCGTTGCCCATCCGGGTCGGCAACCGAGCCGGCGATCGTGTAGCCGGAGCCCTGGTTGACGAGCGCGGCGAGCAGCGATGAGAGGAGGTCGACCTCGACGCGCTGCCCCTGGCCGGTCCGTTCGCGGTGGCGCAGCGCGGCGAGGATCCCGACGGTGGCGAACAGCCCGGCGAGCACGTCGACGAGCGCCACGCCGACCTTCTGGGGCTCCCCGGCCGGGATCGCCGGTGATGCTCATCAGCCCGCCGACCGCCTGGATCAGCAGGTCATAGCCGGGCAGCTCGGCGCCCGCGCCGGCGCCGAAGCCGGTGATCGAGCAGTAGATCAGGCCTGCGTTGTCGCTCCGCAAGGCCGTCGTAGCCGAGGCCGCAGCCGGTCCATCACGCCCGGGCGGAAGTTCTCGACGAGGACGTCGGCCGCGGCCGCCAGCGACTGGGCGTGGGCGAGGTCGTCCGCGTCGGACGAGGTCGAGCGCGATGCTGCGCTTGTTGCGGTTGACCGACTGGAAGTAGGTCGCCTCGCCGGCGGCGTCGTACGGCGGCCCCCACGCGCGCGTGTCGTCGCCGGTGCCCGGGCCGCTCGACCTTGAGCACCTCGGCGCCGAGATCGGCCGAGCATCATCGTCGCGAACGGCCCGGCGAGCACGCGGGAGAAATCGAGGATCCGGATCGCCCGCGAGCGCGTCCGCGCTGTCGTCGTTTGCCAGCATGTCGGGCATGTGATTAGATATTAGATCTTCGAATATCTAAGGTCAAGGAGAAGCAGCACGATGGCGACAACGGGCGAGCGGAGCGCGATTCGGCCGAAGGACTTCCTTGGCATCGACGGCCTTCTGAGCGACGAGGAGCGCGACATCCGCGACACGGTCCGCGCGTTCGTACGGATCGCGTCCTGCCGAACGTCGGCAGAGTGGTTCGAGGAGGCACGGATCCCGCTCGAGCTCGCGCGGGAGCTGGGGCGGATCGGCGTGCTCGGGATGCATCTCGAGGGCTACGGCTGTGCCGGCACCAGCGCGACCGCCTACGGGCTCGCCTGCCTGGAGCTCGAGGCCGGCGACAGCGGCATCCGCAGCCTCGTCTCGGTCCAGGGCTCGCTCGCGATGTACGCGATCCATCGCTGGGGCTCCGAGGAGCAGAAGCAGACGTGGCTTCCGCGGATGGCCGCCGGCGAGGCGATCGGCTGCTTCGGCCTGACCGAGCCCGACTCGGGATCCGATCCCGGCTCGATGCGGACCCGCGCGCGGCGCGACGGCGCCGACTGGATCCTGCACGGCCAGAAGATGTGGATCACGAACGGATCGGTGTCGCGGACGTCGCGGTCGTCTGGGCGCGGACCGACGAGGGCGTCCGCGGCTTCCTCGTGCCGAAGGGGACGAAGGGCTTCACGACGCAGGACATCCACCGCAAGCTCTCGCTGCGCGCGTCGGTCACCTCCGAGCTGCTGCTCGACGACGTCCGGCTGCCCGCCGACGCGCTGCTGCCCGAGGCGAACGGCCTGCGCGGGCCCGCTCTCATGCCTGAACGAGGCGCGCTTCGGGATCGTCTTCGGCGCGGTCGGCGCGGCGCGCGCGTGTTTCGAGGCGGCGCTCGACTACAGCCTCGAGCGGGTCCAGTTCGACCGGCCGATCGCGTCCTTCCAGATCCAGCAGCAGAAGCTCGCGATGATGGCGCTCGAGGTCAACCGGGCCGCGCTGCTGGCGCTGCATCTCGGCCGCATGAAGGACGAGGGCCGGCTGCGGCCCGAGCACGTCAGCATGGGCAAGCTCGGCAACGTCAACGCCGCGCTGGAGGTCGCGCGCACGGCCCGCCAGGTGCTCGGCGCCAACGGCGTCACGCTCGAGTACCCGGTGATCCGCCACATGAACAACCTCGAGTCGGTCGTCACCTACGAGGGCACCGCGGACGTGCACGCGCTCGTCATCGGCGGCGCCCTGACCGGCATCCAGGCGTTCAGGTGATCGCGGCCGCGCCCGGCCCGAGCACGACCGGCGAGCATGCGCTCGACGCCCTGCGCCGCGCGATCGTCGGAGGTGAGCTGCGGCCCGGGCAGCGGGTTGCCCAGGAGGAGGTGGCCGAGGCGCTGGGAGTCAGCGTCGCGCCGGTTCGTGAGGCGCTGCGCGTGCTCGAGCAGGAGGGTCAGGTCAGCTACTTCCCGCGGCGCGGCTACTTCGTCACCGAGCTGCGGATCGCGGATCTGGAGGAGATCTACGACCTCCGGCGGCTGCTCGAGGAGCGGGCTGCCCGCCACGCGCTGCCGACTCGTCGACGAGCAGCGGCTGGCAGCGCATCGAGCTGGCGGCGGTCGATTGCGAGCACGCAGCGGAGCGCGGCGACGTCGCCGCCGAGCTGCAGGCGAACCGCCGCTTCCACATGGCGATCCTGGAGTCAGGTGACCAGCCGCACACGCTGCGCATGATCCAGCTGTCTGTGGGACTCGACCGAGGCTTACCGGGCGATGTACTACAACTCGCCGCAGCGAGCGGCGCCACTCGATCGGAGCGCACGACGCGGATCCTCGACGCGGTCCGCGCCGGCGACGCCGACCGACTGGTGGCCGAGCTGGACGAGCACCGCGGGCGCGCGCTGGCGGTGCTGCGCGGCGATACTCGGCGCTTCGACGTCGAGACTTAGTACGTGGCCTCGCACGCGTTTGCCCGATCATCTTGCGCGGCGATCGGTGCTGCGCTGGCGGCCTGTGCGCTGATCGCCGGCCTGGCGCCTGGGGCCGGGGTCGCCGCCGCGAGGCGGTCTGCTCGCCGAGCGCCGGAGTGCCAGGTACCGGGAACCCGCGCGACGATCGACCAGCTCTGGCGTCCCGACATGAACGCGGCGATCAGCTACGCACACTCGCGCACGGGGGACATCGCGTTCGCGGTCCGTACCGAGGACCGCTTCTACGGCTACCGGCCCGATCACGTCGAGTGGTCGGCGAGCGTGGTCAAGGCGATGCTGATGGTGGCCTACCTCGATGAACCGTGGGTCGCTGACCGTCCGATCGATGCCTACGACAACTCGCTGCTGATCCCGATGATCACCTGGTCTGACAACAACGCCGCCACGACGGTGCGCGGCATCGTCGGCAACGGCGGCCTGGAGGCGCTTGCCAGGCGCGTCGGGATGACGCACTTTGCGACGGCGGCGATCTGGGGCGAGACCCAGATCACGGCGCGCGATCAGACGCTGTTCTTCCTGCACATCGACAGCTATATCGTCGCCAGGCACCGCCGCTACGGCATGCATCTGCTGGCCAGCGTGATCCCGGCGGAGCGCTGGGGGATCGGCGAGGTGGCGCCGCCGGGCTGGACCCTCTACTTCAAGGGTGGCTGGGGATACGGCACCGGCCTGCTTGATCATCAGGTCGTGCTGCTCAAACGCGGATGCGCCCGGGTGGCGATCGCCGTGCTGACCATGTACGACGGTTCGCACCCCTACGGGAAGGCTACGCTGCGGGGGATCTTCGCCCGTCTGCTACGAGGGTTCCCGACCCACTTCCCTTCACGCTCCGATCGCGCCGTTCGCATCGCTCACGGGACACGGGTTCGGCGCAGGACCCGAGTGTCGTCGGGGCGCCGGCGCGTGAGCGCGATCGAGTCGAAGTAGTCGAGGAACGCCTTTGCCTGATTACGTGAGACCGACAGGCGGTCTCGCAGCTCGGGCAGTGTCACGCAGCCCTTCTCGGCGAGGATCGTCGTCAGGGCCGATCGCGCTGCCGTGAGCGCATCCGGTGAGGCGTGACGACCATGCGCCAGCCGTACGACCAAACCGCGCTCGCAGAGCGCTGGGAGGAGCTGCCGCTCGTCGTCCTCGAGTTCTCGATCAGCGCGCGCACGGGTTCCCTCCTCGACGAACCGTGTGGCGAGTGCGACGGCGCGCGCCGACAGCGGTCCTGACGCATCGCCGCAGGACGCGAGGACCCCGACACCGGCGGTCGCACGTTCCGCGACCCCGCCGACCTCGCCGCGCGGCACGGGAGAACGGGCGGGCACGTCGGACGGGCGCCGCGTGGCCCCCGCGCGTGTGCCCGGGGGCGTGTGGCCCGTCACCGTCGCACCTCCCAGCGTTACGCGGCCGGCTGCGTCGCGCAGCAGCAGCGGCTCGCCAGGTCGCACCATCAGCGGTTGTCGGCAGCGGAGTTGGATCGCGCGCAGACCGGCGAGCGGCCGCGCGCGCGCCGAGGTCGCCCGCGTGCCGTGGTGCACATGGAGAATCCGTGGCATGGGCTCGCCGCCGGGCGCGAACGCGTCGTCAAGCTCCGCGTCGATCACGAACGCCGGCTCGACGGCGCCCACCGTGGCGAGGACGTCGCCCCGTTCGATCGCCTGCACGGGCACGCGGGCCAGGTTGACCGCGAGGCGCTGGCCCGCCGGCGCGCTCTGGACCGCGACCCCGTGGATCTGAAGCCCGCGCACCCGCGCGGCCAGCCCGCGCGGGTGGATCGTGAGCATGTCTCCGCGGCCCACGTGTCCCGAGCTGAGCGTGCCGGTGACGACCGTGCCGGGCCCGGCGATCGTGAAGACCCGGTCGATGTGCATCACCGCGGGGCCGCCCGCGGCCGCCCGGCTCACGAGCGGCGCGGCTACCGAGTCGAGCGCAGCCAGGACCTCTGCGCGCCGCTTGCCGAAGTGCGGCGAACAGGCATGGACCGGTGTGCCCGGCATCAGCTTCGCGGCGTCCGCGATCGCCCGGGCCGGGTCGGCGAGATCGGTCTTGGTGATCACGACGATCCCGGCGTGAATCCCGAGCGCATCCAGGATCCGCGCGTGCTCGCGTGTCTGGGGCATGGCACCGTCGGTGGCCGCGATCACCATCAGGAAGCAGTCGATCCCGGTGGCGCCCGAGACCATCGTGCGGATGAACCGCTCGTGACCGGGTACGTCGATCACCGAGACGCGACGTCCCGAGGGAAGCTCCAGCGGGGCGTAGCCGAGCTCGATTGAGAGGCCGCGTGCCTTCTCGGCCGCAAGCTTGTCGGTGTCGATCCCCGTGAGCTCGCCGACGAGCGCCGTCTTGCCATGGTCGACGTGGCCCGCGGTGCCGACCGTGAGCGGAAGTTCCGCCAGCCTCAGCATCGTCTGGCCGAAGCCACGCACTCGCCCGCGAGTTCGATCTCCTCGCCGGTCAGGGTCCGCGCGCTGATCAGGATCCTGTCTCGATGAACACGCGCAATCAGTGGCGGATCGCCGGTTCGCAGCCGCGCTGCGAACTCGTCGGCACCCTCGGGCCCGGGGGCCAGCTCGACGGCGGCGCCCGGCAGCTGATGGCTCGGCAGCGAACCGCCGCCGACGGGCGCCGGCATCTCGATGATCTCGCCGCCCGTCAGCTCTGCGAGCCGCAGCGTTCGACGTTCCAGCTCGGATGCCGGCATTTCGAGCATCGCGAGCACGGGAATCCGGTCTCTCGCAACGCCGGCGTCGGCAAGGAGCTCGAGCGTTGCCTCGAGGCCGGCCAGACAGAGCTTGTCGATTCGGAGAGCGCGCGCGAGTGGATGCACGCGGCATGCGTGGATGTGCTCGGTGGGGCCGAGGAGGATGCCGGCTTGCGGTCCACCGAGCAGCTTGTCGCCCGAGAAGCACGCGAGCGCGACGCCGGCGGCGAGTGACTCCTCGGGGGTCGGCTCGCCGGCGAACGCAGCGGGGTTCCCGAGCGCGCCGGAACCGAGGTCATCGATGACAGGGATCCCGAGCTCGAGGAGCTCGCCAAGAGCCGGTCGCGCAACAAAGCCCGTCATCTGGAAGTTGGATTGGTGAACTCGCAGAATCGCGCTGGTCGACGGACCGATCGCGGCGCGGTAATCCTCGGCGTGCGTTCGGTTGGTGCTTCCGACCTCGACCAGCGTGGCGCCCGACTGGGCGACCACATCGGCGATTCGCAGCCCGCCTCCGATCTCGACAAGCTCCCCCCGCGAAACGATCACCTCACGACCGGGACCGGCGAGCGCGGCTGCCGCCAACAGCACAGCGGCCGCGCCGTTGTTGACAACGAGCGCGTCCTGCGCGCCGGTGAGCGCGAGCAGGAGGCTCTCGGCCCGGCGGCCACGTAGTGAGCGAGCACCCGTCGCGAGGTCAAGCTCGAGCGCGCTGTAGCCCGTGGCCGCGGCGGTGATGGCCTGGCGAGCCTCAGGGGCGAGTGGTGCCCTCCCGAGATTGGTGTGGAGCACGATGCCGGTGGCATTGAGCACGCGCCGGGTGCCCGGGGCGAGCCGCTCCCGAGCCCGCTCGACGAGGTCAACGGGATCGTCGTCGAGCCCGCCGAGAATCTCGCGCCGGCGAGCAGCGATCTCGGCACGAGCGACCGCGGTCGCAAGGCGATCGACCGAGGGAAGGGACCGCAGGCGGGCGAGCAGAGGGTCGTTCATCTTGTCTTCAAGCGGAGCGACGAAGGAGTCGAACCTTCGCACCGTGGGGCTGCCACGGCTCACCGGCTTTGAAGGCCGGGTGGGGCACCAGCCCCGGCCGCTCCCCGCAGTTCACTGCACCAGGATCGTACCGGCCGCGCCGCCGATGACCCGCCCGATCACGGTCCCGCTCAGTTCCTGCTCGCGTTCCGGGGCGACGGCGACCAGCAGTCCGCCGGAAGTCGTCGCGTCAGCGAGGAGCCACCGCTGCCACTCAGGCACCCGGTCATCGAAGCGCGTGAACGAAGCGGCCCATGCGGCGTTTCGACGGGTTCCGCCGGAGATCCCAAGCTTGCCGGCGAGCAGCTCACGGGCGCCGCTGAGGACGGGTACCGCGTCGGCGTCGAGTACGACTGCGACACCGCTCTCCCGGGCGACTGCGTGCGCGTGGCCGACCAAGCCGAAGCCGGTCACGTCGGTCGCGGCGTGTGCGCCGGCGCTCAGGGCCTGCTCACTCGCCTGCGCGTTCAGTGCCCGCATCACCGCGACCGCCTCGGCCAGCGTCTCAGGCTCGACGCCGGCCTGCTTGGCGTGTGTGGCGATCGCGCCCGTACCGAGTGGCTTGGTCAAAACCAGCAAGTCGCCGGGGAGCGCACCGGAGTTGCGAAGGATCCGATTCGGGTCGACGATGCCGGCCACGGCGAGACCGAATTTCGGCTCTGGATCGTCGATCGAGTGACCGCCCACGAGCGGGATCCCGGCGCGGTTGAGCAGCTCGATCGCACCCGCGACGATCGACCGCAGGATCTGGCCGCCGAGCCGCTCCAGAGGGAAGCCGACGATGCTGAGTGCCGACAGGGGGCGGCCACCCATGGCGTAGACGTCGGAGAGCGCGTTCGCTGCGGCGATCGCCCCAAAATCCTCAGGGTCGTCGACGATGGGTGTGAAGAAATCGACCGTCTGGACGAGCGCGAGGTTCTCGGCGATCAACGTGACGGCGGCGTCGTCGGCGCCGGCAAAGCCGACGAGCACGCGATCGTCGTCATGCACGGGCAGTCCCGCGAGCAGCGTGAGAAGTTCATCTGCCGGCAGCTTGCATCCGCAGCCGGCGCCGTGCGCGAGTGAGGTCAACCGTACCGTGGCGCTCACCGGTCCGGAGTCTATTGAACGTGCGCTCGCCGGCCGGGTGCAGGCGCGTCCCGCGCGCTCGACGGCTAGGCTGGCGCTCCGATGCTCTCCAGCAACCACCGGTGGACCGGCACCCTCGTCGCCCTCGCGCTCGTCGCCGCGTGTGGACTCGCGCTCGCAACTGGTGCGGTTGCAAGGCGGGGCGCGCACGCGCCTCATCTCAGTGCGCGCGTGGTCGGCGCGTTTGTGATGAGCGGACAGATCACCCAGGCGGTCCGGGTGCGCGGAGAGCGTCCAGGGGAGATGGTCGTTCGCCGCTGGTCCTTCGCCGGCGAATCGTGCACCCCGAGCGCCTGCCGCCGGCTGGTGCTGCGCAGGCAACGAAGCGCGGGAATGTACAGCAGCCTGGTCCTCACGCAGGTCGCAGCCGGCGTCTACGCCGGACGCAGCAGGTTCTACGCGGGATTGAAATGCAGGGGCATCGTGCATCCGCGGGGACTGGAGGTGCCGTATGGGATCACCGTGACGGTCACGCGCGCCACCGTCATCCAGGGGAGCTCGTTCGCGAGTGCCCTGGTGGCGACCTACACCAACCTCGTCCGCAGGGACCGCACGATCTGTCCGATCGGGCCCAGCCATGACGCCGCTCGCTACAGCGGCGTCGCGTCGCCGGTGACGGGCCCGCCGACGGCAGCGTTCTCAGATCAGCTGAATCCAGCCACGGACACGGCCACGTTCACCGATCGGTCCGCAGTCGGCCCTGGCGGGGCGCCGATCGTGTCGATCAGCTGGCAGTTCGGCGACCCGGCGTCGGGAGCCCTGAACGCCGCAAGCACAAGCAATCCCACTCATCACTTCACCGCTCCCGGCACCTACGACGTGACCATCACGGTCACCGACGCGAATGGATTGAAATCGACGGCGACCAATCCCGTGAGCGTCCCGGCGCCGACGACCACCACCCCCGTGACCGTGACAACACCGACACCGCCCAGCTCCTAGCCCCACTCCTCCCGAATCCCGACGTCCGACTCGCGACTCCCGACTTCCGACACCCGACACCCGACACCCGACTCGCGAATCCGATCAGCCATCGAAGCGGAGCGTCGCGAGCACCGTTGACAGTGCGCGCAGCAACCGCTCTGGGCGCTCACGAACCGGCGCGAGCACGGCGTAGAGACAGAACGGCCGACCGTCGTGCGTGAAGAAGCGCTGATGACCGAGCTGTCCCGGACGCGTCACCTCGAGCTGACTCGACGAGAACCTGTTGATCGATAGCCGTGGACTCCAGTCGGGCCCGGCGAACAGGCCCAGTCCAGGTTTCACGCGCTCATCCACCAGATATTCGACGAGCGCTGCAAACGAATCGTCAGGACCCATCCGGCCCGTTGCCCCGGCGCCAAAGCCTCCGTCCCCCGGCTTCAGCGTGAACGTCGCGACGTGCAGGATCGGTGCGGCTCCCGGGTTCTGCGAGATCCGAACGTCCCATCCGGCAGGGGCTTCGATCGACAGGCCGTGCGCGCTGCTCCTCACAGCACGGCCCCGATCAGCAGTGCGATCGCGGTCGCCTCGGCAGCGACCACCAGCCGGCGTGCGCGCGGCTCAAGGCTCGACACGGAACGGTGCAGCCGGGCGAGTCCTGCGGAGTCGGTGGCGATCCGGGCCGGTAGCAGCGACGCTGCGCGGGTTGCTCCGAAAGCGGCCCCGGCGAGCGCGCCGGTCAAGATCGCGCCGGACAGCAGCGCCCCGAAAGCTGCGGCGTAGATCGCTGCGGTCGTGACGATCGTCGCGACGCCCACTCCCAGCTGCACGCCGAAGGCCGCACCATAAACCCAGCCCCGGTAGCGTCCGAGCCAGTCCTCGTTGACCTGCCGCCGGATGCTCGGGAGACGACTGCGGAGCGCCGTCGCGTCGAAGCAGATCGCCGCGAGCAGAACGCCGAGCAGCGCAAAGCGCCTCCAATTTCCGTCCGGGAGCAGCGACCCGACGCCGCCGGCCGCCCCGCCGGCGAGCAGGCCTGCGAGCAGCGAGCCCAACCCGAAAGCGCCGGCCGTGACACGCCATGAGAATCCGCGGCTCCGCTCGCCGAGCGGAGTGATGCTCGTGAGCATCGACAGTCCTCAGGGCGACCAGGTGGCCCTGATCGCGCCCGCGACCGCGACGATCACGATCGCGCACAGCACCGGCGGGGTCGTCAACCCGCATCTCCGTTGGCGTGCGGGGTGCTGCCGGGATAGAGGCTGGCGTGGCCAGGTCCGATTCCGGACTGCGCAAGGACGCGTTCCGCGCGTTCCGCGCGCTCGGCGGTCGTCCGCGCCGATCCGGGCATCGCGTCGCGCAGATCCCCGCGAGCCTCGCCGATCATCGCCAGGAGCTGCGGCCAGCCCTGGGCGGACCCCCGCCCGGAGATGCCGCCCTGACCGTCGGTCAGAACGAAATGTGGCGATGACGGAACTGCGTATGCAGCCCAGGCGGCGCTTGCCATGATCACCTCCACGCCCGCAGGCGCCAACTCCCGCAGCCGCGTCGCACTCTCACGCGACATATCGTGCGTGATCACCACGACCCGTTCGTCGATGGCTGCCAGCTGCTCGGGCTGGCGCAGTCCCGCCCAGAACGGGCCGCACGACGCGCAGCCGCCGGTCAGGAACGCGAGCAGCGTCTCGGGCGAGCCGGCGCCGAGCGACAGCTTCACGGCATCGCCTGAAAGCGTGATTCCGGCGACGTCGCCGGCCTCCACGACGGTGCGCTCGCCGGCTGAGGGAGGAGCCTCCGCCGGCGCCCGGTCTCCGGCGCCTGCTTCAACGAGCGCGAGCCGCCGGAGGATATCCGCGTGGCTGCGCAACAGCGCGACGATGTAGATCAGCGCCAGCACGAGCAGAGCTGTGTCGATGATCGTGAGCACGACCATCTCCCTAGGCTCCTCCGACTCCGGGAAGTTGCAGGGCGGGCGGCTCCAGGCAAGGTGCCTCATGCGCACACACGCTGTCGTCGACCATCGTCGAGTAGCTGCAGTTGAACTCCGGTATCGAGCCCGGATTCACACACGTCACGACCCGGCACACGACGGCCGTGGTCCCGGCGATCTGAGTGTTGCACTGGCCATAGCGGAAGATGTTGCAGGCAACGCGCCGGTTCGAGCAGTCGTTGTAGGCGCAGCGGCAGACACCGGGAAGCGGTGAGCCGGGCAGCCGGTTGCAATCGACGTAGTAGCGCACGCCCTCGGCTTCGCACAACTGATTGCCGCGGTAGTCCGTGCACATCCACCAGCCTCCGGGGAACGTGCCGGACGGACAGCTGTTCAGGTTGTGGTTGATCTCGCAGCAGAACGCCGTGTAGCCGTCCGTACAGAGGCCGCCGGCGCAGTCCCCGGGGACCACGACCGCCAGCGCCGAGACCGGATACAGGAGGTATCGCAGCGGAGCGACGGATAGCGCCGAACCCGTGAGGGCGATCTGCTGAAGGACCGAACGCCGCGAGAAGCGCATCTCCAGGAGGCGTGCGGAGCTGTCGACCAGGCGCGTTGCCGGCGCCTGCAGAACACCCTGGTTGCGCCCGCGCAGCAGCGTCCGCAGAGCGCTCGCCAACAGCAGCCCGCCGCCGAGCATCGCGGCCGCTGAAGCCGGGTCGCGCGACGCGACCGCGGCGAGACTGGCCGGCGCGATCAGGGCCGCGAGCGCGGCGGCGAGCGCGCACAGGAGATTGATCAGCGCGTGACGGTGCGAGAACGGTGCGTCCTGCTCGTCGCCGAAACATCCGCAGGTGCCGTCAGGGACGCGCCGCATGCCGATCTCGGCGACGGCGGCAAGCGCGACGAACGTCGCAGCGACGATCGCGCCACCCCAGGGCGCGGGGGCGCTGAGCCCGACGACGGCGACGGTCAGCTCCCAGATCGCCGCGAGCATCACGAGTGCTCCCGCCCGGCGAAGCCCGGTTGCTCGCAGCGCCTGGCCGGCAGGCCCGGGCCTGCGGAGCTTGGCAGCGCCTGCCATCGCGAGCAGCAGCGACACGGCGCAAAGCAGCACGCCGACAACAACGCTCACGGGAGTCTCGCCCCGTCGAAGTTCACCGTCTCCAAATCTACTGGGAAGTGAGGCGGGGGGCGGCAGCCAGGCTCCACCCAAGCCGAGCTGGCCGGGAACGACCGGCAGACCACCCTTTACGTCACCCAGCCTGTATTGTTGAGCGTGCAACCGACAAGGAGATGGCTTGAGATGAATTCAAGAACGCTTTTGAGGATCACCGTCGGCGGCCTGTTCTTCGGGCATGGCGCGCACAAGCTGTTCGGCTGGTTCGGCGGCCGTGGGCTCGAGGGCACCGCGCAGGGCTTCGAGTCGATGGGGATGCGACCTGGCCGGGCCAACGCGATCGCCGCGGGGGTGTCGGAGGCGGGCGGCGGTGCCGCGCTGGCGCTCGGATTCGCGTCGCCGCTGCCGCAGGCGTCGCTGATCGCAACGATGCTGACCGCGATCCACCGCGTCCACCTCAAGAACGGTATCTGGGCGACCACCGGCGGCTTCGAGTACAACCTGGTCCTGATCGTCGCGCTGCTGACGCTCGCCGAGGCGGGCCCCGGATCGATATCGCTGGACCACCTCCTCGGGCGTGAGCGGTCCGGCATCGGCTGGGCGCTCGCCGCGTTGGCGGCCGGCAGCGCCGGGGCCTACGGTGCCTACCGGATCGCCGAGGCGAATGCGGCGGAGCCGGAACCGGAGCCAGAGGCACAGGCCGCGCCGGTGACCAGTACCGATTCGTCCGAGGCGGCCGAGCCGTCCGAGGCTACTCCGGCGGCCTGATCCTCGGGTTCCAGAACGTCAAACGTCACGCCGCCTGAACAGCATCAGCGTCCCGACTGCCGCCAGCGCGGCGTAGATGACGACGATCAATAGGGCGCGGGAATACGACGTGGAGCTCGTTCCTCCGTGTGCGACCGCGCTCAGCAACTGCCCTGGAAGCCAGCGGTCGCCGTTGTCCCAGAGTGCGTTGATGATCGCCTCGCCCGGAAGGGCGTAGGCGACTCCGATCGTGATCGCGACCGCCGGCGAGCGCAGGATCACGGCGAGCGCAGTCCCGAGCACGCCGTACCCGAGCGCGGCGATGTAGATGTGAAAGAGCGCCTGGGAGGTGTCCTTGAGGCCGGCGCTGCTGGTCCAGGCGGACGTATCGACCCCCTTGCCCGGGCCGACGGCGAACGCGACGACGCTCGCGACGATGAACGCGAGCAGGATCGCGAGAAGTACGAACAGGGCCAGCGCCAGGAACTTGCCGCACAGCAACTTGATCCTGCGCGGCTGCCTGACAAGCAGATTACGCAACGTTCCGAGGCTGTACTCGGTAGCGGTCGCACCGGCGAACAGCGCGAGCGCGACGATCCCCACGAGGTTGGACACGTCGACGATTCCGTGCACCAGCCCGTTCGGCTGCGACAGCTCGGCGACCGTGACGCGGAAGCCGTGTCCGTGGAACCCAGGCTCCAGCACCTTGACCGCGCGCTCGAATGTGAACAGCGTTGCCAGAACCGTGAAGAACAGCGTCCCGCCGATGCCCCAGAGGAGCATCGACTTGCGCCGCAGCTTCACCCACTCGCTGGAGAACGCGCCAAGCATCAGCTTTTCGTCTCCGCCTCGGAGTCGGCGTCGGTGATCGCGAAGAACGCCTCCTCCAGCGACGCTCTCGTAACCTGCAGGCCACGCAGCGTGATGCCGGCGGCCATCGCCTGGCGATTGAGTTCGGCCGCCCAATCCTCGTCGGCCTGGACGCGGACGTGGTCCCCATCGACCTGTGCCGGGTGGCCGACGCGTGCGCAAAGCTCGGCCAACGCGGCGGTGTCGCCAGCGTGCTCGGGGGTCGCGACGATTCCGGAGTGCTGGGCGTCGAGCAACTCTCCGATGCCGCCCTGGAAGACGATTGAGCCGTGGTCGATCATCACCAGGTGATCGCAGACCGCCTCGATCTCTGACAGCAGGTGGCTCGAGACGAACACCGTGATGCCGCGGTCGGCGAGATCGCGCAGGATCGAGCGCATCTCACGGATGCCGGCCGGATCGAGCCCGTTGGTCGGCTCGTCGAGGATCGCGAGCTCCGGTGCCGGCAGCAGCGCCGCGGCGACGCCGAGTCGCTGCTTCATCCCGAGCGAGTACGTCTTGACGAGGTCCCTGCGGCGCTCGGTAAGCCCCACCAGCTCTAGGACCTCGTCGATCCTTCGCCGGTCGATCCGGCCCAGCCTGGTGAGGACCTCGAGATTGCGCGCGCCCGAAAGCGTCGGGTAGAACGCCGGTGCCTCGATCAGCGCGCCGACCTTGTCGAGATAGGCAGCCGGGTCGGTGATCGAATGGCCGAGCACCCGAGCCGTCCCCGACGTCGGTCGAATCAGCCCGAGCAGCATCTGGATCGTGGTCGTCTTACCGGCGCCGTTGGGGCCGACGAAGCCGCTGACGATCCCGGCGGGCAGTTCGATGTCGATCTGCTCTACAGCACCGAGCCCGCCGAAATGCTTGGTCAGGCCCTTCGTGACAACGGCGGGGCCGCGTCCACCGTGCGGGGGGTGCTCGCGGGTGGGCGCAGGGATCGGGGTGAGTTCGCTCATGCGTTGCTGCGTGCGGCCGCACTCCCCCGAAACCGCTCACGCGGCATTCTATCGGCATGAACTTCTCCCGCGACGTCGTCGATGCAGCCGATCCACGGCGTCTCGCGTTGATCGAGCTCGCGCGGGACGGGCGCCGACGCGAGTGGCGATTCGGCGAAGTCGCTCGCCGCAGCTCCGCACTGGCCGGGACGCTCGCCGGCCACGGTGTCGGTCGAGGTGACGTTGTGATGACCCTGATCGGCAACCGTCCGGAATGGGTGATCGCGATGGTGGCCTGCTTCAGGATCGGCGCCGTGGTACTGCCGTGCAATGAGCAACTGCGCACACACGATCTCTGCCTGCGGCTCGCCGCAGCTTCGCCGCAGGTGATCCTCGTCGACGAACGAGATCTCGGCGAGCTGTCCGCCGCGAAACCCGACTGCACGGTGCTGACGATCCCCGATGAGTCCCTGTTTGAAGCCGAGCCGGCGCCGGTGGTGGAGCTCGATGGCGAGGACCCGTGCCTGATCACGTTCACCAGCGGGACCGCAGGCGAGGCCAAGGGGATCGTCCACGGGCAGCGCTACCTGCCTGGTCAGCGGCTGCAGGCCGAGCACTGGCTCGGAGCGCGGGCAGGCGAATTGGTCTGGTGCACAGCCGCCAGCGGCTGGTCGAAATCGGCCCGCAACGTCTTCATCGCGCCATGGTTGCTGGGTGCCACCGCGCTTCTGCACGACGCGCGCTTCGACCCGCACGAGCGCTTGGAGATTCTGGAGCGTGAGCGGGTCAATGTCCTGTGCATGGCGCCAACCGAGTACCGCGTGATCGCCAAACGCGCGGAGATCGGTCCGCTGCCCGACCTCCGGGGCCTCGTTGCGGCGGGTGAGGCGCTGAATCCCGAGGTCCTGCGCGCCTTCAGCGAAGCGACCGGAATCGAGATCCGGGACGGCTACGGGCAGACCGAGACCGGCCAGTTGACCGGGATGCCGATCGGCGCGCCGGCACGTCCGGGTTCGATGGGGCTCCCGCTGCCGGGCGTCCGGCTGGTGGTCGATGACCACGAGCTCGTGCTCGCCGACCCCGTCTCGGACCCGACCTTCTTCGTCTCCTACCTCGGGGGGGAGCGCGCACCGCAGCGGCAACCGTGGCCGACGGGCGATCGCGTCCACCGTGACGAGGATGGGTACCTCTACTTCGAGGGTCGCGGCGACGACCTGATCATCTCGGCAGGATACCGGATCGGTCCGTTCGAGGTGGAGTCAGCCCTGGTCTCGCATCCGGCGGTCGCCGAGGCGGCGGTCGTTGCAGAACCCGACGATGAGCGCGGCTCGGTCGTGCGGGCGGTGATCGTGCTTCGTGACGGTTACAGCGCCGCCCCGGCGCTCGCGCGTGACCTGCAGGAGCACGTCAAGGAACACACCGCGCCGTACAAATACCCGCGCATCATCGAGTTCGCCGCTGAGCTGCCGAAGACAGCCAGCGGCAAGGTGCGCCGCGCTGCTCTGCGTGCCCACGAGTTGTAGGCTGGGCTCGAATGAGTGGGGAGCGTCCTGTGATCGGGATCGTGACGGCGCTGGTGCAGGCGCGTTACGGCGTCTGGGACAACCTCTCGGCGCTGTCGCCGTACGGCTATATCGACGCGCTCCAGCAGGCTGGCGCGGTGGCTCTCCTGATCGCTCCCGATCCGGCGCTGAGCGAGGATCCGGACCAGATCCTTGACCTGCTCGACGGCCTCCTGCTGGCCGGCGGGAGCGACATCGACCCCGCAAGTTACGGTCAGGAACCCCACCCCGAGACCAGGGGCGTCGTGCCTGCGCGTGACGCGACCGAGCTGGCGCTGACGAGCCGGGCGGTTCAGCGCGAGATGCCGGTGCTCGGGATCTGCCGCGGCATGCAGATGCTGAACGTCGCGCACGGCGGCACGCTGGTTCAGCATCTTCCTGATCTCGTCGGCCATGGCGAGCACCGCCGCAACCCGGGTAGTTTCGACGGCTCCGAGCACGATGTGATGCTGGACGCCGGATCGCTGGCTGCGCGTGCGGCTGGTGAGGAGCTGCACGTGACCAAGTCCCACCACCACCAGGGCGTCGACCGGATCGGCGAGGGTCTGGTCGTGACCGGTCGCTCCATGCTGGACGATCTCCCCGAGGCGATCGAGGCGACGGCACACACGTACGTGCTCGGGGTGCAGTGGCATCCGGAGGTGGACGTTGCGAGCCAGGTGGTTGCCTCGCTGGTGCAAGCGGCCGGCGTGTACCGGGCCGCGCGGCAGGAATCCGGCGCAGACCGCACTGCGGTTTAGCTATAGAGCCCGCGTCGAACCTCAGGGTTCAGGGCAGGCGCGGCGCGAAGCGCGCCGATGAGACGATCGCGAACAGCAGCATCACGAGCCCGCCGATCGCGAACGCGGCCGTGACCTCGCGCTTGCGCGTCACGCTTCCGAGTTGGCTGCCGAGATGCTCGTAGATCGAGCTGACCTCGCCGGCGCTCTGGGCGTCGAAGGTTCTGCCGTGCGAGGCCGCGGCGATCTGCGTCATCAGCTGCGGATCCGGCGGAACCGCGATCGGCGGCTGGAACGGCTCCGGGTTCGGGATCGTCCCATCAGGCGTTCCGATCGCGACGGTGTAGATCGGGATCTTGTCGAGCGCCGCTTCCCGCGCGACCGCGATCACGTTCAGTCCGGCATTTGCAGCTCCGTCTGAGAGCAGCACGATCGCTGCCGGCGAGTGCTTTGGGTTCTGCCCGTCGAGCATCTGTAACGCGAGCTGCAACGCGTTGCCCGTCGCCGTCGCGCCGCCGGCGATCTGTCCGTCGATGAGCTCGCGTGCAGCCGTATGGTTGACCTCCGGCGCCTGGGCCGCATTGATCTGGCTCGAGAAGGCGACCGCACCGACGCGTGCACTTGCAGGCAGCTCGTTGATGAAGGTGTTGGCCGCGCGCTCGGCCGCCGTCAGCCTGCTCGGTCGCACGTCGGACGAGGCCATCGAGCCGGACTCATCGCTGACGAGCACCACTGAGGCCTCCCGCAGGGCGGCGCTGTAGCTGACGTGCGGGCGCGCGAGCGCGAGCACGAGCGCGGCGATCGTGGCGAGCGCGAACGCTGCCGGCAGGTGGCGCCGCCAGGATCGGGTCCGGCCGAGCATCTGCACCGTCGACACCGCCGGGAACCGAACCACGTAGCGCTTGGCACGTCGCCTCGCGACGATCGACAAGGCGATCGCCACGGGAATCAGCGCGAGCGCTGCCAGCCACAACGGTGCGGCGAAGCTCATCGCAGGTGGCGTCCCAGCGCGAGCAGCCAGTCATCGCCGGTCGAGAGTCCGACGTGGTCGATGCGCAGCCGTCGCAGCTCGCGCTGGACCGTGGCACTGCGCTCGCGCTCGAACGCCGCGAACCGCTCACGGACACGGGAGCGCGAGGCGTCGACCTCGATCCGTGCGCCGGTCTCGGGATCGACCAGCGCCAGCAGACCGACCGGCGGCAGCTCCGCCTCGAGTGGATCGACGATCTCGACCGCCAGCACCGAGTGACGGATCCGAACCGAGCCGAGCGGACTCTCCCAGGCGTGCTGATCGCGAAAGTCGGAGATCACGACCACGAGCCCGGGTTGGCGGGCCAGCCGCCCCACCAGACGCAGGGCGTCACGGAGCCCACCCGTGTCATTCAGACCATCGGGCGCAACTCCCTCGGCGAGCATTCGGCGCAGTGCGACCAATCCGGGCTTGGCACCGCGGGGTCGCAGCACGCTTGGCTTCGCGGCACCGAACGTGACCAGCCCGACGCTCCCGGTCCGGCGGATCGCCAGGCGTCCGAACACGAGCGCGACTCCTTCGGCCACGTCCGACTTCAACCGCCGGGCTGTGCCGAACGCCATCGAAGGGGACACATCGAGGACGATCCATGTGGTGAGCGCCCGTTCGGGGACGTGCTGGCGCACATGCGGCTGGCCGGTGCGCGCGCTTGCCGCTGGGTCGATGTGGCGTACGTCGTCGCCGATCTCGTAGGGGCGCAGCTGCGCGAGCTCGGTGCCGACGCCGACACCAGAGGCGCGCTGGTCTCCCGGCAGCGTCCGCGCGACCAGCCGGGTCACCGAGACGTCGATCGCGTCGAGGAGACCCTGCGTCACCGGCCCAGGACCCTGCCGCGCCGCGGGCGGCTGGCGCAGCGGCGAGCTCACCGCGCTCTCGCGGGCTTCGGCGGCTTGCGAGTCAGGTGCTCGGCACCAGGTTCGGGAACGGCCGCCAGGACCCGGTCGACCAGCTCGTCGGCGGTCACGCCCTCGCTGAGCGCGTCGTATGAGAGGGCGATCCGGTGGCGCAGCACATCCGGAGCGAGATCACGAATATCATCGCCCACGACATTGCCGCGTCCGCGCAGAAGCGCGAGCGCGCGCCCGGCCTGGACGAGGCCGATCGGCCCACGCGGACTTGAACCGAACTCGATCATGCCGGCGATATCGCGCATGCCGTGGTCGGCCGGACGGCGAGTGGCGTCTGCAAGCGCGACCGCGTACGCGATCACCTCGCGGCCGACGGCCACGGTCTGTGCTGCCTTCGCGTGAATCCGCAACTCCTCCAGCGACAGGCGAACCTCCACGTCAACCGGATCGCCGAGGCTGCGCTCGACGACCGCGGCCTCCTCGCCCACGCTCGGATAGTCGACGATGATCTTCATCAGGAAGCGGTCGACCTGCGCCTCAGGCAGCGGATACGTCCCCTCGGACTCGATTGGATTCTGGGTCGCCATCACCACGAACGGCGACGGCACCTCGTAGGTCGTTCCGCCGATCGTCACCTGGTGCTCCTGCATCACCTCCAGCAGAGCCGACTGGACCTTGGCCGGCGCGCGGTTGATCTCGTCGGCCAGCAGGAAGTTGCAGACAACCGGGCCCAGTTCGATGTCGAAGCTTCCGCGATCAGGCCGGTAGACGCGCGTGCCGACGAGGTCTGCCGGCACGAGGTCCGGCGTGAACTGGATGCGGCTGTAGGTGCCGCCGAGCACCGCCGCCAGGGTTCTGACGGTCAGCGTCTTGGCAAGGCCGGGAACCCCTTCGAGGAGCACGTGGCCGCCGGCGAGCAGGCTGACGAGCAGCCGCTCCAACATCGCGTCCTGCCCGACGATCACGCGTTTGATCTCGTACAACGCCTCCTGCAGGTCGTCGCGCGCCTGCGCGCGCAGTTCGATGGTCTCCTCGTCTTCTGTCATCGGTCCTCCACGTTGAATGTCATCTGAACGAGTCATCTACACGAGGCGCCCGAACCAGCCGAGTGACATGGCGCTGCCGAGCAGCAGCAGCACCAGGCCACCACCGGCGAAGCTCGCGGTGATCTCCTTGTTGACGTGCCTGCGCCCGAGTCGAGCCGCGAGCCGTGCATACGCCACGTCGACGCCCTGGGTGTCGGAAGCCGTGAACGCTCGTCCGCCGGAGACCTTTGCGATCTGCGCGAGTTGTGCGCTGCTGACGGGCACCGCAGCCGTGACGGTCCGCTTACCGCGCTTGAAGGTGATCGTCCCGTGCGCCGTACCGACGGCGATCGTGTAAACCGGGATGTGTACCGAAGCCGCCTCGCGAGCTGCCGCGATCGGGTCGAAGCCGAGGTTCGAGCCGCCGTCGGAGATCAGCACGATCGCACCTGGAGGGTGCTTGCCGGCGACGCGCGGGACACTCCGAAGCTCACGGATCGCGACCAGGATCCCGCCACCGAGCGCCGTGCCTCCGCTCATCTTCAGGTGGGCGAGCGCCTCCAGCGTGAGCGCGTGGTCGCTGCTCGGCGTCTGCAGAACCATCGGCGTGCGGGCGAACGCGACCAGACCCACCTCGACGGCGCCCGGTACGCCGGCCACGAAGCGCCGAATCGCTTGTTTCGCCGCGCCCTCGCGCGAGGGAGCGACGTCGGTCGCGTTCATCGAGCCGCTGACGTCGTTGGCGAGCATCACCGCGCCTTCGGTCACCGGCTCGGCGACGCTGCGCTGCGGGCGCGCCGCCGCTGCGATCAGGACCGCCAGTGCCAGCACGAACGCTGCCATCGGCGCGTGCCGGCGCCAGCGTGGCCGTTGCGGGGCTGGGGACGCTGTCAGTGCAGGCGCGACGAAGGCGGATGCCGCAGCCGCCCGCCGGCGCTGCTGCCCCGCGTACCAGACCACCACCACGGGGATCGCGAGCAGCCCCAGGAGAAAGAGTGGATCGGCGAAGCTCACGGAGAACCGGCAGGTCGCTGCGACAGCGTGGCCTGCGTCATATAAACGATTGACCCCTGCACGTACTGGAGCTGAACCTGCTCGCCGACAGGGAGGCCGCTGAGTGCCGCCTGCACTCCGGCGGGAGTTTTTACCCGCACGCCGTCGATCTGGGTCAGCACATCGCCGGGATCAAGGCCAGCCGCAGCAGCCGGACCTCCGGGTACGACATCGGTGATGACGACGCCGTGAGCTCCGGCGACCACGCCGCTGGAGGGGAAGCCGTTGCTCCCGAGCGTCGCACTCGCCATCTCGATGCCGAGCCAACCCTGCGTTCCACCGACGATCGTGGCGGAATTGCCGCTGGAGCGGTTGATCAGTGAGAGGACGCCGTATGCCGCTGCGGCCGTGCAAAGCGTGATCAGCGCAGCCAACAACCCCACCCGCACCTGCTCACGGTGAGCGCGGACCCAAGCCATGCAGCTCGCAACCGCCGCGGCCAGGGATCGCGCGAGCGCCGCCAGATAGCGTGGCAGCGCCATCAGCTGTCGCCTGAGTGCCGCCATGCACCGAGCGAGCGCCGCGCTCAGCCGCTCACCGATGCCGGCGCGACCCGGTTCCGAGACGGGCGCCGGGTCGTCGTCGATCGGTTGCGGTGCGGCGCGGCGCCTGGCGAGCTCCTCGGCCGCGGTGATCGACTCGGTTCGCCAGTCGCCTGACCATAGATGTCGCGGGGAGCTCATCGGCTCAAGAACGGTATGCAGCTTGGATGAGAGCTGATTAAGAAAGCGTCACTTACAGTCGACCGGCGGTCCGTCGCCTGGTTTCAGTCAAGCACTCGCACAAGCCGCCGATTAACACATCATGACCGGTCAGAGCCCAGCGTCCGCGCTGCGGGCGCCGTCGGTGGTTAACGAACGGGCCTGGCCGGTTCCGCTGGATGTCAGCATCCTCCTGTTTCTGCTCAGTGCATGGGCGATCGCCTATGAGCTCGGCTGCACGCTGCTGCCATCGTTTGGGAACTCGTTTCTGTTCGCGGGCGTGGCGCCGGATATTCCGTTTGCGCTTGGCGGTCTGCTCTTGATCCGGCGCGGGATCCGCGGTGAACGCGGATGGGTTCTGTTCGGTCTTGGCACGCTGTGCTGGGCCGCGGGCGACGTCTACTGGTCGCTTGAGCTGCTGAATCTGAGCAGCCCGCCCGTGCCCTCATGGGCCGACGCGGGCTACCTGGCGTTCTGTCCGCTGGCGTTCGCCGGCATCTGGTGGCTGGTCCGTCACCGCAGCAACGGAAGGGCCTCGCGAGCGCTGATCGCGGATGCGCTCGCGGCTGCCATGGCGGTTGGTGCCCTGTGTGCGGCCGTCGTGATCCACCCCGTCCTTGTGAATGCGACGGGTAGCACGATCTCGATTGCCACCAACGTTGCCTACCCGCTGTGTGACATGTTGCTGCTGGGCCTGATCGTGAGCGCGACGGCTCTGGGCGACTGGAGACTCGACCGGACGTGGGCCCTGCTGGCCGCCTCGATCGTCGTGTTCTGGATCGCCGACAGCATGTACCTGGTGACGGTCGCCACCAACACCTACTCAAACCACGAGTGGTTCAACCCGCTCTGGTACTGGTCGCCCGTGATCGCTGCGTGGGCCGCGTGGCTCCCGCAGGTGCCGACCGCACCGGCAGCCAACCAGAGCGGCGTCCGCGGGATCGTGTTGCCGCTCGGGTTTGCCTGCGGAGCGCTCACGATCCTGGTGTGGTCGAGCTTCGATTCAGTCGGCGTCATCGCGATCGTGCTCGCGACCACGTCGCTGCTGGTGATCATGTGGCGCCTGGCGCTGACCTGGCGCGAGAACTCGAGCCTGCTCCGCGCGAGCCATGACCAGGCGATGACCGACCCGTTGACCGGGCTGGGGAATCGGCGCGCGCTCGCGCTCGCGCTCGAACAACAGCTCCCGAAGGCAGGCGCCGAGCGCGAGCTGCTGCTGATCATGTTCGACCTCGACGGCTTCAAGTCCTACAACGACAACTTCGGCCACCTCGCCGGAGACGCGCTGCTGCCAGCGGCTCGGGAGGCAAGCTCGGTGAACACGTCAGCGGGCAGCGGCACCGCCTACCGGATGGGCGGCGACGAGTTCTGCGCGTTGATCGACGCGGTCGGGGATCCGTTCCCGTTGAGCGTCCAGGCGGCTTTCGCGCTCAGCGAGCAGGGAGACGGTTTCACGATCGGATGCTCGTACGGGTCGATCCTGCTGCCGATCGAGGCACAGGACATCAAGACCGCTCTGACGATCGCCGACGAGCGCATGTACTCCCAGAAGCGCAGCGGACGGATGTCGGCATCGCGCCAATCAAGGGACGTTCTGCTGCGCGCGATCGCTGAACGCAGCCCCGATATCGGGCCCCATCTGCGCAGCGTCGCAGAACTCGCCGCCTCGATCGCGCGGACGTTCGAGCTGGGAACCGACGAGGTCGAGCAGATCCGGCACGCCGCCGAGCTGCACGACGTCGGCAAGGTCGCGATTCCGGACGCGATCCTCGAGCAAGCCGGGACCGCTCGACGACAGCGAGCGTTCGTTCGTCCGCCGCCACACCCTGATCGGCGAGCGCATCATCGCCGCCGCTCCCGCGCTGCGGACGGGTGGCGGCACTGGTTCGCTCCTGCCACGAGAACTTCGACGGCACCGGATATCCGGACCGCCTGTCGGGCGAGGAGATCCCGCTCGGCTCCAGGATCATCGCGGTCTGCGACGCGGTCGTCGCGATGACCGCCGACCGGCCCTACGGCACTGCGATGGAGTCCTGGGAGGCACTCGCTGAGCTTCGACGCTGCGCCGGCACTCAGTTCGATCCCGTCGTGGTGCAGCGCGTCTGCGAAGCTCTCGACGCCGGCCGTTCGCCGATGGTGCGCGTCGCGTAGCCGCGCGCGTGCGCTCAGTCCGCGAGCGCGATCACAGCGTCGATCTCGACCTGGGCGCCCTTCGGAAGCGCCGCGACTCCGATCGCAACGCGCGCCGGTGGATCGGACTCGAAGAACGACGCGTAGACCTCGTTGACCGCGCCGAACGCCGACATGTCGGTCAGGTAGACGGTCAGCCTGACGGCGTCGCCGAGCCTGGCGCCGGCAGCGTCGCAGACGGCGGCCAGATTCTCGAGGCAGCGCCCCGCCTGCTCGGCCGGCGTCGAACCCACGATTGCGCCACTGACTGGATCGAGCGGGATCTGTCCTGAGCAGAACAGCAGTCCGCCCGCACGGACCGCGTGGACGTACGGACCGACTGCCTCAGGGGCGTTGCGTGCGGTCACGGACTCGCGGGTAGTTGACACTGCTCTCCTCCTGTTGATCGACGCGTGGACCCCTAGCCTATTGCGACCGGGCCGACGGGGGTAGGCTGATCAGATGTCCAACCGGCTGGCGGGCGAGACCTCGCCATATCTGCTGCAGCACAAGGACAACCCGGTCGACTGGTTTCCATGGGGCGACGAGGCCCGGGATCGCGCACGTGAAAGCGACCGCCCACTGCTCGTGTCGATCGGTTACTCAGCCTGCCATTGGTGTCACGTGATGGAGCGTGAGAGCTTCGAGGACGCGGAGATCGCGGCGCTGATGAACGATCGCTTCGTGTGTGTGAAGGTTGACAGGGAGGAGCGTCCCGACGTCGATGCGATCTGCATGGAGGCATGCCAGGCGATGACGGGCCAGGGCGGCTGGCCGCTGAACGCGTTTCTGACCCCGGGGACGATTCCGTTCTATGCCGGGACCTACTTTCCACCGCAGCCGAGGCCAGGGATGCCCAGCTGGCGGATGGTCCTGGAAGCGATCGCCGACGCGTGGGAGCGCCGGCGTCAGGAGATCGTGGCGCAGGGAGCTGCGATCGTTCGCTCGCTCGGCGCAAGCGCTCGGATCGAGCCGTCCGAGCAGCCGTTTCACTCAGCGATGCTGGACACCGCGGCAGCGACGCTCGGCAGGCGCTTCGACGCCGTGAACGGCGGCTGGGGCACGGCGCCGAAGTTCCCGCAGGCCGGCACGATCGAGTTCCTGCTAGCCCGTGGCGAGCCCGAGATGGCGCTTGCTTCTTTGCGGGCGATGGCCGGCGGCGGGATCTACGATCAGGTCGGCGGCGGCTTTGCCCGATATGCGGTCGACGCAACCTGGACGGTCCCGCACTTCGAGAAGATGCTGTACGACAACGCGCTGCTCGCGCGCGCCTACCTACACGGCTACCAGGTGAGCGGAGAGGAGTTGTTCGCGCGCGTGTGTCGCGAAACGCTCGACTGGGCGCTGCTTGAGATGAGAGGACCGGAGGGCGGTTTCTGCTCCTCGCTCGATGCCGACTCCGAGGGCGTGGAGGGCAAGTTCTATGTCTGGGCGTTGGATGAGCTGCGATCGGTGCTCGGTGACCGGGGAGACCCAGCGGAGGGGGGCGGCGGAGCGGGTGAGGACTCCCTTGCCGACGAGGCGATCGCCTACTTCGGAGCCACCGAAGATGGGAACTTCGAGCACCGCACCAACGTGCTTGAGGGCCGCGGTGTCGTACCCGAGCGCCTCCCTGAGATTCGTCGCAGGCTCTACGAGGTCCGGCGTCAGCGGGTCTGGCCGGGACTCGACGACAAGCGTCTGACGAGCTGGAATGCGCTGATGATCGCGGCGCTTGCAGATGCCGGCGCCGTGCTCCGGCGCGACGACTACCTGCAGGCCGCGCGCGCCTGCGCGGAGTTCGTTCTCTCCGACCTGAGCGATGACGCCGGGCGGCTGTTGCGGACCTGGAAGAATGGGCGCGGTCGCCTTCGCGCGTACCTCGAGGATCATGCGTTTCTCCTGGACGCGCTCATCGTCCTGTATCAGGCGACCTTCGAGCAGCGCTGGTATGACGAGGCTGTCACGCTCGCCGACACGATGATCGCGCTGTTCGCAGACCGCGAGCGGGGAGGCTTCTTCACGACGGCGGGCGACGAGGAGGTGCTGGTCACACGCCGCAAGGATCTTGACGACACGCCGATCCCGTCGGGGAACTCCGCGGCCGCACTGGCGCTGCTGCGGCTGGCGCGGCTGTCCGGGGAGGCCAGCTACGAGCAGCACGCCGTCGGCGTCCTGCGTCTGCTGGGAACGATCGCTGTTGAGCACCCGGGTGGATTCGCACACCTGCTTGCAGCGCTCGACTTCCACCTGGCGCGGGTCGTCGAGGTCGCGATCGTCGGTGGCGACCACGACGGCGCGAAACCGCTGCTCGATTCGGTCCGAACGGCCTTTCGACCGCATCTCGTGCTCGCCGGCGGTTCCCCGGGCTCGCCCCGCGCCGCTGAACAGGTTGGTGACGCCTCGGACGGCCGAGGTGGCGTGCCGCTGCTCGTCGGGCGCGGGCTCGTGGACGGCCGCGCCGCCGCCTACGTCTGCGAGCACTTCGTCTGTCAGGCTCCGGTCACCGACGTCGGCGCACTGCAGCGGCTGCTCGACGACCGCTGATTCGGCGGGTCGTCAGAGAACCGGGAGGTATCGCTCGAGCTCCCAGGGGGTGACCTGGACGCGGTAGTCGTCCCACTCCTGGCGCTTGATCTCGATGTAGCGGTTGAACATGTGCTCGCCGAGCGTTCGCAGCACGATCTCGGACTCGGCGGCGATCTCGATCGCCTCGCCGAGGGTTCCCGGCAGCTGCTCGATCCCGAGCCGGCGCCGCTCGTCCCCGGAGAGCCGGTAGAGGTTCTTGTCCATCGGATCGGGCAGCTCGTAGCCGTGCTCGATCCCCTCGAGACCGGCCTGCAACAGCACGGCGAAGGTCAGGTACGGGTTGCACGCCGGGTCGGGGCAGCGAAGCTCCATCCGGGTCGCCCGCTCCTTGCCCGGGTGATACAGCGGAACCCGCACGAGCGCGGAGCGGTTACGCCGGGACCAGGCGACGTAGACGGGTGCCTCGTAACCGGGGATCAGGCGCTTATACGAGTTGACCCACTGCGCGAAGATCGCGCAGGTCTCGCGCGCATGGCGGAGCTGGCCGGCGATGAAGGCCTTGCCGATGTCGGAGAGGAAGTCGGGATCATCGGCGTCGAAGAAGGCGTTGTGCTCCCCGCGGAACAGGGATTGGTGCGTGTGCATGCCGGAGCCGTTCTTCCCGAACAGCGGCTTTGGCATGAAAGTCGCGTGGTATCCGTACTTCATCGCGTACTCCTTGACCGTGATCCGATAGGTCATGCAGTCATCGGCCATCTTCATCGCGTCCGCGTAGCGCATGTCGATCTCGTGCTGGCTTGGACCGACCTCATGGTGCGTGTACTCGGTATGGATCCCGAGTTGCTCCAGCGCGAGCACGGTCTCACGGCGGAGATCGGAACCCGCGTCGAGTGCCGTCAGGTCGAAGTAGCCGCCCTCGTCGAGCACTTCGGTCGATTTCGAGTCCCTGAAGTAGAAGTATTCGAGTTCGGGGCCGACGTAGAAGTGATCGAATCCCATCGCTTCGGCGCGCGCCAGCGCGCGCCGAAGCACGTGCCGGGGATCCCCCTCATATGGGGTGCGCTCGGGCGTGACGATGTCGCAGAACATCCTCGCGACGCCTGCCTCGCTCGGGCGCCAGGGGAGCACCGCGAAGGTCGTCGGGTCGGGCATCGCGATCATGTCGGACTCCTCGATCGCGTTGAAGCCGGTGATCGAGGAGCCGTCGAACCCCATGCCGCCCTCGAATGCGTCGGCAAGTTCGGTCACGTTGATCGAGAACGCCTTCAGCTGGCCCAGGATGTCGGTGAACCACAGCCTGATGAAGCGGATCTCCCGCTCCGCCACCAGCGCGTGCACATCCTGCGCGGTGAGCGGCTGGTCGGGACTCATGCGGCGAGGAACGTTACTTGTTCGGCCACAAAGCGGTCCATATCCCTCGGGATAGTGTTACGCGGGCGTGGACAGCTCCCGGTCGAGCCACCGGTTGGCCCAGCGCTGGAGTTCTGACAGCGCCGGCTCGAGCTCGTGGCCCATCTTCGAAAGGCTGTACTCGACGCGCACCGGCGGACCGGGGAGCACGGTGCGGCATACGATCCCGCGGGCCTCCAGCTCCTTCACTCGCTCCGACAGCAGGCGGTCGGAAAGCTCGGGCACCGATTGCGCGATCTCGGAGAAGCGCATCGGCCCGTCCATCAGCACGCGCAGGATCGCGCCCGTCCATCGGCGGCCGACCAGCTCGACCGCCTCGTGATAAAGCGGGCAGCAGCCGCCGGCCCGCACTGAGCCGATCGGGCCCTTCGTGTCCTCGATGACGTCCATGAGACTGGACTACGCTGATCTATGCTGCCTGCAGCGTGCGAGAGACTTCGCTGGAGCCGTCCACGGGCACCTCACCCGCGACGTTCACCATTGCAACGAAGCTCTCGATCGCCACGGCCGCGATCGCCTCGAGCAACTGCTCGTCATCCCAGCCGGCCTCGCGCGCCTCCTCGTGGAGGTACATCGGTGGGCGACCGTCGACGATCAGCGCCTGCAGGTATCGCAGCAGTGCCGCCTCACCTGGATCCTTGGAGTTGAAGGCGCGGGCTGCGGCGACCTCATCGAGGCCAAGCCCGGCGCCGCGCGCTGCGCGGGAGTGCATCACGATGCCCTGCTCGGATCCGTAATGCTCGGACACCGCGAGCGCAATCCGCTCGAGCGTCGCCAAGCGTCAGCTTTCCGTGTCGGAGCTCGGACCGGAACCGTGCATATGCACGGAGCGCCGCCGGCGAGCCGGCGAGCACGCCGAGGAAGTTCGGCAACTGTCCACCACCGGACAGCGCGCCGCGGAGGACCGGCACCGAACGCTCGGGCGCGGTCAGATCGTCGTGGATCTGGAATCTGCTCATTGAAGTCTTCATAGTCCACCAAGGCTGCTCACGGGTTGGCGTTGTTCAGACGCCGGGTCCCTATACTTTTTAGACCTGCTTACGGTTGATAAGTCTAGCGGGTCACGAGGGACTTCACAAGGCTCCGGACCGACCCACCGTCTGTCGCTCCGGCGCGCCCTGCGCCTGTGTTAGCCGCCGCTAATCATTTATACGTACCCGGATAAACGCGGGATCATGCGTGCTTCGTAAGCGTGTAAGGGTTTAGCGCCGAGCGTGCGGCCCGGAACGAGCCCCGGCGAGCCGCTCAGTGACCGATAATCAGCGCTGCGTGCGACAGCACCGCGGCGTGCGAGCTGGTCGCGGCGCCGATCGCGAGCGCGACGCCGAGCAGTACAGCCCACATCGCGACCCGGTCCGGCTTGCGTCCAGAGTTCTCCCTTGGCCGTCGCCGGGCCGCTTGGGAGCTCCAGGCGCCGCCGTCCCATCCGCGCTCAGCCCCACGCCCGTTGATCGTGATCGTGCGCCGCGCCGCGGGGTTGGCCTCGGCGACCGTCGGGCGGCTCGGCAGAGAACGCAGACCCAGCAGGCGAGACCGGCATGTTCGCGCGGCTGGATGACTCCTCCGCGAGCCAGTCGTCGACACGACGAACCCGATCGAGTCGTGATCCGGCAGGAGGCCGCTGTTCACCGATGCGAGGGATACGTTCGCGGGGCGGATTGTCGTCTCGATCCCAGCGGATGTCTGTCGCTACGTCGTCAAGCCATGAGCCCTGCGACCGGGCAGACCGTGATTGCGCCACCTAAACCATCCTCTTTCCGATGCTTGCGGGGTTAGCTGACGGGCTCGCGCCGAAAGAGCGGCGCTACACACAAATGTGCGATTAGCCCCAACGAACTGGGTCCCCCGCTTCCCGATGCTCGGGCACAAAGCCCCTGCATCAGAGGGAATTCAGCATTACGAGAACGGTACGTTAGCAGCCGGCCGGACGGAAAGCGCGATCCGCGCGGCTGCGCTACTCCTGCCCGGCGACCCTCGCGACGAACGACGCGACCTGCTGGGCCTGCACGCCCTCGACGATGTCGGCGGGCATCGTGCCGTAACCCAGACACGTCTGCGGCGAGGATGGCGAAGGAGGATCCTGCAGGCATCCGTTCGCCAGCGTATGCAGGATCAGCGACTCGGACGGCTTCAGCGTGTCGAGGTTCGGGCCGGTCTTACCGACTGCGTTTGCGGCCGCCAGCGTGTGGCAGACGGCGCAGTGCACGCCGAACAGCTCGCGCCCGACCTTTTCGTTGGCGGTCAGCTTGAGACCGCCGACCTGGGCACTTGAGCGGTCGGCGTTGCCGATCAGCATCACCGCCGGGAGGACGAGCCCGAAGCCGACGTAGACGAACACCAGGATCACGTTGGAGAATCGGCGACGGGCGGGCGAGCGGGTCTGCCCCGGCCGGGCGGCGCCGCGGCCGCTCCGGTTTGCGATTGCGAACAGACCACCGGCGACAACGACCCAGAAGGCGATGAAGAGGACGACGGGTAGCATTTCGGCGCACCATATCGCGTGTGCGTGCGGCTCGCCTCACAGTCCGCGCGTGAGCGTGCGCGGTGTCACCGCCGCCTCCCTGACGCAAAGCTCATCACGGGCGGTGCGACGGCCCGGAAATCGTCGGCCTGCGCCTGCTGCTCGGCCAGGCCTACGCGAACCTGCTCGTCGAGCAGCGAGAAGTCCTTGATCTGAGCGACGAGCCGGTCAGGAGCTGCGATCGACGCGATCCGGTCCACCAGCACGTTGATCGCCCCACCGGCAGCAGCGAACCGCTCGAGCTTTCCCTCCACGAGCAGTAACGGCTCGGTTCTGACCAGCAGCCGGTGGCGTTCATAGACGGGCGGCGGGACGATCAGGTTGATCGTCCCGTGCTCATCCTCGAGGAGCACGAACACGACCCCGCCTGCCGTTCCGGGACGCTGCCGGGCCACGACCAGACCGCCGACGCGCACGCGTTTGTGATGTGCGAGCCGCTCGAGCTCACGGCTGCTGACGCTGCCAGACGGCAGGCGGTCTCGCAACAGTGCGATCGGATGGGCGGCAACTGTCAGGCCAGTCGTTCCGTAATCCGCGAGCATCGAGTCCCAGCGCGTGAGTTCACGCAACCGAGGGGGCGCCGGAACGTCGAGCGGAAGTGAGAGCTGCGTGCCGCCGGGAACGGTTCGGCCCGGGGTGCAGACGCCAAGCTGCCAGAGGGCGATGCGCCTGGCCGATCCGTCAGTCGATCCCACCAGAGCGTCACACGCCCCTGACCAGGCCAGCAGTTCCAGCGCCCCGGCACTCGCGCCGGCGCGTGAGGCAAGATCGGACAGGCTCGTGAACGGACCTGCGGCGCGGCGAGCGGCGGCGAGGCCCTCGACCTCCTCGCCGCGGACTCCGCGCACGTAGCCCAAGCCGACGCGCACGCGGCCATCGCCGCCGATCGTGCACTCGACATCGCTTTGATTGACATCAGGCGCCAGCACCTCGATCCCTCGCCGCTGGGCCTCGTGCACGAGCGCGTCGGGGGGGTAGAAGCCCATTGGCTGCTCGTTCATCAGCGAACAGAGGAACTCCGGCCCGTAGTGGACCCGCAGCCATGTCGATTGGTATGCGAGCAGCCCGAATGCGGCGCCGTGCGCCTTGGGAAAACCGAACCCAGAGAAGCCCTGGACCTTCTCGAACACGCGCTCGGCGGTCTCCTCGTCCACACCATGCAGGCGCTGGGCGCCCGCTACGAAACGCTTGTGGTGGGCCTCGATCGCGGCATCTGAGCGCTTGCGGCTCATCGCGCGGCGCAGGCCCTCCGCCTCGCCGGGAGAGAAACCGGCGAAGGCGATTGCGACCTCGAGCACCTGATCCTGGAAGATGATCGTCCCCAGCGTCTCGCGCAGCGGCCCCTCCAGCGAGGGGTGCTCGTATGGGATCTCAAAATCGGGATCGACTCGCAGCCGCTGCCGGCGCTCGATATAGGGGTTGACCGCTCCGCCCTGGATCGGGCCTGGGCGGACGATCGCCACCTGGATCGTGATGTCCTTCAGGTTCTCCGGCCTGGTGCGTCGCAGCGACTGCATCTGGGCGCGGCTCTCGATCTGGAACACCCCGGTCGTCTCGGCGTTCTGGATGCAGTCATATGTGGGTGCGTCGTCATATGGGATGCGGCTGAGGTCGATGCGCTCCCCGCGCGTCCGGGCGATCAGCTCGACACTCCGCTCGACCGCCGAGAGCATGCCAAGACCGAGCAGGTCGATTTTCAGAAAGCCGGCATCCGAGCAGGAGTCCTTATCCCATTGAACGATCTGGCGACCCTCCATCGCGGCCGGAACGATCGGGCAGCAGTCGATCAGCGGACGCGTGGCGACGATCATTCCGCCCGAGTGCTGGGAGAGGTGGCGCGGCAGCCCGTGCGCCTGTGCCGCAAGCCGCGCAAGCCATTGCCAACGCCCGCCGGCGCCGCGACGAGCGGTGCCCTCGCCGGTGCCGGCCGCGGGATCCAGTGTCACGTCGAAGGTGTTCTCGATGTCCGCGGCGACCTTGCGTGAGTCCCATCCCTCGCTGCCGCGCGCGAGCCGTTCGATCTCTCCGGGTGGGAGACCGAGCGCCTTGCCGAGCTCCCTGATCGCTCCCCGCGCTCGATATGTGGGAAACGCCGCCACGAGGGCAGAGCGGTCGTGGCCATAGCGTTCATGCACGCGCGGGATCAGAACCGCACGGATGTCCCGTGGGAAGTCGAGGTCGATATCTGGCAACGAGGTCAGCTCCTCGTTGAGAAAGCGGCCGATCAGCAACTCGTTGGCGATCGGATCAACGTGCGAGAGCCCTGTCAGATAGCAGACGATCGAGGAGACGCTAGAGCCGCGTCCGCGGCCGGGTGGCAATAGTGCCCGCGGCGAGTCCGCCCCACTGGCTCCTCGCACCTCGACGGCCACCTCGCGAGCGAGCTCGAGCATGTCGTGATGCAGCAGGAAGAAGCCGGCGAGCCCCAGCTTCTCGATGATCCGCAGCTCCTCCTGCAGGCGCCCGGCCGCCACCTCGCGGACGTCACGTGGCTCGCAGTCGTAGCGGTCGTGCAACCGCGCGTCGCAGAGTCCCGCCAGCTCGGCCAACGTCCGTTCGTCATCGGCGCCCGGGTAGCGGTAGCCGAGATCGCTGCACAGGTCGAACCGCAGGCGCTCGGCGAGGTGCTCGGTCTCGGCAACGGCCTCGGGATGCTCGGGAAAGCGCGCGGCCATCGCTGCCGGCGACGCCAGCACGTGGCTGAAGTTGCCGCGCCGCCCGGGCTCGGAGGCGTCGAGCGTGCTGTGCAGGCGGATCGCGACGAGCGCATCCTGGAGTGGTGCGCGAGCGCGCGAGTGCGCGTGCACGTTCCCGGTCGCCACGCACGGCACCCTCAGCCTCCCGGCAAGGGCGACCAGGCGCCGATTGCGGGCGCGGTCATCGCGCAGGAAGGGTCGTTGCAGCTCGATCCGCAATCGATCTCGACCGAATGCACCGAGCAGCTCCAGCAGCACCGGTTCCTGATGCACGCCACGCTGGGCGCAGCCGCTCAGGCAGACGAGCCCCTCGGCGTGCTCCAGGACGTCCGTGAGACCAACGTGAGGTGGCGTGGGCGGCCCGGGGGTCGTTCGTGTGTGCGCGTGCGCGCGTGTCAGCAGCCTGCACAGGCTCGACCAGCCGTGGGCATCCTGGACCAGCAGCGTCAGGTGATGCCCGTCATCGAGGTCGATCTCCGCGCCGTGTATCGGTCGCAGCCCGAGCGACTGGGCGCTGACCGCAAACTCCATCGAGCCCGAGACCGAGTTGTGGTCGGTCAGTGCGAGCGCTCCGTAGCCGAGGTTCAGCGCCGCTGCGACGAGGTCATCCGGAAGCGAGGCCCCGTCGAGGAACGAGAAGGCCGAGTGGCAGTGGAGCTCTACATACGCCATACGAACACATGTTCGCATGGCGAACGATTATTTGAAAGGGATGAATCGAATCCACCGGAGTTCGCGTTCGACTCTTGACAAATTATTAGCAGCTGCTAAGTTCTTGCCATAGTTAGTGCTCGCTAAGTTCCAGGAGGCGCCGATGTCAACTGAAGTCCTCTCCGATCAACACGTTGCGCTCGCCGGCCGCGGCAGCTCACGCAGCAGGGCATGGACACTCGCGATCGTCTCGATCGGACTGTTCATGGTCGTTCTCGACAACCTCGTTGTCAGCGTCGCGCTGCCCAGCATCCACCGAGACCTGGGCGCTTCGATCCAGTCGCTCGAATGGACCGTCAACGCCTACGTGCTGTCCTATGCCGTGCTCCTGCTCACAGGCGCGGCGCTCGGAGACCGGTGGGGGCGCAAGCGGATGTTCGTGATCGGCGTGACGCTGTTCACGGCCGCCTCGGCGGCCGCGGCGCTCGCGCCCAGCATGGGACTGCTGATCGCCGCCCGCGCGATTCAGGGCGCTGGTGGCGCGATCGTGACGCCGTTGACGCTTACCCTGCTGGCGCAGGCGTTTCCGACGCAGCAGCGTGGCCTCGCACTCGGCGTCTGGTCGGGCATCAGCGGGATCGCCGTCGCGCTCGGTCCGCTGGTCGGAGGTGCGGTGATCCAGGCAAGCTCCTGGCACTGGATCTTCTGGATCAACGTTCCGGTCGGGCTGATCCTGGCCCCGACCGCGGCGCGCAAGCTGCAGGAGAGCTTCGGCGCCACCCGTGACCTCGACCTGCGGGGGCTCGCATTGGCATCCAGTGGGTTGTTCGGTCTCATCTACGGCCTGATCCGCGCGCAGACGCTCGGTTGGACGTCGCCACAGGTCGTCCTCGCGCTTTCACTCGGGGTGCTGTTGATCGCGGGCTTCATCGTCAATGAGCGCCGCGCCAGGCACCCGATGCTGCCCCTCGAGTTCTTCGCGCGGCGCAGCTTCGCGGTCACCAACGTCGTGTCTCTGTCGATGTACTTCGGGATGTTCGGCTCGATCTTCTTCATGAGCCAGTTCCTTCAGAACGTGCTGGGCAACACGCCCCTGCACGCCGGCATCAAGCTGCTCGTCTGGACAGGCGCGACGATGACCGTGGCTCCGCTCGCGGGATTCTTCTCCGAGCGCTACGGAAGCCGGCCGTTCATGGTGGCCGGCTTGACGCTGCAAGCGATCGCCCTGGGCTGGCTGGCGTCGATCGCGAGCGTCGATCAGACCTACGCGAGCATGGTGATCCCGTTCATCTTCGGTGGCAGCGGCATGGCGCTGGTGTTCGCGCCCTCGGCGAACGCGGTGCTGTCCTCGGTGCGAATCGACCAGGCCGGTCAGGCCTCCGGCGCAACCAACGCGATCAGGGAGCTGGGCGGGGTGCTGGGGATCGCCGTCCTCTCGACGGTGTTCACGAGCCACGGCAGCTATCTCTCTCCACAGGACTACGTGAACGGGCTCGTGCCCGCGATGTGGGTCGGCACCGTCGTGCTCGCGGGTGGGGCACTGATTGCCGCGGCGCTTCCGTTCAGCACGCGTGAGCAGGCGGCGCAGATCGCGGCGGCTGCTGTGGCCACCGGATGATCGATCGCCTCCGCCCGCGGTCGCTCACCCGGGCGCCCGCGGGCGATCCCCCCGAGCGCCTACATTACGATCTGGCAATGGCCTCCGCAACCACCGTGAGCGCACGCCGGCGCGTGCCGGCGGCTGAGCGTCGCGACGAGCTGATCGACGCGGCGATCGCCGAGTTCGCCCATAGCGGTCTGCACGGAACGCCGGTTGATCGGATCGCCCGGCGCGTCGGCGTCGCGCAGCCTTACGTCTTCAGTCTCTTCCCGAGCAAGCGCGATCTGTTCATCGCCGCCGTGGAGCGCGGCTTCGATCGCGTCGGTGAGACGTTCACCCACGCCGCGGCCGAATTCGACCCGGCGACGGCGGCGCCCGGCGACGACGTCCTGAAGGCGATGGGCGACGCCTACGTGGAGCTGCTGGCGACCGAGCGCGATCTGTTGATGCTCCAGCACCAAGCCTATGCAGCATGCGACGAAGAGACGATCCGTGAGCACGTCAGGGCGGCGTACGCGGGGTTGATCGCGCACATCGCCGAGCTTTCTGGCGCCGGCCCGGAGCGGATCGACGAGTTCCTGTCCAAGGGCATGTGGCTCAACGTGGTCGCCGCGATGGGCGTCGAGGATCTCGGATCCGGTTGTGAGTGGATGCGGACGGCGGCCTCTCCACCGGCGGATCGTCCGGATTCCTGACCCCACAGATAGGGGCAACCTCGGATTCAGCGCTGCCGCCACCAGCGCCCGCCGACGAGGTCATGGAAGACGACCTGATCGCGCCCGCAGACCGTGACGATCTCCCAGTAGCGGCGGCGCAGAGGTCGCTCGGTCCACCAGCGATCCTCGATCAGCCACGACTCACGCACCGCGTCGACGTCAAGACCATCGACCGTCAGCGGCCGGCCATCGTCGCCCGCCGAAACTCGGGTGCGACGTGGGACCGACAGCCGGCGGGGCCCGCTCATGCCACGTACGAGCGGGGGTCGCTCATGCCTCGTATGGGGTCAGAACGGCACGGCGCTCAGGGAATCGTGAGTTCGGGTCGACGGCAAGGACGCGCAGTGCTGCCTCCGGGCCGGCGACGGCGCGCGTCTGGCGGACCGCCTCGCGCAGTCGCGAGTAGCGAACCGCGGCAGGGTCGTCGAGCAGACCCCGCTGATCGGCGAGCGGAGGCCCGAAGCGCTCGACCGTCAGCCTCAGCTCCAGGGCGGGGGCCGGCAGCAGCGAGAGCCTTGGCGTCAACGCGAGCCGCATCCGAAGCGGATCGCTGAGCGCCTCTCTGAACGTCATCCGCTGCTGCCAGGTACCGCCGCGCTCGACCAGCACGGCGCCGAGCGTCACCGTACGCAACGTCCGTCCCCTGCGGTCACGCCTGGCCAGCAGCCGGTCGATCAGCAGCGCCAACGCCATCTCAAGCTGACTGCCGGAGCTCGCCTCGGGCAGTTCAAGCGACTCGCGCACCGATTCGGTCGCAATCCGCGGTGCCAGCGCCGTATCCACACCTCGCGCGAGCTCGTGGGCACGCAGTCCGGCGGCGCCGAAGCGATCGGCCACCGCCGCAGCCGGGAGCCCCGCGAGCTCACCAAGCGTCGTGATGCCCAGCAGCTCGAGTGCCTCGGGCAGCCGCGAGAGCGCTGGGCGTTCACGCAGAAGCGCGACCGGCTGGGCGGCAAGGAACTCACGCGCCTGCTGCACGCCCCCCGCCACCACCAGTGGACGGCGCACACGTGCGCGATTGGCGGCCGCCACCGCGGCGAACCGGGTCGGCGCGACCCCGAACCTCGCAGGCTGCCCCAGCGCATGGCGGGCGGCGGTGAGCACCCCCGGCAATCCGTTGCCATAGAGCCGCAGGAGTCCGTGCGCATCGAAGCAGGCAAGCCCGGGGTGCGAGGGCTCGACCGCGGCACCGATCGACTCGAGCGCCACCAGCACCCGTTCCCAGTGATCGGCGACGCCTGCCGGGTCGCCTGGCACGAGCATCAGCCGCGGGCACCGAGCGAGCGCCTCCCCAAGTCGCATTCCGGCGTGGACGCCGAACGCCTCGGCCGCGAGCGAGACCTCGCCCACCTGCTGAGCGCCCCCAGGTTCGGGCGCGATCGCGGCCGGGGTGCCCAGCAGCTCAGTGCGGTCGCCGGCGGCGACCGTCAGCTGCAGGCGCGGCAAGAGCACGCATACGATCACAGAGCTCAACGACACGAACATATGTTCGCACGACCGTCAAATGGGCTCACGCCGCAGGCGTCCCAGAAGGGTTGCGGCAGACGTTCGTCGGGGCACACAGCCCGCGTAGCGGGCTCCTACGGGCCCTAAGGGCCTGTCTAAAGCGGGGTGCCCGAGTCGCTCATCAGCTTCGCGACCGGGACGGCACGGAGGTTATGTGCGCGCAACTCGAAGGAGATCATCCGCAGGTCGTTCAGTGCCGCACCGACGCTGGTGACCTTGAGCTCGATCACCTGGCCCGCGTGCAGCGTCCCGAGCGAGTGTGCGTCATCTGAGCCCGGGAGCTTGATCGCGCCGGCGACCAGGCGCCCGCCCAATCCGTGCGCGAACCACCACTGGCCGAGGCTGGGACCGCTCGACGCATACAGGAAGCCGTGTGTGTAGCCGAGCTCTCCCAGCAGCCGGTGCAGCTCGGCGCGAGTGTGCAGCCAGCTGATCAGCCCGCCGTCGGGTAGCCGCGGGATCGCCTCATCGCCGTACGCGATGACGCTGGTCGCGGAGGCCGGAGAGGCGTGGTCGAGCGCGAACGAGACGTGCATGCCGGCGGCGGAGAACGCGCTCGCGAGCGCCGGTACCTGGCTGTCGGAGGCGTCGATCATGATGCCGACATCGTGCGTTGTGGTGGCGACCGAGGTCACCGGCTTGAGCGGCGTGAAGTCCGAGACGAGCGAATAGGCGATGCCGGCCGTCAGCGTGAACAGGCCGACCACCGCCACCGACGCGGTTGCCGTGATCGCGCGTGCTGTGCGCACACGCCAGGCGGGCAGCGGCCGGACGTAGCGCTCGTTGGCGAGGATCAGCGACGCGGTCGACGGCCGCCGCGCGAACGACCGATCCGGCTCCGGGCGGTGCTCGAGCGCACGCTCCAGCGCCGGCGCGATGTCCGACTCCTTGCGGGCGACCTGCGCGAGGCCGAAGCGCTCGAGCGCGTGATTGCTGGCCCGGACATGGCCGTAGCCGAAGCCGTATGAGATCACCGGGCAGCCGCGGATGATCGCCTCCAGCACCGTCAAACCGGCGCTTGAATGAATCAGCACGTCGGCGGCGGCGAGCACGTCGCCCATCCGGTCGGTGAATCCCATCACGCGCAACCGCGGATCGCCGCCGAAACGCCGCGCGACGCGTGCTCGCAGCTCATCGTTGCGCCCGCACAGGCACAGCACCATCGCGTCGGGGACGGCGAGCGCGGCACCGGTGGCACCGAGCAGGTCGCCGACGCCCCAACCGCCACCTGAGACGGCGATCACCCTTCCCTCCCCGGGCAGGCCGAGCGAGCGGCGGGCATCGGCGCGCGAGCGCGCGGCGAGGAATGCGGGCGATGTCGGCGGCTTGGCCCAGCGGGCGCTGCCCGGCCCGGCGATCTGCTCGACCTCCTCGCTCGATTCAGGATGGGTGATGAAGTGCAGGTCGATTCCCGGATGCGCCCAGAACCTCAGACCTGCGAGGTCGGTGATCGACGAATAGCAGGGCACCGCGAGCTTGCCCTTGCGTCTCAGATCGCCCAGCACGGCCGTGACGCCCGGGTAGGTCGAGACGATCACATCCGGGTCGTGCGCGCGGATCAGGCGCATCAGGCCACGGCGGCCGAGCAACGACAGCAGCTTCTGGGTCAGCCAGCGGGTCGGCGCGAAGTACATGAACAGCATGTACTGGAAGTCGAACAGCCACGGGGTCCAGCGGAACATGAACGCCGAGTTCTCACGCAGGATCTTGGTCAGGATCACGCCCATCGCGGGCAGGCCGTTGACGACCGAGACCTGCGCGTCGGGGTCCTCGTCGTGGAACTCCCTGGCGACCGCTCGCGCGGGGAGGTCGTGTCCTTCGCCGATATCGGCAGAGATGATCAGGACATGGCGTGGACGCGCCTCGGCGTCCGGCTCGCCTGCGGGGATCACCAACGAGCCGGCGCCATCGGTGGCCTTCACCGCCTGCTCGCGGCGCCAGGCGACGTAGCGCGCGACCCCTTCGGTGAACGGAGTCGCAGCGGTCCATCCGAGCTCGCGCTCGGCGCGGTCGCTGGAGACGATCTTGCCGCCGAAATCGCCAGGGCGGGCGGGGGTGTAGACGATCTCGGAGTTGCCGATCAGCTCCTGAACCGTCTCGGCGATCTGCTTGATCGTGACGTTCTCGTCACTGGCGAGGTTGTACACGCGGTTGGTGGCGACCTCATTCAGACCGAGCGCGACGCCGTCAGCGAGGTCCTCGACGTAGACGAAACGGCGTGACTGCAGCCCGTCGCCGGCGAGCGTCAGCGGCTCGCCCTTGAACGCCTTGTTCACGAACGCCGGGATCACGGCGGCCTCGCGCGCCCGCGGGCCATATGGGATCCCGAAGCGCATGATCGTGTAGTCGATCCCGTAGAGCTCCTGGTAGGCCTTGCAGTACAGCTCGCCGGCGAGCTTGGTGCTCGTATAGAGATGGCTCGGGGGCGGCAGCAGCGTGTCCTCGTCGACCTCCGCGCCCTCGCAATCCGAGTAGACCCAGATCGTGCTGGCATAGACGATTCGCTTGACGCCGGCGCGCCGGCAGGCCTCGAGCACCGCCACGGTGCCGCGCGCGTTGACGCGCTCGGCGTCCTCCGGCTCTGCATGGACGTCGTTGACATCCGCCACAGCGGCGAGGTGCGCGACCGCGTCGCAGCTGTGCAACGCCCGCTCGAGCGCTTCGCGATCCGTGATCGAGCCGAGCACCGTGTCGACCCGTTGAGCGGGATCCAGGTGCCACGGCGACGGGCGCAGGTCGTAGATCACTGGCTCGTGCCCGCGTGCGCGCAGCCTGTCGACCACGTGCGAGCCGATGAATCCGGAGCCGCCGGTGACCAATACCCTCATTCGCCGTCCTCGTTGATCGGCCGGTAGTACAGCGGGACGCAGGAATGGTTGCGTGCGACCCAGTCGCTGTTGGGCAGTTCGACGTCGTGCCCGAGGATCCTGTGGCAGGGCTCATCGTAGACGCGACCGGTGGAGCGCTCGAGCCAGTCGAAGACGATGTACTTGTAGAGGCCGGAGACCATCCCGTCGGGCAGCTCCAGGCGGCTCGGGTTGACCGGGTCCAGATGCGCGCTGGCGACCTCGTTCTTCCAAGCGACGATCTCGTCCAGACGCTCGATCTGCACGAGCCCGAGCGCCGCGGTGAACTCGCTCATCCGGAAGTTGAGACCATGGACCTCGAAGCTCGGCTTGCCGTAATTGCGGAAGTTCTTGGCGTACTGCACGATCTCCGGATTGCGGGACACGAGCACGCCGCCCTCGCCGGTCGAGATCGTCTTGGTCGCGTAGAGCGAATAGACGCCTGCGTCGCCGTAGGTGCCGGGCCGGCGGCCGTTCCAACTGGCTCCGTGCGCGTGCGCACAGTCCTCGATCAGGAAGATCCCGTGATCGGCGCAGTAGGCCGCGATCCGCTCGGAGTCGAACGCGATGTGGCCGCCGACGTGCACGAGGATCGCCGCTTTGGGCTTGTGGCGCTCCGCCTTCGCCTCGAAATCGGCGAAAGACATGCACAGGTCTTCGCGGTTGCAGTCGACGAACTGCACCTTCGCACCGGCGTGAATCGCCGCCAGAGCCGTGGCCATGAACGTGTTCGAGGGGCACAGGACCGTCTCGTTCCTGACCCCCGCGAAGTGCAGCGCAGCGAGCGTGCCGCCGGCCCAGCTCGAGAAGGCCACCGCAGGCGCTCCGTTGTGTGCCGCCCACGTGTCCTCGAAGCGGGTGGTGAGATCGGCCTCGGTCCAGCGGTTGCTGTCGAGCACGTCATCGATCAGCTGATGCACGCGCGCGCGGTCGCGCTGGTCGAACCCGATCGCGAAACGGCTGAAGTCAGGCACGATCTGTTGTTCGGCGGAGGCGGTTGTCATTCGTTGGATCCGGCGGCTGGACCGGGTGTCAGGGTTGCGCGCGAAGATCGCCGGCCGGCGTCGGAGTAACCCAGCTTGTCGTCACTCCCGGCCGTGGAGCACTCGGCAAGCGTGTCAGATAACGGAGACGGTACCGATTTTCAGCGCTTCCAGCTGTCCGAGGATCATCGGAAGTGCAAGTGCGGTGCGTTCGTGCGAGCGCCTTGCGCTGTAGAAGTCCGCGTCGTGCAGGAGGATCACGCCTCCCGGAGCGAGCCCCCGAGTGGCGCGGGCGGCGATCCGCTCAGGCGTCGTGTGGGCGCGCCAGTCCTTGCCCCAGGTTGACCAGAGCAACGGCTGCAGCGACCTTGAGCGGGCGGCGCGCAGGCCGGCGGCGCTGTAGATGCCGTACGGCGGCCGGTGGTGAGAGGGGGAGGTGCCGGTCGCGTCCTCGATCGCGACGCGCCCCTGCTCGAGGTCTTGCTCGAGCTGCCGGGGCGTGAGTCGCAGTTGGAGGCGGTGGCGATCGCAGTGCAGCGCAAGCGAATGTCCCTCGGCGAGGATCTGTCGCACCAGCGCCGGGCGCCGCCGGACCTGCTCGCCGACGACGAAGAAGGTGGCGCTGGCGCCGGCCCCGGCAAGAATCTCGAGGATCCTCGGGGTGCCCTCCGGGTGGGGCCCGTCGTCGAAGGTGATCGCCACCGTGGGCGGATCGCCCGGGCTCGGGAGCGTGCGCGGGATCTGGAGCGCGCGGGCGGCTCGAGGGAGGATCGGCGCGAAAACGTGGCGGATCAAGGCTCGGATGATTGCAACGTGTGTGTGCCGATCCTGTTCCGGGCAGAGCAATCCGGTCGCGCGAGGGTCTACCTTGATCGCGATGAGCGCGTTCGACGCCGAGGTGACGATCCGCCGGACGCGGTTTGCAAGTCGCGAGAGCGGCTTCGCGGTGCTCGATGCGGATGCCGATGGCGAGGCGGTCGTGCTGGTCGGGCCGCTGGTCCACCTCGAGGAGCGTGAGCGTGTGCGCGTGATCGGCAGATGGGTACAGGACAGCCGCTACGGCGACCAGGTGAAGGTCTCCGAGGCGGTGCCGCTGCCGCCCTCGGACGCGGCGACGCTGGTTGCCTACCTGCGACGCGTCAGGCACGTCGGCCCCAAGCGAGCCGAGGCCTTGGTCGCCCGCTACGGCGCCGAGCTGGTGTTCACCGCGATCGACGATGACCCGGTCGGCGCGTTCGCGGCGGTGGGGCTGTCGCAGCGCCGCGCGCGCGAGGCGGCTGAATCCTGGCACGCGATGCGGGTCACGCGGCGGCTGCATCTGATGCTCGCGCCGCACGGGCTCGCCTACCTCGCCAAGCGGATCGAGGACGAGTACGGGCCGAGCGCGCTGGCAGTCGTCACGGCAAGGCCCTACGAGCTGACCAGCGTGTTCGGGGTCGGCTTCCTGCTCGCCGACCGGATCGCTCGCAGCGCGGCGCTGGCAAGCCGTGGCGACGGCGAGCCGGTGCCGGGACGTGCCCGCGCAGGGGTTCTGCACCTGCTGTCCGAGGCGGAGCGAAACGGCAGCACCTGCATGGATCTCGAGGCGCTGGTCGGGGCGGCCAGGGAGCTGCTCGGGGCCGGTGGCGACGGCGAGCTGTCACCAGGGAGCCTCGTCGATGAGGAGACGATCGACGGGCTCGTGGCCGACGGCGATCTCGTCAGGGAGCGTGACTGGGTCTACCGCGCGCCGACCGCGGAGTTGGAGGCTGAGCTGGCAGATCGGATCGCCAGGCTCGTCGGTGGGCGGCCGAGCCCGCGGTTGGTGCCGGGCGAGCCAGATGATTCCGGGAGTGGCGCCGGCCGGCGTGCCGGCGCCGATCAACCGCAGCTGACGGCCGAGCAGCTGGAAGCGGTGCGGGCGGCCTTCTCGCAGCGGCTGTCGGTGATCACCGGCGGCCCCGGCACTGGAAAGACCGCCTCGATCCGCGCGATCGCCGAGCTCGCCGGGCGCCAGGGGGCGCGGGTCGTGCTGGTCGCTCCGACCGGGCGTGCTGCGACGCGAATGACCGAGACCAGCGGGGTTCCGGCGCGCACGGTCCATTCTGCCCTCGGCTGGATTCCCGGCGAGGGCCCGACGCACGATCAGGAGGACCCGCTCTCCTGTGACCTGCTGGTGCTCGACGAGTCTTCGATGGCCAACCAGGAGCTGATGGTGACGCTCCTGCGCGCGGTGCCGGGCTCTGCCCACGTTGTGCTCGTCGGCGATGCCGACCAGCTCGCGCCGGTCGGCGCGGGCAAACCGTTCGCTGAGCTGGTCGCCTCGGAGCTGGTTCCGACCACTCGCCTCAGTCACATCTTCAGACAGGCGGCCGGCAGCATGATCGTCCAGGGGGCGCATGCGATCCGTCGCGGCGAGCAGCCCGACTTCACCGCGGCGGAGGGCATGCGGCGTGACCTGTTCCTGATCGAGCGGGCCGATCCGCGGATCGCCCGGGCCGAGATCGTGTCGCTCGTCAGCGAGCGCCTTCCGGCCCACTACGGCGTCGATCCGATCGCCGACATCCAGGTGTTCGCGCCGGTCTACCGCGGCGAGCTGGGGATCGATGCGCTCAACGACGCGCTGCGTGAAACGCTCAATCCGGACGGACAGCCGGTTCGTGGCGGGCGGCTGCGAATCGGCGACAAGCTGGTGATGACCGGTCGCAACCTGCACGAGCTCGGCCTGATGAACGGGACGCTGCTGCGGTTGCTGGAAGAGACGGGGGGCGGCGCCGGCGGCGAGGCGGCGCTGCTGCTGAGCGGCGATGAGTCGATCTTCCGGTTGCCGCCGGAGGAGTCCGAGTCGCTGCGCCTCGCCTACGCCTGCTCGGTGCACAGGGGCCAGGGGATCGAGCTGCCGATCGCCGTGATCGTTGCGCACCAGGCGGCCGGAGCCTACTTCCTGCGCCGTGAGATGCTCTACACAGCGGTGACGCGCGCGAAGCTCGCGACCGTCATCGTGGGCACGCGTGACGTGATCGCGCGTGCCGCGCGTACGCCTGACACCGGACGCCGCCACAGTCGTCTGGCGGAGCGCCTGCGCGAGCTCTGAGCCGGAGCGGCGCCAATCGGCTCGATCCGGGCGGCGAGCCGCGGAGCCGTTCAGGCGCGTCTGGGCGCCGGCTGAAACAGCCGCGGATCGGCGGTCGTGATCCCGTGAACCCCGAGTCCCGAAAGCCACCTGATCGCGGCGCGCTCGTTGACGGTCCACGCGTACAGGCGGCCGCCGTGATCGACGACATCGGCCAGCAGCGATTCGTCGATCAACCGGTGCTGGGCCATCAGGGCGTCCCAGCGTCGGCCGGCCAGTCCTGCCAGGACCTGTGTGCGCCAATCGCTCCAGCGTCGGCTGAACCTGGCGATCGCGCCGCCGACCGAGATCCCGACCCGGATCTGCGGTTCCCGTGCGCGGATGCCGTCGAGCACGGCCGGGACCTGGGACGAAAGCAGCGTGCGCTGCGATAACCGTGCGTGGCGCAGGGCGTCGAGCAGCGCGTGCTCGCAGCCCATGTTCTTGACGTCGACGTTCAGCTCGAGGTCGCGGAACGGCGGGGAGGCGAGGTGCGCGAGCGCGTCCTGCAGCCCGATCCCGGCGCCACGCCGGGCATCCAGCAGTGTGTGTGCGAGCACGAGCTCGCCGCGCCACGGCCGCACGTCGAACTCGATCATGTCGACACCGACCTCGAGCGCGGCGTCGAAGGATTCGAGCGTGTTGCCGGGCGCCAGCGCGCTGGCGCCGCCGTGACCGATCCGCAGGAACTGCTGTCGTCGCATGCCGGTCGAAGGGTAGCCTGGATGCCGATGCTCGATGGCGACCGTGCCGACACCGAGAGGGCGTCTTGACGCGCCTGGTCGCCCCGCTTCCGGCTGACCGGCGCCCGCGGCGCTTCGCGCAACTGCTCGCGGGACTCGTCCTGTTCGGCGTGACCGACGCGATGCTGGTGCTCGCGGGGCTCGGGTTGGATCCATGGGACGTGTTTCACCAGGGGCTCTCCCGAACGTTCGGTCTCGGGATCGGAACGTGGGCGGTGATCGTCGGCTTCATCGCGTTGCTCGCCTGGATCCCGTTGCCACAACGGCCGGGCATCGGCACGCTGCTGAACGCGCTGCTCGTCGGGACCGTGATCGACATCTCGCTCTCGCTGATCAGCGCTCCGCACGCGACCTGGGCGCGCGTCCTGCTGCTGATCGGCGGCGTCGCCGGCAACGGTCTGGCGACCGGGCTCTACATCGGTGCCGGACTCGGGCCTGGACCTCGGGATGGACTGACGACCGGCATCGCCGCCCGGGGACATTCGATTCGCGTGGTTCGGACGGCGATCGAGCTGATCGTCCTGGCGACCGGCTACCTCCTCGGCGGCACCGTCGGGATCGGCACGGTCTTGTACGCGGCGGCGATCGGACCGATCACCCACGTGACGATTCCCGCGCTGGCGATCGACCCGCGGGTGGAAACGCCCACGGACGCGCTCGCCGCTCTGTAGGGCGCCCTCGCGTCCGCGTGCCAGTCCGAGGAGGCTGCTGGTCAGGTCACCGGCTGAGCTCGGTCAGCAGCTCTTCGAGATCGAGTTCAGGACCGAACTGCCCGATCAGGTGGCCGGCGTCGTCCCGCGGCCAGGCTCCGATCGGACGATCCCACATCAGCTCGACATCGTTGCCGTCGGGATCGGACACGTAGATCGCCTCGTGCGTGCCGTGGTCGGCCGTCTGCCGGATCGGCCAGCCGGCATCCTTGAGCCGGCGGTACGCGTCGGCCAACGCGCGACGGGTCGGGTACGCGAGGGCTATGTGGTGAAGGCCCGCCACACCGTCGGGCTGGGGCGGGCCGTCGGCCGACTTCCATGTGTTGAAGCCGAGATGGTGGTGGTACCCGCCGGCCGAGATGAACAGGATGTCGCCTGTGGTCCCCCATCCCGGCACCCCGCGCGCCTCCGAGACGACGTCGAATCCAAGGATGTCGACGTAGAAGCTGCGGACCCGATCGATGTCGGAGGTCCGCAGGTGGACATGGCCGATCCGCACGCCCGGATCCACGGGCTCTGCGGCCGTCGCCACGGGGGTGATGTTGCCCTGTTGTTCGCTCAATCCGGCACCGGGTCGGCTACGGCTCGATGCTCGGTGGGTAGCTGCTGAACAGCCACTTGCCGCCGATCTCGACGAGGGTCGTCTTGCCTGGGATCCCGCTCGGCCCGATCGCGGAGGCGCGCGTCCCGTGTACGACGACCTTCAGCATCCCCATCACCTCGGTCACCTCCGCGCGCCACTGCCGGGCGGTGAAGCCGGAGCTGTCGACGCCCCTGGTCTTATGCCGCAGCACGTGCTGCTGGGCGTCGAACGCCCGCAGGCACGTGCCCTGACCGCCCGCCGTGAACGACTTGAGGCCACTGGCGGTCAGCCGCGAGCACAGCACGCTGGCTGGTCCGAAGTACTCGGCGTTGAGAACGCTCCGGTAGACGGCGCGCACCTGGGTGGCGCCGGCGCCGGTCGCATCGGCCGCGCCGCTTGCGACCACTGCCCAAACCAGCGCCACCGTGAGGACTGTGATGGTCCGTCGGAAGCTCACCGTGCGCACACTGTAGGAGATAGATTCAAAGCATGCGAGCGGTTGTGATCGGAGCAGGTCTCGCCGGCCTCGCGGCGGCCGATGAGCTCCACCGGGCGGGGGTGGAGGTGCAGGTGCTCGAAGCACGCGAGCGCGTCGGCGGCAGGGTCTGGTCGGTTCCGTTCGGGGATGCGACGATCGAGCGCGGCGCCGAATTCATCCTCCCCGGCAACTCTGCCATCAAGGCGGCGGCGGCGCGCTTTGGGTTGCAGCTCGTCCGCAAGGGTCTGCTCTACGGCGATCGCGTACCGGCGGGAGGAGAACCGGTCTCCCGCGAAGCGGCCACCGCCGGGATCGAACGTCTGGCGGCGTTGGCGGAGCGAGCCGGCGAGACACTCGAGGATGCGCTCGCTCGCGCCGGTCTCCCGACCGCCGTCGCCCAGGCGATCAGCGCTCGGATCGAGGTGAGTTGCGCCTACCCGGCGGACGACCTTGACGCCGCAGTAGTGCGTGAAGGCGCCGCTGCGTTCGGAGACTTCGACACGCATTCGGTACAGGGCGGCAACGCCGCAATCGCGACAGCACTTGGATCCGCTGTCGGAACGCAACGCATCCAGCTCTCGACACCGGTCGCGAGGGTGATCCGGGGGGAGCGGCGGGTTGAGGTCGGCACCGCCGAAACCGTGCTCGTCGCCGACGCGGCTGTGGTCGCGGTGCCGGCCTCAGCGCTCGACGCGATCGCCTTTCAGCCGCCGCTGCCACCGTCGAAGGCGAACGCACTGGCGGCGGTCCGATACGGGCAGGCCGCAAAGCTGTTCGTCGGCCTGCGGCAGCCGGTGGCGCCGAGCGCGACCCTTTCCGTTCCCGGCCGTTTCTGGTGCTACACGCAGCTGCGCGCGGACGGACAGCCGGCAGCGTTCGTCGCCGCGTTCGCCGGCACGCCACGGGCGCTGGTGGAGCTCGATGTGGCGAGCGGGCCGCGGCGATGGGCGTCGGCCGTTGCGGCCCTGCGGCCGGAGCTCGACCTCGACCTCGACACCGCGGTCCTCTCGACCTGGCACGACGATCCCTGGGTTCGCGGGGCCTACTCGGCGCCGTCGGCCGCTTCGCCGCTTGATCACCAGGAGCTGACGCGTCCGGTTGGAAGGCTGGCGTTCGCCGGCGAGCACACCGCCGGCGAGCTGCACGGCCTGATGGAGGGGGCACTGCAAAGCGGTACCCGCGCCGCCCGCGACCTGCTGGCGCGGTTCGGGGGCTGACTGCTGATGCGCTCGCCCGAGCGCCTCGGCGGTTCCAGAGCGCCGCTACGGAGCAGCGGTCAACGTCCGGGCAGACGTTTGCGATAGGCCCTGACCTTGGTGCGGTTGCCGCAGACGGCCATGTCGCACCAGGTCCCGGAGTGGTTGCGCGAGCGGTCGTAGAACGCCCAGCGGCACTCGTCGGCTCGGCACGCCTTCACGCGTCGCCAGGTGCCATCGCCGATCGCCTCGGCGACCGGCACGAGTAACGCCGCGAGGGCGCCGGGCAGACCGTCGGCGCCCGGCTGCATCTGCACGGTCGCGCCGCCTCCGAAGTGGACTCTGAGATCTCCTGCACGCGCGGCCTCCTCCAGCGCTTCCGTTACCCGGGGGTCATGAGGCCCACCGTTGTGTTCCAGCAGCAAAGAACGAAGCGCCTCGCGCAGGCTGACCGCCCGCCCGAGATCGCCCGGACTGAGGTTTGTCCGGCGGTCATTGAGCAGGCCTCGGCTGCTCAGCCACTCGATCGCCGCGGCCGGCGTCGCCAGATCATCTGATCCGGCGTCGAGGTCGAGCGTGTTGACGTAGTCGATCACAAGCTCGAGGCGATGAGGGATTGAAGAAGTCATCGTTTTGACACCGGCGTACCTGTATAGTAGGTTACCAACACCATCTAATTGTTAACGGAGGTGTCGCATGCTAACCCATGCCACCGCACGAATGGTCGAGGAGCAACTCTCCGGCGTCTACGCAGCCGCCGACGAACGAGTACTGCACCCGAGCAGGTTCACCCGCGTGATCGCCGCTGCCAGGACCGGCCAGCTGAACGCCGCCCTGGCCGCCGGCGCCGACCCGTCCGGGTGCGCGCAACTCGCGGCGCATGCCGCGATGCTCAGCAGTCCGCGGGTCCGAGCAGCGATCGCCGATGAGCTCGACCAGCTCACGGCCGCGGATGCGGGTGGCCGCTGGCGCGTGCGCCCCAATCGCAGGGCGATGTTCGCCAGTGCCGCCACGATCAAGGCGATCTCGATTCTGTTGCTCGAGACGACGCCCGTCTACGCTCGGGGTATCGCGATGCTCAGCGAGCTTCTGCGAGACGGCACCGGCCCGTTGTATGCCGGCAACGCCCGGGCGCTGTCGGCGTTCCTCGAAGACGCGCTGAACGTGATGCGCACCGGTCAGCCGGGCGGTGGCTCAGACGCCGCGAGGATTGCCTTCTAGCCGCTGCCGAGATCACGCAGGAGGAGCAGCAGCCGGTGACGCGGTAGGCGCCAAACCGGGCCGCGCTCAGCGGCCTGGGGCGGCTCGGACGCGGATCCGTGGACGGGAGTTGTTCACGTAACCCTTTGGGTTCCACAGCGCCGCTTCGTCCTCCGGCTGCGTCGCCGCCGAGGAGTCCCAGGCGCGGATCAGGATCTCGTGCTCTCCGGGCGCGAGGACGACGGTGATCCGCCAGTGCCGCCATGCCCACCGGCCGAGATCCTCGAGCAATTCCGCCTGCGTCCAGGTCACTCCGCTGTCGAGCGACACGTCGACCCGGACCACGTGCCGCTCTCCGCCCGCGAAAGCGTAGCCGCGAACCTCGATCGGGCCGGCGGGCACCGTCGCACCATCGGCCGGAGACAGCACGTCGGAGTTGAGCGCGACCAGGCCGAGTGGCACCCCGGCACCCGGGCCGGGGTGCCCGTCCTCGGGCAACAGCCGATACGTGACGTGCTGGAAGTACCCCTGCGAGGGTGCCGAGGAGACCTCGATCCGCTCAAGCCACTTGACGCTGCGCGCACCAATGTAGCCGGGCACGATCACTCGCAACGGCGCACCGTGGACCAGCGGGAGCGGCTCCCCGTTCATCGCCCATGCCAGCACGACCTCGGGGCGACGAGCCTTGTCCAGCGGGATCGAGCCGCCAAAACGCTGGGCGGGCTTCGCCTCCAGGCAGACATCTGCACCCGTGAAGCCGACGTGTGCGGCCTCGCCCAGCGGGACGGCCAGAGCCAACACGTCCGCAAGCGCCACGCCGGTCCACCTCGCGGTGCCGGTGGCACCCGGACCCCATGGCGCTTCGCCCGGAATATCACGAACAGCGATCAGGCCTGCACGCCGGTTGCCGGCGCACTGCAGCGTCGCGGTCACCTCGCGCTCCGGGAGCGCCTCACGCAAGGTGCCGAGCGACAGGTCCAGCTCCCGCTCGACGATCCCATCCACGTGCAGCCGCCACGCGGCCGGGTCGATCTCCGGTACCGCGGCGTGGCCCCGCACGTAAAAGGCGTCCGTCGCGGTCAGCGGACCCTCCGCCAGGGCAGCGAGCCCGGTCTCGGCGTTGAACGGCTCCTCCTCGTGTACCACCAGGTCCCCACGCTTGCCGTAGCGACTCATTCGACAAGCGTACGGAGCCCTGACGCCGCCGCGCTGTCCAATACCCGACACGCCACGCCCGAGCGCTGCGTACGGGGGCGGCGGCCGCCGGGCTCGCCGCCCCCGAACGCTTGTCAGCGGTACCGGTTGCCGATGCCCGGAAGGACCTGTGTTCCCTCCTCTCGAACGGCCTGGAGCTGATTGGGGTCGAGCCCGAGCAGCTTGAGGATCGTCGGCGCGACCTGAGTCGTCTCGGTCCACTGATCGAACTGGCCGGGCTGGACGTTGCCCGGCGAATACACGACTAGGGGGACGTCGCGGTCGCCCGGGTTGTCGCCGCCGTGCTCGGCGATCTTCGAGCCGGTCGTGTAGATCGTGCCGACCTGCGCGATCGCGAACACGTCCGGGTGGTCCGGCTCGGAGACCGGGACGCCGAAGAACTCCGCCGACTGTGCGCCGGCGAAGATCCGCTTCAGGCCGGAGTGCTGGACGGTGATCGTCTGGCCCGCGTAGTTCACCGCCGGGGCGGTGTGCGTCCACAGGTAGTGCCTGACGAAGTCAGCCGCGGCCTGCGAGCGGTCCGAAAGCCACCACAGCAGCCCGTCGTCGTCGGCCTCCTGGACGACGAGGTTCGGGTTGCTCGGGTGCAGTGCGGCCCACGCGGTGTTGACGCCGGCGATGATCGGACCGTCGTCGATCCGCTGCAGCTGGCTGTCGTTCAGAGGCGATTGACCGTGCTTGGCGGTGAGGATGATCGCCGTCGAATTGGCCTCGCCGTCGGCCTGGATCGTGTCGGCCATCCGCTGCAGCGCCGCGTTGACGTAGTCGAGTGCGCTCTGTAGCAGCGGTCCCGGCACCTGCTGACCGTTCTTGGTCACGTAGCCACCGAGTAGCGATGGGCCATCGGTGTAGTTGCCCTGCGCGTTTGGCCCGATCAGCACCGCCGGGGAGCTCTTCAGCTTCTCGGCCGTCGAGACGGTCTGGAAGTTCATCCCGTAGATCGCCGGCGTGCCGACCTTCGGGCCGGTGCCGGAGTGGTCGTAGCCGTTGATCCAATTGATGACCGCCTGGACCTTGTAGGAGTCGTACTGCTTGGTCGCGGCGTTGTCGTCCGTCCATGCGCCGTCGACCGGGTAGGGCACGCCGTTGGGCTCGACCGCCTGCGAGTCGATCTCAGGCGCAAAGAAGTCGTCGATGCTCATGCCGTTCGAGCCTGGGCCGTTGAACGACGAGTAGATCGCGTGCTTTTCGGCAAACGCCGTGCGCAGGCCGGCGTTGTGGATCACCTGGAAGATCGTGTTGACCCTCAGGTAGTCCCATGGCTCGATCGGCTTGCAGGTCTTCGGGTCGACCGGGTACGTCGCCGGGTTCAGCCCCGACTGCGGGTGCGGACTGAGGTTCATGATCTTGCCCGGGTCCGTGTCAATGCCGCCCGGGTAGATCGAGCCGCCCTCATCGAACGACGGGAAGGTGTTGCCGCTCCCGTTATTCAGCAGGTCCGGCACAGCGGGAAGCACGTCGTCCGGCGAGTCGTAGATCACGTTGCCGCCTGGGACCGGCCCGGAGCAGTTCGTCGTCCCCGGCGGGAACACGCCATGACTGTACTCATCGTCGTAGTAGATACCGGTGACCTTCGGGTCACCGCCCGTCATCAGCGCGGTGCCGCCCGGATCAGAGTCCGAGGGATCCGCGGTGTGTGCGTCGGTGTACTCGGCGCCGCCGGTGGCAAGGCGGGCGAGCTCCGAGTCGGGATGGTTGGCGACGTACCAGTCGAGGTCGGACTGGTGCATGCCGTCCACCGAGATCAGTAGGACATGCTGTATCAGCTGGTGATGCTGGTGATCGGCCGCCGCGGACCCTGCCGACAGACCTACCGGCACAGCGACCACCGCGGCCGCAGCGGCCAGCGAGGCGGCCTTCGCCCGAACTTTCATCGTGCCTCCTGGGATCGTTTGAACCGGCCCGGATCGGACCTTAGACACGCGATCAATGCCGCGAGTTAAGGCGCTGTGACCAGCGAGGCAGCCGAACGACGTACCTGGTCCAAGACGCAACCTGCGACCCTTTCGAAGTCAACCAGTGGAGGTCAACATGAGCAGCATCGGCGAAGGCAGCGAACGCTCGGCGACGCCGTCCGCCGCGGGGCCCGCGGCGCCGGATGAGAGCCCGGTACTGATTCACGTCTGGGAGGTGCTGGATCCAAGGCAACGGGAAGCCACTGTCGGGCGCCTCGAGCAGATGCTCAGCCAGATCACAGATCAGCCGGGATTCGTCTCGGGAAGGATGCTCGAGAGCGCCGACCGCCGCTCGATCGCCGTCTTGCTCGAGATGCGGAGCGTCGGCGATCGCCAGCGGCTCCAGGAGCTCCCGATCGTCCGCGACACGCTCGGGCAGGTCAACGGCGTGATGAACATCGTCATCAGGCTCTACCACGAGACCCGGGCCTACCACGCGTGATCGGGTAGCACGCGGCGCCCCCGCGAGCGTGTGCCCGACGGCATAGCGCTCAGGCGACCTGCGGTGGTTGTCACTCGAGCGTGATCGAGTGCCGCTGGGTGCTCCAGCGGCGACCGTGACGGATCCGGAGCGTGAGCACGTACCTGCCGGCCGTCACACCGCGCCGATAGCTCAGCAGCAGCCGCCACCCGCCATGCGCCGCGCGCAGCGCGTAACCGGTCGCATAGACCACTCCGGCGCGGGCGATGCTCGCATCCGCGATGTTGCGCGCGGTCGTGGGTTTGACCGGCTTGGAGACCAGCTTGGTCGAGCATTTCTCCTTGCCGCCGCTTCCAGTCTTGCAGACGACCAGCTCGATCTTCCCCGCCGCCCCGCGCGGTCCGGTCGCGCCCGTCTTCCCCGTCGCGCCCGTCTTCCCGGGCGGGCCTTGAGGAAGCGACCCGCCGGTCCCCGACAGCTCCACGGTCGCCGCAGCGGCCACGGCGTTGTCGAAGATGTCGAGCGCCGCTCCGCTCGCTCCCGGGCCTGCGGGGCAAACCGAACACCGAACTCACAGCTGGAACCCGGCGCGACCTGAGTCTGGCACTCGTCGTCAACCAGATAGTCACCCGGATTGTTGCCCCCAAGCGACCAGCCTGAAACGATCAGCGGCGCCGACCCGGTATTCGTCACGGTCAGCGTCTGCTCGACGCCGGCCGTCCCCTGCGGCTGAGTACCGAAGCTGAGCGAGCCCGTGCTCTCATTCGCGGTCGGCGCGTCGTAGGTGAGCGACACCATCGAACCGGCGCTCGTCGCCGACGGCCCCGTCGCGTTTCGTGACCGCGCTCCCTCACCGGGCCGATACCACGCGGCTTCTGTCGCCGATGTCCGCGGTGCGCTCGAGGCGTTTGGCCCCGAGGCGTACTACGGCGTGCGGCTGATCGAGCTTGTGCCGGCACCCACCGCCCGGGAGGGCCTGGTGATGGCGCGCGCTGCGCCCATCGCGCGGCATCACCTATGAGCGCGCGTTGGCTCTCGTCGCCGACGGCGACATGCTCCTCGTCGAGCCGGAGGAGCTGCTCGGCTACTAGATCCCTAGAGGCCGACGCCTTCCTCTCGGCCGTGAACGCGTGAGCGCCAGCTCAGGTCGGCGCGGCCCGATCGCGATCGACACAGACGTTTTCAGCGGACCTGGTCCTTCGATCGGAGCTGGCAACGAGGTACGCGCCCTGAGCGTTGCGGCCTTCATGGTTGCTCCGATGATCGAGCCTTACGTTGTAAGTAGCAATCGGCGAGGCGCGGCTGGAGCTGCCGACTTGCTCGGTCGGCAGCTCCGGCCTGTGCTCGAGTGGATGGTGGTGGCCGCTGCGTGGTCCGTTGGTCGTTTGTCGGGATGTTTGTGTCAGATCAGGTCGCGGCTACGTAGGCGCCAGGCGGCTGCCGCGAAGATGGTGAGTGTCCAGGCGACCATGACCGCGAGCGCAGGCCCGGGCGACAGGGTCCCGTGGGTGCCGCCGAGGACGCCGCCCGGAGCGCCGGCGAGCGGGAGGAGGCGACCGACTTTCGGGACCGCCTGGAAGGCGGCGGGCTCGATCGCCGCGGCGATGATCACGAGCCCGACGACGGTGACGATCTGGTTGCGTACCAGCGCGCCGACGCAGACGCCGAGGGGGCCGAGCAGGGCAGCGACGGCCAGGTTGCGCCACAGCACGTCGGCGATGCCGCCGGCGCCCAGCGTTGCTAGCCCGCGGCCTGACAGGACCAGCTCGCCGACGATGATGGTCGGCACCGTCACGAGGATCGAGAGGGCGATGCCGGCCACGGAGTAGGAGATCGCCTTGGCGGCGAGCAGCCGCACTCGGTTGGGGGCGGCGAGCAGCGGAGCCTGTGATCGTGCGATGACGCCACTCGCCCGTCATCGCGATCGCACCGAGTATCACGATGATGTAGGTGATCGCGCTGTTGGTGAACAGCGCGTGCGCTTTGGTTTCCTTCCCTAGGACCGCGCCGAGGACGACGAGGGTCAGCGACAGCGCCGCGGCGCTGGCGACGACCGCGGCGAAGGTGCGGGTGGTGCGGAGCTTGAGCAGCTCGGCTCGCAGGAGCGCGGTCATGACTGCACGCCAGTGAGGGCGATGAACGCTTCTTCGAGGGAGCGCGTTCGGGGGGCCAGGCCGAGCACGGCCAGCTGCTCGTGGCCGGCGATTTCGCCGACCTCTTCCGGGGTGGCGCCGAGGACGTTCAGCACGTCACCGTCGCGGTCGACGCGGTGACCGCGACGCTCGAGCGCGCCGGTCAACCGGACCGGGTCCTGTGCGCGGACCGTGGTCGCGGGGCCGTCGTCGCCGCCGAGCACCTGCTCCAGGGTCCCGTGGGCGCGCAGCTCGCCGTCGGCGATCACGACGACGTCGTCGACAGACTGGGCGACCTCGGCCAGGACGTGGCTGGAGATCAGCACCGTGCGCCCGTCTGCCGCCTGCTCGCGCATCAGACCGCGCAGCCAGATGATCCCGGGCGGGTCCAGGCCGTTGTTCGGCTCGTCGAGGATCAGGACTTGCGGGTCGCCGAGCAGGGCTGCGGCGATCGCCAGCCGCTGACGCATGCCCATCGAGTAGCCCTTCACACGCCGGTCGGCGGCGTCGCTGAGCCCGACCGCGGACAGGACCTCCTCGACGCGGTGGGGGGGATGGTTTCCCGTGATCGCCAGGACCCGCAGGTGGTTTCGTGCGCTGCGACCCGGATGGAACGAGGCGTCCTCGAGCACCGCGCCCACACGGGCGCTGGGCTCGTCGAGCTCGTCGTAGCGCAGACCGCCGAACGTGGCGGACCCCGACGACGGCCGCACCAGCCCGAGCAGCGCGCGCAACGTCGTGCTCTTCCCGGCCCCGTTCGGTCCGAGGAACCCCGTGACGCGACCGGGCTCGATGTCGAACGAGAGGTGATTGACGGCGGCGACGTCGCCGAAGTGCTTGGAGAGATCGCGGATCTCGACGGGGGCCATCGGCCCTCCGACCCGACGGCGACCGTGGCCAGGCCCGGGCTGTGCGGCTTTCCGAGCGGGGGGAACTTCTTCAGTACGGCGTGTGGTGCGGTCATCACTGCTCCTCAGGTTGGTGCAAGTTGCCTGGGGATCAGTCTGGGACCGCCGCCTGCGCCTGTCATCGCCCGCAGGGCGCGTCTGCGCTCCTCCTCAGCGCAGATCTTTGCCGCTGGCGCCTCTGTCGAAGGACAGAGGCGCGTCTACGCGCCGGGCGTGACCAGCCCGCTCTCGTACGCGAGGACGACGGCCTGAACTCGGTCACGGAGCCCGAGCTTCGCGAGCAGGCTGGAGACGTGGGTCTTGATCGTGCCCTCGGTGACGAACAGCTCGGCGGCCAGCTCGGCGTTGCTCTTACCGTGCGCCAGCATCGTCAGCACCTCGCGCTCGCGCTGCGTCAAGGCGTCCAGCCGCGTGCCGAGCTCCGGCCTGACCGGCCGGCGTGCGAACTGCTCGATGATGCGCCGCGTGACCGACGGGGCGAGCAGCGCCTCGCCGGCAGTCACGACGTGCACCGCGTGCAGGAGCTCCTCGGGTGGGGCGTTCTTGAGCAGGAAGCCGCTGGCGCCCGACCGCAGGGCCTCGAACACGTACTCGTCACGCTCGAACGTGGTCAGGATCACCACACGACTGTGCAGCTCGCCGTCTTCGGTAATCCGCCGCGTGGCCTCGAGTCCGTCACCGTCGGGCATCTGGATGTCCATCAACACGATGTCGGGCCGCAGGCGCCGGGTGCTGGCCGTGGCCTGCTCGCCGTTCGCCGCCTCGCCGACAACCTCGATCTCGGGATCGGACTCGAGGATCATCCGGAAGCCGGCGCGAACCATCGCCTGGTCATCGGCCAGCAGCACACGGATGCTCACAGCGCACCGTCCGGGGTGGGCAGCTTGACGCGCACGGCGAACCCGCCGCCGGATGCCGGCCCCGCCGTCAGTTGGCCGCCGTGCAGGGCGGCACGCTCGCGCATGCCGATCAACCCCAGGCCGCCCGGGCTCGTCCCCGATAGCGCCGTCGCGCCGCGGCCGTCGTCGATGATCTCGACCTCGAGCTCGTCGGGCCAGTACCGCACGCGCACGTCGGCGCGCGACGCCGCCGCGTGCTTGAGGGTGTTAGTCAGCGCTTCCTGCACGATGCGGTACGCCGAGACGTCGATCATCGGCGGCAACAGGCGTTCCTCACCTTCGATGCTGACCGCGACAGCGAGGTCGGACTCACTCATGCTCGCCGCCAGCCGCGGAAGCTGGCTCAGGCCGGGTCGCGGAGCCAGATCGTCCTCGTCGCCGGCCTGCCGCAGGAATCCGAGCAGGCGGTGCAACTCCCCCACCGCCTGTCGGCTCGAGACCTCGATCGCGGTCAGCGCCTCCTTCGCCTTGACACGGTCACTGTCGATCACGACCCGGGCAGCGCCGGCCTGGACGCCCATCATGCTCACGTGGTGGGCGACGACGTCATGCAGCTCCCGCGCGATCCGCACCCGCTCCTCGAACACGGCGTGCTCGGCCTGTGTCGCACGTGACTCCGCCATCTCGGCCTGCTCGGCCCGCGTCGCGGACGGCAAAGCCTGCAGCCCAGGCGACGGCGAAGTCGACGGGAATAAAGACGAGCTCGTCGACCGAGTGCCCGGGGATGTTGTAGACCAGGGTCGCCGCAGAGCCGACCACGATCGCCAGTCCGAGGCCGGCCCGCCGGACGTCCCGAAGGTTCCCGAGCAGGAATGCGGTCGCCAGCCCGATCAGGAAGAGGGACTGGGGGTACGGGATCAGCAGCGGGTCGACGAACGAGATTCCCGCGGCCAAAAGCCAGTACGCCGCCGGTCCGGCAAACGGAAACCATCGCCGCGCGAACACCGGCAGCACCAGGATCGCGAGCGCGGGAAGGCAGAACCACAGCGTCGTTGTCGGAGCTCCGGACGAGCCGCGTCCGAGCACCACGTCAAGCATCGCCACGATCGCCAGCAGCGCGATCAGCAGGTCGAACCAGTACGTGCGTGCGAGACGTTCGCCTCGGCTCACGCATCGAACGTACTCCACCAGCTCGCGGACCGCCTCCCACTACGAGACGAGACGAGAGCCGACGCCCGGATTCGAACCGGGGACCCCTTCATTACGAGAAACTCCCGAGGGGATAACGGCTGATCACGAGCGGTCGCCCGCGACGGCGAACGACCTGCAAATGCAGCTGTTTGAGCCCGATCCGGAGGATCGGGCGTGAGCGGCAATTGGCGGGGTTGTGTGTCCGTTTTGTGTCCGCGTCCGTGGGGCGGCTGTCCGTGCTGAGCATCTGGAAGCTCGGCGCGTCGGCGGGGCAGCTGGAGTACTACGAGCGGCAGGTCGCCGCGGGCGCGGAGGAGTATTACTCCGGCCGTGGCGAGGTCCCGGGCGTCTGGATCGGGGCGGGGTCTGCGGCGCTCCGTCTGACGCCGGGTGGGCGGGTGTCGCGGGATGGGTTCATGGCGTTGATGCGCGGTGAGCATCCGATCGATGGTTCGGTGCTGCGTGCAATGACGGAGCGGTCGAAGGTGGCGGCGATCGATCTGACGTTCTCGGCACCGAAGAGCGTGTCGGTGCTGTTCGCGGTCGCTGGTGCGCGGTCTCGGAGGCTCTGGTGGATGCGCACGAGCGGGCGGTCGCTGCCGCTGTCGGGTATCTCGAGCGTGAGGCGTGCTTCACCCGTCGCGGGCACGCCGGGATTGACCGGGTTCGTGGCGAGGGGTTCGTCGCTTCCGCCTACCGGCACCGGTTCTCGCGGGCGGGCGATCCGCAGCTGCATACGCATGTCGTCGTCGCGAACCTCACGGCAGCGGACGGGCGGTTCACGGCGCTCGATGCGCGGGGCCTGTTCGTGCACAAGTCGGCGGCCGGTGCGGTGTATCGGGCGGTGTTGCGGGCCGAGGTGCGGGAGCGGTTGCGGTGGGTGTCGTGGTCGCGGACGACCCGTGGTCTGTTCGAGATCGATGGGGTGCCCGCCGGGGTGCTCAGGCATTTCTCTCAGCGGCGGGTCGAGATCGAGCAGCGTGTGGTCGAGCTTGCCGGCGCTGTCCGGTCGCTCTCACGGGAGGCGATGCAAACAATCGCGCTCGCCACCCGACGTCCCAAGACCGCCGTCGATGGTGAGTTATGGCGCCAGGACGCGCGGGCTCGCGCCGGCGAACTTGGTTTCGGTCCGGCGGACCTGCGTGCGCTCCTCACGCGCCCGCCGTCAGTGCCGGCGGGACCGTCGCGCAACGCGGTGGTGGCGCGGTTGTCCGGTCCGGAGGGTCTGACGGGGAGTCACAACACGTTCGCTCGTCGGCATGCGCTCGCCGAGCTGGCTGGCGAGTTCGTCGACGGGATCAGCGCCTGCGATCTGGAGCGCGCGACCGATGACTACCTCGCTGACCCCTCGGTGCGACCGCTCGAAGCGGTCGAGGGCGGCGAGATCGTGTTCACGACGGACGGTCTGCTGCGGTGTGAGCGGGCCATCGTCGGATCCGCCGGGCGGCGCCAGGGAGACCGGATCGCGATCCTCCCTCAGGCGGTCGTCACCGCCGCGCTCGCAGGCTCCGGGCTGAACGTGGACCAGGCGGCGGCCGTCCGCGGCCTGGCGATCGGCGACGGTGGTGTTCAAACGGTGCAGGCGCTGGCGGGGATGGGGAAGACGACGATGCTGCGAGCGCTTGCTGACGCGTGTGCGCGCGCGGGCTACCAGGTGATCGGTACGGCCCCGAGCGCGCGCGCCGCTCGCGAGCTGCGCGATGTTGCCGGGGTCAACGCGCTCACGCTCCACGCGCTGGCCGGGGAACTGGACCGGCGCGGCGGGTTCACACCTGGCGCCGTGCTCCTGCTCGACGACGCTGGAATGGCACCCGCACGCGTGAGCGCGCGCGTCTTTGCGCACGCCGAGCGGGCCGGCGCGAAAGTGGTCGCGGTCGGCGACGCCGTCCAGCTCTCGAACGTCGAGGCGGGCGGATGGTTCGCGGCGCTGACCCGCATCCGACCCGGGCCGGTGTTGCGCGAAGTGGTCCGCCAGCGCGACCCCGCCGAAAGACTCGCGCTCGGAGCGCTCCACGACGGCAACCCGGAGCGCTACCTCGACCACAAAGCCGACGCGATCACGATCCACGCCACCGAGGACGACGCACTCCCGACGGTCACCGACCAAGTGGGCACAACTGCGGGCCGAGCACGGCCCGACCGCGGTCGTGATGATCGCCCGCGACAACACCACCCGCGAACAGCTCAACAGCACCGCCCGAGCCAGACTGCTCGCCGACGGCCTACTCGCCGATGATGGGGTGCGGATCGGTGGTCGCGATTGGGCGGTCGGGGATCGGGTGATCGCCCGACGCAACGACCGCCGTATCGACATCGACAACGGCGCCACCGCGACCATCACCAACCTCATCGCAGACGGGGTCGTGGTCCGGACCGACGCCGGCCAGGAGCGGATCCTTGATCGCGCCTGCGTCAGCGAGCACCTGGAACACGCCTACGCGATCACCGGCCACTCCAGCCAGGGCGCGACCGTAGAAACCGCGATCGTCGTCGGGCGCCCAGAAGAGTTCACCAAGGAGTGGGCGTACACCGTCCTCTCCCGAGCCCGCGACGAAACCACCATCCATCTGATCGCCGACCACGGACCCACAGTCGCGGAACGCACCGAATACGTGCCGCCGCCACCGGTGAGGGAACCCGCCGCCATACTCCAGGCACTCGCCCAGGCGATGCGACACGGCGACGGCGAGCGTCTCGCGAGCGAGCGAGCGCCCCACCCACGTGCGACCGATGCGCTCGCCCATTCCCTGAACCCCCACCCATGGCCCGCGCAGCAACTCCAACCCGGCCGGAACGAAGGTCACCCCCACGACCGGTACGCCAGCCGGCTGCCGGTCACGATCTCGGAACCGGCCGCTGACGACTGCGCCACCGGTTCCGCAGATCAAAGAACAGCGATCCGCAAGTCATAAGAGAAGTGCCGCGCAGACCATAAGAGCACCGAGACGCCAAGGGCAGTTGCAACGCAACATTGATCGTCCGCTTGACGGCGGGCGCGTGACGTCCGGCTCCTCGCTCGCGTGGACTGCTGCATCGCCGGGCGGAAGCTGCAGTCTGCCGTCCAAGAGCAGGCCGTTGCTCCTGGCCCGATCCACCAGCCGAGCGGCGGGCCGGGCACGGCTTCGACACTTCCGGTTTCGTGGTGTTGCACAAGCGCGTTGTCGCGGTCGGCGTGCCGATCCGCAGCCGGTGGATCAGCGCGAATCCACAACCGAGCTGGGCGGCGTCGTCAGGATGAATGCGCAAGCGACGGTGCGCCTTCGTTTACGCGCTGAGGCGGGAAGTTCGTATCACGGCTGAGACGTCCGTGGCGGAGGCAGAGCAGAGCTCACGGCGACGAATCGCCCGCTTCAGCACGGGCCACCGCGCCGCATCACACGCCTGAAGGAGCGACCGGGCGGCGACGGGTGACGTCGCTGCTTCGTCACGGATGGAGTAGCCCGCCGAGGTGGTCGGCGGCCCGACGTCAGTGTCGAAGCGGACAGAGCGAGCGGGCTCGTTGGCGTGCCGAGACTGCTGCATCGGCCTGAGGATCCGACGCCGGCTGGCCTGCCTGCCGCCTCCCGACCGGATTGTGACGAGCGACCCTAACGCGTCCGGGCATCCGTCCGGTCGCCGCGTCAGCCTCGGTCGAGCGCGTATAGGTGCCACTCGCCGGGGACTCCCTTTAGCTCTGCGGGACCTCGCTCCTGGAACTGAAGGCCGGAGCCGGTGACGAGATCCTTGACAGTGCGCGAGACGAGCACCTCGCCAGCCCCTGCCCGCGCTCCTACGCGAGCGCCGATGTGTACCGCGATGCCAGCGATGTCTCCGGCGCGTAGCTCGCATTCCCCGGTGTGCACGCCTGCGCGTACCTCGATTCCCAGGGTCCGCACATGGTCGGTGATCGACGCGGCGCATTGGACCGCTCGTGCCGGACCGTCGAACGCGGCCAGGAACCCGTCGCCAGTCTGCTTGATCTCGCGGCCGCGGAAGCGCGCCAGCTCTTTGCGGACAAGCTCGTCGTGGCGCTCGAGGATCCCGCGCCACTCACGGTCGCCCGCGGCCGCGGCACGTTCCGTTGAGGAGACGATGTCCGTGAACAAGACGGTCGCGAGTACCCGCTCCGGTTCGGGTGCCCGCCGCACGCCGGTGATGAACTCCTCGACCTCGTCGAGGAGCGCGTCCTGATCTCCGGCGAACGCCAGATGGTCAGCGCCGTCGAGCTCAACGAACCGGGCCTGCGGGATCGCCTCGGCGAGCGCGCGGCCGTTGTCCACACGGATCAGCCGGTCGTTGGAGCGGTGCAGCACGAGCGTTGGGGCGGTGATCGCCGGCAGCGCCGGGCGTACATCAATGTCCATGTACATGCGCATCAGCGCGGCGGCAGCGCGGGGGCTCGTGCCCGAGCGAAGCAGTCGTGCCCACCAGGCCGAGATCTCACCGTTGCCCGACATGCTCGGAGCGAATAACTCGAGTCCTGCCGGCCCGCCCCACCCGGACACGGTCTGCTCCAGCCAGCGCTCGAACAGATCGCGCGGCACACCGGCCGAATAATCATCCGAGGCGGTTACCTTCGGGTAGGTCCCATACAGCGCGAGGTGGCTGACGCGGTGCGGAAAGCTCGCGGCGTAGAGAATCGACATCGGTCCTCCCTCGGAGATCCCGAACAAGGCCGTGTGCTCAGAACCGGCCGCATCCAGCACGGCGGCCAGATCGTCCATCCCCTGCTCGAGCGTCGGGGGCTGTCCCAGCCGATCCGACAAGCCCTGCTCGCGCTTGTCCCACAGGATTAGACGCGAAAACGACGACAGCCGTTCGAAGAAACGTCTCACCAGAGCCGCCTCCCAGAACAGCTCCAGATGGCCTACGAACCCCGTCACAAAGGTAAGGTCCCGCGGCCCCTCGCCCACGACCTGGTAGGCGATGCTCACTTCGCCATTACGCGCGTACTTGACCTCAGGGACGTTCACGCGCGGAGTGTATGGCGACTTCCGCACCCAGCAACCGCCTGCCACCATAACCGCAGCACGCTAGATCAGCCGCTGGCCCTGTCTAACGGCCAAGCAAACCGCACACGATCCGCAGGTCGCAGAGGAGGACTTGTCGGCGCTACACAGCGCAGCCGAGAAGGTCCGGCGGTACGTGAATCAGCACGTCGCTCACGATCAGGCAGAGCCGACGATGACCGACCTGCCGACCTTCGGAGATCTGCACGAGGCGATCGACGGCATCGGCGAGATCTTCCAGAAGTACGCTGTGATGCTCACAGGGTGTGGTGGGGCTAGCAACCGGCATGAGCGGCGGCCACGGTTCGGCTGCACGTCGGCGCGGGCGACCGATCGCTGGACTCAAGTTGCAATCGCCACTAGGATCCGCTGCAGGCAGAATCGCAAGCCAATGCGATCACGCGCCGCCGTGCTGGGGGCCGGCGCAGTGTGATCGTCCGGGCCGCGCCGACCGGAGGCTCCGGGCTGGCGTGGGTGGTGTCCGAACGCTGCCGTCGAAGACGTTCTCCGCGCCGAGTGAGATCGCCGTCGCTTGGACGCGAACAAGCGCGCCGAGACGTGAGAGAGCGAGAGATCGGCGTCAGGACCGAGAGCCGCTGGGGTCGAAGTTGCATTAGGCCGCGCGTGATGTCTCGCGTCACGGCTCCAATGTGTGCGTCCAAGCCTCGTTGGATCTCGCCCTCAACGCTGGCGATCTCGTCGAGCGCACGAAGGCGCGATTCCGGATTTACGGGTTACCGAGCTCTGCGTCGAGCTCTGCCGAAACCTCGTCGGGTGCCCCCGCGAGCATCTGGCGACGGGTTGCCCCGTCCCTGGTTGCGGACGGCTGGTCCAGCCAGTCTTGGTAGCCGTCAAAGCTGCTCCGTGCTTGGTGCCAGCGCTCCCAGAGGGCGAACTCGTGCCAATGCGGCTCAACCCGGCGCGTGTGGTCGGATAACGGCGGATCAAGCCGTGAGACGTGACGTGCGCACCGGCCCTGGAACGCAGCGAACTGGTCGAAGTTGAGGCAAGCGATCCGCTTATTCTCCAGGTATTCGACACGTGTGACGGCGATCTGGCTGAGGTCGGCCACATAGTCCTGATCGCCAACGAGCTGTGGAAGCGGGAATAGTCTGAGGTTCCCCTGCCACGGGTGATCCCACTCCGAGTCTCCTAGCACGCTGGCCGCGCCCGAGACGACGACGACCGTCTGGACGATCGCAACACGCGGACCCTCGTAAATGGAGCACGGATGGTTGTAGAGCATGACCATCCGTTCCTTCGCGGCGGTCGAGTAATCGCGCTCTCGCTTGGGTGGATGCTTGCGGTATAGGGAGACGGGGATACCGGTCGGGACGTCGCCCTGACAGAGCGGACGGCTCGGCCGCACGTGCGGCTCATCTGCACGAGCGAGGTAGAAATCCGTCCGGGGAAGCCACTCCTCCTCGTCCATCCAACTCACTCGTCGTCGTAGTCGGAGACTGTGATCGGAGGCGAGTTGTCAGGCTCGTTGCTGGAGCGGACCGCGACTCTCGGCACCTGTTCCCAGGAACCGTCCTCTGAGAGTCTCAGCTGTGAGGAAAGGCGGCTGGGCCGCTCGGTTACAAGCCGCCAGACCTCTTCAAACCTGGCCTGGCAAAGGAGGTCATAAGGGCTGGCATCCCCTGACGGGATCAAGAGCCAATCGCGCACAGAATCAACCCGAGTCGCGACATCACCCAGCAGATCGTCCAGCGCCGCCATGCGCCGGATGTGAGCCTCGCTGGGACGATCTTCTCGCCCCGTGCGCCAGCGCTGGAACTGCTCACGGGTCACGGGGAAGATCCTGCCCAGCTGCTCATCGGTCAAGCCAGATCGCTCCTTGACCTGGGTCGCCATCTCGGCGAACTGGCCGAGCGAGGGCTCTGGGTCGGCGGCAACCTGAACCGTGGCGACGGATCGATGGCGGGAGCGTGACGTAGGGATGGACTCCACGTGATGAGGCTGGTTCGCCGTGAGCACCCCGTAGAAGTGGTGGGGCTCGAACGCGGCGTTCACCGCCGTGGCGACGATGGGGTAGTCGATCGGCACTCGCACGTTGACCGAGACCACCCAGCGGTCGTCCACCGGCATCACTACAAACAAGTCTGGGTCGAAGAAGAATGCGTCGTTTCTCAGCGGCCGGAAGTACCCAAGCGCGATCGCCAGGGTGCTCGGTCCGATCCAGCTCGTAGGCGCGCTCGTCCCCACGGCTGCGGACAGGTGCGCGGCGGTCGTGGGGTCACTCTCAAGCGCCGGGGCAACCGTGAAGTACGGCAGCTGCGCCGGCGACTGGTAGTCCCATGTGGAACTGATGGTGCGTTCTGCGAGCATCTAGGACGTCCGAAAATGCTGGATCGCGTCGTCAGTGAGACTCCATCTGAAGAGGCGCCAGATGATGTCGTGAAACGCGTCAAAGCGCGACAGCACGGACTCTGCGTCGATTCCACTCGGCGCCGACTGGGTGAAGCAGTCGAAATCCAGCAGGTACCCGCGCGCATTGTTCGGCCCGAGCGCAACGATGCCGTGTTTGAACGACAGCACGCCGTCGTCAATCCGAAACCTCAGGTCGGTGAGGGCGTGTTCAAGGGAATCGGCGAAGCGTGAGAGCCGAATAGCCCCGAGAAGGTCGGGGTTGATCCAAGCGGCCCATTCTGGTCCCGGCAGGTCGCGCTCCAGATGATCGATGTAGCGCAACCCCTGGTAGAGGACGACGGATGGCCGCAGGTGGTCAACTGCTGCCTGCCAGACTCGCTCAAACCGAGGACGCCACGCGTTGTACTCGGTGTATTGCGTCCACTCCGCCTCGATCGTTAGAGAGTCGGTGGCGAGCAGGACGCTCCAAGCGCCGTCGGCGCTCGTAAACCGCCATAGCTTCTGGGCGCCAGTACCCCCGCCAGCAGGACCTAGCAAAATCTGGACTTGTTGCTCCTGGCTGAGCGTTGGAAACTCGGCCGCGATTGCGGACTGGAACGGCGCAACCGATGCTGGATCCGCGATCTTCAGTATCGGCGGAAACCGCACCTGACCGAGCATCGCCTTAACAGGCGGGCTCGCAAACTGCTCATGTGCGACTTCGGGGAGGTCCACGGAGTGAGCTACGCGAAGATCACGGTCTGGATCATCAGTCACATCGCATTCTACATCACATCATCGGCCCGCGCTAGGGCGTCTTTGAGCACGATGTCACGCCACTCATCGGCGCTGATCGCGGTTGTCCGGGCCTCAGCGACTGCGCGTCCAAAAACGGGATGCCCTGCCGTGAGCGACGGGGATTCAGGTTTAGGCGCCTTTCATTTGACTGAACTCACGATGCGACGCATCAACCTCCTTGGCAAGCCCGATCATTTGCCTCTCGAAGGGCAGCGTTGACCCGGATGAGGTCGGCTGCGCTTTGGTTGACCCAGTGGATGTGATCAGCGCCGGGCTCGGGGATTGTGTGCCGGCGGCCGAGGAAGGCATCATCGAGCCAGCCACGGACGTTGTCTTCTGAGTTGACCATGCTTTGAGTCTGTCCCACGGGCGCGCTTCCACGCAATCTTTGGCGGCGAACCGAACTTGCGCACACTTCGAACTGTGCTTCGCGTTCAACGCGATCGTCCGAAGGTCGGCTGGCTGAAGCGTGTGCGCTTGCGCAGTCGCCCAATCTTGATCGTCCGGATTGTCGGTGTTGGTGCGATCGCTTTCATACCCCCAGCCGCCTCGCTTACTTGTGCCGGCTGTGGATGTCAAGGCGTTGATGGTCGTCGGGGTGGTCTTGCACAGCGGATCGGGGGTGCGTGGGCGCGTTGATTGATCGGGGTGTGTCCGCGGACGCCCATGCTTACTTCGGCACTCGAGTTACCGGCCGTCCCAAGCATTTGCCCGAGGGCCACCGATCTGAGCGGCTGTCTCGAGCGTGAGGGGCGCGCTGTCCCTTTCGCGACATTGGGGAAGGCTGGTCTGCCAGGACGCGTCGCAGATGCTCGTAGCCCGGAGGAGCGGTCTCACCGGACGGCCCAGCGGACTGCTGCGTTCGGCGCTGGCTTCCGCTCGGGGCTGCGAGCAGCTGCCGCGCTGGCTGTCGCAGATCGATCCAAGCAGTAGCCTCCGGGGGCGCTGTCGCGCTTTCAGGACTGCGGCTGTTTTGTGGATCCGGTAACGCGCAGGCATTGCCTGAAACTTCTGCATCGGCCCAGCGTTAGCAGTGAGCGTGCAAGCGCCGGATGCGCGGATCTGGCGACAGACACGTCGCTGGGGAAGGACGGACCGGCACTTGTCTTCGTCCTCGCGCGGGTGTTTGCCGATCCCCCGCAGCGCGTGGCGTCCTATGTCCTGAGGCTTCGGGTTTTACTGGGTGGCGTTCGCCGCGTCTGATACCAGAAGGCGGGGAGGTGGGACAGGGAGGACGACCTGTCGGGAGTCACGCGTCGAAGGCGAACGTAGACGGCTTCCAAACGCCGCAATGTGGCAACGCAGACACTGCCCCGGATGACACGTCTCGGGCGGCTTGCCAGAGGTGCCAACTAGGCCACACTCGGACCTAGTACTGCCAATTCATCGTGATGCTACCGACGACCGGATCGGACGTGTTGCCGTCAAAAGATACTGTCCACGAGGAGGCCTGAGACCCCGGGACCCAAGGCGACGACAAGTTCAGAATGGGGTTGTCCAAGCTATCATAGGGCGAACCGACGTATATACCCGCGTCACATTCGCCGGTTTGAGCCGCCACCGCCAACAAATATATCACAATTCCAGCATTCCCGTCAGGTGATTCTCCAAGCGTCACCCCTCCCCTAAAGCCGCCGGATTGGCCTACCGCTACCTGCGCCGAAACGCTGCAGGGGGCGGTGTTCCCACTTCCCTCGTTACCGTAAAGCGTTCCTGTCACTCCGGTGAACACGTAGTTGCAGACTGACTGCGTATACGAAGGACCATTGCAATCGCCCTGTTGTACGCCCGTCACCGTGACTTCCGCTCCGCTGTTCAGTAGTTCCGAAAAGCCACCGCCCCCCATGGGGAGATTTACCGATGCAGTGAACGAGATGGGATAGGTAGTGCCGACGGTCAGGGTTGCCGTTCCTGTGGCGCTCCCGTCGGTCGCGGTGATCGTGTGAGGGCCGGCGGTGGTGGCGGTGCACGTGTAGCCCGTACAGGACCCGTCTGGACTGATCGCCAATGTCGCGTCCGTCACGGGCCCAAGGTCATCGTTGGCGGCGTCGGACCCCTCGACTGTGTACGCCTGCGAGCCTCCTGATGCGATCGACGCCGACGCCGGTGACAGCCTCAGATGAAGTGGCCCCTGCGTGAGATAGCCCGTTGAATCGGAAAACGCGAACTGCTGCGCCGTTATCGTTTGTATGAATTTAGCTAACAAACCTATTACTCCACGCCGGGTTAATCCGAACAGGAGTGAGGCAGCCTGCTTGAGGATCACTCCGGTGGCAAATTTCAGACAACCCAACTTCGACTTGTGCCGTGTTGCGACGCAAATGTTGTATTCGCGACGGCCTTCGAGTAGCCGGTCCGCCCACGCGCGAACAGCATCAGCGGTACCTAATTTGGCATTCAGGCTGGTTATAAATGCTACCGCCGCGTACGTGGCCAAGATGTAAGGCGAGACTTGTGAAACATCGACCTCGCCGCCGCTCGGCCCAATGGGATAGCGAACGGTATCGTCGGGCAAGAGGAGGTCCTCCTTCGCGCCGGAGGCGTGATACGCCGTGCGCGTCACCTTGTCGTACGAGTTCTCGGAAAGAGATATCGGCTGAAGCGTGCCCACTCCCTGCAAGTTCGCGCCGGTACCAGGATCAGCCGGTGACCGACTAATCGTTACCGGAAAGCTGTGATTGTTCTGGAGGACGATCGAGGTACCGTCGACACACGCGTCGAGAACAAAAAACTCGGAGACAGGACCTCGAACCGGGTTGTAGACGCAGAGCTTGTCGTTGGGAGCAGCAGAGGCGGAACCGGCTGATATGACCGATGCTGAAACAACGAACGACACCGTCGCCAGGAACGACACCGATACGGCGACAACGCGACGGATCCGCACACCTGAGCCTTTCTATGCCCTTCAGCTGTCCACGGCGCACTATAGGGGCCGATGCTCTCGCATGCAACCGCCGACGCAGTCCGCGTGATACGTGAGTCGCTGCCTGGCTCGCGGGCGCTCGAACGCTTCGTTACCGAAGCAGCAGCGTCAGCGCGCTCGCGACGAGAGATTCCGCAGCCCGAGAAGCCCGCCAAGATGCCCGACCCTCAGGCCTGACGCTTTCGCGATGATCATTGAGCGGCGCTCTCGTCTGGCCTGATCCCGAACATCGCAGACAGCCGCTTTCCCTTGCGAGCGACACTCAGGCCGGGCGATCGGAAGACAGATGCTCCGGGCTGCAAGCGACAGCGCTGGCGACCCCTGGCGTCTCGCGAGACCGGGAAGCCCCGACCCGCTGTCCCGCCGGCGAGGAACAACGGCCCCTTCTGACGGCAGACTGCTGCTTCCGCCCGGCGGAGCGGAAGTCGACGCCGGTCGGGGGCCCGAGTCGACGAGATCAGCGTCGCTTGCCGGAAGAGCAGCAGTCAGGCATCAGCGTCCCTTCATGATCGAAGCATCTGTCTCAGGCGCGGTGTCGCTTTGTCGCTTGCACTCGGCCCGTGGCGACGACCGGGGCGTGCCCCGTCGGCGGCGATCTCCCTTCTGTGAGGCCGCCCACGCGCGGCTCGCATGCGCGATTGTGGAGGTGAGCGCCCTGCGTCGGTTCGGTGCGTTCACGCGCCGTTCCAGCGGCTGTCCGGGGGGCGCAGTCCTGGCGGGGTTCGCCCCGGGATGGCAAGCCCGGTTTCGTAGGCGAGCACGACTGCTTGGACGCGGTCGCGGACGCCGAGTTTCATCAGGATGCGGGTGACATGTGTCTTTACGGTTGTCTCAGCGACGATCAGTTGTTGGGCGATCTCGACGTTGGTCAGGCCGGTGGCGAGTAGTCGGAACACTTCAAGCTCGCGGGGGGTGAGCTCGTCGAGGCCGGCTGATGTGGTGGGGGCCGTGCGGGCTGCCGCGAACTCCTCGATCAGGCGGCGGGTGATGCTCGGTGCTAGAAGAGCGTCGCCGTCGCCGACGGTGCGGATGCCCGCGATCAACTGCTGCTTGGGCGCGTCCTTGAGCAGGAAGCCGCTGGCGCCAGCGTGCAGCGCGTCGTATACGTATTCGTCGAGGTCGAATGTGGTCAGGATCAGCACGCGCGTGCTGTTCTCGTGATCGCGCGCGAGAATCCGGCGGGTGGCCTCGATCCCATCAAGCTCGGGCATGCGAATGTCCATCAGGACGACGTCGGGACGCAGCTCTCGTGTGAGCGCGACCGCTTCGGTGCCGGTCGCGGCTTCGCCGACGACCTCGATGTCGGGCTCGGAGGTGAGGATCATCCTGAACCCGTCGCGGATCAGTTGCTGGTCGTCGGCGATCAGCACGCGAATTCTCATGCGGTCACTCCCTGCATCGTTCGTGGCAGGCGGGCGACGAGCTCGCAGCTTCCCGCGGCGTCGTGGCTGGCGTTCAGCACGCCGTCGCACAGCGCGGCGCGTTCGCGCATCGCGTTCGTTGGCCAGCGAGTGGGCGAGTCCGCGCGGGTGGTGACGCGCAGCTCGAGCTCTTGCTCCTTGAACGTGACCTGCACACTGGCGGAGCTGTCGGGCTGCCGGCGTGCGGTAGTGAGCACGTCCTCGATGATGCGGTAGAGCGCGAGTTCGACGCCGGGCGCGAGCGTGCCGGGCTGACCATCGACGCTCAACGCGACCGGCTGCCCCAGCTCTCGTGCGTGCTGGATCAGCGTGTAGATCTGATCGACGCCGGGCTGCGGCTCCCGCTCGCCTGTCTCGTCGGGATGGCGGAGAACGCCCAGGATCCGGCGCATGTCCGTCAACGCCTGGCGGCCGGTGCTCTCGATCGCTGCCATCACCACGTCTGCACGGTTGAGGTCGTGCCCCAGGAGCGTCGCGGCTGCCTCAGACTCGACCACCATCGCCGTGACGGAGCGGGCCACGACGGCGTGCAGCTCGCGCGCGATTCGTGAGCGTTCGCCGGCGACCGCGAGCCGTGCGCGGTCCTCACGTTCTGCGGCCAGCCGCGCGGAGAGCTGCTGCAGCTGGCGGATCATCGAGCGGCGCGCCCGGATCATCCGGCCGCAGCCCCAGGCGGCGCAGAGCAGGAACGCCAGGCCGGCATAAAGGACAGCGCTCGCGTTGTTTCGGCCGAGCGCCTGCTCGAGCGTGAACAGACCGACGGCGCCGGCGAGCCAAAGCACCGCTGTGCGTCGCTGCGTCCAGGCGGCGAGCGTGTAGAGCACAAACGCCCAGATGGAGAGCGTGATCCCCGCGTGCTTGGGCAAGGCGAGCTGGGTCGCGGTCACCCAGAAGACCGTCACCGCAACCGCGAACCACACCGGGAACCGGCGCCGCCAGACCGTGGCGAGCGGAATCCCGGCAACGACGATGATGGCCAGCGCGAGCGGTCCACGGCGAGGGTGGGCACCCAACACCTCAAGCTCGAGCACAACCAGAGCGACAGCCGCAAGCAAAGGATCGAGCCAGGGCCAGCGCAGCCGATCTAGAGGCGCAACGACGTAACGGTCCGGTTCGTGTGGTCGTGGCGTGACGACCGGCGCCAGTGTCTCGTCCAACGGGATCCGCGCCCGAACCTCAAAGCCACCCCCTAGCCGTGGCCCTGCGCGCAGCTCGCCTCCACACAGCCGGACGCGCTCGCGCATCCCAGGCATTCCATGGCCCGAACCGATCTCCGCGGGACCGGCCGCGCTGGTACTCCCGGTGTCTGACACCTCGAGCACCAACTCGCCATCCCCGTAGCTCACGGTCACCCGAGCGGTCGCGTCGCCAGCGTGCTTGATCACGTTCGTCAACGCCTCCTGGATAACGCGGTAGGCGACCAGCTCGAGCGCCGCGGGCAGCTCGGTTCGGCGCCCAACCACATGGAGTTCGACCGGCACGCCCGCCGCGCGCGCGCGATCGACCAACGCGCCCAGCTCCGACAGCCCAGGTGCTGCTGAGCCGGCAAGCGGGTCGCCGTCGCGGCGTAGAACACCCACCGTCCGTCGTAGCTCGACCAGCGCCTCCCGTCCGGTTGACTCGACGACCTTCAACGCGCCACGCGCCAACGCAAGATCCTGCTGCGCCACTGTGCGTGCACCGACCGTCTGAACGACCATCACGCTGACGCAATGCGCGACGATATCGTGCAGCTCACGCGCGATCCGGCTGCGCTCCTCGACCACCGCGCGGCGCGCGCCCAGGTCCTGCTCACGTTCAAGCTGCGCCGCGCGCGTCGTCAGCTCGCCGATCAGCGCGCTTCGCGCCGCGAACACACGCCCGACCGCGAACGGGACAATCGCACTGGCCCACAGCGCCAGCACCCCGGCGACAGACCCGCTCGTCGGCACGTAATAGATCAACACCGCACCGAGCAGCCAGCCCGCGAACAGGCCGAGAACGACCGGCGTCACATCGCTGCGAACGCCCCACCGGCCCAGCGTGTAGAACGTCAAACCGACCGGCAACCACTCGAATACCCCGGCCGAGTCATAGCCACTGATCACCGCCAGCGCGACATACCCGCTGCACGCAGCCACACACGCGAGCGCCGGACGGAACCGGCGCCACGCGACGCTACCGGCGCACACGACGCACGACAGCACCGTCGCCACATCGAACGCATCCGGGACCGCGTGTCGCGCGTCGATCACCGCGCCCACCGTCAACCCGGCCGCCAACACCAGATCGACAACACGGAGATCGATCCCCCGCCACCGCTCGATCGATGCTCGCCGGCTGCTCACACGCGCAAGCTAGCGCCCGCACACCGCCCGCGCATCATCCCCAACGCGGATGTCGGGTCCTACTCAAGGAGGACCCGCAGCCGTCCAGATCACCGAATAGTCCACGGCAGTTCGGACTCGCGCACGACGACACGACAACCTCCCGATGGCACCGTTGGCCTCCAACATCACCGGCCGGCAGCGACCGGCGCGAAACGGAGGAACCCAGATGAAACCAGCCGCAATTCTCGCCGCCGGCCTCGGCATCGCCGCCACGGCGTCGGTCCCGGTGCTCGCAACGGCACTCGGCGCAACCGGCGCCCAGCCGGCCGCAGGACAGATTGAAATGTTCAGCACACCCGCCCTCAACGGAGGCACCAGCACCGTCCTGATCACCGGCGCGATCGGCGACTACGGCAAGAGCGTCAAGATCAACAAGGCCGGCCAGCCCGACCCGAAAGGGCCCTACAGCGAACTGCACCTGCATAAAGGCACCGTCGTTGTCGACGGCGCCGCGCTCCAAAAACGAATCCAAGCCGGAAGCGCCCAAGCCAAACTCAACCCCGTCAGCTGCTCGCTACAAGGATCCGTCACCGCAGCCGAACCGATCATCTCAGGCACAGGCGCATACGCCAACGCCACCGGGACGATCAACGTCACCTTCACCCTCGCCGAGCTCGCCCCAACCTACACAACCGGCCCAGAGCAAGGCAAATGCAACACCAGTAACGGGCCAGACGCAGCGTTCGCAACCGTCCGCGGTGTCGGCACCATCAGCTTCAAATGAAAACCCGCGAATCCGGTCCCCACGCTGCGAACGAATGCCGAGCACGTGTCGGCCGTCGCTCGCAAATTGCGGTTGCCCTGCGAGGGGCAATGCCCACAAAAGCAGCAGTCTCGAACCCGCGTGCGGCGTGTCGCCGGGCTGTCGGATCGGGCCAGGAGCAACGGCCCGGTCCCACACAGCAGACTGCTGAAACCGCCCGGCGGTGCGGCAGTCGATGCAATCAGGAGCCGGATCTCGCCGCCGCGTCGATCGAGAGCGTCGGCCCGGTAGGCACAGCAGCAGCGTCGGCGGCCGGATCGCATTTCCCCAACGGCAATCGTCAGGACGACCACGGAGCGGACGACCGCGACGGCGATGTAGCGCGCGCACGTCGAACGGCGTGCACTGTCGCTCGGATTCCCCACACCTGGAGGTTCGTGCTTCCGGGCCACCGGAGGGGTCGAATCGCCCGCGAGGGCTCCCGCAGCCGCGATCTCGCCGGCGAACAGGTTCCGGCTCATCGCCCGCTCCAGACGCTCGGCCATCGGCGATACGGCCGCGGTCGCGAGCTGGTCCGAGTCGAACGGTACCGCTCGAGGTCGTGCGCCGAGCACGAGCTCTTCCCCAACTGCGGCCGCGAGGCGGGCGAGCATCTCGACCGTCTGGGACACACGCCCATGCTCGATCCGGCTGACCGCCTGCTGGGTCGTCCCAGCCCGGTACGCCAGCGTGGACTGGCAGTCCGTGCCGAGCACGGAGCTCTCGAACGAATGTCGCCGCGTGCATCGGCACATCACATCTGGTGTTGCGTGTCGGGTGGGAGGTATGGGCCGGGCACCGTGGTGCACGTGGTGTGTGTCTCCCTTGCCGGTCGTGATCGTGGACCAATGAAACGACGGCGAGTGCTGCCGCTCAGGCCAGTTTCCAACAGGCGCGTAGCTTCCAGCGTCGTTTCCAGTCTGCTGAGCGGTTTCCAGTGCCGGGCAGCGGATCGGTCGCGGTCGATGTCGGGGTGCTCGGATGAACGCGGACGGCGCTGGCGTTGCCGTCCGGTGATGCTCCGCGAGCAGGGCGGTCTCTAGCGGAGTCTAAAAACTCTAAAACTCTCTAAAGGGATGGGCTATGCTCGTCGCATGCAGAACCCGTTCCACGCCAGCTTCGGGGTCAGCCCACCGCTGCTGGTCGGCCGCGACGACGTTCTCGATGACTTCGTTGAGGCACTTGAGGATGGCCCGGGCTCGGCAGGCCGCGCGACCCTCTACACCGGCGCTCGTGGTGCAGGCAAGACAGTCATGCTGAACGCTGTCGAGGATCGCGCTCGCGAGCACGGCTGGTTGGTTATCAGCGAAACCGCGACCGCCGGTTTCGTCTCCCGGATGACCCAGCAGCACCTGCCGCGGCTGCTACGCGAGTTCGATCCCGGTGCCGTGCAGCGCCGCATCACCGGCGTGACCGCCCCGCTCAATATCGGCGCTCTCACCTGGAACACGATCGAGGCCCACGTCGTCCAAGCAGGCCTTCGCAACCAGCTGGAGATGCTCACCGACCTACTGGCCGAGCATCGCACAGGAGTCCTGATCACGCTAGACGAGATCCACCAAAACCAGATCGACGAGCTGCGCGAGCTTGCCACCGCCGTCCAGCATGCATTCCGTGAGAATCGCGAGCTCGCGTTTGTCGGCGCCGGCCTGGCCGCCAGCGTCAGCGACGTCGTCAACGACGACGTTCTCACCTTCCTACGCCGCGCGGAGCGGCACACCCTGGGCTCGGTAGCCCCGGCGGACGTTGAACGCGCCTTCCGCGAACCCATCCTGGCGGCCGGCCGCAGCATCGGCGACCAAGCCCTCCAGATCATGGTCGAAGGTGCCCGTGGCTACCCGTTCCTGCTCCAGCTCGTCGGCGCCCAAACCTGGCGGCTGAATCCCAGCGCCCCCGAGATCACGGTCCAGGACGCCACCCACGGGGTTACCCGCGCGCGCCGTCGCCTTGGTGCGCTGATCCACGAACCCGCACTGAGCGCCACGTCAGACATCGACAAGTCTTTCCTGCTCGCGATGGTGCAGGACGACGGCCCATCCAAGATGGCCGACATCCAACAGCGCCTCGGTGTCGACGTGAACTACGCCAGCCAGTATCGCCTCCGGCTCATCGCTGCCGAGCTGATTTATCCGACCCGCCGCGGCTACGTTGACCTCGCCCTGCCCTACCTGCGCGAGTACCTGCGCGAGCACTCCGCAACCGAGGCATGACTTCATCAACCGGTCCGCGCGAGCAGCTCGACCACGGGTAAGTACCTGCTGGAAGCCCGATGCCATTTTGGAAACTGGCCTGAGCGGCAACAAGGAGCGTCGCTCAGCGGCCGACGTCCGAGCCGGAGCCAGGGCCGCTGCGCCGCGCTCGGTCGAGATGGCTGAGCTCGCCCGGGAGCGCGGTGCCGGGCGGCAGGCCGGGATGCAGTTGCTCGACGCCGACCGGGGGTGGTCTGACGATCGCGGCGGGGTCGGCTTCGAGCTCGAGGATGCGCCGCAGCGCGGGGATGCGTTCGAGGTCCTGTTCGCGGCGCAGCGCGGCGGCCATCGCGATGAGATCCCCGGTGGACGCGATCTCGGGACGCAGGCCGCCGCCGAGGTGCTCGGTGCTCGCTCCCGCCTTGAGCGCTTCGTAGCCGCGGGGCACACCGGCCGGGGCCGCGATCAGCTTCAACTCCCCGACCGCGGTCGAGAGAGTGACCACGTTGACGGCGCGGAACTGCTCGGGGTCGAGGACGAAGTCCGGGCCGTCGATGCGGGCCGCGTCCAGCTGCGCAAGCGCGGTGCCCAGGCGCCCCAGGTTCGGGGGTTGCAGGGACGGGCAGATGTCCACGCCGTGGGTGATCTCGTCAGCTCCGCGGGCGACGCGGGCGAGGCCGCCGATCACCACGCTCGCGACGCCTGCCGCCTGGAGCGCGGCGAGCGTCGCCAGCGGATCGAACCGATGCGGAGCGTCGGCGGTCATTGGGCGTCGGTCGTGATGCGGTCGAGCATGTGCTGGACGCGACGCTCGGGGGAGTAGCGCTGCAGCTTGGTCAGCTCGCGATCGTCGATCTTGCGGTGGGTCTCGAGCATCAACGGAAGGTCGAACCCGCAGGAGCGGACGATCTCGAGCAGCGTGTCGATACTCGGCGCGACCGTACCGGTCTCCCACCGGCCGATCTGAACCTTCGACTTGCCGCAACGTTCCGCGAGCTGCGCCTGGCTCAGGCCCGCTCGCATCCGCGCTTCGCGGATCAGGGAGGCGCTGATGACCGTGTCGGACCGCACAACCGGAGCCTACCAACGCTGCCCGCAGAATCTATGGCACCCACAGATTTGTGTCCGCCCGCCCGAGCACACCGCTCCGGGCCGCCGACCGCGCACCGCGCGCCGCAGCCGCAGGCAGCTTCCGCGCACTCGTCCACGCCGACACCGCCAGAGCCGCGGGCACCACCGCCCAAGTGCAGGCACAGTGAGCGTCGAGAAGATCCAACGCGCCGGCGGCCCGGTCTGGCGTGTGCGCTGGCGCGATGAACAGGGACGCGCCCGCTCCCGCGTCGTCGGTCGCAAAGCCGACGCCACCGCGCTCGACGCCGACCTCAAGCGCGCTAAGCGCCTCGGTGGCGCGGCCGCCGTCGCGAACCATCGCGAAACGCTCGCGGAGTTCTCGAAGCTGTGGTGGGCCAGGCACGCCGCCCCGAACCTCGCACGACAGACCCAGGAGAGCTAGGCCTCCGCGCTCGACGTCCACATCATCCCCCGCATGGGCGACATCCGCCTGCAGGCGATCACCACCGAGCTGATCAGCGACATGCGCGCCGAGATGGCGGCTGCCGGCGTCGGCGAACCGGCGATCCGCAAGGTTCTCGTTGTCCTCCAGTCGATCGTTGAGCGCGCGGTCGAGTGGCGCCACCTCGACACCAACCCCGTCCGAGCGGTACGGAAGCCCAGCCAGCGCCGAACGCGGGTCGTCCGGCCGCTGGCGCCAACGACAATCGAAGCGATGCGCGCGCACCTACTCACAACCGACCGCCGACTCGACGCCACGCTCGTTTCCGTGCTCGCCTACGGCGGACTCCGCCCGGGTGATGCGATCGGCCTCAGATGGCACGACGTCGGCGAGCGCACGCTCCTTGTCGAGCGCTCCGTCGCGTTCGGCCAACTCAAATCGACCAAGCCGTCCAGCACCCGCTCCGTGCGCCTGCTCGGACCACTCAAGGACGATCTCAACACCTGGCGTGCGCACGCCGGCCGCACAGCCGAGACCGACCTCGTCTTCCCGGCCCCAGACGGGTCACCGTGGAACGCCGACCGCGCCCGCAACTGGCGCAAACGCGCCTTCGCCGAAGCCGCCGCCGAAGCAGGCGTCCCGGCCGCCTGGCCATACGACCTGCGGCACAGCTACGTCAGCCTCCTGATCGCCCAGGGCGCCACCGTCGTCGAAGTCGCCCGGCAAGCCGGGCACGCGCCCACGATGACCCTCAGCACCTACGCCCACCTGTTCGACGAAGTCGACGGCGACCATCACCGCCCCGCGGAGGAACAGATCCGCACCGCAAGGCTCGCACTTGTGTCCCCGGAAGTGTCCGTTTTGTGTCCGCGTCCGGGACACGACCTCGCGCCGCCAATTGAAAACCCGCGGATTTACGGGGACTTCTCAGAGCCGACGCCCGGATTCGAACCGGGGACCCCTTCATTACGAGAGAAGGGCAGGGCCGTATCGTGCGTTCATAAGCGTTCATCAGCGGGCACGAAGCGCCTGCAAAGCGCTGCGTTTCGGTGTGTACGCCCGATACGCCGCAGAGGCGGGCGAAGTGAACCTAGTGGACGTGGAATGGACGTGCCCACCGCACCGTAGTCAGCGGCAGCTCCCAGATTTCAAGGAGCACGGATGAGCGACCGCCGCGCCTGGCTGGACGAGCCGTGCCCGACCTGTGGCGCAGCCTCTGGCGCCCGATGCTGCGATTGGCGATGGAGCCCGCGGAGCGGTGCGACTCGGTCGACGCCTGTCCCCTTCCTCCATATCGCGCGGGGTTGGCGCGAGCGAGCCTGCCCGACCTGCAAGGCGCCGGCTGGGGAAGATTGCACGACGCCGTCAGGACGCCATGCCTCGCACATCCACGAGGCCCGGCTGCGTCCCGGTCGGCATGAACTGCTGCGCCGCGAGGCGATCTGGGAGGAGCTCGAGCGTCGCGGGGCGTCGATCGCCGTCGTGCCGTTCTCAGGGCGCGCCGGGCGTGGCGGCGAGACCGGCCGGATCCGGCTCTCGCGCATTGATGGCGACGATCTGGTCGATGTCGAGCAGTGGACGAGCCGTGACGAGCTGACTTTCGCGCTCGAGGGGCCGGTGTGGGACCGCTACGGGACGTTCGCCGGGCAGCCGGCGATCCGCGGGGACGTGATCTGGACGTTGGCCGACCGGACCGTCGTGATCGTCGGCCGCCGCCGCGACGCGCGCTTCGAGGAGGCCGTGAGGTGAGCGGCCCATCCTCGCCACTCGTTCGGCTGGACCGCCACCAGGGCGGTCTCGCTCGTGGGCCACCAGGCCCCTGGAATGCGAAAGACCGGGTTGCCGCCCGGTCTTCCTAATACATAGGCGCCGCTGGCGCCGAACAAAATCTCTGCGACGAATTCTACTCGGGCTCTGGACGGACCTCAAGCCCGTGTCGGGTGTCTGCGTCGCCGTTTCCTGGCAGAGTGCCACCGCGAGCTCCGGTCCTTCCGGCGCTGGCGATGGCCTTCCGCCCCACATCCGCCTCGTTCGGAGCGCTCCGGTGAGCTACACCGCGGTCGCAGCTGCGCTGAGGCTCCGTCACGTCTCGCCGAGCGAGCGGCTCGTTGCCTTCTCGCTGGCCAGCTACGCCAACCGTGAGGGGATCGCCTACCCCGGTAACCCGGCGGCCGCGGCACGTGCCGGACTCAGCCGCAGTCGCTACCTCCACGCACGCGATCAGCTCGAGCGCCGTGGCCTGATCTCGACCATCGACGGCGGTGGCGGCCGTGGCCGATCGGCGACGATCGCGCTGTCGTTCGCCAACGCCGGCCCGCAGGTCGGCGGCCCGGTCAACGCCCCGCTGTTCGAGGCGGTGCTCGGCTACAGCAGCGCCCGAGGCTCGGCGAGGCAGCTGCTCGCCGCGATGGCGGCGATGTCAGCCGAGGACGGCTCACTGACCGACGTCACCACGGAGGAGATCCGAGCCGCCGCTGGCCTGGCCGACAGCACCTACCGCCGCGCCCGCGCGGCGCTGGTCGAATCAGGCGAGCTGCTCCTTGAGCACGGCGGTGGCGGCCGCGGGGTGACCAATCACTGGCGCGTCCGGGACCCACGCACCTCAGCGATGCCGCCGGCACGGCCGCGCCCGAGCCGCCGCGAGGCACCGACGGGAACAGCACGACCACTCGTGGCTTCCGTCCCGGCTCCCGACAACGCCGACGCCGACGCCGACGCCGCTCAGGATCGCACCCAACCCGTCGTCGCAAAGGGTCCTGATCTGAGCGGGGTTTCCCCCGCCGGAAACACCGCTCAAACCAGGACCGTTTCCGGCGTAAAGGGTCCGGGATTGAGGGGGGTAACGACCCGAAACACCGCTCTAACCAGGACCGTTTCGCAACCGGAAACCCCGCCAGAAACCCCGCCGCCCTACGTGCGCGCGGGGTCGAACCCCTTGAACCCCGAAACCCAAGACCCCCCCCAACCCCCCCTGGCGGGGGGGAGCTCGCCCGCCGCGGTCACGATCATCGAGAACTTCGTCAGCGACCGCGGCCGCCATCGACGGCGACCTGTCACCGTCGACCTCGACACCGCCCGATCCGAGCTCCTCGACACCACCGGCGCCGATCGCAGCGACTGGCAGCAGATCCGCGCTGAGCTTCACCGGATCGTCGGGGAGTCGACGTTCGAGATCTGGCTGGCTCAGCTCGAGCTCCTGGCGGTCGACCCGACAGGTTGCCTGCTGCTCAGCGCTCCCCCGGCAACGAGAGGATGGGTCGCCGACCGCTTCGGCCGGGCGTTCGAGCGGACCGGGCAATCCGTCAATCGTCAGCTGAGGCTCGCGACGGATCGAGAGCTGCAACTCCATCAAGCGCTCAACACCATCACGGCGGACGGCGCACGCCGCTCCTCATCGATCCAACGTCCCGACGACCAGCAGGAGGCGGTATGACCAGACGTCCGACCCGACCGAGATCTTCAGCGAAGCCTTCACCAAACCGTTCGCGATCTATGCAGGTCACGGTGAACGGTTTGGACCGGCCCGCCCCCGTCCAGACTGGGTTTCCACAACATGCTCCGGATGCTGACTACCCGCCCCCCACGTGCAAGCACAGAAGATGGGGTTCGGGTAGTCAGCATCCGGAGCATGAGGTTCATATGGACTGGACGGGGGCGGGCCAGTACAGGACTCCAGAGCAGTCAAGGAGAGGTGCACCAGAGACCAGAGAAATTGGAATGGAACAACAAAAAGGCAAGGTCAACACCAACACAAGCGGCACGTCGGAGCGGGGACGGGAGAGCGTGGCAAAGGGCATCAACAGCGAGCGGGAAGCCGGGAGAGGGGCGGGGTCGCGTGGCCGTCGTTAGCCGGCGTCAGCAGGTGTCGGGGCCGACGGCACTCAAGGTTCTCAGCTGGCTCGCGCGAGTCGGGCCGGCGCCGGCCGAGACGGTCGCGATCGCGTTCGGGTGGACCGAGCGCCGTGCGCTGCAGTGCGCGGCCGAGCTCGTCCAGGACGGCTGGCTGTCACGCCAAGCGATGACCCGCGGAGAGGGCTCGCTGCTGCTCGTCACGCCGGCCGGGATCGACCGCGTTCGCGCTCCGGGTCGTGCGCGGTCGCGGCCGCCCGCGCCGACGTGGTGGGCGCACCATGTCGCGTGCGCGTGGACCGCCGCCTGGCTGACGGTGCGAGGACGAACGATGCAGGGGCCGGCCGAGGTCGACCTCGACGACCGCTGGCGCGGCGAGCTGTCCTGGCGCGACGGACGCGGTCAGCATCAGATCGGGCATCGCCCCGATCTCGCGTGGCTGCCCGAGGGCGGCGGACGGGTCGCGGTCGAGGTCGAGCTGGCGCGCAAGGCGACCCCACGGCTCGAGGCCGTCCTGGCGCTGCACGTCGCGTGGCGAACCGGCGGGCAGACGGCCGGGGTGATCTACGTCTGCGGGGACACCGCGACCCGTGAGCGGATCGTGACGGTCGCGGCCGACGCAGGGTTGACGCGTGGACGTGGTGGCGGCCTGCGGGTGGAGCTGCTCGAGGACATCCAGCGGCAGGCGCGCGAGGCGCGCGAGGAAGTCCGCAGCGAATCGAGGCGCGAGAGATCAGGCGCGGCGTGAGAAGTTCCATTCGTGGCGGGTGGCGGGTGGCGGGTGGCGGGTGGCGGGTCGGTTCGCTGGCTCTGGCGATTCTCAGGGCCGGGTCCGTCGATGCGGTCCCACCCTGCTTCCGCGACGCCGCGGGTACCGCGTCGACGACTGCTGGGCGACGGCGGGCTATCGGAATCGTCGCGGAGCGATCACGCCGCACAGGACGATCCGCGTCATCACTCCGTCGCCCAAGCGATCGCCCGCTTCCGGACGGTCCGGACGTCTATCGGGGAATCCGATCGTCCCGCTGCCGGCACTGCTGCAGCACCGGGCGGATGCGGCAGCCTGACGGCCGCGGCGAGAACGCTGGTTCAGGCCCAAACCAGCAGCGAGGTGCGTCCTGCTATTGGCGCGAGGAGCGGGGCGCAAAGGAACCGCTCGGCTTAGCCCTGCGTTTGTGTCGGCAAGGGTGCGCTGCTAACCCTGCCAGCTCGCCGTCGGAGCACGCAGCGGATTAAGGCGTCGTGCTCGCGGGCAAGGTCGTCGCCGAGCTCGATCCAGCGGCCGCAGGCGACAACACCCCGTCGCCGCCATCCACCACGAACTCACCGATCGGGGTCTTGCCGTCTGACTCGTACACGGTCAGGGTCCGCGGCGGCGCGCTAGATTCGGCGGCCGCTTGGCTAGGGGACGTGGGGGTGGGCCCCGAGAGCTGGGTGGCGTAGACGTAGCCAGTACGGCCGTTGGTCGCCTGTGCCGCGACCAGGTCAGGCGTCCCGTGCTGGTTCGGGGTGCCGTACGTCTGCCCGCTCGCGTTGACGCCCCACGCGGTCGTCTTGACGGTCGCGTAGGCGGCGGTCAGACGCCAGCGGGCGCCTGCGGTTGCGGTGATCGTGGTGCTGTCCTCCCCAGCCGCGACCGGCATCGTGTTCGTGAGCAGCGGAGTCGGCGAACGGTCGGCGCCGTCGCAGACTTCGCTGGAGCCATCGGCGAACGTGAAGTCTCCGGCGCTCAGGCACGTGAAGCTGATGTCGATCGCGTTAGTCCCACGCGGCTGGGCGCCGAGCTGCACGGTCCGCGTCCCGCTGGCGGTGACCGTGATGGGTGCAGCGAGATCGGTGACCAAGTTGCCTCCGGGCGGCGTTGTGAACGCCCCGGTCGCGTAGGCGATGCCGCCACCCGCCGCGGCCAGTGCCAGTACGGCCACCGCCCCGCTCATCCACCGCCTCGGCCCAGTGGACCACCACCGGCGCCTGCCTGGGCCTCGCACCTGCTCGACGAGCAGGACGCGTAGCGCCGCCGCGAATGTCTCGTCCATCTGTCCCGCCGTCATCGCATGCCTCCCTGATCGCATGAATCCCCGTCTGTCAGGTAGTCGCAGAGTTGCTCCCGGAGCCTGGTGCGGACGCGATGCAGTCGCGCTCGCGCGGCTGACAGGCTCAGGTCAAGCTGCTCAGCGGCGACAGCGACCGGGTAGCCCTCCAACGCCACCAGTACGAACAACTGCGCGTCCGTCTTGTTCAGAGCCAGCAGGCCAGCCCTCAGCCGGGCATCGACACCGAGAGCATGAGTACCCAACGCAACCTCCGCGACGTCAGGCTGGTCCGCAGCCCGCGGCAGGCGCTCCAGGAACCGGCGGTAGCGGCGCGTGCCGCGCGCAGTGTTTCGACCGAAGTTCGTCGCCGTCACCAGCAGCCACGGCAACACCGACCTGTCCACCAACCTGACGTCGGCGCGACGGCGCCATAACTCAAGGAACGCGGATGCGACTACGTCCTCTGCGTCCTGCCGCGTCAGCACCAGCCGGCAGGCGTGCCGGAACACCCGATCGCGATGCCTGTCAAACAGCGCGCCGAATGCCTCGCCGTCACCGCCAAGACTGCGACGCCACAGCGCTTCATCGCTGTCCACCACGGCGGGCACGACTGTGCTGTCCTCAGCAAGCTCCACACCCCATAGTGTCCGTACACCTCCAAAACGGTGCAGCCGCCTCGGACGCGTCCTTCGGCAAGACAAGAGTCCTCAGCCAGGTGGCCACTCGCGCGGCTCTTCGGCACGAAGTGACAGCGCAATGGAGACAGCCGCATTGATCGACCGATGAAAGTCAAGGGGTCTGGGCAAAACTTTTCGGGGGTCCGGTTGGGTTGGGGGCGGGTCGCGGAGGGGGTTCAGATCGCGTCGTGTGAGCTCGATCTCGCTTGTCCGTCGCTCGACCGCGGTGTTTTGGTCGGAATTTGCGCGGGGGCGATCCTCGCCGGGGGTTGCCGGCGCGGCCGTCGCGAGTTAGGTTGTCCGTCGGGCGCGAGTGACTGACGTAGCGAAGCGCAGACGTCAGGAGCTTTGAGTCTGCCGCGCGGCTTGTCCTCGTGTGAGTGACCTAACTATGCGCGCTCCACTGTCACGCTCGCGCCCACTTTCTTCGCCGGGCCGCCCGCGAGCTGGTCTTGGACCATCCGCTTGTAGGAGGTCTCGGCTTGTTGGGCGAGCGCGCGTTCGGCGTCGCGCATGATCACGTTCGTTGACCAGACGCCGGCGGCCTTGCGGGTGTTCTTCGGGGCGCCGGCGGTGATCTCCAGCCGCCGGAGTTTCTTGTTGGTCAGGGAGGGTTGTTGGTGGGCGTAGTCCTCGCCGCGGGTCAGCATGCACCAGAACAGGACCGACAGTTTCCGGGCGGTCGCGACGATCGCCTTCCCGTGACCGCGCCGCGCCTTGGTTCGCTCATAGAACGCGTGCAACGGTCCTGGTTGCAGGACCGTGCTCCAGGCGGCCTCGACCAGCGCCCACCGCGCTGACGCCGACCCGCGTTTGGAGATCCTGCCGCTGCGCGCCGGCGTCTCGCCGGACTGTTTGACCTTCGGGTCCAAGCCGAGATAGGCGACAAGCTTGCGGCTCGTCATGAACCGGCGGGTGTCGCCGACGGCGGCGATGAACGACGCGGCGCAGATCAGGTTCACGCCGGGGACGCTCATCAACCGTTTGATCTCTGGCCACGACAGGGCTTGTTGGGCGATCAGCCGCTCAACCGCAGCGACCTCTACGTCGAGGAACTCGATGTGGCGGATCCCGGCGTCAACGGACTCGCGCTCCTCAGCCGGCAACTCCAAGTCAGCGAGCCACGCACGGCCTTTGACGCCGAACAGGTCAGAGCACGGCGGCTTGCCCTGCAACCGGCGCTGCAACACGGCGTGGATCTCGTTCTTCGCTCTCGAACGCGAACGCACCAGCTGCTCGCGTCTGGCGAGCCGCCGGCGGAGGATCCGGCAGCGCTCATCCGGCATCCAGACCGCCTCGAGCTCACCGCGCGACAGCAACAACGCCAACGCCCTGGCGTCGAGCCGGTCGGTCTTCGCGCGGGCGCTCATGATCCCGGTGTCATCCGGGCTCACGACAACCACGCGGTTGACGTGCGGCTCAAGCAGCCGGGAGACCTCCCAGCAGCTGCCCGTCACCTCCAACGCGACCCGGTCAGACGGCCGAAGGCTCTGCGCCAACGTCGCGATCCCCTCAGGCGTGCTCGGCACCCGGCCGGCTGAGCGGACCTTCCCGTCCTCGCAGACCGCGATCACCGAGAAATCGCGGTGCACGTCCAGGCCGATCGCGCGGCCTGTCCATCTCGGTAACGGCACTCTTCACCTCCATCAACGCGGTTGACAGTGCGGCGGGAGAACCAGCGGGACAACGACACAGACCGATACGAGCTCGAAGCTCAATCCAAGCAAGTCGCAGGGGCGGCCGAACGAAAAGCACGGGCTCGAAGCCCATCGATCAAAACGGCCTACCCGACTGCGTTCTCCCAAACAAGAGCCCCTGTCCTGGATCGCCGGAACCTAGAACCGGCACCGGACAGAGCCTCCGACAAGCAGTTTCATGCTTCGAACAGCGACAACGACGCAGCCCGGCACGGTGGTGCTAGGCGGTCCTGTTGTCCTGTTACGGGACGTCCCAGACGGACCGGTCGAGGACAGGTGAGTCAGGCGCGTCCTGCTCAGCCGAGATGTACTTGACGGCAAGCTGGCTCGCGAGCGGCCTGCGGGCGAGCTCTTCTGCTTGTTTTGAGTCCGGTCCGACGACCTTGTCGACCTCGGAGATCCAAGAATTGGGCGATCCGGCGATCGCGTGATGGGCGGTTTCCTGAAGGTCCGGTGCGATCTCGCACAGTCGCTCGAATGCATCGCGGAGTGAAAGCCAGCCAAGTTCACGCTCGCGCTCGAACAGCGCCGCGTGAGCTGAGGGCACCGGCGCCGGCGGGGTGTGCGTGATTGCCGCGTCGAGTATCCGGTATGCGCGATCGGTCATGTAGCCGGGCGAGCAATCTCGGGCCTGCGACAGATACGAAAGCGTGGCACCGGCGCCGGCTGGATCGGCGCCCACGACAAGCCGGACCTCCTCGACTGCCTCCTCGTCAGAGAGATGGGAGTACGCCGCGGTCAGAATGGTGACGCGGACCTTGCCCATCTTCTTGATCTGATGCTCGTCAGCGTGCGTGACCAGGGACCGTGCGCCCTTCAGAAATCCTCGGAATGTGGAGCGCTCATCCATGCCGCAACGAGGCATCCTATCCCGGTGGCGTTGTCGTTTTCGAATCGATGAGGGACAGCGCTCGGAGGCGCATGACACCTTTTCCAACGTGGGACGCGTCCCGCGCTGGGCTGATACCGGGGCCGCACCCGTAGTGATTCAGGGGGAGGATCTAATGCAGTCGAAGCGAGGCCAGCCATGGATTGGCTAAAGGTGCACTGGAAGGCGCTCGCGGTGGCCGTCGTCACATTCTTGTTGGGGGTTGGCATCGGAGCCGCTGGCAAGACCAAGACGCAGACGCAGACGACTACCGTGGTGGACAACAACACGGTGCTGCAGACAGTCACGGCCAGAGCGCCTAGCGCGGATGCTGTTCGCACGGTGACGGTCGCCAAGATCCAGGTGCGGACGGTGACGGCCGCGTCGTCGGGTTCGACCAACTCGGGCTCCGGTAGCTCGGGTGGCGGCGCGCAGACTTTCCACGGCGACGGCAGCGAGAACATTGGGACCGTCAACGTGGCCTCCCAGTCCACCTTGCATTGGTCGTGCCCGTCGTGCGCCAACGACAACTTCGCGGTCACGAACTCGGCGAACGACTCTGGGTTGATCGACGTGAACGCGCTCGGGCCGACGAGCGGCCAAACCGTCGTAGATGCTGGCACGTATCACGACGTATCGATCAATACCGAAGGTGGCGTGTGGACGATCACGATTACGCCAGGCGGATAGCTGACCTCGAGTCCAAAGGAGCCGACTGCGTACCCCGCCCGATGACTACTGGGCCCTCCGAGTCATATGCCACCGAGATCCGAGAACGCATCGCGGTGCTCAGCGAAAAGTCAGCACGAGCCATCGACTTCGTATTGCGGACGAGTGCCTCACCGCAATGACGACCACCAGCGTCGGTTAAATCGCGAGGCGCCGCGCTGCCGCATCGATCGAAACTGAGCACTCGCGACGGGTGCCGTTGAAGGCCCGATCCGGCAGTCTGACGCGAGAGAAGCCGGGCGCTTTGCGGCGCCCGGCTCTCCGGAATCAGTCGAGCGTGATGGAACGTCGCTGGGTGTACCAGCGATGGCCTCGGCGGGTTCGGAGCGTAACCGTGTAACGGCCGGGCTGGAGGTTCCGGCGGCGCGTGAGCGCCAGCTTCCAGCTTCCGTGTGCGGTCGGGACGGCGTAACCGGTCGCGTAGAGCACCCCGGCCCGGGAGACGCGCGCGCTCGCTTCAGCGGTGGCGGTCGTGAACTTGACGGGACTCGACACCAGTTTGGTGGTGCACTTCTGCCGCTTGGACTTCCTGACCGGTTTGCAAATGACCAGCTCGATCTTGCCTACGCGCCCTGCCGGACCCGGCGGCCCAGTCGCGCCGGTCTGCCCGGTCGCGCCGGTCTGCCCGGTCGCGCCCGTTGCGCCGGTCGCACCCGTCGGGCCGGTCGGCAGCTGGCCGCCCGTACCGGACAGGGTCACGGTCGCCGGGCTGGTCGGGTCGTTGCTGACGATCTGCAGCGAGGCGGAGCGAGCACCCGACGACTGCGGCGCGAAATCGACCGTCAGCGAGCACGTCGCACCCGGCTCGATGTCGCCCATGCAACCGTCCGACCCGACGAAGAAGTCGCCCGGATCGGTGCCGGTGAACGTCAGGCTCGAGATCCCGAGCGGGACGTTGCCATTGTTCGTGATCGTCTGCGTCTGCGGGCTGCTAACCGTCTCCTGCGGTTGCGTGCCTGTGAATGTCAGCGAGCCGGGGGCGCCGAGGCTCAGCGTCGCGACGGGCGGGCCGATCGCGATCGACGGCGTCCCGTTGCCGACCGTGAACGCGGCGCCGACCGGGCCGAAGCTCGATCCGCCGCCGCCACCACCGCCGCTGCCTGACCCATTGGCGGCGCCGCCGCCGCCGCCGCCGTAGTAGCCGCCACCGCCACCGCCGCCGCCGACGTTCGTACCGCCTCCGTTCCCGCCGGTGCCTAGCGCGCCGGTGCCACCGGAAGGACCGTTGTCACCGCCGGCCCCACCGGCCGTGCAGGTCGCACCCGCGGCGCCGGTGCCCGGGCTGCCGGAAAACCCGTTCGTCCCAGCCGCGCCAGGCTCGCAGGTGATGTACGTCCCAGGTCCGCCGCTTCCGGCATCACCGCCGTTGCCGCCAGCCCCGCCGCCGCCCGCGCCGCCGCCGCCGGCGGCGACGATCAGCCGCGTGTCCTGGGTGCCGAGCGAGCACGTCCCGGCAGCGCACGTCCGTACGTCGGACTCGCCGCCGCCGCCAGCCGCCTGGTTGACCGCGCTCCCGCCGCCGATCCCGACCTCGAGGTAGATCGTGCTTCCGGGCGTGACGGCGACGTTCGCCGCAACCTGCGCACCGGCGCCGCCGCTACCGTTGAGGCCGCTCCCTCCGGCGCCGCCGTTGGCGACGACGTGCAGCGTCGACACGCCGGCGGGCACTACATAGCACGTCTCGCCGGTCGCACTGACGGTCTGCTGGCCGGTCACGCACGCAAGCGCGGCCGACGGTGCGCTCAAACCGATCGCGACCGACCCTCCCAATGCGATACACAGAGTCCTGGCGAGCGTCGACACCGACACCCGTCGCGAAACGTTGCCCATAACGTCTCCTTCGATTGGCACTGGCCACGCGGCAAACGGCGCCAGCCTAACACCCTGCGCTCGCTGGCGGTCAGAAGTAGCTGGTGGCTGTCCGTGCCCCCTCTAGCGGGCGCACTGAGGACACGCGATGATGCCCTCCCGCAAAGCCACGAACGCGACCGCGCGCCGCTCTCGACGCAGCCTCCCCCTCTGATCGAGAACCAACGCTCACGCCTGACTGTCGCTTGCCTGGCAAGCGGGCGCCGGGGTGCGGGAGCGCGTTCGTACGCTCCCGCCGTCCGGCTACAGGGCGAGCCCAGCGCTGGCGTGCATCATCGGAGCGCGTCGGGCGTGGACCGTCGAGATGATCTCCTCGGAGTCGATTCCTTGGAGATACGTCCCGGTCGTTGAGAGGTGCGAGTGGCCGAGTTGGCGCTGAATCAGCGGCAGCGCGATCCCTTCGCGCAGCAGCTCGACGGCATGCTCACGCGGTCGAGATGTCCCGCGAGGGGATCTCACTGCTCGTGATCCAAAGACAGCTCGGGCATGCCGACCTGGCTATCACGTCCCGATACTTGCGCGGGATCGACAGCACCGAGATCATCGCCGCCGTCCACGAACGCCCGGCACCGATGATCCCCGCCGACCCGCGAACCGCGCCGCGTCGTTGAGCCTGAGACTCGAGCCAAACGTATGTGGCCGTTGGGGATGGCGGCCACATACGCCGGCCCCGGTCCGTTGAGCCTGGCTGAGGACGGTCGGTCCCGCTGCGCCGCCGGCCGCATTCGCACTTCCTATGCAGACAGCGGTGTTTGCAAGGCGGCGCGGCGCTGTCGGTATTGCTCAAGAGGGAGAGCCAGGGCGACTTCGCCGCGGACTACTGCTTCGACGCGATCGTTAGCAAGATCTCTGCAAGCACGACGGTCGGAGTGCCCTCGCTTTCCGCGCATTGCAGGGCTGGCAGCGCTGATGCCAAGATGCGTGCGCGGCATCAAACGCAGGTCTCGGCCGAGGTCGTGACGAAGACCGGCGCGACCTTTCAACGCCTTGACCGGGAGCGCAAAGGTAGTGACTGCTTAGGTCGGGGAAAGAGCAGCGCCGACAACCGCCAAGGCCGGACTCCACGGTCCCGCAATACACGAGCCTCGAGCGACGGACGCGTCGGCATCCACCTGGGTAGGACGTCACGTACCGTCTTGGAGCCGGACCCCTGCGCGCCGTTCTTAGCACTCGTGGCATCGAGCTGGCGGTACGTCAACGTCTATACCTGTCTAACGCCTGGAGGCACATGAGCCAGCCCATCCTCACAACCGCACGGGTCGAGCTGGTCCCGTTGGCAGACGAGCACCTAGAGTTCGAGGTCGAGCTCGATTCCGATCCTGAGGTGCTGCGCTACCTCGACGCTCGGGCACGTACCCGCGAGGAGGTTGAAGAAGCCCATCGGCGCCGGGTCGCAGCGGCCAAGAAGATTCCGGGCCTCGGGTTCTGGGTCGGCTTCACCCACGGCGACTTCGTCGGCTGGTGGATTCTGCAACCGCCACACGGACCCGATCAGCCACAGGTGCCGGGTCAGGCCGATCTTGGCTACCGCCTGCTGCGCCGTTACTGGCGGCAAGGGCTGGCCAGCGAGGGCTCACGGGAGCTGTTGCGCTACGGCTTTGAGGACATGGCCCTGCAGCGGATCTTCGCCCAGACGATGGCGGCCAACCAGCCTTCACGAGCAACAATGGCGTCGATTGGGATGACCTTCGTTCGTGCCTTCCCCGGCGACTTCCCCGAACCGCTGCCCGGCAGCGAGCACGGCGAGGTCGAATACGCCATCACATTCGAGCAATGGCAAGCAACCAACCACCCCCCAGCCAGCCCCCCAGCACGAAAGCAGGTCCCGCCTTACTGACCGACGCGGGTCTCGCAAATCGCCAGAAGCGCAACCGGCCCCGCCGCCAGCGCGCATCGGCGTGAGTGGTCGCTCCGCGAGCCCTGCTCTAGCGCGAATGCGCAAGCGAGCTTGGTGACTGGGTCGGGATGATTGCACAAGGCAGGATCCGGCTACTTGGCTGGACGGGACCAGCGGCGCTGGTGTCATTCGGCACGATCGGATTGGTGGAACGCGCTCGCCCGGGCCTCGGGGCGTTTCGCAATCACGCCCCAAGCGGAAGCAGGGTTCCGCGATCGGCGGGCCGCGTCCGTGGCGCGGCTGATCGAAACACCTACCGAAGCGCGCCCGGTTGTTTGCCGTTGCTTCCCGGTCGACAGATTTGTTCCGCGCGGGTCGTGGCGGGTGTATCCTATACTGCCTGAATGGCTTGAGAGCGTCGGGGGAGCCAGGATGAGGTTGCGCGTAGCTGCTGGTGCTGCGATGTTTGTGCTGAGCCTTGCGATGCTCGGGCTGGGCGTTTCTACGGCGATCGCGTCCTCGGGGCCGTGGGGCAGCGCGACGGAGCTGCTCCCACCGGGCGGAGGGTCGGATACTACGGAGCTCGATGCTGTGGCGTGCGTGGGCTCCGGTGAGTGTGTGGCAGTTGGCTATCTTTACCAGGGTGGTGCCTTAGCCGGTAGTAACCTCGTGTTCAGCGAGTCCGGTGGCGCGTGGGGTGCTCCTGTTGAGATCAGCGCACCGGGTTCTCCCGGTACGAGCGAGCCTTACCTGCAGGCGATCGCGTGTCCCGCTGCTGGCTCGTGTGCTGTCGCGGGGACCTACGACGATAGCTCCGGCGACATGACGGTGATGGTCGATGATGAGGCTAACGGGACGTGGCAGCCGTCGGTGCCGATCGCGTTGCCGGGCGATGCGGCGACCGGCGCTGACCAGTATCCGAGTCTCAGCTCGATTACATGCACCAGCGTCGGTAACTGCGTTGCCGTCGGGAGCTACTCGACAGATCAGACCACCGACGAGGTGCAGTACAGCGCTGCGATGATCGTGACCGAAACCGGGGGCGACTGGAACGCTGCCACTGCCGTCACCGACCTTCCGACGGACGCATCCCCGGTCGATAACGTCTACGCGTACCTCCAGGGCATCACCTGCACGGGTTCGGGCTCATGCGTGGCGACGGGTGCATATCAGACCTCCGGACAGGAGGCGTCGGGAACTGAGGTGCTTGATCCGATGGTGATCACTGAGTCCGACGGAGTCTGGGCCCAGGCCGTCGGCCTCAGGCCTCCGTCGGCGCCGACCGTTGCGGGGGACTACGAGATCGCCCATCTCGATTCTGTGTCGTGCACTGGAGTGGGTGACTGCGTGGCGGTCGGGGATTACAAGGATGCGCAGGACAAGCAGCAGGGCCTGCTCGCGACCGAGCAGGGCGGCACCTGGCTCCCAACGGCGGAGTTCGCCCTGCCTGCCAATGCCGACACGTCCGGGTTGCCGGACGGATTGGTGCTCGGGGTCGCCTGCCCGGCATCTGGGTCGTGCCTGGCGGTTGGCTCCTACTTCGACACCGATCAGACCGAGGAGGCGATGGTCATCGGCGAGCAGAACGGAGTCTGGGGGCCGGGGACCGAGGCGGCAGTGCCGTCGAATGCCGGGAGCAGCCCTGAGGCCTCGTTCAATTCAGTGGCCTGCCCCACGGCCGGGTCGTGCGTGGCCGTCGGGTCCTACCAGGACGCTGAGGGTCTCAACCACGCGATGGTCGATGTCGGCTCGGTCGACACCACCGCCGTCCCGCCGCCGCCACCGCCGCCGACTCCGACCGGCGTGGGCGCGACCGCGTCGGATGGTGCGGTGACCGTGAGTTGGACAGAACCGGCCTCATCGGAACACGTCGATGCGTTCTACATCACTGAGCTGGGGCCCGGCGGCACTCCGCTCGTGTCGCTGCCGACGATCGTATCCGGCGACAGCACCCAGACGACCATCACCGGGCTCGGCGATTGCGAGCCTTATGAGTTCCAGGTGAGAGCGTTCGGGCTGGGCGGCTTCAGTGCTCCGGCACTGACGGGGTTCGTCGTGCCGCAATGGCGACCTGGTGGGGCTCCCAAGGTCGCTGTGATCCTGATGGAGGGCGTCGACTCGCCCTCGTACGCGAACACCTATTACGCCACCGGCTCCGGTTCGCCGCAGCATCCGTCGGTGAGTAGCTACTGCTATGGCAGCGACGGGTACGTCAAGACACCGTTCCCGAGCACGCTGCAGGCGCTGGTCAACAACTTCAATCCCAACAACATCCCGGGCGCGGCGTCGAGCATGACCGATGCGCTGGCCGGACAGGGGAGCGTGGTGTTGTTGCCGTGGAGCTGGGGTGGCGCGTTTTTGACGGCCGACAGCTACGGCCCATTGATGCATGTCAATGCGGCGCCGGACACTGCCGCGAATCAGCTCCCAATCCCGCTGGACGCCAGTGTCCTGGCAGCCGAGGTCGCATCGGTGCACAGCGTCTGGCCACAGACGAAGATCGTGATCCTTGCCCACAGTCTGGGAGGCCTTGTCGCCGAGCAATACTGGAGCAACTACTGGCTCGCCGATCACGAGGGTGTCGTCCGTGTGATCGCGCTTGACTCGCCGCTGAACGGACTCGCCGATATCGGCCCGTGCGAGCTCGGCCCGTACTGCGACCACATGAGTGGGTTCGTGACGAACTTCCTAGCCAACCTGTGGACCAACATCAGCTCAGACGACATCCCGGTGAGCGCGGCCGACGGCGACGGTAGCTTCCTGCCGGTCGGAAATCCAAATGATTCCGTCTACACGGGATATGACACCGGCAGCGACGGCTTGATCTCGCAGCTTCTTTTCAACTGCACGGGTTTCCTGGGGAGCACCTGCACACCACTGCCGCCGGTCTTCGTCAGCCCGTGTGATTCCACTGACCACGGTTCGGTGAAGGGCTGCCCCCAGGTGATCTCCTATGTCGACCAAGCCGTCTTCGGAAGTGAGGCGGATCTGGAGCGGGCAGCTCGCCGGGCGCTCACCACGTTCACGTCGGCGGGGGCAGCGAGCGCCGCGACCGTCACCGGGACCGCCCCGCTCGGACGCACGATCCGCGGGCAGCCGGCCGCCCACGCCGTCACCGAGGCGGTCGGCGCCGGGAGCGTGGTGCGTCTGACCGGAAGCCTGCTCGGCGCGACACCGGGAATGCTGCGGTTCAGCATCGCGGGCGGCCGGCTGGCACCCGCGACGATCATCAGCTGGAACCCGACAGCGATCTCGGCCCGGCTGCCCGACGGAGCCGTCACCGGCCCGGTGACGCTCACCACCACGACCGGAGCGGACGTCCCAGTGCCCGGCATCGTCGTCCTCCCCGCCGCGGATGGAGCCCGCAGTTTCATCGCTCGGACCCTCACCGCCGGCCAGTCGGTCCGGCTACAGGTCTCCGTATTCGCTGCCCACAGCCACCCGCTGCCGGGACGGGCGGTCTCATTATTTGACGGTGACGTCGTGCGCTCCTCCCGCGCCAACCGGGACGGCGTCGCAAGCTTCACCGTCCCCAGCCTCACCGATCGGGTGACGCGGAGCTACATCGTCTACAGCGGGCGGGCCTGGCGAACGCTTGAGATCAACGCACCAGCCGCGCCGAAGCTGACGATCCAGCTGCTCGTCAGTCCCCGACACCCCCGTGCGCACGCCAAAGTCCGTCTATCGATCTTCACACGCGAAAGCGGACGGCCGGTCGGCCGAGTCGACCTGGAGCTGGTCGTCGCGACGGCAGCCGGCCCGCTGATTCGGCCCGAGCGGCTCCGGACCAACCATGCCGGACGCCTCACCGTCAGCTTCCCCGAACCGAAGACGAGCACTGCGATCGTTGCGGTAACCACCCGCACATCCTCTGCCACATTGACGGTGAGATAAGCGGCCCCGGCCATCAAGATCGATCGTTCCGCCGGTCACGACAGTGAACGCGGCGTCGGTCCTGTCGACCACGCGAATGAGGCCGAGGTCGACGCGGAGCTCTCTGCATCGAAACCTGGCTCGGCTGGGGTCGGATCGAGCGCATGAGCAACCGTGCGATCGTCGCGAACACCAAGGCCGACCTCCGGAGTGTCGGGGAGCACTACGCAGTGCCCGGGCGGGCCCGATCACGCCGGTCTCTACGGGGTCTGGAGTCAACCGCATCGCGGGGGCGCCCGGCAAGTACATCGCGACCACGAAACGCTCGACAACACGCCACTCGGCGTGCTCAGCATCTACGCAGCGAGCCGCCGATGAGACGATTCGCGCGTAGCTTCGCGGCGGCCGCGATCGGCCTGGCCGTCGTGACTGGATCCTCGGCGCGCGCCGCGGGCGATGCCACCCACGACAAGTCGCTCCAAGCGATCTCGTGTGTGGGAGGCTCGTTCTGCCTGGCGGTCGGCGACCTCTCCGCTCGCTGGAACGGTCACACCTGGAGCAGTTCTTCGCTTGCGTCCGGGCTGCTCCTCGACTCCGTGTCTTGCAACTCAACGACGACCTGTGTCGCAGTCGGCACAGCATCCGCGAACGGCAGTCATGGCGCGAGGCGGAGCGGTGGAACGGGTCGAACTGGACGAGGCTCGGCAAACCCACCGGCTCGCGGCTCGATGCGGTGTCCTGCCCGACGCCGGGGTGGTGCATGGCAACGGGCGAATCGCCTGCCGGGCAGGACGATTCCGCTCGGTCGCCGAGGCCTGGTCGGCCGGTCGCTGGCAAGCGATCGCCGTCCCAGGGGCACCGGGCGCCTCGAGCAACGAGTTGCTACTGCTATCGTGCGCGAGCCCGGTCGTCGGTTTGGCACTAGACGACTACAGTCACGTCGGAGACGGATCGTCAGGACTCATCGAGGAGAGAACAGCACGATGAAACACCGTACGCGTAAGGCGACCGCCGCAGCGGTTGCCGGCGGGGTTCTGTGGGTCGCACTGGCCGGCGCCGCGATCGCCGCGGCGCCTGTCCACGGTGGGACTTATCGCGACCTTCTCGGCAGGAGGGAAGGGGTCCCCAGTCATCGATGACGCGCTGACCGTGGCGGCCAATGGCCGCTCGTTCTCGACCTACGCGCTGTACGGTCGCTACTCCTGCTCGGACGGAAAGCATGGTGTGATTCACGACAGCGACACCCCCTCCTCCCCCGGCCAACGGATCGCGATCAAGCCGAACGGAAACTTCGCCGCGACCAGCCACCAGGCGGGCTTGGACTTCGGCGTGGCAGGCACCTACACGGGCGCGGTCAGCGGACATTTCGTCACTCATCAGACCGCCGATCTGACGTTTCGGATCTCATTCAAAGCCAGCCAGAGCTCGCTACGCTGCGACACTGGGAAAGTCCGCATCAAGGCGCTGCGTTCCAAGGGCTGAGTTCACCAATTCCAGCACATCCAGCCGTACCGCTCTCTATCGAGGCGGAGTGGCTTGCGGATGTAGAGTTGGCGTGGAGGCGCTCACGACGTCGTCGTCGGCGACGGACGTGGTGAGCACGACGACCGGGATTCGTGCAGGTCGCACACGACCTGTTCCCAGCACCCCCTGTCCAAACTTAAAAGTCGGTGGCTGCAATGCCCGCTCCTATCGCCACTCGGAGCTTCCGAGAGGTCGCCGCTCAGTGCGGAATGCGCCACGAGATTCACGCCGAGCGCGTGTCCTCCTTCAGTGCGAGGCGGTCATGATGTAGGCCCCACCGCAGCTCGCAGCCGCGATTGCTATCGCACAACAGGGAGTCACG
>CAVUKF010000011.1:0-71694 GCA_963742025.1 uncultured Solirubrobacterales bacterium
ACTCATGGGCTGCCCGGTTGGAGGACGGTTCCAACCCAAGAGCAGACCGGAGAGAAGGATGTTGAGAGCCGAACCGATCGTAATCGCCAATTTCGCCGGTGAGATCGTCAGCCCGGAGCATCCGGGGTACGACGACGCGCGCACGATCTGGAACGCGATGCACGACCGCCGCCCGGCGCTGATCGCGCGCTGCCGGACCTCCGGAGACGTGGCGGCATCGATCGCCTACGGACGAGCCCACGACCTCCCGATCGCGGTGCGCTGTGGCGGTCACAGCATGCCCGGCCACAGCGTCTGCGACGACGGGATCGTGATCGATCTTCGGGCGATGAACGCGATCAGCGTCGATCCGGTCGCTCGCCGCGCCATCGTCGGCGGCGGAGCGTTGCTGGGCGAGGTCGACCGCGCCACTCAGGCCCACGGCCTCGTCGTTCCAGCCGGTGTTGTCTCGCACACGGGCGCGGGAGGCCTGACGCTCGGAGGTGGGGTCGGGCGGCTGATGCGCCGCTTCGGGTTGACGATCGACAGCCTCCTCTCAGCGGAGGTGGTGACGTCCGAGGGGCGCGTCCTGCGCGCCAGCGAGACGGAGCACCCCGACCTGTTCTGGGGCCTGCGCGGCGGCGGCGGAAATTTCGGCGTCGTGACCGAGTTCGAGTTCGCGCTGCACGAGCTCAGCGAGCTGTTGATCCTCGGCATGTTCCACCCGCTCGGGGATGTCCGGGCCGTGCTGGAGCGCGCTCGCGCCGCGATGGCCGGGGATGCGCCGGACGAGTTGCTGTGGACGAGCTTCCTGCGCAAGGCCCCGCCGCTGGCGTGGATGCCCCCCGAGTTGGTCGGCCGGCCGGGCGTGATGTCGCTGGTCGAGTGGTCCGGGGGCACGTCCGACGGCCGTGAGCGGCTCGAGCGGATCCGCGATCAGCTCGCACCGACAGCGGCATCGCTCGACCTGGTTGCGTTTCTTGAGATCCAGACGATGGGCGACGAGATCTTCGGACCCGGAAAGCGGACCTACATCAAGGCCGGCTTCCTGTGTGAGCTCACCGACGCGGCGATCGCCGTGCTCGCCGAACAGGGGGCGGCGGTCGGCTCGCCACTCTCCCAGATCGAGGTCCTCGCGATGGGCGGTGCGATCGCCGAGGTCGAGCCGACGGCGACCGCATTCGCTCAACGCGACGCGGCCTGGCTGATCAACATCCCGGCAATGTGGGAGGACGCGTCAGACACGGACGCCGAGATCGAGTGGACGCGCCGAGCGTTCTCCGCGCTTGCGCCGCATCTGATGGACGGTCGTTACGTCAACTTCATGGATGCCGATGACGACCCGGCATCGAGTGGCGCCTACGGGGCGGTGTTCGAGCGACTGCGCGCGGTCAAGCGCACCTACGACCCGGAGAACGTCTTCCGGCTCAACCAGAACATTCGGCCCTAATGTAGACGGATTGACGAACTGTATGCAATACTGGGGGCGAGATGGAGACGCCGCGGAAGATCGACTGGAACGAGCTCGAGTTTGCGGAGGTGCGGCCGGGCATCTTCGGCGCCACCGTGCACACACCGCAGTTGACCGCCACGCTGTATCACTACCGGCCAGGCTCGAGCTGGGAGGAGCACCAACACCCTCAGGACCAGATCACGACCGTGCTCCAGGGCGCGATCGACTTCGTCGTGGCCGGCAACCCGATCCGTCTGGCGGCCGGCGAGACGGCCACGCTGCCCGGTGGGACGCCACATTCGGCCACGCTTCCGAGCTCTGGGTACGGCGCCGTTACGCTGAACGTGTTCACCCAACGGGAGGCGCCGCCCGATGCATGAATGGCTGGGGCTGCAGGGCCGCCGGGCGCTCATCGCCGGTGGCGCCGGCACCCTCGGTGCCTCGCTTGTCGACGGGTTCCTGGGCGCAGGTGCCGACGTCGGAGTCGTCGATGTCAGCAGCGACGCGCTCGCGCGCCTGGATCCGCGGGTCGAGGTGCGCCATCAGGCCGACCTCAGCGACGCTGCGGCCTCGCGGGCGGCGGTGGCCGCGGTCCGCAGGGATCTCGGCGGTCTGGACGTGTTCGTCCACTGCGTGGGGATCAACGATCGCAAGCCGATCGAGAGCTACAGCGCGGCCGAGTGGGAACGGATCATCTCGGTCAACCTGACCAGCGCGTTCCACACGGGCGCCGAGGCCGCGATCGGAATGCGCGAACAACGCTACGGCCGGATCCTTTTCTTCTCATCGGTCGCGGGTCGCAGCGGGCACAGGCTGCACGGCCCGTACGCCGCGACCAAGGGGGCGATCAACCAGCTGATGAGGGTGATCGCGCACGAGTACGCCGCGGACGGGGTCACCGCAAACGCCGTGGCTCCCGGGTACATGGACACGGCCCTGACGCGGGACTACCTCGCCGCCAACCCCGATAAGCGCGCGGCGCTGATCGACCTGATCCCTGCCGGGCGCTTCGGAGACCCCCAGGAGGTGGTCGATCCGGTGTTGTTCCTGTGCTCGCCGCGGGCGAGCTTCATCACCGGCCAGGTCCTCTACATCGACGGCGGCAGGACAATCGTCTAACCGGGAGCATCACCAATGCAGAAGAGATTCGAAGGACGCAGCTTCATGGTCACCGGCGCCGGAACGGGATTCGGCGCCGCGCTCGCGCAGCGAGCCGCGCAAGAGGGGGCCGACAAGGTGCTGATTCATTACCGCAGCTCGGCAGACGGGGCGCAGCGCACAGCTGGGCTGGTGCGCGAGGCGGGTGCGGAGGCCGAGCTCGTCCAGGGTGACATCACCTCCTGGGCGGACATCCAGCGAATGGCCGACTGGGCGTTTGCGGATGGCGGCGGCGTTGACGTCCTCGTCAACAACGTCGGGGAGATGGCATCCGGCCAGGCGTCGTGGACGGAGGTCACGGAGGAGGCGATCGACCACGTGCTCGCGGTCGACATCAAGGGAACGATGCTGATGGTGCACGAGTTCGGCCAGCGGATGGTGCAGCGCGGCGGCGGGGCGATCGTCAACGTCGGCTCGACGGTGATCGTTCGCGGCAGCCCACGGGCACCGCAGTACGCTGCCGGCAAGTACGGCCTGCTCGGGATCACCAAGTCCTATGCGAAGGCGCTGGCCCCGACCGTTCGCGTCAACACCTATGCGCCGGGCTTCATGGAGACCGAGGCGCTGCTCGCCCGGCCTGAGTGGAAGGCCGGTCGCCGGGAGGTTGTGCTTTCCGGGACCCCAGCTGGGAAGATTCCCAAGCCGGAGGAAATGACGGGCGCCGCGCTGTTCCTCGCCAGTGACGATGCCCACCACATCACCGGCTCTTACATGATCGCCGACGGCGGCTACAGCATGCTCGGCGCGTGATCGGAGATCGACATGGCTGAGAACGGACAGAACACCGAGGACGTGTATGAGCGGGTGCGCAGCGCAATCCTCGACGGGGTGCTGGCGCCGGGTGCGGTGATGTCCCAGGTCGCGCTGGCCGACGAGCTCGGCATCAGTCGCACGCCTCTGCGTGAGGCGCTGCGGATGCTCCAGAGCGAGGGGCTCGTCGAGGGTGAACCGAATCGCCGCGTGCGCGTCGCGCCGATGACCCCGGAGGACCTCGAGGAGCTGTACGTGATGCGTGTCACGCTTGAATCCGAAGCGCTGCGGCTGTCGGTGCCACACATGACATCGGAGGACCTCGCGCGGCTCGAGGGTCACATGGCGGAGATGGCCCATTACGCGCAGGAGAAGGACTACCGCCGTTGGACCGTTCCTCATCACCAGTTTCATCGTGCGCTGACGGTGCGCGCGGGAGAGCGCGTAAACGTCGTGCTCTCCCAGATGTTCGATCACGCCGAGCGCTACCGGCGACTGCACATCGGGCAGGGACCGAGCGCCTGGGCGACGCCGCAGCACCGTCACATCCTCGACGCCTGCAAGGACGGGGACCGGGATCGAAGCGCCGGGCTGCTGGCCGGCCACCTTGCGCGGACCGGGCTGGAGGTCTCAGAGCTGCTCGACGCTTCGTATGACCCCTGGCGTCTGAAACAGGCGGTGCTCGATGCGGGCGGCGAGATCCCGAAGAAGGGCTCAGGCCGCCGCGCCGCGCGCAGCAAGGCCAAGGACGCGACTTGACCACCTGCGACCGGCCTCCGTTTCGGGCCGACCACGTCGGCAGCCTGCTACGCGCCCGGGCTCCCGCGTGCACGCGAGGAGCACTCGGCGGGGCGGCTCGACGAGGCCGGGTTGCGGCAGGTCGAGGATGCGGCGATCCGTGAGGTCGTCACGCTGCAGGGCGAGATCGGCCTGCGGAGTGCGACCGATGGAGAGTTTCGGCCCGCCTCCTGGCACATGGACTTCATCTACGCGCTGGAGGGGGTGTCGAAAGCGCCGGGAGATCTCAAGGTTCAGTTTCACAACGAGCAGGGTGACATCGAGTTCACGCCCGCGGCGATGCGGATCGACGGGCGCCTGGGTGTGTCGGAGACGATCTTCGGAGAAGCCTTCACGTTCCTTGAGTCCTGCGTCTCGGACGCACGGACGCCGAAGCTCACGATCCCGTCGCCGAGCATGGTCCACTACCGTGGTGGCCGCGCCGCGATCGACGAGGCGCTGTACCCGGAGCTGGACGCCTTCTGGGACGATCTGACCGCTGCCTACCGCCTGGAGGTCAGCCGTCTGTCAGAGCTCGGCTGCACCTACCTGCAGTTCGACGACACCAGCCTCGCCTACCTGAACGATCCGCGCCAGCGGGAGCACGTCCGGGAGATCGGCGGCGACGCCGAGCATCAACATGAGGCCTACATCCGCCACATCAACGAGGCGCTGGCGCAACGACCGGATGGCATGTCGGTCACCACTCACATGTGCCGGGGTAACCTCCGCTCATCCTGGGTCGCCGAGGGCGGCTACGACTTCGTCGCGGAGGCGCTGTTCAACGGGCTCGAGGTCGACGGCTTCTTCATGGAGTGGGACGACGCTCGCTCCGGTGGCTTCGAGCCGCTCCGCTTCGTGCCGAAGGCCAAGGTCGTGGTGCTCGGCCTGGTGACCACCAAGCGTGGCGAGCTCGAGGCGCGTGACGAGCTGAAACGCCGGATCGAGGAGGCTTCGCGGTTCGTCGACCTCGACCAGCTCTGTCTCTCGCCGCAGTGCGGGTTCTCCTCGACGGTTGAGGGCAATACGCTCAGCGCGCAGCAGCAGGCCGACAAGCTGAGGCTCGTGGTCGAGGTGGCGCAGGAGGTTTGGGGGTAGGGGCGGCGCGAGGAGCGTCCTCGGCGCCCCCCGCGACGCTAGAAATCGGGCTCGGCCGGCAGGCCGACGTAGTTCTCCGCCAGCGAACGCGCTGCGGTCTGCGAGCGCGCGATGTAGTCCAGGCGGCTGAGCTGCAGCCCCTGCTCGAACGGTCCGCCGCCGAGGTCGTGGAGCAGCTGGGTCATGTAGTTGGAAAAGTCCTGAGCTCGCCAGATCCGGCGCAGCGCGGTGGTGCTGTAGCGCTCCAGGCCGGCGCCGTCCCCGGCCCGGTACTGCGCGTCCAGCGCCGAGGCCAGCAGCCGCGCGTCGTTGACCGCGAGGTTCAGGCCCTTGGCACCAGTCGGCGGGACGATGTGCGCCGAGTCGCCACACAGAAACAGGCGTCCGTGCTGCATCGGCGTGGCGACGTAGCTGCGCATCGGTGTGATCCCGCGGTCGAAGATCGGCCCCCGGTTGACCTCGCCGAGGCGGAGCTCGAGCTCCGCCCAGATCCGCTCGTCGTCCCACTCCTCGAGGCGCTCGTCGGCCGCCACCTGCAGGTACAGGCGGCTGACCTGCGGCGAGCGCATCGAGTAGAGCGCGAAGCCGCGCTCGTGCCACGCATAGATCAGCTCGTCGGTCGCCGGTGCCGCGTTCGCCAGGATCCCGAGCCACGCGAACGGGTAGGTGTACTCGAGCTCTGTCAGGACCCCGGCGGGGATCGCGGACCTGCTGACACCGTGGAAGCCGTCACAGCCCGCGATGTAGCCGCAGTCAGCTCGCGCGGTTCGCCGCCGTGTCGGTAGGTGATCCGAGGCTGCGGCCCGTCGACGCCGTGCACGGTGACGTCGCGGACGTCGAACTCCAACGGCAGCCCGGCGGCGATCCGCGCGGCGATCAGGTCCTTGACCACCTCCTGCTGACCGTAGACGGTGATCGCGCGTCCGGTCAGCTCCATCATCGGCACGTAGTGCGTTTCGCCGCGGCGGCGAAGATAGATACCGTGGTGCTGAAGTCCCTCGCGCTCCAGCCGCTGACCGACACCGGCCGCGTGGAGCAGGTCGATCGTGTTCTGCTCGAGCACCCCGGCGCGGACACGCCCCTCGACGTATGAGCGGTCCCTGGCTTCGAGGACGACAGTGTCGATACCCTGACGCTGCAGCAGCAGCCCCAGTGTGAGCCCGGCCGGTCCTGCGCCTACGATTCCGACCTGAGTTCTCATGGCGTTGCAATGCTAGCCACTACCCGCCAAAATGTCTACAGTTTGATATTCTGCACGCAATAATGGCTGAGTTGGTCGATCTTCGTGAGGCAGTGGCGGCGCTCGTCCGCGACGGCGACAGCGTCGCGCTGGAGGGGTTCACGCATCTGATCCCGTTCGCGGCTGGTCACGAGCTGCTGCGTCAGGGAAGGCGTGAGCTGGAGTTGATCCGGATGACGCCTGATCTGTTGTATGACCAGTTGATCGGGATGGGCGTGGCGCGTCGGCTCGTGTTCTCCTACGGCGGCAACCCCGGGGTTGGTTCGCTGCATCGGTTTCGCGATGCGATCGAGCATGGGTGGCCTCGGGTTGTGGAGATCGAGGAGCACTCGCACGCGGGGATGGCGAATCGCTATGCGGCGGGCGCGGCCGATCTCCCGTTCGCGGTGATGCGCGGGTATCTGGGTACTGATCTGTTCGAGCGTACGCGGGTGGAGCCGATCACCTGCCCGTTCACGGGGGAGGCGTTGGTGGCGGTGCCGGCCTTGCGCCCCGACGTCGGGATCATCCATGCGCAGGAGGCCGATCGCGATGGCAACGTGCAGTTGTGGGGGATTCCAGGGGTGCAGAAGGAGGTGGTGCTGGCGGCGGATCGCTGCCTGGTGACGGTCGAGCGGGTGGTCGATTCGTTGCTGCCGCGTCCGGGCGGGATCGTGATTCCGGGCTGGGTGATCGATTTCGTCGCAACGGCGCCGGGTGGATCGCTGCCGTCCTACAGTCTCGGGATCACCGAGCGCGACAACGACTTCTACAGGTACTGGGACCGGCTCAGCCGTGACCGTGACGCGTTCACGGCGTGGATGGTGGAGAACGTTTTGAGCGAGGTTCCGTCGCCGTGAGCACGGTCAGCGCTGCGAGCCTGGGTGAGGTTCAGACCGTGGTCGCCGCGCGGCGTCTGGCGACGGCGAGAACGGTGTTTATCGGTGTCGGACGGCCGAGCACCGCCGCGATCTTGGCGCGGATGGTGCACAACCCTGATCTGGTGCTGGTGTATGAATCGGGGACGATCGGCGCGAAGCCGTTCCATGTGCCGTTGTCGATTGGTGATGGGGAGTTGGCGCTGAGCGCTGACGCGGTCGTTTCGGTTCCGGAGATGTTCAACTATTGGATCGGACCGGGACGGATCGATGTGGCGTTTCTCGGTGCTGCGCAGATCGACAGGTTCGCGAACCTGAACTCGACGGTGATCGGCGATTACGAGCATCCTCGTACGAGGCTGCCGGGCGCGGGTGGCGCACCTGAGATCGCCGCGAGTTGTGGTGAGGTGGTGGTTGTTGCGCCGCATTCGACGCGCACGTTCGTCAAGCGGCTCGATTTCGTCACGACCGTCGGCCACGGCGACGGTCCCGGGGCGCGGGAGCGGTTGGGATTCCGCGGTCGGGGTCCGACGGCGGTAATCACCGATCTCGGCGTGCTTGAGCCGGACCCGATCACGCTCGAGCTGAGGTTGACGGCGGTGCACGAGGGGGTCACGGTCGAGCAGGTGAATCAGGGAACAGGGTGGGACCTGTCAGTTGCGGGTGAGGTATCGGTGACCCCGTCGCCGAGCGATCTTGAGCTGGGCGCTCTCAGGGAGTTGGTGGGCCGGTGAGTGGCGCCTTCGTATATCAGGCGGTTCGTACCCCGTTCGGCCGTTACGGCGGGGCGCTGTCGGGTGTGCGGCCTGATGATCTGGCGGCGGGTTGCCTGGGCACGTTGTTGGATCGCGTGCCGGGGCTTGATCGCGCCGTGATCGACGATGTGATCTTGGGCAACGCGAACGGCGCCGGTGAGGATAACCGCGACGTCGCGCGGATGGCGGTGCTGCTGGCCGGTCTGCCGACCTCGGTGCCGGGGGTGACGGTGAACCGCCTGTGCGGATCGAGCCTGGAGGCGGCGATTCAGGGAGCCCGCGCGATCGAGTGCGGCGATGCGTCGGTGATCGTCGCCGGCGGCGTGGAGTCGATGAGCCGCGCTCCGTGGGTGCTGCCGAAGCCCGCGAAGGGGTTTCCCGGCGGGTAATGAGACGTTGTGGTCCTCGACGCTCGGCTGGCGGATGGTCAATCCGGCGATGCCCGAGCGGTGGACGATCTCGCTCGGCGCCAGCGCGGAGAAGCTGGCCGGGATGCACGGGATCCGCGCGAGGCGCAGGACGGGTTCGCGCTGCGCAGCCACCAGCTAGCAGAGCGCGCGTTCGATCAGGGGTGCTGAGCGAGGTCGTGCCGCTGCCGGGCGTGGAGCTTGACGCGACGAGGGAATCCGTGCCGACTCCTCGCTCGAGAAGCTCGCGAAGCTGAAGCCCGCGTTCGTCGACGGCGGCACGCGTGACTGCCGGGAACTCCTCGCCGTTGAGCGATGGCGCCGCGATGCTGCTGCTCGGGTGACGAGCGCGCCGGGCGGATGATCGGTTGCGATCCGCTCGCGCGGGTTCGTGTCGCGGGCGGCCCACGGCGTCGATCCGGACGTGTTCGGCATCGGGCCGGTGGAGGCGGCGAACGGGCGCTCGCGCGCGCAGGGATCGGCTGGGATCAGGTCGATTTCGTCGAGCTGAACGAGGCATTCGCGTCGCAGTCACTCGCGTGCCTGGCGGGCTGGCCGGAGCTCGACGGCGAGAAGGTCAACGTGCGCGGCGGTGCGATCGCGATCGGGCACCCGCTCGGGCGCCTCCGGCGCGCGGATCCTCGGTCGCCTCGCACACGAGCTGCACGGTCGCGGCGGCGGCTTCGGGCTTGCGGCGATCTGCATCGGTGTCGGCCAGGGTCTGGCCGTTGTCCTGGAAGGATGTTGAGAACCCGCATGGTGTCGAGATGAGCGAGTCTGAAGCGAGCGGGACCGTCGGTGACGGCACCGAGGTTGTGACTGAGATCTATGACCGGATCTCGGACACACCGACGAGCTATCTGCGGGAAGGGCCGGAGGCGCATCCGCCTCTGGATTTCCAGGCGTACAAGTCGACGCGGCTTCGCCATCCGAAACAGCCGCTTGTCTACCTGCCGCAGACGGTGACCGAGATCACCGGTCCGCAGCTCGCGTGCCGCCCGGATTCTGGGTGAGCACGATCACGATCTGACCGTGCAGCACCACGGGGAGCCGATCGGGGAGCGGATCATCGTGTCAGGGACGTGTGCGTGACACCGAGGGCAAGCCGTTGCGTGACACGCTCGTCGAGATCTGGCAGGCGAACTCGGCGGGCCGTTACCGGCATCAGTGGGACCGCTGGCCGGCGCCGCTTGATCCGAATTTCTCAGGCTCGGGGCGGTGCGTGACCGATTCTGAGGGACGCTATCGGTTCGTGACGATCAAGCCCGGGCCATATCCGTGGGGTAATCACTACAACGCGTGGCGCCCGGCGCACATTCATTTCTCGTTGCTCGGCCGGGCGTTCACGCAGCGGCTCGTGACGCAGATGTACTTTCCGGGGGACCCGTTCTTCCCGTATGACCCGATCTTCCAGTCGATCCGTGACGAGCGCGCGCGTCAGCGGTTGATCTCCCGCTTGAGGTCCATCAGACGGTGCCGAACTGGGCACACGCATACGAGTTCGACATCTTCCTGCGTGGACCGGGGGCGACGCCGTTCGAGGAGGCGCTGTGATCTTCGAGACGACCCCGTCGCAGACGGTCGGCCCGTACTTCTCGATCGGCATGCCGTTTGAGGCCGGCCCGTATGTGGTACCTGAAGGGACACCGGGAGCGATTCGGATCAGCGGTTTCGTCTACGACGGCGAGGGCGAGCTGATCCCGGACAACCTGATCGAGACCTGGCAGGCCGACAGCGAGGGACGTTTTGCGGATTTGCACGGCCACGGCGTGCCTTCGCGGCTCGAGGGCTTTCGCGGGTTCGGTCGCTGCGGCTATGAAAGTCGGTGACGGAAGCTACGAGATCCATACCGTCAAGCCCGGGCCGGTCCCCGGCCCCGGGGGTCGGTTGCAGGCTCCGCATATCGACGTCTCGGTGTTCGCCCGTGGGCTGCTGCAGCGCGTCGTGACGCGGATCTACTTCGCCGACGAGCATGACGCGAACGCCTCCGATCCGGTGCTTGGGTCGGTACCGGCGCAGCGTCGTGACACGCTGCTCGCCGAGCCGGTCGATGGCGGCTACCGGTTTGACATCCATCTCCAAGGCGCTGGCGAGACTGTCTTCTTCGCGATCTGAAGGGCTGTTCGACGGGCTCTACGCTCGCGGCGACGCCGCGGCGCAGACCGGTGAGCGCGCCTGGCTGCAGGCGATGCTGGACGTCGAGGCTGCGCTCGCGCGTGCGTGCGCCGGCGAGGGGCTGATACCGGCAGAGCACGCGCAGGCGATCGCCGAGGTCTGTGTCGCTGAGCGCGTCGAGCTCACCGCCGTCAGGGCGGGGATGGCGGAGGCTGCGACTCCGGTGATCGCGCTCGTTTCTGCGCTCCGCGATCTGGTGGGCCCCGACGCGGCCGCATCCGTCCACGTCGGTGCGACGAGCCAGGACATCGTCGACACCGCGATGATGCTGGTCGCCAGACGGGCGCTCGAGCCGTTGCTGGCGGACGCGCGGGGCACCGCGGCGGCCGCTGCGGAGCTGGCCGATCGGCATCGCGCCACGCCGATGGCTGGTCGGACACTGATGCAGCAGGCGCTGCCGACCTCGTTCGGGGTGCGGGCCGCCGGCTGGCTGGTCGGGATCGACGAGAGTCGCCGATCGCTGACGCAGATCCGGGAGCAGGTGCTGGCGGTTCAGATGGGCGGACCGGTGGGACTGCGCGGTGCGGGCGTCGCGGCGCAGGTCGCGTCCGAGCTCGGACTTGCTCAGCCAACTGTGCCCTGGCAGGCGATTCGGGTGCGCCCGGCACAACTCGCGGCCGCCCTGGGGACGCTCGCGGGCGTATTCGCCAAGCTTGCGCGAGACGTGACGCTGCTCACCCAGGATGAGATCGGCGAGCTGCGGGAGGGCGGAAGCCCCCAGCGCGGAGGGTCGACTGCGATGGCGCACAAGCGAAACCCGGTCGCCGCCGTTTCGGTGCTCGCCTGCGCCAAACGCGTCCCCGGCCTGGTCGCGACGATCTTCGCGTGCATGGAGCAGGAGCACGAGCGCGCCGCCGGCGCCTGGCAGGCAGAGTGGGGCACGCTGACGGAGCTGCTGTCGCTGACCGGCTCGGCGACCGCCTGGGCCAGAGATCTGCTGGAACATCTGCAGGTCGACGCGGACCGGATGCGGGAGAACCTGGGGCGCCTCGTGGCGGCGGGCGTGGACGAGGCGGCAGACCCCGACCACCACTTCGGCGCCGCCTCAGAGCTGATCGACATGGCGCTGGCGGCGCACCGTTCGTGACCGGCTGCGAGCTTCACCACCAGACCGCAGGAGCGGGCGAAGCCGCGCCGCTGCTGTTGGGCGGCTCGCTGGGGACGACGCTTTCGATGTGGGCGCCACAACTCGAGTCACTGTCACGGCGCCGGCGGGTGATCCGCTTCGATCATCGCGGACACGGCGGCTCGCCGGTGCCGGCGGGCCCTTACACGATCGAGGATCTCGGCCGTGACGTGCTGGCGCTGCTGGACCGCCTCGGGATCGAGCGCGCCTGCTACTGCGGCCTGTCGATCGGCGGGATGGTCGGGATCTGGCTGGCCGCCAACGCGCCTGAGCGAATCGATCGCCTGATCCTGATCTGCACATCGGCACATCTGCCGCCCAGAGCCGGGTGGACCGACCGGGCTGCGAGCGTCCGGTCCGCCGGCACCCCGGACGTGGTCGCCGACGCCGTCGTCGAGCGCTGGTTCACCGCCGACTTTGCCAACGGCAACCCGGACGTGGTCGCCCGCCACCGCGCGATGATCGCCGCGACCCCGGCCGAGGGCTACGCCGGTTGCTGCGAGGCGATCGGAGCGCTCGACCTCCGCTCGGACCTACCCCGAATCATCGCGCCGACGCTCGTACTCGCCGGCGCGCAGGACCCGGCCACACCCCCCGTCCATGCCCGTGAGATCGCCGAGCTGATCCCCGGCGCAGGACTGCGCGTGCTCGACGACGCGGCCCACCTCGCAAGCGTGCAGCAGGCGGCGCAGGTCAACCGCCTGATCATCGACCACCTTCAACGACAGGAGCTCAGATGAGCGATCCGAGTCACGACCGCGGCATGACGATCCGCCGTGAGGTGCTCGGCGATGAACACGTCGACCGAGCCGTAGCTGGGAGCACCGAGTTCACCGCCCCGTTCCAGGAGTTCATCACGCGCTACGCATGGGGCGACATCTGGGCGCGCGAGGGGCTGGATCGGCGAACACGGAGCGCCGTCACGCTGGCGATCCTCACGGCCCTGGGCCGGGAGCATGAAATCCCGCTGCACGTACGCGCGGCGATTCGCAACGGTCTCTCACCTGAGGAGATCGGCGAGGTGCTGCTGCACACGGCCGTGTACGCCGGCGTGCCAGCGGCGAATGCCGCATTCGCGATCGCCCAGGGCGTGCTGGACGAGGACGCGGCAATTCAAAAGTGATCTGACGGACCCGGCGAGCACGCATACGGGCAGTCGTGTCAGTGGGCATGGCGCAGCTCCAGCAGCCAGACCAGGACGACGAGCCAGATGGTCAGCCCCACGTGGACCGAGCCGCGCCAGCGGTCCCACCGGGAAGCGCCGCTGTCAGGTAATCGCTCCAGCGCCGGGGACAGCCATGCGAGCACAGTCCGGATCCCGTAGACGCCGATCGCGACATCAGCGAGGACGAGGCCGACCACGATCGCGGCCCGCGCCGGGGACGCGAGGTGCAGATCGTTGCGCAGGTAGAACGAACGGGAACCGGCGAGCGCGGTCGTCACCAGCCAGGCGATCCCGGCGACCGGGCCGAGCCACCACGCGTGCGGGCGCGGATCGCGTTTGTCCGGGGGCAGCGCACGCTCGACCATCGTGCGGACGACCGTGCGGGACTGCGCGTCGCCGCCGCTGTAGCCGATGAACAGCACCGGCTCCGGTCGTCCGAGCACGACCCCGGCTGACACTGCGCTGTAATCGTCGATCGGGTGTATGTGGACATGAACCTTGCGGGCGCCGAGCCACAGCCCTTCGGTCAAGTCGCCGCGGAGGTCCTCCGCCGACGCTGCGGTGCCTTCGTGATCATCGACCATCACGATGTACTTGAGCGCCGTCGCCCTGCCGCCATCGCGCAGACACCGTTCGACCGAAGCCATGATGTCCACGAAGGTATGTCGTGTGCCAGACCAGCGCCGGCGGGAGGATGAAGGTGTGGTCTCGGACACGGACACTCGCGGGAGTGTTACACCCCCCGCCCAAACAGCCCGTCAGGAGCCGGAAGAGCCGCGGAGCTGATCACCGCACAGATCGAGAAGCGCCGACGAGATATGTGCCCGGGGCCCCCGGCCCGGGCAGGCCCGTTTTTCGATCGATGCGGCAGCGCAGCGGATCAAGGCAGCGGAGATGTCTCGGACCATTCCCGGCCGGCACGATCCAAACCTTGCGACCCGAGAGCCTGCTGAAGATCCGCGGCCAGGGCTGACCGGAAGTCTGGCTGCGGCCTCGCATTCGCGATCGCCGAGCGGATCATCAGGGAGACCTCCTGATGTTCGCTGATCCATATTCATCCATCAATCCGGGACTGCTGGGTAGGCGAAAGGCGCCAGGTGTCGCCTTGGTGTTCGTTCCCCGCTGGCTCAAGGAGCGCTTGGCCGCACCGACATTCTGGCGGTGCGGCCAAGCTCATTGACGTCCTACGGCCGCTATCGAACCGTCGCCAGCGCTCTAGAACTGCGGAAGCGCCGGATATGGCTCGGGAAGTGGGCGATTCGGTTCGTCACCCCGTGACCGTAGAGGTCCGAGTGGGGGTATGCCGAGCTCCCTATCCAGGCCAAGGCCGGGTTGTAGCCGGGGCCGTTCGAGATCAGTGTTTCGGAGGCGTTGCTCCCCGAAGCCGGCGCGCTCAACGTGATCGTGCCGGCGGTCGTGTTGATCCCTGTGACGGTCTGCCCGCCGGTGATATCGGCTGCGGAGACGGTCGATCCGACCGTGAGCCCTTCGAAGAACGGCGGTATGCCGGGGGTCAAGGTGACCGTTGTGGTGCCGTTGGTCGTGCCGACGAATTTGTTGTAGCCGGGACCGCTCGCGGTCATCGCCTCGCCAGCGTTGCCTGAGCCCGTCGGCGCGGCACTCAACGCGAGCGTGTCGGTGGTCGTGTTGATCCCGGTGACAGTCGTATCGAACGTGATGTCGGCCGCAGTGATCACCGATCCGACTGTGATCCCGGTGAAGCTCGATACGTTCGTCACGGTCGTGCTACCCGCGCTCGTCGTCCCGGTGAAGCTTCCGCTCATCGCCGGGTTGTAGGGAATGTACGACGAGACTCCATCGGTGTTGATCATGTTCAGCACGCCGCCCAGTGTGGCGCCGGAGAAGTCCGGGAATCCCGGCCCAACCGCCGTCGGCCCGTTGGCCAGCGACGGCGTGCCGAGGATCTGGCCGCTGAAGATGTCGTTGATCGATACGTGCCTCTTCACCGGCGCCGTGATCAGGCTGGTGACCAGGCAGTAGCAACCGCTACCAAAGCGGCTCCAGGACTGGAACCCCGCCAGCGTGAACGACGTGACGCTGGGGGACACGGCCAGGCTTGGATAGCCATCAAAGCTGCTGTTTTCCATCCAGATGCTTGGCTGGACACCATCAGCTGTGTACGGAATCGTCAAGGGCAGCTCGTTCTCCATGAACACGACCTGGCCGCCGTTGCCGTTCCACGTGGCTTCCGTCTTCTTGAAATGCTCGAGCCAGATGCCTTGCATGGTGACATCGTTGCCGTTCACGACGATGCCGTAATCACTGCTGCTCTCGGCGGGCCAGTTGACCGTGGTGTAGCCGTTCCCGCCGTTGTTGTTCGACTGGATCTCTGCCTGGTTCTGCAGCACATAGTTCTGATTGATCAACTCGTCCGTCGTGGAGTTGCTGATCGTGCTGACGTCGCTGAGGGTGGTCGGGTCGTCACGCCAGCCGGTCGCGTTCGGCGTGTTGCCGATCTCGATCTGCTCAGCCGCGTATGGCCCCGTGTTGGTGGTCGCGTTGAACCCCAGACCATTGGCGTCGAACCCGGCCAGGATCGTACCCCTCGCAGCGTCGTTGACGACGATCGTCGGGGTGTTGGTGCTGGCGGTCACGGTGGCCTCGCCCAGACCGAAGATGACCTCGTTGGCGTGGGGAACCGTCACTGGCGCAGTGACGGAATACGCACCCGGTTCGAGGAGCACGTCCGCGCCGCTGGACAGCGCTGCGTTGATCGTCGTCGCGGTATCCGTGGTCGCATTGGCTATGTAGAAATCGCTCAGCGGCAGGGACGTCCCTGTGCCGTTGAGGCTCCAGTCGTAGCCCCGCTGGTGGAACTGAACGTTGGGGTCGAACACGTAGAACTGGCCGCGCTTGTAGTAGACGAACGGTGATTCGCGGACCACCGGCAGGTTCCTGACGTTGACGTTGGAGCCCGCAGGGTCGGACCCGACGGCAGGACCGAAGTTGGTCGCTGGGACGCTGCCCGTATCTCCGGCGAACATGGTGTCCGAGCCGAAGCCCTGAGCGCCGCCGATCCTGCTGCCCTGGATGTAGGGATCCGAGTTGCCGTCCTGGCCCGAGACACCGGCGGTGTTCTGACCGTTTGTGTCGATCACGTCTCCGGTGATGTTGGAGTTCGCAACCTCAAAGCCGTTTTCAACGGCACCGCTTCCGTTGATCCCCGAGCCGGGGAATGGGGCGCACGCGCTCAGACACAAGCCTGTGGTGTACGGGAGCGCAGCTTCGAGCAGGTTGCCGAGCAGGTTGACCCGCCGCCAGGTCGCCTCCTGGGAGGTGGACCAGGTCATCGTGTCGGCCGGATCGCCGCTCTCGATCGGGTTGATCGTGAGGTTCTCGAGCTGACTCGGTCGGATTGCCAGACTGTCGTTGTAGATGCCGAGGTTGCCGTTGATCACGACATCACAGGGGCTGGCACCGAGCCCGGCGACAACGCTGCCGCTGGCGACCTGCGCATCGATCGTGTTGCTCGTCATCGCGGTCGCCGGGGTCGCCGAGGCGCTGCCGTAGGTACCCGGCATGAAGAAGAACTCATGGTTGGAGGGCGTGTAAGGCGCAGAAAGCGCCGCGTTGATCGTGGCGACCGACTCCGACGAGTTGAAGATCGTGACGTTGGATCCGAACGGGTTCGTCGGGAGCGTGATGACCGGCGTCGGCGTCGAGCACCGCGCCGGCGAAGCGGCGGAGGCCGATCCGACACTCCCCACGAGAAACATCGACGCGATGGACGAAACTGCAAGCGCCGTACGCAGCCGTCTTGGTGACAGCGCGATCGAGGCGAGCTCTCGTTGCAGCAGCATGCTGGCTCCTTTCCTGAGCCCTTGTGAACGACGCGTCTTCGGTTTGGGTCCGTGTCGACACACGTCCCAGGGGCGCGTGCACCCCCTCCATGAAGACCGCATGCATAAGTGTATGCACAAGCTCATGCTCTATGCAACTAATATCAATAGATCCAGCTGACGCTTCTGTCGGCAGGTGCGAGAGCCATTCAAGATGGGGACCGGAGAACGGCGGGTATCTGGTCCGCCGCCACGGCGGCTCCTGCCCGAATCCGCCCTAGACCCTATGGGGGTTGACGTCCGGGTGGTCTGGTAACCCATGGCCGGTCCCCTCCCGTTGCGTTGGGGACGTTGAAGCCGCGCGACTTGCACTCGCGCGGCGGTCCACGACTCTACATACGGAAGGAGCCGACCATGGCGGTGAAGGCTACGTGCCTTGTCGGTCTTGACGTGCATGCTCGGCAGACGCACGCGGCGGTGTTGGATCTCGGCAGTGGCGAGGTCACGGTGCGCAGGCTGGTTGGCGCGCCGGAGGGGGTAGCTGAGTTCTTGCAGTGTTTGCCGGGTCCGGTGATGGCGGTGTATGAGGCCGGGCCGACGGGGTTCGGGCTGGCGCGCGAGGGGCACGCGCGCGGGATCGATGTGCGGGTGGTGGCGCCGGGGTCGATCCCGAAGGGCTCAGGCGATCGGGTCAAGACCGATCGGCGTGACGCGATCCGCCTCGTGCGGCTGCTGGCAGCCGGCGAGCTGCGGTTCGCGTTCGTTCCCTCGGTCGAGGATGAGGCGTTCCGCGATCTGGTTCGCTGCATCGAGGATGTTCGTGGTGATCTGATGCGCGCCCGTCATCGGCTCTCGAAGTTCTTGCTGCGCCGCGGGCGCCGCTACCAGGAGGCGCAGGCTTGGAGTCTCAAACACATGCGGTGGCTGCGGACACTGGCCTTCGATGACTCGTGCTCGCAGACGGCGTTCGCTGACTACCTCGCTAGCGTGGAGCTGCTCGCCGGCCGCCGCAGCAGCCTGCTCGCGGCGATTGAGCAGCAGGCCCCGGAGTGCTCGCACGCGCCGGTAATCGCTCGGCTGCGGTGCTTCCGCGGGATCGACACGCTCACGGCCGCTGGGGTGTGCGCCGAGGTCGGCACCTTTACGCGTTTCCCTCGGCCCGCGCTGATCTCAGGGTTCCTCGGGATCGTTCCGTCCGAGCGCACCTCTGATCTCAAGCGCCGGCAAGGATCGATCACCAAGGCCGGGCCGCCGCACGCCCGCCGACTGCTGGTCGAAGCCGCCCACCACTACCGCCGCCAGCCGGCGATCGGCGAGACACTCGCCCGCCGCCAAGCCGGCCAAGACCCTCGGGTCATCGAGATCGCCTGGCGCGCGCAGCGCCGCCTTTACCAGCGCTGGCAGCGACTCCACGCCGAGCGACGCAAACCCGCCGGTGTCGTCGCGATCGCGGTCGCACGTGAGCTGGCCGCGTTCCTCTGGGAGGCCGCAACGCTTGACTGACACCCCCCCGATCATCGCGCCCGGGACGCTGCCGGGGCGAGCACGAGCAACCCGAAGGCCCACAACCGTCGCGCGAGGCTCGCGATCTGACTATGGGCAGCCGGTCAGCGACCGGCCGCGCCCGCTCCTAGACAGCGAGCCGCGACGAACACCGGGTCTTGAGGTGACAGCCCTCGCATATCAGTCTGACCCCGCAGTCGACCAACTGGACCTTCTGCTCGTGCCGCCCCGCCAGCGCCCCGGCAACGCCAACCTCCAATCACGCCGACGAAGACCCACCAACACCATCACGACCAAACCCCCATATCAGTCAGACGGGGCGCGCCCGCAGGGGTTCAGGCTCGCCCGGTCAGGAAGAGGGTGATCGCCTGAGCGATCGCGTTGGCGGCGCGTCGCTGGAACGAGCTTGTGACGAGCAGCGCCGCGTCGGTCGCGTTGCGCATGTTGCCGACCTCGAAGTACACCTTCGGCACGGTCGTCAGGTTCAACCCTGCCAGGTCGTCGCGGAAGACGATGCCGTTCGTGCCGTCGTAGGTACTCTCGGGCATTCCGGTGACAGCGAGAAAGCGCGCTCGCAGGTCCAGCCCGAACCTCTCCGACGCGCCGATCACCCTGTTGTTGATCTTGTCCGCGACCGGTTCCAGGATCGCGAAGCCGCGGCCGCTGGGTGCCGCACCGTCGGCATGGATCGCGATCGCAACGTCGACATGCGCCCTGTTGAGGATGAAGGACCGCGTGTTGACGCACGGGCCGACGCCGTCGTTGGAATGGCGCGTCAGGATGATCTTTGCGCCCTCCGCTGTGAGGTCCTTCGCCAGGTACGTCGCGACGTTCCAGTTGAACAGCGACTCCGTGTAACCGCCGTCGGTCTCCGTGCCGGTGGTGTTGCACGGTTCCATTTCGCGCCCGTTCCAGATCAGACGGTTGATGTAGTCCGGGTCGGTGTAGTTGCGGCCGTTATGGCCAGGGTCGATCCCGACTGTCTTCCCCGTCAACGATGCCGACGGGAAGGCGCGCGCAGAGGACGGCGGCTTCGTCCGACTCGGGGTAGTCGCCGTCCGGGTGGCTACGGTCGAGACGCTGGCGGTCGAGGTGCTCGTCGCCGCGGCAGGTGTTGCCGCCCGCGTCGGCGTCTGGCCGCTTGCGACGACTACTGGCGCGCCCCCGGCGGACCCGATGCTCGTTACGGTTACGCTTGTCGTCGACGCTCCGCACGCTCCGATCGTCGCTGCGCACAGCGCGCTGCCGAGGAACGCTGCTAGCGCATGAGCGCGTCGGCACTTGCTTGCCTCAGGCATCTGCACGGCAAGCATACGGGCGCTCCGCACCGCGCCGATGTGGGCGTGCCCCGGAAAGGTCAACCGCTCCGGCCGCCGTGCAGCCGTGATCGCGTTCCTCTCCGTTCTGGCGTGCACTGCACTGTCCTACGCAGCGAGTGCGCTTCCTCGCGGCTACGACGGCGGTCGCGGCGGCGTCGATCCGGGTGGAGCTCGCCTCACATCAGAGGCGGATGACATCGTGTGCTCGGCGAGTCGTGGGCGCACGGTCAAGTTCTTTGGCGCTCCCTTACGCGCCGCCCCGGATGAGCAGTCGTCGCTCGCGCCGTTGCGACGGGCGCTGGTGTCACCCGTGATGTTTTCACCCTCGGAGAGCCGGCCGTTGAGGACGCGCTGCCACAAGCTACCGTGGCCGGAGGTACTGGTGCGACTGGAGCCACGGGAGCGACCGGTCCTCGCGGTGCTGCAGGCCGCGTCTGAGAACGATGGTGTGAACTGGCCCCACTGCGACCTTGCTTGATGGACATCAGGCAGAGATCGAGCGTGTCGATGGCGGGCCGCTCGGATCCTAGAGTTCGTGGATCAACTATAGGCTCGCGCTCCATTTCCGACCATGGATGACGCCCCTCCGCTAGAAGTTCATCGGTGTCCGCTCGAATGCCAAGGACCGCTGACCGTCGATCTGCGAGACACCTGTGAGATCGCAAAGGCCCTGCGCGAGTCGGACTCGGACTTCAGGGACTCGTCCGTGGCTAGCGACACGTACAGCGTCTGCTCGCGTGCCTAATTCTGAAGATGCTGACCCGATTCGCGCCGCCATCTGCTCGTGGCCGTCAATACTGGGGACCTCGAGCGAACCCGCCGCCGCACTGGCCACCCGGGTTGTCCTCCCGGCGGCCGACCGCCCACGTCGAGGTGGGGTGGTACTCTCACTGCTAGTCGTTGCGTCGGACCGCGACGCTCTCAAGCGAAGCAGGGGCGAAACGCTCAAACGAGCAGACGGGGGGCGCAGTGAGGCGTGCATTCATGATCGCGAGCGTGCTCGCAGCGGCAGTGATGACGCTTGCGGTGGGATCAGTGGCAGGCGCCAAGGCGCGGAGCGGCTGCAGCCCGCGGCCGAGAGCGAACCTCGCCGGGTGCGTGTACATCCATCGCAACCTTGCGCACGCGGACTTTGTCAAAGCGAACCTGACGGGGGCACAGTTCATCGACGCGCGGCTGGCGCACGCCCGCTTCGCCGGCGCGCGGCTCGCGGGCGTTCGCAGCGGCGGCGACAGCGGCCGGCCGGCGAGCCTGCCGAAAGGGTGGTCGCTCACACGCGGCTACTTGACCGGACCCAAGGCCGACTTGGCGGGCGCGCAGCTCGACGGGGCAGACCTCGCAGGAAGACGGCTGATCGACGCCAAACTCACCGGCGCGCAGCTCAACGGCGCGGACGTCAAAGCCACCGATTTCGCAGGCGCTTTGTTCGCCGGTGTCACCGCGCGCGGCGTCATCGGCGCCCCCGCTGCGCTGCCGGACGGGTGGACGGAGCGCGCCCGGGATCTCGTCGGCCCTGGCGCCGACCTTGCCAGCGCAAACCTGGCTGGAGCTGATCTGGACCAGGTCGATTTGACCGGGGCGAACCTGGCTGGCGCTGACCTGGCTGGCGCGATCCTGAACGAGTCGGTACTCAGCGATGCGTCGCTGAGTAGCGCGAACCTCGGGAACGTCGCCGGAATCCAGCTCGACCTCAGCGGCGCTGACGTTTCCGGCGCGACGCTCACCGGCGCCCAGATGACCGACGCCGACCTGACCAACTCGAACCTCAGCCACACGGCGCTCGCCAGCGCGCAGTTCACCGGCGCCGCCGTCGTCGGCGCGCAGCTGACCGGCGCGAACCTCGCGAACGTCAGCTCCGGCAGCCTGACCGGCTCCGCTGGGAACCTGCCCGCGAACTGGGTTGACATCGACGGCCACCTGCTCGGCCCCGGCGCGTCGCTACAAGGCGCGAACCTCGCGAAGCTCGACCTCTCAGGGATCGACCTGGCGGGAGCTCACCTCGCTGGCGCCGATCTGTCCGGCGCGGACCTCACCCACGTCAACCTCACCGGCGCCGATCTGTCCGGCGCGAACCTGCAGGGCGCGAACCTCACCAGCGCGACGATCACCTCGGCGAACATCGCCGCCGCGCAGCTCGCCGGCGCGACCCTGACCGGCGCGGACGTGACGGGAACTAGCGGGACGGCCGCAACCTTGCCCGCGGGCTGGGCGCAGGTCAACGGCGCACTCACCGAGGTCTCCTCGTCGATCGCCGAGGTCACATACTTCAACCAGGGCCAGTGGATCGAATCCGCCAACGGGCAGTTCACGGTCGACATGCAGAGCGACGGGAACCTCGTCGAATACCAGGGCGGCACCGCGATCTGGGCGACCGGGACCAGCGGCGCCGACCAGGCAGTCATGCAGAGCGACTGCAACTTCGTGATCTACCGTGCCGGCCAGGTCGGGCAGCCCGCCGGGGCGCTGTACACGACCGGTAGCGGCGGTGACCCGAACGCCGGTTGCACGTTCGCGGTTGCCGCTGACGGGTCGCTGAGCGTCGCGACGAACTCCGGGACCGTCAGATGGGAGCGCTACGCGAACGGCACGATCTTCACCCACCGGATCACGATGACCCAGAACGCCGGTCTGTACAACGGCACCAACACCTCCTCGGGACAGACCGATACGATCCCGACTGGTGATTCACCCGGGTACGTGTGCTGGACCACCGGCCAGGTAGTCAACAACGTCAACGTCTGGTTCTACGTGCTTTGGAACAACAAGGCCGGCTACTACCCATCCGGCGATGACTCAAGCGTGTATGCGACCGACAGCCGCATCTCGATCGACTACGGGATTCCCGCCTGCGGGTCGGTGCCGACGACCTTCACTCCGCCGAGCAATGGCTCCACCGGCCAAGTCGGTCCGGCGACGATCAAGGCGCCGATCGCGGTGACCACTTCCGTGAACCTGCGGCCCGGCACCTCGACGGCGTCCGGCTCGCCGCTGGGCACGATGCCGGCCGGGACCAGCCCGGGGTTCTTGTGTTGGACTACCGGCGAGGTGGTCGGCGGCGTTGACGTGTGGTTCAAGGTCTACTGGTCCGGCACGACCGGCTACTACGCCTCGGGGCTTGACAACAGCACCTACACCACCGACTCCCAGATAACCACCAAGTACGGCATCCCGCCATGCCCCGGAACCTCGACCGGCGGCGGCAGCGGCGGCGGAGGAACCCCCGCCGGCGGCGCCACCGGGACGACGACCGGCGGCGCGAACACGGCGATCGAGGCGGCCGCTGCGAACTGGGCGCGCGCGCAGGTTGGCTCCAAGGCGTGGGAGTACGCCTGCCTGGCGTTCGTTTACCGAGCCTGGGAAGCGGCCGGGGTCTCACGCGCCGCGCTGAACCAGATCGCCGGTTACACCGACGGCGTCACCACTTACCCGGTGGACGAATGGGCCTTCTGGACGGCCGGGCACCCGCCCGGCGGCGTCTGGCACAGCGGATTTGACCCCGCCCCGCCAGCCGGGGCGATCATCTTCTACTCCAACAAGCTCGGGCATGACTACAGCCACGCGACGATCAGCCTCGGCGGCGGCTCGATGATCTCACCGGGAACCGCGGGTGTAATCGGACCGGTGTCGGTCACCTACAACAGCTACGCCTCCATGCTCGGCTGGTGGATGCCGAAGTAGCGCCGTGGACCAGGCAACACCCGCAGCACGAGCCGTCACGATGCGCAGCGCCGCCACGAGCCGACAAGATCCCGCAAGGGTGCCCATTGCGCACCAATGGGCACAACAGCACCCCTCGGTGCGTCCACGGCTCCAGCAGAGCTGATTCTGGGCGCATCAAAAAACCCAGCGTTTGCCGGGCTTTCGTGAGCGCGCCCGGCAGGATTTGAACCTGCGACCTTTCGCTCCGGAGTCCGTCGCCGAGGTCGCGCCCACCGATGGAAAAGTGCCACTTATGCAGGGAGAAACCGATCACGTGGGCCTGTGCTGACGAGCGCCGAATACGGCAGAATTGGGCTAAATATGGCTGGGTTTTGGCACTAGAACGATTCCAGTGCCAAAACCCGATGGGGGAATCCGGCCGGTCGGGGAGTCCCAATCCCATGCGCCCTGTTGCATTGTTGGCGGTTTCTCTTTCGTGACGCGAGGCCCAGAGCTCGCTGATCGTTAGCGTGACGAAAGTGGTTCGACGCGGAGTCGGTTGGCGGCGGCGGTTGTGCTGATGTCGATGAGGAGTGCGCGGCGGCCGAGGCGCCGCGCGGCGCGGCCGACGTTGCCGGAGCCGCAGAATGGGTCGAGGACGATTCCGCCCGAGCTGCTGGCTTGGCTGATGATCTGCTCGAGGACCGGGATCGGCTTCTCGGTTGGGTAGCCGCGGACGCGAGGGTGGCGGAGGACATTGCCGCGGTTGGACCGCGCGACGGGCAGCGTCGGTCCTTTGGCGTACCACGAAACGAGCTCGTATTGCGCGCGCCAGGCGGCGCCGGCGCCGGCCAGGCCGATGCTCTGCTTGTCCCATACCAGCGGGGTACGGATTGCGAAGCCCGCCGCGGCCGCGGCGGCGTCGAAGATTGGCTTCACTCTGCTGTCGCTGAACACGTAGGCGTGGCCGGGGCTCTCGAGCACGCGGTAGAGCTGCAGGAAGATCGCTGGCCATTCCTCGTCGCTGAGCTCCGGGAACCATGATGCGAAGTGTCCGCTGGTGCCGCCTCGGTCGAATCGGTACGGCGGGTCGGTGACGATTAGGTCGATGCTGCGCTCGGCCTGGCGGGCGAGCAACTCGCGGGCGTCTCCTTCGATCAGTTGGACGAGCCGACGCTGTTTCGGGCCGCCGCGCTCGCGGTATGCAGCGGCTCTACAAGCGCTCGAACAGTAGAGCGCCGGTCGCCCGCGCGGCTTGGCGATGAGTGCCCCGCGACAGCCTGGGTACGCGCAGCGTGCTCGCTGCTTGCGGCGTGTGCTCGACCGGAGCCCGGTAGCGGTATCCATCGATCAATCGAATCAAGCGGTCAGGCGGACCCGCGTGGCCCCTAAGCCGCACCCAGTGTGCGCAGGTGGCGCATGGTCGCGACACGATGAGGGCCAGTCACGACGTTCGGGACCGGGACAGCCCACGACGGCGCTTCACGCGTTCGCTTGTTGCTGCCGTGCTCGTGGGCGCCGTGTTGGTCTGCTCGAGTGGCCGCGCGGAGGCGAGGAGCGTGCGTGCCGACGCGCTTGCTGCGCACATCGTTGGAGGTTCGCCCGCGGCGGCTGGGACGTGGCCATCGATGGCATTCGTGGCCTACGTCGATCCCAACGGGGCCTTTGTGCTCACCTGCAGCGGCACGGTTGTTGCGTCGAACCTTGTCCTGACGGCTGGCCATTGCGGCGCGTCCGCGAGCACCGGGGTCCCGTATGACCCCTCCGGGTATGCGGTCAGCACGGGAAGCCTGGACTGGACGGATACGACGACACGGCAGCTCAGCGGCGTATCCCGGGTGATCGTCTACCCCGGATTTGTGTCCTTCGGTGGGGGCGAGTTCGCCGACGGCGACGCGTCGCTGTTGCAGCTCAGCACGCCGACGACAGCGCCCGCGATGCCGCTCGCGACCGACGACGATGCCGGCTCATACATCGGAGGGACCGCCGCCGCGGTCGCGGGATGGGGGTTCACGCAACCTGGTGGTTCGGCCCCCGCGCAGCTCCAGTGGGGCGATGAGGTCGTCCAGGACTCCGTCTATTGCACTCAGCAGGCCGAGCGCCTCAGCGCGCTCTTCGACAGCTTCGACCAAACGTGCGCGATCGACGCACCGACCAACGCCGACGGCATCTGCTCGGGTGACAGCGGCGGTCCGCTCGTGGCGCTCGACCCAGGCGGTTCGCTCATCGAGATAGGAATCACTAGCTGGACCGAAAGCGATTGCAGCACCCAATTTCCAGACTTCTTCACCCGGACCGATGTGCTTTCACCCTGGATCAAGAACTGGATCGCATTGCTCTCGCCGCCGTCGATCACGACTAGAGCCGCGACGGACGTTCGCGCGTTTTCTGCCCGCCTCAACGGGCTGGTCGATCCGAACGGCTCACCCACGACCTACGACTTCCAATACGGCACCACCGCCGCATACCGGCATACAACCACCTCGACGGCGACCGACGGCGCTGCATCTGTCAACGCGGCGCTCACGGGACTCGCGTCCGCCACCACCTACCACTACAGGCTCGTCGGAACCAGCGCGAACGGCACGACCGATGGAGCTGATCAGACGTTCACGACCTCGTCGGCGCCGGCGCCGGGCCGCTACCGCGGAAGGACCAGTCAAGGGTGGCCGATCACGCTCCGGGTCGCGGCCAACGGGCAGGCGCTCAGCGAGCTCGCGTTCAGCTTCGATCTTCGATGCACGCGACTGCGACCACCCTCCTACAAGATCAACCCGCTCGGATCCCGCCAATCACCTTGGGAGCTGAACGCGACCAACGGCCTTGGCTTCACCAAGCGATTCACGGACACCACAGGGACGCACTACGACGTATCCGGAACGTTTGACATGACCGGCTCAGCGACCGGCAGGCTAAACGCGACCTGGCGCACCCCCAGCTACGGGTCGTGTAGGACCGGGACCGTGCGCTGGCACGCGACGCGCGGATAGGCGACGGAACGCGCAACGGCTTGTCGTAGCTCGGGCTGCTCGCGGATGCAGCGCGCCCGGTTTGCGCGCCGACCGTCCCTGTAATGTGACCTTCATGTCTGTATCTGGTTGGTGGGTTGTCGAGGCGCCGTCGGGCGCGGCGGGTCTTGTTCAGGGTACGGCCCCGTCGTCGTCAAGCACGCCGACGTTGACGAGCCAGCAGCTCAAGGGCCTCGGCGTGAAAAACGACAAGGGCCTCAATCAATTCTTTCTCGGGAGCACCGCGGCCGACGCCGCGAACAACGTGGGAAACGCGATCGGGCAACTCGACCTGAACATCTCGGTCATCCCGATCCTTTCTGCCGCGAGCCTTACCGGGCTCAAGCCCGGCGCGCTCGCTTCGTTGACGAGCGGCGTATTGGACATCGGTACCCCAATCACGGGCTCGAGCACGTCGAGCGCGTACAGCGACGCTGGCAAGGGCCTGACCAACGCGGTCGATCAGGCGACGAGCTGGGAGCAGGCCCTCCAAAACTTCTTCAACCTGATCACCTCGGTTGATTTTTGGAAGGGAGCCGGCCTGTGTGGCGCGGGTGCGATCCTGGTGCTTCTCGGTCTCAAGCAGATGACGGGCGGTTCGTTCCCCAGCGTTAAGCCCGCGGCGATGGCGTTCGCCTAAGCGATGGTCGTCCTCCTCGGAGAATTGATATCTGGCGAGGGCGGCGATACCCGGCACGCGCTCGCTAGCGCCGCGTTCCTGGCGCTCGTCGCGCTCGCTGCGCTCACGATCTTTTGGCCCGAGGCAAGTCGGGGCGTTACCAGTGGCGAGAGTTTCGCCGGACGGTTCCTCCCGTGAGGGTGTCGCTGGCCACACCCACACCGACGCGCGTGGCCATCGTCGCGCTCGGACTGACGCTGTGTGCGCTCGGGGCCCGGACCATTGAGGACGAGGGCGGCACCGCCGAGCTCAACGCGTGGATGCGGGCGCTCCGACGCCGGCTACTAGGGTTCGACTGAAGCCGAGCGCTTCGCTCTCGCAGAAACGCGCGGAGCCCATCGACTCGCACCGCGCGAAACTCCCCTCGTCGCGCGTCGTCCGGGCTACTGTCGCCCCGGCCGCCGCAATCCGGGGCCCTGCCTTGCGAAACCGCTAACGGCTCCTGTGAGGGCGCCCCCGCGCGAACGGTCGCTCAGGGGCGTGCGGTTTGTGGGATGGTGTCCGACGTCACCTAAACCAAGTTGCCCCCGGGTGCGCGCTAACGCTCCCGGGGGCTGCACCGAAGGAGGAGCCTTCAATGCAGACCAAGCCTACGTCCGCGAGCGGGAGCCGGCCGCGCCGGCGCGGAACGAAGAAACCGCACCTAGCAGCCGTTCCGGATCTGATGGTCGAGCTCGAGCGCAGCCGCCAGGCGGACACGCTCGCTCGCAGCCGGGTCGCTGACGCGCTCGATGCAGGCGAGCCGCTGATCGGCCAGGACGGCCGCCAGCGATCCCCGATCACCTTGCCGGAGTATCGCCTGGGACGTGCGCCGGCGAACAAGGGCGGCCGCTATCCGGCCGAGGTGCTGACCGGCGATGAAATGCTGGCGCTGCTCGAGGCGTTCCCTGAGCGCACGCAGTTCGGTGTCAGACAGCGAGCGCTCGTGGTCGTGATGTGGCGCGCAGGCTTGAGGGTTGCCGAGGCGCTGGCGTTGATGCCCAAGGACGTCGACCTCGAGACCGGCGTGATCGTCGTGCTGCTAGGAAAGGGCGCGAAACGCCGCACCGTCGCGATCGACACGCACGGGCTGGGGTATCTGCGAGCGTGGAGCCAAACCCGCGCGAGGCTCGGCCTCGGCGATTTCGAGCCGTTGTTCTGCACGCTCACCCAGGACACCGGCGGTATCGGCCGGCCGTTGAACGCCTCGACGGTCCGGGGATCGCTGAAGAGGTACGCGAAGCGAGCCGGAATCACCAAGCGGGTGCATCCGCACGGGCTCCGCCATACATTTGCGTACGAGCTCGCGATCGAGGGCGTTCCGGTTCCGCTGATCCAACGCCAGCTCGGCCACCAGGCGCTCGAGATGACCGCGCACTACATCGACCACCTCGCGCCGGCCGACGTGCTGAACGCTGTCCGCGATCGTCACTGGCCCGGCGGGCCGCCCGAGGTGCAGCAGCCCCCCGCAACCACCGCGGCGCACTCGCAAGGCGCGCCGGCCTTCTCTAGCGGCATCCGTCCTGACCCTCACGTCAATCAGCGCCGCCAGGACGATCGGCAACTGCCCGAAGCCCACACCAACGCCAAACCCGGAGTGACCAAGAGCGAGATCCTGCGACTCGTCCGCGCCAACCGAGGTCGCGCGACACAGCGCCAACTCTCCCGCGCGCTGCGCCTCAGCAGCACCGCTACGCACGTCCACTGCTGCGAACTCGCCGCCGCCGGCCAGCTCGTGCGCTCCGGCAAAGCCGGCACCCCTCCGAGCGACGTCTGGGCACTGCCACCGCTACACGCCTCGTTCGAGCTCCAACCCTACGCGCGCGTCGGGTCGACCGCCGAGCGCGGCTACGGCCCCCAACGGGTGCTCGACGCGATCAAGGCGGCCGGCGGGCGAGGATCACAAGCACAGCTCGCCGGCCTGGTCGGCATCGGCCCGAGCACCGTCGCCAAGCACTGCCAGCTGCTCGAGGCGCAAGGCAAGCTCTGCCGCGGCGCACTCGATAAGAGCACCAGCAACCGCGGGTCGCAGATCTGGGCGCTGCCCGAACGACAGCGATGGAACCTCGCCGGCCACACCCTGCGGCTCCCTGCGAACTCGAGCAGCACCTCCCACTAAGCGCCATCAGACCACCTAACCAGCAGCCAATGTCAGCGACGGTGAACTGAGAGACCTCGAAACGCCCGTCAAAAACGTGTATAGGGCTCGGTAGCGTCGAAGGTAGAAAAACCGCTAATTTGGCCTGCTCGAGGCCAGACCCGGGCGATTTCACACGGATCGGGCTGCCGCGGCGGCTGATAGGAAGAACCCCATGCTCGGACTTTCATTCGCTGCCCGCTTCCTCGAACGCGAGACACCGCAACGTCGCCAAAGGCAAGGCGGAGAACGCAGCCCGCAAGCGCGCCCAGGGCGCCAAGCGACGTAAGACGACCGCCAAGCCCGGCAAGAAGTCGAAGCGCTAAGCCGACGCTACATCGGCGACGTCATCCCGGCCCGCGTCGGGCTCACCGCGTCGCCATTCAACGCACTGCACAGCCCACACCCAACCATCAGGAGTCCTGTTGGTGTGCTCGCAAAGCTCCGAGCGCTCGTAAAACTCGAGCTCGACGAGCAGCCCGATCAGCTTCTGCGCCTGGTAGCGCGCCTGGTGCCTCGCCTCGTATGCCGCGACGCCCGAAACGGCGCCATGCTCCCGCATGATCGCCGCAGCATCACTCGCCCAACGTGCAGTCGCCGGCTTGATCCACAGATACGAAGGCGGTTGCGTCATTCGCGCCTACGCCCGTCAACAACTTGCAGAACCGCACCATCGTCGGGGCAATCACCGCTCCGCGGGACGAACGTCAATGAGCTTGGTCTACCACACACCACGGCCGTCGTCGGCGAGGTTAGTTTCGATGACCGACGGTACGATCTTCTCCGGCCGCCAACCGACATCGAGTTAGGCTTGCGGCCGTGGCTCGAGGCGGTCTTCAGCGCAGACGGACGGTCGTTCCTGACGGTTTGACGACCGCGCACGTCGCGCTCGCCATGGTCGTTGTGGCTGTCGCTGCTGTGATCGTCGGCCTGCTCGGCGCTTTGCAGGCATGGATGCCCAGCGTGGCGGTCGGAGCGTTGACGGTCGCGATCACGGTGACGGTCGTTGAGCGCGCGTTCCGCAACGAAGATCGAGCGCGCGACAAGCCGATCCTCGATGTCATCTCGACTCGGGTCGACCTACAGCTCAGCGGCTTCATCTACGCACTGCTCGCCGATTATTCGGAGACGCACCTCGACACGTTCAACGCGATCCCCGCCACGCTCGAGCAGCTCTGCAAGAACTGGCTCGATGGCATCGAAGACACGCCGCGCCCAGCCCGTCCGGCCGGAGCCTTCCTCCCGCTCATCGGTGACGCGCGTGCTCTGTCCGATCATCTGAGCGCCGCTCGCGCGCAGTATGCGTTCGTCATCGACAAGAGCCCCGCCCTCGTTGACGCGATCGAGCGTCTCGGCGAATGGGTCGCCAATGCATCAGGCTGGGTCGAGCGCGAGAAGGCTGGATTCGGCACATTTCCGGTGGAGTTTCAGGTCGTGATGCTCAGGCGAATCGTCGAGGCCGTCCTGAACTTCGCACACGTCTATGCCGACGAGGCCGGACACGAGCTTCGGGTCAGTGACCAGCAGCGGGAAGCGGCCGTGCAGTGGAACCGGGCAGGCCGCGCGATCGCGGCGCAGCGCGAAGGCTCGACCGCGAACGAGGCTTGAGCCGCCAGATTGGCTGGGCCGAGCTTTGCTCCTTTTCGAAGCATGAAACAGGTTCGCCGTCGGCTCAGCGTTTGAAGGCGAACGGGGGGCGGTTCTGCCGCCGGGCAGCGCGCCAGATTACGTGCATGACCCTAGACACCGCGGCCATGCCCCCCGTGCAGGTTGGGTTCGATCGACTCCTGCGTTCGCCCGAGCTATTCTCGCCACGGCTCGCATTGGGCCCGACGCGGGTCGATCCCAAACGCGTCGAACAGTTCAGACAGCTGCTCATAGAAGATTCCGATGCGCTCCCGCCGATGATCTGTGTCGATAACGGCCTCGGGCAGCTTCTGCTCGCCGACGGGCATCATCGCGCCGCGGCTTACGAACAGCTCCCACAGCTCTTCCGCACGTTTCCCGTGAGGATCCTTTTTGCTCCCGCGGGCCAAGAGCCGGAGGCCTTCGCATATGAAGTGGCGCTTGAGACGGCCGCGAAGACCGCGCGGTCGCTCAGCCGTGGGGAGAAACGCGCAGCCATCATGCGGCTGCTCGCCGAACGTCCCGGCGACTCGAGCCGCGAGATCGCGCGCATCGTCGGCGTCTCTCACAACACCGTCGTCGCATGCCGCCAGGAGCGTGGTGGTCAAATTGACCAGCGCCACATGCCGCAAGCTTCTCCTGGAGACAGCGAAGCTCGCGCTACACCGAGCGTTCGTCGGATAACGGCACAGATCGCACGTTACGGCTATCGGCTTGCCTCCGAGGAGGCCATCGATCAAGATGATCTTGTCGGCGAGCTCGCAGACCGACTCGAGGACGAGCACGCCGGCAACGCCGCCGCCTGGGCCTCATGGTGGCAACAGCTCTTCGCCGACGTACGCGGAGAGCTTGCCGATCGGGCCTAATGAGCATTACGCACGAGCCTGTTCTTGCGCGGGACCTGACACCGGTCACACCGGCCGGAGGTAGTCCAAGAGCCCTCGACCGACCCCACCCCAGAGCCGGGCATGCTTGGAGGGGCTCAGGTCGCTGGCCTCGGTACAGTGCGACACCCCCGGCATCGGAACCTTGATCGTCGCCACGCCCATCTTGCGGGCGGCGAGGTTGAGTCTCATCTCAGCCTCATAACCCGACCCGCAGAGGTTCGCGGCAACCGCTACCGCAGTCGGCAAGATGCGTTCCCCGCCGATCGGCGGTAAAGGTGTGGAGGCGACCAGCTCCAGCGACGCCGATCGCAGACCGACCGCCATCTCGCCGGGGAAGCCAGCGAGCATGTCCAGATGCTCGGGCCGCAGACCATCAAGATCTGCGTCGATGAAACCCACGGTACCCACGTTCGAGCCAGCCGCCAGATGAAGCCCGACCGCCATCGCCGTCCCCTTATCCCGCGCTTCGATGCTGATCACTGCGTGAGCGCCAGCCGCTAGCGCCTCGGCGGCCGTGTGGTCGTCGCAAGCATCGGCCACGACTGTCACGGTCCGACAGCAATACGAGCACGCAATCGCGCTCACCACCGCACCAACCGTCGTCATCTCGTTATGCGCCGGGACGATGAAGTCCACGCTCGCACGCCGTGCCGCGACGGGTGTCGGCCCCTGATCATCCGGAAACACGCGCGGCCTCCGCATGGTGATCAGGAACGCTCACGAGCGGATCATCGCAACGAGTGCGGCGTTTCCGACAGCGTCGCGTGCAGAAAAGCCCCGGTCTGTCCGGGCAGCGCGCGCTCCGATCGGCGAGCGCCAGGCGATCGACGCGGATCCACGGCGAAGAGCTGTCGCTACTGTCGCGCCTAAACCTCCGAGGAGTCCGGGCCCAAAACTACTCTTTGAGCTGATGGCGAAAGCGAAAGGAAAAATCGTCACGCGCGGCGGCAAGAAGTACCGCGAGGTCAGCTACCACGGGCAGCGCGATTTTGTCGAGGTGAAGGCGCACCGGCGCAAGAACGTAAAGGTGAGTGCCTACTGCCGTCGCAAGCCAGGTGGCAGACGTCGACGGAACACGCCGAGCTCAGAGATCCCGTTCTGATGGGGCGCTGCTCGCCGCCCAAGTCCGTCGCGGTCGGATCGTATGACCGCGCGAGCACACGCAAGAAACCCAAGCCGAAGGCCGGCGCCGTCTATTGGGTCGTGCGGAACACGCGCACCGGGGCGACGAGCGGCACGAAGCACCGCAAGTGGACGTCTGCCGTGGCTGCTCGCAAGCGGCTTGATCTTGCCAGCTATCGCCGCGGCCAGGGGCGACCGTGGAGCGTCGAGAAACGAACCGGATAACGGCGCTTTCGGCGGAAGGCGCCGGAATATAGGGCGCAATACGGTGAGTCTGCCGAAAACGCCGGTATTTGAGTGACAATCACCCCGGATATGCGGGCCTAGCGACGCACTGCCTCGGGCGGCCGTCCGCCTGACCGCATTCCACGAAGCCGGGGGCTGCCTAGGCTGCGCGCCTCGCGGATCTCGGGAACGCGTCAAGCGCTGGGAGGAGATGGAGGTACGGCATCACGCCAAGGCGGTCGTGAAGCTCCCACATCCCAATCGTCGAGAGCAGCATCAGCGTCGGTTTGCTCACCAGCTCGTCGAGCATGGGAGGTGTGAGCAAGAGATCGGAGGGCAGGCCGTAACCGCTCGGGTCCCTGGCGAGAGTGACGGTCACAGCAATGAACTGACGGACCTGGGCGAAACGATGTTCGAACGCTTCCGTGTGGCCGAGAATGTCAGGGTCGATCAAATCGAGGGCGCGCGTCGCTTGCGCATACCCGACGAACAAGAGCGCCGCGAGCGTGGCGCCATCCTCGCCGTAGGTCATTCGGAACGTTCCCCCCGGCGTGAGCTCAGCGATTACGGATCGCAGCTCGCTGAGCGATCCGTAGTCAGCTCCCCCTGCCTTGATGAGCTCCGCTGCGGCCTTTACTGATCTGGCGACCACTCCGCGGCTGATCTGATCCTCACCTCCTCCGGCCATTGTCCGATACAGCATTCGAAGGTTGACTTGCAGACGCCGGCGCCCATCTACTCCACGATCAGCACGCAAGAATCTCCGTAACGCCCGACAGAGCTGCTGAGCGCCCACGACGTCGCTCCTGAGTGCTTCGGCACTGACAAGCTCGACGAGTTCCCAGGGCGGAATATTGCGTGGGACGAGTTCCGGCTGCTCAGCGGCCTTCCGGCTGTACGCGACCCGTCTCTCGTGGAGCCGAATGTAGAGCGCCGCCTCAGCGTCATTGAGCGAGCGACCAGGCGCCGCAAGATATCCGCACGCTTGGTCGTGCTTCATCGACGGGAGCTCAGAAGGCGAACGACCCATGAGGTTGAGGAGCGCCGGGAGCGTCAGAGATCCAGTGGATAACGAATCCGCCATTTCGCGTGACTATGAAGGACGTACCGGTCATCTTGGCGCCATATGACTGAACTAGCGGAACGCCGAGCCGACACCCAACTCAGGTTCAACTTGGCGAGGGACGACCGGAATGCCCTCGAGCAGGTCGCAAGGGAGTACGACAGGACCATGGCGAGCGAGGTCCGGAGAGCCGTCCGGTTCTATCTCGCGAACTACGAGCTCGTCGACCGCGCACTCCGCGGTCTCCCATCGCGAACCGACGCCGCGCTCTCGGCCGGGAGAGGCAACGACTGACCCCGGCAACGACGCCCCGATGCTGCGTTGCCGAACGGGAACCCAGTACCTGAAAACGACGACGCCCCCGGACGATGCCGAGGGCGAGCACTACCGAATCCATGACGAAGACTACCGACTCCACCAGACCCCACCAGCAGCAGCCATCTCCACCGATGCCGGCTGCGGTTGGCCCCTTGATGCGTTCGGCGATCGACCTAACGGCTACCTGGACCAACAAGCCGGCACGGGCGTTGCTCGCTGCAATAGCGATGCTTGCAGATGGTGGAGAGCGCTCGCCGCTTGCTCGGGACCTCGCCGCGATGATCGGCGTCTCTGTTACTACGCTCGACGAGCTCCTCGATCTGCTTGCCGCTGAAGGCTTGATATGGGTCGTGCGCCGACCACAGAGGCTCAACTTCTACGTCTTGCTGTTTGCTGATGAGACGGTGCCGACACGCGACCAAGCTCGCTTCGAACGCTTCACGAGGTCGCGTATCGCAGGCGGAACGGGCGTGCCTATCAGGCGAGAGAGCGCGTGATAGGGGATGCCAATCACGTGCCGGGCCACGCCCCTAGCGCCAGCTCGCATCCTCGGAGCGCCTACCGCAAGCTGCTGCGGCTAGCGATCGAACTCGACGAGGAAATCGAGCAGATCACCGCGGACAGAACCGAGGCCGATACGCTCCTTCTTCTCCTTCCGATCTACCAAATAGCGCTCGCTGTCGCTCGCGTTGAGGAGTTCTTCTCCGAAGCAGAGGCCGGGCTCTCGACGGAGGCGACATGACCTCCGCCGCGCACGAAGAGGCTTGGAGCGACACCGACGCGGCGACCGCGGGGACGAATGGCCATCGGGGCGACGCTGCCCACGGCCGCGCGGCGAGCGCAGCGGCGGACGGTGTGGCGACAGGTTCGGGGATGCCGGCTGGGCCAGGCGGGCAGAGCTGGACCCCGCTCGCGCCCGTACAGCTCGAACTACTTGTTGCCGCGCTCCAGGCCGGCGAGACAGTCGGACCCCTTCCAAAGTTCATGGCACGGACCGACGGCGTATGCCTCGTCTACCCGGGCGAGATCACGCAACTCGCGGGCGAGCCGGAGAGTGGGAAGGGATGGATTGCCGTCAACGAGTGCGCCCACCGCATCGCGGCTGGTGACCACGTGCTCTATCTCGATTTCGAAGACGCGGCGACGAGCGTGATCGGGCGGCTTCTTGCGCTCGGCGCCGTACCGGAGGCGATCGTCGAGCGATTCACCTACGTCCGTCCCGATGAGCCTCTCCACCCAGTCCGGTTCTACGAGCTTGTCACGGCGAAGACGTATGCCCTCGCCGTAATCGACGGTGTCACCGAGGCCTACACGCTGCTCGGGCTCGAGATCAACGACAACTCGGACGCGAGCCGCTTCCAACACACGTTGGCGAGACCGCTCGCCGCGACCGGGGCGGCAGTGATCGTGGTCGACCACGTCACAAAGTCCAGGGAGGGACGCGGGCGACACGCTATCGGAGCCGCGCACAAGCTCGCCGGGATCGCCTCCGCCTACATGACCGATGTCGTAAAGACTCCGAGTCGAACCGGTGAACCAGGGCTTGTGAAGCTGACGGTCGGCAAGGATCGCCACGGGCACGTTCGGGGTGACGCGGTTGGCGACGTGATCGCCATGGTCAGGATCACGGCAGAGGACGACGGGGCCAGAGTAACGGTGACGCTCGAACCGCCCGAATCGTCGACGAATGCGTCTGGGGAGTTTAGGCCGACAACCCTGATGGAGCGAGTGAGCGAGTATCTCGACGCTGAGCCGGGAGCGACCGGCAATGACATTCGGCGGGGCGTCACGGGACAGGGCGCCAGCGTCGACCGAGCGGTCCGGGTGCTCAGAGCCGAAGGCTACGTTGACAGGTCCAAGGACGGAGCCGCGTACCGCCATACCAACCTCAAGAGGTATCGCTTCAGCGAGGACCTCGTCCACGCGTCCCAAGCACGTCCTGACCGCGTCCCGGACACGTCGCATTCGCCGAGCTCGACCGCGTCGTCCGTGTCTCCCGTTTAACGGGGACACGGACACGGGGCGCGAGCCCCCGACCTTGGACGACGACATCGCGTCCCGCGACAAGGGACTGGATCCGTGAGCGCTCCGAGACGTGATCTTGAGAAGGAGCGCCATTACTTCGAGACGGCAGCGTCAGGTGCGGGCGCGTCGAGTTTTGCCGACCTGGCTCGTGCTCGCCTCGAGGTCGGGGAGCGCCTCTACGGTGATCGCTGGGCGACCCTTGGGATCGATCGGCTGCTCGTCGAGCTCGCCGAGGAAGCGCTCGACCTGGGGGCATGGGGCGCACTAGCTCTCCAGGCGCTTCCGTTTGAGCCTCTGATCCACTCCACTACGCAGCTGCTCATTGCCCGGAGCATTCACGAGGCGATCGACGCCGGCGCGATCGCGCATGTGGCGATTGTTCGCGCGCTCGCGAACCTCGGTGAGGACCTGCGATGAGAACGTCGCGACCCCTCCGAGGCCGCCGCGGGCAGATGGCGTCCGTGTTCGTCCACATTGGGGAGGACGCGCGGCCTGTCGCTCAACTCGTGATCGACTCGCCCCTCTATGGCGGGATCGGCGTGCTCGACATGGACCGCGCCGAACTCGAGCGCCTCCGCGGCGAGCTCACACGTGCCGCGGCCATCCTGCGAGAGCTGGAAGGCTCGTGACGACGTCAACGCCGAGAGCCAAGCGCTGGACGGTAGAGACCGTCGGCATCGCCACGCGGTGCGCCTGCCCGCGTCCCTGCATCACTTACGACGAACACCCCGCCGGTCTCAGCGTCCGATGCCTGAAGTGCGGGCGAGCTCCGGCCCTCGTCGGTTCCAAGGCTACATATGGATCCGCCGGATTGTGGGCCGACGATGGCCGTTGACGCCCCGGCGCCCGAGCACGCTATGCGGGGGCCGCGCGGCTGCCGTGTCGGCTGGGCCATCGAGGCGGAGCGAAGCTGGTGGCTGGTGGTTGGGCTCGATGCAGCGCGCCGCGAAGCAATCTGTCGGCTGGTTGGAGGCTCTGGCGTCACGCGCCGATTCCGCGCCCGACAGATCCAGCGGGTCGAGCGAGGACCGCGCGCATGACGCGACCCTCGGCGCCGCAACTCGTCCGGCTCGACGATTGGTCGATCGAGCGCGTCGCCGAGGCCCTCGAGGCCCGCCTTCGACGAGCCGGCCTAGCGAGCGAGTACGTAACCGCTGCGGAGGTTGCAGCCGACTATCGGGTCTCACGTGATTGGGTCTACGCGCACGCTGGCGAGCTCGGTGCCGAACGCCTGGGCGGCGGCGGCAAGCCGCGGGTCAGATTCCGCCGAAATCGCCTCGAGGCTTACTTCGCCGCGGCCAGTGACGGCGGCCTCGCGCCCTCTGCCACGCCGGCCGCGCCAGCACATCGGCGAGCCCCGGGCTCGGAGCCACGCTCGGTTCGGCGCGGAGCTTCGACCCCTGTAGACCATCTGCCCGCGTCGCGGTAGTGTCCGGCTTGACGAAAAGAGATGGCCGGGCGGCGCTCGAACGCCCCCGGCCCGGCACCGCGGAACAGAGCTGCGGCGCGCTCCTCAGGCTGAACCACTGAAGGCCGCCACCGCCAGACCCAGCCCCCGGCGCCCTAACAGAGAGGAGCACCGAAGATGGCACGACCCCTCACCGGCCGCGTAGTGGAGCGCAAGACCAAGCGCGGACGCGTCTTCGCACTCAGGTTCACGGCCTACGACGAGCGCCAGTACGTGACGCTCGGTGGCTCGTGGGACGGCTGGACGGCGAAACGGGCGCATGACGAACTCTCGAACGTGCTGGCGGACGTCCGACGCGGGATCTGGCGCGCTCCGGCAAAGCAGACCGCCGACGCCGACACCGATCCCGAGCCGACGTTTCACGAGTTCGCCTCGGACTGGTATCACCGCATCAGCGTGGAGCTCCGGCCGAGCACGCGGGTCGATTACGACTGGCAGCTCCGGCACCACCTGTACCCGTGGTTCCGTGATCTGCATCTTTCGGAGATCACAGCAGAGGAGATCGACCGCTACCGCAACCACAAGGTCAGGGAGGGCCGCCTCTCGCCGACATCGATCAACAAGACGATCACCCGGCTTGGCCAGATCCTCGAGGACGCCGTCGAGTACGGACGCCTCGACCGCAACACCGCCCGCGGCAAGCGCCGCAGACTCAAGCCGAGCAAGCCGGCACCCGTATGGCTCGACCGAGCCGAGCACGTCCGAGCGCTGCTCGACGCCGCGGGCGAGCTCGATCGCGAAGCGCGCGCCGATCGGAGTCACATCGGACGCCGTGCAATCGTCGCAACGCTCGCGCTCGCCGGGCTGCGAATCGGCGAGCTGACAAGCCTTCGGTGGCGTGACGTCGATCTCGCCGGCGGTCGGATCACGGTCGGCGAGTCCAAGACCGACGCCGGCCGCCGGACGATCGACATCCTGCCGGCCCTGCGCGACGAGCTCCTCGCGCACAAAGCTGCCAGGTCGAGCGGCGCCCATCTGGAGGCGAACGATCTCGTGTTCGCCACCAGCGCCGGGCTCCCGATGAGCAAGGACAACTTCCGACACCGCGTGTTCGCCAAGACGATCGAGCGAGCCAACGAACTGCTTGATCGCGACGGCGAGGTCCCGCTTCCGGCTGGCCTCACGCCGCACAAGCTGCGTCACACGTTCGCGTCTCTCCTCGTTGCACTCGGCGTCGACCCGGGCGCCGTCATGGACCAACTGGGGCACACAGACGCCACCTTCACGCTGCGTGTGTACCGCCACGCAATGCGACGCACCCCCGAGGCGAAGGCGGCCTTACACGAGCTCGTGGGCGCTTCACCGACTCCTGCGCTTCGTGCCCCGGCGGACTCGTTCGCTGCCGAGCCGGTAGCCGAGTTTCGGCACTGAGGCGAGGGGTTTTGGCACTGGTGCCAAAACTAACGGCCCCTCCGAGAGCCTCTCGTTGGCGCCCTGTGGCGTCAAAAGCGGCCGATTACCAGGACTTTCCTGAGCGCGCCCGGCAGGATTTGAACCTGCGACCTTTCGCTCCGGAGGCGAACGCTCTATCCCCTGAGCTACGGGCGCTCGTAGGGAACCGGCAGCCAGCTTACCGTGCCGGCCACAACCGCCGGGCGTTGGTCCAGGGTTCCTCAGCGCAGGCAGCGGGCACTGAGTGGCACGTTGACGCCGGGGACCGGCGGGGGGTTGTGCCTGCAGTAGACGACCTGGTGCGTCGCCCGGTCGACGACGCCCGCGAACGGATAGCTGGTGTCGCGGGCAAGCACCGAACAGCGGTAGGCGGTCTGATCCCCGGTCGCGCCGGGGACCGGGAAGCAGAGCGCTGTGCGGACCGGGCCTGCCATCCGGCCGAAGTCGATCTGGGTGTTGATGTAGCCGGAGACCGCGTGCTCGACCGCGGCCAGTGGGGTTACGGCAGCGGCGAAGTGGACGACGTGGGGCGCCTGCTGCTCGGAGTCGATGATCACCGCTATGTGGTTGAGACTCCGCTGCCCCTTGGCGCTGATGTGCGGCGCCTGCGCCTGCGGGGTGCTCTGCGCATCCACAAACCGGACCAGCAGGAAGATCGCGACAGCAGCAACCGTCAACGACAGCACCCACTGCAGCCACAGGGGCGGGCGCAGCGGCTCGAGCAGCTGCCGTGGATCCAGGCGAAATTGGGGTGGTGGTCCGGCGATCCGATCAGCGTATCGCCACGTCAAGCCCGCTCAGGATGTCCTGGTCTGCGCTTGCGCTGGCACACTGGCAATCGATGGACCTGTCCGTGTTCTTTGCCGGGACCGCCGGCTCGCTGCCGACCCAGCGCCGTGGCCTGCCCGCGATCGTGATCCGACGTGGGGGTGACCGGATCCTGGTCGACTGCGGCGAGGGGACCCAGCGTCAGCTGCTGCGCTCGATCGGCCTGCTCGACCTGACCGAGGTGTATCTCACGCACTTCCACGCCGACCATTGGCTGGGGCTGCCGGGGCTGCTGAAGACCTTCGACCTGCGCGGCCGCGAGGCGCCGCTGGCGATCCACGGCCCGCGGGGGCTCGAGGACCTGCTCGCGATCGTGATGCGCGCCGCCGGCCGGGTCAGCTTCGACCTGCAGGTGATCGAGGTGGAGCCCGGCGAGGTGCTCGAGCGGGACGGCTACCGGATCGCGGCAGTGCCGGTCACGCACCGGGGCGCAGCGTTCGGCTACGTCCTGTTCGAGGACGAGCGGCCCGGCGTCTTCGATCCGCGCGCGGCGACCGCGCTGGGGATCACCCCGGGCCCGGATTTCGGTCGCCTGCAGCGCGGCGAGACGGTCAACGGAATCGAGCCGGAACGGGTGATGGGCCCGATCCGCCCCGGCCGCAAGCTGACGATCTCGGGCGATACGCGGCCCTGCGACTCGTTGCGGATCGCCGCCCACGGCAGCGATCTGCTCGTTCATGAGGCGACGTTCGCAATCGAGGATGCCGAGCGGGCATTCGAGACGGGCCACTCGACCGCGTCGCAGGCGGCGGGGATCGCGCGGGACGCCGAAGCGAGGATGCTCGCACTCACCCACTTCTCGATCCGCTATCCGGTCTCGCAGCTTCGGGACGAGGCTCGTGAGATCTTCGCCAACACGGTGCTGCCACGCGATTTCGACACGATTGAGATCCCGTTCGCGGAGAAGGGTCCGCCCGAACTGATCCGCTGGGCGGAGGAGGAGCCCCAACCGGTCTCGTGAGCGCACTCGATTTCGACCCACTCGATTTCGACCTGCCGAGGAGGCCGTGAGCGTACGAGACCTGCGCGCGATCACAACGGCGCGCCTGCTCTGCGAAGCGCTCGAGCCGGCTCACGCCGGCGAGTTGGCGCGGCTCATGAACGATCCGCGCGTCGCCAGGACACTGTCGCCCAACGGCCTGCCACCGGCGCCCGGGGGCACGCCGGCGGACCTCGCCGTCAAGCAGGCCGAGTGGGAGCTCAACGGCTTCGGCCTGTGGCTGTTGCGCGACCGCAGCACCGGGGAGATGGTGGGCCGCGGCGGCCTCCAGCACACGTCGGCGACAGGCGTGCAGGAGGTGGAGATCGGCTGGAGCATCGTTCCCGAGCGCTGGGGCCAGGGGCTCGCGACCGAGCTTGCGCTCGCGTGCGTCGAGATCGCCTTCGACGACCTCGGGCTGGCGTCGGTGATCGCCTACACGCGGCCCGACAACATCGCCTCACGACGTGTGATGGATAAGGCCGGGCTCCTCTACGAGCGCGAGTTCACCGACCCGCATGGTCTCACCGAGATTCTCTTCCGCCGCTCCGCAGTCGACGACGGTTCCGTCGAAGCGCGCTGCTAGGCTGCATCGCGCAGTCACCTTTAACCCGGTCCAGAGAGGCCAGGAAGGAACACGGTGCCGGACCACACGGTCATCCTCGACCGCGATGACATTCGCCGCACGCTGGTGCGGATCGCGCACGAGATCGTCGAGAAGAACCCTCCCGGCACGGCCACCGGCCCGCTGGCCGGTGGCTCAGCGGCCTTCGACGACACGGGTTGTGGCGCGCGGGCGCGAGAGAGCACGGTCGCGATCGTCGGGATCCACCGTCGCGGTGCGATCCTCGCCAAGCGCCTGCATGCGCTCGTCAGCGAGCTGCTCGACTCCAGCGTCCCGCTCGGTGATCTCGACATCTCCTTCTACCGCGACGACCTCGCGATCCGCCCGAGCGCGCCGATCGTGCTCTCGACCCACCTCGATTTTCCGATGCAGGAACGCACGATCGTGATCGTCGACGACGTTCTCTACACAGGCCGCACGGTCCGGGCGGCGATCGACGCGATCTTCGATTACGGCCGGCCGGCGCGTGTGCAGCTCGCCGCGCTGGTCGACCGCGGCCATCGCGAGCTGCCGATCCGCCCGGACTTCGTCGGCAAGAACGTCCCGAGCTCCAAGTTCGAGCGGGTCAACGTGCGGCTCACGGAGCTCGACGGACGCGACGAGGTGACGATCGGCCCGGACCTCGAGCAGCGAAGGGCGGTCGCATGAGCCCCGTCAGCATGCAGGCAAGTGAAAAGGATCACAGATGAGCGTCACCCACACGCACACCCGGATCGGAAGGCACCTGATCTCAATCGACGACCTCGACCGTGCGGCGATCGAGCGGATCCTCGATCGCGCCGAGTCGTTCGCCGAGGTCGCGGGCCGGGAGATCAAGAAGGTCCCCGCGCTCCGCGGCCGCACCGTCGTGAACCTCTTCTACGAGGCCTCGACCCGCACGAGCTCCTCGTTCGAGCTAGCCGCCAAGCGGCTCAGCGCCGACGTGGTCAACATCCGCTCGGCGGGATCGAGCGTCGACAAGGGCGAGTCGCTCAAGGACACGGTCCAGACGCTCAGCGCCTACGACCCGGCGGCGATCGTGATCCGCGCTCCCTACGCGGGCGCCGCAAGGCTGGTCGCCGGTTGGACGAGCGCCTCGGTGATCAACGCCGGCGACGGCAAGCACGAGCACCCGACGCAGGCGCTGCTCGATGTGTTCACGCTGCGCCGGCGCCTGCAGACGCTCGAGGGCGCGAACATCTGGATCGTCGGCGACGTGCTGCACTCCCGGGTCGCGCGCTCGAACATCCTGGCGCTGACTCGAATGGGCGCGCACGTGACCGTCTGTGGACCGCCGACGCTGCTGCCACGGCAGATCGAGTCGCTCGGCTGCGACGCGACGCCCTCGCTGGAGCGACTGCGCGAGGCCGACGTCGTCTACGTGCTGCGGATGCAGCACGAGCGGATGCACGACTCGTTCGTGCCGTCGCTGCGGGAGTACGCCGCCCGCTACCAGATCAGCCTCGCGCGGCTTGCGCCCGGACAGCTGCTGATGCACCCGGGGCCGGTCAACAGGGGCGTAGAGCTGTCCGCGGACGCGATCGATTCGCCCCAGGCACTGATCGGCGAGCAGGTCAAGGCGGGTGTGGCGGTCCGGATGGCGGTCCTCTACGAACTGCTGGCCGGCTCCCAGGCGCAGACCGCGGGCGCCGAGACCCACCAGGCTCAACCAGCGAAGGCGGCGTGACGGTGTCAGAAGAGCGGATGTTCAGCAGGTCCGGTCAACCCGCAGAGCTGCTGATCCGCTCTGCCCACGTCCTCGACCCCCGCAGCGGGCTCGACACCCGACTCGACATCCTGATCCGCAAAGGCGAGATCGCCGAGCTCGGCGCTCCCGGTACGCTCCGGGAACCGCCCGGCGGCGAGACGATCGACGCCGTCGGCAAGCACGCGTTTCCGGCTTTCGTCGATCCGCACGTGCACCTGCGCACCCCGGGGCAGGAGTACAAGGAGAACCTCGACACCGGGACCGCGGCCGCCGCCGCCGGCGGCTTCTGCGCTCTGATCGCGATGCCGAACACCGAGCCCGTCGTCGACGACGTCTCGGTGCTGCGCTCGCTGGTCGACGGCGCCCGGCGTGAAGCGCGGGTTCCGGTCGGTTTCCTGGCGGCGATCACGCGCGGGCTGAAGGGCAGCGAACTGACCGAGATGGCGGCACTCCGCGACGCCGGCGCACTCGGGTTCACCGACGACGGCAAGCCCGTGGTCTCCGCGGGAATGCTGCGGAAGGCTCTGCAGTACCAGCGGCTGTGCGGTGGCGTGATCGCTCTGCACGAGGAGGACCCGGCGCTGTCGGGCGACGGCGTCATGCACGAGGGTGCCGTCTCCGCGCGTCTGGGGATGGCGGGGATCCCGCCGCTGTCCGAGTCGACGATGGTCGCGCGCGATGGCGCGCTGGCACTGTACGAGGATGCGCGAGTGCACTTCCAGCACCTCTCGTGCGTCGAGTCGGTGCAGGCGCTCACGCACGCCAGGGAGCTCGGTGCGCGGGTCTCTGGTGAGGCGACGCCGCATCACCTGACGCTGACCGACGATGTCGTGCGGACGCTCGACAGCCGCTTCAAGATGAACCCGCCGCTGCGCACCGAGCGTGATCGCCGGGCACTGATCGAGGGGCTCGCGAGCGGCGTGATCGAGTGCATCGCAACCGACCATGCGCCGCACGCACGCCACGAGAAGGAGGTCCCGTTCGAACAGGCGCCGATGGGGACCACGGGGCTTGAGACGGCATTCCCCGCGCTCTATACCGAGCTGGTGCTGCCGGGGGTGCTGGAACTGGACCTGATCGTCGAGCGCCTCACATCCGGCGGAGCGCTCTACGGTCTGCCGATCCCGACGATCAGCGTCGGCGAGCAGGCCAACATCACGCTGGTTGATCTCGGTGCGCAGTTCGAGGTCGGGGCCGGTGGCTACGCGAGCCGCTCGCAGAACTGCTGCTTCCACGGCCGCACGCTGCACGGTGTGATCGAGCTGACACTCGCCGCCGGCGTGCTCGCACACCGTTCGAGGGCGATCGTTCGCGATCAGGCGCTGAGCGCCAGATGACGGCGACGCCGGCCACCGCCTACGTCCTGCTGGAGGACGGCACCCGTCTCGACGGCCTGGCATGCGGTGCCAGGGGCGAGCCGGCCGTCGGTGAGATCGTCTTCACGACATCGATGTCCGGCTACCAGGAGGCGATGAGCGATCCCAGCTACGCGGGCCAGCTGATCATCTTCACCTATCCGCAGATCGGGAACTACGGTGCCGCGGAGGCGGCGATGGAGTCAGATCGCGTTCACGCCCGCGCCGCGATCATGCGGGCCGCTGTCGACCGCGACGACGCTCCCGGGGCGCAGCAGGGCTGGCTGGGGTATCTGGAGCGACAGGGGATCCCGGCGATCACCGATCTTGACACCCGCGCGCTCGTCCGCCACATTCGCGACCGGGGCGCGATGCGAGGGGGACTGTTTCCGGTGCAGATCGCCGAGCAGCAGGCACTGGCGCTGATCGCCGCCGAGCCGCCGATGTCCGGCCGGGACCTCGCCCGTGAGGTCACGCCGGCCAGCACGATCACGTTGCCGGGCGACCAGGCGGGCCCGCGGATCGCGATGATCGACACCGGCGTCAAACGCTCGATCGTGCGAAACCTGCTCGAGCGCGGCGCCACGGTCGAGCTGCACCCGTGCACCGCGTCGCCCGACGAGCTCCTGCACGGCAATCCTGACGCGATCTTCCTGGCCAACGGCCCCGGGGACCCGGCCGCACTCGACTACATCGTCGACACGGTCAGGGCGCTCGTCGGCCGGCTGCCCGTGTACGGGATCTGCCTCGGTCACCAGCTGCTCTGCCGGGCGGTCGGTCTTCAGACCTACAAGCTCCAGTTCGGTCACCATGGCGCCAACCACCCGGTCAAGGACCTGAGTACCGGCAAGACCGAGATCACCAGCCAGAACCACGGTTTCGCGGTGCTGGGGCCGGGCGGCGCGCGGACGATCGAGACGGACGAGCCGGTTCGCTGGGAGACCGATTTCGGCGCCGCCGAGCTGACCCATGTCAACCTCTACGACCGCACCGTCGAGGGGCTGCGGCTGCTCGACGTGCAGGGCGCCACCGTCCAGTACCACCCGGAGGCCGGGCCCGGGCCGCACGACTCGCTGTACCTGTTCGACCGCTTCATCCAGGAGATAAAACACGGGCCCCCGAATGGGGGCCCTTTAAATGTCGTCAACTCCGCCCACGGCGTCCTGCCTCGCTAGCGATGCCGCGCCGCGACGATCTCAAGAAGATCCTGCTGATCGGCTCGGGCCCGATCGTGATCGGGCAGGCCGCCGAGTTCGACTACTCGGGCACGCAGGCGTGCCGAGTGCTGATGTCGGAGGGCTACGAGGTGGTGCTCGTCAACTCCAACCCGGCGACGATCATGACCGACCCCGAGGTCGCCACCACCACCTACGTCGAGCCGCTGCTCCCGGGCCCGCTGGCGAAGGTGATCGAGCGCGAGCGGCCAGACGCGCTGCTGCCGACGCTCGGCGGCCAGACCGCGCTCAACCTGGCGAAGGCCCTGCACGAGGACGGAACGCTCGCGCGCTTCGGGGTGGAGCTGATCGGTGCCGACTACGAGGCGATCGATCGGGCAGAGGATCGTGAACGCTTCCGCGAGACGATGACCACGGCCGGGCTGCGGGTTCCGCGCTCGGCGATCGCCCGCACGCTTGCGGACGCCCACGCCGCCCTGGGCGAGATCGGGCTGCCGATGATCGTGCGCCCCGCGTTCACGCTCGGTGGCAGCGGCGGCGGGGTCGTGCGGTTCGAGGCGGAATTGGAGACGGTCGTCGGCAGGGGTCTCGAGGCTTCGCCGATCGGCCAGGTGCTGATCGAGCAGTCGGTGCTCGGCTGGGGCGAGTTCGAGCTCGAGGTGATGCGCGACAGGACCGACAACGTCGTGATCGTCTGTTCGATCGAAAACCTCGACCCGATGGGGGTGCACACCGGCGACAGCGTCTGCGTGGCGCCGCAGCAGACGCTCACCGATCGCCAGTATCAGGCGCTCCGGGACCAGGCGATCACGGTGATCCGGGCGGTCGGCGTCGAGACGGGCGGATCCAACGTCCAGTTCGCGGTCAACCCCGCGACCGACGAGATCATGGTGATCGAGATGAACCCCCGTGTCTCGCGCTCCAGCGCGCTCGCCAGCAAGGCGACCGGTTTCCCGATCGCCAAGATCGCGGCGCGTCTTGCGGTCGGCTACACGCTGCAGGAGATCCCAAACGACATCACGTTGGCGACGCCGGCGAGCTTCGAGCCGGCGATCGACTATTGCGTGGTCAAGTGGCCGCGGTTCGCGTTCGAGAAGTTCCCGGGCGCCGAGGCGGGACTGACCACCCACATGAAGTCGGTCGGGGAGGCGATGGCGATCGGCCGCACGTTCAGGCAGGCGTTCTCCAAGGCGCTGCGCTCACGCGAACTCGATTCGCTGGCGGTCTCGCCGGACGACGACGACGAGCTGCTCGAGCTGCTCGCGCAGCCGGGCGCGGAGCGGTTCGACCATCTGCTGGAGGCGCTGCGCCGCGGTGCCTCAGTGCAGGAGTGCAACGCCCGCACCCAGATCGACCCCTGGTTCCTGCACGAGCTCGCCGAGATCGCGCGGGATCCCGAGGCGGCGTTCACAGGTGAGCGGACGTTCAGGGCGGTCGACACCTGCGCGGCGGAATTCGCCGCGCGCACACCCTACTTCTACTCGGCCTGGGAGCGTCCGCGCTCCGGGGGCGGACACGAGGTGGAGCGCGGCGAGCGTGAGAGCGTCGTGATCCTCGGGTCCGGCCCCAACCGGATCGGACAGGGGATCGAGTTCGACTACTGCTGTGTTCACGCCGCCCAGACCGTTCGTGAGTCCGGCCGCGACGCGGTCATGATCAACTGCAACCCCGAGACCGTCTCGACCGACTACGACACTTCGGACCGGCTGTACTTCGAGCCACTGACGCTCGAGGACGTGCTGGCCGTCTGCGAGATCGAAGCGCCGCTCGGCGTCGTCGTGCAGTTCGGCGGCCAGACGCCTCTGAAGCTTGCCCAGGGGCTGAGCGATGCAGGTGTCAGGATCCTGGGGACCGGCATCGAGGCGATCGATATCGCCGAGGACCGGTCCCGGTTCGGTGCGCTGCTGGACACGCTCGGCTACCAGGCGCCTCCCTACGCGACGGCGGCAGGCCCCGAGCAGGCGCTGGCGCGCTCGGTCGAGGTCGGCTTCCCGCTGCTCGTACGCCCGAGCTACGTGCTCGGCGGCCGCGCGATGGAGATCGTCTACAGCGTCGACGGTCTGCGCGATTACCTCGAGCGCGTCGGCGCCGGTGGCCGACCGAAGGACGGGCGCTCCTCGACGATCTTCCTTGACCATTTCCTCGAGGACTCGATCGAGGTCGATGTCGACGCTCTGTGCGACGGCGAACAGGTGTGGATCGCAGGCGTGATGCAGCACGTCGAGGAGGCTGGCATCCACTCCGGAGATTCGGCGTGTGTTCTGCCGCCGCACTCGCTCGGGGACGAGATGCTCGCGCAGATCCGTGCGCAGACCGAGGGGATCGCGCTCGCGCTCGGGGTCGTCGGACTGCTGAACGTCCAGTTTGCGATCCACGGCAAGGGCGGTCTGCATGTGATCGAGGCGAACCCGCGCGCTTCGCGGACGGTGCCGTTCGTGTCCAAGGCGATCGGGCTTCCGGTCGCCAAGCTCGCGTGCCGGCTGATGCTCGGCGAGCGGCTGGCCGATCTGAATCTGCCGGCCGACACGACCAACGGGCACGTCTGTGTCAAGGAGGCGGTACTGCCGTTTGACCGCTTCGCCGGGTTCGATGCACTGCTCGGGCCGGAGATGCGCTCCACCGGCGAGGTGATGGGGATCGCGCGGGACTTCCCGACGGCCTTCGCGAAGGCGCAGGCCGCTGCGGGGGCGCAGCTGCCGGCTTCTGGCACCGTGTTCATCACCGTCGCCGATGCCGACAAGCCCGCCGCCACCGGGATCGCAACCCAGTTGCACTCACTCGGCTTCGAGATCGTCGCGACCCACGGCACCGCCCAGGCGCTCAACCGGATGGGGATCCCCGCGAGGGCGATCAACAAGATCGCGGAAGGATCGCCGCACGTGGTCGACTGGATCGAACGCGGCGATGTGAACCTGGTGATCAACACGCCCGTCGGCACGGGGGCGCGAACCGACGGCTATGAGATCCGCAGCGCGGCGGTCGCGCGCCGGATCCCCTGCATCACGACGATGTCTGGCGGGATGGCGGCCGCCCGGGCGATCGCGGCCGCCGCCGGCCGCGGCGAGCCCGACGTGATCTCGCTGCAGGAGATCTACGAGCAGGCCGCGGGCCGGCCGTGAGCGGCGCCCCCGTGCAGGCGCCCTCAGACCGCGTCCAGGCGCCGTTCGGTCGCAGGACGGTGAGCGTGACCGGGCGCGAGCAGTTCGGTCCGTATGTGGTGATCCGCTGCGAGGACACCGCCGGGCCGCGGCCGTCACCCGGCCAGTTCTACATGCTCGCGGCTGTGGCGGGATGGGGTGGGAGAGAGGGCGAGCGCCCGTTCCTGCCCCGTGCTCTCAGCGTGATGCGGGCACTTCCTGACAGCTGTGAGCTCGAGTTCCTGCTCGAGGACGTCGGCCCGGGAACCGGCAGGCTGTGCGAGCTCGCGGCCGGCGATCTGCTGGGCATCCTCGGTCCGCTCGGGATTGGCTTTGCGCCGCCGCGAGACGGGCGTACGCCGGTGCTGGTGGGCGGCGGCGTCGGGATCGCGCCTTTGGTCATCCTGCGAGACGATCTCGGGGATGAGATCCCGCCGCCGCTGCTCGGGTTCCGTGACGCGCACCATGCGATCGGTGGGCGGGCGCTGCTCGCGCCGGCGCGGATCGCCACCGACGATGGCAGCACCGGAAACCACGGCCTGGTGACCGACCTCCTGACCGAGGAGCTTCATCTGCGCCCCTCGGTGCAGGTGTATTCGTGCGGCCCGCCGGCGATGCTCGAGTCGGTCAGGATGATCTGCGCCGAGCACGACGTGCCGGCACAGCTGGCGCTCGAATCGGGAATGGCGTGCGGATTCGGCGCGTGCTTCGGATGCGTCGTGCACACCCGAGCAGGCCTGATCCGGTTGTGTGTCGACGGGCCGGTGATCGACTCCGCTTGCTTGGAGAGCGTGCTCGCCGGAGGCGCCAGCGGATGACTGCGTCCGCACGGCGGGTGAGCCGATGAGCGTCAGCTTCTGCGGGATCGAGCTGGCGCATCCGATCATCAACGCTTCCGGAACGTTCGATGCGATCGCCGCGCGCCGGGTGTTCGGCGAGCAGTTGATCGACCGCTTCCCGTTTGCCGCGTTCGTCTCAAAGACTGTCACGGCGGCCGCGCGGCAGGGAAACCCGCCGCCGCGGTCGTGGGAGCTCGCCGGTGGGATGATCAACTCGATCGGGCTGCCGAACAAGGGGCTGGGGGGCTATCTGGCCGAGGACCTGCCGCAACTCGCCGCGCTCGGTGTACCCCTGATCGTCAACGTGATGGGGTTCTCGGCCGAGGAGGTCCTGCGCCTCGTGCGCGCATTCGGCGAGCGCGATGAGGTGGCCGCGATCGAGCTGAACGTCTCCTGTCCGAACGTCAAGACCGGCATGGTGATGGGCACCGATCCGGCCGAGATCGAGGCGCTGCTGGGCGTCGTGCGGCCGATCACCGGCAAGCCGCTGATCGTCAAGCTCACGCCCAACGCCTCCGATGTCCCAGCCGTCGCGCGCGCCGCGCAGGAGGCCGGTGCCGACGCGGTCTCACTGATCAACACGATCAAGGGGATGGCGCTGGACCCGCGCAACGGCGAGCCGTGGCTCGGCGGGATCACCGGCGGCGTGTCCGGTCCCGCGGTCCGCGCGAGCGCGCTCGCTCAGGTCCATGCTGTCGCCGCGGCAGTCACGATCCCGATCGTCGGCATGGGCGGCGTCGGACGAGGTGTCGACGCGCTCGATCTGCTGCGAGCAGGCGCAACTCTGGTCGCCGTCGGGACCGAAAGCTTCCGCGACCCGGCGGCCGGGACGCGGATCGCGGCCGAACTGGCACAGCTGGCACCGTGAACGCTCTCTGCGGCGAGTCGGTGCCCGGGGCATACCCGCTTGAAGTCGCCATCTGGACGGTATAAACATGTAAATCAAACACCCTGCAAAAGCGGTGGATCACCGCAACCTTCCTCGACACGCCTCGACCTCAGGTTGAGGTTCACCCGAAATTGGCCTCAAGAGGCTTGATCGAGTCCGCTCAAGATGTATAGTCGCCGCCCATGCCGTCGGTCACAGAATCCGCCACGAAGCCCATCGCAGCACCCGAGCGCTCCCTGGTTCAACGCATGGAAGCGCTGCAACGCGCCAACGATATTCGCAGCCGCCGCGCGCAGCTCAAACGAGACCTCAAGGCTGGACGTCAGCCGATTGCGGAGCTGCTGCTGAATCCGCCCGAATACCTCGAAACCGCCAAGGTCTTCGACCTCCTGCTGGCCGTACCGAAATACGGTCGCGTCAAGGTCAACAAGATCCTCACGAACTGCCGCATCTCCCCGAGCAAGACGATCGGCGGTATGTCCGAGCGTCAGCGCGCCGAGCTCGTCGATCTGCTGCGGCGCAGATAGGCCGCGCCGGGGGATCGGTGGCGCAACACGGCGGCCACCCCGCACCCGCGGGTCGGCCGCAGGCGGTGGGGAACGTGTTCGTGATCACCGGGCCTTCAGGAGTCGGCAAGGGAACACTCGTGCAGGCGCTGCTCGATCGCATCCCTGAGCTTGCGCTGTCGATCTCGGCGACCACGCGTCTGCCACGGACGGGTGAGCAGGATGGTGTCAGCTACCACTTCCTGACCCCGGCGGAGTTCGACGCACGTGTCGCGGCCGGCGAGTTCATCGAGCATGCGGGCTACTCCGGCAACAGCTATGGGACGCTTCGATCCGAGCTCGAGCACCAGCTTGCAGCCGGCACGCCCGTCGTGTTGGAGATCGAGGTCCAAGGTGCGCGTCAGATTCGCGCCGCGATGCCCCGGGCGGTCGCGGTGTTCATCGCGCCGCCCGCTCGAGAGGCGCTGCGGGCGCGACTGGAGAACCGCGGCACCGACTCACCGGAGCAGGTCGATCTCCGCCTCGCCACCGCAGACGCCGAGCTCGCCGCGCAGGACGAGTTCGCCCACGTGGTCGTCAACGACGATCTCGACGCCGCGATCAAGGAGCTCGAGTCGATCGTGCGGGGCGCGCTCACCCCATGCGCGTAGCTCGCGCGCTCACCCCGTGCGCGTAGCGCTCTACCTGTAGGCCCCGGGCGACGGGGCCTCGCCGGTCGCGATCCGCGGGGCGGACTTCGAGTTGATCCACACGTCGACGGTCCTGCCGGCGGCCGCTGCTGCGATCGACACAACGATCGCGCAACCGCGGCTGTACGCGGACTGCGCGTACGCCCAGCCACCGCCGGCCGGTTCGGAAGTGACCGCGAAGGCGACCTTGACGTGCGCGGGGGTAAGCGCGTCCCGCGCCAGAGCACGTGCCCCGGCGGGGGTGTAGCAACGGCGTCCACTCGCGCGCAGGAGCCTGAAGTCGAGTGGGCCTGTCAGCGCCAGCAGCGACGGAAGCGGGCCGTTGACGATCCAGACGATGTGGCGCTGGGAGTCAATCGATGCGGTCGGGTCCGAGAACGAGCTGCCGGTCCCCTCGAACAGGCCGCAACGGCCGGCGCTTCGTGGTACGGCTTGGAGTCTCGCGCGCCAGCCGGTCCAGCCCAACCGCCGGAGAACGCCCTCGACCTCTGCGGTCAGGATGCCGACTGGCACGCAGTTCCGACCGGCCCCGAGCTTCGAGAGCGCCGATACCAACGCGTCGAGTGTTCTCTCGCCCGCCGCGTACCGAGCGGATTGCAACGGAGCCATGTCCAGCCGCCGGCACTGCCCGCCTGAGCGCGTTCGCTCGAATACGGCCACGAAGTGAGTGCCGGCACACGCCACGAGCTTCTGCGGCGAGCGCAGGGCGCTCGGGCCGTCGGCGCGGAAGACCGCCGCGCAGGCTGCCTGTGGCGAACGCCCGTTTGCCTCAACGTCGAAGTAGGCCGACGCTCCGGTGCCCGAACCGCCATAGCAGGCGATCCCATCGGCGACCAGCGACACCGAGCTCTGCTGTGTGGCCGCCCACGCGCCGCCGGTCAGCGCCAGGACGGCGAAGACCACGATCAGGCGCCCGCGTCCACGAGGAACACGGATCCGCGGATGCGCCCGGCGCCCGGCCGTCTCGGCGCGTCCCGCGTCAGCGGAGATCGCCGCTTCGAGCGCGTTACCGAGCTGATTGACGTAGGGGATCTGGCTCATGGATGTGCCTCCATCTCCTGGCTGAGTCGTGCAAGCCCTCGGTGAACGCGGACCCGGGCGGCCGACTCGCTGCAACTGAGCCGGACGGCGATCTCTTCGTAGTCGAGCTCTGCCACCACCCGCAGCTGCACCGCATCACGCTCGGCCGGCGACATCCGGCTCATCGCCTGGGTCAACGCGGTTCGTTGAGCATCGGCATCGACCAGCGCCTCGATTGCCGCCGTCGACTCCTGGTCGAGTGCCGGAATCTGGATCCCCAATCGGCGCGCCGCCCGCAGCTCGACGTGCCGGCGGCGAAAGTAGTGGGAGAGTTCCCTTCGCGCGATTCCGTACAACCATGCTCCTGCCGGCTTGCCGACGTCGCGAAAGCGACCACGCGCCTCGAACGCGACCGCGAACGTCTCCGCCAGCAGGTCAGCGGCGACCTCGGCGTTCAGCACGCGCCTGTAGAAGTACGCGAGCAAGGTGTCGGCCCAGCGGTCGTAAAGCTCGCGGAACGCGTGCGGGTCGCCTCGGGAGGCGACGATCAGCTCTGCATCGGATCTCAACCCGGCTCCAAGTCGCTTGGGGATGCTGTCACTCCGCTTACGCCACCAGCCGCTCGTCTTGTTACATCCGTGACCGATCCGTGATCCGCGGCAGCTGAGGCTCCGGCGCCCTCAGGGGCCGGAGGTGGGCTTGCGATCGCCGCATCTGACCGTGTTTGCTCGGCGCGCCCGCTGCATCGCTAACCTGTAGTGGCTCCCGACCGCGAAGGATCTCCGACTCTTGATCTCACCCCGCATCGACAAACTGCTCGAGAACGTCGACTCTGACTACGCGAGCGTGATCGTCGCCGCCAAGCGCGCACGACAGATCAACTCCTATTACCACAACCTCGGCGAGGGTACGTTCGATGAGTTCCCGCCGCCGATGGTCGACACCCGCTCCAAGAACTACCTGACGATCGCCCTTGAAGAGGTCGCTCAGGGCAAAATCAAGTACCACTACAGGTAGGCGGGTAGAGGGGCGGGCGATGGCGCGATTGCTGCTGGGCGTGACCGGCGGGATCGCGGCCTACAAGGCGCTCGAGACCGCCCGGCTTGCGGTCCGGTCGGGCTATTCGGTCCGAGTAATCCAGACTCCGGCCAGCGAACGGTTCATCGGCCGGGCCTCATTCGAGGGGATCACGGGCGCGCCGGTGCTGGTCGATGAGTTCGAACACGATCCGGCACGCGGCTCATACCCCGGCGAGCCCTTGCCCGAGCGTGCGCCGATCAGCCATCTGGCGTTGGTCGAGGCGGCCGATGTGTACCTGGTTGCACCGGCCAGTGCGAATACGATCGCCAAGCTCGCGCATGGCCACGCCGACAACCTCGTGACGACGGCAGCGCTCGCAGCCGCCTGCCCGGTCGCGGTCGCCCCGGCGATGAACAACCGGATGTACCTGAACGCAGCCACCGAGGCCAACATCGCGCTGCTGGCGCAGCGGGGGGTCACGATCGTCGCCCCCGAGGTCGGGGAGCTGGCGTCCCACGGCGAGTACGGGATCGGCCGCCTCGCCGAGCCGGCGAGGCTGCTCGCGGTCTGCGAGCGGCTGCTGGAGCCGCAGACCTGGTCGGGCGTACGCGTGCTGGTCACCGCCGGCGGCACGCGTGAGCCGATCGACAGCGTGCGTTTCATCGGCAACCGTTCGTCTGGACGGATGGGGATGGCACTGGCCGATCGCGCGGCACGGCGCGGAGCTGATGTCACGGTGATCGCCGCCAACGTCGCGGTCGATCGTCCGGCCGGCGCGACCGTGATCGAGGTCGGCACGGCCGCTGAGCTGGCGGCGCAGTGCGCGGCCGCGTTCGAGGAATGCGATGTCCTGCTGATGGCAGCCGCGGTCGCAGACTTCCGTCCCACCGCGGCCGCCCCACGCAAGCTCAAGAAGGACGAGGGCACACCCGCGGTTGCGCTCGAGCCGACCGAGGATGTGCTCGGGTCGCTCGCCCCGCGCCGGCGTCCCGGCCAGTTGCTGATCGGTTTCGCCGCCGAGCATGGTGAGGGCGCGCTCGAGTACGCCGCTGCCAAGCTCGAGCGCAAGTGTCTGGACGCGATCGTCGTGAACGACATCTCCCAGCCTGGGATCGGTTTTGACTCCGGCGAGAACGAGGTCATGATCCTGACCAGGGACGGCCGCCGAACGGTGGTCCCACGTGACACGAAGGACATCGTCGCAAGTGCCATCCTGGACGAGGTCACGCGATTGATGAAGACCGCTGGAAAGGAGCGCGATGGAGCCGCTGGAACAGCCCGGCGCAGCCCCGCCGGCGTCTGAAGCGCTGGCAGAGCTCGCGCGCCGCCTGCAGGACAGCATTGCGAGCGCCGTGCAGGTGCCTGCGGACGTCCTGCAACAGGTGGTGGTTGCGCTGATGGCCGAGGGCCACGTGCTGATCGAGGACTACCCGGGTGTCGGCAAGACGACGCTCGCGCGTGCCTTGGCGCGTTCGATCGACTGCCACTTCGCGCGGATTCAGTGCACCTCCGACCTGCTTCCGGCCGACGTCGTCGGCGTCAGCGTCTACGACCAGCGCGAGCAACGATTCCAATTCAGGCCCGGCCCGGTGTTCGCGAACATCGTGCTCGTGGATGAGATCAACCGCGCATCGCCGAAGACCCAGTCGGGCCTGCTCGAATGCATGCAGGAGCGCCGCGTCACCGTCGATGTGCACACGCACGAGCTGGCGCGTCCGTTCCTCGTGCTGGCGACCCAGAACCCGATTGAGTACGAGGGCACCTACCCGCTGCCGGAAGCCCAGGTCGACCGCTTCATGGTCCGCGTCTCGATCGGCTACCCCGATCGGCACGCCGAGGCTGGGATGCTCGCCGAGCACGAGTCCGGGGACAAGGTCGCGACGCTCGCACCGGTCGTTACGGCGGCGGAGCTGCTCGCGGCGCAGGATGCCGCCCGCGCGATCCACACCTCGGTTGCCCTGCGCGACTACGTCGTGGCCCTGCTCTGGCGCACCCGCGATGACCCCCGGGTCGAGCTGGGTGCCAGCCCGCGCGCCGGACTGATGCTCCTGCAGGCCGCCAAGGCACTGGCGATGATCAGCGGTCGCGACCACGCGCTGCCCGACGATGTTCAGACGATGGCCGCTCCGGTTCTGGCACATCGCCTGCTGATCGCGCCCGAATCGCCGAACACCACGGCGGCCGAGGTGATCGCCGATGCGATCTCGGGAACGCGCGCGCTCTGACCGCGGCGCATCGGTGCTCGGGCCGGCCGGCGCGGTCGCGCTCGGCGGCGTGCTGTTGATCGTCGCTTCGCTCGCCTTCGGGGCCGTGCCGCTGTTGGTCGGCGGCGTCGGATTCGTGCTCCTGGCGGTGATCGTCCCAAGCTGGGCGGTCCTGGCGGCCCGCGGCGCTACCGTCACCCGGCAGCTGACCGGGCGCCACATCATCGAAGACGAGCCACTGGAGCTGACGGTGGTCGTGCGCCGCGGGCCGCTGGGGCTGCCCGGTGCCGAGGTGTTCGAACCGATCGCCGGCGCGCGGATCGCCGTTCGCGAGGCGCTCTCGCTCCTGACGGGCTCACGTCAGGTCGAGCTGCGCGTCGTCACACGGCTGCACCGCCGCGGGCGCTACGTGTTTGCGCCGCCGACGCTGTGCATCGCTGACACGCTGTCGCTGGTTGCGCTGACGAAGCCGGGCGCCGGGCCGAACGACGAGCTGCTGGTGCTGCCGCGGACCGAGCCGGTCCGCTGGCAACGGTCCGAGCGGCGGACGATGACGCGGGGCCAGTCGTCGAGCTCCGCCCACGAGCCGATCGGCGCCGGAGAGATCGATGGCCTGCGGCCCTACATCGAAGGGTCCTCGGCGTCGCGGATCCATTGGCCGGCGCTCGCGCGAGGAGCCGGCCTGCTCGAGCGGCGGCTGGTCAGCGAGCCGCACACCCAGCCGCTGCTCGTCCTCGACGCCCGCCAGGGGCGCTCGCCGGGAGCACATGAGCTGCTCGACGCCGCCGTCCGCGCGATCGCCTCGCTGACCCTCGAGTTCGCCGCCTCCGGTGGCTGCAGCGTGCTGCTGCCAGGGCTCCGCGTGCCGATCGATGTCTCCCGAGACCTCGCGGCTTGGCCGGCGGTCCACACGCGGCTCGCGCTCGTCGAGGGCAGCCGGGACGATGGGCCGGGCTTGCGGATCGGGGCCGCCCGCGGACCGCTGATCTACGTCGCAGCCCGGCTCGATGAGCCACCGCGCGTGCCTGCGTCGGGAAGGCTTGCGAGCTCGTTCGTGCTCGTGATCCCCGCGGTGCTGGGCGAGGGGTTGACAATGCGACCGAGCTTCGAGGTTTCCGGCTGCGCCGGCTACCAGCTGAGCTCACGCGCGGCGCGGCGCCGCCGGCGGGCCGCATGAGCGCCGAAGCCCACGTCGCGGTCCTCGGCTCGGGGCGGATCCAGCGACGGAGCGGCGCTCGCACAGCGGCGGGCGGGCGGCCGTTCGTGACGCTCCTGGCGTTCGGTCTGCTCGGGGTCTACGGCGTATTGCGCTGGGCGACGATGCTCGCGGCGCCGCCGTTGGGGCGGATGCTCGGGCTCGTGGCGCTGTCAGTTGCGATCGCGGCGCTCGGAGGCGCGGCTCATTCGCGGGAGCGATCGGTACGGATCGCGGCGATCGTCGCGATCGTGATCGGCTCGCTGGCGGTCTTCCCGCTGTCCGGCTTCCCCCTTCACTGGGCGCTGCACCTGCAGATCGCGCGTACCGCCGATGCGATCAACAACGGCATGGCGGCGCTTCCCCTCGTGATCGTGCCCTACCACTCCAGGGATCCCTGGACCACGGCGGTGATCGTGCTCGGTGCCGGCCTGCTGCTGATCGGCGGTGCGCTGACGCTCGCCTCGTCCAGGCGCCCGGTAGGCGAGGCGCGGCTTGCCGGTGCGGCACTGCCGATGGTCGTGCTGGCGATCGTCCCCTCCTCGCTGGCGACCCCGCAGCTCGCCTACGTCCACGGCGCCGTTCTGTTCATCCTGCTCGCGGCACTCGTGTTCTCCGAGCGGATCCCGGCGGGACGCGGGATGCTGGCCGGCTGCGTGATCGTCGTCGCCGCGATCGGTGGCGCGATCGTGGCGCCCTCGCTCACCGAGCGCTCTCCGTGGCTGAGCGTCGAGACGCTGACCGGGACGATCGGGCCGGCACGCATCGGTGAGGCATTCAACTGGAACCAGAACTACGGCCCGCTCGACTGGCCGCACAACGGGACGATCGTGCTCGAAGTGCGGGCGCGCTTCCCGTCGTACTGGAAGGCGGTGGATCTCGACGAGTTCGACTCCCGCGGCTGGGCGGCTGCGCCGGTCAACGGAGATGAGCTGGCTGCGCAGGCGACGATCCGGGCGTCGAACATCGCCCGCTGGAGCCAGACGCTGACGGTCTCATTACGGGACATGACCACCCACAACGTGGTCGCCGCGGGCTTCGCGAGCGAGCCTGCGGTGACCGGGAGCCAACCGACCCCGATCGCGAACCTCGAGGCGGGCGACATTCCCGGAACCTGGATCACGACGACGGCGCTGCAGCCGGGCGACAGCTACCAGGTGAACGTCTATACCCCTGAGCCCAGCCCCCGCCAGCTGGCTCACGCAGGCGATGACTATCCGGTGGCGGACCTTCTCCCAGAGCTCGGGATCTCCGTCCCGCCCACGGGTGACACGCGATCCGTCATCTTCTCCCACCTTCCCGACCAACCGGTGCAGTTCGCGCCGTACGGCTCGATGGTCACGGCGACGGGCTACGCCGGAATGACTCCGGCAGAAGAGCTGCAGCTGCTCCAGCAGGGCCCATACGGACGGGTTTACGCGCTCGCGCAGCGGCTCAAGCACGGAACTCATACACCGTACGCGTACGTCGAGGCGGTCATGCGCTTCCTTGCGCATGGCTACACGTACGACCTCAGCCCTCCGGTGACGCGCTTCCCGCTCGTCACGTTCCTGTTCGGCGACAAGCTCGGCTACTGCCAGCAGTTCGCGGGCGCGATGGCACTGCTGCTGCGGATGGGCGGAGTCCCGGCGCGTGTCGTCGCCGGCTTCGCGACGGGCTACAAGGTCCCCGGCACCGACGAGTACCTCGTCGATGACCGCGACGCGCACGCGTGGGTTGAGGCCTGGTTCCCGCACTACGGCTGGGTCAAGTTCGATCCGACGCCGAGCACCAGCCTGCTGGGGCCGATTTCCACCGCCGCCCTCAGCGCTGCCGGAATCAAGGCGGGTGCCTCGCCGCAGAGCAAGGGCCCGGTGGCGCACGGTCTCGGGCCCGACCACCCCGTCACCGGTGGGCGCCACGCCGGCACCGGGGGACCAACCGAGCTCGAGCTGGTGCTCGCGCTGGTGCTCGCGCTCGCGATCGCACTCGTGCTGGTCGGTGGTTTCATGTGGGCGCTCGGTGCGCGGCGCGCCGCCGCCGGAGGCCAGGCATTGCTGGACGAGCTGGAGCGGGCCTTCGCGCGCTGCGGCCGGCCACTGGCGCGAGATGTCACGCTCTCGGAGCTGGAGCGGCGGGCGCGCGGCGAACCGGATGCCGCCGGCTACATCCGGGCGATACGGCTCGCCCGGTTTGCGCCGCATGCCCCCCGTCCGACCGCCGTTCAGCGGCGAGCGATGCGCCGGCAGCTGCGGGCCGGACTCGGCTTCCTGGGACGGTTGCGGGCGCTGGTCGCGTTACCACCGTATCCGTCACCCCGGCGCACCGCCCCCGGCCGTCGCGCCGGCGCCTGAGGGCGTCATACACTGCTGGTGATGGACGATGTCTACGAGTTGTTCATCCGCGGCACCGAGCTGCTCGAGGCCGGGCACTACCATCAGGCCGTGATCCCGCTCAGCCGGGCTCGCGACCTCGCGCCCGACAAGAGCTCGATTCGCGAGGCGCTGGGCCGGGCGCTGTTCCGCGTGAAGCGCTACAGCGAGGCCGCCGCCGAGTTCCAGGAGATCGTCGATCGCTCGCCGACCAACGACTACGCGCTGTTCTGCCTCGGGCGCTGCCTGCAGCTGCTCGGTCGTCATGCCGAGGCGCGAGCGCCGCTGGTGCTTGCGGCCTGCATGCAGCCTGCCCGCCGCGACTATCGCCGCTACCGCGACCAGGCCCAGGCCCGGGCGGCCGGCGCTGAAGGACGAGTTGGTGGTACCTGACGCGAGTCGGGTGGGTCCACGCGCGTCCAGACACCGCGAGACGGCGGCGAATTTCTGAATCCGGGCCCACGGCAAACCATCCGTAGCAGACGCGGCGCCAGCGAACCCAATCGCTGGGAGACAGTGCTACCCTGAAAACACAGCTTTCGTAACACCGGGCACATGCTCGGCGGCAGCACCGGAAGTGGGCGCTCGCCCGCTTTTTTTGTTTCTTGGAGCGACTGATGAACAACGCGAGCAAACTGCAGACAGAGATCGAGGCCAGGCTGGCAACCGCCGAGCCTGACGTCGAGTTGCTGCTCGCCGAGGTCGTCTCAGCCGGCACGATCAGGCTGTTCATCGACCACCCGGACGGCGTCACGTTGGCGCTGTGCGAGCGCGTCACAGGTCTGCTGGGCGAGTATCTGGACCGCTACGCACTCGAGGTCTCCTCGCCCGGTCAGGATCGTCCGCTCACCAAGCCACAGCACTACTCCCGGTTCATCGGCCGTCGCGCGCGCGTTCGGCTGCGCGAGGCGAAGGACGGTCACAAGAGCGTGACCGGCGAGTTGGTGGGTGCGTCGGAACGCGAAATCACGATCGCTGCTGGTGACGGGGTCCTGACGATCCCGTACGAGCAGATCGTCCGCTCAAACCTCGTTCCTGGAGACTGACCAATGTCGAAAGAGATCATCGAGGCCGTGCGCGGCCTGGCAGCTGAGAAGAACATCTCGCATGAGAAGTTGATGGAGGCGCTCGAGGACGCGCTGCTGTCCGCCTACAAGAAGACGCCCGGATCCGCGCCCTACGCGAAGGTGGAGATGGACCGCGACAGCGGCGACTTCAAGGTGTGGGAGCTGAAGATCCCGCCGGAGCTCGAAGAGCAGCTGCTGATCGAGGCGACCACCGACGTCGGTCCGACCGTCGACCCGGAGACCGGCGAGATGCGCGAACCGCCTGAACCCGAGATCGATCTCGAGAAGCTCAAGGAGTACGAGGATCAGATCGAGACCGCGGACGTCACGCCACACGACTTCGGGCGGATCGCGGCGCAAACCGCCAAGCAGGTGATCCTGCAGCGAATCCGCGAGGCCGAGCGCGACATGATGTTCGAGGAGTATCGGGATCGCGTCGGCGAGCTGATCACCGGGATCGTCCAGCAGTCGGACTCCCGCTACACGCTCGTACAGCTGCGAGAGCGGGTCGAGGCGCTGCTGCCGAAGTCAGAGCAGGTCGACGGCGAGCGCTATGACCATTCGCAGCGGATCAAGGCGGTGATCAAGGACGTCTCGAACTCCACGAAGGGGCCGAGCATCATCGTTTCGCGCCGCGACCCGGAGCTGATCAAGTCCCTGTTCGAGCTCGAGGTCCCCGAGATCGCCGACGGGCTGGTCGAGATCACGGGTGTCGCGCGTGAGCCGGGGTACCGTTCGAAGATCGCCGTCATCTCCCACGTGGACGGCGTCGACCCGGTCGGCGCCTGCGTCGGTCCGCGCGGCTCACGCGTGCGCATGGTCGTGTCCGAGTTGCGCGGCGAGAAGATCGACATCATCCCGTACAACGACGAGCCGGCGCGGTTCGTCGCCAAGGCGCTGTCGCCGGCGCGCGTGCGCGAGGTGCTCGTCGACGATGAGAACAAGCAGGCAACCGTGATCGTTCCAGACGACCAGCTGTCGCTGGCGATCGGCCGTGAGGGTCAGAACGCCCGTCTGGCCGCTCGTCTGACCGGCTGGCGGATCGACATCCGCTCGGAGACCGAGTTCGCCGCCGAAGAGGCGCGAGCACGGTTACGAGGAGGAGGACACCGGCGGACGCTGCGCGGCAATCCTCTCCAACGGACGCCGCTGCCCGAACGCTGCCCTGCCGGGATCGCGCTATTGCGGGATCGAGGCACACCAGGCGCTGGCCGGCACCGACAGCGACCAGGTCGACGCCGCCTAGTGTCGCGCCCAGCAGATACGGGCGATCCGACGATGCGCTCGCACGTTCGTACACTGGACTGCCGATGAGCAAACGCCAGAGTGATACGCCGGTTACGCAGAAGCCGCGCGCCGCCGGCGCCGGAAAGCCCGTCGCCGCGGCTCAGAAGCCCGCGTCCGCCGCCGCGAAGCCCGCCGCCGCCGCCGCGAAGCCCGCCGCCGCCGCCAAGTCCGCTGCACCGACCGCTTCGGTGAAACCGGCCGCTGCCGGCAAGCCTGCCGCCTCGGGCAAGTCGGCCGCCGGGCCCGCCGGCGCCGGGAAGTCGGGCGCTGCCGCGGGTGGCAAGTCCGCCGTCGCCGCCGCGAAGACATCGACCGCGTCACCGAAGTCGTCGGCCACCAGCAAGGCCTCGGCGGCCGCGTCGCCGGTGCTGGCCGAGCCGGCCGCGAGCGTACCGGCCGCGCCGACGGCCTCGAGCGCCCCGCCGCCGGCCGTCCCACCGCCATCCGCCACGACGCCGGACGTCTCACCGCCGGCCGCCACGCCGCCGGCCGCCGACGGTGCGGGTACCGCCGACCCGGGCGCTGGGCCTGCGGGGGCTCCCGGCGAAGACTCCGAGCACGCGCATAAACGACCCACGCGCGACTCGCTCCAGGGCGAACGCACGCCCGGCTCCGCCGGCGGCCGCCGCCGCGTCGTGATCGACTCGCAGGCATCGCGGCGCGCTCCCGGAGGCGGGCCCGGTGGTCAATCAAACCAGCCGCCTCGCCGCCAGCGCCGCGGCCGCCGTCGTCGCGGCGTCTACGACGAAGAGGCCGAATCGCGCCCCGCCTCCTCACGCACCGCGCTCGCCGAGCCGAACACGATCAGGATCAACTCCGGCGCGACCGTCAAGGACGTCGCCGAGTACCTGGACGTGCGCGTGCCCGAGATCGTCAAGAAGCTGATGGAGCTCGGCGAAATGAAGACCCAGACGCAGACGTTGTCGGATGACACGATCCAGGTCCTGGCCGTCGAGCTCGGCAAGGAGGTCGAGATCGTCCATTCCGAGGACGAGACGGTCGCCGAGCCGGTGTTCGACGACGCCGAGGAGGAGCTGGTCGAGCGCGCACCGGTTGTGACGATCATGGGTCACGTCGACCACGGCAAGACATCGCTGCTCGACGCGATCCGCTCGACCGAGGTCGCGGCCGGCGAGGCCGGTGGCATCACCCAGCACATCGGCGCCTATCAGGTCCACCACGGCGACCGCTCGGTGACATTCCTCGATACCCCCGGCCACGAGGCGTTCACGGCGATGCGTGCCCGCGGCGCGAAGGTGACCGACATCGCCGTGATCGTCGTCGCCGCCGATGACGGCGTCAAACCGCAGACGACCGAGGCGGTGGACCACGCCAAGGAGGCTGACGTGCCGATGATCGTCGCGGTCAACAAGATCGACAAGGAGGGCGCCGACCCTGCGCGCGTGCGCTCCGAGATGACCACTCTCGGCCTGCAGCCGGTCGAGTGGGGCGGCGATATCGACTTCGTCGACGTATCCGCCAGGAGCAAGGAGGGCCTTGACGATCTGCTCGACACGATCGTCGCGCAGGCCGAGTTGATGGAGCTGCGCGCGAACCCGGATGCTGCGGCGTCGGGGACGGTGATCGAGTCGAAGCTCGATTCCGGCCGGGGGCCGGTGGTGACGATCCTGATCATGCGCGGCACGCTCGAGGTCGGAGACGCCCTCGTCGCCGGCGCACACTGGGGACGCGTCCGTGCGATGCACGACTTCCTCGGGAACCGCGTTGGTCAGGCGCTTCCCGGCGAGCCGGTCGAGGTGCTCGGCTTCGAGGGGGTCCCCGAAGCAGGCGAGCGGGTGCGGGCGGTCGACAGCGACCGGCGCGCCAAGCAGCTCGCGAACGAGCGGCTGAACCGCCTCAAGACGGAATCGCTCGCACGCCGAAGCGGCAAGCGGGTCTCGCTCGAGGACATCTTCAAGAGCGGCGTGCAGGAGCTCAACCTGGTGCTCAAATCCGACGTTGCCGGCTCACTCGAGGCGATCGAGGACGAAATCGCGAAGCTGCCCCAGGACGAGGTCTCGGTCAACGTGATCCGCCGCGCTGTCGGCGCAGTGACCGAGTCCGACGTGATGCTCGCAGCGGCCTCGGATGCCGTGATTCTGGCGTTCAACGTCCGTCCGGTCGGCGATGCGCGCTCGGTCGCCGAACGTGAAGGGCGTCGAGATCCGGCACTACTCGGTGATCTACCGGGCGATCGAGGAGCTGCGAAGCGCGATGCAGGGGATGCTCGCGCCGGACGAGGTCGAGGAGACGCTCGGCAGCGCCGAGGTGCGCCAGATCTTCCGCGCTTCGAGGGTCGGGACGATCGCAGGCTCGCACGTGCTCGACGGCAAGATCGCTCGCGGCAACGTGTGCGGCTGATCCGCGACGGGACGGTCGTCTACGACGGCGAGATCGGCAGCCTGCGCCGCTTCAATGAGGACGCCCGCGAGGTCGCCGCCGGGTTCGATTGCGGCATCGTGCTCAAGGACTTCGCCGACCTCAAGGAAGGCGACATCCTGGAGGCATACACGACGCGGCAGGTCGAGCGCGAGCTCGCCTGAGCGTTGGCGCCGATGTCCGACGCGGGCTTCGTCGCCGTGCTCGTGGTCGAGCTGCATTTCCCAGATGCGGGGAGCCTCAAGGAGAAGCGCAAGGACCTGTCCTCGATCAAGGCGATCCTGCACGGCCGCTTCGGCGCCTCGGTCGCGGAGACAGACCACCAGGACCTGTGGCAGCGCTCGACGGTGCTGGCGGCCTTCGCCAGCTCGGCGGCGCACGTCCTCGACGAGTCGCTCGACGCCGTCACGCGCTGGTTGATCGAACGCTGCCCGGCTGGCGTGCGGATCGAGCGGATGGTCGCGTCGCTCGGCGACGTGCGGGACGTCTTCACGGCACGCGACGCCCTACGGAGGATAGGATGGCCGCGGGCACGGATGCGTCGCGTCGACGAGGCGGTGCGGGCCGTGCTCAGCGACGCGATCGCAAAGGATCTGCAGGACCCGCGTGTGGGATTCGTGACGGTGACCGGCAGTGAAGACGAGCCCAGACCTGAGACAGGCTCGCGTGTATGTGAGCGTGCTCGGCGACGAGCGCGCCCGCGCCGAGAGCATCGAGGGCCTGCGCTCGGCGCAGGGCTATCCTGCAGTCGCGCGTGGCCGCCGAGCTGCGGCTCAAGCACACGCCGACGCTGACCTTCGACTACGACGAGTCGGTCGACCGGGGGATGCGGATCACCCAGCTGATCGACGCGGTCACCGCGGGCGATGCCGACGGAGGTGGCGATGACCACTGAGGCCACCGTCGCAGGCCGCGAGGCCGTCCTCGACGAACTGCGCGGCGCTCGCAAGCTGATCGTCGTCACGCACGAGAACCCGGACGGCGACGCGATCGGATCGCTGATCGCGATGCAGGAGCTGCTGACGGCGCTCGGCAAGGACTGCTTGATGTTCATCGGCGCTGAGCGACCTGCCGCTGCCCCATGAGTACCGCTTCCTTCGCCGCTCGTCCGGGCTCGTGTCCGAGCCGCCCGACGACCTCGAGCAGCGCACGATCGTGTTCCTGGACTGCGGCAACCTCGAGCGCAACCCGGCCGAGGCCCTGCAGCGCCCGGGCGCCCACATCCTCAACATCGACCACCACCACGACAACACCCGCTTCGGCACAGTCAACTACGTCGACGCCGAGGCCTCCTGCACCGCCGAGATCGTCTGGGATCTGATGCACGCGCTCGGCGTCGAGCTGACGCCGACGATCGCCGACGCGCTGTACGTCGGGACTGATCACCGACACCGGCTGCTTCATGTACGAGAACACGGGCCCGCGCGCACACCTGATGGCGGCCGAGCTGATCGAGGCCGGCGTCGACGTCCACGCGGTCTACCAGCGCGTGTACGAGGGCGTCCCGTACGGCAAGCTTGCTGCTGCTGGCCCGCGGGCTGAGCAACGTCGAGCGCTACGACGACGGGCGGCTGACGATCACGTCGCTGAGCTGCCGAGGACTTCATCGAGGCGCGGCGCCGAGGAGAGCTACTCCGAGGGCGTGATCGACCATCTGCGCGCGGTTCGAGGGCACCACGATGGCCGCGCTCGTGCGCGACCGCATGGCCGGCACCGGCGAGCCGGCGTCGAGCGAGAACGGCACGCGCGTGCGCAAGGTGTCGCTGCGCGCAAGCGACACTGCGGATCGACGTGTCGGCGATCGCGCGGGCCCAGGGGGGCGGCGGCCACCGCGCCGCCGCCGGGTTCACCACCGAGCTCAGCTGCGAGGATCTGGTCGCGTTCCTCCGCGCAGCAGCTCGCCGCGCAGCTGCGAGCTCGGCGGCGGTGAGCCGCGCCGCCGCGACGGCGTCCTGCTGTGCGACAAGCCGGCGGGGATCACCTCGCACGACGTCGTCGCGCGCGTGCGCCGGCGACTCGGGCGCGGCGTCAAGGTCGGGCCATGCCGGGACGCTTGACCCGTTCGCGACCGGCCTGCTGCTGGTGCTGGTCGGCCGCGCGCACCCGGGTCGCAGCGGTTCCTGATGGCGCTGCCCAAGACGCTACGAGGTGGTCGCGCACTTCGGCGCGGTCTCCACGACCGGCGACGTCGACGGCGAGATCGCCGCAGACCGGCGTCGTGCCCGACGGCGATCTGCGTGCTGCCGGTCGGTGTCATCAGCCAGCGGCCGCCGGCGTTCTCGGCGGTCAAGGTCGGCGGGCGGCGCGCCTACGCGCTCGCGCGGGCCGGCGTCGAGGTCGAGCTGGCCGAGCGCGAGGTGACGGTCTACCGCTTCGAGGAGCTCAGCCGCGACGGCGACCGGCGCGGGTACGCGATCGAGTGCTCCTCGGGCACCTACGTCCGCAGCCTGATCGCGGACGCTCGGCGACGCCTACTGCGAGTCGCTGCGCCGCACGCAGGATCGGCGAGTTCGACGTCGCCGGCGCGGATCCGACCCGTGTGCTCGGGCTCGATCAAGCGCTCAGCTTCCTGCCAGCGGTTGCCCTCTGCGACGAGGACGCACAACGCGCCGCACACGGAGTGCCGGTGTCCGTTCCGACGCCGCCCGGCGGTGGCGGCGTCGTCAGGCTGCGGGATGAGCACGGTCTGATCGCACTAGCCGGGCCCGACCCCGCGTCAGGGGCGCTGCGGACGATCGTCGGTTTCCGCGGGTGAGACCGTGTCGCCCAGGAGCGACCATCTAGGCTTGCGCCCGATGCTGATCACCAAGCTCGGCGACGCGGCGGCGCGCCGGCGGCGAATCGCCGTCGGCGAGTTCGACGGCGTCCATCTCGGTCACCGAGCCGTGATCGACGGCAACGACACGGTCCTGACCTTCGATCCGCACCCGCTGGCGATCGTCAGGCCTGAGGCGGCGCCGAAGCTGCTGACCAGCTTCGAGCTCCGCTCGGAGCTGATCGCCTCGCTCGGCGTGCAGGAGCTGGTCGTGATCTCCTTCGACGATGGATTCGCCCATGAAAGCCCTCGGCAGTTCATCGATGAGGTGCTCGTCGGACGGCTCGGGGCGACGCAATGTCAGTGTCGGTGAGAACTTTCGCTTCGGCCACCGGGCGGCCGGGGACCCGGCGCTGCTGGCGGCTGATGACCGCTTCGATACGCGCGTCGTGCCGCTCGTCGAGGTCGACGGCGAGATCGTCTCATCGAGCCGGATCCGAGCGCTCGTCACCGCCGGCGAGATCGAGTCTGCGGCACGCTGCATCGGCGGTCCGTTCATGTTGCGCGGCGAGGTCGTCCACGGTGACCGGCGCGGTCGTGAGCTCGGGTTCCCGACCGCGAACATCGTTCCCGACGAATCGCTGGTCTGCCCTGGCCATGGGGTCTATGCGGCAAGGGTCGGCGATGCGCTGGCCGCCGTCAGCGTGGGTGTCCGCCCGACGTTCGGAACGGGGCGGGCGGTGCTGGTGGAGGCGTATCTGCTCGACCGCGACGAGGATCTCTACGGTCAGGTGCTGACGGTCGAGTTCCTCGCGCGCCTGCGGGGTGAACGGCGCTTCGATCTCTGCGGAGGAGCTGGTCGAGCAGATGCGTGCCGACGTCGAGCACGTGCGCGAACTGTGCCGCTGAGGCACCTCTGCTAGCCTCAATCGCCGCATGACCCTCACTCAGGAACGCAAGCAGGAATTGATCGACAAGTTCGGCGATTCGGCGAAGGACACCGGCAAGGCCGAGGTCCAGGTCGCACTGCTGACCGAGCGCATCAACGAGCTCACAGATCACCTGCGGACGCACCGCAAGGACCACCACTCGCGACGCGGGCTGCTGATGCTCGTCGGCCAGCGCCGGCGCTTCCTGAACTACCTGCAGCGCACCGACCTCGAGCGCTACCGTGCGCTCGTCCGCGAGCTCGGCCTGCGCAAGTAGTCGTGATCGCCGCCGGCGAGAGGGTTCCGCCGTTCTCACTGGTGCGCTACAGCGAGGGCCCCAGCGCGCGATTCAACTCCGAGCCGTTCACCCAGGATGACCTCGCGGGGCGCAGCACGGTGCTGGTGTTCTACCCGTTCGCGTTCAGCTCGACGTGCTCTGATCAACTGAGCCTCTACGACGACCTGGCCGAGGACTTCGCCGCCGCCGGTGCCACCCTCTACGGCGTCTCATGCGACGCGATCTGGAGCCAGACGGGCGTTCAGGGAGAAACTCGGCATCTCGATCGAGCAGCTGTCTGACTTCGAGCCGAAGGGGGAGAGCTGCCGCGCGTTCGGCGTCTACAACCCCGGTGGCTTCGCGCAGCGAGCTGTCGTGATCGTCGGGCCGGGCAGCACCGTCACATGGAGCTACCAGGCCGCGTCGCTTGATGACATTCCAGGCGCGAACCTGATCTTCGACGCGCTCGGCTGGGCGCTGAGATCGCGGCGGAGGTCTCGGTCGGCGGCCTGGGCTCGGCGCCGCTGCCACCGGTCGCCGACGACGAGCACTGCGCGGGCGACGCCGGCGCGCCGCTCCTGATCGAGTATGCCGACTTCGAGTGCCCGTTCTGTGCTGCGCTGAGCGCGATCGTGCATGCCGCGCCGGTGCGCCGGATCGTGTTCCGGCACTTCCCCGTGCGCTCCTGCACACCCCCGCGCATGGCCGGCGGCGTGCGCCGCCGAGGCGGCCGGGCTGCAGGGGCGCTTCTGGGAGATGCACGAGTCGCTGTTCGCCGATCAGGCCCACCTCGACGATCCGTACCTCTGGACCCGCGCCGAGGCCCTCGGACTGGACCTTGCTCGCTTCGACGCCGACCGCCGCGGCGATTCGGTCCTCGCGCGGGTGCGGAACGACTTTCGTGCCGGTGTCCGCGCCGGGGTGGTCCTGACGCCGACGGTCTTCATCGACGGTGACGCTCACGTCGGCAGGGAGGCGATCGCCGCAGTCCGAACGCGCTTCGGTCTCTGAGCGGCCTGAGTTCGCCGTGCGTGGATGAGCGGAGTCAGCCGGCGCTGACGCTGACGAGCTCATCGAACAGCCCCCGCAGCGTTTTGCGCGGATCCGAGGTCAGCCCGGTGTGCACCTGCGAGGTCTGGATGATCGTGCTGGACGGCGCGACCAGCCAGCCGAAGCGCTCCGAGCCGGGTAGCGCAGCGATCGGACCGGCGCCCGGGTCGCCGGCGGCGACCCGTGACGAGCCGCGTCCAGCTGCCGCGAACCGCAGCTCTGCGCCGAAACGCGACGGATCGAGCGCCGCGCAGGCGAGCTTCGTCGAGCGCGACCAGCGCCGCCAGGAAGTCCCGCTGGCGGCAGTAGACGATCACGCCGGCGTTGATCCGCTCGCCACGCTCGATCCGCGGCACGACGCGGAGGATCGCGTAGGCGAACGGGCTACGCGGCGACTCGGGCACGCTCCGCCTCCTGCACGAAGCCGGCGCGCTGCGACGCGATCACTCAGGTATTCGACGTAGGCGCGTGCGGCCTCGGGCATCGGTCCAGTCCGGCGGGCACGAGCGACGACGACCTCCTGGAGCAGCGCCTCGTCGACCCGCGGCGCCAGCCGCGCGATGGGCATCGGGGATCGATCCCGCATGCGGGAGCAGCACGTGCTCGGCGATCTGCGGGAACGGCCGGTCGGCATGCTCGGCGGGATCAGGCCCTGGTGCTGCAGGTAGAGCGCGGCGCCGTGATCGATCAGCCACAGCCGGCCGTGCCACAGCAGCAGGTTCGGGTTGCGCGCGCTGCGGTCGACGTTGGTGACGAGCGCGTCGAGCCAGACGATCTCGGCGGCGAGCCGCGCGCTCGGGCTGCCACGGTCCCGCCGGCGAGTACGACAGCGCGCCAGGCAGGAAGTCGACGCCGAGGTTCGCGCCGGCGCTGGCCGCGATCAGCTCCTGGATCTCCGGGTCCGGCTCCGCGGCGGCGAGCGCCGGATCGATCTCGACGGTGACCAGCTCGGGCACGAGCAATCCGAGCCGCCGCGCCAGCTCGCCGACGATCACCTCGGCGACGAGCGCGAGCACGCCCTGGCCGGCGCCGCGGAACTTCGTGACGTAGAGCCCGTCGTCGTCGGCCTCCAGCAGCCCCGGCAGCGAGCCGCCCTCGCGCAGCGGGGTGACGTAGCGCGTCGCAGCGACGTCTCTGAGGCCGGCGTTCGGGGACATGGGCGTGGACGGACGGTATCGGTGCGGGGGCCGGGGGTGACGTTTGGCCGCCGATCGCCTCTATCGGAATGACCACCGCTGCTCCATCAAGGACGTTCGGTGATTTTCCCGATATGGCGCCGACTCCGGCCAAGCCTCAACTCTGCGACGGATACGTTGAGCGAGCCGATCGATAGGACGATCGCTGCGCTGGCGCACAAGCAGGGCGGTCACGTCAGCCGGCGCCAGCTGCTGCGGCTCGGCCTCACGACACAACAATCGACCATCGCATTCGCCGTGGTCTGCTGATCGCGGTCTACAACGGGATCTATGCCGTCGGTCACTTGCCAACCGGGCGCCACGATCAGGCCGCCGGTGCGCTCCTCGCGTGCGGCCCGGGCGCCGCGCTCAGCCACGGCTCCGCGGCCGCGCTGTGGGGCATGTTCAAGCAGTGGCGGCTGCCGATCGAGGTGACCGCTCCGCTCGATCGTCGCCCTCGCGGCCTGAGCGTCCACGTTTCGACCAGGCTGACCCGCGCCGACGTCCGGGTCCACTGGGGCCTGCGCGTCACCAGCCCGGCGCGAACGCTGCTGGACATCGCGCCCGGACTGCCCGGCCGCCGCGTCAAGCGCCTGGTCAACGACCTCCGGCTGGCGACGCAACTCAAGCAGGAGGAACCTCGCCGATGTGCTCGACCGATTCCTCGTCACCCCGGTGCCCGGCGGCTGCAGCCGCTGGCGTCGCAAAGGCTCGGCCCGACCCGATCGGAGCTCGAGGATGCCTTCCTGCGATTCGTCGCCGAGCACGGACTGCCGCAGCCGATGGTCAACACCAAGGTCGCCGGCTACGAGGTCGACGCGTACTTTGCGACCGAGCGCCTGATCGTCGAGCTCGAGGGTTCGAGGTGCACCGCACCAAGGCGGCGTTTGAGGCGGATCGGCGGAGGATTCGGCGATCCTCGCCGCCACCGGATTCCGACCGTCAGGATCACCTACGCAGCTTTGACGCGCAGGGCGGGCACCGAGGCCGCCGACAACCTGCGTGCACGAGCCTCGCGGCTCGCCGGGCTGACGCGCCGGCGCCGGCGCCGGGGGCGGGGGCGGGGCGGGGCCGGAGGGGCGGTGGCGGTGGCGGGTGCGGCGGAGCTGACGGGGCGGGAGCAACGGATCAGGCGGCGGGGACTTG